>NZ_BNAG01000001.1 GCF_014653175.1 Roseivirga thermotolerans
TCGCTGCCGGCATCGGCTGTTGTGCTGGCGGTGGGCTGGGTGATGGCTGTTTCATCGTCTCCGTTCACAAAGCCTGCATAGCTGATGCTCAGGGCTGGGTTTTCCTCGCCATAGGTTTTGGACTTGTGATCGGCTGTGGCTGTCAAGGTGGCCTTTTCGATGGTCAGGGTTCCGTTGACTGTTGCCAGCGTGTAGTTGTCTGCTGAACCTCCGCTTAGGCTGATGGCGTAGGCACCTACATCACTGCTAGCATCGGCTGTTGTGCTGGCGATGGGTTGGGTGATGGCTGTTTCATCATCTCCGTTCACAAAGCCTGTGTAGCTGATGGTGAGGGCTGGATTTTCATCGCCATAGGTTTTGGACTTGTCATCGGCTGTAGCCGTTAAAGTGGCTTTTTCGATGATCAGGGTTCCGTTCACTGTTGAGAGTGAATAGTTATTGGCTGATCCGCCCGATAGTACGATATCATAAACCCCTACATTGCTTGTCTCATCTGCTGTTGTTGAAGCTGTTGGCTCGGTTGCAACAGCAGTTTCATCATCCCCATTAACAAAGCCTGCATAGGTTATGGTAAAGGCCGGGTTGGCTTCGCCATAAGTTTTGCTCTTGTCATCGGCCGTAGCGGTGAGGGTAGCTTTCTCGATGGTGAGTGTTCCGTTCACTGTTACCAGCGTGTAGTTGTCGGCTGCGCCTCCGTTCAGGGTGATGGCATAAGTACCCGCATCGCTGCTGGCATCGGCTGTTGTACTGGCGGTGGGTTGGGTGATGGCTGTTTCGTCATCCCCGTTCACAAAGCCTGCATAGCTGATGCTGAGGGCTGGGTTGGCTTCACCGTAGGTCTTACTCTTGTCTTCAGCTGTGGCTGTCAAAGTAGCCTTGTTCACGGTCAGCGAACCGTTATTGCCGATCAGTGAATAGTTGTCGGCCGAGCCTCCACTTAATGTGATATCGTAAGTACCCACTTCTGAGGTGGCATCGGCTGTTGTGCTGGCGGTGGGCTGGGTGATGGCTGTTTCATCGTCTCCGTTCACAAAACCTGTGTAGCTGATGCTCAGGGTTGGATTTTCCTCACCATAGGTTTTGGACTTATCATCGGCTGTGGCGGTGAGAGTGGCCTTGTTTACGGTCAATACCTGAGTAACGTCAGTGGCCGCTGAGTAGCTATCATTGCCTGCCTGTGAGGCGGTAATGGTGGTTTCTCCTGCTCCTACTATCCTTACTGTACTGCCACTTACGGTGGCTACATTGGTATTGGAACTGGTGTAGGTCACCGTAAGGTTCGAGCTGGCTGTGCCGGTCAGCTCAAAGTCTTCATCACCATAGGTCTTAGCTTCCAGTACATTGAATGTAATGCTTTGGGCAATTTTGCTCACAGGGCCTTGCAGGCTACTTTCCTGAGCTGTGCCGAACAATTGCCCATCGCTTGGGGTCACTTCGAAGCTGATGTATTTACCTACATGGTCACTCGTCAGCGCATAGGTGTTGCTGGTGGCCCCGTTGATGGCTGCCTTATTATTGCCATTTGCATCATCGGCCATATACCATTGGTAAGTTGAACCACTTTCCGGGTCATTGTCTCCATCACTGAAGGTGTAGGTACCGGTCAAGGTTTGGCCAACGATCAGATCACCGGTAATCTCTACATCGGTAACTGTGGGGGCTACATTCGGAATAACCGATGAGCCGGTGATTTCGAAGGTGAATGGGTTTTCATCTAAATCATTATTGGCAATGGTAACCGTAGCTGATTTGCTGCCTTCAGTTGATGGATCGAAGGTAACATCGAAATACGTGTAGTCTGCAGCATCGATGCTCGATGCTGGTTGAAGGGCCACAGTGAAGTCGGCTGCATCTGTTCCCGAAATGGTCACTTTTGGATCATTGGTCAGGTTCAACACTTTAGTGCCTTCATTCTTTATGGCAAAAGTCTTAGTAGCATCACCTGACTCAGGGTCTACTGTTCCAAAATCGGTAGTTTCTCCAGCAACTGTTATTTCAGTGCTTCCAGCACTTTTGGAGTCCTCTGCTTCAATAATAGTGAGATTACAGGTGCCGAAACAGGTAAGCGACAGGGCTACTGCCAGTGCATCTCCTGATCCAGATTCTACACCTGTAAAAGCAGCTCCTCCACCTTGTTTGTCAAAGGAACCAGAGCCCGATTTTTGCAGTGAATAATTTAAAGACTGATCTGCCGCTTTATACTCCAGTAGGAGAACATCTCCTACGGCATAACCACTTCCAAATGCACTTAAGGTACCATCTGAAAATTTCTCCCCTGTAGTACTTATATAGCCATATTCATTGGTTTGCTGCCCAATGTCGTGTGCTAGATCACCAAATATCTCTCCGTTGTCTTTTACCCGCACCAATCCCAAAGAAATACCCTTGGAACCTGGGAAAATTGTCAACGATTCAATCTGAATTTTCATACTATAATCATAAGCAGGGTCTATGATCATATTGGTAAGGAAAATTCTTGGCTGGAAATCGAATCCTGCCGTGGCCGTAGCACCACCTGAAACAAACTGGTAATCGATCTCGCAGTTTTCTCCACCTTCCAGTGCATCGCAGGTAACAGGCAAACAGTCCTGACAAATTTCAGAGTCCTCTATATTAGTATCGGTATTAATGAATACAAAACCATCAGTAGAACCGGAATGGTCTGGGTTACTCACCGCTATACTTCCTGAATTACCGGCACCGACCACTGCGGTCAATTCGGTATCTGAAACCACATTGAAGCTAGTGGCTGCCACTCCACCAAAAGTCACCCCGGTTACTCCGGTGAAGCCCGTACCTGTGAGGGTCATGGTTCCTCCTTCTATGCCACGGGCCTGGTTAAATGCAGTAATCACAGGGGTTCCATAGCTTGCCAGTTGCAGAGCAGACTCTACTGCCGATCCGGCATGATAGGCATCAGATGGAGTAACTTCAAATGAAATGTACTTATTGGCATCGGCAACGGTGAGGCTATATTGATTAGAGGTTGCTCCCGCAATGGCCACTTTGCCAGTACCTCCCGCATCGTCAGCACGATACCATTTAAAAGTACTTCCTACCTCGGCATCGTTCTCATCATCATTAAAGTCGTAAGTTCCGGTAATTACCTGACCTATTTCCAGTGTACCTGAAATAGCTACATTGGTTGCATTAGGTGCATTGTTGATGGGGCCTTGCAGGGAGCTTTCTACCGCCACCCCGGCATACTTGCCATCGTTCGGTGTCACTTCAAAACTGAGGAACTTGTTGGTATCATCTATGGTAGTGGTATAGGTTTGAGCGGTTGCTCCGGCAATGGCTGTCTTGCCTGTTCCTGAAGCATCTTCCGATCTGTACCATTTAAAGGTGGTGCCACTTTCTGCATCATTATCAGGGTCAGTATAATTGTAGGTTCCTGAAAGCATTTCACCCACCTGAAGTTCTCCACTGAATACCACATTGCTGGCTACCGCCAACTGGTTGAGCGTTATGGTTACTCCTGTTGCATCATCGGCCAGATGATTGGAAGCCAGGTCACTGATGTTACCAGTGGTAGCCTCGTAAGTGATCACGAGTTCCAGAATGGCGGTACTTAGGTCATCAAAGCTGAGTATGAGTTGGTTATCACCCGCTGTGCCGTCTGAAATGGACGTTACGCTATAACTCTTATTGTCTTCGGCAGCCACGGTAAAGTTGCTGTTAGCGGCACCTGCCACTTCTACCACTTCACTGAAAGTGAGGGTAATTTGTGTGTCAGAATCTTTTGTAGCGCTCACCAAGGTTGGTAATGTTGCATCGTAGGTCAGGCTCAATTGGGTGGCCGAATTATTGAAGTTACCGGCAGCATCTGCTGCAATACTATGGGCTACATCTACAGTTACTTCCCCGTCACCATCGGGCGTAATGGTAGCGGTATAAGTAGTACCTGAACCACTGAAGTTACTGGCCGAGCCATTGCCTACACTAATATCATCCACTGTGAATCCGGTCACTGCTTCATCAAAGGCGAAGGTAGCTGTAAAAGCAGCATTGATTGGGTCATTGGCCGAAGTAGTAATGGTCAATGAAGGCGAAACGATATCGTTGAAAATACTAAACTGCGTGGCCGAAGTGTTGCCATTGCCCGCAGCATCTGTGGCTACATCAGCAACTATATCTACTGTTACGTTTCCATGGTTATTACCATTAATGGTGGCCGTATAGGTTGTTCCCGAACCACTGAATGAACCCGAAGCAATGGTTCCATTGCTCAATTGAAGGTCTGATGCTTCAAAGCCTGTCACGCTTTCACTAAAGGTGATGGTCACATCAAACTGACCTAAGACAGGCCCCGTAGAGCTGCTGCTGATTGTGACTGTAGGAACAGCTGTATCCACTCTTACATCGGCCTGGCCAGTATAGGATCCATTCAGTGAGGCATTATTACCGGCAGCATCAGCAATCACTCCTCCATTTAGCTCTATATTCCCCACAGTAACTCCATTGCTATCAGAGTCCCCGGCCAAAGTGGTATACCTAAATGTTAGGGTGGTGGTACCCGAACCACTTAAATAAGTAGCTGTCTTGTTCTGGCCTCCCATGGCGATGTTGATTGAAGGAGTTCCTCCGGAAGTTTCAACCACCACTGCTTCATCAAATTCTACGGTAATATCCATGTTCTGATTAAGGCCATAAGTTTTGCCTACAATGGAACCGGAAACTCTTGATGGTGCCGTTTCATCATTCGTAATGCTGAGTTGTGTGGCAGCACTGTTGTTATTACCCGCTGCATCAATGGCCTTGTTGGCGGCAACATCTATAGTAACTGCACCATCGGCAGCCGGAGTTATGGTGGCCGTGTAAACGCTGGCACTCGAAGTTTGGAAGTTACTGGCTGCACCGTTACCGACAGTGATATCGCCCACTTCAAAACCGGTTACATCTTCAGAGAAAGTAAAAGTGGCTGTAAACGCTCCGCTTTGTGGGTTATTGGCATCACTTGAGATCGTTACGGTAGGAGTTGTTTCATCATTGGTTAAACTCAATTGCGTGGCAGCAGTATTGTTATTACCGACAGCATCGGACGCTTTATCTGCTGCTACATTTATCGTTACCTCTCCATCGGCTGCCGGTGTTATGGTGGCTGTATACACGCTGGCACTGGTGGTCTGGAAATTACTGGCAGCTCCATTACCAACTGTGATATCGTCAATCGCAAAGCCTGTTACGTCTTCAGAGAAGGTAAAGGTTGCGGTGAATGCTCCACTTTGAGGATTGGATGCATTACTGCTAATAGTGACCGTTGGAGAAATATTATCGGCTTGCACAGTATAGCTTTCCTCGGTGCCAGGCGCCAAGTCGAGTAAGGCTTCTCCATCGGTTTGAGTACCCTCAAAGATATCTATCTTAAGATCGAAGGCACTATGGCTTCCGGAGTTGTAGCCTGTAAAAATCACGTGGCCATCTGCATAATTACCACTAGTAGAAGAGGAAAATGCATGGCTACCGCTACCCGAAAAATTCGTCAAAACTATACTGTAGGTCTCGCCTTGAGTAAGCTGTGGTGGATCAGACAATTGTATGGTTTGTCCTGCCGCATCGGTACTGGCCGTGAATTCTACGGTTTCAGTTTTAAGTACAGTTGAACCTCCTGCGCTCTCATCACCACTGTGAATTTCCAGCGTTACCGTTCCTGCAAAACCGTGTTGTCCTGCTTCTGGAAACAAAGTAAAGGCCGTTAGGAAATTGTTGGTGGTGGCTGTAAAAGTCTGCCCTAATTTTGACTGGTTGAGATAATCATTCACCCCAGTCTGCTGAATGGTAGCGACTCCATTACTATAGCCAATTCCTGTAATATTGTTGGTGCCTGCTGTTCCATCGATACCTTTCACCTTCAGGCTCAATGTGCCATCCACATTATTCAAATTGTTAACCGTTACATCGTAAATGCTGGCATCTACTGCGTTTACCGAAGAGACCGCTCCACCTGCTGTTGAGCTGAGGGTAAAATCATCGGCACTGACATTGCGAACATTTTCGCTGAAAGTGACCCTGAAAACAGGTTCGGTACCGGCATTGACATTCGCAGTACCAGGTGTTTGCCTGGCTATGGACTGAACGGTAATTGCTGCTGGCACCTCATAAGCTGCACTTTCTACGGCATCTCCGGTATCAGTTCCATCCGAGGGGGTTACTTCGAAGCTAATGAACTTGCCACCATCGGCTAGAGTCAGGGTATAGGTGGTACCTGTTGCCCCAGCTATAGCTGCCTTATTGGTTCCGGATGCATCGTCTGCCCTATACCATTTAAAAGAAGACCCACTTTCGGTATCCGATTGAGGGTCGCTAAAATCATAGGTACCTGTCAATTGCTGACCTACGTTCAATGTCCCGGTAATGTCAACATTACTGGCTACCGGAGGATTAGAGATGGTGTATGTTTCATCAGTGGCAGGCAATGTGCTACCAAGTGCTTCACTCGGGCCAGAAGAAACAAAGAGTTTGAAATATAAATCTGCACTTGAAAGAGCGGATGCCTGATAAAGAATTCCGCCTGAATAACCAGCCCCTACCTGTGCCGAAAATCCTATACTGTTCGATGGAGCTCCCGGAATATTGACCCTCAGAGTATAGGTTGTTCCGGCCGTTACACTTGGTGGACTACTGAATGAATAGGTCACCTCAGTCTGTGCGGAAGTAATTTGTATGTTTTCAGTAGCTAACACTGTTCCTCCGTAACCTTCACCTGAGATTAGCTCTAATGTACCCGCTCCACTGTAACTATGACCTGAGCCTTTTTTTAATACCACATCTAACAAAAGACCAGAGTTATTGGGCCTGAAAGACTGACCAAAAACCGGTGAGTCCGTAATCTGGAGATCAGCCGTAGAGTTGGCGTCTAATTGGGATGGGATTTTAGCAATATTGTTGCTTCCTGATGCATCTACCCCTTTCAGGTCAAGATTGATAGTTCCGATAGAGTTAGTAATGCCCGTGACTTTTATATCATAAACGCTTGAAGAAACAGCTGTAACTGAAGACACTGTGCCATCTGCTGCGGCAGTTCCGCTCAAAACAAAATCATCAGTACTGACATAGCGCACATCGTCACTGAAGGTCACTCTGAAAGTCACTTCATCTTCGCTTGTGGTGGCATCCGATGGTGTTTGACGTACAATTGAGGACACTTTCACAATTTCGAAAACCGGACTACTCTCTACCGGAGTACCTGCCTCAGTACCATCATTAGGGGTTACCTCAAAGCTGATGTATTTACCATCGTCATCGGCTACCAGGGTATATGTTTGGGCCGTGGCTCCTGCAATGGCCACTTTTCCGGTTCCTGAGGCATCATCGGACCTGTACCATTTGAATGTGGAACCACTTTCCGCATCACTGTCATCATCGGCATAGGTATAATTGCCTGTTAGTTGCTCCCCTAAAGCGAAAGTACCAGAAATACTTACATTGCTGGCTGTGGGAGCAGCATTTGGGACTACCGGAGCTTCCAGCACTATATTATTGAATATAGCTCCTTCAATACCGGGGACGCCACCATCAAAAAAGCCAGCTGTTTTCTGTCGTATTCTTACTTCATCGACATTTTCAAAGATGCTTGAACTCAAGGTAATACCAGTATTTACGCTTGACTTTGAAATAGATACTTCTTCGCTTACTACCTGGCTTCCATCTAAAAATCCCAGTATTTCTATATTGGCAATGTAATCATAGGTTTCTTGTATATCCAGACTGGCCAATTTAAACTCTGTTCCATTGTCGGTAGCAAATACAAACCATTGTCCATTCGCGCCATCCCCGGCATTTGATACATAGCCTAAACCATCTACCGCAGCATTACCGGCAATAACACTTCCATGTGCAAAACCTCTATTGAGGCTTGAACTAATACCTGTTAATGAAGCAAAAACTGTTCCTGTACCATCATCCGTTATTTTAAGGGTGACATCACCAAAGTCGACCGTAGATTTTTGAACTACTCCGTCCGTATCGTAACCACCAGAAAACTCATCGGTTGGAAAACTTAGGGTATTGGGTACGAATGCATCAACATCACCTGCCAGCGTTGGTGCAGGAGCTGTACCATTAGTCTCTACAGCCCAGCCTTCATTGGGAGGCTTAGGGGAGTCCATGGGGTTGCTGTAAATGAGTTGGTTGCTACTGTTTAGTATCTCCCAAGATGACCCGTTTTTACGAATGAGATAGGCGGAAGATGTAATGGGGTTGTCATCACAATCGAAGCTTGAATAATATGTAGAGCTCCCTGAACTCTGATAGATAATATTCGCATTACTATCTCCACCATTATTAACAGATACCATATTTTCTTGAGCCAACAAAAGCCCATAAAACATTACCAAACAAAATAGAATCAAACCTATCCTCAACATTCTAATAATCATTAGGTTACATATTGAAATTCACAGCTACCAAAGCAGGTTACGCTTAGCAACAAATAAAGAGATTCTCCATTTTCTGGAGTCGTAATGGTAAAGGCGGGGCCACTCCCTTGTGGAACAAATGCAGGAGTGCCCGCTTTCTGAACAGCATAACTAAGTTTATTATTAGGTGCGTCATATTCAATCAATATGGTATCTCCCACGCCATAAGCAGCACCAAACGCGGTCAGCGCATTATTACTAAACTTTTCTCCTGTTGTAGATAAAAAGCCATACTCATTGACATTGGCACCAATGTCATGTGCCATGTCGCTAGGCAAAGTCCCTAAACCTATAGAGATTCCTTTAGACCCAGGGAATATGGTTAGGCCATCAATTCGAATTTTAATACTATATACCTGATTGGGATCATTTAACTCAGGTCCTATAAAAATTCTAGGTGTAAAGTCGAAACCAGCCTTTGCCACTAAGGTACCATCACTCCATCTTATTGCCGTTTGACATTGAGTTCCGGTATATAAGGAAACACAAGAACATACATCATCCGCTAGGCAAGTGCCTTTTCCATTACATGCATTTGCATCATCTGCGAGCGTACCAAAGCACCTTAAAGAATTACATTCAATATTAAGAGCCCTAACAAAAAACCTAAAAGGGCCATTGGAATCATTACTTTCAATAATCACTTCTGCAAAGGCCAATCCGAAACTGTGACTTGTATAATTGATCGTAAGATTAGCCGATTCATTAGGTGCCAAAGTTCCTTCAGCATTAGTGGTTATCTCAAAAAAGTTCCTGTCGTCATCGAGTCTAATTTCCGAAATCACCAGATCAGAATTACCGGTATTAGTAAGCACAAAGGTTCTTTCAATCTGATTTTCATTCACTGAAACCGTCTTATTGTAGGTAATACCGAAATCGGTAAAGTTGGCTTGGCTTACAGTTCTAGAACCAGATGCAATAGATGCATTATTTCCTGCCAACTCTAGCTGAGGCTGAAACTCTTCTGTAAATGGAATTAGGAATACCGTGAAAACAAGGAGTTTATGTAGGATTTTCTTTTGGTTGGAAGACATGGCTGGCCTTGATTTTATAACTCACAATTTGCTGATTGCTAAAAGCTCAGATAAAAAAATGTGCGTGAACAGCAGATTTTTGGGCGTGAATGTGGTTCATTGGTGGTTCACGGTTTATTGTTCAAAGTTTGAAAGCTGGAGCTGCGAGCGGGGAGCATGAAGACGCAAGCAAGAGGCTGGCGGGGTCAAGAGCCGTTACTGCACCGCCAATACAAGGGAGTTGTGTTCGAAGTTTAAGATTTAAGGCTTAAAATAAAGACTCGCATCAATTACCTGTCATTGGTCAGTCTACTAATTCAAGCTCGCATTCACCAAAACAAGTCAGGCTCAGCATTAAATGAAGAGATTTCCCTGGCCTGGCTATTAGCCCGGTAAATGCTTCTCCTTGTGGAAGAAACTCATGAGTACCAGCCTTTTTTACAGCAAAACTCAGCTTGTTTTGAGGAAGGTCATATATAATGAGCACAACATCTCCTTCACCGTAGCCAATGCCGTAATCACTATGTACTCCGTTACTATATAATCGCCCTGAAGATAGATAACCATACTCTCTGTCTATCTGACCAATATCATGAGCTAAATCTCCTGGCGGAGAAGAACCAACACCAATAGACACTTCAGTATCTTGGAACAAAGACAACTTATTTATGGCGACTTTAATTCGATAGACTTCATTCGGATCAGTTAGTTCTGGCCCTATTGTTATTCTCGGAGAAAAATCATGACCAGCCTGCACCAGCGTATTACCATCGTTCCAGCGTATTGGTGTTTGACAGTTTGTACCCGCATATAACGGAGCACAAGAGCACGTATTTTGGCCAATGCAAGTTCCAAAAGAATTACACACGGTTGGGTCACTAGGTAATTTTCCAAAACATTTGGTCGAATTACACTCTACATTTTTGGCTCTAATAAAGAATCGGAAAGATCCGTTGGGATCGTTACTTTCAATAACTACTTCTGCGAAAGCCAATCCAAATGCCCTACTATTAAAATTAATGACCAGCTCGGCCGATTCATTGGGAGATAGTGTTCCCACTGCGCTAGTTGTAATGTCAAAAAAGTTTTGTTCATCTTCCAGCCTTATTTCTGAAATTACAAGATTGCTGCTTCCACCATTGACGAGCACAAACGTCCTACTTAACTGCGTATAATCTACGGAGGCCGTTCTGTTGAATACAGTCCCAAAATCGGTATAGTTATCGGCACTAAAAGAGGAGTTGTTAGCCGCAATAGTCAGGAAGTTACCATAGACTTCTAACCGCCCATCCACTTTGGTTTCAACCAATGGAATCAGCAGGGTTATTAAAAACAGTAGTTTTGGAAGGTGTGTTCTTCTACTGATACGCATAATGTTTTAAAATTTATTGTTTAATAAAAATGCCCAAGTGTTGTTGGGCGTATTCAGAATTGTGCGCGAGTGGCAGATTTTTGGGCGTGAATGTGGTTCATTGGTGGTTCATGGTCTATTGAAAGCTGGAGCGGGAAGACGGAAGACGGAAGCATGGAGTTGGGAGCTGGGAGCGGGCTGCTGATAAGCAAGACCAATTGCAGCGAAGAGCCTCCAATAAAGTTGATGTGGAATGTGTGGGGCTAGGGGTGGAATGAGACGGAAGCGAGAAGACAGAAGACAGAAGACGGAAGACGGGACTATGAAGCTGGAAGCCAGGAGTTGGAAGCCAGGAGCCGGAAACAACCAGCAGTCACCAATAGTTGGAAAATGAAAACTCCAGAGATACGATTCCTCTCAAAACGGAGACAAATTCTCAATAGCCTAAATGGCTCCTAAGCTTTATTTTTAAACATCACTTGAAGACCTAATTCGACCGAGAAAAGCACCCCACAAGTTCTACATCTGGAGATTCAAAAAGCTGTCGCGGAGTAATAATGGTTTCTTCAATTGGTGTGCGCTTGATCTCCGGAACTGACCCCGGAAGCTGTATTTCAGGTTGAACGGAACTTGCCATGAGTTGATCATCCAAAATAAGCTCGGGAGATTCAGTTAATGGCTCTACATGAATGGGATAACCAGCATTTTTTAAACACATAGCTACCAAGGTAGAACAGGCAATCATATCTTTTTGGTGCCCTTCACTGTATTCGTTAATGAGTAAAGTAATCGCCACAATGACCGACTCAGCAATAAACCTATTTGGAATTTTATCCAGAATAATCTTTCGGATTTCTCCATCCTTATAACGCATGGAGCAAATCACTGCCAACATCCAGGCTGTTGAATAGGAATATTTAATTGAACCATCATAGTAAAAATCGCTAATGGCTTTGTTGATTGTGTCAGTATCCAAATCACCTTTCCTTCGGTATACATAGAGTTTAGCCACCGAGTCTGCATTCAATGTCGATTCCAAAGTAGCTGCACCTATGCCATGACTTCCGGCCTGAACAACACAATCCATCACTTTTGGAAAGGTATTCTTGCCAAAATTAATATCTACATGCCCCCAAATAGCTGCATGATATATATTTCTGTAATTCTGCCCTTCTTTACCAGGATCAAACCAAGGAATAAGGTAAACCAGCAAATAGAATGCGGCTTTCTCTGCACCGTCCTCCTCCCAGGTTTTGAAAAATTTATCTAAACTAAAGTCGAAATTCTCAAAAATGAGAATGTCCCCTATTTGTAAATCACTTTTACTCATTGGTTGCATAGCATATTGATTTATAGTGGCCTAATTCATTGCAATAATCTTATCAAGCAGCCCGTCATCCGAAACAAAATCTAAAATAATCGTACCTACTCTCTTTTTTCCCCATTCAGGCAAACGCTCTTTTAGCCGATTGTTCATCCCTCCTTTGCCAATAGCAGTGGCCCTGGGGTTATTTAAATCTGGGGCACCTGGAGAGGTACCACTGGTAAAATTCCAGTACCAAACATTAGTACTCCCTTTGGCTGCCTCATTCAACAGTTTTTCAATATTATTCCATTTTTCATCATATCCATTGAAATACGCCACTTTGTAACAATCCTGAACCCTAATCTTGTTAGGTGCCGTTTCTGAAGGAGCATCATCATTCAACGAAAAGATGCTATCCCCTTTCCATCCATAGTAGGCTGGTATACCCAATTTACCCTCGAACCTACGAACAAGCACAATCTTGCCCCTAACTTCTTGCAGATTGGGGATAGTGTCTGCCACGTACCAACGGTTACCTGCCCCATGCATGTAGTGTTCAAGAGTGACTTCAAAACTGCGCGTGTTGCCTTCATCTTTACAGGCATCGATTTCCCAAAATTTAGGATCGTCCTTACACTCTCTTTTAACCCCCATTACAATGGTCTCACTCGGATTTTCTACCAGGAAATCTATACACTGCTGCACAACATCTCCGAAATTGATCTTTTGATATACAGATCCATGATGTATGGTGAACACATTGTTGAGATGTCTGCATCGGATATCCAGAAACCTCACGCCCAAAATGAGCTGAGCAGCTATCGACAACTCCTGGCATTGGGTCATAAAACCTCCGAAAAGAGCACATGAGTCATGGGTGCCGGGCATATTAATTTCCGACAATTTCCTGCTTCCGTTAATCCTGGACATCCAATTGGCGTTTGGGAAGCTAGCTATTGCAACAGTTTGATGCTCCTTACAAGCACCAGCCAATTTCACTCCGTTAAATGAATAATTAATAGCTAGGTGTTTGGTATGACCAGGGCTCGGGTCGCCAAACAACTTATTGGAAGCTGCTATCCTTGTCTCACCCTTATCAACCAACTGTTGAACCTTTTCAGTTACCACCAAAGCTGCATTTTTTGTCCCGTAAGCGGCCGATATAATTTTCACTTTGCTCATATCTGTGATTGAAAGGTGTCAGGAAAAATTTACACGTTGACCTTCTTTACAGGCCACCGCTTTCGTTTGTCCGTTGACCGTATAAACAGCTCCAAAATGTTTACTGTGACCTGGGCAGGGGTCATTAAACATATGGTTATCAACTTCCAAACTATCCCCAGAACGGGTAATCAGCTTTTGAACCTTTGAGGTTACATCAAAGGTTTTGGTAGCTTCGCCATAGGCACCATAGCAAGCACCAATTATACTAATTGAATTCATATTGTGTGTGTTTACTGCTTTGCACAGTTTAAAATTGAAAAACACCCGGATACTGAATGGTTAAAGGTGCACCAACTCGCTAGAAATGTGCGCCAACTACTTGATTATGTGCGCCAAAAAGGTCGAAGGGAGGGCAAAACCACATTAGAGAGTTTGCAAGCGGTGTATCAGGTTGTCTTTGTAGGATTTACCCAAGGGCACCTCTTCTCCATTTATTGCAATGGTAAACTGAGAAAGGTCTATATCTTCTACCTTTTTAATGTTTACGATGTGGGAACGATGGGTTTGTACAAACTCTTGAGGATTAAGCTTATCGGCCAACTCTTTGAGTGACTGACGAATGACAAACTTCTTGTTTTCTGTATGTAGTATGCAATACTTGTCTTCTACCGAAACCCATAGTATGTCTGTAATCATAAGTTTAACCAGCTTATTTCTCTCTTTTACAAAAAAGAAGTCTTTTGCCAACACCACATGCCTGTTGTCTTCAAAGACATCTTCTTCGTGAGAAGTGGTATAAGCTCTAAGGGTAGCCAATTCCATACTTCTTTCGAGCTGCACCGGGTCAAAAGGCTTAATAAGGTAAGCGCTGGGCACGGTTTCTTTGGCCTTATTGAAGGTATCTTTATCGTCATAGGAAGTAATAAAAATAACCGGGGTGGGTCTCTCGGCCTGAAAAATTCGAGCTAAGTCTATCCCCGACATCTCTCCTTCAATATTTATATCTAACAAAACCAGATCCGGCTGCTTGCTCCTAAAAAATTTGAGCGCTTTCTGACCTTCTTCTGCAATGCCAATGGTCTGATACCCCAACTCATCCACAAACATCTCGAGAGTGTCGGCATAATTGGGTTCATCTTCTACGATGAGTATATTCATTTTTACTTGGTATAAGGCCTGGGATTAAAACTAAGGTTATTTTTCATAGTCACAAGTCATTTCACTCGGTTTAGGCCAGTCTTCTATGAATTGCGGCCGGCATTACCGGAAAGGTCAAGACCACTCTGGTCCCCGAGCCTTCTTTACTTTCTATTTTTACTGAACCTTTATTCAGATGCATAAATTCAACACAAAGCTTTAGTCCCAGGCCAAAACCTTTCTCTCCTTTAGTTCCCAGTTGGCTGGATGACTCCCCTCTCAATACCCGATCCATTTGATGTGAAGGCATTCCCAACCCATTGTCAGAGACCATGATATCTACCTTATTTAAAGTAGTCGCGCTTGAAAATACCACCTTGCCTCTTTCCGGGCTAAACTTAATGGCATTGCTAAGCACATTGCGTAAAACGGTGCAAGAGGTGTTTACGTCCACATAGACATTTACATCCTCTACCTCATTGACAACATCTATTGATTTGCTTTGAGCCAGTGATTGGAAAAGAGCTATATTTTCATCGATTAGCTGTTTAATGCTGACCTGCCCAGGAGTATACGGAATACCATCCGTTTGTGACGCTGCCCAGCTAAGCAGGTTATTGAGTAAGTGATTTAACTGGTCTATGGACTGATCAATTTTACCACCTATTTCGAGCAGTTTTTCCTGCTTATCTTTTTTTATAAAATACTCCAACTTACGGCCAATACCTTGCAGGGCTACCATAGGACTTCTAAGGTCGTGAGCAATTATAGAAAAGAACTTATCTTTTGTTTTGTTAAGGGACTCCAACTCTGCCTTTTGGCTTTTGGCCAATTGATAAGCTGCTGTGAGCTCATTCTTGCGTTTTCTTAGCAAGAGAAACATGGAAGAAATTAGCAAAACCATGGCTACTAAAACCAACGAAGCAAGCGTAATTCGCCAGTTTCGTTGCTTTTCCGATATTAAAGCCCTGTTGGTTTCTGCTATAATCTTTTCTTTTTCCAGCGCGTCAAATTTGGCTTGTTGCTCCAATAGCTGATAGTCTTTTTGCTTTTTAAGTAAGTTGCGCTCTAGAATATTCTGCTGGGTTTGGGCGTTCAGGGCTTGTTCAAAATCACCAATACGTTTGTAGTAATCAACGGCCAATTCATAGGCAAGCATTTCTGTTTCGGGCATTGGGTATTCCTGCACTATAGCTAGAACTCTCAGCAACTGATCTTCAGCTAAATTTACGTTGCCCTTAGCCAATTCTAACCTATGCTTTAACAAGGTCCCTTGAGCCTGTGCCTCCAAAAACATTTGTTCTGAAGCCATTTCCAAACCTCTTTCCAATGCCTTCTCTCCATCGTTTAACAACCCTTGGGTAATAAAACAATCGGCTAATTGAATCCACAAAGAAGTTTGATCGTATTCTAATCCTAGTTTGCCAATTAGTTCAAGAGACTTTTCCGTGTAGAGCTTTGCCTTAGATGACTGTCCGCTTTTATTATAACTCCTACCAAGGTTACTGAACGCAAAAGCAAGCCGCAACTCATTACCTAATTTCAGGCATAGGGCAATTTCTTCCTGATAGAAAGTTTCTGCCCTATCATAGTCTCCAATATCCCGGTATCCTCCCGCCAAACTATGAAGCGATTGAAGCTCCTTTTCTTTGTCATTAATGGCTCTTGAAAGGTTCAGAGCCGTTAAATGATTTTGGATTACTCGGTCATGAGCATTTATTCTATTATAAACTGATGCTTCTTTATTCAGGCTTGACCAAATTCTGGCTGAATCGCCAATACTTTCTGAATAAATTTGAGCCTTCTCAAAATGATAAATGGCCGAATCCGGACTCACAAAATTGATGAAGTAGTCACCAAGGGAGAGATGCACATCTGCCAGGTTTTCAAGGCCAAAATCGAGGCTATTCCTTTGGGCCAATAGCTTCTCTAGCTTACGCGCAACCTGCCCGGCCTTTTCTGGCTCAAAAAATTCTGAGTGTACCTGAAGTTGCAACCGGTAAAGAGCTATTCGCTGGTTTTGAGAAAGCGGCAAGCTTCGAATTTCCGACTCCAACGAATCTAAAAGAGACCTTGCATTTGCCGGATTGAGCAGTATTAATGAAGGAGCATATTCTGTAGCAAAACTAAGTCTTTTGACACCTCTAGCTTCCAAAGCATACCGACTCCAAAACTCCTCCCAACCGGCAGTGGTAGAAGACTGTTGTGCGATACAATTTTTGCAACAGACTATGATGAACACACCAAACACCCATTGCCTCAATACTTTGCAGACATATTGATTATTTAAATTATCGAAAACCCGCACAACTAGTAACTCCAAATCAAAGATAAGCATTATGGCAATACTTGGTCTTCAACACAATATTCATTAGGCACTATCCAAACGTCTCTCCACTCCTTTGGCCTGAGATGGAAAACCAAGAACAAAGCATGTACCTTTGCCTGGCTCGCTGGTCACACTAATGGTTCCCTTATTTTGGTCTACAAATTCTTTAGTAAGCTTTAGCCCTAGCCCAAACCCTCTTTCACCCATTGACCCAAATGTACTGAAGGCACTATTGCCAAATAATGATTGAAGTTTAGCCTTTTCCATTCCCACACCTTCATCTTTTATGGTGAGCTTAACACCCGTGGTTTGTTCTTCCGCAAAAACTGTTATTGTTCCCCCCTCCAAGCTGAACTTTATAGCATTACTCAGGAGGTTCCTCACAATAGCAGATATTGTATTTCTATCCGCAAAGATCAATGCCTCTTTTTTCGAATGCTCAACCGTTATGCCTTTCGATTCCATTAAGCCCATATACAATTCGATATTTTCATTAACTACTTCCACTAAATCGATCCGCTCAGGCTTATAGGGCACCCCTTCTGTTTGAGAAGCAGCCCAATGCAGCAGGTTATTGAGTAGATGGTTCAACTGGTCTATTGATCGATCGATTTTCCCACCCATCTCGAGTATCTTCTCTTGCTTTTCTTTACGAATGAAATATTCCAGCTTTTGGCCTACACCCTGAAGGGCAATCATGGGGCTGCGCAAATCGTGAGCAATTATGGAAAAGAACTTGTCTTTGCTGGCATTTAGTTCTTCCAGCTTGTGGTTCTGAAGACTGATCTTACGGTTGTTTTTTCTAATCTGTATAAACAACAGAAGTACTATAACTAAAAATACAGCCACTACAATCAGTCCAATGAGGTAGAGTTTTTGCCTTTCTTTCTCTGCGGCCTGTTTGAGCAAAAGTCCCTCTATTTCTCGCTCCTTCTGGGCGGTTTTATATTGTGTTTCCAGCTCAACCACCTGCTTGGCTTGCTCTTCTTCGAACAACGTTTCCAGATAGTTTATATACAGGTTATAGTAGTGAGTGGCTTTCACATACTTGCCCATGTCTTGATAACTGTCGGCAATGATTTTGGTAGCATCAACTTTATAAGTGAGAATGTTCATTTCTTCGGCCAGAGCCAATGCTTCCAGGGCTCGGTCTACAGCCTCAGAGTACCTACCGAGGTCCCAGTCGAGCCGAGCAATGTTGTTAAGCGTGTTAATGCGGGTACTTTCATCGGGAGCCATTTGCAAAGCCCGCTCATACAAGTCGAGGCACTTTTCATATTCTTTAGTAGCAAAATACAGCTCTCCGAGATCGTTGAAATTACTGGCGGCTACTCCTTCCAAATTAGCGGCCTGGCAAATGTCTAGTGATTGCAGCAGCAATTTTTCGGCTATCTGATGCTCTTCCTTCTGGTAATAGACCACTCCGAGCCGGTTGAGCGTAGCAGCAACTCCTAGCGTATCCTGAGCGGCTTCACAAATCTCCAGTGCCTTTTCCAGGTTTTCCAAGGCCGGGTTAAGGTTTTCTGCTGCCCGGTATATTTCTCCCAACACCCTAAAGTATCGACCATGAAATTTAGGTTCGAGGGTGAGTTCCGGAGTATTTGCCGTGCTCAAAAATAAATCCACAGCAACAGAGTACTCGCCCAAGTAGTAATGTCCTACTCCTTTATAAAAGTTACGCTTAGCATAAGATAAACCGCTTGCCGCCTGCTCACCGCCTTTCCAGTTTTCCAGAACCACTATGGAAGAATCGTATTTACCCAGAGAAAATAAACTGGCTCCGAGCCACAACCTTGCTTCATTTTCCAGAGCACCCCTGCCCAACTCACGGGCATTTTCAATCAGAATTTCGCTTACCGATCTGGCTTGTTGTGGATCCGCATCCACCATTAGTTTTACTCTGGCCAGCTCAAGTTGCAACAACTCCACAGTGGTGGCTTGTCTGGCTCTGTGCAGGGCGTCCTGGCCGCTCAGGGAAAAAGAGAGACACAAGAGGAGAGTTAAAATCACTCCTTTGCACATTTCATAAGTAAAACATTTTAGCATTTTGGAATCCGAAGATTTCAGAGAGCTGTATTCAAAAAAATAGAATTAACGCTAACAGCCAACACATTAACCTAAAGGCAGATAGACCGAAAAAGTTGTTCCCTCAGAGACTCTTGAAGTTACTTCAAACCTACCTCTATTCAAATTTATAAATTCTTTGCTAAGTCGCAGCCCCAAGCCAAAGCCTTTCTCTCCCCTAACCCCAGCGGGAGAAATAAGCCTCTGCCCATTGAGTACTTCTCTAATTTTTTCATCAGACATGCCTACTCCCTGATCTTTCACCTGAAGTAATAGCATTTTATCAGCCTGCATAGACCTGCACCAAATGGTGCTGCCTTCCGGGCTAAATTTAATGGCATTGCTTAGCAAGTTTCTGACCACGGTGGCCATAGTGTTTACATCTACATAGGCCAGCGCTTCCTCACTCACCTCGTTCATCACCTCTATTTCTTTACTGATTGCCAGCGATTCATAAAGACGAATAGTCTCTTGCACCATTTCATAAAGAGACACTTTTTCCGGATGGTAAGGAATACTTCCTTTTTGAGTGGTTGCCCAATTCAGCAAGTTATTGAGCAGATGGTTTATATGATCGGTAGAGTTATCGATTTTGGTGCCCAGCTCCAGGAGTTTCTCCTGTCTGTTTTTGCGAATGTAGTACTCCAGTTTCTGCCCAACACCTTGAAGGGCTACCATAGGACTTCTCAAGTCGTGAGCGATGATGGAGAAAAACTTGTCTTTAGTCTCGTTGGCTTCTTGCAAAGCTTTGGTGCGCTCCTCCACGGTTTTTTCAAGCAGTAGTTTTTGTTCTTCGAGCAAACTCAGCTTAAACCTCTCCTTTTCTATTTCCTGCTGCCTGAGTTCTTTGCGCATACGCCTGATTCTATCGGCCAGGGCAAGCGAAAGCAGGGTAACTTCCATGGCACCACCTAGTTCTACAGCAGTTAGTGTAAAAAAATTGGTGGGCAAAAGTCCGGCTCCATGAATGGTTCGGATGAGCACACCCAAAATGTAAGGCACCCAGGCAATGATATAAAAGAGAGCCGGCTTAAACCCCTTTCGGTATACGAATATACCTGCAACCAAAAGTGTTGGAAAGGAGAGCAACACCAACCACCTGGCAAAACCGTAAATTGGGTTAACACCAAACAGAGCACAAAGAACAGACATGAGTAAGCTCAAGCCACATATGAGCCACAGAAGTCGGTCCATTGAGCGACTAAAACTAGCTACATTGAGAAACTCTGCCGCAAAGCGACTGGAGAATGCCATGCTGATTCCGGCAAATAGTACATATAGGTTTCCGTCTATACCCTCATGCTGAGGCCACAGGTACTGCTCTCCAAGTCCATTGGTCGAAACCGTGGTGAGCATAGCAAAGGTGGTAGAGAATACATAGAGTAGATATACCCTGTCTTTGAGCGAAAGGTAGATGAAGAAGTTATAGAGAATCATGACTACCATTAGCCCATAAAAACTACCCAGCAAAAGACTTCTAAGGTCAGTATCGCCTTGAAAGGCAAGTGTCTGTTGGTTGAGATAGGGTTCTTCAAAAGGCCCTATCGCAGTATAGGAAGTATCTTGCTGAACCTGAACTATAGAGTTTTGGGCAGGCGTTGGCTCAGAACCAGCCGATGCAAAATTTGGAAACGCCAGACACAGAAGAATGAAAAAAGGTAATGTGCTTTTAAAAAATGGGCTGGTACAGCTCATAACAGCCTTAAGTTAAATAAAAAACCCCGACCGGAGCCGGGGTTTATTGTTCGATTTATGATGATCACACACTAGCCCAAGACTTTTGCCCCGGCTCGTATGGAAGACATCCTTCGTATTTTACCGGAATGGGGTCATACGGCATAACCTCTTCCCCTACCAGTTCGCTGGTAAAGTAACTATAGAATGTAGAATCTACCACATTGGTAACGAAGTGGGTTTCTAAAAACTCATCGGTTTTTTCTCCCGGGTCGTTGAATGTACTTCTATAGCGTTTTAGTATATCCGGATTCTCATCGTACTTTTTAAAGTACTCGTTAATGGCCGCTGTTATTTGCTCGGTAGTGGCTTTGTTAAACTTCACATCCTGATTGGCATCGAAGTTCTTTACAAATACAGCCATTCCCCTTCTAAAGTAATCCGCCTCCTTATCAGTATTCAAAACAGATAAGGCCTGGTCGATATGGTTGGCAACTCCTGCCTCTGTTGCTCCCGGAGTTTCTGTTTTAGGACATATGCCTTCACATATTTTCTCCAATTGAGCCGCTTCTTCAGGGGTAAGCAACACAGGCACCCAATCTACCTTGGGCTGAGGAGAACAACTTTGCAGAGCACCAAACAGTAAACTGCTAGAAAACAGAGCTGCTGATCCAAAACCTATATTTTTTAGTGCTTCTCTTCTTTCCATGGTTTAAAGTTTTCCTTTTTTCAATTGATCTACTGCATAATTGGCTGCTCTTGCGGTAAAAGCCATGTAAGTAAGCGATGGGTTTACGCAAGAGGCCGAGGTCATAAATGCTCCGTCTGTCATGAACACGTTTTTACAAGCGTGCACCTGGTTCCATTTATTGGTTACTGAGGTCTTCGGATCTCTACCCATTCGGGCAGTACCCATTTCGTGAATACCCAAGCCCATGTTAGGCCCATTATCATACGTATACACGTTTTTGAAACCTGCAGCTTCAAGCATTTCGGCTCCTGCTGCGGCCATGTCTTTACGCATTTCGTATTCGTTTTCATGGAAGTTGCCGGCATCAAACCTCATTTGAGGTAGTCCCCACTGATCCAGGTTGTCATAATCCAGATACATGTAGTTCTTATGCTGCGGAAGCACCTCTCCAAAGCCCATAAAGCCCATGGTCCAGCCTCCTGGCTCCATCAAAGCATCTTTAATGTTGCCACCTACACGGCCTACTCTCATTTCGGCAATGTTACGACCCCATCCTTCTCTTGAAGCAGACCCTTGATAACCGTAGCCTCGCACAAAGTTTTTCATATTGGAGCTACCACCAAGATTTCGGAAGCGAGGAATGTAAATACCATTTGCTCTTCTTCCCTTGTAGTATTTGTCTTCGAACCCTTCTACTCTGGCACCGGCTCCAACTCCCAGGTGGTGATCCATTATATTATGTCCTAGTTCGCCACTATCGTTGCCGAGTCCGTTGGGGAAGCGCAACGACTTAGACTGTAGCAATATACCTGCCGAGGCAATGGCCGAAGCACAAAGGAAAATTACCTTGGCGTAGTATTCGGTAGACTCTTTGGTGTTCTGGTCTATGGCGCGAACGCCAATGGCTTTTCCGGTGCTGTCGTCATACATCACCTCATGCACTATAGCATCGGTCATTACCGTAGCATTGCCTGTGGCCACAGCAGCCGGCAGGGTAGAAGAAAGGCTGGAGAAATAACCTCCATAAGGGCACCCTCTCATGCATCGGTCTCTAAAAAGGCATTGGCTTCTCTGGCCCGGGTTTTTATGATCGGGATAGGCCTGATTTAACGGTTGGGTGAGGTGTGCGGTTCGGCCAATGGTTACCCAACGGTTGTTCCACTTACTCTCTACAGCTTTTTGGAAGTGCTGCTCTACGCAGTTCATTTCCATTGGGGGTAAAAACTGTCCGTCAGGCAACTGCTTAAACCCTCTGTTTTCGCCACTTACTCCTATGTACTTTTCCACATAGTCGTACCATGGTTTAATATCTGCGTATCGTACAGGCCAGTCTACCCCGAAGCCATCTTTGAGGTTGGCTTCAAAGTCTATATCGCTCCAGCGATAACTCTGGCGTCCCCATGTAATTGATCGTCCACCAAGGTGATAACCTCGCATCCAGTCGAAGCGGGTATCTTCCTGATAAGGGTGTTCACTGTCCTTCACAAAAAAATGCCTATGGGCTTCAGCGGTGGTGTATCCGGTACGGTTTTGTTTCGGATAGTCTTTTTCAATCACCTCTCTGGGTGTTCTGCCTCTGTTGGGCAAGTCCCAGGTGTCCATAGTAGCAGTATGATAGTCCTTAATGTGCTCAATCTTGCGGCCACGCTCAAGAACCAGTGTTTTCAGGCCGTTTTCGCTCAGCTCTTTGGCTGCCCAGCCTCCACTAATTCCTGAACCCACCACAATAGCATCGTAGGTTCTCTCCTGCTTTGCTCGTAGGTTTAAATTCATCGAATTACTCTTTAGAATGTCAACTAATTTTTCATACAATCCAGCGCGAAAGTGGATAGACGAGTAATATAGGGAGAATGGATTAAAAAAAATAGAATGGTGGTATCTCAGGTGAGATTTGCAGGAGAAGAGGCAATGAAAAAGCCCTGCGAAGTGGCAGGGCTTGAGTTCTTTTAATATTCGTCTTCGTTAAAGAAGAAATCTTCTTTGGTAGGATAATCTGGCCAAATCTCTTCTATGTTCTCGTACGGTTGGCCGTCATCTTCGAGCTCTTGCAGGTTTTCTACCACCTCTAAAGGAGCCCCTGAACGAATCGAAAAATCGATCAATTCATCTTTTGTGGCCGGCCAAGGTGCATCCTCCAAATATGATGCTAATTCTAGTGTCCAGTACATCTCTCTTTTTTTTATTGGCGTGCAAAAGAATAGAATAAAAATTTAAAATTCAAACGCTAACCGTCAATTTTTCAGAATACCATGATAATCAGCCAAATAGATACCCTAAGAGGCTTTTTTTGCATCTTTAAGCTGACTAAGTAAAGTTCTTTTTATGGCTACTTTCTCTTTTTGGTCGGCCAACTTTCGGTCTAGCAGTGAATCTAGCCCACTGGCTGTATTGAATTTGACCACGTTTTCTTCAAAAGTTTTCAGCTCGGTGGTATCTCTGTAAAGCAGGTCTTGTAAAAGCTTAATTCTCAAGCTTTCTCTCTCACCTTCGTTCATTCCTTTACGCGCCTTCTTATTTAACAGGCGGTCTAAGAACTGCTTCTCACCGATAAGCATGGTTAGCTTTCTATATTCAGTTTGAAGTTTTTTATTGGCCTCCTTTCCCGGAAAACCAATCGACTTCCACTCCCCCTGAATTTTTCTAAGTTCAACTTTAGGCACCAGCTCTTCACTATGCTGTCTCAACCTTTCCACAAGTGCCTCTTTGAGTTTTCGGCTCTCTTCCGGTGACTGCCCCGACTGCTGCTTTGCTTTTCTCAGAGAATCTTTCAAGAGCTTTTGAAATTTCTCCCAAAAAGCGGAGTGACTGTCGGGCTTAATCTTACCCAGTTCTTTCCATCTCTTTTTTAAATCTCCATGCACCGCCCGAAGCTTATGAGCTGGCGTTTCAGCAAGCTGCTTGGCAGCCTGATTCAGAAAAGCCTCATAGTCAGCCTCTTTTTCGATCATCATTTTCTCCAAATCGGCATAAAAGGCTGCCCTACGATCAAAGAAATTGCCTACCAACTGTTTAAACTCCCCCTCAATTCGTTCGCGGTGTTCTACTTCTACAGCTCCGGTTTTCATCCACCGCTGCTGCACATCCTTAATAGCCTCGGTAGCCGACTTCCATTCGTGGCTGGCCGCAACCACCCTAAGCTCCTCCAACAGAGCTGTTTTAATCTGTAAATTTTTATGCCGGTTTTGAGCAATGTATTCATTAAGTTCAGTCTCCAACTGTTCCAGCGCATGGTACAGTGCTTCAAAGTCGCCCAGTGCATCTACATTGCCAAGGCTCTCTTTCAGGTTAATTACCTTTATTAAGAATGAGCCTTTGTTGGCATGCTCCTCCACTTTAGACTTTACATCTTCTACCTCGCTAACAATGGCTTCAAACTTTTGTGTGAAGTATTGTATGGTTGCCTCTTCGCTTTCCTTAACTGTTCCTATCTCTCTTTCAGGAAAATCAAGGAAGCTCTTTCTGTAAACCTTTCCGTCTTTTATGTAACCGTATTCCACTTGAGATAACTATGGTACTTTAAAGTGGCCGAAAATAAGTAAATCAATCAAGAGCACTTCTATCGAGCTTAATTTTTAGCATATTTGAGCCAAAATTTCACACTATGAGTGACCAAAAGATCATCTTTTCAATGGCGGGAGTCAGCAAAATCTATCCGCCTCAGAAACAAGTTCTTAAAAATATATATCTGTCTTTTTTCTACGGTGCCAAAATTGGCGTACTCGGTTTAAACGGAGCCGGAAAGTCTTCTCTGCTGCGGATAATTGCCGGAGTAGATAAAAACTACCAGGGCGAAGTAGTCTTCTCGCCCGGATATACCGTGGGCATGTTGGAGCAAGAGCCACAGCTAGACCCGGAAAAAACGGTAAAGCAAGTGGTAGAAGAAGGTGCCGGTGAAGTGATAAAACTGCTTCAGGAGTTTGAAGAAATTAATTTGAAGTTTGCCGACCCAGCGGTTTTGGCCGATGGTGATGCCATGAATAAGCTTATTGAAGACCAGGGACGGGTACAAGAGCTACTGGATCAGCACAATGCCTGGGATCTGGATTCACGACTGGAGAGGGCTATGGATGCGCTGCGCACACCTCCGGCCGATGCCAAAATTGCCAACCTCTCTGGAGGAGAAAAACGAAGGGTGGCCCTTTGCAGGCTGCTTATTCAGGAGCCGGATGTTCTCCTGCTCGATGAGCCAACCAACCACCTCGATGCCGAATCGGTTCACTGGCTAGAGCAACATCTCAAGCAATACAAAGGAACAGTGATAGCGGTAACCCACGACCGTTACTTCCTCGATAACGTAGCGGGCTGGATTCTTGAGCTTGACAGGGGTGAGGGTATTCCATGGGAAGGCAACTACTCTTCCTGGTTGGAACAGAAGCAGAAGCGTTTGGCCGATGAGGAGAAAACAGAATCTAAGCGACAAAAAACCCTTCAGCGCGAGCTCGAATGGGTACGTATGTCTCCCAAAGGTCGCCAGGCCAAGGCCAAAGCCCGATTGAGTGCCTATGACAAACTGGTGAGCCAAGAAGGACGCGAAAAAGAAGAAAAACTGGAGCTTTACATTCCTCCGGGGCCCCGACTGGGTGCTAAGGTTATCGATGCCAAGGGAGTGAGCAAAGCGTTTGGCGATAAGCTGCTTTATGAAAACCTGGACTTCTCGTTGCCTCAAGGGGGAATTGTGGGAATAATTGGCCCCAACGGTGCAGGTAAAACCACACTATTCAATATGATCACCGGTAAAATTGAGCCGGATAGTGGCACTTTCGAAGTGGGCCCAACAGTAGAAATAGCCTATGTAGATCAGGAGCATACCAAGCTGGACCCCAACAAAACTGTGTGGGAGGTGATTTCTGAAGGCAACGAACTTATTAATCTTGGTGGAAAACAAATTAATTCGAGAGCCTATGTGAGTCGCTTTAATTTTGGCGGAAACGACCAAAACAAGAAGATTTCGGAACTTTCCGGAGGTATGCGCAACCGGGTGCACCTGGCATTAACCTTAAAGCAGGGTGCAAATTTATTGCTGCTAGATGAGCCAACTAACGATTTGGACGTTAATACTTTGAGAGCCCTGGAAGAGGGCTTGGAAAACTTTGGCGGATGTGCCGTAATTATTTCGCACGACCGTTGGTTCCTGGATCGTATTTGTACGCACATTCTAGCCTTTGAGGGCAACTCACAGGTTTACTGGTTTGAAGGCTCTTATACCGAGTATGAAGAAAACCGTAAAAAACGCATGGGCGATACTGAACCAAAGCGCATTCGCTACAAAAAGCTAGGCTAAATTGAAAAAAAGTATCAGAATAGTTAATTTATCAACCATGAAAGGATTTAAAAAACTCATGGCCTGCATGGTTATTTGTGCCGCTTTTGGAGCAAATGATCTGGCCGCTCAAATAACCCCGATAGACTACATTAGTGGGGCCGGTCGCTTTACCATAAGAAGCCGGGTTCCTATGAACATCATGATTCCATATGAACCACACCTGTATATGGATGAGCGCATGACTAAAATTGAGTTACTGGATGGCACAATGATAGAAGGCTTCTATAAATACAATGTAGAAAACGAAACCTTGGAGCACGCCAGCTCAGAACAGATTTACAGTCTGAAAGAAGTAAAGCGCTTTTGGTTTTTGCAATCGGGCGATAAGCCGGAAGAGGCCTTTGTAAACATTAGGTTGGTTTGGCCAAAGAGTGAGTATGGAGGGTTCTTTAAAACAGTAAAGAGCTCTGAATACGTATGGATAAAGTACTACCTGGAATTTAAACCAAGAGACTATGATCCGGTAATGGACATGGGTAACCCATACGACAGGGTAGAAATGGCCAACGAGTTCTATATTAATCTGAACGATGTGTGGACGGCCGTTCCTCAAACCAAAGGAGACTTTTTTAAACTTATGGCTCCCTATGCCGATGAGGCTCCCCTGAAGAAGTTCATGCGTAAAAACAAGATAAAACTCACCGAAGCCGAAGACCTCGGTAAGGTGATCAACTGGGTGGCTAAAAATGGAAAGTAATTTCCTGCTTTAGGTCAGGGTGGAGACTCAAAGCCACAGGACAATTGAGCCCTATTTCTTTGATCCATGAGCGATCTTCATCACTGACCGCACAATTATCCCAATAAAAATCTACTCTTAAGGCGGCTATTCTTCGCGGATTAGCCGCCATTATTTTTTGTGTAGCCAGGTGCATACCGCTCATATCCCATCCTTTCTTTTCACCTGCAATGGCCATAACGGTCATCATACAAGCGCCCAGAGCCGCAGCCACAGTGTCGGTTGGAGAAAAAGTCTCTCCTTTTCCGTTGTTATCTAGGGGAGCATCGGTGTGAAAAGTGTTCTTAGATTGAAGGTGTACTGAAGAGGTTCTAAGCCCTCCTTCATATTTGGTCTCAACTGTTTTCATAAACTATCGACAATAATTTTTCGTTACTTTAGCAACATTTCAAAGCCAGCTTCTAACTGATGCGCAACATACAAAAAGTCTTTCTTCTTCTGGTGACAATTTCCCTGAGCCATTTGGCCATTGGGCAACAGATACAACAGTTTATAGACGAGGATTACGAAACAGAAAATGTTTTCGGCATTGTGAAAGCAACTAATGGCGGACTCATTAGTGGGTTTTACTTCAGGCACTCCAGTTTTTTAGGCAATAATAATCTCTCGCACTGGGGCATTGAAATGGTGAATATTAAACATCCGCGAGAAGCCAAGCAAACCACTTTTACAGGAAGCTCCTATGTGTTTGGTAAGTCAAATTACTTCGTAAGCCTTCGGCCAACTTATGGAAGAGAAAAAATATTATTCAAAAAAGCCCCGCAGCAAGGAGCCCGTGTAACAGCTCTGGTGGCTGGTGGTCCTGCCATTGGTATGGAAATACCGTATTACATTGAGATAAGCCAAAACCAAAAAGAACAATACGACCCTCACAATAACCAACACGCCATTCCATTTATAGTAGGCAGTGCAGGCCCCTTCCGCGGCCTTGGCCAGACCAAATTTGTTTTAGGGCTACATGCCAAAGCCTCCCTCACCTTCGAAACCAATTCCACCAAAAAGAGAGTATTTGGTTTTGAAATGGGCTTTACTGCCGATGTTTATACCCGCGAAATAGAAATACTTCCGTTGGCCGACAACCAAAGCGTATACACAGCCGCCTTTATTGCCATCTATTTTGGTAAGAGAAGATAGTAGAGCACTCTCTTTTTATTTGGAACCTTTGCCTTACCTTTGTGTTCATATAGTCGGAGGAACGCCAGATGATTGAATTACCTGTAGTATCGAAACCCGCTGAAAATAAAAGGAGAAAGCCAGACTGGCTAAGGGTTAAGCTGCCTATTGGCCCTGAATATGCCAAAGTGCGCAAGCTGGTAGATAACCATAAACTGCACACCATTTGTGAAAGTGGAAACTGCCCAAACATGGGCGAGTGTTGGGGAGCCGGCACAGCCACTTTTATGATATTGGGTAATGTATGTACTCGTTCATGTACATTTTGCGCAGTAGCTACCGGTAGACCGCCTGAATACGATGCAGAGGAGCCTAAGCGGGTAGCAGAAGCCATTAAACTAATGGGAGTAAAGCATGCGGTGATCACATCGGTAAACCGCGATGAGCTGAAAGACCGTGGGGCAGAAATTTGGTATCAAACCGTGGTTGAAACCAAAAAACTAAGTCCGGAAACCACTATCGAAACGCTTATCCCCGATGTAAAAGGCAATTGGGATGCGCTATACCGAATGATTGATGGAGGTCAGGAGGTGGTTTCACACAATATGGAAACGGTGAAAGAACTGTATCGTCCGGTGCGACCACAAGCCAAATACGACAGAAGCCTGGAAGAGCTCAGAAGAATAAAGGAATATGGCAAGCGCTCAAAGTCAGGAGCTATGCTAGGACTGGGTGAAACCGATGAGCAGGTGTTCCGCCTAATGGACGATTTGGTAGAAGTAGGTCTCGATGTGCTCACCCTGGGCCAATACTTACAACCTACCAAGCGCCACCATGAAGTAATCGAGTATGTACACCCCGATAAATTTGCTTTCTTCAAAGAAGAGGGTGAAAAAAGAGGAATCAAGTACGTAGAGTCTGGCCCATTAGTAAGATCATCTTACCATGCAGAAAGACACGTGCATGTGTAGATGAGACAATTGACAACCGAATACAGCGCCAGGGTTACTTACTTAATGTATTTCTGAATCTTGCCTCCATTTGTGTCTTCACAAATGGTTGTTAAAAGACGCTGTGAGGTCACAGCTTGTGGCTAGAACACTGGAGCGATTTAAATGAAACCCTATACAAAGTATTGAGATATTAAGAAGCCGCTATTCTGCGGCTTTTTTTGTATTCAGAAATGGAATGAACCACACTTGAATGGCCCATCAATTGGATTAGCTCATGGATAAGAAAGAAAATAATTTGCAATACATAGAATTACAATGTATTATTGTTCTATGTATTCAAGAGAACTATTAAAAGGCATACTCAAACCTATTATTCTCAAGCTGCTTGCAGATAATGGAAAAATGTATGGTTATGAGATTGTACAGCACGTAAAGGCGAGTTCCGAAGGCAAAATACTCATTAAAGAAGGTTCACTTTATCCCAGCTTACATGCGCTGACCAAGGAAGGTTATCTACAAACAGAGTCCGTGAATGTGGGCAACAGGATCAGGAAATACTACAGTCTTACGGAGAAAGGTAAGACTGTAGTAAGCCCTGCCATTCAGGAAGTAATAGACTTTCAGAGCACTCTGGCCCTATTGTTCGGTAAATCTAAAACAGCATTATCATGACCGGGCCTCATGTAAACTACATCAAAGCCTACCTGAAATCTAAAGGCTTTACCGATCTGGAATTGATGGACGATTTGACCGATCATTTGGCAACGGAGATTGAATTCTCTATGGACAGCGAAAAGCTGGATTTTGAGACGAGTTTTGAAAGAGCCAAACAAAAACTTCTTCCAGACTCTCCCTACCAACTCGAAAGAGATTTAAAGATTTTAACCACCCCAAAACACAATATTATGATTAAGAAAATAGCTTATATAGGAGGATACCTGAGTGCCATGTGTCTAATGCTGGCCTTACTTTTAGGATCGCTAACATATCACGAAAAGATCAACTCCAACCTCAGTCGAGAATTAGCACAGTCGCAAAACGAACTTTCCATGATATTAGAAGATGAAGTGGACAGGACAGCAAATTACATCTCATATATGAAAGAAATGGAGATGTCCCAAATAGCGGTTATTCAAAACCTTGCTGCCGTACAAGCCTTAATCGTAGCCGCCATTGCCCTGTTCAGCATTACCTATTTACCTTATAGGTTCTACAACAGCTATCAGCGCAGCCAGTTGGAGTTGAATTCGCTCTGAGTAATATGATCTTATTGAACTCTGAACTCAATGAACCATGAACATATATTACTATTCAGCCTAACCTACCTCCCTTACCGATTCTTCAACGGTTACCAGAAAAGCGAGATGAAACTTACGGCATAAAAAAAGCTGTCCCAAATTCTCCGGACAGCCTTTCTGATATCTAATTTCTATTATCTAAAATCTCTATTAAGCCATTGCTTCCTCTTCCTGATAATCAGAAACAGGAATACAGCTACACATTAGGTTTCTGTCGCCATAGGCTGAATCGATTCTACCCACTGTTGGCCAGAACTTAGCCTCTTTTACATACTCTGCCGGATATACAGCCTTCTCTCTGGAGTAAGGCTTTTCCCACTGGCCTTCTAACACCATGCTGGCCGTGTGAGGTGCGTTCTTCAACACGTTTTGCTCTTCATCGGCCAAACCATCGGCAATTTCTCTAATTTCCTGACGAATACTGAGCATAGCTTCACAGAATCTGTCCAGTTCTACTTTAGACTCAGACTCGGTTGGCTCAATCATCACTGTACCAGCTACAGGAAATGAAACGGTTGGCGCATGGAAGCCATAGTCCATCAGGCGCTTGGCAATGTCTTCTACCTCTATCTTCTGGTTTTTAAATTCTCTGCAATCCACTATCATTTCGTGGGCACATCGGCCTTTGCTACCTGCGTAAAGGATCTTAAACTCCTTCTCAAGTTTAGCTTTAATGTAGTTGGCATTCAATATGGCCAATTTGGTAGCATTGGTTAAACCTTCGGCTCCCATCATGGCAATGTAGGCATAAGAAATAACCAAAATACTGGCACTACCCCATGGCGCTGCCGACACTGCAGTTATGGCCTGATCGCCACCGGTTTCTACCACCGGATTGCCCGGCAAGAAAGGCGCAAGGTGAGCCGCTACTCCAATGGGGCCCATTCCGGGGCCACCACCACCGTGAGGGATACAGAATGTCTTGTGCAGGTTGAGGTGACATACATCGGCACCAATAATACCAGGACTGGTAAGTCCCACCTGGGCATTCATGTTGGCACCATCCATATACACTTGCCCTCCATGCTCATGAATTAGCGCACAGATATCTTTGATACTTTCTTCAAACACTCCGTGGGTAGAAGGATAGGTAACCATTAGGCAGGCAAGGTTTTGGCTATGCTGCTCTACCTTGGCTTTCAGGTCGTCCAAATCAATATTTCCACGTTCATCACAAGCCACAATTACCACTTTCATACCTGCCATGACAGCCGAAGCCGGATTGGTTCCATGTGCAGAAGAAGGAATAATGGCAATATTTCTGTGCCCCTCTCCTCTACTCTCATGGTATGCTCGAATTACCATTAGGCCGGCATACTCTCCTTGCGCTCCTGAATTTGGCTGAAGCGAAACATCGGCAAAACCAGTGATTTCAGACAGCCAGTCTACCAGATCGTTGAACATCATGTGATAACCTCTGGTCTGATAAGTGGGTGCAAAGGGGTGTATATCTCCAAACTCTGGCCAGGTTACCGCCACCATTTCAGTAGTGGCATTGAGTTTCATGGTGCAAGAGCCCAGAGAAATCATGGAATGAACGAGCGACAAGTCTTTGTTTTCCAGTCGCTTAATATATCGAAGCATCTCGTGCTCAGAGTGGTATTGATTAAATACCGGGTGGGTCATAAAATCGGAAGTACGCTCCAGTTCTTTAGGAAGTTCAACTTCCAGATTGGCAGCCTCGCCATCTAAATCGAAAGCCATTACCTGTCCGGTGGCCTCTGCAAACACCTCTAAAATCACCTGTACATCTTCCACTCGGGTAGTTTCATCTACAGCAATTCCTATATCACCATCTTCAAAATATCTGAAGTTGGCCTGGTTTACTTCTGCAATGGTTCTGATTTTCTCTGAGAGCGAAGACTCACATTCAATTCTAAGGGTATCGAAATAGAACTCATTGAGTTGTTTGAAGCCCAAAGACTGCAAGCCCTTGTCTAAAAGCTTGGCAAAGCCATGAATTTTAAAGGCAATGTGCTTAATACCTTTAGAACCATGGTATACGCCATACATACCGGCCATTACGGCCAGTAGCACCTGGGCCGTACAAATGTTAGAGGTGGCCTTTTCTCTTCTAATATGCTGCTCGCGGGTCTGCAAAGCCATACGGTAGGCTTTATTGCCCTGGCTATCTACAGAAACCCCGATAATTCTACCCGGAATATGACGCTTAAACTCATCGCGTGTGGCAATATAAGCTGCATGAGGGCCACCATAACCCATAGGGACACCAAAACGCTGAGAAGTACCTACCACTGCATCGGCTCCCATTTCGCCCGGAGGTGTAAGCAGAGCCAAAGACATAAGATCTGCAGCCACTGTAACAAATACGTTGTTTTCGTGAGCCGACTCTATGAATGACCGATAGTTGAGTACTTTTCCGTCACCCGCAGGGTACTGAATCAACACCCCGAACAAGTCGTCACGGGTAATATCTAACTCGCTGAGCTTTCCTACCTCCAGCTGAATACCAACCGGAACCGATCGGGTTTTGAGCACATTGATGGTCTGCGGGAAAGTATTTTCATCGACAAAGAAGGTAGTAGCCTCTTTCTTATTTTTCTTACGCTGGCCGGCAAACATAAACATAGCCTCGGCCGCTGCAGTTGCTTCATCGAGCAAGGAAGCATTGGCAATTTCCATTCCGGTCAGGTCCATTACCATGGTTTGGAAATTGATGAGGGCCTCTAGTCTTCCCTGGGCTATTTCTGCCTGATATGGAGTGTAGGCTGTGTACCATCCCGGGTTTTCCAGAATATTGCGCTGAATAACTCCCGGAACAATGGTATTGTAATACCCCATACCGATGTATGACTTAAACATCTTGTTTTGGGCGGCAATATGTCTCAGGTCTTTCAGGAATTGAAATTCAGACTTAGGTAGGGGCAGATTCAAAGGTTCTTTCATTCTAATTCCTGCCGGCACTGTTTCATCGATCAGTGCATCCAGGCTAGGCGCACCCACCACCTTGAGCATTTCAGCAATCTCTTGCTCATCAGGCCCATTGTGGCGGTCTTCAAACCTTTGAGTCTTTCTTAAATCAATTTTTGTCATATCTCCAGTTCTAGTTCGATTTACTTCCTTGTAAATGTGCTGCAAATGTAAGCTACAACCCTCTGATTTCCTTACATATCAAAGGCAAAAAAAGCCGACCAAATACATAAGTCATGCAGGCTAGGTTTTAAAAAAACATTAGCTTTAGCCCTCTAAAAAAATGTAACCTAAAATTGTTTAGATAATGAGGAAATTAAAACTGTCCTTGTTCGGACTTTTAGTTTTGGGCCTAATTGCTAATGCCCAAGACAAAACAGCCGTGAAGTATGCCAACACCATCACGCCTGAAGATATGAGAAGCAAGCTTTCCATTTTAGCTTCTGACGAGTTTGGCGGTAGAGAAACCGGTACCGAGGGGCAAAAGAAAGCTTCCAGGTTTTTGGAGGAGTTCTACCAAAGAATTGGCCTTGAGGGCCCAGCCAATGGCACATACCGACAAAAATTTGATATGTACCAGTCTGACTGGTCTGATGTATACATCAAAACCCGGTCGGGCAAAAAAGCCAACGGAAAAGACATTATCTTTTTAGGCTATGCCAACATGGCCAAAGAGGAGAAGCTCGATGCCGTTTATGTAGGAAAGAAAACCGACTTTGCCGGAATGGACCTTAATGGAAAAGCTGTAGTAGCTATGGCCGGAGACAGAGCCACCGTAGGCAAGTTGATAGAAGCGGGCGCCAAAGCCGTAATGATGATGGCCAACGATGACGATCAGTTTACTCAAACTCTGCCAAGACAGGCCAGAGCGTTTATGATGGGCCGTCTGAGGTTTGACAAAGAATACAAAGGCGACCCAAGCATGACCTTTTACCTGACTCAGGCCATTGCAGCCGATATGTTCAAGGCTTCTATAGAAGACCTTAATGCCAATGCAGAAACCCCTGAAAAAATTAAAACAGGAACCGTAAGAGTTTTTGCTAAAGAGAAAATCAACACCATCAATACCGAAAACATGGTAGCCTTTTTGGAAGGTACCGATTTAAAAGATGAGGTGTTGGTGATATCTTCTCACTACGATCACATTGGCCAGAATGAGGATGGCACAGTGATTAATAATGGTGCCGATGATGATGGCTCAGGAACTACCGGTGTAATGGAGATTGCCGAAGCATTTGCTCAGGCTGCCAAAGAAGGCCACAGACCAAGAAGAAGCATTCTTTTCCTTAACGTAACGGGTGAAGAAAAAGGACTTTTGGGATCTGCTTATTATGCTGACAATCCGTTGTTCCCATTAGAAAACACGGTGAACAACCTGAATATAGACATGATTGGAAGAATTGATCCAGAGCACGAAAAGTCAGGCAATCGCGACTATGTATACGTAATCGGTTCTGAAAAACTATCGAGCCACTTGAAGGTGATCTCTGAGTTTGCCAATATTACATATACCAACCTGGATCTGGACTATCGTTATGACGATCCGAACGACAGAAACCGTTTCTACTATCGTTCCGACCACTACAACTTTGCCAAAAAAGGTATTCCAATTATCTTCTACTTTAACGGAACACATGCGGACTACCACAGACCAACCGACACTGTCGATAAAATTGCCTTCGATGTAATGGCGAAAAGAGCTCAGTTGGTATTCCATACCGCGTGGATTCTGGCCAACAGAGACCAAAGAACTCCGGTTGATCGTGAAGACGATATGGACTACGGTTCGAGAGACTAAGAATTAAGTACAGAAAGGGCCGTTTCGGAGCCTGCATGGGTACTTCTCACCGCATTTGGGTACTGAGAATAACCATAAGCTTTCGAAACAGCCCTTTTTTATTGGTATTACCCCAGACCCACCTCTAAATCCTCCCCTTATGAAAAACACCCTGCATATACTGAACGGAGATAGTACTCTTTCCATTTTTAACCAATGTTCAATTGCCGGAGACACCTTTGTATGGAGAGAAGTATTGGCTGAAGGACCGGTGAGCCACTTGATAGGATCAGACGCTTTTTGGTTGGAAAGAGAAGCGTTTATGACCAGCTTCTTTGAGCTAAAACCTAACCAATATAGAGAGGAAGTAAAGGCTCCATTTGAACAAATGGCCTCTCAAATTACCCACTATGAAGAAGTTGTGCTCTGGTTTGAATATGATTTGTTTTGTCAAATCAACATGTTGGCACTTATTGAGTGGCTGGGACAAAGGCGTGAAGCCGGACAGACTATTTCACTGGTTTGTGCAGGAAAAGTACCGGGCGAAGATCAACTGAAAGGGCTTGGCCAGTTAAACCCTGAGCATTATAATGAGCTGTTCAATAGCCGACTAAAACTCAATACCCGTGAGTTTGTGTTTGCAGCCGATGTATTTAAACTCTATTGCTCTCCACAGCACAATGAACTCTTTACTTACATTATTCTGCCTTCGCAGGAATTCCCCTATCTCTCAGAGGCCCTACAGGCACACTTCAGGCGATTTCCCTACCAGTCCATTGGACTGAACGAGATTGAACAGCAGATAATACGCCTCGCTCCTCAGTGCCAGTCGCAGCACCAGTTGGTGGGCAAATTGCTTCAATGGCAAACCACCTATGGCTTTGGCGACTCACAGTATTTTAGCTATCTCAATTACCTGTCTTCACTTTTTGAATCGACAGAGCCTCTAAAACTAAAAACAGAGCCCGAATTGAGCTCTGCTATAAATAAGCTTAATCGTAGTTCAGCCCTTGGTGGCACCTCATTAAATGATTGGATCTACGACCCGCAAGCAGAAGAACTGCTTAGCGCACCTTAGTATCGAGCCGTACCCGGCCATCATTGATTCTAATTTCTACATCGGCACTGCCTCCCGGCAACGACAAGCGCACCCGATTATCGGTTTCTTCTTGTACCGTAAAGCCCATGCCTGAGTTTACGCGGCCATCGTCTTTGCTAATGAGAAACTTTCCTCCCCCACTTAGCACGGTAAACTCTATATTGGCATCATCAGACCGAATGTCATATACGCCATTGTCGGCTAGGGTGGTTTCTAACGAAACATTCCCATCTTCTATGACAATTTCCAGTTCCGTAAAGGCTGCATTCCTAATGTCGAGGTCGCCATCCTCGCTATTGGCGTAAAAGCGCCCTGTTCCACCGGCCAATCGCAAGTCGCCATCTTCCAGACGCACATCTATATTGCTGCTTTTTGTATCGTAAATATCAATATCGCCATCCTCACTGCTTATGCTAATGGCCCCGTGTATACTTTTAATAATGTAGTCATCATCTTCGCCCCGCACACGCAGCGAACCATTGCTTGGCATTTCTATCACTATTTCGTATTCGGTACGAAAAGAGCCCATGCTAAAAGACACCGAACCAGAGCGTCTTTCTTCAATAAACAGATCACCTCCTTTTTCTTCTACTTCAACGCTAAACCTTCTTCGGCCGGAACGGATGCCATTCACCTGTTCAAACCGATCTATTTTCACGTGCACATCGCTTCTGTCGGTACCTGTAATCCGAACATCAGCATCTGACGAAACCAGGTGCACCGTTCCGTTGGCACCGAGGGCATAAACTTGATCCAGATGAAATTCGCCTTCTTTCTGGGCTTGAAGGTTATTAGTGGCCAGCAGCATCAGTACTATTCCACAAATACTAAACAGTTGTTTCATGCTATTTTGAGTTTGAGTTGAATGCTGAATTTAGCAAAATCCAACCACAGTAGCACTTCTACCGCTTTCTTCTGCCTCTCTTTTTGGGTTTCGAAGGGTTGGAAAACTTCTTCTTCTTTTCGTGAAAAGCCCCCTGAAACGTAGGATCCATCTTCTTTCTGTAAGTATCTAAAGCGCGGGCTATTTCCTGTTGCTCAGCAAAAGGAGTCTTTTCAATGGTTACTTGCGGAGGTATAGCAGCCCGTGGAATGTCTTGCCGAATGATCTTCTCAATTCTGGGCACATGTACCATTTCTATTTCATTGGCAAATGTAATCGCCTGCCCTTCTTGTTCGGCCCTTCCCGTTCGGCCAATGCGATGCACATAATCTTCATAAATAAGAGGCAGGTCGAAATTAATGACGTGAGACACCATTGAAATGTCCATTCCTCTAGCGGTAACATCGGTAGAAACCAACACGCGTATATCGCCTTCTTTAAACTCATTTACGGCATTGATCCTGCTATTCTGCCCTTTGTTGGCATGCACAACGCGTACGGGGCCAAGCTCCTTTCGTTCAATATACTTGGCAATGTTATCGGCACTCGACTTGGTTTTCACAAAAACAATGACCCGCGAGAAGTCGGGGCTCTCCAAAAAATGAATGAGCAAATTGATTTTTGTTTTGAAGTTGGGCACCTCATAGAGTACCTGATCTATGGTTTCGGCCACCGTGGCCTGAGGAGCCACTTCAATGCGCTCAGGAAATTCCAAAAATTCCTCGGTGAGTTTCACTACCTTATCGGCCATGGTAGCCGAAAACAACATGTTCTGCCGTTTGCGCGGAACCACCTCCAGTATTCTCCTGATCTGAGGTAGAAAACCCATGTCCATCATTTTATCGGCCTCATCCAGAATGAGAGTCTTTATACCCTTCGGCACTATATGCCCTTTGGAATAGATATCCAGAAAACGACCGGGGGTGCTGATGAGCACATCGACCCCTTTTTCCACTTCTTCAATCTGTGTCTTAGGCCCAACACCCCCATACAGGGCTGCCATTCTGAGGTCGGTATATTTGGCCAAAGCGCTAAAACTTTCAGCTATTTGTAAAACCAGCTCACGGGTAGGTGCAAGAATAAGAGCTCGTGGATGCTCTCCCTGAGCATATTTAACTTTCATTACCAGGGGCGCAACAAAAGCCAGGGTCTTTCCCGTGCCCGTTTGAGCAATACCAAACAAATCGTGTCCGGCCAGAGCCACAGGAATTACCTTAGACTGAATTTCTGTTGGTTTTTCAAACCCCAGGTCATCAATGGCGTTAAGTATTTGTCGATTTAACTTAAGGTCGTCAAATAAATGAGTTTCTGCTGCCATTTTCAGTCGATTCGTATTTGTTTTGCTCTGCAATTACGCTAAAAAACCCCAACTAAATAAAAAGCTTATGGCCTCTACCTTACTACTCAACGGAACCCTGGTAAATGAAGGAAAGATTTTTGAAGCGGATATTCTTATAGCCAACGGGCGAATAGAGCGGATTGGCAAGGACCTTCAGCATGTAGCGGCCGACCAAACCATTGACGCCACCGGCCTGCACATATTGCCGGGGCTTATCGATGATCAGGTGCATTTTCGCGAACCTGGCCTTACCCACAAAGCAGAAATTTATACTGAATCGCGTGCGGCTGTTGCCGGTGGTATTACCTCTTTTATGGAAATGCCCAACACCGTACCCAATACGCTGACACAAGAATTACTACAGCACAAATACGACATTGCCGCCAGAAACAGTATTGCCAATTATAGCTTTTTTATGGGTGCCTCTAACGACAATATCGATGAGGTACTCAAAACCAATCCTAAAAATGTTTGCGGAGTAAAGATTTTCATGGGTTCTTCTACAGGCAATATGCTGGTAGACAACCAAAAAACGCTGGAACATATCTTCAGCAACTCGCCCACGCTAATTGCCACACACTGCGAGTCTGAAGAAATTATAAGGGCCAACACGGCCAAAGCCCGGGAGCAGTATGGTGAGCAGGTACCCATGCACATGCACCCGGTAATTCGGAATGAAGAGGCTTGCTACGCTTCTTCATCGGCTGCCATAGCATTAGCCAAAAAGACAGGAGCGCGCTTGCATATTCTGCATATTTCTACCGGCAAAGAAACATTACAGTTCGACAATAGCATTCCGCTCAAAGAGAAGAAAATTACGGCAGAGGCCTGTGTACACCATTTGTGGTTTACAGACGCTGATTATGCGGAAAAGGGCAGCCTGATTAAGTGGAACCCGGCCGTAAAAACAGCTACAGACAGAGAAATGATTAGGAAAGCGGTGAATGAAAACCGCATAGATGTATTGGCCACAGACCATGCTCCTCACACTTTGGAAGAAAAGCAAAACAGCTACTTTTCAGCTCCTTCGGGTGGTCCTTTGGTGCAACATAACCTACCCGCTTTGCTAGACTTATACCATCAGGGAGTCTTCAGTCTGGAAAAGATAGTGGAGAAATCGGCCCATGCGGTAGCCGAATTGTTTGAGATAACGAACAGGGGCTACATTAGAGAAGGCTATCAGGCCGACCTTGTGGTGGTTAACCTGAACAAAGCCTGGGAGGTTCACCCATCGAACCTGCTGTATAAATGTGGCTGGTCGCCCTTCGAAGGCCACCAATTTAAAGCCAGTGTAGAAAAGACTTTTGTAAACGGACACCTGGTGTATAGTGACGGACAGGTAATTGAAGGCACTACGGGAGAAAGACTTTTATTTTCTCGATAATTTCAAAAGAGGTTATTTGCAAATTCGCATCTAACACTTACTTTTGCAGACCCAAACACCTACGGTGTTTAAACGGTGGTTGTAGTTCAGTTGGTTAGAACGCCTGATTGTGGTTCAGGAGGTCGTGGGTTCGAGTCCCATCTTCCACCCTTAAAAGCCAGTTACGCAAGTAGCTGGCTTTTTTTGTTTGCAGAAACATTTTTCATTTTGGAGATAGAAACAAACTCAATACACCAACCCATCAAAAGCTCTACGGCAACCTTGCTTTAATCCCCTTTGACTTCAGGTGTATATGCATCATCCTTCCCTACCGCTTTTTCGAAAATTTAAAGCTTCTTTGAACTATATGTACGTACATATAGTTTGATGACTATTACTTGAAAGAAAAGAAAAATGGAAACAGCAACTAAAACATTGTGGAAAATTGATCCAACGCATAGCGAGGTTCAGTTTAAAGTAAAACACCTGGTTATTTCAACCGTAACTGGGCAATTCAACCGTTTTGAAGGCAGCCTTGAGGCTGAGTCTGACGATTTTGATGGCGCCACTGCGGGGTTCACTCTGGAAACCACCAGCGTAGACACCAACCAATCCGATCGGGACAATCACCTAAAAAGTGTCGACTTCTTTGATGCAGAAAAATTCCCTCACATTACGTTTAAGGGCTCTTTGAAAAAAGTAGCCGATAACCAATACAAACTGGCCGGACCACTCACCATCAAGGGCATTACCAAAGAAGTGGAGCTCGATGTGGAACATGGAGGCACTATGGTAGACGGTTACGGACAAACCAAGGCCGGATTCGAGATTAGCGGATCTATTGACCGAAAAGAGTTTGGTTTAACCTGGAGCATGGTTACTGAGGCCGGTGGTGTAGTAGTTGGCGATCGGGTAAAGCTTCAGCTAAACATTCAGCTTACTCAAGCCTAAACACCTATGCTAGTCAATAAGCTACTGCCCTGCTCCCAACTTTTGGGACGGGGCTTTTCTATAGCCCCTTTAACACTGCCTGCCTTCTAAGCCCAACAGCCCCTGCTTGGTCTCTTGCAGATCGCTGGGGCTATGTTTATATCGCTTTATGCGACTAAAGGCATTGAACACTCCCTGATCGTTGAGTCGTACAATTCGCTCCGAATTAACAATGCACACAGATGCCACTGCCGGATCGATAGGCCGCAGGCCGCGAAGAGCCACGTTAGTAGATTCTCCATTGCAGTTGGAAAATAGTAGCAGGTTGGCCGAAAGGTTTTCCACTTCAAATTGGGCATGCTCACCAATGGTGCCAACATGCAATATTTCAGCGCAATTGTTTTTGAGCTTCAGGATATCGAACCTTTCCGGGCAAATAAATATGGTAGACTTAAACGAATTCTTCTGAATGTCTCCGTTGTAGCTCAGACTGGCTTGCATTATGTGGTTTTCACAACCTAACTCGATGGACTCAAACACCTCGTTGTGTTCAATGACCAGCGAATTAATGGCAGAGGCACCAATTGTCACCGACTTGGCCTGAACAGACTTCTTTACTTCGAACTGAAGCACCTCCGTCTGCTTTACAGACAGATGTCTAAAATCGCAGGCTCGAAGACTAAGCTTCCCAATTTTGGAACCTGAAAAACTCAGGTCGCCTGAAAAACGACAATTGCGAAAGCTCAACTCCTGGAAAACACTGTCTCTGAAATGAATGTCGTATGGAAAATGTAGACCCTCAAGCTTTACCTTGTCCACGAGCCGCACCGGGTATTGCGATATACGAAACTCCAGATCTTCACCTTTCAGTATTTTGAGAAATTGTCTGCTATTGATGGTCCTCATGCCAATGCCTTTTGCAACAAAAACAATGCCCCATAATTAGTCGGTCTGCCCGGACTTGACAATACCTAAATCTGGGTATATGTAGAAATAGCCCTTCTTTTGGGTCAAAGGTGTTGCAAGCAATTGTAATAAGCAACTTTTCCTTTCATCACACATATCGGACATTATGCGGAATTTAAGGGCTATATACTTGATTTTGTGCGCTTTAAATATTTCCTTCGTGTCGTTCCCTAATTCAGCGAACTTCTTGTAAAATTTAGTTTACTCACTAAAAACCAGACTTAACGAATGAAGACAACCTATGCATTGTCGCATGTAATAGAATATGACCCCACTGAAAAGACGCTCCTTGAGGAGATAAAAAAATGGGTCGACTCTAATATGATGATGATGGACAATAGGTTTATCTGGAAGGTGGGTCTTGCCACCAGTGAGGACATTGTAAAAGTTGCCGGTAAGGTACGGAGCGATTATGAATGTAAGCACTTTAAATACTGGCGTTGCGAATCTTTCCGGCTGGCTATACATACCCTGAGCAAGCTCACCAAGTATCCGTTCATTTTTAAGTCGAATCTTAACCAATATTCAGGCAAGGGTGTATATATATTCGTATACAAAGCCCCATGCCCTTCAAAAAATCTCTTTTATCACACGCTTCACTATTAGACTTTTTCTGATTTCCTTATCTTCATAAGGCAATGAACGAAGAGTTAGAGCACTTTTTTGAACAACCACTGAGCGAGCAGATTGAATATTTGTATAGAAATGGTGCCTTTCAATTGGCCATTCGTTACTATGGCTACAAAGTAAATCTCTATTTGCTGGAAAACATCTTTGTGGAAGTGTTCTACAATCACAAACTAGACCGCATAGAAAGCATTCAACCGTTAGACTACCAGCATTCGCGTATGAAGTTTTATGCCGATCAGATACAGATTGGAAGTTTGCTAAAGGCCTAGTAAACTTTTATGAATTTGAAGCACCTGTGGTATTACAAGTGCATTTCCCGAATTGTCTATCAGATAGTCGGCCAGTTTTTTCCGCTGAGCATCCCCCACCTGTCTCTCCATAATATCTTCTACCTGTTGCCTGTTGCGCTGTTCGTCTCTGAGTAACACACGTTCCAGCCGTACCGCCCTAGGTGCCATTACGCAAATGGTCTGATCCAACTGCTTGTAGCTCTCTGTTTCAAAAAGTAGTGCCGCTTCTTTGAGCACATAAGGCACCGACTGATAACCAGCCGCCCATTGATCGAAGTCCTGAGCCACAGCCGGGTGTACCAAACTATTGAGTATGGCCAGTTCTTGAGGGTTGGAGAATACTCTTGAAGCCAAATAGCTTCTATTCAATTCGCCATTTGGCAAATAACTCTCCGCACCAAAGGCTTCAGCAATGCCCTGTCTCAGGGTATCGCTCTCTATCATCAATTGTTTACCCCGATCGTCTGCATAATACACCGGCACACCCAACAGTTGAAACATTTTGGTCACGGTAGATTTTCCGGAACCTATGCCCCCGGTAATACCAATTAAGCGTGGCTTATTCATTTCGGGTTACTTTCACTGTTTGTGGCTCGGCACTCACCTGACGGTATGCCTTGTTCAAAACCTGTATTCTCAAGCGAATGGTAGAATCTGCCGACATTTCCCGATACCTGGCCTGTACCGTCATTGGCAATGAATCGGTGGCATCAAACGCTGTTTCGGGTACTTTAAAACGAACCCTTACTTTTTGAGGGCTTGGGCCATAACCCTGCGGAAATCCTCTTGTCTCAACAGCAAGCTCTGAGTCCATAGATAGCATGCGCACAACCAGAAAACTCACTTGTACCGAATTGGTAGAGGCCTCTACCCATTCCGGTAGTTGTGGCAGGTCTATATCATCTTCAAAGTCGGCCGAAACATCATCAATTGCTTTTCTGAGCCAAAGGGTATCCCCAATTTCTTCCAGAGCAGACTGTGGGCCTGTGAGCGTAATGGTAGACGGAGTCAAGACCATGTCTGAGCTCCTAATGTAGTTTTCGTTGAGCGATACAGCGGCCGTATCGTATTGCACAAAAACCTCACGGGTTACCTTCCGCTCTATTTTATAGCGTAGCGTATCACTTAAAAAATAGTTGACAGAAAGGGGCTCCAGTTCGGGCATAATTTCCGAGCGCAAACCGGCTGTGAGCAAATAGCCCGATTCTGTAGGGCGATCTATCCGAATTTGAACCGGCTTCATTTTGAAACCGAATGAACGCGTCATTAAATCCCAGCCTCCACCGGAAACCTCTATGGGAATTCGCGTAGGCAGGGGTTCTGTGGCTATGTATTGTGTTTGGTCGTATTCAATGGCCACTGGATAGTTGATCCTGGTTACGTAATCGTTCTTATTCAGGGCGTTGAAAAACCAAAAGGTGGTAGACAGCGCAAAGCATATCAGTACCACCTTTATTTTTTCGTCTTTCGTGCTCGGAGCGTTGAAAGACCTTCTGAGCTTATCGAGTATGTCTTCAGCCTTGCTCAAGACTATGCTTTTTCATTGGCTCTTTTACTAGCTTCTAAAGAAATGGAAGATTTCTCGAAAGTGATTTTCACTCCTTTATCTACCTCTAGTGTCACCGTATCGTCAGTAAGGGCATAAACCTTACCGTGCATACCTCCAATGGTCACTATGTTATCTCCCTTTTTTATCTCATTGATAAAATTCTTCTGATCTTTTTGCTTTTTCTGTTGCGGACGGATCATGAAGAAATAAAAAACAAGAGCAATTCCACCAAACAATACCAACTGCTGAATCCATCCACCACCTTGTGGAGCCGGTTGCTGTACTAAAATATTATGTATCATATTCTTTTAAGGATTATGGCACCGGAATGGCATTGGTTTCCACGAAACCTCTCAGGCTCAAACGAACCTGCCGTGGGTTAGTGTTGGCCACTACGGTAATTACCGGGCTCTGCTGCCCTGATTTTCCCTTGCTATCAAAGCGCACTACAATTTCTCCTGTACCTCCCGGAGGAATAGGCTCTTTGGTATGGTTAGGTACTGTACAACCGCAAGAGGCCGAAGTACTCTGAATTTGAAGATCTTCTGTGCCATTGTTAGTAAACTTGAAGGTATAGTTTACTACCTCGCCCTGCTTAATGGTTCCAAAATTATATACTGTGGTTTCCCAATCGAAAGAGGCATTGGAAGCCAGGTTGTTTTCTATGCCCTGGGCCGATCCGTTGGTATTTGGAGTAGATACCACCCCTCTGGACACGTTGCCATTTTCCAACTGATTCACCCTTCTTTCCAGATTGGCCAATCGCTTTTCCATTTCGGAATTTCCACAGCCGGACAGCAACAGTAAGAATGCCCCCAGGCTTAGAATAGAAACTTTAGTTTTCATGTGTAATCGTTTTAGTTTTTATTGATATAACGAAACTGAGTAAACTGAATTCCTGCTTCCTCCAACGTCACTGGTTTACTCTCAGGTTCTTTGATTATGCTTTTTCACCAGACTTAATCTGACCTATCAGGTCATCGACATCGGTCAGTAGTTGTTCGGCCTTTTTACGGGCATCAGAAACCACCTTCTTACCTTCTTCTTTGGCCGAAGAAGACACTTCTACCTTGCCATTGATAAGGTCTTCAAGCAAGTCTTCAAGCTGCTTTTTGTACTTATCTAACTGGTAGCTCAACTTGTCTCTGGTGTTGGAGCCCTTATCTGGAGCATATAAGATTCCAAGGATTGCTCCTGTGGCCGCTCCTAATACGAATGCTAATAAATTGCTCGACCCTCTATTCATACTATTTATTGTCTAATAATCCTCTTCCTGATTTTTTCAAGACCCCTTGCTCTTTTAGTTCGTTGGAAATCACATCCAGAATGCCATTTACGAACTGTTTGCTCTTTGGGGTACTATAATTTTTCGAAAGCTCAATATACTCATTAATGGTCACCTTAACAGGTATATTTCTGAAATTCAGCATTTCAGCAATGGCCATTTTCAGAATAATTTGATCGGTATTGGCTAAACGATCTACCTCCCAATTTTTAGTTTTGGCGGCAATCATTTGAGCATATTCCTCCTCGTTTTCTACTGTGCAATCGAGTATTTTCTCAAAAAACTCTTTGTCTTCCTCCCAGTTATTGGAGAAATCGGGTAAATCGAACCCTTTCGGATCTGAATCTTCTTCAACGTCCCGGATAGAACGGGTAACGAGACTCCTGACAATAGGTTTATTTTCTTTCCAGTGAATGTCTTTTTCTTCAAAAAACGACAGTATCACTTCTGCTTTAAACACCAGGTCTTTGATCAGGTGATCTACCACAGCTTTATCATCTTCGAAAGTCGGATTGGCGGTTCTTCTATACTCGCCAAAGGTTTCGTCTTTCTTAACGATTTCCTTATACCAGTTTTTGTAGTTGTCTTCTTCCTCCTCCCAGGAGATGTTTCGCTTTACCAGAGCCACCTGCACCTTGGAGCTATTTCGAAAGAAGTCGATCACCTTGTTTTTGGCAAGGTTAAAATCGCCACTTAACAGCCTTTCGGGTGAGAGCTTCTGTTTCTTATCGGCTTCCACTTTACTGTGGTCGGACCAGGTAACTAGCAAACTGATAATCCATAGAAAGTAATCGACCAAAGACTCTGCATCTATGATCATATCTTTCTTTAGTCTTTCCAGATCTTTGCGCGAATTTTCCAGATAGTTCTTATGAGCCAATTCTACCACCCGCTCTACTTCTGCAGAAAATGTTTCGGAAGTATTGAGTGGCGAACCGTATACTTTGTGCCTTAGCAAGCTCTTGGCTTGTTTGGCATCGGCCTTTAGTTTCACCTTGTCTTGTGGCTCCATAGAGTTGAGGTCTGGTTGAAAGGCCTCCTCTATTTCTGCTAAGCCAATGTTGTAATTGGCTTCTTTACATTGACCCAGAGCGAACAAGGTCTGCATTACTTTGACTCTAAGAGATCTCCTGTTGAGCATTTCAGAATGTATGAGAACGTTAAAATAAACAGCAGTGAATGGTTTTTCCAACCACTCACTGATTAATTAAAATGAAAGTTTTACGTTTCCTACGTCAGCAATTCGTTTTTCGGCTATTCTCATAGCGGCTTGCTGGGTAGGAATTCCTTCGTTTTCAGCAAGGCTAAAAATATTCAGGGTAGTGTCGTATATCTTCTCTGTCCAGCTGTAGGCTTGCTCTTTATTGTAAGCACCCTTTAGCTCGGAAGAAATATTTATAATTCCCCCTGCGTTGATCACAAAATCAGGAGCATAAACTATTCCCTTATCTACCAGCATGTGGCCGTGTTTAACCTCATCTTTCAACTGGTTGTTGGCAGCCCCTGCAATTACCTGCGCTTTTAGTCGGCCAATGGTTTCATCATTAATAGTGGCTCCCATGGCACAGGGCGCATAAATATCCACATCAAGATCGTAGATTTCGTCCATGCCCACAACTTGTGCTCCTTGTTCTTTGGCTATTTTAGCAAGCCTGGCTTCATTAATATCGGTTATAAAAACCTGAGCATTTTCTTTTACCAGATGCTCTACCAGATACATGCCTACCTGGCCTACTCCCTGAACAGAGACTTTTTTGCCATTCAGTGAGTCTGAACCGAATGCCCTTTTGGCTGCGGCCTTCATACCCATGTATACACCATAGGCTGTTACAGGCGATGGGTCTCCGCTTCCGCCCATTTCTACGGGCAAACCAGTAACGTGAGGAGTTTCCATATGGATGTACTCCATGTCGCTGGTTTTCATGTTCATGTCTTCAGCGGTAATGTATTTACCGTTGAGGCTATTCACAAACTTTCCAAACCTGCGAAGGAATGCTTCGTTTTTCAGTTGCTTCGGATCGCCAATGATTACGGCTTTTCCTCCTCCCAAATTGAGGCCGGAAACAGCCGCTTTGTATGTCATTCCTCTGGAAAGCCTAAGCACATCTATCACTGCTTCTTCTTCTGAGGCGTAGTTCCAGAAACGTGTTCCTCCCAGTGCAGGTCCCAGAACTGTATTGTGAATTCCAATGATGGCTTTCAGACCGGTAGCTTCATCGTTGCAAAACACCACTTGCTCGTGGCCCATACCAGCTACCTCTTCAAAAATTGAGACACTTTTGGTTTTACCCTCGGCCTTAACTTCTTCCATTACGTTCATAATATAGTTTACTTTATATTTGCCGCGGCTCCAACGAAATTGGATCACAGACCGCAAAAGTAACCAAAAGATCGACATCTTCTAAGGATAATGACGATGGCGGCAACCTTTAGCAAAGCACTGCTGTTTAGAATATCGTGAAAGAACTTAAGCACCTCAACAAATACCTTCTCAAGTACAAATGGCTACTCATACTTGGGTTTATTTTTTTGGTTATCTCCAATTATTTTGGTGTATGGCCGGCTAAAGTAGTACGTTATGCTATAGACTATGTGACCGATAGTTTTAGGGTATATCGTTTGTTCGAAGGTTCCGGACTCAGCGAATCGGTGTTCGATAAACTTGAGGTGGGAGTGCTTATTCTGGGTGGAATAATGATTTTAATGGCCTTTTTGAGAGGCTTTTTCCTCTTTTTGGTCAGGCAAACGATCATTGTAATGTCTCGGAAAATCGAGTATGACCTGAAAAACGAGGTTTTCGAGCAGTATCAGAACCTTCCACTAAGCTTTTACCGAAAGAATAATACGGGCGATTTAATGAACCGCATCTCTGAAGATGTGAGCCAGGTAAGAATGTATCTTGGTCCGGGCATTATGTATGGCATTAACCTACTGGTGCTGTTCCCAATGGTGATTTATGAGATGCTCAGAGTGAACGTGGAGCTTACGATTTATGCTCTTCTTCCGTTGCCTGTACTTTCATTGAGCATTTACTTTGTAAACAATGTCATCAACAAACGATCGGAAAAGATTCAGGAAAGTCTTTCCGACCTTTCTACCTCGGTGCAGGAAGCTTTTTCGGGCATTCGGGTACTCAAGGCTTTTGTACGAGAGAAAGACTCGGCTGCCAAATTTGCCAACGAGAGCGAAAAGTATAAACACCGTTCGCTAAAGCTCACTTTCGTCAACGCTCTTTTTTTTCCGCTCATAATGGCGCTCATTGGCCTTAGCGTTTTGCTGACTATTTATATTGGTGGAACCAAGGTTATTCAGGGGGAGATAACTTACGGCAATATTGCGGAGTTTGTGATTTATGTAAACATGCTCACCTGGCCGGTGACTGCTCTCGGTTGGATAACCAGCATTAATCAGCGGGCTGCTGCATCACAAAAACGAATCAATCAGTTTTTGCAGGAAACCAACCACATTCAAAGTACCGAAAACCTCCAACGCGACATTAAGGGAGATGTAAGCTTCGATAATGTGAGCTTTGTATATCCTGACTCGGGTATCCGGGCATTACAAAACGTTTCGTTCGATGTAAAGGCGGGACAATCTATCGCTATTATTGGCACTACGGGGTCAGGAAAAAGCACCATTGCTAACCTGATGCTGCGTTTGTACGATAGCTCATCAGGATCTATTACCATAGATGGGAAGGACATTAGGGCGTACAACATTTCCAATATGCGTGATCAAATGGGCTATGTTCCGCAAGATGTATTCCTGTTTTCTGACACTATTCAGAACAACATTGCTTTTGGCAGTAACAGTATTAGCTACGAGCAGGTGGTGCAGGCGGCCAAGGATGCTGATTTGTACGATAACATTACGGACTTTCCGAAAGGGTTGCAAACCATGTTGGGGGAGCGAGGCATAACCCTTTCCGGTGGGCAAAAGCAGAGGGCATCCATTGCCAGGGCCATAGTGCGCAACCCAAAGATTCTCATCTTAGACGATGCCCTCTCGGCCGTTGACACCAATACTGAAAACACCATCTTGAACAGCCTTTCGCGTATAATGAAGGGCCGAACTACGGTAATCATTTCTCACAGGGTATCTTCGGCCAAGCTGGCCGATAAGATCATTGTGCTAGACGATGGCAAAATCATAGAGCAAGGCACAAATGAGTCTTTACTGGCCTTGAATGGCGTTTATAAAGAGCTTTACGATAAGCAGCTTAAAGAAAAAGAATCGGTTGAATAGGCCATTGGCCATGCAAACCCTATAAACTCGTGACCTGAGGCTTTTGGTGGGCTATACCCCACTCTCCGGAGCAATGTGCTTGTTACTGTTTAACCGGCATATCGATTAGCAACAGGTTTTCTGACACGTACTGCTCCACGGTAAAATTCTGAAGCTCCAGCCCATTGTCTTTTGCTGTAGCTTTAATATTTCCTTCAATTGTAGAGGGGCTGGGCATAACCACATTATGGGCACTAATGGAAGCCCGCACCGCATTTGTGGCAGGGATGGTCATTCGCTGATAGTGCTCCGGAATGTCTGAGGCCCCTTCGTTTAGCTTCACCCCAATAAACATTTTCAACTCGCCTTCGGCAAGGGTAGTATCCTGATAGTGTACTATGGTGAGTATTCCGGATATGCTGCCCGACTCCACATAACCTCTTGCTTCAACAAAAGCAGCCTCTATCTCCGGGCTGTCGCCCTCGCCCTTAAAGGGGGTTCCTACCAGATGGTAATCGGCTACAGACTCTACGCTATATTCTACTGAATTGAGCCCTCCAAGGTATAGATAGAGTGAAACAACCGCTACAAAAGCAACTAATCCAATTACAATCTTTGTTTTTCTATTCATGGCGTAACTACCTCTTTGTATTGCATATTATACAGGCGGGCATAGAACCCACCTTTATCTAATAGTTCCTGATGTTTACCAATTTCTTTAATCTCACCTTTATCGAGTACAATAATTTTATCGGCACCCTGAATGGTCGATAATCGGTGAGCAATAACTATGGCTGTGCGACCTTTCATTAGCACCTCTATGGCCCGTTGAATCATCTCTTCCGTCTCAGTATCTACAGAAGATGTGGCTTCGTCTAGCACAATTATTTTGGGGTCATAAACCATTGCCCTAACAAAGGAAATAAGCTGTCTTTGCCCTACAGAGAGGGTAGAACCTCTTTCCATCACATTGTAATCGTAGCCTCCGGGTAGCCTTTCAATTATTTTCTTAACCCCAACCAAATCAGCCGCTTCGGCAATCTTGGCATCGCTTATATCGGGGTTACCGAGCGTAATGTTCTGTCTTATGGTGTCTGAAAAGAGAAAAACGTCTTGTTGAACAACCCCAATATGACTCCTCAGCGCACTCAGGTCATATTCTTCCAGGTTGACGCCATCAATGGCGATTTCTCCTTTGTTTATTTCATAGAAGCGCGAAAGCAGGTTAATCACAGAAGACTTTCCGGCTCCGGTGGCACCAACCAGGGCCACGGTTTCGCCCTCTTTCACCTCAAAAGAGATGTCTTTCAATACATAATCTTCGTCATTGTATGCAAACCATACATTCCTAAAGCTTACCTCTCCCCGAATCTCTCTGGGAGCATGTGCCCCTTCATTGGTCATGTGCTCATTATTATCGAGCAAATCGAAAATTCGGTTGGAGCTAACAATACCCATTTGCAGCGTATTGAAGCGGTCGGCAATCATACGTATGGGTCTAAAAAACATCTGAATGTACATAATGAAAGCAATGATAACCCCAGGTCCGGCACTGGTGTTGACCAATATACCTCTGGCTCCGTACCAAACGGCCATTCCTATGGCAATAGCCTGAATAATTTCGGCCACCGGAAAGTAAATAGAATAGTATAGTACAGAACGAATATGGGCCTTTCGATGCTCGGCATTAATGGTTTTGAACTTATCCATTTCGCGCTTTTCGGCATTAAATATCTGCACTATATTCATTCCTGTTACATGCTCTTGCACAAAGGAGTTGAGATTGGACACGGCATTGCGCACCTCATTGAAAGTAACTTTGATCTTCTCTTTGAAAACATAGGTGCTAAAAATCAGTAAGGGCAATGTGGAAAGGCTAACCAGGGTTAGGCGCCAATCGAGATAAAACATAAACCCTATAAGGAATACCAATTGCAACAGGTCTCCGATAAGTGCGGCCAGACCCTCACTAAATACATTGGAAAGTGTTTCTATATCTGACACATTTCGCGTAACCAGCCGGCCAATAGGTGTTTTATCGAAAAACTTTAGTTTTAGCCTGATGAGGTGATTGTATAGCTTTACGCGGATATCTTTAATGATTACCTGCCCTACCCAGCCAGATAAGTAGGTATGTGAATACTGCACAATGGCCAACACAATAAGGTGACCAATAAGAATGGTGATCATAAACACCAAACCATCGTAGTCGCCATTGGGTACATAATTATCAATAGCCCTTTGCACAATCATGGGCCTGATGGGCGTGAGAATGGCCAGAAATACGGTTAGAAAAACCAGTAAATAGAACTGCTTAATGTAGGGCTGTGCATACTGAAACAGGCGCTTAAGCACCTTAAAGTCTACAACATTTCCACTTTTTACCTTGGCCTGATCTTTTTCCAATGCTACAAATAGATATGGTTTGGATAGTTTACCTCCGAAAGGTATAGTCCATGCGGAGGAGCTGCTTTACCAGCCTTTGTGCGGTTTTTCGCTGCAATGATACTAACAAAATCTTCTATGGTAAGTTTCTTTCTACCTACTTCGAGCAAGGTACCCACCAGTGCCCTTACCATTCCGCGCAAAAACCTGTTTGCCCTAACGTTAAAAACCAATTGATCGTTCTGAAAATACCACAAGGCTTTAAATACCTCGCATTCAAAATGATTCACTTCTGTTTTTACACGGCTAAAACTTTCAAAATCCTGCCGACCCAACAGCTTATGAGCCGCCTCGTTCATTAAGTCTACATCGAGCGGACGAGAATAAAAATAGCTTTGTCCTCGTAGAAAAGGATTCTTTTTCTGATGAATAAAATAGTGGTACCCCCTTACCTCGGCATCGAATCGTGCATGGGCATCTTCTCTAACCGGCCGACAAGCGGCAATGGCTATGTCATCCGGCAAAACAGCATTTAGTTTATAGGCCAGCTGATCGGGCGGTAGCTGAGAAGACGTATCGAAATGCGCTACCTGAAAATGGGCATGAACACCTGCATCGGTTCGGCCACTGCCTGTAATGACTGTTTCCTGACCCAGTATTCTGGTTAGCCCTTCTTCTATTTCCTGCTGAACAGAATGGGCGTTTTGCTGGCGTTGCCAGCCATGGTAGTTTGCACCATGGTAAGAAAGTTCAAGAAAGTATCTCAATGCTCTTCTATCGGCAGCCTAACAGCGCCTCTTACTCTTTGTGGTTAACACTTTTCGTAAATAATAGCGGCTCCCTGCCCTACACCAATACACATGGTGGCCAGTCCGTACTTTACATTATTTCTCTTCTGCATTTCATGCAGTAGGGTAGCTGAAATTCTTGTTCCACTGGCTCCCAGAGGGTGTCCAATAGCAATTGACCCTCCATTTACATTGACCTTTTCAGGATCTAAGCCCAGCTCTTGCATGCAGGGAATAGATTGCGCTGCAAAAGCCTCATTCAACTCAATTAAATCCAGATCGTTTACGGTTAACCCAGCTCGTTTCAGTGCTTTTTGTGTAGCCGGAATGGGCCCGACACCCATTATATGTGGCGAAACACCGGCAATAGCCACCGCGGCTACTCTGGCCATTGGCTTAAGGTTAAACTGCTTTAGTGTGGCTTCGTTGACCATCAATGCTGCGGCCGCACCATCGTTAATTCCCGATGCATTTCCGGCTGTCACCGTACCGCCTTCTTTGAACGCTGGTCGCAAACCGGCCAATTTTTCTAACGAAGAAAGCCTGGGCTGTTCATCTTTGACAAACACAATCGGGTCGGACTTTCGTTGTGGCACTTCTACCGGCACAATTTCCTGAGCAAACTTTCCGGCTTCGTATGCCGCCTGGTATTTTAATTGAGAGCCGTGCGAGAACTCATCTTGTGCTTCGCGGCTAATCCCCCATTGCTCAGCCACATTTTCGGCTGTTTCTCCCATGGCAAAAGGGTAATGCAACTTGGCCAATTTGGGGTTTATAAACCTCCAGCCAATAGAGGTATCGTATATTTCGGCATTTCTGCCGTAGGCTGTTTCCGACTTGCCCATGACAAAGGGGGCACGTGTCATGCTTTCTACACCTCCGGCAATATAGGCCTGTCCTTCACCCAAAAGCAGGCCTCTGCTAGCATCCATAATAGACTGAAGACCCGAGGCACACAGGCGGTTAACTGTTACTCCACCCACCTCAAGGGGTAGACCAGCCAGCAATGCAGCCATACGGGCTACGTTCCGATTATCTTCTCCGGCCTGATTGGCGGCTCCAAAAATCACATCTTCTATGAGAGATATGTCGAACGATGGGTTTCGGTCTACCAGCGCCTTAATGACATGCGCTGCCAGGTCATCGGGCCGAACACTGGCCAATGAGCCTCCGAATTTTCCAATGGGTGTTCTTACTATATCGACTATATATGCTGATTCCATGGTGAGCTATATGAATTAGGGTGTTTGAATTTCGAATTGATATGCGAATTAACCGAATTTAGACCAAGCTGAAAAAGGCACGACCTTAAATCGTACATCTAACACTCACAATCGTAAATCGGTTTACTATATTTGCACCCAAATCAAGAAATCATGATTCAGCGTATACAAACACTCTTTTTGCTAGGTGTAGCCATCTTAATGGGAATAACCAATATCTACTATTTGTGGGGAGAAAAAACTGCCGATAACCAAACTGTGGCTATACTTACCACATTGAAAATGAAAGTAGTAGACACCGCAGGCACGCTGAACGATTTTTCTGACGACACCATTGTGAGAGAAGACTCTACCTGGTATTTGATGGCGCTAACCATTGCCGCCTCGCTGGTAGCCATATTTTCAATTTTGCAGTTTAAAAATAGACTGAACCAAATGAAACTGGGGGCTTTAAATGCCCTGATAATGGCCGCTACTCTTGGACTTAGCTACTATAAAATTTATCAGTATGAGGGTCTAATTGAAGGGCAGGGAGCCATTTCACTGGGATTTTACCTGCCGGCTGGAGCCATGTTCATGAATATTATTGCCAATCGCTTTATCCGCAAAGATGAAAAACTGGTAAAGAGTGTGGATAGAATAAGGTAGCTAACCTTTCTTTTCCTATTACTTTCTTAACCTCTCTCAATTTCCTAAGAATTGCTTCGCTTGCATTCACACCGGAGTTGACAAAGCTTTTCAGCACAAAGAGAATCGCTAGAATAAAAAACCACAATGGCTACGAGTGTTAAGAGCTCATTCATGGTTTATTGGTTATAAATTCATTTAAAATTGGCTCACAACAGAGGGCTTTAAAAACCAAAAAGGAGCCTCTGATATTCAAAAGCTCCTTTTTAGATGATAAGTTTTTTGCCTATTAATTAATCTCTATCAATTCAATCTTAAAGTTCAGGTTCTCGTTAGGGTAGATTTTACCTGCCCCAGCATTTCTATAGGCCAATACAGATGGAATGTAAAAGTCTCCCTCACCACCTTCTTTTAACAAATAGGTAGAAAGCTGAAAGCCCGGAATAATATCGGCATAGCCCAACTGAAACTCCAACGGTTTGTAGTCTCTTTGCGGGTTATAGATGTTTTTGTCTTTGGCTAATGACTCAATATTGGTATCGAGCAGCTCTCCACTAAAACGGTATAGTTTATAGTTCACCTTCACCCTTTCTCCCTGTTTGGGCAATTCGCCTGTTCCTTCGGTGGTTATGATGTACCGGATGCCGCTCTGCGATTTCTGAGCCTGTAGTCCTTTAGTACTGAGGTGGTGATCTATTTTTGCCCCGTCTATTTGTAGCTGCGCCTCGGCATCATAGGGCTCTACATCTTCATTGCATGCCATGGTACCCGTCAACACCAGGGTAACCATTATTCCTTTTATCCATTTCATAGGCTCTATTTTATTCTGTTACTATTCAACCCTAGCAATGACACGGCCTACAAGCGTTGAGTTGGAATAGACTTGCCACAAAACACCCGACAAGCCCAGAAACCTTATGGCTACTTTAAAACTGTCAGCCTGTCACCCTTTTTTGCTTGGTACGGCATTTGATTTTGCGGGGACTGAAACAAAAACTGACAAAACGTTATGCAAGAGAAAGGTACAATCTCGATACATACCGAGAACATATTTCCCATCATTAAGAAGTTCTTATACTCCGATCATGAAATATTTCTGAGAGAGCTGGTATCGAACGCAGTAGATGCTACACAAAAAATCAGGCGTTTGGCTTCGCTGGGAGAGTTCAAGGGAGAGCTGGGACAAACCCGGGTGGAAGTAGCTGTGAACAAAAAGAAAAAGACCATTACCATTAGCGATAGTGGTATTGGTATGACAGCCGAAGAAATCAAGAAATACATTAACCAAATCGCATTTTCAGGAGCCACCGAGTTTGTTGAAAAATTTAAAGATGCCGGGGATGCCAAAGAGATCATTGGTAAGTTTGGTTTGGGTTTTTACTCGGCCTTTATGGTTGCCGATAAGGTGGAGATTGATACCTTGAGTTATCAGGATGGAGCCGCTCCTGCTAAGTGGATTTGCGATGGTAGCACTGAGTTTGAAATTAAAGAAGGAAAGCGAAAAGAAAGAGGAACCACCGTTACACTGCACGTGAACAAGGACTCCGAAGAGTTTTTAGAAGACCACAGAATTCAGCAAATACTCGACAAGTATGCCAAGTTCTTACCGGTTGAGGTGAAGTTCGGTGAAAAAGAAGACTCGATTGAGGACGGTGAAGACAAAGACGGTAAGAAAAAGTGGAAGACCGTTAAAAAAGACAACATCATTAACAACACCGAGCCCATTTGGACCAAGTCTCCCTCAGACCTCACCGATGATGACTACCTGAAGTTCTACAAAGAGCTCTATCCATTCTCGGAAGATCCGTTGTTCTGGATTCACCTCAATGTAGACTACCCCTTTGAGCTCACCGGAATACTTTATTTCCCAAAAATCAAAAACGATTTCGAGCTACAGAAAAACAAAATACAGCTCTACTCTCGTCAGGTCTTCATTACCGATGAGGTGAAAGATGTGGTTCCTGAGTTTCTTATGCTCTTGCACGGAATCATAGATTCTCCTGACATTCCGCTCAACGTTTCAAGAAGCTACCTGCAATCTGACGGCAACGTGAAGAAAATCAACACCTACATTACCAAAAAGGTGGCCGACAAACTGGGTGAACTCTTTAAGAAAGAAAGAGAATCGTATGAGAAAAAGTGGGACGACATTGGCCTGTTTGTTAAGTATGGAATGATCTCGGAAGAAAAATTCTATGACAAGGCCAACGACTTTGCTCTTGTGAAAAACACGGAAGGCAAGTATTTCACCCTAAAGGAGTATGAAAAACACATAGAGGCCAACCAAACCGACAAAGACAAGAATAAGGTGTGGCTTTACTCCAACAATCCGGCTAAGCAAGATGCATTTATAGCGGCCGCACGAGACAAAGGCTATGATGTTTTGGTATTCGACACGCCAATTGACAGCCACTTCATTAACCATATGGAAATGAAGCTGGACAAGACACAGATTAAACGGGTAGATGCAGACAACCTGAACAAGCTCATCGACAAAGACGAAAAGCGGGAACTGGTGCTTACCGATGAGCAAAAGGAAAGTCTAAAAGGAGTCTTTACCAAAGCCATTGGCAAAGACAACTTTAAGGTAGAAGTAGAAGCACTTTCGCCAGACGATGCTCCGGTAACCATTACCATGTCTGAGTTTATGCGCAGAATGAAGGAAATGCAAGCCACCGGAGGCGGAGGGTTCAATATGTTTGGCAGCATGCCCGACACCTACGATGTCACAGTGAACGGCAACCATAAACTGGCCGATAAAATTTTAAAATCGGTAGCCGATGAAACTAAGGAAGGTCTTGCCAAGCAAGCGGTTGACTTAGCCATGTTGTCTCAAGGTCTACTAGAAGGCAAAGCCTTAACCGATTTTATTAAAAGAAGCACAGAGTTACTGGGTAAGTAACAGAGCCATATAATTCAACTCAATGCCACACCTTGTCAGGTGTGGCATTTTTGTTTTCTACAATTAGAACTAAATTCAAGAAGCGTTCATCATAATCTTAAACACGTGGTCATGAAAAGGTCAATTTCAATTCTACTCTTCTTTATCTCCTGCGTAGCCTTTTCCCAAAGTGCTAAAATCACTGTAAAGCAGGAAGGGTTTGGAGAGAATCACCAACTCCGACTCATCATCAACGGAAAAATGCTTGAAGTAAATCCTAATGGTGAGCTCATCTATTCAGGTGAAATAGACCTATCTAAGCCGGTTTATGGTATGGTTATTAACCCTGAAAGTAAATATTCAGGGTTTTATGTAGAGCATGGAGCTACTGAAGTTATTGTAAAGAAAAAGGGATTTCCATCGTCATTGGAGGTACCTGGTTCCAATTCACATGCCATCTACTCTTCTATTGCCCATGCTAAAAATGAAAAAGACTTTCTCACCAATACTTTGGCCAATATTGAAAACCCGGTAGCCTTAGACATATTCAACCAAAGGTTCAGATTTGAAAAACTCAGCCTGGAAGAATTGAAACAGGTTTATAATTCAGCTCCTGAAAAGCACAAAGATCTGTTGGCCGACTTGAGCGCATTTATAAACACTGCCGGGTTGAAAAAAGCAGAAGTTGGCGGCCAAATCATAGACTTTGAAGGACAAGATCAGCACGGAAAAACCTACTCTACCAAGCAATACAGAGGTAAATACTTACTTCTCGACTTCGCTTCCACCGGCTGCGGTCCCTGCTGGGCAGGCTATCCCGATATGCAAGTGCAAACCTCCGAGTATGATAATTTGCAAGTGATCACCTACAATCAGGACAATGCCATTGAAGGCTGGAACAAGCTGGCAGAACAAAGAGGCATTAAGCTACCTTGGCCTGTTTTATGGAAGGCAGAGAACAAGTTGGAAATCTTTGAACTCTATAATGTAGAAGGATGGCCTTTGCACTATTTAATTTCTCCGGATGGCGAAATTCTGGAGTCGTGGTATGGGTCTGGGGGTGATAGACTGGAGAAGATGCTTGCTAAGTATATTAAGGATTAACAACCGACCGCCAGCGAACACCAACGTCCCTGAAAGAACAATACACGGGTTCAATAGATGTAATATCTCTTGAATTAAAACGTCATTCAGAACTTACCTAAAAAGCATAACCTATTGACTAACAGTCAATTAAAATCTTAAAATAAATTCAGGGTGACGAAACAGGTTAAATGGCATACTCCTTGGCTAATGGTCGGTGAACTTTTAACTTGATTCCATGCTTCGCAACATGTTCATGCTAGCCTGGCGCAATGCAATTCGCCACAAGCAATTCGCTATTCTCAATATACTTGGCCTAACCATAGGCATTACCGGCACAGTAATTATTGCGCTATATGTCATGAACCAGTATAGCTATGACAATTTCCATAGCAAAGGAGACAGAATTTATAGGGTTAACCAGCCCATGATCTGGGGCGATTGGAATGAACCATTTGCTTCTACAGGTCCTAACTTAGCCATAGCCCTAAGGGCTGATGTTCCCGAATTTAAAGAGGTAACCCGGGTGCATACCCCGGGCGAAATGGCTGTTAGCTATCTGCCCGAAGGTGGCAATCCCATCTCATTCACAGAAAGCAGAGCTTTTGTGGCCGAACAGAATTTCTTTGAAATATTCGACTTTAAAGCCAAGACGGGAAGTTTAGAAACAGCTTTGGAGGTTCCCGGCAACGTGGTGATCACTCAAGAAACAGCCACTAAATATTTCGGCACAGAGGAAGCCATTGGCAAAACGCTTTTGATAAATCAGGGCACAGACAGCTTTGCTTTCAGGGTAGCTGCTGTATTAGAAGACATTCCTACCAACTCGCATATTCAGTTCAACATGCTACTTTCCATGGCCTCTTTCGATGATATAGAGCAAAGACAGCACCAATGGATTTGGACCACCTTTGTCACTTACGGACTAGTGGCAGAGGGGGTAGATATCGATAAACTGGAAGCCAAGATTCAATCTATTCCTCCAAAATGGGCAGAACAAGAGATACAGAATATCTTTGGGCAGAGCTACGTAGAATACATCAAAGACAGAACCTGGACACTCGAGCTTCAGCCATTAAGTGAGGTTTATTTGTACTCCCCGCCATCTGGCAACCGTATTGGCCCCAGTGGAAACATACTTTACATCCAGATTTTTTCTGCGGTAGGCGGCCTTATCTTACTCCTTTGCAGTATTAATTTTATGAACCTCTCCACTGCCAAATCGGCAAACCGAGCTAAGGAAGTGGGCATTAGAAAGGTATTGGGATCGGAAAAAAGGGCCCTCGTTCAGCAGTTCATCTTCGAATCAATTCTCTATGTTACGGTTAGTACCGTAATAGCCCTGGTTGTTACCGAAATATCTCTGGATGCTTTCAACCTGATAGCCAACACAGAATTGAGCCTTTATCGATACGCCACCAACCCTGCGGCCATCGGGTTAATTGCTGCTTTTGTGGTACTACTGGGCATAGCTGCCGGAAGTTATCCGGCCTTTTATCTTTCTTCCTTCAGCCCCATTAAAGTACTCAAAGGAAAATTAAGCTCCGGCTTTAAAGGAAGCATGCTGAGAAACACTCTAGTAGTGGTTCAGTTCACTATTTCCGTAGCGCTAATTATAGCCACCTTCTTTGTTCAGAAACAGCTCAACTTTGTTTTGAATATGAACTTGGGGTTCAATACCGAAAACATATTGCAAGTCCATAATATGGAAATGCTAACCAACGAGCAGCAGCAAACGCTGCAAGCCATGCTTGCTACCAATCCTGCTTTTGAACAGGTGGGAATTTCTGACCTTATTCCGCCTAATGTTTGGAACGAAGACAAGTACAAAGCATATGGCCCGGATACCGAGTCGGTAACACTCAACAGAATAAGATGTAATGAAGAGTATATCGATCTACTGGGCTTAAATTTTCTGGAAGGCAGAAATTTCGATAAGACCAGAGGCACAGACCAATACAAAGTAATATTGAATGAAGAGGCCGTTAAAGTTCTGGGGTGGGAATATCCCGTCAATCCTGAAAACTCTCCGGTAGGCCAATACATTACTTTTCCCAACAGCAATGAGGCGCTCTTTGAGGTAATTGGTATAGTCGAAAACTTTAACCACAACAGTGTACGCTATGAAATAGGCCCATTGCTACTCATTCATCAGGAAAATGATATCATGTGGAAACACAGCAATAACTACCTTTCCATTAGGTTGAACGGTGGGGCGATAGCCAGTAAAGCATCACTGGAAAGTAGCCTTAAGAACATTGAAGCAAGTGTGAAGGAAGTAGACGCTGCCATTCCGTTCGAATACTCATTTATGGATCAGATGTTTGAGGCAAACTTTAGAACAGAGCAGAGAATGGGGCAGGTTTTGAACATCTTTACCGCAATGGCCTTAACCATTGCTTGTCTGGGTCTATTTGGGCTCTCGGCTTTTGCTGCTGAACAAAGAAAAAAGGAACTAGGCATTAGAAAAGTACTGGGAGCCACTGCCAGACAAATCATAGCCTCTTTTACCAAAGAGTTCTCCATCCTGATCGTTCTTTCTATTGTTATAGCCAGCCCATTGGCCTATTTTTTCACAAAGAACTGGCTGTCTAACTTTGCCTACCAAACATCAATTGAAGTATGGGTGTTTATTCTGGTGGGGGGCGTATCCATAGTCATCGCATGGTTGACCATTGGCGTACACTCACTTAATGCGGCCAGGCAGAACCCTTCTGAAGTACTGCGCGATGAATAAATAGCTACGGCTGAGACTACGATGCCTTAGCTTGTTCTCTACTATACTTCCAACGTCTATGAGACCACAGATAATCGGCCGGATGGCGTCTTATGCTTGCTTCCAACATCCGGGTATACGTTTCGATAATTTTAGGATCATCACCATAGGGAGGTTTGGCTATCATTCGGAAGGTAAGAGAATAGTACCCTCGCTTCACCCTGTGTGTCTCCGCAAAAAATACCGGATACCCAACGGCTCTGGCAATTTTTTCGGCCCCAACATAAAAGGCCGATTCCTGGTTGAGGAAATTGACCCATTTTTTTTCAGTGCTTTTACTGGGTATCTGATCACCAATGATACCAATGACACGGGCTTCATTTTTTCGTTTCAGAATCTCTCTGATAGCTGAGTCTTTAGGAATGGGTTGGCCTCCGTGGCGTGTTCGCAACTGAAACATAATACGCTCATAGCGCTCGTTCTGAATGGGTTTGTAGAGAAACTCCATGGGTACGTTCAGCTGACTGACAATGGCATGTGCAGGCCACTCCCAGTTGCAGGTATGGCCGGAAAGAAGAATAATTGGCTGGCCGGCATCGAGCAAACTTTTTAACTCATGAGGGTTTGTAATGTGAAAGTGCTTTTCCCAGTCGGCCTTTGAAAAGCGGTAGGCAATGATTGATTCTGCAAACACCTCCATAAACTGATAGTAAAAGGCTTTGGCCGTAGCTTCTACCTGCTCTCTGCTGTATTCCGGAAAAGAGTTGCTGATGTTGGTGCGGATAACCTCGCCTCGGTACCTGGAAATATAATAGGCAAAATGAGCGGCTAGTCTAAACCAAAAGTAAATCCAACGGGCGGGAAACAGAGATACTATCCGTATGAGTGTCATTGATGATTAAAAATTGAAATAAGTGAACGGCTTTGCCGGGCATTTAGTTCGTAATGCTTTTATAGCCTAAGTGGCCGCAAAGATAGGCCAATAGCCTTTACAAAGGGCCACCAAAAAGCCAAAGAACAACCTCTTTGAACTCCCTTCTCCAGAACTGCTCGTTGTGCTCCCCTTCAGGCACCAGTTTACTCTTAAGCTGGCGCGAATAGCCTTTTTCATCAAGAAGCCTCAGCATTCGCTGAAAGCTATCGACCATTTGAGGCCCTTCTTTACCTCCCATGAGCAAATACAGTCTGGCTCCGCCCTGCAGTTCACCGGAATCCACCTGAATAAAGGGGCCTTCGCCCCACCAATAACTTGGCGACAAGATACCGGCTTTACCAAACACCTGAGGGTACTCAAAAATGGCATAGTGAGAAATGAGCCCTCCAAGCGAACTGCCAATAATGGCCGTGTTTTGCGGATTGTTTATGGTTCGATAGGTCTGGTCTATGTAGGGCTTCACTGTATGCACTATAAAATCCATGTAAGGTTTCCCTTCGGCCTTGCCATATTTGGGGTGATCCCAGGCGGTTAATTCATGAATTCTGTTGGCCTGACCATTGTCTATACCCACCACAATAAAGCTCATCCTTTTTTCGGCATAGAGCTCATTTAAAATTTCGTCTACTCCCCACTCTCCTACAAATGAGGTGGTGTCATCGAAAAGATTCTGACCATCGTGCATGTAAAGCACTGGATAGCGGTCGTTGGTAGTTTCATAATCGGGTGGAAGGTAAATGCGCACCTGCCGTTCTCTCTCAAGACCTTCTATAGTAAATACCGAATCGACTACATGTACATTGGCGGCTGCCGTAGAGGTGCTCTGCTGAGCATTGACCGAGATGGCCAGTGTTGTCATTAGTAGTGCTGTAAGTATTTTCATGATCTGAGTTTAACCTAAAAATTGATCACGAAAGTAAGGATAATCTAAAGAATGCACTCAAAAATCGTTATGGCTCTTACTTGTATATTCTACCCTTCTTCTGGTCTGAGAAAGTGAGGCTTTATATTCATCAGGCAGAGTTGCGCTCTGCCTGATGCTAAACTAGTAGTTGATCTTTATGCCGGCTCCAAACTTCATGTCGCTATCATAGTGGGTTGAAAGAGACAAGTATTTTGACAGTATGTAAGAGGCTCCAACAGCATACTCCAAATCGGTATTCCACATACCCCACAACCTTACTCTGGGGGTTAGGGGCAAATCATCTCTTAAAAACTGTACTCTTAACTTCCCTGTATGGTCTATCCTTACGTCTGACTCTATGAACCAGGGAAGGGTATATAGAACTCCTACACAAAGCACATTTCTCTCATTCTTTGTATTCTCCTGACCAAATAAGTTTTGGTCAGTTTCATGAGCATCTCTACTCCTTCCGTCCCACCCTATGTATGGCATTACAAACTGAGCACTGCCTACATATCGGCCAAAGTGCACTTCTGACTCGTAGCCTTTTTCATTGTTGATCCCAAGCCTCCACTCGCCAGAGAAACTCCAGCGTGTATTTGAAAAGGACACTTCACCATCGCTACCGTTGGTTTCCAAGCCAACTTCTCCACCCATATAAAACCTGCGATCGTCTTTATACACTTTCCTTAAGGCTTTACGTGGGTTGGTAAATTGAGGGTTGGGATTTGGAGTATCATAGGTAAAGATTCTGCCCATACCGGACATCATATGATAGAGGATATGACAATGAAAATACCAGTCACCATATTCTTCTGAGGCATGAAACTCAATGGTATCGGTTTCCATTGGCATCACGTCTAAAACCGTTTTGAGAGGAGCGTATTCACCCTGGCCGTTCAGTAGCCTGAAAAAGTGTCCGTGAAGGTGCATGGGATGTCTCATCATGGAGTTATTGTAAATCACAATTCTTAGGTTCTCCCCCTTTCGAATCAAGATTTTATCAGCTTCCGAAACTGTCTTATTATCGATGGTCCATACATACCTGTTCATATTGCCCGTAAGCTCAAACCTTAGCTCTCTGGTGGTTCCTTTTGGAAGCGTTGTTTCCACTGGCGACTTTAACATGGCGTAATTCAGGGTTACCAATGGCTCGGTGGCATCCATTACCTCCGGATACATGACACTATTCATGTCCATTTGCTGAAGGCTCATGTCCATTCCCATATCGTTCATTTTACCCCCCATAGTCATCATGGAATTCATCATAGACATCCCCTCAAAGTAGCGAAGCCTTGGTAACTCGTCTCCTTTTATTCTTTCGCCCTTGCCCAGCCAAAGTGAAGTGCTATTTGTTCGATCTTCAGAAGTGGCTTTTACTTCAAACTTCCCCTCGGCAGGAACAACTACTTTCACATCATAGGTTTCTGAAACCGCCACTATCAGCCTATCGACCAGAACCGGTTCAACATCTGCTCCATCGCTGGCAACCACTATCAATTGGCCTCCCGAATAGTCTATCCAAAAATATGTCGATGAACTGCCATTGATTATCCTAAGCCTGACGGTATCTCCCGGGTTAAACTCCGCTTCGTCCCATGGTCTTCCGTTTACCAAAAGCTTGTCGTAGTAGACATCGCTCACATCCATTGCCAGCATTCTCTTGGTTTCATTCATCAGCTTAGTGCCCGCTTTGCCAGCTACAATGGCCTCTGAATAGCTTTGAACTGCCCCTTTTTTTATTCCATACCAATCAGTCGCCTGATGCAATGATCGCTCTACCTGAATGGGATTTTCATCCGTCCAGTCAGATAGCAACATGGTGTATTCCGAGGCTACAGCTTCACCTCTTTTATGAATGATAAATGCCCCGTACATTCCTACCTGCTCCTGGAGCATAGTATGGGAATGATACCAATAGGTACCTGATTGTACGATTGGAAAACGGAAGACGTGCTTACCCATTGGTTTGATGGGCGTGGTGGTAAGATAAGGCACTCCATCTTGTTCGTTGGGAAGAATAAGCCCATGCCAATGAATTGATGTTTCGTGGTGCATTTTGTTGTAAACATGGATTTCAGCCGTATCTCCTTCCGTAAAATACAGTGTTGGTGCCGGCAGCTGACCGTTTATTGCAATGGCCTTGCGCGCCTTGCCTGTATAATTAACCAGTGTATCGCTTACCACAAGGTCATACTTTACCACTCTTTGGGCCAGCGCACAATAGGCCGTTATAGTGCCTAGAATAATGAGAAAGAATCGTTTCATCTTCTTTTCAATTATTTCCGGTTAATTCCACTTTTCCGCAAGACAGCATTTGTTTGCCGTAAAATGGATTTCTTATCGTGTTAGACTCACTGACCCAGTACCACTTCTTCATAGGACAATAGATGTAGTAATGAGCTTCCTTAAAGGACTGGTCTCCCTGCAGATACTGCCAAAAGCTTTCAGAGAGCTTTGCAAACTCTGCTCTTTGTGCTTCCAGTTTTTTTTCTTCCTTAATCTTACCCAACGACACCATGATGGTGGAAACCCTGCTTTTTTGGTCGTCCACTACGGTCATTGTCTCAAAAGACTTCAAAAGCGCGGAAGCTGAAACAGACGACTTTTTTGCATCACCATCTACCAAAGAGTTCTTTAAGCCCACATACTGCCCAAAGACCTCACTTGTGGTTTGTGCTAAAAGGCTGCCCCAACTCAGGGCAGCCAATAGCATTATTGCCAAGGTTTTCATGCATTAGTTTTTAATTGCTCTGCGGCATAACCAGCATCTTTAACAGCCTTGGTAATTTGATCTGCAGTTAAACCATTGGCCTTAACTGTTAGTACTTTATTGGGGTTTTTTAGATCAACCTCCCAATTGTCTGCTCCGGCTACCTCATCTAAAAATGGGGTTACTTTGGCCAAGCATCCTGTACATTTGATTGTTGAATTGAATTTTAGAGTTTCCATTATTTGAGTTTTTAACTTTTGTGTAAAATTATTTTAAAGTGAGCGCCAGCAGCTTACATGATTGCCGACTAGTATTTCAGAATTAGAGATAGGAAATGGTGAGTTCGTCTGTCACGGCAAGACCTGAGCATGGAAGCACAAATCCACTGTTTAACATTTCATCGGTTAAGGCATAGTTCTCGTTCATCACTAGCTTGCCAGAAACCAATTTGACCCTGCAGGTTCCGCACATGGCCTCCTTGCATGAGTATGGAAGCTCAATTCCTGCATTGAGTATCGCATTGAGCACCAATTGATTTTTGGGTATGGTGATTTGCTCACTGCCGTTTTCTTTGATTATGGTAACCCTGGCGACTCCCTCATTGATAGGTGCCGTGGTGGTGTTAAAAGCACTGAAAGACTCTTGATAAATCTGGGACGGATCAACTCCCAAGTCGTTCAGGCTTAAACAAGCACTCTCCATCATTCCCTGCGGACCGCATAGGTATACTGCCGAAAAAGATGGGACATCACCTAGCGCCTCTACTAAAACCTCTGCATTAACTCGCCCTTTCTTTGCTCCCAAAAGGTTTTCTGAAGCAAGTGTTTCGAGTAAATGAATAACCTCAAACTGACCGGATGACTCTTTGGCCAGCCGTTGAAGCTGATCCAGAAATATGATTGACTGCTCGTTCTTATTGGCATAAATCAGCTTGATTGACTTCTCTGGTTTAGTTTTCAAGACCGACTTAATCATGGAGAAAAGAGGGGTAATACCGCTTCCCCCGGCAATAAAAAGCAAGCCACCAGAGTGCTCCGCATCTTCTTTTAAAGCAAAGCGCCCCATAGGTTGACTCGTCTCCAGAAGCATTTCAGGCTTGAGGTTTTCTACCAATTGGGTAGAAAGGCGACCATTAGCCACTCTCTTTATGGTAATGGCCGGAAAGTCATCGACTCCCGGAGTTGAGGAGAAGGAATAAGACCTGCTTATTACTTCGCCAAGTACCTGAGCAGACACATTAATGAACTGCCCGGGTTTATAGTGGTCTATCCAGGGGTCTGGCTCAAGCACCACAGTTATGGCATCGGGTGTCTCTCTGATCACCCTCCGCACTTTAATTTGCTTGTTCATGAAAATTAACTCCGGCTATATTCTGGCACGCTTAAGACGCAGGCTGTTGGCTACAACCGAGACAGAACTAAAGGCCATTGCGGCTCCGGCAATCATAGGGTCCAGTAAAAATCCGTTGACCGGAAAAAGCACCCCAGCGGCCAAAGGAATACCAATCAGGTTATAGATAAAGGCCCAAAAGAGGTTTTGACGGATTCCTGAAACAGTACTTCGCGATAACCTTATGGCCTTAGGTATAGAGTTGAGGTCGGAAGTTATTAAGGTCATCTTTGCAACGTCCATCGCTATGTCAGATCCTTTTCCCATGGCTATGCTCACATCGGCCTGAGCCAGTGCGTGAGAGTCATTAATGCCATCGCCCACCATCGCCACAATTTTACCTTCCTCTTGCAGTTTTTGGGTAAATGCGGCTTTGTCGGATGGCAGCACTTCTGCTTTGAACTGCGACAGCCCCACTTCTTTAGCCACTGCGGTTGCCGTTTGCAGGTTGTCTCCTGTGAGCATATACACCTCAATGCCCATTTTTTGAAGCGTAGAAATAGCCTCTTTGGAGGTGGCTTTAATTTTATCGGCTATAGAAATGATTGCCAATACTCTATCCGTATTGGCAAAATACACTACCGTGTTGGCGGTCTTCTGCCATTCTTCGGCCTGACGGGAAAGCTCCGAAGCCAATTCAATTCTATTTTCCTCTAAGAGTCTCTTATTGCCTATAAAGTAGCTCTTGCCTTCATGAACACCTTTTACTCCACGGCCGGTAAGACTTTCAAAATAATCGATGGAAGTACTCTTAACTCCTTGTCCTTTCAACTTGCCCACTACGGCTTCGGCCAAGGGGTGCTCGCTTTGCATTTCCAAACTCAACAGAATCTCCTGATATGCCAGGGCGAAGTTTTCCTGTTGCCATTTTAAGCCATTAACCTCGGGTCTGCCTTCCGTAATGGTACCTGTCTTATCTAAGATCACGGCATTTACTTTGTGCCCCAGTTCAAGGCTTTCGGCATCCTTAATTAAAATATTGTTTTCAGCGCCTTTGCCCACACCAACCATTATGGCCGTTGGAGTTGCTAGCCCAAGGGCACAAGGGCAGGCAATAACCAACACCGACACAGACGACAGCAAAGCATAGGTAAAGGCATTGTCGCCTCCTAAAACCATCCACACCACAAAAGTGATTATCGAAATGGCAATCACAATAGGCACAAAAATGCCCGCAATTTTATCCACCAGCTTTTGAACGGGCGCTTTGCTCCCCTGGGCTTCCTGAACCATTCTGATGATTCCTGCCAGCACGGTGTCTCCGCCCACCTTTTTGGCCACCATCTGAAAGCTACCTTTCTGGTTTACGGTGCCGGCAAACACTTCAGCATCAACCGATTTGCTCACAGGAACAGACTCCCCCGTAATCATGCTCTCATCAACATAGGATTGACCGGAAGAGACTACACCATCTACCGGAATTTTCTCACCGGGTTTAACCATCAATATAAATCCCTCTTTAACAGCCGATATGGGTATTTCTACCTCCTCTCCTTCAACAATGGCTTTGACGGTTTTAGGCTGTAGCCCCATTAATTTCTTTATGGCTGAAGATGTATTTGATTTGGCCTTTTCTTCCAGCAGTTTGCCTAAAGAAATAAAGGTGATGATAACCACTGCTGCTTCATAGTATACATGGGCGTGTATGCCCCGTTGATGCCAGAAATCGGGGAAAAAAGTATTGAATACACTAAATATAAAGGCTATTGATGTGCTAAGAGCCACAAGCGTATCCATATTGGCCATGCCGTGCTTGGCCTGTTTCCATGCCGTGCTAAAGAAACTTCGGCCAATATAAAACAGCACAATGGCCGATAGAGGCATAGAAATCCATTTACCCGGCTCCCATTCCATGAAAAACATTCCGATAACAAAAACAGGAGCCGTTAGCAATGCAGACCAGATGAACCGACTCTTTATTTTTTTGTAATGCCTCATTTGCTCATCGGCCTGTGCCTGAGAAGCATCTTCTGTATCTACAATAAGGTCGTAGCCAATTTCCTGGACAGAACTCCTTAAATTTTCTACAGTTGCCTGCTCAGGGTTGAATTCGGCCCAGGCAGTTTGGGTAGCAAAGTTTACCCCAGCCTTCATAACTCCCGGTGTGTTTGCCAGCATAGACTCCACACTCACCGCACAGGCGGCACAGGTCATACCGGTTACGGGAAAAGTCTGTTTTACAATGTTTGCATTTACAGATAACCTTGCCTCTGTGTTCTGCTTAATTGATTGTTCCATTTTGAGTTTTTGTTTCAAAATTAGGAAGTGATACCCTCCTCTTCTTTACAAGATTACAGGCTAACATTATAGGTTTTCCGGTATGCGCCTTCTGTTCAACCTAAATTGAGAAGGACTGATACCGGTTACACTCTTGAATTGGTTAGAAAGATGCTGGGGACTGCTGAACCCTGTTCGGAAAGCTATCACTTCCAAGGTCTCCTCTGAATAAACCAGTAGTTCCCTAACTTTATCTACCCGACTAACGATGTAGTACCTCTCTAAAGTAATTCCTTCGTAGCGACTAAATACTTCAGCCAGCGAATCATAGTTTTTATGAAACCTCAATGACAAGAACTCCGAAAGTTTTATGGAAGACAAAGCCCCTGAATTTTGCTCTATCAGGCTTTTAATAGCTTCCTTGAGCTGCCTGAGGAGGCTCGTAGTTCGATCTTCCAAAAGCTCAAAACCAAGAGGTTTAAGAAGCTCCTTTATGGTCACCAGGCCTTCGGCAGGCAGTGGTTTTTCCAGCTCAACCTGACCAAGGCTCACCTTATTCACCCTAAAACCCCGGATCTCCAGCAGGTCGCGAATGGTGGTAATGCACCTGTTGCACACCATGCCTTTTATGTATATGCATTCCTGATCCATGATGTTAAAAAATAACTTTAGGCAAATATCCCTTTCTCGGCACATTCACCTGTTACATTATAATCAGGAAGTGTTACAAGATTTAGATCTGATCTAAAGGGTTCCTTTTTTGAATATCGTGAGTAGCCTTAAAAGCCGTTGGGGTTAGCCCGGTCACTTTTTTGAATTGACTCGACAGGTGTGCAACACTGCTATAACCAAGTTTATAGGCTATTTCCTTCACCGATAACTCATCGTAAAACAAGTGCTCCTTTACCTTCTCCACTTTCTGGCGGATTATATATTGCTCTAGCGTAATACCCACAACAGTAGAGAAAAGGTGGCTCAGGTACGCGTAGTCAACGCCAAGCTTCTCTGAGAGAAAATCGGACCAATTGGTTTTGAGATCGAACTCATCTTTGTGATGAATTACTTCAATGATAAGGGTTTTGGCTTTTTCGAGAAGTACACTCTTCTCATCACCTATTAACTCAAACCCCTTCTTTTTCAGCTTATCGTTAAGCTCCAAAAGCTCGGCTTCAGATATCGGTGCAGGCAACTTCACTTCTCCCAACGATACTGACATGGGCGTTATAGACATTGACTCAAAAACAGCCTCTACTGCAAGAATGCAGCGCCTGCAGACCATGTTTTTAATAAAAACCGATGTTTGTGTTCTCATGCCTATAAACCTGAAAAAGTTAACTAATTATTCTGTGAAAACACCACCTCTCAAAAACCCCGCTCCCATTTGCTAGCCTCCTGCTTACGCTTCATTTCTCCGGACGCTATCATCTCGGCAAGCCGGGGATTCTGTTCAGTGGCTTTTGAGGTAAGGTGCCAGTAACCGCAGACCTGACATTCGTAAACGTTCTGTGGCCCTTCATGCGGAAGAAATCCTTTGTAAATGTGTTGATCGATCAAGGCTGTTTCGGCCAAATCTTGAGACATATACTGATATTTACCGCTGCTGCAAGACATTGTGTAAAGTAAAGCATAGAATAGCGGAATTGGTTTGAAGCTTTGAACAAAAATTCATTCTTTTAACCAGCACCACAACCCATCTCATGAATTACCAACTGAACGAAATAGCCAAACTCACAGCCGATTTCATCAATACCACCGATAGGCACGTATTCCTAACAGGCAAAGCGGGAACAGGAAAAACCACCTTCCTCAAACATATCGTTCAGCATACACACAAGAAAACCATTGTGGCAGCTCCCACGGGAATTGCCGCCATCAATGCGCAGGGAGTTACCCTACATTCTCTTTTGCAACTTCCGTTTGGTGCATTTATTCCCGAAAGGGTGGTTCCACCTGATGTGAACACCCAATTCACCACACTGTACAATCTGTTTTCTAATCTGAGGTTCAATAGCTCCAAAAGGCAGCTCATTCGAGAAATGGAACTACTCATCATTGATGAAGTAAGTATGCTCCGTGCCGATTTGCTCGACTGCATAGACCACATGCTTCGCTACCTGAGAAAACGAAAGGATGTGCCCTTTGGAGGAGCTCAAATTCTTTTCATTGGCGACCTGCTTCAACTGCCTCCTGTGGTAAAAGACGATGAGTGGAACATCTTGAAGAGCTACTACAACTCCAGCTACTTTTTTGAAGCCAAGGCCCTTTCTGCGGCATCTCTAATTCATGTCGAATTGGAGAAAATCTATCGTCAAAGCGATGATCAGTTCATTGCTATTCTCAACCGATTTAGGGAGAACAAACAAACCAGAGAAGATATTGAATTCCTGAATCAGTATTACAAGCCGGAGATGAACGAAGCGGAAGCTGATGGCTACATTCACCTCACCACACACAACCGCAAAGCTGATAATATCAACTCCGAACGACTGCGGGCCTTAGACTCCAAAAGCTATTCCTTTCACGCAGAAATTGTCAACGACTTTCCGGAAAATTCTTACCCCATTCCGGAAGAGTTGGTCTTGAAAGAAGGAGCTCAGGTCATGTTCATTAAGAATGACCCAAGCGGTGAAGGCCAGTTTTTCAATGGAAAAATCGGTCATGTTTCTCACCTGTCTTCAGGAACTATAAAAGTGAAATTCAGCAATGGAGAGGAAGTAGATGTTCCGCAATATACCTGGGAGAACAAGCGATATTCCCTGAACAAAGACACCAACGAGATTGATGAGAAAGTTCTGGGAAGTTTCACTCACTTTCCACTCAAACTGGCCTGGGCTGTTACTGTGCACAAAAGTCAGGGACTTACCTTCGAAAAAGCCATTTTGGATCTTTCGGGGGCTTTTACCCAAGGTCAGGTCTATGTGGCCCTTTCCAGGCTAACTTCTTTAGACGGGCTGGTACTTTCATCCAAAATACCGACCGATGGTTTCGATATTTCCAGTTCCATGCGAGAGTTTTCGGCTGCCAAGCCTTCTCTCGATGAACTTTCAAGCAGACTTTCGCAAGACCGAAATAAGTACCTGTTCCAGCTCATCTCCCAGCATTTCGATTTTCAGGAGGTGGTCAGGAGTTTCCGAAGCCATATTTCCAGCTTCGATAAGCAGGAAAACCGTTCGCTCAAGCAGCAATTTCTGGAGTGGACCAATCAGTTGACAGACCCCATCTTCCCGCTCGAAAAAGTAGGCAAGAGTTTTCAGAGTCAAGCCTACTCGATCATCCATCAGGAACAAGACATTCAACAGCTTTCCGAACGTGTTAAAAAGGCCAAGGACTATTTCACTCCTATTCTAATGACGACCTATGATGCCATAAAGGAGCACGACAAAAACCTGAAGGATAAGACCAGGCTCAAAACCTACAGAAAGGAATTGAAGGAACTCTCCGAATTGCTCTTCAACAAGCAAATGGCCTTGTTAAGGGCCGGCCTGTATATTCAGTTTTTGGCCGAAGGCAAAACCCTCACTAAGCAAGATGTTCAGGATGTGCTGAAGGAACTGATTATACCCAAAACGGAAAAGAAGAAAGACAAAACACCCACCGCTGAAATCAGCTTTGCCTTATATAAAGAGGGTAAAACTGTGGAAGAAATCGCTAAGGAAAGAGGCTTTGTAACCTCCACTATTGAAGGCCATCTCTGCAAATACATAGAAACAGGAGATGTAAAAGCCACTGACCTGATTGAGGAAGAAAAGCTCAAAAACATCCTCAGCCTCATCACCCCAGAAACCACCAGCCTCACCGAAATCAAAAGCCAACTAGGCGATGAATACACTTATGGAGATGTGAGAGTGGCCATGACGGAGTGGAAGAGAATCAGGGTTAAGGATTAAACGTCATTCTGGGATTTTCCTTCCAACTTCAAAAAAGAAAAGAAAAATATCCGGAATCTTATTTAGTATCATAAAGCCAATCAGCCATTAGTACGGAACAAAAAAGCCCTTACATTTGTAATCCTTTTGCAAACGGCAAAATTGAAACTTATGGGGCCGACTGGAATTGACAGTAGGTGTAATGCAAGTGTAAGCATGCAGGGAGTTGTTAGTATTTCCCTTAAATAAAACTTTCATCATTTTAATTGGCGAAAGACAATACGCCCTTGCTGCCTAATCAGATTTAGATAGCAATGTGTCTCTCTCACCCCTCGTTCTGCCGGGTGGGAATATGAGACATCATCATGCAGAACTAGCGTAAGTGGATGTCGCGACACTTGCGTGAAATTAATCGCGGATAAGGTTTGGATTAGGGTGGTTGCTGTCCTTAACAAACTCGAAAACTAATCAGCAAATAAGCATGTAGAAGGCACTTAGTGTTCCTTATCTGGACGAGGGTTCGAATCCCTCCGGCTCCACCATAAAAAGAGGCCACACTTGTGGTCTTTTTTATTGTCCGATTTAGGGTTTTGAGAACCCGGGCAGAGGGCTTGAAACCTTATGGTTCGTTAGAGGATATACGGCATGCTTGTGCGTATGAGCCATCCACCGGTTCACATTTCCCCTCCGAAGCTTCGACATAGGCGGTCTTTTAAGTTTCCCATCTTGAGCGCAGCCGAAAGATCGGCCAAGCCTTCTTATTGGGCAGATCCCTCTGCTTCGGTCGGGATGGAAAACAAAGAACCCGCCTTTGTAAACTCCGGGCTCTTGGCAGTTCCTTGTTACTTTTTCCTCAAACTTTAAACTTTGAACTCTGAACATGTAACTCAAATTTATATCTTGCGGCAATGGAAAAATTCGTTGTCTCGGCAAGGAAGTACAGACCGGTTGGTTTTGAGGAAGTTGTGGGTCAGGAGCACATCACTACTACCCTAAAAAACGCAATTGATAATGAGCAACTGGCTCAAGCACTACTCTTTTGTGGTCCCAGAGGGGTTGGAAAAACCACCTGCGCCAGAATTGTAGCCAGACTCATCAACGAACAGTCTATAGATAATCCCCTATTAGGCAACGATTCCTTTAATATCTATGAACTCGATGCGGCCTCCAACAACTCGGTAGACGATATCCGAAACCTGATCGATCAGGTGCGTTATCCTCCGCAGCAGGGCAAATTCAAGGTCTACATCATAGATGAGGTTCACATGCTTTCGAACCAGGCCTTCAATGCATTTTTGAAGACCCTGGAAGAGCCGCCTTCTTACGCCATTTTTATTCTGGCGACAACAGAGAAACATAAAGTAATTCCTACTATACTTTCCCGTTGTCAGATTTTCGACTTCAACAGAATTGAGGTAAGTGATATCTCAGGTCAGCTGAAAATGATTGCTGAGAAAGAAGGCATTGAGGCAGAAGATGAAGCGCTGAACCTGATTGCTCAAAAGGCAGATGGAGCTATGCGTGACGCCCTCTCCCTCTTCGATCTGATTGTTACCTTCTCTCATGGCAAAAAGGTTACCTATCAGGCCACAATAGACAACCTTCACATTCTGGACTACGACTACTACTTTAGAATGACGGAAGCGTTGTTTAACGAAGACACCCCGGCTACTCTCTTGCTGTTTGATGAAATTTTGAAAAAAGGTTTTGACGGTCATAATTTCATTGTGGGACTAAGTGGTCATTTCAGAGACCTTATGGTGTGTAAAGACAATGCCACCATTCAATTATTGGAGGTTTCGGATACTGTAAAGGCTAAATATCAGGCCCAGGCCAACGAAGTGCCCATGTCGTTTTTACTCACCGCGCTGAACGTGGCCAACCAATGCGACATTCATTACAAAGCCAGTAAAAACCAGCGTTTACACGTGGAGCTTGCTCTCTTGAAAATGGCTCACCTAAAAAGAGCCATTCAGTTGGCCGAGGTGAGTGTTGCAGACGATTCATCAAAAAAAAAAGCCTAACGCAGCCTGAGGCTACCGAACCTCAAGACGAAACGCCCGATCGTTCCTCTTCACCATTAGTGCCGGAGACCAATGCCACTCAGGCACCCACCAGCGAAGCGATAACAGTTGCCGAAAAGGCCCCTTCTACCTCTAAAGCGGAGGTTGCTCAAGCCGCCAAACCCGAGCCTACTACTAGTCGCCCAAAGCTTAGAAAGCCTCTCAGCACCAAAACCATGGATATTCCAACGGACCTGAGTGCACTCAAGAAGGTGATTAGCAAGCCGAAAGAAGATATACAGGAAAAGGAAAAGGAGCCTACAGGACCTACTCGCCAGAAAAGCTTTGATGCGGCAACTCTGCAAAGGGAATGGATGGCTTTTGTAGAGCAACGACAGAAAATGGGGCTCACTCAGGAAGTACTCATTCTTAAAGAGCCTTATACTCTAAACGGAGAGCAAATTACCGTAACCATAGCCAATGAAGCCCTTGAACCAACCTTTGAGAAATTCAGAGGAGATCTTCTGCAATTTTTAAGAGACAGACTGGAAAACGACCTAATTACTGTTCGGTCTGAGGTAAGAGAAATGGAGCGGGAGAAAATGCTTTATACCGATAGAGAAAAGTTTGAACACCTCAAACGAAAATACCCTGCCTTGCGCGATCTTCAGGATAAACTGGGGTTAGACCCTGAATTTTAAGCAGCGGTTCCCCCGGGATTCCGGCTAAAACTTTAAGGTAAAGCCAACCGTTATCACGTTTTTCAACTGCACATCGCGCCCCCGGGTACCATCCGACCGTGTGACCTTTACATCATCATCATAGATGAGCTGCGTATTTACTTTTGACTGTATAAAATCGTTGACTTTCAGGTTTAAACCAGCTTCTATATTCACCACCGTGTTGGGGAATTTTTCATAGTTGGAGAAGAAGTTGTAATTGGTTTTGAGCTCTACATTCTTCATTAAAGTTCTCTCAAAAGTACCAATGAGAGATATTCCGGCCTCCGAACGTATTTTTTCTCCGGCAATAACTCCAAACGACCCGGCCCTTGATAACGAGTCGTTGAGCACAAAGGTAAATCGGCCGGTAAATGGGGCCAGTGTAGCCGATAAGCCGGCTTGCGGTCTGTAGGTCAAACCAAGAGAAGCCTGCAAATATCCAGGAGCCATGAAGTCCGATATGAGTACTCTGCGTTTCTCCGATTGGCCTGCCACATTTTCCAGCTTAACCCCTTCGTCCATCTGGGTTCTAAAATTAATGGCGGCAGACATCAGAATCATTTGGCTAAACTTCTGACTGTACTTACTGGAGAGAATAATGGCATCGTCTGTCTTTTCAAAGCGATTGGTATTATCTCCTTTTCGAATTACTCCGTAACCAAACTTGGCTCTGTTTTCCCATACCACCTCTTCGCGTTCGTAGTTGGCAAACCCCTCCAAGGTACCTCCAATGGCCAAAGAAGACTCACCACCGGCTGCCCAGTTGGTCAATCCCACTTGTTGAATGTTCAATGCGAAAGAGCCTCCGTTTTTCCAATACACCACCGAGTCGGCCGCTGCCTCGGAGGAAGCGTTCTGTGCCCAAACCTGTTGAATTGAAAAGAGGAATAAGAATAGAATAGTCTTTTGAGTCATTCCTATGATTCTGCTGCAAATGTACGGGAGTAATCCAACCCCTAAAAATTCAAGGAAGCTTTTTGTCCAAAATGGTATTGTGCGTTAATTGGGCTTTCTGATGATCAGTTTTTCTCCAAGAGACAACGTATGGTCTGCCTTGTTATTCCACCGTTTTATATCTTCTATTTCAACTTCATATTTTTTGGATATCGACCACATAGTTTCTCCTTTGGCCACTTGATGAGTAATGATTTGAGGCTCTTTTACTTTGGGAGCATACCTTTCTCTGGGAACGAGCAACTTTAACTCTTGCCCAATTTGCAGGCCATCGCTTAGTTTCAGATTATTCCATTCCAGAATTTCATCAATTTCTACTGCATATTCCTTGGCTATAGCAAAGAAGGTTTCCTGGTACCTGACCCGGTGAACAACCACCGTGTCCCGGGCCGTATTTGTGAGCGGTCTGATGGGTGTAGGTTCAATAAACACCTCATTATCATCGCGCAAAGGCAATTCAACGGTTTTTGGCCTCACGTTTTCCTGGATGGTCCTTTCAGGCTGAACAGGTTTTTCAGGCTCCGGCTCGGGGGTGCTCTCAGGTAACGAAACCCGACTGTACTCTACGGGAATATCTTTAGGCCTGATAAATCGGAGCCACAGCACACGCCCCACTTTCAATTGCTCCGCCTCTTTTATCCTGTTCTTTTGCATTAGCTTTTTCAGCTTTATGCCATAGTCTTGCGATATGCCCCACAGGGTTTCTCCGGGCTGTACAATATGGTAATGAACCTTACCCTTGTTGCGCTTTTTCTTTAGGTAGTAGTACCTGTCGGCTCTCACATTGCCTCTTTCACCAATGTCATTGAACTTCATCAGCCTTTCCGTTTTTACCCCCGTGCGGGCCGAAAGGCTTTGCAGATTGTCATTGCTTTTAGCTCGAACTGCAGGTATTCCGTTCAGCTCAATATTTCCGGGCTCATAGGCCTTGGCGGTGTTTCCCGTAATCTGCGGAAAAGCTCCTACGTTGCCAGCAATTGGCCTGAAGCGCATGCGTCTGGTTTCGGCCTTTGTGGTACTTTCCGAACGGTTATTCGAAGAGGCAGAACGCGACTTGTCTGCTTCATTAGTTTTCTGCGGTTCATCGCGCCTTACCACTACAGGTCCGCCTTTTTTAGCATCGGGATAGAATACCAGATAAGACTTATCGTCCGGAATCTGAGATTGGTTGAGCCATTTATTATAAGCCCTCAACTCATTGAAATCGGTACCTGTTGCCTGGCTCACCTGCCGCAAGGTTTTCCCTCGGCCTTCATAGCTGTGTAAACTCATATCGCTACGATACTTACCGTTGCCCACATAATCTTTAAAGGCCAGGTAATGAGCTATGAATTTCTTTATGTACCAGTGCGTTTTGCCATCAATTACCATCGACTTTGCTCCGTACAACTTATCGTCAACAGAGCGCTGGGTACCGGTGAGCCCCTGTAAATACGACTGAAGCGAAAGCACCCAGTTATCGAACACAAAGTTGCTTCGCTTAAAATATTTGGTAGCTCCAACGGTTGCTGCCACAATGTGCTTCCGTTCGTCTACCACGTTGTCTACCCGTAAGCCTAATTCCTGAGCCGATGCTTTTTTGAACTGCCAGAAACCCACGGCATTGGAAGATGATACTGTATCGGATACAAACTGACTCTCTTGAATGGGCAGGTATTTAAAATCTTCCGGAATTCCTTCCTGGCGAAGCACCTCTTCTACATAAGGCATATACAGGCGAGACCTGTCTACAAGGCGCTGAAAATGGTACTGACTGCGGGTAAGCAGGTCTAAGGTTTGCTCAATTTCCTTCTTGGCATCGGACTGTATTTTGAGCCTGACCCCGGCAAATTCCATTTCATTGGGGACAGTGATTGGAGCTTGCGCTAATGAACGTAGCGAAGCCAGCAGGAGAATGAGTAGTGCGGTGAAAGTCTTTCTCACTGTATTCTTCTTACCACCATCAGGCCATCTCTAATGGGGAACAAAACGTTTTCAACTCGATCATCTTCGTGAACAGAACGATTAAAATCGAGTATGGCTTGCGTATCGGCATCAATTTTCTTGTCAGTTTTTACCACTTTGCCACTCCACAAAACGTTGTCGGCTATGATAAAACCACCAATACGCACTTTTTGCAACACTAAGTTAAAGTAATTCAGGTAATTTTTCTTGTCGGCATCTATGAAAACTAAATCGAAAGGTCCCTCAATTTCAGGGATTAGCTGCATGGCATCGCCAATTCTAAAGTCAATACTATCGGTGAGGCCGGCTTCAGAAAAATAAGCTCTTACAGAAGCCTCCAGTTCCTCATTCTTATCTATGGTGATCAATTTTCCACCGGCCACCAGCCCTTCTGCCATGCAAATGGCCGAATACCCCGTATAAGTGCCAATTTCCAGAATTCTTTGCGGTTGGATCATATGACTAAGCATAGAAAGTACCCGGCCTTGCAAATGCCCTGAAAGCATGCGTGGCATGAGCACTTTTTGATGGGTTTCTCTATTCACCCTGCTCAGTAGTTCACTTTCCTTATCAGTATGCTCTTCTACATACCTTTGTATGTCTTCGGGAATAAAATCCATTAGTTTTCGGGTAATAGGGTTAAATAACTCAATCGGTTTTCGTCAAACATCTCATTGGCAATATCCATGAGCTCAGCACCGGAGATTTGGCGAATACGCTGAAAGACATCTTCCAGAGAATCTACCTTTTCCATATCAAGAATGCTTTTTCCCAACATCAACATAAGGCTGGTGTTGTTTTCTTCGGCCATGGCCAGTTGTCCAATAAGTTGCTCCTTAGCTTTGTGCAATTGAAGCACCCCCAACGGTTTTTCGCGCAGCTGTCTGAGCTCTTTGGCTATAATGCGGTGGCTGCGTTCTACCTGGCTTTTTTCGGTTCCAAAGTATATGCCGAATAAACCGGTATCGGCAAATGGATGATATGCGGCCTCCACACTGTATACAAATCCATACTTTTCTCTCAATGCCAGGTTGAGCCGGGAATTCATTCCCGGTCCGCCCAATATGTTCACCAACATAAAAAACGGTAGTCGTTTCTCATCAGCCAGGGCATAGCCTGTAGCCCCAATAGCACAGTGTGCCTGGGTAATGTTTCGTCTGATAATCTCTCGATCGGGCCGGTAAAATTCAAACGGTTTGCGCTGCCGGGAGGCCTGTAAAAGGGGAATTTGGCCAAAGTACTTTTCGGCCAGCCTCTTCACTTTCTTAAACGGCACATTGCCCACACATGAAAACACCACCCGCTCTGTACTAAGATTTGTTTTTAGAAATTCCTGAAAATCTTCTCGGTGAAAAGACCGCACACTTTTGGGGGTTCCCAGAATGTTTTGACCCAGAGGATGTTCTTTAAAAACTACACGATCGAACTCGTCCTGAAGAGCATCTTCAGGGTTGTCATGATATAGCGCCATCTCTTCTAAAATGACCCCTCTTTCATTTTCAATTTGCTTTTCAGGAAAAACCGAATCGAAAGTAATATCCTGCAAAAGCTCAAAGGCACTCTCCATGTGCTTATCGAGCGCTGAGGCGTAGAAGCAGATTTTCTCTTTGGTTGTGTAGGCATTCAGCTCTCCCCCTACCGAATCGAGTTTATTGAGAATATGGAAAGCTTTGCGTTTTTTGGTTCCTTTAAAAGCCATGTGCTCCCAAAAGTGGGCAATACCCAATTGTTCCTCGGTTTCATCGCGACTCCCAATATCCAATATGAAGCCGCAGTGCACAATTTTAGTACTGGGAACTTCTTTGTGGATTACTCTGATGCCGTTGGGTAAAGAAATAAGATTGTAGTCGACCATGCTTTTTTTGGAACGGCTGCAAAGTTAAGGCTTTATTGAGCAGAATAAGAACACTTTACATGTAAGATAATCACTCCGCCCCCTCCCTACCGTCATTCCCGCGCAGGCGGGAATCCCCATATCAAACAGACGGATTCTCGTTTTCACGGGAATGGCGAAATGAACTGTTTTTCTATCTTTGAACTGCCTATGACAAAGCCATTTCAGAAAATACTGGTAATACAAACTGCCTTTATTGGCGATGTAATTTTGGCCACTGGTGTTTTAGAAAAGCTTCACCAGCACTACCCTAAGGCTCGGCTCGATTTTTTGGTTCGCAAAGGCAATGAGGGATTGGTAAAAAACCACCCTTTCCTTAACCAAACCCTTATTTGGGATAAAAAGGCCGGCAAATACAGAAACCTGCTGAAAATGTTGAAGGTCATTCGTGCGGAACGCTACGATCTGGTAGTGAACATTCAACGATTTGCCAACTCAGGTTTTCTCACTGCTTTTTCAGGAGCTAAAATCAAAGTTGGTTTTGACAAGAATCCATTCAGCTGGGCTTTCGGCAAGAAAGTGCCACATGAAATCAATAATGGCAAGCACGAAATTGAGCGGAACCATGATCTGATTGCTGAGTTTACTGATGGCACTCCATCCAAACCAAAACTTTATCCGTCAAATCAAGACTTTGAGAAGGTCGCTTCGCTTAAAGCCGCTCCATTTATTTGCTTTGCCCCGGCTTCTGTTTGGTTTACCAAGCAATTTCCGAAAGAGAAGTGGATCGAATTCCTTTCCACCACAGATTTCCAAGGAAAAATTTACGCTCTGGGTGCTCCTTCCGATCATGCCCTTTGCGATGAAATTATTCAGAAAAGTGGCCACCCGAATGCTGAGAATTTGTGTGGTAAGCTAAGCCTTTTGGAGTCGGCCGCTCTTATGCAGGCTGCTCAAATGAACTATGTGAACGACAGTGCGCCTATGCATTTGGCTGGTGCCATGAATGCACCGACCGCAGCCATCTTCTGTTCTACTATTCCAGAATTTGGTTTCGGGCCTCTTTCTGATCATTCAAGCGTAATACAAATCGAAGAGCCTCTCACCTGCAGACCCTGCGGACTGCATGGCAAAAAAGCTTGCCCGGAAGGACATTTTAAGTGTGGTTTTGAGGTTAAAACCGATAGTTTAACCGGTGCTGCGTACAATACCCCTTAAAGGCTGGTTTCGCTAAAACCACTTATAGGGTTACTCATTTAGATCCCACTTGTTAGATCCAGCATACTAGCCACAAGCTGTGCCCTTACCGTGTCTTTTAATAATTTGTGAAGACACAAATGGAGGCAAGGTTCATAAATACACTTCTTGCGACTTAAGTGAGTAACCCTAACCTCTTATTAAATTGATGCTACAGATATTCAGTCAGAAAAACTCGATTTAATTGGGTGGCTCGCGGGGCTTGATGATTTAAAAGTGATCAAACCGGTCAGTTCAGTTAAATAGGGTTAAGGGCCTCCGTCCAAAGATTTAAAGCAGACCAGTCATTTCTGCAATAACCAATCTTCTAAGGTTCCGAAACATTGGCCAAAATGCTGAATCTATCTCGTTCTGACTTAACTCCTCTCACTTCTCTTTATTTTCTCCCTGTTTCCTGCTTACTTCGCTACAAACGAAAATGAGCTTATGAGATACGAACACATCGGTAAAGAACTTTTCATAAAAAACAGAGAAAAGCTAAAGGCCAGACTCAAGCCGAATTCGGCAGTCATAGTCTGCTCAAATGATATTATGCCCACCAATGCCGATGGCACCATGCCCTTTAGGCAAAACAGTAATATGCTTTATCTATCAGGAATAGATCAGGAAGAGTCTACCCTCATTATAGCCCCTGACTTTCCTGATGAACGCATGAAAGAGGTACTGTTTCTTCGCGAAACCAACGAACACATTGCCGTATGGGAAGGCCACAAATACACCCAGGAGGAAGCCGAAAACACTTCTGGCATAAAAACCATAATGTGGAACGATAAATTTGAGCAAACTCTTAAAACCATATTAGCCGAAACCGAGCATATATACCTATACCATAACGAACACATTAGAAACTCAACCGAGGTAGAAACCCGAAGCGACCGCTTTAGTCAGTGGATACGCAAAACATACCCTACCTATGAATACGAGCGTCTGGCTCCTGTAATTTACGACCTGCGCACTGTAAAGGAGCCTCGCGAAATAGAGCTAATGCAAAAGGCCTGTGACATTACCGAAAAAGGTTTTAGAAGGGCAATGGCTTTTACCAAACCGGGGGCTTGGGAGTTTGAGGTTGAAGCAGAAATACTTCACGAGTTTGTAAGAAACCGATCAAAAGGTTTTGCCTATACGCCCATCATAGCCGGAGGGGCCAATGCCTGTGTATTGCACTACATTGAGAACAAAGATCAACTAAAAGACGGTGACCTGCTGCTTATGGACATTGGAGCAGAATATGCCAACTATGCTTCAGATCTTACCCGAACCATTCCCGTAAACGGAAAATTCAGCAAAAGACAAAGGGAGGTATATAATGCTGTACTTCGGGTAAAAAAAGCAGCCACAGAAATGTTGGTTCCCGGCAATAGAATTCCCCAATATCACAAAGAGGTTGGCAAAATAATGACCAGCGAACTCATTGGCCTGGGCCTTCTCGACCAAACAGATGTAAAGAATGAAGACCCCAACTGGCCGGCCTACAAGAAATACTTTATGCATGGAACCTCTCACCACATTGGCTTAGACGTACACGATGTCGCCAGTATTTACACCGAATTCAAACCCGGTATGGTGTTCACTGTAGAACCCGGCATTTACATTCCGCAAGAAGGAATTGGCATTCGCCTGGAAGATGACATTCAGATTACAGAGAATGGTCAGTTCAACCTTATGCGAAACATACCTATTGAAGCTGAGGAGATTGAAGATATAATGAATCAGTAAATGATTGAGATTATAGAAGGTAGTTTGCCCGATGCCCTGCAAGTGCTGGGCAAATTACCTGAATTTGACCCTTTGCTCTCTACAGAACATTACCTTGAGCGGGTAAAAAACAAGCAGCAACTCACTCTACTAGCCAAAGTAAATGGCGAGTTGGCCGGATGTAAAGTGGCCTATAACAGAGACAACGATGGCATGCTGTACAGCTGGCTGGGAGGTGTAGCACCGCAGCATAGAAAAAAGGGCCTGGCCAGGCGCATGGCCGACTATCAGGAAAGCTGGGCGTTGAAAAATGGCTACAGGGGCATTAGGTTTAAAACCCTCAATCGCCACAAAGCCATGCTAACTTTTGCCATAAACAATGGCTTTCAAATAAGCCAGGTAAAGCCTAAAGACGAACTGGAAAATTATCGGATAATACTTATTAAACACCTGCTATGAGCCAACATTTTAATAGTGAACAAGCCCCTGAGCCTGTAGGACTTTACCCTCATGCCCGAAAAGTAGGCAACCTGCTCTTTCTTTCCGGAGTAGGCCCCAGAGAACGCGGATCTTCCAAAATTCCTGGAGTTCAGTTGTCAGAAGATGGAGAAATTCTGTCTTACGATATTGAAGAACAATGCCACTCGGTGTTTAAAAATGTTCGACTTATACTAGAGGCATCGGGAAGCAGCTGGGATCAATTGGTTGATGTGACCGTTTTTCTCACCAATATGAAGGCCGACTTCCCCATTTACAACAAAATTTACGCGGAGTATTTCAAAGACAATCAACCGTGCCGTACGACCGTAGAAATAAGCTCTCTCCCTACCCCAATTGCCATTGAGTTAAAGTGTATTGCTACTATTTAGCCGTGCATTGACTATATTCAGGAAACACTTTTTAGCTGATTTCCATGAATTTAGGAAAAAACCATCTCGCCTTAGCCGTCAAAGACATTGCGGCTTCCTATGCCTTTTATCAAAAACTCGGCTTTGAAGCACTCCCTAATTGCGGAAGCATAGAAGATAAATGGCTCATTGTTCGAAACGGAAACATTCAACTGGGCCTTTATCAGGACATGTTTAGTAAAAACGTGATCACCTTCAATCCTCCCGATGTTCGGGCGGTGCAACAAGCCCTTCAGAGCCGAGGCATTACCCTTAGCCGCACCTGCGATGAAAATAGCAGCGGGCCGGCCTATATTATGCTCAAAGACCCGGATGGCAATGAAATATTGATGGACCAGCACTAACACCCACAACACTCAACCACCTTCTACCATGAAACGACTTTTTAAAAACCTCTGGAATCGTATCATCCGATTCTTTCAAACTATAAAACCGGGCCCAATAGCCCAAGATGGTGCATTTAAGGCCATTGCCACAACAGCCATTGTTATTTGGCTCATTACATCGCTTTTGGTGTTTGTATTGGACGGCAATACCTACTTTGGCCTTGCACCCGTGGTTCTGGGGCTTATTCTTGCTTTTTTGGTAAGTGCAAGCACTGTTTTAGTAGTAAACTTGCTAAAGCTTCTTCCAAAGAAATTTTTCTGGTATGTGCCGGGAGCTTTTTTTCTTGGCACATTTATTTTCAATGGTGGTAGCCTCAGCATTCAATTTCCTCTGTTCATCATACTTTTTGCAGGCCTCTCCGGGGCCGGGCTATACACTTTGCTTAAAAAAACGAGGAAGCACAACACAAAAGCCCAAACCATAGTGGCTGCACTAGGCCTATTGGCCGGACTGGCCGGACTGGTTTGGGGCATAATATGGGTAGCCGACACGGGCTTTAAACCAGAAGTTGAACATATTAATGCCGCACTAAAATCAGACTATCGCCCAAAGCCTATCGAACTAAACAACCCTGCAGAAGCTGGTCCATACCCGGTAGAATTTCTTACCTATGGCAGCGGCAAAGACAAACACCGCCCGGAATTTGGAGAAAATGTAAATATAGTGACTGACTCGGTTGATGGTTCAAGACTAATAGACGACTGGAATAAGCTCTCCGGGAAAATAAGAAGCTGGTATTGGGGCCACGATGACAAAGCCCTGCCCATAAATGGCCGAGTATGGTATCCTCAAGGCGATGGCCCTTTTCCAATTGCACTAATTGTACATGGCAATCATTCCATGTTCGACTACTCCGATCCCGGCTATGAATACCTTGGCCAACTATTGGCAAGCCAGGGAATAATTTTAGCCAGTGTAGACGAAAACTTTATAAACAGTGGCTGGCCCGATATTTTTGGAAATGGACTGGATGAGGAAAATGATGCTCGGGGCTGGTTATTGCTAGAGCACCTCAGAAACTGGAGAAAATGGAATGAAGACCCCGAAAATCCTTTTTTTGGCAAAGTAGATATGAACAATGTGGCTGTAATGGGTCACTCCCGTGGGGGTGAAGCAGCCGCCATTGCCGGATTTTTCAACACCCTGGATTACTATCCGGACAATGCCAATCAGAAATTCGACTTTGGTTTTAACATCAAAGCAGTGGTGGCCATTGCTCCCGTAGATGGCCAATACAAGCCGGGAGAAACAAGTACCCCACTAAAAGATGTGAACTATCTGGTAATTCACGGAGCTAATGACGGAGACGTTCAGTCATTTGCGGGCTTGAGGCAGTATGAGCGGGTTGAGTTTTCCGATAGTTCCGACTTCTTTAAATCGGCCATTTATGTATATGGAGCCAACCATGGGCAGTTTAATACGTCTTGGGGCAATAGGGATGCTGGTTACCCTTATGGTTCGCTGCTTAATGTAGATGCCCTGATGCCCATGGAAGAGCAACTCACCGTGGGCAAAGTCTATATCAGTGCTTTTCTGCAAGCCACATTACTCGGTAAGAATGAATACCGCTCCCTGTTTAAAGACTTTCGCAGTGGCTTGGAATGGTTACCTCAAACCATTTACCTCAATCAATATGAAGACAGCAACTGGCAACCCATTGCCGATTTTGAAGAAGACCTAGACCTTACTACTACTTCAGAAGGCGGTAAAATAACTACCCAAAACCTAACCGTTTGGAGAGAACAACTGGTAAGCATGAAGTGGGGAAACCGGGGAACCCGGGCCGTCTATATTGGATGGGATAGCCTGGCTCACCCTGTAGATACAGCCCGATACACAATAGCACTGGCCAAACCTCTATCGACTCAGAGTGCCTCATACCTCACTTTTGAGCTTTCTGAGTCTAAAGAAAACACCTACCCCGAGAAAGATCGCGACAAAGAAAAAGAAGACGAATCGGCAAAAGACGAGCAGAATAATAATGAAACGAATAACGCAGAGGAACCCGAAGCGGAAGAACAGGCCGATGACAAAGAAGAAGAACCCAAAGCCAAGGAACCCATTGACTTTAGCATTGAATTCCAGGACTCCAACGGACAAATGGTGAGAATTAAGTTGAGCGATTACAGCTACCTTCAGAGACAGCTCACGGTAGATGTATTCAAAAATCCTGAACTTCAGGACAACAAAACATCGGAAGCTGTTTATAACACCTTCTTTATTTCGCTAAGCGACCTTCAGAAAGTGAATAGCCAATTCAACACAGAGTCTATACAATCATTAAGCTTCATCTTCGATCAGTCGCCTCAAGGGGTAATCATAATGGATAAAATAAGCTATCATAAGTAAAGAAATTCCTCCAACAATTAGACCGTCTTCCCATAATGGGACAACACAACTGTTGTTCACATCTTTTTTTTTGCCGTTGGTAGGGTATTATAGGCGAAATACGTAGTTGGTATGTGGATTGAACTAAATCCACCAAACAACCTAACTACTATGGGGCAAATAGAATCGAAAATCAGAAAAGCACTACAGCCAATGCTCGAAGTGTTTAGCGGGTTGCTCATTAGAGCTACGAGCCCGTTTAGAAAAGGCGATTTTATCGAAATTGATGGTCGTCTCGGTTCCGTTGAACACAAGGGAATTAGGTTCACTATCCTGAGAAGCATCGATGGCGAACCCGTTCACGTTCCCAACACCCTCTTCTTCACCAAGCATCTACACAATTTAAGCCATCAGAATATTGTGAATGTAGACCTCGAAACTAAAGTCTGCTATTCAGAAAACATGGCTAAAATCAAAAAGCTCATCAACGATTATCTGAGCAACAATAAGCTTGTGCTCAGAAATCCTTCGCCAAAAGTAGTGGTAAAGAAAATGAAGAATAGCCACGTAGAGCTGGGAGTGAAAGTATGGTGCTCATTAGAAAAATACTTAGAAGTAGATGCAGAAACTGAGCTCCTTCTTAATCAATTTCTAATAAGCCAGGGAGTGAAAGTTGCGAGCGAAAACACTGCTGCTGCCAAGTTAATGGCATAGAGAAAGCATGGTTTATATTTGTTGCAAAACAACAGGTAAACCATGGAAATACTCTGGTTAATTACGGGCACAGTATTAGGAATAATAATAGGCTGGTTGCTGACTAAACAGACTGCATCTAAGCCAAACCAAAACATTGACCAACTAAAGAATCAGCTTCAATTAGCTGAGGAACGAAATAAAATGCTGATAACTGAATTGCAAGAGTTAAAACCTACGCTATCTCAAGAAAGAGAGAAGAGGGTTGACTTGAGCAAGCAGTTGGCCACCTCACAGGCAGAGTTTAAGAACCTGCAACAACGACTGGCTGAACAAAAACTTGAAATGGAGCAAATGAATGAGCGTTTCTCTATTCAGTTTAAAAATTTGGCCAATGAAATTCTGGAAGAAAAAAGCAGAAAGTTTACTGAACAAAACAAGCTGAATCTGTCAGAAATTCTGATCCCACTAAAAGAACGCATTTCTGACTTTCAGAAGAAGGTAGAAGACTCCAATAAAGAAGGGGCCGAACGCAACGCTACCCTTCTTCAGCAAATACAGCACCTTAGTGAACTGAACAAACAAATAACCAAAGAAGCAGAAAATCTCACCAGAGCACTGAAAGGCGACACCAAAACCCAGGGCAACTGGGGGGAAGTAATTCTGGAAAGAATTCTGGAAAAATCAGGTTTGGAAAAGGGCCGGGAGTACGAAACTCAGGTGTCTGAAATAGGAAATGACGGACGCAGATATCAGCCCGATGTGGTGGTCAGGCTCCCTGAAAACAAACACATTATAATAGACTCCAAAGTTAGCCTTACGGCCTATGAACGCTACACTACTGCAAGTTCAGAAACCGAAAGAGCTGGTGAGCTCAAAGCCCACATCAATTCAGTGAGAGCCCATGTAAAGGGTCTGGGAGAAAAAAACTATCAAAACCTCTATGGCTTTGACGGTTTAGACTTTGTGCTTCTGTTCATACCCATTGAACCAGCCTTTACACTGGCTGTTCAACACGACCAGGAGTTGTTCAATGATGCCTACAGCAAAAACATTGTGGTAGTTAGTCCTACCACACTCATTGCAACACTGAGAACAATCTCAAGCATCTGGAAGCAAGAATATCAGAATAAAAATGCAATAGAAATAGCGCAACAAAGCGGAGCGCTATACGACAAGTTTCAGGCGTTTACCGAAGATTTGATGAATGTTGGTAAACATCTGGCAGGTACTCAAAAGGCTTATCAGGAATCGATGAAAAAGCTGGCTGAGGGGAGCGGCAACCTCATTAGGAGGGCCGAAAAGCTTAAAAAATTAGGGGCGAAGGCCAGTAAACAAATAGACAACCGTCTGCTCGACCGATCTGAGGATTAGTTTGAATCTCTCCTTTGGTCAAATAGACTTAACATATTTGATTACAGCTACTTGAAAGGAAATAAAAAGCATAAAATTGACCACGAAATGCAATTTTATGTATATTTGCAGTCCTTTCACCAAGTCCTATCACCTAAACCTAATTTAGAAACCGCGTGCATTGTGGTCATAAATAAGGTGTATGCTAAACCATTTACAGGTTTAGGTGAGCATTAAGCTAACTACATCTTTGACCAAAACACGAGAGTGATGCAACAACCTATTGGCAAGCTATTGAAGGTTGCCACACATTTTTTTTCTATTGGCCTGGTTGCCTTTGTGCTCAACTGGCCTGCCAGTGCTATTGCTCAAACACAAGAGCTTTTCTTAGATGCCAATGGTGAAGCTACCCTTGACTTCAGCAATTTAAATTTAGATTGCTTCGAAGACAACGGAGCTTGCACTCCTTCTGCCGCTACAGGCGATGGCCATGCCATGTGGTTAAGCGTCAACCCTTTTCCCGGCAGCTCCACTGATTTTATTTTTGCCGAAGGTGCAGAATTCAATGAATTCGAAGACGGATCGGCCATGCTCTCCGGTATTCTCTACAACACTTCTAACCCAACGGATAAATGGCAGGCAATCGTATATCTTTCTTCAAAAATGGACTGGACTACCTGGAGCTCCCTAGGTAGAGATTATAAAAACGAAAAAGGTTTAGCCGGAGACCACTACAAAGACTGGAGCTACTACATCATGGATCCGTCTCAAACAAGCCAGATTATTGGGCTTGAAGCCAATGCCGGAAAAACAGTCACCATTAGCCACATGCCTGCCAACTATAACTTTGGCTTTCAGGTAGGAAATGCCGCTAACAATAAGAACTCTAAATACGGCCTGTCCGGTTGGTTTTCCTACAGCTGGGATGGAGTGAACTACCATCAGGGCGACTTCAATCTTGACCTTAGCAACTGTGGGCCGGCCGATATTGCCGACTGCCAGTGCGAAGGTAAAATGCAGAACTTTACCTTTACATACGCGGGTGAGTCTGGAGCAACCGTAAAGGCCTACGACCAGAACAATAACCTTTTGGAAACCAACACCAATGTCCAGAATGGTGACAAAATAACCATAGAAGGTTTTGACTTTAAGGGAAGACTAGGTCCAAAAACATACATTCAGCTCAACAATGGTGCCTTACATCAGGTACACACCTCTTGCTCAGAGCAGATTATAGGTAATGTATATGGCCCTTTTACTGTGATTAGCTATACCGATGGGGAAGGCAACTTCTGTGGTGAACAGTCTAATATACCTGTAGGAGAAGTTACTTATACAGCTTCTCAAACCAATTTTAGTTGCTCCGATCTGGGTGAAAAAACTATTACCGTAACTGCAACTGACAGCGAAGGCAACACCTGCTCAAAAGATATTACGGTCAATGTTCAGGACACTATTGCGCCTGTGGTAGTCACTAAAGACATTTATAAAGTAATCACCTCAGGAAGTACAGTTACCATTACCCCGCAGGATGTGTTGGTTATGAACTGTGCCGGAGGCGGAATTTCCGAACCTGAGCCTGTTCCAGGAAGTGGAGACAATACACTATGGATAGGTAGTGACTGTACTTATGATAACTGTTCCATTGTTACTTATGAAATAGACAAAGAAACCTTTACCTGTGAAGACGCAGGGCAACATGTAGTAACCGTAACAGTAACCGATCAGAGTGGTAATAGCACCTCAGCTACTGCCATCGTAACCATTATGGACAGTGCCAAACCAATTGCACTTACTCAAAACATTACTGTTTACCTTGACGAGACAGGCAACGTGAACATCACCCCTGAAATGGTTGATAACGGCTCCTACGATGCCTGCAGCCCGGTAAGCCTGGAACTCTCCAAAACAGCATTCGACTGCTCCAACCTGGGGAGTAATTCGGTTACACTCATTGTAAAAGACGCCTCTGGCAATACCACTACAAAAACAGCCTCTGTAACGGTTAAAGACAATACTGCCCCACCGGTAGTAGCCCAAAACATTAGAGTATATCTGGATGAAAACGGTAATGCCAAGATTCACCATAAAGACGTACTGTACATATGCGAAGACGCAGTAATTGAAGACGCTCCTGATAGCGGAGGTGGTTTGGGTGGCGGCCTGGGCGGTGGCTTAGGTGGCGGACTCGGAGGAGGCCTTGGTGGTGGACTCGGGGGAGGCTTGGGTGGCGGCCTGAGCTCATTCAGTACCACATCTACAACTGTTAACACAGAAGAAATCCCTTATGCCGATTTCGATGTAACCTCTGACCTCAGCCAGTTTACCTCTTGTACTACAGACAACTGCAAGATTATTTCGATAAAAACCTCTAAAACAGTTTTCAACTGTTCTGATCTTGGTGAAAACACAGTAACCGTTACCGTAAGAGATGCTTCTGGCAATACCACAACCACCACAGCCATTGTAGAAGTGGTAGATAATGCCGCTCCTGTAGTGGAAGTTCAGGATGTAGCTCTTACTCTCGATGCTTCGGGCAATGCCACGCTTTCAATGGCTCAGGCAGAGGTATCTAGCTCTGACAACTGTGGAATTGCTTCTAAGGTGCTGAGCAAAACAGCTTTCGATTGCTCCAACGTGGGCACCAACCCGGTGACTCTTACCGTAACTGACGTGAACGGTAACGTAACCACTAAAACATTTAACGTAACCATTACGGATAACATCGCTCCTACGGTGCTGGCTAAAAACCTTACTGTGGCCCTCGATGCTAATGGTCAGGCTTCTGTTTCTATACCGCAGGTAGACAATGGTTCTTTCAACAATTGTGGCCTTACCCTGAGCCTCGACAAACTCAACTTCGATTGTTCTAACGTGGGGGTTAATACGGTTACTCTTACCGGCACAGACCCTAGCGGAAACTCTGCTTCGGCCACAGCCACTGTAACAGTGATCGATAATACCGCGCCTACTGCATTGGCTAAAAACTTTGAAGTGTTCCTTAATGCCAGCGGGCAGGCTGTGATTACCGCTGAGCAGGTGAACAACGGCTCTTTCGACAACTGCGGCATTGCTTCTTACACCATCGACAGAACTTCTTTCGGTTGTGGAGATTTGGGCGCTCAAACCGTTACACTTACGGTAACTGACGTGAATGGCAACGTAAGCACAGCAACAGCAACTATTACAGTAAAAGACATCATCCCTCCGGTAGTAGTTACCCGAAACATTACCAAGATTATCTCTACAGGTAGTACGGTGACCGTAACTCCGCAAGAAGTTCTAGTACTCAACTGCTCAGGAGGAGGAATCTCCGAACCACAGCCAGTACCGGGCAGCTCATCTGTTGAAGGTGAGTATGTAGCTACTTGTACTTCAGATAACTGTGGTATTGGCTCTTACCAGATCAGCAAAACTTCATTTACCTGTAACGATCTGGGACAAAACATTGTAACGGTTACAGTAACTGACGTGAGTGGTAATTCTACCACCGCCACAGCGGTGGTAACTATTCTGGACAACACCAAACCCATTGCCTTAACCAAGAACATTACCGTTAACCTGGATGCTAACGGACAGGCCTCTATCACTCCTCAAATGATTGATAATGGTTCGTACGATGCATGTGGAACGGTGACTCTGGAGCTCTCCAAGTCTTCTTTCGACTGCTCTAACCAAGGTGCCAATACGGTAACGCTTATTGTAAAAGACCGTGCCGGAAACACTCAAACCAAAACGGCAACTGTTACAGTTGTAGACAACATCGCTCCTACGGTACAAACACAAGACATTCTGGTTTATCTGGATGCTAGCGGAAACGCTCGAATCAAAGCTTCCGATTTACTCTATGCTTGTAGCGGGGTCACTCTGCCTTCGAATGGAAATGGCGGTGGCCTTGGTGGTGGCCTGGGCGGAGGCGGATCTACTACTTTCTCTGATTATACTGTACTGAGTGATGTGTCTCAGTTCACAACCTGCACCAAAGACAACTGTTCTATCACATCGGTTTCGGCTTCTAAAACAACATTCAACTGCTCAAACATTGGCGACAACACAGTAACTATTACCGTAAGAGATGCCAAAGGAAACACGACCATCAAAACCGCGAAAGTCAGAATTCTTGACAATAGAGCTCCGGTAGTACAAACCAGAGATGCAGCTCTTACTCTCGATGCTTCGGGCAATGCTACGCTTTCAATGGCTCAGGCAGAGGTGTCTAGCTCTGACAACTGTGGAATTGCTTCTAAGGTGCTGAGCAAAACAGCTTTCGATTGCTCCAACGTGGGCACCAACCCGGTGACTCTTACCGTAACTGACGTGAACGGTAACGTAACCACTAAAACATTTAACGTAACCATTACGGACAACATCGCTCCTACGGTGCTGGCTAAAAACCTTACTGTGGCCCTCGATGCCAATGGTCAGGCTTCTGTTTCTATACCGCAGGTAGACAATGGTTCTTTCGACAATTGTGGCCTTACCCTGAGCCTGGACAAACTCAACTTCGATTGTTCTAACGTGGGGGTTAATACGGTTACTCTTACCGGCACAGACCCTAGCGGAAACTCTGCTTCGGCCACAGCCACTGTAACGGTGATCGATAACACTGCGCCCCAGGTAATTACTCAGAATGCTACGCTCCAGATAGATACCAACGGCCAGGCTACCCTGAGTTTGGAGGATGTAGTAGTTAGTGAGTCAGACAACTGCGGTATAGCCAATCGATCCTTATCTAAAACCTCATTCGATTGTTCTAACCTGGGAGAAAATACCGTGACTCTTACGGTAACAGATATTCATGGAAACAACTTCGAAACCGATATTATAATCACTGTTGAGGATTTGGTTGCCCCTACGGTTATCACCAAAAACGCAACGGTTAATCTCGATGCCAACGGTCAGGCTACCATTACCGTAGCCGATATTGACAACGGGTCGTCAGATAATTGCTCACTTACACTGTCGCTCGACAAGCTTAGCTTCGACTGTTCTGACCTGGGTGAAAACACTGTAACCCTTACCGGTACAGACAACTCCGGCAATACTGCTTCGGCCACTGCCATTGTCACAGTAGTTGATCCAATTGCTCCATCAGCAATTACTAAAAATATTACCCTGCAACTAGATGCCAATGGTCAGGCAAGCCTTACGGCAAGCATGATAAACAATGGTAGCACTGATAATTGCGGAAATGTTTCGCTTGCCGTTGACAAAGCTTCTTTCGATTGCTCCAACCTTGGCGAAAATACCGTAACACTTACCGTAACCGATGCCAGTGGAAACACCGCTACGGCTACAGCTATAGTGACTGTTGTCGATCAGGTTGCCCCTACGGTTATCACCAAAAACGCAACCGTTAATCTCGATGCCAATGGCCAGGCTACCATTACCATAGCCGATGTTGACAACGGGTCATCAGATAATTGTTCACTCACACTGTCGCTCGACAAGCTTAGCTTCGACTGTTCTGACCTGGGTGAAAACACTGTAACCCTTACCGGTACAGACAACTCCGGCAATACTGCTTCGGCCACTGCCATTGTCACAGTAGTTGATCCAATTGCTCCATCAGCAATTACTAAAAATATTACCCTGCAACTAGATGCCAATGGTCAGGCAAGCCTTACGGCAAGCATGATAAACAATGGTAGCACTGATAATTGCGGAAATGTTTCGCTTGCCGTTGACAAAGCTTCTTTTGATTGCTCCAACCTTGGCGAAAATACCGTAACACTTACCGTAACCGATGCCAGTGGAAACACCGCTACGGCTACAGCTATAGTGACTGTTGTCGATCAGGTTGCCCCTACGGTTATCACCAAAAACGTAACGGTTAATCTTGATGCCAATGGCCAGGCGACCATTACCATAGCCGATGTTGACAACGGGTCGTCAGATAATTGTTCACTCACACTGTCGCTCGACAAGCTTAGCTTCGACTGTTCTGACCTGGGTGAGAACACTGTAACCCTTACCGGTACAGACAACTCCGGCAATACTGCTTCGGCCACTGCCATTGTAACGGTGGTAGACAGTACCAACCCCGTTATCATTGGTTTACCTCAAGACATTGTTTATCAAATAACTGACAATACCTGTGAAGCAGTTATTAACTGGTCAGTTCCTTCAGTTCAAGACAACTGTTCGGCCAGCGTGTCGACTACTCATCAACCCGGTGCTTCTTTCCCTGTTGGCACTACCCAGGTTACCTATACGGCTATCGATGCCTCGGGTAACCAAACCACCGCTAGCTTCAACGTGGTTGTAAAGGCCAGTCCTATTGTCATTACTCTGGAACCATTGGTGTATAACCAAATTGATGAGTACAATGTATCGTGCTATGGTGCAGCCGATGGTGAAATTACCGTAGCCGCTGAAGGTGGATGTGGCAACTACACTTACTTGTGGAGTAACGGAGCCACAACGGCCGACATTAGTGGCCTGACAGCCGGAGTATACTCGCTTACGGTAACCGATGAGCATGGGAACTCGACCACCAAGAGTGTTGAGCTGCGTCAACCAAGCCCATTAGAAGTAGAAACCTTCGTAACTCCTGAATATCCGGCTGGTAGCGGCACCGACCAACACACCATATACCTTGGCTATGGTGAGCAAACTGTGACCCTAACTGCCAGTGCAACCGGTGGCAACGGAGACTATACCTACACCTGGCTCCCGGAAAACGAAATTGCCTGTAGTTCGCTAAACTCTGTGGTAGTAGCACCAGAAGTAACTACTACCTATGAAGTAATAGTTACAGATGTAGCAGGCTGCTCGGTTTCTAAAACCATTACGGTTAACGTGATTGATGTACGCTGCGAAGGTGGCAACAATGGTGGCGGTAATAATGGTGGTGGAAACAACGGTGGCGGCAATAATGGTGGCCAATCATGTGATTGTGAAGGTAAAATGAAAAACTTCACAGTAATCTATAATGGTCTTTCAGGCACTACTGTTAAAGCCTATAAAAAGAACAAGAGCAGTATTATTGAAACCTTCTACAATGTTCAAAATGGCGACCGTCTCACAGTAAGTGGTTTCGACCATAAAGGAAGGCTCGATGCTAAAACCTATTTGAAAGTTGGTTCAGTATACTATGAAATTCATACCTCTTGCTCTGAAGACATTATGGGTATTACAGTTGGTCCGTTTACAGTTATAGAATATACGGATGGAGAAGGCAGCACATGTACCATGGATAGCTATAACCCTGGTGATGGTGGTGGCACTGGAGACAGTGACGATGACGATAGCCATGATTCGGATGATGATGACAATGGAGGAGACTCTGATGATGACGATGATGATTCGGACGATGACGACAATGGAAAAGGAAAAGGTAAGGGTAAAGGCAAGGGCAAAGGTAATGTAAGCAGCGGCTTTACTTATGGTAGTACTGCCAGTGGTTATCGTTGGGGCTCAAACTGGTGGGGCAGCGACAATGACAATGACGATGATGACGATGATGATGACGACAGTCATGATTCAGACGATGATGATGACGATGGTGGCTCTGGCAACGACAATGGCTCTGGAGACAACAATTGTCAGTGTGAAGGTAGAATGAGAAACTTCACAGTCGTTTACAACGGAACTTCAGGAGTCACTGTTAAAGCATATAACAAGAAGAAAACCTATCTCATTGATGAATTCTACGATGTACAGAGTGGCGATGTGCTCTTTGTAGAAGGGTTCGATTCAAAAGGAAGACTGGAATCTAAAACCTTCCTTAAGATCAACGGGTTCTCCTATGAAATACATACCTCATGCTCTATTGACATACTAGGACAAACCTACGGACCATTTACTGTGGTAGGTTATACTGATGGTGAAGGTAGCAGTTGTTCCATAGTAACGGGTGAACCTCCGGTGGCCGAAGAAGAATCTTCTTGTGAGGCTACTGCGGCTCAAGATGGCGGACACGCCATGTGGCTAAGCGAATACTACAGAAATGGAAGTAATGCCAAGTATGTTTTCGAAAACATAAATGGTGACTTTGTGCGCTACACCGATGGTTCTGCCAAGCTCACAGGCCGACTGGTGAACATCTATGATACCAATGACATTTGGGAAATAGATTTCATACTCGAAGGAGGACACGACTGGAGCGAATGGTCTGGCTTAGGTAGAAGCTACAAGGACGAAAAGTCACTAGCCGGCAATAACTACCAGAACTGGACTTACTTTACTCTAAGCAGCGACAGCCGACTGAAGGGCAAGGGCTCTAATCAGGGCAAAGTGGTAAAAGTGAGCCACATGCCATCTAATTACCAATTTGGATTCCAACTGGGTAATGCAGCCAACAACAAAAACTCGAACTACGGTCTTTCCGGTTGGTTCTACTATAAGAACTACTGCAACCAGTGGGAGCAAGGAGATATTAACATCGACCTGATCAATTGTCAGGACGAAGAGCCGGGCGAACCAGGCGGTTGCCAGGTGAACACAATTGAATGGAATGGAAAAATAACCGTTTGTTACAATGGTTCGCCAATGTGCGTAAGTAAGGCACAAGCCGAGCAGCTCTTAGCTCAAGGAGCTACCTTAGGAAGCTGTAGCAATATTAATGGTGTGGTAAATACTAACCCGGGAGAGTCTAATCAGGAAGTAACCATCAACAATGAGCCTCCTGTAAGAATAGAGGTGAGCGCTTTCCCTAACCCGGCCAAAGATTTTACAACCATTACCTTTAAGGTGCTTGAAGCAGGTCCGGTTAAAGTGGGCATCTACACCTCGCAAGGTATGCCTGTAGGCCAGCTGTATGAAGACATGGCCGAGGCTGACAAAACCTACGAAATTGAGTTCAATGCTTCCGGTTTGCTCGATGGAATTTACCTCATCAGGGTGAACACAATGGATATTGTAGAAACCAAGAAGCTGATCATTAAACGATAAGAATTATCAAACCCAATAAAATGGCCGGCCAACACCGGCCATTTTCGTTTGTTCTTTCTGTCCTATATTTGCATACCCTTAACAGCTATGGAACTTACAGCAGACAACAAATTGAGAAAGCTTATTGTAGTGGGAGATCGACTGTTGATCAGACCCAAAAAACAGCCTGAGAAAACAGAAAGTGGACTTTATCTGCCTCCTGGCGTTCAGGAAAAAGAGAAAGTTCAATCAGGCTTTGTCATTAAAGTAGGCCCCGGCTATCCCATTCCTATGCCTACCGATGAAGACGAACCCTGGAAAGAAAGCGAAGAAAAAATTAAATACGTACCTTTACAGGCGCAAGAAGGCGATCTTGCTATCTTTCTTCAAAAAGGAGCCGTTGAGATCGTTTATCAGGGAGAAAAACTCTTTATTGTTCCCCAGTCTTCCGTTTTAATGTTAGAACGAGAACAGGATCTTTAACCAAAGTCTTTCTTTTGCCGTTGAAGGAAAAATACAAGATGGCTATTTCGTCATATTTGACTAAAAAGTTATCTTGCTACTAATATTATTTATTGAATGCAATACAAAACAATTAGGTTCTCAAGAACCAACCAAGCTGAATTCATCAGCGATTTAAAATCTCAGGTCAAAGCATATTTTGAAGCAAACAATATTTCCACTTATGGAAATTGGAAAATGGTGCTCAAGACCGTGTTTATGTTTACCCTATATTTTGCCCCATACATACTGATGCTTTGTGGAGTAATTACCAATGTATGGGTTATTTTAGGTATGTGGGCCCTTATGGGTTTTGGAAAAAGCGGTATTGGTCTTTCTGTAATGCACGATGCCAACCATGGAGCCTATTCCAGAAATCAAACCGTAAATAAATATCTGAGTTACGTCATGAACATGATTGGCGCCAACTCTTACATTTGGAAAATTCAGCACAATGTACTCCACCATACCTTCACCAATATTGAAGGAATGGATGAAGACATTGACCCTGGAAAACTAATGCGCCTGTCCCCTCATGCCCCCCGGCTTAAAGCCCACAGGCATCAGCATATTTATGGCTGGTTTCTCTATGGCATGATGACTTTCTTGTGGCTAACCACCAAAGATTTTAAGCAACTGGTACGCTACAAAAAAATGGGCCTCATGAAAGCCCACAAACGTTCGTTTAGTGGTGTACTCACCGAAGCCATTGTTTCCAAAGTACTCTATTATGCCTATGCTTTGGCATTGCCTCTATGGCTTATTCCTGCACCTTGGTATGTAATACTCATAGGTTTCTTCATTATGCACTTTATTACTGGCCTTATGTTGGGACTCATATTCCAGCCGGCTCACGTAATGCCTACCTCAGAGTTTCCTGTGCCGGACAACTCAGGAAGTGTAGAAAACAACTGGGCTGTTCATCAGCTGTTTACCACCACTAACTTTGCTCCGGGAAGTAAAATTTTCTCATGGTTTGTAGGTGGCCTCAATTACCAGATAGAACACCACTTGTTTCCGAACATTTGTCATGTGCACTACAAGAAGATTTCTGAAATTGTGAGAGCAAAAGCACAAGAATACGGGCTACCTTACCATTGCCAGAAAACTTTCTTTGATGCCGTTTACGAGCATGCGCGCATGCTCAAGCAATTAGGTAGAAACGATCAGTATGCAGCCTAAGCCCTAGCGATTGAGCAGGGCAAATTCCTTGGCATGATAAGTTAAAATAACATCGGCCCCGGCCCTCTTAATGCTCATTAGGGTTTCCTGCATTACCCGGTCATAATCCAACCAGCCTTTAGAAGAAGCTGCCTTTAGCATAGAATACTCACCACTTACGTTATAGGCAGCTATAGGCTGAGGGTAGCTATCTTTCAGCAGTTTAATAACATCCAGATAAGCCAAAGCAGGTTTTACCATCAGAAAGTCTGCCCCCTCTTCTACATCAAGGTCTGCCTCAATGAGTGCCTCTTGCTGATTGGCAGGATTCATCTGGTACGTTTTCTTATCGCCACTTTTCGGTGCAGAATCGAGCGCATCGCGGAAGGGACCATAAAATGCACTGGCGTATTTGGCCGTATAAGACATAATGGACACCTCCGTAAAGCCGTTTGAGTCCAGAACTTCGCGTATATAGCCTACCCTTCCGTCCATCATATCTGAAGGGCCTATAATATCAATTCCACAGGCCGCCTGAGAGAGTGCTTGTTTTCCCAGTACCTCCAGGGTTTCATCGTTCAGAATTCTACCGTCTTTCACTAAGCCATCATGTCCGTCCGAGCTATACGGATCAAGCGCTACGTCTGTCATAATGCATGCTTCCGGAAACTCTTTTTTTATTCGTCTTAAAGCCTGCTGGTAGAAGAAACCATCATCATAGCAGCGAGTGGCTGCGCTGTCTTTATAATGCTCCGGGACCACAGGAAAAATATCGAAGGCCTTAATTCCCAAGGAAAGGCAAGTCTCTATTTCTTTTAGCATTTTCTCCAGACCAAGTCGGTAAATACCAGGCATAGAGTCTACCGCTATACTATCATTTACCCCTTCCAGCAAAAACAACGGAAAAATAAAATCGCTGGTGGTTACCCGGGTTTCCTGAATTAAAGACCTTATAGCTTCAGATTTTCTGTTTCTTCTCGGACGAATGTTCATGGTAGAAATTTTGGCAAAGATAACACACCCTTTTTTCTATTCCTCTATTCCGGCCGGTAGTCTAAGGAGCTTAAGCTCAAACCCCTCAACATTCTAACAAACACCATTGGTGTAGATGCACCATAAAAGCCTGAGTCTATGCTCGCCTGTAAAACAAGCCGGTTAAAAAGTAAACTTATCTGAGGGTCAGGCATATGGGAGCCGTTAAACCTTCTGAGACCTTTGTAGGTCTAACCGGCACTATGAAAACAAAGGTCATCACTTTTTGGGTTGGACTGCTGCTCAGCGGCTTTTCTGCCACCGCACAATACTGGGTTGTAAAAGGTACTGTTTTAGACAGTGCCGAAAACTTACCGCTGCCATCGGCCACTGTGGTTCTCACCAAAATGGCTGATTCTACCAAGCGGGCCTTTTCTACAACAGAATTGGGTGAGTTTCGAATAACGGGAGTAACCAATGGTCAGTATGAGCTTTCCATAAGCTTTGTGGGTTTCAAATCTTTCCGAAAGAAGCTCGACATAAAAGACGCATCTGCAGATGTGGGGCAGGTAATTCTTGCTCTTGACACAAAGTCGCTAAACGATGTAACCGTAGAAGCACTGGCCGAGCGGGTAAGGCAAAATGGAGATACCACTGAGTTTAATGCCGCAGCCTTTAAAGTAAACCCCGATGCCACTGCCGAAACACTACTGGAAAAACTCCCCGGAGTAGTTATTCAGAATGGCCAGGTTCAGGCCCAAGGTGAAACTGTTCGCAGAGTGTTGGTAGACGGTCGTGAGTTTTTCGGTGACGATCCTAATGCCGCCCTACGCAATCTTCCGGCCGAAATCATTGAACGCATTCAGGTATATGATCAGGCCAGCGATCAGGCCCAATTCACCGGTTTCATGGATGGTGAAACCTCAAAAACCCTTAACATTATTACACGAGCCAGTATGCGAAATGGTGAATTTGGAAACGTTTATGCAGGAGCGGGCACCAACAATACATACAACGCAGGAGGAAGCATAAACCTGTTTCGTGAAAAGTCGCGCACCACAATTCTCGGACACGTTAATAACATTAACATTCAGAACTTTTCTACCAGCGACTTGCTGGGAATTACTGCCGGTGGTGGCCGAAGAGGCGCCATGGGCGCTCGTGGTGGTGGTGGCCGAGGAGGAGCCGGTGGCGGCTTTAGTGGTGGCTTTGGAGGCGATGCCGGTGGTTTTGGAGGAGGCGGAGGCGCTTCCAATTTTCTGGTAGGCCAGCAAGGAGGAATTTCTGAAACCAAAGCCTTGGGAATAAACTATTCCTATCAGGACAAAGGCCCATTGAAGTTTAGTGGAAGCTACTTCTTCAATCAATCAGACAACCAGTCAGACGAATCGGTATTCAGGCAATTTACCTTACCTCAAAATGAAGGGCAGGTATACACAGAAAATAGTTACTCACCCAGCCGCAACATAAACCATCGTTTTAGTGGCGAACTGGAGTATACCATTAACCCCAAAAACTCTCTCATCATCAGACCAAGAATTACCCTGCAGGATAACTCCGGGTCGGGCATAGTCGATGGAGCCACTTATATGGGAACCAATCTGCTCAATACAGCTTACACAGAAAACACTTCTATATTAGAGGCACTAAGCTTTAACAACAACCTCCTCTACAGGCATTCATTCGAAAAAAGAGGACGTACTTTCTCCATCAACTTAAATACCGGACTTAATGAAAGCACAGGAGACAGTTACCTGATTTCAGAAAACATATTCTATGGCCGCAATCCTAATACGGTTGAGCTCAACCAGTTTGGAGATCAGGATACTAAAGGCTTTAACATGACCGCCAATGCCACATATACAGAACCACTAACTGACAAAACCCAACTCTTGGTTTCTTACCGCTACGGCTATCAATTCAACGACTCCAAAAGAGAAAGCTTTGACTATGAAGAAGCCACAGGCCAATACAGCAACCTTAATATGCCTTTGAGCAACACGTTCGAAAACGACTACATTACGCATCAAAGCACGGTGGGGTATAACGTAAGGGGTCAAAAGGCAAACCTCACACTTAGGGGCACCTATCAATGGGCCTTACTGGACAACGACCAAACCTTTCCTATTCAAGACAACGTGGACCGGAAGTTTGGCAACTTCATACCTTCTGTGGTATATCGATATAGGTTCGAAAACGGGCGCAGCCTCAATATTAACTACCGGGCCAGCACCGATGCGCCCAGTGTGAGTCAATTGCAAAGTGTTATTAACAACACTGATCCACTCAACATTTCGGCCGGAAACCCTCAATTAGATCAAAGCTATCAACACTCGGCCACTATTCGGTACAACAAAGTTGATATGAGTTCGAACCGAACCTTCTTTACTTTGCTGAGTGGTAGTTTTTCCAACAACCAAATAAGCACCAGTTCCTATGTTGCCGGAGGCGATGGTGCCACTGTAGACGGCATACGCCTGGAGCCTGGAGCGCGCTACTCTAAGCCTGTTAATCTGGACGGTTACTGGAACCTCAGGAGTTTTCTTTCTTACGGAGTTCCGCTTGGCTTTATAAAATCTAACCTCAACTTTACGGGCACACTGGCCTATTCGCAGTCTCCTGAGCTGATCAATAACCAATTGAACTATGCCAAAACACCTACAGCCGGACTAGGATTGGTTTTAAGCAGCAATATCAGCGAAAAAGTAGATTTTACGATTTCCAGCAACAGCAGCTTTAGCTGGGTAGAAAACTCACTCCAGAGCCAGGCCAACGTAAATTACTTCAACCAATCGACCAGACTTAGGCTCAACTGGATTTTTGGTGACGGCTTAGTTTACCGAACAACTCTGAGTCATACAGCCAACTCGGGTCTTTCCGATGGGTTCAACCAAAATTTTGTACTCTGGAATATGGAGGTAGGTAAAAAGATGCTTCAGCAAAAGGCCGAAGTAAAACTAGCGGTGTTCGACTTACTCAAGCAAAATCAGAACATCAGACGCAACGTTACCGGATCCTATATTGAAGACAACCAAACCCAAATTCTAACACAGTACTTTATGGTGTCTTTCATTTACAATATTAGAAGCTTTGGAACGGGCAATGCTATTCCAGACGATCGTATGGAACGTTTTCAGCAAATGAGGGAGCGTTTTGGAAGGGGTGGCAATGGAGGTTAATCCAATTTCATCACGTTTTTTGAATATTTAACAACTAATGCTTTAGGTTTCATTGCGGAATGGTTAGTTTCATGGTCAACACACCATACATGAGACTGACCATTTCTATTTTTTTCTTCTTTCTAGTCACTTTTTGGTGCCAGGCTCAGCAAACCTATTCCCTTAAAGGCACGGTCTATGACTCTGCATCGCGGGAGTCTCTGCCTTTTGCCAATGTGGTACTCAAAACCCCGAAAGACTCTGTTTTAAAAGCAACCGTTACGGACTCGCTGGGACGATTTAAACTAGACCAACTGACTAAGGGAGATTACCTGTTGCAAGTCTCTTTTATAGGATTTACTCCCTATGAAAAAAGTATAGAATTAAATGACCAGCTTGACATGGGAGCCATCTGGCTTAGCGAAAAGCCCATGGGACTTGCTGATGTAACCATTGAAGCAGAAGCTGAACCGGTGGTAGTGAAAGAAGACACGCTTGAATTTAACGCCAGAAGTTACCCCGTGCCTGAAGGAGCCGAACTGGAAGAGCTACTAAAGAAGCTACCGGGAGCGGAGATCAAAGATGGTGCGCTCATAATCAATGGAAAGCGAATAGAAAAAGTGTTGGTAGATGGCAAGCCCTTCTTTTCCACACAAATAAACGTGGCGATGAAAGATCTTCCGGCAGACCTGGTTAAGAAAATTCAGGTGATCGATGAAAAGTCTGAAGAAGCCCAGTTTACGGGTCATGACGATGGCAAAAGGACTCCGGTTCTGAACGTGGTGAGCAAGCCGGAAAAAAAGAAAGGCTACTTTGGCTCTCTCTCTTCGACCTATAGTCCCCCCGGCAGGGCAAGTACAGGGGGCAATGCCGGTATTTTTAAAGGAGATACACGGTTTGGGATAAATGCCCGATACAATAATTTAGGAGGAGGGAGTCCGGGGGCTGTTATGGCAATGTCAGAAATGGGCTCCGAGTCCATACCTGTCTCCATTAGCGAAGGTTCCAGTGGCATTAGTACAGATAAGTCGGCCGGTGCCTCATATTCAACCTCCATAAAGAATAAACTCGATATTAATTCCAGCTTTAGTTGGAGTAATAGTGAAACGGTCTCTTCTTCGTCCATCAGCCGTAAATACCTGCAGGCTGTAGACAAGGGACGAACCTATGAGCAACAGTCGGAGAGAGAAAACAGCCGAAGCCGTTATTCGGGCAATATTAAGTTGAGATATAAGCCCAACGACAACAATCATTTTTCTTTTTCGCAATATGTTTCACAGAGCCAAGCATTTACGAATAGTGATTTAGAAGGCATCACTTTTCAGGAAGGTAAAGTTTTAAACACTACCGAAAACCGCAACTACAGCAACAGCATTAGTACGGCCTGGAGAAACCAGGCCTCCTGGCGACATAAGTTCAGCAAAGAAGGCAGAACACTTTCAATTGCCTTGAACTTCAGCGAAAACACCAGTGAGGGGCAAGACTCTGTTCGGTCTGTAAACACATTTACTGATGGCACTATTACCGAACAACGGTTCGACCAGGTGAGCAGCCCAACAGATAGAAGTCGCAATTCTGGCATATCGGTTACAGTCACCGAGAAAACCGGAGAAAAATCCAGTCTACGCTTCGGCTACCAATACACGCACAGCCTCAGTCAAACCGAGAGGTTATTGCTAGACTATACGCCCTCCTCGGGAGGTTATGATGAGCTAGACCCACTCCGATCTAGTGATTTTTCGCTCGTTCAGACAGTACAGGAATTCAACAGCGGGTATAGTGTAAACACTAAGAAACTGCGCATATCTCCTAACCTGTCGTATGAAACCATTCTCATTAACAACGATCAGACCTACCCACGCGAGGTACAAACAGATAAAAGGTTCAGCGGGCTTATACCTCGCCTCTCTATAATCTCATACCCAAAAGAGGGCAAACAAATCAGAGTAAATTTGAGCCGATCCATGAAAGCTCCCAGGGCCACGCAGCTACAGGATGTATTGGACAATTCGAACCCTCTCTTTCTAAGACAAGGTAATCCCGATTTAAAGGCCGGTTTTTCGAATCATTTTTCGGTTAATCTGCACAATGTGAATTCCGAAACAGGCGCTTATTCGTCTATGCGTTTTGCCTCCTCATTGTGGGAGAATGCCATAACAAATTACACCATTGTAGGAGATGGCTCCAATGCTCCGGAAGGTTTGGATCTGCCGATTGGAGCCCGGTATACCCGGCCGGTAAATATTTCAGGAGCGAAGTCACTCTCAGCCGACTATAGTAAAAACCACAAGGTATTGAAAGGCAAAATGAGAATGGGCTATGGACTGGGGTTATCCCACTCCTATAGCCCACAATTCATTAACGAGAGCCTGCAATCGGTGCGTACCACTTCATACAATGTTTCAATGAATTTCACGAGTAATTTCTCTAAAGAGATAACCCTTCAGATGACGGCACTTCCAAGATACTCGAGAGTACGCAACTCTAACCCAGAGCAAGACAACTCCAGCTACTTTTCCTGGTCAGGGCAATTCCGAGCACACTGGAACTCAAAAAAGGGGTATGTATTATCTACCAATGTAGCCTACACATATAATAGCGGGGTGAATGAATTGGGCAGCTTTAGCCGATTCATATGGAATGCTTCGGTCAAGCGGCAACTCTTCAAAAAGAAGCTTTCTGTTGGGGTTACAGCCAATGATATATTGCGCCAGTTGTCTGATCAGAACAGAAACGTATCGTCTGAGTACATTCAGAATTCCAGCACCGAACTCTTGCGGCAGGTATTTCGGTTTAGCCTAAGTTACCGATTCAGCAAATTTGGCTAAGCCCCTGTTGGTTACCGACCATATACTCTCAGGGTATTGAATCGGTTGTCGCAAGCCTCTAACTGTACCGGTGCTTTGTTGAAAGCATTGTACGAAAGGGTTACGGCCATGGCCTCAAAGGTTAGGTCGTTAGTGCTGTCTTTGGTTACTCCCTCCATTACCACCATTCTAAAAAGGTATACAGAATCTCTTTTTGCTAGCTGCACAGATTTTTCGCGACCATCGGCAAACCCGGTTTGCACCAAGTACTCTCCCAATCTTTGGGCCTCCTCTTCCGTAACCTCTTCGGTATAGTACACATCGGTTCCCTCGAAAGACAGTTTGCTGCCATAACCGGGTTGACTGATGTACCAAACCAGTAGCATCAGGGCCATAATGGCCATTGCGGTAAATACTTTTTTCATAGGTAATTATAGTTTAGAAACGGTAAAAAAGAGAGGCCTTCCAGAATCAGTTATTGCTTAAAGCTTACACAAAGCCCAACATTGACCGACCTGGGATACGGCCTCTCGGTAAAATTTGATTGAGGTTTTATTTATTTACTTTCATAAGCTTCCAAAAAGCCATTCAGTGAGTTTTTCACATAGCCGGAAATTACCTGCCCTACTCCACTGAGGTATTTCTGCGGATCGCATGGAATGGCTTGCGTTTTTTCGAGTTCTCTGTCGTCATAGCTAAACACAGTGTAGAAACCATTGCCAGAGCCCCATAAGTCCTGATCTGCTTTTTGCGTGGCCTTATACTTTTTGTCTTCAAAGACTCCTCCTATTTCAACATCTTTTTTCAAAGCATGCTGAACTTGTGCCTGATCTTTTAAACTTTCCATGTAAATGTAGCTGCTGTTGGTTTGTATTGTAAGCGTATTTGTTTGGCTCACCTGAACAGACTCATAGTTAGCCAACCTAAAGTTGGGTTTTACCACCACCTTGGCAAGGCCCCCAATGGTTTTTCTTAAACTTTTACTCACACCCCCTTCGGCTTCTTCAACAAAAGGAATGGCCAGATTCATTTTCACTATTATGGCTCCATCGAGTTGTTTAGATAGTTTGGTTGCGTATTCGAAAACACCATTTTTGGTTCTACCCTTCTTGGTTATTCGTCTCACAAAGAAGTCTCTGCCGGAAGGCATTGTGGCTATATAGCCCGGAAACTGAGCCTCACTGATCTGACCTCCCGGAAGTCTTTCCCAATCGGACAGGAGCTCTGTCTGAGCGGCCACATCGGGCTCAACAATTTCAAAGCCTTTTGCCTTTAGGGTACTAACAAAGTCCTCATAAGCCCGATCCGTAATCTTCTGAAGTTCATTGAGGTCGATGTCCGGAATGGCAACACTCAACGAGGCCGTGGCATCTCCCCGATACCCACCACCAAGCTCTCGCCCTCCTCTGGCAATGGATGTTTGACTATAGGCCAACTGATAGTTGATATTGAATTCGGAAATGAAAATTTTCTTAGGAGCCTTTGACAGCTTTTTCTGTCCGAAGCCAGATTCCTTGAGTTCTATCTCTCCTATTTGCTGCGCATGCACTGGCATGCTCAAAGACAGCAACAAAACGATTAAGGTTAAATACTTGCTCATAACGCTTGATTTTGAATGAGTTATTTTTGGGTAAACTGACCATAGAAGCCCGGGCCACTGGCTAGTTCCAGATTGATTTCATTAAGGCTACCATCACTGTTTTGTGACACATTGAAGGCGATGTCTTCTATGCAGGCTGCTTTAAAAGTGTAGTTTCCTGAAGTGGCTCCGAAACGCGCCACTGGATTCTCTACAGAAAAACAGTCTCTTCCTTCTATAGATACCACCAGTGTGTTGGCCGAAATTGTAAAGGTGGCTTCAGTGCCCTGCGCAATGGGAGAGTTGGGTTCTGCGTAGGTAAATTCCATTTCGAATGTGCCATGAATTGCAGCAGGAACGGAAGTAGCCGTCTCGTCTTGTCCTGCGCTTGCCTGGCAAACCTCTCCGGAACAATCGTTGGCGGTAGGCTCTGTGTCTTCGCCACAGGCTGTTATCATAAACAGCCCGAGCAATACCATCATTGTTGTAGCTTTTTTCATTGTTTAAGGATTAAAAAGTTGATTATGCAAAACCAAAGCTCCATAAACCCGGGGCTCGAACACATCCCGTCTAAAGGGTGAATTTACCTCCGTACCAGTACGTAGTGCCGGCATGGCGGCTATAGACTAGTTACCCACCTGTTGGAGGAGCACGTTCACCTCTGCCGAAGGGATTATCTCTGCAGCAATGACATCTAAATACCCGGCATTGCTAAAACCTTTGAAACGATAGGCACTCAGTTTGCCTCCCGGTGGAGTGAAAAAGCGAAGAATATCGCCATTGTGGTTATAAGACCGCGCTCCGTCATCTTTTATGCGATCTCCTTTTACTACCAGATCGAAGGAGTTGTCGCTTACCTTTATCAGATAAGCAGCATCGGCATTCTTTGGGAGTTTTTCTATGGGCAAAATCTTAAAGGCGGAGTCGTTTTTATACTCGAATTTGTAAGTCTCTCCGCTAGATTGGTCGTATATAAGTTCTTTCCAAACAGGATCTTGACCATTTACCGTAATGTACTCTCTGTTGACATCGGTTTGTAGTTGTCCGGCAATGGCCAGCAGAGCTTTATTCTTCCCCCACCGTATTACCCCATTTTGCTCATTGGAAATCAACACTTCCACTTTTCCTTTCTCTATAGTTTCAGATAACTGATAGTCTTCCAGGCGGTATAGAAAATGATCGACCGTGTCGTAGGTTATCAGATGAGCTGTGCCAAATGAGTCGAACCAACCTAATCTGCTCTGGATGTAAATTCCGTTGGCGTTGGTCATATAGAACTGTCCATCACTCTTGGAAAACCGTAGATTCCCCAGTTCAGCCTCATCCGATTTGGGTGTCAAGTCCGGGTCAATGCTCAGTTCGGTAAGCTGCTTTCTCACCTCATCGGCTCCCAAATTATAGGCATATATAAACTGCCCCGGCTCTGCGGTATCGAAATCCGGAAAACGATAGGCTTGCACTTTGTTCTTTTCATCTTTATAAAAATGAACAACTTCTTTGTCGTCTTCTGTCAAAACGCTGAAATCATAGTCCGATACCTTGGCTCCTTTTTCAAAAATCACCCATCGGCTAGCCTCTAGCTTTAGTAAGTATACATTGCCTTGGGTATAGGGGAGTCTGCTCATGGGGCCCATGACCTCCGGCTGTTCCAAATCGTAGTTCATGGAGTAGCTGGCATTGGTTAGGGAGTCGTACAACAGAGCACCATACTTGCGCTTGTTGTTATCAAGTTTGTGGGAGTTGAACTGATAGCTCGTAAACCGCACTCCGGGCTTGTAGAAAACTATGCTTTTGCCCTCGTTGTGTAAGTAGTAGCCATAGGGGCTACCCTCTAGCAGCGGAGTTATTTTTCTGTTGAGGTGTTCCTTGCCATTTTCAAGTGCATAGTACCCGTCCATTCTAAGATACTGTTGAGTTAAAGGATAGTACACAATCAGCTCATTATCAGGAGTCTTCACAGGCTTACTGGAAATATTGGTCACCACATCGCCCTTCCAGGTTTTTATGCGATAGTTACCATTGGCCAGCTTATCGAACAGAAAATTTGAAAAGTCTATACTCAAAAGGTTGTTCTCCTTAATTTCCTCAATGGGTTTGCTCAGGTAAACAGCAGGAAAAACATCTCCTTTTTGTCCATTATCGAAGTTTTTGCGGAAATCGGGCAAATAGTACCAGTAAAAGCCCGACCCCACCTGATCGAACACCAACTTGTGGCCATTGGAATCTTCCAACTGCCTTTCCACCGAGATAGACCGCCCATAACCCGTTAGCACATACGTGGAGTCTGTGGCTTTTCCCCAATAGTAATGGTTGTCCAATAGCTCTGCGACTCCTACTTTTCCGCCCAGTTTATTCGCATGTTGAACCACCAGGCTCTTGTTAATATCAGCCCGTAGATAGGCTATAGCGCTAGAGCCAACCTCATATTTGGTGTAATCTGTAAAGGTGGAAGTTCCGCTGGTAAGCTTTTTACCTTCCTGATACAACTCTATTGCTCCACTGAAGCCTTCTGAATAGAGAATGGCCTTGGGTGTATTGGTAATTATTTGAGCTTCCCCCCATGAGGTCATATTGGATGTGGCATCATAATCTTTGAGCAGGTACCAGGCCTTCTCTGAAGCAACATAGGTTAACCTGTCTTTAGAATTGGGAATGTCATGAACATACCCCTGGCTTACCACCCTGCCATTCACAACCAACTGCATTTGCGAATACTTTCTCATGAACTGTCCTCGGTCGTCCAACGGACTCTCCATTTGGGTTCTGCCCGTTTCGGAGCCATCGGCATATATGATTTTCCGAAGAATTAAAGCAGACCGGCCAAACTGATCGTCTATTACCTCGCCCTTTATCCAGTTGCCCAAGGAGTCATCTTCAAAGAGCTGACGCTTGAATCCCTGCTGTGCGGTACTCACTTTCTTGGTTTCTTCACGAACATCTCTGTTGAGCGATTTATCGGTATACTTAGTGATTTCAAAGACACCCTGATCCGTATTTCTTTTTTCTCTGGTAATAAGCCGATCATTGTCGGTTTCGTAGGTATATGTAGAAATTACCTCAACCTCTGCCTGATTGGGCAGCTTTCTGCTCAGCTTGGTTCTTCTACCTTCCTGGTCTACCTCATAGTACTCTGTAAGTTGCTGCGTTCCATTTTGTATTACTTCCACGGCAATCAGGTGATTGTCTTTGTTGTAGGTATAATTCCTCTCCACCGTATTGGGGCCTTGGACCTGCGTGGTTTTGGTGACTAAACTTTTCTTGTATTCATAAGAAGTGGTTTGCAGGGCCAGGTTGTTGGCTGGGTTCACCACCTTTATTTCTGTAAGCAAACCCTTTTTATCTACCGTATATACATACTTATAGGTTTGATTATTGGCTATGAGATGACTTGAGATAGTGGTCAATCGCCCGGATTCATCATAACTCTCCACATCTTTTTTCACATAGGTAAGGCCTTTGTCGTTGACAAACTGATAGGTATGCCACTCAATGGCCTTTACCTTTCCGTTTATCCCTTTGCTTTCGAGTGTGGGCACTTGCAGATCTTGTGCAATGCCCAAAGTGGCCAGCAACCACAAACAGGATGTAATGAATGCTTTCATGGCTTATTTCTTAAAGTGAGTAAATACTGCTTCAGGAATAAATGTGCTGATGATCACCTTCATACCTTCTTCAAAATCGAGCACTTTCCAGGTGGAATAGTCTTTGGCGTTTACCGCAAACATTTCGCGTTTTATGGCAATCCGATAGCTATCGGGTTGTTGAAACTTCACATTCTCCTTACCAAATTGCTTTTGGTAGTTGCTCAATAGCAGGCTCTTTAACTGGCCTTCTTTGTCGTTCGAAAGATCAACTTTAAAGGTCATGGCGAAGGCGTAGCTCACCAAGGCATACTCATGTTCGCTGTGGTTAAATACCGGGCTAATGCTGTTTATTTTGAACTCGTCCATACTCATGCTCATGCCCGGGGTGTTAAACATTTGCCTGTACTGAGCTACAAAGGTCTCTTTGCCCAGCATGGCCAATAGTTGCGGATGAACCATGTCCAGGGCCTCTTCTATTTTCTGACTGCTCAGCAGGTTAAAATAGGTCCGCACATCGCTCTCAATGGTTTGGCTCTGGCCTTTCAACTTTGATGTTGATAGCAGTAAACAGAGACCAATAACTAATGGAAAACTTTTCATTTCAGTTGATTTTTGATAGCTGAAAGTTCAGTGGAATAAGCCTTGGAGGGAATCCCCTAAGCCCAGTAATTAGGCCTCCGTGCCAGCACGTACTCACCCAACGTAAAAAACTGATGCACAAAAGATTACAAAAGAGCCGAGCGGTATTGGCCTTCGCTTTTGCGAACCAGACCAATAGGCCCGGCAAAGTAGATTCAAAGCAGTAAAGTAATGCCTACCAGTTAAGGTGCAGGCTCCACTTTAGGGTGAATGAATCGGTGTCGTCTGCCTCGTTGATCATGGTTAGGGCGTTCAAGTCGGAGGTAAGTACTCCATCGGCAATAGATACATCTACAGTTGTCCCGCCCACAGAAAGGTAATTTTTGTCTTCTCTAGAGTGGCCTGTGTTCACAAAAAAGGTTTGATAAAGGTTCAGCTCTCCCGTATTAATAGTAAACCGCTCATTGGTAAAGGTAAATGTACCCGTTGCCGTAGGTCGGGCTTCAAAAGCCAGCTGAATAGCAAATGTACTGGCCGTACCGCCATCGTTATTGCTTTGGCTCAACTGTGCTCTTGTGGCAAAGTTTATTTGGTACCGGAAGGGTCCCGACCCACCGGGAAGTGCAGTGGCAGAAGCCACAAAAAAAGAGTCGGTATCTACCAATACCCAACTTTCAGGCTCACCTGTCAGGTCTTCTTCCACATCTTCTTCGGGAGTTGTGCCCTCGTCATTATCGCAACTGGCAATGCCTGCAAAAAGTAGCAAAGCCAACAGCATTAGTAATACGTTTTTTGTTTTCATAGCTGCTTTTTTTGAATCTAAATTGGCCTGTTAAGCAGCCTTAAAACATCCCAACCCATGGGTAAATGTGCTTCAGTGCCAGCACTGATTGACTGAAAGAATACCCACCGGCACGGATGTTTTGCCATAGAAATATTCAACAGCTTTGAGGCAAGACAAGCAATTGTCTTTACTGGTTAACTGAGTAGTGTCAGTTCCTTAGTTGATTTTTGGGGCCACCTTAGTAAGGTGGCTCTTTGTTTGAGCAGGTATAAGAACCCTCTTTGTGTTGGAGTGCAAGCCGAAACTTTGGCTATTAATGAAATCCAAAAGGCTAAATCAGATTGTTAGCGTAGGCAAACTTAATGAGCCCCACAATGGAGTTGGTTTTGGTTTTTCGGAAAATATTCTTTCTGTGCGTTTCAACCGTTCGTTCGCTAATAAACAGTTCTTCGGCAATGTTTTTATTAGAATATTCTTTGGCTATAAGTTGAAGAATTTCGCGCTCTCTGGAGGTAAGGAGTTTGCCTTCATCGGGTTCATAAAGGCTCTTCACCAACATGGCATTGATGTCGCTGGAAAGATACATTTTACCGGCCCTTACGGAGTATATGGCTTCTAGCAACTCTGCCTTTGTATCTTTTTTGAGCACATAGCCGTTTATGCCCTCTTTCAAAATCTCTTTAACCAGATGCGACTCATCGTGCATACTGAGCACAATGAAACGGGTTTCCGGCAGAATACGCTTTACTTTCTGAACGAGAGAAAGGCCATCGTCTTCCCCCAAATTGTAGTCAGTAATTACCAGTTCGGGTTTGTGCTTGTCTATAGACCGGATGGCATCGGGCAGGTTATCAACAGCATCGACCACGGTGAGCATATCATCTTCCTGAATCAGCTTCTTAAGCCCATCCAGTAAAATGGAATGATCATCGACAAGGACTATTTTCATTTTATTTGTTAATTCTACCTTGCCTGTAAAACCGGTTAGCCATTTCATGCCTGCAAGGTATTTACCCTAATCTATCAAAAATATCCGATTAAGAGGTCAATTGCTTCTCCGTGCTGGTGGGTATGTCCGAATGCTTTTTACGGGTTTCAACAACAACCGTCATCATAGTACCCCGAACTCCCGGACGAGAATCTATATCGAATTCACCCTTAATTTGATTAAGCCTGGTTTGAATGTTTTTCCAGCCATTACCACTTCCCCGGTAGAATATCTGAGGGTCGAAACCATTGCCATTGTCTTCTACAGTAAGCGTCACCTCACCATCTTGGTGAATGAGCTGAATAGTAATGTGGTCGGCCTGAGCATATTTCAGAATATTGTTTACCCATTCCTGGGTAATTCTAAACAGCGATATTTCTACCAATTCATTGAGCCGTTCGTTATTGGCAAACACAAGCACCTCGCAATTTACCTGATCGGTCTGATTGAGCCTGGAGCCAAACTCCTTTAATGCCGGCATTAAGCCTCTCTTTACCAGGGTTTGGGGCATAAGGTCGAAGCATATATTGCGTAACTCGGCATACATTTCGTTAATTACAGACTCGCCATTTTTAAAGACTTCGTAACGCTTTTCTGCCTCTTTGGCAGAGGTTTCATTTAGCTGAGACAGGTTTAGCTTGAGGACCGAAATGAGCTGACCGAAACCATCGTGTAAATCACGGGCAAAGCGGTTTCTTTCCTTCTCCTGAGACGCAATTACTGCGTTAATCTCTGCCTCTCTTAACTTTAGCTTGGTCTCTTGCTCCAACAGAGCTTTTTCTTTCTGCGATCGGTTGCGAACGAGCAGTACAATAACAACCAGCAGAACGGCCATTATTATCAAACTAACGATAACAATCTGATTGCGCTGCAATTCTACATCTTGCTGCATAAGTCGGGCGTTTTGCAGGGCTATTTGTTGTTCTTTCTTTTCGGTTTCGTAGCCAATGTTTAGGTCTGCCACGGTGGCCAAATGCTCCCGGTTGAGCAGCGAGTCTTTGGCTATATTCATTTTTTCCAGGTAGTTGAGGGCGGCTTTGTATTGGTTGCCAGATTTATAAAACTCATAGAGTGCTCCATAGGCTCGTTCCCTGTCGCCCAACTCGTTAATTTCTTCGGCCAACTTTAGGCCTGACAGCAGGTTTTCTTCAGCCTTAGCTCTGTTTCCCATGCTCTGGTAGGCTTCTCCCAGTCCCACATAAACAGCCGATAGGCCCGACCGCTCCCCCATGGCGGTCTTCAGCTCCCTGGCGCTCTCCAGGTATTCAATGGCTTTGTGGTAGTCTCCTTTATCGGCATAGATCGACCCTAAGTTATTGTGGCTAATGGACAGCAGGTAATTGCTCTGAGCCTGCCTGGCGTTGTCAGCTCCCAGCGAATAATAGTGCAGGGCAGAGTCGGCATCGGTATAGACTTTTTCGTGTACGACCCCAACGCCATTGTAGGCAAAGGCCAATAGCTGAGGGTTAGGATCGGTCTTCAGTAAAATATTGAGGCTTTGCCGATAGCCCGCTTCTGCATCATCCCAATTGTCCAGCTCAACCGCCACCGTTGCCATGTTAATGAGCGCGTAGGTCATCATCACATTGAGCCCGAGTTTTTCATAGGCCTTGAGAGAACTCTGAAAACTGAGATAGGCCGAATCAAGGTCGCCTTTATTGGTCAACAAGTTGCCTTTGTTGAGGTAAGAGTCGGCCATGGAGCGCTCCATACCCAGTTCTTCATAAATTTTAATACTCCTATCAATGAGTTGTGCCGCCCTGGCATAGTCGGCTGTTCGCTGATATATTATGGAGAGGTTGTTCATTGAAACAGCTTGAGAGGGCAAGTCATTGGCCTCTACCCGCTTGGCCAGGGCCAATTCATTGTAGTAAATGGCGCTGTCGAACTGATTGCGATTATTGAAAATACTACCAAAAGTATTGTAGATATCAGAAGTGACCAGTGCATCGTCCAACCCTTCGGCATGGGTCAGAGCTTGCCGCGCATAGCTGGTGGCCGAATCGAACTCGAACCTGTTTTTTAAACCCCAGGCTACCTGATTCAGGGATAAGGCCTTGTTTTTATCGGACTGTGAAAGCTCAACGGCTTGCCGGGCCCATTGCAAGGCTTCAGACTTATCGGCCGCAGATTTCGATAGCTGCAAAAGTATTGCCACCCGATCCTCTCCTTTGGCACTTTTCAGTGCTCGTTCCAGACTATCGGTAAAGGAGGTTTGTGCCTGAAGATCCTGAAACAAAAAAATAGCTAACAACAGGTATGCAAAAGTGAGCGGAAAGGTTCTTTTTTTCAAAAGGATTGGTTTGAAGTTGTTTTGAAAATAGCAAAAAGACACAAAAGATGCTCAAATAAAATTGCGGCTTCTCAACAACCATTGGGACCGATGCCGGCAGAGGACGGTTCTCCACGGGCATAAAAAAAGCAGGAATTAAGACTGATGGTCCTAACTCCTGCTTCATTCAAATCTATACACAACTAGTCCGGTTCGGCAACCCGAAGGGTTCTATCCTTGAGGGGTGTTGAATCGTCTGTATGTTTTACCAGCTCGGAAGAGTGTCCTTTGCTTTCCAACGTTTCCGGCTTGTTCGAATATTTTAAGAACAGGCCATAACCGAAGGCTATTAGCGCAAGTGTAACACTCACGATGTGAAAAATTCTGCGACTTTTGGTTGAAGACAGCATAAAAATTAACTCTTACTGTGTGATAACGCACAAGTTAGTTACAACCCTACCTAAAAACTCATCTTTTTCCATAAAAGCTGGAAAAAATTTGATAAGTGACACGATAGCTGGGTTTTGGTCAACTACCGACCTTGCTTTTCGAACTCACGAATGGTCTTCTCTATGATATCGCAGCACTCATGTAGCTGTTCTTCTGTCATTACCAAAGGAGGGGCAAAACGAATGATGTTTCCATGAGTTGGCTTGGCCAACAAACCATTGTCTTTGAGCTTAACACAAATATCCCAGGCGGTAGAGCTGGATGGCTTGTCGTTGATCACAATGGCATTGAGTAAGCCTCTGCCTCTTACCAAAGTAACCAACTCTGTGGTTTCGATGAATTGATTCATCCGCTCTCTGAAAATCTCGCCAAGCTTTCTGGCATTTTGGGTAAGTTTTTCATCTCGAATTACCTCTAATGCGGCCATGGCTACTGCTCCGGCAACGGGGTTTCCGCCAAAAGTAGAGCCGTGGGTTCCGGGCGTTATAACTTCCATAATGTGGTCATCGGCCAGCACTGCCGACACTGGGTAGACGCCTCCGGAAATAGCCTTTCCTAATATGAGCATATCCGGACGAGCATAGCTTGATTTGCGCTCGCAATGCCCTGCACAGTCACACTCACCACAAACGGCCAGCAGAGAGCCTGTTCTACCTATACCGGTCTGAATCTCATCGGCCATAAAGAGCACATTACTCTCTTTGCACAGTCTGGCTACCTCTTTCATAAAGTCAGTGGCCGGCACATTTACTCCGGCTTCTCCCTGAATTGGCTCTATGAGCACCCCAACCACATTGTCTATTTTCAGAGCTTCTTCCAAAGCAGCCGTATCGTTGTAAGGTATTTTAATGAACCCTTCAGTAAAAGGTCCAAAGTTTCTTCTGGCGTCCTGATCGCTACTAAATGAGATAATGGTAGTGGTACGGCCATGAAAGTTTTGGTCGAAGACTATGATTTTACTCTCGTTTTCTTCTACTCCCTTCTTCTCGTACCCCCACTTTCGGGCAATTTTTATGGCTGTTTCTACAGCTTCGGCTCCGGTGTTCATTGGCAACACCTTATCGAAGCCAAAATACTCGGTCACAAAGCGTTCGTATGGTCCCAGTACATCATTGTAAAAAGCTCTGGACGTAAGGGTAAGCTGTTCGGCCTGCTCTTTGAGAGCTCCAACAATTCGGGGATGGCAATGCCCCTGATTTACCGCACTATAGGCCGACAGAAAATCGTAGTATTTCTTTCCCTCTACATCCCACATGAAAACGCCATCGCCCTTAGACAACACCACCGGTAGCGGGTGGTAGTTATGAGCTCCGTGCTTATTTTCTAATGCGATTGCTTCTTTGCTAGATTGTACCAATTCCATATTGTTTACTTTAACTTTGTTTCTGTTTTCCTCCAAACAAATTTCCTGAACCAAAGGTATCAAAATCATTGCAGCCTTAAAACATGACAAAGCAGAGAAAGGAACAACGTACTTTTGCCAGTAAAACGGAAGATTACTACATTGACAAAAATGGGTTGTTGGTATTTACTGAGCACTACCTGAAAAAGCGCGGCTATTGCTGCCAAAACGGATGCCGACATTGCCCCTATGGCTTTAAAAAATGACAGACACTTTTCAGAACCTATCCGTCAATATCTCTGAATTACCGGAGGTAAAACATTCAACTTTTTTTGGCATTGAGCAAAAGTACCTGTCGGTGACGCTCATTGTTACGGGGGTTACTTTTTTGGTACTTATGGTTGGTGCGGGGTGCATCGTCTATTTCAGCGATGAAATAGACAATGGCCTTACCGAATTTGGCCTGGCTCTGGGTCCGCTGCTCTTACTCTGGATCGGTAGCAGTCTGTACTCCATCAAGGCCTTTGCCAGAAAACGCTATAGCCTGCGAGAAAAAGACATCATTTATTGCAAGGGTCTGCTATGGCGCAAGCGCACCTCTGTTCCCTTCAACCGCATTCAACATGCCGAAATAAAGCAGGGACCCATTGAACGAATTTTCCACCTGCATAGCCTAAAGGTATTTACAGCCGGGGGCGATAGCAGCGATTTGGTAATTCCCGGGCTCAAAGAAGAAAATGCTCAGAAAATAAAAGAATATATAATGGGTAAAACCGCACTAGATGGAGTCGATCAGCAGTAAATATGCTTCGCCCACCAGGCAATCGAGGGTAGCCATTGGTATTATTCTTATCAAGTTTATTCGCTTTACCTTGCGATCTTTCTGGCCATTGGTGCTCAGCCTTTTTATTGGCCGAAAGGCCGGCAACTCCTTTGAGGAGGTAATTGGCTACGTAGCATTGGGCATTGCCGCACTCAACCTTCTTGGTTCTGTACTTACCTATTTCAGGTTCTATTTTCATATCGAAGGAGGAGCCTTTATTATCGACAAAGGGGTGCTTAAAAAAACCAAGACCAACATTCCCTTTGAGCGCATTCAAACCATCAACTTACAGCAAAACCTGTTGCATCAGATGTTTGGCGTAGTGAGCCTTGAGATTGATACGGCCGGAGCCAAAAAATCTGAACTGACCATAGATGCGCTTCGAAAAGAAGATGCCGAAGCTTTGCGCAAGTATATACTGGAAGAGCGAGAGCAACTGGTAGACAAAACAAGCCAGGAGAGTGCCCAGGTAACTACTGCCGAAAGAGAAGAGGAAGTAGAAGAAACTATTCTGAGCCTTTCGATAACAGACCTTTTTAAAGTTGGTGTGAGCCAGAACCATTTGAAGTCGATGGCCATACTCTTTGCCTTTGTTTTTTCTACCCTCAACGAATTGACCGATGATGTGGAGGACCTGGTGAGGGAACAGCTTTCGGGTTTTGAAGAATACGTGGTCACCAATAGCTGGATTGTCTTTTTGGGGTCGGTTATTATTGTGGCCATAATTGCCTTCCTTTATTCACTCATCAATACCGTGCTCAAGAACTTTGAGCTAAAGCTTTCTACCCGTAAGCGAGGTCTGAAACTAGTAAGAGGCCTTTTCAACAGGGAAGAAATAAGCATTAATCGTTCTAAGGTGCAAACCATTAGCTGGTCCGACAACCCATTGCGCAAAGCATTTAAAATGTTCACTCTGGAGATTGAGCAAGCCAGTAGTGCTCAGGCCGACCAGTTAAAGGCTAAAATTAAAATTCCGGGTTGCTACCACCAGCAAGTAAAACATGTGGTTCAAATGGTTTTTCCTTTCGATATAAGCAGCGAACACGAAAAACACCGGGTGAGTCACCTGCTCAGGTATAGGTTATGGCTTACGGTTAGTCTATTGCCGGCACTGGTCGTTATACTGCCAGCCTATTACTTCTGGAACCCCAATGCGCTTTGGTTGCTGCTTTGGATTCCTACCTCCCTGCTGGCCATAGAACTCTACTATCGTAAACGCTCTTTTGAACTCACAGCTGAAATGTTGAGAAATAACAAAGGTACATTTGGCAACACCCACGAGATCATTCAGCTTTACAAAGTACAGGCGGTAATTATTAAACAAAGCTGGTATCAGCGAAGAAAGAATTTGGCCACCGTAGAGCTAAGTACTGCAGCCGGAGACATTAGTATTCCGTTTATAGCCATGGAAAAAGCGGAGGCATTGGAGAATTATGTGCTCTATAAGGTAGAGAGCAGTACAGAAAAGTGGATGTAAGCCACTTGTACTTGGGGCCAAAAATGCACTGTACAGCCTCTGGAAGGCTTCAATACCTTAGAGTTTATTTAGACCGGGAGATTTTTTAAAGATTGTTGGCAGTTTTAGGAATAATTCAGATATTTGCAGTCCGTTTAGAAAAAGCGGATAATTCACTAAGTTATGGCAAGAGTTTGTGACATCACAGGAAAGAGAGTTCAGGTAGGAAACAACGTTTCTCACGCTAACAATAAAACCAAAAGGAAATTCTATCCTAACCTTCAAAAGAAGAGGTTCTATATTCCGGAAGAAGACAAATGGATTACTTTGAAAGTATCTACTTCGGCAATCAGAACCATCAATAAAAATGGTATTTCCGCTGTTCTAAAAAAAGCAAGACAAAACGGCAACATTTTAGTATAATAGCGTCTCAGAACGTTATTATGCTATGATTAGACCTAACAAAATATACGCAATCCTGATAGTATTTTTCCTGTCAGGATTTTTTGTTTCCAGGGCTCAGGAGAAGCCTACCGACTATCTTTCTACCGAGTTTCATAAAAACAGGCGCGATGAGCTACGCAAGCGCATGCCTAAAAACTCAGTGGCCGTATTTTTTGCTAATCCGGTGCGCAACCGCTCCAACGATGTAGACTATGTCTACCATCAGGACCCGAACCTTTACTACCTCACAGGCTACAAGGAACCTCATGCCGTGTTGCTCATTTTCTCAGAAAACCAGACGGATGAGGAAGGCAGCAGTTATAATGAGATATTTTTTGTTCAGCAGAAAAACCCAATGGCCGAAATGTGGACGGGCAGACGCCTGGGCGATAGCGGGGTAAAAGAACAACTAAAGATTGAGAACGCCTATAACGGCTCGGCCTTCAAAGACTACAACATAGACTTTGCAAAATTCGACAAAGTGTTGTTTTACGACTTTAAAAACGATGTGCGCGATAACCCAAACGATCAGGCAGACCTTTATAGCCTGATTGAGCAGTTCAAACAAAAGGCGGGCTACTCCAGCGGAACCAACTCTTTAGGCAGAGAGCCTCAGCGCAACAACCTGGATACCCGCAGCCTCAATAGCATTATGGCTTCATTGAGAGGCATTAAAACCCCCGAAGAAATTGAGCTCTTGAGAAAGGCCGTATTTATTTCGACCGTAGGCCAGGTAGAGGTAATGAAAGCCATGAGACCGGGCATGTCTGAAACAGAGGTACAGGGTATACATGAATTCGTCTTTAAAAAATACGGCTCGGAATACGAAGGCTATCCATCCATTGTGGGAGCGGGAAACAACGGCTGCATTTTGCACTACATTGAGAATCACAAGCCCCATATTGAAAGTACGGAAATGATATTGATGGACTTGGGGGCAGAATACCACGGCTATACGGCCGATGTAACCCGCACCATACCGGTTGACGGTGAGTTTTCTCCTGAAGAAAAGGCCATATACGACCTCGTATATAAGGCACAAGAAGCGGCTATTCAGCGGTGCAAACCTGGGGTTAGCTTCGCAGAGCTTACCAAACTAACCAAAGATATTATAAACGAAGGCCTGGCCGAATTGGGCATTATAGCCAACCCCAGCAGCCCGCATCTCTACTTTCCGCATGGCCTATCGCACCACATAGGGCTTGACGTACACGACCTTGGCCCCTACGATGTGCTGCGCGAAAACATGGCCATTACCATAGAGCCGGGCATCTACATTCCCGAAGGCAGCAAGTGCGACCCTAAGTGGTGGAACATAGCCGTGCGCATTGAAGACGATGTGCTTATAACCAAAGATGGTTTTGAACTGCTTTCGGCTTTTGCCCCACGAACTACAGAAGAAATCGAGGCATTAATGAAGCAGTCGAGCCCGCTGGACGCCTTTAAGCTACCTGAGCTAAAAGGAGGTAAATAGTTTAGCAATAGGGTTACTGACTTAAACCGCATGGCATTAACATTTTGCCTCCATTTGTGTTTTCACAGTGCCCCTATAAGGCACTGTGAAAACACAGTTTGTGGCTTAAGCTTCCAAACCGAGGAAGAAATTACATTACATGCTTGGCGACATAGTTTTGCCACACATCTTTTTTTAGAGCAAGGTGTTGATATTCGTTATATTCAAGAATTGCTAGGTCATAGCTCTAGCAAGACGACAGAAATTTATACACATATAACTCATAAAGGATGGAAAAAAATCGCTTCACCTTTGGACAAACTCAATATTTGAGAGATTCATTAAAAACTCCTTATAGCACACCCTATTGAAAGGCTATAAGCACCTTTTCTCAATCTATATTAAATATAACCGCCACCACAGTGGCGCATAGCTAACGTTACCTGCAAGCTGGAAAAAGCCACCACACGTTCAAGCACATTTCATTTTGCTCGTTCCTCACAAAATAAAAAGAGCTTTCACTTCCCCACCACCACCCAAAAAATAAATGACAAATTCGACTGAAATTCAAAACCAATTCTTATATTTGACAAATATTGTCAAGACAATTATAAGCGAATGAAAAATATAGGACAGACATTAAGGGAGTTACGTGAATTGAAAGGATTGCTTTTACGAGAAGTCGGAGCTGCATTATCAATCGACCCAACTCTATTGAGTAAAATTGAGCGTAATGACAGAATGCCCACAAAAGAACAAGTTATTGCCTTATCAGAATTCTATCAAGACAAAAAAAATGAAGTCATAATTGCTTGGTTAAGCGACAAACTTGTTTACGAAATCCAAGATGAAGATTTGGCATTAGCAGCAATGAAAGTTGCAGAACAAAAAATTGAATACTTAAAAACTCATAAAGCTCAATGAATATAACTAAGGAAACAGCAAAGAATAAAGAAGGTCTCTTGCAATACTTTAGAGATAGGTCAAGTGAATTTTTGTCAGAAGTAAATGGCGAGTATGGTAATACTGAATACAAAAAGAAAGCAAAGAAATTAAACACACTTCTTGTTAAAGCCAGAACTACGATTATTGAAATAATTGAGCAAAAAGGAAAAAAAGAAAATTGGACAAATAAAGAAATTCTCGAGTGCGTGTTGATGGTTACTTACTGCAATTATGTTGTAATGCTTGAAGTTCGTCATTCGGTTTGGCCTTATGAATATATGGCTTTCTCACGTAGAATAGGAGAATTATGGGAACCATTTTGCAAATTAGCTTTTGAGTACCCCATAAACGATTTAGAGCTTTTTGTTCCACCTTTATTTGCTGATGTAAAAAAGCAATTAGCTGATGAAATTGAAGATTTCATTAACGGATTGAATCTCACGAATGAAGAAAAGGAGCAACTAATCAAATACTACAACAAAGTTTGGAGTTTGGTAATGTCTGGAGAAATTCAACTTGAACTTGATTTACATTTCATATTTGAAGGCAAAAAATATGTTGTGGATTTTAAAAGTGGATTTGGCTCAAATGAAAAAGGAAATACGAATAGACTATTATTAGTTGCAAGTATCTACCACAACCTTGAAGATAATTACGAACCGTTAATCTTCGTGAGAGCGTCAGAAAACAACAATTACTTTAACACATTGAAAAACTCTGGAATTTGGAGTGCCTTTTCAGGTTCAGAAACCTATGACGAACTTCATAAATATTCAGGATTTGACATTCGCTCTTGGATTAACCAAAATGTGAATTGGGCAGAAGATTTAGATGATGACTTTGTAGAGCATTTAGAGTCTAACGATTTAACACAATATTTAACTTGGTAATATGATAAGCGAGCAAAGAATATTTCAAGCATACTACACAAAGTCAGAGCCAATAGTGTCTTATATGGTTGATTTGTTAGACCTTAATGGTACAGAAACCATTTTTGAACCTTGTGCTGGAGACGGAGTTTTTTTAGACTCTATTTTGAGTAAATATGAAACAGTAAAAGTTGATGCTTTTGAACTTAATCTTTCTGCTTACAATAAATTAAAAAATAAATATTCTGATTTAGAAAATGTTTCAATAAAACAAACAGACACGTTAACCGATTTGGATTTGGAATTTCTATGTTCAATGGGCGGGAAATATGATGCTGTAATTGCAAATCCACCATACGGAGCTTGGAGAAACACCGAAGATAAAGCCTCTTTAAAAAGAAGATTTAATGGTTTTTATGCCAAAGAAAGCTACTCACTATTCTTATACAGAAGTATTGAAGCATTAAATGAAGGTGGTAAGCTTGTTTTCATTATTCCCGATACTTATCTAAACTTAAATATGCACAAGGATATTCGAAAATATATCCTTACAAACACCAAGATTAAAGAAATCTCATTGTTCCCTTCTTCATATTTCCCAGGAGTAAATTTTGGTTATGCTAACTTATCAATTATTGCTTTGGAAAAATGCAGTAATTATTCTTCAAACCTGAACAATTCATTCAATATCTACAAGGGCTTTAAATCGGTTGAAGAACTTGGAAAAAATGAATTGCAACATTTAACGAAGTTGAATTTCAAACAAGAAAATGTTTTAAATAATGATGGTCATATTTTTTTAACAAGTAAAAATCAAAATGTTTCTGATACAATTAGAAAGGCTAAATTAACTATCGGAGATATTTGTGATTGTGCTACAGGATTTTATTCAGGTAATGACAAAGACAGATTGAAAGTTTTAAGCAAGTCAATCAGAAACTCAAAAAGATATGAAGAAGTTGATAAGACCAAAATAACTTATGACTGTAGCTCAAGACCGTTAAATGGGATTGAAACAGAAAAGGTATATGTTCCAATTGTTAAAGGCGGTAATGTAAAATATTTCAAAGCAGACAATTGGTTTATGGAATGGTCAAAGGAGATTGTCGACTTCTACAAAAAGGACAAAAAAGCACGTTATCAAAATTCGTCATATTATTTCCGAAAAGGAATAGCAGTACCAATGGTAAGTTCAAGTTCAATAACTGGAGCGATAATAGAAAACCGACTTTTTGACCAATCAATTGTTGGAATTTTCCCTAAAAATGAAGAATTGATTTATTATTTGTTAGCATTTTTCAATTCACCAACTTGTAATAAATTAATTAGGACAATTAATCCTTCAACAAATAATTCTTCTAACTACATAAAGAAAATTCCATTCTTAGAACCTACACCAGAGCAAGAGAGAATAATTACAGAAAACATAAAGCAGATAATTGAACAAGTCAAACTTTCAGGCAACTATGATTCAGACCTTGAAAATGAGAACAACAAATTAATAAATGAACTGTACGGATTTTAGCCAACGCAAAGTTCAAGCACATTGCAATCCTCGTTCCTGCGGTTGCAAAGAGCTTTTACGCCAACGCTGACGGACTAGAAAAAAGAAAGCCAGCAGGTAACAATGTATATAAAAAATAGGCGAAATAGTAGTAAAATCAAGGGTTTTAGCTCGTATCAAAGTTCGGGTTTAACTGAAAGTTTGGTGCTTGGAAATCGCCTACTTTTCATATACTAAACGTTGGCATTAATTAAAAAACATGAGAAATCAACTACTATTTACTTGTACCCTTTTTGGACTACTTTCTTGCTCGACAACGAAAAAAATTTCTAAGGATACTAAACAAACATTATTAGATGATAATACTTTCTTGATTACTGAAATATCTTCTGACCCTTCATATGGACTTACTCCAAAAAATCCTATTGAAGTTGGCAGTGAAGATAGTGGGCCTAAAAATGAACGAAGATTTCTAAACGCATTAACTGGACCAAACGGAGAAGCAATTTCATATTATAGATCTGGCAGTTGTTGTCCAGTTAAAAGTGATAAAGCAATATATGGCAATAAGGTTATGCTTGATAAATATAGGGTGACATGGGAAGGATCTCAGGACACTATTTCAATTTATATAAACATGTATGATTCAGGAGAACTTAAGGCTCCTAAAGGATTTGGAATAAAGAAAAACTAATGCCAATCGAGTAGACGGCCGTGAGCCATAAGCCCACGGTGCGCCTCTCACACCACCAAGCGTACGGGTCTCGTACTTGGCGGTTCATTGAATTTGAGGTTTGAGTTTCAAGTAGTAATCCATCATACTTTCATAACCTTTCTTCCTAAGTCGTGATAAGGTGATCGTAGTACCCAAGATGGGGCTTTGGGCTACAGCCCAGCCTCCCATTCTAGTTCTACTCCAAGCGTATGCCTGACCTTGGTTCACTCCTAGTCTAATAAGGTTTTTACGCTTCCTTTCCAGCTTTTTCTCCCGATAGCTATCGGGACCAAATGCAGTATCGAAGCCGGTTTCGAAGCCACTCATCGAGCTGTTTGAGTTTATGATGAATACTTGCCAAACGGTAGTTATTCACCCAGCCCATCCATATCTCTTTGAGTTTTTGCAATCGCTCTCTAAAACTGTAAGGCATCGTTTTCTTGGTTGCTGCTTTCAATTTGCGCTTAAGGCTTTCCCAACCTCCCTTCTTCACTATCAACTGGTATTTGCCTCTTTCCCCTTTCTTATAGGTCGGCACAAAACCGTGGCCTAAAAACTCAAAATTGTTGGCTAACTGCTTGCTGAAGCCCTCTGTCTTTATCATTGAGGTGACAGCTCGTTTCCCGATCCGTACTATGGCCTCTGCTGACTTCCTGACAGAGTTTACTCTCGTCAGGATCTCCCCAGGTAAGGACATATTCCTTCCCCCAATATCCACTGGATCTACTACACAGGTGCTTTATAGTTTCCTACCACTTAGGACGTCAGTATGATGTGCTACCTCATCCCACCTGTAAAGCCTCTGTATCCAGTTCCTGTTCGTTGGAACCGGGGTTTGCAGTCTCACTTCCTTCAGCGTGAACCTCACGGTAAACCACTTTGCGACTTGCTAGTGCTTCGGGACACGACTCCCGCACACAAGGGACTTACACCCTCTGGAATAATTTGGTATCTTAGATACCAGATGCCCATGCTGGGCAAACACATTGCGTATAAGCAATAGCAGGTTCAGTGCTATTTTGAAACGTAAAACTATAAATCAAAGGTCACAGTTTAGTGGGTTAAAATCCGCTACTGCTCATACACGAGACCGTTGGCAAGCATCCCAGAATGGAATTAGATTATTTACTTTTAGGAATAGCTCTTTCTCTTGGAATAAACTTTGGGCTTTTATACACTCGAAAGTATAAGTGGAATTCTGATGCTCTTAGGTGGTCATTAACAGTTATCCTTTTAATCTTAGGTTTTCTTGGGTTATTAGGAATAATAGAAAATGACTCTCCTAACTTTTCTTATTTTTCTTGGTGTTTAATTACACCGTTCATCTACAATGTTTTCGACTGGACATTTAAAAAGATAAGTATTAAAAGAAATAAAAGAGATTTTTATCTCTGGCTTCAGGGCTCAAACGAGATTGATGACACTATTGATGGTAAGAACCCACATGTAAATAGTATAGACAAACTATTCTCATTAATACTTTTAATCATAATTATAAGTTTGCCACTAATGGGAATGACTTAAACGCTTGCCAACAAAACCTAAAGTGCAGTACCTCATAAAGTTTCGATTTTCAAAAGACCACTTAAACTAAGCCTTGCCGCAAAGCCTCGTGGGTGAGCTATGGCTGTATAAGTATCGGTATAGGCCAATCTTGATACTATATCGCGTGGGCGTTCTTTCCTGCTTCTATACTTTCTCGGACTTTGCTATATTTCGTTATATCAAACAAAACACGAAAGCGGCAGCCGCACACTAGCCAGACCGTTACCAGCAATTAAAGCTAATCTAAGATGAATAAACTATCCTCTATCTTTCTCCTATTCGTTGTGGTTGGGTGTACGTTTTCACAGCCCGAAGAGAATTCTCTTAGAATAATAGAACTTAAAAATGAAATTGATCAGAGGAACAAGATAATTGATTCACTAGAGCTGGAAATTGAAAGACATGATTTAAGCTATAGCAAAGAAATTGGAAGTCAATACTCTAGTAATGAAGAGGTATTATGGTATGCTTTTAAACCAAACACTGAACACAACATCGTAAAACTGAGTAATGGTGAATCAATAAACATTGATGAAATTGAACTCAGCGATTCTGTAGATACCAAATATCGCTTTGATCATGCTGCGATCATCTCACAGATTAAAGATTTGAGACTTGATAACCTCCTATCAAATTTTGTCGAAACTAGGGACATTTATCATGAGAGTGATAAGTATGGCCCTATGGCTGATAATCTGACTTATTATGTTAGGGTTTTAGTCGTATGTGAAGAACCAGGATTACCCATAGAAACTGAAAATTGTACTAGTAATATTTATATACTAGTTGAACCCACCGAACTTGGATTCGAAAATAATCTTTTCAGAATTTCTAGACTCTACAGGGCTAAAATTAAAAAGCTTGAGGATAGCAAAGACGGTATTATTCTCACATTGGAACACAGTAAATTTCCCCCCAAAGATTTGAAAGTTTTGATCAAGCCTCAACTTGTGAAATTCATCAAATAAAAGCTGTTAACATTACCTATACGCAATGCAGTTGAAGTGGTGTCGAAACTTCTCCGCTTCCACCCCACCAAAGCTGCGCTTTTGCATTTATGAAAATGAAATATAACTTAAACCACAGCTTTGGCTACCGAACGTGCGTGATTCAAAACTATCGCTTTTGAATCACGCACTGCGCATAGCCAGACCGTTACATGTCAGTTATGCCTCGATCATATGAAAGCAATAATTTCAAAAGAACTATTTAAAAAGGAACCGAAAAAGATAATTCGAACGGTCGGACTATCCTATGCAGGAATTGGAGCGTGGTGCTTCTTCGGACTAACACTGATGAACTCGACTATGAACAACTTCCCTGAAGAAGAGGAATTTGACGGATTCAACAGAACCTCCGAGATACTCCAGAACATCTGGACAACTTACATGCCGCTGCTGATCATGATTGGACTGAGCATGGTTGCTTTTTCATTTGCCCTTGAACGACTTAAAGAACAACGAATAGCAATTCAAACTGGAATTTTGATGGCGTGTACAATCTGGGTAATTGCTTACTCAATAGCCAGCATCCCCTATCTTGAATCATTTCGGTCAATCTCACCTGAACAGGAGGGTGTATTTAACGGACTAACTTACATTTTCGCAATATTTGGATTTGGTGCTGTATTCACACTAATGACAATCCCTAATTACAAAGTACTCCAGAAACTGAAAGCGGAGAATACCGCCATGTAACAAACGATATTGCGCATGGCCTTACTTAGTCATCTGCAAAGTTCCTACCAAACACTCCACTTATTTACCAAGGAACAATTGCGTTTTCCACCCCATTATGCTTGCAGGGGTTCTTTATCATTCTAATGCAGGGGCTATTTGATACTTTGCCTGTTTCGATAGATTCGTTAGTTTAACCCTATGCTTGGCCCTCTTCCATTGTGCCGTGCATAGAGTAGTTGACAAAAAATGAAACAAAATAAGAAGCCGCTTTATAGAAAAGTCAATACGCGTGCGCGGGGTGTTCCCCATAAATTTGGTAACGATTTTAAACACACTAGAAGCAAGAAAAAGGAAACCACGGGGCAAGTTCGAGGATCCATGCGCGGCAAAACTCAAAGAGGACTAGATTATACACCACTCTTTCAATTTCTTATTTCTAAAGTTGGCAAAAACTGGGACGAAGTTCATCAAGAAGCCGTTTCCCGCTTGGATAAGCCCGACCCCATTTTCTGGGTGGTAGCCTTAAACCAAAAGGATAAGAAAGACTTTGTTAGGGTAGGCGAAAGCACCTACTTTTCAGGACTGTACGTAGACCACAGCAATACACTCCAGCTCACCAACCCTGGCTTAAAAGCCAAAAATATGATACCCTTCTGTGAATGCTGTACACACACTCTGAATGGAAAAGTGTTTGGCACAGAATAAAAAGCCTTACACTATTTTTTTGAGAGGCATGCAGTCCATCCCACCCCAATAATTCATCCATAGAAATCCTAAACAGCCACCACTAAACCCACTTACACAACCCTTATAACTCACTGATAACCATTTACATAAAACCAAAAAAGGCAATATAAACCCTCCGTTAGCTGACCTATGAACTATGCTAAAACTACTTCAATTGTTCTGGCCACGCTTATGGTTCTCTCAGCTTGCCAAAACAACCGATCTTCAAAACCTACCTATGTAATCGCGTACTCTTCGGCCGAATCCGGCAATGGAGAAATCTATCTGACCGATGCTGCCGGTCTGGCGAAAATTAAGCTCACCGATCATCCGGAAAATGATGGCTACCCGGCCTGGTCGCCCAGTGGTGAGCAAATTGCCCTATACGCCTACCACGACAACCGAACAACCTGGTCCATACACACCATAAACGCTGATGGCAGCAATAGAAAGCGGCTCACCCATGCCAAGGGCATGTGGGACAGCTCCCCTAGCTGGTCGGCAGACGGCAAACAAATAGCTTTTGCCAGAGAGTATCCTGATGAGGCCGGAAATTGGCAGGAAGAAATATGGATAATGAACTCCGATGGCAGCAACCAGCGTCAGATCATGTTGCTTGAGGGTGGCGGGCCTTATTTTACACCCGACAATAAGCTATTGTTTCACTCCAAAACTGGGCAAAGCGAAATTTGTATGGCCAATGCAGACGGAAGCGATTTAACTCAGCTAACCAGCAATAAAGCCGAAGACTGGCATCCGGAACTTTCGCCCGATGGCCAACAGATTGCCTTTATGTCGGACAGAGATGGAAATCACGAGATCTATATAATGAACATAGACGGCTCCGACCAAAGACGCATCACCCGAAACCCCGCCCGCGATTCCAGCCCCTCATGGTCGGCCGATGGTTCTAAACTTATATTTGCCAGAGAAGATGCCAGTGGCAATTATCACACCTATATGGTGAATAAAGATGGCACCATGGAAAGGAAGCTCATAGACAATGCAGGAACCCCGGTATGGCTCAAACTCAAGCGGTAAACCATTCGCTACATTAAGCTTAATCAGCCCCTCATTTTGGACTTACTCTAACCAGAAAAGTAATCACAAGGAAGAAGACCTGTTTTTATGGTTTCACCACATTTCAACAATCTCTTTTCGGTAACTTACTTGAATTATTTAAGGCAAGTAATATAGATTTAAAGCATATTGAGGAGATAAAAAAATACTAACTATGCTCTTGTTGCTCAACCTGAGAACAATTTCTTCTCGAGATAAAAAGACCTCATGTACACGTAAAAGATGGAGCGACACCATAAAAAACCATATCCTCAAAATCAACAATAACCCAAAAACCTTAGATGTAGAGGTATTTTTCAAACTTCTTGCAACTCTTGCCTAAGAACACGGGTTTATGAGCATAGTAAACCCACCCCAACCATGAGCGCTGTAGAGTTATTCGAAAAACAAAGAGCGGCCGGCTACAACCGGTTTGTTGAAACCTGGATCCCTAATTACAGATACTTTTTGAACCTCTTACCCAAATTATTGCTTCCGCTGAAGGAGCAAAAACTACTGGTGGTAGGTTGTGGCACCGGCAACGAAATTGAGCCTTTGGTTTCGGTTCATAAGAACTGGGATATTACGGGCATAGACCCTTCTCCGGAAATGATTGATCAGGCTCGCCAGAAGTTGCAGCCCTACTCCAACGTAAAGCTCATTGAGGGAGTAGTGCAAAACCTCAAAGACAGCGAACGGTATGGTGCCTCCACGCTGCTGCTGGTACTGCACTTTCTAAAAGATGATGGTAGCAAGCTGGAGCTGTTGCAGCAAATTGCTCAACGGTTGACCCCGGGAGCTCCTTTAATTCTTTTAGACATTACTGGCGACAGTCAACAAATAGAAGGAAACCTAAACGTTTTGCGTGCCATGATTCCTGAAGATGTGACTACGGAAGAAATTGAGCAGCGAATCAACCGAATTGCCAACGAACTCCACCATGTTTCCGAACCGCGGCTAAGTGAGTTACTGGTTCAGGCAGGGTTTACCTCTCCGCTACGATTCTTTCAGTCGGCTATTTACATGGGCTGGCTGACCACCAAAGCCGGATAAGCTTTCGATTATCCGGATCTTGATTTCGTATGGTGCAAACCGAAGTTATTTAAGCAATGGCCGGTGATTTTCGAGCAAAAATGTTCCGTTTTCCTCCTTGCCCACATCAATACCCCACCGCTCCATCATAGGCGCTTCGAGGGCCTTCTGACGATATTCATCCGGGGTCATTATGGGAATGCTATAAATAATGGGGTAATAACGCTTGCAAGTTGGGCATACCATTAGCCCCTCCAGTACTTCGCCCGTTTCATCTTCATTGTATATATCTATGTGCAAATCGCTTTTATCAATAGGACAGCACAGTTTTTTAAGCATTGATTTTTGCATGGTTGCTAATTCTTTTTTGTTGCTTTCAATTCATGGAGTAACGCTCTGTAGACACCAATTTGTCCGGCAGGATCTTCCGTATTCATAATACCGGAAATAATGGCCACACCATCGAAGGGCAGTTGAGCAAGTTTTTTGAGGTTATCGGGCCGAATGCCCCCGGACAGAAAAATAGGCAGGGAACTAATGGATCGCGCCTTTAGTACCGTTTCCGGCCTCACTATCTCACAGCTGTCTACAGAGGCTGAAGGGAATAAAGCGCAAAAGCTCACATAATCTGCCCCTTCACTTTGCGCCCACCGTATTCTTTCCACATTGTTGCCCACCGTAAATCCTACCAGACGCCCCTTTAAAGCCTCTTTTATAGCAGGCCAATCTTGTGGTATGGTATCAAAATGCACTCCGGCTGCATTGCACTGCAGCGCAAGTTCCCAGTCTTCATTCATTAAGACAGGCGTACCGTACGGCTCGGCCATGTCTACAACCTCTTTGGCCAATTGTATTTTGTCGCTATGCGTAAACTCCGGGGGCCAATGGTTCCATAGCTGCAACACATCGACACCCGCCCTGAGCGCTTCTTGAAGCTTACTGAACAGCAGGTTGCCTTGCATGGCCGGATCGGCCACTAGATAAACACCCTCCAACCGCTTCATTTCCACCCGGCTTTAAGGGCTTTGAAAAAAGCTCCCCAATAAGGGTCTTTACCCTCTATACTAAACTCAGACTGCCTTCCGTCAGCCTCTGTTATTCGATAAACTCCCTGTTGCGGAGTAAACTTTCCCACCACTGCAGACGGAATACCTTCCTGCTCGAGAGCTTTAATAAGTTGCGCTTCGCAGCCGGATTTAACCGCCAAGGCCATAGCTCCCGCTCCAATGGAAAGTCTCGGATCAATCTCAAACAACCGAGCCACTGCATCTACTTCAGGCTTTAGTGGCAAAGCCTCCCCCAACAGGTCTACACCACACTTGGATGCTCCGGCCATTTCGGCCATTGCCCCCAACACTCCCCCTTCCGTTACATCGTGCATGGCATGTAGCCCTTTGTGTATTCCCAGGGTTTGAGCGGCCAACCGCGCCTCTTTGAGCACCGAAAGATTCCAAAAATTTGATTCAGCCTGCTGCTGCACCTCCGTGCCGCAATGCCGGCTCACACTTTCCGGAAAGGCCATGGCCAAAATGGCCGTAGAGGAAAGTGCCATGCTTTTAGTGAGTATAATGCTATCGCCAGGCTGCGCACCATTGCTGCTAAGAATCTGGTCGCGGGGAGCTGTAAGAAACATAGTTCCTCCTCCTGCTATGGTTGAGTTTTGTCCTTCAATTTGCCCGGTATGCCCCCCTGTAATGGCCACCCCCATTTGCTCACAAAGCTCATGGATATGTCGCCAATAGTCCTGAAAGGCTGATAACCCCATGGCTGTAGGCAGGTTAAGGACAAACTGAGCGAACTGCGGAGCATGGCTGGTTGTACTCATATCGTTGGCCAGCAAGTGTACAGAAAGCCAGGCCGAGGCTTTTGCCCCCATGGAGGGTATCCACGATAGCGGATCGCTGGAGGTGGCCATAGCCAAACCATTACCCAAGTCTATTATTGCGGTATCTACACCAAACTGTGGCCCTTGAATAACTCGTTGGCTAGCCGCACCGGTATAAGGAAACAGTTCCGACTTGAAAACCTGTTCATCTACCTTTCCACTCTCATCTACGAATGCCGCCATCACACATCATTGAGTTGAACATGAAGACCAAAAAAGTCGCCATAAGGCTGGTGCCACTGCTGTACCGGAAACCACTTGGGCAGCCCGGTAGCCTGCCATTTTATGCTATAATCTCTGTCGAACAGTGCTTCATCAATGAGTTCTTTAAGACTGGAAGGCGTGTAGAAATGAGCTGTAACATAGTAGTTGTTTCTGCCAAAAACCTGCTGCACACGCCTCCTCACAAGCTTGGGCGTGTTGCGGTTCATCATACCAAATACGATTCCGTACTTCCCTACCCTAACGGCTTCGCGAATTACTTTCACGGGGTCCTTGTAATACTCAAATGTGGTAACGAAGGCCAGGGCATCGAAACTATGATCTTTGAAGGGCATATGGTGCGAGTCGGCCAACACCAGGTCGCCATCAAAGAGATGCACCCCTTGCCCCAGCATAAATGGTGAAATATCTCCCCCTGTGGCCTCTATACCTATTTCTTTCCACCACCGGGTAAAACGGGTGGTACCACAGCCAAACTCAAGAAGGGTTTTCACCCTTGAATCGCTTTTTATCAGGTTTTCCAGGGTTTTCTTTTGCCACACCTCTTGCCTTTTATAAGGGCCTTCGTAGTACATTTCGTAATGATCGGTGTCATCGCGATTGAAGAACCACTCCTTACGCCCCTGCCAGTTGCGCAACTCACCGGTGGCTACATCGAATTTTTGCTTTTTTTCAATATTACTCATTGATCAACAGTATTGTTGATCGGATGAATGCCTGAAAAACAGAAGGATAATGATAATGGACATCATTACAATTCCCTACGCTGGCATTATCCAGATCAGGTTAGCGGGTATAATCTCAGCCGTGCCTAATTTCCGACACAACACCCCGGTTGTAACATTAACTAATGCAAAGGTATACAGCGGTAGCAGTTTGCAAAACGCTGCTCCTCTTTTCCGGAAAATATTTTATGACAGCTACACCCGGAGAGCTACATTGTATATGGCCAAGCCTGATTATCTTTAGCTCATGACTTTTAGCCTGCAACCCTCTTTGGCCAATGAAAAAGTGCGTCTGGAACCATTACTTCCTTCCGACTTTGACGCTCTTTATGCAGTAGCCTCCGACCCGGAGCTTTGGAAACAACACCCTAACCAAAACCGATGGCAGAAGCCGGTGTTCGAAAACTTTTTTAAGGGAGCCATAGAAAGCAAAGGGGCTTTTATAATTATAGATAGCCAAACGGGTGATGTTATTGGAAGTACCAGACTATACGATTACAATGCGAAGCAGAACAGCATACTTATAGGCTATACCTTTTTTGCTAAAAACAGGTGGGGAAAGGGATATAACCATGCCACTAAAACCCTGATGCTGGACTACTTATTTGAACATATCAGCCGGGTCGATTTTCACATTGGTGCACAAAACTTTAGATCGCAATCTTCGATTGAAAAACTGGGGGCAAAAAAGATCGATGAACTTGAGGTAGCCTACTATGGTGAAGCGCCCAAACTGAACTTTGTGTACCGAATATTGCGCAACGACTGGCTCAAATGGAGAGAGAATTAACTCCTTAAAAATAGACTCCTGCTCAACGACCCCAGGCAGCTTACAAAACCCTCATTTGTAACTTAGCGCGATTAGTGTCGTAAATCTATTTAATTTTCTATATTTAATAGAAACATAGGTGCAACATGATTACTCAAGACAACTTGCAAAGCAGTACCCTGTTGGGGCCCGGAAAGTCTTCAGGACCAACCCGGGAGGTTCAGCTTAGCTTGTTCATGATTCTTGTAGTATTTGCCGTAGATCTTATCATTCCTCTTGGAGTAGCCGTGGGTATATTGTATGTCTGTTCAATGGCAGTCATATTAAGCCAAAAGCCTAAAACACTGCTTTATTTCTCTATACTCATCTCAATACTTATTTGGTTAATCCCGCTTATTACCTTCAACAACCAAACCACATGGATGGCCTTTGCAAACCGTGGCATTTCTACGCTGGCCATATGGGTTATGTACATTATTGGAATACGGCACTCTCGGTTAAATTTACAAGTACAAAAGCACAACCGGGAACTGGCCCACAAAAACAAAGAGCTGGAACAGTTTACCTATGTGGCCTCTCACGACCTGCAAGAACCACTGCGCACCGTTACTAACTTCACTAAAATTCTGGTTGAAGACTACGGCACCAAGCTAGACGATACCGGCAAAAAAAGCCTGAAATTCATTAGCGAGTCGGCTACCAGAATGCGACAACTGGTAAAGGACTTACTGGACTACAGCCGAATAGGTCAGGAAAGGCAGCTTACCATGGTAGACTGCCATAGTCTTCTGGTTCATATTCAGAAAGATCTTTCTTCGGTACTGGAATCTACCCACACCACCCTGGTTTTGGGTGAGCTGCCCGAGGTAAGAGGTTACCAAACAGAACTTCGGCTTCTATTTCAAAACCTCATTAGCAATGCTATTAAGTTCAGAAAAAAGGAGGTAGCCCCGCAAATTCAAATTACTGCAAAAGAAGACAACGGATGGGTCTTTGCCATACAAGACAATGGTATTGGTATATCTAAAAAACACCAGGAAAAGATCTTCACCATTTTTCAACGTATTCATTCCAGAGAAGCTTATGAAGGCACCGGCATTGGCCTGGCCCATTGCCGCAAGATAGCTGAGGTACACAAGGGCAGAATCTGGGTTGAATCTGAGCCTGACCAGGGCAGCACTTTCTATTTTTATTTACCAAAACTATGACCCATGAAGCCCATACTCAACTCTATTTTGCTCATCGATGACAGCGAATCTGACAACTTCTTTCATCAGCGCGTCATCAATCAAATAGGATGCACCAACCATATAGTAGCTGTTGAAAGTGGGCAGGCCGCTTTAGACTACCTCACCTCCAAAGTAGGCGGAGAGCATCCTCAGCCCGATCTTATCTTTCTGGACATTAACATGCCCGGCATGAACGGCTGGGAGTTTATTGAGGAGTATGACAAGCTGGACCCCAAGTACAAAGGCAATGTAATTGTAGTAATGCTCACCACCTCTCTAAACCCGGACGACAAACACAGGGCGGAGGATATTGAGAACATAAAAACCTTTATGAGCAAACCTCTAACCAAAGAAATGGTGAACAACCTGCTGCTAAAGCATTTTAAAGACCGGCTTTAGTAGACTTTCAGTTACCTTTACAAGGCCTAAAGCATTAATTTACGGCAGGAGCAACTGCCAAAGCCACTGTTGTATGCAAGACTCCTTATTCCGGCACATCAATAGATTTGTGGGTATTTCTCAAGAAGAGTTCGGCCAGATCTTGGGCTATTTCGATCCCATAACTACAGAAAAGAAAGAGAATTTAACCCACTCAGGCCACCTCTGCGATCACCTCTTTTTTGTAGCAAAAGGATGTGTGCATGCCTTTTTTACCGATCGCCAAGGAGTAGAAAAGACCATTATGTTTGCCATTGAAGATTGGTGGATTACTGATTTTCTGGCCTTTCACCACCAGAAGAATACAGATCTAAGCATTCAGGCTGTTGAACCCAGCGAATTATGGCATATCTCTTACGGCAACTACCAACAGCTCCTCCGGGCCCATCCTTTACTGGAAGTATATTTTCGCAACGTATACGAAATTGCCTACGGAGCCTCTGTAGTTCGCACCAAATATGTTTTCGACTATTCGAAGAAGGAAATATTTAATCACTTTAGAAGAGACTTTCCTGAGTTTGTCAATAGGGTGCCTCAGTATATGGTTGCCACTTACCTGGGCCTTACTCCGGAGTATTTAAGCAAAATAAGGGCGGAGAAGCTTTCTTAAACCAGTTCAAGTTTTTTGGTTCGCAGGGCCTATACATTTGCTCAAAACAAAAGCAAATGAAAAAGAGAATTCAGATTGAAGAAGTTGAGCCAAAGAGCTATGAAGGCATGTTTGCCCTGGAGAACTATATAAAAAACTGTGGAATTGCCGGCAAAATGGTTCACCTGATTAAAATGCGGGCATCGCAAATCAACGGCTGCGCATTTTGCATAGACATGCACAGCAAAGAGGCTCTTAAAGATGGTGAAACTGCCAGGAGGCTTTTTCTCTTAAATGCCTGGCAAGAAACCACACTTTTTACACCAGAAGAGCGCATTGTGTTGAAAATTACCGAAGAGGTAACCTTAATACATAAAGGAGGCCTAAGCACAGAAACCTATAATGAAGCTGTCGCCACTCTTGGCGAAAACTACCTGGCTCAGGTAATTATGACTGTTGTGGCCATTAATGGCTGGAACAGAATAGCCGTTAGCACTCACAAACCCATCAATTGAGCACTATGAAAAAGACCAGCCTACTCATACTAACTATCTTTTGTGGCCTAATCAGTTGCCAGGATCACAAAAACCGGCCCTCTAAATCTTTCAACAATGAGTTACCCACCATAGGGCTACTCATTTTTGAAGGAGTACTAATGACAGAGGTCACCGCTCCAATGGATGTTTTTTCCAAACCCGATCAAGATGGCACACCGCTGTTCAATGTCGTCACCATTGCCCAAACTCCCGAACCGATAACCACCGAAGAGGGACTAACCATAATACCCGACTATACTTTTGCCACTGCGCCCTCTCTCAACGTGCTCTTTGTGCCCAGCGCCTACGATATGTGGTCTATGGTGCGCAACCAAACACTTCTGGAGTTTATAAGGGCCAAAAATGAAGAAACCACCTATACGGTAAGCAATTGTGCGGGAGCTCAGCTCATAGGAGCATCTGGCATTGCCAATGGAAAGAAAATAGTAACCTGGATTGGCGGAGGAGAACAATTACAGAAAGACTACCCCAAACTGCTGGTTCAGAACGACAGTCTTGTAACCTATATTGAAGATGGAAAATTTTCATCTTCAAACGGCAATCTGGCCACTTACGTGTCGTCTTTAGAACTTCTGGAAAAAATGACAACACAAGAACACCGCCATTTTGTAGAGTCCTATTTATACCTAAACCGACTGAAAATGTGGGAGTAAGCAGAATTTGATATATTCGAATTCCATGGCCAAATTAGCAGCCAACATTTGGGTAGTGTGGCAGGGTCATCTACCTGAAAGACAGTGTATTTATTTTAAAGATTTTTTGATTCTTAGGTTTTAATATCAGAATCACTTCCCTATATTTGCAGTCCGAATTTTGAAAGCATAGAGAAATGGCTAAGAAAGGCAATAGAGTTCAGGTGATATTAGAGTGCACAGAGCACAAAGAAAGCGGCATGCCAGGAACATCTAGATACATCACCACCAAGAACAGAAAGAACACAACTGAAAGATTGGAGTTGAAGAAATACAATCCAATTTTGAAGAAACATACCGTTCACAAAGAAATTAAGTAATCATGGCTAAGAAAGTAGTTGCAACCCTAAAGAAAGAAGGTGGTGTAAAATACGCCAAAGTGATCAAAGCAGTAAAATCTCCTAAAACTGGTGCATATACCTTTAAAGAAGAGATGGTTACTGAAGATATGGTTAAATCTGTTTTAGCCGATAAATAAGAAATTGCATTTATCAATTATATTAAAGTCCCGTTAAGGGACTTTTTTGTTTACCATTCTTTTCGTCATTCTGAACCTGCCTTTGTCGGCAAACAAGCTAGTTTCAGAATCTTTGTATACGGGGGGATATATTCCGAAATAATTTCGGGAACGTACTTTAGCTATATAGGCTTATTTAAGATAACTTCATCAAACCTTACTGTTATGGCACTATTCGGTTTATTTTCTAAAGAGAAAAAAGAGAAGCTCGATCAGGGACTCGAAAAGACTAAAGAAAGCTTATTTAGTAAGCTCGGTCGTGCCGTAGCCGGAAAATCTAAGGTAGACGATGAAGTACTCGATGAGCTGGAAGAAATACTAATAACCAGCGATGTTGGTGTAGAAACTACCGTAAAGATTATTGAGCGCATTGAAGAACGAGTGGCACGAGACAAGTACATGAACACTACCGAGCTCGATCGCATTTTGCGCGAAGAAATTGCCGAACTGCTAGCCGAAAATAATACCCAGGATCTTGCCGACTTTAAACTACCCGAAGGCCACAAACCACATGTTATTTTGGTGGTAGGTGTGAATGGTGTGGGTAAAACAACCACCATTGGCAAACTAGCCGCTCAATTCAAGAGCAAAGGTAAATCTGTTGTACTGGGTGCTGCCGATACCTTTAGAGCCGCAGCTGTAGACCAGTTAAAGCTTTGGGGCGAAAGAGTGGGCGTACCAGTAGTTGCTCACGGCATGAATACTGATCCAAGTGCTGTAGCTTTCGATGCCGTAAAGCAAGGAGTTGAAACCGGTGCGGACCTTGTAATTGTAGATACTGCCGGTAGACTCCACACCAAAGTGAACCTGATGAATGAGCTGACGAAGATCAAACGCGTGATGCAGAAATTCATTCCTGAAGCTCCTCACGAGATTCTGTTGGTGCTCGATGGCTCTACTGGTCAAAATGCCTTTATTCAGGCCAAAGAATTTACCAAAGCCACTGAAGTTTCTGCTTTGGCCATTACCAAGCTCGATGGCACAGCCAAAGGTGGAGTAGTGATTGGCATCTCAGACCAATTCAAAATCCCTGTGAAGTACATTGGCGTTGGTGAGAAGGTAGAAGATCTACAGGTTTTCAACAAAGCTGAGTTTGTAGACTCTCTTTTTAAGAAATAGACAGATCGATTAGCCTTCAAGGATTAGCCTTTAGCGCTTTCAACACAGACTCAATATTGTATCTAAAAAGGGTCTCCTGCTGATAGGAACCTCCATATAGATATCCATTTTCCTCATCTACAGATAAATTCCAAAGTTTATCAGGGCAGGCCAGCTGAGCTTTTAAGTTTCCTTCCCAATCAAAAATGCGAATAGTGGTAGGGTGAAACTCAGCCCACTTTTCCACAGAAACATCATAATAGAGTGTAAATAAGAAGTCTTTCGTGGCAGCCGTTCCATAATAATAATCCCTGTACTGCCTAGGGACAGATTTCGAGGGTGTAATAATGTCTGAATAGTTGTAAAGAGCATACTTTTCAGGGTCTCGGTAAGACATAATAAATTGTCCATCTCTGTCGAAAATGTCTAACCGATCATAGTAATCCATTGCAACGGCAAAACGAGATTGGTCAGGCTTCATTGAAAGAGAAACACTGTTAAAGTTTGCCCATTTTTTCCATCGTTCCTCATCAAGTATATTATTGACTTTGGGATACTCACCATAGGCTTTAATTTCACCGTTCTTTAACATTACCAAGGGAGCCATATTGGTTCCGTCATAATAACCAGGTTGATGACCTACTAAACCCACTGAGTCAACAACGAAAAGTGCATTCATAAAGTCATATTCGGGTCTATGTGTCACTTTTCTTTCAATTATGGTCTTGCCTTGTTGAAGGCTCTTGGTAATATTGATAAGACTTATCCTAAACCTTGGTGGGTCATTTACCCAAATCAAATAATCTCCATCTCTCTCTAAATATTGACCCCAGTAACTAGCTCCATAGAATGTATCAGGCCCTTCCCTTCCCCGCTCACCTATCTCACCTAAAAACTCAAGATCAGATGAATTGTAAACAGTAAAAACCACCCTATCAGCCCTATTTTGATCTTGCTTAATGAGTAAATATGAGCCTACTATAAAGGGAGCCAAACCAATCTCTTTCTCAAGAAATTGTTCACTGACAAGACTGTCCACCATTATCTTCTCCTCTACAATGCTACTTGAAGAGTAGTTTGAACAACTAATGGTAATGGAAAAAGTAATAAGAAGTAATAAGCATGCCGTTGCTTTCATATTGAATGTGTTACTTCGGAATATATCAAATTCCTGAACGTTTGCGTACAATTTACTGCACTTTATCGGTCAAACCCTTTGTGTATTAAATCATAATTATTTGATTTTCAACACATTAAATTCATGGCACTTATCTTGTTCCATGAATAACGGATAGAAAACATTTGTACATTAACGAACAACCTATGAGTGCTATAGCTATACAAATTCCACAAATCTCTGGCGAGCAAGACATTGAAGTGGAAGTAAAAATCAACGGTCAAAAACGTTCTTACAATTATCGGGTAGAAGTATTTTACTGGGCCGATTGTGAAAACCCAAGTGACGACCGGGTAGATTGCATTCGTCAGATTCTCGCCAAATACGACTCTGAATGGGAGCTTTACCAAATCGGACTTCCAACAGACGAGTTAGTGCCTATTACTTTCAGAAAGAAGAGAGGGTAGTTTTAAGTTCAAAATTTCATACCTCAGTGACCGAACTTTGAAGGTGAAGCCCAAAGCTTAAAACTTATCAATTCTTCTTACCTTTGCCCTCCAAATTCATTGATATTCATGAAGGTTAAAGGGCTGAAGAAAGATAAAGTCAACATTGTTACGCTGGGTTGCTCCAAAAACCTGGTCGATTCTGAAGTAATGTTGACCCAGTTGAGGGGCAATGGTATTAAAACCACTCATGAGTCTAAAAAAGACGATGCCAATATCGTAATCATCAATACCTGTGGTTTTATAGACAATGCCAAGCAAGAGTCTATAGACACCATTTTGCGGTATGTAGATGCTAAAGAAGAAGGTCTGGTAGAAAAGGTGTATGTCACCGGATGCCTCTCTCATCGGTACAAAGACGACCTGGAGAAAGAAATTCCTCAGGTAGACGCTTTTTTCGGCACCATGGAATTGCCCGCTCTGCTAAAGAAGTTCAAGGCTGACTATAAGCACGAACTGCTTGGCGATAGAATTACCACCACCTCTAAGCACTATGCCTATCTGAAAATCGCTGAGGGCTGCGATAGGCCCTGCTCTTTTTGCGCTATACCTTTAATGCGTGGTGGGCACAAGTCCAGGCCGATAGAAGAACTCGTTACCGAAGCTAAAAACCTGGCCAAAAATGGCACCAAGGAGCTTTTGCTCATTGCCCAAGATTCTACTTATTACGGCCTTGATCTCTACAAAAAGAGAAATCTGGCAGAACTAATGCAGCGACTCTCTGATGTGGAGGGTATTGATTGGATAAGGCTTCATTATGCATTCCCGACAGGCTTCCCTATGGACGTGCTGGATGTGATGGCCGAACGCCCGAACATTTGCAATTACCTGGACATTCCTCTTCAGCATGGCTCTACCAAAATGCTCAAATTAATGCGCAGAGGCACTACCCGCGAAAAAACGGAAGCCTTGCTGGCCGAAATGCGATCCAGAGTACCAGACATTGCCATAAGAACCACCCTTATTGCAGGGCACCCGGGAGAAACCGAAGAAGACTTTGCCGACATGGTAGACTTTGTAGAAAAATCAAGGTTCGACCGGCTGGGCATATTCACTTATTCGCACGAAGAAAACACCCATGCCTTCTCAATGACCGATGATGTGCCTGACGAAGTGAAACAAGAAAGAGCCAATCACGTTATGCAGGTTCAGGAGCAAATTTCCTATGAAATAAACCAGGCTAAAATCGGGAAAACATTTAAAGTATTGATCGATAGAAAAGAAAGCGGAAGCTTTATTGGGAGAACCGAACATGACTCTCCCGAAGTTGACAATGAGGTTTATATAGACGCTAAAAAGCATTACCTGAGAGTTGGAGATTTTGCCCAGATTAAAATAACGGATGCCACTGAATTTGACCTTTATGGCGAACCGTTGCTGTAGTTATTGCACATTTTTAGAACTTGAAGCGTACTAAGACAGTTACCTTCAACATAAACCAATAGTATGAGCACTTTAACCGAGACTGACTGTCTGCTATCAACGATAGAATTTTCGAAGACCAACAGTTTTTCATCGTTTTTTTTAGACTACATCTCCAACAAAGAAGAGCTCAAACCTTTTCATAACGGCCTACCTTCTTTAGCCAATCTTAGACAGCAAATTGAAAAGAGGAACTTCCCTGTAGAACACCGCTCGGTGGTGTCTGCAGTACTCTTCGACCAATACGCTGATACTAAGACCTCTGAAATGACGCTAGCCAACATAAAGGCACTGGAAGACCAAAAAACCTTTACTATAACCACGGGCCATCAGCTCAATATTTTCACTGGGCCTCTGTACTTTATATACAAAATTGTTACCGTTATCAGTGCCTGTCAAAGGCTAAAGCAAACCTACCCTGAATACAACTTCGTACCGGTATACTGGATGGCCTCCGAAGACCATGACTTTGAGGAAATATCGCACTTCAGACTCAACGGTAAAAAACTGGAATGGAAGACCAATCAGCAGGGAGCCGTTGGCCGATTTCACCTCAAGGAAATGAACAGCATCTTTGAACAGGTAATTGGCATGCCTCAGTTTTTTGTTGAAGCCTATCAGAAAAAAAATCTTGCGGCAGCCGTAAGGCATTATGTCAATGCGCTGTTTGGAGACAAAGGGCTTGTGATTGTAGATGCCGATGACCGACAGCTCAAACACCTCTTTAAACCGGTAATAACTGCCGACCTTTTTGATCACAGCCCCCAAAAAGAAGCTCAACACACCACCGAACAACTAGAGAAAATCGGTTACTCTACCCAGGTATTCCCCAGGGAAATCAACTTGTTTTACCTAAAGGAGAATATCAGGGCACGGATAGTGAAGGCTAAAGGTGCCTATGAAGTGTTGGGCACAGGCATTCGGTTCACTGCTCATCAACTGGAAGACGAAGTAGAGAATCACCCGGAGCGTTTTAGCCCAAATGTGCTCCTCAGGCCTCTTTATCAGGAGTTTCTCCTCCCCAACCTGGCCTATGTAGGTGGCCCCAGTGAGCTTGTATATTGGCTTCAGCTAAAAGGTGTTTTCGATCGGTTCAACACTACCTTTCCGCTCTTAATGCCACGCAACTTCGCAGCCGTAATAGACAAAAACAGCTTGCGTAAGATTGAACAAGCTCAACTCAGCTGGGAAGACTTGTTCAAAGATGAACACAGCCTTGTCAATGAAAAGGTAAGGGAGCAGACTACTTTTCAGCTCGATCTTGCCGAGCAAAAGCAAAAACTCAATCAGCTGTTCGATGATGCCCACCGGCAGGCCATTGCTATTGACCCTACGTTAGATAAAATGGTAAAAGGTCAGCACAGGCGAGCCGAAAAGACCCTTGAAAAGGTTGAACAAAAAATACTCAAGGCCGAAAGAAGAAATCAGGAAGTTCTGGTAAACCGAATATATGCCATCAAAGAAACATTGTTTCCGGGCGGAAGCCCCCAGGAACGAAAAGACAACTTCCTGAACTTCTACATGACCGACCCGGGCTTTATTGAAAAGTGTTTTGATGCTTTTGATCCCTTCGATTATCGCTTCCACCTTATTAAAGCCAATGAATAAACAGGTTTTGCGCAGTATGTTTCTGGAAAAAAGGCTTACGCTAAGGCCTGCGGAATACGCTCTGCGTAATACCCTGATGATAGAAAACTGCAAGCAGTTTTTAACGGCCCATAGCGAGCTTAAGCATGTGCACATTTTCGGTTCAATGCCTACCAAATTAGAACCCGATACTGCTCCGCTGATCGACTGGCTGCTCTTGGAGCAGAAGCAGGTCTACAGCAGCAAAACTCATTGGAAGAAAAGAAGCCTGAGCCATCACCCCATAAATCATTCGGCTGACTTCCGGCCAGACTCAAGGGGAATTCCTGAACCTACGAGCAGCCAAGAAGCACAGGCTACTTTGTTCGATTTGGTTTTTGTACCATTGATAAGTTTCGATGAATCGGGCAATAGGATTGGCTATGGAGCCGGCTTGTACGATCGCTTCTTGGCCGAACTGAAGCCTGAATGTAAAAAGGTGGGATTGGCCATAACCCCACCTTTAAATACTATTCCTTATGCCGATACTCACGACATTCCCTTAAGTGCCTGTATTAATCACCTGGGCATCTATACCTTTTGAGCCCTAACGACTTCTTTTCAACAGCTTGACACTGGCCTTTCTATTGGCGTTTACAGCCTCGAAAATATAAACTCCATCTGCCGAAGACCGCAAATCGAGCCTGATTTGAGCTCCTCTCTGATACTGTTTCACTTCATTCATGGTCACGCTTCTGCCCTGAGCATCTATGACCTGATAGCTTACCGCTCCCGAAAAAGTTCGCGGTAATACCAGATGAAACACTCCATTGGAAGGGTTAGCGTCTACCACAATTGTGGTGGCATTTTGTATCAACTCATTGTCGATAGAAGCAATTACATTTTCAATGGTATAGGTTTCTTTTTGAGTGAAACTACCATCAAAATCATTGCCTGCCAGGTCTTGTACATCTTGAGAGGACACAAAATTGATATCAATTACGCCATCGGCCGCAATATTAGAAACCGTCACGGTAAATACCCTGGTACCGGTAACTGCCAGCAGTTCGCTTATCTCAGCCGAAGGAGCACTGGAAGACAACTCCAAATCGCTTATATCCATATTCTGCACATTTTCAGTAAAGGTTAGGGTAAACGAAACAGTGTTCTGGTTGGTAACTTCAGTGCCGGGATCATTGCGGGTGAGTGATGCACCGGGGGCTGTCACATCGGTAATAGTATACGTTTGTTCCGATTCTATAGTACCGGCAAAGGCGTTGCCCGAAGTATCTTCAATATCGTTTGAAGCGGCCACTCCCAAGCCCAAGGTTCCGGAACCTCCTATATCTCTCACCGCAACCCTGAATACCTGACCGGCTGTAACCACCGCCACGTTGTCTACTACACCCGAAGCTGTTCCGGTGGTCTCAAAATCATCTGCGCTAATATTAATGACTTCTTCATCGAAGGTAACTTCAAACTCTACTGATGTACCATCTGTGGCCTCTGTGGCCGGATTGAAACGGTTGATGGAAACTATTTTTGGAGCCTGGCCATCCAGGTTTAAAGAAACTACATTTGAAAGCCCGGTTCCTTCCACTCCCTGAATACCCAGGCGCAACTGATAATCGCCACCTTCGGCAACAGTTAGTTCTGCGGAGTTGGCTCCATCAATTTCCTGTCCGTTTCGAAGCCATTGATAGCTCATTGGAAAACTGGCATTATACGATATGTTGCCGCGTAAAGTAACCGCTCGACCATTTTCGCTAACGGAGTAATTGATGTTTGCCACCACTCCTTCCACATCGTAGTACCCATAAAAACAACCATTACCATGGGTGCTGACCATAATCATGCCTTCTACCGGACGAGCCACAATGTTTGCTACGACTACATTACCAATGCTTTGTGATGCTTGCTGTGTCCAAACCGTATTGTCACCGTCCAGTGCCTTTGTCATGTATAACCCTACAGAAGTTCCTACAAAGTAGTAGTTCCCCCCGGCACCATCGGGCATTATCTCTACAGCTCTCACAGATGGCCCGGCTCCCGAACCATCGGGATTTTCTTCCAAATTACCCGAAATAGAATGCCAGCTTTGTCCTCCGTTTTCGGTGTACCAAACACTCACCAAACCATAGTTGGAGTATGTAACAATTACCTTATCAGCATCTTGAGGATCCACAGCTATGCCCGAAATATTGGCAAAAGGCAGACCGTTTGATATTAACTGCGCCTCAGTTTGATCGGCCAGATCTTTTGTATTGGCCACTTTATATACCCCGCCTTGTCGAGTACCGAAGTAAAGTACTCCCTCGGGCTGAAAAGACACATCGAGAGCAGATACCTGCTGAGTGGCCAGGTTGGTATTAATTATAGTAGACCACTGCCCTTCTCCCGGATTGTTTCGCACATCGTTGGTGAAAAACACTCGGCCTCTTGCTGCCACAAATACCTGGTCTTGATGCACAGGATTTACATGGTATGGATTGACGAACAGATAATCACTGTCATTGTCGGTCGGTGAAATATTGCCTACAAAATTATATTCATTGCCTTGCAGCTCATATCGAATAAGGTTTCCTCGCTGAGATGACGCAAAAATGGAGTTATAGTTAATGGCCGTAAAGGCACCATCTCCTCCAAAAACTTCTACCCAATTCTCCTTGGCATTAGAGGTGAATTTTGCCCAGGTTCCATTGTCTTGCATTCCACCGGCCAACTGCGGATCGCCCAGATCAAACTGGTGAATATCGGCATGATAAAACTGCGTGGTAATGTAGCCATTGTTCAGGCTCTTCCAGGTAATGGGATTGTTGGCACTTACATTGGCCTTATTGTTCTCGGTTAGATGCAAACCTCCATCGGTAGCCGAAATCATACGGTTCGGGTTAGAAGGAAAGAATGCATAGGCATGATTATCGGGGTGATGATTGGGATACCGCGGAAAACTGTTCGGGTTATTGTCGTTGTTGTAGCCTCCCACCTGTTTGGTTTGAGCAGTGGTACCAAAGCCATTGGTAGACCTGATTAGGTTTACCCCACCAAGGAATATAACGTTCGGGTCACTGGGGTGTACGGCAGCGTATAGATCATATCCTCCCTGCGAGCCATGCCCGGCCCCTACATCTCCGGTACTCACATTGATGTTGGCTGAAAGATCGGTCCAGAAGTTTGCCGATTCATTATAGGCAAACAGCCTGTTGCCGCTCACAAAGTATACTTTGTTTTCATCGTTAGGGTCGATGGCAATCTCAAAGCGGTCGAAGCTACTTGGGAAATTGGAAGGTGGCTGGATTTTGGTCCAGCTCAAACCATCATCAGACTTATAAAATCCATCTTCACGATTGTTACCATTAAAGCTACTGTTAGCAATGGCCGCATATACTTTTCCGGAAGAGCTTACGGCTACATCAGAAAAGTTATTTCCGGTATTGTTAGCTCCAAGCACCACTTCAAACGTTTCGAAGCCATCGGTACTGCGAATAATTTCGCTGAGCCCGGCCGCATAAATTTCTGTGCCCGAAGAGGCCGACTTATCGATGGCTAGCTGATGGATGATACTAAAGCGGTCGGTGCTGGTTACCACATCACTCTCAGAGGTACCGGCTTTTGCCGTTGCCTGAATGAGCGACCAGGTTTCTCCGCCATCGGTAGATTTATAAATGCCATTTCCCAGATAAAACGCCCCGCTAGCCGAGGCCGAATTACCAGTGAATTCCCCGGTAGAGTAATACCACTCATTGGTTTTACCGGTTCGGGTGTCTTGTACTATACTGGTAATAGCTGGGTGCTGCTGCAAACCGCTCTTTCTGGCCCAGGTCTGCCCCTGATCAGTACTTTTCCATACCCCCCCGGCAATTCCACCGGCCACTATTATGTTTTCATCGGTAGCATCAATAACTACTGCGCGGGTTCGGCCTCCAATATTATATGGCCCCACATTGGTAAAGTTCTGGCTATTCTGGGCTTTGGCTTGTTTGCCAAAAGAAAACGGACTCACACTGCTGGGGCTCGCATTTACAGCTTGGCTGAGTTTGGTTTTAGCATATTCCAGCTCTCGTTCATAAATATTTTCCGGCAACCGCCCTGTCCTGGGGTCTACGAGTTGGCCCATTTCAAACTCAAGGCGTTCAATGGGGTTTTCACTTTCGTCTTCCTCCAACCGATCCATCAATTCGGTGGGAATGGCTCCCATGCTCAACGACCGGACAGAGTAGCTGTATTTCTGTTCAACAGGCCGATTTGTAAACACCGCAACGGCCAGCAAAAACAGTCCTGCACTGCCAACCAGTAATTTCTTCCAATTCCTCTTCATTCTATTCTATAATCATATTTAAGACCAAACTCCCCTCCGGTCGGTTAATGGGAGAAAGGACATCCAGGATCACTTCACTATTATTTTTAAATCGGGCATTGGTAGGGGCAATTAGCGTTACCTTTTCTCCAATGCGTGGCTCTATGCCCGCAAAAGTGCCCCCCTGATCTACCACCTGCAGAATCTCTACAGTATAGCTAAGCCTATCGCCCACTTTTTCAGGAGTGCCTAACACTTTGCCTTTTATTCGTAGGGCGTCTTTTCTCATGCTTTCGGTTTGTGCCTGAATTACCCCGTTTTCGTTGGTTGGAAACTGACTTTTAGTACATGAAAACGTAAGCAAGCCAATTATTACGTAAGGTAGAAATGATGATGCATAGCACCATTTTTTGAATATCATTGGTAGTAGTTTTATCTCGAAATATACACAATATTGAGAACGGACAAGAGAGAAAACCTACTCAATTTTAGCACTTAGATCTTTCTGGCGCGTACCATCTCCTTTTTACCGGGAGGCCCTTTTAAAGTCTCTACTTCCATGCCCAATCCGGCCAGATTTCGTTTAAACTGCCCTTGCGCACAATAAGTCACCAAAAAACCTCCATTGGCCATCTTATTATAGATACTTTCAAGTGGCTCAATACCCCAAAGTTCGGCTTGCTTGCTGGGAGCAAAAGCATCATAAAACACAAGGTTGAATTTCTCGTCTGTGGTAAAATCTTCCAACTTGCAGGGTTGTTTCAACAAACTAAAATTGGGAGCTAAAACATGGTTTTCAGACCACTCCACTTGATGAAGCCTAAGCAAGTCGGCTTGGGTAAGGCTTCCATTCAGTACTTCTGCATAATTTAAGCCACTGTAAATCTCTTCTGGCAGAGGGTAAGGCTCCAAACTGGTTACATGAAAATCATTCTGAGCGTGCTTTAGAGCATAGTCCCAAACCAGCATTACATTTAAACCCGTACCAAAACCAATTTCCAAAATATGGAAAGCCTTGAAGCCCGTAGCCAACATATGTTGAATACCTTCCTTAATGAACACATGAAGGGATTCGCTCAAAGCACCATGGGTTGAATGATAGGTTTCTTTGAGTTCGGGGTTATACAAAGAATGAGACCCATCTGAGGTAACTATGAGCTTAACCGAACCACTCATGATTTATAAATCAATACGGTAGCGTAGGCAGCCACCCCTTCTTCCTTCCCCACAAAACCCAGTTTTTCAGTAGTGGTAGCTTTTATGGAAACATCCTCTTCCTCCACCCCCATAACTTCGGCAAGGCAAGCCTTCATGGCCGGGATATGAGGATTAACCTTGGGTCTTTGAAGGCAAATTGTTGAATCGATGTTAGAAATCTTGTAACCCGCCCCTCGAATAAGCTCCATTACGCGCCTAAGCAGAACTTTACTATCAATACCCTTAAACTGTGGGTCAGTGTCTGCAAAATGATATCCAATATCGCGCATATTGGCAGCCCCAAGCAGGGCATCGCATATCACATGAATTAGCACATCGGCATCGGAATGCCCCACAGCGCCATGAGTATGTGGCACTTGAATTCCGCCTAACCAAAACGCTTTGCCTTCTTCTAACCGATGTACATCGTAACCGAACCCTACCCTAATTTTCATTACTTAATTGATTTGATTTGTACCTTAAAACAGAGGCATTCTCTCGCACAAGCAAATGCTCAGCCTGCCTTTGTATATCTTCCGGCCTAACTTTTCGAATCATCTCCCTTTCCTGATTCACCAGATTGGCATCTCCCAACATTTCTGCATAAGCAAGGTTCATGGCTCTATTGAGTAGTTCCAGTTCTGAGAAGACTAAAGTTGACTCTGCTTTGTTTTTAACCTTTTCAACCTCTGCTTTTCCGAGCTCATGTTGTTTAAAATCTTCAATGAGGTTCCAAATAGCCTCTTCACCCTCTTCAATGGAGTGCCCCCCATTGAGCTTACCTTCAATGACCAACAATCCTGGATCTACCGATCCGGAAACATGGGCCGATATACTGTTGAATATTCTCTTTTTCTGAAGTAGCTGCTGATATAACCTGGACGATTTACCCCTACCCAACACATCGCTCAAAAGGTCTGTGGCATGATACTGAGGATCGGTTCTGCCGGGCATATGGAAGGTCATATAAAGCGCATCAACCGGAACATTTTCTTCTACTTCGAGCTGCCTGTACTCTGACTGAACAGGCTCGGGAGGAATATTGCGTTTCACCTCAGCTCCTGCAGGTATTGGCCCAAACCATTTTTCGGCCAAACGCTGAACCTCTACCAACGAAATATCTCCGGCCACAACTAAAACAGCATTGTTGGGTAGATAGTAAGTGTAAAAGAACTCTTTCACATCGGCCATGGTGGCCTGCTCTATGTGGGCAATCTCTTTGCCTATGGTAGCCCAACGGTAAGGATGTTTCTTATAAGCCAACGGACGCAATTTGAGCCAGGCATCTCCATAGGGCTGATTAAGATATCGCTGTTTGAATTCTTCTATAACTACCGACCTTTGCACCTCCAGCACCTTCGGATCGAATGACAAGCTGAGCATACGGTCTGACTCCAGCCAGAAGGCTGTTTCCAGATTAACAGCCGGCAGAGTGATATAATAGTTGGTAATGTCGTTGCTTGTAAAGGCATTATTGTCGCCACCTACACGCTGTAAGGGTTCATCAAACTGAGGCACATGACGAGACCCCCCGAACATTAAATGCTCAAATAAATGTGCAAAACCAGTTTTTTCAGGGTGCTCGTCTCTGGCTCCAACCTTATAAAGTAAATTGAATGCAGCCATAGGTGTGCTATGATCTTCATGAACGATCACCTTCAGCCCGTTGTCCAGAGTAAAACTTTCGAATGGAATCATGTCAGACAGCGAAATTAAAAATAATGCCCCTTAATTTTCGCAATCGGCCCTTTACTTTATTTTTGTTCGCTATATCACCCACCTATGAGATTTAACAAGAGCGGTTACAGCAACGAAGAACTCCTTCATCTATACAAGGAACTTATTACCCCAAGGCTAATAGAAGAGAAAATGCTCATCTTGCTAAGGCAGGGAAAAATCAGCAAATGGTTTTCCGGCATTGGGCAAGAAGCCGTATCAGTAGGTGCTGTTCAAGCCCTGAATCAAGACGAATACATTCTACCAATGCATAGAAACCTGGGGGTATTCACCGGTAGAAACGTTCCCTTTAGCCGACTTTTCGCTCAGTTTCAAGGCAAACTAAGTGGCTTTACCAAGGGTAGAGATCGTTCTTTTCATTTCGGCTCCCGAGAACACCATATTGTGGGAATGATCTCACACCTGGGGCCTCAAATGGCACTGGCCGATGGGATAGCCCTTGCCAATCGTCTGAAGGAAGACAAAAAAGCAACACTGGTCTTTACCGGTGACGGAGCCAGTTCGGAGGGCGACTTCCACGAAGCCCTCAATGTGGCAGCAGTCTGGGATTTGCCGGTCATTTTTGTAATCGAAAACAATGGCTATGGCCTTTCTACACCAAGCCATGAGCAATTTAAATTCGATAGCTTTCTCTCCAAAGGCCCGGCTTACGGAATTGAAGCTGTACAAGTAGATGGCAACAACATACTGGAGGTTCACAAAACGGTGAGTCAGTGGGCCAAAGAAATTCGCAAAAACCCCAGACCTGTTATTGTTGAGGCACTCACTTTTCGTATGCGCGGCCACGAAGAAGCCAGCGGCACCAAATATGTGCCCAAAGCACTCATGGAACACTGGGCCAAGAAAGATCCGGTGGAAAACTACGAGCAGTACCTTCTTAAAGGGAAAATACTCACTCAAAAGCTTATTGATAATTACAAAGCAGAAATAAAGGCCGAGATTGACAAAGGCCTTGACACAGCCTATGCCGAAAGCCTGCCTGAGTTTAAGGAAGAAACAGAACTTAGCGATATGTTCTTCCCTTATGAAACTCGTGCAAAGGCTCCTGAAAGCAAGACGAAAACCGAAAAGCGTTTTGTAGACGCCATTTCAGATGGACTAAAACAAAGCCTGGAGCGGTTTGAAAACCTGGTGGTTATGGGGCAGGACATTGCCGAATACGGAGGCGTTTTCAAGATTACAGAGGGCTTTATTGATACTTTTGGTAAAGACCGAATTAGAAATACACCGCTATGTGAATCGGCTATAATTGGCACAGGACTGGGGTTGAGCATTAATGGCTACAAGTCGGTAGTAGAAATGCAGTTTGCAGACTTTGTAACCTGCGGATTTAACCAGATAGTGAATAACCTGGCCAAAATCCATTACCGCTGGGGGCAACAGGCCGATGTGGTGGTGAGAATGCCTACGGGTGCCGGAGTTGGGGCAGGCCCCTTCCACTCACAATCGAACGAAGCCTGGTTTTTTCATACCCCGGGGTTAAAAATAGTGTACCCCTCTAACCCATACGATGCCAAAGGGCTATTGAACGCAGCCATCGAAGATCCCAACCCTTACATGTATTTTGAGCATAAGGCGTTATACCGTTCCTTGAGCCAGGAAATACCGGACGATTACTATACCCTGGAGGTAGGAAAAGCTCAGGTGGCATTAGAGGGTAACGATCTTTCCATCGTCACATATGGCATGGGAGTGCATTGGGCAAAATCCTTAGCCGAAGAGCTTCCCCATATTTCAGTAGAGGTCGTAGATTTGCGCACTTTATCTCCGTGGGACAAAGAAACCGTGAGTGAATCGGTGAAGAAAACAAATAAAGTTTTGGTATTGCACGAAGACACCCTGATAGGCGGAGTTGGTGCAGAAATAGCGGCTTGGATATCGGAACACCTATTTCAATGGCTCGATGCACCTGTTATGAGATTGGCTAGTCTGGACACTCCTGTACCTTTTACCAAAACACTGGAAGAAAACTTCTTGCCACAAAAAAGACTTAAAAGTAAAGTAACCGAGCTGTACGACTACTAAGATATGTTCTGGAAAAAAGATAAAAGGCACGAATGCTCCGGTATGCAATGGACTCCACTCACAACAATGAGCCAACTAGAAACCATTGTTGAAGAGAGTCACAAACACCCGGTACTAATTTATAAGCATAGCACGCGTTGCGGTATTTCTTCCATGGCTCTTGGCAGGTTAGAGAGAGAATGGAGCCATAATCATTCGTCAATAAAGAGTTATTACCTCGACTTAATTGCTCACCGGAACATATCTAACCAAGTATCTGCCTCATTTGGAGTGACGCATGAATCGCCCCAGGTGATACTCATAAAAAAAGGGAAGCCGGTATACCATGCTTCCCATTTATCAATTTCGGCTAACGATTTAATCAGCTATCAATAGCTGAACAAGTTAAAAAACCGTCCAACACCCCTCTACCCAAATTCTTATGCCATTAAACACCCGATAATGTCCGGGCACCCATCTATGGTGAGACCTTCTCACACTCCAATGGCCGTCTATCCAAATATCGCGTCTCAACCGGTGATCGTAGTGCCAGTAACCTGACACCCAAATATGACGGTTACTTGGTCGGTACCCTCTTCGCACGGCTATTCTCCGGCCATTACGGAAATCATAATCGTAGTAAACCCTGGTATTTCTTACAGGAGTCGGTCGTCTGTCATATCTCCAACCACGATCTCTGTAAACCCTGCGGTCAATCACACGAACCGATCGACCATGACGATCTCTTATCTCGTCCCGATCGCGGTGACGATCGTTTCTGCGCACATCTTCTCTTCTGTCTTCTCTCCGGTCTCTATCCCTATCGTTCTGCCTTCCTCGTTGTGCGAACATCTCAGAGGCAGAAAAGAATAAAAACACTGCTGATATAATTAGTATTACTCTTTTCATAACCTTGATCTTTAGTTTAAAACTTACTTCAAGGTCCGGACCTGGTAATTAATGCATTGTGCTTATCTATTCCATTACCGTGCCAAAAAGAGCGAGGAGCTTTAAGAGGGCTATTGTCTTGTCCAGATTTCTTTAATAGGCTCACCAGCAGAACTCAACCCGCTATGCACCCATTTGTTCCCATTTACCTCATAATTAAAAGTAAGCGATGCCCCCACCCTATCCGGGTTTCGCGAAAAAAACTCAATGTGCTCAGTATACTTACCATCCTTCAGGCTAATGGTCCCTCCCCCTGTTCCTGAAAACTGCTTATTTTCAGGGTTATAGGCCGCCCATTGAAAGCGGGTACCGGTTATTACTTTTATGGTCTTTCTCGCCCCCTGCGACATGGCACGCATTTCGCCCTCCTGCATTCTATCGGTAATGCGCCACGCTCCGGCCAGGTCGCTGTTACCCGTATCAATTCGGTTAAAAACCATGGTATTCGTAGCTTCCCCAACGGTATAGCTAAAAGTTACTTTATTCGCTTTCAGTTCGGCCGTCATCTCTACACGTTGCCCAATTTGGCTTTCGTCCCAGGTATTGAACTCATTGGTGTAAAACAGTTTATTGGCAATGATTTCTACCATTCCTCCCTGACTACCAATAAAACGCTTCCCTTCCTCATCGAACTCGGTGTAAAAAACATAAGGTTCTTCAATGAGCAACACAGCCCTATGCGCATAGTGCTCACCATTTACAGTTTCTAGCTCCCAGGCACCTTCCAGTGCATTGGCCCTAGACTCACCGGTAGAAACTGAAGAGCCCGGGAAAACATGGGCAGCCCAAAAGACAAGAAGAATTATTAAATATTTCATAGCCAAGCATTTAAGAGGAAAAGATACGTAATTTTGAAATCAATTAGAGTGGCAGAGTCAATTTTGAGGCCCCGGAATGGCTTGCGAGAGGGTAATTGCTGTGCGCCAAAACCTTAGGCTTTAAATTTCTTTACCATACTTTGCAAATTATTGAATTAGACCTATCTTTGCATCCCAATTCAGAAAGCAGAAATTAAATGGCAAACCATAAGTCAGCATTAAAGAGGATCAGATCAAACGAAGCAAAGCGTTTGAGAAACAGATATCAGAACAAAACGACTCGTACGTTTGTAAAGCGATTGAGAAATACTTCTGATAAGTCTGAAGCACAAGAGCTTTTGAAGAAAGTTATCAGCATGTTGGATAAACTTGCTAAGAAAAACATCATTCATAAAAACAAAGCTTCTAACCAAAAGTCTAAACTGACTAAACTGGTAAACAGCCTCTAAATCATAGGTTAAAGAAATTTTGAAAACCGAGTACTTACTACTCGGTTTTTTTGTGCCCTCAATTTATTTTCACTTAAATTTTACCACATTATTTCTTTATTATTGAATAATGGAGAAACCACTGGGTATACAAAGTTGGGCCGAAGAAGATCGCCCCAGAGAAAAGCTACTGCTCAAGGGTCGCACTACGCTTTCGGATGCAGAATTGGTTGCCATACTCATTGGCTCAGGCTCTACCGAGCTCAGCGCAGTAGAATTATCGAAGAAAATACTGGCCAGTGTAAACCATGACCTTAACCACCTGGCTAAACTCTCCGTCAGTGACTTGATGCAATTCAAAGGAATAGGAGAAGCCAAAGCGATTAGCATTGTTAGCGCCCTGGAGTTGGGCCGAAGAAGAAAAACAGGCGAACAACGAGCCAAAGTTAGAATTAAGTGCTCTGCCGATGCCTATGAGGCCATTTCGCCTGAACTACTCGACCAACCCGTAGAACAATTCTGGGTAATTATGCTAAGCAGGAGCAATCAGGTACTTAATAAGAGACCCATTAGCCTGGGAGGAGTGAGTGGTACAGTGGCAGACCCAAAAGTTATTTTCAAAAAGGCTCTGGAAGATCTTGCTAGCGGTATAATACTGGTGCATAACCACCCCAGCGGAAATCTAAAACCCAGCCGGGCCGACCTTCAGCTAACCGAAAAATTAGCTCATGCCGGCAAACTTCTTGAAATACCTGTGCTAGATCACATTATTTTTACTGACAACGGCTACTTTAGCTTTGCCGATGAAGCCCTGCTCTAGGGAACTGACCATCAAAACACTTGTGCTTCACTTTTTAAACTACCACCCTTAACTTCGCGTTCTGAAAAATACGCTAACACAGCATAGCCTCAAGCCTTATGAAAAAGAGCAACTTGTTCATTCTACTAATTGTAGCCATAGTAGCCATTACCATTTTCAACTTCCTGACCATTGGCGAGAGCTCTGCAGATTACAAAGCTCGGTTGGAAACCGAGCGAAAAGACAAAAACGGCTTTATGCTCTCCTCCTCTTCGCCCCTACTCGAAGAAGACAAGCTCAACTTTAAGGGGCTCAACTACTACCCGATTGATGAAAGCTATAAAGTAACCGCAAGAATAGAACTCACTGAAAAAAAGCAGCCCATATTTATAGAGTCCACCACAGGAGAGCAGCTCAAGTACATTCCTTTTGCCAAAGCAACCTTTAAACTTAAAGAAAGGGAGCACACAGTAATGCTCTATCAGGACTGGGAAGAACGCAACGCCAACAAGCTATCACTCATGTTTGCCGATGAAACCAGTGCTATCGAAACCTACGGTGGCGGCCGCTATGTTGATGTGATGTATAGAAACACCAATTCGGTGGTTATAGATTTCAACACCGCTTACAATCCCTACTGCCACTTTAACCCAGAGTATAGTTGCCCTATCCCCCCGAGAGAAAACATGTTGAATGTAGCTATAGAAGCCGGTGAAAAAATTTACAAAAACGATTAAACACACGGACAGGATCAATTAATCACTAATTTTGCCCATTCTCTGAAAAAGCATTTAGCGCAAAATGAAAATATCACTCAACTGGCTCAAACAATACATAGACCTTCATGAAAGCCCGGAAGAAATTGCCACCCTGCTTACCGCAACCGGACTGGAAGTAGAAGGTATTGAAGAGGTTGAAAGCATTAAAGGAGGACTGAAGGGGCTGGTTGTAGGCCAGGTAACCAACTGCATACCACACCCCAATGCCGATAAGCTTAAGCTCACCCGGGTTGATGTGGGCACTAATGAGCCACTCCCCATTGTATGCGGAGCTCCTAATGTAGCAGAAGGACAAAAAGTAGTTGTAGCCACCGTAGGTAGCACACTTTACCCTACTACAGGAGAGCCTTTCCAAATTAAAAAAGCCAAGATCAGAGGCGAGGTTTCTGAAGGAATGATTTGTGCCGAAGACGAAATAGGCCTGGGACAGTCTCACGATGGCATAATGGTACTCGACACCCAACTGCCCAACGGTACACCTGCTGCCGAATACCTTCAGCTAAGTTCCGACTTTGTATTTGAGATAGGACTTACCCCCAATAGAGCCGATGCGGCCTCTCACATGGGAGTAGCCAGAGACCTGAAAGCGGTACTCAAAAGGGAACTTAAATGGCCAAAGGTAAACGATCTTAAACCTGCCCCTAATTCTAAGGGAGTAGACCTCAGTGTGGAAAACACTGAAGCCTGCCCAAGGTATTCGGGCCTCACAATTGAAGGTGTCACCGTTCAGGAATCGCCCGAATGGCTACAAAAATACCTTAAGGCGATTGGTATAAACCCTACCAACAATGTGGTAGATATTACCAACTATGTCTTACATGCCATTGGCCAACCAATGCACGCCTTCGATGCGGCCGCTATTGATGGACAAAAAGTAATTGTTAAAAACCTTGAAGAAGGCACTTCTTTTACCACCCTCGATGAAAAAGAGAGAAAGCTTTTTGCAGAAGATCTAATGATTTGCAGCGAGAAGGGAGGCCTATGCATTGCCGGAGTATTTGGAGGTATAAACTCGGGAGTAACAGAAAAAACAACCACTGTTTTTCTTGAAAGTGCCTATTTTTCTGCCGACAGCATAAGAAAAACAGCGCAGAGGCACCAGCTCAAAACCGATGCTGCCTTTCGCTATGAACGTGGCACCGACCCTAATCTTACGCTCTACGCCCTCAAGTATGCGGCCCAGCTCATTTTAGAAATAGCCGGAGGCCGGGTAGTTGGCCAAATACACGATATATACCCTCAGCCAATAGAGAATTTCCTCATAGACGTTTCCTATAGCAGAATCAATCAACTTATAGGAAAAAAACTGAGCACTCGTGAGGTCGATGAAATATTGGCCGGACTGGAAATACAGCAGGAAAATAAGACTGAAGAAAACTTTACGGCTATAGTACCTCCTTACAGGGTAGATGTGCAGCGCGAAGCCGATATTGTCGAAGAAGTGTTGCGGATATATGGCTATAACAATGTGGAGTTACAACCAACTTTGAGCTCTACTTTTCTTTCGGAGTTCCCGAAAAAAGATGCTGACTCTCTTCAACAAGAAACTTCCAGGCTATTGAGTGGTGCAGGATTCAACGAGATCATCACCAACTCATTGACCAAACATCAGTATGCCGAAGCCTCCGCGAGCATTAATTCAGAAGAAGATGTTCACATATTAAACTTTTTGAGTGAGGAGCTTAACGTAATGCGCCAATCACTGCTCTTTTCAGGCTTAGAAGTTTTGGAGCGTAACATTAAACGCAGACAAACCGACCTGAAGCTTTATGAGTTTGGCACCACTTATCATAAAAAGAACAACAAGTACACCGAGCAATCAAGGCTAAGTTTGTTTATTACCGGAGCCCAAGCGCAAGAGTCATGGCTAGACAAAAGTAGATTGGTTCGCTTTCACGACCTCTCGCAAATAGTCTATCAGTTACTCAATAAGTTTGGAATTCACCAACTCGACATTGAAGAGGCCAGCTCAGATGTTTTTGCCTATGGTATAAGTCTTAGTTACAGAAAAAAACCGCTGGTACATCTCGGCAAGGTTAATCCTAAACTGGCCAAACTTTGCGATGTGAAGCAGGAAGTTTTCTATGCCGACTTCGACTGGGAGGCTCTTCAAAAGTATTATCCATTAACGATTGACTTTGAGCCACTTTCCAAATATCCGGAAGTGAAAAGAGACTTATCATTAGTTGTTGACAAATCGATAAAATTTGAGGACATTAGGAAGCTTGCCGTAAAAAATACAGGCAAATTATTGACAGGCTTGCGCGTGTTCGATGTATATCAGGGAGACAAAATTGGGGCCAATGAAAAAGCCTATGCCATGAGTTTCTTTTTACAAGACCAGCAACAAACACTGACTGACAAAGTAATTGACAAAACCATGCAAAGGCTGATAAACGTCTTTGAAAAAGAACTAAAAGCAACAATTAGAAGATAATGAGCAACCATCCGATTGACCAGAAGCTTGCTGTTCTCGAGAAACGAGTAAACGAACTGATCAAGGCCTACCAGTCGGAAAGAGCTAAAAACACACAATTAGAGCAGGTAAACCAACAGTTAAAAACTGAAGTTAATGGCCTTGAAGCCAAACTTGCTGATTTTCAAAATCAGTACAAAATCGCTAAAATTGTATCTAGCACAACAGTGGAGAAGGATGAAGCTGTTGAGTTGAAAAATAAATTAAACGAGTACATTAAAGAGATTGATCGTTGCATAGCTCATTTGAGCTAACTTTAAGATAAATGGATCTTCTATCAATAAAACTTAAAATAGGAGACCGCGAGTACCCAATGAAAGTGAAACCTGAAGAGGAAGCTAGGGTACGTAACGCAGGCAAATTCATCAACGAAAGACTTCGGTCTTATCGGGAAAAGTTTGGTATTGATGATAAAGAAGACCTGCTGGCTATGGTGGCCTTTGACTGTATGGTAGCTAAACTGAAAAGTGAAGAAGAGTTTACTGCAATCGATAGCACAGCTGAAAACACCATTGACAGACTGGATAGCCTCATAAAGCAAGCACTCTCTTAATACCGTCATTTCATTTCAACTCAGGTTTTATTCGGTCTCCGCATAGATTATAAATACATATGGGAGAAACGCTAACTATTTTGCTGACAGCCATCGGATCTTTGGCAGTTGGCTTTTTATTAGGTCGCTTTGTGTTGCAAAAACTCAACACAAAAGCCACACTTGAACTCGAAGAGAGGGGAAAACAAATCATTAAAGAAGCGGAGCTAACGGCCGAAAACATTAAGAAAGACAAAATCTTAGAGGCCAAAGACAAATACTTTAAACTAAAGGCAGAGTTTGAAGAAGAAGCCAACCGCAAAAAGAATCAGATAATAGCCAACGAAAATAAGCTCAAGCAACGAGAGAGTAAACTCAATCAGCAACAAGCCGAAATTAGCCGCAGAGAAGCCGAACTCGACAGCCTCAAAGAAAATGTAGAAGCGCAACTGGAAATTGTAAGAAAGCGCAAGGAAGAACTCGAAAGCAAGGTGGAAGAAAAGGTAAAAGCCTTAGAAAAAATTGCTAACCTTTCGGCCGATGAAGCAAGAGAGCAGCTTATTGAAACCTTGAAAGACGAAGCCGAGAGTAAAGCTTCGGCCCTCATTAAAGACATTATAGACGAAGCCAAACTCTCCGGTGCCAAAGAAGCCAAAAAGATTGTAATAGAATCTATTCAGCGCACAGCCACTGAGCATGCCATTGAAAACTGCGTTTCTATTTTCAACATAGAAAGTGACGAGATCAAGGGTAAAATCATTGGCCGTGAAGGCCGAAACATTCGTGCCCTCGAAGCAGCCACCGGTGTAGAAATAATAGTAGACGATACGCCCGAGGCCATTATCATCTCCGGTTTCGATCCTGTACGAAGAGAAATAGCCCGCCTGTCGTTGCACCGATTAGTGACCGATGGCAGAATTCACCCCGCCAGAATTGAGGAAGTGGTGAACAAAACCACAAAAAACATTGAGGAAGAGATAGCCGAAACTGGTGAGCGCACAGTCATAGACTTGGGCATTCATGGCCTTCATCCGGAGCTGATTAAACTGGTAGGCCGAATGAGGTTCCGATCTTCCTATGGCCAAAACCTGCTACAGCACTCCCGCGAGGTAGCCAACCTCTGTGCCACTATGGCCTCAGAGCTGGGGCTCAACCCTAAGAGAGCAAAGCGTGCCGGACTATTGCACGATATTGGCAAGGTATGGCCGGAAGAACCTGAAATGCCACATGCTATATTAGGTTTTGAGCTAGCCAAAAAGTACAAAGAGCATCCGGAAGTATGTAACGCCATTGGTGCCCACCACGATGAGATGGAAATGACCTCTCTCATTGCTCCTCTGGTTCAGGCTTGCGATGCCATATCTGGTGCAAGACCGGGAGCCAGAAGAGAAGTGATGGAGTCTTACATAAAACGACTCAAAGAACTTGAAACTCTTGCCCTCAACTTTGAAGGAGTAAATAAATGCTACGCCATTCAGGCCGGACGAGAGCTGCGTGTAATGGTTGATGCCGAGTCAGTTACCGATGCTCAGGCGGCTCAGCTTTCATTCGATATTTCTCAAAAAATTGAAAAGGAAATGCAATATCCGGGGCAAATCAAAGTCACGGTAATTCGCGAAATGCGTGCAGTAAACTACGCCAAGTAGTCTATCAAAAGCAACGCAGGCTGTTTCAGATGGCTAAATCAGAGGTAGTGTCTTTCTACCCATGTCACATGCCGGTTCATGTGCCAATTTTAGCCTTTCGAAACAGCCTGTTTTTTTACAAACTAAAATATGTTCCCCTTCCGGCTTGCTCGGGTCGAGTATTCCTGATATTTTAGGAAAGGCGTGCACTTATTGGAGTCGTGATTCCATCCGTTGAATCATACAGCATTTCTCCAGTGGCAGTTTGCGTCAGGAGGTTTTTCCTCAATTTTAGATTAACCTTAAACATCTACTGTGACTAAGTCTTTTGAGGCAGTAATTGCCACTGTGCGAATGTCTTTGACCCCTGGCAGAATCTATTCAATACTGCTCCTCCTTGTGCTCACCACCATGGTCTCTGCGCAGCAAAATTTCGACTACCTGATGAGTAAAGCGAGGGAAAACTCCAGAAACCCGGACAGCCTCTCTTACTATGGCAAATTACTATTAGAAAAAGAAGACAGCCTTTCAAGACTAGAAGGGTACTTTGCCATAGGTTATGCCGCCTACCAGTCGGGAAGCATTAAACAGGCCGTAGCTTACTACGATTCTGCCCTCGTCTTTACTAATCGGAAAAAACTACGCACTACCTACGACAGAATTGTACGCAATCAGGCCATTGCCTACCAGCGCATGGGCGAAATTGATAAGGCCAAACAGATTTACGAGCAAATGCTGGTACTGGCAGACGATGAAAAAAATCCTATAGGACGGGCACTAGCCCTGAATCAGCTGGGTATATTAGAACAAATGGATGGCAATTTCGAAAAAGCCTCCAAACAGTTCAACGAAGCCCTCGACCTATACAAAAAACATAGCCCTGAAGGCATGGTGAACACCATGCTCAATTTGGGAACGCTCTACGGCCGAATGGATCTTATTGATAAGTCCAACACTATACTCAAAGAAGCTGCCGCCACAGCCATGAGCTTCAAACAACCGGTATTAGCGGCCAGATGCTACAATAACATTTCTGTCAACTTCAGAAAAATTGCTCAACTCGATTCCAGCAACACCTATCTGAAAAAGTCACTCCCTATATACACAGCCACAAGAAACACTCTGGGTTTAGTAAACACCTATCAGAATATTGCTCATAACTTTTTAGAAGCTGAAAATCAAGACAGTTGCTATCACTATCTCCACCAGGCAAGAGCACTCAACGAACCTGGCGAAGACATGTTTCTATCAGGTGAGCTTGATTTTTTAGAGGCTCAGGCCGAACTGAAGTTTGGAGAAACCGCAAAAGCCATTGCACTCATTAACCAGTCAATTACCAAAGCACTTACCCAGCAAAGAATAGACGACTTACGCGATCGGTACGAATTTCTTTCCGAAGCCTATGAAAAAGATGGGCAGGACAAACTAGCCCTGCAAATTTTAAAAAAATGGAAAGCTCTGGACGACAGTCTGGAGTACTTTAAAAACATAAAGACTATCGATGAGATTACGGCAGAATACGATCTGGCTCGCAGCGAAATACTGGTAGAATCTACCAGAGTAAAAACCAACCTCACCCGAAACCTCATCATAGTAAGTGTTATTACACTCTTAGTAGTTGGCCTCGCCTATACGTACTATAGAAACTTTAGAAAAGAACGGAGCGAGAAGTTGGTAAAAGAAAATGAGCTTGAACAACTCAAAGAAAAACTGAGAGACTTAACCCATCGATCGCAACTGGCCACTCAGCGAGAATTTATAACGCTAAAAAGCAAAGCACTCCTCAAACTGGAAGAAATCAAATACATTCAGTCCGATGGGCCTTATATTGAAATCTATCTGGACGAAAAACAGAAACCGGAAGTAGACCGAAATACGCTCAAGAACATTCTTTCCGAGCTCCCCTCCAATAAATTTATTCAGGTACACCGGAGCTATATTGTAAATATAGACCACATTAAATCTATATACGCCACCAAACTGGTGCTTGAAGATGGCACCGAGTTGAATGTGAGTAGAAGCTTCAAAGAAGAGGTAGAATCACTATTGAACATGCCCGCCTAAAAGGACAATGGCAAGAGTTGATTAATAATGAAGAACACAAGAACAAGACTATTCCCCATCGCTCAATTCATTCTGTATTTAGGACTTTTGCTAAGCGCGGAGTCAAAGGCTCAGCAAGACTTTAATGACCTTAAGTCAGATATTTTAATGGCAAAAACGGAAAGGGCAAGACTCGAAGCCATTGTTACCCTAAGTGTAACTTATAACCGGAACCAACTGGATAGCCTGTACTACTACTCCGAAGTACTCTCCGACCCCGATATTAACGACAAAGAATTTGCTGAAGCTGCTAAGGACCTGATAGAAGGAGTTGCCCTTTACCATCAGAGCAGACATGCAGAAGCCATAGACCTTTTGGAGATAAGCCGGAAGAACTTTGCCGAGCTAGGCTCCAAAAACCTTCAAATACGAAGCATGAGTTTTCTAGGGCTGGCCTACAACCGTTCGCGCGAACATGCGCAATCGGCCGATGTTTTCAGAGAAGTACTGAAACTTACCGAAAACGATAGCGAATATACCGATGCCCGAATTGCCGCCTTCGGCAACCTATCCAACGCCTACAGAGCTCTTGGTCTTTTTGCCGAAGCTATTCACTCCTTGGAAAGAGCCATTGAACTATCGGGCGATGTTCGGCCAGAAACCCAACAGATGAGCTACTTCAACCTTGGTCAGATGTTGGCCCAACTGGAATTATATGATCGCGCACTAGATGCCCTCCGACTTATCGATGTAGAAAACTTTCCCTCAGAATCTGTTCAAACTGCCGTTTACTCCAATATGGCAAGAGCCTTCAAACAGCTTAACCTTTCAGACTCTGCTCATTTCTACTATCAAAAAACCCTTAACAAAGCTCAAACAACCAACAATTGGCAGCAAGCCCTAAAACCCCAAATAGAGTTGGGTAGAATTGCTATAGAACGTCAACAATTTCCGCTGGCAGAAACATTACTTAACAACGCAGACGATTTTTATAAGCAACACCGTTTTCCTCCACCTGCTTACACCGACCTGCTACTTGCCAAAATGGAGCTCTATATAGCCAGTGGCCAGTGGCAGAAAGGCCTCCAGGCATCTAAAACCTTCGAGCAGTTCATCAATACAAATAGCATTATACACATGAGTCAGAATGGCTTTGAGCTTGTGGCGCAAATCCATGAAGGGCTTGGCGACACTGAGTTGGCGCTTCAATATCAGAAAATGTACAACGACCTGGGCCTGGCGGCCAAAGAAGCCGTTCAGACCAACCGACTGATTGAACAAAGAAACCAACTGGCCCTGCTCGATGCTAACGAACGCCTTGAAGAAGAGAGCTCCTCTAAAGAGTTTTATCAGGGGCTTACCTTTCAGGTGATTGCCCTAAGCCTGATACTTTTAACAGTACTTTCAATTGTATACAGATACTATCACCGGGTTAAAAAAGACAACGTAGTAAAATCTACCGAGCTGAGCCAGTTAAAAAGCCAGCTGGAAGAAGCGCAGAGTCAAACTCAGGAGGTAGAGTTTATAAGTCTTAAAAGCAAGGCCTTGATAAAGCTCAGTGACCTCCGCTTTGTTCGTTCCGATGGTCCATATCTGGAATTTCATTTGACCAGTAAAACCAAACCGGAAATTGACAGAAACTCTCTTAAAAGCCTCATGGATGAACTACCCAATAATTTCATTCAGGTTCATAGAAGCTTTATTGTAAATCTAAACCAGGTAAAGTCTATCTATAAATCAAAATTGGTACTTAATGACGACACAGAGATTAGTGTGAGCCGCAGCTTTAAGGACGACATAGACGAACTGCTGCGCAACACCGCCTGACATTTAGTACTACTTTTAACGTTGTTCGTGACAACACCAAGCCAACCCCTTCTATTCACAAGGCTTTTTCAACATGTCGTTCATGACAACTAACCCGTCAGTCATGACATTTATCTGAAATTGGGCCGCTCATTCACCAAATTGAGTAACAACAATCAGTACTCCAATTAGGGTACCCACACATTCCAATGACCAACAAAATTCAGACTAAAGACAAGAAGAGAATTCTTGAGCTTCTCTCTGCCAGAGAGGTTGAGATTCTCACGCATATGGCTAAGGGCAGTTCCAGAAGCGACATAGCATCGGCCCTTTCCATTTCGGTGCTTACCTATGATGAACATAGGAAGAACATCAGAAACAAACTTGGCCTGCACTCCAGTGCCGACTGGGCTTTGGTTCTGCTCCCTTTTATGGGCTAACCATAAAAGGCAATAAAAGAAATATAGTCGGTTTAGTTGAGTCTCTTGGTTGGGGAGTACACACGGTTCTCCCCGCCATTCTTGCCCAAACCAGCATATCAACATAAGTCAAAAAAATTATCACAACCAAAATGTTAACAAAAATGAAAAAACGACTACTCCTCGTTCTTAGTTTCGCACTGGTTTTGGGCATGCCTGCCACTATGGCTTTGCCTTTACAAGACGGTGCAGCTCAGGTTCAGGAAGGCAAAAAAATGAGCTTTCAGGGAACCCTTTATGAAAATGGAACACCGGTTACCGGTGAACGTAACTTTACCTTTTTAATAGATCTTGGTGAAGGCAACAGCTGGACAGAGACCCAGAGCAATGTTCAGATTATAGAAGGCCTCTATGCTGTTACACTCGGTTCGGTAAACCCAATGCCCGAAGACCTTTTTCATGGAGTAAGTGGCCGTACGCTTACCATTAGCATTGGCAACACCGTATTGGGAACCACAGAGCTACTTGCTCCATTCTCGCCAAAACCCATTGGCCCTACCGATGACCTCCCCAGAAGAATAAGCATAGATAACTCTACTACAGACTCAGACACCATCTTCTATTTCAATATTTCCTCAGACAACCTGAACAGAGGAACCCAAAGAGGTATTCAGGTAGATATGACCGGAGCAGGGTTCAAAACCGCCCTCAGAGGCAACGTAATCTCCCTCGAAGGAAATGAACAAGGAGGCATTGCCATAATAGGTAGCGCAATAGGCCAGGGCAACGGCAGCCACGAAGGTGTGAGAGGACAAGCCTTTGGAGCCGGACGAAACAATGCTGGGGTACTAGGGTTAGCCGGAGGTCCGGGCAATGGTGCCACAGGATATGAAGAAGGCTCTTACAACAACGGGGTGGTAGGCTACGGCCAGTCTAACCCATGGGGAAACACCGGTGTAAGTGGTTGGGCCCTAGGTAATGTTGGGGTAGACAATATTGGAGTTGCCGGTATCTCCGCTGTAGGAGGAGAAGACAATACAGAAATAGAAAACAAAGGTATTTTAGGAAGAGCCGAAGGCTATGGCATTAACAAAGCCATATGGGGCCGTGCCATGAATGGCGTAGAAAACTGGGCCGGATGGTTCGAAGGAGACGTGGCTGTGCATGGAGGAAACAACCTGAATGTATACGGTTCTAATCCGGAAGACAGTATTAAAGTACAGCTCAACTATTACGAACCAAATCACTCTGGTTCGGTGCTTACCTTTGGCCACAATAAAACCAGGCGCTCGCTCATTGGCAGCGACTCCTATCGCACAGGAGGCTTGCTACACCTATACGATTCATTAGACAGGGCCATGGCTCAGCTAAGAGCAACCGGCAGAATAGCCGAATGGGTAGCCGACCAACACCCACATGGACAGCTCTCCTTGTGGGGCAATACCAGCCAGAATTTCTACATGGGAGCAAGAGTATGGGAAGAAGGAGGATCGGACTTGCCGGTATTGCAAATGTTTGGCAAGAGAATCGAAAATCCGGATAACCCCGGCAACTTCTCTCCAATGGAAGGAGTATTCATGTCCATTCAGGACTTTGGTGACGGAAAGCAACAAGGCCTATTGCAATTAGGCAAAGAAGGAGAAGCAGCTGCCGTTATGAGCAAAGACAATCTGCAAGCCATGCTCAATATAGTAGACCACAACAGCAAAACCCGCCTTGAGGTGAACGAGCAAAATTCAGGTTCTATCAAGCTAATGAGTGCCGTTGACTCAGTAAATGTGCTCATAGACTCCAATGGAGAAAAAGCAGGTCTTATTCACCTCAACGATTCATTGGGAAGAGCCAACATGAGAATGCTCACCTACTCTGGTGGTGGTGCATACCTCGAGCAGCACGCAGGAATTTCAGAAATTGGTGAAACACGTGTTACCTACCAACTCGTTGGCAATGCCAACCCCTGGAGCAATATGATCGCCCGCAATGCCGATGGCACAGCCAAAGGCCGCGTTCAAAGTGGCTGGTTGCCAGGAGGTGGTGAAGAAATAGGGCAATTCCGAATTTCAGATGGCAGCAACAGAACACTCGCACAAATGTTTGCTAACGGAACAACTGGTGGACGACTCGCACTGGAAGGTCCAAGCTCATCAAACTTCTTTATGGGCGGAAAGGATTGGGAAAATGCCGACCTGGCTTTCTTCGCAATGCGAGGAGCGACATCAGTTAATGACGGAAACGGAGGCTCTTACTTCCCAGATCTAATTGCCCTTAATATTAATCAAAAAGATGGAGTGGACTATGGCTCGTTTGACATGAACAACTCCAGTTATTCAAGCATAAATCTAGGTGTTAAATCATGGGAAAGTGATGGGCTAAAGAAACCCATTTTCCAAATGATGAGCGACTTTGAAAAGTCCGATGGAAACGGAGGTACCTATAGGCCGTCCTTAGTAGATATGCAGGTAAATATTTCGAATGCAGGCACATATTCTGGAGACTTCAACCTAAACAGTTCAGCAGGCACAGGTATAAGAATGTATGGAGGCGCAGACTTCAATAATGATGCTTCCGATGTATATAGTCACATTGCTTTAGATGGTTTAAATAACAACCACATCTACCTTGACGGGAACGGTAATGGTGACTTTACAGGCAATATCAGTGCTGTTTCTATCAATCAAACCTCTGATGCTCGTCTCAAAACTAATGTAAGTACCCTAACCTCCGGCCTGGCCATGGTAAATAATCTGAGAGGTGTACGCTATAACTGGAAAGATACAAGCCGACCTGAAAACAAAATTGGCTTTATCGCTCAGGAAGTAGAAAAAGTAGCCCCAGAACTGGTTATAACCAAAGAAGATGGCTTTAAGGCTGTGAACTATGGAGAAATGACCGCCCTTTTGGTTGAAGCTGTAAAAGAACTTACGGCTCAGGTAGAAGCGCTCAAAGCAGAAAATGGCCAGCTCAAAGCCGAGGCCAACAAAGTAGAGGCCTTAGAAGAGCGTTTGGCAAAAATTGAAGCCTTGCTTTTAAACACCCCTAAAACTGTTAACGCTGATCAAAAATAATCAGACATGATTAGCATGAAACGATCAAAAACAGTCAGATACCTGGCAACCCTTCTGATGGTAGCCCTCTATGCCTTGCCAATGCAGGCACAGGAAGGCTCTACCGATAATGCGCGAAACAAGCGTATGACCACAGCCAGTGGAGGATGGTTTTCAGGGGGTATAAACACCAGCTTTATTTCCGTAGGGCAGAATGGTGCGAGTACCTTGCTTACCGCTACCGATGGCCAAACCCAATACAAAGGCAACTTTGGCTTTGTGGTACCATTGGTTGAAAAAATAGAGCCCAATCAGGCACCAATAGCCATATCGGCAAGCCGATCGGTATTCTATAAACTTGGCGATGTACTGCGTCTCAATGGTTTCGACCCGGATGGAGACGCTATAAGGTTCGAGGTAACTCAAGGACCTGAAAATGGAGAATTAACAGTATCAGGTGCTCGTGCAGGACGTTTTATGTTCACACCGGCCGGTAGCCTTTTGCCCAAAAATGGTTACAAAGACACCATTCGGTTCAAAGCTATAGAAGTTGAAGGCGAGAAACTAGAATCTGAAGTGGCCATGCTGCCCTTTACTTTCAACGTGGCCGATGAAGCACATGAAATCACGAATCTGACCGTTGCCTCTTCTTCAGAAAGTGCCAAAACCCTGGCCCTGACACTGACCGATTCACGGTTCAATGCCAACTACACCATAGACATTGGCTATATAGACCTATCGAATCCTTCGGCTCCAAAACAGGTATCCATTGTAAATTCAGGCTTTAGCCTGGAGAGTTTCACACAAGACTCCAATACACTCACCCAAACCATTAGTGTGAGCAAAACGGACCATCCCTACCTGTTTAGTGCTGAAAAAGCCATCATTACCGTTTTGGTTAAAACACGTTCCGGATTTAGTGACGATGACCTGTTTGTTTTGACCAATACAAGCAACGGCAGTGGTGGTACTATTAGCCATTTAGATTCGGATACCCGATTCTTTACTCAAAACGGAGACACAAAAAGCCTTACCAATCAAACTTCTTCCGATGGGCTATTCTTCAGTTTTGCTTCGGAGAAAGAAACTCCGGAAAATACGGCCGTTTCTATGAACTTATTTGCTGTAGAATTAGGTGACTTTGACCTTAACAATGCCTCAATAGCTATAACTACCAACCCCAAGAAAGGCTCTATTACCGACCCTGTTTTGGTAAAGTCTTCCGCCAACCTGGCACAATGGACGGTGTTTTATAGCCCGGTAGGCGATGTGGGTTATTTAGATTCGCTGGAGTTTACAGTGACCAGTGCCGACAGAGAAGCTTCGGTTTCCGCGTTTGCCAAAGTGCAGGTGGTAGATGTAAACGACCCGCCAACACTTTCGGCCATTGCCGATCAGCAACTAAATGAAGAGGAAGCCGGAACCGTAGACCTGAACTTTGCCGATGTAGATAACGACCTTATAGTTACCGTTACTTCATCCAATGCCAACCAGGTAGCGGCCACAGTAAGCAATGGTCAGCTAACGTTAACTCCGGCCCTCAACTTTAATGGAAAGGTAAACATTACGGTACTGGTAGAAGAAGAAGGCACCAGCGAGGCATATTCAAAATTAGAAACCTTTGAAGTAGAGGTTGTTGCCGTGAACGATGCCCCAATTATGGCCTCAATTAGCGATCAGGTGATAGATGAAGACAATGTATTTACATACACGCTATCTGCCACTGATGTTGATGCTGCAGTGCCATTGTTCACTTACAAAGCAACCCCCGATATAGCCGGTGTAGCCACCGTTTCCATCAATGGGAATGTGCTAACAGTAACTCCTTCGGCCAATTACTTCGGTACTATAAACTTTAGTGTAACAGCCGATGACCGCCTGGGAACCAATACTTCTGTTTCGGCAGCAGAGACATTTAGCCTTACCATTAACCCGGTAAACGATGCTCCCGTTTCAGTAGCCACCATTCCCGCCCAAAACCTGGTAGATGTTCAGCCCGCTTATATAATGAATCTTGGGCTATACTTCGATGACGTGGAAACATCAGATGCTAACCTTACCTTCACTCATAATGCTACCGGCACTCTGTTCACGCTTTCGGTAGAGCAAAACAACCTTACCGTTACTCCAATTCAAGGGCAGAGTGGTAGTGAAGACGTAACCATTACTGTAAGTGATGGAGAGCTCTCTGTATCGCAAACCGTTACTTTCAATATTCAGGGCAATAGTAGTGACATTACAGCCGCAACTATAGATAACGTGAGCATTGATGAAGATGCCGGAGCCTACACAGTAAATTTGAGTGGTGTTTTTGCTGACACAGGCGATCCTTCCGCTCAATTCTCCTACACTATTGGAGGTCTTTCAAAGGTGAGCTCATCGCTGAATGGCACGGATCTGGTGTTGACTCCCGAGGCAAACTTCAATGGCACAGAAACCATTTTAGTAATAGCCAGTGCGAATGGGAAAACTTCATTTACCTCATTTCAGATTAATGTAAATGCCGTAAACGATGCCCCTACCCTGGGTTCTGTCAGTGCACAAAGCATTCAGGAAGATGGCCTGTTGAGCGATCTGTATATAACGTTTGAAGATATAGATACAGACGCTTCAGACCTCAGCTTCACAGCCACTTCATCTAACGAATCGCTCATTGCTTCTACAGCTATTGGTATAAGTAAAGGAAGCAATGGTATAACACTTTCTGCCCCAACCCTTGCCAATGCTTCGGGCAGTACAACCATTACCGTTACTGTTTCTGATGGTGAACTTACCGCCACTCGTCAGTTTACGGTAAACGTACTTTCTGTAAACGATGCGCCAACAGTCATTTCTACAACTATTGCGGCCGCTTTGGAAGATGCTGCTTACGAGCAAGCATTGTCCGGTTTGTTTGCCGATGTGGATGGTGATAACCTGAGCTACAGTATAGAGGGTGGTCCTGAATGGCTAAGCATTGACAACGGCTCTTTGAGCGGAACGCCAGGCAATGATGATGTGGGAAATACCTCCTTCTATATTACCACAAGTGATGGTTCGGGCGGCAGTGTACGACAGCAGTTTAGCATTACTGTTACCAATACCAACGATGCCCCTGTGGTGGTATCTCCTGCTGCGGATATCACTGCTACTGAAGATGTATTACTGAGCTCATTTATCAGTAGCTCAATCTTTAATGATGTAGATGGAGATAATCTAACTCTCTCGGCCACTTTTAGCGGAGCAAATTGGTTAACCTTTGATGCAACCAACAATCGCTTTACCGGAACCCCGGGCAATGATGATGTCGGTACGGTGAATATTACCATAACCGCTACAGATCCTGATGGGGCCTCTGCCTCGGACGAATTGGTACTTACGGTAGTGAATACCAATGACACTCCCACCGATTTGGCCCTTTCGGCAATAACAGTAGCCGAAAACAGCGACATAGGTACAGTAATAGGAAGTCTTTCAACTACCGATGTAGATGCCGGAGACTCATTTACTTATACTCTGGTGTCCGGATCGGGTGCAGAGCATAATGATGTCTTTGCCATTGCCAATGGCAATTTGGTAACCAATGCAGCTATTGACTTTGAAAGCTCAGCCAGTCTTAATCTAAGACTGCAAACCACCGATGAGGCCGGAGCCACTTACCAGAAGTCTTTTACCATTGTGGTCACCAATGTAAACGAAGCTCCTACCGCACTAAGCCTGAGTAATTTAAGCCTGGCTGAAAACAGCGGAATCAATGCTGAAGTGGGTAGTTTGAGCACTACCGACCCGGACAATGGAGACAGCTTTACTTACAGCCTGGTTTCAGGTGCTGGAGACACAGACAACAGCGGCTTTGACATTAGCAATGGAAAACTGGTGTCTAAAAACAGTCTGGACTTCGAAACTAAAAGCAGCTATTCGGTAAGAGTGAAAACCACTGATGGCGGAGGCCTGTCTACTACCAGCAGCTTTACCATTACCGTAACGGATGTCAATGAAACACCAACCGACATTGGTATATCGGCCAGTTCAATTGATGAAAATGTGGATGAAGGCACCGTAGTGGGCGTACTTAGTACTACCGATGAAGATGCTAACGACAGCTTTACTTACAGTCTGGCTTCAGGAAGCAATGACAATGATGCCTTTAGCATTGACGGTAGCAATCTAATTACTGCCGCAGCAGTAGATTTCGAAACCAAAGCGAGTTATACAGTGATAGTTACCACCACTGATGGCGGTGGCAATACGCTGGATAAAACCTTGACGATTACTGTAAACAATGTGGCCGAACCTTCAATAGCCGCTATTGACGGGTTGGTATTTGCAACCACTGATATTGAAGAAACTTCTACCCTTATGTTTACCGTGGAAAACACAGGAGATACAGAAATTGAAGTTTCTTCTATTGCGCTACCAGAAGGCTTTTCTGCCGATAAAACTGCATTTAATGTAGCCATTGGCAGTTCTGCTGATGTAATGGTAACTTTTGCCCCGAACGAAGCCAAAACCTACAGTGGCGAAATAGTAATGCAATCGACCGTAGGCGAAACACGAATCAACGTGGTGGGTGAAGGAACAATTGTTACCGGGCTTGATGACGATATGCTTAAGGCAACCCAGATTGGGTTGTATCCCAATCCGGCTCGTGATGTTGTGACCATAGACCTAACTCAGCTACCTCATATTCAACCGGACCTTGCCATTATAGACTTAAATGGCAACAGCGTTTGGAGCAAACAAAAGGTGCAGGAATCAAAGGTAGAGCTGGATACAGGTACTTATCCGGCCGGCACTTACCTTATCAGAATATCTTCTGATAAGGGCAGTGTGGTGAAAAAGCTAATCATTGTAAAGTAAGTCAGCATGAAACAGAAGATCATTAGAACAAACTATATGTTGCTGAAGAGTCTAATGCTGGGAATCATCTTGTTAACCACCGCCTCTTGCAAAGGTGGTGGTGATGATACCCCTCAAAAGACTCCTCAAGAAATAGCCCAGGAAGTAATGGAAGCTACCTGGAGCCTGGAAAATGGAGGGTCTATAACCCTGGATGGCAGCAATGTCTCTAACCGCTATGAAGGCTTTACCCTTCGTATAGGAAATAAAACCTACACCACTACCAATGCTGGAGAACTTTTTCCTGCTACAGGTACATGGAACTGGGTGGGAACATCGGACGACCAGGTAACTACAGAAAGCGGTAAGGAAATAACCATTACCGAGCTAAGCTCTACTCGTTTTGCCTTTTCATTTAGAAAAACCGACCAAAACGTGGCAGCAGGCGTACCCGGCAATTATGTGGTTACTCTTACCAAGTAACCTGGCAAAACTTAAAAGCATACGCTGTTTTTTTTAAAAAATACCTAGATCAGGGTATTGAGTACGGAAGTAATCTGTGAGACCTTTACATCGTCAGTAAAGATTCATATAGTAGTCTGATTTAGTTGAGTCTCTTGGAAATGGGAACCGCAGAAGGTGGTTCCCATTTACCCCTAACCCTGAAACCCTATGACTGAAAAAGCCATCAATACCATTTCAAAATTTGTAAGCAAGGTTTCTGATAATTTTGAGGTAATTATTCTTGTGGCCGTTATACTTTTTATTCTGCTCTAGCTCCATAAGCCGCAATATCCCAACCCCACTATTGCACACCTGTCTGATTACCTTCCTCCCGCGCACACCCCCTTTTAATTATCACTCCTCTCTTTTTTAGAAAGAATCATTTTATGGGGTTACAATTTAGATTGCATAGAACTAAACTTCTATCATAAACCGCGTTTTACAACACCTTATAAGAGCCATTGATGAAGATACAAATGGTAGCCAGGCATAATTGGTGTCATAAGGAAGTAACCCTGTCATTTTAATTAGTGGTCCGGGAAAAAAATTACATACCATAGCAACAAAAAAGGCCGGTAAATTACCGGCCTTTTCGCAATATCTATGAATAGGAATTACCCTTTCAGCACTTTGGCCATGGTTTCACCAATATCTGCAGGAGATTTTACTACATGGATTCCACATTCGGCCATAATTCTCATCTTGGCTTCAGCAGTATCTTCAGCACCTCCAATAATGGCACCGGCATGGCCCATTCTTCTACCCGGAGGAGCTGTTTGGCCGGCAATAAAGCCAACTACAGGCTTTTTATTTCCGGTAGACTTAATGTACTCTGCAGCCTGGGCTTCGTAGTTTCCACCAATTTCACCAATCATAACAATGGCATCGGTTTCATCATCTTCCATCAACAGCTGCACCGCATTTTTAGTTGGTGTGCCAATAATTGGGTCGCCACCAATACCAATGGCAGTAGAAATTCCCAAACCGGCTTTAGCCAATTGATCAGCAGCCTCATAGGTTAGGGTTCCTGACTTGGAAACCAACCCTACTCTACCCTTCTTAAACACAAAACCGGGCATAATTCCGACTTTGGCTTCTTCCGGAGTAATGACTCCCGGGCAGTTAGGACCAATAAGAGTAACATCTTTTCCTTTAAGGTATTCTTTGGCCACAACCATATCTTTTACAGGAATACCCTCAGTAATAGCAATGATTACCTTAATGCCGGCATCGGCTGCTTCCATAATGGCATCGGCCGCAAATGCCGGTGGAACAAAAATGATCGAAACATCCGCTCCTGTTTCTTTCACGGCATCGGCTACGGTATTAAAAACAGGTCTGTCTAAGTGCGATTGGCCACCTTTTCCTGGTGTTACACCACCAACCACATTCGTTCCATATTCTATCATTTGACCTGCGTGGAATGTACCTTCAGAACCGGTAAATCCCTGCACAATCACTTTTGAATCCTTATTCACTAAAACGCTCATTGCTATGGGTTTAAATTTGTGGCAAAAATAGAACATAATATCGCACGACCAAAGGGAATATTGAGTATCGAACAGTGTTCCATCAGCTCAATTGGCCGTTTGTCTGGTACATTAGATCATTAACAGATTTTAACCGAAAATTTTTATTCTTATTGAAACCATTTGAGCCTACAGAGCGTCTAATAGACAGAAGTTAATTCTGAAAGAAAGGAGCTCAATAAAGCTCATCAGAATTTAATTCCAGGAGAAGACGTTTAAAACATAGTTAGTTAGTTTTTAGTATTTTAAGGTTGAAGATGAGAAAAGCCCCAAATGGGGCTTTTTTCGTTGATGGGCCTAACCCCGACTAAACAAACAGGCCTTCACTCCATCAAATTTTTATACTATTTTCGGTCTTCACGAAAAGCACAATCACCTTGAAAGAACCACAGTTTTTTGGAGCAAAACTGTTTGGCCTGATTGCCGGGCCGCTCTTGTTTTTCCTTATCCAGTTTATTCAACCTGGCGATGCCCTGAGTGCCGAAGCATGGAAAGTGATCGGTATAGCCCTTTGGATGATTATATGGTGGATTACCGAAACCGCTCCTATACCGGTAACAGCTTTGTTACCTATTATTCTTTTTCCATTGACCGGGGTGTTTACGGTAGATGAAGCCACTGCTCCCTATGCCAACAAAATCATCTTTCTATTTATGGGAGGCTTTATGCTTGGTTTGGGTATGGAAAGGCACAATCTGCACAAGCGAATTGCACTAACCCTTATAAAGAAAACCGGCACTAACCCCAATGGCATCATTTTAGGCTTTATGCTTACTACAGCTTTTATATCTATGTGGATTAGCAACACAGCCACCACCGTTATGATGCTCCCCATAGCCCTATCTATCACCCAGTTGTTAGACATTGATGAAAGCGCAACCAAAGGCAAAAGGCGTTTTGCTCTGGGGCTAATGCTAGGAATTGCCTATGCAGCCAATGTGGGTGGAACTGCAACTATTATTGGAACTCCGCCCAATGTGGCCTGGGTAGGCTTTATGAACGACATGATCGGTTATGAGATAACCTTCGCGCGCTATCTTATGATTGGCCTCCCCATTTGTTGTCTAATGCTGACCATCAGCTATTTGGTTATTACCAAAGTAATGTACCCCAGTGGTCTCAAATCATTGTCCGAATCGGCCGAAGTAATTGATGAACAATTAAAAAGCCTTGGTAAAATTTCGAAACCCGAGAAATATGTAGCGGCCATATTTGTGCTTACAGCCCTTACATGGATTTTGAGAGGAAGCATTAACAACTGGTTAAACACCGATCTACTAAACGACTCGGTGATAGCGGTAACAGGTGGTACTCTTATGTTCATTACTCCCATAAAGCTTAAGGAAAACAAGTTCCTGCTCGAATGGGAATATACCCGTAAACTACCCTGGGGCATACTCTTGCTTTTTGGAGGCGGGCTCACACTGGCCAAAGCCATGGAGAAATCGGCCATAGTAGAGTTTGTGGGAGAGAGTATTGCCGGGGGAGGCGAATTAAATACCATTCTACTAATTGCCGGGCTAACGGCCTTCATGCTTTTTATGACCGAAATTATGAGCAATGTAGCTCTCACAGTCATCTTTGTTCCAGTGGTTATAGGCATATCGCAAACACTCGACATGAATCCGGTATATCTCACTCTACCGGTTACCCTTGCCGCCAGTTATGCCTTTATGATGCCTATCTCCACCCCCCCCAACGCAATTGTTTTTTCCAGCGGAATGATACGCATGAAAGAAATGATTAGGGCAGGTCTGGTGCTCAATCTTATAGCCATTGCCTTGCTTGTACTTCTTTCTCAAACACTCTTACCTCTGGTTTACTAAGATGAAAGAAGCAACCAAAATTTTCGATCGGCTAGTTCAGGAAAGAAGGTCGGTAAGAATCTATGATCAAGAAGCTCCATTCGATGATGAAGCTGTACAGAGAAGTATTGAAAGAGCTGTTCTAGCTCCAAATAGTAGCAACATGCAGCTTTGGGAGTTCTACAGGGTTAAATCAGATGAGGCCAAAAAACAGGTAGCCTGGATGTGTATGAACCAAAAAGCGGCCAAAACAGCCCGAGAATTGGTAGTGGTGGTAGCCCGCAGAGACCTTTGGCGAAAAAGGCAGAAAGTATTGGTTCAGGAAATGAAAAGAGTCTATCCCGATGCTAAGTCTAAGCAAGCACAGCGGGCTATGAACTACTACAGGAACCTCATACCCAAGTATTATTGGAGCGACTGGTTCGACCTTTGGGGCTTTCTTAAAAAGTGCATTTACTTTTTTGTTGGCCTCAAGCGCCCAATGGTGCGCCATGGCAATCGAACGGATATCCGAATTTCTGTTCATAAAAGCGCTGCACTTGCAGCTCAAAACTTTATGATGAGCATGAAGGCCGAAGGTTATGATACTTGCCCGATGGAAGGAATGGACTCCCTCAGAATCAAACGCTTCCTAAGACTTCCCCGAAAGGCTGAGATCGTAATGGTTATTGGTTGCGGGCCTTCGGCAGAAGGAGGCATTTATTCTGAAAGGTTCAGAATTCCGAACGAAGAAGTCATTTTCCGGGTATAGATAGTCCTACCTTTGGGTTTAAAGCTACCCTATATCTTTTGTTATCGGAAAATATACCTCATCTTCAGAGGTAGTAGGCATTTTAGATACTGAACTATTTCACCATATTTAAATAACCAATTATTGTATTATGAATTCAAGACGCACAGTTTCCCTACTGGTCATTTTTTGTTTACTAAGCACTACCTCATGTATGGAAATGCTCGAAAGAGTCTTTTTCCGATCCAATGGAGGTGGCACATACACCTTTGCCATCAATATGTCCGGAATGAAGTCTTTGCTTGCCGGCTATGGTGAAGAGCTGGATATGAAAGACCTGATGAATGAAATAAAAATGGGGGACTCCACCTTAACCCGAAAAATAGGAGGTATAGAAGGTATTAGTAACATTAAAGCCAACTTCGACACCACCAATTTTACTATTGAAATGTCGTTTGAATTTGCTAACCTCGAAGCACTTAACCAAGGCATCAGTGCCTATTATCACGATGAATCATCTCCATTGGACATAGAGCAATACACACTTTATGAACAGAAAGGGGGCGAAATAATTCGTACCAACCAGAATGTAATGTTAGATCAAATCATGAAATCCATTAAAGAAGAGGCTGGTGGTTCTGAAGAACTAGACATGGAATTTGTAGAAATGTTTCTGTCCGATATGAAGTATACCCAAGAGATCTCTTTCGAAAACGAAATCAAAAAATTTTCTAACGATGAGTATACGCGCACAAACAGTAACACCATTACTTGGACCAAATACCTCTTTAATAAACTCGATGTTAAATCGAATATTGGGGTAAAAGTGAAAACAAAATAGAGATACACATTTAAACCCTCCCCTTAATTCAAGGGGAGGTGGTTGAAGACCGGAGAGATCACTTCTTCTTCATACTCATATCAGAATCACGTTTGGCTTTGAACTCAGAACCCTCATTCCATTGCGGCCAGTAGGTTTCATTGGCCAATCTGTAGCCTACGTTAAAGAGTAACTTGGCATCTTGAACGATACCTTTCAAGTCCCATTCCTCCGGCTCATAGTTATCTTGAGGCTGATGATATTTTACTGCGAGATACTCCTTGGTTTTCTCTTCAATATACTCCACACCTTTCTCCTTAGACTCATAAGAACCAGAAGCATACAATGCAGGAATACCCACTTTAGCAAAGTTGAAATGATCTGATCTAAAGAAATATCCCTTTCCCGGGTCTGGATCAGGAATAACGTATCTCCCTTGTTTCTCAGCAGCCGTTGTCGCATAATCATCTAGCTCCGACTGGCCATAACCTGTAATGGTCAGATCTTTCATTTCGCCATAAGCCGGCAGGCCATCAATGTTGATATTCGCTACGGTTTGGTTAGGAGGGAAAATCGGGTTTTGAGCGTAGTATGCCGAACCAAGAAGTCCCTGTTCTTCGGCCGTCACGAAAAGGAAGACCACAGATCTTTCCGGCTTTTTCTCCAGCCCGGCAAAGGCTTCGGCAATAGCCAATAGGCCAGTGGTACCGGAAGCATTGTCATGAGCCCCATTGTAAATGGAATCGCCATCGATTGGTTCGCCCACACCCAGATGATCCCAATGCGCTGAATAGATAATGTATTCGTCTGGTCTTACAGAGCCTTTTACGATACCCACTACATTTCTCGACATATCACGCTTTACTTCGTTAGTCACACTAACTGTAGCAGTTAAGCCCATAGGAATAGGTTTGAAATCTTTGGTTTTGGCTATCTCAGAATAGTCTTTAATTCCGGCAGCTTTGAACAATTCAACAGCAGTGTTTCTGGTAATCCAACCTTGAATTGGGCATTTGTAGCCAGCATTCGGATCGTCAAGATTTAGTTTGGAACCTGTCCACGAGCTTTGAACTACCAACCAAGGGTAACCAGCCGGAACAGTTTCATGAACTATCAATACACCGGCAGCGCCTTGTCTGGCAGCCTCTTCATACTTATAAGTCCATCGACCATAGTAGGTCATTTCTTCTCCTTTGAAAAAAGTGGGATCACCAGAACTAAAACCCGGATCGTTCACCAAAACCACCACAGTTTTGCCCTTTACATCCAGCCCTTCATAGTCATTCCATCCATATTCGGGAGCTACAATGCCATAACCGGCATATACCAACTCAGAGTCATCAATACCCACAACCTCGTCCGTTCTCTCGGTATAAACCACCACATCTTTCATGGTTTCGAAGGTCATGATTTGCCCCTTGCCTTTGACCACCATGGTTGGTGATTGCGTTCCGGTAATTTCTACCAAAGGCACATCCTGAAAGTAAGAGTCGCCATTACCGGGAGCCACACCCATAGCCTTTAATTCGGACTCCAGATAATGAATGGTTTTCTCCTCCCCTTCCGTAAAAGGCTTTCTACCCATAAAATCATCAGAAGCCAATACCTGCAAATGCCTGTCGATAGATAGCGTGTCCATTTCAACATCGAGCTCTGCGGTTTCAGTGGATGAACCTCCACAGGAATAAATCAAGGCCAGAACAGCCAGAAGCGATATATTTTTGAATAGTCTCATAAGTCTGCTTTGTGCTTTGAAGTTATGGAAAATTAGTTCTCAATTAAAACTCCTATCTACAGTAGATAAGAACCAACCAAGGCCTGATTTAATAGAATAGTATAGACTCCGCATACTTAGCGAATTCTTCGAGTATCTCAACTTCCAAGAACAGGAATAATCTGATAATCATCAAAAAGGAAATCAACCGGTTAAGGGTTATCTTAAATGGATAAGAATTAAATCGGAGACACCCCACTCGGAAGGAAATATTGATGCTCTTTCCCCGATTTATCAATGTAAAAGAAAACCCCTGTTACTGAAGGATGACCAATTGTGATGAAGTACCATTGTTCACTTTGAAATTCTAATGGGCAAACTTCATGACTTTCCGATAAAGGTCTCCATGGAGAGTTGTATGTTGAATCTGTGGTGTATCTGGACAGTCCCCTATGGACAAACTCAGTTTCTACAAATTCTTCTGTCCACGAATACTTACCCTTTTTACCGAAAAAAATTTTATCTGGAGGATTAGGTGGTTTGTTTTCAGGATGCTGGATATGGCAAGAAGCTCTATAAATCACAGTATATTTTGTGGGATAATTTTCTATGCCAATTGAGTCTACTTCAATTTTTTCAATGGTGATACCATTAATGAAGTCTCTATTTGTTGAAATATACTCTTTGTTAATTTTCACCTTCGGGGGTGCAAAGGCATTGAAAAAATAATAAAGACCATATGCACCACAGCCAATAATCACTATCAGTGTTGTAAAAGATATCAAAATGATTTTAGCTGTTTTAGTCATTACAATATTGAATATATAGAGCTCAACCGAGATTATCTCGAACTTCTAGCGTCCATCCTCCGACTCCCGACTTCAATACCCATACTTCTCCTTCCACATAGCTTTCAAGCGTTTACGCATTTCATCTTCGCGTGCATTACTTCCCGGATCGTAAAGTTTAGTGCCTTTTATTTCCTGAGGCAGAAACTCTTGCTGCACAAAGTTTCCCGGATAATCATGGCTGTACTTATAGCCCTGACCGTAACCCTCTTCCTTCATCAGTTTGGTTGGGGCATTGCGAATAGGCATTGGAATGGACAAATCACCGGTTTTTCGAACTAAATCTTGCGCCTTATTGATCGCCATATAAGCCGCATTGCTTTTAGGCGATGAGGCCAAATAAGTCACAGCCTGAGAGAGTATAATCCGACCTTCAGGGTAGCCAATCATATTCACGGCCTGAAAAGCATTGGTAGCAATAACCAAGGCCGTGGGATTAGCATTGCCTATATCTTCTGAAGCCAGAATCACCAGCCTTCGGGCAATGAATTTGATATCCTCACCACCTTCAATCATTCGGGCCAAATAATACACTGCAGCATTAGGGTCGCTTCCACGAATGGATTTAATAAAAGCTGAGATCACATCGTAATGCATATCTCCGGCTTTATCGTAAGTCGCTACTCGTTGCTGGGCAATGTCTTTGACCAACTCATCAGTGACCACGGCCGGATCGTCTTCAATATTCTGAACTACCAGATCTAGCAGATTGAGCAATTTGCGAGCATCTCCACCTGAAATATTAAACAGTGCCTGCGCTTCTTTCAGCTCTACTTGTCGCTTGCTAAGTATGGTATCTTTCTTTAAAGCCTGCTCTATCAAACGGAACAAGTCTTCTTTAGAAAGTGCCTTGAGCGTATACACCTGGCTTCTCGATAGCAAAGCGGAATTCACTTCAAATGACGGGTTTTCGGTAGTGGCACCAATCAGCGTAATATCTCCCTTTTCAACAGCCCCAAGCAAAGCATCTTGCTGCGACTTGTTGAAACGGTGAATCTCATCGATAAAAAGAATAGTATTCGACTGAAACTTGGCCTTTTGTATTACCTCTCTTACTTCTTTCACTCCCGAACTAATAGCACTCAGGGTAAAAAACGGAGCCTTCACCGAGTTGGCAATGATATTAGCAATGGTGGTTTTACCCACACCCGGAGGTCCCCAAAGAATCATAGATGGGATTCTGCCTGCGTTAATAGCTCTTCGCAAAACTCCCTCCTTTCCTACCAGATGCTCCTGTCCAATCAGGTCATCAAGCGTCTGAGGCCTCACTCTTTCGGCAAGCGGTTTTCGGGTAAAATCCATGCGGCTAATTTAAGTTCTCTAAGCTAGAAGGAAACCTTCGTGCCTGAAAATCGACAGAATTATTTCTAAGCTCGAAACTGCCATCAAGTCGTACGACCGCTTGTAGCGGTCGGACGACTAAGCAACATTCCGGTAACTAAGTCACGGACAGAAAGGACTTTGACCCCAACCCTTCCCGAGGCTTCGGAAGGGTAAGGCGATGAAGCTTTTCGACCTGATAAAGCCAAAGTTTCCTTTAGGGGATTTAGGGGTACTATTTCAATCCAATCGTTGGTAGAGAAAAGTAAATTTTCAGGAACATGATCACTGTTTATTCGGTTCAAGATTGTAATAGTTGTTACTTCTTCAAAGTATGCGTGCTATACCTTTGAAGAAGCTTTTCCACCCCTAATACAACCATTATGGATGTAGAAATCTTAGCCCGAATCCAGTTTGCCTTCACTGTGGCCTTTCACTACATCTATCCACCCTTGAGCATTGGCCTCGGACTGGTCATGGTCTTTATGGAAGGGCAATACCTTCGAACCAAAGACAAGACTTATGAGGTACTCACTAAATTCTGGACAAAGATTTTCGCTCTGACTTTTGGCATTGGCGTAGCCACCGGAATTGTAATGGAATTTGAGTTCGGCACCAATTGGGCCACTTATTCGCGGTTTGTAGGCGATATTTTCGGGAGTGCTTTGGCGGCCGAGGGAATCTTTGCTTTTGCTCTCGAAAGCGGTTTCTTAGGCGTTTTACTCTTTGGTTGGAACAAGGTAAGCCCTCGGGTACATTTTATCTCCACCGTAGGAGTATGGCTGGGCAGTATGTTTTCGGCCATCTGGATTGTAGTGGCCAACAGTTGGCAACAAACACCGGCAGGTTATCATGTAGTAGGAGAAGGAATCAATGCCCGGGCGGAGGTCACCGATTTCTGGGCGATGGTTTTCAATCCCTCGAGCGTTGAAAGAATTCTCCATGTATGGATTGGTGCTTTTCTGGCCGGAGCATTCCTCATCATCTCCGTTCATGCCTATTATCTACTCAAAGGAAGGCATGTAGAGCTTTCTAAAAAAGCCATCAAAATGGCACTTGGCGTTGCTTTGATTTCTTCTTTAGCTCAACTCGTTACTGGTCACGCTTCTGCTGAAGTGGTTGCCGAACATCAGCCAGCCAAACTAGCGGCCATGGAGGGGCACTTTGAAGAAAACGCCCCCGCTGACCTTTACCTGTTCGGCTGGGTAGACAAAGAATCGAAAGAAGTAACAGGCTTAGCCATTCCGGGCGGGACTAGCTTTTTGACACATCAGGATTTTAATGCACCCATACGTGGTTTGGACAGCTTCCCTCAAGATGAAATTCCTACGCAAATCAACGCTGTATTTCAGTTTTATCACATCATGATTGCCATAGGAATGGGCTTAATCGGTCTAACTATTCTGGCCACATTCTATTGGTGGAAGGGCAATTTATTTGATCAAAAATGGCTTTTAAAAATATTGGTGATTTCGGTACTGCTTCCGCAAATAGCCAATCAGGTGGGTTGGTTTACAGCAGAAATGGGCAGACAACCTTGGGTGGTTTATGGGCTTTTGAAAACTTCGGATGCTTTGTCTGAAGTAGTCACGGCAAATCAGGTATTGTTCTCCCTTATCCTATTCTTTATGATTTACGCTTTGCTTTTCACCTTATTCATTTATCTATTGAATAAAAAGATTAAGCACGGCCCTGATGAATCGCCATTGATGGATCAAAGGCCAAGACAAAGAGATGTAAGCAACGCATTTAGCAACTAATATGGGAACGTTCATAGGCATAGAATACTCAACCTGGTGGTTTTTTGTGGTAGGAGCCCTGTTCTCTGGTTATGCCATTTTGGATGGCTTCGATCTGGGTGCTGGCGCATGGCATTTATTCTTTAAAAAGGAAGAAAGCAGGAGAATCGCCTTGAATGCAATAGGCCCGGTTTGGGATGGAAATGAGGTTTGGTTGGTGATTGGGGGCGGTGCACTCTTTGCCGGTTTCCCTGTGGTATATGCCAATATGTTCTCGGCCATGTATATTCCCTTTATGCTGTTTTTGGCCGCCCTGATCTTTCGCGCGGTGGCTATAGAGTTTAGATCCAAAGAAGAAATGGCGTGGTGGCGAACCATGTGGGACGTGAGCTACAGTGTGAGCAGTATTTTACTAGCCTTGCTCTTGGGCATTGTTTTAGGGAACATCCTCATTGGAATTCCACTAGATGAAAACAAGCAATTCACAGGTCATTGGCTCAGCTTCCTGAACCCTTATGCGATTATGGTTGGGGTCACCACACTAGCTGCATTTATGATGCATGGCGCTATTTATCTCGGCATGAAAACCAAAGGAAAGCTTTATGCTCAGATCTATCAGTTTCTGAAAAGAGCCATCATCTTTTTTATTGTCAGTTTTGCGCTGGTAACGGTTTACACCCTCATCTACATTCCACACCTAACCGACAAAATCAGTAGAAACCAGTGGATGTTTATTATTCCGGTAATTGCCTTTTTGGCTATCGCGAATATTCCGAGACTTGCCACCAAGAAAAAATTTCTTCAGGCATTTCTATTTTCTTCACTCACATTGGCCATGCTTCTGGTTATTGTAGCGTTAGAGCTTTACCCAACCATCATTTACAATACTGCCGACCCAGCACATCACATTACAGTTGCCAATGCAGCATCTTCATCAAAATCCCTAAAGATCATGCTGATCATGGCCGCTATCGGTATTCCGCTGATTGCCACCTACACCTACTTTGTCTACAAAACCTTCTGGGGAAAAGTGGAATTGGATGAGCATAGCTATTAGTTTGAAGACGGAAGACAGAGGTCGGAAGACGGAAGTCGTTGATCGATTAATCGGAAACCAGAAAACAGGTTTGAAATTCAACCCTTGTTAGTCAATTTAAATGATATCCTCCTCCGCCCTTTGGGCACCTCCTCCAGAGGAGGACATCAGTGCCATATTCAGACTGCCACAAGTTCATTTATCTCTATCTGGCTTCTGACCTCTGAAGTCTGACATCAAATCTCTGAAGTCTCAATCAACTTTAAACCTAAAACATTCAACCTTGAACAAGTAAATTCCACTCCCGAGCAATTTCTTCCGCTCCCTTAAAAGCTCCGGTTCTAGCCATGGCCACAGCGTACTTTTGATCATCACAAAAACTCAAAATGTTATGAAAAAAGTAGTTGTACGATTGATAGCAATAATCGCGTTTGTAGTTGGCTTGCAGGTTCAGGCCTCTACCCCCTCTAAACTTAATGCTAGAGTCATTGGTGAAGGTCAGCCCATGATTATGATTCCTGGACTCACCTGCGATGGAGCTGTTTGGGATTCAACCATAGAAGCTCTGGGTGACAAATATCAGTACCACGTACTCACGCTTCCTGGTTTTGCAGGTCAGGCTCCATTGGCAGATGTGGAAGCCGGTTTCTTCAGTCAAATCAAGTCATTGGTATACCAGTATATAGAAGACAACAAGATTGAAAAGCCGATCATTGTTGGCCATAGCTTAGGCGGCTTCCTGGCGCTTCAAATAGGTATAGAAAAGCCTGAACTGGCAGAAAAGCTGGTGGTAGTGGACGCACTACCGTTTATGACGGCCATTCAGATGCCCACCGCAACAGAAGAGAGTGCCAAGCCATTTGCTCAGAATATGAAAACTCAAATGAAAGCCGCTGCCAGCCAGACCGATGAACAAAAAAGAACCTTTCAGCAGATGCAATTGCAAAGCCTCATCCGCAACAAAAAGTACATTGAAACCGCCACCAACTGGGGTGTCTCCAGCGATATGAACACCGTTGCCCAAGCCATGTACGAGATGTACACCACTGATATTCGTGCCGATTTGGCCAAAATTAAAGTACCCACTTTAGTATTGGGCGCATGGGCTGCCTATGAGTCTTATGGTTCGACCAAAGAGAGTGTTATGAACATGTATAAAGCTCAATATGCCAAGCACCCAAATCTGAAACTAGATATTTCCGAAGGTGGCTACCACTTCATTATGTGGGACGATCCCGAGTTCTTTCTCAACTGGCTCAACAAATTCTTGTAACAGAAAAGAGGGGTAGTGTCTGCGAAGATTCACTACCCCTATCTTGAGGGTAAAACATAAAAATTGCATAACAAATACAACAGTCCCTTTCTGAAGATTTAGGAGAGAAAAGATTTATTTCAAACTTTACCCAATTGAAAAGTCATTTTTTAAGATGAACAAGCGTGTAGTCTATTGGATTTGCCAGGTTGGAGGCTGGGGGCTTTATACCCTCTTCCTCATTGGCATGATTGCCCTGTTTGGGGGAGAAAATTCCATTACTCGTTCTACGCTCATTTTACAGTCCATTATCTATGTGTCGTTAATTTTATTTTCACACCTCTTCCGTCTTCACATCCAAAGAAAAAACTGGTTAGACCTAAGCATTGGCAAGCTCATACCAAGGGCCATTCTTGGCACCTTTATTACTGCCACACTAGCTCAAATTTTCATCCACATAATCATATACCTATTAGTACCACTTTCAGGAATATCCGGTTTTAGTTGGGGAGGTTTTGTGGGGTATGTCTTCAACATTTTTCTAGTTCTTATTCTTTGGGCCGCTATCTATTTCATCATAAAATTCATCGAAAAGAACCGTAACTCTGAGCTGGAAAAACTAGAACTAAAATCGGCCTTGCAAGAAGCTGAGCTAATGATTTTGAAGAACCAGGTAAACCCCCACTTTCTCTTCAATGCCCTCAACAACATTCGGTCACTCATCTTGGTAGAACCTGAAAAGGCCCGCAAAATGGTAACTCATATATCCGATCTGCTGAGATACTCCATTCAGTTCAATGCCTCAGAAAAGGTTGGGCTTAAAGCCGAAATCGAGATAGTGAAAGACTATCTGCAATTGGAATCCATACAATTTCAGGAGAGGTTGCGCTATACTTTTACTATCGACCCGGAAACAGAAAACGTTCAAATCCCTCCTATGGCCATTCAGTTATTGGTTGAAAATGCCATCAAGCACGGACTTTCAACCCAAAAAGGAGGAGGAGAAATACACATAAAGACTAATATTGAACAGAACCACCTGCTTATAGAAGTAACTAACAGTGGCCAACTAAAACCAATACAAAAAAGAGAAGGCGTTGGGCTGAAAAACCTGGTTGAACGCATGAAGATTCTCTTCGGACACTTTGCTGAATTCAGGCTTGAAAATAGCAGCAAGGAAACCGTCACGGCCACCTTAAAGATTCCACTAAAATGAAGGCACTTATAGTAGACGACTCTCAACTGGCCCGACAGGAACTAAAACACCTGCTCAAACACTTTAGCCACGTTCATATTATAGGCGAAGCAGAAAATGCTGAACAAGCATTAACCCTTATAGAGGAAAAACAGCCTCAACTGCTATTTCTGGATATTCAAATGCCCGATAAAGACGGCTTTGAACTGCTGGAAGAACTAATCGATGTGCCAGAAGTAATTTTCACCACGGCATTCGATCAGTATGCCATGCAAGCCTTTGATCATAATGCGCTCGATTACCTTCAAAAACCCATCAAAGAAGAACGGCTGAGTTTAGCACTCGAAAGAGCTTCTGAGAAAATTCGTCTGCGAGAAGAAAAAGAAAGCAAGGTCAAGCTTTTGGGACTTTCCAGCCAGGTGTTTGTAAAAGATGGCGAGCAATGCTGGTTCGTGTCTCTTGCCTATGTGCGCATGATGGAAATTATGGGAAGCTACACCCGAATCTTCTTCAACAACCAACAACCCATGATCCCCCGTTCGCTCAACTACATGGAGTCCCGGCTCGATCCGGAAGTATTCTTCAGAGCCAACCGCCAACAGATTATCAACCTCAAATATATCGACCGAATTGAACCGTGGTTCAGCGGAACATTAAAACTATACCTGAAAGGTGGTGAAGAAGTAGAAGTGAGCCGCAGACAGAGCATTCGCTTTAGGGAAATTATGAGCTTTTAATAGCAATATGCCCAACAAAAGTTCATGAATGAATTATAAGTTTGCTTTTGCCTTCCATAGAAAACCAAGTAATTTTCGGCCATGAACAAGGTGGAGATTAAGGCAAGGCTAGAAGATTCTTACGATCATTTTCTAAAGTTCATCGGTGGTCTTTCGAAAGACGAATTTGAATATGCCCCGGAGAGAAAGTGGAATGCCGGACAACAGGCCGATCACCTTATAAAAAGTACACGCCCGCTAGAGAAGGCCCTGGGCTACCCCAAATTTCTCATCAAGTTTAAATTCGGTCTTGCCAACCGCCCCTCTAGAACTTATCCCGAGTTGGTAGAGCGATACAAACAAAAGCTTACCACGCTGGAGGGAGATCCTCCCGGAAACTTTGTACCCAAACGGGTACCTTTTTCAGACCTAAACAAAGTCACAAAAACACAAAAAGAGATTGTTTCCGGCATACAGGAAAAACTCTCCAAATGGTCCGAGGATCAACTAGATCAATACATCTTTCCTCACCCTTTACTCGGCAAAGTTACCGTACGCGAAATGCTCTATTTCACCATCTACCATGCCGAACACCACCAGAATGTGGTGAAGATCTATTTGAAGGGAATCTGACCCTCTCCGAGCCCCCCTATTTCAGAGGTAGAATTAGCCTCGTTTATAAGGATCAACTTTGGAGAGTAGAAACTAATTCCCCTCCTGTCGCCAGTTATGGTGTCCCCACCATGACACAGCAAAAGCACCAGATTAGATTCCTATTATGGGCTAGAAGCAAGTAGTTATTTGAAGCGAATCAATCCTAAAACACCCGGCAATCGGTGAGGACACCGATTGTGGCGACCAGGCACTATTCTGACTTAGACATTTTTTCGCCAGTCATGGCTCCCCTTCCTGTCGCCAGTCATGGTGTCCTCACCATGACACCACAAAAGCACCAGATTAGATTCTTGTTATGGGCTAGAAGTCGGTAATTATTTGAAACAAAGGTTAAACACTTATGTAGCGGATACGGATTCAAACACGTGGTGAGGACACCACCTGTGGCAGATAAGGGCATATGGTCAACTTATCTGATGGGTAAAAATCTCAACATCTGCTATCGCCAGTCATGGTGTTCCCACCATGACACAGCAAAAGCACCAGATTAGATTCCTATTGTGGGCTAGAAGCAAGTAGTTATTTGAAGCGAATCAATCCTAAAACACCCGGCAATCGGTGAGGGCACCAATTGTGGCGACTAGGCACTATTCTGACCCATACATTTTTTCCGCCAGTCATGGTGTCCCCACCATGACACCACAAAAGCACCAGATTAGATTCTTGTTATGGGCTAGAAGTCGGTAATTATTTGAAGCAAAGGTTAAACACTTATGTAGCGGATACGGATTCAAACACGTGGTGAGGACACCACCTGTGGCAGATAAGGGCATATGGTCAACTTATCTGATGTGTAAAAATCTCAATATCTGCTATCGCCAGTCATGGTGTCCCCACCATGACACAGCAAAAACACCAGATTAGATTCCTATTATGGGCTAAGAGCCATACAAAAACGATCCTAAAACACCCGGCAATCGGTGAGGACACCGATTGTGGCAGCCATGTGTTATTCTCACTTAGACATTTTTTATATGGAAAGAGGACCTAGAGATGATTTAAGACACTTTTCCTAAATTCCGCTATGAAACGCGTAATTACTTTTATCCTGACTATCTTTTCCTTCGCAATGATGAAAGCTCAGGAACAAAATCCTCCTGTAAAAGTGGCTGTTATCGGGCTCACTCACACCCATGTGCATTGGATTCTTGGCAGGGAAGACCGTGGCGATATAGAAATAATCGGCATTGTAGAACCAAACACCGACCTGGCTGAGAGATACACCAAACAACACGGCTTTTCTATGGATATAGTATACCCGACCATGGAGGCTTTGATGCAAGAGGTTCAACCCGAAGCAGTAACCGCTTTTGGTACTATTTACGATCACCTGGAAGTAGTCGAATTCTTCGCCCCGAAAGGCATTCATGTGATGGTAGAAAAGCCACTGGCTGTTTCTCTAGCTCATGCTAAGAAAATGCAGGCTCTAGCGAAAAAGCACAACATCCATTTGCTGACTAATTATGAAACCACCTGGTACGGCAGCAACTTGAAGGCTTATGAAATGGTGCATCAAGACAATATGATAGGCGATATCCGCAAGATTGTGGTACATGACGGACACCCTGGACCAAAGGAGATTGGAGTGAATGTAGAGTTTTTAGAATGGCTCATCGATCCTAAGTATAATGGTGCAGGTGCCCTAACAGACTTTGGCTGTTAGGGAGCCAATCTGGCCACATGGCTGATGAAGGGAGAAAAGCCCCAATCCGTTTTCGCCATGACTGCTACCAATAAGCCAGATATCTATCCTAAAGTGGATGACGAGGCTACTATTATTTTACAATACCCCAAAACACAGGTGATCATTCAGGCCTCATGGAACTGGCCCGTTTCCCGCAAGGACATAGAAGTTTATGGTGTCAGCGGACAGATTTTTGCGGACAATAGCAGCACCATCCGCTATCGCTTGGGAGACAATGCCCAGGAACAGAAACTAACCGACCTGAAAAAGGAAAGCCCGAATGATGATCCATTCACACTTCTAGCAGCAGTTGTCCGTGGACAAATTACACCACAAGATGCCGACCTCTCTGCTCTTCAGAATAATATGGTGGTAATGGAAATTCTTGATGCTGCTATGAAAAGTGCTAAGAGTGGGAAGGTCATAAAGCTAAAGTAAATTGGATCCACTACTGAAAATATTATTTGTTGCCACCATTAGCCTTATAGCCATCTCTATTAATCTGTTAATTTTCAGAATCACCAGGGTGAAACAAAAGCTTAGAGCACCAATAATAGCCGTAGTAGTAGCCTTGCTGTACCTACTATTCATTTGGCCAACACTAAAACCTCAAACCCAGAAAATCTTCATTAAAAATTATACTCTGAAAAATAGTTCACTGGAAGTTTCAATCTGTTTGAATAAAGACCTTCTATATGAAGGTTCAATTAATCAGCAATTAATAACCCATCGCTGGTCTAAAAAACTTGAACTAAAAGGAAGCTTTGAGGAAGGGGACTTGCTTATAGTGACAGCTCCTTCTTTGAAGTTGGCAGATTCGATCTCATTAGATATATCAAAAACCTACATCACTATTACTCTGTCTGATATTGAGGGATTACACATAGAATCTTCAAGTATGAAACCTCCTTGGACAACTGGACCTGATTTTGAAGTAATCGAAATATCTAAATAGTCTTCTCAAGCACAAGCTGAAACAAGCCCACCCGTATTAGGAGGGCCGCTCGTTATAGTAAAGACTGGGAGACGGGCGTAGGAGGGTTCTTCTGATCAGATTAATCGGTGAGGACACCGATTGTGGCGACCAGGCACTATTCTGACTTTGACATTTTTTCGCCAGTCATGGCTCCCCTACTGTCGCCAGTCATGGTGTCCCCACCATGACACAGCAAAAGCACCAGACTCAATTCTTGCTATAGGCTAGAGGCCTGTAATTATTTGAAGCAAAAGTTAAACACTTATGTAGTGATACGGATTCAAACACGTGGTGAGGACACCACCTGTGGCAATGACGACCCCTGGCTCCTCCTTATCAAGGAGGGGAATCAGCGCCAGCAACAGTTTTCACCAATATTGATTATCATTTGCATAGTTCCCCAGCCTTCAATCCTCCACTGGAGGAGGTGCCCAAAGGGCGGAGGAGGAACTTATAAAACAAAACTCATCAGCCCTATTGGATGGCCCAGTTTCTCAGACTATCGAAGTCTTCAGGGGCAACTGGTATTACTCGAATATCTTGCGTTGTATCTCCGTAAGTCATTACCAAAGTAACTTTCCAATGCGGTTCATATTGATAGTTATATTTCCTTTCAAGAATGTAGCCGGTATCAATATAATTGACTCTGTATCGGTCAACTTCGTAAATCAACTTATTATCGAACCTTCTAATTTCCTTCTCATAATGCCCTAAGGTTACGCTTACCTCATAAAGAGGATTCAAGACTTGAGTTGTCCAATAATGATCTTGTAGATGCCTTCTCCCAAAAAAAGGCCCTGGCTTTTGTGAAGTTGATTTCGTAATCCAATCACCTGGTAATTTCTCGAGTCCAACAGCTTCTCTAAAATCATTATACTTTATACCATATGGCTCAATTTCTGATTGATTTTGATAGAAGATGATAGTATCACCGAAAAGTATATTGTCTCGGTAGATTCTATACGCATATAATATAATCACCAATAAGGCTCCAATATAAAGAACCCTCTTCTTGATCACTGAACTAGGAATTTAATACAAACCGGGGTAGGTACTTCTTCGATATAACCCGTATCAATAAGCTCACCGGTTTCCTGATTGATTTCATAGGTCACAATGGTGTTGGTATCCTGATTGGCCACAAGCATAAACTTACCTGATGGATCAATCTCAAAGTCCCTTGGTGTTTTTCCTTGCGATGGATAAGCACCGATTTTTATCAGCTCACCATTACCACCTATTTTGAAGGCAAGAATTTCATTAATCTCACCTCTATTGGAAGCGTAAAGAAACTGTCCATTCGGATGAATCTTAATGGCTGCTCCTGAAGGCTCTCTTTTATCGTCATGTTCTTGCAGGGCAATCATCTGCACCTTTTGCTCCAGACGGAGGCTATCAGAGAAAGTGGCTACTTCAATCGTTCCAATGAGTTCATTCAACACGTAGACAATATCTTTTTCAGGATGAAAAACAATGTGTCTGGGCCCTGCCATTCTTGGTGGGTTAATAAAGTCTCTCAAATAATTGAGGGTTCTGCTGAGTGTATCCAACTCATAGGCGTAAATTTTATCGGCACCAAGATCTACGGCAGCCACCAAACCGCTCTTCGGATGCTGAATAATTTGGTGAGCGTGCGGAGCCTCTTGTCTGGGGTGTTCAGAGCCACCCTCATGTTTTTTGTACGAAGTATATGTCCCAAGCATTCCACCTTCTTCAATGGGCAACAAAACCACACTACCTCCAACATAGTTGGCTACCATAACAAACTTCCCCGTATTGTCTATGCTCAAATGACAAGGATATTGCCCCATACTCGAAGTCTCATTAACATAAGACAGCGTATAGCTTTCATGGTCATAAGAAAAAGCAGTGACAGCAGCAAAGCTATCTTCTCCCCCGTCAAATTCATTTACCGCATATACATAGTTTCCACTAGGATGTACGGCCAAATAAGACGGGCTAATCACCCGTTCACTCGTACTTTTATAGGCAATAGCACCCGTCTTTTTATTCATGCTATACACATACACTCCTTCACCCTGACCATCTACATGGCCCTCTTTCTTGGTATAGGTACCTACAAATAATATGGCTTCGTCAGTTTCTGGTTTTGCCACTTGCTGTTCGGTTTTCTTTGATCCACAAGCTGTAATAAGAGCCAGTAGAGCAAGGAGGATTATCTTCTTCATTTATAGTTTTTTCAGCACCTCAATTGTTTTGGTGAGGTGATCATCGGTAAAATCGTAATGTGTCACAAAACGAATAAGCTGGGGGCCAAAGCCAAAAGCCAGAATTCCATTTTCTGCCAGCTTATTTAAAAAAGTACTATTGGTATACTTATCCGTTAGTTTAAAAATTAAAATATTGGTTTCGCAAGGCAGTACTTCCTCCACATAATTCAGCCCTCGCAGCACCTTGGCCATTTCTTTGGCTTTGTTATGGTCTTCCACCAATCGCTCTATATGATGCTCCAGTGCATACAAACCAGCTGCGGCAATATATCCGGCCTGCCGCCAGGCTCCACCCATTACTTTTCGAATTCTTCTGGCCCGCTTAATATCGTCATGCCCACCAATGAGTAATGACCCAACCGGAGCCCCAAGCCCCTTGCTCAGGCATATGGAAATGGTATCGAACACCTCTCCATATTCCTTTGCATTTTGTCCTTTGGCCACCAGTGCATTGAAGAGGCGTGCCCCATCCAGGTGTAAAGCAAGTCCATGCTCATGGCATGTCTCTCGAATGGCCCAAATCTCGTCCATATCGTAGCAGCTTCCACCTCCCTTGTTCATCGTATTTTCCAACGAAACCAATCTGGAAACCGGAGAGTGGATATCATCTGGCTGAATAGCAGCCTCTACATCTTTAGCCGTAATTAAGCCACGATCGCCCTCCAGCAACCGAACGGAAGCCCCGGCATTGGCCATAATACCACCTGACTCATACAAATAGATGTGTGAATATTTATGACAGATCACCTCGTCCTGAATTTGGCAGTGCAATCGGATACCTATTTGATTGGTCATGGTACCGGAAGCACAATACAGGGCAGCATCTCTACCAAACATTCGGGCAGCTTTCTCCTCCAAGGCCGCCACAGTCGGGTCTTCTCCAAACATATCATCGCCCACCTTAGCCGACATCATCGCTTCATGCATGGCCGGTGTGGGCCGGGTTAGCGTATCACTCCTTAAATCAATATCCATAGAAAAATTTTGCTTTTGTACTGGTCTCCGGCACAGCCAACTCAATAGCTTTAGCCGCCTCCAGAGGACGGTCTGTAGCCAGAATATCTGCACCACGTTGAATATAGCCTAAATATGTAGAATCTCCTTGTGCTATGGCCTTCCTATCCAGGTTTCCTAATACTCCCAATATGCAGGTAATCCCTTTGCGATGTAAAAAATCGAACCATTCCGGTGATGGTTCTGACACCCCCACAAAAGCAACCATTTGTTCATCAGGAATACCAGCAGCCCTATGAGCCTCATAGGCCTCCTGAGAGCCCAGACTTACGGAGAGTTTGAGCGAAGGATCCAGCGAATATACCAGGGCTGCATCGCGAGCCCCATAGGTTATAATAATTGAGTAGTCCTGTGCTTCCATCTCTTGCACAGCCTCTACTACTCGCTCAAAAGGTACACCTCGTTTTACATCCAGAGTTAATACAGCCTTACCTCTTGCCCATTGCAATACGTCATTCAAGGTTGGCACCTTACAGGCCGTAATTTGCCCCTCATTGTCTACCAAATTCAACGATTGTACATACTCATAGTCTACTTCCAATACTCTGCCACTCCCGTTGGTAGTTCGGTCTAGCGTATTGTCATGCATCATTATGAGCACTGAATCTTTGGTCATAGCAATATCACATTCTATAACCGTAGGAATTTGAGAGGCTATGTATTCGAACGTCTCTATGGCATTTTCCGGGTAGCCGGGATATGGCCCACCCCTGTGAGCGCTCACCAACGGAATCCGATCTTCCGACCATTGGATAAGCTCAGTCAATTGGCCTTTGGGAATGACTATCCCTTTGGTTTCTGAAGCCGTTGAACTATCCTGTTTGGGCGAAGAGCAAGCGTATAGAAAGCAGAAGAGAATAAGAATCTGGGGGAAGGATTTTCGCAGAAACATCTTTTTTACCCGAAAGTACATGGAGAAGAAACAAAGCACAAGAGAAAAAGTGAAGTCATTTCCGAGGCAGCAAACCTTATGTCTACTGCCTCGGTAATCCTCTCCGTTTCAACCTAAACATATGAAGAGATTATGGTGCAAGCACCTTAAATGACCGGACCGTCTGTCACTCAATGGGTGTGTAATCTCCTAACTTGCTCCGCAATTGAAGCAGTTCGTTCTTTATGGCATTGTGCATGCCTTTGGGCACTTCTTTTAAGAACCCGTTGAAGTGATTATCCAGTTTAATAATCATTTCATTCTTACTTCTCCTCCCTCTTTCGGTAAGCTGTACATGAAAAGATCTCCCATCTTCCTCATTATCGACCCGGGTTACCCAGCCGTTTTTTTCCATACGCACCAACATGCGCGATATGGATGGAAGATCCTGGAGCGTAACCCGGCTAATCTCGGTAGGGGTCACGCTTCCATGGTTCCATAAAATAATCAACACCTGCCACTGCTCGGGCGTTACCGAATACGCCTTCAACGCTCTGATCAGCTCCCTATGAAAGAGCAAATACGCGCGATATAGATTGTAGCCGAGATTGTTATTGAGGTGAAAGAGAGCCTTACCGAAATCCATAGTGGTTGTAAGTCAGACCAAACTTATACAAAAATACTTGTCTGCACAAGTATTTTTGTATATAAATTCTTTTTTAGCCGGAACAAAAGGGCTATGTAAACCTAGCGAATGGCACTATGGCCATGCATTTACCAATTTTACTAAGCGATATCATGCCGGTCGGCTGACCAACATTTGAAACTTCGGTGCAGGGTAAAAAGAAGTGTAAAATGTCTATTAAGAGGCAGAGGAAGAGTTTTCTTCTAAATCTCTCAGTTCCAGGTTGATAGCCCTGGTGCTAATTTGGGTTTCGATAAAAGAAAGGAGAAGCGAACCAAGTAACAGAAAAAGACTGGCTCCAAATACGTAATCTGCAACTACTTGTCTGCCTAAGTACATAAGCACCATAGAGAGCACGCAACAAAAGAAACTTGCAATACCAAGGGCCTGCATATTGCGAATAAGCAACAAGCGAAGCCTCAGGTTTTTAATCTGACCGAAAATGGTCTTGCGCATTTCAGGAGCTTCTTTATACCGCACCCTCAAACCCCTCACTAAGGTGGCCAGAGCCACAAAGCGATTGGTAAAAGCTAATAAAAGCAGGGTAATGGCAGGAAACAGCAATGCTGGCGTAGAAATATCAAGACTCATTTTTCTTGTTTTTGTGAGGGTAGTTTTTTGTCTAGTGTGAGCTTCCACAAACCTCTTAACCACACCAGACCAAACAGGTACAGCCCAAATTTACTCAAATATTCGCTGAGTACAGGGTTTGGCAGGTTTTGAGGTTCTACTATATATAGCAAAACGAGAGTTAACCCCACCACTACTGAAGCTATCCCAAACATCCATTTTTCGGTCTTTACGCCAATTTTTAGATCCATGTGTTTTCTAGTTTTCAAAAAAACTTACTCATCCCCTCAATCCGGAGCCGGCAACCACCTCGTAAGTAAGCACAAAGAAAACAACAATTCTTAACGCATTGGCAGCTCACACGCTTCCAATTTTCAAATCAAACATTATGAAAAAGAAAACAATCCTTTTGCTGAGCTGTGCAATACTGTTTGCCACAGCACTGATCTACGCAGCAGATCACATTGATGCTCCGGGTGTAACTGAAACTACCTCAGACATTACCGATTTCTACGCCTTTCAAAGCCCAGAAAACAATTCAAACATTGTCTTTGTAGCCAACCTTCAGGGCTTGTTATCTCCCTCAGCCAGTGCCGGTGCCACCTTTGACGAAAACGTGATGGTGGAATTTAATATTGATACGAATGATGATGCTGTGGAAGATCTGGTGATTCAGTGCACCTTCGAAAACGGAATGGTAACTGCTTATGGCCCTGTTGCCCCGGTCTCTACAGGTACCAGCAGTACCCTGGTAACCAGTGCTAATACTGTTTCTACCAACATTACGGCTTACGGATCTAATGCTTCAATTGGCAACCAAAATGGAGTAAAGCTATTTGCCGGCCCCAGAGACGATCCGTTCTTCATGGATTTTGCTCAGTACGGAGAGATCATTGCCGGAAATGCCTCCAGTTTCAATGATCCGGGAACAGACACTTTTGCAGGCACTAACGTAATGTCGGTAGTTATAGAGGTTCCCAAATCAATGATTGGCGGTTCAGGCACAATCAACACCTGGGTAACCAGCAACAGAAAACAATAACCAATTCACCTTTAACAGAACAATGATGAAAAGCATAAATAAAAAAACAGCAATAGTCGCGGTAGCCGCTATTCTGGCCCTAACCATGATTTCATGTAAAAATGACGATACCACACCGGAAATGCCTTCTATGTACACTCAGGAAGATCAAATGGGGCGACCTGCCATTAACACAGTATTTGTAGGCAGCTCCATGAAAGACAACTTTAACACCACTGCTCCGAGTGCTCAGGGGGCCGCTTATCAATCGGCTTTCGAAGCCAGACTTTTGGCCTTAAACCCTAATTATAGCACCAATGCCCTGGGTCTGGATGCCGCAACGTTTACCACCGTATTGGCCACCGATGTGCTTTCCGTATCCTTGGATGGAACCACCACTTTCTTTGATGGCACCAACGTATTGACAGGAAGGGCACTAGCCGATGACGTTATCTCTGTAGAATTGCTATTGATCTTTGGAGGGTCTGACGGCTCGGAAAACCCGGGACTTACTGATGATCATGTAGATAGCAATGATAAGGCGTTTCTGACCACATTCCCTTACCTGGCTTCTCCTTGGTAAAGCTTAACACTCCGTGCTTAGGCAAAACTATAAGCACGGAGTATTTCTCCTTTCGACTTAAACTCAACGATATGAAAAAAATAATACTACCCACCTTTTCGCTGCTGTTCTTAATAATGGCTTGTGAGCCAAAACAGAGCAATTCATCAATAGTTTTGAAATCTGACTATGCCCATCTTTTACAAGCAGCAACAAATGAACGCGACACTCTTCTACAATCAGACATTCACTTTTGGTCCGATAAACTTAAAGCGGCCCCTAATAACATTACCTATCTGAGTAAACTTGCTGCCGCATATAGCCGCCTCTTTAAGGCAGAAGGAAACGTTGAATACATTTTCAAGGCAGACAGTCTTTATGCCCTTGTAGAATCTCGCAACCCATTCTCTAATGCCGCTACCTACCAGGCACTTGGTGTAAACGCCATTACCCGCCACCAATTTGTTGCGGCTAAAAACTACGGAGAAGCAGCTCTTTTGGAAGGCGACATGAAGTCTGCTTCTTTCAATCTCATTTTTGACGCGTCTATGGAGGTTGGCGACTATGACCGTGCGAGGAGTATTCTGAACGGCCAAATCCAACGAAACAGCTTTCAGTACCTCATTCGAGCCTCAAAATTGGCCGATCATGACGGAAATCTTGAATTGGCCATTGAGCTGATGGAAAAAGCCCATGCGCGAGTAAAAAACCACCCGGAGCTCTCCCTTTGGTCGCTATCTAATTTAGGTGATCTATATGGCCATGCAGGCCGAATTGCTGACTCTTATGGAGCCTATCTGGATGTATTGCAAAAAGACCCAACACACTGGCACTCATGGCAAGGAATTGCCTGGATTTTATATTCACACGAAGGGAAAGTAAGTGAGGCAGAAGTCATACTGCAACTGATAAACCAAAAACACCACAACCCTGAACTCAATCTTTTGCTGGCTGATTTGGCTGACTATAGTGGCAAAAAGGAGCAAGCACTGAAACTTAGAAAACAGTTCTATACAGAGGTTTCTCAGCCAAAATATGGCCACATGTACAGCAAATATCTCATACTTCTCGATGCCGAGGATCTGAATTCTCCAAAGCGGGCTGTAGCTCGGGCTGAAGCGGAAAAAGATTCGCGCCCCACACCGGAAGTATATAGTCTTTTGGCATGGGCCAAATTGCACAATGGAGAAAAAGAGGAAGCATTACGTATGGCTCAGCAATTTGTGGAGGACAAAACCAGCGAGCCTGAAGCTGTTTATCACCTGGGCATGATCTACAAGGCCAATGGAAAAACCAGACGCGCCAGACAGTTACTCAAGGAGGCTAACGATGCCGCGTATGAGCTTGGCCCCATAACTGCTCAAGCCATTGAAAAGGCCCTAAAGTCATTTTAAGTGAGAAAGCTAACGGCAGTTGTTTTATGGGGCTATTTCTGCATACTGATATTCGGTTATGCAGGCGCTTATTTTACCCATAAAGCACTGCACTCTTTGGCCAACAGAGTTCATCATCATCACCCAAACACTTCTTTAGATGTAGAGCATGCCATAGATGATCACTGTGCATGGATTAAGCCTCAGCACGAACAAAGGCAAGAAGAATCGCACACTAATGAAAACCGCCTGAGCCTCTATGGTTTTGTGTTACCCCTAATCAGCAGCTTCAGTTTTTCCTTTACCATAAAGAAAACCAAAAACACCACTCTCTACCCAACCTTTTATACTACGCCCGAACTACCCACTCCAACCCCTCCCCCCAGTGCCTGAACAGCCATAACCCATTAACCTACCGACTCGTGAGCCGGGCAGGAACTCCTATGTCTTTCCAATCTAAAATGCACTAATTATGAAATCATTTACCCTATTTATATGCCTTATTGGCCTTTTAGTATGTACAATTGGCTATGGGCAGCAACATACAGTTGCAGGAACTGTAAGGGATGCTGAAAACGCAGAACCACTTCCGGCAGCTACTATTTACATTCAAGAATTGAATGTAGGCACCACAGCCAATGCTATGGGCATCTTTCAGTTTAAAAACCTTCCTAATGGCGAATACACCCTGGAAATCAGTTTCGTAGGTTTCGCAAAGAAAATCATTCCTTTCACCGTAGCTTCAGGTAGTCCTCAATCTATCGAAGTAACCATGCAGCCGGAAGTTGTTCGTATGGAAGATGTAGAAGTGAGTCAGAACCTTCAGTACAATGCCACCTCATTTTCGGCAATGGACCTTCGGCTAAGGCCTATACAAACTTCTCAGGATGTACTAAAAATTGTTCCGGGGCTATTCATAGCTCAACATGCCGGAGGAGGCAAGGCCGAGCAGATATTTCTAAGAGGATTTGACATTGACCACGGAACCGACATTTCCCTGGAGGTAGATGGCATGCCGGTGAATATGGTTTCTCATGCCCATGGGCAGGGCTATGCCGACCTCCATTTTGTAATTCCCGAAACCATAGACCGGGTAGCTTTCGACAAAGGCCCATATTATAGTAGTATAGGCAATTTTAACACGGCTGGTTATGCACACTTTTCTACCAAAAAAAGACTTTCGGAGAGTTCGGTAAAACTAGAGGGCGGACAGTTCGGCACATTTCGAACCGTGGGCCTTCTCAACCTTATATCTCCCCAAACAACTTATGCTCCCAGCCTTTATCTGACCACTGAGTTTTTTCGATCTGATGGGTATTTCGAAAGCCCGCAGTTCTTCAATCGTCTAAACGCATTGCTAAAATATCATCAACGACTGGACAGCAAACGTACGCTGGATATTTCGTTGTCGGCATTTAATAGTAGCTGGGATGCCTCCGGCCAAATACCTGAAAGAGCTGTAGAGAGTGGTACTATTTCGAGGTTTGGAGCTATTGATGATACAGAAGGGGGCATGACAAGCAGAATGAATGTAAATGCCCGATTGGCTCGAGAGCTACGCAATGACGCCTGGACTGAAAGCCAGTTCTATTTTACTCAATACGACTTTGAACTGGTTTCTAACTTCACCTTCTTTCTTAATGACCCGGAAAATGGTGATCAAATAACCCAAAGCGAGCAGCGGCAAATATTTGGAACCCGCCACAACTATTGGACGGAACACCAACTGTTGGGTATTTCGGCACAAACTGAATTGGGTGTTGGTTTCAGGCACGACATCAATGAGAATGTACGTCTTTCCAGAACATTGCAGCGCCAAACTGTACTGGAAGACCTTGCCTATGGCGATGTGCAGGAAACCAACATTTTTGCCTTTGCTGAGGAAATTTTTACCCTTTCTCCCCGATTTACCATGACTACGGGGTTACGGTTCGACCACTTTACATTCGACTATAGAAACAAACTATCTTCCACCTACGAGCGATAGGCCATTAACAAAAGTGTGTTAAGTCCCAAACTACAGTTGAGCTACCAGGCCTCTGAGCGATTGAATCTTTACCTTAAAAGCGGATTGGGCTTTCATAGCAACGACAGCCGGGTGGTTGTTCAACAAACCGGGCGGGAGATTCTGCCAAAGGCTTATGGCGTGGATGTGGGCATTCACTGGAAACCTGTTGACCGACTGCTCATAAACGCTGCTTTATGGCGCCTCGATCTTGATCAGGAGTTTGTTTATGTGGGCGATGCGGGCATAGTTGAACCTTCGGGCAAAACACGCAGGGAAGGTATCGATTTGAGTATACGATATCAGGCCAATGCCTGGCTCTATTTTACCTCAGATGTTAACTACACCATTCCGAGGGCAGTTGGCACGGCAGAAGGGGAACACTTCATTCCGCTGGCTCCCACGTTCACAAGCATTGGTGGGCTTACTGCAGAATTGACGAATACCCTAAGCGGAAGCTTAAGGTATCGGTTCATGGACAATCGCCCGGCCAATGAGGACAACAGCCTGCATGCGGAGGGCTACTTTTTAATGGATGCTGTACTGAACTATACACTGGGAGCCTTTGAATTGGGGCTTTCTATTGAAAACCTGACCAATGCTGCGTGGAAGGAGGCACAGTTCGAAACCGAATCGCAACTAAGGAACGAAGCAAAACCTATATCTGAAATTCACTTCACACCAGGCACTCCGTTTCAGGCCAGACTTTCGGCCACTGTGAGGTTTTAGTGGGCCTCTTAGGGAAAGAAAATTACACCTTTCTAAATCTAAAAAACCTATGGACTTCGTATGTCTATTGTATGCGAGTCCCATTCACCTAATAAAACGCATTGCAATCGAATAGAAGGGCCGGAGTTCAGATAGTTTTATAGGGCTACTCATTTAGATCGCATTTGTTAGATCCAGTATACTAGCCACAAGCGGTGTCCTCACAGCGTTTTTTAACAGCCATTGGTGAAGACACAAATGGAGGCAAGGTTTAGAAATGTACTGCTTGCGACTTAAGTAAGTAACCCTGTAGTTCTATATGCGATATTATCAGTAGGAAAGCATTCGTAGATCAGGAATACGATTATGTCCTAAATCTACTTTGGTTGAGGTGTCGGAGCTTACCAGATGGGTAGGCTCCTTTTTTTATTTTAACCTAAGTTCGATGCAAGTAAGTAGTAAAGTATCTCCTCTTAGGACGCCATTGCGGAATTTTCCTCTGAAAACTTCACATACGCAAAGGAAAATATCCGCAATCTCATTTAGGCTCGGTTGAGAGACCAAATAAAACAGCCCTTTTTGAGAGTTTAAGACCTGTTTCTCCGGCATGACGTTCTTTTCGTACATCGAACTCAGGTTTTTTTAATAACATCTCTACCTATTTAGCCTGCATGCTCAATCCGCTACAAACTGCAGTTGAAGTAAGCCATTTGGTGAAGACTCCAATGTATGTGGTAAGGTACTGCATGAGGAAACTCTGTCTCGTTCCTCTTTAGCTCTAAACGACTCCCACGGGTTGACGAATGACTTTCTCTGGAAGATGGATAAAACAGGAAAAGTTTTAAAATGGGTGGAGATGGCTAAAGCTACCTAGGACTTCTTTACATTGCCCAATACCTGCATGGTTTCCAACGAAGGACTTTCGCTCCCTCCCTTGGGCTCTACCGTTACAGCAAAAGCAGCCGATTGAGCAATGCGCTTCATTTTCACCAAGCCCTCAGCATTCCAATCGAACACCCCGGCATCTACCGGCTGACCGTCTACTATAGCCCAGAGCTGATACTGCTTGTCGGCAGCCAACTCTTGCAAGTTGACTATATTCAGATAGAGCTCTTCAGTGGTTTCGTTCCAGTATACATCGGCATAAGCCTCTTTGGCATTGTCAGTGCCTGCCATACCAATTCTTCTGAAGTTGGGATTGCTCAAAATTCCGAAATCTGTTTCCAGCTGATCGAGCTTTTGATTGACCTGATTGTACTGTTCGGCCATCTGCGAGTTACTGGCCAGTAATTGTGCATAGGCCTGGCTGCTCGACTTCCACTTGCTGCGGTAGTCAATGGCCAGATAACCGCTTACCAACGCCAACACAAGCGAAGCTGCTACTGCATACTTCCAGCCCCGGGAGGCTGGTAAGGAAACTACTTTTGGAGTATCCTGCCGGGTTGTCGGTTGTTCTGCAGAAGGCGCAGTCTGCTCATCGATTTTATCGAGAATAGCCTTTTTCATTTCAGGTTTGGGAGCCACCTGAGTAGCCATAGCCATATCTTCAAAAGCCTTCTCAATAGCATTGAGCTCGGCTTTCACTTCCGGATACTTAGCCATAACAGCCTCCACTTCTCTCATTTCCTCTGCAGAGAGCTCGTTGAGTGCGTAGGCCTCAAGTATTCCTGACGATATGTATTCTTCTATATTCACGGCTAAGCCAGCTTTTTTCTCATATGTTTTAGGGCAGAGCGCAGCCTGGATTTAACAGTACCTAAAGGTATGTCATATTCTTCAGCAATTTCTGTGTGAGTGAACCCTTCGAAATATACCTTCTCCAGAATGAACTTCTGTTCTTCTACCAAGTCGTTTAATAAGGCACGCACCCCTATTCCATCGGTGTGCATTTCGGTGCTGTTGCGGCTGTCGACTCTATATACGTAGTCATCCATTGAGTCGGTTTTAGACGACCTGGAAATTTCTTTCGACCGCAGTTTATCGATAGCGGCATTCCGGGTAAGGTTCATCATCCAGGTAAAGAACCTGCCTCTGGAAGCATCGTACTGATCGATTTTATTCCAAATTTTCATGAAGACATCCTGAAGAACTTCTTCAGAGATGTCATCATCTTTTATAATTCTTGAAGCCACCCCCAAAAGTGCTGCGCTGTACTTATCATAAAGATAAGCCATGGCATTTTTGTCCCGATCCTTCAGCCGAAGCACCAGTTCACTTTCTTCCATATGTTGGGGAGTGGCTTTGATTTACTTCATGAATTAAAGGTGAATTACTTCGTCATAAGCTGCTGCGGTGGCTTCCATAACGGCCTCAGACATGGTTGGGTGAGGGTGTACCGATTTAATGATCTCATGACCTGTAGTTTCCAGCTTTCTGGCAGCTACCACTTCGGCAATCATTTCGGTTACGTTGGCGCCAATCATGTGGGCACCCAGCCACTCACCGTATTTGGCATCGAAAATCACTTTTACAAAACCATCGGGCACTCCTCCTGCCTTGGCCTTACCTGAAGCAGAGAATGGGAATTTGCCCACTTTCACTTCATAACCGGCTTCCTTAGCTGCTTTTTCAGTATAGCCTACAGAGGCAATTTCAGGCTGGCAATATGTACAACCCGGAATGTTGTTGTAATCCAAAGGTTCTACGTGTTGACCGGCAATTTTTTCGACACAAATAATTCCTTCGGCCGAAGCTACGTGTGCCAGAGCTGGCCCATGCACTACATCGCCAATGGCATATACACCGGGAATGTTGGTTTTGTAATAGTCGTCTACCAGAATTTTACCTTTATCGGTAGCCACACCTACATCTTCCAGACCAATGCCTTCAATATTTGTGCTTATACCTACGGCTGAAAGTACCACATCGCACTCAAGAGTCTCGTCACCTTTCTTGGTTTTCACCGAAACTTTGCAAGTTTTTCCTTTGGTATCTACGGCCGTTACTTCGGCATTGGTCATGATCTTCATGCCTGCCTTTTTATAGGTTCTTTCGAGTTGTTTCGATACTTCTTCATCTTCTACCGGAACAATTCGATCCATATACTCAACAATGGTTACTTCAGTGCCAATGGAGTTATAGAAGTAGGCAAACTCTACCCCAATAGCTCCTGAACCAACTACCACCATAGATTTTGGCTGTTTTTCTAAAGACATAGCCTGACGGTAGCCAATAATTTTCTTGCCATCGATTGGCATGTGGGGCAATTCTCTTGCACGGCCTCCGGTGGCTACAATTATATGCTCGGCAGAGTAGTCAGTCTTAGACCCGTCTTCGGCTGTTACTTCTACTTTCTTTCCGGCTTTGAGCTTTCCGAAACCTACTATATGATCAATTTTATTTTTCTTGAAAAGGAAGTTGATCCCTTTGCTCATACCATTGGCAACATCACGACTTCTTTGCACCATGGCTCCAAAATCGGCAGAGGCTTTATCTACCTTAATTCCGTAGTCGCTGGCATGCTGAATATATTCGAATACCTGAGCACTTTTGAGCAGTGCTTTTGTGGGAATACAGCCCCAGTTCAAACAAATTCCGCCCAGTTCTGCTTTTTCTACCACACCTACTTTCATGCCGAGTTGTGAGGCTCTGATTGCTGCCACATAACCGCCCGGTCCACTTCCAATAACTATTAAGTCGTACTTTGTTGCCATAATTTTACTTTACCTGTTTTTGGGAAGGGCAAAGTTAATCCAAATCCAGTCACATCAAAACCAGGAAATTGGAGGAGTAAAGGCTTTTGGCTTTATTTGAAACTCTAAACTGACAAGAACATTTTTTGAAAAAAAAATTGATAACAAATACACTATGGGTTTATTAACTGGAAAAACGGCTCTGGTAACCGGAGCATCGAAAGGCATTGGGAAAGCCATTGCTACAAAATTTGCTCAGGAAGGCGCCAATGTGGCTTTTACCTACTTATCTAGCGTAGAAAAAGGACAGGCACTTGAACATGAGCTTGCTGCTTTTGGCACCAAGATTAAGGGCTTCCGATCGAATGCTGCGGAGTTTGCTGCTGCAGAGCAACTGGTGAATGATATTGTAGCTGAATTTGGCAGCCTCGATGTAATTGTGAACAATGCGGGAATTACCAGAGATAACCTGTTGATGCGAATGACCGAAGAGATGTGGGACGAGGTAATGAACGTGAACCTAAAATCTTGCTTCAATACGGTTAAAGCAGCTACCCGAACACTAATGAAACAAAGGGGTGGTTCTATTATTAATATCACTTCTGTGGTGGGCATAAAGGGCAATGCCGGACAGGCTAACTATGCGGCTTCCAAAGCAGGAATTATAGGTTTTACCAAATCGGTTGCTCTTGAGCTTGGTTCCAGAGGAGTACGCTCCAATGCTGTGGCCCCGGGTTTCATAGAAACAGAAATGACTGACGCACTTGACGAAAAAACTGTTCAGGGCTGGAGAGATGCCATTCCTCTTAAGCGAGGTGGTAGTCCGGAAGATGTGGCTAATGCTTGTCTATACCTGGCTTCTGATCTATCGGCATATGTAACCGGCCAGACATTGGTGGTTGACGGAGGTATGCTCACCTAAGCACCGCTTATCAAATCATTGCAATTTTCATCATCGGTTGATGACCAAATTTCGCTCGAATGCGTTATTATGCCATCAACCGATTTTCATTCCATACTAAAAGCCATTGCGTAGTCTTCTGCTATTTCTGAGTAAAGTCACCTTACAGACAGACGCTTCTCCGTGGTTCATTCCGCTTTGTCTGATAGCGGGGTTTAGCTATGGCTTTATCCTTTATTCCAAAAAAAGCCCCTGGAGCAGGAGTATTAACTACGCACTCTTGATTCTTAGAGCGGCTGCCGTGGCTTTAATCTGCTTTTTTCTTCTGGGGCCCCTGCTCAATCAGGTAACCTATCTGGAAGAAAAGCCAATTGTAGTTGTGGCCATCGATGATTCTGCTTCCATAAAAGATGCTTATGATTCGACCGATTTTACAAGCATAAGAAATCAGATAGAATCTTTGTTTAACATCCTAAACCAAAGTGACTATGATGTTCGGCTTAGGGGCTTAAACGGCTACTTAGGTGGCATAGAAGAGCTTTCCTTTTCGGCAGAATCCACCAACCTGCATGGAGTACTGCAAGGAATAAGACAAGACTTTGAACAACAGAACCTTACGGCCACAGTATTGGTAAGTGATGGTATACACAACTATGGCAGTTCTCCTCAGTTTCTTACCCTCAATTACCCTGTGTTTAGCCTGGCCCTTGGCGATACCATTCCTGAGCAGGATTTGAGCATCAAGCGACTCAACTATAACAAAATAGCCTACCAGGGCAACCGCTTCCCCTTAGAGGTGGATCTATACAACAATGGCTATGTGGGTGAGGAGGTTTTTGTTGATGTGTTGCGCAATGAGCAGGTGGTAGAAAGTAAATCGGTAACTATAAAAGGCGATCAGGAGATTAATACTGTTTCATTTTTACTAGATGCCGAAACATTGGGCATTGAAAGCTACAGGGTTTCTGTACGCCCCAAGGCAAATGAAAGCTCGGTGAGTAACAATTCTCGCACAGCATTTATTGAAGTGGTTGACAGTGAACAACGCATTTTAATTGCGGCTGCCGCACCACACCCCGATATCAAAGCACTGCGAGCGGTTATAGAAAGCAAAGAGGGGGTTGAGGTTGATGTTTTTATTGAGGGAATAGCACAAGAAACTCCCGAAGGGCCGTACGACCTGATTGTTTTACACCAACTGCCCCAAATAACTGACATGCCCAATTGGTTGAGTGCCTGGATAAGCCAAACCAACACCTTTTATATTACCGGAGTTGAAGACCTTAACACGGTGAATGCGCTCAATCCGGTATTGGCCTATAACAACTTCGGTCAGTCAGACGCTGTATCGCCTAACTTTAACCCCAATTTTGAACTCTTTAACATAAACCAGGAACTGCTCTACCGTGCCGGTAACTATCCACCTGTGAGAGCTCCATATGGCAATTTTGAAATAAAAGCCAATGCAAGTGTTTATCTCTATCAGAAAGTTGGCAGTGCGCAAACCAGCCGCCCATTGCTTACTGTGCTCAATGGAGACGATACCAAGTCGGCCGTTTTTTCGGGGGCGGGCTTTTGGAAGTGGCGTCTTCAGGAAAACGGTCAGTTCGAAGAGAGTAAGTTGTTTGATGAATTGTTTGGAAAGTTGATTCAGTTTTTAGCCACTAAGGACGATAAACGCAACTTTCGCATTAACACCACCCAAGAGAGTTATTTCAACACGGAAGTGATTGAGTTCAATACAGAAGTATATAATCAGCTGTATGAAAAGGTGTATGACTACAGCATAGACCTGCAGCTAACCAATGCGGCAGGCGAAACGGAAGAGTATAATTTTGTGAACTCCCCAACCGAAAATTTTAAAATAAGAGGGCTGGAGCCGGGCGTATATCGCTATACGGCCAACACCAGTCTGGCCGGCAAGCGAGAAACAGCCGAGGGCACTTTTTCCGTGCAGGCCCTGCAGTTGGAAGATATAGACCTAACGGCCAATCATCAGCTACTAAGGAATATTGCCAAAAATTCGGGAGGCCGGTTTTATCTGCTGGCGAACTACGAAGATGCCCTGCGGCAGATCGATGAACTCGATGCGCGGCCAATATCGAGGGCTAACGAAAAGCTCAACCCAATCATTAACAACCCGTGGTGGCTATACCTGCTGCTTGCCCTATTTTCGCTGGAATGGTTTACCCGTAAATATCACGGCAGCTATTAAGCCCCACCGCCCACACCTGCCAATGTCAATTTTTTCTTGATTTTTTTATTGAAAAAACTAATGTTTTAGTTTATTTGTATATGCGCACTAAATCATTAGTTATTTACCTAACTCTTTTGTTGACCACCCTCTCCTGCGATATGTCGGCTACGAGAGAAGAAGCAGATGAGTACCTTCAACAAGGAATGTACGAAGCAGCCGTTGCAACTTATGATCGGGTGATAAGACTTGAGCCGGAAGATGCTTTTTCGATCTTTAACCGTGCCACTGCCAAAGAAAAATTAGGCCTGTACGATGAAGCCTATGACGATTACACACTTCTGGTGAATCGTCAGAAAAACACCCGCCTGAGTATGCTTGGCCGTAGCAGATGCCTGTTTGAAATGGAGAAATATGAGTATGTAGTATTCGATATGAACACCTTGCTTAAAGGAGATCCGAACAATATGGAGGCCCTGGAGTTGAGAGGGCGCTCGTATGTAAAGTTGGGTAAAAACCGTAGCGCCATTGCCGATTTAACCAGGGTAATTGATGAGGACCCACAAAACGTACAGGCCATTATTAGCCGGGGAGCTGCCTATGCCCGAGGTTCTGCAGGCAGTGCTGCCATTGTAGATTTTGACCGTGCCATTCGGCTGGACCCAACCTTGCCTATACCCTATTTTAATAAAGCCATGGTATTTTTTGTCTATGAAAATTACGAAGCTGCCATAGAAACTTTTAATAAAGCCATTGAACTTAACCCAAAATATGCCGAGGCCTACACACGAAGAGGTATGGCCAAATATCAGTCGAAAAAGTATGGTTTGACAGGAGCCTGTGAAGACTTTAAGATGGGCGATGAGCTAAAAGACCCGCTGGCTACCGAATATATAAATGAGTATTGCAAATAATGTCCGGATGGGCTATTCTCGAAAAAAAAGCGAGATATGCTCAAAAGACTACTCAGAACCGGCAAACACTCTGCCTCAATAAACATTGGTCTACTCCTCTTTAGAGTGGGTGCTTCGGCCATGATGATTACCCACGGATGGGGTAAGTTTGAACGTGTAATTAATGGAGATTTTCGCTTTGGAGACCCGCTAGGCATAGGCGTGGAGGCTTCTTTAATTTTGGCCGCCTTTGCCGAATTTGTATGCTCCGTATTGGTGATACTCGGCCTAACCACACGGCTAGCGGCAATTCCGCTAATCGTTACCATGCTGGTGGCCTGGCAAGTGGCTCATGCCGATGACCCGTTTAGCTCTCAGGAGAAAGCGGTCTTTTACCTACTTTCCTTTCTAACCATTCTCATTACAGGCCCCGGGAAGTACTCTCTGGATCAGAAGATTTTTGGGAAATAGCCAGTTCTTCGTCTATCAGGGCCAGGGTTTCACGAATATCTTCGAGCACCTGCTCAAAGCTATATTTGGTACTGGCCTTGTAAGATGCCCCAAACTGTATCAGATGTTTGAACTTATCGGCCTGCACTGCCCGAAGAAACTCTCTTTGAGTGCTTGCTGCTGCACGCCCGTACTGAAAGCCTAAGACAAAGGGAAACTGTTCTTCTACATACGAAATCATCTTTAGCCTCACATGCTCAGAGTCTATGTCAGTCCAGGTATTTACCAACTCAAAACCATTTTCATACAAGCCGATAATCTTAGCGGTTAGGGAGTCATTGCCGATGATTCGTGTAGAACCCACACTCTTCATTTCCTGATAGGTAATGTCGTTACTGCTGAACGGTACGTAGTTGAGCAAAGAAACCACCCATACCACCGTGGAGTCGGAATATTCTGCAGGGGTATTAACGAGCAGCTTTTGAGCATTTTTTAGCTGACCTTCCAACTGCTTAATGCCTTGGTGCAGAATGGTACTATCTACTACCAAATTGGCCTTAAAGCTCTTAAGCAAGTCTTTTTGTTGCCGTTGCTCCTGCTTGTTTACTCTAAATTCATTGAGTGCAAACGAGGCCGTTATGCCAATTATTAGTATAAGTAGTTCGGCCAAAAAATAACGAAACTTCTTAAAGCTGCTTTCCTTTTTCATGGGTGGGAGTGGTTAGCTAAAGCTAACAAACATATTGGAAACTTGCTTTTTTTGTGTTTCGGTCAATTAGAGGATTAGGTATTTTTATTTTCACCTTTTGGTAACTTAGTTAAGTCTTCTGTGGTAGACTTTCATGCCTGACCCACATTGGTGTCTTCGCCATTGGCTATTTGCGGCTAGCGGCAGGTACAATGGGGCTACGTCCAGATGATCTAAGTAGGCAAGCCCATTACCTTTTTTAACGAATAGCTTATGTACCTTCCTCAGGCCTGGTCTCCCATCCAAAAAGTAAGCTTTAGGTTTACTTTTATCTTCTTTTTGCTCTTTATTCTGCCCTTTCCCTTTTCTACTATACTGGGCTTTTTCAATGAGTTTACACTCGCACAGGCCTTTTCAGACTTCTGGACCTGGTGTGCCGAACAGGTGGCTACCTCCTTGCTAGGCATGGAAGGCCTACCCGATGGCAGCCCCGGCAGCGGAGACAGAACCGAAAACTGGATTCAATACGGCCTTTTTCTATTATTGGCTATTGTGGGCACCCTTGTATGGAGCCTTGCCGATAGGAACAGAAAGAACTACTACCGTCTTTGGAGGGTGTTTGTAATGGTGGTGGTCTATTATTTAGTCTATTTTATGGCCATTTACGGATTCATTAAGGTGTTTTATCTGCAAATGCCCGAATTGAGAATTGACAGATTGCTGCGCACCTATGGTCAGTCATCTCCCATGGGGCTTTTATGGACCTTCATGGGGGCCTCCAAAACCTACTCGGTATATGCAGGGCTGAGCGAGGTTATAGCCGGCACCTTATTAATCTTTAGACGCACCCGAACCCTGGGCGGACTGGTAACCTTTGGCGTAATGTTCAATGTGTTTATGCTCAACATGGCCTATGATGTGCCGGTAAAGCTTTTTTCTGCCCAGCTAATGCTCATGGGGCTTTATATCGCTCTTATAGATTATAAAGCCATTTTGGGCGTATTCATTTGGCAAAAGCCTCAAGCTGTTACACCCTGGCCTCCTTTCTTTAAGTCGGCTCAGAAACAATTGGGGCTACTCATTGTTCAGATGCTCTTTATTGGCTACATCTATTATGAGCGAATTGAAGCGGGGATTTCCGGGAGGTCGCAATACGGAGAACTCAGGCCTAAATCGGCCCTATACGGACTTTACGATGTAATTACCTTTGTTAAGAATGGCGACACCATACCTCCACTTCTTACCGATGATGAGCGTTGGCAGCGAATGATCTTTGAAAGCCCGCAGAATACCATGGTAATGTATATGGACGACAGAACCCGCTTCTACAGCTCGGCCATAGACACTACCACCCAAACCATTACCATTTCTATTGGAGCCGACTCGCTGCGCAAAGACTATCCGCTGCGCTATGAAAAGCTCAACGATGGCTTGCAGATACGCGGTGTTCTGGAGCAAGACAGCTTGTTTTTACAGCTTAAAACCTACGATCTCTCACGGTTCTATTTAACCAACCGTGGGTTCAACTGGGTCAATGAGGTGCCCTGGCATCGCTATGACCCTACACCAAAAAGCAATTGGTAGCCAAGGGCCAATGCCTCACCATGCTCGCTTTGTTAGGGTTCTAATTAAGATTAGAGTGGAAGCTTATTCGATTTTTTCACCTCAGACATAACAAAAGAACTCTGAACATTGCCTATGTTATCGAGTTCGGCCAGTTTTTGCGAAACAAAACTTCTGTAGGCTTCCATGTTATGTACCGCCACTTTGAGCAGATAATCAAATCGCCCACCAATATGGTAACACTCTATAACCTCTTCCAGAGCCATCACATCCTTTTCAAACTGCTCAATGAATTCCTTTTGATGATCTTTGAGCGAAACACTACAGAAAACCTCAAGCCCTAGTCCCACTTTCCGACTGTTCAAAATAGCCGAGTAATGAGAAATAAAACCTTCTCTTTCCAATTTTTTGATTCGCTCATGAACAGGAGTAATGGTAAGCCCCAATCGGGCAGCCAGCTCCTTGTTGGTAAGCTTGGCGTTAAGTTGCAACGCCTTTAATATTTCCCTATCGATAGCATCCATAAAGATTTTTTTTCTTTTGAGGCACCTATTCCAAGCCTCATCAAGTAAATATTTCTTAAATGGAAATATAAATAAGATATATTTTCTGATCAATTGACATCAAAAAGATTTTTGATCTATTTTCTATCTCAAACTATGGAAATGGAACAACCCGAACTACGCATGAGGCCCGAGAGCCTCATGATGTCTTATGGCTATAAGCCGGCCCTTTCTGAAGGAGCCATTAAATGCCCGATTTTTCAAACCAGTACTTTTGTTTTTAAGAATGCCGAAGAAGGCAAGTCGTTTTTCGAAGTAGCCTATGGCCTTCGAGAGAAAGGAGAGTCGGAGGAACTGGGACTTATTTATAGCCGACTGAACAATCCGGACCTGGAAATTTTAGAGAACCGGCTCACGCTGTGGGATAAAGCAGAAGATTGTGCCGTTTTTGAAAGTGGCATGTCGGCCATTACCACTGTACTGCTGGGCTTCCTGAGCCCTGGCGATGCCTTACTCTACAGCAAACCTGTTTATGGTGGAACCAGCCATTTTATAGAAGAAATATTAACCCGTTTTGGCATAGAAATCATCGGCTTCGATGCACACCAGCAAGAAGAAGAGATAATGAAAGCCATAAGCGACAGGGGACTGGCCTCCAAACTCAAGATGATCTTTGTGGAAACTCCGGCCAACCCCACCAATGCGCTGATCGACCTGGCCATGTGCAAACGAATTTCCAACGCTCTGGCCTCTGAAGATAACCAGCCTTTGATTGCTGTTGACAATACTTACATGGGGCCGCTTTGGCAACACCCGCTGCAACACGGAGCAGATTTTGTTCTCTACTCGGCCACCAAGTACATAGGCGGCCACAGCGATGTAATAGCAGGAGCTTGCCTGGGCTCTAAAGCTTTAATTGCTGAAGTAAAAGCCATGCGGACTTTTCTGGGTAATATGGCCGGACCATGGACAGGGTGGCTACTAATGCGAAGCCTTGAAACACTCAAAGCCCGAATGGACCTGCAACAACAAAATGCCATAGAGGTAGCCGAATTTCTGACGAAACACCCTAAGGTAGAGAGGGTTTATTACCTCGGCTCTATAGAAGACAAGAACCAAAAGCGAATTTTCGAGCAACAGTGCGAAGGAACTGGCGCTATGGTCTCTTTCGATATTAAAGGAGGAGAGAAAGAGGCATTCCGCTTTCTCAACAACCTTAAGCTTATGAAATTGGCCGTAAGTCTTGGCAGCACAGAATCACTGGCAGAGCATCCTGCCTCAATGACTCATGCCGGAGTACCCATTGAAGACAGAATAAAATCGAACATTACCGATGCGCTGGTAAGGCTTTCCATTGGAGTTGAAAATATCGAAGACCTCAAATGGGATATTGACCAGGCATTGGCGGCTGTCTAAAATACTAGTCTGATCCGGAGGGTGTCTTATGGGTTTCTAAGCTTATGCATCTGTGACTGCCAATTGGTTAAAGGCCCAGGCGGTTAATAAGCTGATCCTGGAGGCACCCTCCACTTTCTTCTTATGCCACTCTCGCTAAAAAAGAATCAAGAGTCGATAAGCTTTACGCTGCGTATCCATCGGTTCACTACATAAATTTCCCTCTTCATTCAAACTATTTTGATTTTTTAAACATCTGTTAATTATATTCGTCAAATATATTTTAAACAAATGTTAACAATATGAGCGATTACTCTTTGGGTACCCTGGAAGAAACCATTCTCATTATTCTGCTCATGCAGGAGGAGAGCCACGGTGTAGAGATTGCCAAAGTATATGAAGAACACATGAAACAAGCCATCTCTTTACCGGCCATTCACATGGTGCTTAAGCGCATGGAAAAAAAAGGACTGGTTAAATCAAGCTTTGGCGAACCCACCCCGGAACGGGGAGGAAAACGCAAAAAGCTCTACCGAGCCACGCCCACCGGCTACAAAGTAGCTCACGAAATTCAGGAAAGAAGAACACAAATGTGGTCTCAGGTTCCCAAAGCCTCTTTCAATTATGGCATTGCCTAAACCTCCACAGTGGGCCGTTAGGCTGTTGCAGCGCATTTGCCCAACCGAGGTGCTCGAAGAGGTAGAAGGCGACCTGCATGAGGCTTTTGTGTGGCGCCATAAAACGCGGGGGGCTGCCTATGCCAAAAGAAAATACATCTGGGAAGTCTTCAAAAGCTTCCATCAAGTAAAAATTAAGGTCAAAACTCAACATTCAGGAATCATGCTACTTCACAATTACTTCAAAACGGGGCTTCGTTTTTTATGGAAAACCAGAGGCTACTCTACACTCAACATTCTAGGGCTGGCCATAGGCATAGCCATCAGCTGGCTCGCTTTTGTCTTTGTAACAGACGAATACTCCTTTGATGGGTTTTATGAAAAAGCAGACCGGACATATCGCATTAAGGCTTCCATGGGTTTTGGCGACAAGCCCAGCATTTTTGCAGGCTCCTCCTATCTTATGGGTGAAGAGTTGCCTCGACAGATAGCAGGAATTGAACTTTCGAGCAGGTATAAAAGCGGCTTCTTTCTGGGTAAAATCGACAGGGAGTTCATTAATCAGGTAACACACTATGCCGATGGTGACTTCTTTGACATATTTGATGTAAACTTCTTAATTGGCGGAGCAGGCACCTTCAATGACCCTTCGACAGTGGTTATATCGGAAAGCACCGCCCTGCGCTACGGCATTCCTGCCGACCTGAGTTCGGATGAAATTACCTTAGTGTTAGACAACGAGGAAGCACGCTTTAAGGTGATTGGCATATACCGCGACTTTCCTGGCAACACCTCTATACGGCCCGAAATACTGATGCCTTTCAGCCTGTGGGCACAGGCCAATCAAAGACGCACAACCATTTGGTTCGACATTAATATGAATTGCTTTTTCACTCTGGCTGAAGGGGTTTCGGTGAATGAAGTAGAACAACAAATGACCGATATTCTATTACAGAACGATGAGTTCGAAGCTGACGTGGCTCTGGGGCTTCAGCCACTTACGGACATTCACTTGAACCCGGAACTTCGTACGGGCAACGGCATAAATGCGCGGGGAGATAATCAGATGATACTTATAACGGCCATTATAGGAGCATTTTGCCTGCTAATTGCTTGTGTAAACTACGCCAACTTTGCCGTGGGCAATTACCTTGTTCGGCTCAAAGAAGTAGCCTTGCGCAAAGTTTTTGGCGCAGAGAAAACCGGTATATTCAAACAGTTTGTAGTCGAAGCCTTTACTTCGTCATTCCTGGCCTTATTTCTTTCGGTGGGCATTATCTATATAATTATGCCGGCCTTTGCCACATATGCCAACAAAAGCTATGAGTTGTCAGTCATTTTCTCCCAAAAATTTCTTCTTGGCGGAGTAGGCATAATGTTGCTCAGCACCGTGCTAGCCGGTTTATATCCGGCCTTACTCCTTTCTCGCTTCAAAACGGTGGCCGGGCTCAAGGGCAAAGCCAGGTTGGGCGGTAGAAATCTGCTTTCTAAAATGCTGGTTACCCTACAGTTTTGCATAGCTGTTTTCTTATTGGCCAGTATGCTCACACTGAACAAGCAGCTTAACTTTTTATTGAACTATGACATTGGCTACAACGGAGAAAACCTGGTACGCATTTTCAGACCTATTGAGGAGGAGTCTCTGAAAAACACATTTAAGAATCGCTTACTTGGCCTCTCAGGTATACAAAATGTGTCCATAGCCTCCGGCTTCAATGGCACCGACTATCGAACCGATGAGGGTGAGCAGGTTATTGTACGCCATGCCAGGGTTGACACAGACTATCTGGAAACCATGGGCATGGAATTATTGCAAGGCAGAAATTTTGACCCCGGTATAGCCACAGACTTCACCAAGGCCTGCATTGTAAATGAGGCCTTTGTAAAAGCGCGTGGCATGGAAAATGCCGTAGGTACTACCATAAATTTCAGCTATGGCGATTTTAGTAAGCCCACGATTATCGGGGTAGTAAAGAACTTTAATTTCGAATCGCTGCACACTCCCGTTCAACCACTGATACTGTATATGGGCGGCTACCTCACTACTTACGATACGCACGTGAAAGTTGACGCTATGAACCAGGCACTAATGGAGCAGATAGAGGCCATACACAACGAAATGTTTGCTCCTTATCCACTCAACTACACCCTTGTGGAAGATGACATTGCCAATCAGTATGAGCTGGAAACTAACATTCAGAAAGTATCTAGAGGGGGCAGCATTATTGCCATAGTGCTTTCATGCATGGGGCTCATGGGCTTTGTTGGCACTCAGATCAGGCAGCGCCTCAAAGAGGTAAGTATCCGAAAAGTAGTAGGCGCCCGAGCTCGCCAAATATTCGGGCTTTATCTTGGGAAATACCTTCTTCTTTTAATTCTGGGAGTAGTTACGGGCATAAGTGTAGCCTATTGGATTATGCAGGGTTGGTTAAACAATTACCCCGAACATGTTAGTTTCGGAATGGGCATTATGTTTTTCTCCGTATCCAGTGTCTTAGTGGTTGCCATACTCACCATCTACTCACAACTGTTCAAGGCCATGCGGCTCAATCCGGTAAAATACCTGAAAGAAGAATAGGACGAGCGGTGGCACACAGCGGAGTTTAAACGTATCTGGGCAGCCTTACTCATGACATGGAATACGCCTTGTCCCCTCACATTTATACTTGTTGGGCTTAAGGTTTCTCTACTTGCTCACTTAGCCTTAACTTTGCGCTATGCAGAACGATCCGGAATTGAATGGCAAATACCTGGGCACCATTACCAAAGACTTTGTGGTGGTGGCCGATACCTTGAAAGAAGCTGCCTATCAGGTGAAAAAAAGAGGCTTTTCGGAGTATCCCATATTTCCGATTTCTAAAGTAGACATTGCCATTGGGCAAAAACTTATTGGCAAAGAAGACCTGGCCATTAACTGGAATTACTACATCACCTATATCGATGAGTTTGTGCAACGCAAGCTTATAGAAGATGCGGAGGCTTTCAAAAAAGCATATAAAAACCCCGATGAGTTTTGTTGTCTTTTTGTGGTGGAGCCCGACTTTACCAACTTTCTTTTTGTGCCTTACCCGGAAGATGACTGATTGAGCAGACCCCGGTAAATTTTACCAAACTTAACCTTGCAAATAGCGTTGTCTTAGTATATTGTATCAACGTTATTGCAATGATTCAGCTATTTCACGAGAAAAAAGAAACTGTCCGTAGCCTGCTTAACAAGCTGGTAGAGATAGGGAATAATGTGACCTGGCGAATCAACAACACCTACAGCAATGGCATAGACCAGACTATTCTGGAGATTCAAATCTTTGAAAATAAAATTCAGACAGGGCGTATAGCCTTTCAGCTTGAAGATGGCCATGTAATTAACTATAGATACAAGGAAATGGAAAAGCGTATTCCTGTGCAAATAGTAGACATGTTGCTGGATGTAATTGGCTATGAAATGCAGGCTGCCTGATTGCCGGCCAGGTGATCTTCTATATAGGCATTGAAGACCTCTAACGCAGCTTTGCTCACAAGACCCGGTGAACCCGTACCAATCTGATGATCTCCAAGTTTCACAACCGGTAGAATTTTCTTTGTGGTGCTGGTAATGAATACCTCATCGGCACTTAACAATTCTTTTAGTTTTAAGGGAGCTATTTCTACGGGCCACCTATTTTTAAGAGCTTCGATGGCATGCATTCTGGTAATTCCGCTAAGCACTCCTTCCTGATTGGTTTTGATCACCCCGTCTTTTACCATAAACACATTGCAGCGCGACACTTCCGAAACATACTCTCCCTTGTAATACAACACATCAATATGCCCTTGCTTCTTCCACTCTGGCTGAAGCGCAACAGCGTTGGCATAGTACAAACTCTTAATATGCGGAAAGTCTCGCTCGTATTGGCAAAGCATAAGGCTTACTCCCTGCGCATAAACCGAAGCGTCTAAATCGGCAAAAGGCATATTTAAAATGAGCACCTCCGTAGGTCCCGGTGTAAACCCATCGGTGGAAGGCCCACCGCTCAAGACTATTTTAACCGAAGAATAGGCCATGCCATTTTTCACCAACAGTTGCTTAACGGTCTCGCGGAACTGTTCTTTACTCAAAGGCACCTCGAGGCCTAATCCTGCTGCCGATCGATACAGCCTTTCCAGGTGATCCTCTATAAATATGGGCGAAGAGCCTTTGGCCTTAAAAAATTCAAAAACCCCAAACCCTCTTAAGAAGCCCACATTATCGACCGAAATATGGATGTCTACTTTATGTAAAAATTCACCGTTGAAATAATGTATTGGCTTCATAAACAAGATTTAATAATTTGAATCGGAATAGCTTCTTAAAGGCCTGAAAGTAAAAAGAAATAGCTCTCCCTAATAGCATTCCAATCAAAATGATATGAGTAAAGATTACTATGAGATATTGGGAATAGGACGGTCGGCCACACAGGAAGATATCAAAAGAGCTTATCGGCAAAAGGCCAAGCACTTCCACCCCGACCTTAATAGTTCGGCCAATGCTCAGGCTCGTTTTCAGGAGCTCACTGAAGCACACTCCATTCTCAGTAATGAGGACACTCGCAGGCGATACGACAATGGAGATTTAAATGAGCCGGAAATAACCTTTACCTGGGCTGAGGTACAGGAAATGCTCAGGAGACAGGAAGAAGAGCGGGCCACCAGCTGGGTACAAGACTTGGGCTACTCCGGGCGAAATCGCTACAGCCCAACAGACTACAAGGCCAATGCCCGAACAGCTGCCATCATTAACAGGATTATGATGTTGTTTGCCTTCAGCTTCATTCTGGATTTTTTCATCTTTACCGATGCAGGCTCTGCCCAGGTCATCAATCTGTTTGAACTTGTGAATGTGGAGTGCCAAAGCCCAGGTGGCTCACCCGATGCTCCTACCAAACGTATTACGATAAAGGTCTCTGACCCTGCTTTAGCCCCTGCTTTAGGGCAAACGGTTGATTTGCGGAAAAGCCTTTTTTATGGAGTACACAGCTTTAAAACCCCGCAGTCGTCAACATATATTAAATCCATTAACCCACCTCCTGCTATTTACCTGTTCGCACTTTTGGTATTTATTGCCGGGGCACTGGGTAGTTCTCGATGGTTTACCCCTGAGGCCAAGTTCAACGCAGCAATAGTCAGTACTTTCTTTGGCTTAATTGTACTAACCCTCCTACTTCTCAGCTAGATGGTTCCACCCCTGAGCCTTAATGGGTACACGGTTGCCATTCTTAGTTACCAGCAAATTGCCTTTATCTAAGGCTTGTGCATGGCCAATAAAATGTATGTCAGGATGTTTTTCCAGCTTCTTATGATCTTCTTGCTTTATGGTAAAGAGTAGTTCGTAATCTTCTCCCCCATTGAGCACTGCTGTAATGGGATCGAGGTTAAACTCTACTGCAGTATCATAGGTCTGCTTATCGATTGGCAACTGATCTTCATACAGCGCAAAAGCTACCTGAGAGTGTTTCGAAAGATGGAATACCTCTGACGCCAGCCCGTCAGAAATATCGATCATGCTAGTAGGCACTACCCCGGCTTCTTTCAGCTCGTGCACAATGTCCATTCGGGCAACCGGCTTCAATTGACGCTGTACTATATACTGGTATTTATCCAACTGTGGCTGCATTTGTGGGTTGGCCAGGTAGGTTTGTTTTTCTCTTTCCAACACCTGAAGCCCGATATAGGCCGCCCCTAAATCGCCAGTAGCACAAAGTATATCGTTTTGCCCAGCGCCTTTGCGATAAACCACCTCATTTTTGGCCACTCGCCCCAGTACAGAAATAGAGATAATAAGCCCACTGGTTGATGCGGTGGTGTCTCCTCCTACTATATCTACTTTAAAATCTTTGGCTGCAGCTTTAATACCAGCATACAAAGCCTCTATGGCTTCTAGTGAAAAGCGATTGCTCAAGGCCAGAGACACTGTTATTTGTTCGGGAGTTCCATTCATGGCCGCTATGTCTGAAACATTAACCGCCACCGCCTTATAGCCTAAATGCTGAATGGGTGCATAGGAAAGATCGAAGTGTATACCTTCTACCAGCATATCGGTAGAAAGCAGACTATACTCTTCGCCACGATCCATCACAGCCGCATCGTCTCCAATGCCAAGCACCGAACTTGAATGTTGTCTTTCAATCCCCTCAGCAATTCGGTCGATAAGACCAAACTCTCCCAAATCCGATAGTTCTGTACGCTTTTCTGCCATAGTTTTCTATTCTGGGGCAAAGATACAATTTCAGTTTAGGAGTTTTATGTTTCAGGTTCAAAGTTGGAAATCTGCTCATTTTAAGGGTACAATCCTAAGGCCAGTATTTGGATAGTTCTTATGGAACGGATGGGCCAATCCTTGGGCCAACGCTGCCTGAAAAGTCTTTATAGCTTATGGCAGCCAAGGCACAAAAGTTTTACCTCCCCCAATCTAAAAAAGATGTCCCATGAACTATGAATCATAAACAATGAACTTTGACCTATGAACTACCCCGCATCCTGGCACAGCTCAATCAACACTCCGTTGGTAGTTTTTGGGTGTAGAAAACACACCAGTTTATTGTCTGCTCCGCGCTTGGGTTCCTCATTAAGAAGCGTAAACCCCTCAGCCTCCAATCGCTTCATTTCGGCCCTTATATCTTCCACATCGAAAGCTATATGGTGAATACCCTCTCCCTTCTTTTCAATAAAACGGGCAATGGGGCTGTCTGGGCGCGTAGCTTCCAGTAGTTCAATCTTATTTGGACCAACCTGGAAAAAGCTCGTATTGACCCCTTCAGAGGCTACTTCCTCAATCTTATAGTGGGCTCGACCAAAGAGCTTCTCAAACAACACATTCGATTCTTCTATGCTCTTTACAGCAATGCCAATGTGTTCTATTTTTCTCATTTCGTAGTTTTTAATCAATTGATTTTCATTGGTTATCTTTGCGGCTGCATGTGAACTTAATCGACCCAAGGTTGGTTAAGTTAATCGCTTGAATATAGCGATGAAGCAGCACAATAGACAATAAAAAAATGACTACAGGAACGGATATACACGTAGAAAGCGTAAAGCTTCAAAAAAAGATAGAAAGCCACCTGAGCATAACCGGCAGTGAGCTGAGTTTTGAATTTCAGACGGTTGAGGGTAAGGTAAAACTAGACCTTATTACCATTAACCCCAGGCACAATCAGTCCTTCCTGTTTCACTCTGAAGTTGGAATCGACAAGCTCGATGCACTGAAAAAGATGTATGACTATGTACAGTCTTACAAAGACAAGTATCAGTCGTACACCGTACAGTGGATCGCCAAAGGCGACAATGAGCTACACACTTCTTACTTTAGAGCCAGCAATATGTACGATGCCCTAGACAAACTGTATTATGGCAGAGACATCAATACCATAACTGTTTTTAGTGTAGTTTTAAATCCAGTAGCGTAAGATGATAAAAGTAACCGACATAGCGAGAGAGAAGATTATTGAGCTACGTAAGAAAGAGGGCAAAACCGACAATCATAACATTCGGGTAGCTGTACAAGGAGGAGGATGTTCCGGCCTAATGTATGACCTGGAGTTTGATGCCGAAATCCGTGAAAAGGACGAGGTCTTCGAAGATAAAGGAGTGAAAATTCTGGTAGACAGAAAAAGCTTGCTTTACTTGTTGGGGACAACGTTAGACTTCTCTGACGGATTGAACGGCAAAGGTTTTCAATTCATTAACCCGAACGCTTCCAGAACCTGTGGTTGTGGAGAGAGCTTCTCGGTTTAAGAAGTTAGCATCACCCTGAACCTGTCTGCCGACAGGCAGGCTTGATTCAGAGTCCTATCACTTATATATGCTGAAGTATGTTCAGCTTCACGAAAAAAAATGAATAATGAAGCCACTCAATGAGTGGCTTTTGCTTTTTATGGACATCCAAACCACTCGGAGCGGTCTGACGACTAGGAGTCTCTACCGGCCTTAAGTGCCAATTTGAGGGATTCCCGATCGGAGCCGGGAATGACAACCAGCTTTTGAAACAGTCTCTAATTTTTTTATGTCAAGTAGGAGATTCTTCAGTCGTGCCGCCTTCAGAATGACGGCTCTAACAGTCAAAACACTAGTATTAAGGTTCAGTAGTCTCTTTACTAGGTACTTTGTACCCAATACTCAGTACTAATAAGCTCTTACCTCCTTACCCTCCATAAAGTTAACGAAGGCCTTATTTACCACCCGCATACCTCCAGGAGTTGGATAGTCTCCGGTAAAATACCAATCACCCAAATTGTTTGGGCAAGCCTTGTGCAAGTTATCTACCGTTTGATACACTACCTCCAACTCAGCCTTTAAGCCCTCCGGCCTAATGATCTCCGTAATCTTGGCTGAAATCTGCTCATCTGTAAACTGATTGTACAAAGTTTGCACATAGTTTAACTGCTCTTTAGATTCCATATTGGCCAGAATCTGATGGTAGGCATCTTCTAGCAGGTCTTCTTTATAGTGCTCTTTTATGAGCTGAAGCATGGCTCGGAAAGCCACAAACTCCTTAATCTTGCTCATATCAATGCCGTAACAATCGGGATAACGGATTTGTGGTGCCGAAGAAACCACCACAATTTTCTTAGGTTCCAGCTTGTCGAGCATGCGAAGAATACTCTTCTCAAGAGTAGTACCCCTCACAATGGAGTCATCTATAACCACCACCGTATCAATGCCTTTTCTAATCACCTCATAGGTTGTATCATAGACATTGGCCACCATGTCGTCACGGCTGGCATCGTCTGCAATAAAGGTTCTTAGTTTTGCATCTTTGATCACAAGCTTTTCTACCCTGGGCCTAAAACTGAGCATTTGCTCAATATCGTCTAGCGTAGGTTTCTTATCTACAATTACCTCCTTTTGCTTTTGCATGAGGTAATCATCCAACCCTTGCATCATCCCCAAAAACGAGACTTCTGCTGAGTTAGGAATGTATGAAAACACAGTGTTTCTGAGGTCGAAGTTGATCGCCTTCAATATCTGAGGTACCAAAAGGCGCCCCAGTTGTTTTCTTTCCTGATAAATTTCGGGGTCGTTTCCTCTGGAAAAGTAAATCCTCTCGAACGAACAGGCCTTAAGCTCTTGCTGCTTCATAATAGGCACTTCATCCCACTCACCACTTTTGTGAATAATAAGAGCATGCCCGGGCTGTACATCGGTTATCTCATTGTATTTCACGTTGAAAGCGGCCTTGATGGCCTGCTTCTCTGAGGCCACCACTATTACCTCATCGTCTATATACTTATAGGCCGGGCGAATTCCGTTTGGATCGCGCACCACAAAAGAAGCGCCATGCCCCAGCAGCCCCACCATTGCATAACCACCGTCAAAATCTTTGAATGAACGTTTGAGCACACGCTGCAGGTCCATTTCATTTTCAATAATATCGGTAATCTCGTGGTTCTCCTTTTTCTTCTTGTACTTATCGAAAATGCGCTGGTTCTCTTCGTCAATAAAGTGACCGATCTTTTCCATTACCGTTACGGTATCGGTCTTTTCTTTGGGGTGCTGCCCTAGTCTAAGTAAAATATCGAAGAGTTCGTCAACATTGGTCATATTGAAGTTTCCGGCCATTACCAGGTTTCGGCTACGCCAGTTGTTCTGCCGCAAAAACGGATGACAGCTCTCTATACTGTTAGTTCCGTGGGTACCATACCTAAGGTGTCCAAGCCACACCTCTCCGGTAAAACCCATGTTGTTTTTAAGCCATTGTGCACTTTTGGGGTTATACCCCTCCTTCTTCTTGGCCTTGGCAAACTTCTTGGCAATTTTGGTAAAGATCTCTTCAACCGGTTCAGAGTTAATGGTTCTGTAACGGCTGATGTATCGTTGGCCGGGTGCAACACCCATTTTAATATTGGCCACCCCTACACCATCCTGGCCACGGTTCGACTGCTTTTTCATCATAATGTAAAGCTTGTTCACCGCGTAGGTTGCCGAACCATACTTATCAATATAGTATTGAAGGGGTTTTCTCAGACGAATGTGGGCTATACCACACTCATGTTTAATGGGCTCTAGCATGTCAACTTCTCAAAGCACAAAATTAATACTATTCAATAGGTCAACAAACCAATCGGACCTAAAGAATAGTAACAACACCGACAACACCAGTAAAGTGCCGGGTATTAATGCTCTAATGGTGTAGGCTCCAGGAGCTACATTGCCCTCACCTTCTTTAAAAAAGAGCAGGTAGGGAATCTTAATGTAATAGAAAAGTGAAACAACGGTATTGAGAAGCCCCACAAGGAGTACCCAAAGCAAAATAGTGCTCTCTGAGCGACCAAACTCATCATAAACAGCACTAAACAAATAGAGCTTGGCATTGAACCCTACTGTGGGCGGCAGTCCGGTGAGGGCAACCATTACAATAAGCAGCAAAACAGAAACGTATGGTATCTTCTTGCCCATCCCTTTAAGCTGCTCGTACGATGTACTCCCTACTTTATTTTCTACCATTTGAATAAGGTAAAACGCTGCCAAATTCATGAGTAAATAGGCCAGTGCATAAAACACGGTAGCTTCCAGACCGGTACGATTCATAATTGACACTCCGGCCAGTAAAAAAGCAGCATGAGCAATAGAAGAGTAGGCCAGCATTCGTTTAGCGTTGTCTTGCCAAAGTGCGGAAAAGTTACCCACAACCATTCCTCCTATAGAAAGTATTCCCAGCCAGGTTTGCCAGTCGAAGTGGGTTGCACTTGTAGCCGCCACCAGCCTAAGCAATACCAAAAGAGCAGCCAATTTGGGTACTACGGAAAACACAGCAACCGTTGGAAGCGGTGTGGCCCTATACACATCGGGAGCCCACACATGCAGGGGAAAGGAGCCAAGCTTAAAGAGCAAACCACACAGCACCATAAATACAGCAATATTGAGTGGTACCACCACAGCATAATCAAGACCTATTTTGAAGGAGTCGGAGTTAAGATCGATTGATCCGGTTAGCCCATAAAGCCAACTCATTCCGTACAGCATTACCGCAGAAGCCGCAGCGCCATAGAGCAGGTATTTAATGGCCGCTTCCGATTTCTTTTTACCCTTGCCCAAGCCTGTCAATAAATAACTACAGATAGACACCAACTCTACGGCCACATAAATCATCAGCAGGTTGGAGCTCATAACCAGAAGAAACGCCCCAAGAAGCACTCCCAGCAAACACACCAATACTTCGCTGGAATCGAAATAATGCAGACTATCTTTTCGGGAAGTAACAGCCATTAGAAGAGCTACTAAAAGACTGAGCAAGAAGCCGATCTTAAACAAATTAGCTCCGGCAGAATGAGTCACAAGACCTTCGAATAAAGGCAGGGCATTTGCCTCGGGCAAGAAGCTCAATACCTGAAAAACCAGCAAAAAACTAAGCGCAGAAAACAGTATGGCAGCTAGTCCGACAGACTTATTCTTCTGAAAAAGGAGATCATAAACCACCAGCAAAATAATGGTAATTACAATGCCTATTTCGGGCAACATAAAATGAAGCCCTTCTTTTAAGCGCTGAAGTTGCTCAGCAAGTCCTCCCGGGTTTTGCATGCTGGCCACCAGAACAATCATTTAGACCACTCGGTTAGGTGTCCGACAAAAGATTCCACTCCGGTATTGATTAAGTTTAGCAACAAGCCGGGGTATATACCAAAGGCAATGATGAGAACCACCAGCGGAACTAATACCATGTATTCGCGAATGGTCAGGTCTTTAAGCGCAGGCAGCCAATTCTTTTCCTTTACCCAAAACTTACCAAGAAACATCTTCTGGAAGGTCCATAGGTAGTATCCGGCAGCCAAAACCAGTCCCAAAGTAGAAACTATGGCCATCCATGCAGGGATTGCACCGATTACTGCAGAAGACTTAAAGGCCCCTATAAACACAAACAACTCCGCTATAAACCCACTAAAGCCCGGCAAACCCAGCGAAGCGAAAAAGGCAATTCCTACAAACACGGTGTAATAAGGCATTTGATGAGCCAAACCTCCGTAATGTTCAATGGTACGGTTATGTGTTCTATCGTAGAGTACCCCGGCAATTAGAAAGAGCATAGAAGAAATGAGCCCATGCGAAAACATCTGATAAATGGCTCCGCTAATTCCCTCGCTGGTCATTGCCGCTAAACCTAAAAGCACAAAACCCATATGAGAAACGGAACTAAAAGCTATAAGCTTCTTTAAATCCTTTTGGGCCAAAGCATTCATAGCTCCATAAATAATGGAGAACATACCCAGAAAACCAATGAGCCAGGCGTAATGATAGGCTGCATCAGGAAACATGGCAAAGGCCGTTCTGATCAGGCCATATCCACCCACCTTTAGGAGTACTCCGGCCAGCACCACCGAAATGGGCGTGGGAGCTTCCACGTGAGCATCGGGCAACCAGGTATGAAACGGGAAAGAAGGCAACTTAATGGCGAACCCAATAAAGATTGCAAGAAAGGCCATCCAGCGGATAGGCTCACCAAACAAAGTACTTAACCCACTGCGCTCCAGCAATGAACCCGGAATGTAATTGGCCGGGTTAGCCATATAAAGCATATTGAAAGATTTGACCAATTGTCCCTCTTCAATTCGTCCCTCAGCCACCAGAGCCTGAACCTCTTCAATGCTTAGCTCTGTGCCGTTAATGCCCGCCAGCTCGGCCGTTTTCACAGGGTCATACACTGAGTTGTACAGCCCAATCATTACAATGAGTATTAGGATAGATCCTACAAGGGTATAAATGAAAAACTTAATGGCCGCATATTCTCTTCTGGGACCACCCCACAACCCCACCAAAAAATACATGGGCAAGAGCATAAACTCAAAAAAGAGATAGAACAAAAAGAAGTCTAAAGCCACAAAGCACCCCAACACAGAAGTACTTAGAAGCAAATAAAGCCCAAAATATGCCTTTTGTTTTTCCTTTATCTTCCAGCAGACTATAGCTCCAATAAACAATACAATAGAGGCCAGCAAAAGCATGGAAATATTCAGGCCGTCTGCCGCCAGCAAATAGTCTACTGAAAAAGTACCGAGCGACCCCAGACTAAGCCTAAACCACTCCACCTTCTCGACCAATTGCAGATTGGCTTCTCCCGATATTTGAGGCACAAGCCCCCCATCGAACATATGCACGGCATATAAGGTAAGTAAGAGTGATAAGCCTGTGAAACCAATAGCCAGCACTTTATACAAATGCTGATAGGCCTTTGGTGTAAGAAGCACTACCAGAGCGCCAACCAGAGGAATAAATACGATATATGATAGTATGTGCTCCATAGGCTAAAGTACTAGCAGCAAAATTAAGGTTAACAAAAATATAAAGGTCACGAGTATTTGCGCCTGAATGTTACCCGATTGGATACTTCGGGTTAATTGCCCCACTTTTCCAATAGAATGAGCTGTAAGATTAACCAGACCATCGACAAACACACGATCGAACCAGCGGGTAAGGTAGGCTATTACCACTTGTAACCTGGCCAACAGATTAACCGCTTCGTCTACAATCCACCTATCGAACCAGGCCACCCCTCTGGCTTTGGCCAAAATACCTTTTAGAATAATCTTCTCGTAGAGGGCGTTGAGATACCAATGATAGAACGACACTTGCCCAAATACACCCACAGGCTCTCTTTTCTCAATAAATGACTTTTGTAGCTTTCCTCCCGGCCTATACACCCAATAAGCCAACACTAAACCGGCCAAAGCAAGACCAATGGAAACCGCATTGACCAAACCATGTAAAACCTCAAAGGTTTCATGAGGAATATCCAGCAGGCTTTGTGCAGCATACGCGACCGGAACCACATACATTGGAGTAGGCAAAGCCTGCATAAGCCAGGAATCCTCAGGGTTTAAGGTAAACCCAAATGGAATGGAAAGCGATAGCAGGGCAAAAATAACAGCCGGCACAGTAAGCCACCCGTTGCCTTCGTGCAGTTCATTTTCCAACTGATTTCTACCCAGTATACCCGCCAGCCTAAACTCTCCGAAAAACACCAGAAGTATCATTCTAAAGGTATAGAAAGCGGTAAAAACCACCGTCATAAAGGCCAGTACTTCCGGAATGTAAAAGCCTCCGCCTTTCTCATCGGCCCACACTGCCAGGTCGAGCAATATGGCGTCTTTAGACAAAAAACCCGAAAAGCCGGGAAGCCCTACCAACGCCAAGGAGCAAAGCAGGAAGGCAAAAAATGTGACGGGCATTTTTCTACGTAAGCCTCCCATCACACGCATATCCTGGGGGTCAAACTTTTGTCCACCCTTTTCTAGATGGTGCAACTGATGAATAATAATACCGGCACTGAGAAATAGGCCAGCCTTAAAAAAAGCGTGAGTGATTAGGTGGAATATACCGGCACTAAAGGCCCCAACCCCCATGGCTAACACCATGTATCCCAATTGAGAAATAGTACTATAGGCCAACACCTTCTTTATATCGAACTGAGAAAGAGCGGCTATAGCCGCCATAAAAGCAGTTACCGCCCCCACAATAGCCACGACTTCCAGAGCTTGGGCATCCAGCAGCACAAAAATTCTGGCCAGCATAAATACTCCGGCTGCTACCATGGTAGCCGCATGAATCAATGCCGAAACAGGGGTTGGTCCCTCCATGGCATCCGGCAACCAAACTTGTAGAGGAAATTGAGCCGATTTACCCACTGCTCCACAAAAGAGGGCTATGCCTGCCGCACTCAACCAGCGCCCATCAAGGCTGGCCATTACTTCCTGACCCGCTTTTTTGAACGCTACCACCCAATTGCCATCTTCAATTTCAGAAATGGCCATTAAACTCTTTACTGCGTCCAAATCCAGGGTCTGAAATTGGGTGTACAGAATCATAAGCCCCGTAATAAAGCCCAGATCGCCAATTCGGTTTAGGATAAAGGCCTTATTGGCCGCCAGGGATGCCGACTTTTTTTCGAACCAAAACCCAATGAGTAAAAAGGATGAAAGCCCCACCAGCTCCCAAAAAATGAACATAAAGAGCAGGTTGTGAAAAAGCACTATGCCCATCATGGAAAACGTGAATAACCCCAAATAGGCAAAATACCGCGGTTTAGAGGGGTCTTCCCTCATGTATTCTATAGAAAACAGGTGCACCAGCAAGGCCACAAAATTGACTATGACAGACATAGCCAAAGCCAACCGGTCTAAAAAGAAGGAATAGGTAAAATCATTGCCTGCTAAACTAAACCATGAACCCCGAATACTGACCGGCTCATCCCATAGTGACAGGGCAAGAAAACCTGCTACTACAAGGTTTAGCCCAATCAGAAAGCTCGAACCATAGGGTGCCTGTTGTTTTAAGAAGGCAGAAATCAGACCTGAAAGCAAAGGCAAAGTCAGCAGAGCCACAACCCATAGGGTGTATTCCGACTGTTCTGGTGCTATGAGGTGGTCTAACTCAATCATCCCTTCATTGATTTTACTCGATCCAGATCGGAGGTCTTGAAGTACTTATACACCTTAACCACAATGGCCAAAGCCACGGCAGCCTCTGCAGCGGCCACAGTAATCACAAACAGACTAAATACCTGCCCTTGAAGAGCCTGCGGGTCGAAGCGGCTAAATGTAACGAGATTGAGGTTGGCTGCATTAAGCATTAACTCAATACCAATGAGCACCATTATGGTGTTTTTCTTGGTGAGTACCACAAACAATCCTGAGCAGAACATAAGCGCTCCCAATACCAGCATTGTGTTAAGCAGCATCGGCTCCCTCCTTTCTGGCATTTCCTGCCACACGAACCGCCCCTATCAGAGCTAACAAAAGCAATATTCCAATCACCTCAAAAGCCAATACATAGTCTGTCATCAGGCTCAGCCCAAAAGAAGACAGTTCTACCTGTTGGGTGTGTTCCTGGTCTACCCACGGTAGCTGGCTAAAGGAACCCTTATGAATAGTTTGTATCAGTAGGCCCAACAGACCTGAGGCCGTTAAAAAACCAAGCAATAGCTGATACCTGCCCGTTTGTACCCGCTGGCCTTTGAGCCTTTGGGTAAACATTACACCAAACACCAATAGAATGAGAATACCTCCTACATAAACCAATATTTGCGTAATGGCTATAAATTCTGCTCCCAAAAAGACAAACAAACCAGCTACTCCTATAAAAGTGAGTATAAGGGCGAATGCCGCATACAATATATTTTTGGTAATGGCCACAAAAAGAACCGAGCAACCTGTGAGCGCAGCAAAGAAGTAAAAAAGTATAGTTTCCAACTCCATATTACTCCTCCTCGTTTTTGTCTCTTTTGGGTTGAACTCTTGGCTTCAATACCGGCCTTGCCGCTTTTTTAGGAGCCTCATCTTTGGCCTGCTGTTCGTTCTCTTCTCCTGAAGGACGCCTGGGCTGCACCTTTGGTCTAAATACAGGTTTTGGCTTAGCTTTTGACTCTTCAGAACTGCCAGTCTCTTTGGGTTCTTCCGTTTTCTTTTGAGGTATTTGCGGTTTTACTGCCACTTTGGGCTTAGCCCCCTGCACTCTTGGCTTAAAGGCAGGCTTTGCACCTCCTATTTTCGGCTTGGCCGGAGTTTCCGCTTTGGGCACAGCCTCTTTGCTTAAGGCTTTAGCCGCCTCCTTTTGTTTATTAAACTCTTCAAGCTCCTTCTTTTTCTGCAGTATCTCCATGGGAGTCATGGTGGCAAATGGCACGTTATGCTCAGCAAAATCGAAAGCACTAAAATCATACTCATCGGTCATGGTAAGGCATTCGGTAGGGCACACAGTAGTACACAACCCACAGAAACAGCATTTGGCCATGTCTATATTAAACTTAGCCGCATAAATACGTTTTGGGGTACCATCCGATGTTTTGCCGATTTCCTCAACCGATCTGAGAGGTTCAATTTCAATGCAATTAACCGGGCATACTTTGGCACACTTATCACAGACTATGCAGTCATCGATCTCGTTGTGCAATTTGTATCTCCCATGATCCGGCACAGGGAGCTTCTCTTTAGGATACTGCGTGGTGAAAATGGCATTTTGCTTCTCAAAATAGTTCTCGGCCAGAGGAACTATGGCTGTACGCTGGTTACGGGCATCTTTCATATGCCGGGCAGTAACCTTAAGCCCTTCTTTGAGGGTTTTAGTAGCCGTTTTTATATTTCTCCAATAACCTTTCATAGCATGAGCAGCCTCCAAACTGCACATAACAATACCAAAAGTATAGATGCGGGAGTTAAATACTTCCAACTCAGGCTCATGAGCTGATCCAAACGCAATCGCGGGTAAGTCCAGCGTATCCACATTTGAACCGCCACTAAAAACAAAGCTTTGGAAATCATCCAAAAAGCTCCCCAAAGATGCCCCGGCCAGGTGCCCGGAATCCCGCTCGTCCACTCGGCAAGTCGTACGCCCCCTATATTGGGGAAAGGACTATTCCAGCCCCCCAAAAACAGAATGCTCGCCAAAAATGCCACCAGAAGCATCATTCCATATTCGGCCAGCATAATCATAGACCAACGAAAGCCCGAATACTCTACATGAAAGCCCGCCACCAGTTCCGATTCGGCCTCAGGAATATCGAAAGGAGCCCTGTTACTTTCTGCCAAAGAGGCAATAAAGAATATTACAAAGCCAATGAGAAGAAGTGGAGAACGCATAATGTTCCAGGTTAAAACTCCTCCAATATGAGTAGTTTCTATACCCAAAGCTTTTATGCCAAACAGGTAGTTGGCCGCCTCGGCCTTTTGATGCCCCCACCAAATGCCCTGCTGGTAAGTAATTTCCTGTAAGTTGAGTGTTTGGGCAATAAGCACCACACAAACCACCATGAGTCCAAGGGGTATTTCGTATGAAATTATTTGTGCCACAGAACGCATTGCCCCCCAAAGCGCATACTTACTATTGCTCCCCCAGCCGGCCATGAGTATCCCCACAACATCAAGCGACACAATAGCCAACAAATAGAAAATACCAATTTGGGCCGAAGAGCCTGAAAAACCGGAGGTAAGTGGCAGAACTGCGAATCCGGCAAATACTGCGGTGAAAATAATGACTGGAGCCGGCTTAAACAGTTTTCTGTCGGCCTTTAGAGGCACAATATCTTCTTTTTGAATAAGCTTTAGTAAGTCGGCCACTGTTTGAAGCAGGCCATAGTAGCCTGTTTCCATTGGCCCATACCGATCTTGAATAAAAGCAGATATCTTGCGTTCAGCATAGACGGCAAATACGGTATAAACCAGTAAAAAATTAAGGAAGAATAGAAATGCGTACACGCTGAACGAAGTCCTTGGTTAATGCAAATTAAACACTTAATTCTTAGATCGGATAATCAATAGCCTACCATTTTAATAGACTACTAACACCTGCTTGTAAAATTAGTTCATGGAATCTGTAAAGAACACTTTATAATCGCTTTTTTGAGCTTATAAAAGTCCTCCTTACCCAAGCCTATTCAAGGGTTACAACTTACTCCCAAAGGATATGTTTTTCCAGAGGCACCTTTCTGCCAAAGAACAGTTCGGCCGCTTTTTCAAAAGAGGGGGTAATGTCTGACACCAGAAACTCATGCTCTCCCTGCCGCTGAGCAGAAGCCAGCCCATGCTCGGCCAGGTAGTGAGCCAGGGCTTTAGCCACAATCATAGAAGAATCAATTACCTCTATACGCCCTTCATAAAACTTATCGATCTGACCTTTAATAAGTGGGTAGTGTGTACACCCTAAAATCAGCGTATCAATATTTTCCAGAAGCGGGTCGGCCAAATACTGCTCAATGATGGCCTCAGAAATATTATTGTTATGAAACCCTTCTTCAATCATAGGCACGAGCAGAGGAGTTGGCAAAGCGCAAAACTGTATGGAAGGATCTTTAACCTTTAGTTGATACTCATATACACCTGACCCCACTGTTTGCTTAGTGCCAATGAGCCCTACTTTTCGACCGGCATATTTGTGGGCCACATAGGCTACCACCGGATCAATCACATTGAGCACCTTGGCTTTGGATCCCACATACGCCTTCACCAGCTCATAAGCTGCTGCCGAAGCTGAATTGCAGGCTATAAGTATGAGCTTGCAGTGTTTTTGCAAAAGCACATCGCAAATTTTTACGGAATAGGCCTGAATGGTAGCGGCCGACTTATCGCCATAGGGCAAATGAGCGGAGTCTCCGAAATAAACCATGCGTTCGTTGGGGAGGTGCCTATACACGGCATTGGCCACGGTAAGGCCTCCTAGTCCGCTATCAAATATTCCGATGGGTCGATTCATTCTTGCTAAACTTGAAAAGTAGGTACTCAAAGAAAGCGTTAAATATTGTAAACGGTAAAACTAAAGCTAAAATGCTTTCTAACTTCGTGAACCATGAGACCCAGTTTCAAAAGGTGGGTAAAAATGAAAACCAAGGCAATAAAATCAACGCTTTTGAACATAAAAAAAGCCTCAGAAAATCTGAGGCTTTTGAGGGTGATCTGGCTGGGGCTCGAACCCAGGACCCTCTCCTTAAAAGGGAGATGCTCTACCAACTGAGCTACCAGATCAAGAAGTTTTTCATTGGGCAATTAAGGTCGTTTTCCTTAATTGCGGTTGCAAAGGTAAGACCTTAAAAACAAAATGCAAAAGAGAGGATTCAATTTTCTGAATTTAATATTTCTAGCTTTATTTTTAGCTCCACAACTATCTAATAGTCAAGACTTTAAAAAAGAGCTAGAGAAGGCAGATTCATTATTCAGCGTAAGAAAGTACACACAATCGCTAAGTATTTACGAGAAAATCTATCAAGAGCAAAATGAAGCATCGCCTGCCATGTTGCTCAAAATGGCCTATAGCAATGAAGCCATGGGCAACATTGCCAAAGCCCTGCTTTACCTGCACGACTATTTGCGGATTACCGGAGACGAAGAAGTGCTGGACAAGATGAAACAACTGGCCAGTGTTAACGGACTGGAAGGCTACAACATGAGCCAGTTTGAAAAAGCCAAAAAAGCAGTCGAAGATTATAAACTAGAGGTGCTGGGTGTACTCTTTGCCCTGGCGGTGTTGATCGTTGCCATGATCTATAGAAAAATCCAAAAGCACGGAGCGAAATCGCCCAGCCTGGCAGCCAGTTTGCTAATTGTTCTGGCCCTTATTTTTTATGTGGTGAATCTTAACCAAGCCAAAACCAGAGGGCTGGTAATGCAAAATAAAGCCTATCTCATGACCGGCCCTTCAGCTGCAGCCGAGTTGGTGGAAATCATCGATCAGGGGCACAAGGTAGAAATCATTGGCAAGAAAGACATCTGGTACGAAATTAAATGGAGAGGACAACGGGCCTACATTAGAGAAAACAACCTTAAAAAGTTGCTTTAACTGAAGCTATCGATCTACCTCTCCCAGCACAATATCTATTGAACCAATTACGGCAATAAGGTCGGCAATTTGCCCTCCTTTGGCCAACTCATTAATGATGGAAAGGTTCACAAAACTGGCCCCTCGTGCTTTGCAGCGCAAAGGGATATCAGACCTCCCATCGGCCCGGAAATAAAAGCCCGTCTCCCCTTTCGGGTTCTCTGCCCGAACGTACATATCTTGTGCCTTGGGGCGAATCTTTTTCGGCACCATAGCTCGTGGGTCAAAATCCCGATCTCTCTTGTGCTCCTTGGTAAGTTTTTCCAGAGCCTGTTCTATAATACGAATAGACTCATAGCACTCTTGCACCCTCACCCAGGTTCTATCCCAGCAGTCTCCCAACTGCCCCATTTGGCCTTTACCCACAGGAACATCAAAATCAATTTCGGGATACACAGAGTAAGCATCTACTTTACGTAAGTCGAACCGAAGACCGGAACCCCTCAACATCGGTCCTGTAATGCCATAGTTGATGGCCAAATCTAAGGGTAGTACTCCAACATTGGCCGTACGATTTACAAAGATGGTATTGTCAATCACCACTTGCTCCAGCTCTTTTAGTTTGGGCTTGAGGTAGTTTACAAACTCGAGGCAACGCTCTTCAAAACCTACCGGTAAATCATAAAAAAGCCCTCCAATCCAGATGTAGTTGTACAGCATACGAGCACCCGAGGCCCATTCCAGCAACCTGAGAATATGCTCCCTGTCGCGCATCATCCAGAAGAAAGCGGTTACAGCTCCCAGATCCATGCCATAGCTACCTAAAGCAACAAAGTGCGAAGCCAGTCTGTTAAGCTCGGCAACTACCACCCGAACATATTCTACTCTGGCCGGAATATCCTTTTCAATCCCCAACATTCGCTCAACTCCCATGGCAAAGGCATGCTCTGAATTCATCGCAGCCAGATAGTCCATGCGGTCTACAAATGGTATGGTTTGGTTGTAGGGCAGATTTTCCGCATGCTTTTCAAAACAGCGATGCAAATAACCAATATGCGGAACAACCTCTACAATCTCTTCTCCGGAGGTAATTACTTCAAGGCGAAGCACACCATGAGTAGAGGGGTGTTGCGGACCAATGTTCACAATCATTTCGTCTCGCTTCAGGTCTTCCGGCCTGAACTTCTGAGGCTCTGATTGCCTGAGATTCTTATTGTCGAATATGTATTGTACTTGATTAGCCACTAGTATTCTACTTTCATACCCCGGTAATAAGTTTGTTCCTTATAATCTTTGCGCAGTGGGTAACCTTCCCAATCGGCAGGCATTAGAATTCGCCTCAAATCCGGGTGATTGTTGAAATGAATTCCAAACATGTCGAAAACTTCCCGCTCTTGCCAGTCGGCCGTTTTCCACAAGTCTACCAGCGAATCAATAGTCGGTTTGTCTCTATTCAATACCACCTTCACCATAAGATGAATATTGTTAGGGATTGAGTAGAGATTGTAAATCACCTCCATAGTTCCGGTTTCGGGGCCATTATCGAGGCCCGTAATACAGGAAAGCATATCGAAGTAAAGCTGGTTATGGGTATGCAAAAAATCCATCACCTCTACCAGATCTTCGGCAGACACCGCTAAACCTTGAGGTGTAGCGTTTTCAATCAGCTCGAATGCCTTTCCCGGAAAGCTTTTTTCAAGGAGTATTTTTATTTCTTCAGCCTTCATGCGTACCAAGTATTTTTTCTACGGCTTTCGGGGCAACAATAGTCTCACTTCTTATTTTGTCCTGAAGTTTAATAAGTCCTCCAATCAATGCTTCGGGCCTAGGCGGACATCCGGGCACATAAACGTCAACAGGGATAATGCGGTCGACCCCTTTTACCACGTGATAGCCATGCTCCCAATAAGGGCCTCCACAATTGGAGCAGGATCCCATGGAAATGACATAACGAGGCTCAGCCATTTGCTCGTAGAGTCTGCGTACTCTATCGGCCATTTTGAATGTAACTGTGCCGGCCACTATCATTACATCGGACTGCCTGGGGCTTGCTCTGGGTATTACACCAAAACGGTCCAGATCGTATGGAGTGCTCTGCGCGCTCATAAACTCTATGGCACAACAGGCGGTACCAAACCCCATGGGCCACATAGAAGATAATCTGGCCCAATTGATAAGGTCATCTAACTTGGAGATAATTACCCCTCCGTGCGTAATCTTTTGGTCGAGCAATCCCATATTACAAATACTTCTTATAGGCTTCTGCCGGAATTTTTGACTTAAAGGAGGCTACCTTCTGTGGTGGGCGCACCCAATCGAGATAGCCCTTTCGCCAGGCATAGGCCAAACCCAGTGCCAAAACTCCAATAAAAATGAACATCTCTGTCATGGCAAACCAGGCCCATTGCCAGTCGGTTCCACGCACAAGGGCTTCATCGCCAAAAACCAGCGCCCAGGGAAACAGGTAAATAATTTCTACCTCAAACAGAATAAAGATGAGCGCAACAATATAGAATCTCAGGTTGAATTGCCCCCAGGCAGAACCTACGGTATCTTCGCCTGACTCATAGGTGGTGAGTTTCTCAAAATTCGGACGGTTGGGCCGAATGAACCGAGAGGCCAGAAGTCCAACTACAGCAAAGAGAAGTGCTCCTAATATGAAGATGAGCAAAACACCAAATTCAGAAAGATTGCTTTCTATCATGTTTAAAAATTCAGTGGGTCATGATGCTGAAAATGCCCATTCATTCGAATTCGTTCCTTAGCCCGCTCCATTTCTTTGACCAACGGAAGCGCACGGGTTAAATGGTTAATCATATAAGTCTGTCTTTGTGACTCTCTCACCATTTGCAGCATATCATACTCCTGCTCTAAAGATAAACCTAATTTATGAGCCAATTCAAACGAATCGGTGACCAAATCTACATCTAGTTTATCTTCCATTTTCAATACCTGCACTAATTCTTTGGCCAATGTTTTTAGCTCGTTCCACTGCTCAGTGCTCGGGTCGTTAATGTTTTCTAAGCTTTCTACCTCTCCTCCTGCATAAAGCTTGTCGCCCAGTTTGTCATTAAAGGATAAAACCTGCACTGCGCTAATACAACGGGTAATAATATCCATTTCGCCTGTGGTGTAGCGCTTCACCAAACTCACTATCTCCATTTCGCTACCAAAGTCTAATACCCTATTCTGAAAAACCGGAATGACAAAGGTGCTGCCGTTGTCCAGACACTCCTGGATTAACTGTTTGTAGCGTGGTTCGAAAATATGAAGGTTGACCTGTTCGCCAGGAAAGGCCACCAACTGAAGCGGAAAGAAGGGAACAACGCGTTTTACCATCGGAAAAAGCACTTTACTAAAAAAGCCCCTTAAAGGGGCTTTTGTTTACATGTTCTTTACAATTTCTTCTCCAAATTCGGAGCATTTGAGAAGGGTGGCTCCCTCCATTAATCGTTCGAAATCGTAAGTGACGCGTTTAGACGCTATGGCTTTTTCCAAACCGGAGTATATTAGGACTGCAGCTTCCTGCCATCCAAAATACTCAAGCATCATGGCTCCTGAAAGAATTACAGAACCCGGATTTACCTTATCCTGACCGGCATATTTTGGAGCTGTACCATGAGTTGCCTCAAAAATGGCGTTGCCCGTAGCATAGTTAATGTTGGCTCCCGGAGCAATACCAATGCCTCCTACCATGGCGGCAAGAGCATCAGAAACATAGTCTCCGTTGAGGTTGAGTGTGGCAATAACCGAGTATTCGGCAGGTCTCAACAATATTTGCTGCAAGAAGGCATCGGCAATCACATCTTTAATAATTACTTGATGACCATCCTTCTCAATAATTTGCCATGGGCCACCTTCATAGTCTTGCGCACCATACTGATCTTTGGCGAGGGCATAACCCCAAGACTTAAAGGCTCCTTCAGTAAACTTCATAATGTTGCCTTTGTGCACCAAAGTCACTGAATCTCTCTTTTGAGCAAAAGCATAATCAATAGCCGCTTTCACCAGTCTGTGGGTTCCTTCTTCAGAAACCGGTTTAATGCCGTATCCGGCCGTATTGGGGAATCTTACTTTTTTGAATCGGGCCGGGAAATTTTCCTTCAGAAGGGCTGCAAACTTATGGGCATCGTCTGAGCCTTTTTCGAACTCAATACCGGCATAAATATCTTCTGTATTCTCTCTGAAAATCACCATGTCGCATAAGCCGGGCTCTTTTACCGGTGAGGGTGTACCTTCAAACCAGCGCACCGGACGAACACAGGCATACAAATCGAGCTCTTGTCTTAGAGCAACGTTTAAAGACCTGATCCCTCCACCAACGGGAGTAGTCAAAGGCCCTTTAATTCCTACCAAATATTCTCTAAATGCATCTAATGTAGCCTCAGGCATCCATTCACCTGTTTCATTAAAGGCTTTTTCTCCTGCCAAAACCTCTTTCCACTGAATGGCCTTTGCGCCATTGTAGGCTTTGGCCACTGCACTGTCGATCACGTTTTTGGCGGCAGGCCAAATGTCTACACCAGTTCCATCGCCTTCAATAAAAGGAACAACGGGTTGATCGGGAACATTTAGCACACCATTGCTAATGGTTATTTTTTGTTCACTCATGGTTAAGTTTTTGAATTTTCTTCACTAAAAAATATGGATGCGCAATGTAATAAAATCTACTTTTTTGATAGACTAATAGCTTTCCTTTTCATTGGGGAAGTCGCCCGACTTTACATCTTTGATGTAATGACCTACCGCATTGGTAATTACCGTCCCCAAATCGGCATATTGCCTTAAAAATCGAGGCTTAAACTCGGCATTAATGCCGAGCATATCGTGCATTACCAATACCTGACCATCGCAATCAGGCCCGGCTCCTATACCAATGGTTGGTATGTTAATTTCTTGCGAAACTTTTCTGGCCAGCTCGGCCGGTATTTTTTCCAGCACTATGGCATAGCAGCCACACTCTTCCAGCAGTTTGGCATCGGCAATGAGCTTTTCGGCCTCCTCTTCTTCCTTGGCCCTTACCGCATAGGTACCAAACTTGTATATGGACTGTGGAGTGAGTCCCAGATGACCCATTACGGGAACCCCGGCACTAAGCACGCGTACTATGGACTCTTTTATTTCGGCACCGCCCTCCATTTTTACAGAGTGGGCTCCGGACTCTTTCATTATACGAATAGCAGACCTCAGCGCTTCGGAGGAGTTTCCCTGGTATGAACCAAACGGAATATCTACTACCACAAATGCTCGGCTAACCGCTCTTATTACTGAACTGGCATGGTAAATCATTTGATCCAGAGTAATGGGGAGTGTGGTTTCGTGGCCGGCCATGACGTTTGAGGCAGAGTCGCCCACCAGTATTATATCCACCCCGGCAGCATCTATAAGTTTAGCCATTGAAAAATCGTAAGCCGTGAGCATAGATATTTTCTCTCCGCGCTCTTTCATGGCCTGCAACTGATGTGTGGTTACCTTCTTTATTTCAGATTTATGGATGGACATGTCAGGTAAAATTAAAGGGGTAAATATAAGCATTTACCCCTTGGTGATACGTTTTGAATGGACTATCTACTTTTCGTTGTAGATGTGTACATCTCGCTGAGGATATGGAATAGAGATTCCTTGTTTGTCGAATTCTTTCTTCACTTTTTCGATCATATCCCAGTTAACGTTCCAGTATTCTGAGCTATCTACCCAGGCCCGAACCGTAATATCTACACTGCTGTCGCCAAGATTGCCCACTCTCACAAAAGGAGCGGGGTCTTTATGCACTCGTTCATCGGCTTGCAAGAAGTCTAAAATGATTTGCTTGGCCTTATCGAAATCATCGTCATAACCAATACCAAAAACCTTATCCCATCTTCTTTTGGGCTCCAAAGTAAAATTGGTAATGTTGGCTCCGGCCACAGCTCCGTTGGGCAAGAAAATGGTTTTGTTATCGGGGGTTTTTAACACGGTATTAAAAATGGTTACTGAGTTTACTGTGCCCGACTGACCATTTACTTCTACAAAATCTCCCGCCTTGAAGGGTTTAATGGTAAGGATTAGAATTCCTCCTGCAAAATTCGAAAGTGACCCTTGAAGTGCCAAACCTATGGCCAAACCTGCAGCTCCAAATACTGCAATAAAACCGGAAGTTTCTATACCTACCTGTTTTACAAAAGCCAGAATAAGGGCCGCCCACAAGGCTACTTTTACTACGCCTTTTAGCGTAGGAATAAGTGTGGGATCTACCCCTTTTTTGGTGAGTGTTTTGCCAAAGGTTTTTACCAGTTTTTTAATAACCCACGACCCAATAATGAGGGTAATTAGTGCTCCTAATACCTTGAGGCCGTAGATTAAGACTGCTTCATTAATACTATTCCAAAGTTCCTGTAAAGAGGTTTCCATAATTCGTTTTTAGTTAAGAAATGGGTTTAATACAAGTAAGCTGAATAGTCCTCGTCTGTCAATTGCACGTGGATATGCTCTTCGATGGTTGTGCCAAGTTCAAACCCTTTGTAGTCTACTGCAATAGGAAACCTTTTGTGGCTTCGGTTCACTAAAACGGCTGTCTGGATTTTCCTCACTTTCATTTTCAAAAAAGGATCCAGAGCATAAATCATGGTTCGGCCGGAGTTAAGCACATCATCTACCACAATAAGGGTAAAATTGGGCACATCGGGCTCTTTGGAGAAGCTCACCGTAGGCTGGCTTTGAGCCTCTTTGTCTATATCGATTCTAATAAGCTCGACAGGAATCTCTGAAATGGCTCTCACCTCACGGGCCAGCATTTCAGAAATTTTTACTCCGTTGTTATCAATACCGGCCAGGAAGATTTTCGAGGCATCGTAGTTTTGCTCGTAAATCTCGTAAGCCATTCTCCGTATGATCTGCTCTATTTGAGCTTTCTCCAGAATGCGTTTCTCAGTTGTTTGCATAAGGTCTATTCAGGGATTGGCATCACCTTACTATCCTTAAAGGTAGAGAGGATCACCATCGACTGCAAATTATCAACCACTGAGATATCGCTCACTTTTTCTAGCATAAGCTGCTGATAGGAGGCAATATCTTTGGCAATAATTTTCAAAACGAAATCGCCAGACCCGGTCACGTGGTGGCACTCTATTACCTCGTTAATCTTATTTATGGCCTCCAGAAATATCTCTATATTCTGCTTGTTGTGGCCTTTAAGGGTAACGTATACAAAAGTGCTCACTCCCATACCAATCTTATCTGTATCGAGCTTGGCATGGTAACTTTTAATAATTCCGGAGTTTTCCAGTTTTTTCACCCGCTCCAATGTAGGTGCAGGAGAAAGACCAATTTCTTTAGAGAGCTGCGCGTTAGTAATCTTCGCGTTCGACTGAAGAATATCAAGAATCTTCCGGTCGATTTTATCAAGTTTGAGGTTCACAATACTTAAGATTAACTGCAAAATATAATTCGGCACAAATGTACAAAGATCAAAGAATATTTTACCAAAGAATCTAAAGAAAGCTTAAGCCGAATTATTTCCGTTTTCTTATTTCTTTTTTCAATTCCCTGGCTTGTTCGTTGACACCGTCTCTACGTTTGGAGTTGTCCCGAATGATATCTATTCTTTCGAGGGCCTCCTCAAAACGACCGGCCTGTGCAGCATACTGTGCCAGATACAGTTGAGCGTAGAGATAGTAGCCCGACTCTTCCTCATCGACCAACTGCTCTGTAAAGCGTATTGCTTGCCTCAGATACTTCTCTGCCTCTTGGTGACTTCCCCTTTTTCGGTGAATGTGCCCCAGAAAAAAGCTGGCGTATCTTCCGCTTACTTCTTCATAACCAACCTGTCCCTTGTCTATTCTGTTTAGAATTTCTTCAGATTCTTGCTGAGCCTGGGCGTCCTGCCCCAAAGTGTATAACATTCGGGCATAAAATCTGTGAAAGTAGGGGTTGTCAGGATACTTTTTATAAACCATTTCGGCCAGTCGGAGCGCATCAAACGTTTCGTTGGTTTCAAAAGCCTTGATGCGCATCAGGAAATAAGTAGCTTCTATTCGGGTATAAAAAGCGTTTCGGGAAACCTCATTGAGCTGCCGAAGCCCCAATTCTTTATCGCCTTTGGGAAAGAACACCAGCATGGGTCGGAGCATCGGATAAGTTTCGCGAATCCAAATGGAGTAGTAGTTAAAAAGGGCATCTCCGAACAGAATTTCCGGGCTAAAACTTTCGTTGCCCTGGGTTATCTCCAGGTACTTGAGGGCGTTCTTTCCGGCCCCGGCTGCTCTGAACCAATTTTTCTTCTCTGAATGGTAGCGCCCTACAAAGCCATGAGCACCAGCTAAAAAGAAAGCAGCTTCTATGTTGTTTTCATCGGCCTTAAACATGGCCTCAGCTTTAACAATGGCCGTATCCATATAAGCCAAAAACTCATCTCCCAGCGGGCTTTCTTTGTCCAGATTGGGCATCATTTGCCACCAGGTGCTAATGCCAAACAGAAAGTATGGCAATGGGTGATCAGGGTAGTTGAACTTCATCCAGTTGAACTCAATTTCTGCTTCCCTGAATTTAAAATTGTACATGTTATCTACCGCATCTGTAATTTGCAGCTGCAGTGCCATGTTCAACAAAAGGTATTGAGTACTATCGGCCTTTGCCTGGGTGGCTTCTGCCCTGGGTAAGGCTACAAAACAAAACAGCAGGAGCCCTAAAATTTTGGTGTTCAGAAATTTCATAAGTGCAGTTGAAGCAAAATTACTGCCGCTTAGTCCAATAGCCATGCATTGATACAATTTAATTCTAAGCTTCGTCCTTAAATCGTAGTTTTACTCAAAATAGTTTCCCCATGCCCAGAGAATTCAGCAATCTTGAGCTTCAGGCCCGAAGTTGGTTTGGCTTTAACAAGCCATTGTTTTTTATACTTCTCTGTGTTGTATACCTACTGCTTTTTTATGTTCAGCAAAACTTTATTGTAGACGAAATTGCGGCTTTCAAGTTTCTGGAGGGACCTCAGGCCCTCATATTTAAAATAATCGCAAGCCTTAACATGCTGTCCATCCCTGTGGTTTATGCAATCAAGTTTACCATTGTGGGCTTTGTGCTATGGGTTGGATGCTTTATGTGGGGCTATAATGTAAACTTTTACAAATGCTGGAACATTGCCATGATTGCCGAACTGGTCTTTTTTGTACCTACAATTATTAAAATTTTCTGGTTTATGTTTATTGAAACTGACCCCACCTACTGGGAATATGACAGTTTTTACCCCCTTTCACTCATGAATTTTTATGAATACAGTGAGGTACCCAAGAAGTACTGGTATGTAAACCAACAACTCAATGTGTTTGAGTTGGCTTATTGGGTTGTGCTCACCTATGGGGTCGACTTTACGGCCAGAAAAAAGAAATCAGTAGCCAATGCCATTGTGGCCACCTCATATGTACCGCTCTTTTTGCTTTGGCTATGGTTTTATTTGGGCGTTGCGGAGTAATTTTCAGCCACAGACAAGAGGCCATGGCTATTAATAAAAATTAACCGTTGCCCTAGTATATTTTTACTATTTTCACGCCTCAAATTGGTGTTAAATGACAGATTTTAAGAAGATAAACAACCTTACCGGGTGGGCTGTATTTCTGGTTTCTCTGATCACATATGTGCTCACTGTAGAAGAAACTGCAAGCTTTTGGGATTGTGGTGAATTCATAGCCATTGCCTTTAAATTAGAAGTATCGCACCCTCCGGGGGCACCACTCTTTATGCTGATTGGCCGCTTATTCTCTTTCCTGTCGTTTGGAGATGTTACCAAAGTGGCCTATTGGGTAAATATGTCGAGCGTATTGGCCTCGGCCCTTACTATTCTTTTCTTATACTGGTCTATTGTAATGCTGGGCCGCAAAGTGCTGCAGGCCAAAGTTGGCGAAGAAACCGATCTGCAAAAGATACTATTGGCTGGTGCGGGTGCTGTAGGTGCTCTTGCCTTTACTTTTACAGATTCTTTTTGGTTCAGCGCTGTAGAGGGTGAGGTATATGCCATGTCTTCTTTCTTCACGGCTGTGGTTTTCTGGGCCATTCTAAAATGGGAGCTGGTAGAAGATGAAAGCAGAGCCAATAAATGGCTTTTATTCATTGCCTATATGATGGGTCTTTCTACCGGGGTTCACCTTCTCGGCTTGGTTACTCTACCCGCTATGGGCCTTATTTACTACTTCAAAAAATATAAAAATCCAACTTGGCAAGGTGTATTAGTGGCCTTGGGCTTCAGCTTATTCCTTGTACTGTTTATCAACTCATTTATTATTCCCGGACTACCAACAATTGCGGGTAAATTCGAAATTACCTTTGTCAATACGTTTGGGCTTCCATTTGGCTCAGGAGCTCTTTTCCTTACCATTTTGGTGATAGCCGCTATTGTTTTTGGGTTACGCTTTACCGCCAAAAAAGAGATGGTAAAGCTCAATACACTTATTCTTTCTATGGCCTTTGTGCTCATTGGTTATTCTTGTTATGCCGTCATTCTTATTCGTTCGCGAGCCGACCCACCTATCGACCAAAACAATCCGGAAGATGTAATGACTTTTGTTTCCTACCTGAAAAGGGAGCAGTATGGTAGCCGCCCACTCTTGCACGGACAGTACTTTAATGCTCCAATAATCGACTACATTGAAGGAGACCCTATTTATTATAAGGCCGAAGACAAGTACAAAATAGCTGACTATAAAATTGGCTATGAGTATGACCCGGAATATACAACCCTGCTACCAAGAATGTATAGTAGCTCCCCGAGCCATGAGAGAAAGTACATGGAAGTAACTGGCCTAAGACCTGGAGAAAAACCCACTTTCTCTGATAACCTGCGCTTTATGTTCCTACACCAAATTGGGCACATGTACCTGCGGTACTTCATGTTCAACTTTGCCGGTAGAGAAAGTGACATTCAGAATGCCAGTTGGCTTAAGCCTTTTGAAACCGATAAGAATGTGCCGGAGACTATAGCAAATAACAAAGGACGTAACCAGTATTACATGATTCCTCTGGTGCTGGGGCTAATAGGCTTATTCTTCCAATTTAACCGAGATCCTAAAGGGTTTTCGGCTACATTTATGCTCTTTATCCTCACCGGGGTGGCGCTGGTTATTTACCTGAACTCTCCCCCTATAGAACCTCGCGAAAGAGACTATATCTATGCCGGTTCTTACTACGCATTTGCCATGTGGATTGGCCTATCGGTGCTGGCACTGGGTAGCGCAGTAGCGAAAAAAGGAAAAAGCCTTGTAGCAGGAACCATTGCTTTGTGCATGATTGCTCCTGTAATTTTAGCTAAAGAAAACTGGGACGACCACGATCGTTCGGGCCGTTACTTCTCTGTAGATTCGGCAAGAAACTTTTTGGCCTCTTGTGCCCCCAATGCCATACTCTTTACAGGTGGTGACAATGACACCTTCCCACTATGGTATGTGCAGGAGGTTGAAGGCTTCCGTACAGACGTGCGTGTGGTCGTGTTGAGCTACTATGCCACCGACTGGTATATTGACCAAACGGCCACAAAAATGAACGACTCTGAGGCCTTTCCTTACTCACTCACAATAGACAACTATCGCCAGGGCACCAACGATGTGCTCTATGTACAGGAATTACCTCAGTTTCAGGGACAAGCCATTGACCTGAGGGAATATTTGGATGTGGTGCGCAGAGATGTGCCACAATTCAAACGCACCTTTGCTTCCGGTAGCGAAGTAATGCTTATTCCGGCCGAAACCTTAACCATGCCGGTAGACACGGCTGCTGTATTGGAAAAGGGTATAATACCGGATGAACTTAAGCCCTACCTGGTAGACCGAATGTTCTTTGACTTTAAACGCAACGATAACGGTGAATTACTGTCGAGAACGGTAGACAAAGGGCAAATGATGCTTCTCGATTTAATTGTACAGAACAACTGGGAACGCCCCATTTACTTTAACTACACTTCTGTAAATGCGCTGAGCTGGAATGCCGACCCTTACCTGGTGCAGGAAGGAATGGCCTACAGACTTTTGCCGGTTCGTAAACCATCGGGTATGAGGGAGCTGGTAAACACTGAGGTGATGTATGACAATGTAATGAACAAAATGCAGTTCAGAGGACTGGACAACCCAGATGCCAATCTGAACGAAGATTACAGAGGCTTTGTACAAAATCATCGCTCTATGATTACCAGCCTGGCCGATGCGCTGGTACTAAAAGGAGACACCGCCAGAGCAAAAGAGGTGCTTGATTTTGGAATGGAAAGAATGCCGGTAGAAGCCGTGCCATACGATGTTTCTTCAATAGGTTTTGTTCAAGGCTATTTCGATGTGGGCGAAAAGGAACTGGCCGCAAAAATGGCTATGGAACTGGCCGAGCAATTCAACTCAGAGCTCAGCTACCTTCAGAACAAGCAACGATGGGGCGACTACAACTTTAGCAACAAGCTTAGAGGACTGCGCTACTTACAATTGGTATTGCAAGAAGAAGGCAAAAATGATGAAGCCAAAAGAGTAGAAGAAATGCTGAACGAGCAAAACATAAGGCTCAACATAGACCGAAGTAATTTCTAACAACATGTAAAGGCCGCCTGAAAACAGGCGGCCTTTTTTCACACACACTTGCTCGGTTATTTGCCTCTGCGAGTCTCTTCATCTCAAGACAGTACAACCGTGCCGCAATCAGTCTTCTTTGCGTGCTTTGTAGTAAATTGCAGCGTAGCACTTCGTATGCACCCAGCCATTGTAATTGCTTTTTCTGAATAACTCACGAGCCGCCTCTATGGGCTTTTTAGTTCCCATTTGCCTCATTTCTGCCTCAATGAGTTTCCAGGTTTCTTCCATTTGCTCTTGCGCCTGCTCTTCGCCCAGAGTGCGAATGAGCTGCTCGTAGCAGTCTTGTTGCAAAAACTCTGTAATGGTAGACTCAAATGGTTTGTCATTGGAGCGGAGCCTCCTTTGAGGCCATGCTTTAAACGTGTTCATGTGTGTAGTATTAACATCTGATCATTAGCTTTTTTGAATGGCCTTTAACCCCGCCTCGAAAATTTGCCTTACATATTCCGATGAATTTTTGGGAGGCAAACCCTCATTGACCAATCGCTTATTTTCATCCCTTACAAACTCATCCAGCCTCTGTCTTTGGTCTTCAAATAGCCTAATAACCAAAGGTTTACTCAGGTTACCATTGTGTTCTCTAACGTGCTTATTCATAGGCTTTGCTTTCCTGGGTTAAATGACACAACACATATCAAAGACCCTTTGGAGCGAACATCACTTTTGTGCCGCCAGTTTTGTATCATTGTATGCGTGTATTCACATAACAAAAATATAGATAATTATCTATGTTTTCAAAACTATTGTAGATTTTTTTCTAAATAAATTTCAATGTCTCAAATCGTCAGTCGGCTGAGTGACTACATAAAACATAAAAAACTGTCGGTCAGACAGTTCGAAAAGAGTGCCGGAATGTCCAACGGATCACTCGGAAAGGCGATTAAGAACGGAACAGACATTCAGACGAAATATTTGGATAATATCATTAAAGAGTTTCCTGACCTTAACCCAACCTGGTTGCTCACGGGCGAAGGAGACATGTTGCTCCCACCAACAGCCAATGAGCCTGAGCCCCAGTATACCAAGGGAAGCTCATCTACTGAAAACTTGGTACAAATTCTGGCCAGCCCAAGCCAAACTGGGCGCGAACAGATTTTAAAAGAAGAGGTATTAAGACTTAAGCAAACCCTGGAAGAAATTCGGGAATTGCATGACAAAGGCATTATGGATACCCTAAAGGATTTGCTTCGAAAATCAGATCATTGATTACGCACTACTTCTCCACCACAAGAAATAAATCGAGTGCCTCATCGGCCTCATCTATCAGTACATAATCCGTATGCTTTATTTCAGCAACAAGTCCTGTATTGGCCGTATTGAGCTTGTTTCGGTTCAGGCGATTGAGTATATCGTACGGTATTCTTAACAAAGGAGCGGGCAGCCTGTACTGCAGATTGAAAATATCGAACCGGGTTATTTTTTCCACGGCCTTCTTATTCTGCTCGTAGTAGGCCATAACCTTATGGTTGCCGCCAACCCCCTTCATGGTGACTTTCGGAAAAATGGTCTGTGCCAATTGGGTTAACTCCTGAGCCGTATATTCTCTCACATGCCAAGGGTTACGAGTGAGGGTTTTCTTAATATTTGGGGTTGTCAACACGGCTTTGCCCCCCGGCTTCAGCACCCTGTATATCTCTTTTAAAAAGGCTTTATCTTCTTTTACATGTTCAATTACCTGAAAACTCACTATGGTATCGAAACTATTGTCGGCCAGGCCTTTGAATGGCGGAAAAACGGCTTGCCTAAAATCTACTCCGGGATATTTCTGCTGCAGACGTTCGATCACCTCACCAATCTTATCCAATGCCACATATCCATCAGCCAGTGGACTTAGCAATTCTACTCCACGTCCTTCGCCACACCCCAGTTCCAGCAACTGTCCTTTTATAGACGGCATGGCCAAATAATAGGCCTGAAGCAATCGTTGGTGAATGGGATTGTCTGAAGGAATTTTGTCAGAGGCAATTTCTGTAGTGTAAGTAGCCATGTGTAAAATTTGGCCAAAATTAGGGGAATATCCCGAATTCGTTCAAATTTGTTCCGGCTAAGCACATATCTGCTATTTTTGATGGAAAGCAACGGCATGAAAACGCTATGTTCGGCACTACTACTCCTATGGAGCAGCCTGGTCTGGGCTCAGGGAAGGATGAGCTCATCAGACCTCAGCTTTCTCTATGATGAGGAGCATGAGTTTCTCGTTCGACACAAAACAGTGTCTCAGGGCAACCAGTTTAAGGTATACTTCAACTTCATGCTCAACAGTGGCAACGTGCGCATCTCGGATTTTCAGCTTAGCTATGATGTTCGCGGCAGCTACATCGATGAAAAGTCGGTAACAGAAAACACCCGAATTGATACCAGCCAGGTGGTTGACATTGCCTTTAGACAGTATACTTACGAGCTAAACTTCGAACGAGAAGAAAACGACAAGCTTCTGGTGGTAGATGTGTACAACATCATTAAAGACACCCACTACTACATTGATATTCCCTTGATTGAGGCAGATACTCCCCCACCATCTTTTTTATTGATGGAGGTAGACAAAGACATTCCTTACTTTGCCCGTTACCTGAACCGGAACAGAGCGGTGCGGCTGGTAAACCCTTTTGGTACTCCTCTCAATTACGAAATCAGTGGCATTGAAAACAACAAAGCGGTGGCTATGCCTCCGTTTGACGAAACGGAACAACCCCAACCTTCCGAAGTATTGCTAGACACACTGTATGGTGTAAATGAAGGTGAGGTTTTTGAGTTTTACAACGAAGGTTTTTACACCATCAGAGCAGCACAAGCTCCCAACCAATCGCTCAAAATTCTTGTGGCCGATGAATTTTATCCCTATTTCAATGATTACTCAGAGCTTGTTCAACCCCTTATTTATGTGACAACCAACGATGAATACAAAGCATTGAGAGGGCCGGAAGAAACCCGGTTGGTATTCGAAGAGTTTGTAAACAATACCATTTCGGCTAACGAAAGAATAGCCAAAGACTTCATAAAGTTCTACTACAGAAGAGTTAGAAAGGCAGCCAGGCTCTTTACCGAGAATAAGGCCGGTTGGAAAACCGACCGCGGAATGGTCTACATAATTATGGGAGATCCCATACAGGTATTTCGTAATGAACGGACAGAACTTTGGGTTTTTCCGGATAGTGAAGGAGGCCGAATACGTTTTATATTCGATATAGTGCAGGAAGACGGAATTACAAAGCACAAGCTCATTAGGGGCAAAAGATATAAGGAAAACTGGCTATTGGCCGTATCTCAGTGGCGCAACGGAAGAATAATTGAATGAATCAGCAACATAAAACAGACTACATCTATGGCACAAGGGCTGTCATAGAGTCCATACAGGCAGGCAAAGAAATCGATAAGTTGCTCGTGCAAAAAGATTTGCGAAACGAATTGATTTTGGAGCTGTTGCAGCTGGCAAAAGGCCACTCTATTCCCGTTCAGAAAGTGCCGGTAGAAAAACTGAACCGCATTACCAAAAAGAATCATCAGGGGGCAATAGCCTACTTATCATCGGTAGTCTATGCCTCGCTTGATCATGTGATTTCCGAAGCTTACGCCAAAGCAGAAACCCCATTGCTGATTATTCTCGACAGGGTTACGGATGTGCGCAATATTGGAGCCATAGCCCGAACGGCCGAATGTGCCGGTGTTGACGCCATTGTGGTACCCAGCCGTGGTACCGCCCAACTGGGTGCTGATGCCATGAAAACTTCGGCAGGAGCACTCAATCATATACCTATTTGCCGGGTAGAGAATCTAAAAACTACCATTCGGGAAATTCAGGATAATGGCATACAGGTGGTTGCCTGCTCAGAAAAAGCAGATGCATTGGTGTATTCGGCAGACTTAAGTGTACCTCTGGCTATTCTCATGGGTTCGGAAGAGGATGGTATTTCGCAAGAATATTTGAAACTGGCCGATAGCCATGTGAAACTGCCTGTAGTAGGCCAAATTGAGTCTCTTAATGTTTCGGTGGCCACGGGAGTGATTGTTTACGAAGTACTGCGCCAGCGGTTAAGCTAGGGGGTAGGTGGTCCACTGTTGGTATACCCAAGACAAAACAAAGCCCTGGTTTGGCTGTAATCATTACCAGGGCTTTATTATTCAGAGCCTCAATTCAATGATCGACCTCAGGCAAAACCTGCTCCCCGCTCTTTGGCGTCACTTAAGAACTCTCTGAATTTCTTTTCAGCATCTTTTTTACAAATGAGCACCACGTTGTCTGAGTGGGTAACCAAATAGCCATCGAGCTCCTGAGCTACAATTAGCGTATCCTTTGGTCCTTTTATATAACAGTTGGTAGAGTCATACAACAAGGCGTTGGCATCTACCACATTACCATTTTTGTCTTTTTCTTTAATCTCGTGAAGTGAATCCCAGCTACCAAGGTCAGACCAATCGAACTTTCCCTTAACCATGTATACCTCATCGGCCTTCTCCATTATTCCATAATCAATGGAAATACTTTTGCACAGGGTGTAAGCCTTATCGATAAACTCCTGCTCTCCGGCAGTATAATACTTATCGGCTCCTTCTTCAAAAATGACAGCAATATCTTCCAGATACCGATGAAAGGCGTTTGTAATAGCTTCTATAGACCAAACGAAAATGCCTGCATTCCACACAAAATCGCCACTTTCAATAAACTTTTGAGCCAACTCCAGCTCTGGTTTTTCTGTAAAGGTTTTTACCTTCTTAACCTTCTTTAGCGGGCTAGAGTGGTATTGTATATAGCCATACCCCGTTTCCGGTCGGCTAGGTACTATACCCAATGTTATCAGTTTTTCAGAGCCTTTGGCCGCTTTGGTAGCAATGGCAATATTCTCTTCAAAAATCTTTTCCTTAAACACCACGTGATCGGAAGGAGCCACAATCATAATCCCTTCAGGGTCTCTCTGCTTAATCTTAAAAGCCGGATAAGCCACCGCTGCAGCCGTGTTTCTCCCAATGGGTTCCAACAAAATCTGATCGTCAGACAAGTCGGGCAACTGCTCCTTCACCAGGTTGTAGTAGCTCTTGTTGGTAATTACATAAATGTTTTCATTGGGGCATATATTCAGAAACCTGTCGTATGTCATCTGAATTAACGACCGGCCTGTGCCCAGTACATCCAGAAATTGTTTGGGTTTATTTGCACGGCTATATGGCCAGAATCTACTGCCGATTCCGCCCGCCATGATAACTACATAATTTTGTGCCATGATTATACTATTCCTTCATTCAGCAGGTCACTGATGTGCAAAAAGCCTACTACCCGCTTCTGATCTACTACTATTAATTGGTTAATATCATGCTCACGCATTTGATTGAGTGCCCGTAGGGCATACTCCCCTTTCGCAATGGTTTTAGGGTTGCGCGTCATTACTTCTGCAATAGTCAGTGCCGAAAAATCATCGTACTTCTCGAGCATCCGTCTCAGGTCGCCATCGGTAAAAATACCCACCAATTCGTTCTGTGCATTGACCACTGCAGCGGCTCCCAGCCTCTTTTTTGAAATTACTAAAATACTGGCTTTCACCAAGTCAGTTTCTTGAACAACGGGCAATTCGTTCTTTGGATATATATCATCTACCTTTAAGTAGAGTTGTTTACCCAGCGAGCCACCGGGATGATACCGCGCAAAATCTTCTGAAGTAAATCCTCTGGCCCACAACAAGGCCACAGCCAGAGCATCGCCCACAGCCATATGTACCGTTGTGCTGGTGGTTGGCGCCAGGTTGTTAGGATCGGCTTCTTCGGCCACTATGGCTTTCAATACATAGTCGGCATGTTTGGCCACATAACAATCTTCATTACTCACCAGCCCTATTATTTTGGCTCCAGTGCGTTTCAGGAGAGGAAGCAACACTTTTATTTCTTCCGTATTTCCGCTTTTGGAAATACACATCACCATGTCTTCCTCCCTTATCATTCCCATGTCGCCATGAATGGCATCGGCCGCATGCATAAAAATGGCCGGAGTACCCGTAGAGTTGAGTGTGGCCACAATCTTGTTGGCAATTATGGCGCTTTTTCCCACCCCGGTAATCACCAACCTACCTTTCATGGAAAGTATTTCGTGAACTACTTGCTCAAAATCTTGGTCTATATACTCAATAACCTTAATTATGGCGTCAGCTTCTTTGCGAAGCGTCTCTTTGGCTATTGTTTGAATATTTTTATTTAAATTCAATGGAAGCGCACATTAATTTTGTGCGACAAATATAAGTAATGGTCTCATTCCAAATGGGTTTAGCCTAATTAATATGGTAAGTGTTGATGTACTACGATCTAAGCTGAAGGAGGTATTCGGCTATGATCAATTCAGGGGGAATCAGGAAAAAATAATACTGAACTTATTAGCAGGTAGAAACACCTTTGTGATTATGCCTACAGGCGCAGGAAAGTCCATGTGCTACCAGATGCCTGCTATTGTGCAAGAGGGCACCGCTATAGTTATTTCCCCGCTTATCGCCTTAATGAAGAATCAGGTAGACCAGCTCAATGCGGTTGGCATCAAAGCCCGGTTCCTCAACTCAACACTCTCAAAATCTGAGATAAACAAAATAAAAAAGGCTACCCTTGCCGGTGAACTCAAGTTACTATACATAGCCCCTGAGTCGCTTACTAAAGAAGAAAATGTAGACTTCCTCCGCCAGGCCAAAATATCGTTTGCGGCTATCGATGAGGCCCACTGTATTTCTGAATGGGGCCACGACTTCCGGCCTGAATACAGGCGAATAAAGTCTATAATCGACCATCTGGGCCAAATCCCTATCATAGCCCTTACGGCCACAGCCACCCCTAAAGTACAGCTTGATATTCAACGCAACCTGCAAATGGAGGGAGCCGATTTGTTCAAGTCTTCTTTTAACCGGGAAAACCTTTACTATGAAGTTCGCCCCAAAAAAGGCATTAAAAAACAGCTTATTAAGTTCATCAGGGAGAATCAGGGCAAGTCGGGGATTATATATTGCCTGAGCCGCAAGAAGGTAGAAGAAATTGCCGAGTTCTTGCGGGTGAACGGATTTAAGGCGGCTCCATATCATGCCGGCTTCGACCCGGCCGTTCGAATGAAGAATCAGGACGATTTTCTCAACGAGGAAGTGGATGTGATTGTGGCCACCATTGCTTTCGGCATGGGAATAGACAAACCGGACGTACGGTTTGTAATTCACTACGATGTGCCCAAGTCATTAGAAGGATACTATCAGGAAACCGGTAGGGCAGGTAGAGACGGACTGGAAGGTCAGTGCATCATGTTCTACAGGTACAACGATATTCTCAAACTCGAAAAATTCAACAAAGACAAGCCTGTTACTGAAAAGGAAAACGCCAAAATATTGCTTGAGGAGATGGCTTCCTATGCGGAGTCGGCCGTATGTCGTAGAAAGCAACTCCTCCACTACTTTGGTGAGGAGTATGACGATACACACTGCAAAGAATCGGGAATGTGCGACAACTGTCGCTATCAGAGAGAAAAATATGATGGGCAACAATATGCCCAAACGGTTATTGAAGCCGTACTGCAAACGGAAGAACGTTTTGGCATGAGTCATCTGGTCAACGTGATCAGAGGCTCCAGCAACCAGTATGTAAAAAGCTACAAGCACGACAAGTTGCCCGTTTATGGCAAAGGAAAAGGTGAAGACGAAAGCTTTTGGAAGTCGGTAGTAAGACAAACGCTACTCAATGAGCTTATTGAAAAAGACATAGAAAACATAGGTCTGCTCAAATGCACGCAAAAAGGCCGAAAGTTTGTTGAAAAGCCCGAATACATTGAGTTCACCAAAGACCTGGATTTTAGCGATGTAGACGAAACGGAGGATGAAAGCAATGAAACTCCTGCTTCGCCAAACCCCGGTAGTTCTTACGACAAGGTGCTTTTTGACCTTTTGAAAGCTGAAAGAAAGAAAATAGCCAAAGAGAAAAATCTTCCACCCTATGTGATTATTCAGGATCCCTCGCTGCAGGAGATGGCTACCACCTACCCCACCACTCCGGAAGCTCTGGCCAACGTAAATGGCATTGGCATGGGCAAAGTACAAAAGTTCGGAGCCTCATTCATGCGACTCATTAAACAGTATGTAGAGGATAATGAGATTGACATTGAAGATGTAGTAGTTATTAAATCTTCGGGCAATAAGTCCAAAAACAAAATTTACATTATTCAGCAGGTAGACCGAAAAATAGACCTGGAAGAAGTAGCCGAACAAAAAGGGTGGTCTATGGAAGAGTTGATAGACGAAATGGAAATTATCTGTTTTGCAGGCACCAAACTCAACCTGGACTATTACCTGGATCAAATTATGGACGAAGACCTGCAGGACGACATAATGAACTACTTTATGAATGCCGAGTCTGACGACATTAAAGAAGCCATGGACGAATTTGATGGGGAAGACATTACTGAAGAAGACCTACGATTGATGCGTATTAAATTCCTTTCAGAATACGCAAATTAATTACCTTTGAGGCTTTCAAAAAATCCTTATAATCTATGAAAGTCCTTGTTCTTGGTAGCGGTGGCAGAGAACACGCCCTCAGTTGGAAAATTGCTCAAAGCAAACAATGCGAAGCCCTGTTTATTGCTCCCGGCAATGCGGGCACAGCACAAGTAGGGACTAACGTGGCCCTGACCGTGACGGATTTTGAAGGCATTGGCCACTTTGTAAAACAAGAACAAATTGATTTGGTAGTTGTAGGGCCAGAAGACCCTTTGGTAAAAGGTATTGCCGACTACTTTGCCAAAGATGATGAACTAAAGAAGGTCGGACTGGTAGGCCCTTCAGCTAACGGGGCTCAACTAGAGGGGAGCAAGGATTTTTCTAAGCGCTTTATGGAACGACACGGCATACCCACCGCCCGTTCCAAAACATTTACCCGCGAAAATCTTGAAGAGGGACTCAATTACGTTTCGAGCCACCCACTGCCGGTAGTGCTCAAAGCTGACGGACTAGCAGCCGGTAAGGGAGTAATTATTGCAGAAACCACCGAGCAGGCCCGCGAAACCCTACAAGAGATGCTGGTGGAAGCCAAGTTTGGCGATGCTTCCAGCAGGGTGGTTATTGAGCAATACCTTCAGGGTATTGAATTGTCGGTTTTTGTACTTACCGATGGGCATAGCTACAAAATTCTGCCCGAAGCCAAAGACTACAAACGCATAGGAGAAAACGATACGGGGCTGAACACTGGCGGTATGGGAGCTGTAACTCCAGTACCCTTTGCAGCAGGAGACTTTATGCAAAAAGTAGAAGAGCGCATTGTAAAGCCAACCGTAAAAGGCCTGAAGGAAGAAAATATCGACTACAAAGGCTTTATTTTCATTGGCCTTATGAATGTTGGTGGAGACCCTTATGTAATTGAGTATAACGTTCGAATGGGAGACCCTGAAACCCAGGTTGTCATACCTAAGATTAAATCGGACTTATTGGAACTACTGCAAGCTACTGCACAAGAACGGCTGGCCGAGGTGGATTATACGACACACAATGAAGCTTTTACTACAGTGGTAATGGTTTCCGGTGGCTACCCAGGCAGCTACCCCAAAGGTCACCCCATCAGCGGATTGAACGAGGTAAATGGGGCTTTGGTGTTTCATGCAGGAACCAAGCTGAACGACTCGCAAGACATCGTTACCAATGGTGGTCGGGTGCTGGCCATTACCGGAAAAGGCGAATCGGTAGAAAAAGCCCTCGAAAATGCTTATAATGGTGTCAGCAAAATTTCCTGGACAGATGAGTATCATCGTAGAGACATTGGCCAGGATATTCTAAGATTGCTTAAACAATAGACTTCTGGCCTTGGGCTTAGTAAATATATGAGTTGTAGTTGTGGAACAAGTGTAGCAGGCAAAACAGCAGGATGCAATAACAATGGTGGCTGTGCCACGGGTGGTTGCAATAAGCTGAACGTTTTTGATTGGCTCTCCAATATGGACGTGCCGGTTCAGGAGAAGTTCAACATAGTGGAGGTACGTTTTAAAAACGGCCGCAAAGAGTTCTTTAAGAATGAAAACCACCTGGATCTTGTTACCGGAGAGGCCGTAATTGTAGATGTTCCCGGAGGGCATCATCTGGGGCACGTATCCATGCAAGGCGAACTTGTAAGACTTCAAATGAAAAAGAAGAGTGTTGAAGTCAACGATGAAATTCGCCAAATCTATCGCAAAGCCACACTCAAAGACCTCGAAAAATTTGAGCAGGTGAGAAAGCGCGAAATGCCTGCCCTCTATCGCACCCGAAACATTATTCTGGAACAAAAGCTGGAAATGAAACTCACCGATATTGAGTTTCAGGCCGACAACACCAAAGCTACTTTCTACTATTCTGCCGATGACCGGGTAGATTTTCGGGAGTTGATTAAAGTGCTGGCAGCCGAATTTAAAATTCGGGTAGAAATGCGACAAATAAGCCTGAGACAGGAGGCTGGTCGCCTTGGTGGCATAGGATCTTGCGGACGCGAACTGTGCTGTTCTACCTGGCTCAGCGAGTTTAAAAGTGTATCTACAGCCGCAGCCCGCTACCAAAACCTTAGCCTCAATCCGAGTAAACTTTCCGGCCAGTGCGGCCGACTCAAGTGCTGCCTTAATTATGAGCTGGACACTTATATGGAAGCTCTGGAAGATATTCCTGAAGTGACCAAGCTTAAAACCAGTAAAGGGGAAGCGCGACTACAAAAAACTGATATTTTCAGAAAAATAATGTGGTTTAGCTATGGCGATGAAAACAGCTGGCATCCCATACCCACAGCGCGTGTAAAAGAAATTCTTGCCCTGAATCAGAAAGGTGAAATCCCCGAATCGCTAACCGAAGACAAAGCGGCTGTAAGCCCGGTAGAAGCTACCATTAATAGTGACCTGGAGCGCATGGACGAGCGGTTTAAGAAAAAAGATGCTCGAAAAAAAGCCAAGAAGCGCAGAGGCCCCAGAAACGACAAAGGCAAAACAGGTGCCCAAAAAGGCCCGAAAAAGCCCGAGGCAAAAGCGGCTCCACAAAGCGGCACAGTAGCAGCCAAAGGCAAACCAAAGCCCCCTCGTAAAAAGAACCGAAACTTTAAGAAGCGGAATCGCCCGGACAATGACCAGAAAAGCTAAGTTAGCCATTGCAACCCTTCTCCTCTTCGTGTGGGCATGCGATGCCCAAAGGGTATTTGAAGACGACCAAAGCTTTGAACAGAAAAGCTGGCACATGAACGAAATGCCGGAGTTCAGCTTTGAAATAGAGGATACAACTCCCAAAAACATTTACTTCAAGCTCAGAAATGACCTTGAATATCCGTTTCAAAACCTTTATGTGACTTACTACCTGCTCGATGAACAAAATGAGCAGGTTACCTCCGACCTCATTAATATTTCCCTGTTCGATGAGGTAAGCGGCAAACCTCTTGGTAAAGGCAGCAGTATTTACCAGTCTTCTGAGCGCATTTTGGAAGGATACTCCTTTCCCCAACCTGGTAAATACACTTTTAGGGTGGCTCAATATATGAGAAGTGAATCCCTGGCAGGTGTGCATTCGGTGGGGGTAAGAGTAGAAGAAGCCAATTAGATCTTAATCCTTGCTAAATCAAGAATAGAGGTCTACAGCCCCCTAAACCTTATACCGTGCAGCAAGATGTGTGCTTACCTCACACTATCTACCAACTCAATAAATCGGCTGATTTTATCTTTTACATTGGTACCATTTTGCCAATAGTCGCGAGAGTGCATTAGGCGATAGGGCCAGGCTTTAGCACTAAGCAGTGCCGGTCTGTAAACAAAACTTTCTTTCACTGAGGTACTCACGTAGAAGGAATTATCGTCCGTAAAGATCAGGCCCAGATACTTATTCCTACGCATCAAGGCAATATCTGCATAAACAGAATCGGACTTCATTTTTACGGGCAACTCCCCTTCCAGTGCTATAAGCTTATTCTTTAAATACCACTCTTGTTCAAACCCCTTATCTATAGTAAGTGTAATATCCATTTCTTTGTCAGAGACCTGCTTGGCATATTTTAAATAGGCCTTTAACATTTTGGGGCCTTCATTCCTGGTATCTTCTACCTTGAGCTGCGAAGGCAAAATAGAAGTAACGATCACCACCTTTTGTCTGGCCCGGGTAATGGCCACGTTCAATCTGTTTTCTCCCCCCACCTGATTGAGGCTACCAAACTGTACATTCATCTTGCCATTCGCGTCTGGTGCGTAACCCGTACTGAAAATGATCACATCGCGTTCATCGCCCTGAACATTCTCTATATTTTTCACAAACAGGGATCCTTTATCCATTAACCCTTCTTCTTCCAGTAAGTCTATTATCAGTCCTTGCTGAACCCCATTGAATGTAACCACCCCCAAACTGTACTCTGTCTTCTTTCTCAGAAAAGACTTTACCACTTCTACCACTTCGCTGGCTTCCTCAAGATTACTTTGTTTTTCCCACCGGCCTTTCACCTTGATATATTCTATGGCAGGTTCAGTTCCATTGGCCACATCAAAATGAGGAAGCATAGTGAGTTTATTTTGGTAGAAATGCTCATTAGAGAATTGAATTAGCTCTTGAGACTGACTTCTGTAATGACCTCTCAGATGCACCTGCATAAGGAAATTACGGCTAAGCTCTAAAAGCGATTCTACCTCCAGAGCCATCTCTTCCGAATCGTCTTCCCAGCGCACTCTGTACAAATCGTTGGGTTTCAATTGCTGATCGTCACCAGCCACCACCACTTGCTTACCTCTGTAAATGGCCGGCAAACCTTTCTCCGCAAAGCATTGGCTGGCCTCATCAAAAATCACCAGATCGAACACAGACTCCATGGGAAAAATAGCCGAAACAGATTCCGGAGAAGCAAGCCAGCAGGGCACCAGGTTGAACAACTCTTGATAAAAGTGATTAATAACTCTGCGAACAGGCCATATCTTTCGCTTTTTGGTCACCTGATGGAGCAACTCGCGATAAGTGACCATGTTATTCAAGCGATTGAATTCAATACCCTCATAAGTTCTTTCACGCGCCTTTTGTAGTAATATCTGATTGCTGGCTTCAGCCTTTTGTTCCACAGCCTCCCGGAGTTCAGAAATAAGTCGGTCGAACTTTAAAGTGGATACAGCTCTTAGAATGGGGTTTTTACTCTCAATATGGTCTATCCATGCCAGTCGCAAGCTGTTATCAAACACTTGCAGTACTTCTTTTTTGTGGGCAAGGTGCAAATCAGCCAACCGATCTACAATGGCCAACTCTTTATCTGAGAAGGACTCCCTCAGTTTATCTAACTCACAGAGAGTCTCAAAATCTCGTTTCACACTTTTTCGCAAAGCCTTCAAAAAATCCTCATCAACGAGAAGTCTGTCGATTTGAGGCGGCTCAATGTACTTGTTCCACCGGCTGCGCCTAGCCGGCAGTGGCTCAAGAGCCTTTCTTAGCTCTTTAATTTTAGACCGGAACTCTTTAGCAGAAAGCTTATTGAGCTTAAAATACTCGTTGAAATTGGCAAATGAATTGAATCGCAGTTTACCGTTTACGGCCATCTCCAAATGGTCGATCCATTGATTTATTTCTTCCTGAGACAAGGTCTTGGGTACAGAATTTATCCAGCCCACGCTGCGAAGCTTGGTAAGCTGATGTTGCAGATTGAGGCGATTATCGATTCGCTCTGTGAGTATTCTAAGGGCGGCCTTATCATCTCGCAAACCATTGGCTACCAGTATTCTGGCCAATCGCAGTTTTTCTTTTGAGAAACGCCATTTAAACGATTTCCAAGCCGAATTTTTGGCATCGGATCTCTGCTTAAGTATTTGCTGTACCTCTCCTATTTCATTGGCCGGAATGGTCTGCTCTACGCCATTTCCCTCAAAACATTTGTTCAGAAGGTTACGGGTATTTTTTAACCACAGCAATTCTGTCTGAGCGTTTGGGAAAGCCGTCATTGGCCTGAAAAGCCTGTAAATTTCCTCGTTTTTTAAGTAGGCGTTTATCTCTCTAAGGCGCTCAAGGTTTTCACTAATGGTTCGGCAGGCATCGTAGTCTACTTCTTCTCCTATAATTTCAGAGACCTGCCTGGCAATAGCTCGCGCCTCTTTAGGGATTTCATCCAAGCAGCTCAAAATTTCCTGCAAATCGCTCGCCCTGAAACCGGCAAAGCTTACCCGATCGGACCAGGGGTGCTCATCACTGTCCAATTCATTGGCATAGTCAAAATAAAGCTCCAGTTTCTTTAAAAACTTATCGAGCTTCTTAAAGTGAAAATCGGAATACTCCTGTACCATGGATATGTGAGCAGCCTCCGGACTCGAAGTGAGGTATAGTTCCTTTACCGAGAGTCCACATTCCGAATTATCGAACAAAGCCGCCTTGTATTCCTCCAGTTGCTCTACATTCTCCTCAATGGTAAGGCTGGCCTGCCTAAACTGCCGGTCGAGTTGAAGGGCATCCAGATTGTTGTTACTCCTTTTGTATTCTTGAAGCCGATCGATTTGGCGAGCAATTTTATCGTAAATGTCTTTTCTGTCGGCTTTAAAATCATGAACAAGGGCTGCAAATTCATGAATTTCGTGTTCTTTAAGCCGGTGATATACTACATCCAGAGCGGCTCTCTTTTGGCTGACTACAAGCACTTTTTTGCCCCGGGCTATAAAATCAGACACCAGGTTACAAATGAGTTGTGACTTGCCAGTGCCGGGAGGGCCCTGAACTACTATGGAGCCACCTTTCTTAACAGCCTTTAGGGCATTTTCCTGATGAGCATCGAGCGGAAAGGGAGTGTAAGTTTCGTCTTCTTTTACTGAACTTAGAAAGAAAGTTTCGGGGTCAAAATTGGCAGAATCGGGTGTCTCGGCTCTGAGAACACGATCTTCGAAGAATTGCTCTAACGACTCATACGGATTGGTTTCCAAAAGAAAATCATAATCGGGAACCAAGTACGAATCGGCCTGAGGAAATAGTCCAAGAACAGCCTGCATTTTTAGACTTAACTCACCTACATCGTAAGTTTGCTCTAATTGATCTTTGACTTTATTGGGGAATGGTTCTAACTGTTCTGCATAAAACTCCCGGCTAAAAGGAATATCTATACTACTGGCTGAAATCTGCTCGTATAGCTGGTTTTTGAAGGTGGTGGCATGACGGTCGTAATCATCGAAACTATGTTCCACCAATTCTTCTTTAACCTCAATTTGATTGTAATGGCTAAAAGCCAACAGTAAGCTTTTGTTGAAACTGATGTTTACATCTTTCTTTAGGCTCAATGCCCAATGGTCCTTTTCAAGTTGAAGCTCTACCGGAAAGAAGCAAAGCGGAGCACGAAGGATGGTACCATCATTGAACTTGCCTTCCACAAAAGGCCAGCCTACATACATGTCTCTGGCACCGGATTCCTCAAACAAAAACTTTTCCCTGCGATTAAGCTTCTTAAGTCGAGCTGCGATTTTATTGGAAAGCTCATCCCTGGCGTCCGACTGAGGCACCAGTTTTACCTGACTTTTTCTGGTAATTAAGTGCTCCATAATTTGCCAGGAAGGCACTCCATTCACATGATCCAGATCGTGCAGGTCGATAAACTGCTCTACATTCAGCTTCAGCAAAAGCAACGACCTGTTGTTACCTGAAAGGTTAGTGAGCCGTTTGAGGTATGATTGGAGGATGTCCTTCATTGGTGCTGTTAATGGAGTTACAGACTTATCCGAAAATAGAGAAAAGTGATTAGTTATCAGTATAACAGTGATCAGTTAATCGGAAAATAGAAAGAGGTTGATCTATCCTACTTTTTTACTATTTAAATAATAGGAATAATATCCTCCTATAATCTGAGCTGTCTTACGAACATCTGGCCCAACTCCAGTTAAAAGCACCTGCCTCTTTTCTCCATACTTATCAATGGCTGTTAACCTATAGTCTTTGCCATATTTAGTAGGCACCTCTTCGATATACATATTGACAACATATTTGAAAGATATATAAGTATTCTTCGATTCAATACCCAAATGACCTTAGGCCTTTTGTCCAGTAAGGGAAGTGCAATGAGTCCGCAAATACCCAGCATAATTAGCCCTAGCCAGACCAAATCAATTAAAACCACATTATGCCCCAGAATAAATTTCGCCAAAAAGAAAACCACGGCAAATAAATAAATTGCACCTATGACCTTTACTCCATTAAGTATGTACTTCTTTGAATTATATAGTCTTATCTCTTCAGGTTTAGAATCTACTGAAAGATCAACTGGGATTTCTAGATACTTGACCCCATTTATCTTATCCCAAAAGTTTCTATTCCTTCCCTCTAGCACTGATTTCTAATTGACCGTTCACTGATTCTCTGTTCAACTGTTTACTCTCGCCCAAAGGGCGAGTCCGGTTCTTTTGCGAAGACATTGAAAACGATCTTGTCCATTCGGCCGGGCATCCATTTATTAAGGAAAACAGCCAGTTTACCTTGAGTGGTGAAGACAATGTCTCTCTTGCGCTTTTTGACGGCTTTGATAATACCATCAGCCACTTCTTCTGCTGTCATCATTTTGCCTTCATCGCGAGGGGACTCTCCTTGAGAAGTGCCGTCTGCCGTGAGCGCAGCATTACGGATATTGGTTCCGGTAAAGCCTGGGCAGGCCACCAAAACATGAACGCCTCTATGCATCACTTCTGTACGCAACGATTCAAAGAAGCCGTTCATCGCATATTTAGAAGCCGTATAAGCCGTTCTGGCCGGAGTTCCACGGTAGCCATTGATGGACGAAATACCCACTATCGAACCTTTAGATTTAAGAATATGAGGCAGTGCATACTTGGTGGCATAAAGCGTTCCATAGAAGTTAATGTCCATCACCTTTTTGAAGACATCGAGCTCAATTTCCTCTAACAAAGCACGCATGCTAATGCCGGCATTGTTGATGAGGATATCCAGACTTCCGAATATCTTCACGGTCTCATCAATAAGGAATTTATTGTCCTCCTCGCTGGCCACATCCAGCTTCAGGCAAAGGTTAGGCGCCTTGAGCTGATCTAGCTCTTCGGCCACCTCATTGAGCCTGACTTCATTGCGCCCGGTGATGACCACCTTGCTGCCCATTTTGGCGAATGCCATAGCCAGGGCCTTTCCAATTCCCGATGATCCCCCTGTGATAATGACTACTTTGTCTTTCATGGTTTGTAGTTGATTTACAAAGATATTGTCAATCTTTAGACTCGGGCCATCTCGGTTAAAGTTGTTCTTCTAATATGCGATTGAAAATCCTGACTTGCTTCATTTTTATTCTTCTTGCTCAGGAGGCGATGGGTCAGGGAAATATTAATGGAAGAGTTTTTGATTTAATGGACAGCCTCTATTTGCCCTATGTTACCATTATAAACCTAGACACAAAAGATACCACTAAGTCCAACTTGGAAGGCTATTTCTATATAAAAGCCGACAATGGGGATCAATTGCTATTTCGTTATCTTGGTTTTGTTGAAAGGACTATTACATTACAGAACCTAAAATTCCTTGAAGTAGGACTTAAACCGTGGTCAAGCGAAGATGATTTAGGACAAAATAGAATTCACATATATGCGGGAGTAGAAATAAATTACAAGCTGATCGGGGGCAAGCTTAAGTATGTATCAGACTACTTCGGATCATTCACCTTTGAATCATCAGCTTCCTATTTTTTCAATACTGAGACCAAGCTTACTGATGCAAAGATTCGGTTCCCGAGACTGATTTATTCCTATCCTAACGTCAGTATCGGAACGTCAATAGCTTATCAAAATCTTACTTTTGAAGATAACAGTGGATACGAGAGCTACATGCTTTCTTTTCAACCCAGGCTGAGATATTTTGAAGCAAATATTGGTGTAGGCAGAAACCACTTTGAACTTGACTCTAAAAAGACCTTTGGTGTCTTAGTTGGCATTAAAAAAGAAGTCCCTTTAGGTAATTATAATTACCTGCCATTTGAATCGTCTGTAACCTTTTGGGGTAAAAACCTTCAATTCAATACAGCTCTAAATTATCGCATCTTTAAAAGATTCGAGATCGAACTCGGCTACCAGTACTTCAGAGGTATTGATTTGATTCAATTCACACTAGGAAATTCCATCAGGCTCTGGAGATACAATAAAAACGAATACTAACCCTCCACAGCCTTATACTTATTGAAGTTATCGATGGCCACAAAGTAATCCGGATCTTCCAGCACGTTGACATCGCAGATGCTTTCTGCCTTTTTGATCATACGGATACAGTCTTTACTCAAGTGTCTCAGATGGATATTCTTCCCTTCTTTCTGATACTTCTCAGCCAGTTTGTTGATGGCTTCTATAGCCGACTGGTCCATAATTCTGGACTCTTTGAAATCGATGATCACTTCTTGAGGGTCTTCCTTTACATCAAACTTCGAATTAAAGAGGCTTACGGAACCGAAGAAAAGCGGGCCATAGATTTCATAGTGCTTAATACCATGCTCATCGATAGATTTTCTGGCACGAATTCTCAGCGCATTCTCCCAGGCAAATACCAAAGCCGAAACAATTACTCCGGCAAATACGGCTATGGCCAAGTCAAAAATTACGGTCAGACCTGTTACCAAAACGATCACAATCACATCTGATTTCGGTACTTTATTCACAATCTTGAAGGTACTCCAGGCGAAGGTGCCAATTACCACCATAAACATTACTCCCACCAAGGCCGCGATGGGAATCATCTCGATATATTCCGACCCGAAAAGAATGAAGGCTAGTAGAGCCACCGCTGCGACTACACCTGAAAGCCTCCCTCTACCACCGGACTTTACGTTGATGATACTTTGACCAATCATAGCACAACCTCCCATACCTCCGAAGAATCCGTTAGTCAGGTTGGCCAGTCCCTGCGCCACGCATTCACGGTTACCACTACCTCTTGTTTCTGTCAGTTCATCGAGCAGGTTAAGGGTCATTAAGGATTCAATCAGACCAATAGCAGCTAAAATCAGTGCGTATGGAAATATAAACCGGATGGTCTCCCAATTGAGAGGAATAACAGGTACATTGAAAGTTGGCAGACCGGCTTTGATGCCGTCTCCGCCACCATCCTGAATAAAGCTTTTTACAGTGGCTGTTTCCACTCCACCAAATATTACAATGGCCGAAACCACCAAAATAGCAACCAAAGCGGCTGGAATTCCTTTATTAATACGCGGCAAGAAAACCATTATAGCCATGGTGAGCAGTACCAGGCCTAGCATAATGAAGAGAGAACTGCCTGTCAGCCATTCGCCCCCCGATTTGAACATGCCCAATTGCGACATGAAGATCACAATGGCCAGACCATTCACAAAGCCCATCATTACCGGATGAGGCACCATTCTGATGAACTTTCCTAGCTTCAGAAAACCGGCAGACATCTGGATAATTCCCGTAAGAATGAGCGTAGCAAAGAGAAACTGCAATCCTTGCCCTTCTCCCATGGCTTCACCTTCGGCCACCAAATGAACCATTACCACAGCCAATGCTCCCGTAGCACCGGAAATCATACCCGGCCTCCCCCCGAAAATGGAGGTAATAAGCCCCATCATAAAGGCTCCGTATAGACCAATGATTGGAGAAATACCTGCCACAAAAGCAAAGGCAACTGCCTCCGGCACCAAAGCCAAAGCCACTGTTAAGCCTGAAAAAATATCGCTCTTGGTACTTACTCTATTCTTATCAATAATGGAAAAAGCCTCTCTGAATGTCATGCCTTCGAATTTGAGCCTGCAAAGGTAGGGCTTCTCATGAAAATTACCCGACTGAGTAAAAAGACTTTATGAAAACTATTGGGCAAAAAGAAACCGTTCCGAAGCTTTCTAACTCTCTCATAGTTAATGGAAGAGAAAGAATGAACCTTCGGAACGGCTGTTAAGGAGTTGGGCTCCCTAGGTTGTCGGGCTTAGCTCTTCAACCTGAGGAACCCAGTATTTACCTTTTAGTATCCGGGGTTTGGCTGCATGTTTGGATTCGCATCCAACTCAGCTTCCGGAATAGGCAGAATGAATCTGTTGTTCGGGTAATTGATAGTACAGATAGAAGATGTACACTGGTTTCGAACTACATCTTGCTTATATCTCATCAAGTCCCAAAGTCTTTGTCCTTCAAAGGCCAATTCCTTTCTTCTCTCCAAAAGCACCTCATCCAAAAGCGCAGGTCCCACTGCAGTTACAGGAGGGGCCGTTGCATCGGCACGCTGGCGTATGGCATTCACATCGGCCTGGGCAGTATTATCGCCCTGATTGGCCTTAGCTTCTGCACGAATAAGGTAAACTTCTGACAAGCGGATTACTTTGGTATTGTCTGTACCGTTAATGCTCGGGTATTTATTCACTCGATAAGGAGCATAGTCTCCGGTCAGGAAGTTATCTTCCTTAAACCATCCTCTTCTCACATCATCATTAGAATAAAGAGAAACCACATCGTTAGAAGGAAGGTAGTCTCCATAACCTTCTACAATGTACATTCTACCGAGGGCATCAGAGCCTCTATTGTCATTTTCGGTCATTGCAATCTCAAAAATCGATTCTGACGAGTAATCAGAAGACCATGAGCTCAGGTAGTTTCCGTTAGAAACCAAGGTATACTCTCCACTGTTAATCACTTCTGTAGCCAAAGCCTCGGCATTGGCCCAGTCTTCTTTATACAGATACACTCTGGCTAGCAAAGCCTTGGCAGCTGTATTGTTAAGCGTTGAAGTTCTACCGGTTCTAGGGTTGTTGCTCAACATGGAAATACCCTGATTCATATCGGCAATAATCTGGTTATACACCTCCTCTACCGTATTTCTGGATGGCTCATTGAACTGATCGAACTCTAACACCAACGGCACACCCAAATGCGAGGCATCGCTGGTATAAGTATAATGCTGAGCAAACATGCGCACCATATCGAAGTACACCAACCCTCTGAGAGCGTAGGCTTCACCAACAATATGGTTTCTGTCGGCCTCAACTGCAGCAGGCAGTTCTACATCTGCATTGATAATGGCGTTCAGGGCATTGATGTTTTGCCACATCTCTTGCCACATACCCAGTGCAATACCATCGCCTACTGTGGCAATGTACTCTGCATAATCTTTGGCTCTGTTGGCCGAAGGGTGCTGCTTTACATCGTCAGACATTACATCTGGAACTAGTAAGAAGTATCGTCCATAATAGTTGGCAGAAGACAAACCGTTGTATACTGCCGTAATGGAAGAATTGTAGTCATCTATTGTGGTCAATGCTTGTTCGTTGGAAACGGACTGATGTGGAGTCAATTCCAAAAATTCGTCAGAACAAGCTGCTACAGCCAGTAGTAAAAATGCTGCAATATTTATTTTATATATAAGTTTCATTTGTTCTTCTTTTTTCTCTCTTAAAATCCGAAATCTACACCAATCGATACAGTTTTGATGGCCGGGGTAAGACCACCCGCCACACCATTGATAGCCTGCTCAGGGTCAAGGAACAAGTCTTTTTCTCTGGTAATGGTTAGTAGGTTGGTACCTCTAACATAAGCTCTCAATGAACGGATCTTCATCATTGTGGCTACGCTGGAAAGATCGTAAGCAAGGGTTACGTTACGCAGTCTGATGTACGATGCATCGTGGAGATATCTTGTGCTGTTGGCTGCTTGCCCTCCTTTGGTATCTCCCCATACGTGCTGAGGCAGCTTAGCATCGGTTTTGCCCGGAACCCATCTGTTTTCGAATGCCCAAACGGTGGTACTTCTTGGGGTCAATCGGCCGTCTCCATGAATAAACCTTCCGTTAGCATCGTATATGTAGTTTCCGTAAGAGTAATTGAACTGAGTGTTCAAGGTAAACTTCTTGTAAGCAACCTCTATGTTAAAGCCTCCGAAGAAATCAGGAGTAGCACTTTTATCCTGGAAGTATCTCTGCGCCTGATTGATATCATTAGTTACTTCAGACTCTGTTTCATCGGTATAGAATAGTGGGTCACCATTGCTTTGGTCTACTCCTGCCCATCCGAACAAGTAGTACGCCTGATAATCTCTACCTTCTTCTCTTCGCTTAGTGCCATCGGTATACGGCTCATTAAGTTTAGTGAGTCGGTTTTTAAGCTTGGTAATGTTAAACCCGACATTAACCGAAAGATCAGAGCTGGTGTAGGCTGCATAGTTCAATGAGAACTCCCAACCTGAGTTTTTCATTTCCCCAAAGTTTTGAGTAAGGCTTGAGAAACCTGTAGTCATTGAAATTGGCACACTCAGAATCAAATCTTCAGATACTCTGGAGAAGTACTCTACGGTACCATCGAGTTTATCCATTAGGTTAAAGTCAAGACCAATGTTAAAGTTGGTTTGGCTCTCCCATGTCAAAGCCGGATTGGCAATTTGAGTGGGCTCACCACCCGGTTGGCCATCATAATCTCTGCCATATCCGTAGAGTCCTACAGAAGGGAAGTTACCAATTCCGGCATTACCTGTTACCCCATAAGAGGTTCTCAGCTTCATGTAGTTAATAATTCCGGAGTTTTGCAAGAAGCTCTCTTCTGTAAGGGCCCAGGCCAAACCTATGGAATAGAAAGTACCCCAGCGGTTATCGGCTCCAAATCGTGACGAACCGTCTCTTCGAATACTTGCTGTGGCAAAGTACTTCTCTCTAAAATCATAATTGAAACGAGAGAACATTGAAGCAAAGGTGTATTCTGTAATGGTAGAAGAGGCACTGTAGGCCGCAGCTGCACTGGCAAGGGTTCTTAACTTATCGTTCGGAAACTCCTGGCCATAGCCATAGGTGGTTTTACGAATAGACTTTTGAGCCTCGTAGCCTAAAAGTGCATCGAAATTGTGGTCTGAACCAAAGGTTTTAGTGTACTGCAAAGTTTGCGTACCCACCCAGTTTCTGTCTTGTAAGGTAGACACCTGGGCATATCCTCCGGAGTTTCTACCATCTCCATAGCGTCTGTTCTTATACTGCGACTCATTGATCTGGATTACATCGAAGTTCCATTGCGAACGGAACAAAAAGTCGTTGGCAAACTTCACATTTACAGAGAAGTTATCCGTAACTCTCATTTGTTCTGTCAGTCGGGAATCATCACCACTTAAGGCACCCACAGGGTTGTTACCTCCCATTGGGAAATAGTTTTTATGGTCGGCATTGAACCTGCCTTGTGCATCTCTTATAGGAATGAGCGGAGAAAGCAGATAGGCATTGTAAAGCGGATTCGCCCAGGCAGAACCGTCAACAAAACCATTTTGGTCGAAGCTACCTACACTCAGGTTATTGGTAAAGCTAATGTTATCTGAGGCTTTAAAATCGAGGTTTACACGACCTGAAATACGTTCAAAGTCACTACCAATAATATGGCTCTCCTGGTCGAAGTATCCTCCTGAGAAGAAGTATTTGAGCTTGTCCGTTCCTCCCCTGGCACTCATGTTATAACTCTGAGTAACTCCTGTGCGGGTAATGGCATCCAACCAGTTGGTATCGGTAGGCCTTCCCGTAACGGGATCAGTTAACTGCTGAAACCTGTTGGTAAGGTTTTGCTGTGCATCGGCCAGCGATACACCTCTGTTGGTATAGCCTTCAATAAACAACTGGGTATACTGCTCGGCATTCAGCGGCTGCAACAATTTGCTCGAAGCCACGCTGTTAAAACCTACCAGAGTGTTCAGGTCTATTCGGGCCTCTCCTGTCTTACCCGATTTTGTGGTAATGAGTATTACACCGTTGGCACCTCTTGAACCATAAATGGCTGTAGAGGCTGCATCTTTCAATACCGTTACCGACTCAATGTCGTTGGGGTTGAAAGAGGCCATTACGTTACCACTTCTACCTCCGTTACTATTGAGTTGGGTAATGTCTCCGGACTGTACCGGAATACCATCTACTACATAAAGAGGTTCACTGGAGGCACTAATGGAGCCAATACCACGAATACGTATTTGCTGGTTGGCCCCTGGAGAACCGTCAATACCCGTAGCCTGAAGACCGGCCACATTTCCCTGGAGCGATTGCTCAAAAGAGGTCATAGGAATTTGCTCCAGCTTTTTGGAGTCCAGCGTTCCTACCGATCCGGCTATTGCCTCCATCTTTTGAGTACCGTACCCTACAATAATTACCTCACCGGCATCTGACTCAGCAAGTTCCATCTGCACATTAATGACCGTACGGTTTCCAACTCTCTCCTCTTTGGTAACAAAACCTACGAATCTGAAGATAATCACATCATTATTGGCAGCATCGATGGTATATCTACCATCCAGGTCTGTAGAAGTACCATTTAAGGTACCTTTAATCAGGACTGTTGCCTGCGGCAAAGGTTGTCCTGTGTCATCGAGCACACGCCCCGTAATGGTTCGTGTTTGGGCAAAAGCACCCCACGCCAGCAGCAAAGCCGCCAGCGACAGTAGCATTTTTCTCATTTGATATAGATTAAGTGGTTGACAAAAAAAATTATTCGGTTGTTTTAGCGGGTAGTCAATAGCCTTGGAAAAATACCTACCCCTCTCTCAACCACAACAGACCACTGATTTGAAAGCTATATTGCAACTAATGCCAAACATTACGCAACTAGCCAGACCCTTTATTGATATTTTAGTTTCCAAAATAAAACTACGTCAGAATTTTACTAACCTCAAATTTTGTAAAGATAAATTGACATAAAAATTCAGTTTCACCAATAATGACCCATAAAACGTCTATAATTCGCCCCTCAACAAGGCCTCAAATGGCTCTGGCAACGGAAGTCCGCTCAAATCAATTACATTTGCGCCATGGCAAAATACAGGGGTAAAAAGAAGATTATTGAGCAGGTAGAAGTTCAGGGAATTGCCGCGGAAGGCAAGTGTATTGCTAAAGTAGATGAGCAGGTAATTTTCATTGAAAAGGTGGCTCCTGGCGATGTAGTTGACGTTCTTATCACACGCAAAAAGCCCAACTTTATGGAGGGTACCCCCGTGCACTTTCACTCCTTTAGCCCCGATAGGGTAGACCCGTTTTGTGAACACTTTGGTACATGCGGTGGTTGCAAATGGCAACATATTCCATACCCTATTCAGCTTAAGTATAAACACCAACAGGTAGTAGACAATTTGCAACGCATTGCCAAAGTTGAGCTGCCTGAGATTCACCCAATATTGGGTTCATCTAAAACCCGGCATTACCGCAATAAGCTGGAGTACACTTTCACAAACTGGAAGTGGCTTACTCAAGATGAAATTGAAAGTGATAGAGCAATTGATCGTAGGGCTCTGGGCTTCCACATTCCGGGCCGATTCGATAAAATATTACAGATTAAAAACTGCTACCACCAGCCAGAGCCTTCTAACCAAATACGATTGGCTGCCGAAAAATTCTGCAAAGAAAATGATATTCAGTTTTACGACCTGGTCAAAAAAACCGGCAACGTAAGAAACCTCATCATTCGCAATTCAGTGAAAAATGAGTGGATGGTGATCGTACAATTTGCCTGTGAAAATGAGAAGAACGCACAGCTTTTGGACTTCTTGAAAAATGAGTTTCCGGAAATCACCTCACTGCAATATGTAATTAATAATAAACCGAACGAGACCTTCCATGATTTGCCGGTAGAGGTTCATCATGGCCACGACTATATTATGGAAGAAATGGAAGGTATTCAGTTTAAGGTAGGCCCCAAATCTTTTTATCAGACCAATGCTCTGCAAGCCTATGAACTTTATAAAGTAGCCAGAGATTTTGCGGGGCTTACAGGCCAGGAGGTAGTATACGACCTTTATACCGGCACCGGCACCATTGCTAATTTTGTGGCCAAAAAGGCCAAAAAGGTAATAGGCATAGAGTATGTAGAAGCCGCCATTGAAGATGCCAAAATAAATTCTGAGATAAACGGCATAGATAATACTCTCTTCTATGCAGGAGACATGAAAGATATACTCAACGATGCCTTTATCGCTGCTCATGAAAAACCCGATGTGATCATAACAGATCCTCCACGGGCAGGTATGCATCCGGATGTGGTAGACATGCTTCTGAAGATTGAAGCCAGAAAGATTGTTTATGTGAGTTGCAACCCGGCCACTCAAGCCCGTGATATTGGCCTCTTAGATGCTAAATACAAGCTAAGCCAGGTACAACCTGTAGATATGTTTCCACAGACCCATCACGTAGAAAATGTGGTGTTGTTGGAATTACGAAATTGATTTTTTTTGAAACTGCTCCAGCCCTCAATTGGTTGGGTAAACAAAAGCTAGATTATGAACCAACTTACTTTTAGAAACGGAGACAAAATAGACGCTATAGGTTTGGGCACCTGGAAGTCTGAACCGGGAGAAGTGTATAAAGCAGTAAGAGAGGCCATAAAAATTGGTTATCGACACATTGATTGCGCCTGGATTTATAAAAACGAAAAAGAAATTGGCCAGGCCTTTGCCGATGCCTTTGCCGAAGGTGATGTAACCCGCGAAGAGTTATTTGTTACTTCCAAATTATGGAACACCTACCATCACCCTAACGATGTAGAGGAGAACATTAGAGAAACGCTTCAGGACCTACAGCTGGACTACCTGGACCTCTATCTTATGCACTGGCCTGTAGCCGTAAAAAAAGGGGTAGGCTTTCCTGAAAAAGCCGATGATTTCATTAGTCTGGAAGAAATTCCTCTAATTGATACCTGGAAAGCCATGGAAAAGCTGGTAGACCTTGGGCTTACCCGCCACATTGGGGTTTCTAACTTCAACATCCCTAAACTTCAGGAGCTTATTAAAGAGGCGCGCATTGTGCCAGAAATGAACCAGGTAGAATCACACCCCTTGTTGGCCCAAACCGAACTACTGGAGTTCTGCAAGAAACATGACATTCTCTACACGGCCTATTCTCCTTTGGGCTCTCGCGATAGAAGCGCAGGCATGAAGAACAACGATGAGCCAGACATGTTCGAATTACCGCGTATTCAGGCTATCGCAAAAAACCATGGAGTACACCCTGCACAAATTCTAATTAAATGGGCAGAAGCGCGTGGCACATGTGTAATCCCTAAGTCGGTAAATCCCCAGCGACTCAAAGCCAACCTTGAATCGGCCAACATTCCTTTGAGCGATTACGAAATAATGGAAATCAACAAACTAGATATGGGCTATCGCTATATCGATGGTAAGTTCTGGGAAAGAGAAGGAGGCCCATACACTGCCGAGAGCCTTTGGAATGACTAACTGGTGCAGTATGGCATAGGGTTTGGATTTTCTAGGAAGAAAAATCAAACCCTATTCTATTATGAAACCTATTGGAAAAACGTATTTCAGCTTTTTAGTGGCCGCCACGCTCGTTTTTGTGGCCTGCGACAATGCTAATGAAGATGCCAGCCCAACAGCACCACAGCTGCCTCCGGCCGAATCTATGTCGGCTGAAATGGGGGCTTTTCCCTCAAATGGAGAAAATTCTTCTAAAAATGATAATCAAGACAGAGAACACTTTACTTATGCCGCTGCCAATGTGGTATTCTGGCAAAGTATTTTAAAACTGCAGCTGGCCGTTCCCGTGGCCGCCTTCAAGGAGTCTTTCAACCATCCTTTTATATACCTTCAGGATGAACAACGCTGGAAGTCGTCATACTCCGTTACAGTAGGTGACAAAACTTACGAAGCTACCTTGTATGGAGAGCGCGAAGAAGATGAAATTGAGTGGGAGATGTACCTTTCAGCAGAAGGGCAGTTTGAGAACTTTCTGTGGTTTACCGGAGAATCTGAATTAGACAACACTGGCGGAAGTTGGACCCTGTATAAAAGTCCTTCTGAGCCAAGAGCTGTTTTGACCATTGAATGGGAGAAAGAAGGAAACGAAGTAGAAGCGGCCTATACCCTGGTAGACGAGCAAGCCGATAAGGTAGACAGCTACATTGAATACGGAACCACTACTGAAAATGGCTTTACCCATTTCTACGAAGTTTCTATTGAAAGCAAAACTGAAGAAGATTATGAGGTGTTTATTCTCTACAATGCTAACACTCGTGCCGGCAAAGTAAAATCAGAATCACGCTTTGGAGACGATGCCTTTAGATGTTGGGATAGTAATTTCATAGACACCACCTGTTCTAATTAAAAAGTAAAAGCCCTGATCGGATTCATCCGATCAGGGCTTTGGTAATCAAAAATCTATAATTCTTTTAACTATATTTTCTTGACATTCACGGCATTAACGCCTCTTCTGCCTTCCTCAGTATCAAAAGAAACTTTGTCGTTCTTTTCGATGGCATCCACTGTACCTGACACGTGAACGAAGACATCTTTTCCATTTTCGTCATCAACGATAAAGCCGAAGCCTTTCTCATCGTTGAAGAATTTTACGGTACCTGTTTTCATTGTAATTTGTAATAATAGTATTAAATAATGCGTCAAAGCTAGCAATTAGTTTGACACTCTCTACTACTTACGTATGAAAAGACTGTTAATTGTGCGGCATGCCAAGTCGAGCTGGGGCTTTCCGGAACTCTCTGATTTTGAGCGACCTCTTAATCACCGGGGAGAAAAAGACGTTCCGGACATGGCTACCCGGATAAAAAAATTGGGACTAAAGCCGGAGCTAATGATTTCTTCTCCGGCCAACCGAGCCATAACCACGGCTCGTGGATTTGCCTCCGTTTTGGGCTATCCTGAAAGCCACATTGTAGAAGACAAGCAACACTATCATGCCTCGAGCCAGGAGTTAAGGCAGCTGATTAGGAACTTTAGCGATAACTATGGTGTGATTATGCTGTTTGGTCATAACCCCGGCCTCACCTATCTTATCAACGAATTGTCTGACTTTAGACTAGACAATCTACCCACGTGTGGCATCTGTGGTATTGACTTCTTTATAGACTCATGGAGTCAGGCAAAGAGAGGAACCGGGAAGAAGTTTTACTATGATTTCCCTAAAAACAAGTGAGTTAAATATATTCGTCTAAGCACAAGCGATGAAAACACCTCTTTTAAAACCTTATGCTGTTCTTCCATCTTTGATGGTCCTTTTTGTCTTTTTAGGACTGGTTATTTACAAACTAGCCTTTGAGTTTAATGAACTTGAAAAATGGAGAGTTCTATTTCTTGCTATGGGAGGTACTTTGATTTTTTGTTTGTTACTCACCTACCTAATTGCACACATCTATTTTAATAAAAGAACCAAAAGATTAGAGAGTCAATAAAATAAAAAGAGAGAGAAGAACACCAGCTCAACTCCCTCTCAATACTTAATACCCAATACTCCGTACTAAAGAATAAACTCGCTCAAGTCTTTATTCTGTACCAGACCATTTAACCTTTCCTGTACCATTTCTTTGGTAATTAACACTTTAGCATTGGGCGGTATTTGCTCGGGAATGTCGAAGAGAATATCATTGAGCAACTTGCTCATTACCGTATGAAGTCTTCTGGCGCCAATATTCTCCACTTCGGCATTGATATGAAAAGCTATTCGGGCTATTTCGTGCAGCGCCTCATCGGAGTATTCCAGGCTCACCCCTTCAGAAGCTATCAGGGCCTCATACTGTTTAGTAAGGGCATTCTTTGGTTCTTTCAGAATTTGGTAAAAATCGGCTTCCGTAAGGCTATTTAGTTCTACCCGAATGGGAAATCTTCCCTGAAGTTCCGGAATAAGGTCTGAGGGTTTAGCCACATGAAAAGCCCCCGCAGCTACAAAGAGAATATGGTCGGTGTTAATCACTCCATATTTGGTATTCACAGCACTACCTTCTACAATGGGCAGCAAATCGCGCTGCACACCTTCTCGGCTCACATCGGGGCCACCTCCATTTTTCTTTGAGCCCCCTGCAATTTTATCTATCTCATCAATAAAAATAATACCGGTGTTTTCTGCTTTTTTAATAGCCTCTTCTTTCACCTCATCCATATCAATGAGTTTGGCACTCTCTTCTTCCAGCAGCAGTTTCTTGGCTTCGGCAATAGTCACCTTGCGCTTTTTAGTTCTTTTAGGCAACATATTCTGTAGCATGTCTTGCAGGTTGATCATAGATGCTTCGTCCATACCACCGCCAATCATGCCTATACCATTTCCCTGAGGAGCTTGTACCGAAACCTCAATCTTTCGGTCATCTATTTCACCTGACCGTATTTTTTCTCTGAATCGCTCCCGGGTTCTTTCATTCAACTCCGCATCGCTCATCTTGGAGCTATCTTGCGCTTCTCCCACCTCGGTTGTACTTACTGTTCCCCGATTTCTAACCGGAGGAATGAGGGCATCGAGAATAATATCTTCCACTGCCTGTTCAGCCTTTACTTTTACTTCTTCTTTTTTGGCCTGCTTTACCAGGTTTACAGACTGCTCCACCAGATCACGAACCATGCTCTCTACATCGCGACCCACATAGCCCACTTCGGTAAATTTAGAAGCCTCTACTTTAGTGAATGGCGCATCGGCAATTTTGGCCAACCTTCTGGCAATTTCGGTTTTACCCACCCCGGTTGCCCCAATCATAAGTATGTTGTTAGGCACAATCTCTCGTTGCATGTCGCTTTTCACATGCATTCTGCGCCATCGGTTTCGCAAAGCGATGGCCACGTTTTTCTTAGCCTCTTTTTGTCCGATAATGTATTTATCCAGTTCGGCAACAATTTGCCTTGGGGTTAATAGATTTTGATCAATCATTTGTTTTCTTTTTTAGAAGTTGATTCAGATTTATATTCATCTGAAGCATATTGCTGCCTCCTGCGGCATGATACAGAGCCCTACTATAAGCAAACTCCAATCGTTTGGTATTGAACATAAAACCAAACGAAAACCCTGCCCCACCGCTGGCAGCATTCTGATTTTTTAATTCCTGACGTAATAAGTGGTTATACCCTAGCCTAAGCTGAAAATTGGGAGAAAGCAAGAGTTCTGCCCCAAAAACCAAACGCCTGAGTACCTGCTCCGAAAAACCCGGCTCATTGTTCTGCCCAAATAATTGGTTGGTTGAAGGGTCATAGTATACCACATCATCGCGGTTCAGGTTCCGTGCTGTCATCGAAAACCTGAACGGCATATGCTCCGGCTTAAAAGACACTCCAAGTTGTACGTCTAAGGGCAGGCGGCTGTTGTTTTCATCGATATAGTCAGACAGCAGAACTCCCAGATTTCTCACTAAAAAACCAATGGTTAATTGTTTTTCCGGATGCTCAAAGCCCCCTCCCATATCGAAGAGCAAGGCACTGGCCGTATAGGACGAAAGGTCCGAAACAGCCAACTTTAAATTGGCACCCACAGAAAAGGGCCCAAACTGGTGGGAGTTTCCCACCGACCAAACGTATTCATGCACCCTGAATGAGCCATTGAGAAACCCTGCCTCATCGAAACTCTGGATGTCTCCATAGTTAAGATAGCCCATTTGCAAGGCCCAGACACCTGTTTTTTCAAACTCGCGAGCATAACCCACCATTAAGTGGCTGATGTCGGCAAAGTATCCCAACCTTGAAATAACAAGGTGGTTGTCCATGCTTCCGTTTAACAACGCTGGGTTGTAAAGGGCTTGTGAAAGGTCTCCTTTTCCGGAAGTGAGGTTGGTTCCTCCTAAAGCCATGAGCCTGGTATTCCCCGGCACATTGAGATACTCGAAAGCTCTGCTACCACCCAATTGGGCTTGTAATGGTTCGGCAAAACCCAACACTGACACTATGAAAATAAGCAAACGAAGTTTCATGAATTTAGTATCAGTGCAAAATACGGCTTTATCAGTCTTCTAACACAAACTCTATAGCATTGGCTACTTTTTGATCCAACAGGGCAATCTCAAGCACCTCTTCGGCTTTTTCAACAAAGTGAAACTGCAGCCCTTTGAGGTATTGTTCCCCAATTTCCTGCACATCTTTTTCATTGCGAACAGAAAGAATCACCTCTTTGATACCGGCTCTTCTGGCGGCCAGTATTTTCTCCTTAATTCCACCCACAGGGAGCACATTGCCTTTAAGAGTTATTTCCCCCGTCATGGCCAATTTGCTACGTACCTTACGCTGGGTAAACAATGAAGCAAGAGCTGTGAGCATGGTAATGCCCGCACTCGGGCCATCTTTGGGAACTGCTCCGGCCGGAACATGAACATGCAAATCGTATTTTTCGAACACCCGATAGTCTATACCTAAACTTTCTGCATTGGACTTGAGGTAGCTGATAGCCGCCATGGCAGACTCTTTCATTACATCGCCCAACTGACCGGAAAGGGTTAGCTTTCCTTTCCCTCTGCTAAGGCTAGATTCAATAAAGAGTATTTCACCCCCTACGGCCGTCCAGGCCAGGCCCGTAACCACTCCTGCGGTGCGGTTGTCCTGATAAATTTCTTTATCGAAACGCCTGCCTCCGAGCACCTTCTCTACAAACTCTATGGTGGCCTTCTTAGGGTAATCTTCTTCCATAGCAATAGACTTAGCCACAGAACGCACCACCGAACCAATTACGCGCTCAAGATTTCGAACTCCGCTTTCGCGGGTATACCCTTCTATAATGAACTGTATGGTTTTCTTATCGAGCGTAAAGTCTTTGGTTTTAAGCCCGTGCTCTTTCTTCTGCTTGGGTACCAAATGCCTTTTGGCAATCTCAATCTTCTCTTCGATGGTATAGCCGGAAACTTCAATTATTTCCATACGATCGCGCAGGGCAGGCTGAATGGTATCGAGAGAATTGGCTGTGGCAATAAAGAGCACTTTTGAAAGGTCGTACTCTACCTCCAGATAGTTATCGACAAACTCACCGTTTTGTTCTGGGTCGAGCACCTCCAACAAAGCTGAAGATGGATCGCCCCTAAAGTTGGAGTTCACCTTATCTATCTCGTCTAGTACAAACACCGGGTTAGAATACTTAGACTTCTTAATATTTTGAATCACCTTTCCGGGCATGGCTCCCACATAGGTTTTTCTATGCCCTCGAATTTCGGCTTCATCGTGCACTCCTCCGAGTGACATTCTGACATATTGTCTACCCAAAGCTTTGGCAATGGAACGCCCCAAAGAGGTTTTGCCCACACCGGGAGGACCATACAAACAAAGTATAGGACCTTTTAGGTCGTTCTTTAGCTTAAGCACGGCCAGATACTCCAGAATGCGGTCTTTTACTTTCTCTAAACCAAAATGATCATCGTCCAGAATCTTTTTGGCTTTTTTGAGGTCCAGATCATCTTCCGAGTATTCTCCCCATGGCAGCTCAACCATCATTTCTGCATAGTTCATGGCAATAGGATACTCGGCAGCCATGTGATTCATCCGCAAAATTTTATCGAGCTCCTTGTTGAAGTGAGCAGCAACTTTTTCGGGCCATTTTTTATTTCTTCCTTTTTCGCGCAGAGCTTCTACTTCTCGTTCGGGTCCACCTTCGCCAAGCTCATCTTGCAATACTTTCATTTGCTGTCTTAGAAAGTAATCGCGCTGCTGCTGATCTATATCGGAGTGAACTTTGTTTTGTATTTCACTCTTGAGTTCAAGCATTTGCATTTCTTTCATTAGATACTGCAAAAGCTTAGTGGCTCTTTCTACCCCATCGTTAATCTCCAGCAACACCTGTTTTTCTCTGGCCTCTGCATTGATGTTGGACGAAAGGAAGTGCACCAAAAAACTGGCCTTCTCAATATTTTCCAGCGCCACCTGAGCCTCTTTGGGAATTTCAGGATTAAGCGCCATAATTCGGTTGGCCGTATCTCTGATTGACTGAATAATAGCCTTAACCTCTTTGCTTGGGCGTTTAGGAAAGTTCTCTGTGAGAAACTCTACCTTGGCTTTAAGCACAGGCGACTCAGCCACAAACTCTTTTACTAAAAAGCGTTGCTTACCCTGAACAATAATGGTAGTGTTACCATCGGGCAGTACCAGCATTTTTACAATTTTTGCCACCGTTCCAACCTGAAAAAGGTCGCTACCGACCGGATCGTCTTGCTTGGGGTTTTGCTGGGTTAATACACCAATTATTTTATCGCCCTTATAGGCCTGTTTTACTACCCGAATGGATTTCTGACGCCCAACGGTTATTGGAATTAAGACTCCGGGAAAAAGTACTGTGTTTCTTACAGCCAAAATGGGGAGCTCTTCCGGCAAGGCATCATTTTCTACGGCTTCATCCTCATCGGGGGCTATCATCTGAATTAACTCCCCTCCTTCTTCACTCATTTCTGCAGCCAGGATGGTACCGATCATTTGTCTATCTATTTTCATACGCAAGTGTCAAGATGACACATTATGTCACAATTTTACAGGGCTATAGGGAATTGCAAGCCCTATGCCAAAGCCTATTTGGCAGCCCTCTGGTTTTTGATTGTTATAAAATGCTGCGTAACTTACTGTTTATTCTTTCACCGACACTCAACTAAGTGTATGCTCATGTATAAACGAGGCCTCCTTCTCTCGCTCGTTATACTTTGTTGTTGTTATTCAGCAGCTCAGGGACAACTATTCGGTAAAAAGAATAAGAAAAACAGGGGTGCCGAAAAGTTGGAACTCAGTTCAGACTCTGTTCATATTGAAATTACTGACCTCATCTTTAAGAATATTAATGGCGACCCGGTTTATCTAAATCCCAAACTACAACGCAAAATTGAAGAACTGGACCAAGCCAAAGATTGGGAGGCGCTTTATCCATTGCTCAAAGAGTATGTATCTAATTTCGGCACTCAAAACTTTGCCCACCAAACCTATTACCTCTGGCGCCTGGCCAAACTCACCGAAATATTCGGGTCTCCTGAACAAGCCAAACCTCTCTACGCACTGGTACTGAAGCACCACCGCAAAGGCCTTGATATTCCTAAAATTCTTGCCCGCTACGACTCCATCAACAAAAACAAAAAGGAGTACTATGTTCCGCTCGACTATTATTATGAGCTGGTTGAATTCAGAAGACAGGTAGACACCCTTATTCCCCCTAGAGGAGTGCTTACCTCTATGGGAGGGCTGGTAAACTCTAACCATGAAGACTACGCGCCCATGGTAACCAAAAACGACTCGGTACTCATATTTACCTCTAAACGCAACTCCGTGAATACGGGAATAAATAAATATGTGAACGAAGATATATTCATTACCAAACTGGAAAATGGTAATTGGGGAAAAGCGCAGATGTTTGAGAAAATAAACTCGCGCTATAATGAAGGTTCGGGCTATCTGACGAGGGATGGAAAAACCCTTTACTTCTCGCGTTGCGAATCGCCCGATGGCCTGGGCAATTGTGATTTATACTCTTCCACTTTTCAGGGAGACACACTCTGGACGGAACCGGAAAACCTGGGTAAACTGGTCAATTCTGATGGTTGGGACTCACACCCCACCTTAAACGTTACGGAGGATACGCTGTATTTTTCATCAGACCGAAGGGGCGGCTTTGGGTTGGCCGACCTGTACTACTCTGCAAAAGACCCTAAGGGCAAATGGGGTCAGGCCAAAAACCTAGGCCCCATAATCAACACCCGAAACAATGAGGTGAGTCCTTTTTTTCACCCCGAACACAACGTACTCTATTTTAGCTCAAATGGGCATTTGCTCAATTTTGGCGATTACGATATTTATAAGAGCTACAAAATTGGAGGAGCCTGGTCGGAGCCCATCAACATTGGCCCCTTGGTGAATGGTAAAGGCACTGAGTTTTATTTTTCCATAGACCAGCAGTCTAACTATATTTACTATGCCCGCTCTGAAGAGGAGAGTATGAAAAATCTGGATCTGTACTCTTTTCCGCTTCCCATGGAAGGGCAGCCTTTGGCCACTACACGCTTTTCGGGAAAAATAAAAACGCTTACGGGTAAGATTCCGCAAAACGCAGTGGTCTCTATTATAGACCTGGACGAAGGCGTAGAGGTGGCTCCTAAGTTTGCGCGAGATGATGGTACGTTTGAATTCGACCTGATTAACAATCGAAATTATCTACTCATTGTTCAGGGCGATGAATTTTTTAGGCTGGAAAAGCTCTTCTTTCTCGATGGCGACATGGAATATGAGGGGGTGGTAGAGCGAGTGGCCAGTACCATTGAATTTGCTTCTTTAGAATTTGCCAACGGAAGCGCGGAAATATTACCCCATATGCATGCCGACCTGCAAAAGGTTATTGACTTTCTTATTGATCACCCCACCTTTAACCTGAACATCTCCGGTCATACGGATTCCAGTGGAAATGCAGTACTCAACCTGAAGCTCTCCCAAGAAAGAGCCAATGCCATAAAACGCTATATAGTGAACAAAGGCAACATTCAGGAGAATCGGATTTTTGCCATTGGATACGGCAGCGAAAAACCGATTGTTCCGGAAGAAAAAACCGAGGAAGACAAAAAATTAAACAGGCGGGTAGAATTCGAAATTTATCGTGACCCGCCTAAGAACAATAAGGAATTGGGCTCTACGGGCAACTAAATCCCGAAGATCTTCAAAATATCGTTTCCGAATACAAAGACCATTAGCAAGAGCAAGATAACCATGCCCACCTTTTGTGCTCCTTCAAGAAACTTGTCGGAAGGTGCCGAACCGGAAATCATTTCGTAGAGCAAGAACACCACATGCCCACCATCGAGAGCGGGAATAGGCAGTAGGTTCATAAAGGCCAAAATCATTGAAATAAATCCGGTGGTGTACCAAAACTGGTTCCAATCCCAGGTTTTAGGAAACATATTCACAATACCTATGGGGCCGCTTAACGAGCGAGGGTCTACGTCTCCATCAAACATCTTACCCAGAGCCTTGGCATTGAGTATTACTGCGCCAAAAGCCTTGCTGGCTCCTCTTGGAATAGCTTCTCCCAAGGTATAGTCATCTCTTCTAAAGGGGTTGGTGAGCACAAAGCCAATTTGCCCTCTTTCATCAACCGGCAAATCAAAGGAGAGTTCCTGCCCCCCTCTTTGAACTTGCACCGTTGCCGTTTGCCCCATAAGCGTTTCCAGTTCTGTCCTTAACTCATCGAGGTACTCCACATTGCGGCCATTGATGCCCACAATTCTATCGCCCTTTTGTAAGGGAATGTCGAACCCTTCCTGAAGAGCTTCTACTTCTATTGGCCTTCTGGGAACAATAAAGTTTATCTCGAAGGTATCATCGTTGAGCTTATTGATAAAGCCACTTGGCACGGGTAAGTCTATAACTTCTCCGTTACGTTCGATGGTCCAGAAAGCTCCGGAAGCCAGAAGAGTTTCTCCGCTCCATATATCTGAAACCCGGTCATAATCTTCGCCATTTACTTTGAGCACCTTATCGCCCGTTTGAAAACCAACCTCCTGAGCAATCTCTCCGGCTACAATACCCTGCTCTTTGGTAAGCTCGGCCGGTAGGTAAGTTTCTCCCAGATTATAGGTAAGAATAATAAAAGCTATTACCCCGGCAATCACATTGACAATAATACCTCCTAGCATAACAATAAGCCTTTGCCAGGCAGGCTTAGATCTAAACTCCCAGGGCTGCGGAGGCTGAGCCATTTGCTCTTTGTCCAGAGACTCATCGATCATTCCTGAAATTTTGACAAACCCTCCCAGGGGTATAGCTCCCAGGCCGTACTCAGTTTCTCCCTTTTTAAAAGAAAAAAGGGTGGGCGGAAACCCTATAAAGAACTTCTCCACCTTCATTCCAAACATTTTAGCGGTAAGCATGTGCCCCGCTTCGTGTATCCCTACTAATATTGATAACGCCAGCAAGAGCTGTGCGACTTGAACTATGGTTTCCATTAATATTTAAGTGCTTTTGCTAATTCTCTAGTTTCCAGGTCCGAGTGGACGTAATCTTCATACGAAGGCTTTTCTATAAAAGATACCTTGTGCATGCAGTCTGCAATCAAGTCAGACATTTCCAAAAAGCCAATATCATCATTCAAAAACTTCTCAACAGCCACCTCATTTGCCGCATTAAGTATACATGGCATGTTTCCTCCTTTGTTCATGGCATCGTAGGCGAGTTGTAAATTTCTGAATGTTTCTATATCGGGCTGCTCAAAGGTGAGCTGAGGATAATCCAAAAAGTTAAACCTGGGAAAATCTGAACTCAGACGCTGCGGATAGGCCAGGGCATACTGTATGGGCAGCTTCATATCGGGCAATCCCATTTGAGCCTTCATACTTCCGTCTTTGAACTGCACCAGCGAATGAACAATGGATTGTGGGTGTACAATCACTTCAATCTGCCGGGCCGACAGTGCAAACAACCATTTGGCCTCTATAACCTCCAGCCCTTTGTTCATAAGGCTGGCCGAATCGATGGTGATTTTGGCCCCCATGTCCCAATTGGGATGTTTCAAGGCCTGGGCTTTCGTAACACGAGCCAACTTATCTTTATCAAACCCTCTAAAAGGCCCTCCCGATGCGGTAAGTACAATTTTTTCAATTGGGTTATGAAATTCCCCTACAAGGCATTGAAAAATAGCCGAATGTTCGGAGTCTACAGGATAAATATTCACAGCATTTTCCCGGGCCAGAGAGGTTATCAGATCTCCGGCCACAACCAAAGTTTCTTTATTAGCCAGCGCTATGTGCTTCTTAGCTTCAATGGCAGCAATAGTAGGTTTCAACCCGGCATATCCCACCAGAGCAGTCAGCACCATATCAATTGTATCCATTTGCACTACAGAGCAAAGGGCAGCCGTTCCGGCATATACCTTTATATCCAAAGGATCCAGAGCGGCAAAAACATGGTCATACAGCTCTTCATTTCCAATAACCACCACATTGGGGTTAAACCTCTGAGCCTGCTCAATAAGCAGTTGTGCATTGGAGCCTGCCGTGAGTACCTCCACCTCAAACTGATCCGGATGGCTGGCAATTACCTCAAGGGCCTGTGTCCCAATTGATCCTGTTGAACCTAAAAGGGCTATGTGCTTTTTTGCTGAAGTCAAGGAGAAGTATTTAAATCTTAAAGACTGCCAAGGCCGGCAAAAGTTTGATAAGTGCCTGAGCAGCCCTGCAAATTTATGCCTTTTTCAAAGTGAACCAAACCCACCTAACCTGCCGGCCAACATATGGGGTTGCTTAGTAGTTAGTGTGTTAACCATAATTAACACAATGCAGAAATCCTTACTAATGTGGCTACGTATTTTTGATGTGTGGAAGGCAAAACGTACAAAATGACAGTCCCGTAAGGCATTGCACGTTTTTTGTCTGTCCGTTCAAATAAGCACACCCAACGGTATTGAATTACCCTGAGCCTATTGGTTCGAGTTCAAAAACAAAGCAGAAACCCATGAAAACTAATTTTAGAATAGTACTCATAGCATTTCTCAGTGGTCTTGGAGGAGCTTACCTCTACCAGCAGGTAGTTCAGCCAACTCCGGTTACCGAAATTATTAGAGAAGTTCCGACCTATCAGCGCGCCAACAACTTTAGCAACTATAACGATGAAAGCAACGCTGCGCTTCCTGTAGACTTTCGAAGAGCGGCCGAAAAAAGTGTACACAGTGTGGTTTATATTAAGAACCTGCAACGCAGCCGGAGAAGCCTTTCTTTCCTAGACTACTTTTACGGACGCGAAGTACCCAGCAATGAGGTAGCCATCGGTAGTGGCTCTGGGGTCATCTATTCGGAAGACGGTTATATTATCACCAACAACCACGTAATAAAAGGGGCCGATGAAATAGAAGTACAACATGAAAAACGAACCTATAGAGCCACTCTGGTGGGCACCGATCCTGACATGGATATTGCTGTACTGAAAATAGAGGCAAACAACCTTCCGGCAATCAATATTGCCAAAAGCAGCACGGTAAAAGTAGGCGATTGGGTGTTGGCTGTAGGAAACCCTTTTAACCTCACCTCTACCGTTACAGCCGGTATTGTAAGTGCCCTTGGGGGAGAAGCGAATGCTCTGCGCGAAAACTTCCCCATTGAGCAATACATTCAAACCGATGCTGCCATTAATCCCGGTAACTCAGGAGGTGCTCTGGTAGACATTAACGGCAACCTGATAGGCATTAACACTTCTATTATTTCTCGTACCGGTTCTTATGCAGGCTACGGCTTTGCTGTACCCTCAGACATTGTGGTAAAGATTGTAGAAGACCTCAAAAAGTATAAGGTGGTTCAAAAAGCATTTACCGGTGCCGAAGTGTTGGATATTGATGAAAATCTGGCCAAAAAAGCAGGCATTAAAAACCTGAATGGCGTATTGGTAGAGAGCATTAGAAGACAGGGGGCGGCCGACAATGCCGGGCTGGAGCCTGGCGATGTGATTAAACGCATTGATGGCAAAAATATCAGCAGTAAATCCAGCTATGATGAGGTAATCGGATCCAGATCACCTGGCGATAAAATCACTGTACAATACGAACGCAACGGCCGACTGTTTGAGACTGAACTGGTGTTGGAAAACGTTTACGGAAACACCGAAATTTTGGGCGAAGAAGCCTTAGATAAAGACGATATTTATTTCTCTAACTATCTGGGGGCAGAGCTACGCAAATTAACACCTGGCGAGAAACAACGCATGGGGCTCAAAATTGGGGTTGTAGTTAGTAAAATAGATAAGGAACGAGGTTTTATGCGCAGACTGGACCTGGAAGAAGGCGATGTGATTTTGGCCATAAACAGAAGAGGAGCGCAAGACCCTGAAGCTGTAGCCAAGTACATTCAAAACTACTACGGTCGAATTTACTTTGAGATAATCGATAAGAGCGGAACACAACGCACCTTAACCTACCGATTTCAATAAACTTGAGTAGGTTACCAAAGCCTATCTGAAAGACCATGCCGGGAGGTAACTCTTCCCGGAGGGGGAACCCTTAAGAGGGGGCAAAACCTCCCGATGGGTAGAAACACTCTACAGAGTTAGCTCTTGAGATAGGCTTTGGGTTTTAACTACCACCCCTAACTGGTCATGTTTAGGCATTTGGATTTAGTCATCCATTCAAAAGCGCACGAGTAGCTCCACTCCTCCGGCCAATCATTCTTCCGCAATAATATTCTTAAACTCCTTTCTATAAGCTGAAGGGCTCTTGCCGGTAAAGGATTTGAACGATTTATTGAAGTGCGAGAAGTTGTTAAACCCACTTTCAAAACTCACCTCTGTAATGGACAGGGAGGTTTCCGCCAACAGCTTTGACGCATGAACCACCCTATACTCGTTGACAAACTGCGTAAAAGTTTTGCGTGATATTTTCTTGAAGTAACGGCAAAAAGCCGGAACCGTCATATTCACCTTATCGGCTATCTGATCTAGAGAGATATGCTCCTTAAAGTGCGAGCGAATGAAACTGTATATATCATTCATACGGTCGTTGTCTTTCGTGTCAACCGCCATAGCTACCCCCTCTGCATTCAGTACAGTATATTCTTTGGACTGCGCCAGGTCATTCAGAATCTCAATAAGCCCTAAAAGGCGGCCAAATTGGCTCGCGAAAGCCAGCGACTCAATCTTTTTGCCTACCTGCTCTTTGGTGCTTCCATAAAAGGCAATTCCCTTTTTCGCCAACTCCAACAATTGCTTCACACCGTTCATTTCGGGAATATCAAAAAAAGACTCTCCCAGAAAATCTTGCTTAAACTGAACCACTGTTTCAGAACTATTGCCTGTAAGCCTGTCAGTAAAACCATAGTGAGGCAAATAAGCCCCCATAAGAATAAGATCTCCATCATTGAAGTAAGAGAGGTGCTTACCAATATGCCGCTTGCCGGTACCTCCCTGAACGTAAACTAGTTCTACTTCCGGATGAAAGTGCCAATTGGCCAAAATATTTTCGCACGATTGAGAGTAGCGCCTTACCAGAAAGCTGCTCCCAACGGTGGGTACTATTTGTTCCAGTGCCGGTTTGTTAAGCATAAGTTAGTATTAATGAACAGGCTAATAAGACAAAAATACTCCATAGAGTTCCTCAACACCTCCACAAAATTAGCTCTATTATATGCTATACTATCTAAATAAGCGAAACACTTACTCTATTAGGTTAAAATAGCACACAAACTTACAAATCTGGTAGTAGTGAAGGCCTTAGGCCAAACATACCTTTGTACTCGTAATTGGTTTAAAACAGAAAACAATTAGCACTATGAAAACAATAAGAAAAGCAATGTTGACACTTGCGATAGTCGCAACATCAACTTTTGTAATGGCTAATGACAAACCAAAAGTGAAGGTTGAAAATGTTGGTGCCAAAACAGTGGCCGTAGTAGCCTTTGGTCTGGGCAATGCCAACACCGGAATCCAGCTTAGAAACGAACAAGGTAAAGCACTCTATAAAGAATCAGTAAAATCGGGAGAACACTTTGCCAAAAGACTGGAACTGGCAGCCATCGCTAATGGGGAGTACATTCTAGAAATTGAAAGCGCAGATAGCTTTACCGCCATTCCGGTGGTACTTACCTCTGACTCAGCCTTGGTTAAAACAGCCGATCAGGTAACCATTGTCAAGCCTAAGCTGGCCATGAATGGAGACAAGCTGGATGTAATTATTGCCGATGAATTTACAGATGAAATATGGGTTTCCATATTTGATGTAGATTCCAATCGGTTGGCCTTTGAACGAATTTCTTCTGAAAACCTGAAACGATTCGATCTTTCAAGGCTTAAGAAGGGAAGCTATACCATTCAAATGACCACCAGAGGCAAAAGATTCATACAATCCGTTTCCCTGGATAAATAGCGCGTAGGGAATGTCGATGAAGGGGGCCAAGGCCCCCTTTTTTCGTTTATATCGGCTACATTTTCTTTTGGTCCGGGGGCATGAGCAAAATTACACCGCAAACTGTAACTTCACAGTCGTTTTGAAGAGCCAATTGATAAACCATATGAAGAGGCAGGACATTTGGTAACGAAGATTAGAAGCAAGAAAATTATAAGGAACAGTACCAGAAGAGAGATACTCATAGAAATTGAAGATCAGTTTATAAACTTCAATTGCACAGAACCTGGTGGTGGCATTAAAACTAACCCAATTCGGAAAAGAATTGGATTGGACAGGGCTAACTATTTAGATCACACAGAAGTAAATAGGCAACCTGAGCAACAAGCTGTGTCTTCATAGCGGGCTATAGAAGCCATTTGTGAAGACACAAATGGTGGCAAAAGTCCCAAACTACCTCTCTGGCGAAATTTATCTGATCTTTTTTGATTTATTTTCCGAGCTGGAAACTGAGATTCGAAAATCAGAAAACTTCAAACACACTCTGGAAATCACTGTAGGGCAACATGACGAGGAGTCGTTTCTGCTACTGAAAACGGAAAACTAGTGAACGGAAGTCCTAAACCAACTTCATTTTCATCTTCTTCTTCAGCTCTTCTATGGCCTGAGCAAATTTTTGGTCGATATCCATCATATCACTCACCGATTGCACCGCATGAATTACCGTGCTGTGGTCTCTTCCGCCAAAGTGGTAGCCAATAGATTTTAAGGAATGGTTGGTGTACTCTTTGCAAAGATACATGGCTACCTGGCGGGCAATTACAATCTCCTTCTTTCGGGTTTTGTCTTTTAGGTCTTCAACACTAATCTGAAAGTATTCGCCCACCGTTTTCTGGATGTAGTCAATACCTACTTCAGACTCTATATCGTGCACAATGTTTTTGAGCGTTTGCTTAGCCAGTTCCAAGTTAATATCGGTCTTGTTGAGCGTAGCATGCGCAATGAGCGAAATAAGCACGCCTTCCAACTCCCTCACATTGGTATCTACCGAGTAGGCCAGGTACTCCACCACATCGTCAGGAATATAAATTCCATCGGACTGCATCTTACGCATAATAATGGCCATCCGGGTTTCAAAATCAGGCATCTGAAGATCGGCCGTAAGCCCCCATTTAAAACGTGAAAGCAAGCGGTCTTGCAATCCCTTTAAATCGCGCGGAGCTCTGTCCGAAGACATTATAATTTGCTTACCGTTCTGGTGCAGATGATTGAAAATATGGAAGAACATTTCCTGAGTTTTTTCCTTTCCGCTAAAAAACTGAACATCGTCTATAATTAGCGTATCTACCTGCAGGTAGTAGTTGGTGAAGCTCTGAATGCTATTGTTCTTAATGGCATCGGTAAACTGGGTTGTAAACTTTTCGGAAGAAACATACAACACAAAGTTGTTTTTGCCCTCTTCACCAATTTTATTACCAATGGCCTGCACCAGGTGAGTTTTACCCAGCCCTACACCACCATAAATCATCAAAGGGTTAAAGGAGGTAATGCCAGGTTTCTCTGCTACCGCTATACCTGCCGAACGTGCCAGCCGGTTGCAGTCGCCCTCTATGTAGTTGTCGAAGCTATAGTTAGGGTTAAGGTTAGAATACCTCGAGTTTTTATCCAGCGAAGGCATCTCAAAAGGATTCAGCACTTCGGGCGAGTCAGCCCCTTTACCCCATCCGTTGTTAGCACTTTTGTGCTGTCTTTGATTCGGCAGCGTTACCGCATACGCCTGATTCTTCACGCTTCCGCTGTCTACAATTACAGAATACTCCAGCTTGCCACCGGGGCCCAGCTCATTTTGTATGCATTGCCTCAACAAGTGCACATAGTGCTCTTCCAGGTATTCATAAAAAAACTGACTTGGAACCTGAATGGTAAGCGTGTCGTTCTCAAGCTTTATGGGTCTGATCGGCTCAAACCATGTTTTAAAGCTTTGATCACCCACCTGTCCCCGAATCAGATCGAGGCAGTCATCCCATACAGAAGTTTCGCTTTTCACCATCAACAATTCAAAAATTGACCCTTACTTTGCCAGAGGAGGGGAACAAAAATGAAAAAAAACACAGACAATGGAAAGCCTAAGAACTGTAAGAGGAGAAAATAGTTTTCCCCACTAATCCACACGTTATCCACACTCTTTTCTGTTGATAAGTTGACTAGTCTCTGATAGTCAAGCCCTAACTGTACTCATTTTAGATACCAGAAAGATTTAGGCTCCAAGACGAAAAAACGTATTTTCGCACAAGTAAACCGTAATTTATGGAGAATAGCTTATTCGAGGATTTTTCTAAACATTCCGCTCAAGACTGGATGGCTCAGCTGGAAAAAGATCTGAAAGGCCAACCAACAGATTCGCTTTTGTGGAAAACCGGGGGAGTGAAAGGAAAGCCATTTTACACGGCTGAAGACCTTGATTTCGAAAGGTTTGACTACACTCATTTCAGCCAAAACACCGCCTTACTGGGCGACCGGTTTTGGGTGAATTACCAGCCCGTAGAAGTTGTGCATGAGTCAGAAGCCAATAAAGAGGCGCTAAATGCTTTGGCAGGTGGTGCCAGCGGCATACTCTTCGAGTTGAGCGAAACTCCCGACTACCAGGTGTTGCTCAAAGATATAGAACTGAAATACTGCCATGTGGCATTCCATTTTGAGCGTCAAAACCTGGCCCAAACACTCGTTGAAAAATACCGCGAGTACCTGAAAGCTAAAAACATACCACTGGACGAAACCAACGGCTTTATACATGGCCCGGGAGCACCACTTTTGAGCACAGGTCCTAAGTTGCTGATGGCTATGATGAACAGCGAGAGCGACACTCCTTTAAACCTGGCCCTTACCATAGGCCGATTAATAGATCGGGTAGATACGCTCACTGAACAAGGACATGGTGTGGAAGATTGCCTTCGTCAGGCAGTACTTCAGATAAGGTTGAGTAACGACTTCTTTTTAGAAATAGCCAAACTGCGGGCACTCCGCAGACTCTTCAGCACGGTTGCTACAGGCTATGGCCATGAAAGCGCAAACCCAACCCTTGTTGCAGAAGCCGGCCCCTGGACCGGTGAAGAGGCCGATCCGCATAGTTTTCTGCTGCATGCCACCACACAGGCCATGTCCGCAGTTATCGGAGGAGTGGATGCCTTGTTGGTTCGACCTTTTTATAATGTATTCCCAAGCAAAAAATCACTGGCACAACGCATAGCCAGAAACATCTCTACTATTCTTAGTGAAGAGTCTTACCTGAATAAAATGGTAGATCCGGCTGCCGGCTCCTACTATATAGAACACCTTACAGAAGAACTCTTCCATCAGTCGTTCAATATCTTGCAACAAATAGAGCAAGAGGGTGGAGTGTCTAACCTGGACCTGACTAGTTTTCAACCTAAAACCAGCCGTTAATGAGACCGAAATTAGCACCAGCAACCCCAAACAATAATCAAAACCAAAGCGGCCAAACCTGGAAGTCGGCCGAAGGCATAGAAATACCGGCCAATCCCAACACCTTAAAACCAGAAACACCGGAACATCTGGGTTTCGCAGCCGGTATGCCTCCATACTTAAGAGGCCCCTACAGCTCCATGTATACCGTTAGGCCATGGACCGTAAGACAATATGCCGGTTTTTCTACAGCCGAAGAGTCCAATGCCTTCTACCGAAGAAACCTGGCTGCCGGCCAAAAGGGTCTGTCTGTAGCTTTCGATCTGGCCACACACCGTGGCTATGACTCCGACCACCCGCGCGTGGTGGGCGATGTAGGAAAAGCAGGCGTAGCCATAGACTCCATTCTCGATATGCAGGTGCTTTTCGATCAGATTCCGCTAGACAAAATGTCCGTTTCCATGACCATGAATGGTGCCGTAATTCCAATCATGGCCTTCTATATAGTGGCAGCCGAAGAACAAGGCGTGAATAAAGAGCAACTAAGCGGAACCATTCAAAACGACATTCTCAAGGAGTTCATGGTACGAAACACATACATCTATCCTCCTGCTCCCTCCATGAGAATTATAGGTGATATTTTCGAATACACCTCCCGATACATGCCCAAGTTTAACTCCATCAGCATTTCGGGCTACCATATGCAAGAAGCCGGAGCCACAGCCGATCTGGAACTGGCCTACACCCTGGCCGATGGACTGGAATACCTTAGAACAGGTATCAATGCCGGCTTAGATATCGATGACTTTGCCCCACGGCTATCCTTTTTCTGGGCCATTGGAATGAACCATTTTATGGAAATTGCCAAAATGAGGGCCGGCCGATTGCTTTGGGCCAAACTGGTCAAGCAATTCAACCCAAAAAACCCGAAGTCTATGGCTTTAAGAACGCACTGCCAGACTTCCGGTTGGTCGCTTACAGAACAAGATCCGTTCAATAATGTGACCCGGACCTGCGTAGAGGCTATGGCTGCCGCCATGGGTCACACACAATCGTTGCATACCAATGCGCTCGATGAAGCCATTGCCCTACCAACCGATTTTTCGGCTCGCATTGCTCGAAACACACAACTTTTCTTACAAAAAGAAACCGGCATAACCCGGGTTATCGACCCCTGGGGAGGTTCACATCATGTAGAGCACCTCACCGATCGGCTGGTAAAAAAAGCCTGGTCGCTCATTCAGGAGGTTGAAGAAATGGGGGGTATGGCCAAAGCTATAGAGCAAGGCTTGCCCAAGCTAAGAATTGAAGAAGCTGCCGCCCGAAAGCAAGCCAGAATAGACTCTGGGAAAGACGTTATTGTGGGCGTGAACCAATATGCGGTAGAGGAAAAAACAGACATTGAGCTATTAGAGGTAGACAATACGGCTGTATTGAAATCGCAAATAGCCCGATTGGAAAAACTACGCAACGAAAGAAACCGCGAAGCTGTTCAAGGCTCATTGAAAGCCCTTACCGAATGTGCACGCTCCGGCCAGGGCAACCTGTTGGAACTAGCTGTAGAAGCAGCCCGCAACAGGGCTTCTCTAGGCGAAATATCCATGGCTATGGAAGAAGTTTTTGGCCGACACAAAGCTGTGACGCAAACAATTTCGGGTGTATATTCGAGTGAAGTGAAAGAAAATGAAGACTTTCTGAAAGCCAGAGCGCTGGCCGATGAATTTGCCGAACTGGATGGACGGAGACCTCGCATTATGGTGGCCAAAATGGGTCAGGACGGCCACGACCGTGGGGCCAAAGTAATTGCGACTAGTTTTGCCGACCTGGGATTCGATGTAGACATAGGCCCGCTTTTCCAGACTCCGGAAGAAGTAGCCTTGCAGGCCGCAGAAAACGATGTACACATTGTGGGGGCCTCCAGCCTGGCCGCAGGTCATAAAACCCTCATTCCGCAGCTAATTAACGAGCTAAAGAGAATAGGAAGAGATGATATAATGGTGATAGCCGGGGGCGTAATTCCGCCAAACGACTATGAGTTTTTATACAATGCCGGAGTAGCAGCCGTATTCGGACCGGGCACCGTTATTGCCAAAGCTGCTCAGGAGATACTCCAAAAACTGATTGAGGAGTGAACAAAGCTTTAGTCTTAGTTGGTCTGGTGGTCTTCCTTAATCTGGGTTGTGAGCAAAAAAGAACCCTCGCCAGTTTTTCCGATGAAGAATTAGAGAAAGTATCTTTTAAAATTGGCACAGCACTAACCCAAAACAAACCGGAAATTCTATCGGCACTCATTGGGCTTTCTCATCTGAAAGACAGTTGTGTTCGGCTGGCTAAGACCAAAGGCTACAGTGATTATCAGCTTGAATCCATTGGATTGGAGAATCCGAAAGTACTTAATGATGGTCTAAGAACCACATTAAATTGGCTTTGTTACTATTCTTCCATAGATGGCCGGGTAACGCTTACTTCAAAAGAATTACAGAAAGATTCTTACCGGCTCACCTTCGTGTATACCCACCCGTTCAGTATTTTCGAGGTATTGGAGTTTAAACTCATTACCAACGGATACCAGCTGTTTATTGGCGACATAGACCTTGTACACAGAAATATGCCTCTTTCTAAAATGGCTTTTCAAAGCATTACATCACCCGGCTATTTCGAGCTGCTTTCCGAACTTGCCAAAAACCTGGAAAAAGCATACAATGAAGCCAGCATGAACCGATGGGAAAGAGCAGAATATTTCTACAACCGCGTGCCAGAAGAGTTCCTATTTGAACCTCTTTTGGCCGACTACTCCATAGCCTCCACCTCGCTGATTGATCCTGACATGACTCTTAAAGTCTTCAATGAGCTGATAGTTTCGTGCGACAATGAAAAAAGTAAATTATACTGGCGTTTAAGGAAAGAAATATACTTCCATGAAAATGATTCTCTGGAAATCCTGGCCCATCAGTTAGAAAACCTGATAGGTAAAAACAGCATCACAAAGATAATCTCAGAAAAGCTCTATGGAAACTAAAACTACGATCATAGACAAACTGGCCTGGCTAGAGATTGTTGATGGCAAAATTCTGGTTGCCCGCAGTAAAGGGAAAGATACCTTCTATATTCCGGGCGGAAAACGTGAACCGGGCGAATCGGACGATGAAGCCTTAATGAGAGAGATTGAAGAAGAACTGTCGGTTGCCTTGCTTCCCAATTCTTTAGAGTATTATGGTACATTTGAGGCACAAGCCCACGGGAAACCGGAAGGTGTTGTGGTGCAAATGACCTGCTACTGGGGCAAGTATCAGGGTAAAATTGAGCCCGCCTCGGAAATAGAAGAAATTCGTTGGCTTAACTTTGCCGATAAGCAACTTGTTTCCCGGGTAGACCGTCTCATTTTTGACGATTTGCTGAGCAAAGGGTTATTGAGCTAAATATTAGCCCTTCTGTTTTCAAGATTGCCAAATAAAAGATTTCTTTGTCCCATGCTTGAAAAGCCGTTTGTATGCAATTAATAGAGGTAAAAAATAGAAGCGAAGAACTAGCCTTTTTAGATGTGGCCCGGGAGCTCTATAAAAATGATCCCGAATGGGTTTGCCCTCTGGATACAGACATTGAGGCGGTTTTCAACCCTGAAAAAAACACCTACTATCAGCATGGTGAAGCTACCCGTTGGATTCTTAAAAACAGCTCCGGCAAGCTCATTGGCCGAGTAGCCGCTTTCATCAACGAAAAAAAGGCCAACTATAACAATAAGCGCATTGGTGGCATTGGTTTTTTTGAAAGCATAAATGATGAAACCGCCTCCAAAATGCTGTTAGACGCTGCCATTGGCTGGCTCAAAGAGCGAAAGGTGACTACAGTTGACGGCCCCATTAATTTTGGAGAGAACGACCAGTACTGGGGCCTGTTGGTTGAGGGCTTTACTCAACCATCGTACGGAATGGCCTATAATCATCCGTATTACAAGCAACTTTTGGAAAGCTATGGTTTCCAAAAGAAAATGGAGCAAATCACCAATGAGTTTACCCTGGAGAATGGCCTTAGCCCCCGATTTGTAAAAATTGCGGAATATGTGATGCAGCGTAGGCCTAACCTCGAAATTCGTGAGTTCAAGCCAGCTCTAATCGATGGGTTTGCCGAAGACTTCATGAACATATACAACAGCGCCTGGGCAGAGTTCGAAAACTTCACTCCTATTAAAAAGGAGTATGTGATTGAAACCTTCCGAAAAATAAAACCCATAGTAGACCCCGGTCTGGTGCAGTTTGCTTATGTAGATGGTGAACCGGCTGCTTTTGTAATGTGCCTGCCCGATGTAAACCAGATATTCAAAAAGTTCAACGGCAAGCTAAACCTCTGGAACAAGCTTCGGTTTGTGTGGCTAAAGAAAACCAAATACATTACCCGGGTACGCGTGGTAGTCATGGGAAGCAAACCCAAGTTTCAGAACATGGGGCTGGAGTCAGTACTTACCTATTGCTGCTTTAAGCACACCATTACCAACACCAATGTCAATGAAATAGAGCTCTCGTGGGTGGGCGATTTCAACGAAAAAATGCTGGCTATTCATAGAGGCTTGGGAGCCAAACCTTCCAAAAAGCACATTACTTATCGTTTAGAGTTGAATTAAAAATCAGCTTATCCCCTTTTAACCCCAGCAGCTCTGCCACAATGATTAGAGCCAGAAGGCCATATTCAACAATTACAACATCCAACCTGTCGACATATTGTCCGCCAGAATAGTTGATGTAGGTGAGGAAAATGAGGTACGACCACACTAGCGGAAACCGAAACCTGGAGAACACACTTAACGCCAACAGAGGAAGAACATACCAAGGATGAACCGTTGTGGCAAAAAGCAAATAAAACAACCATACCCAAACCATTTGCCGCGGCCATTGGCCTTTCTTTTTGGCCAAAAGAGAGTAAATCATTATTGAGCCAAGGGTAGCGTACATCATCCATTTGCCCGATTTAGCAATAATGTTATGCCCCTCTGTTTCAAACCCATACCACCGGGCCAGGTAGTAAAAGCTGCCATTGAACTCAAATTTTTGATAGTACAGTTGAAGACTTTCCCAAATAGCCCAAACATGAGCCGTATTAATCAATGGCAAAAAGGTCACTGCCAAAGTACCCGTCACAATCAATCCATAGATAACGGTCTTTTTCACACCTAATTTGCGAAGCAGCAAAGGCAAGGCAATTAGTGGGATAAATTTGGTGGCTACTGACAGCCCAAAGAAAATGGCTGAAATATGGAGTCTGCCTTTTTCGTAGTGCCAAATGGCCTGTAACAAAAAGAAAATAAGTATTACTTCAAAATGAAGATTGCCACTGAATTCCAGTACCACCAAAGGGTTGAGCACATACAAAAGTCCGTAGTGTTTGGGTAATTTATAATGGGCCAGCAGGCGCTGAATTAGCTTTAGGTTTCCCCAATCGAAAACGAGCAACACAATGCGCATTACTACTATAGACCAAAATACCGACTGTGGAGAAAACAGAGCGCCAATAAAAAACACCAACTGATTGAGTGGCGGATAAATGCTAAAATACTCTTTGGAATTGAGTTTTTCGTACAAACCCGCATCAACACCCTCCACTCCGCGGTTGAGAAAATAATTTGGTAAGTGTTTGTAGGGGTCTTCCAGTGCGGTTAGCAGGCGACCATCCCATATAAACCGATAGACATCGTCTGACAACTTGGGAATGGAAGCAATTAGCAGCAAACGTAACAACATGCCCCAGTAGTAGGCCAGGTCTTCTTCGCCCGGCTCTAGTTTTTTGATTATCAACACTACCGAACCAAAGAAAAGTGTGTAGCCAGCGATCAGTGGTAAAGTGGCTTCGCGAGGCACAAAATACCCCAGATAGATGGTTAGGGCTGCACTGAGAATAAACCCCAGGTTGAGCCAATAATTGTGCTGTCTAGGCATGTCTTGTATGCTGTACCGAATAGTAGAACACCAACAAGAAACCTAAACTAAGCAAGATATGAAAGGGCAGAAGGGCAAAATCGTTGAAATAGAAAGCCAACGCCAGGCCTGCCGAAAAGTAGAGGCTCAGCAAGCCTTCTACCAGAGTAAGAGGGTTTACCTTCCTACTAAAGTATTTATTCCCATGCCAACTGTCTTTGGTGGTCTTTATATTGAATTTCGGAGTTCGGATAAAAGGACTTTTCTTACCAATCAATCCTTCAAAAACAGCTACAGCATTGTGTACTGAAAGTCCCAGAAAAACAGAGAGGAGCATAAACATTTGAGGCACAAACTGTCGCAAGTTTTGCCAAAAACTTACCCCATCGTTCTTAAATCCATTCCAATAAAAAATGACCAAAAACACATAGCCCATCAGGAATATCATGGAAATATTGAGCAGCATGCCCCAACCATCGGACAGGTTGCGAATAAAAAGCACCGGAACACTGAGCAATGCCGTAATAACAATGCAAATAAACACAGCCGAGTTTAGCAAATGGAAAGCCGCATGAAACTTAGTTCCCCAGGGCAGCTGAGCTTTTAACACTTGCGGAAGCAGCTTTCTGCTTGTTTCAGCAGCCCCTTTGGTCCAGCGGTATTGCTGTGATTTTATGGCCCCCATAGCGGCAGGCAATTCGGCCGGAGCTACAATTTCGGGGGTATAGAATATTTTCCATCCTTTGAGTTGAGCCCTGTAGCTTAAGTCCAGATCTTCTGTCAGTGTATCGGCTTTCCAGCCTCCTGCATCTTCAATACAGGTCTTTCGCCAAACGCCTGCAGTACCGTTGAAGTTGAGAAAGTGCCCGCCCTGAAATCGGCCGTTCTGTTCTACCCGAAAATGAGTATTGAGCCCAAAGGCTTGCAGACGAGTAAGCAACGAATACTTTTCATTGATGTGCCCCCAACGTGTTTGCACTACCCCAATATCTTTGGATTGATTAAAGTGTGGCACCGAGCCTTTCAGAAAATCGGGTTGAGGCACAAAGTCGGCATCGAAAATGGCGATAAACTCGCCTTTGGCACGGGCCATTCCATATTGCAATGCACCTGCTTTAAAGCCTTTACGCTCCGGACGTCTAACGTGCTCAATGGCTACCCCTTGCTGCTGCCAGTGGCTTACTTTCCGGGCAATAAGCTCAACGGTTTCATCGTCAGAATCGTCCAACACCTGAATTTCAAGACGCTCTTTCGGCCAGTCGAATCGGGCAACGGCATCGATAAGGCGCTCCACCACATACAGCTCATTATACACCGGCAGCTGCACCGTAACCATGGGGTACTCATAGTCAGGACCAACGGTAGCCGGTTGCTTTATTTGACCCTTTTTAACTGCTTTTTTGTAATGATACACCAGGCTTAACTGCGAAATACTGTAGGCAAAGATGAACAGCAGCGCCCCTGTGTAAAGTGTCATTATCAGTAGTTCCAGCCAGTACATTACAAATACTTAAATATGGTATATAAAATTTTATAACCTGCCATAACAGTGCCCTTCACAGTACCCGACACTTTGCTAACCCCTATTCTCCTTTTATAGTTTACAGGCACCTCTGTACAGCGTAGGCCCTGCTGAGCAGCTTTCAGTTGCATTTCAACCGTCCAGCCATAATTTCTATCCGTCATATTCAAGGCCATAAGACGCTTGTACTTAATGGCTCTAAAAGGCCCCAAGTCAGTAAAACGAACTCCATAGAACCATCGCAAAAGAGTGGTGGCCAACCAGTTACCAAACACCTGCGGAAAAGTCATCGATCCGGACTCTCGTGTACCCAAGGCTCGGGAACCAATCACCATATCGAAATTATCCTCTACAATTGGGTGCACCAGTTCGGGTAATTGTGTGGGGTAGTCTGAATAATCGCCATCAATAAACACTACAATATCTGTTGTATCATTCAGGCCTTTCAGATATTCCAGTCCCTTTAAACAGGCGTTTCCATAACCCGGGGTCATTTCATTCAATACAGTGGCTCCGGCCTGCCGGGCTACTTCCACCGTATTGTCGGTAGAAGCATTATTCACCACAATTACCTCCTTAACCATGGGCTTGGGAATATCCCTTACCACCAGCGCAATAGATTTTTCTTCATTAAATGCCGGTATAATAACCCTGATGTTCAACAACTCCCTTTTCAAAACAAAGCGCAAAGCTATGAAATATCAACTTCATCAAAGCCAAACACCTTGCTCGAAGTTCCATCTTTGACCAATTAGCTCTCCAGTTGTCAGCTATCAAACACTTTAGAAGGCAAGCCACCAGCCCGTCACTATATATCGTGAGGAGACGGCTGCCAGATTCAGCGGACTTCAGACAATTTACCACCTACATTAAAATAACCTGAGTTCGATGTAAGTAAGTAGTAAAATATCCCCTCTTAGGAGGTCATTGCGGAACATTTCTCTGAAAACTTCACATACGCAAAGGAAAATATCCGCAATCTCATTTAGGCTCTGTTGAGATACCGGATAAAACAGCCCTTTTTGAGAGTTTAAGGCCTGTTTTTCCGGCATGACGTTCTTTTCGTACATCGAACTCAGGTTAAAACACATGAGGAATGATGGTTTCAATATACAGTGCTATTCTCGTTGGCTACTGTAACTTCGCACTAAACACCTGAAAGATGAAAGATTGAACCGAAAATCAAATCAATCAGTTATTTTTCATGTACATACATATAAATTCAAGAAAGGACATATAATGAAAACCGTAGTACATAAATCTGAAAGCCGTGGCTTTGCTGATCATGGTTGGTTAAAGAGTCATCACTCCTTTAGCTTTGCTGGATACTATAACCCTGAAAGGGTACATTTTGGAGCATTGCGAGTGCTCAATGATGACCAGGTAGCCGCGGGCATGGGCTTTGGCACACATCCACACGACAATATGGAAATAGTGTCCATTCCTCTATTTGGAGATTTGGAACATAAAGACAGCACCGGGCGCCATAAAGTAATCCGCCAGGGCGATGTACAGATTATGTCGGCCGGAAGTGGAATAAGTCATTCGGAGTATAACCATAGCCGGGAGGAAGAAGTACACTTTCTACAGATTTGGGTATTTCCTAAGGAAAAGAATATTGAACCGCGCTACGAACAAAAGACCTTCCATGCCGAAGATCGAATGAACCGGTTCCAAACGGTGGTATCTCCTGACGCGGGCGATGCTCTCCGGATAAATCAAGACGCCTATTTTAGCCTGGCCAATCTGGATGCCGGCACCACTCTGCACTATCCAATAAAGACGGCCGGCAACGGAGTATACTTATTTGTGCTGAACGGAGACCTTCAGGTAGCAGGTGAGTCGCTAAGCACGCGAGATGCTGTAGGCATTATGGAAACTGAAAGTGTTGAAGTAAAGGCCAAATCGTATGCCGAAGTATTGGCGATAGAGGTACCAATGCAGTTTTAACCAGCTGCAGGAAGGCTCACCAGACCCGGAAGCACCAAAACCAAATAAAACTTTGTCTAATCCGACCAACTTTTACCAGTTGGTCGGTTTTGCTATACATTGGCCTATTAAAAAATTTCTGTCTGGCCAAGAGCTCCATAGGACAGAGGCATTCCAAACATTATATTGCGGTATGAGAACTGACTTTAACCTGCGCGAAATTACCCTTCAGGCCTTCGAGGAGTTTATACTTGTAGACGACAAAGACACAGCCGTAAAACCTGCACCTGACAAATGGTCGGCCAAGGAGGTTTTAGGCCATCTGATCGACTCTGCCTCCAATAATCATGGACGTTTTGTACGTGCACAATTTGAAGAAAACCTTAGCATTGAAGGCTATAAGCAAAACGAATGGGTAGACGCTCAGGATTATCAAAATCAGGAATGGCAAGACCTGCTCATTATGTGGAGACAGTTTAACCTTCTTCTTTCCAACCTCATGTTTAATACCTCTCCCTCGAAGAGGGAGAAAAAACTCTCTATTCCGAACGCATTTCAACCCTCGGGCCCCGACCTAAAAGAAGCTCCAGGAACCCTCGGTTATTTAATGGAAGACTATGTGGTTCACCTTAAGAAACATTTGGGGCAGATTAGAAATTTATTGAGCCAAACTAATGATTAAGATGAACGCACTATTTCGGCTAGGTTCATTCCTTGTTTTAATGCTGTTGACCCTGCCATTAGTTGGTCAGTCAGAATCAAACCAACCCTTTTCTCCTGTTATTAAATCGCCCGACCCAAACCTTGTTTTCGCTCAGTTTAAAGGAGGCAAAAAGGGCCTGGATGAATATCTGAAAAAGTCTGTCAGGCTGCCAGACTCCCTATCTACAGTGAACAAAGAAGGAGTAATTGTTTTACACTACACTGTGGGTACCAATAATAAAGTAGTTCTGGTGAATGTAGTCACACAGCACACCACTTTGCCGGAAGTATTCCACCCATACATTACAAAAGTTCTATTGGCATCAGGCCCCTGGAAATGTGCCACCAGAAAAGGTAAGCCAATCAAAAGCCTGCACGAAGTAAGTTTTTCGTTTTGACTTCTATTGGTCCTATTAATCTTCATTTGTTTTAAATGCAAAAGACACTAATGAAGATCCCATGGAAGTAAAATATAACTTCCATCATATGTTGGGGTCTTCACAGGGCTTTATAAGAGCCTCTTGTGTTTTCACAAATGGTGCAAAGGGTAGAATCATGCGCCATACGGACTTAAGCAAGTGAACCTAAAATACAAAAACCCAGAGTGGCATTTTGTTTGATAGGCAATGAGCAAAGTCAAAACCATGAATAGACAACTACTTACCCTTCTCCTTTTATCTGCATTGGCCTATTCTTGTGCCTCACCTATACCCATTAGTAAGCTTTCGGCCAACGATAACGAAGGCAAATGGATAGCCGGTAGAAAGTTCATTACCAAAGAATTGAATGGCCATTACATAACGCTCAGTTACTATCGAAACGATGGTGATATGTTGATATTCGATGTACTATATGACAATCGCTCTTCAGACACGCTCATATTCGATCCGAGTAATGCCCTTATTTCTGCCTATGCTCCTGATATGTTCCATTTGAGCACACAAAAGGCAGTAGATCCGGAGCTGAAAATTTTAGAATATGATCGTTCAGCCGCTCGTGAAGAAGCCAGACTCGTCAACGATAGAATCTCTGAACTTTTTATTAATGCCACCGACCTTGCTACTACCATTGTAGAGTCTACCGATCCGAGAATTTCTCAAGAAGAAGCAGATGCCCGTTTTATACAGCGCAATCAAATGAGCGATAGCCGGCAATTGGCACTAGACCGCAGAGAAGCCTTTCTGCAGGAAATAAAAAACACCCGGGTATATTGGGAAGAAACACCGGTTAGAAAAACTACCGTTCTCACCAACGAATACATAAGCGGCCTGCTCTTTTTTGAGCGAAACCGAGATGCTCAGTTCTATACGGTAAGTTTTACCATCCCTAAACATGGCACCATCGACTTCGAATTTGAGCAGGCATTGATAAAACCCTAGCCGAAACGGTTACTGATTAAGGCTTACACTATCGTTGCCCACAATAATGGCCGGAGCATCCATGCGCTTTTCATCCGGCCCATTCTCTAATTTCAGCACTCCCCTTGGACAAACAGCCGAACAAATTCCACAGCCAACACATGAGGCCCTCACTATATTTTGCCCTCTTTGGGCATACCAGCGCACGTCAATTCCTTGCTCGCAATAAGTAGAACAGTTGCCACAAGAAATACACTGGCCACCATTGGTGGTAATTCTAAAGCGCGATTTGAACCGTTGAATAATGCCCATATATCCGGCCATAGGACAGCCGAAACGACACCATACCCTTGAGCCCAGCATAGGGTAAAACCCTACGCCTATGACCCCTGAAAATGTAGCGCCTATTAAAAAGCCATAGGGCTTTTGAAAATTGTTGTAAATATTCAGCCCAAAAACCTCTCCTGTATTCCAGAAGTAACCATAGAGCGTTGCGGCCGTCATCACAAAAACAAAAATCATCACTCCATGAATAAGCCAGCGTTCCAGTTTCCAGGCACTAAGTTTTTTTGATGATAAATGTCGAAAAGGATCTCCTGCCGTTTCGGCCAAGCCCCCACAACCACAAACCCACGAACAGTACCAGCGCTTGCCAAAGAAGTAGGTAAACACCGGAGTAAACACTAGAAACATGGCTATACCAATAACCAGATAAAGCATACCCACCGGCTGATAGGCCTTTTGCTGCATGGCATCCAGGTGCCAGTCGTAAAAGAAGTCATAGTCGAGCGGCCAGGTGTTTTTAATGTCGGTATCATAATAGCCCAGGTATTCTCCCTGAGGGTTGGTGGCATCGTTATAATTCAAGCCGGCCAATATTTCGGGTATGAGATAAGCGAGAAAAAGTTGTGCGGCAATTACTACCAGAGTGCGCTTTATCTGATACGCATTGTGCCTGTATTTAAACAAAAACTTAATGCCCAAAGCCAAAATGGAAACGGTATACAGGGTGCCATATAAAAACCACTGACTGGCGGGTTTTCCTTTAAAAAACCGGCTCAGCGGGTCGAACAAGGCCACAAAACCTTCGTTGGCTCCACCAGGCTTATAACCAAGGTATTCTGGATACCAGTAGATAAGGACGTAGAAAGCCGTAAGCACTACTCCGGCCACCCAACCCAAAACACCTCTGCTGGTAAGACTTTTAAACATGACCCCATTATTTTTAACCCCTTCGGGCTGTTTCATGTAAAGTCTCCAGGAGTAAAGGGTTGTACCGAAAATAATACCTCCAAGAGCAAAGGCCAGACTTAAGGTTTTTGGAAGAGGTACATTGCCCCAGGCCAAAAACAGAGTAAGTAAGCCCAGGCCCGCCAGAGCAAGTCCTGCTTTTTGAATAGCATCGGTCTTATGAGGATGCGGATTGGCTATAGATAAACTAGGGTCTGCTGCAGACATAGGAATGTTTTTATGAAACCAATTGTAAAATACGTTGCCAACTCTTTTTTCTGAGTTTCAACTGGGTGCCATTTTCGGCATTGAATCGGGCAATAATTTCTTCTTCATGCTGGCGGTAAAACTCAGGGTCGAAATTGGCATCTCTCAAGTGTTCCAGCACATAGTGCACCGTCTTTTCTTCTTTAAACCATTTATCAAAAGCCTGATGCCTGAGTCTAAAACCAAAATTGTTTACTCCCACCAACTGCCCGTTGCTCGATTTCCATCGCAACCTCAGGCAAATTTTTCCTTTAGAATGTTCCCAGTAAAACTCAGACTCATCTGCTTTTTTCTCTGGCCAAACCCAACCATAGGTTTGATATTCTATATCGAAAAACTTAGCCGAATTAAACCAGTGACCCGGCTTATAGGCTGTTGGTTTACCGGCCAATGTTCTGCCAAGAGCCTCCCCCATCATTCTACCGGTATACCAAACCTGTTCAATAGACTTTCGCTCGCCAATAGGCTTCCGAAACTCTGCACAATCGCCCGCTGCAAAAACATTGTTCATGTTGGTTCTCAGGTATTCATCTACCAACACTCCACGATTAAGCTCAATACCGGAAGACTTCAGAAACTCTACATTGGGAGAAACTCCTGCGGTAAGTCCCACAAACTGACAGTCTATAAGTTGCCCTTCTTTGGTTCGTACAGCCTTCACTCGGCCTGTGTCGTCAGCCAAAATTTCATCGAGCTCTGTATTTAGGCGTAAGTCTACTCCATGCTCGTGTATGTGTCGGTTGATCATGGCCGATTCTTCTGCAGGCAACACATTGTTCCAAAAGCTTTTTTCACGTACCAAAAAAGTTACCGGAATGTTTCTGGACAAAAGCATTTCGGCCATTTCTATACCAATCAGGCCTCCTCCTACCACTACAGCGCGCCTAATACCCTTGGTGTTAGATTCCATAAGTTCAAGGTCCTGATAACTATATAGCCCCTGAACTCCTTTAAGGTCTTGCCCGGGCCAGCCAAACTTATTGGGCTTAGAACCTGTAGCAATTACCAGTTTATCGTAGGTCATGGTAGACCCGTCTTGGAACGCTAACCGGTTACTTTCCACATCAACGGCCTTTACGTAAGCCCTCTTTAATTCTATCTTGTTCTTCTCCCAAAACCAGTCTTCATAGGGTTTCGTATGTTCGTACTTCATGTGCCCCATGAAAATGTACATAAGGGCTGTTCTGGAAAAAAAATGATCGGTTTCGGCAGAAATCACGGTAATCTTGTCACTGCTCAGTTTTCTGAGGTGCCTGGCAGTAGTAATACCGGCAATGCCATTGCCGATTATAACAATGTGCTGCATATAATGGCTATTACGCTCAAATTGTAAAAACAAGTTCTGCTACACTGTCGTGTTCACGACTTGCATGCAATGTTAGAACAAGTTAAGCCTTTTCCTAAGAAGGGCCGAAACAAGAATATTTTAGCGAGCATGCAACCTTTAATTCATTGGGCTATCTTTAGAGCACATTTTAAGTTTAATACAATGAATAATTTTGTGAGCAAACGACTTCTAACTCTTTCTATCGCGGCCGTTTTTATCATAGCCGGTCAGGCCCTGTTGGGACAAACGCGCCAGAAACGAGAAGTAAAAAACTTCAATGCCCTTTCGGTAAGCAGCGCATTTGAGGTAGAAATTAGTGTGGGAAACCAGGAGTCGCTGGAAATTGAAGCCGAAGACCGTTTCATTGATGATATAGTAACTGAAGTAAGAGGCGGAACGCTGATTATTAAAATACAGGACTCTCGCGAAACCAGAAGAATGCGACAATCTCCAAAAGCCTATTTGACAGTAAAGTCACTTGAGCGAATCAATGTGAGTGGAGCGGTGACTTTGAAAACCAGAGATGTATTGAAAGGCAAAAAACTGGATCTGGAACTATCGGGTGCTTCGGTTCTTAATATAGAAATGCAGGTAGAAGCATTGTATCTGGAAGCATCGGGTGCGTGCGTAATTAATCTGGAAGGCGAAGCCCGTGAGCAAGTGATAAAAACCAGTGGTGCCACCGTGTACCGGGCCTACGATCTGGAATCGGTAAATGCCGACATACGGGTTAGCGGAGCAGGATCGGCCCATGTATATGTAACAGGAAGACTGGAAGTTCATGCCAGTGGTGCTTCTAGTGTACGATACCGTGGAGGAGCCTCTGTAAGTGCTGACTCTTCTGGTGCTTCAAGCATAAGAAAAGGATAGAACAGCCTCTAAACCACGATTTACAATACAACCAAGGGGTGTCTCAAAAGACTCAAATCAGCTATTACGAACTATTTTACTACTAAAGAAGGCTCGGAATAGCAATAAGCGAGCTCTTGAGACACCCTCTTTTTTTGTCTTATCAGTTCAATGAATATACGGTACTAGATAATACTAATCACCTCTCGGGCGGCATTCAGTGCAGGAGTTTTCCCCGACTGAACCTCTTTAAGTTTCTCCTCGTAGCGTTGTTTCACTTCGGGCTTCTTAAAAAATGATGTCCGCAATAAATCAGTCAGATTTTCTTTAAACCAACTCACCTGTTGATCGGCCCTGTTTTTGTCGAAGTAACCATTGCTCTTTACCTTACGCTTAAACTTGTCGAGCATCTCATATACTTCTTCCAAGCCGCTTTTTTCCAGGGCTGAGCAGGTCTTTACCTGGGGTATCCAACCACTAAGATTGGCCGGAAAGAGGTGCAGGGCATTTTGATATTCTACTTTGGCCCGTTTTGCCGGTTTCAGATTATCTCCATCGGCCTTGTTAATTACCACAGCATCGGCCATTTCCATTATGCCTTTTTTAATACCCTGAAGCTCATCTCCAGCTCCTGCAAGCATTAGCAACAAAAAGAAATCGACCATGCCATGAACCAACGTTTCGGACTGGCCTACGCCCACTGTTTCCACAATTATAAAATCGAAACCGGCCGCCTCACACAATAGCATTACCTCTCTGGTTTTGCCACTCACTCCTCCCAAGGTACTTCCAGAAGCAGAAGGTCTAATGAAGGCATTGGGGTTACGGGCCAGCTCTTCCATGCGGGTCTTATCGCCCAGAATACTGCCTTTGGAGCGCTGACTGCTTGGGTCTATAGTGAGCACAGCAAGCTTGAGTCCCTTCTCTGTTAAAAGCGTACCAAAAGCCTCTATAAAAGTGCTTTTACCGACTCCTGGCACACCCGTTATGCCCAACCTGAACGATCTCCCTGTGGCAGGCAAAAGGGTTTGCAAAAGCACCTCAGCTTGTTCCATATCCTCGGGCCGCTGACTTTCCACCAGTGTAATGGCACGGCTTAGTACCAGACGGTCGCCCTTTCTGATACCATTTGTCAATTCTTCTGTACTAAGTTTTTTTCTTCGCATGCTTGTAAACAAAGAAAATGAATTCGTGCTAAAGCACCCATAAGATACCCTTCTTGTTCATGAAATTCTTCTCTGTTAGGCTCCAACTATGCTAACCATAAATGAGTAAGCCATTAGGTGCTGCCAATGGCTTTGGTTAATTTGCCATAGTGAAATCCGTAAAGCCAATTCGTATCGTAATTTTTGTAGCCACGGTCAGTCTATTGGCCGGGTTTCTTTTTTATGAAAGTGGCATATACACGTGGAGAATGACAAAAAAAGTGCAGCGCATCAAAGCCAAAGAGGCTACTCAAATAATTGCCCACCAGACCCCCACCATTCTCGATGCGCGTACGGAAGAAGAGTTTGCTTTGAGTCATATTGAGGGAGCCTTGCGCTTTGAAGAATCACTCCTGGACTCTCTGCCCAAAAACCATCCTGTTTTGGTGTATTGTACCATTGGAGTAAGAAGCAACCGAGTGGCCCGGCAGCTCCGCAATGCAGGGTTTAGTCTGGTTTACGACATGAAAGACGGAATTTTAGGGTGGGCCAATAGCGAATTGCCCGTAGTTAACTCGGCAGGACTACCTTCGGATAGTATTCATACCTACAACAAAAGTTTTTCTCTGCTGTTGAGAAAAGGAAAAGCGGTGTACTGAAATGAAAGAAAGGCTGATCATCTTTGTGAAAAACCCGGCTCTTGGAAGAGCAAAAACGCGCCTGGCGGCCACCGTGGGAGACCTCTGTGCTCTGGAGGTTTACAAGCGTTTGCTGGAGAGAACCCGCGATATCTCTGTTCAGGTAAAGGTAGAAAGAGTGGTTTATTACGATCAGTTTATAGACCGGTCGGACGTATGGTCCAATGCAGATTTTCTTAAAGCCATACAGACAACAGGGAATCTGGGAGTGAAGATGAAAGCCGCTTTTGAAGAAGCTTTTGATGCCGGAGCCGCAAGAGTATGCATAATTGGTAGCGATTGCTACGACCTGAACCCGGACCTAATTGCACGGGCTTTTGAAGAACTGAAGCAGCATGACGTTGTCATTGGCCCTTCGTATGACGGTGGATATTACCTGCTGGGAATGAATCAGCCGATATTCGAAATATTCGAAAATAAAGAATGGAGCACTTCCTCGGTTTGCGCGGCTACCGAAGCCGACTTGAACCGCTTGGGTTACAGCGTAGCCAAATTGCAAACCTTAAGCGATGTAGACACCGAAGCCGATCTGGGCGAGTGGGCTGCTGACATACTTAAAGTACATAGAGCATGAAAACGCGACTGCTATTCTTAGCCCTCATATGCCTCGGTTGTGGTAAACACAAAACTAAGGAGGCCCCTTATGCCAACAGCCCGGTATTTAATCATGAATGGGCCATGCAGAGCCTTTGGGAAGATGGCCAGGCCGAAGTAGCTCAATACCATGCACAAAGAAGGGTTTACGGAAAAACAAGAAACTTTGAATACACCTATATTACCGTAAAAGAAGAGTTTAACAAGGCATACAATGTAAAGACAGATGACTACTCCAGAACCGACCTGTTCAGCGTAATGAAGGTGAACAAGTTTGCCCGCTTTGAAACAGACAACTACCCCTATCACTACCTAACCAGCTTGTTCTACAAAAGAGCCAAACCGGAGCAGCTGCACAAAATGACTCATACCGGCCAGGAATGGTGCGGCAATACCTTCAAGCAATTTACTCTTTCACCCACAGGCTATCAGTACGACTACAATAGCTATTTCGATGGTTTTGGAGATGGTCAATCTTTTTTGGAAGGAGCTGATTTAATCTGGGAGGATCAGTTGAGTTACTTGCTTAGGGCTCTTCGGTTCGAGGATGGCCTTACATTTGAAAAGCAAGTTGTAGAATCGCAGGTGAATACCAAAACCTTTGAGCCCAAAGTTTATCGGGCACAGTTTCAGGTAATTGATGGAGATTCACTTTGGCAAGTCAATGTTCAGCTGGACAAGGAAAAAAAGAACACTTACAGTTTTTCGAAAGAATATCCCAACATAATGCTGAGTAAAATAGGTTGGGATGGGTTCAACCTGACCTTAAAAAGTGTAAGCCGATATAAATACTGGCAATGAAAAGTATCTACGTAAAAAACATCTACATATACCCCATTAAATCTTTGGGAGGAATTGAACTAACCGCAAGCCCTGTTGAAAGAAGGGGACTAAAATACGACAGGCGATGGATGTTGGTTGATGAAAATGGACGGTTTGTAAGCCAAAGGGAACATCAGCAACTGGCCCTTCTGCAACCGCGAATAGAAAACCACAGCATGGTAATTGAAGACCGAAGCGGAAAACTGCAGCCACTAAGCATTGACCTTGAAGCACCAATTGCAGACCCCATAGAAGTAACCGTGTGGGACGACTCGTGTCAGGCCCTTCCCTCACCCGAGCCCATAAATCAATGGTTTTCTAGCGTATTGGGTTTTGCCACAAGGTTGGTGTATATGCCTGAAAGCAGCCTGCGAATAGCCGATCAGCGTTATGCCCCTGCGACTGACGATCATGTGAGCTTTGCCGATGGATATCCCATACTCATCATCGGCCAGGCATCGCTTAATCTTCTGAACCAAAAGCTGGGTTATGAACTTCCCATGAACAGGTTCAGACCCAACCTTGTTCTGGAAGGGCTTGCTCCACATGAAGAAGATACTCTGGCCGAAATCATGATTAACCGTCTGACCTACAGAGGGGTTAAGCCTTGCGCTCGCTGCGTTATGACCACTATCGATCAAAATACGGGTGAGAAAGGTGCAGAACCTCTCAGAACATTGGCCGGATATCGCAAATCAGGAAATAAAATTCTTTTTGGCGAGAATTTTATACCTGAACATTCAGGAGAAGTTTCTGTGGGGCTCCGGGTAGAAACAATCCATCGAAAAGACCCTGCTATCTAACCGGCAATGCAAATACCGGTTAGTACCCTTCTGGTTATACTTAATTCTACTGACCTTTTATGTATTGGAGCGTACCCTAAATGAAATCTTTCGGTCATTGATCAACCATATTTGCTAAGGCATAAAACTCAGGCTCAACAATACCATTTTTATCATATTTATTCTCCCGGTTGCTTGGATATCGCTGGGTATTGAATGGCTTTTGAATAAAAAATACCTTAGGAAAAGAAAGTAATTACTCCAGAGTCAAGTCTAGTTCGTCAATAGGCCTATCAAAAGCACATTTACGGTCGGCCAATTGTGTTTTAGTGACTAAATTGCGCCCATGGCCAATTTATACATAAAGGCACTTCACATTATATTCATAGTTACCTGGTTTGCAGGCCTTTTTTATATTGTTCGCCTTTTTGTATACCAGACAGAAGCACTGGATAAACCGGAGCCGGAAAAAAGCATTTTAGGTACTCAGCTTGCCCTAATGGCCAAAAGACTCTGGATCATCATTACCTGGCCTTCTGCGCTCATAACACTGGCTCTGGGCATTAGCATGATCATTCAATATCCGGATATGCTGCAACTGCCCTTTATGCAAATAAAGCTTTGCTTTGTATTGCTTCTCTACGGATACCACCTGTACTGTCACCGTTTGTATAAAGAGCTACAAAACGGTGTGGCCAGGCTCAACTCCATCCAACTACGAATTCTCAATGAAGTAGCCACTTTAGTACTTATCTCTGTGGTGTTCTTAATTGTGTTAAAAAATCAATTAGACTGGATCAAAGGAACAGCTGGCTTCGTATTGGTAACTGTGGCCCTCATGTTGGGCATTAAAGGGTATAAAAAACTTCGAGAACGAAAGAAGAAATGAAGATGTGGAAACGAGTTTGCTTGTGGCTTGTGGCTTGGGTTGCCATAGCCTGTTCATCGCCAAAAAACAGCCGATTGCCCATATTGGGGATACCTGAATACAAGGAGGTAAACGGAAAAATAGATACTCTATACCATACCGTTCCCAACTTTCAATTTGTAGATCAGGATAGTGCCCTTGTTACAGAAGCAACGGTGGCCGATAAAATATATGTGGCAGACTTTTTCTTTGGTACTTGCCCCACCATTTGCCCTGTAATGAAGCAACAAATGCTGAGAGTATATGAGCAGTTCAAAGACACTCCCAATTTTGCTATTCTTTCGCACACCATAGACCCCGAGCACGACACCGTAGCCTACCTAAAGGACTACTCCATGCGATTAGGTGTTCCAGACAATAAAACCTGGCATTTTCTCACGGGAGATAAGGATAAAATTTATCAGATAGGAAGTGGAGAAGGATACATGGTTCCTCTGGGGGAAAACGAAGATGCTCCGGGTGGCTTTATTCATAGCGGAGCATTCTTACTGGTAGATAAGGAAAGAAGAATAAGAGGTAAGTATGACGGCACCAACCCCAAAGAAGTAACTGCACTGATCAATGATATTCCGAAACTGCTTGCCGAGTATGAGCAGTAAACTAATTGTACCCATACTGTTCGCTCTGGCTACTGCCACGGCCTGTGGTGGTGGCTCCTCTGAAGGAGAGCAAGTATTGAATCGCCTCAACGATACTGAAATCAAATATTTCACTAATGGAAAGAGGCTATACAGCACCCATTGCGCCAACTGTCATATGGAAAACGGTGAGGGACTAGGACAGCTGATTCCACCTCTAAAAGGGGCCGACTACCTTCTCAACGATGTGGGTAGGGCAGCGCGAATAATAGTAAATGGTGCAAAAGAGCCTCTGATTGTCAATGGTATTGAGTACAGGCAACCAATGCCGGGCAATACCAGCCTGAATGCTTCTGAAGTAACCGAAATACTTACCTACATAACCAATGCCTGGGGAAACAGTTATGGAGGGGTGAGCTTGAATCAAATAAAAACGGCACTTTCTACTAACTGATTCACATTATGGGCAATAGTCAGAGTAGCTAACATGAAAAAAACAATATTAATAATAATTCTATCAATTGGCTGCTTTAGTGTCAATGCCCAGCAAGATGATATAATTAGCATATCAGAATTTCAGTCCATTAAGTTTAACAGCCACACCATGAAACAACTTATGGAAGTGACTGACTATGAAGCCTTCCTGAAACAGCACTATGGTAATCCAACCCAAAAACGGTGCTCTGATAACCCAATGATGCCTTATGGTTGCGACCTTTATTACAACGGCTTTCAGCTAGGCTTTGACTATGATGACGTTTTAATGGATATTATCATTGATGGGGGAAGCAACTCATTTACCTACAACGATAAAGTGCTAAAGCCGGGCATGAGCATTTATGAAGTCAGAAGTTTATTCCCTAACTCATACAACAACAGGTATAAAATTAAAAGGGCCAATAACACCGAAGACACTTTTGTGCGGGTAATGGTAGGGCATAATGAATCTCCGAGTGCCATCCTATTTAAACTGAACACAAATTTTAATGTGGTCTCAGAAATATCCATTGACACTGGAGGGGAGCAATAAAATTAACCTTGGCCAGCTGATGCTACTGCCTAAGTACTCCTAAAGTGCTTTTTTGGCTTCTGCAATTGCTCCGTTAATGGCTTCTTTCACTTCCGTTACCCGTTCCATTTCTTTCTTCAGATATTCCACCTGTTCAGAAGCTCCGGCTTTCATCTCCATATATTTCTGAGAGTTTTTGCTCCACTCGCGCATCCAACTCATCATGCCGTTATTGGCTTGTTCCAGTTGTTGAGCAAGCGCTCTGAGTTGAGCCGCTCGATCGGCCTCCTTTTCAGCAATCTCTGAAGCCTTTTGCAGGGCTTTTCTCCGCAGCTCCATCACCTCTCCAATCTTAGGCATTACCTCATCGTGTACTTTAAAAATGGCATCACGCTGAGCCTTCGGATTGTAAGCATTGCCACAACCTACAACCAAAAGAAAGAAGAACAATATGAATGAAACGTACTTGAGGGGTTTAATAACTATCATCGGCCAAACCTAAAAATTCACTATCCACCAACTGATACATCAATTTGTCGGGATTGGTTGCGTTCAGCACCAGTTTTCCTCTAAACTTTAGCCGCTTGGAGTTATACTTGTACTTCTCTCCTTTCTTTAGGTGAATTTCCATCACCGTCTCCGGTCCGCCTGAGCCACAGAAGAAACACTCACTTATAGGTAGCGAAGAAATAATTAGATAATCATTGACAAAAGTAATGTCTGAAGGAATTACATAGCCTTCTACCTCTACCAGCTGATCTTTAATAGCCTGTATGTCTTCTCCAAAAACAGGCACATACACATCGCCATATTCGTCTTTTTGAATTTCATACTTCACATCGGCCAGGGTTTTCCAGAGCTTTGGGCCTTTAGCCTTTACCTCCTGACCGAACAAGCCGGTCCCCCATATACTCAATACAATCAGTACAACTATCTTCTTCATTATTCTTTGGCTAATACGTCTGAAATATCTGTTTTGTAGGCATTGACAGCCGGAATTACCGAAGCCAACAAACCTATACCTATACTAATTACTACAACCCACCATTCTTGTTTCACAAAAACCAAACCGGTAAGCCCCATGGCTTCTGATTTTTCGTAAAGGCCTGCCAAAAACTCTGTTAGTCCGTGACCCAGCACAAATCCCAGAGCTCCGCCCAACACGGTAATAATTACCCCTTCGAGTATTACATGTACAAATAGTTTGGTTTTTGAAGCTCCCAACGAACGCATAATGGCCAAGTCATACTTTCGGTCTTTCAATGCATTGTACAGCGAAATGAATATGCTCAAACCGGCTATAATGATAATGATATAGGCAAAACTTCTGAGCAACTCTACACCAATTCCCAGCAGAGAGAACAAACGCTGCGTTTCAAAAGCCGGTGAGGCTGCCTGCATGTTAGTATTGGAATTAATCATTCGCGGAAGGGTGACAGCCCCCATGGGCGACCTGAACTTAAGCAACATGGAGGTGATTTCTGCATCCTCATCGCCCTCGGGCAAACCACTCTCATAGGCCGAACCCAACTCCGGTTCATCCGCATGTTCACTATGCTCATGCTCCTCTTCATGCTCATGAACTGCCCAAACACTTTCAATATTGGTAAGGATCAGATTATCTAAAACAGAGTTATTTCTGCCCAGCACCCCCACTATCTTATAAGGACGCTCTTCATGCTCCATATCGGCAACGGAGAGCCCATGTGCTCCAAAAAATGTATCTCCCGGCTTCAGGTTCAATCGTTCGGCAACATTGGCACCAATAACACTTTCCATGTTTCGTTTCCACAATTGGCCGGAAGTAAGGGAGCCTTCATAGAGTTGTACATACTCGTGGTTGGTTCCCACAATTCTAAAGCCCCGGTAATTATCGCCCAAAGCCAACGGAATAGCTCCTGCTATGAGCCTGTTTCTGGTGAGCGCACGGGCTTCTTCCAGTTTTATATTGCCTGTAGGAAAGTCTATGTGGTATACGTTGGCCAAAATAAGCTGTAAAGGGCTGCCCTTGGCACCAACTACAAGATCTACTCCGCGCTTGTTTTTATTGAGGTTTTCTTCTAGCTGAGAGCTCAGCAGAATAAGTACCAAAATAATGGCAATACCCAAAGCCATAAGCAGCATATTCAGCAGCGTATTGAGAGGCTTAGACCTAATGTAATTCCAGCTAAGTATAATCAGGTTCATAGGGTAGCCAGGTTTAGTTGAAGTTCAAACTGATCTTTTACACGTTGATCGTGGGTGGCAATGAGCAACGAGGCATTGTTCTGTTCTGCCTGACTTTTCAAAAGGTCTATGACTTTGTGCGCATTGGTATCGTCCAGACTGGCTGTAGGCTCATCGGCCAAAATTACACGGGGTCTGTTAAGTAATGCGCGAGCAATAGTTACCCGTTGTTGCTCACCCTGGCTCAGTGCCTTAACTTTCTTGTATAGCTTATCTGCAAGCCCCAGGCTAGTAAGCACTTCTTTTACACGCCCCCTGTCTTGCGCCATTCCGGCTAAATACTGAGCCAACAATAAATTATCTTGTACACTTAGTGCACTAATGAGATGCGCCTTTTGAAAGATGAGCCCAATATTCTGCCCCCGGTATTTATCGCGTTGCGCACCACTCAAACGGTACAAGTCGGTTTGGCCAATCCTTACCGTTCCCTCTTGCGGTGCCAGAAGGCCTCCCAAAATATGAAGAAGGGTTGTTTTTCCGCTGCCCGAAGCCCCAAGAATAAGAAGGTGCTTACCTTCCTCCACCTGCAACTGCGGAATAGAAAGCACCTTGTGCGAGGCATAACCAAAAGCGAGGTCATTTATAATGATCATAGTGCCTGTTTGGCCTCAAAATAAGCGAAGGAGAGCCAAAAACTGAAACCGCCCAACAGATAAGTCTCAACCTATACATACATTCGCCCGTTAGGCATTTCATCTACCGGGTAGAAATACCCATAATTCGCAGATTTATAATACCTTTAAAGCCGACCATTTATAAGACTCTATTATGCTCGATTTCTTAAAGAGAAAGAAAAAAGAAGAGAAGCCGGAAAAAAAGAAAAAAGGCTTTTTTAGAGAACTATTCAACGATATACTTTTTGCGCTCATAGCGGTTACCATCATACGCGGACTGTTTGTGGAAGCCTTTGCCATACCCACAGGTTCCATGGAAAACTCTATGCTCATTGGTGACCATCTCTTTGTAAGCAAGTTTCACTACGGAGCCAGAACGCCTAAAACGCCCATCCAGTTTCCACTGGCCCACCAAACTTTCTGGGGCATAAAACTTTTCGGAAAAGAAATTCCATCGTATTCAGACATTATCCAACTGCCCCAGTACCGCCTGCCCGGCCTTAGAAAGCCAAGAAGAGGAGAACCCGTAGTGTTTAACTACCCTCCTGATTATGAAAAAGGCTTTCCTGTAGACATGAAGACCTTCTATGTAAAACGCTGCATGGCCGTTCCCGGAGATACCTTTGAGGTGCGTAATAAGCAAATTTACATTAACGGAAAGCCGGTAGATAACCCACCCAACATGATGACCAGCTACCTGGCTGCTACCGAGCGTGGTGTACACGCCCGGTACATGCGAGAGTTGGGTATTACCGATTACCAGGACACTAATCCTTTTGACACCTATGCTACCAGTGCAGTGCCCAACAGTGCCTACAATGGTAAAGTTGGCTTTGAGGTGAACACCACGCCCGAGAAAGCTGCCGCATTGGAAAAATTGCCTTTTATTGACAGCGTGGAAGAAATAGTTTACGAGCTCGGAGAAGACCGCGGTATTTACCCCGGTGACCCGCTATTTAACTGGAGTCGCGATTTCTTTGGCCCTCTGGTAATGCCTGAAAAAGGCATGACCATTGAACTCACCAAAGAAAATGTGGCTCTGTATGGCGAGGTAATAAGGGAGTATGAACACAACGACAATGTGAACATTAAGGACTACGAAGTATTCATTGACGGGAAAAAAATAGATAGCTATACCTTCAAGCAAGGATACTACTTTATGATTGGTGACAACCGACACAATTCGCTCGATTCACGGTCGTGGGGTTTTGTGCCATACGACCACATTGTGGGCAAACCGCTTTTTATCTTCTGGTCGGTAGACCGAACAAACCCCGATGCAGGCTTTTTTGAGCGTTTGCGTTTCAACCGAATGTTTGATCTCATTAAATAATGCGAAAGCACAGCCTACTACTTATCGGTCTGGTTCTTGGACTTACCACTTTTGGACAAGACTTCAATGGATGGAAAACGCTTTCTAAAGTCACTGTAGAAAAGCGATTCGATGAAACACTCAATTTTGAAATCGACTACCCTACTTTTAGCGATGAGGTTAAAAAACTGGATGGTAAAGTAATCGAACTGGAAGGCTGGATGATCCCCCTGGAAGAGCTCCAGGGAGAGTCCTATTTTGTGCTTTCTTCTTTGCCATTTGCCAATTGCTTTTTTTGCGGAGGTGCAGGTCCCGAAACGGTGGCCGAAGTATTTGCCAAAGAGAAAATCAAATTCACCGAAAAGAGAATAAAGGTAAGGGGCAAGCTTAAAATCAATGCCGATGATCCCTTAAAACTCATGTATATTTTACAGGAGGCAGAGATTGTAAACTGACCGAAATGCCATGAAAAGAATAATGCTCCTTTCCCTTTTACTGCTTTTAGCCACAGCCGTACATGGCCAGGAAAAAGACGCAGCCTTTATTCGAAAAATATACGATGAAGCCCTTGCAAAGGGAGAGAGCTATGAAATGCTCCGATACCTTACCAAAAACATTGGCGGCCGGTTGAGCGGCTCTCCGCAAGCGGCCGCAGCCGTAGAGTGGAGCAGGCAACAGATGATGACCTACGGGTTCGACACCGTGTACCTGCAGCCCGTAATGGTGCCTCATTGGGAAAGAGGGGAGGTTGAAAAAGGAAGAATTGTTAACTCCAAAAAATATGGGTCAATGCCCATTGAAGTAACAGCCCTTGGCAATTCGGTAGGTACAGGCCCAAAAGGAACACTGGGAAGGCTTATAGAAGTCAAAGACTTTCAACAACTGGCAGAACTGGGAGAGAAAACCATCAAAGGAAAAATCGTCTTCTTTAATCGCCCTATGGATCCGCGGCTATTGGATACCTTTTCGGCCTATAGTGGAGCTTCAAACCAACGAGGTAGTGGCCCGACAGAAGCCGCCAAGTATGGTGCCATAGGGGTTATTGTGCGCTCACTAAGCTCTTATAAAGATGGTGTTGTGCATACCGGAAGTACCAACTACGGCCTAAACGTGCCTAAAATTCCGGCCGTGGCCATAAGCACTGCCGATGCCGATTTTCTGAGTGATTTGCTCCATGACGACCCCGAACTGCAGTTCTATTTCGAGACTCATAGCCAGATGCATGAAGATGTACTCTCATACAATGTGGTGGGAGAAATAAAAGGAACGCAGTTTCCCGATGAAATCATTGTGGTGGGTGGTCATCTGGACTCATGGGACTTATCGGAGGGTGCTCACGATGACGGTGCCGGATGTGTACAGTCCATAGAAGTGCTCAGACTGTTCAAAGCCCTTAACTACCGACCCAAGAGAACCATACGAGCCGTAATGTTCATGAATGAGGAGAATGGATTGCGAGGAGGAAGGAAGTATGCCGAATTGGCAGCAGAGAACAACGAAAAGCACATTGCGGCACTCGAATCAGATCGTGGCGGCTTTTTACCGGTTGGTTTTGGTATTACCGGCACCGAGTCCCAACAGAATAAATTGCTGGGCTGGGCATCTCTTTTTGAACCATATGGGCTTTTTCAGTTTAAACGTGGTGGTGGTGGTGCAGACATAAGCCCGCTTAGAACCCAAGATGTACCAACTATTGGCTATTTGCCCGATAGTCAACGATACTTCAAATACCACCACACTCCTATCGATAACTTTGAAGCCGTTAATCAGAGAGAACTGGAACTTGGAGCCGCATCCATGGCTGCACTTATTTACCTGATTGATCAGTATGGTTTATAAGTAACCCCATAGCACTTATGTGATGTGCCTATATTAGCTACCTTGCATAAAAAGGTACTAATTATTACAACATATTAAAACGCGTTCCGTTATTGACTACACCAAGTCAAAAACTCAACGTATGAAATCCCTCAAGCATTTCTTTTGGTTCTGCTCCGGAGCCAACCAATCGCTTTTAAAGCGCTGCCCTACCGAAGCCTCAAAATTTACCGGCATTGGAGCCACCGTATTTTTTACCGGCCTGCTTGCTGCACTTTCCGGAGGTTATGCCTTTCATACCATTTTCTCTCACAGCGGATGGGCCATTGCATTCGGGCTTCTTTGGGGTTGTGTTATCTTCAACCTCGATAGGTTTATTGTATCTACCATGAAGAAAAACCGTAAGGGTCGGTGGCATGAGTTATTCATGGCTAGTCCAAGAATTTTGTTGGCGGTTATGCTGGCCATCGTAATTTCCAAGCCACTGGAACTCAAGATTTTTTCTAAAGAGATCGACCGAAAACTGGTGCTGTTGGAAGAAACCATTTACCAGAAAGAAATAGCCACCATAGACCAGCGCTACCAGCAACAAGCATCACTTCTGCAGGAGCAGATCAATACTTTGAAAGCAGAAATAGAAGCCAAACGGGCTAAACGCAACGAACTTGCAACCCTGGCCAGACAAGAAGCCGATGGTACGGGAGGCTCTATGCAAAGAAATGCAGGGCCAATTTATCAGTTAAAAAAGGCCGATGCCGACAGGGCACAGACCGAACTGGAGTTGAGCATTGCTACCAACTCTCCCAAAGTAGAAGCATTGCAAGGTGAGCTCACCGCGCTGAGGCAAAAGCAAAACATGGAGTTGGCCGGTATTCAACGAAACCCCTGGAATGGTATGGCAGCCCAATTGGAGGCACTCCGGCAGATTAGTCTGGAAAACAAAGCCATCTATTGGGCCAACATATTTATTATAGCTCTGTTTATAATGCTGGAATGCTCGCCCGTAATTGTGAAAATACTGGCTCCCAGGGGGCCATACGATGAGCTTTTAGAGATTAGAGAACACTTCTTTAAAAACCACAATCTCGAAAAGATTGCACAAATGGATTTTGATACGCGAGAGCGGCTAAGTCCGCTGGTTAGCTAACTCCCTCAAGCTTTGCAACCGAGGTCGGCCAACAAGTTACAGGTGTAATTCTGTACTGTGTATTCGTCTAATAAGTACTTGAGTAAACACAAGCATACGGCCATATCTTGATGGCAGGGAGTTGGCTTTGCTTGTGGATTTGGTACTTTCTCCAGGTTCTTTGGCTAATACAAAAAAAGCTGCAACCCCATGGCCGGAGTTGCAGCAAGATATTTTGGGGAGTTATTACCAGTCTTTCTTAACCTTCTCCAGATAAACATCTCCTCGCTCCAATCGGCCCCTTGAGCCTCTTTCATACTGAACAATTTTTCCCTTGTCCATCAGCCACACGTCATCGTCATGGCCAAAGTTTACATGCCTGTTCTTCCAACGCCTGTCGTCATTGTCAAAGATTTCTAATTCTCCTTCGCGCGTTATTCTCCATTCGGCATACTCCACCTCTCGTTCTCCAAATGCCCTGACCATTATTTTGACCTCTCCATTATCGCGAAAGTCCATCTTGATATCAATCTCCTTCAGAATGTCAGATACTAAACCAGTGACAGAACCTGCAATTCTTCTTGCCAGCCAGTTTTCATCCTCCAAATCGCGCTCTATTTCATCTAAGTCGATGTCTATGACCATGCGCCATTCTCCAAGAAGTTCCTTTTCGGTAATTTTAGATTGTGCCAATGAGGTGGTGCCCACCAGACAAAGGCAAAAAAATGAGATGAGTTTTTTCATGATGACCTTATAGTTTGTTGATGACTTAAAGACGCAGCCCGACCTTTAAAGTTACAGGCTTTGTGCGTTTACATGCCTAAAGGAACATACTCTGGCTCAACGGAATATCTTAACAATCAATTCATTATTCATTGAATTCTGATTGATATTGAAACAATACCTTTCCCTATCAATACGGCTATGGAAGTAAAGTTGATAAGGGCCCAATCGAACGATCGATGGTACTCGGAGGAGAATCTCAATCTACTAGGGAAAACATTCAAGGTTCATTTTTGTGAGCTGGCTTCTAAAGAGCTAAAAAGAAATGTTTACGAAATATTGACCGGCTGCCACAAAGGCAAATTATTAGACGTTAAGGACACACGGATAATGGTTAATCTTGAGCTATGATCCCTGTATATCAGAAAAGCGCTGGCGGCTACGCACAAACAGCCCTTGCCCTTTTCCTACCACCTTTCCGTGCTCATTTATAATCTCTGACTGCGCCAGCCATTCTCCTTCTCTGGCTTCAATCACCGTGCCTCTGGCGGTAAGCTGCCCTTCAGTAACCGGACGAACAAAGTGAATCTCATAGCTCTTGGTAACAATGAAGTATTCCTGCTCAAGCGTAGCTGCCGCAAAATACGCGGCATCGTCCAGCATCTTAAAATATACGGCTCCGTGCATGGCCATGGCCGCATGAAAGAAGTCTTCTTTTACTGCCAATCGATACTCTGCCGAGCCCTCTGAAAGCCTGAGCTCAGAGCCACTAAAAATTCTCTGGTTGATTGGGGCAGCCTGAAAAACCTCTGCCAAAAATGTATAGTGTCTATTGTTTGACATAATCCTCAATTAGTCCGAATTGAATAAAGTGGTGCTTGAAATGCTTGCGATGAAAAAGTAGCCATTCGCTGGCTTTCATAGGCCCTCCAAAAGGATGGTTGGCTATAAAATCGGGCTGTTCCCGTGCAAATTCCAGAAAAGATAATGTTTCTTCGAGCAACTTGGTCTTAGCCGTGTGTAAGTCGGGAAACCTCAAAGGCAACAGCTCATTGTTTCCTACCGGAGATGGCACATTCCTGCGCATCGGGCTATCTTTCATTAAGTATGCCTTGGTGGCCGGCCATTCTTCTTCTTGAGTTACAATGGGAATATTGATTTTACCCACCGACATCTTAAACGTAATAATAAGATGCTCCACCATATGCTGAGGTGTCATTTTGCCCCATGTAGCCGCACTTTCTTCCGTGAGGTCAGCCAAATGAATAGGCGCATCTTTTTTTAAATACTGTTCTGCCCGGGTTATTTCCATACTTATCTACTTCAGTTCTTGAACTGCCCTCACAATTCGATGTTTAGCCTTTCTCAAGGCTTAGAATTGAAAGGTTAAGGCAATGGCTCTTTTCAACATCCTCAATATAGCTGAATGACCTGAGTAAGCGAAAGCGATTTTCTTCTCAGTATTTTAAGAATAGAGCTCTATTGATTCTTCGGACGAACAAGGTCATAGGTATTTCTGGTTGCAGGCTCAACTACATTTCTCTGAAGCACCTTAATTCAGAAACGCTCACTCATAAGTACTCCAACCTCTTTTCATGAAAACCCACACAATAATGAAGCCTTTATGCTTTTATCAAGATAAGTCGCCTCCGCCCAAGTTTCAAAAAAAAAGGCTTTGCCCTAAATGCATTGGAAAAGTTATAAAAGAAAGAAGGCCGTCTTAAAAGCTTCAAACCTCATCATTCTGAATTTATTTCAGAATCTGTTAGTTTGATTGTCAGCTATCTAGAGACCCTGAAACAAGTTCAGGGTGACGCTAATCAGGCTTTTAAGACGGCCCTACTTATTCGTTATTAATCTTCTCCTAAGAAAGGATATCTATAGTCTACCGGTGGAACGAATGTTTCCTTGATTAATCTTGGAGACACCCATCTGAGCAAGTTGATCATTGAACCGGCCTTGTCGTTGGTTCCTGAGCCTCTGGCTCCACCAAATGGCTGCTGACCTACAACTGCTCCTGTTGGTTTATCATTGATGTAGAAGTTACCCGCAGATTGCTCCAGGGCCTTCACCCCTACTTCTAGCGCATATCTGTCTTGCGAGAAGATGGCTCCGGTCAATGCATATGGAGAAGTCTCATCAACCAGCTTCAAAGTGGCTTCGAAGTCTTTTGGCTCATACACATAGATGGTAATTACCGGGCCAAATATTTCTTCGCACATGGTGGTGTACTTCGGGTCGGTAGTTAACAATACGGTTGGCTCAATGAAGTAACCCTTAGATTTGTCATAGTTACCACCGGCAATCACTTCTACTTTATCGCTTGCCTTGGCATCATCAATATACTTAGCAATTTTGTCGAAAGACTTTTCATCGATTACTGCATTGATGAAATTGGTAAAGTCTTCTGTACCTCCCATTTTGAAGGTTTTAAGGTCTTCTATTACATAACCTTTTACCTCTTCCCACATGTTGCTCGGAATGTAAGCTCTTGAAGCAGCCGAACACTTTTGCCCCTGGAATTCAAAAGCACCTCGTGAAATAGCCGTAGCAACGGCCTTGGCATGGGCAGACTCGTGGGCGATTATAAAGTCTTTTCCGCCTGTTTCTCCCACTATTCTTGGGTACGACTTGTACTTATAAATATTCTCACCAATAGTTTTCCAAATGTGCTGGAATACGCCTGTGCTACCGGTAAAGTGGATACCACCAAAGTCCTGATGTTTAAAAATCACATCTCCGGCAGTGGGTCCGTCTACATAGAAAAGGTTAATGACCCCCGGAGGTACACCCGCTTCGGTAAACACCTCCATAAGCACATGTGCAGAGTAGATTTGTGTGTAAGCCGGCTTCCAAACTACCGTATTCCCCATCATGGCCGGAGCTGTTGGCAAGTTACCGGCAATGGCTGTAAAGTTGAATGGAGTAAGTGCGAACACAAAGCCTTCCAATGGTCTTTGCTCTACGCGGTTCCAGATACCTGCTGAAGACTCTGGCTGTTGCTTGTAGATCTCCGTCATGTACTGCACGTTGAACCTCAAGAAGTCTACAATCTCACAAGCCGAATCAATTTCGGCCTGAAAAGCGTTTTTAGACTGCCCCAACATGGTAGCTGCATTCATTTTATAACGGTACGGACCGGCAATCAACTCGGCAGCTTTCAAGAAGATGCTGGCGCGATTTTCCCAACTCATGTTGGCCCAATCTTTTTTGGCTGCCATGGCAGCATCTATCGATGCCTGAACGTGTGAGGCATCTCCTTCAGAAAAATACCCTAAAATGTGCTGATGATCGTGGGGAGGAGAAAGCGGCTTCTTTTTATCGGTGCGCACTTCTTTCCCATTGATGTACATGGGAATATCTATTTGTTTTGAACGCGCCTCTTCAATAGCTGCTTTGAGCTTGGCTCTTTCTGGAGAGCCCGGAGCATAGCTATATATAGGTTCGTTTTTTGCTACTGGAACGTTGAAAAATCCGGTTGCCATAGTTTACTTTTTAGGGTTATACATTTCTATAGCGGCAAATATAAGAGTTCGCCTACGGAAGCAAAACCTATCCGTGATTAGAGAATGCTTTTAAGCTCAAGAAGGTTCGATATCTCGTGTTGCACTGCCACATTTGTAGCCATTCGTGTTGGGTTAAACCAAACATGGTCCATGTCTACCCGCTTAGCCCCTGCTATGTCCGAGTCGAGGTTATCGCCAATCATAATGGAATTGAAGCAATCGGCTCCGGTAAGTTCAAAGGCCACCTCAAAAATTCGGGGATTAGGCTTCCGCGCGCGCGAAGACTCAGAGGTTATAATACGTTGAAAATAAGGTGTAAGATTGGAAGATCTGAGCTTGGTATGTTGAATATCATCGAAACCATTGGTGATAAGGTGCAGCTTATACCTGGCCGATAAATAGTCGAGCACTTCTGTGGCATAATCGAACAACCTGCTTTTGGTGGGTGCCAGTGCCACGTACTCTTCTTCAAAAGTTGCGGGTAAATGTTCGGGACTCACCCGCAGTTTATGAAAAATCTCAGGAAACCTGCGCTTTCTAATATCTGCTCTTCCAATGCGGTGGTGATTATACAAATCCCACAACTTGTGGTTTACCTCAAAAAACATGGCCACAAGATCTTGTTTTGTAAAGGCTTCAAGCTGTTCCAGTTTGTGCACCTCATACAATTCATGCAAGGCTTCTGCGGCATTGGCATCATAATCCCAAAGGGTATGATCCAGATCAAAAAAAATATGCTGGTACTTACTCAAGGTTATTTATAGAAGACTCTGTTTTGAAAACGGTTTTGAGCCAGCTCGCGATTAGATGCCAAAATTTCATACGTTTCCTGGTCTTTTTGCAGCGTAGTATCTTTCACCAAAAACTCAAAAATGCGATGTACTATTTCTTCTACCTCTTCGCGCAAACTATAAAAGACCCATTGGTCTACTTTGCGCGCACTTATTATTCCGGAGTTCTTTAAATAGGTTACATGCCTTGAGGTTTTGGTTTGAGTAAACTCCAAAATATGCTCCAAATCGGAAATCGTCAGCTCTCCGTTACGGTACAGTAAATGTAAGATACGAATCCTCGATTCTTCCGAAACGGATTTAAATATCTGGCTGCCAAAGGATAAGCTAAAATTCTTAAGTCGCATGGCCGGTTAATTCTTGTTAATTTGGGGAGAATTAATCGAATACACCAATCAATTTTCCTCAACTGCTTGTTAAGTTTGTAAAAGCAAGGGAAGTGAAGAGTCATATCTAATTGGCTATCTTTACGTTTGAAACAATATTATGCTGCTGCAAAAATCTTCTTACTACAAAGTTCTATTCATCATTGCCGGTTTGTTCATGCTATCCTTGCAAAGCAAAGCGCAACAGCCTTCTGAGTTACATGTTGTTCAGGTTTCGGGTTTGGTGATGAACGCAGACAGTACCATTACCATACCCGGGGTTCATATTTATGACGAACGTGGCCGGGGTATTCCTACCGACTTCAGAGGCTGGTTTAGCAAGGCCTTTGTGGCCGGAGATACGCTTACTATTAGTGCTATTGGTTTCAAAAACCGAAAAGTGGTAGTACCCGATTCGGTGGGTGATAGAGTAACCGTAATTTTCGCCTTAGAAGAAGAAGTTACCCAACTGGCCGATATTGAGGTTAACCCATTTCCAACGGAAGAACTTTTTAAAGAGGCCATTCTCGCCATGAACCTTACCCGTGAGCAAGAAAATGTACTGAACAGCTATGAGCCTGAAATTATTCGGGAACTGGTGAGAACCATGCCTTTGGAAGGTTCTTCGAGCATGAACTACCGTTACATGATGAATCAGCAATTCCAGAATTTGCAATATTCATCGGGGCCAAGAACCAACCCATTGCTCAATCCTTTTGCATGGGCCAACTTCATCAATTCCTTAAAGAAAAAGAAGAACTAGGTATAAGCCTACTTCTCGTTCACCTTAAGATCAACCAGGTAATCTGTGCCTAAAAGTGTATGATCTGCATTGGTGTACCAGGTGCGGTTTTTAGGAATACGCAGGCCATTTTTAATCTCCATGCCTTCCAGCACAATGTATTCTCCATCATTGGCTGTCTCATTGTGGTAAAACCGATAGCCAACCATCTCATAAGTTTCGGGCTTAAAATAAAAGTACCAGGTGTCTTTACCCACTTGGGCATCATAACTAACCTTTAGCTGCAAAGTTTCCAGGCCGGCAAACTGGGTTCTTAGTACCGTAGGATCGATCCGGGTACCCGGGTCTTTCAACTTCATGGGTAGTCCATAGAGATAGGAATAATAATTCCTCCACCTTCTGGCTCTTTCAGGAGTCAAACTTAGGGAATCGGCCTGAAGAGAGTCGGCCGGAGGTAAAAAGTCTACCCGAAAATCAGTGGAGTCGCGCGCGTCTACCATCCACTCCAAAAGCTGTCCTCTTTGCAACATTCGCAAGTGAAATGAGCCTTTCGAGTTGTTAATAGATACCTCACTTCTTCGTACGGGTCGGTTAGGGGCTTGCATATCTATGATGAGCTTAACAGAAGCGGTGGACCAACGATTGCCCGGATCATGAAACTGAATGGCCCGCTTTAGTAATTCTTCGCCACTAATTTCCTGCGCCCTAACAACTCCTACACTTAGCAAAAGTAGTATGCCAACAATTATTCTCATAGTCTGCAATTATCTCTTCAAATTAAGTGCAATAAAATCAATTTGTCGCTGGTTTCGGTGCTCACCAGTCATTTCGCAGTCCTTACACTGCCTCTTCAATGTTAATTAGCGCCTCAGGCTGCCTTAATCTATCAGATGTTATTATTTTTGCCCACTATCTGAACCCGACTTCATGAATATTCCCGCCTGGAACCCACAATATTTGGAACCTATTCTTGCCTTTGTGCTGGTTACTATTGGTTTTAGTCTTTATCACTTTGTATCGATATCCCCTAAAATTAAAAACAAGTATCAGGGCCGTTTTGGAGCCGAAAGAGGCAATACCAAATTCTTATGGATGACACGCTACCTGGGAGCTATGAGCATAGGTGTTGTTCCGGCTATTATAATGATGATGGTTATGGGAAAAACACCTGAAGACTATGGCGTGGCCTTTAAAAACCACGGCACCAGCCTGGCCTGGATTTTGGGACTAGCGACCATTATTATTCCCATGAATTTTTTTAACTCCAAAAAGGAGAAGAATCTGGCTTTTTACCCCAATGTGCGCGAAAAGGAATGGACCAAGCCAATGGTGGCTACCAATGCTTTTACCTGGGTGGCCTATCTTTTTGGCTACGAGCTCATGTTTAGAGGCTTGTTGCTCTTTGCCACCGTGCCGTTATTGGGTGAGTGGCCTGCTATAGTGCTCAATGCTGCCATATATGCATTGGTACATGTACCTAAGAATTTAGAAGAAACCATTGGTGCTATTCCGTTGGGTATTGTGCTTTGCCTTATTACCCTAACTACCGGAACCTTTTGGGTGGCTTTCTTCGTCCACATAACGTTGGCCTTGTCTAACTTCTTTTTCTCTTTGAAACATCACCCTGAAATGAAAGTGATCTAATGCCGAAAAGAATCTTCATTACCGGAAGCACTGGCTTTATAGGCCAGAAATTAGCCAAAAACCTGACCGATGAAGGGCACGAGGTAGTAGCTCTAATTCGTTCGAAAGCAAAAGCCAAAAATCTGGAGCACGACCGTATATCTATGGTTGAAGGCGACTTGTTTGCTAAGGAAGCCCTATTGCAAGGTATGGAAGGCTGCGATGAGGTGTATCACCTGGCGGCTTTTGCCAGTGTATGGGCCAAAGACAATACCTTTGAGCGGGTGAATATAGATGGTACCCTGAACATACTGGAGGCTGCAAAAACACAAGGTGTTAAAAAAACCCTGGTCACTTCTACGGCAGGAGTTATCGGACCGGCCATAGATGGCCCGGTGAATGAAGACACTCCACGCAAGGTAGATTTCTTTACGCCTTATGAAAGCTCCAAGTATGAATCGGAACTGCGAATAAAAGAGTATGTACAAAAAGGGCAGCACGTGGTTATAGTAAATCCCACCCGTGTATATGGTCCGGGCCCGCTCAATGTGAGTAACTCTGTGACCAAACTGGTGAAGCAATACATTGAAGGCAAATGGAAGTTTATGCCTGGCGATGGAATGAGCACCGGAAACTACGTGTATGTTGAAGATGTAATTAATGGCCACAAACTGGCCATGGCCAATGGCAGGCCTGGCGAACGCTACCTGCTTGGGGGAGAAGATGCTACCTACCATGAGCTATTCGACACCATTGCCGAAATTGGTGGTAAGAGACACAAGCTCTATAAAATGCCACTGGGAGCCATGCTCACCTTTGGCAAAATCCAGCTGTTTATGGCCGAAAACTTTGGGCGTCAGCCAATGATTACTCCGGGCTGGGTAAAAAAATACCTCTATGAATGGAGGGTCTCCAGCGAAAAAGCACAAAAGGAACTGGGCTATGAGATTACTCCGCTAAAAAAAGGAATTGAAGAAACTGTGAACTGGCTAAAGAATGGCAAATAAAACATATGCCCTAATTACAGGGGCTAGCAACGGAATAGGAAAAGCCTTTGCCGAAGAATGTGCCGCAAGAGGTAAAAACGTACTTTTGGTGGCTTTACCTGAACCAAAGCTTGAGGAGGTAACCAACCAGCTAAGCAGCCAATACACAGACCTATCTTTCCATCACCTGGGCATTAATCTTATGGAACAAGGAGCTCCAAGACAGATTCTCAACTGGTGCCAGGAAAAAGGCTACGTTGTAGACTTACTGATTAACAATGCCGGCCTGGGCAACTCTGGCCCTTTTGTGAGCCGACCTTCAGAATTTTATGAAGGGCAAATGCAGCTAAACATGGTTTCGCTGGTTAGTTTAACCCACCTGTTTCTTCCTATGATGATGAGCCTTCCGAAGGCCAATATCATTAACGTAGCCAGTATGGCCGCCTTCTACGACATCCCCTTTAAAGGAATATACTCGGCCAGTAAAAAGTTCGTGCTTTCCTTTTCGCGCTCTCTCAACAAAGAGCTGGAAGGTTCATCGGTGAGCATTACAGTACTATGCCCGGCATCGGTACCTACCAATCCGGATGTGATGTTGCGCGAAAAGGAACTGGGACTAATGGCCCGACTCTCCAGCCGAAGCCCGCAGCAAGTGGCTCAATATACCCTAGACAAAATGCTTCAGGGCCGGCAAGTGGTTATTCCCGGTTTCTTTCCCCGGCTATATAAGCGTATTGGCACTGTAGTGCCTTATCGTGCCAGGCTAAACATACTCGCCAAACAGTTTATTAAAAACAGTAAGTAACCACTGATCTCCCGCCCGGTGGGTTACTCTGCATTATCCTACTCGGCAATTACTGATCTGTGATTTTATCTTTGCTTCGGCAGCAAGGTATAACCGATTCCGGCTTAGCAATTTTTATTCTTAGGCAGTCTCACTATCTTCTCGGCACTTTTTGCTTATGAATTCTACAAAAAAGCCCGAGGTTAAGTTTTATCATGCCGTTTTGCCTGTAGCATTTCTTTCAATTATGATTGGCTATGGGCTTATTCTCAGGCCCCAGTTTCTCAATCAGGAGGCCTTCCCCTTAGAAATTGTGTTTCTCATATCTTCGGTTTTTGCCATCGCCCAATTGCTTATTATGGGCTTTAAGTGGGAAGACATCCTTCAGTCCATTGTCCGAAAGCAGGCAAAGGGGCTACCTGCGCTGCTTATTTTGCTGGCCATAGGTATTATCATTGGCTCATGGATTATTTGCGGAACCATACCTATGTTTATCTATTACGGTATAAAACTCATTAACCCGGACTACCTCTACGTGCTGGCCTTTCTGATTCCGATTATTTTCTCCACACTCACCGGCACCTCCTGGGGAGCCATTGGCACCATAGGAGTAGTGCTGATTGGTATTGCACAGGCAGTAAATGCCGATTTGGCCATAACTGCTGGAGCCATTGTTGGGGGTGCCTTCTTCGGAGACAAAATCTCTCCACTTAGCGACACCACCAACCTGGCCGCTATGGCCGCTGAAACCGATTTATATGCACACATCCGATCTATGATGAACACGACTTTACCGGCAGCTCTTTTCGCTCTGATTGTTTACTTCATTATGGGGCTGGTTAACCCGATTGATTCCGGAGAAGTGGATAATGCAAAGGTTGAAGAGACCTTATCGGCCATTGAGCAAATGTTCCATTTTAGCCCCCTGCTGTTTATTCCTCCCCTCATTGTACTGTATGGCTCAATAAGGAAAAAAGGCACTTTGCCAACCCTGTTGTCATCTTCTATTGTAGCAGCATTACTGGCTATCATTCTACAAGACTATAGTCTGGAAAATGTGATTAAAACCTTAAACACAGGCTTTGAAACTTCTATGGCTGGCTGGATGAAAGAGATTCCGGATAGTATTGTAACCCTTTTTTCGCGCGGTGGACTTTACGAGTTGAGCTTCGCTTTTATGATCGCCATAATAATTTTTGTATTCGTGGGATCCATAGATATGATTAATGCCATGCCAAGAATTGTAGACAGACTTTTTTCTTTTGCTAAAAACAGGCCGTCTGTCATTATCTCTTCTTTAGTCGCTACAGGTTTCACCAATGTGACTACTTCTAATCAAACAGCCACCAGCTTTATTATTGGCGATGCTTTTGCCAAAAAGTATGACCAGCACCGCATTCCACGAAAAGTGCTTTCCCGTTCGATTGAAGATTACGGAACCATGCTTGAAAATAGTGTTCCCTGGACCACAACGGGGGTCTTTATAGCCGCTACCTTGGGGGTTGCCGTTGAGCAATACTGGTTCTGGCAACTAACCACCCTGGCCAACCTGATTATTGCTCCGTTGCTGGCCATTACCGGAAAAGGCTGTTTTTATAATGAAGTTGATGCCGAAAAAGACCCAAAAAATGAGTGAGATGAACAAAGCAAATATAGAAACCCTGCTGGCGCATGATTCCGAAAGAAACCCTAATGGGGCCGTTGTGCCTCCCATCTTTCAGAACTCACTTTTTACCTTCGAAAACTGGGATGCTATAGATGAAGCCTTTGACCACCGAATGGACAGCTTTATTTATACCCGAGGAAGAAACCCTACGGTAAAGTTGGTTGAAGAGAAGTTGGCTGCACTCTGTGGTGGAGAAAAAGCGCAGTTATTTCCTTCTGGAATGGCCGCCATTTCTGCCGCTATTTTACACTGCGTAAATGCAGGCGATCACATAGTGACCATAAAAAATCTGTATGGCCCGGCCAACAACTTCATATCTTCCTACCTCAAGCCCAAGTTCAATGTGGAGGTAACTTACGTTACCGGTAAAGAAGTCTCTGACTTTGAACATGCCATTCGGCCAAATACCCGATTAATATACCTGGAAAGTCCTTCTTCGGCCGTTTTTTCTCTACAAGACATTGAAGCGATCGCCCAACTGGCGAAAGACAGGGGTATTAAAACCCTGATAGACAATACCTGGGCGAGCCCTATTTTTCAGAAACCGCTGGCTATGGGCATTGATTTGGAAATGCATTCTTGCTCAAAATACATTGGCGGCCATAGCGATGTGGTGGCCGGATTGATTGTTGGAACCAAAGAAGATGTGGAGTCTATTTCGCTGAAGGAATTTGAGTGGATTGGAGCCAAAATAGCTCCTTTCGAAGCCTGGCTGCTCCTGAGAAGCCTGAGAACATTACCTATTCGAATGAAACAGCATCAGGAAAATGCACAGGCCGTGGCTCGTTTTCTGGAAAACCACCCTAAAGTTCAGTTGATTCGTTATCCCGGAGCCAATTCGTTCGATCAGAAAGAATTGGCCAAAAAACAAATGACAGGCTTTACAGGGCTAATGAGCTTTCAGCTAAAAACCAATGATTTGGAAAAAATCAAAGCTTTTGTGAATAGCCTGAAATACTTTCATCTGGGAGTGAGCTGGGGCGGACACGAAAGCCTTATTTATGCTCCCGCCATTAGCTATCTGAAAGAGTTGAGCCCGGAGCAGTTTACAAGTCTGGGTATTTCGCTCGGAGACATGCGCATTTCGGTAGGCCTGGAGAATAAAGAGGATTTGATTGGAGATTTGGATAGGGCTCTTGAATTAGTTTAGAAAATGGAAAGGGTGAAAACCATACCTCTCATACTTACCATTCTGGGTCTATTATTGGGCTGCTATCAAAAAGAAGAGCTAATCTTTGCCGCTAGTGATGAACTTCATTTTATTGGCCTGTATAAAAAAGAAAATCGTTTCCGCATACTGTACAATGGCTTCAATACAGCTGTGGGTAGCTTCGTACTCAGAGGTGATTCAATCTTGCTCGATTATGACGAAAACCAGTTCAGGAACTTCAATGCGGGCGATCAACTAACAAAATTACTAGTCATTGATAGCCAGCTAAATAGGATACGCTCTGTGGACGAGCATCGAAAATTCTGTGCTGAGATCTATCTGGATAATCGCTAAAAATGAAGCTAACTCTATAAATTCCTGATCATCTCCTATTCGTAGATTAACGCTCTCAACCACTACACAGCCAATATCCTGGACGGAGCAGAAGTGCTCTGCAAGAACATTATATCTCAACATTTACCATCATAGAAGCGATATGTACTCCCTCTTTCCCTGGATCTTCTAAAGAGAAAAAGCATCTACCAAAAGAAAAAGCCATCCCGATTGTTCGGAACGGCTCTTCGCATTTCTATTTAGGCAAACTAGTTGTCTAGTAAATATCTGGAGAAACTTCGCCCATTTACTTCCGCATACTTGGTAATAATATCCCAGCGTACTTCCATATCCTTCACGTCCAGGTTGCCACGTACTTTGGTGTATTTCATATCGAGCGATCGCTCAAACCTGGCTGCATTAAAATTGGCTCCATCTCTAAACTTAGTATATTTAAACATAGCGTCTTCATCGAACACTGTTTTAGAAAAATCGGCTCTGTTCTCAAATTCCGCGTATTTAAAAGTGGTTTCTTCTTCAAAAGTAGAGCCGGCAAAAATAGCCTCACCTTCAAAATTGGAATACTTGAACATGGCATCACGGCTAAAAGTACAATTCTCAAAGCGCACATCTCTTTCAAAATCGGCCGTGAAGGTGTATTCCGTTCTTCTGTCGTGATAGTATGCAATTACAGCGTCTTTGAATGTGCAGTTTACAAAAGACACCTTGCTCTCTATGGATTCGTTGACGGTGTTATCTCCGCCATCGCGCCACCATCGCCTTTTTGTTGGTAGTTCCGGTAGTTTTTCTTCCATAAACGTAAAGTCGAGCACACCTTCAATGGTGGCATTGGAGTAGCTCACATCTTCACCGCGTTTCAGGGCTTCCATTATATCAGAAGCCTTTACTATGGTTTGGGCGTTGCCCTGAACCACCAGAAGTAAAGCAAATAAAGTAAGGGTAATAGTTTTGAGTTTGTTTGTTGACATGACCTTCGGGTTATAATGCTGTAGTTGTTAGACTTGCGAACTATGAAATCGTTACAAGTATTTCTAAGATGAACTTAAACCCGAAGGGGTTGCATGAAAACAAAAAAAATGTCTCGCAAACCCTGTTCACATCCTCCTGAGCCAACCTACACCAGGTAGGTTCAGTACGACATCAATTCTGGTTTACGAGACAGCTGTACGGGGCTACTATTATTTATTCAGAAGCGGCTTGCTCTCCTTTGTAAATAATTACACCATTGGCAACAAAAGAAAGTTCGTCTTTTGGTTCAGTAATCGCCAATATTTCTTCTTCCGGCTTGCCGGCATCAGCGGCATAATGCTTCAATGTTTCTACATCGGTTAGGGTGCGGGTAACAACTCCTTCAATCAGGGCATAGTTGCCCTCCATTCCCTCTTTTGGCACAAAGAAACCGTAATCTTTAAAGGTTACTCTCATTTCTTCTCCGTTGGGCAACACTAGGTTCATCCAGCAACCTTTCATGGCGCATGTGGCTGTAATTTCGCCTTTTACCTTCACCATCACCGAATCGGAAGTTTCCAGTTTGGCCATCATAGACTCCACAGAAATGGCTCCTTCTTCTGAGATTTCGGCACCGTAAGTCCCTACTACATCGGCCTTATCGGCTTTTACCTCTGTCTGCTCCGTTTTCTTATCGGCACAAGCCCAAACAGTGGCCAGCATTACTACAGCTAAAAATATCTTTTTCATGTTGTTTTAGTTTGTTTCAAAATTAACAAGTCATTCAATGCCAGACTAATAGGCAACGGCTAATTATTTTTCCTTTTTCAATTCATCGATCACCTCTTTCAGATAATCAAGGGCCTCTTCCGGGCTTCTAAACCCACTGCCCGCTGCAAACATTTCGCCTTCTCCACGCATGAGCCATTCAGCCGATATGCGCTGGCCGTCAAGTTCCAAGGACAACAACTTTTCCAATACCGGGCCACTGGGGTAGCTTAGTCTTCCCTTAGGGTTCACCAAATTGAACATCACCGATGAGCTTACCTCCATGCGCTTGGCAAAAGCGCTTTCACTGTCGCCAAAAGCCTTAATTATTTCTGCTATTCTGGAATTGATTGACATACCTGAAGCAAAGAAAAACGTTTAAGCCTAAAATCCATGAATGCAAACACGACCAATAACGAGTCATATGCCAAAGGGTTTATTATTTTTGCTGCCGTGGTGTGCTTATGAGAACTGAAAGCCCAAAACTATTTATATCTGCGCTGCTTCTGGCCGTTTCTTTTTGGAGTTTGGAAATTCCCAAAAGAGCCTTCCGATTTTATGAGAAAGGCGAGATAACCAAAGCCCTGGAAGCATTGGCTAAGTCGGTTGAAAAAGACAGCCTTAACCCAGCCGCCTATTTCCTATATGCTCAGATTTATAGCCAACCAAACCTGGAACACTATGATACGGACAAAGCCTATGACCAGGTGAACAGATCCATCAGGCAATTCAAAACCATTAAAAACCCTAAAGACCTGGAAAGTCTGACCGATGTAATGGTGGATTCGGCAAGGCTTGAACAGCTCAAAGACAGAATTGACAGCCTGAAATTTGAAGAGGTAAAAGGTGTACATACTATAGAAAACTACAACGCCTTTATTGCTCGCCACAACGATGCTTCGCAAGTAACACAGGCCATAGATTTGCGCAACTCCATTGCCTTTTCTAAAGCCAGCTCGGAGCATTCATGGCAAGCCTATAAGGAGTTTATGGAGCAATATCCGAAAGCCAAAGAATATGCCAGAGCCGACTCGTTATACCGGCTGCTCATTTTTAAGGAGCGCACCACCGATGGCAAGCTGGCTTCTTACAAAACTTTTCTGGAAGAATTCCCCGACACCCCTTACTTGGACAGTATTGTTTATGAAATCTTCCGAATAAGTACTGCCACTAACCGCCTCGATGACTATGCTGCTTTCTTTAGAGAGTACCCCTCAGAAGAGTTGCTGGCTATAGCCTATAAGCGCATGTATCATACGTATAAACAAAAGTTTGGCACTGACGACTTTCTGGATTTCTACCCCTCGCCATTGTGGGGAGATTCAATCAGGCAAATTCAGCTATTGGAAAAGGGCTATTGGATACCCAAACTCACGGAAAACACCATAGAATTTCTAAATGCTCAAGGGCAATCTCAGTTAAAAACCCTGTACACAGATATTCCGCAGCGTTGTCTTTGTGAACCCATAACTACCGATTTTGTGATTGGGCAATACAACGGCAGCGGGGCCATTATTGCGCGAAATGGAAAACTGCTTTATTCAGGCAACATTAGCGATGCCAAAGATGCCGGCTATGGCTTTATAGTGCTCTATGGCGATGAAGGGCAAACCCTCCTGCACAAGTCGGGGCAATTAATCATTGACCAGCCCAAAGAAGAAATTGCGGTTTTAAACGAGTCATTCATTCGTACCCAAAGCGAAGGTCTGTACGGACTCACAAGCATTAATGCACTCAGTTATCTACCTCATGCTTACACACGAATAGACACCCTGGCAAGTCTTATTCTGTTAGAAAAAGATGGACGCATGGCCTTGGTGGCCCCGGAAGTACTGCACCCCGCTCTTGATGGCGAAACACCTTCTATTGAAATGGCTTATGATGAAGTTGAACTGCTGGAGAATGGCCGCATTTGGGTAAGCAGCAAAGGACAAGAAGCCATATTAGACGAACGCCTAAGGGTCATTATTCCTTTTGGTAATTATGAAATATATGACGAACCCTATGGCTGGAAACTGGTAAGCTCCAAAGGTATTCGTGTATTGCACGACCGATACCCTCAATTGGCTACTCAGGAATTGCAGCAGGTAAAAGAAAGTGAACAATGGCTGGCTACGAAGCTCAACAACCAATGGGCTCTCTACGATCAGGTTGGCGATCTGCCCCCTATGACCAACCTGGACTCCCTTCAGCTTTTAGGCCAAAACATGGCACTTATATGGCAGGGAAACAAAAATTGGGCTCAGTTTAAAAATGGAAAACGCATAGCTCTTGAAAAAGGCTGGGAACCAAAGCTACTTATACCACAAACTTATATTAAAACTGGAGATCCGGCTGTGAACGACTTCTTTATGCTCTCCAACGAAAAGAAGTATCGGAAAATATATAATCAGTTCGGCAGAGAAATTCTCTCCTCAACTTTTAATGAAGTAACGGCACTTGGCCCTAACCTCATCCGCCTGCAAAAAAGAAATGCCGCACTAGCCGATAGCACCGGCCACTACCTGCTCAATTTTGTGTACGATGGCATTGGCTCTAACGAAAGTGGCTATGTAAGCCTCTTAGACAAAGGAAAGTTTGGTGTTATTAACCCTACCAGAGGAATTAACATTGGCCCCAAGTTCGATAAGTTGCTCGAGCCATATTCGGATACTGTATTGGTGGCCACTCAGGGACGGTACAAAGGCTTTGTAAACAAAGAAGGCAAAGCCCTCACTGCCTTTGAGTTCGATGAGGTAACTTACTTCAACGATTCCATTGCCCTGGTAAGAATAGAAAACGAGTGGATGTTGGAAAACATCAGGAATGAAGACCTGCTCTACGAACAGATCGAATCGTTCGAAATCATCGATGTGGGCGAAGAAGATAAAACCCTTTTTATAACCACCGTAAACGGGCAAGGTATTTATAGTGAAAGCATGGGCGAAGTAATTCAGCCCACCTACACCTTTATACGCCTTCTGGGAACTCCGGCCAACCCCGTTTATTTTGCTGTTAAATTGGTGAAGGAAGCCAACATTTATGTAGTTATATACTACGACAAAAAGGGTAATAAACTCTTTACACAAAGTTTCCGCCAAGAGGAATATTATAAAATAGCTTGTCCTACAAATTAATACTTCATGAAAAAAATTACGCTGAGCCTTCTATGCTGCCTTTCATTGGCTACACTTAAAGCACAAAACACCAATCCCAAACTTGTGGTGGGCATTGTGGTAGATCAAATGAAGCAAGAGTACCTATGGCGGTTTGAAAACGATTTTGGTACCGGAGGTTTTAAGCGACTGATGCACGAAGGCTTTATGGCCAAAAACGCACATTACAACTATGCCACTACCAGCACCGGACCAGGGCATGCTTCAATCTATACGGGCACCACTCCATCAATACACGGCATTGTAAACAACAGTTGGTATAGCCGCCTGTTAAAGCGAGGAGTATACTGTGCTGAAGATACCACGGCCAATGCCGTTGGCGGTAGTGTAAGAAACGGACGCATTTCACCAGCCAACCTTTATAGTTCAACCATTACCGATGAACTCAAAATGTTCACCCAGCAACAAGCCAAAGTAGTGGCCATGTCTATTAAAGACCGAGGTTCGGCTCTTCCGGGAGGCCATCTTTCCGATGGCTCGTACTGGTACGATAGCCAAACCGGCAACTTTATGACATCTACCTACTACATGAAAACCCTCCCTGAATGGGTAAGCCAATTCAACGATCGAAAATTGGCCGATGAATACCTCAACAACACATGGGCTTTGTTTCTCCCCGAAGAAAACTACACTGAGAGTGGAGAAGATAATTCTAAATACGAAGGTGGCTTTCGAGGCAAGGAAAACCCTACTTTTCCGTATCATCTGGCACAACTTCGCGAACAAAACGGAAACTTTGGCATGCTGCCAAGCACCCCCTGGGGAAACACCATACTCACCGAGCTGGCTCTGGCTTCTTTGGAAGGCGAAAGCCTCGGAGAAGATGAAGCCACTGACTTTTTGGCCATAAGCTACTCGAGTACCGATTACATTGGCCATAACTTTGGCCCACAATCCAAAGAAGTGCAAGACACTTATGTTCGTCTGGATCGGGAAATTGAGCGTTTGCTGAACAAACTCGATGAAAAGTTAGGCAAAGGCAACTATGTGGTTTTTCTTTCGGCTGACCATGCCGTGGCAGAAAACTCTATCCGAATGAAAGATCTGGGCTTCCGGGCAGACAATTTTGGCAGCCGTAACTTCTCAGAGTACCTTTCCCAAGCTATGAACGAGCGTTTTGGAGAAGCGGAGTGGTTCGAGAATACAGGAATGGACATCTTTTTCAACCATTCCACCCTAAAGACCAAAGGTGTAGACTTGTATGAAGCGCAACTTTTTGTTGCTCAACACGCCATGCAATTTCCAGGTATATACCTGGCTGTTCCGGGCATAGACCTTACTCGCAATAGCTATGAGAGCCATGTGCAATCATTGATTCAGAATGCCTATCACCCCAAAGAAAGTGGCGATGTAAAAATGGTGATGGAACCTGCCTGGCAATGGGGAGGTGCCAAAGGTACAGGTCATGGCAACCCATGGGCATACGACACACACATCCCCATAATGTTCTATGGTTGGGGCATTGAGCCCGGTACATCCGTTAGGCCTATACACATTACCGATATTGCGCCCACCATCAGTATGCTACTCAACATACGAATGCCTAGCGGCACCACTGGGCAACCCATAAGTGAAGCCTTAAAATAAACAGCATGAAAAGACTTGTACTGATTGCCGTATTTAGCTGCAGTCTATGTTTCACAAATGGCTGGGCACAAAGTAAAGCCCGGGTAAAAGAGGCAAAGAAAGAATTTAAAGAGTACTTGCAGCTTATTGGAGAGTCGGACTGGGACGCTGTTATGGATAGAATTTACCCACAGCTGTTTACAGTGCTTCCAAAAGAAGCTATGACAAGCGCCTTCGAAGCCATTTCGTCCATGGGCTTTAAGATTCAGTTCGACAAAATGAAGGCGTTTGAAATAACCCATCTTGGTCTTGAGGAAAATGGCGATCGAAGTACTGAAGTTTACTTTGGCACCTACAAGGCCAACATACAGGTATACTTTCAGCAAGACATGTACTCTACTGAAGACTTTCCTACCCTTAAGGCGGTATTTGCTGCTAACCCAAAATACAAGTCGGTAGAATTTGTAGAAAAGGGCAGGTATTTCAAGATAGAATCAGAAAGTCATCTATTAAGCCTCTATACGAATAACCGGTGGTATTTTTTAGAGTTAGATACGAAGCAGCTACCACTACTGAAGCAACTGCTTTCTGCTCCGATTTATAGCACAATCGAAGCGACTCTTAAGTAAGCGGTGTGGTTCAAAAGCATTTTTTCTACAATCTATTTTCAGTATTCAGTTCAACCACTATATTTGCGTTCCGTTTGGGGGTTTAGCTCAGCTGGCTACCCGCCCGAGACGTAACGCTCGGTACGGACGGGGAGCGCTACTACGAGAGAATGTACGTTTACATACTCAAAAGTAAAAAAGATCAATCCCAATATGTGGGAATGAGCCAAGAGCCCGAAAGACGGCTCCAAAAAGAACATAATGCAGGAAAGGTAAAGTCGACCAAATCAAAAATGCCATGGGAGATTGTTTACACCGAGTACTACCATACAATAGCCGAAGCTCGTCAGCGAGAAAAGTACCTTAAAAGTGCTGCTGGCAGAAGGTTTCGCAAATCATTGGGGGTTTAGCTCAGCTGGCTAGAGCGCTACACTGGCAGTGTAGAGGTCACCGGTTCGAATCCGGTATCCTCCACAATTCATGCGTAACAAATTGATTATCAATTTGTTACGCATTTTTGTTTTGTGACAATTTTGTCCAATATTTCAGACTGCTTATATTCAGAAATTACTACTGAGATTATACCTAATTAGCGTCTGATTTAATTTTTCTTTCCGCTTAGTCGCTCTTTGTGCTTCTACTAAGGAGACTCTGTAGTTTAATAGTTCATCCATCCTTACACCTAATGCAATTGCGTATATCTGAAGTCTAATTTCTGGGATAACGGCCTTATCAGTCATTTTGATATTCTTATCCCTGTAGTATGTGCTTCTCGCAATGCCCAACTCCTTTATAAAGCAAACTTCTTTTGTTATTAGTCCCTTGAGTTCTGTTTTCACCAGAGTACCAATTCGGTACTTATAGCCACTTCTTGATATTCTTATTATTTTGATGTTCTTCATAGTCATTTTTTATTCAATTACGAGTGAAATACTATTTGTTTATTGATGAAAGCGGAGACGCGAATATTCTTAACCCTGATCCAAAATTCGATGTATTCGTACTTTGCGGAGTACTTTTCAATTCTACTGACTACTTATGGTTTGATGCAAAATTCAAGGAACTGAAAAAGAATTTTTTTGGTACCGAGGGTATCGTTTTTCATTCTTATGAAATTAGACAGCTAAAGGGTCCTTTTGCAGCCTTATCCAGCTCTGAAATAAAAAGTAGATTCTATTCGGAAGTAGGAGAAGTCATAACTCAAAGTCGATATACTGTCTTTGCCTCGATAATTAAGAAGAAAGAGTATAGGGTTAAATACCGAGGAATTAATGAAGCTTATGAATCCTCACTTATGTTTCTTATTGAGAGAGCTCTTGGATTCATAAAGTTACAGCCGGGAAGACATCAACTCATTGTCTGTATTGAAAAGCGTAATGAACAGAAAAACAGGATTCTACTAGACTACTTTGAAGGGTTTGTTGATTACGGAACCGAATTTTATAGCTCAGATGATATGCAAGTCTGTAACAGAAGTATTGAATTTAGAGATAAAAAGGATCTTGTTACCGGCTTAGAGCTGGCTGATATTTGCGCTTATCCAATAGCTTGGAGAGAGTTGAACCAGGGAAGGAAACATCTTACGTTTGATTTGATAAAGAGCAAACTTTTCAGGAGTAAATATGGAAATGTCAATGGATATGGCATTAAAAGATTTCCCTAGCCCTTAATTGGTCAATAAAAAAGACTGCCTTTTGGACAGTCCCTAATTGTTTTCTAATTTCGCATGACCGCCAAGTCTAACGAAATAATATTTTATTGTTTAAGTGATGGCCTAAATATAGGCTAATTAAATCATTTAGCAATAATGATGTTATGCGAGATCCAGAAATAAGAAAGGTCTTGAGAAACTCGATTCTTAAAGACTACTTGTCAGACCCTAATTCTAAAGTGGTTGAGGAACTAAGGCTTAATCCAGCCTCCGCTCAAATTGACATAGCTGTCTTGAATGGAAGTATTCATGCCTTTGAGATAAAAAGTGCTTCAGATACCCTTAATAGACTTCCTTCTCAGTTAGAGGCATACTCTAAGGTTTGTGATTATATCTCTATAGTCACTGAAGTTAAATATGTTAAAAAAATCATGGCTATGGTTCCAGATTGGATTGGAGTTACTCAATGTGATGATACTGGTTGTCAAATAATGCGAAAACCTCAAAGGAACAGTTTGATTCAAGGTTTTTATTTAGCTCAACTACTACGTATTGATGAAATCAAACAACTTCTTGTTGCAAATGGGGTAGTATTTAACCACGGCAGGAGAAAATGGTATTTGAGCGAATTGCTTGCTAATAGCCTCGCTGTACAAGACTTGTCAAACCAAGTGAGATTAACCATGAAGTCAAGAGAAGGATGGAAAGAAGATTCATTGAATTTGGCTCATTAGGGTAATGTGATGGCTCAACGATATGTTAATCCATTTCTCACTTCCCCCAGCACTCGAATCTGGACCAATTTGAAACTTAGAGATTTTTAAAATTTCCTTATCACCCCAGCAAAATGACTTTCCAGGAAAGTATTGAGAATTAACGAGGTTGATGCTGTGCTCAATATATTGGCCAGTTCCCAATTCATGATTTTCACTCTTTTTACCACGATAGATTATATAGTTGCTTTCAGTGGAATACTTAATACTACAGGATGGTGTTGGAGCATCCTTTCCTGATTGGGGGAAATGATAGGGATGTCTTATACCATAATCTCCATATCTAATATTTAAGTGTGACTTCTCCTGAATTGAATTAAACAACTTCTGTTCCAACCTCTCCAGCAGGTGTGGCTCTGGTCTGTCTGTAAATTCATTTAAGTCTCTTGGGAAGACACCAGAAATTACTGCCACTTCGATCAGTTTTTCCGCATTATCAATCTCCTTAATAAGTCTAGGTACAGTGTATTCATAAGACAGGACTTCGATAGCTGTTATATGACCGCAGTCTACAATAAGCAAGACTTTGTCAATTGGAGTTTTGTACTCTTTCAGAAATTCATCAAAATCTGATAGGACCTCTTTTTCATTACTTTCATATAATTTAGCACGGAAGGCAACTTTTATTTTATTTGTTGTTAGTGTCTTAAATAACTCCTTTCTTTCCTTTGACATGTTTGGAGTAAAGACTGGTAGAGCATTGATCTTATAAACCTTTATAAGAGCTCTAAACAAATTATAGAGGTCTTCATTTGATTCCTTAAGTTCTGGATTTGAAAAATCTATCAGAATTTGATGATTTGGTTGGTTCCAATGAGTTTTTAAGCTCTCTACTAAATCACTCAAACTCATACCATCAGGAATAATCTCTAACACTGGAGAAATATTAGCCTTAACTTCTGGAGTAAGCTTTCTAAGCGACTTAAGCTCCGCTCTTTTTGTTATGAATGCAGGAAAGTACTTGTGCATGCTACATTTTTCTTAATGTAAATAATAAGAAATATAGCAATATTTTCCTTTTTCCTAGATTGACTCTTAATGCGCATAAAATAGGATACTTTTTGTCACAAAATTTGTCACACTTTTTGTATTAGACTTAAAAGATAGTCCTGACTATCAGGTAATTAGAAAATGGTTCGACTTGTCACAGGACTAATTACTAATTGTAACTAATTGATTATCAGAATGAAAGAAGATAAAAAGATCAGAATAGAAGAAATCCGGTATCCTCCACAGCATCAAAAGCCTTGCAGAAATGCAGGGCTTTTTTCTTTAAAGCACTGTTCTGAATCCTCCCTTATAATTATTAATCCGATAGACATCGGTACTGTCCATTATGCCAATGAGGCGATGCTATACATATAACGTGTAGTTTTCCCTTACCCCTAAAAGATCGTAGTGTATACAGAACCTTCTGAGTTGTAGAGAGTAACCAACGGCACTTTATATACAATTCTCCAGTTACTCATCACTATTCAAAGTTGAAGAGTAAAGAGAACTTATGCCGGGCAGAATTATTAAAAATCCTAAATACTTACTCTGTTGAACAGTAAAGCTTATTTTGCCAAAGGAACTTCTCACCTGGGACTATCAAAATCTGGCAATTTATAACCGAGAAGATTTGTAGTTTCTTTCTCCTCATCTAGAGCGATTAAAATCTCATCTGATTGGTTAACCGAAATAACCCTAGTATTCTTCTCCAAGCTTAGCAAGGCAAGAAAATTTCCATCCCAATCCAAAACATAAACGCTATTCCCAAGCAAGGCATCGTCACCATCTTTTTCATAAGAGCGACCGCTGTAGAGAAGATAGATAAAACTGTTGGTCACTTCTACATCTATAAATGCCATTTCATTTTTATCGGATACAGTAACCCCAACCAACTCGGCATCACCCGAAGCAAGTTTTCCCGAATTATCAAAAACCTTAGGCTCACGTACATGTATTTTTAAGAGAGAAGTGAGGTGCTCTGAGTACTCCATTAAATCAATATTTGGACCATACATTGAAGCAAATACGATCCTATTGTCCATTGGCCTTTTCTTCATTAACCCTTGATGGGTTAAGTTCCATAATTTCTCAGGTAAGGCTGTTTCCTTCTCAAAGGGATAGTCGATAGCTGATTCAATATGATTGCCAAATCGATCCACTACGTCAAACCTATTTCCAAAATCAATTACATATATTGAGTCAACATGGGCAAAATTAGATGGATTATAGCCCAACTCTGCTACTTTGTTTAAAGTGACATCTTTGTTTCTAAGTGATTTTAAATCCACTGAGTAAATTGCTCCACCGGCATTAGGGACAATAATTTCTAATATATCTGCATTCTTACTATTAAGGTTTGCATTAGAGTAATCAGGTAACTCTTCCGGTCCTTGGCCTTGTACGCCAAACTCAACTAACTTCTCTGCTGTTCGGATATTGTAAACAGAATAATAGAATGGGCCCGGGAAGATTTTATTAATGATCAATAGCGAGTCCTTTAATATAAGATCGCGAATGGGCGACAACTCGTTTCTTAAGAAATCCCAACTATTGTCAGGTGAGAGCTTGAACACTTTCGGCACCTCAATATCACTCTGATCAAAAAGAACCTTCTCTTCTTTACATCCAAAAAATAGTATTGCTATAAAAATATATGCCTTTTTCATAATATGACCCCCGCCTAAGACGGGGGTATGAGGTTTGATTTAAGTCTATTCAACGATCTCTTCCTCTTTCTTGATTTCTGTACCTGGTATTTTAATCTCGGTACTGCCATATTTAATAATGTGGCAAGTTGAAATTGATACTTTACATTCAGTCGTCCCAGGACCTTCCTCCTCTTGTGCAAGTATTATTGAGCTTAAAAGCAACAAAGCACTAAAGGACAAAATAAGTTTTTTAACTTTTTTCATTCTTTATTAATTAAAATTAAACATGATATAGATGGATTGCATCCTGAGTAGACCAGACAGCAATCGCATGTGTTTATCGTTCGTGAGCCTTATGGCGAGATGAACTTCCCTTGCTATTCTAGAAAAGCATATGACCTAAAAATCTATAATTATTTAATTAAAAACAATAAATAATTTTTTTAATAGAAAATTATTTAGATCACTAAGTATTTAAAAGTAATATATTATTTCATTTATCCTAAATAAACAATTGTAAATTAAGTTTGTCTGTAGACTTGAAAGGACTTCACCAAGAACCAGTTGGATGCCAGTAAATTCAGAGAACGTAATCGACTAATTATTAGACAACAGTGTTATTCCACACAAACTTTAAAACATGCGCCTTGCTCTCCTGAATTTCTCCAGATAATAAGGGGAATACAGGTTACTTTCAGTAACACCAAGTGAGGTAGAAGCATGAATAAACCAAACCTCAGAACGTCCGCCTACTCTACTTACAATACCCGCATGGTTTATTTGTCGTTTGCTTTTACCTGTGGCAAAAAACACCATGTCTCCAACCTTTAATTCATTCATTTTTACCTTCTTGCCTTGCTTGGCCTGGGCTTCTGAAGTACGAGGCAAACTAACTTTTACACTTCTAAAGGAATGATAAAGCAGTGCCGAACAGTCTATTCCCACTCGGGTGGTTCCTCCATACTTATATGGCGTACCAATGTATGAGCGGGCTGTTTGCACCACAGTCTCTACTTTTTTAGAACGGGCTAAATGACCGCTGCAACTCCACAACGAAAATAAGACAAGCAGAAACAGGGTTTTTGAAACAATTGATAAGCGCATGAAACTTATGAGGTATGTGGTCAAATTTAATTCTTTTCGTTTTAATTGGGCTTTTCAGCCAAGATCATCTGCGCATTCCTTAAATTAACAAGAGATAGCAAAAGCCGGAAAACCCCTCTGAACAATGAAGTCACTAACATACACATTTTGCATATCGCTGCTATTGGCCCTACCCTTAGAAAGTCATGCACAACGCAAGTGGAAAGAATCGCTGTATTCAGAGATTAATGACAGTAATTTTCGCGACTTTAAGTTATTTCAGAAGCGGCTTGATAAAGAGAAAGTAGACTACCCTTTACTGCAAGCGGCCCTATTTTATGTGACAAACGAAGCCCGTATAGAAAAAGGACTTAACCCTGTAAACCATCAGCCCAATTTGGAGATTATGGCCTATAATCATTCATATCATATGGCCAAAGACGATTTTTTCGATCATACTCACCCCAAAAACAAAAAACGCAGAACCCCGGAAGATCGGGCGGCCCTAGCCGGTATTAAAAACCCTAATATTGCGGAAAATATACATGCAGTTGGTGGCCGGCAGTTTGGTACATATATTGAATTGGCCGATCACATCGTTCAAAGTTGGATAGACTCGCCTCCTCATAGGGCCACTTTGTATTCCGAAAATGTGGTAGAACTCGGCTGTGGTATTTACTACTACGAGGGCAAATGGCAGAAATATAAGGATGTGTACAAACAAGGGAACGGTTTTTGGATAGCTACACAAAACTTCCAATTGTTCACAAAAGTGGAGAGTAAATCGTCAAAAGATAAAGGACCTAACTAAAGATGAAAAAAGTGATTTTGATAGGGCTGCTAACGGTATGTTCGGTGGCCCTGAGTGCGCAACAGTTAAACCCTAAAGATGCCTCGGCCATAGACTCTCAGGTATCTCAATTCCTGACTCTTATAAAGCAACGTAACTATACACAAGTGCTGGATTTTATGTATCCGCCTGTATTTGAGCACACCTCTAAAAAAGATATGTTTCAGGTTTTTGAGCTACTGGAGCAATCGGGTATTGAGCTGAAATTCAAAAATATGGAGGTACTCGATAAGAAAGCTCTACCAACAGTAAAAGAAAGTAAATACGCTCTTATTAAATACAACCTTGAGATGGAGCTTCCGCTAACAACAGATGATTTGAGAGGGATTGCTCCCTTGCTGGTACCTGCCCTGCAAAGCAATTTTGGCAAGGAAAACGTGGTTTATAATAAGTCTCAAAACTACATTAATGTGAAAGGCCAGAAGTTCCTAATGGGTATTCATGACCCCAAGTACAACAAGTGGCTGTTTCTTATATATGACGACAGCTTCAAGTCGGCTATTGAGAAAACTATTCCGGCAGAGGTTAACAAAAAAGCCGCTGCAGTTGCTTATTAAACCATTTTGAGCCAGGGACAAATAAAAAGACCATCCGTATGATGGTCTTTTAGCCAAACTCTATCTCAATATGAGAAATGAGTAAATCAGTTGATGGCCGGGCTCATTTGTACCCCTGCCAATTTCTTTGCCCTTACTTCCAATCGTTGTTCTTCCAAAGGCTCATGCAACTGCTCCAGAAGCCCCATAAGCTCAGGAGTATGAATTCCACTTCTTAAGGCCTTTAGGTCGTAATGCACGAATTTTGACCATAGAACTGCCTTAACCTGATCCATAGTCTCGTTGTACATAATCATCTCAGCCTGAACATGTTTTTCTGAAAAATCGATCAATTGACTCTGAATTTTCACAGACTCCATAACCAGAGCCGGTTTCATGTAAACTATTTCTGAGTGACCAACCACCCACGACTTCCCCTCTGTTCTGGCCATTCGGAAAATATCCAGATCGTATTCACGAATGAGATGATCTTCTCTGGCGTTGATCATATAGTCCAGGTATTTGGAGTTATTCAAGTGACCAAAAGGATCACAATCCTGAAATCGAATTATGGCTGAAGAAACAGGTTTTTTATTGTACATATGCATGGTCATAATTTACAGACCAGTCGGTCTATATTTGATGAAAAAAATATTACGAATTCAAAATCACTGCTATAAACTTTTTCTGTAATAGCAGATACTTCACATCCTTATGTGCTTTGCTGAGCACATAGGCACCTTCAAACATGGCATAGAGCTCTTCTGCCTTTTGTTGGGCATTATCTACCCCTCTTCGTTCGAGGTATCCGGCCAGATCGTTCTGCCAACCCACAAAGACTTTCGCACAAGCAGCCCTAATGTCATCGTCTATAGAGCCTGAGGCCATGGCCACAGCTGCAATTGGGCATGCATCCTCAAAATTAGATGCCGTTAGTTCTTCAACCATCACGTCAATCATGGCCGCCAGACCCTCTTCTGCAGGCTTTCCCCTCAGAGCATTGCCATACTTGTGCATTTGGCTTTCTCCTCCATAATAAACCGCCTCGCGAATAAGCTCGTCCTTACCATTTGGAAAATGATGGTACAAGCTGCCTTTAGGCACGGCTACCTGTTTAAGAATCTCATTGATTCCCGTACCAAAATAACCCTTCTTCCTAATCAAGTCGGAAGTAATACTAATCAGGCGTTCGCGGGTATTCATGTTGTAAATATATACAATTAGACCAAAAGGTCTATTTATCGTTTCAATTTCTTCATTGAAGTATGGCCTTTGAACCTGGGGGGTGCATCGGTTGTGTCTCTTTTTCAAAGCCAACTTGCAGGCAAAGACCAAACAAAAAACCCTGACTTCTTCCAAAGTCAGGGTTCAATCTATTGTTTATCGAGTAAAAAGGTTATTTCACCTCTTCATACTCTACATCGGATACATCGCCAGTTCCGCCTCCGGCACTACTATCTGCAGTTTGTTCGCCACCAGCCTGTTGCGCATCGCCTTGAGCTTGCTGAGAAGCAGCATACATTTCTTGAGAAGCTCCTTCCCAAGCCTTGTTCAGTGCTTCAACAGCTGGGTCAATAGCATCCAGGTCTTGTTTCTGGTGTACCTCCTTCAACTTGGCCAAAGCCTCTTCAATTGGCTTTTTGTTGCCTTCAGAAAGCTTATCGCCATATTCCTTCAACTGTTTCTCTGTCTGGAATATGAGGGCATCGGCAATGTTTAGTTTTTCAACCTTCTCTTTTTCTTTTTTATCTGCCTCGGCATTGGCTTCAGCCTCTTGCTTCATCTTTTGGATCTCCTCATCGGTAAGTCCGGAAGAAGCCTCAATTCTGATTTTTTGCTCTTTGCCTGTGCCTTTATCTTTGGCCGAAACGTTCATAATACCGTTGGCGTCAATATCGAAAGTTACTTCAATTTGAGGCACTCCTCTTGGGGCTGGTGGAATACCATCCAAGTGGAATCTACCAATGGTTCGGTTGTCTTTGGCCATAGGTCTTTCCCCCTGAAGCACATGAATTTCAACTGAAGGTTGGTTATCGGCCGCAGTAGAGAATACCTCCGATTTTTTAGCCGGAATGGTAGTGTTCGACTCAATAAGCTTAGTGAACACTCCGCCCATGGTTTCAATACCCAGTGAAAGTGGGGTAACATCGAGCAGAAGTACATCTTTTACCTCACCGGTTAAAACACCACCTTGAATAGCCGCACCAATGGCCACCACCTCATCGGGGTTAACCCCTTTAGAAGGCTTCTTTCCGAAGAATTTCTCAACTTCTTCCTGGATTTTAGGAATACGGGTAGAACCACCCACAAGAATTACCTCATCGATATCAGAAGTACTATAGCCAGCGTCTTCCAGAGCTTTCTTAACAGGCTCCATAGACCTCTTCACGAGGTTATCTGCCAACGCCTCGAATTTGGCTCTTGAAAGGGTTCTTACCAAGTGTTTCGGAATACCATCCACCGGCATAATGTATGGCAGGTTAATTTCTGTAGAGCTGGAAGAAGACAACTCAATTTTAGCCTTTTCGGCCGCCTCCTTGAGTCTTTGAAGAGCCATTGCGTCTTTTCTAAGATCTATGCCCTCATCTTTAAGGAACTCCTCGGCCAGCCAATCGATAATTACCTGATCAAAGTCATCACCACCCAGGTGTACATCACCGTTGGTAGACTTCACTTCAAATACACCATCGCCCAACTCAAGAATAGAGATATCGAAAGTACCGCCACCCAAATCGTAAACGGCAATTTTCTGATCCTTATCTTTTTTGTCTAAGCCATAAGCCAGAGCTGCGGCCGTTGGTTCGTTAATAATTCTCTTCACCTCCAAACCGGCAATCTGACCGGCCTCTTTGGTGGCCTGACGCTCTGCATCATTAAAATATGCCGGTACAGTAATTACTGCCTCTTTTACTTCTTGCCCTAAGAAATCTTCAGCTGTTGACTTCATTTTCTGAAGTATCATAGCCGAAATTTCCTGGGGAGTATATTTTCTGTCACCAATCTTTACCCGTACGGTGTCATTGCTTCCGGATTCAAGCTCGTAAGAAACGTTTTTTGTTTCTTCTCTCATTTCCGAAAACTTCTTACCCATAAATCGCTTCACTGAGCTGATTGTGTTTTTTGGGTTAGTGATGGCCTGGCGCTTGGCAGGATCACCCACTTTTCTCTCTCCATTACCATTATCCAAGAATGCCACAATTGATGGCGTGGTTCTTCTGCCTTCACTGTTTGGGATCACAACAGGCTCGTTACCTTCCATCACCGCAACACATGAATTGGTAGTACCTAAGTCTATTCCAATTATTTTTCCCATGATCTATCTATAAATATTTTCTAGTTCAAAAATCCGCCACGTATGGAACAAGGGTTATGCCAATTGATTTTTTGTGACAGACGGTGACACATTGACAGAAAATAGAGCCAGGTGCAGAAAGATATGCTGACAATGGTTAGTTTTGAACCCAAATGATGAGGCTCTTCTATTATCTGTTTTTAAAACCTGTCTCCTTACTACCCTGGCCACTGCTATATGCCTTCTCCGATTTTGCATATTTGTTACTCTTCCGTGTATTCAGGTACCGTTCTAAAATAGTAACCAACAATCTTAAACGCTCATTTCCGGGTATTTCCGAAGAAAAGCTAAAAGAAATAAGAAGTGGATTCTACCACCATTTCTTCGATGGTCTTTTCGAAACCTTCAAAACCTTCTCCATGACCAACGAGGAGGCACTGGCCCGTTTTAGGGTTATAAACCCCGATGTAGCAGACCGCTATCAGGCCGAAGGACGCAGTGTAATTATGGTAGGCGGACATTATAACAACTGGGAGTATTTGGCCATGTCAGTCAATGCCTGTATGGTCATGCAAACAGCCGGAATTTACCAGCGCATAAAAAGTAAATTCTTTGAGAAGAAGATTCTTGAAAGTCGCAAAAAATTTGGAATGCACCTGTTCTCCCGAAGCCAGGTACAACAGGGCGCACTGGACAACTGCTCCACTCCTTTGGCTATTTTCTTTGCCATAGACCAATCGCCAACCCTGGCTAAGAAGGTATACTGGACTACATTTTTAAATCAGGAAACGGCTGTGGCTTTTGGCCCGGAAAAATTTGCCCGGAAGCTCAACGCTCCAGTGGTTTATTTCCAAATAGACAAGATAAAGCGCGGCTACTATGAGGCCACTTTCAAACTTTTGACAGAAAACCCACTGGATGAGCCGCATGGCGCCATTACTGAAATGCATACTCAGGCACTGGAGCAAACCATATTGAACGAACCCAAATATTGGCTATGGAGCCATAAGCGCTGGAAAAGAAAGCGCAAACCCGGTGAATGACATTTCTTACTTCCTTGTGCCAAGCAGTATAATTTAAGTACTTTTGCACCTCAATTTCAACGAGATGAGTTTAGCGCAGGAGATAGAAAAACGGAGAACCTTCGGCATTATCAGTCACCCCGATGCGGGAAAGACCACTCTTACGGAAAAGCTGTTGCTTTTTGGAGGTGCCATTCAAAAAGCCGGAGCCGTAAAATCGAGCAAGATTGATATGCATGCCCGCTCCGACTGGATGGAGATTGAAAAACAGAGAGGTATATCTGTGGCCACCTCGGTAATGGCTTTTGAATACGAAGGCACTAAAATAAACCTGCTCGACACCCCCGGTCACCAAGACTTTGCTGAAGACACCTACAGAACCCTTACCGCAGTAGATTCTGTAATAATGGTGGTAGACTGTGTTAAAGGCGTGGAGATTCAGACTGAAAAACTTATGGAAGTATGCCGCATGCGAAGCACTCCCGTAATTTCTTTCATTAACAAACTAGACCGTGAAGGAAAAGACCCTTATGACCTGCTCGATGAAATTGAAGGCAAACTGAATATTGAGGTGCACCCACTAAGCTGGCCCATTGGTATGGGAAAAAGCTTTCAGGGTGTTTATAGCCTCTATGATAAAAGCCTAAGGCTGTTTAAAGGCGGGCAACAACTGCACGAAGAGGCCACCAAGTTCTCTGACATTAATTCGCCTGAACTGGAGAAAATTATTGGCGAACGCTATGCCCAACAGTTGAGAGAAGATGTTGAAATGCTCACCGAGCTTTACGGCCCACTGAATGTAGATGATTACCTGAGTGGTAAGGTGGCCCCCGTCTTTTTTGGCTCAGCTGTGAATAATTTTGGAGTGAAGGAATTGCTAGACACCTTTCTAAAGATTTCTCCTAATCCAAAACCGAGAAAATTAGATGACGAACTGGTAGAACCTACCGACAAAGAGTTTTCAGGTTTTGTGTTTAAGATACACGCCAACATGGATCCAAAACACCGAAACCGCATCGCCTTCTTGCGCATTTGCTCAGGTAAGTTTGAAAGAGGATCCAACTACTATCATACCCGGCAAGACAAGAAATTTCGCATATCGCAGGCCACTGCCTTTATGGCACAAGACAAAGAAACCATAGATGAGGCTTACCCGGGTGATATTATTGGTCTGTATGACACGGGTAACTTTAAGATTGGCGATACACTTACCAATGGCCGAAAAGGGGTTTACAGAGGCATACCTGCTTTTTCTCCCGAAATTTTCCGAGAGGTAATCAATAAAGACGCCATGAAAACCAAGCAGTTGGAAAAAGGACTCAACCAACTGATGGATGAAGGCGTAGCCCAGTTGTTCAACTTTGAACTGGGCTCAAGAAAAGCAGTAGGCGTGGTTGGACAACTTCAGTTCGAAGTAATTCAATACCGGCTAAAGCATGAATATGGGGCATCGGTAGAGTTTGCCCCCATGCAGCTCTATAAGGCTTGCTGGATTTCTTCCAAAGACCCGAAAAAGCTCAACGAGTTCATTAACTCCAAGCAAAGACACATTGCACGAGACAAAGACGGGAAACTCGTGTTTATGGCCGAATCTAAAGCATGGTTGCAAATGGTTCAGGATAATTTTCCCGATATTCAGTTCCACTTTACCAGCGAATTCTAATGGAAAAAATAGTACAACCATTATACGAAGACAATCACCTGCTGATTGTGAACAAACCGGCAGGCTATCTGGTACAAGGAGACAGTACCGGAGACAAAACCCTCTTAGACTATTGCAAAGAATACATTGCCGAAAAGTATAATAAACCAGGGGCGGTGTTTTTGCATCCTGTTCACCGGCTCGATCGTCCGGTTAGCGGGGTATTGGTTTTTGCCCGAACCTCCAAAGCACTGGAGAGGATGAATAAAATTTTTGCCAGCCGAAAAGTGCAAAAAACTTACTGGGCCGTGGTGAAAAAAAGACCCAGCCAAAATAAAGGCAAGCTGGTGAGTTGGCTAAAGAAAGACGGCCTGAAGAATACCGTTACGGCCTATGCTGAACCGGTAGAGGGATCGCAAAAGGCCGAAACTAATTTTAGGGTCATGGGCAAACTGAACAATCACTACCTCATAGAACTTGAACCTTTAACAGGCCGGCCACATCAGCTCAGGGTACATATGGCAGAGTTTGGTTGTCCCATTCGCGGAGATTTAAAGTATGGGTTCCCCAAACCCAATCCAGACAAAAGTATCAACCTGCATGCCCGAAGGCTCTACTTTGAACATCCGGTAAAAAAAGAACCACTTATTATTATGGCCGGGCTGCCCAACGATCAGTTCTGGGAGCAATTTCTTACGCTGGATGACGTAAAGGTGAAGGACAAATACATAAACAACATGTTTTCCTAAGCGGCTCCCTTTAGAGTATTCAATACCCAAGCAGGCGCTTTGGCAACACCTTCGCACACAGGGAAGCCCACCCACAGCTCATTGCCAAAATCTATCCTGAATAGGTTTTGGCAACCATGATGTTTCAAACATCCATTATCTTAGTTTCAAAAGCCCGAATGAAAAAGACTCTTCGTATAGCCAGCATTGCCTTTGTAGCCCTTATTGCCCTGCTTTTTGTTTTCTATCTCTTGAAAAACGAAAAAGAGCCTGAGGGGCAAACCGGTCCTGAGGCCGATGAGCTGGCTATGAAAATGATGGAGTCGTTGAATTATGAGGCCTGGCAAAATACTACCCACATTGGCTGGACTTTTAAAGGTATTCACCACTATGAATGGAACAGGCAAGAGCACATTGTGAATGTGCAGTGGGACGAGCACGAGGTGATACTAAACCCTACGGATAAATCGGGGATAGTACAGAGCGGTGAAAACTATTCTTCACAGCAGATCAACGAATTGATTGAAACGGCCTGGAATTTCTTTAACAACGACAGCTTCTGGCTTTGTGCTCCGTTTAAGGCTTTCGATCCCGGAACAGAAAGAAGTATAGTAACGCTCAAAGATGGAAGACAAGGCTTGAAAGTCACCTACACCTCAGGTGGCTCTACGCCTGGAGACTCCTATGTCTGGATTCTGGATGAAAACAATCGGCCAACATCAGTCAAAATGTGGGTTTCCATTTTGCCATTGGGTGGAATGGAGTTCACCTGGGAGAATTATAAGACTATTGCCCCTGGTGCTATGATTGCTCAGGATCATTTTCTGTATGGAAGTGTGAATATTACCATCGATAGTCTACGCTAAATCGGGGCAATTCAGAATCTTATGCCATCGATGTAGCCATAGCGTATGGCTTTTAGAATCAATCCAGCCATATTCTTTACCTGAAACTTAGCCAGTAACTTCTCGCGATGTCCCTCAACTGTTTTTTCGCTAATACACAGCTTCTCCGCAATCTGACGCGGGGTAAGCTCTTCGGCAATCAAATCAAGAACTTCCTTCTCTCGCCTACTCACGTCTATCACCGGTTTTTTTGTTGGGCTTTCGAATAAATCTTAGCCACAAGCTGTGATCTTCACAGCGTCTTTTAACAACCATTTGTGAAGACACAAATGGCCTCTATAAGGCACTAAGTCACTGTCGATTTCAATCACTCCGTTTAACCCTTCCCATGGTTATTCTTCAGAATCCCATTGGTGTGGAGCCCAGATCGGTAGGAGGAAATTCTGGCATGAGCTCCTGGCAACCTATTTAGCAAGAGGACTCACAACTGCAGGTAGGTAAATGGTTTTTAAATGGCCAGTTCCAACCAAAACTGGCAGAATAATTGTCTATCTCAAATAAAATTGAATCCTATGAAAAAGTATACAATAAGCCTAATACTCTTATTCGCGGCCTTTTTAGTACAGGCACAAGATTCCAAAAACTTTATTGACCAGAACTACATTGAAGTAACCGGAGTCGCTTTCAAAGAAATAACACCAGACGAAATTTACCTGTCTGTTCAACTCAACGAAAAGGACAACAAAGGCAAAGAATCGTTAGAAACTCTGGAAAGAAAAATGCTACGCACCCTGGAGAAATTAGGCATTGACCTAAAAGAACAAGTTACGCTCAAGGACCTCACCAGCAACTTCCAATTCTACTTTTTAAGACGAACCGATGTGTTTGCCTCAAAAGAATATACTGTACAAGTGAAAACAGCGGCCCAGGCCGGAGAAGTAATCAGCCATTTGGCCGATATCGGTATTTCTAATATTGGCCTTGAACGCGTGTCATATTCTAAAGAAGACGAATTGAAAATGGAGGTTAAACTGATGGCTCTTACAAATGCCCGGCAAAAGGCCTCCATGCTTGTAAACGCTCTAGACAGACAACTTGGCACTGTACTTCATATTCAGGACTACGACAACCCCGGCATTTCCAGACCAAGAGCATATGAAATGAAAATCGATGCAAATTCAGATGCTCTATACGGATCAAGAGCGGCCGATGCCATTGCCTTTGATAAGCTGAGGGTAGAAACCAGTATTCAAGTAAAATTCGCCATCGATTAGCATAAAAAGAGGCTGTCTCAAAAGCTACTATTTTCGTCATTCCCCGCTTGAATGGGAATCTCTTTCGGCCTACAGAGTTAGTTTGGGGAGATTCCCGATCGCTGTCGGGAATGACAGTTAGCTTTTGAGACAGCCTCACTTAATTAGTGGGCTTCTTCATCATGTGCCACACTTCCCAACAGAGCTATTCTGGCCGGTTTACCCGGTAAGTTAAGTTCTTTAGCAAGCTCCAACGTTTCCATATCATAAACACTCAGCTTACCTTCAATTCCATTGGTTATATATAGAAACTCCTCTGAGGCTGAAAAAACCGGGTTGCCCACAGAACCACTGGCCGGAAAATCGATAGGTAATACCTTTGAACTGAGCGTCTGAAACGACTGCCCATCAAGCACCTTCACTAAACCATCGGAGTAAATCACTACCAGCCGCTCCCCGTGCCAGTCATATGCAACTCCATAGAGTTTGCTACTTTCTTCTATGGTCTTTATTTCGCCTGCTTCGAGGTCAATTTCGTAGAGGCCAGTTCGGGAGCGCACCCCAATAAACTTACCACTTGCTTCGCCATAGAGAACCGTGCCAATCCATCCGGTTCCAAACGAAGCCGGGTTCGGAATAACCCGTTGCGCCCCATCATCATCTACCTGTAATATACCTTCTCTACAACCAAAAAGCACCGTTTCTCCATTTCCGGCCTCACCATGTATACCTCCTGTCTGAATGGTTGACGCATGAAGTAAATTACCCTGCATGTCTACAATCTTCACTCGCTCAGGCAAGGTGCCCGCCACGGAGCCATCTTTTTCCGTTACTGCAATTGTACCGTTCTTAAACAAAGCAGGAGCACCGTGATGTGCCACTCCAACGCTAAAGTTTCGGGTAGTAGGTGCCGTATGCAAGGTACTTTCTTTAGCGTGATCTATTGTGCCATCACCATCGTTGAAAATGAGCATATCATCTCCTCGGCCGTAAAAGTGAACCGGCCTTGAACCTTGAGCTTTGGTTAGAGCCCATTTAGGAGAGCCTTTAATGTGGGCATGATCGTCATGAGCCTCTACTCCGCTATCGAAAAAAGAAACCAAATTATCGTCTGTGTTAATTACAGCCGCGAAGCGCTTACCGGGGCTGGTATAAAGTCGACCGGCTGCAAACTGCCCGGCATGGACTTCAATTTTATTGGTTTTAGGGTTAAGAAAATAATAGTCCGGTTTATCCTGGTCGGAAAGTAACACTCTGATAAACGGACTCTCATCTACAATTGGATTCGGCTGCTCAGAATCATCGTCCTGACAGGCACTAAATACCAGAAAAAGGGCAGCTAAATAAAGAATAGGTTTTTTAAACATGTTGTTCTTAGGTTTTATAAATGCAACTATGTTGCAAACATAACTAAACAACACTAATGCAACTATGTTGCATTTAACAATTCGTCAAAAATTTATCCGAAAGGCCAATTCAGATCTGACCCGCTTGCTCATCGCAAAATTTTTTGGGACTAAACTGAGTGTAGAGGCAGAGTTTTGCCTGTATTAGTCAACTCTTCAAAGCTTGAATATTTCTACCAATTAGGATCAATGGGCGGCACTCCCTTAAATCGCACAACTTTATCTCCGTAAATGGGATCGTAATAATGGCCGTTATTCTGGTAGTCTTCATTCCAAACTTTACTCCCATCTGCATCGAACGTATAGATGAATGGAGAAAGAAGCAACCTTTCCAAGTGCCATCTTCCCTCTTTACCGGAAGGTATTTCTTCACCATTTCCGTAGAGCATCAGGCCGCCATCGGCATAAACTTCATGGCCCGGATGTGTTTCTCTATATTCATGGCTCACGTTCATGAGCTTATGGCCTAACTCATGGGCTATGGTTCTTCTACTGCGGTCTCCTCTAGAGAGGTTAGAAATGGTGATCACTCCTCTCAGATGGCGCGGCAGGTTTTTACCGTAGGAATAGGTTGGAAAAGACAGTCCCCCTGTGCGGACAGACTTCACTGTCCAGTTTCTCCCTTCCGACACCTCCAAAAACGGGTAGAAAACATCTTGAAGAGCGATGAGGTAAATGGTCCGGTCATTCTGTGAGTCGGGCTCTACAATAGCATCGAACGCTTCGCGGGCATGCCCGGTAAGCCTGGCCGGGTGTCGCTCCATATGTTCATAGGTATTTACATACTCAGTTACCGGCACCCCGGGAACTTCATTGGCTTGAATAGCCAAATAAGAAGGGTCTATTTCTCCGGTTTTTACAAACAACAGGTTTAACTGCAGGCCTGTTGGTTTGTAGATTTCTTTGGCAGCCAAAAAACTCTCCAGCATAGAGGCCATAGTCACCTTCTTATAATCGGGATCGAAATTAGAAGGAAAGTAAATCCCTACGTCTACGGTTGGTTTGCCCGCCTCAACATTCGCATTTATCCGATCTAACGACAGAGTGTCAAGTTCCTGCCACTTTACCAGTGACGCTATGGCCGGCCTGACCTCCTTAGTACCGGAGTCACCGGACTGGCAAGAAGATAAAGCCACGCAAATGATTAAAAGAAATAGGAGCGGAAGTTTTTTAGCATTCATTCTACCAAGTTAAAAACGCATCTGAAAATCCGAAATCTAAATTATCTATATGGCGGCCCTGCCAACCAAGCCACTACGGACTGTCTAAGACCTTGGGTGATTGGAGTTACTCTATGAAGTATAAAGGAGGGAAATATTACTACAGTTCCCTTAGTTCTGGGTACACTTACTGCATTCTGATTGATCATGAACTGAAGGTCTCCACCTTCATATTCCTCAGAACCGGATAACTGAACTGAAATACTCAACTTTCGATGCGAGATTTCACCGGCACCAAAATCCATGTGCCAATCAAAGAAGTCGCCAACACCGTATCTGGCCAGTTGGAGCTCATGGTGAAAGCCGAGCAAATCATACCCATATCGTTCATGGTTGCACCGTATGCCTAACTCTCCCAGCCTATGGTAAAGCCAAATACTATCTGGTTGTTCCTTAACAAAGGTTACCTTGGTCTTCCGTAGTGTGTCATCTGTTCCTTCCTTAGTTCCACTCAGCGTAGCCTTTTCCTCATTCTCAGAGTCCCACATGCTTTTTATTCTCTCTATGTCACTAGCGGTAAAGAACCCTTCATAATAGACAATCTCTGAAAAATTAGGTCTTGTGGGTTGGTTAAATGGAAATACTATGGGGTTCATGGTGCTTATAAAGTGTCCAAGCTATCTAATTTAAAACATTAGCAACCCACCATCCGGATTTATATCTCAACGGGTCGTCTTATAGGCCCTTGTTCGAACAAATCATAGGCAAACAGGCAATTAGTATTGGGCATTAAATCGTATGAGCACAAAAAAAGAGGCTGTCTCAAAAGCTTTAAAGCTTTTGAGACAGCCTCTTTTGCTCTAAATATTGCTTAAGTAATTACTCTTCGATTACTGATTCGGCCAGTACCACCACTTTGTTGTTGAGTACTTCAACCACTCCACCGTCAATAATAACTACATCTTCTTTGCCGGAGGCTTTAATTGTTAGTTTACCTCTGCCCAGTGCAGAAATCATTGGGGCGTGTCCGCTTAATACCTGAAACTCACCATCGCTTCCGGGAAAAGTTACCGCATTGGCTTCTCCTTCGAAAACCTTCTTATCGGGTGTTACAACTTCTAATAGCATAGCCACAATTATTTAGCAGCTTCGGCCAACAGTCTTTCTCCTTTAGCTCGGGCTTCTTCAATGGTACCTACCAGGTTGAAAGCCGCCTCAGGAAGATCATCGTGCTTACCATCGAGGATTTCGTTAAATCCTTTGATGGTATCTTTAATATCAACCAATACTCCTTTAAGACCGGTAAATTGCTCGGCTACGTGGAATGGTTGAGAAAGGAATCGCTGCACTCTTCTGGCTCTTGAAACTACAAGCTTATCTTCATCAGAAAGCTCGTCCATACCAAGAATAGCAATAATATCCTGAAGCTCTTTGTATCGCTGAAGAGTCTCTTTTACTCGCTGAGCACAGTTATAGTGATCTTCACCGAGAATATCCGGAGTCAGGATTCTTGACGTTGAATCGAGCGGATCTACCGCAGGATAAATTCCCAGCTCAGCAATTTTTCTTGAAAGTACCGTGGTAGCATCCAAGTGAGCAAAGGTAGTTGCCGGAGCAGGGTCAGTTAAGTCATCCGCAGGTACATAAACAGCCTGAACAGAAGTAATTGAACCATTCTTTGTGGAAGTAATTCGCTCCTGCATGGCACCCATTTCAGTGGCCAGTGTAGGCTGATATCCTACCGCAGAAGGCATACGACCAAGAAGGGCCGACACCTCAGAACCTGCCTGAGTGAAACGGAAAATATTATCGATAAAGAACAGAATATCTTTTCCTTGACCTTCGCCATCTCCATCACGGAAGTATTCGGCAATGGTTAGTCCGGAAAGGGCTACACGGGCTCTTGCACCCGGAGGCTCGTTCATCTGACCGAACACGAAGGTAGCTTTAGACTCTGCCAATTTTTCTTTGTCTACTTTGGTCAAATCCCATCCGCCTTCTTCCATAGAGTGCATAAAGTCTTCACCGTAGGTTACAATGCCAGACTCGATCATCTCACGAAGCAAGTCGTTTCCTTCCCTTGTTCTTTCACCCACACCGGCAAATACAGATAGTCCTGAGTATGCCTTTGCAATGTTATTGATAAGTTCCTGAATCAATACGGTTTTACCTACACCGGCACCACCGAACAATCCAATTTTACCACCTTTAGCATAAGGCTCAATCAGGTCGATTACCTTAATACCGGTGAAAAGTACTTCTGTAGATGTAGAAAGATCTTCGAATTTTGGAGCAGGTCTGTGAATAGGCAGCTTTTTGTCTCCTTTTGGCTGATCTATACCATCGATGGCCTGACCTACCACGTTGAACAGTCTACCTTTAATGTCATCGCCAATAGGCACTGCAATTGGTGAACCTGTATCTACAACGTCCATGCCTCGGGTTAAACCTTCAGATGAATCCATCGCAATGGTTCTCACTCTGTCTTCACCCAGGTGCTGCTGGCACTCCAACACCACTACCTGGCCGTTTTCTTTTGTTACTTCTAATGCATCAAGGATGTTTGGCAATTTGGCGCCTTCAGCATCGAAGCTAACGTCTACAACGGGGCCAATTACCTGCGTGATCTTTCCAATATTCGCCATCTGTTAATCTTTATAGAAAGGAAAAATGGGGTTATTTTTTCTGGGTGCAAAGGTAAGCGGATTAACTTTTAAACCAAAAGGTTATGTTGAAAATAGAGGGCTTAATTTGAGAGCTTTCTACGCCCTCAAAAGAATACGAAATGTAGTTCCAATATCTATCTGAGAGGACTTTACAAAAATCTTTCCCTGATGGTAATTTTCAATAATTCGCCTGGCTAGGGCCAGACCTAAACCCCATCCTCTCTTTTTGGTGGTATAACCCGGCTTAAACACATCGTTCAGCTTGCTTTTGGGTATGCCCTTTCCATTGTCTGAAATATCTACAAACACCTCATGAGTAGAATCGCGACCAATCACCACCTTAATTTGACCAATGCCACTCATAGCGTCTACTCCATTTTTCACTATGTTTTCTACCACCCATTCAAACAAAGGCTTGTTTATTTGGGCCATAAGGTTGGGTTCTTTTGCCTCTATGCTCATGTGCACCTTAGACGACAAACGGGGTTTAAGATACGCAAGGCAATGATCTATAACCTGCTCTACAGGCTCGGATTTTAAAACCGGCAAGGAGCCAATGTTAGAAAATCTGGCGGTTATTCGTTCCAGACGTTCAACATCTTTGTCCAATTCCTGCACAAGTTCTTGTTTGTCTTTCAGCTCGGGCATAGCTTTGAGGTATTCTAACCAGGCCATTAATGACGAAAGTGGCGTACCCAACTGGTGGGCCGTTTCTTTAGCCATTCCCACCCAAACCCTGTTCTGTTCGGCCCTGCGGCTATAAGAAAATGCCAAATAGGCGATAAACGCAAATATGGCAATCACACTCAGCTGTATGTACGGATAGGCTCTCAGCTGCCGCAAAATATAGGAGTTGCGGTAGTAAACGTATTGTATATCGGCCAGACTACCATCTGTGGCATTGCGAACCATAATAGGGAAAGGTTCATTTTCGCGCTTCATTTTCTCAAGCGTCTTCTCCAACTGCCGCTCTCGTTTATAGATAGAAGCCGTAGAATCAACAACATTTCTGGAGAGCAATATTTCTTGCGAGGCGGAGTCGACCAGTATCACAGGCAAGGTGTTGTCGGGGGTAATAATGTTGGAAGAGATGAAAGTAAGCGCAGATTCATCGACCAGAGAGGAGCCTGAAAACTCAACGGCCTCTGCCCAAAGCTTTATTTTTTCCTCCTCTCCTTTTTTTAGGCGATCTACCAACTCATTGGTGTATACTATTGAGCCTGTGCCAATAATAATGGCCACCAAAAGTATAAACCATTTGATTTTAGACTGATTGGTGTAAAAGTCGATCTTCAATGAACCTTTAAAAGGGTTATGCATACAGGAAAGTAATGAAAATATGCATTTCGAAAACGTTCAGGAGCAGGGCATGTTTTAAGAAGTAGCATTTTTAACAATCCCCAAATCGGTTTCAATTGATAAAACTTCAGCAAAACCTTGCTGGTCAGTGGCTATTAACTCACCTACGGCCTAAAAAAAGAAAGAGGCTGTCTCAAAGCTCCAAAATTTGCTATTCTAAACTTGTCTACCCGCAGACAGGCAAGTTCAGGGTGACGCTCAACCGGCTTCTGAGACAGCCTCTTTTTGATTATTCTGTTGAATTAGTTTCCTGAAGTGGCTGCCCTTATTGGAGTACCCTTGTAGGCATTAGGGTCTACATTTTTTAAGTCTCCTCCAAAAGTAGTTTCTAATGTTTCTATAAGTATCGAAGTCATTAGGGCATTTCCTCTTGGGTTAAGGTTTAGTCCATCGGCCGAAAATATGCCGAACTTGGAAATACCGGGAAAGAAATTCACCCCTTCAATATCTACTCCATTAGGCTTTCTGTTGAGCAATAGGTTGAGACCCTCATAGAGCTTCTCATAATAGGCATGTGTATCGATGAGAGCCAATCGGCCATTAGACTGAGCTACTTTGTTGGCTATTACCTGGTTATAGGCTGCAATTCGGTTGGTTATGAGTTCAATATCTTCTTCTTTAAGATACTCCTCCTCGCTAAGTGCATTGCCTGGCAAATGACCTTTGGTGGTTCTCAAAAAGTTTTCTGCGGGATAGAACACACGCTCTTCTCTCTTCAGATGCCTTACTTTAGGTATGGGCTGCCCATTAGAATAATACGCTTCCGGTAAGTCTTCATCGATAACCAAAATACCCCAATTGAACTCTCGGTCTGCTGCAAAATCCAAATAAGGTCTTCTGTCTTCAAACGGGATATTCGGATTCTGTCGATAATAATTATCAAGGCTCTGATTGTATTGGGAAGCCTCGCTTCTTATTCGGTTAAGTTTGGGCGTACCTTTCACGTATGGAGTAAGGTCGAACCTTAACTCTATGAAGTAGGGCAGCTTGAGCAGGTCGGGCAGATTGAAAACAGCCCCTTTGGTATTGGGGTTTGCCTGCAGGAAGGCATCTACCACCTCATTGAACTTACTTTCGAAAAGAGCTACGGAAGGCATGTCTCCCGGATTATAGTTGCTGGCGTCTGTCAACGATGCAGCCCCCTCTGCTCCCTTCATGGCGTAGGCCAATACATCTTCATAGCCCAGATTGAGTACAAAGAATGTAGGGTCTTGGGCTACGGCAGCCTGAACCACCGATGTATTGCCCACATTGAATGATGCGATGAACGGGTTGGAAGTATTGGTCTCTGTTAAATCCAGTAACTGTGCCTTAGGAAAAGAAAAGTTTAATATCTCTCCACCGGCATTGTTATAGGCAAAGGCCTCGCCTTCTGTAGTTGTCCGCTTAAAATCGGTAGTATCAGCAGTTGGGTAAAACAAGTCGTATTGCCCCACCGTTTCGCTCAAAAGTGTATTCTCATATATGTTAAATCCATTAGTGCTTTCTACGGCAGGCGAAAAGTTCTGCCAGTTGGCACTGCTGTTTCCCTCAAAATGATTTAGAAAAACCTGTGGCAAAGAGTATTGAGCAAATTCTGTGGTTAAGGCACCATTGTGTACACCACTCAGTAGAGTACCTCCTACAAAAACGGTTTTAGAAATGTCGGCACTCTCGAGCTGGCCAACGGTTTCTTCCGGAGGCTCAGGAAATTCATAGCTGCAACTACCCACTACCAAAAGCAAGGCTATAGCTGCTAAAATATTTCGGTTCATTTTAATTGTTCTCATTGCTCAGCACTTTAGAATGGATCAAACCCAAAAGACAAATAATAGAATGCGGTAATCTCCGGACCGCCAAATGCATTGAACTGTGCATTGTTGAGCACATTATTTCCACCAAAACGAATGGCCCCATAAATCTTCGGAATTCTGTAGGTCATCTGAAAATCGAAAGTATTGTAGCCCGGTATACGGCCGTCTACAAAGTTGCTTTCCCAATCGTAAGCCGAACGATACCTCCAGGAAACTTTGCCTCCGAAGTTCTTACTTATCCGGTCGTGACCAAGGGTGAGGTTAAGCTTGAAAGACGGTGTATTAAAACCGGGGGTAAGTGGGTCGTCAGTGTTCTGAATTATGTTGGCAAAAGTAGTATTGACCACAAAGTTGGTCCCTTCATCGCTGGTTACATCATAAACCAGTTCAAGCCCCTGAGTAATAATTGCGTTTCTGGAGTTGTCAGAAACATAGTATTGATCGCTTGTACCAGGGTTGTTGGCTTGCTCTGCCGCCAAAGTCAAGTCGGTAAGCGGACTGGTCCTTGGCTTAATTACCCGGGTAACTCCAATAAAATTACGGTAGTGGTTAACGTATAAAATAGCTTCGAACAAGCGTTTGGACTCTACCAAACTCCTGAAGCCTACCTCGAAACTGGTAATGGTTTCGGGCTTTATGCCATTGAACTGATCAGTACCTATAATTCCATCTTCCAGAATGCTCAGGTAGCGGTATTTCAGACTTTCTACATTGACCTGCCCATTGGGTTGAGCCAGTATTCTGTTAATCTCACTTCCTATGGCCTGATTGTATTTATTGAGTGCGCTTTCTAAAAAAGCATTGTTCTGTAGATCGTACTGATCGACTACCTCGGGCAAGCCTCCTACAATGGTGAGGTCTCCAAGGTTCTGGTTAAAGAACTGCTCGCGGATGTTTGGCAAACGTTGACCGCGCTGCAGGGAGCCACGCACAAAGGTATTGGGCTTAATTTCTCTTACTGCCGAAATACGCTGGCTGGTAATGATGTTAAAGTTCTCGTTTTTATCTACCCGCAAAGAAGCAGTAGCATCGGTGCGGCTGTCTATCTTATGGCTCATTTCTGCAAAGGCTCCATACTCAAAGTTAGTTACGTCATTGCCAATACTATCTGTAAAGATGGTCCCTCTCGACTCCGGGTCATACATTCTGGCACTGGCACCTACTTCGAAAGAATCGAAAAAGTCTTCCCAGGCATTGAGCTTAGCACTGGCCTCTACGTGATACAATCTTGACTTATCGAAAATCCTGGCTCCGTTTCGCGGATCAATGGAGTTAATGACTACCTGACGCAGCGAATCAAACCGCTCTGTACCCGGTTTGTACCGGCTCTCATAGCCACTGCCTCCGGGAAAACCCGAGTCTGCTATATTTCTCACGGTTTGGTAATTGCCTCTTCCGGCAATGTAAAGGTTTCTGTATTGGTTATACCAGGCAGCATCGGGTTTAGCTGTCTGAATCATTACTTCGGCCAGCCGCCCAACATTGTAGGTATTTCCGGCATCTTGCATGGTGGTATACCCTCTAATATTGAACTTCTCGTTGGTTACTTCCACCTTATGTTGCTGAATCTCAAAGTCACGCAGGGCTATTCGATCGTCTCCGGTAATCATGGTTGAAGCTTTGCCAAAAAAGGAAGCCATCACCAATTCAGTCTTAGGGGTAAGTTTAACGTGAAGTGAACCATTAAGCTTTATGTTCTGTGCGTTATAGTTCACCAGGTCTTCTTCTCTGTATCCTTTGCGGGTCACGAAAAAGGCCGTATCTCTTAAGGAAACCTGTGTAAGGCCATCCATATTGGGTGGGGTTACCCTCACTGGTACAACCAAAAGTGCCGCTCTATCGTCTCCATAATGGTTAACCACATTGATACTCTGGTTGCTTATGGAGTGGGTATCTTCAAATGCAGCTCCAGGGCCAATATTATCATAGTTCACAGCCTTAAAGTCTACCCCCGAAAGCACTGAGCCGTTCACTTTAAAGCCTACTTTGTTTTTTATAGCATTAGCATAGCGAAAGGATGCTTCTCCTAAAAAGTCGGTTCCAAGGCTAATAAAGCTCTGATCGTACGGATCAGAACCTAAAGTGGCTCCTTTCACCTCAAAACTCAACCCACGATAATCAAAAGGATTTCTGGTACGCATATCCAGCACACCGTTAAATGCTCCTGGACCATATTTAGAAGTGGTTGGGCCGGGAATAAGCTCTACCGACTCAATGTCCAGTCCACTGGGGCCCACAATATTGCCAAGCGAAAAGCCAAGCCCCGGTGCCTGACCATCAATTCCATCAGTAAACTGTCTGAAGCGAAGATTGGTATTGGAATTAAACCCTCGGGTATTAACGGTATTAATTACTATACTCTGAGTAGCCACATCCACACCTTTGAGGTTAACCACGGCATCATAAAAATTGAATGAGGCTGTATTGGTGAGCTCCTTCACGGTCAGCTTTTCAATTTGAATAGGAGACCGGAGCTCCTCTTCGGTTATTTTTTCGGCCGAAAAAACCATTTCTTGTAGCACCACATCGCCCGGCTCCAACTGAATAATGAGGTTTTGCTCGGCTTTCACCAGGTTTATCTGCTTAGGCAAATAACCTACTGAAGTAATTTCGAGAGTTACCGGAAACTTAGATATGGCCAGGGTAAATAAGCCGTTCTCATCGGCCGAAACACCAACTCTTCTATTGGCATATTCCGGCCCAATTAGCTTAATACTGGCGTAGGGCACAGAAGCCTTGGTCTCTTCGCTCACTACTTTGCCCGATACCAACTGCGCCCAGCTCTGGTTTTGCATGAGCAAACCACAAAAAAAGAGCGCAATACAAAGAGAGAAGCGAGAGGCAAACGGCAGTTTAAATTGCAGTAATTTCTTCACTTTAATTAGTTCTTAGTCTTAGGATAGTTGTTCAATATTGCTGAAAATTAGCGTATTAGATAAGATTATTGATGAGTTGCCAAATTTTAATTTAGGCGGAAACAGAGCGACTTTCTCATGGCACATATTCCTGAAGTTAAGCTGAGTTTTGGTTAATAATTATAGTACACAACGCACTTTCTGTGGTTTGAAACACAGGGAGTAAAAAAATTTGATCAACGGTTACTTAAGAACTCCTTCAGACACTGGTGCATTCACAAAAAGGAAAAGGCTATCGGGAGTAAATTTCTACTTCCCAGATAGCCTTTTCTTGGATGATACAATAAGGGGTGGTTACACCTTCATGGTAAACCACTTTTTCATAATCTTCCAGTTTACTTTTACTCCATACATCAGAATTCCAATTCTGTAAATTCTTCCTGCCACATAAATGGCACCTACAAAGCCGGCAATAAGCAGTACCATAGACAAAGCCAACTGCCAATCGGGAACACCAAATGGTATTCTGGCCATCATTATAATTGGTGAGGTAAACGGAATTAAAGAAAGGGTTATGGCCATTCCGCCATTGGGATCGTCTAGCACAAAGAACATGGCCATTATAGAGGCAATAATGGGTATTACTATTGGGAACATAAACTGCTGTGCATCTTGCAGGCTATCTACAGCAGAGCCCACTGCCGCATAAAGCGCTCCGTAGAGAAAGTATGCTCCAAGAAAATAAAAAAGAAAGCACAGTAGAATCTTGGTTACGGGCACCGTGGCAATCATGGCAGTTATTTTGGCAGCCATTTCCTGCTGTTGAGTAAGGGCCTCTTGAGGAACCTGCTGCGAAGCCGCCTCCATGAGCACATCACTGTTTCCCGCCAAAATACCCAAGCCTACCGTAGAAAGTGTAGCAATGAGCACTATCCAAATGAGCAACTGAGTGAAGCCCACAGCTCCCACTCCAAGTACCTTGCCCATCATAAGCTGAAAAGGTCTTACTGAAGAAACAATTACCTCAACAATACGGCTGGTTTTTTCATCAAGAACGGATTGCATAATCTGCGATCCGTAAACGAATATGAACATGTAAATGAGAAAGCCGGTACCATAGCCAATGGCAAAGCTTAAACCACTGTTACTTTCTTTGGCTTCCCCTTCTTCTGTAATGTTATATGTCGTAAGGTTAGCGTTTACCTGAAGCTTACTGATAATGTCCTGATCCAACCCTGATCTTTGAAGTTTCAGATCTTCCAGGCGGGTTTCAATAGAACGCTCCAGACGTTCCATGGTGCGAATGCTTGGATTGGTTTCTGAGTAAAACTGAAAACCTTCAAACCGAGTTACTGAAATGTCAGACAAATCGAGCGATGGAATGTAGAGCAACCCAAAAGCGCCCTCCGTCTGAAAGGTTTTCTTTCGCTCTTCAAGGTCTCCGGTAACATAGGTAAAATCATAGCCACTGGCATCGAATACCTCTGAGAAATAGCCGCTCTCATCTAATACCAAAATCTCATCGTGCCGGGAGTCTTTGTCTTTGGTTGAGAAATAGACAATGGCAAAAATTATGGTTGGCAATACCAGCGGTGTCAGAAGGGTGGCCAGAAGAAACGACTTCTTTTTAACCCGAGTTAAATACTCTCTTTTAAGTACTAAGAAAATCTGTTTCATGATTGACCTCCTTTTACAATGTTGATGAATATATCGTTGATTGATGGAATGATTTCCACGAAGGAGTGGACTTCTATTTTGTTGATGAGCTCTTTAAGCAATTCGTTGGGCGACTCTCCATTTTTAGATTCAATTATGGCCTTATTGAGCCCCATATCTGACACCTCCTCTTTGAGTACGGAAAGGCTAACACCCGACTGAAGGGTTCCTTTAAAGGTTACCTCATACTGATTGAGTTTATAGGAGTTTCGGATATCGTTCTTAGGACCATCCAGTATTTTCTGTGATTTATTGATAAGCGCAATATGGTCGCACAGCTGTTCAACAGATTCCATTCGGTGGGTGGAGAAGATTACGGTAGCACCTTTTTCTCTAAGCTCAAAAATTTCGTCTTTTATGAGATTGGCATTTACCGGGTCGAAACCTGAAAAGGGCTCATCTAAAATAAGTAATTGAGGCTCGTGCAACACAGTGGCTATAAACTGAATTTTTTGTGCCATACCTTTAGATAGGTCTTCTACCTTTTTGCCGGCCCAATCGTATAATCCGAGCTTATCGAGCCAGAATTTAATTCTCCTTTTTGCTTCAGGGGTAGACAACCCTTTGAGCTGAGCCAGATAGAGTAACTGCTCCCCTACCTTCATTTTTTTGTATAGCCCTCGCTCTTCGGGCAAATATCCTATTACGCCAATATGTTTGGGTTCAAGCTTTTCTCCGTTGATCAAAACCTGACCTTCATCGGCCATAATTATTTGGTTAACAATACGAATGAGGGTTGTTTTTCCTGCCCCATTGGGACCTAGCAAGCCGAATATTGACTGCTTAGGAATGCTAATGCTAACGTCATTGAGGGCAGTATGCTCTGCATACCGCTTGGTGACATGATTGGCCTCTAAGATGTTCAAAATTGTTGAGTTTTAGTTGGAATAAAAGTTAGTACCTTTTGAGTGCTTACCCTAAAAAGCCCAATCTAATTTGAACAAATAAGAAGAACTGACACAGATGAATAGCGTAAGCGGAATATCTTACCGCTTGGTGGCATATGGTGTTTGCGAATATCAGTCGTTGGTAAAGACCACACTGCCCATGGAGAGATCTATATTGAATGTAAGAATGTTTTGGGCTCCTGTATTATAGCCGGGGCTCACAAATACGTTTTCACGAACTTTTTCGTATCCTGAAGGAAGCTTAAGCTTTCTGTAGGAGGTATCTTTCATTCGAACAATTACTGGAACTTCGTTAGAAGGCAGGTTAATGGTTAGGCTTCCGGCCCCCACTCTGGCCCATATATCACTCGAAACCTGAGGTTGTTCTTCAAAGTCCAGTACCAACGAACCAAAACCCACTTCGGCCAGAATACTTCTTGCACGAGCCAAGTCAAGGCGTTCAATTTCAACATCTCCTAAGTCTACAGACACCATGAAAGTATCCATTTCCATACGGTTTTGAACTTTGGAGAGATAGCCAACTTTTACATGGGCATTACCGGAAGTAATACGGCAGTCTTCTACGGCAATATCGGAGAGGTCTATATATGCCTTACCTACGCCATAGTTCAAATCGAGCCTGTATGGCCTGAAATCGGTAAAGTAAATGTTCCAGTAGTTTTCCTCATCGGTAGTCTTCTTACCGAATATTTTGGAGAGTTTGGCACCAAAACCTTCGTTTCCGTTGTCTTTTAAGCTAAGCCAGGTGTGCAGGGTACTGCCCTCCATGCGCTGTCCGAAATCGGAAGAAATGTAGTCTTCATTGTGATGCCCCATAATATTTATGGGTAATTCACCCAGCCGGGTTCTTATTTCGCAGGTACCGGAAGATGCTTTGAGCAGAAAGTTAACTTTCTCGCACGCTGGGTTTGCTTCTACAGTAAAGTGTTTCTTTGTCTGTGCCAGCCCTTCAATTCCAACTGCTCCTATAATGGCCAACAGAAAAAGTATTTTTTGCATGCTCTTGCTTACGGTTTGTTTAAACGTTGGGTTGCAATCAATTACAAACCGAATAATACGGGAATTACCTGAAAATAGTTAGAAGTTTTTTGTGGGGCTAAAAAAAGCAACCTGTCATTCCTGAGTTGGAGGGAATCTACATAGAAAAGAGGCTGTCTCAAAAGCCGCAAAGCTCGTCATTCTGAACTTGTCTACCGACAGGCCAGTTCAGGGCGACACACACCTGGCCTTTGAGGCAGCCTCAATATAATACGTTAAAAGAACTCCTTAATCTTCTCGAAGAAGCCTTTTTCTCCTTTTCCCGGATTAGGCCTGAAGTTATCGGAGTGCCTTAGTTTTTCCAGAGTTTCCGTTTCCTCCTTCGATAGGTTTTTGGGAGTCCAAACATTTACATGAATGAGTTGGTCTCCTTTGCCGTAACCATTAATATCTTTTATCCCTTTGCCACGAAGACGTAAAATTTTGCCACTCTGAGTGCCCGGGTCTATTTTAATTCTCACTTTACCGTCAATTGTGGGCACCTCCATACTGCCACCGAGGGCAGCATCTATAAAGCTCACGTACAGGTCATAAACCACATTGTTGCCGTCTCTTTTGAGCTGCTCATCTTCTATTTCTTCAATTACAATGAGCAAGTCGCCCGGAGCTCCCCCACCGGGGGCCATATTTCCTTTGCCCGACATAGACAACTGCATGCCTTCGGCTACACCGGCCGGAATTTTAATAGGAATAACCTCCTCTTTCATTTCCAGTCCGGTACTATCTACACCCGGAGGTCTTTTATCGATGGTTTGTCCTGAACCGTTGCAGGTATGGCAAGTGCTGGCCGACACCATTTGGCCAAGCATAGTATTTACTACTTTCTTCATTTGGCCAGAGCCTCCACAGGTACTACAAGTTTTGTAGGTTACTCCTTCGGCATTGACCAAACGGTTTACTTTTATCTTCTTCTCAACACCGTTGGCTATTTCATCGAGGGTGAGCTTTAGTTTAATGCGCAGGTTGGTGCCTTTTCGCTGTCTTCGGCCTCCGCCTCCTCCAAAGAAACTTTCAAATGGACTTCCCCCGCCAAAGATATCTCCAAACTGGGAGAAGATATCTTCCATATTCATGCCGCCACCGGCTCCACCAAAGCCACCACGCATACCTTCATGGCCAAATCTGTCGTATTGAGCTCTCTTTTCTTTGTTGCTCAAGACTTCATAAGCTTCGGCAGCTTCTTTAAACTTTTCTTCCGCCTCTTTATCGTCCGGGTTTTTATCCGGGTGATATTTTATTGCCATCTTCCGATAGGCCTTCTTTAGCTCATCGTCAGTAGCATTTTTGCTTACGCCCAGTATTTCGTAGTAGTCTCTTTTTGCCATATTAAGCTCCTATCACCACTTTAGCGAAACGAATTACCTTGTCTCCCAGATAGTATCCTTTCTCTACCGTGTCTATAATTTTACCTTTCAATGATTCGTCTTCCACCGGAAACTGTGTTACTGCCTCATGTAAATCGGCATCGAAATCGGTTCCCTTTTCTGTCTCCATTACCTTCAACCCTTTAGACTCGAGGGCCTTAAAAAGCTTGGATGAAATAAGGTCGAAACCTTCTTTAAGCACTGCCACATCTTCCTGATTTTCGTTGGCCTTTTTCGCTCTTTCAAAATCATCTATTGTTGGCAGAAGTTCCTTAATAAGATCGGAAGAGGCCGTTGAAATTAACTCTATTCTTTCTTTGGCGCTTCTTCTTCTAAAGTTCTCGAACTCTGAATATAGCCTTAGGTATTTGTCTTTGGCTTCATCGAGTTCTATAGCGAGTTTCTCCTCTGCCGAAAGTTCTTGTTCCTGCTCATTTTCCTGTTCCTTCTCGGCTACAGCTTCTTCAGTGGCAGTTTGCTTTTCAGCTTCCAATACTTCGTTCTGTTCTTGCTTATTATTCGCTTTCTTTTCCTTTGCCATTGTTTACTTTGATAAACCGCGTGCGGTGGTACAATTTTTTTGCCAAGCCCGTGAAAGGTGTCAATATGGCATAAAGCCTTTATTAGGGCAAAGACTCCGTTGTCAGGTTAGGCATTAAGCCTCTTCCAGATGAGGTCTTTGAGCTGCTGTAATCCTTGCTGGGCCACTGAAGAAATGAACACACTTTCTATGTCTTTGGGGAGAAGCTCCTCCATTTCATTCATCATTTGCTCATCGAGCATATCGCATTTGGAAATGGCCAGTATTCTTTCTTTATCGAGCAGTTCGGGGTTGTACTTCTTCAGTTCGCCTAGCAGAATGTCATACTCCTTTTGAATGTCAGTGGCATCGGCAGGAACAAGGAAAAGAAGGATCGAATTTCGTTCTATATGTCGAAGGAAACGAATTCCCAGGCCTTTTCCTTCGGCTGCTCCTTCTATAATACCCGGAATGTCGGCCATCACAAAAGACTTATGGTCTCTGTAAGACACCACGCCCAGATTGGGCACGAGGGTAGTGAAAGGATAATCGGCAATTTCCGGCTTGGCCGCAGAAAGCACCGAAAGCAGTGTTGACTTTCCGGCATTGGGGAAGCCAACCAGTCCTACATCGGCCAGAAGTTTTAGCTCCAATACACAGAGAGCCTCTTCTCCCGCTTCTCCTGGCTGAGCAAAACGGGGGGTCTGATTGGTCGCTGTTTTGAAATTTTCGTTGCCCAGGCCTCCACGACCTCCCTGAAGAAGGATTCTTTCTTCTCCATCTTCGGTAATTTCGAACAGAACCTTTTCTTCCGGTTCTACAGTCTTGGCCACAGTACCCAGCGGTACATCGAGAATTATGTCGGCTCCATCGGCACCCGTACTTCTTTGTCCTCCTCCGGGCTGACCGTGTTCGGCAAATACATGTTTTTGATACCGCAAGTGAAGCAGGGTCCACATTTGCTTGTTGCCACGTAAAATAATATGGCCTCCCCGGCCTCCATTGCCGCCATCGGGGCCTCCCTTAGGAACGTGCTTTTCTCGTCTGAAATGTACCGAGCCGGCACCTCCATTGCCCGACTTACAATAAAGCCGTACGTGATCGATAAAATTGGAACCTGCCATTGATTGATTTATTCTAATATACAGACTTACTCTCAGATGCTCTAGGGGTACCTGCATTGCCCCTCATCACCCAAACGAGTAAGGTCTTTACTGCCTATCGAAGGGCCTCTATGGCTGACGATATCTCTTCAAAGATTCCGTCAATGGTGCCTACCCCATTTATTTTGCTGGCCTTACCTTGTTTTTCGTAGAATTCTGCAACCGGTAAAGTTTTGTTGAGATATTCCTGAATTCTTACGTTTATCTTTTCTTCATTCTGGTCGTCTGCCCGGCCAGAGGTTTTTCCTCTTTCCAACAATCTTCTCTTTAACTCATCTTCAGGCACATTCAGCATGATCATCTGATCGATCTTTGTGTTGCGGTTTTTCAAAAGCTCGTCAAGAGCCTCGGCCTGAGCCACAGTTCGGGGAAATCCATCAAAAATAAAGCCCTTAGCATCGCTATTGGCATTTAAGAAGTCATCGACCATACCAATTACAACCTCATCGGGCACAAGTTTTCCATTGTCCATATAAGACTGTGCTTTCTTACCAAGATCGGTCCCCTCGCCCAGATGTTTTCTGAATAAATCGCCTGTAGATATATGTTTAAGTTGGAAAGTATCAATGATTTTCTGACTCTGCGTTCCCTTACCCGCGCCCGGAGGGCCAAACAAAACTATGTTAATCATGAAGATTGGTTTTTTAGAAAGGCACAAATATAAAGCATAATCACTAGTCGAGCCTCAATTGATAGATATCTTTGAGATTTCTCCCTAAACCATCATAGTCGAGTCCGTAGCCAACCACAAATTTCTCAGGAATCTCAAACCCAACGTATTTAACGTCTACTTCTCTTTGTAAACATTCGGGTTTCAGTAAAAGCGATGCCACCTCTACACTGGCCACTCCGGCTTGCTCAAGTTGATGAATAATGCCTTCCATGGTAATACCGGAGTCTACAATATCTTCTACCACCACCACGTGTCGATCTTTTACGGACTGACTTAAGCCCAAAAGCTCTCTGGCTTTTCCGGTACTTTGCATACCGGCATAAGAGGCTACCTTTATAAAGGTGATTTCGGCCGGAATATTTACTTCTTTGAGCAAATCGGAGGCAAACATAAACGAGCCGTTTAACACTCCTATAAACAGGGGACATTTATCGGCATAGTCGGCCGATATGCGCTCTGCTAAATCGGCAATTTGACTTTGAATTTGATTGGAAGAAATAAACAGCTCAAACTGTTTGTCGTGAATGATCATTCGGGTGGTGGGTTTTACAGGCGTTTCATTAAAGTTGAATATAACTGAATCATGCTCACAATATCGCTTTTATGTACCAGTTCATCGGGACTGTGTACATTATCTTCTGGTGCGCCTACAAAGCACCAGTCGATGGGATAAGGCGAGGCTTGGAGCTCTTTGCCATCGCTGCCCCCGGCTCCTTCTACCTCTAACTGGTATGGAATACCCGATTCTTCGGCCAACTCGATGATACGATTGACAAAAGACCTTCTGGGAATACTGCGGTCTCGCATAGATATAGCCACTCCCTGGCCATGCTCTACTCCTTCGGTTATCCAGGTAATGTCTGAAATAAGGGCCTGAGTAACCCCCCACTTTTCAACCATATGCCTGGCCAAATAAGACACCGAACCTCCTCCGTGTTCTTCCCAACAGCTAAAAATTATGAGTCCGTCTTCTAGTGTTTCGGCAACCTTGAGTGCATTGAACACCCCGAGCCGGTTATCGAGATAGCACGATTGTACATATTCTTCTGACTCTCTAAAGTCGCACTTAAATACGAGTTCTGTACCGCGCTGTATACCCCTGGCAAATTTATAGTGCAGGTCTCCATCATTTTCTACCAGCTCACACTCAATTGGGCCAAGTGCATCTTCTCCAACCAGCTTATAGCCTGTTTCGGCCTTAGGCCCCCCAATAGGCACTAGCTGGTCTTGATAGCGAACCGTAAAGCCAATGCTATCCATATGGGCATATATGGCTGTTCTTGGTTTTCCAAACTTTAGAATAAGGCAATCTTGAAATTCCGGACCATGAATTATCTCCGGCTCTACTTTCCAGAAAGATTTATTTTTCTTCACGTATTTGAGAAGAAAGTCTTTCATGGCTATCTCATTGCCTGAAGGGGCATGTATCCGGCAGAGTTGGTGAAGCAAGGAATAATCGAGCTTATGCATGGTGCAAAATTAGGACTAGCCGTAAGATTATTGGTCTGACGCTGAATAAAAGTATAAATTGCCGCAGATTTTAGGCTCATGTTTATTCTAGACAGGCAAAACTCTATCGCCAACCAATATTTAGCCGAGATACGCCATGTAGGGAGTCAGAGCGATATGCTCCGCTTTCGCCATAACATGAAGCGCCTGGGGCAACTGCTGGCTTACGAAATTTCTAAAACACTTCTTTACGAAACCCGCCCCATTGAAACTCCTTTGGTGAAAAGCCAAGCTCATTTTTTGGCCGATCAGGTGGTGGTGATAAGCATTCTGAGGGCAGCCCTCCCCTTTAGCCAGGGTTTTCAAGATGTATTTGATTCGGCTGAATTTGGTTTTATTGGCGCGGCCCGAAAACCTCATTTGGCCAATGAACCGGTTGAGGTAGCTCTGGACTATTTGGCGGCTCCCGACCTCAACAATAAAGTAGTGGTAGTGGTTGATCCTATGTTGGCCACCGGAAAATCGATTGTAAAAAGCATAGACCATTTGTTGCAAAATGGCACACCTAAAAAGCTACACATTGCCACTATTATTGCAGCACCAGAAGGAGTGGACTATCTGCAGAGGGAACTCAACACTCCATACGACCTATGGTCATGTGCCCTTGATGAAAAACTCAACGAAAAGTATTATATCGTGCCCGGATTAGGAGATGCCGGAGACCTGGCCTTTGGCCGGAAACTGTGAGTTGAATGCTGTTGGATATTATTGTACTTGTTCTTGGTTTGGTACTGCTGATTGCGGGCGGAGACTTTCTGGTAAAGGGAGCATCGAGAATCGCACTCAGGTTTAACGTGAGTGCCATGGTTATTGGGCTCACTATTGTGGCCTTTAGCACTTCTGCCCCTGAGTTGCTGGTGAGTCTTAATGCTGCTCTCAAAGAGGCTCCTGATTTTGCCATGGGCAACGTGGTAGGCTCCAACATTTCTAACCTTGCCTTGGTGCTGGGCGTTGCCTGTCTGTTTGGCTATATACCCATTCACCGAGGAACAGCCACCAGAGACTGGCTCACAACCATGGTTGCCAGCATTTTACTCTATCTGTTTGTACTCGATCAGAAATTAACCTCATGGGAGGGTGGAATACTCTTTGGTTGCCTGGTGATTTACCTTATTGTTCTACTCATCAAAACCAAGAAAGATCAGGTGAAGCTGGATTATACCATTGAGCCGGACAAAGACACGACTTTTGAGAAATTTAAAGACCTTCTTTTATTAGCCATTGGAGGAGCCTGCCTCTACTTCGGCTCCAACTGGTTTATTGATGGTGCGGCAGACATAGCCACTGATCTTGGGGTTTCTCAGCGTATTATAGGACTCACCATATTGGCTATTGGCACAAGTTTACCGGAGCTTTTTACCTCGGTAATTGCTGCCAAAAAAGGAGAAACGGACTTGGCTCTGGGCAATTTACTTGGGTCCAATATCTTTAATATACTCTCCATTCTTGGTATCACAAGCATGATTCATCCGCTGGATGTTAACCAAATCATTATTTCTAGCGACATGCTGTGGATGCTCGCAATAAGCTTGGGTATTTTGCCGCTTATGCTACTTCGCAAAAGACTGGGAACACCTTCCGGCATCATCTTGTTGCTCTTTTACGTTACTTACCTGGTGACGATTTTGTAGTATGTTGGCAACCCTTATCAATTATTTGTGGCTTTACTTTCTGGCCTGCCTAAAATCCATTCTGCCCCCTTTGCTCGGGCCAGCCTTTGGGCTTAGCAACCTGGAAATTATTGTAATTACGGTAGCCGGATTGATGACCAGTGTGGTGCTTTTCAACTTTTTAGGAGAGCGGATTAAAGCTCAGGTTATCCCCATCTTTATTAAAAAGCCTAAGAAGTTTTCGCCAAAGAGCCGTAGAATGGTCAGAATATGGAGAAAGTATGGTATAGTTGGGGTGTGCTTTCTTACCCCACTTGTTCTTTCCCCACCGGGTGGGGCACTTCTTGTGGCCACGGTTGGAGCGCCACGCAGACAAGTATTTCTCTATATGCTAATCTTTGGGATTTTTTGGGCGGTTGTCTGGACCTTCTCGGTAGACTGGTTAATCCAAATTGGTTTGGTGGGTAAACGTTGAAAGGTTGCACGGTTGAGAAGCAATGAAATAGAGGGTTTAAAATAACCTGAGTTCGATGTAAGGAAGTAGTAAAATATTCCCTCTTAGGACGTCATTGCGGAATTTTCCTCTGAAAACTTCACATACGCAAAGGAAAATATCCGCAATCTCATTTGGGCTCTGTTCAGATACCGGATAAAACAGGCCTTTTTGAGAGCTTAAGACCTGTTTTTCCGGCATGACGTTCTTTTCTTACGTCAAATTCAGGTTAAAATAACAACCAAACAGATCTTACCCCTTGCAACTCTATTCCTGGTCTTCGTCAGGAAGCATCTCAATGTCTTGAATGAGTACTCTTTTGGAAATTGCCTGTCCGGTTGTTGTGGCCGCCAAGCCGCCCAAAGCGGTTTCCTTATAGCGGGTTTCCATGCTTTGCCCCACTTCCCCCATTGCTTCCACGCACTCATCTACAGGAATTACTCCGCTTACATCGGCCAAGGCTATTTGTGCCGAGCTATTGGCAATAGCAGCCGCACTGGCATTTCGAACCACACAAGGCACCTCAACAAGCCCCGCCACCGGATCGCAAATAAGGCCCAACATACACTGAATAGTAATGGCCACTGCATTGAACACCTGATCTACCGAACCACCCAGGCAATATACCATGGCTCCGGCCGCCATGGCGGCCGCACTACCGGTTTCGGCCTGGCACCCCCCCACCGCTCCGGCAATAGAGGCTCGCTTTTCCATAATGAGGGCAATTCCTGCACTCACCAGCAGCCCCTCGTGAATCTTACGATCATCTACTCCATGAAGCTCCTGAAAAGTGACCATAACCCCGGGTATTATACCAGAAGCTCCTGCTGTTGGGGCTGCAACAACGCGTCCCATGCAAGAGTTTACCTCTTTGGCCGCCAGAGCTCGTGAAATAAGTACCTGAAACTCTTTAGAAAGGAGAGGCTTAGGATAGTTGAAAACCTTCTTTGCACCATTGTTGATCATTCCCGAGCGAGAAGTCATGTCTTGAGTGAGACCGGTTTGCACGGCCTCTTTCATTACGGTATAGGCGTTGGCCAGGCCATCCCAAATTTTCTCTTCGCTGGCTTCTTTTTCAGATACTTCATACTCTATAACAGCCTGATGCAAGGGCATTTGGTGTTGCTCACAATACTGTTTCCAGCCTTTAAAATCTTCAAACAAAAAGCACATGGTTTCCTCCTTTGTCACAAAGCTAACGAATAGATAGCAAACGATTGAATAATGGGCACCCAGTCGGTCCCGGAGATTGTTCGCTAGCCGTCTTCCATAAGAAAAGATACAGTTCATTCACCAGCCCAACTGAGTATGACAGCAGGGGCTACTTACTATCGGAAACAGAGCATCCTTTTGGTTTTCCGTAAACCCATTCTCAAACACTGCCAACCAGACGCAACCCTATGGAAACGGTAAGCTCTACCAAGCATTGAAGAATTGAAAAACGCGGCTTTACTAGCGGAAACAATTTCTATCTTTGCGGCATGGAATTACAGAACGATCTACTGATCAGAGCGGCAAAGGGTGAAAAAGTTGAGCGGACACCGGTTTGGTTGATGCGTCAGGCAGGTAGAATCTTACCGGAATACAGAGCAGTACGCAACAAACTTAGCGGATTTATTGAGCTGGCTCAAACGCCCGAGCTCGCTGCGGAGGTAACCATTCAACCAGTAGATATTCTTGGTGTTGATGCTGCTATTATTTTCTCCGACATTCTGGTAATTCCGGAGGCCATGGGACTACCCTACGAAATGGTGGAAAAAAAGGGACCAAGGTTCCCCAAAACCATCTCTACCGATGAAGATCTAAAGGCGCTCAAAAAAGCTGATGCCAAAAGCGACTTAGGTTATGTGCTGGAAGCCATTAAAATCACCAAAAAAGAACTTAATGGCAGAGTGCCTTTAATCGGCTTTGCCGGTGCTCCATGGACAATTTTTTGTTACATGGTAGAAGGACACGGAAGTAAAACCTTCTCCAAAGCAAGGAGAATGCTCTATAACGATCCGCTAATGGCTGATCAGTTGTTGAAGCTAATAACCGACTCTACCATTGAATATTTGAAAGCCCAGATTGAAGCCGGGGCCGACCTTGTGCAGGTGTTCGACTCTTGGGCAGGCATACTGGGGCCAGAACAATACCAACGCTTCTCCATGAAGTACATTGCTGAAATTTGCGATGCGATTACCGAAGTGCCGGTTACGGTGTTTAGCAAAGGAGCGTACTTTGCCAGGTCTGAAATGCGTCACCTGAATTGTGAAACTATTGGGCTAGACTGGAACATGGACATTCAAAGCTCTCGCAGATTAATTGGCGAAAACAAAACCTTACAAGGTAACCTCGATCCGTGTGCTCTCTACGCTCCTGATATTGAGATTGAAAAGGCTACTAAGAAAATGCTCGATGAGTTTGGTACGGGCAGACACATTGCCAATCTAGGTCATGGGGTATATCCTGATATCGATCCGAACAAGGTAAAAGTCTTCATTAATACAGTGAAGGAATACAGTGCCAAGCTTAGGTCGGCTGAAATATGAGTGTCCTGAGCCTTCTGTTCATTACGATCCGTTAGCTTCTTCTGCCCAATTATTGAGCAGATAGAAGTCTCTGAATTAATTTCTGTCTTAGGCTTACTTGATTGTGGTAGTTGAATATGGTGCTTATGACGGCCGGAAAACCATCAACTATAAAATAACCCTAGACGAGGTATCAGTCCTCAATCCATAGTTTTCATCATCGAGAATTAAGTCCTATCTTCCTCATCAAAATTCCTTTTTATGAAGAAGATAATACCAGTCCTACTTTGCCTTTTAAGCTTATTCGCTACTTCAAATTCATTCTCTAACAACAACCCTGAGGAAAACGCTTTAGCCGATAAAGTACTGGAACTAGCAAAAAATGTTGAGCCTAAAGTGATTGAATGGAGACACTGGCTACACGAAAATGCAGAGCTTTCAAATCGTGAATTTAAAACCGCGGCTTATGTAGCCACACACCTCAAAAGCCTTGGGTTAGAGGTGCAAGAAGGGGTTGCCAAAACCGGAGTAATAGGTATTCTCAAAGGAGGAAAGCCCGGTCCGGTGATAGGGTTACGTGCCGACATGGATGGCCTTCCTGTAAAAGAACGGGTGGATTTGCCATGGGCTTCCAAGCAAATAGGAGAATATAATGGAGTGGAAGTTCCGGTAATGCATGCTTGCGGACATGATACCCATGTGGCTATTTTAATGGGAGTTGCAGAAGTGCTAAGCCAAGTGAAGAAAGATATTAAAGGCACTATCAAATTCATTTTTCAGCCTGCTGAAGAAGGAGCCCCTGCCGGAGAAGAAGGGGGTGCCGAACTCATGGTTAAAGAGGGCGTAGTCCAGGGTATGGATGTTATCTTTGGGTTACACATTAATGCACAAACCGAAGTAGGCAAAGTAAATTATCGCCCAAATGGAATTATGGCAGCCGTCAACAGTTTCGACTTACACATCAAAGGAAAACAAACTCATGGCTCCACTCCCTGGACAGGAGTTGATCCGATAGTAACGGCAGCACAAATCATTAATAATGCCCAAACTGTGGTGAGCCGAAGCCTGCCTCTTACCAAAGCAGCCGCAGTACTTAGCTTTGGCAAAATTGAAGGAGGTGTTAGAAATAACATTATTCCTGAAGAGGTGCATATGGTGGGTACTATTCGAACGCTCGATGCCCAAATGAGAGAAACACTGTTTGCTACCTTTGAGCGCATAGTAAAGAACACTGCAGCCAGCAATGGTGCTGAAGCTATCCTTACTATTAACAAAGGCTATCCGGTTACCTTCAACGACCCGGACTTAACGGCCCTTATGGCCGACACGTTTGTAGAAGTAGCCGGTGCCGAAAATGTGAATGCTTCTATGGATGCCATTACCGGAGCTGAAGACTTTTCTTTCTTTCAGGAACAAATACCGGGTTTGTACTTCTTTATTGGAGGAATGCCCAAAGGGCAAGATCCGGCCAAATCGGCACCTCACCATACACCGGACTTTTATGTAGACGACTCAGGTATGCTCACAGGCATACGACTTATGAGCCGTTTGGTGGTGGATTATGCGGAAAAGCAAAAGTAGCTTAGGGCTTACTTTTTACCCGTAACGCCCACTAAAGACTCTAAGTCGGCCAGCAGGCCAATGGTCAGGTTGCTATCGTCCAGATTGTTCACATCAACCTGGCCGTCACGATACTTGAACAAAGTCTTGAATGGCGATTTTGGTAACTCTACACCCAGGGCAACGCTGTAGTTGAGTCTGATTTTCTGCTCGGGATTGATTTTTTCGCTAAAGTCATAATAGGCGTTTGACTCCAGTATAATGGAATAATTGTCGAACACGGGAATGTTGTAATAAAGGTTGGCATAAACCTGACCAGAGAATTCATTTTCGCCATCGGCACCAATTCTCATGTTATCAAATTCCTTATAAATCTTTCCACCCACATTAAGCACAGGCTTCAGGCGTAATCGATTACTTCCGTAAGTCAGGTCTACCAAATTGTCGATTAGCTTTTCATAAGAAAAATTAAAGGCCATTCTCCCGCTTGTAAAGGTCTGGTTGCCCTCTACCCCAAACCGGGCCATCATTTGGGCATCGCTGGCTCCGGAAATATTGAAGTTGATCGGGTAAACATACAGGTAGTTCAACGAGTCTTTTGAGTTGGTACTTACTCTACCCTTTGCGTAAAAAACCAATGGTTTCTTATCGTTTCCTTTGCCTGAGCCAAGAGCATAACTCTGATGAAAACTGAAGTCGGCATTGAGTTCCAGCTTACCAATATCGCTTTCACTTTTAGGCGTAAAACTCCAGTTAAATGAGTTATTGGCATAGGCATATTCACCTCCCGAAGCAGCAAAGTACATATCCATAATACTCTCATTCATCTCGATTTTGCCTAATGATTGCTTCTCCAAATCGGGCTTGCTGATGGTATGCACACCGTTGGTCAGAATTAGTTTTATATCTGCTTTAGAACTCAGATACACATTGGCCTGAGTATTTTGAAGCAGAACGAGTTCATATTTGGAAATACCCGATATCTCTACTTGTATGTTTTTGTTCTGAAATCGTGTTTTCACCGCAATATCCGGATTCTGAAAAAGCTCCTTGCCATTGGCGTAGAATGCAAAGCTATTCTGAGTAGAATCGAAGTAGTGCAGCGTTTTTATTTGGTTGATATTAGCATCGATACCCAGATTGCCAATGAGAATATTGATTTTAGGTGGATTTGGAGTATCTACCACGGTTTGGAAAGTGTATTGTGCATGCGCCTGTACACACACAAACAACAGAAGTGCTATAAGCTTTTTCATGATTTACCTGGGGCCTGTGCTGTAATTATTAGAAACGTAGTCGATACAATCTTTCACCACAGACCAGCTTGCAAAGATGGTTGGGTTTAAGATGACATCGTACATGTATTGATGGTAGGTGGTGCCATCGTCCGTTACCGGAATAGCCTGAATATTGGACTTTATTTTATTGAGAAAGACACTTCTGTGAGTTGGCTGAAACCCATTGAAGCTAAAGTTTTCGAAATCACCGTCAAAGTCGCTCACAGCTTCCAATGCCGGCTTCACCACCTGGGATTTTACGATATCGCGTGTTAATGACATATGGTTGAAGTTTAATATTCTTTCAATTTAAGAAATAAAAGCAGAGTTATTGGCACAAGTTCTATACTCTCCAATGAAGCAGGAGGCTATATGGCTGCAGCTTCATTTTCCATGCGCCTGGCCACCAGGGTAGTCAGGCAACTGGCGCTGTTGAGCTGATCTTCCCAATACATACCATGTGCCCGAATGCCCGAAAGCATAATAAATCCAAGCAAGTTGAATCGCTTTTTAGGCAATACATTGAAGGGCAAGTTTTGTGGCAACAAGGCCTCAGCAGTTACCGATTGTTCGGCTTCTCCTTCCTGGTGGTCTTTTCTAAAATTTGAAGAGAGAATATCGGCTTGAGAATATATATTGTACCAGTGCCGAAGCGTAGTAGATTTAAACTCACGTTCTTGGTAATAGCTCTTCCAATAAAGCCTCACAAAATCGAAAGGACAGCCTATGGTTACCAAATGGGTCACCTTATCGGCAACTCTGAAGCTAGTAGCGCCCTTCATTGGAAAAAGTGTGTCCAAAGCCACCATAGTTCCAAAGCTATAGGCCATTACCGTCACCTGATCGTAGTTTTTATCTTCTTCGGCTACCTTTTCGAGAAGTTCTTCAAATTTACCCGTAAGGTTGAGCCGGTTATGTCCTGTGCTAAAGTATCGGATCATACACACCAGCTCGGTAGCCATTTCGGTTATGAACAATTTAAAATCGGGCATTACCAGATAAAAAAGTGCAAAAAACCCGATCAGGTATTCGGCTTTGCCGCGCATAACACCATATACCGAGTCTATAAACTGACCAAGCCTATTGTTCTCTATAAAGTCGTTGAATTGAGGTAGGGCTTTCAAGTCCACCATATCGCCAATGGCTACAGGAAATGAAGCCACCAACAGCAACCCAAAAGAGGCCAACAGGGCCAATATTGAAGCTGCATACAGAAATTGACCCGAGCTCCCTTCCGAAATACCACCTCTCCTTTTTACTATTCGCCTCAGTGTGTAATAAAACACTTTCGGCACATTTAAAAAGAGAATTGCGCTGAGTACAAAGGTTTTATGAATAAGACTGGTTTTCTTAAAACTGGCTGTTAGCTCTTCGATATAACTGAACTCGTAGATATCGATGACATGCCTACTTTCTTGTCCAAGTTGTTCGTGCACCGCAGCCACCTGCGCTTTGAGTCCACCATCAATACCAAAAGATTCTTCCCGAATTTTGATGGAGTACTTCTTTTTCTCGTTGGGCTCATTGATATCTACCGCTTTCACATATCGATGGGCAAAGCTTGCAAGTGACTGGTCGGTAAAGCTGGAACCCAAGCCCGGCATGTATATAATGGCCTCCATAATGAAAAAATTAGACCATAAATTAGGAAATTACCGTCAGGAAATACGCTGCGCCACCTTTATATTTTCGCACTTATCTACTGAAAATCAAAAGATTACCCGAATTAGGGTAGCGCTTACTATTTTAAAGCAACTACTGGTAGTCTTCTCTGGCCGGGCTAAAGACATCCAGTAATTGGCAGTCGGTTATGGCCCTTCCCGAATGTGTAGCATTAGAAGGTATAATGGCTACATCGCCTGCTTTCATTAGCTTGGTTTCCCCCTCAAGAGTTAGTTCAAACTCTCCTGAAATAACTTGTGCCGCCACTTGCTCGTGAACGTGTGAGTGTTCGGGCAATTCGCTCCCGGCCTTTATCTCCCAATAGGCCAAGGTCATGTTTTGAGTATGAATCATCTTGCCGGAAAAGCCGGGCAATAGTTCTTTAGATGGGATATCTTTTAGATTAATGAAGGGCATTAGCTGAAGATATTTTGTTCATTGGCCTCTTCCAGCAAATCGTCTTTATTGATTGGCACAACCCCTACATGTTCGCAAACCAAACCACCTCCAAGGTTGGCCAATGCGGCTGTTCTCCTGGCGTCTAATCCGGCTGCCAAGCCACAGGCCACAATGCTTATTACGGTGTCTCCGGCACCTGAAACATCCGATATCTGCCTAACATGGGCGGGTATCAGGTGGTTTTCTCCATTGTCTTTAATAAAAACTCCATGTTCTGAAAGGGTAACCATAATCATGTGTGCATTTAAGGCACTTTGGAGAGCCTGAGCGGCTGATTTAATGGAGTCAATGTCTTTGGGGTCTACATCTACTTTGAGCCCTTCTCTCAACTCCTTTAGGTTGGGTTTAAAGAGGGTAGCGCCCTTATAATCCAGAAAATTGCGCTTTTTAGGATCTACCACCGTTGGAATTCCCAACCGGTTGGCCTCACTAATGGTTTCGGCTATAATGGTCTTGTTAATGACTCCTTTGTCATAATCCTCAAAAATGACCACCTGGCACTCGGGCAAGAGATTTTTAATATGAGCTAAAAGGCTCTTCTGCTCAATCTCGCTCATGTCTTTGTCAGATTCCGTGTCTACCCGGAGCATTTGGTGAGAGCCGGCCAAAATTCGTTCTTTCACTGTAGTCACTCGTTCAGAACTGGTAATTACCCCTTTGTCGGGAATTCCCCTTTCCCGAAGTCGTTCTAAAAAGAACTCTCCATCGGGGTCATCTCCCACAATAGCGCAGGGAATGGGGGTGGCTCCTAAAGACTGCACGTTCAACGCTACATTGGCCGCGCCACCCAGTCGCTTTTCCTTACTTTTGGCCAATACCACCGGCACAGGTGCTTCAGGCGAAATGCGGCTTACCGAGCCCCAGATGTAGGAGTCTACCATAACATCGCCAATTACCAGTACCTTCAGTTTGCTGAAAGCTTCGAAAAGAGATTCTGCGCTATTAAAAGTCATTTATTGCAATTTAGCTAAAGTGGTTTTCATTCGGCTAATGGCCTCACGCAGCTCTTCTTCAGAAGCTGCATAGGAAAGTCGTATACAGTCAGGGTCGCCAAAGGCGCCTCCCGTTACCACAGAAACATGAGCATTTTCCAGAATGTACATGGCCAAATCATCGGCATCTTTTACCGTAGTTGTACCATCGCTCTTCCCAAAGTAGGCACTCACATCGGGAAAGAAGTAGAATGCTCCTTGCGGCATATTGGTTTTAAAGCCCGGTATTTGGTCTAAAAGTTCCTTCACCAGGTTTCTTCTTCTCAAATACTCTTTGGTCATTTGGCGGGTTGGCTCCAAATCGCTGGTAAGGGCAGTGAGTGCCGCACGCTGGGCTATTGAACAGTTGGCCGAGGTAAACTGCCCCTGGATTTTGTTACATGCTTTGGCCAGCCAGGTGGGAGCACCAATATAGCCCACTCTCCAGCCGGTCATGGCAAAACCTTTGGCCATACCATTTACTGTGGCGGTTCTCTCCAGCATTCCGGGCAGAGCTCCTATACTGGCATGGGCACCGGTATAGTTGATGTGTTCATAAATTTCGTCAGACACTACAACGAGGTTCTCGTGCTTGAGCACCACTTTGGCTATGGCCTCTAACTCGGGCTTGGTAAACACTGAGCCGGTGGGGTTGCAAGGCGAAGAAAAAATCATGGCCTTAGTTTTAGAGGTAATGGCTGCCTCGAATTGTTCGGCAGTTACCTTAAAATCGTTTTCTATTCCTCCTTTTACTAATACCGGCACACCTCCTGCCAGCTCAATCAGAGCCGAGTAACTTACCCAAAAGGGTGAAAAAACTACCACCTCATCGCCTTCATTGATGATGGCCTGAAAAATATTGGCTATAGACTGCTTGGCTCCATTGGAAACCACAATTTGGTCGGGCGTATAATTCAGTCCGTTTTCCTTCTTGAATTTCTCGGCAATTGCTTCGCGAAGATCCAGGTATCCATTTACGGGGGGGTATGCAAAATACTTTCCTTCATCGATGGCCTTTTTGGCTCCATCCTGAATATGCTGTGGTGTTTTAAAATCTGGCTCTCCCAAGCTAAGGCTAATTACATTGATACCCTTTGCTTTGTATTCTCTGGCCTTGGCTGCCATGGCCAACGTGGCCGACTCGGCCATGTTTTTAATGCGGTCTGAAACAATGTTCATGTCCTGTTCTAATCGTAAATGGTTCTTGTTAATATGCTGCGGCCCAGAGTTACCTCATCGGCATACTCCAGTTCGCCACCAATTGGTATTCCTCGTGCAATAGTAGTGACTTTTATGCCCAAAGCCTTCAACTTTTTGGTGATATAGAAGGCTGTTGTGTCTCCTTCCATAGTAGGACTCAATGCCAGTATTACTTCCTCCACTTTAGGATCGCTTTTTTCAATACGGGAAAAGAGGGAGTCTATGTGTAAATCTTCCGGCCCAATACCTTCGATTGGTGAAATTACCCCTCCCAAAACGTGGTACAGTCCCTTATATTGGTGGGTATTTTCTATGGCCATTACATCTGGCGTATCTTGTACCACACAAATAGTGGTAAGGTCGCGAGTAACGGTGCGACAGGTGCAATCGGTAGTATCTGAGATTATATGGCAGGTGCCGCAGTACTGAATATCTTCTCTAAGCTGCGTGAGGGCCGTAGTAAGGTTTTCGGTAGATTCTTTTTCTTGTTTCAGTAAATACAATACCAACCTCAAAGCTGTCTTTCTACCGATTCCGGGCAGCTTGGAGATTTCTTCTATGGCATTTTCTACAATTTTTGGGGGGAAGTTCAAGATAGTAGCGGGCAAAAATTACATAACTGTTGCGGTAATCCCCGCCTCTAAAATACTTTCACACATGGGTCTTAACTCTTTGAAGGTGCCATGTTTTACCGTGCACTTACCCTTGTAGTGAATCAGGAGTGTACACTGTTCGGCCTGTTCGGCAGAGTGCTTACACACCTTCATTAAGATATTGATTACATGCTCAAAAGTATTCACATCGTCATTGAAGACCACCAAATCGCACAGGTCTTCTTCAATCACCTCATCCAATACCTCTACGCTTTCTTGCTCTTGGTAGCTTAATCGCATATCTCTAAAATTTGGAACAAATTTAATGAAAATCATCTGCATAACCAGTTGGTGGCGATTGGTTAATCGGAAATCAGTAGTCTGGTTCTTCTCCGTCATTGCGTGGCAAGTGCGGCTGCGGCAGTCTCTACCATAAAGGTGCACCGTGTAAAACAAGTAGGTTGCTTTGTCGCAACCTGCTGCCAGTGCAAAGTTTGTTTCTCGCAACGATGCAACGGTTACAGCAATACCCCCGATTTCTGATGAACTGTTTTCTCATCACTGATATACTGATATCTTTACCCCATGAGTCCTACGCTTGTCATTGCCCTAATTGGTGGCTATTTTCTGATGTTGATCGTGATTGCCCGATTGACTTCCAGAGGTGCCAATACACAGACTTTCTTTACGGCCAACCGACAAAGCCCCTGGTATTTAGTGGCTTTCGGTATGATTGGAGCCTCACTTTCAGGAGTTACGTTTATCTCCGTTCCGGGGGAGGTGGGTAATAGTTTCTTCTCTTACTTTCAGGTGGTAATCGGTTACTTGCTGGGCTATTTTGTTATTGCCACAGTGCTTATGCCATTGTACTATCGCCTCAACCTGGTTTCTATTTATGGCTATTTGGAGCAACGCTTTGGCTTCTGGTCGTATAAAACCGGGTCAGGATTCTTCTTGCTTTCGAGGGTAGTAGGTGCAAGTTTTAGGCTGTTTCTGGTAGCTATAGTATTACAAACGGCCTTGTTCGATGCCTTTGGTGTACCTTTCTGGGTGAGTGTTATGGTGACCATACTGCTCATTTGGGTCTACACTTTCAAGGGTGGGATAAAGACTATTGTATGGACAGATACTCTGCAAACGCTGTTTATGCTCACCGCAGTGGTTGTTACCATTTTCATCATTACCAAAGAACTGGGCTGGTCTATTGGCGATGCCATTGCCCAAATTGAGGCAAGCGAAATGTCCAAAATCTTTTATTGGGACTGGAGTAGCGCCAGGTTCTTCCCTAAGCAGTTTATTTCGGGTGCCCTTATTGCTATTGTAATGACAGGGCTCGATCAGGACATGATGCAAAAGAATTTGACTTGTCGCAATCTTAAAGAGGCTCAAAAAAACGTATTTGGTTTTAGCGTGGTACTCATTTTTGCCAACCTACTCTTTCTTGGTATGGGCGCATTACTATTTATGTATGCCAATAACAAGGGAATTGAAATTCCTGCCAGGACCGACACCCTCTACCCACTTTTGGCCTTAAACCATTTAGGCACTTTTGCCGGAGTGGTCTTTTTACTTGGAATTATTGCCGCAGCATATTCCAGTGCAGACTCTGCACTCACTGCCCTTACCACGGCTTTTTGCGTAGACTTTCTGAACTTCAAAAAGAAGGAGGAAGAGGAGAAGAAAAGAACCCGCCTTAAGGTTCACATTGGTTTCTCGGTGCTTCTGTTTCTGGTCATTCTCATTTTCAACGCCATTAACGATGACAGTGTCATTAATTCCATTTTCAAAGCTGCTGGCTACACCTATGGCCCACTTCTAGGCCTTTTTAGCTTTGGACTTCTTACCAAAAGACAGGTGATAGATAAATATGTGCTTCCGGTTTGCCTGGCGGCTCCCTTGCTTTCTTACTTTATAGATTTAGCTAGCGGAAGCTGGTTTGGTTTCTTTATTCTGGCATTGAATGGAGCACTGACTTTCATTGGGTTGTTCTTCATTTCGAAAAAACCTTAGTGCCCCTGGTGGCCATTTGCCGCCAAGATAGGGCCAGCAATAGCCTACAGACTCATACCACTTCGGCCAATCACCCCAACCTGATCTGGAACAGGCAGATATTCCTTTAATCTAAGGCACAAACCTCTTATGCATGTATTGAAATTCTTAGACTCTAATGCTTTAACTTAAAGCCATATGAGAACTGCAGCACTAAGAATACCCGCCTTCCTTTTAGTTGCTTCGGGCATTATCTTCATTAGCCTATGGCTCATGACATCTCCGAATTTCATTAGCAACCGTTCTTTGCTGGCCGTTGGCAGTTCGATAGACATAGCTCTTATTATTCCTTTGATCTACTTTCTTTTTATCAGAAACAGTTCCTTTCCGAAAATCACGGTCGTCCCTGTTTTTATATTAAGTCTTATCATGGCCTTTCAGGTTATTCCAGACGACTACCATGCTACTCTCAATAGAATTAAAATGTTGGTAGCGCCTATTGAGTTGGGTGTTATTGGTTTTCTTATTTACAAAGTCATTCAGTTAAATAAGAACCTCAGCCAAACAAAGGGTGGACTTCGTAATTTTCCTGAACGAATGAAGGCAGTTTTGCTCGATATGAAGGCCAAACCGGTTCTTGCTAATATAGCCAGTTCAGAATGTTCACTTTTCTATTACACTTTTGCAGGATGGGCGAAACCCCAAGCATTGGCTTCCAATGAGTTTAGCTATTATCTCGAGTCAGGATACAAGTCGGTTTTTGTTTTGGTACTCTTTCTTTTGCCGGTAGAGACTTTCGTTTTGCATTATTGGTTAATGATCATAAGCCCAACACTGGCCTGGATTCTCACAGGCATAAGCATTTACAGCCTGTTCTTCATTTTCGGTGATAGAAACGCGATGAGACACAGACCCATTGTTTTGGATCAAGATTCGCTTTCAATCAACATTGGAATACGCTGGAGTTTTGAGCTACCCTATCACCTAATAGATAAAATTGAACTTAGAGAGGGCGATGCACACAGTGAAAAATTTGTCAACCTTAGTTCATTTGGACATGGCAATGTGGTTATCTCTTTAAGAGAAAAGCTACACGTTCAGGGAATCTACGGCATCAAAAAAAGCACCGATAAACTGGTGCTTTCTATAGATAGTGAAGACAAATTCTTTGCGTCTCTTTCCAAGAGAATTACTGCGTAATTTTCTTCCTCAGCTTAATTTTGGCTGCGTTTCTCCTTCTTCTCATGTTCAGTATTTCAACAGTAAGCGAGAAGAACACGGCAAAATAGATATAGCCCTTTTCTATGTGTTTGCCTATACCTTCCAACACCAGCATAAAGCCTATGAGAATGAGGAAAGACATGGCCAACATCTGAAGTGTTGGATGTTTGTTAATAAAGGCACTGATTTTACCGGCAAAGGTCATCATTACAATCATGGCCAACACCACGGCCACAATCATAATAATGATGTGTTCCGTAAGCCCTACAGCGGTGAGAATAGAGTCGAAAGAAAACACCATGTCAAGGGCCACTATTTGTAAAATAACCTTGCTCATAGTAGTAACGGTTTTGGTTTCCGACTCATGATCGGCTACCTCCAGCGACTCATGAATTTCAGTAGTACTTTTACCAATTAGAAAGAGACCACCCACAATTAGAATAATATCTTTTACGCTCACGGGGTGCTCCATTACGGTAAGCACGGGCTCGGTGAAACCAATAATCCAACTAATACCCAAAAGTAAACCCACGCGCATAAGAAGCGCCAGGGCCAAACCAAGGTTCCTGGCGGTTGCCTGCTGTTTCTCGGGCAATCGGTTAGAAATTATGGAAATAAAAATGATGTTATCGACCCCCAACACGATCTCCAAAAAGGTGAGGGTTAAAAGCGCTACTATTCCTTCAGAGCTTAAGAGTACTTCCATTGCGTTTATTCTTCTTTCTTAAATTTACTATCGCTGGCATAGGCCAGAATTGATTTATTAATGAATCGCCTAACCGGCTTTTCCAGGTCTTTCTGCCGCCTATCCAGTGTTACATGGAGTTTTATGACAATGGCATCTTTTTTTATGGAGTCTACTTTCAGGCTAAACTTCTCCAGGTTAATGTTCTTAAACTGTGCTTTTAGTGCCTCAATAAGGTAGCTTTCGAAATGGTCTATGTTGGGTAAGGCTTCCGGTAACAGCTCAAAATCAAAGCTCAGTTTTTTGAAATTTTTCTTTGAGCTATTGATAACATGCGATGAGGCCATGGTAGAATTGGGAATGTACACGATCTCATCATCATCGTTGAGCAACACAACATTCATAAGGGTAATGTCTGTTATGCGCCCGCTATCTTCGCCCACTTTAATGTAATCATTGATTGAAAACTGATTGGAAAACATCAGAATGAACCCATTAATCATATTTACCAGATACTCTCTAGAAATAATGGCAATAGCGGCTGCTACTATGCTAATGGAGGTAAAAAACTCATTTACCTCTATGTTGAAATAATATGGAATGGAAATAATAAGTATAACCCCATACAAAATGGACGCTATACGGTTGATACCCACAATATAATTGTCGCGAAAATCGCTCTCTTTGTTCTGTCGTTTTAGGTAAAGATATACCAGAGAGATTCGCCCAAAAGACACTAACAGCACACTGGTAAGATAAAAGAAGAGAGTAGGTAAAATACGTCCATCCAGTTTCAGTTGGTCATAACTATCAGGAAACCTGTATCGCCAAACCAAGCCAACCACAACCAGAATAAGCTTAATGAGAAAAAACAATCGCTTTTTCCCTTCTTGCCTGGCCCTGTCAAGGGGTCTGTTAATCTTACTTGCCTTTTTCAACAACTTCATGCTTACACGGGGCGAAATTACCGAATTTCGGCTAATCAAAGAGACAATTCAGCAGAGGGATCCCAAAACACCCTATCGAATTGCTGTATCTTATCGCCAATCACTTCTACGCCTTCGGCTTCCAGCCGTTCCTGCATTAGGCTAGGCGTTTCAAAATGATGCTTTCCGGTCAATATTCCTGTTCGATTCACCACCCTGTGAGCGGGCACATCGCTGAGCCCATGTGCTGCATTCATAGCCCATCCCACCATTCGGGCACTGCCTTTAGTCCCCAGGTAGTTGGCAATGGCTCCATAGCTGGTTACCCGGCCTCTGGGTATAAGCCTTACCACCTCATATACATCATTGAAAAAATTTGAATGGTCCTTTGCCATGGTTTGAAACTACAAAAAAGTCCTGCACATTGAGCACAGGACTTTCAAATTCGTAGGTATCAGTCTATGGGCTACCCTCCTCCGGCAAAAAAGCCCAAAAGGCCCATCATGTTGAGCAACACCAGTAAAATGGTGATGGGACAAACATAGCGGATAAAAAACACAAAGATGCTGGAAGCCAACGAGCCGGCCTTCCAGGTTGGAGACCCTGTATCCAGCTCGCTCACAATTTTATTCACAGGCATTTTCCAGGCCACATAAATGCAGGTAACCAAGGCTACCAACACTATAAAGAAAGTGCCAAAGAAAAAGTCTAGTATGTCTTGAAATCCCGTATACTGGTGTCCAAACATTACTATCTGCATTTTACTAAAGAAAGCGGAGCCGCCTTGAGAAAGTGCGGAAGGAATACCCACAATAAATAGCAGGATACCCACCACCCAAGCCGATTTGTTTCGGCTCCATTTCTTTTCATCCATAAAGTAAGAGGCGGGCACCTCAAGCATAGAAATGGAAGATGTAAGAGCCGCTACAGTGAGTAACAAAAAGAAAAAGGCTCCAATAATGGCACCACCGGGCATACTATTGAAAATCTCAGGCAATACCTGAAACACCAGTGTGGGCCCGGCTGCAGGGTCTTTTCCAAAAGCGAAAACGGCAGGGAAAATCATAAAGCCCGCCAACAAAGCCACTCCTGCATCCATTAGTCCCACCCATAGGCCTGAACTAATAATACTGGTCTGTTTTGGAAGGTACGAACCGTATGTAATCATAATTCCCCAACCAATGCTCATAGAAAAGAAGGCTTGCCCCAGTGCTACCAAAAAGGTATTGGCGCTTATTTTTGAGAAGTCAGGGTTTAGGTAAAAGTCTACGCCCTTCATGGCTCCCTCTAAAGTAAGCGACCGAATGGCCACTACTGCAATGAGCAAAAACAACATAGGCATAAGCACTTTAGCGGCTTTTTCTATGCCTCCGGAAATACCTCCCTTTACTATAAAAATGGTGACCAAAGTAAATAACCCCATCAGTGGAATGGTGTTCATTGGGTTAGAAGCAAACTCCTGAAAACTACCCGTATCGCCACTAACAGACTTGAAAATATAGCCTATGGTCCAACCGGCTATGTTTCCATAATAAGAAAGCACAAAGAAGCTGACGCAAAGTGCCAAAATAGCTCCAAGCCCCATAAACAGAGGGTTGGCCCCAGTGTCTTTAAACGCACCAATAGTGCCTTTTTTTGTCATTCGCCCAAACCCCATTTCTGTAAATAGCAAGGGCACGCCAATGAGCACTACGCAAAGCAAGTAAACCAAAACAAAGGCTCCGCCTCCATTTTGGCCCGTGATGAACGGAAAACGCCAAATATTACCCAAACCTACTGCCGAACCGGCAGCTGCCATGATAAATCCGAACTTGGATCCCCACTGACCGCGATTTCCATCGCTTAAATTAACGGCCATATAAAAAAGTTTACGTTGAGAATAGAAAAGTTTTAACAAAGAATATTCTCCATTTTCCACCTAAAAACCAAGCATATTTTATAGTAAGCCCTAAAACCAAAGAGAAAACTGTTTAAGACGACTGCAAACGGTTGCACATTATGACACCGATTCAATTAAAACTTGAGTTTCTGCTTAAAAAAATTAGTTTGTCCGGCTTCATAAGAATCAAAACTGAACAATCGCAAATACTAACAGTCAATTATATATGGCAGAAAAAAGAGAAGAATTTAGTAACCGGTGGGGAATAATTCTAGCCGCCCTGGGTATGGCTATTGGTGCCGGAAACCTCTGGCGGTTTCCAAGAATAGCCGGAGAACATGGGGGTACCTTCATTATTTTATGGATGTTTTTCCTGGTGATATGGTCTATTCCCTTGCTGATGGCCGAACTGGCCATTGGTAAGCACTACCGAAAAGGAACACTAGGGTCGCTGGGTTCTTTAAGCGGAAAAAAATTCAATTGGATGGGCACCTTCGTTACCCTGGTAACAGTAGGTATTGCCTTTTACTATTCGGTGGTTACAGGCTGGTCGTTGCGTTACTTTTTGCTCAATACACAAAACCTGGTAGACTACCTCTTTGGATCGGGCGCTATGAACGAAAAGTTTGCCGACCCCAGCGTAAACTTTATGGACAACTTCTGGGCAAGTCTTTCCAACTCCAGCTGGGAGGCAGTTTTATGCTATATGCTCACCATTACTATAGCCATTTGGGTTTTGGGCAAAGGCATTAAGAAAGGGCTCGAAAGAACCAATAAAATATTAATACCAACCTTATTTATTCTTTTGCTGGTGGTTGCTGCCTTTGCCATTCAAATGCCAGGTGGAGTGCAAGGCCTGGAATACCTCTTTACCATTGATGTAGAGAAGTTTAAAGATCCAATCATTTGGATTGAAGCCATTACCGACTCGGCCTGGAGTACCGGAGCCGGCTGGGGTCTGATGATTACCATTGGCTCTTTCTCGAGACAGAAAGAAGATGTAACCTTGAACACCTTCTTAGGTGCTTTTGGCAACAACACAGCCGCTCTTTTGGCAGCTATGGCCATTTTGCCGGCCGTTTTTGCCATGGCAGCTACGCCTACTGAAGCCATTGATTTCTTACATGGTGGAAATACAGCTTTGGTATTTACCATCTTACCACAGCTGTTTGCCCAAATGCCAGGAGGCCCATTCCTTTCATGGATATTCTTTGGGGCCTTTGCTATGGCCGCTTTCAGTTCCATTTTGCCAATGATGCAACTGATTATAAAAAACCTGACCGACTACGAAATACCCAAAAAGAAAGCGGCCATTATTGCTGGTGCGGCATGTTTTATTGTTGGATTCCCTTCGGCCTGGTGGCTCGACTTCTTCGAGAATCAGGATTGGGTTTGGGGCGTTGGCCTTTTGGTGAGTGGCATTTTTATATCCTTCCTCATTATCAGATATGGCCCCATGAAGTTCAAGAAAGACTTCATCGATCAGAATTCCGACTTCAAGGTATCTAAGCTATACTTTGCTGGCATGATCTACTTCAACTTTATAGCTGGCCTCTTTCTGGTTTATTGGTGGATGGATCAGGGCTACAGCGAATACCCGTGGTTTGATGCCGAAGGCAACTGGAACTTGTTCGACAGATTTAGCAATGCAACCATAGTTACGCAATGGGGAATAGCCCTGCTTATTGCTGTGGTGTTTAATGGATGGTTTTACAGAAAATTCGTGAAAAAATGAGTGGAGAAGCAATAATAGGAATGATTATATGCCTTTCGATTACCCTGGGGGGATTTTTAGTTTTTTTAAAAATTGCGCTCAGTGCCGATAAGAAAGAGAACGTTAAAAACGAAAATTGACGTTAACCCTGAATGCATTTCAGGGTCTACTAAGAAGATGCTGAAACAAATTCGGCCTGACAACGAAATGTTTTAATTCTTGATTTGATCGGCCACAATGGCAATCCCTTCATCGAAAGAATGAGGCTCGTACCCAAGCACGGTGCGGGCCTTTTCTATGAGCAGCCCGGTTTTTGGGGGCCTTTTGGCTGTTTGACTGAAGCTGCTGGCATCGGCACGCTGCATAGTACGCATATCGAGGTTAAAAAACTGTGCTGTTTTTACGGCCATTTCATAAGGATTGAGCAGATCTTTTCCACAAATGTTGAATATTCCGGAAGCTTTCTTTTTGGCAATAAGATAGCAGCCCATCGCTAAGTCCTCTGCAAGTGTAGGGCTCCGCAATTGGTCATCTACCACCTTAATCTCCTTGCCTTCTTCCAGGCTCTTTTTTACCCATAGAATAATATTGCTACGGCTCATATCGTGGGCAATACCATACACTAAAACGGTTCGGGCAATAGCATAGTCAATGGTAGAGTTCTCCAATAATTTTTCGGCTGCCAGTTTACTTTCGCCATAGTAGCTCACCGGATTGGGCACAGCCTCCTCATCATAGGGTCCATTTTCACCATCAAAGATAAAGTCGGTCGACAGGTGTAGTAAAAAGGCATTGTTATCTGCGCAAGCTTCAATTAGATATTTTACAGCATTTACATTCTGATCCCAGCAAGCCTCTTTTTCCAGTTCACATTGGTCTACGTTGGTCATGGCGGCCGTGTGAATAACTACCTCGGGGCGGTGCCTGGCTACAACTTCCCGTACTTGCTCACGGTTAGTTATATCCATTACATCAAACTGGTAGTCATCTTGTGCATAGGGAAGCCGATTGGCCCCGCGAGCAGTCGCAATAAGCTCATCTTCTCCACGGTCGAGTATCAGTTTTACGAGTTTTTGACCTAGCAACCCATTGGAACCGGTGATGAGTATTTTCATGATTTAATCTTTTTGTGGATATTCTATGCCGTATTTTTTGGTAACCTCCCTCTTGGGTAGTGTTATTACTTTCACATGCATGCGAATATCTTCCAGCGGCTTATCGCGCAAATTGGTTTTGGTAGCAGCAATTTTATCAATCACTTCCAACCCTTCTACCACCTGACCAAACACGGTATATTGTCCGTCAAGGTGAGGAGCCCCTCCTTCGGTAGCATACACTTCTTTGGCCCAGGCCGGATAACCCGGGTCAGTCTGGTCGCCAAATTCCTTCTCAATTACATCGATAGAATTGAAGATTAGTCGCTTATAGGCCAGTCCAAAATCATAGGTAGAATCGGTTTCGCTCAAACCTCTGTGATACTCCACCTTTTCCGTTAGTTCCGGAAAACGTTCCGAGCGTAGCATTCGCGCAAACAACCCACTGAGCTTAAGCTCCTGCCTTCGCTCTGCCCGGGCTTTCAACCCTTCTTCATCGAATATTTCGCCATCTACAATGTAAAACTGAGAGCCGCTCGATTTTTTCTCAGGGTTTACGGCATCGCCTGTTCGGGCAGCCGCCAAAGCACCTTTTCGGTGAATATATTTTTCAGGAAGAAATTCAGCCTCGAGTGAATAGTCTACCGATTCACCTGCTACTCCGGTCGAAACATCACCTGTTTGAATCATGAAGTTTTCAATAACCCTGTGAAAAATCACGGAGTCGTACTGACCGTTCTTAGCCAGCTTCAGAAAGTTTTGCTTGTGAATGGGGGTATCATCGTACAACACGGCCGTCATATCGCCATATGGTGTAGAAATAACCACCAGTTCATCTACTTCTTTGGGGGAGCACGCCAGAACGCTCAAAAGCAACAGACTTGCCCAAAAAGCTTTAATACTTGTTTTATTGTTGGTTGCTGTAGTCATAGCCATACTTTTCTGCAATTTCTTTCTTGGGCATTTCTTCCACCGATACGTACATCCGAACGTCATCTACCGGTCGGTCTCCGGGCTTGGTTTGAACCCCCGCAATGGAGTCGATTATGTCTAAACCGGAAATTACCTCGCCAAACACGGTATAGTCTCCATCCAGAAAAGGCGTACCTCCAATGGTTTTGTAGGCTCTCTTCTGTTCTTCAGACATTTCAGGTCTATTGAGTTTTCGGCCGGTGGCTTCTTCGAGTTGGTCTATGGTGGCCAATAGCTTCTTTTTCAACTCAGCGTCTCCTCCTTGCTCATAGGCCTGCTGATACTCTCTGTTCAGGTCGTGATCGGGTAAGGCAGAACGCAAGTATTGAGCTGCGCTGCCAATGGCTTGCAAGTTGGGGCCGCTAAATTGCCCGAGAGAGGCATCGTCTAGCACTTGTCCCTGAACCACAAAGAACTGGCTTCCGCTGGAGGCTTTTTCGGGGTTCACAAAATCGGGTTGCCTGGCGGCAGAAAGGGCTCCCTTCTTGTGAAAAAACTGAGGAACAAATTCGGCCGGAATAGTATAGCCGGGGCCGCCACTTCCCAAATTCTGGTCGGGAGCCGCATTTTTCGATTCGGGGTCTCCACACTGAATCATGAAGCCCTGAATAACCCGGTGAAATAAGAGGCTATCGTAGAATTTTTCTTGTGCGAGCTTAATAAAGTTTTCTTTGTGCTTGGGTGTTTTGTCATACAAAACAGCCTTCATTTCGCCAAAATTGGTTTTAATAGTCACCAGGTAGTCATTGCCTGAAAGGTCTGCGGCTTTGGTAGTTTCACTGCCCGACTTTTCTCCTGAAGAATCGCAGGCCATTGTCAATAGAAAAACGGCCACTACGGCTAAAAAAATCTTCTGTCTAATCATGGTTCATTGTTCGTTTAATCTCCTCTAAAATGGCTTTCCCTCCCGAAGATAATACTTCATTGGCAAGTTCGGAACCTAGCCTCTCGGGAGTAGAAGCGTGTGTTTGGTGTTGTTTCACAATTCTCTTTTGGCCATCGAGGCTGATTATGCCTCCGGACATTTTCAGGGAATTATTCTCCAAGGTTGCGTATCCGTAAACCGGTATGCTACACCCTCCGTCCATGGTTTTTAAATAAGCTCTTTCGGCCAATAGGCAAGTTTCTGTGTCTGGGTGGTTGAGCACCTCCCTTACCTTGGCGCGTTTTTCGGCAGACAGGGTACTGTGAATTTCTATGGCAACACTACCCTGACCCACCGCGGGAATAAACTCATTGACCGATAGCTTGTGCTTTATTTTATCGTCATACCCCATCCGATGCACTCCTGCATAGGCCAACAAAAGGGCATCGCAGGCACCTTCTTCCATCTTTCGGATTCTCGTTTGTAAATTTCCTCGAACGGCCACCGTTTCGATGCCCGGGTAAAAATGACGAAGAGTGGCTACTCTCCTTGTGCTGGAGGTTCCCAAAACCAACCCCGGACTACTCAGATCAACTGAGGGCTTGTGACTAATGATCACATCGTTCACTTCTTCTCGCTCCATAAAGGCAATGAGTTCAAAACCTGACGGGAGCTTTGATTGCATGTCTTTAGCACTATGAACGGCTATATCGATTCGGCCATCGGCCAATTGCTCTTCAATCTCTTCAGTGAACACCCCCTTGCTGCCAATCTTGGCAATGGAAACATCGAGTATTTTATCGCCTTTGGTTTCAATGGTCACTATTTCTGTTTCGAGCCCTGCAGCCTGAAGTTTTTCTTCCACGTGGTAGGCCTGCCAAAGTGCCAGTCTGCTTCCCCTCGTTCCTATCTTAATTTTCATCAGGCCTTGAGTTTAGAAATGGTGCCTTTCTTTTTGGGTTGGTTTCTTTCGATGTAAGCCACTATTTGCTCGGCAATGTCTACACCGGTTGCTCTTTCTATACCTTCGAGGCCGGGAGAACTGTTGACTTCCAAAATAAGTGGTCCGCGGCTCGACTGTAAAATATCTACTCCGGCTACGGAAAGCCCCATGGCATTGGCGGCTTTTACAGCTACCGATTTTTCTAAACGGCTAAGTTTCACCACCTCGGCTTTGCCACCCCGGTGCAAGTTGCTCCTAAATTCACCTTCCTGACCTGTGCGCTTCATGGCTCCTACTACCTTACCATCGACTACGAAAACGCGTAGGTCTGAGGCCTTGGCCTCTTTAATAAATTCTTGCACAATAATACGTGCTTTAAGTCCGTGGAAAGCTTCTATAACCGACTGAGCAGCTTTTCGGGTTTCGGCCAAAACTACACCCAGCCCCTGGGTTCCTTCCAGAAGTTTAATAATCACAGGTGCTCCGCCTACATGATCTACAAGGCTGCGTTCTTCTTTGGAGTAGTTGGTAAAAGCGGTACGAGGCATGGGCAAACCTGCTCCACTGAGCAACTGTAAGCTTCTTAGCTTATCGCGAGAGCGAACAATGGACTGGGAGTAGGTGGTACTGAAAACTCCCATCATTTCGAACTGACGAACAACAGCAGTACCGTAAAAGGTTACAGAAGCCCCAATTCGGGGTATTACGGCATCAATATCGTCCAGAACCTCACCCATATAGTGTACTTTTGGACCTGTGGGTTCAATGGTAAGGTCGCACTTGAGGTGGTCAATAACCCTGGCCTCATGCCCTTTTGCTTTGATAGCCTCCACCAGCCTGCGTGTGGAATACAGGTGGCTATTTCTTGAGAGTACTGCTATCTTCATTTTTGTATTTCTTTTGGTACGAAAGATTCTTTTTTCTTACATCTACAACAAACCCCATTCTCAGTAGTTTTCGGCCCAAAAGCACTGGATACTTCATTTTACTTCGGTCCGAAAGGGAAAACTCGGTTTGTATTTTATGGCCAAAAAGCTCTACCAGGGTAGTTACTACAAAGCGCTCTTCCATGGTGCCATTGGAGCTTCTGATCTTCTTCTTCTTAAAATTGGTGGTTGAAAATGTTCTTGCTCTCTTTTCCTGAAGCCTGTTACCCTGAATATTAAAGGTGAGAACTTTTTCTCCATTAATGGTTTTCACCTTCACCTTAGAACAGTTAATGGCCGATGTGTAGGCTCCGGTATCAACCTTGGCGTCTACATCAAACAGGCCAAAATCGGGTAAATCGATCTTATCGACACGGCCAATGGTCACCGAACGTTTGAACATTTAAAGATTTTTGGCTCTCGCAATTTGGGCAATGGAAAGCGATAAATCAAGGAAGAGAATTTTCGGATTGGCATTTCGCTCCACATGATACTGCGCTTCATCGAGCTTAGGGCTTAGTATGGCTATTTTCGGGGGTACAAATACAGCCGAAAACTTTTCTACAAAGCCGCGCTCGGTTTCGGGCAATCTGGAAATGGCCTCTGCGCTAACCCCTTTAAGGAGCGTTTCGCGCATAAAGCGACTGGCCACCGCAAAAAGGCCCACCTGAAATTCCTTGCCTTTTTTCTGAAAATCATCGGCCAACTGTATGAGCGACTCAAAGTTGTATGAAAAACACTGGCGCATCCAGTCTTTAAAGTAATCGGCCACTTCATTGCCGGTTCCGCCAATCTCCAGGAGGGCCTTGCGCATATTGCCTTCGGCTCTGTAAGCCAATTGGGCAATCTCCTCTTCCGAAAGGTCTGTTTTTTGAGCTAATACCTGCTTTATATCCTCATCGTCAAAGGCAGGAATACGTAGCTGCTGAGCCCTGGAAAGTATGGTGGTTAAGAGCTTGTTGGCATCGTTAGAGACGAGAAGGAAAAGCGTATTTTCAGGGGGTTCTTCCAGTATTTTCAGAATACCGTTGGCGGCATTCACGTTCATTAGTTCGGGCAACCAAATGATCATTACTTTGTACTTTCCCTCAAATGACTTTAAGGATAGGGCCCTGACTATATTGCGGCTTTCCTGTCGGGGAATCATGAGCAGCTTGTTTTCCCAACCAAAGTGATTGCTCCAGTCACTCACATTGCCGTAGGGATTTTGCTGCAAAAAGGCCCTCCACTCTACCAGAAACTTTTCGCTTGTAGCATCTTCTCTTTTCAGTTTTGGTGTGGCTGCCGAAGGGAATACAAAGTTTACATCGGGGTGAATGTATTTACTATTTTTTATGCATGAGGGGCAGTTACCGCAGGCGTCTTCGGCCCCAGAGTTTTCGCAGTTGACATAGGTGGTGAAGGCAAGTGCCATGGCTAAATTGGCAGAACCTTCGGCCCCTACAAATAACTGGGCATGTGCCACGTGGTTGCCCTGAACTGCCTCAATGAGCTGTTGTTTAGTATGCTTTAAGCCGGGTATGTCTTGAAACCTCATGATTTATCCCAGGTTCTATATGGTGCTGTTTCTTCAAAAACGTGAGCAATAATGGCCTGCTCAGTGGCATCGTAGGTTTTGCCGCGTCTTTGCATGGCAGCTTCGGCCACCTCGGCAAATTTATTGAGTCTGAAGGTAACTAAACCTCCGGTTCCGCCCCATGAAAATGAAGGAATGAAATTTTTGGGGAACCCCGCACCAAAAACATTGGCTCCAACACCAACCACTGTGCCGGTATTAAACATGGTGTTGATTCCGCACTTGGCATGGTCGGCCATCATTAAACCACAGAATTGGAGCCCTGTATCATCGAACCGGCCGGAACCATAATTCCAAAGCCGCACCTTTGCGTAATTGTTCTTAAGATTGGAGGTGTTGGTATCTGCCCCAAGGTTGCACCACTCACCAATAACAGAATTGCCCAAAAAGCCATCGTGCCCCTTGTTGCTGTAGCCAAAGATTACTGAGTTGCTCACCTCTCCGCCTACCTTAGAATATGGGCCAATGGTAGAGTCGCCTTTTATTTTGGCCCCCATATTTACGTGAGACCCTTCACAAAGGGCAAAAGCTCCGCTAATAATGGCCCCCTCGTGCACTTGTGCATTCTTACCAATATATACCGGCCCATTTTCAGCATTGATAATAGCCGCTTTTATGGAAGCTCCTTTTTCGATGAACAGGTTCGGAGGGTTATAGACTATGGTGTGCGGATCGGTCACCGGCTCGGAGTTGCGGCCCGAAGTGAGTAGCTCGAAATCGGCAATTATTTCATTTCGGTTTTCTGCAAAGATTTTCCAGGTACGATCGATGAGAGTGAACTCTCCTTCAAATTCTACCGGGCGGCCTCCGTCTCCGTTTCTGGCCAATACTTGTTTATTTGCCACCAATTCTTCACCGGGCTGCAGGGCACTTATGGCTTCAATAAGGGCCTTGTTGGCACATAAAGCACCGTTTACCTGCACAGCAGAGGAGGCTTGCGCAAATTTAGCGCCCAGGTACGGCAGTGTTGAGTAGCTGCAAGTAAAGCCTTGCACTCGCCACTTGTCGGCAAGGGTTAAAATTCCTACCCTTATTTCGGCCACCGGGCGAGTAAAGGTAAAGGGAAGTAATTGGGTTCTTATTTCGGGTGAATCGAAAAGCGCAATGTCCATGCACAAAAATAAAAAAGTCTCCATCTGAAAAAATGGAGACTCCAAATAATGCTTTATGTATTTTTAGCCGACTACTTTTTGTAACGCTTGTTGAATTTCTCAACACGTCCTGCAGTATCAACAAATAGCTTCTTACCGGTGTAGAAAGGGTGCGAAGCAGAAGAAACTTCCACTTTAATAACTGGGTAAGTGTTACCATCTTCCCACTCAATGGTTTCACTAGAGGTCATTGTAGACTTAGTCAAAAACTTGTGCTCACTAGATGTATCGTAAAATACAACGGTGTTATAATCAGGATGAATGTCTTTCTTCATGGCTTCAAAATTATATCTCCCTCAAAAAGGACTGCAAATGTAGCGACTTGCCATTTATTTCACAAACTTTTCAATTTAATAATCAGGCAGTTATTTACAACTTTTTAAAACAAAGCCCTGATAGTCTTACAACAAGGCCCGGGGTTTTGGGCTCAAAGGTCTTAAATTTTATTCATTACGGCCGATACTACCCGGTCGCAACGGCTATTGCCAAATTCAAAAACCGCGCTAGTCATAGACTGTTTGAGTAGGTCGTCTTTGAGCATTTTTTTAGCACGGTGCAAACGCACCTTCACATTACTGTCGCTCAAATCGAGCAAACGAGCAATTTCTTGCCTGGGAGTTCCCTCCAGTTCATGTAAAATAAACACCAGCCGATACTTCTCCGGCAATCTGTCTATTGTTTGTTCTAAAATAGCCCTGGTTTCTCCTCCAATTACCTTCTTTTCAGGGCCGGGTTCAGGGGCAACTATTTTGTGGGTATGATCTGTAGTACCAGCAGCCTCCATAAACATGGCCTGCTTCCTTTTTCTGAGTTTTTGAAGCGCTTCATTCATTCCAATTCTGATTAGCCAGGTAGAAAAAGCTGAGTTTCCTCTAAATTCATCGAGTTTTAGGTAGGCCTTCAGGTAAGCTTCCTGCATAATGTCTTCCACCTCACTTTCGGAGACTATATAGCCTCTTACCACCCGATAAAGAGTCTGATTGTACCTGCGCATGAGTATCTCAAACAATTCTTTTTCTCCGCTAAGTATTCTCCCTATTACTTCCGTGTCCGTCAGCTTTGCGGTGGTCTGTCGAGAAAAGGATATAGCTCTCATGGCTCTTTTGGGTTGTTTTCGGCCATTAGATGCCGGCAGTACAACTTGGTTACAAAATTTTGTAACGGATTAGTTCCTTTTTCATCTAAAAGGAAACTTCAAACAAAATTGAAATGACAACCCATCAAAATTTGAACTCCTTTGTAAAGATTCAACAATGGCTCAAATACACCTTTGGACTGGTGCCCATAGCTGCCGGAGCCGACAAGTTTGTAAACATACTGACCGACTGGACCCAATATGTGTCGGGAGGACTAGCCGATATACTGCCTGTGAGTGCCTCCACTTTTATGGTTGTTGTGGGTGTAATAGAGATAGTTGCAGGCTTGGTGGTACTTACCAAAACCGAAATTGGCAGCTATGTGGTAGCCGCCTGGCTAACACTTATTGCTTTGAGCCTCATTTTTTCAGGGCATTATATAGATGTGGCCGTGCGCGATATAGTGATGGCCATTGCAGCACTTTGCCTGGGCCAACTAACTCAAACCCTTGAACAAACGAAACAACAGGCTACCTAAAATACTCTCTCTAAGTGGTAGGTTCCGAAGGCTGTTTCGTGCACCGGAAGGCATGGTTCTGCTTTAGTCACAAATTATGGATAGCATGTTTCCGGTTTTACAGTTCTGCCAACAATTCCGATAATCTATGTAAGAATTGTATGCATTGAGACAGCCTTCTTACCTCCAACACTCACTAATCCCGAAATGACAAATCAAATGAAAATAATTTCGGACAAAATTGTCTTAAATAAAAACAGCCATTACATTTGGGCTAAAAGTAAGTCGCGAATGTTTTCAAAAGCATGTGAATACGGAATAAGGGCAACTCTATACATTGCTCAAAAGTCGCTAAACGGTCAAAGAGCAAGCCTTAAGGCCATAACTCACGAGATAGATTCACCAGAAGCTTTCACGGCCAAAATCCTTCAGCAACTCGCCAAAGCGCAGGTAGTTCGTTCGGTAAAAGGCCCACATGGTGGCTTCGAAATAGCGAGAGAAGACATTGATAGCATGCGGCTCAGCGAGATTGTTAATGCCATAGATGGCGACAACATTTACAAAGGCTGTGGCTTGGGCCTAAAGGCTTGTAATGCTCAAAAACCCTGCCCTGTACACCACAAGTTTACGGCCATTAGAAATGACCTTAAAACTATGTTGCAAGAAACACGCCTCCTGGAGTTAGCCACCAGCCTGGAAACCGGACTTACATTTTTGAAACGATAAAATTTAATTCAATAAAAGATATAAAGGTCTTAATATCTAAAATATGATTACATATGACTTATTATCAACTAACTGAAACCGCAAACGGCAAAGGCCTAATTCATCAATATCTGACTCCATGAGAACCATCATCAGCCTCATAGATATTCAGCTACTGGTAGATAGCTTCTATGAGAAAGTGCGTAAAGACACGCTTCTTGGGCCCATTTTCAACCGGCAGATTGAAGACCGCTGGCCTCAACATTTAGAACGGATGTATACTTTCTGGCAAACTGTGCTGTTGCAAGAACATACTTACCACGGCAGCCCATTTGCTCCACATATGCGTTTGCCCATTGGTGAACCACATTTTACCCGGTGGCTCCAATTATTTTACAAAACCATTGACGAGAATTTTGAAGGAAGCAAAGCCGAAGAGGCCAAATGGCGCGCTCAAAAAATGGCCGAGATGTTTGTGGTGAAAATAGATTACTATCAAACGAGAAACTCAAAACCCTTGCTATGAGTAGCAAAGTACAATCACCCGTTTCGGTAGCATCAGTCTTTCTGTGGATTGGTTTTGTCTGTGCCATCAGCTTTATGGAGGCCTGGCTCAAGTTTAGGGCACCGGGAATTACGCTGCCATTGGGTCTTGGTATAGGACGTCTGGTATTTGGCGCCCTCAACAAAGTGGAGTGGGTATTTGCTCTTTCGCTACTTTTCCCGCTCCTGTCAGGGCGCAAATTCATGAAAGCGAGCACCCTTTTGTATCTGCTAGCCATTATTATTCTCATTGTCCAAAGCCTATGGATGCTTCCTACCCTCGATGCCCGGGCAGAGATGTACATACAAGGAATTACCCCACCACGCTCTAACATACACTTTTACTACGTGGGAGCGGAGTTTGTAAAAGTGGCCTCTCTATTTATATATGCTATAACACTCTTTAAACAAAACCACTCAAGAACGCCTTTTACTCAGGAGAGTACTCAACGAACCTATTGAATGAAAAGAAAACCATTGAAGCGAACCCAGGCCCTACAGCCCCTTAGCCGGGAGCATCATCAAGGGCTATTGCTCTGTTGGAAGATTAGAAAAGGTCTTGGCACCGGAGTAGACCCTTGTCGAATAAAGGCCTACGTAGACTGGTTTTATGAAAATTACCTGTTCACTCATTTTCATCAGGAAGAGCAATTCGTTTTCCCACTACTGGGCAATGAACACGAGCTTGTAAGAAAGGCTCTGACCGAACACCGAAGGCTCAATCGGCTATTTTCGCAAAAGGAAGACCTTACAAGAAACCTTAGCCGTATAGAAGAAGAACTTGAACAACACATTCGATTTGAAGAACGAGTGCTCTTTGAAGAAATACAACGCACCGTTAGCACAGAGCAATTGCAATCGCTTGAACTAAGCCATCAAGAAACCGGATTTCAGGAAAATAACTCCGACCCCTTTTGGCTTTAAGGCCACGCTGTATTACAGCTGCACAAAGTCGGCCATCCAACACTTTTGCCATTCAATGCTGTAACCAAAACCTACTTTCTGTATCCAATGGTCACTTATAATAACAGAACAGACCATTATGAAAACACTTCTCAGATCACAAACAAGACTGCTGGCCATAGCCATTTTTCTCTGCATTGGTTTTGGCCTGAAGGCACAGGAAACACCAAAGCTAAACGACACTGAAATAGCCCATGTGGGTGTTGTGGCTAACCAAATTGACATTAGCTATGCAGAAATAGCCAAATCCAGATCCAGAAATAAAGCCATAGTGAACTTTGCTGAAACTATGGTTCGAGACCATAAGGCCTTCATTGAACAGGCCGAAAAGCTGGTTACTCGATTAGGGGTAAGCCCTCAAGACAATGCAGTAAGCCAGTCTCTGCTTGAAGGAGCCAAACAAACCCGCGAAATGCTGATGACCAAAAGCGGAAAAGCCTTCGACAAAGCCTACATCGATAATGAAGTGGCCTATCACAAAATTGTTATTGATGCCCTCAAAAACCTACTAGCCGCTCAGGCAAGCAACGATGAGCTTCGCTCTTTTCTTGAGGGCATAGTTCCTGCCCTTGAGGGGCACTTGAAGCATGCCGAAATGGTACAAAAGTCTATTTAAGACCCACTACTAACTGCTGGGGCTTCTCAGCCCATTGATTTCCAAGACCCGGTTCAGCTCCCAACCAACTACTCATCAAGTAGTTGTTCATTGAGAAAAGTGTCAACGAACCGCGTCCGCTTATCATAGCTGAGAGCCCCTCTTTTCTTTCTTAATCATAAACTCATATTTGCATGAAAACTTTGTTCAGCCTGGCAGCTATTGCCTTAATTAGCTATTGTAGCCTTTGGCCACAGGCCTCCCTAAAAAAGGGACAAACTCCTCAAAATCATACCGTTGAAATAAAGCAACTCAAATTCATACCTGATTATATTGAGGTTAATAAAGGAGATACTGTTACCTTTATTAACAGAGATTATGTTCAACACGATGTTACTGAAGAGAAAGCTAAGCGGTGGACTTCCGGGATTCTTAAAAAAGATGAAAGCTGGAAAACAGTTGTAAAAGGCGATGAAGACTACTTTTGCACTCTTCATGTCATCATGAAAGGGAAAATAAGAATTAAGAAATAGCACCAACTCACCCATGGAGCACGGTCGGACTGACACTTTTGACATAGAAGCCCAACCCTCACTTCACCTGCTGGAGACTGATTCTACAAGCAGGTCAGAACTATTGAGTGCCATAGTCAATTATGGAGAGGTTTTTCTAAACACGCTTCAAGAACGTAAGGCCTACGAGCACTCTGCTCACGAGCGTAAGGGAACGGACGACTTCTTTGAAATAGATCAGGCCAGATATTCTATAGAAGATATTTTGCCTTTTTTGGCTCAACGCCTCGATGTTCCCGGTATTAACACTGCCTCCGGGGGCCATATGGGTTACATTCCGGGGGGAGGTATTTACGAATCGGCCTTGGGAGATTATCTGGCGGCAGTAACCAACCGCTATGCGGGAGTATTTTTTGCATCGCCCGGAGCTGTGCGCATGGAAAACGCCCTAATTCGCTGGGCTGCAAGATTAATTGGCTATACGGACAGCTTTGCAGGTAACCTGACTTCTGGCGGAAGCATGGCCAACCTTATTGCCGTTTCTACCGCCCGAGAGGCTCAAAACATTAAAAGCCGACAGGTAGATCAGTCGGTTATTTACACCACCCAGCAGGCTCATCACAGCCTGCAAAAAGCCATTAGACTTTGCGGCTTAGAGGAATGTGTACTTCGCTTTGTTGAGCAAGATCTCCAATATAAAATGGTACCTCAGGCTCTTGAGGCACAAATTCAAGAAGATATAACCAACGGGCTGAAGCCATTTTTAATTATTGCCAATGCCGGTTCCACCGATATTGGTACCGTAGACCCACTAGACGATATTGCCCACATAGCTCGCAAATACAGCCTGTGGTTTCATGTAGATGCGGCTTATGGTGGCTTCTTTATGCTCACCGACTACGGCAGGCAAATTATGAAGGGTATAGAAAAAGCCGATTCGGTTATTCTCGACCCACATAAAGGACTATTCCTTCCATATGGTTCTGGAATTGTATTGGTTAAAGAACAGCGACACCTTGCTCAAGCCAACCGCTACGAGGCCAATTACATGCAAGACACCAAGGATTATCATGAAGAAACTTCTCCGGCAGAACTCTCACCAGAATTGAGCAAGCACTTTAGAGGTATGCGAATGTGGCTACCCCTAAAGCTGCATGGTACAGCCCCTTTTCGTAGCTGCCTTGAAGAAAAGCTGGATTTGGCACGTTACCTTCACGCTCGGCTAAAAGACCTCGGTTTTGAGGTAGGTCCTTATCCAACCCTTACCACCGTCATTTTCAGGCATGTTCCCAATGAGCAAAATGCCAATGCCTGTAACACTGCTCTGGTGAAGGCCATTCACAAAGACGGTCGTATTTTTGTTTCCTCAACTAGCCTGAAGGGCCATGTTTATCTCAGAGCTTCCATTCTCTCGTTCCGAACTCACCGAAGAGAGGTAGATCTTCTGATCCAAATTCTGGAAAAAGAAAGAGCGCTTCTTGAAACACAGCCTTAATTGAGAGCTTTATTCATTCAAAGCACTCCGCTTTGGTATATATCTTATATTTAGGTTGAATAGCAGTCGCAGGCCAGAATAGTGGACGAATTACCATTTTTGTGCTGTTTCGATTGGCTATACACCTAACTTCGCATCGATTATACGATATGAAAAAAACTCTTCTTTCAGCACTGTTCCTTTTTTTGGGCACCACCCTTTGGGCTCAGAACAATTATATTCCCTACAACCGCGATTACTACCACCTGATTGACCGGTTTCAAATTAAGTATGCTGAAAAGGGCAATCTGTTGCAAACAAGCTTTAAGCCCATTCGCAGAGCAGAACTGGCCACATTTCTAAAAAACATTAGCCCAAATGTGGAAGAAATGTCTTTGCAAGACCGGTTCAACTACGAATTTTTAATGAACGACAACTGGAGCCTTACGGCATCTGAATACAATGAAAACGATAAGCATTGGTGGAACCTGGCCTATGAACGAAAATCCGACCTGTATGTATTAAAGAGTCAGGACTTTACTCTTCGTATTAACCCCGCTCTTACCTTTAGCCTGGGCAAGGATTCTGAAGAAGACCAGACACTCTTTACAAACACTCGTGGTATTGAGGTACAGGGCGATATTGACGGGCGGCTAAGCTTTTACACCATGCTCACTACAACCCAGGCCCGCTTTCCGGACTATGTCTACGATTATATAAGGGGGAATAGGGCTTTTCCCAACGAGGGTTTTTGGAAAGATGGAGAAGGCAATACCCGAACCTGGGATTTTTTTCATGGTAGAGGATACCTCAACTTTAACCTGACTAAGAGTATTCACTTGCAGGCCGGCTACGACAAACAGTTTATCGGCAATGGCATACGGTCTATGGTATTGTCCGATTTTTCTAGCCCTTTCCTCTTTGGTAAAATAACAACCCGCCTGGGGCCTGTTAGGTACACCAACCTTTTCGCTGAACTCACAGAAGATATTGTTTTTGCCAACGCAAACCCCGGAGACGGTAGCTACCCAAAAAAATTCATGGCTTCACACAGGCTCGATGTAAACCTATTGCCCAACCTGGAGATTGGTGTGTTTGAAACTATTATGGCCGACAGTGCCAATATTAACTACTTCAATCCGGTAATTTTTTATCGCTATATAGAACAACAGCAAGGTAGCCCTGACAACTCTTTGGTAGGTCTGGATTTTAAACTGAACCTAAAGGGGCAATATCAACTCTATGGGCAGTTCATTCTCGATGAATTTGTAATCAGTGAACTACGTTCTGGCGATGGTAGCTGGCGAAACAAATTTGGTATTCAGTTGGGAGCTAAATACATCGATGCGTTCAACATTAGTAACCTGGACCTGCAAGCAGAGTACAACGTAGCTCGCCCTTATTTCTACGCCTACGAGCGCCCGGCACTCAGCTACTCGAACTATCGCAACCCATTGGCACACCCCCTGGGAGCCAATTTTAAGGAGATTATTTTGGCGGGTAGATATCAACCCCTGCCCCGGTTGTACGTGAGTGGAAAACTCATTTACAGCCAATATGGCGAAGACGGAAATGGCATGAACTATGGAGGAAACGTATTGGCCGACACGGACGATCGTATTGGAAACAACAACATTCGTATTGGCCAGGGTATTGGTACTAACCAAACCTACATAGACCTCACCGGAAGCTACATGCTATTGCATAATGTATTTGTTGACTTAAAAACCATTTACCGCAACAAGACCAGCGACCTGGCCTCGCGCTCATCCAATAGCTTCATAAGCTTGCTTTCTTTGCGCTGGAACCTGCCTCAAAGAGAACATGAGTTCTGAGAATGTCATTTATTGCCTAACTTGCCCGCCAATTAGCGCATGAGTACATACGGACGCATTATTTCATTTGCCAAACCCTACCATCGGTACTTTCCGCAGTATGTGGTACTGGCTCTTTTGGCTATTATTTTCAGTCTTACTAACCTGGCTCTTCTGGAGCCGCTGTTTATTGTAATCTTCGATACCAAAGGGGCAGAAGCAATGCAGGCTTTGGCAACGGTCGGAGAGTTTGAGGTAAGCATAAATTATGTTAAAAGCCTTTTCTACCATAAGCTTCTGGAAGTGAGAGAAGCTTATGGTAAAAGTAGTATGCTCATTTATGTGAGTATTGTTATTGGCATCTCTGCTTTTCTGTCCAACCTCTTCACATACCTTTCCAATGTAATTATGGGCTACCTCAGGGCAGAGGTCATCCAAAAAATTAGAGACAAGGTATTTCTGAACACTTCCGGTTTGCACATGGGCTTTTTTGCCGGTGAACGAAAGGGAGACATAATGTCGCGCATGACCAACGATGTGCAGGAAATTGAAGTCACTCTGGTGAGCTCCATTAAAGTATTTTTTAGAGAGCCAGCCACCATTATCGTCTATCTCATCTTCTTATTTGTCACCTCTGTAAAGCTTACTCTGTTCACACTGGTCTTTTTTCCGGTAATGGGTTTTGTGATCTCAGAAATAGTAAAAAAACTCAAAAAGAAAGCCATTATGAGCCAGGAGTCTCTGGCCCGAATTGTGAATCTAATGGATGAGGTTTTTGGAGGCATGCGGGTTATCAAAGCCTTTAATGCCAAGGCTTATGTGAATGACCTTTTTAATAAAGAAACCCACCAATACAAGCGCATTAGCATGTCTATGGCGCGCAAAAACGAATTGGCCTCTCCCATATCACAGTTTTTGGGCATTATTGTAGTAGCTACTTTGCTGGTAGTAGGCGGTAACCTCGTGCTCAGTGAAAAAAGCGATCTTGAGCCAGAGCAACTCCTTACCTATATTATAGTCTTTAGCCAAATTCTTAACCCGGCCAAAAGCATTTCTCAAAGCATAAGCAATATTCAAAGAGGCCTTGCTTCGGCAGAAAGGATTTTTAGGCTTATCGATGAAAAACCAAAAATTCAGAACCATCCGCAAGCCAAAATCCTCAACAGCTTCAACCAGGAAATCAGGTTTGACAATGTGAGCTTCACCTATGAAAAGGAGCCCGTACTTAAGAACATCAACCTAACCATTAAAAAAGGGGAAACTGTGGCACTGGTGGGCTCTTCTGGAGCCGGAAAATCTACGCTAGCCGATTTGGTACCGCGGTTCTACGACCCAACCGATGGGCAAATTACCATAGATGGTGTGCCGGTAAGTGAAATAAATATTAACTCGCTGAGAGACCTAATGGGTATTGTTACCCAGGAGTCTATACTCTTCAACGACTCAGTGGCCAAAAACATAGCTTTTGCCAAGCCCAATGCTCGCGAAGAAGATATTGTGCAGGCCGCTAAAATTGCCAATGCCCATCAATTCATTACGGAATTGGACGAAGGTTACCAAACCAGCATTGGTGAACGAGGTGGTAAGCTTTCAGGAGGCCAAAGGCAACGCATTAGCATTGCCCGGGCCATTATGAAAAATCCGCCCATTCTAATTTTGGACGAAGCTACTTCAGCACTCGATACTGAATCGGAAAAGCTGGTACAAGAGGCACTAACCAACCTCATGAAAAACCGAACGTCTTTGGTAATTGCTCACAGGTTAAGCACCATTCAACATGCCGATAAAATAGTGGTAATGGATAAAGGCCGTATTGTAGAACAAGGAACCCATCAGGAACTTATTGCTTTAAAGGGCATTTATCATAAGCTGATCAACATGCAGTCAGTTTAGATTAATTCAAGCATTTATTGGCTTATTATTGGCCAATTAAACTATATTAGAGAACCTTACACGAAATGGAGAATCAGGAACTTATTGTTAATGAGTTAAAGGAAGCCGCCAAAGTGCTGGACCAGTTTCTTTCTAACTCAACCAACATTGAGGCTATAGAAACGGCCGCACAACTCATGGCCGATGCTATATTGGAAGAAGGAAAAATATTTAGCTGTGGAAACGGAGGCTCTCACTGCGATGCCATGCATTTTGCCGAAGAGCTTACCGGACGGTATCGGGAAGACCGCAAGGCCCTTCCGGCCATTGCCATTTCAGACCCCAGCCACATATCATGCGTTTCTAATGATTTTGGCTATGACGCAATTTTCTCGCGCTATATAGAAGGCCTGGGCAAACCGGGCGATGTACTCTTAGCCATAAGCACCAGCGGCAACTCCAATAATATTTTACGGGCTGCCGCCATGGCCAAACAAAAGAAAATGAAAATTGTAGCCCTAACAGGCAAAAATGGAGGCGAACTGGCTGAACTGGCCGATGTGGAAATACGGGTTCCGCATTTTGGCTATGCCGATAGAATACAAGAAGTACACATTAAGGTAATACACATAATCATTCAGTTAATAGAAAAACACACCGTTGGAGTTATCTAAAGGATATGGAAGTGCCGTTTTCGGGGTCGATGCGCAAATCATTACCATCGAAGTTAATATAGTTGATGGCACTAAATTCTTTTTATCGGGTTTACCAGATAGTGCGGTTAAAGAAAGTGAACACCGTATAGAATCCGTATTTAAATACTTTGACTACCGCATGCCTCGCAAAAAGGTGGTGGTAAACATGGCTCCTGCCGACATTCGTAAAGAAGGCTCGTCTTACGATTTACCCATAGCCCTAGGGGTCCTTAAATCGTCAGGACAAATTGTAGCCGATGATCTGGAAAAGTATGTGGTTATGGGAGAACTCGCCCTCGATGGTACTCTACGCCCCATCAAAGGAGCCCTTCCTATAGCCATTGAGGCACGTAAACATGGCTTTAAGGGCTTTATTCTTCCTCAAGAAAACGCCAACGAAGCAGCTATAGTTAATAACTTGGATGTGATAGGTGTCCACAATCTTGTAGAAGCCATAGAGTTTCTGGACGGATCGCGGCCCATAGCCCCCATTATTTACGACACACGCGAGCACTTTTTTAATCAGCTTAACGACTATGAAGCAGACTTTGCTCATGTGCAGGGGCAAGAAAACATAAAGAGAGCCTTGGAAATTGCCGCTGCCGGGGGTCATAATGTAATAATGATTGGCCCTCCGGGAGCTGGTAAAACCATGCTTGCCAAGCGATTGCCTTCCATTCTACCTCCCTTAAATCTTCAAGAGGCACTGGAAACCACCAAAATCCATAGCGTGGCCGGAAAGTTAGGATCGAATGCTCAGCTAATCACTCAACGCCCTTTCAGAAGCCCTCACCATACGGTTTCTGATGTGGCTCTGGTGGGTGGCGGTGGAGTACCTCAGCCAGGAGAAATATCGTTGGCACACAACGGGGTGCTATTTCTGGACGAACTTCCTGAGTTTAAACGTACGGTTTTGGAAGTAATGCGTCAGCCCTTGGAAGAGCGAAGAGTAACCATTAGCCGGGCCAAGCTGTCAGTTGACTTTCCTGCCAATTTCATGCTCATAGCCAGTATGAACCCTTGCCCTTGTGGCTACTATAACCATCCGGAAAAAGAGTGTGTTTGTGGTTCTGGCCAGGTACAGCGCTACCTCAATAAAGTAAGCGGCCCCTTACTGGATCGCATAGATCTCCATGTTGAAGTAACTCCTGTCTCTTTCGATCAGATGACCCAAAATCGGAAATCAGAAAGTAGCGAAGAAATTCGACAACGTGTGATTGCCGCCAGAGACATACAACGTGAGCGGTTCAAAACCCTGGGTATTCACTCCAATGCCATGATGGGCAGCCAGATGGTTAAAGAAGTCTGCCAAATTAATGAGGCCGGAAAAACCCTGCTCAAAACAGCTATGGAAAGACTAGGCCTTTCGGCAAGAGCTTATGACAGAATATTGAAAGTGAGCCGCACTATTGCCGACCTTGACGGAAAAGAAAGCATTGGTATTGAACATTTGGCAGAAGCCATTCAATACCGCAGCCTCGACAGAGAAGGCTGGGCCGGGTAACCTAGCAAGCCAGGGAAGATACTGCTACAACGTATTTCAGGTTTCTTTGTACGGCCTTATTTGGAAATAAGCAATTAGAAAGCAAACAGTCTTCTTAAACCAGGCAAGACCTAAGTTAAGAAGACTGTTATCCAAATCGGCCCCAACTAACCTTGATTTATTTTCTTATTGAGAAAATAAGAAAATAGAAATCCTGACCCAAGCATTAAAAACAAACTTACAAAGTATGGTCCGGGATTATCTCCCCTTTTATCCATCCATCCTAAATCGTTCATCAGGGCTTCGAGGCCAAAACCTAACATAATACCCAAGGCTATACATATACACACAATACCCAACACTACTATAAAGAAGTAGTTTTTCTTTCTGGGTTCAATGTTAAACAGCTTGGCATCTGCCCCCTTTTCTATAAGTAGTACTCTCTCCTTATGCCGGGTGTGATAGTAGTAATAGATTAGAGCCACTGCCCCACCGATGGTTAATATCAGAAATACCGCAAACACTGTACTTGCTTCCATAATTGTTATTTTTCGTTCTGCCAGCTTTGATGCCGCTTCCGCTGAGTAGGTTACAGTTTGGGCCGGTATTTCTGCTCATGAAATAATTCGTAACTTCCACTTGTTCTGCCTGCAAACCTTATGGTGATTTCTTTTTAAATCGTAATGCACCCCCTGCTATCCCAGGGCTTATTTACCCAACTGTGTCAGGCAAACTTTTTAAAGAAACCCTAAAAATCTACTAGGCCTGTAACCTTATTCTTTCAAATGTAGTCAAACGCAGTAAAGTGAAAAGCCACAATGAATTATACGCAATGGAACTAATCATCGCTAGGGTAAAACAGGGCGATATGGTTGCATTCAATGCACTCATTGATGAGCACAAGGCAATGGCTTTTACTTTAGCTATAAAGCTTTTGAAAAACCGGGAAGATGCTGAGGAAGTAACTCAAGACGCATTTGTCAAAGCATATAAGAACATATCCCAGTTCGAAGGAAAATCTAAGTTTTCTACCTGGTTATATACCATAGTATACAACACTGCTCTTACAAGGCTGCGTAAAAAACAGATCAGCATACAAGAATTAGACTCGCATACCGTAGAAAATTCGGCTGAAGCCAGTGAATCATCTGCTTCCTGGAATACCTTACGAAAAGATGAAAGAAGCAGCTACATTCAGCAAGCGCTACACCGACTGGTTGAAGAGGATCAGGTGGTGATCACCTTGTTTTACCTTAATGAAAATTCACTGGTAGAGATTTGCGAAATCACAGGTTGGGAATTATCCAACGTTAAAGTTAGATTGCACAGAGCAAGAAAAAGGCTACTTGCTCAACTCGAAAAGCTATTAGATACAGAGGTTAGGTCATTATTATGAGTAAGTTCGAACTTTCAGATGAGCAGCTAAAGCAACTTCTTAGAAGCGAAGGGTTAGAAGAGCCTTCACTGAGCTTTAACCGTAAAGTATTGGAGCAAGTGCAGGTCTATGAGCGCGCCCGATCCATTCGTACGCCTATGTGGGTTAAGGTTCTCTTTGCCCTATTTATTGTTGTGCCAGTTGTACTCATCATTACAGTTGGCGGTGTTAATTACCAGCTAGGAGAAGGTAGCTTTTCGTTCAATACAATTCAACTACCCAGAATAAACATAGACCTAAATTATCTCTACTATTTTGCACTTCTTGTGGCTGCCTTGTGGTTATCGGTGGTCTTCTACAAAATTCTGGACAAGTCGAATCACAGGGTTAAAAACGGTTAATAGTTTTTCAGGAACAGGTCAATTATACAACTTGTGGTATTGTTCATGCCATGAGAACCTGCTACTCCCTAATTGTCATGTTGGCCACAACCCTGTTATTACAAGCACAGGAGAGCCAACCCTTGAGCGGTGTAGTATTAGATTCTAAAACTGGTTTCCCTGTGCCATACGCCAGTATTCTCATCAAGAATAAGCAGCAGGGAATGGGAGCCACAGGCAAGGGTACTTTTAGACTACATCTCTCGCTGGGAGATACCCTTCAAATATCTTCAATAGGCTATGAAACTCTCACTATTGGCCTCGACTCTTCAAACACCAATTTTTCGGAGGTAAGTATATTCAAACTCAACCCGGCAGTGTATGATCTTGACTCTTTAGAAATTTTTGAGCTAAGCGATCATTTCTACCTAAAGCGTCCAAAACGCGACACTTTAGACATTGGAGTGAGTCTACCCGCTGTACCAAGAGACTGGAGCCGCCCTCAAACACTACCTCTCACCACTGGTGAAGCAGGAGTTATTATTACCGGTTTTCTCAACAGTTTTGACAAAACACTTAAACAAAAACAGATTCTCAACGAGTTTAGCAAGGCCGATGCCTTTAGGAAACAAAGAGCAGCCGAAAGAGAAAAATACTTCAATAAAGAACTTGTAAAACGAGTAACACGCATAGACGACCGTGTAATTGACGAGTTTATGGAGTTTTGCAATTTTCTGGATGGGCAAATCATTGGTAAAACCGAATATGAAATTACACTTCTTATATTAGAAAGGTACAAGGCTTTTTTAAGAAGGTAATTAAAACAAAAGGCATTGCACTATAGTCAGCTTTAAGTTGCGTTCAGGTCACTCAGATTCCTCTAGCCTTATTTACCCCTTGGCTTTGGTACAATTTTCGTAATATCGAACATTAAAGAAAGAGCTTATGAAAGTTTTAATGTCTATGCTTTTCGGATTTCTGATGGTTTTGCCGCAGAGCAACGAATTGAACAAAGCAGCCGGAAATTGGGAAGGAACTATCACAGCACCTGGTGTAAGCCTCAAGATAGTCTTCCATATTGTCAATAGCGAAGGAAAGCTTAGTGCTACTATGGATAGCCCCGATCAGGATACCTACGGACTTAAAATGGATGAGGTAGTCTTTGCCAATAATAAAATTAAAATGACGATTCAACAGTATGGAGGCCAGTATGAAGGCGAGTTGAAGGACGACAAGTTTGTTGGAAAATGGTCTCAGGGAGGTCAATCCATAGACCTAAACTTAACCCGAATTAAAAAGAAGGGATCGAGCTGATACTCAGCTTAAATAAACAGTATTGTTAAAGGTTGGCGAAATCAATAAATTGAAATCGTCAACCTTTTATTTTATGAAGAAACTTACCTATGGGCTCACCTTTCTGGTTTTTGCCCTCTTTATTGCGCAACCACTTTTCTCCCAGATTGAGAAAGCTCCTCCCAGAGCGGAAGGAGAAGGCCCATTCAACAAACTTATCATTAGGGGTGTAACGCTCATCAATGGCAACGGAGCTCCTCCCACGGGACCGGTAGATATAGTAGTGGAGAAGAACATAATCAAGGGTATTTACAATGTAGGTTACCCTGGTCTGCCCATCAATGAGCGTGGTCGTCCTAAAGCAGCTCCGGGCGATAAAGAACTGGATGCCGAAGGCATGTACCTTCTTCCAGGGCTTATTGATATGCACGGACATATTGGTGGCACCGGACAGGGAACACCAGCCGAATATGTATTTAAGCTATGGCTCGCTCATGGCATTACAACCATTCGAGACCCTTCTGCAGGAAACGGATTAGATTGGGTGCTGGAGCACAAAAAGAAAAGCGCCAACAATGAAATAACCGCTCCTCGCATTTTTGCCTATACGGGCTTTGGCCAGGGAGCAAAAGAACCCATATCGACCCCCCAGCAAGCCAGAGAGTGGGTGCGGCAAAACGCTGCCAACGGAGCTGATGGCATTAAATTCTTTGGTGCTGCTCCAGACATTATGCAAGCTGCATTGGAAGAAAATAAAAAACTTGGGCTTCGGTCGGCCATGCATCATGCACAAATGGATGTAGTGCGTTGGAATGTCCTTAATTCTGCCAGGGCCGGACTTACCTCTATGGAACATTGGTATGGACTGCCCGAAGCGATGTTTACGGATAGGAAAATTCAGAATTACAGCCTGGATTATAACTACCGAAACGAGCAAGATCGTTTTGGAGAAGCGGGCAGGCTATGGAAACAAGCCGCTCCCCCGTATTCTGAAAAATGGAATGAGGTAATGAATGAACTTATTGCTTTGGACTTTACCCTGGATCCTACATTCAACATATATGAAGCCAGCCGTGATCTCATGAGAGCATATACGGCCGAGTGGCACCAGACCTACACTTTACCTTCGTTGTGGGATTTCTACCGCCCCAGCCGCAGGTCGCATGGTTCTTACTGGTTCTCATGGGGTACGGAACAGGAAGTGGCCTGGAAAGAAAATTACAGGCTTTGGATGACCTTTGTGAACGAATATAAAAATCGAGGTGGAAGGGTTACAGCCGGATCAGACTCAGGGTTCATTTACCAACTCTATGGCTTTGGCTTCATTCGCGAATTAGAGCTCCTGAGAGAAGCAGGTTTTCATCCTCTCGAAGTAATCATGTCGGCCACACTTAATGGAGCCGAAGCCTTAGGCGCAGACGATATGCTGGGTTCAGTAGAAATTGGAAAGTATGCCGACTTTGTGATTCTGGAAGAAAACCCACTCGAAAACCTGAAGATGCTCTATGGAACAGGCTTTATTAGGTTAAATGATAACAATGAGGTTGAAAGAGCCGGTGGAGTTAAATACACCATTAAAGACGGAATTATATACGATGCCAAGCAACTTCTGGAAGATGTAAAACGCATGGTAGATGAAAAAAAGAATGGAATGACCTTTAAACTTACTCACAAATAGATGAAAAAATATATTTCTACAGGGCTGATTGTATCAGCCTTTTTTTGTCTGGCATCCTGTAAACAATCCAAGCCGGAGGTTTACACTCCCGAACACTTTCAGGCTCTATCATTATTGGGAGACTCTCTCAAAATTCCTGAAAGGTCTGTAGAAGCAGAAGCCCGGCTCATGGCCAATTTAGATGAAGCCAAGGCCAATTACCTTGCAAATCCAACGGAAATGAATACCATTTGGCTTGGCCGAAGATATGCCTACCTGTCGGACTATAGAAAAGCCATAGAAGTGTTTAGTGAGGGTATCGAAGCTTTTCCTTCCTCTTATAAAATGTATCGTCATCGTGGCCACCGGTATGTGAGTCTTCGTGAGTTCGACAAAGCCATTAGTGATTTTGCCAAAGCTTATGAACTTATGCCCAAAGACACCATGGAAACGGAACCCGATGGGGCACCTAATGCGCTCAATATCCCGCTTTCTAATACACAGTTCAATATTTTATATCACTATGGCCTGGCCCACTATTTAAAAGGTGAGTTCGATAAAGCAGAGCCTATTTATAAAGAGTGTATGGAATACTCCGATAATCCTGACCTGAAAGTGGCTACTATGGATTGGCTTTACATGACCTTGAGAAGACAGGGTAAAACAGAAGAAGCCAATACCCTTTTGAATTCGCTGAACAGCGATTGGGAGATTATCGAAAATGACAGCTATATGAAAAGGCTGCTCATGTACAAAGGAGAGCTAAAGACAGAAGAACTATTTAAAACAGACAATGCCGATGTGGCTTTGAGTCTGGCTACTCAAGGGTACGGTGTTGCCAATTGGTATCTTTATGAAGGTGATACTGCTACTGCTAAGCGCATTTTTAAAGACGTTGTTAATGGTACAAGCTGGGCTGCGTTTGGCTATATAGCAGCAGAGGCCGATTTGAGCCGGTTGCAATAGTTATTATTGTAAAGAAGTGATAAAAAAGGAGGGTGTATTAACACCCTCCTTTTTTTATATCTAAAGTTTTAAGACTCAATTCTAGTTGCCATAACCGGTGTTCTGCACAAGACTAGGGTTTGCATCCATCTCTCGCTGTGGTATCGGGTATACCATTTCAGGAGCGTTATAGGCAAAGCCATCGGCTGTTCCTTGTAGTCTTTTCAAGTCGTGAATAGCCTGTCCTTCATGAGCCAATTCCAGCTTTCTTTCCAACAGAATATCTGGCAAAGTAACTACCAACAAACTAGGCAGGTTTACTCTGTTTCTGATTCTGTTAATATCAGCCAATGGAGTTGCACCTACATTGGTACCTTCTCTGAAGTTCGCTTCTGCACGGGTTAGGTACATTTCTGCCAATCTTACCATGGTTACATTACCAAACTGGTTGTTCCACTTACCACTTCGCATGGCTCCGTTACCCATATAGAATAAGTCAAGGCGATCATCTAGCGGATCGTACAAGTCTAAGTGGGCCTGTAGTATATCTACATCACCATCTCTACCACCAAAAGAAGGAATAGAGAAGAATGTATTCATACTGTTCACCCCATCCTGATTATTCACTTGAATAGCAAAAATATCTTCGCTGGAGTTATTGTCATTGTTAAATGCACCCGCATAGGTGTTGGTGAGCGAGTAGTTACCGCTGGTTATTACTCTATGCGCAGCATCTCTTGCATTCGCATAATCTCCCATTTGAAGATATACTCTCGAAAGTATGGCTGCAGCCGCAGCATCGGTAGCGTAAATGCCATTAGAAGAAGGCAACAGGCTTTCGGCCGTTGTAAGGTCACTTATTACCTGATTGTACACCTCCTGAACCGTGTTTCTAGGTACCTGGCTATCTTCACTGATGGCCCTTGTTGGCTCTAAAACCAGCGGAACACCAAGGTTGCTGTTCACATTACCGGCCGAGTAAGGCTGTGCATAAAACTTCACTAGTTCAAAGTATAGCACTCCTCTGATAAAGAGAGCCTCTCCCCGAACTCTGTCTCTATCGGCAGCATTTACCACATCAATAGCCGATAACACGTTGTTGGCGATGTTAATGGCGCTGTAAGCCTGAAGCCACTCACCTGTAACATCGGCATTATTCACGGTCATAGACTTGTTAAAGATTTCTCTTGGTCCGTTAAAAGTACCGGCCCATCTAATCTCTCCATTGGCCGCTAGCAATTCTGAATCTCTCAGAATATTGCCACCAAACAAACTTCCGTTACCCAGGTCGTTGTATGCACCCACGAGCACGGATTTCACGTTGCTATCAGTGGTAAGTGCCTGTCCTTCATCTATACTCTGTGCAGGAGACAAATCAAGTTTGTCATCGCACGAGGCCAGGCCAATAGCAATTACCAGTGCTAAAAATTTATGTATAACTGTCTTTTTCATTTTGTTTCTCTTTACGTCCATCATCTTAGAATCCAACATTAAGACCGAAAGTAAGTGTCTTAGCCTGAGGCGCAGAGTAGAAATCGTTACCCTGGTTGATGTTACTAGATCTGTAATCTGTGTTTACCTCTGGATCCCAACCGGAATAGTTGGTAAATGTAGCCAGGTTGATTCCTGTCATGTAAATTCTCAAGCTTCTGAGGTTAGCTTTCTCCAACACGCTTGAAGGCACATTGTAACCAAGTGTCACGTTTTTCAGGCGGAGATAATCACCGTCTTCCAAATAACGGCTTGAGGCCTGTACACCATTACCATACGCCAATCTGGCTTGTGGTACCATGGTGATGTCTCCCGGCTGTTGCCATCTGTTCAGCTGATCTCTGGTTTGGTTATCGAACCAGTCTCCATTAGCAGACTGGAACCCTCCACCACCATTATATATCTGGTTTCCGGTTACAAACTGAAGCAGAATGCTCAGATCGAAGTCTTTGAAGCGGAAGTTGTTGGTTAAACCACCAATCCAGTCTGGGTTAGGATCTCCCAAAACAACACGTGCTGCAGCGTTGAAGTCGTTGGTTGTTTCTCTTTCAGAACCCGGGGTATTGAGATACCAAAGGGCATCCCCATTGTCTGGGTCAGCACCGGCAAACTCTCTTCCATAGAACACACCAATTGACTCACCAACCTTTACAACGTTCAACCATCTTGAGCTACCTGAGTCAATCAGTTCCTGATCTCCATCGAGTGCTTTTACTCTGTTTCTGTTTCGGGCAATGTTGAAGCTGGTATTCCACTCAAAGTCAGTTGTTCTCACATTGGAGGTGTTCAATACAAACTCGAATCCTTTATTTTCCATTTCACCAATGTTCTGCAACTGGCTATTGAAACCTGAAGTACCAGGAACCGGTACGTTCAACAGAAGGTCTTCTGTGTTCTTCACGTAGTAATCAATCTCTCCCGAGATTCTATCTTCGAACAAACCGAAGTCGATACCTACGTTGAATTGTTTGGTAGTTTCCCAGGTAAGGTCAGGGTTAGGAATTTGGGTAGGCTGCAAGCCTGAATCGCCTGCATAGGCCGATCCTCCATAAAGACCCAAGTGACCAAAGTTACCGATACCGGCATTACCTGTAGCCCCATAACTGGCTCTCAATTTCATGAAACTAACGGCTGAAACATCACTTAAGAAAGACTCTTCAGAGAGTATCCATCCGGCCGAGGCTGCAGGGAAGAAACCGTATCTCTCGTTCTCACCAAATCGCGAAGAACCATCAACACGACCACTTACTGAGAAGAGGTATTTATTGTTGATTTTATAGTTTACTCTGGCAAAATAAGAGAGGAATGAGAACTGAGTTAGTGTTGAAGTACCGCCTGTAATTTCGGCCGCACTAGCCACTTTTTTCAGATCGTCTACGGCAAAACCTGTTCCGGTTACGCTGGTCACATCGGTACTTGAATACTGATACTCCGAACCTGCTGTTACACTTAGGTCGTGGCCATTGCTCAAAGATTTATCAAAATTGGCATAAACCTTAGAGGTATTGTTGAGCACTCGCACCCAACGAGAGAAGCCTTGACCATCTACCGATTGGCCGGTAAATGTTCTTTTTCCCCAGAATCTATCTTCGTTTTGATCCAGGAGGTCAATGCCATATTCGGCAGTCACCTTAAGACCCGGCATTACATTGTATGTGGCATACACGGCACCGATGTTTCTGAAAACAGTGGTAATAAACTCAGCGTCTTCGTTCTCAATTAACCCATTGTAATAGGTTGTGGTTGGCCTGTCGTATAATTGACCATTGAGGTCTCTTACAGGAGTAATTGGTGCCAAAGCAACCAACTGAAGCGGAGTGGCAAAAGCGTTGTCATCGGCAACCCTGTCGTTAATGGTTCTGGCCAAAGACAAGTTCATACCAAACTTAAGCTTATCGGTAGCCTGATGGTCCAGGTTAATTCGGCCAGAGGTTCTCTGGAAGTTGTTTCCTATAAGAATACCATCCTGATCTGAGTAGCTTCCGCTAATATAGAATGAGGTTTTGTCTGATCCTCCACTAGCCGACACATCGATGAGCGTGCTAGTAGCATCCTGGAAGGCAAGGTCTTGCCAATCTGTATCGGTTTCATTGTTTCTCCAGTCAGACCAACCGGAATAGCGGTCAAATCTACCTTCCGCAAATTGCAACCATGATCCGGGATAATCAGCCGGATTATTAATCGGGTCGAAGCCTTCCAACAAATCAGAATTATATGCTGCCTCGGTGAATAGCTCAATATACTCTTCAGCATTGAGCCAGTCCTTTTTACCGGTGGGGCGGCTAAACCCTTGTTGAATATTGAGGTTCACTCTTGTATTTCCGGCCTTACCTTTTTTGGTTGTAATAATTACTACTCCATTGGCACCTCTGGAACCATAAATTGCTGCTGCAGAAGCATCTTTCAGGATTTCAAGAGACTCGATATCATTGAAGTTGATATCGGCCAGCGGGCTGGTTTGAGAAGAAGATGAGGATTGGCTCTGGGTAGTTACTGGCACACCGTCAATTACATATAGCGGCTCGTTCGAACCTGTAATGGAGGTAGCCCCACGAATTCTCATCTTAATGCCCTGGCCTACTTTACCGTTTTCGCTTTCAATAAAAACGCCTGCGGTACGGCCCTGAATGGCCTGTTGAAAGTTGGGTACTGGTGTGTTTTCAATTTGCTCGGCCTTTAGAGATACAATGTTACCCGTAAGGTCTTGCTTAATTTGCGAACCATAACCCACTACAACCAGCTCACCGGCAGATGTTACACTTGGCATTAGCTGTATGTTAATGTTGGTTCTGTTTCCCACTTGGCTTTCTTGAGTAACAAAGCCCACAAAGCTGTAGACAAGAATTGACTCTGCACTTGGAACTGTTATACGGTATTGCCCATCGGCATCAGTAAATACCCCTTGGGACGTTCCCTTGATTTGAATGGTTACGCCAGGTAACCCTTCCCCCGTTTCATCGGTCACCTTTCCGGTGATCGCCCTACTCTGTGCCCAAAGCCCGGAGGCTATAAACACGAGAGCAAAAAACATCAGTAGTTTTCTCTTCATAATTCAGTGGTTAGTTTACATAAATGGTAAAGGCATCAGAACACTCTAGAAAAAAATGCCCTGAGGCGTTGTTCCATAACCTACAAGATTACAGAATTTTAAATAATTAGACATTGAAATAACAATTAATTTCCAATGTCCCCCGACTGGAATGTAAAATAAAATTTTATAAAAAAAATTAATGCAAACGGTTCCTTCTTGCTATAAACAAAAAAAGCGCCCTTCAGGCGCTTTATTTAAGTGGTTGGAAATTGTTTATCCTTTGCGTTTGGCCGCCTGAATTTGGTCGGCTAAAAGTCTTATGCTCTCTTTCAGATAGGGGTCTTTGATATCGTCCAACGAACGATCTTTTACCTTGTTGGCCTCCAGCTCGGTAAGAGAAGCACCAATCTTTACCTGGGAAGCTCTGCGTTTATCCAGATCTTCCTGTTCCTTCTTTCGCACCTCATAATTCAATGATACTTCAGTGCGTTTTCTATTCTTTTGAAGCTCCTGAATGTCGAACTGAAGATCGACCAGGGTTTGCTCTTCTTTGAGTCTCTTTTGATGTTGTCTTTTCAGAGCGGCTATCATGGCATCATTTACATAATTCATGGGCTTGTAATTGGCCGCTTCTATTTTATCCCACGGCAAGGCACTGGGTTGAGAGCTTTCTCCAAAGTCTTCAGCACTGTAGAGCGATGGAAACTCAATATCAGGAGTAACACCTCTGTGCTGTGTACTGCTACCTGTAACCCTATAAAACTTGGCAATCGTGAATTTTATAAGGCCCAGCTCCTCGTCTTCAGCTCCACGAATAAAATCGTTGAGACCGCGTACGTTTTGCACGGTTCCTTTTCCATAGCTCTGCTCACCTACTATTATACCTCGCTTATAGTCTTGAATGGCTCCTGCAAAAATCTCAGAAGCTGAAGCTGAAAAGCGGTTGATCATCACATTAAGAGGGCCATCATAGAACAATTCCGGATTTTCATCGTCCATTACCTCTTTACGGTTTTGAGGGTATTTAACCTGTACTACGGGGCCTTCCGGAATGAAAAGACCGGAAAGGTTTATGGCTTCGAACAGGGCTCCTCCTCCGTTGTTTCTCAAATCGAGCATTACACCATCTACTCCCTCCGCTTGTAGTTCTTTAATGAGGCGCTTTACATCGTTGGTGGTACTAGTGTAGTTATCAGGATTATCCGCCATTTCATCGGCATTCAGGTAGAAATCTGGTACAGTAATAATTCCCAGCGTAAATTTTTCTCCGTTTTCTGTGAGTTGAACTACCTGGCTTTTGGCCCTGGCATCGTCTAGATTTATCTTGTCCCTCACCAGGCTCACCACTTTGGTTTCGGCTCCGGGGCTGGCTCCGGCCGGAAGTAGTTCAAGTCTAACCAAGGTTCCTTTTGGTCCTCTTATCTGACCGGCCACTTCATCAGACCTCCAGCCAATTACATCAATCATTTCGCCATCGGCACCCTGGGCCACGCCAACCACACGATCGTCTTTGTTGACCTGGCCACTTAGAAACGCAGGGCCTCCTGGTCTCAGCTCTACAATCTTGGTGTAATCATTATCTTGCTGCAATGTGGCTCCAATACCCTCCAACGACTTTTTGCTCTGCATCTCAAAATCTTCGGCATTAAGGGGTGTATAGTAGTTGGTGTGCGGATCGAACGACTCGGTCACCGAGTTCATGAATATTTCAAACACATCATTACTGTTATACTTTTCTACATTGCTTTTAAAGCGTTCGTAGCGTGTTTTAAGTACTTCGGCAATTTTGGCATTGTCAGAACCCGAAAGTTTAAGGTTTAGGGCCTGATTTTTAAGTGTTTTTCTCCAAAGCTCGTCTAACTCGGCCTCCGTTTTGGCATAAGGCATATCGCTTCTGTCGAAGTGAAAAATTTCATTCTTCGAGAAGTCGAACTCATAACCGGTATTGGCCAAGGCATATTTAAGTCTTGACTCAACCCTATTCTTATATATATTGAATATGTAAAAGGCAGGAACGAGATTTCCTCTTTTCAGGTCGTCATCCAAGCTAAACCGGTATTTTTCAAACGATTTAATATCGCTGGCCAGAAAGTAATTTTTATTGCCATCGAGAGCCTCCAAATAGTTATCAAAAATGACTGACGAAAGGGAATCGTTAAGGTCTACATCGCGGTAGTGAAGGTAATCGAGAATCTGTATTATGATTCTCGCTTCTTTCATGTGCGACTGAGTAGGTTGTAAATACTTGGTGGAATCTATTTTTGCCCATGACACCTGGAGCAGTAAAAGCATTAGGCCGGACATCATCATCTTTCTCATCATCTTCATATCAACGCAGTTAGGTTTCAAACGTTTCCAAAGGCTTCCGTACAATGTATGAATTTCAACCGAAAACTAGGATTCATTTTTATGGAGTAGTACAATTATAATACCATTGAACATCTTAGGAGTTTCAGTGGAGAACTCCTAAGATGTTAAAATTTCTAAACTTACTGGCAACGAAGCGATTTAGAGGGGTTAACTGTCGCAGCCCTTACCGACTGGAAGGTAACTGTGAGCAGAGCAATGAGCAGGGCGGTTACTGCCGAGAGCACAAACCACATCCAATGAATGTCTACTCTATACTCAAAGTCTTTGAGCCACTCGTTCATCAAATAATAGGCGACTGGAATGGCCAGAACTATGGCTACTAAAATAAGTTGAGAAAACTGTCTGGATAGCAGCAGAACAATACCACCAACACTGGCTCCCAGTACTTTTCTAACTCCAATCTCCTTGGTTTTTTGCTCGGCAGTAAAGGCCGAAAGACCAAAAAGGCCAAGACAGGCAATAAATATGGCCAACCAGGTGAAGCTAAACACCAGGCGACCAAACTTTTCATCGGAGGCAAACTGCTGCCCGAATTCTTCATCGAAAAACTGATATTCGAGAGGGCTGTTGGGAAATACCTCTTCCCAAGCCGAACGAATGGCCCCTACAGCATCGCTGGTTTGGCTGGCATTGAATTTTATGGCCAGATTGCCTCCACTGTTAGGATTATAGAACATGGCCAGGGGCTCAATCTTATGCCGCATACCGGCAAAGTGAAAATCTTTGACGACTCCGATTACGGTTCTCTCCGTTTGGCCAAACGTTATTTTCTTACCGACCGGGTTGTCCCAGGCCAATTCTTTGGCCATGGCTTCATTAATAAGAATGGATTGTTGTTGGTCTGATGGCATCTCTCGGTTATATCCTCTGCCGCTTACTATTTCCATGCCCATTAACTCCATATACTTATCATCAAAACCAACGACCGAAATAATCCAGGTATCTTCCTGAGGCACTCCTTCGGGTCTTACACTATTTCTGCCAAAGGTTCTACCGGGCATATTCCCTGTTCGGGCTGTCCCCAAAATCTCAGGCCTCTGTTCGAGCGAATTCATGAGTACCGGCAACGACTGCTGCAGGCTGGGGTGACCCACATTTAGCGTAATAATTTGTTCGGTGTCGAAGCCCTTATCTATATTTCTTTGATGCTGCAACTGATCATATACAATGGTGGTACCAATAATCATGGCTATGGAAATGGCAAACTGAAAAATAACCAGCGACTTGCGTAGCACTACTCCTTTGGCACTTGTCTTAAATGAGCCTCTTAAAATAGCTATTGGGTGAAAGCCGGAAAGAAGCAAGGCCGGGTAGCTCCCGGAAAAAATCCCTAATACGAACACAAACAACAGGGCTCCTAGTATCCACTGGGGGGTGGTTATAAAGTGAATGGCTAAATTGCTTTCTATGGGCAGGTTGACAAACCCTCCTACCAGACCAACCAACACCAGTGCAATGAGAAAAGAAAGTACACAAAGCACAACGGATTCAATCATAAACTGACCTATAAGCTGGCCTCTAATTGCTCCAAAAACCTTGCGAACCCCAACTTCTTGTGCCCTATTGGCACTACGTGCCGTAGAAAGATTCATAAAATTAAAGGAGGCTATGAGCATAACAAAGAGGCCCACTGCGCCTAAAGTATAGACATAGCTAATGTCAGTTTTATTGAGGTTATAGTTTTCGAAGAGAATTCCGCTAGACTTGAGATGAACATCGGCTAAAGGCTGGAGGGTAACCTTAAAGTTTTCACCAACATCGTTAGCCCGAATAAGTTCCTCCATTTTCGCCTCTACGGTCTTCTCAGAATCCGGACTGGCCAGCTCTACATAGGTAACCATACTAATGCTTTGCCAGGACCTCAGAAACTGAGCAAAACCAGAAGTCGTATCGGCCTGTTGCATGGAAACCACTACATCGAAGTCGAGGTGAGAGTTATTGGGCACGTCTTGCATTATGCCCACAATCTCCAACCCGGTCTGATTGCCCACATCTATACGTTTGCCAATGGCCGGTTCGGAACCAAAGGTTTTCCTAGCCATAGACTCAGAAAAAACCACTGTGTTGGGCTCAGTGAGCACTTTCTCGGCATCACCATCCAGTAGCTTAAAATCGAACATTGTGAAAAGCGAAGGCTCTGCAAAGGCAAAGTTTTGAGTATAGTACCCTTGCTGTTCGTAGGTAATTAGCTGCCTTCCCTGAGGAATCATCCGAACTCGTTGTACTACTTCAGGGAAGTTTTCGTCCATGGCCTCACCCAGGGCAGGTAGGGTAATTCCCACCAGATTGCTACTCACTCCCAGAGCCTCATCTATAGTGAGTACACGAAAAATATTTTCTCCTTTGGAGTGGAACTTATCATAGCTAAGCTCATGCTGCACAAACAAAAAAATGATAATGCAACATGCCATACCAACCGATAGCCCCACTATGTTGATGACCGATGTGCCCTTGCTCTTGAGGAGACTTCTTAGGGCTATTTTGAGATAGTTTTTTAACATGACCTTTTATTTAAGAAAACAACTTGAAAATTACGCTTGTAGTAATATACTATATTTATGTAAGCGGTTACTTATTAACTTCCAAAGAAATGGCTTTTCTTGCTAAATCAATAGCTCTTTGCAAGGCTTCATCGGCTGGCACTTCAATGTGTGGCTTTACACCTGTTCCCTCCCAGTTTGTTTTTGTCACGGGGTTTATGGCTCTGCCCTGAGGCACGTTCACATAAAACCCACCCGTTATTACCATTGGACCTCCCGGATGGGCACCGCCTCCTGTCACTTCTCCAATAACAGTGGCTCTTTTTAAATGCTTCAGGTCATAAGCAAACTCTTCCGCAGCTGAAAATGTATAACTACTAGTGAGTATATAGATAGGAACATTAGGCCGTGTTTTGCTAACCATTCCCGGGTCTGACCAGGTTTCGGTAAAGGTATTGGAAGGCCTCCAATAAAACGTATTGAGATGAGTAGCCTCGCTGAAAAGGTAGCTGCAAATGAAACGAATCATAGATGGCGATCCGCCTCCATTCTTACGTAGATCAAAAATGATGGCATCGGCTTCAATGAGTTTTGCCATGGCCGGCAGAGCCACTTCTTCGGCAAACCGAATATCAGTAAAACCACGAAGATCCAGGTAGCCAATATTTCCTTCAAGCACCTTTACCTCTTCAAAACCATGATTTGCCAAAGGCTTTCTTCCTCCATAAGGGTCTCTATTGCGAATGGCTTCTACCCGTGTCGGATCATATGCCACTCGTAGGTGCTTGTCGTTCATTACCGAACGCAAATCTGCCTCAAGCGCCCGGCAAAGAGCCTTAGGGTCTGTTAGCTCACTGTAGATTCCTTTGTTAAGGTTACTCATGAGCAAGTCTTTCATGGCCGCCCCCTTTTCAGGGTAGACATAATTGTTGTACATAATATCTGCGAGGCGCTCCACTACGCTGTGCTTGTCAAAATCTTGACCATAGACTGACAAAGCAAAGCACATAAAAATGGTTGTTAGTTGAGTTTTCATATTGACACAATTAAGTAAGTGCTTACGTATTTTCGAGCAACAGGTTGGTTTTGGTAACAAACATTAACACAACGGAGTGTGGGAACACCAAACACTTTCCCTGTTGAGTGAAGCCGAAACATCTACACTACTTTTTTGAGCAGGGAAACTTAACCAAACCAACAGATCCTTCGGCAAGCTCAGGATGAAAAAAGGGCATCGAACACTTTCCGTGTTGAGCGAAGCCGAAACATCTACACTACTTTTTTGAGCAGGGAAACTTAACCAAACCAACAGATCCTTCGGCAAGCTCAGGATGAAAAAAGGGCACCGAACACTTTCCATGTTGAGCGAAGCCGAAACATCTACACCTTTTTTGTGAGCACGGAAAACTCAATGAAACCGACAGATCCTTCGGCAAGCTCAGGATGGGAAAGGGGCACCAAACACTTTCCCTGTTGAGCGAATCCGAAACATTTACACCACTTTTGCGAGTACGAAAAACTTTACGAAACCGACAGATCCTTCGGCAAGCTCAGGATGGGAAAGGGGCACCAAACACTTTTCTATGTTGAGCGAAGCCGAAACATCTATATCACTTTTTGAGCACGGAAAACTCAATGAAACCGACAGATCCTTCGACAAGCTCAGGATGGAAAAGGGGCACCAAACACTTTTCTATGTTGAGCGAAGCCGAAACATCTATATCACTTTTTGAGCACGGAAGCTTAACCAAACCGACAGATCCTTCGGCAAGCTCAGGATGGGAAAGGAGTACCAAACACTTTTCTATGTTGAGCGAAGCCAAAACATCTACACTACTTTTTTGAGCACGGAAACTTAACGAAACCAGCTGATCCTTCGGCAAGCTCAGGATGAAAAAAGGACACCAAACACTTTCCATGTTGAGCGAATCCGAAACATCTACACCACTTTTGCGAGTACAGAAGGCTCAATGAAACCCGGCAGATAAGTACACCTATAAAATCACTACTTCATTGGTCGTAGCCGCTCGTTAATTGACTTCTTATCCAAGGCCTGCTCAACAGCTTCGAGACTTGCGAGTATATCTTTCGATTCTCGGAGTAGTTCATCATTCGCGCGCTTAATCTTCTCCCAAAGTGGATCCATATCTTGAGCCAGCTTCCTGCCTTTTGCAGAGAGCTTCAACAACCGCTTCCGTTGATCCTGTGGGTCTTTCCGCTCATTTACCAAGCCTTTCTTAACCAGTATATTTGCCACTTGGTTTATGGCCGGATGGGTTTGCTGCAGCATGGTAGACAATTCTGTTACAGCCAGCTCCTGGCCATCTTTAAGCGCATAAAAAACGGCAAACCACCTGGGTTCAAAATCAAAGGCAGACTCTTTATATATCTGTGCTACATCGCGAGCAAGTCGCTCACTCAGGTTCTTAAGGCGGGTAGCCAGGGCCAGACTACCCAGTTCGTTGATTATATTTCTTTCCAATTACTTTTTCTTTTTGGGGGCAATAAACGGCACTCTTCTATCCCTTATCAATTGCATCAACTCGTTGAGCTTCTCATTTATACCGGCACCTTCAGACATAGCCACATCGGCCTCCTTCATTACATCTATGGCTCGCTTTTTCTGGCCATCCGTCACCGGGGGTTCAATGCCATCGATAGTACCATAGATATGCAAAAGTTGAGCTTCTACTTTATTTGGAAAATTAATTACATCCTGAAAAGTCTTTTGGTTGGGCTGAATGAGCTTTTCTTCCATAGCATCAATGTCTTCAATAAGTGCGTTCGCCAACTCATGAACATCGGCAAACTCTTCACTATCGATACGCTCTTTGAGATCGTTTACCTGAGCTCTCACCGACCTAATGTTAGTAGCCACCTCTTGCAGTTTGTCAATTTTTTCCCTCAAACTATTCAAAAGGCGTTGTTGCTCGCCATACTGGGCGGGGGTTGCTTCCCATCTTGGATCAGGCTCAACCACCAGCTCTTTTTTCACCACCTTATTTCCGTAGGTCATCACCATGGTATACTTACCCGGTGCCACCCGATGACCTCCTGCTCCAAGCCCCATAAACACCCCTTCTACTCCTTCCGGATTCAACACTGAAAGATTCCAGTTAAGCCGATTCATGCCCGATTTCTTACGGAGCTTCTCCTGATTTTTATCGGCATTGCTGGCGAAAGTTCTTACCACATTGCCTTCTGCATCGCTAAACTCAACCTGCAAATCGACAGTATCCTTATTGTCTCTGATATAGTACATAATAGAGAAGCCCGGATAAGGATTTTGGCCTATGCTGGCATTTCCTGTTCTGAAGGCATTGTCTCGAATGGCATTTTCCGGCTGATAAACGTAGAAGTCTGCACTTTTTGCCTTATCTAACTCATACAAAGGATTGAGATCGTCAAGCACCCAAAAAGCCCTGCCTTGGGTAGCCACAATCATGTCATTTTCCCTAATCATCAAATCTGTAATTGGAACAACCGGCAAGTTTAATTGAAACTTGCTCCAACTCAGTCCTCCATCGAAAGAGACATAAAGGCCTGTTTCTGTTCCTGCATATAGTAAGTCCTTTTTGTTAGGATCTTCACGAACAACACGCACGTGAGCATCTGGTTCAATACCTTTCACAAGCCGGGTCCAGGAGACTCCATAATCGGTAGACTTGAATATGTGTGGGGTGAAGTCATTGAACTTGTATCGGTTATAGGCAACATATACTGTTCCCGGTTCGTGAGGCGATACTTCAATCTGGTTGACCATACCTTCTTCTACATTCGGTATGCTAATGTTCTTCCAGTTCTTACCTCCGTCTGTGGTCACATGTAAAAGGCCATCATCTGCCCCTGTGTAGATTACATCTGGTGTATGAGGAGACTCCGCCACATAATATATGGTGTGGTAAATTTCTCCACCGGCACCCTCATTGGTAATTGGCCCACCTCCCCAGCTTATGTGGGTAGAATCATTTTTGGTAAGATCTGGGCTTATCTCCTCCCAGGTAATTCCTCGGTTACTGGTTTTTAGTAGTTTATTTCCGGCATGATAAATAACACCCGGGTTGTGCCTGGAGGCAATGATGGGCGCATTCCAATTGAATCTGTACTTAATATCGGCCGGATTGGTACCTAAGCCCTGAAAAGGGTAGGCCATAACATCTTTGGTTTGCCTGGTTTTGGCATTCCACTCATCGATAATGCCCTGGTAACAACCTGAATAAACATACTTAGGGTCGTCCGGATCGAAAGCTGAATATGCGCTCTCGCATCCACCAACTGCAAAGAAATCATTATTAGTAATACCTCCGCCATCTACACGAGAGGCAATGGATACGGAGCTATTGTCTTGCTGCCCACCATAGATTCTATATGGAAACTGGTTATCTACATTTACTCTATAAAACTGAGCAGTGGGCTGATTGCTTTGAGTAGACCAATTTTTTCCTCCATCAATGGAAACATTAGCACCACCATCGTTGGCGTTGACCATGTATTGAGGGTGTATGGGGTTAACCCATAATTGATGGTTGTCTCCATGGGGAGTATTGAGATTCACAAAAGTTCTACCGTTGTCAGTAGACTGTACTAGTGGTGCATTCATTATATACACACTTTCTTCATCGGTAGGGTGCGCCAAAATGTGCATATAGTACCACGATCGGGCTCTTAACAATCGGTCGGGATTAATCAGTCGCCAGTTTTTACCTCCGTTGTCCGATCGGTACAAGCCACCATTATCTGCTTCAATAATAGCCCACACTTTATTGGGGTTGGCTCGTGAAACAGAAACTCCAATTTTGCCCATAACGCCTTTGGGAAGACCTTCGGTAAGTTTACTCCAAGTAAGCCCCCCATCGGTAGACTTATAAATACCGCTGCCCGGCCCTCCGCTTTGCACTTTCCAGGGAAATCTTCTATGATCCCAATAAGCTGCATAAATAATTCTTGGGTTGGTCATGTCCATACTCAGGTCGCTAACACCCGAATTGGCATCTACATAATGTACTTTAGTCCAGGTTTTACCACCATCTGCCGAACGATAAATACCTCTGTCTTCTGTTGCCCCATATGGGCTGCCCTGCGCTCCAACAATTACTAAATCAGGATTTCTCGGGTCTACTACAATTTTTGAAATATGCAGGGTCTTCTCCAGCCCCATGTGTGTCCAGGTCTTTCCACCATCGGTAGATTTATACACCCCATCTCCATGGGAGGTCATAACACCTCTTACGGGAGCCTCACCCATTCCCACATAAACCACATTAGGGTCTGATTCTGCCACCGTAATAGCGCCAACCGAGGCAGTATTGAAAAATCCATCAGATACATTGAACCAGCTTTCACCAGCATTTTCAGTTTTCCAAACGCCACCCGTAGCACCCATAAAGTAGGTCATGGGGTCTTGAACAACTCCTGCTACGGCAGTTGCTCGCCCACCTCTAAAGGGACCAACCAAGCGAAACTCCATAGCGTTGTAGAGCTCAGATGCATACATTGGACCATCGGGTTCCGTTTTGTTCTTTTTTCTTTTCTGAGCCTGTCCATTAGTAGATAAACACAAGAGGCAAGCAATTAGCCACAAGAGAGGGCGTAAGGTTTTCATGATGAGTTTGTTTAAGGTTGAGCGTTTAAGTTAAGGATAGCGCTTCACATTTACCAAGCAGAAATTGCTGGCTTGTCTTTGTATATTGGTAAAAAAACTCATGAGGCTTAAAATCCTATTTCCACTCATTCTCAGCTTTGTTCTACCAGGCTGCTCTTCTCCACAACAGCAAACGTTATCTACTTCGGTCGAACGTTTTGAGCGCGAAGGATCTTCTATCTTAAAAGGTGTGAAAGTACCGGCAGGAGCCGATATGTATTTTGCCAGCGGTATTGTGGCCAACCCAAAAGATGCCAGCCTACCCAATGGCGATCCCAACAGGTTTGGCGACACCTACGAGCAAAGTGTGAGTGCTTTAAAGCGAATTGAAGCATATTTAGGCGAAGAGGGCCTAAGTCTGAAAGACGTGGTTGCTATGAAAGTTTATGTAGCACCCGATCCGCAGAATGACCATAAACCAGACTTTGACGGTTGGTTTAAGGCTTATGCCGAATTCTTCAACAATGAGACCAACCCCAACAAAGTGGCTCGGTCGACCATTGGGGTATATACTTTGGTGAACCCGGATATGTTGATTGAAATTGAGGTGAGGGCGGTTTATCATTAAGCAATTTGAAATATATGTTGAAAAGGACTCTTCTTTATATTCTACTCATAATAAGCTATTCTGGACATTCCTTAATGTCTCAAGATTTCACAAAAATAGATTGGATATATCTCCCTGAACCCACCGATGACATATCCTTTCCAGTTACTCTGAAGTTCAAAAATGATAGTCTCCATCTCTACAATTTCGGTTCAGATAGAGTATTCAGCATAGGTTGCCAAAGCCATTTTACTCAGTGTGTAGTTGAAACAGACTCTCTTCAAATCACCAATACCAAGGAAGAGCTTTTCATCCAATCGAAAGCTCTTAATTACAAGTTCAAACCCTTAGAAACCATCAAAAAACAGGTTGTTAGTGAGCCAAGCATAACAATGGATAATCTGATTAATCAATCATTCACTTATGGTACAGAAAGATTACAAATTGTCTTTATGGACTCTCTATTCGACCAAGGTATAGTAGGAGCTGAATACCGGAATTATGTAAAAAGCTACGTACTTTTTACCAAGAATGGTCATGGACTTACCTTTTATGATGACGGCATTTGGGCTATACATGAAAGATCTGGAATTAAAATACTAGTCCTTCAAGGAATGATGTTTCCAGTAGACTGGTACATACTAAAGACAATAAACTCGAATGGAATGAGCCTTTTGAAATCCAAAGATTCAACGGAAATCAATTTCAGCAAAACTGCTAATTCTCCTAATATTGATTTAAACAAAATATTAGATTCTGAATGGGTCATTTCATCTTTCGAAGAATATAAAAAAGAATTTCACACAATTTCCTATTCTTTTCAAGACCCTAACTCTCCTATTCCCATATCTCATTCTGACCTTATAGGGGCAAAAATTCAGCTAGAGTTTAAAAGGAATGGCAAATACTCAGTAACTCGACAACAGGAGTTACTCGATTATGGGGACTGGCTGACTGTTCCCGGAAACTCCAACTTGATTCAAATTATATCCAGAAATGACTCTCAAGTTGGAGGCATTCAATATTGTCGATTCATAAACATTAAGCACTCAAGCCAAGAAGAACTACAAATTTATACCGAATTGGGAATTCAAGTAAAGGATAACATTAAGCATATTCCAATGTTGCTTACCTTCAAAAAGAAATAAATAACTCAATATGAAAAAACTACTGCTTACCACTTTTCTAATTTCCTGCTTCACCAACTTCCTGTTGTCTCAGACCTACAACTTGTACGAAATTTCTTTTGACAACCGGGTTCATCATGAAGCCAGAATAAAGGCCAAATTTTTAAAGCTGGAGAATAAGGTTCTGGAAGTACGTATGAGCCGCAGCTCTCCCGGGCGTTATGCGGTGCATGAGTTTGCCAAGAACGTCTATTCCGTAAGGGCCACAGACAGTAAAGGCAATGAACTACCGGTAACAAGACCCAATCCGCACCAATGGAATGTATCGGGTCATGATGGTACAGTAGTTTTTGAATACACCCTTTATGCCAACCGGGCAGGTGGTACCTACTCAGGCATTGATGAAACTCATGCTCATCTAAACATTCCGGCTACGTTTGTTTGGGCAAGAAATATTCGCCATCGTCCGGTCCGGGTAAAATTCAATCTGCCCGAAGGTTCTAACTGGAAGGTAGCGACCCAAATGAAGGATCTGGGCAATAATACCTTTGAAGCAAAGGATACATATTACTTTATGGACAGCCCTGTAGAAGCTGCAGATCTTCATATGCGTGAGCGCAAAATAGATGGTCAAAACATCAGGTTAGCTTTGCACACTACTGCTACTGCTCAAGAAGTAGATGCTTATTTTGAAGAAGTAATGAAGATAGTGGAGCAACAAAAAGCTGTATTCGGTGAGCTTCCGCGGTTCGATTACGGTGAATATACTTTCCTTTCTTGCTATGTTCCCAATGCCAGTGGCGATGGCATGGAACACCGAAACTCCACCTTTGTAGTGAGTAGCAAACCCCACGATCGCCCATTGGGCAACACCTCTATGGGAACTATGTCTCACGAGTTTTTTCATGCCTGGAATGTGGAGCGCATTCGCCCTGCCTCGCTAGAGCCCTTTGATTTTGAAGATGCCAACATGAGTGGCGAACTTTGGTTTGCTGAGGGTTTCACCAGCTATTACACCAACCTTTTCCGAGCCCGGTCGGGCAACATGAGTGCCGAAGACTATGTAAACGGACTGGGAGGCGCGGTCAACTATGTGATGAATGCTCCGGGTAGAAAGTATTTTAACCCTATTGAAATGAGTTATAGAGCTCCTTTTGTGGATGCCGCTTCTTCTATAGACCCAGACAATAATGCCAATATTTTTATTTCATATTACACCTATGGTTCTGTACTTGGCTTGGCCTTAGACATGATGCTAAGAACCCAAGACAATGGCAAATCGCTCGATGGCTACATGAGGCATGTGTGGCAAACTCATGGTAAAACAGAGATAGGTTATAGCGTGCGAGACCTGGAAGCACGCCTGGAGGAATATGCTGGAGAGGCATTTGCTAAAAGCTTTTTTGCCCAATACATCTTTAAAAGCGAAATGCCGGACTACGCTGGTCTCTTCCATAGAATGGGAGTTATTTTCGAAGACCCCAACCCGAACAGCCCAACGCTTGGTGCCTTCGTACGAGTGAACAATGGTGTTGGTCGTATGGTACAAAATGCCATAGTAGGTAGCCCAATGTACGAGGCCGGTATTGAGAGCGAGGATGAGATAATTAGTATTGATGGCAAGCCTCTGGCCGATTTTAAAGGACGAAATATTGACGAACTAATTGGAGACAGAAAGCCGGGAGATGTGGTAGAGGTAGAAATAGACCGATGGGGTAAGCGAATGACAAAAAAAGTGACACTTGCCGCAGATAAAAACTTGCGCACCCGATGGGATAATAATGCCGATGCCGCTGCTCAAAAAAGAAGAGATGAGTGGTTAAAGGCTAAATAGTACAGAGTATTGGATACAAAGTACCCGGGACAAAGGCTCTGGAGTAATTCAGAGCTTTTTTTGTTATTCAATAATCTCCGCAGAAAATAAAAAAGCCGTCTGACCGCTTGGAGCGGCCGGACGGCTTCATTTAACTTCCATTGCAGAAGTAACGGGTCATTATGATGTTGTTCATGCTGAGCGAAGCCAAAGCATCAGCCAAGAATACCACCTGGCCGATCCCTCGGTTACACTCAGGATAGAAAAAGAGCGGACCCTAAAGCTCCTCCACCTTCTCAATATTTACAAACTCAATTTCCTTATCGGGGTTGAGTTCAACACTCACTACCGAATCTTTGGTAATCTTGCCGGCCAATATCTGCTTACTCAGCTCATTCAACACTTTTCGCTGAATCACTCGTTTCAATGGCCTGGCACCAAACTGTGGATCCCAACCGAGTTCTCCCAGATAATCAAGTACTTCATCAGTCGCCTCAATTTCAACTCCATTTTCATGTAACTGTTTTTGAATGAGTCCGAACTGGATTCTAACAATCTGACGGATATTGTCTTTGTTCAGTGGCATAAACATAATGGTCTCATCGATCCTATTGAGGAACTCCGGTCTCACTGATTTCTTCAGTAAGTCAAACACCTGAAGCTTGGTTTCATCGATAATGTCCAGCACATTCTCTTCATTAATCCTTTCAAAGTTTTCCTGAATAAGACCTGAACCAATATTGGTAGTCATAATGATGATGGTATTCTTAAAGTTCGCCACACGGCCTTTGTTATCCGTCAATCTTCCATCATCTAGCACCTGCAACAGAATATTGAAAGCGTCCGGGTGAGCTTTTTCAATCTCATCGAGCAGAATGACAGAGTATGGCTTTCTGCGCACGGCCTCTGTGAGCTGACCACCTTCATCGTAGCCTACATAGCCCGGAGGTGCTCCAATCAATCGCGATACGGCATGGCGCTCCTGATACTCTGACATATCGATTCGCACCATATTGTTCTCATCGTTGAACAGGTATTCCGCCAGTGCTTTGGCCAGCTCCGTTTTACCAACCCCTGTTGTGCCGAGAAATATAAAGGAACCAATCGGGCGTTTAGGGTCTTGCAATCCGGCACGGCTTCTTCGCACTGCATCAGACAGAGCGGCAATCGCCTCTTTCTGACCGGCTACTCTTTTGCCCAGTTCTTCCTCCAGGTGCAGTAATTTATCGCGCTCAGATTGAAGCATCTTAGAAACCGGAATGCCAGTCCACTTGGCAACTACTTCCGCAATATCTTCAGAATCTACCTCCTCTTTGAGCAGAGATTTTTCACCCTGCATTTCTTTCATCTTTTGTTTATACTCCTCGAGCTTTCGTTCGGCCTCAGTAATTTTACCATAGCGTATTTCGGCTACTCTGCCAAAGTCTCCTTCACGTTCGGCTTTCTCAGCTTCAGACTTATACCTGTCTATATTCTCCTTTTCGGCCCTAATGCCAACAATCACTTCTTTCTCATTCTCCCACTTGGCCTTGAGGCTATCGCGCTTTTCTGAAAGTTCGGCTATCTCTTTCGAGAGCACAGATTCTTTGTCTTTATTCTTCTCTCTGCGAATAGCCTCCCGCTCAATTTCCAACTGCATAATCTTGCGGTTCAGTTCATCCAGTTCTTCAGGAAGCGAGTCAATCTCAATTCTCAGTTTAGAGGCGGCCTCGTCCATCAGGTCAATGGCCTTGTCCGGAAGAAATCGGTCTGAAATATATCTGCTGGAAAGTTCCACCGCAGCGATCACCGCATCGTCCTGAATTCTCACCCCATGGTGAACCTCATATTTCTCTTTAATGCCTCGCAAGATAGAAATGGCGTCTTCCTGGTTGGGTTCATCTACAATTACCGACTGGAACCTTCGCTCAAGAGCCTTGTCTTTTTCGATATATTTCTGGTACTCTTTGAGTGTTGTGGCCCCAATAGCATGGAGTTCTCCCCTGGCCAAGGCGGGTTTTAACAAGTTGGCGGCATCCATGGCCCCTTCACCACCGCCTCCGGCACCAATCAAAGTATGAATCTCATCGATAAAAAGAATAATCTCTCCATCAGAATCCTGCACTTCCTTGATCACCGCTTTGAGCCTTTCTTCAAACTCTCCTTTATACTTGGCTCCTGCCACCAACAAACCCATATCCAGAGAAATCAGGGTTTTGCTTTTCAGATTTTCAGGCACGTCACCATCTACTATGCGCTGAGCCATACCTTCTACAATGGCGGTTTTACCAACTCCGGGTTCGCCCAGTAAAATAGGGTTGTTTTTGGTGCGTCTGGAAAGAATCTGCAGCACTCTTCTTATTTCCTCATCGCGGCCAATCACCGGATCGATTTTTCCGGAACGCGCCAATTCGTTCAAATTCTTAGAATACCTATTGAGTGACTGATATTTGGCTTCGGCATTAGGGTCTGTTACCGAATTGCCACCCCTCAGCTCTTTAATAGCCGCAACCAAGTGCTTTTCTGCAAAACCAAGCTCCTTGAGTAGAATACCTACTTTTTCCTTCCCTTTGAGCAGGCCAAGCATAATGTGCTCAATAGCTACAAACTCATCGCCAAACTCCTTCAAATGATCCAGAGCCTTAGTCAAAGCAGCGTGGGCATCGTTCGATAAGTAAGGCTGTTGACCACTCACTTTCGGGTAGCTATTAATTATCTCCTCAAGCCGAGCATCCAACTGCCCCTTGTTTACGCCTAACTTCTTTAATAAGAATGATACTACATTCTCATCGGTTAGCAGTATGGCCTTCAGAAGATGGCCTGGCTCAATGGCCTGCTGTTGATTTCCGCTGGCTATCTCTGCTGCCTTCTGAATGGCTTCCTGCGATTTGATTGTATATTTCTTAAAATCCATTGTTCTATTTTTTTCTCCTCCATGAGCATCTATGCTCGTGGGCACTGCATCAAATGATAATCCAAGCCAATAAATCGGAAATTATGACCGAAAAAATGGCCCCAAAGGCTCTAATTCGGCCATATTGTCTTAGATTCGCAGCAAAATAGTATTATGGCCCGAGTTAAAATTGAGCTACCCGACCGCTTCATTTTCAAGACCTCTATTCTGGTAAGAATTTCTGATATAAACTATGGTGGCCATTTGGGCAACGACAGAATATTGGCCATGATGCAAGAGGCTCGCTATCAATTCTTCAACTCTTTGGGTTATAAAGACGAGAAAAGTATTGAAGGCATGGGCACTATTCAGGCCGATGCGGCTGTGGTCTATAAAGGAGAGGCCTTTCATGGCGACCAAATAGACATCCAATTGGCTATTGACAACATTACAAGAAAGAGTTTTGATGTGTACTACCACCTTTGGTGTGGTGAGAAAGAAATTGCGCGAGCAAAAACAGGTATTGTAATGTTCGACTATGACCAGGGTAAGGTGTGTAATATACCCGAGGGCTTTCTGGCTAAGATTCAAAACTAGAGTGCTACCTTTGTAGCATGCAAACTCCCGCTAAGAAGCAAGACATACGCAAACTAAGCCTGGAAGAAATTCAAGACTTCTTTGTTTCTATTGGCGAAAAACCATTTCGTGCCAAGCAGGTATATGAATGGCTTTGGAAGAAATCGGCCAAAGATTTTGACCAAATGACCAACATTTCGCTTTCTATCCGGGAGCTACTCAAGGAGCGGTTCGAAATAAAGCATATTAAGGTAGATCAGATGCAGCGCAGTGCTGACGGCACCATTAAAAATGCTGTAAAACTGCACGATGATCTGATTGTTGAATCGGTACTTATTCCTACAGAAACCAGAATTACCGCCTGCATCTCTTCTCAGGTAGGCTGCAGTCTCGACTGTAACTTCTGTGCCACGGCCAGGCTAAAGAGAATGCGCAACCTGAGTGCCGATGAGATATACGACCAGGTGGTGGCCATTAAAGAAGAAGGAGAGCTGTACTTCGACCGTCCCCTGACCAACATTGTGTATATGGGCATGGGCGAGCCCCTGCTCAACTATAAAAATGTGCTGGAATCTATAGAAAAGATTACCTCTCCGGAGGGTCTGGGCATGTCTCCAAGAAGAATTACGCTTTCTACAGTTGGCATTCCAAAAATGATCAAGCAGTTGGCCGATGATGAAGTACGGTTTAACCTGGCGGTTTCATTGCACTCGGCCATTGATGAAACTCGTACCCGAATGATGCCTATTAATGAAAAAAGCAATTTGGCCGAGCTGGCTGAATCGCTTCAATACTGGTACAGCAAAACCAAGCGCAAAGTAACCTTTGAGTATGTGGTTTGGAAAAACATTAATGATGACGAAAAGCATGCCCGCGCTTTGGCAAAGTACTGCGGCAAAGTGGCTTCTAAGGTAAACATCATTGAGTATAACCCGATCGATGATGGAGAGTTTCAACAAGCAGACCCGGCCAGCCTGGACATGTACAAACGGATTTTGGAAGAGAAGGGAATCGTTGTAAATGTGCGCAGAAGCCGTGGAAAAGACATTGATGCGGCCTGTGGACAATTGGCAAATAAGAGTTAGAAGCAGGAAAGCCTGAAGCTCTACCTGGGAGGATGGTCTTTAGAAATTAGATAAACCAACGGTCAACCTATATCAGAACAAGACAAAGACTTCGATACCCGTTAGCCGATAACTATTAACTAGTCTTTGCTGGCATTAAAAAGCTTCTGTTTCTCTTCTTTGGTTAGAGCATCGTAGCCTTTTTCAGAGATTTTATCCAGAATAGCATCTATTTCTTCCTGTGCACTTTTAGACTTAGCCTTCTTCTCTGATTTACCCGAGGTTTTAGAGCTTGTACTTCGTCTGGTGTTTTTGTAGCTCACCTTAATTTTTGGCTGCGGTTTGAAGAGACTCTTCACCCATACCATAAAACTCACAATTGGCCTGCTCCAGTCATTGCCTCTTTGTAACTGCCTAACGCTTATATAACCTACCAGTGCGCCCCCTAAGTGAGCTATTTCTCCCCCTGCATTCGAACCGGTGCTTTGTATAAATGAAAGTAGAACTATTGCTGCCGCAATGTATTTTAGGCGAACGGGCCCGAGAAGTAACAAATGAACAGTATAGTCGGGGTAAAATGTGGCCGCACCAACCACTATTGCAATAACTCCTGCAGAAGCTCCCAGTAGATAGGAGCTGTCTACCACACTCTCAAAATATGGAAGAAAATTATAGGCGACTAGGTACAGAACACCTCCGCCAATACCGCCCCAAACATATAGACCTAGTAATTTATTCTGACCTATGTACTCACTTATGATTCTACCGAACCAGTACATACACAGCATATTCCAAAGAATGTGAAAAAACTGTTTGTGGAAGAAAAAGTAAGTAATTATGGTCCAGGGTTGTCTCCACAATTCATCGGTATTGGAGGGTAACATAAGGTGGTTCGATATTGCAAAGTAAGCTGATCGCTCTCCGACCAAGGTGAGCAATACCCCAAGCACCCCTACACCCACAAAAATCACCACATTAATGATGATAATCTGGTTAAGAATATTGCCCGACCTGAAGGCTATCTTAAAATCGTCTAAAATGCTATTCATGTTAGTAGAAATCTCTCCTCTGCTTTTTCCAATACCTCACCATAAAGAAGGCAATCAGTGCTCCTCCGATATGGGCCAAGTGAGCCACGTTGTCGCCCGGAGCCCGCTGTAACTCTGCAAAAACTTCGTAAAGAATATAGACAGTGACCAAATACTTGGCCTTGATGGGAAACGGTATAAACAATAAGAAAAGTTCGGTATTAGGAAAGAATAGGGCAAATGCAGCCAAAATTCCGAAAACCGCACCCGAGGCGCCTACCATACTATAGGTGCCAAACATTCGATAGATATCATATGCGTATTTCTTGGATTGCGCAATGATTTCATAGTTGTTTGGATTTCTCTCATAACTATCAGCATGGTTATAAAGCATTGACTTTGATTTTTCTGATAACCCATCTGCATGCTCACTAATAAAAATCACAAAGCCCCCGGGGCTTGGATTGGCAATGTATGATTCATAGTCACGCTCTAAGCCCCGAACTTCCCAGTAGTTAACCCCAGTATAAAATAGGCCTGCCCCTACTCCGGCAACCATATATAAAATCAAGAATTTCTTCTGCCCTAGAAACTGCTCAAGTAGTGGCCCAAAGATGAAAAGGGCAAACATGTTTCCGAAAATATGCCATAAATAAAGCCCTTTACCTGGAACGATTACTTGATGAAAAAACATGTAAGTCACAAATTGAAAGGGTTTGAAGGCTGGATCCCCAATATAATAGAGCCCAAACAAGTCGTTGAGAGAGATTCCCTTTCTAAGGAAGAAATAGCTTATGAAAAATAAGCCTATATTAATAATCAGTAAATTCTTTACCAGGGGTGTAAGTCTTCCAAACATAAGTTCTAGTTAAAAAACTGGTCTATCTTATCTAATTCCAGAATGAACGTTGTCTTTCTGCCATCGGGAGAATAATTAGGGCTTTTGCAGGCAAAAAGCTGGTCTATTATAGAGCTCATCTCTTCGGCACTGAGAGTACTACCTACCTTAATAGATGAACGCTTAGCAATAGCCCGGGCTATATTCTCATCATTTGATATACTCAATTCCGACTGGTTTAGTTTAAACTGCTCTATAAAGCCTTCGAACAACGCCTTTTCATTCACCGATTTTAAATCGGCCGGAACTCCATTTATTACTATGGAGTGGTCTCCAAAGTCGGCAAATTCAAAGCCAATCGCATTCAACTCTGCCTGAATGTCATGTACCAAGGCAAAGTCGGCCGCATTGAGCTTAAGGGTTTGCGGAAAAAGCGCCTGTTGTGACGCCCCGTTTCTTCTGGATATGTGATCTAAAAACTTTTCGTATAAAATGCGCTCATGGGCGGGTTGTTGGGCTATGAGCATAAGCCCCGATTTCACCTGAGTGGCAATATACTTTTTATGTATCTGAAAATAAGACTTCTCCGGTTTAGCCACAGGCGTACGCTCCGAAATCGAGTTGGCCGCACTGCCCAGAGTTATCGTACTTTGAGTCTCCGGGTGTATTTCCATTTGGCGGTTACTCTCCTCCTGTTGAGAAATTTCCGTTTTCAAACCTTCATAGAGCTTTTCCCAATGGCTGGCATTGGTCTTGCGCTCAAAGGTTTTGAACTGTGCATAGTCCCTCTCAGCGGCCTTCCCACTTTGTTCAGGAGGAGAATTTTGGGGCCGGAAGCTTGCAAAATTCACATCGTGTGAGAAGTCAATAGCCGGGGCAATGTTGTGGGTTCCCAACGCTTGCTTAACTGCCGCCCTCACCACAGCATAGACGGTGCGCTCATCGTCAAACTTAATTTCTGTTTTGGTAGGGTGTACATTGATATCGATATGCCTGGGGTCTATTTCAATAAATAGCGTATAAAATGGAAAGCTACCTTCGGACAATAACTGCTCAAAGGCTGTCATTACGGCATGGTTGAGATAGTTGCTTTTAATAAAGCGGTTATTAACAAAGAAGAACTGCTCTCCTCTTGTTTTCCTGGCAAATTCGGGTTTGCCCACATAGCCATGTACTCTCAGTAAGTCGGTGGTCTCCTCACAAGCAGCCATTTGGTCTTGATATTTTTTGCCGAATATGCCCACCACCCTTTTACTAAGCTTTCCTGCCGGCAGTTTATACACCTCCATATCGTTCTGATACAACGACATGGCCACCTCGGGGTTGGCCAAGGCTACCCGCTGAAACTCATCGACAATATGCCGCATTTCGACCGCATTCGACTTGAGAAAATTTCTACGGGCCGGCACATTAAAAAAGAGGTTTTTCACGCAGGTAGAAGTACCCACAGGCGTAGAAACCGGTTCCTGTTTTTTGATTTCAGAGGCTTCTATCTGTATGAGGGTACCCAATTCATCTTCTTGTCTTCTGGTTTTGAGCTCTACCTGACCCACGGCAGCTATCGATGCCATAGCCTCTCCCCTAAAACCCATGGTTTTAATAGCAAAAAGATCTTCGGTAGAGCGGATTTTTGAGGTAGCATGACGTTCAAAACACATGCGTGCATCAATGTGCGACATACCCACACCATTGTCTACTACCTGAATGAGCGCTTTTCCTGATTCCTTTATGATGAGCTTAATATCTGTTGCCTTGGCATCAATGGCATTCTCCAACAGTTCCTTCACTACAGAAGCAGGTCGCTGAACAACCTCTCCGGCAGCTATCTGATTGGCTATGTTATCAGGAAGTAATTTAATTATGTCGGACATCTATCGCAGGGCGTTATCGCTTAAAACGCCTCCAAAGATAGAACGGAATGGTTAGTAAGACCAGATAAAAGATTTCTATACCCACATAAACGTAGCCGGCAATCATCATCACCAATATTACCATTATGAGCAGACGGAGCATTACCGTTTGGTCTACACCACTGCCGGTGGCATGCTTCATGTTTTTTCGAAAAGAACCTTCTATTTTCGATTTATAGCCCGGGTCTATGGTTTCAGTATCGCTCAAACCCATCTCCGCTTTTATGCGGGCGGTACGGTTCTCGATGTCCTCTTTAATAGGATCGTAGTAACGCGGTTCGATGTGAAACCTCTGATATCTGGCTTTTTTGAAGAGTCCTGGTAAGTTCATTATAATCAATACTGCCCCCTCAGCGTTCTGTTAATACGTAAAAATATAGTTTATTTGTTCTTACTAAAAGCCTAACGCCTTCATGTTTAAAAAAGTTATTCTACACCTTTTTGTTTGTAGCCTCTCTGTAAGTGCGCTTTCGGCACAAAAATTTTATCATACCATAGACACTGTAGCACAACAGGCCTGGGCCGATAGTGTATTTCAGTCGCTTAGCCCGGAAGAACGCATTGGGCAGTTATTTATGGTAGCGGCCTATTCCAACAGAGATCAAAAGCACGTAGAAGAAATACGCGGGCTCATCGAAGAGTACAACATTGGCGGACTTATCTTCTTTCAAGGAGGGCCATACCGTCAGGCTAAACTTAGCAATGAGTACCAGGCACTGGCCAAGGTACCACTGGCAGTAGCCATGGATGCAGAATGGGGTGTTGGTATGCGACTGGACAGTGTGTATGACTTTCCTAAACAAATGACACTTGGTGCTATTCGGGACAGAAAGTGGATTTACGAAATGGGTAAAGAAGTAGCCAATCAGTTCAAAATCATGAACATGCACATCAATTTTGCTCCGGTGGTAGACGTCAATGTAAACCCCAAAAACCCGGTAATTGGCTATAGATCTTTTGGCGAGACTAAAGAAGAAGTGGCCCTCAAAGGCATTGAGTACATGAAAGGCCTGCAACACCATGGTATTATGGCCAATGCCAAGCACTTTCCCGGCCATGGCGATACGGAGGTAGACTCTCATTATGATTTGCCGGTGATCACCCATTCGAAAAACCGAATGAGCGAAACTGAACTCTATCCTTTCAAAGCCCTTATGAACGACAGTCTAATGAGCGTAATGGTAGCTCATTTGCAAGTTCCTGCCTACGATAGTTCGGAAAACACACCCACTACTCTTTCTAAAAATGTGGTAACCGACCTGCTAAAGGGGGAACTTGGCTTTGAAGGCCTGGCATTTACCGATGCCATGAACATGCAAGGGGTAGCTAAATATTACGATGCAGGCGAAGCCGATGTAAAGGCTCTTCAGGCCGGAAACGATGTAATTCTGTTTCCTCTCGATGTACCCAAAGCCATAAAGCAAATACAAAAAGCCTTGAAAAAGGGCACCCTCACTCAGGCCATGCTCGATGAGAGGGTAATGAAAATACTTAAAGCCAAGTATTGGTTTGGCTTAAATGAGTATAAGCCCATTGATACAACTAACCTTAGCAAACGCATAAATAACGATTATGCCATTGCTCTGAACAAATTGCTCTATCAAAAAGCCATAACAGTTGTAGACAATAGCGATTTACTCATACCCACTATAAGCGTAGACAAAAAGTCGTTTGCCAGCATAAGTATTGGAGAAACTAATGCCGATGTTTTCCAGAACATGCTGAACAGGTACACAAAGGTTACCCCTTTGAGTTTTGACTCGCTCAGCAACCAGGCCCTAGACTCGGCTGCCCAATTTAGCCAGGTAATTATCGCCTATCAGGGCATAACCAACTCGCCACGCAACCAACATGGTGTAGACACTCAGACAGTAGAATGGATAAAGGCCTTACAGAAAAAGACCAATGTAATTGTGGTAGTAATGGGCAATGCCTACTCCCTCCAATATTTTGAAGGGGTTAAAAACCTGATTTGTACCTATGAAAACAATGATATTACGCAACAAGTAGCCCCACAAATAATTTTTGGTGCTTTGAGGGCAGAGGGCAAGCTACCCATTACGGCAGGTTCTAGCTTTAAAGCAGGTACTGGCATCGAAACACTCACCACCGGCCGGTTGAGCTATGGCCTTCCGGAAGAAGCAGGCATGAGTTGGGACTCACTGCGCAAAATTGACGGCTTGATTGAGCAAGCCATTAAAAACAAGGCCACTCCGGGGGCTCAACTACTCATTGCCCGAAAGGGTAAGGTGGTTTATGAAAAACAGTACGGTTTTCAAACCTACAACGAAGAGCGGCCTGTTGACCAGCATACCATCTACGATATTGCCTCAGTAACCAAGGTGGCCGCCACTACCCAAATCTTAATGCGTTTATACGATGAAAAGAAGCTGGACATTAATAAACCGCTGGGTTACTATTTGAAAGAACTAAAAGGCACCAATAAAGAAGGGCTTATTATACGAGATGTTCTTGCCCATCAGGCCGGCCTTAAACCCTACATCCCCTTTTGGGAGAAAACGGTTACCAAAGGACAGCTCAATACCGATTATTTTACGGATGCCCGGGGGCCAAGCCATAACTATCGTATACAGGAACACAATCTGCCCGTTTCGCTCAACGACTCCATTTGGAAATGGACCGTAGAATCGAGCCTGCGCGAGCTCCCCAAAAAGAAAAAGAAATACGACTACCTCTATTCCGACCTGGGTTATACCCTCATTTTTCGCCTTGTGGAAAAGTTAATCGATGAGCCGGTAGAAGACTACCTCATGCGCGAGTTTTATGCCCCTTTGGGAATGAGCCGTACTATGTACCAACCCCGAAGCAAGGGGTATTATAAAGATGTAGCCCCTACGGAAGTAGACTCTTATTTTAGAAACACCATAGTTTGTGGCGATGTGCACGACCAAAACGCCACATTAATGGGTGGCATTGCAGGCCATGCAGGCCTCTTTAGTACGGCAAACGACCTGGCCATCTTGTTGCAAATGAACTTGCAAATGGGATATTATGCCGGCAAAAAATACTTTGAGCCCTGGACTATACCCATCTTCACCACTCCTCAAAGTGTAGAAAACCGCAGAGGCATGGGTTGGGACAAACCCATAACGGGTACAGAAGAAGGCCCTACCAGCAAATTTGCCTCTGCAAGTACCTTTGGTCATACAGGCTTTACCGGTGCTGCCATTTGGGCCGATCCGGCCGAAGAATTGGTTTTTGTCTTTCTGTGCAACAGAACATATCCGGACAGCTCTAATTTTAAACTGATAGAAGAAAATATACGCACCAGAATACAAGACATGGTCTATCAATCCATTTTGGAACCTTAGGCACACTTTGTGAGTTTAACCACCAACTGCTTAGAGAAACTTAATGAAAATCGGAATTGTATGTTACCCCACCTTTGGTGGTAGCGGGGTTGTAGCTACTGAACTGGGCAAAGGGCTGGCTAAAAAAGGGCATGAAGTACACTTCATTACCTACTCTCAACCCACTCGCCTTGATTTTTTCAACGAAAACCTGTTTTACCACGAGGTAAATATTCGTTCTTATCCACTCTTCAAATACCCCCCTTATGAGCTGGCTCTAGCCAGTAAGATGGTAGATGTGGTAAAATTCGAAAAACTGGATTTACTTCATGTGCACTACGCTATTCCGCACGCCTCGGCTGCCGTTTTGGCAAAGCAGATATTAAAATCTGAAGGCATTGAAATTCCCATAGTAACTACCTTACACGGGACCGACATAACCCTGGTGGGTAAAGACCCTTCTTATGAACCGGTGGTTACATACAGCATAAACCTCTCTGATGGTGTAACTGCGGTTTCTGACGACTTAAAAAAAGATACCTACAAACACTTTAATATTCAGAGAGAAATTAAGGTAATCCCCAACTTCATCGATCTGGAAAAATTTCAGCGGCAGCGAAAAGATCATTTTAAAATGGCCATTTGCCCCAACGGAGAGAAGTTGATTGTACACACATCCAACTTCAGAAAAGTAAAACGGGTTGATGATGTGGTGAGAATATTTAAAAAAGTATCCGAAACCGTTCCGGCTCGCTTGCTACTAGTGGGCGATGGGCCCGAAAGAGGCCATATAGAAGGGCTTTGTCGCGAACTCGGAATTTACGATGAAGTACGGTTTTTAGGAAAACTAGAGGCGGTAGAAGAAGTACTTTCTGTAGCCGACTTATTTTTAATGCCTTCTGAAAAAGAAAGCTTTGGTTTAGCAGCTCTCGAAGCCATGGCCTGTCAGGTTCCTGTTATTTCTTCTAATGCCGGAGGAATTCCTGAGTTGAACATAAACGGTCAAACGGGCTTTACCTCTAACATTGGCAACATAGAAGAAATGACCCAAAATGCCTTGCACGTGTTGAGCGAAGAACATCTGGAAACGTTTAAGCGAAATGCTTTAGAAAGAGCTAAAGAGTTCGACATTGTGAAAATACTCCCTATCTATGAAGAGTATTATAGTCACATTGCATCCACCGTGTTTTCTGCGGCAGGCCAATGAAGATAGGCATTATAGGTTGTGGTTGGCTGGGGCTTCCACTGGCAAAGCACCTGGTGGCCTCAGGCCACTCGGTAACAGGCAGCACTACCAGCCAAAACAAACTCCCGATACTGGCAGCAGAGGGCATAGAACCTGTCTTGTTAAAGCTTGACCCTATGCCAGTAGGCGAACATTTTCAGAAGCTGCTATTGGCTGATGCCCTCATTATTAATATTCCTCCGGGGAGAAAAAAGAATCCTCCTCACTTCTATGAGGAGCAGATAAAGTACCTGAAATACATGCTGGCCAATAGCCCGGTTGAGCAAGTACTGTTTATTAGCTCAACCTCCTTTTATCCAAACACCAACGGTACCGTAAGTACCCGTACAGCCCCAGACTTTGCAAGAGGCTCTTCCCTGGCCGTAGTCCAGGCCGAAAAACAAATACAACAAATTGGACAACGCCTAACCATTCTTAGATGTGGGGGGTTAATGGGAAATGATAGAATTCCGGGTAAGTGGTTTGCAGGGAAGCACACCACCGGTAGAGATACTCCGGTAAACTACGTGCTCCAACAAGACGTAATTCGAGTAGTTACGGCTATACTGAACAAAAGCATTTCCCACGACCCTATAATGAATCTGGTTTCTCCCGAGCATCCAACCCGAAGGCAGGTTCACGAAGCCATGGCTCGCAAATACAATTTTGCACCACCTGTTTGGGAAGAACCGCATACAATACCTTTCAAAAGGGTGGAGAGTAATTTCAGCAATTTTGGTTTAAAATCGCCTTTGGAGTTTTAAGCAGCTTCTATCAGCTTCAAAAAAGCCTCCCCTTTCTTTAACTGCTGACAAGCCTTAATTTGATTGAGCCTCCTCTTAATTTGTTCGTACCGATCGAACTCTTGAATAGCTTCCTGAAAACCTCTTTGGTACACCTTGGGGGAAAGTACCATTCTTTTACCATTGACTGCCATCGTTTCTTAACTAGAATAAGCTGCTGAAAGTTTTCCTAGGCACTCAACGAAAGATTGGCAAAAAAAGGTTCAAAAGGGAAAAATAAAATAAAGGCCACCTGCAATTCATCCGTTACAGATGGCCAAAGTACTTATTGCCAGGCCGCCAGTATAACACCAACTATGGTATAAGCCACAATATGATAGCCTGAATCGATAAACATAAGAGCAGCCGACTTTTGAGCAAATAAATAGTTCATACAAATAGTGGGCAATAGAAAGAAAATACCCGTCATAGCGCCATACATAGCACCGGTAGAAACGGTCATCGGGTTGTTAGGATCTGTGCCAAAACCAAAAAAGAATATGGCCATACCCACAGAAATTATGAGGGCCAAAACAAACGAGATTCCAAAGGTTTTGCCCATGTTGGCATTCTTTAGTTCCTCTTCAGAAAGGCCAACGCCTTTTTGCCAGGCCTTACCGAAAATTGGGCCATACCAGATAGCCCCCAAGGCGAAAAATGCAACGGCCGCTACTACAACAGCCAGCCAATTAATAGCAGAAAAATCCATAATGATATGATTTAGTTAAAGATGATTCACTTTTTAATTTGAACACCCGAGTAAAAGTCGTCTGACTTACCATCGGTGTCCCAATCCAGGAAGCCTTCAAACAGCCCCTTCCCATCTTTCCACTCAAAATAATAGCTGGTCGTTAAGCCTTGAGAGGTTAAAAAAAGCGAATCACCTTTCAATGCCCACTGACCAGAGGTTTTCTGCAATAAAGTACCATCCAATTCGGTGTAAACCGACTCATAGGTTCCATCTGCCTTGTAAGTTGTGCGTATTGGTTGAATCTGAAGAATCTCTTCCCATTGACCGGCCGGCACAGAAAAAATTGAATCAGGTGTTCCGTCCAGCGCATCGATATCCACTCGCAACGACTCATTGTACCATTCGCCCAATAAGTATTCTTCACGGTTGTTGCTCGAACAGGCCGCTAGAACCAATGCCAGCAACCCTAGAAATTTTGACCTTTGACCCATTTCTAAAAATTTAGGGAATATACGGATTTCAGCCGATTATACCCTATTTAGTCCGTTAGCATTTCAATTAAGTCGTTCGCTTCAAGAATTAGCAGAACATTCTTTGGGTACTCCAACTCTTCCATAAAGTAGGGATTCCCGCTAATGAGAATTTGCTTATCGCCAAACTTCTCGGAGAGTTCATAAATATAAGCCTGAGTATCTAGTTTAGATGCCGGGGCTTTTACAAACGTAAATAGCACATCCGGCTTTGTGATCTGAGCCACTTGCTGCAAATCTTTGAATGGAATATCGGCCCCGAGATAGATACACTGCTTGCCTCTGTTTTTGAGAATGTATGTAAAAAGTAGAATGAGCAAGTCGCTAAATTCCGATTTGGGCAAAAACAGCAAATACTTCTCAGAAGACTTAGAGCGCACAATCAGAGAGTCTATGGCCACTATAATTTTCTGCCTTATGAGCTGGTATATAAAGTGTTCCTGGGCTGTAGAAACTTCTCCAATTCGCCACATTACACCAATTCTTTTGAGAAACGGATATATCACCTTAATGAGCACCTCTTCAAAACTGCGCTGCAAAAGGCTACTACTCATTATTTTTTCGAAACGTTGCTCATCTAACTCCAACATGGCCAAAACCAATTCATTGACGGCCGCATTCAGCATGTTATCTTCTTTGGAGTTTAGCCCCTTCCCGGCTACTTCTTTCAAATGCGCATTAAACTCGGCTCCGGTCATGGCGCAGATTTGCGAAATTCTAAAACCATGTTCGAGCAGGAGAGTTACATTGAGCAGGTACTTGAGCTGGTCTTCATCGTAATAGCGAATATTGGTTTCCGTGCGTTTGGGGGTAAGCAATTGATAGCGCTGCTCCCAAATACGTATGGTATGGGCTTTTATGCCTGAAAATTTTTCTAAATCCTTGATTGAGTACTTGATCATAGGTAGCTCCCAAGTGACAATATAGACAGAAGTCTACCTATTTATCAAGAAAATGGTAGGTTAGAGAAGCCTTCTACTTAATTTCAAACTTAATGTCGATCTGAAAAAAGCCCTCCTGGGGTTTACCGTTGTAGCTGGCCGGCCTCCATTTTTTATAGGATCTAATTACGCGTATGGCCTCAGAATCAAAAGCTTTACCCAGCGACTCCAACACTTTGAAGTTTTCCGTCTGTCCTTCTTCATTCACTTTAAAAAGAAGTTTCACATAACCCTGAATGGAATCTCCCAAGTGCTGAATAGGATACTTCAGCTGGCTATGGATATGGCTCATTAGTGCATCGGTATCTGGCAAAGGGCTAGCCCTAATGAGTATGTTCTTATCCACCAAATGATTGTCGTTCTGTGTAGGGCTTTGTCTGGGTATTTTTTTATTGCTTCGTATATTAGTTGCGGCAGGTACTGATGATAAGGTATCGGCCAAAACAGAAGGCTGAACTCCCGAACTATCGACAACCACTGGTTCTTCGGTAGCTACCGTATCTGCAGGGATCACAAAAGGCGTTTCGGTCATTATCTCCGGTTCGGGGGTTGTTTTTTGAAACAGCTCCGGATAAACCACATAGGTTGAAGTAGCCACTACAGCCACAGAAACCGTACTTACTACAGCCGATTTAACAGCTGCCGTACCTTTGAGTACTGCAGAAGTGATTTTAGCTCCGGCCAAAACCTTGGAGTTCGCCACCACCTTACCAAAGTTCATGGTGCTTTTAATTTCAGCCGGACTCGGCATCTTAGCCTTACTTACAAACTTGTACTTCATCGTGTACCTTGTCTAAATAACTTTTTCATTCGCTTCAACACCCTGTAAGTTCTGGTTTTGGCATTGCCTTCCGTGATATCCAAAATAAAGGCAATCTCCGCAAAGCTCTTTCCTTCAAAAAACCTCATTTCCACAAGTTCAAGATCTTTGGGTTTAAGTTTTTCCAGAATATCGGGCAACAGGGTAAGCCAGAGTTCTTTGTCGTTTTCTTCCAGCTCTATTTCAAAAGCAATATCATGCGTGGTGTAATTCTCCAGGCTCACCATCCTATTTTTCTGCTTAGCCCTAAAGTAGTCATAACAACAGTTAATGGCTATTCGGGTAATCCAGGCAGAAAACGGATAGCCTTTATATTCGAACTTGTGAATATTGGCCAAGGTCTTGCTAAAAGCCTCCGAGGTAATCTCGCCAGTTAGCTCCACATCCTGAACCCTGGCAAAAACCAACCGAAAAATCTGCTCATAGTACTTCTCATACAAGGGCTTAAAGTAGGTCTTGTCTTCCTTCGACTTCTCTATCAGCTCTATTTCAGTAAGCTCAGAATATTTTGTTTTGGTCAATGTCTCGATCAGGGTAGTAGAGTCTTCGTTTGAGATTTTGCTAGAATAACGCCCGCGCCATTAAAAGAAACAGTCGGTAAATAACTAATTGAGGTTGGTATTGCAGCCCCATGTTAGTAATATATGTTCAAGTTAAACCAAAAATGTAAGAGTGGCGTTGTGTAAGAACTCGAAACCGGAGCAGCACCCCTGTGGCTGCTCAAACAACCAATAGCGAAGACTAAAACTCATGAAGGGATATCGGTTCTCAAAATACATTCCTCAAAAAGCTCAGGGAGAATCTGCTTTCGATAATCTGCTGAATATTTTTCTGCAGCTAGTCAGTATTACCGGTGGCGATGTGGCTGAAGCTCTGGCCTGGTTGACCAACCTGGACAAACAGTACAACCTGACGGATGGCCAATATGGAATGGGTGATTTTATTGAAGACCTGAAAGACAAGGGATATATTACCGAAGAAAATCAGGAGGGTAAGTTTGAGGTAACCGGAAAAACCGGACAACAGATTCGAAAATCGGCCTTGGAAGAGATCTTTGGTAAGCTTAAAAAATCGGGCAAGGGGCAACATAAAACTAACTTTTCGGGTACTGGTGATGAACTAGGCACGGACAGAAGGCCCTTTGAGTTTGGCGACTCACTTCAGCAAATTGCCATGACCGATTCCCTGAAGAACGCGCAGATCAACCATGGGTTCGGAGACTTTTTAATGACCGAAAACGATCTGGAGGTAGTAGAAACAGAGTATAAAACGCAGACATCTACCGTACTGATGATCGATATCTCTCACTCCATGATCCTTTATGGAGAAGATCGTATTACGCCCGCTAAAAAAACAGCCATGGCACTGGCCGAACTGATTACCACCAAGTATCCAAAAGATACGCTCGATGTAATAGTATTTGGTAATGATGCCTGGCAAATAGACATTAAAGACCTGCCCTACCTGCAAGTAGGGCCTTACCATACCAATACAATTGCCGGCCTTGAGCTGGCCATGGATATTTTGAGGAGAAGGAAAAATGCCAATAAGCAGATTTTTATGATTACCGATGGCAAGCCTACCTGCATGAAGGTGGGTATTAAGTATTACAAAAATGCTTTTGGCTTAGACCCAAAAATTTTAAACAAAACCCTAAACCTGGCTACGCAATGCCGAAGGTTACACATTCCTGTTACCACCTTTATGATTGCTTCAGACCCATATCTGAAAGAATTTGTACAGGAGTTTACCAAAACTAACAACGGCAACGCCTACTACAGCAGCCTGAAAGGTTTAGGACATTTGATTTTCGAAGACTACAAACGCAACCGTAGAAAAAATTTCTAGCATGAACTACAAAGCATTGACCCCAGATAAATTACTGAAAATAAAGACCCTGGGCGAATTGAAGGCCGCTGGCTACCGCAGCCAGTCGGTGAAAGAAGAGTTAAGAGATAACCTGATTGACAAGCTGAGAAAAAAGGAGCCTACGTTTGAGGGCATTTGGGGCTATGAAGACACCGTAATCCCGGATATTCAACGGGCAATTCTCTCCATGCACAACATGAACCTTCTGGGTCTCAGAGGGCAAGCTAAAACACGCATTGCCCGACAAATGACTGAACTTCTCAATGAATACATTCCCGTAATAAAAGGAGCTGAACTGAACGATGACCCACTAATGCCCATTAGTAAGTTTGGCCGTGAGCAGGTGCTGGCCAACGGAGACAACACCGAGATAGACTGGTTACACAGATCCGAACGATATGCCGAAAAGCTAGCCACTCCTGATGTATCCATTGCCGACTTAATTGGAGATGTCGACCCTATTAAAGCGGCCTCTCTCAAACTCCCCTATTCTGATGAGCGCGTGATTCATTACGGACTGGTGCCGCGTTCGCACCGGTGCATATTTGTGATTAACGAATTGCCCGATCTTCAGGCTAGAATTCAGGTGGCCCTTTTCAATATTCTGCAAGAAGGAGATATACAAATTCGAGGGTTTAAATTACATCTGCCTCTGGATATTCAGTTTGTGTTTACAGCCAACCCTGAAGATTACACCAACCGAGGCAGCATAGTAACACCCTTAAAAGATAGAATTGATAGTCAGATTATTACACACTACCCAAAATCGAGAGACATAGGCAAGCAAATTACCGTACAAGAGGCGCGCATAAAGGCTCTTCAGAAAGAAATAGTGGTGGTAAACGAGCTGTCGCAAGACCTTATCGAACAGGTGGCCATTGAGGCCAGAAGCAGCGAATACGTAGACGAAAAAAGTGGTGTTTCGGCAAGACTCACTATTTCTGCCTACGAAAACCTAATTAGTGCTGCCGAACGAAGGGCTCTCCTAAACAATGAGCCACAGACTTATGTAAGGGTTTCTGACTTCATAGGCATTATACCGGCCATAACAGGAAAGGTAGAACTTGTTTATGAAGGAGAACAAGAGGGAGCAGGCCTGGTGGCTCATAGCCTGGTGGGTAAAGCCGTTCGCACTTTGTTTACAGATTATTTTCCTAAACCGGACGATAAAAAAAAGGAACAAAAAAGTAATCCGTACAAGAGCATTATCGACTGGTTTGGAGAAGGTTACACACTAGACCTTCCCCATGATTTGAACCAAACAGAGTACGCAAAAGCCCTAAAGGCAATACCCGGCCTGCAGGAATTGGTAAAGAAACATCACCCTAAGGCAAACAAGCATGAACAACTTTTTCTAATGGAATTTGTGCTGCATGGTTTGGCCGAGTACAGTAAACTCAGCAAGTCTCCATTGGATACCGGCACACGATTCAAAGACCTGCTCAGCAGCATGTTTTCAATGCCCGATTTTGATGACTTTGACGAGGACGAAAACGATAACTAAGGCATTGGCATAAAACGAGGCTGCCTCAAAAGCTTCAAGACTCGTTATTCTGAACTTGTCTACCAACAGGCAAGCAAGTTGAGGATGACGCTCACATGGCTTTTGAGGTAGCCTCTTTCTTTTATTTACGGAGACATGGCCTTGTCTAGTCCCACTCCTCTTAGCTGTTGAATTTCATTGTAGATAATATCTCCTGAAGATGGCCGCGAAGCCTGGGAGTTAAAAATCCTTCCCTCTTTGTCTACAAGTATATACCTCGGAATGCCCTTGATTTTGTACAGGTCAGTGATAGACGTATCCCAACCCTCACCGCCAAAGAGGTTAACACCTTTGTCAATCTCATACTTTACCACATCTTTCTCCCACTTTTCCTTAGCTTTTGGGTCATCGATAGAGACATACAGCCAAACCACATCATCGGCATCTTTCAAGCGCTCTTTTAGTTTCTTGGAGCTGGGAAACTCGGCAATGCAAGGCCCACACCAGGTAGCCCAAACATCTATATACACCACTTTCCCTTTAAAATCGCTCAATGAAACCTCTTTGCCCTCTATGGAGGTATATGTAAAATCGGGAGCCGGCTGCCCCTTTCTGAGTGGCTCCCATGAAGCATAGAGAGGAATAATTTCATCAGCTACTTCTCCATTGGGATAATTGGCCAGAAACTCCTCTTTAACCTCCCAGGCCCCATCAATACCCAACGACATCAGCAATTGACTTACATAAGAGCCCAATATGTATTCTTTAAACTTAGGCGGAATTTCTGCATTATCGCGAGTGCGTTCGTAGAGTTTTACCCAGTTGGATTGGTCGCTATACCAAGGCACCTCCTCTGTCCCAAGATCGGCAGCGCTGTGAGTAACATACCCGGAAATAAGATTACCAAAAGTCAATGACACCACTGCGCCATCGTCCATTTTAAAGGCCTGTTCATATCGGTCTTCTATAGGAGCTTTAAATTCCGGATCCTCAGGTTTTTTAATTCTGTAATTATAGTAACTCTCAAAAGAGCCAAGTTGCATAATATATCTGGCCCAGGCATCGGCCATCATTGCTGTTTTAAATTCACCTGTCACCTCAGTACTCTCCGCAATCAGGTTTTCCTTTTTGACCTTCACTTCGTGCATTGCCGATTGAAACTCTTCCCATGGCAGAGAATATATACCATGCTCCAGCTCTTTTTCAGAGACCGCCTTTTTCAACGAATCGTCCAGAAGACTCATCTGATCCATTAGTTTCATAAAAACAGCTCCATCGCCATCATAGCTAAAGTCAAATTCGTCTTCTTGCTTATTCACTTTCAAAACCAGGTCTTTGCCCGGCTCTAAATACAAAACCTTAAAAAACTCACCTCCCAGCACAACCATTTTAGGGCCCTTCAGAGGTATGGAAATGTGCTGATCATTAGCTCCTTCCTCAAAATGAAACTTAATCTCCGGCTCGGCCATAAAGCTCGATGCCAGCCGCACATAGTATTCTTTTTTAGGGTCTGCTTCTTCTACCTGAATGATAAGTGTCATTTCATTCTTAGGTTTGTGCTGGCAGGCCGAAAAAATCAAAACGATCAGTATAAAAAATAGGTTTAGCTTAAACATAGGGATGTAATTGTGTGAAAACATTCTATAAGTTATTAATAATCAGGCACAAGAAAAACTCAAAAATCAAAATCCAAATGCTTTGAATCCAAAAGAATTGAGCATACTTGCCCGGCAGGGCGAAGGACAAAGTCTGGAGTTTAAAAAAAAGGCCAACCACCCCGATAAGATAGTGAGGGAGTTGGTAGCCTTTGCCAATTCTGCAGGAGGTGTATTGCTTTTGGGGGTAGATGACGATGGCACTCTCAGTGGAACGCGGGATATTGAGGATGAGGCATTTGTGATTGAGAAGGCTATTAAAGAGCTCATCAGGCCTCAACTTCCGTATGAGGTATCGCTTGTTGCTCTCACCGAAAAAAAGGGAGTGGCCGTATTTAAAATTCCGGAAAGTCGGAAGAAACCTCATTTTGTAAGGGAGCACCCCGGCACACGAAAAGGAGTGGCTTATGTGCGGGTGAAAGATGAGAGCATAAAGGCTAGTCGTGAAATGCGTGAGATTATGCAAAGGAGGCTGCGCAACAAAGACATTCAATTTACCTATGGCGAGCAGGAAAAAGTTCTGCTCAACTATTTGGCCGAGCATGAACACGTTAGCCTGATTGATTTCGTTAGGTTGGTGCGCGTGCCTAAATTTGTAGCCTCCAGAACTCTGGTACGGCTGGTATTGGCCAATGTTATTGACATTGTTCCTACCCCAAAAGGAGATATTTATATGGCTAAAACAACTTAAATCATGAGAAAGATTACTGTTTTAATTCTGGTTGTAGGCTTTTTTTTCTCGGCCCTTAACACCTCTGTGGCTCAGAGGAGAAAAAAGGAAAAATACGATGTAAAAGCGGCTGCAACTACCATAGCTGATTTTAAGAAAGCCGATGCGGGCATTGCGGCCTTCTTCAATAACTCCTATGGCTACGCGGTGTTTCCCTCTATTGGCAAAGGAGCCATAGGGGTTGGAGGCGCAGCCGGTAAGGGAGTTGTCTATCGCAATGGTGAAGTTACCGGAGGGGTGAACATGACCCAAATTTCTATAGGTTTTCAGTTTGGCGGACAAGCCTACAGTGAGGTGATCTTTTTTGAAGATGCTGATGCCTATACTCGATTCATTGAAAACGAGCTGCAATTGGCCGCCCAGGCATCGGCTGTTGCACTAAAATCCGGAATAAGTGCGAATGCCAAATATACGGATGGGGTAGCCGTGTTCACTATGGCTAAAGGAGGTCTGATGTATGAAGCCTCTATTGGTGGACAGAAGTTTAAGTTTATTCCGCTCGATAAAGTGAGATAAAATTGAGTCGTCCGACCGCTTTGAGAAGCAGAACGGCTCCATCCCAAAATAAAAGCCACTCTTTTCAGAGTGGCTTTACGGATAGAAAACACTTGTTAAACTAGACTATATCACAAGTTATTTTTCGTAAGTCACAGCCGTGCCGCTGGCGGTTACCATTAGCATGCTTGCGTTATGACCAATGGTCTCATAATCCAAATCAATGCCCACTACCGCATTGGCTCCTAAAGATTGAGCGTTGTATTGAAGCTCCTTAAGAGCCCCATCTTTTGCTTCTCTCAAAACCCGCTCGTAAGTGCCCGAACGCCCTCCTACCAAGTCCGTAATACTGGCAAAAATGTCTTTAAACAAGTTGGCACCTATTATGGCTTCGCCCGTTACTACTCCATGATATTTGGTAATGGTGTGTCCTTCTATAGAAGGGGTTGTAGATAAAATCATCTGTTAGCTATTTTGTTTACTTTCTGGGTTCTCTTTAGCAGAAAACTATGACTGATTATTCGTGAACCGGTCAATTAGGGTTTGATGCTGCGGATAAGCGGACGATAGTTCGGTGCGATCGGCCAATTCAAAATCTTCGAACTCAAAGCCGGGAGAAACAGTACAACCCACCAACACATAATCTGCCTCTATGACCTCTGCTGCAAACCAGGTGCCACGCGGAATTACCAACTGAAAGCTTTGCGACCTCTCCAGGTCAGGCCCCAACACGTGCTCAGAGGTAGTGCCATCCTTATGAATAAAATGCACCTTTACTGATCCTCCGAAATGATAATGCCAGATTTCATCTGACGCCAACCGATGAAAGTTAGAAACACTTTCTACGGTCAATAAAAAATAAATAGACGTACCAAATACCCTCCCTGTTTTGTACCGGTCCGGAAGCTTAGTTTCATGGAGTTTTTCTTTAGATCGATAGGTTTCTGCAAAAAAACCTCCTTCGGGATGCTTTTCAAGATTGAGTTTTTCAATCCAATACTGCGCGTTTTTCATCTATACATGAGTTGAGAGGCTTGAAAGATGCTAAATGAAACGCAGATTTGCTAGGCCATAGAAGAGGCCATCAGTTCCAAAATGGTCAGTTGGTTTCGGGCTCTGCTTAAGTTTTCCTTTTCGTGGCTCACTTTATAGTAAATATCTCCGTTGAGGTAGTCGGTTAAGAAACGAACGGCCATAATATAAGTCATATACAGACCACCAAAAGGAAGTGACTCTATCTCTATGGGTTTTAAAACCCCGCTGCACGCTTCCACAAAGGGGTTGACAATGGCATGAAAACGCTCCTTGCTAAAGGATAGACTTTCCAGGTTCTCCCTGTTTTCCGGCACATTAAAGAGCATAGACCTTAGCATATCTCCCAGGTCGAACAAGGCATATCCGGGGCCAACCGTATCGAGATCAACCACTTTTAAAAATCGGCTGTCGGGTTTAGAAAGCAGACAGTTGCCGGCCTTGGCATCATTATGACAAATCCTGAGGGGCAAGCCCTCATCCACCAGTTTATCGAAGCGGGCCGCAATCCAATTGAATTGTTGCACCTGCCCTACTTCGGCCAGTACGCTTTCCAATCGCCCTGCTGCATTAGCTTCTAGGGCTGCCTGCAATTGCCTCAAACGAAGGTGGAGGTCATGAAAATGCGGAATACTTTCTGTGTACTTTTCAAGGGGCTGGGAGCCAAACTGTGCGGTAAAGCATCCAAAACCTGTTGAAACCTCTCTCAACTCATTGGGTTGTAATTCATTGGGAGAATAGCTGTTGGGTACAAATTCCTGCAGGCGCCACCAGTGTTCTCCATCGAATTCATGATAGTTACCTCCGGTTCCCCGCAAATGTTTAGCAAAAAGTTCGGGGGCATGGGCTAGTAGGGCCCTCAGGTTGCCTTCAATCACCTGTGGTGTTTTAAAAACGCTGGTATTTAAACGCTGGAGCAAATATGACTTACCTTCTGCCTGAACCAAAAAAGAGTCGTTAATGTGCCCCAAACCAAAAGGAGCAATCGAATCGACTGCTCCTTGTAAGGCAAAGTATTGTAAGCCCTTTAGGGCATTTTCCATCATTTTATTTCTTTCGGGTATAGTCCATCGGCAATCATCTTGTTGATTCCCGCAACCACGTGTTCCTTATCTTCCTTGTAGGTCACGCCCAACCAGGAGGCCGTAGTTGGCACTACCTTCACCACAGCCTTGCCCTCTTTCATTAAGTTACCAACCTCTACGGGCATAAAGCATTCGGCTTTTGGGTCTTCATTGTTTTGCTGCACAAACTCAATAAACTTTTCTTCGAAGAGGGGCAAAACCGAAGGAGGAAACCCAAAGAAATTCATAGATACATAAGTGTTGGGGCTTAATTCATGCCGCTGGCCACCCTCCTGGTAAGAAATAACTCCATTTTCTTTACCAATTGCCAACGTCTCTTTAATACCAATGAGATGCATATTATCATCGACCTGACACACTCCACGGTTTACGGTGCCATGATCTGAAAGTGTGTTTTCCAATTTATAACCCATTATGAGGTACTCATTGTCCTTGAGGTTTTTCATGGCGTCCACTACCTCAGCAAAAGACTCTTGCCCATAGTAATCATCGGCATTAATTACCACAAAAGGTTCATTGATGAGGTGCCTGGCAGCCAACACCGCATGAGTAGTTCCCCATGGCTTTTTCCGATTGGCCTCATAAGCTGCCGTGTGCTTAGTATATTCATTCTGAAAGGCGTACTCCATTTTTATCTTGCCTTTGAACCTTTCCTTATAGTGGTTTTCAAAAGCTTCTTTCAGATCTGTTCTTATAATAAACACTACTTTGGTAAAGCCTGCCTCAATGGCATCGTGTATGGAGTAATCCATTATGATTTCACCATTTGGGCCAATACCGTCTAGCTGTTTGTTTCCTCCATAACGGCTACCCATACCTGCTGCTAATACCACTAGTGTTAAATCCATAATGTGCTGTTAAAAATTTCTATTATTGTTGGTTCGAAAATGAACAAAAACTTCAGACAAATCAATTTAAGCTTTGATAAAATCTGTCGGGGTTTTAATAAAATGAAGTTAATCTTGTAAGTTGAACACCGCCCAAGAGGAATTGAGGGGGCATACTCAGGTATTCCTTGTTTCTCAAAAGGCCAACCACTTTTTATTTGCAGCTATGAATATTTCCACCATCGACTGGATCATTATTGTTCTTTTCTTTCTTGTCTTTTTGGCCATTGGTTTAAAGGTCTCTCGCAAAGCCGGTTCGTCTTCTAAAGAGTTCTTTTTATCGGGCCGTAATATGCCGTGGTGGTTGCTGGGTGTTTCTATGGTAGCCACAACATTTTCGGCCGATACGCCTAATCTGGTGACAGATATTGTAAGACAAAACGGTGTGGCCGGCAACTGGACCTGGTGGGCCTTCCTTATTACCGGTATGCTCACGGTATTCATTTATGCAAAACTGTGGCGTAAATCTGGGGTTCTTACAGACCTGGAGTTTTACGAAAAACGCTATTCCGGCAAAGAAGCTGCCTTTTTAAGAGGCTTCAGAGCCATCTATCTAGGTGTATTCTTTAATGTAATGATTATGGCCTCAGTGTCTTTGGCGGCCATTAAAATAGGAGAAGTTATGTTTGGGCTGGAGCCCTGGAAAACAGTGGTATATGCCTCGGTAATCACAGTAGCCTACAGTTCTCTTGGCGGGCTTCGTGGGGTAATACTCACAGATTTCCTGCAATTTTTAGTGGCCATGGTGGGCTCGGTGGCGGCAGCCATTTACATTGTTAACCTACCTGAAGTTGGCGGCCTAACTGCCTTGTTGGAAAAACCGGAGGTTGCTTCTAAGCTCAACTTAATTCCAAGTTTTTCGAATCGTGAGCTCTTCATTACCCTCTTAGTAATTCCGCTGGCGGTTCAATGGTGGAGCGTGTGGTATCCCGGAGCTGAACCTGGCGGAGGAGGCTATATTGCTCAAAGAATGCTTTCGTCAAAAAATGAAAAGCATGCCGTTTCGGCTACCTTTCTGTTCAACATAACGCACTATGCCCTTAGGCCATGGCCTTGGATATTGATTGCCTTGGCCTCATTGGTAGTGTACCCCGATTTGGCCTCAATTCGAGAGGCCTTTCCCTCAATTAGTGAGGGGAAGATCGGACATGACCTAGGCTATTCGGCCATGTTGCTTACTTTACCCAAAGGACTTTTGGGTATTGTCATTGCTTCGCTTATTGCGGCCTATATGTCTACTATTTCAACCCACCTCAACTGGGGCTCTTCATATGTAGCTTTCGACTTTTATCAGAGGTTTGTAAAACCGGATGCGACAGAAAAGGAACTGGTAAATGTAGGGCGTATTTCTACTGTGGTGCTTATGGTTCTGGCGGGCCTTTTTGCTTTGGTACTCACCAGTGCCTACGATGCCTTCCAGATTCTCTTATCCATTGGTGCCGGTACCGGTTCTATTTTTATTTTACGCTGGTTTTGGTGGAGAATTAATGCCTATTCAGAAATTGCAGGAATGGTGGTTTCATTTATCCTGGCCCTGTTATTTAAGTTTGGCCCTGAGTCTCTTACCTCTATTCCCAGCGAATACCAGTTGCTGCTTAGCGTAGGCATTACTACTCTTGCCTGGGTGAGTGTAACACTACTTACCAAACCCACCGATTACCAAACCTTGTTACAATTCTTCAATTTGGTAAAACCCTACGGCATTGGCTGGAACGGGCTGAAAAAACAAGCCTTTGATAGAGGTGAGAAACCTGCTGAGGGCACCGGTAAATTTAGCGTAGACCTTTTGGCAATCTTCCTGGGAATTATCATCGTATATGCTGCTCTCTTCTCGGTTGGCATGTTCATTTATGGCGAAACCCTGAATGCCGTAGTGCTATTGATCATTGCTCTGGCAGCTACCCTGTTGTTAAGAAATGCCTGGAAGAAACTGAGCTTCTAGCCTCCACGAGCTCCTTAGCAAGGGAGGGTTAAAAAAAACGATAGGACATTGGCCTCCTGTTCAAGTTTAAGTTTGATTGTAAAAGTTGCGGAAGAACCTCTAAGACAAAACTCAAGGTGAGATCGAAGTTCTTACTTGAGCAGGAATTGGGCGATAGGTTAGAGTTGGTTTGTTCAAAGTGCCGTGAGAAACGGCCCGTTCGAATTAAGGCACTAAATGCTGTAATTGACCCTTTCTGGATGATTCTGTTCGTGAGCATATTCCTTCTTTCTGATTACCTTCTCGTGAGTTTCCTCTATGAAAATTATTGGAGACCAGATGTTCTCCTATTCAATAAATCCATCTCTCTATTGTTTTTTGGACTTCTATTACCCATTGTCTTACTGATTTTCATTTTAAAGAGAATCGCAAACTTCAAGGATTACTTAAACCGTCATAACTCAACCATCTCCTTGGTAAAGAAGACCATCAAATAACAGAATCAGAGATAAAGAATTGAAGGAGTTTGACTACCACCCTCTAAGGTCTAATAATCAACAGATTGAGTTTGAGATGGAAAACGCTATCAAAGAAATTCAAAACTATATCTCGTCATGAGTCTGGCCTCACGCAGCCAGCAGGCTGCAGGTATACAGGCTGGACGAGGTCAAATTATTTCTATGTTAATAGTGATCGATATGCTTGTTTGCTCCGAATATTTACTAATTTAAAACAACGTTCTATTCATTGTTGATTTCCAAATTGTAGTATGCCGAGAGCGAAGAAGACCGACCGGAAGATATTTGTTTTAGACACCTCCGTTATCCTTTACGAACACATTGCCATCATGAATTTTGAGGAGCACGACATTGGGCTCCCCATTACCGTGCTTGAAGAACTGGATCAGTTTAAAAAGGGAAACGACACCAAAAACTTTGAAGCCCGCGAGTTTACTCGTTTGCTCGACAAGCTGGCTAAAGACAAGTCGCTCCAGGACTGGATTCCTCTAAATGGAAAAACCCGCGGCAGTTTTAAGGTAGTAATGGAGGCCGGAAGCGGTGAAAGTGCCCTCGATGCTAATGTGATTTTTGGAGAAAAAAAGAACGACCACCGAATACTCAATGCAGCTTTGCGACTCAAGGAGGAACATCCGGACCGTAAGGTTATATTGGTATCTAAAGACATTAACCTGCGCATGAAGGCCAAGTCTATTGGCTTACCGGCCGAGGACTACGAAACCGGAAAAATTAAAAATGTCGATTCACTTCGCAAAGGCAAGATTGAAATTGAGAAGATCGACTCTGAACTCATCAATCATTTGTATGAAGATGGCACTTTAGCACCCAAAGAGGTTCTTAAATCTAAGAAGCCGCAGCCCAATCAGTATTTTATACTCAAGAGCGATAAAAACTCGGTATTGGCCTATTATAACTCAATGGAACAAACCATTGAGAAAGTAGATAAACGACCTGTATCCGGAATAAAGCCCAAAAATGCTGAGCAAACCTTTGCCATTCATGCCATTATGAACCCCGAAGTAAAGCTCGTTACTATTCAGGGAGTGGCGGGTACCGGTAAAACGTTGCTTACCCTTGCCGGAGCCCTGGAACAGCGCAGAGAGTACAAACAAATATATCTGGCCAGGCCCATAGTACCTTTGAGCAACAAAGATATAGGGTACCTGCCGGGAGACATTAAGTCTAAGCTGAACCCCTATATGGAGCCTCTTTGGGACAATCTAAAGTTTATTCAAAACCAGTATAAGGAAACGGACAAAGAGTTTAAGGCCATTACCGAAATGGTGAATAAGGAAAAGCTCTTGATTACCCCATTGGCTTATATTCGAGGTAGAAGCCTCTCGAATATCTTCTTTATAGTAGATGAGGCTCAAAACCTTACACCGCACGAAATCAAGACTATTATTACCCGGGCCGGTGAAAACACCAAAATTGTGTTTACCGGAGACGTTCATCAAATAGATACGCCCTATCTCGATTCTCAATCCAATGGGCTTTCATATCTCATTGACAGGGTACAAGACCACCCTTTATACGCTCATATTACACTTGAAAAAGGTGAGAGATCGGAGCTGGCCAACTTAGCGAATGAGTTACTCTAGGTTTATGAGGCTCTAAACAATCGGCTAAAAGGGTAGTTGGAATCTGAATAGTGCTGATTGCTCCTCTAAACCGACCGTGTCCTTTTCAACACAAAAAACCTAATGCCGTCACCTACAATTAGCCGGCCCACCCGGACAGTTGTGTACTATTTTCAACCAAAGGGTGTACGATAATCGTACACAATTTTTCGTTCACAATCGTACAATCATTTATTAAGCGTTGATTTTCAGTGACTTGCAAGTATTGGCACAGCGCTTGACTAAATAGTGGCATAGGTCAAAAAATGAAAAACAACATTAACAATACGGTCATGAATAGCTCAAAGGTCAATACTCAAAATAACTCAAGAAGAACAATCAAGAACATCAGCTCACTAATTGCAATGGCTTTAGCCATGGTCACTCTGTTTCAGGCAAGTGCTGATAAACCCGGTAAAGCAGACCTTAGAATGTCTGCACTGGAAAGCAGCACCTTGCTAGAAATTGAGGCTTCTTTCAATGAGGCAGAAGAGATGAGTCTGGAAGAAATTGTGTTGGAAGAACTTGCCTTAGAATCTACTGAAGGGGTGAAGGTTTTCGATAGCAATGGTGAACTTCTTGCCTCTGGCAATCCTACAACAGATTCTTCTTTGAGAGGCTTGGTGAACAAAGCTGACTACTTAGCCAGTTTTGGCAGCAAAAAATACTACCGCCTGGCGGAATAAAAAACACAGTTTTAGTTAGGGTTAATTTTGGTTGAAGCCAGTCTGCAAAGACTGGCTTTTCCTATTCTGATACCTCGAACAAATCGTGAGAGGGCCAGCTTTTCACTAGCTTTATTCCTTCCCGAATGGCCCATCGGCTGGTACCCGGAAAACTCCCTCTTCGTGGAGTAGTATTGGCCACAATTACCCATGAGTATCCTTTTTCATCGCGGGTAAGCAGGGCCGAGGTTCCGGAAAGTGTTCCGGTTCTCCACCAGTGCTCTCCTCTAGTGCTTCTCCAGCCAAGTGGCTGGTTTATGCCTCCTACTCCATTGACCATCTTGTTAATCAGATCTTTGCTAAGAATGTCTTTGTATCTTCTTGAATAACCGTCTACCAACACCAGCACCCTCATTAAGTCTACCGAGTTGGCCAACCAGCCACCTGCAGGTCCAAGCATCTCAATATCATCGGCACCATAGGGCTTATACACCATTTTACCGGAGCCGGTAAATGACAGTTGTTGGTTGTCTACACTGTAGTCGTAATACTTTACCTCGTTTTTCTTACGGTCTTTCTCAAAGTTGCCGGCAATGGCCATGTTTTTAATACCGTTGGGCTCCAAAATATGGTCAATTACCCATTCTTCATAGTCATCGCCTGTTACTTCCTCTATAACCCTGCCCAAAAGACAATAACCAAAATTGGAATAGTCGAAGCGTGTACCGGGCCTGTAAGGCAAATGTCTTGTGAGTACAAACCTTACCACATCATCGAACTCTATGGGGTAGCTCACCTTATCCATCTTGTGGATTTTATGGGGAATAAACATAGGGTCTCCGTAGGTGATGAGGCTCCAGCCCCCGGTATGATTGAGCAGGTGCTTTACTTTAATTTGATATACGTTCCGGTTCTGTATCTTATCGTAAGGTTTCCCCTTTAGAATTCCTTTTTCGCCAAACACATAGTCATCTAAGGAGAGTTTGCCTTCATCTACCAATTTGAGCACTGCAATGGCTGTAATAAGTTTGGAAACAGAGCCTATTCTAAACCGGTGATAGGGCTCAACTTTTACTTTATTTTCTTTATCGGCATATCCAAAACCTTTGGCATATACCAGTCGCTCGTCTTTAACCAGTGCTACCGTGGCTCCTTCAATACGCAGGTTTCGCATAACCCGGTTTACCATAGAGTCCATTGGAGCGAGAGCAGGAAGGCTGGAGTGCTTATTAGTGAGAGGCACCCGGGCAGGTGCTTCAGTGATTGATTCAGGCTTATACGGGGTATTGGGCTTTCTTTTTATTGCGGTGAACAGGAAAACCGCAACTAGTAAAAAGAGTGCTGAAATCAGCCATTTTTTGTTATGCATAGTTCGTTTCGACCTTTTCGAAAGCTACAATTATAAGAAATAAAAGCATGAAAAAAGACCGCAGGTCTTACGGTCTTTCTTAAACAATATATCACTCTACTTTCAACTATTTAATTTCATTTAGCGTCCAGTTATAATCCATATGATTTACATCGGCATCGGCATTTATTTTGGTCTTGGCGTATCGGTTCAAAAACTCTATCAGGCTTTGTCCTTTGGTAAAATCTCCTTTAAACCAGTTGAAAATTTGTGAGATAGTAACTTTGTCTTTAGCGATTTTGTTTCGCACCGAATCGTTGATGAACTGGCGAGCTTGTTCATCGAGTTGCCGGTCTATTTTTTCGGCCACAAAAGCTTCGTTTCTTAAGGGAGGGCAGGAAAAGGAAGCACAGTTCACTGCAAAGTGTATTCTTGGCTCTTCAAAGTCTTTTCTCAATATTTTGTGTTCTATTCTGTCCAGGCTAAAGTCTTCACCCCCAATTTGAAACCACTTTTTTGTCCACACTGTGTTTACGGTAGGTATGGCTAAGGTTGGGTTCAAATCTTTGATGCTTTCAATGGGGTAGTTGTCTACAATTAACTTCACCGTGAAGGCATTATAGGCGTTGATCCAATAGGCCAGTTTTTCTTTGTCGGTCCAGCTGGCAGATGGAGGGTTGTTGCTTAGTTCCCGGGTATAGGCGTTGAGTTTATCTTTGTCTTTCAACATGCCCTTATAGTTTACAAAACCTTCTTTATTCACGTGTTTTTGAAGTAAGTCGGTCCACAGGGAGTGATTGGGCTTTTGTTCGTTGGCGCTGGCAAAACTATTCTGCTTACCGGTGCAGGCCATTAACAGTATTATCACCAATAGAAGGAGTATATTCTTGTTTCTCATAACTCTCATTTGAAAGGATAACTGATATACGCAGTAAGTGGTTGCGACAGACTTAAATGCGACCAGTAAAGTGTCGGCTTATTGACCTCTAAGCTACAATGAAAAACGGTTGCCTGACTGCATACTACAAGACAGGAATCAGCTCTTGAAAGTAATATGTAGCTTTTTCGCCTATTTGTCGGTTGATGTCGTACGTTTTGGCCACTACCTCCTTCTTCTCGAAGGCAATGGGTTCTTTAAAAAGTGGGCCTTCAAATACAAAGGTGTGAAACTCTCCATTTTCTCCGCAAGGGTCTACGTTGGCGGGCAAATCATTCAGAAAGGATTCATTGAGCTCTCTGCCAACAAAAGAAGCATCAAGTTTGCGCCCGTCTACGGCTACCACGATTGTGCGAAAACCCAGACTCAGAAACTCACGGACTAGTGTAGGGGTATGATGTTGCCATAGAGGGAAATGAGCCTTCATGCCCTCCTGTTGCAATTTGTTTTCTCGATAGGTCTTTAAATCTTCTAAAAAAATGTCTCCAAAAACAGAAGTACTTATTCCCTCGGCTTTAAAAGCCTTGAGTTGCTGTTGCATGAGGGAATCATATTCATGCATAGTGGCTTGTGCCGATAATTCTACTATGCGAAGGGGTAGTCCTATGGCTTGGGCCTGAGTTTTCAATAGTTCATCTCTTACTCCATGCATAGAAATACGCCTGGTTTGAGCATTGACTGTAGTTAATAAAGCACTTATGTTTAGTTGAGGGTCTTGCAAGGCACGGTAGAGTGCCAGGGCACTGTCTTTTCCTCCACTCCAATTAAAAAAGGCTTTTATCTGCTCCATGTCTCGGGTTGTTCAGCTTATCTCTAAAAAGGCGTATCCATTATGGTATTCAACACCCCCTATGGTCAGCTCCATTTTACTGTTGTGCAAGGGGCCATTCACTACAAAGGTGTGATATTCTCCATTCTCCCCGCAGGCATCGATACCCAGCTGCCCAAATTTATTCAGCAGCTTATGGTCTATGGTTTTACCCAAAATAGCATCGGCCCATTGTTCCTGGCACGAGACTATAAGGCATTGCATATTCAGTTCGAGCATTTGCAGTACTAAATCTCTTCTGCCCTTTTTCCACAATGGTAAATAGGCCTGAAGCCCGGCCGCTTTAGAAACTTTTTCTTCCCAGCTTCTATGCTCCTCTATATCTATATCGCCATATACGGCATGGGTAAGATCATATTCGGATTTCACGGCTTGAAGCCTGGCCACAAACCTGCTCTCATAGTTTGTCCATTCTGTCTCAATAAAAGTTATAGGTAGCCCTATGTTCATGGCCTGCATTTGCAATAGCTCTCTGGGAATACCATGAGACCGCGAGCGTTTTCCTGATTCGTTGAGTACATTGAGCAATACTTTGGGGCAGCCCCCTGAGGTGAGCGCTTTGCAGTAGGCAAGGTAGCTGTCCTTTCCTCCACTCCATGAGCAGAGGAAAGGCCAGCTAGGGTTGGACGACAATCGGCTCACTTAAAACCGAGCGGTTACTCCCAACGAAAAATTAACCGGACGGGTAGTGAACCCATAGGTACCCACAAAATCTTCGTCCAGAAGGTTGTATACTGCTCCCGATAGGAGAACATCTCCACCAAATAATTCATGAGAAATGTTGAGGTCCAACATATTGAATGCCTCTAGTTCTACTAAAAAAGGATCGGAGAAAATAGCCGCCTGACGTTCGCCAAAACGATTGTAAACTACACCAACTCTGGTTCCTTGCTGAAAACGGTAGGTAGCACTGAGTCCGTACTTCTGACTGGGTATTCTGTAAAACTGCGAGGGGTCTCCAAAATTGTAGTCGGCATAGTGAGCTGAAACTTGTAATGGCTCAATTATTTGCCAGGTAATATCTGCTTCAAAACCATCAATTTTACGCTCTCCCGTCACATTTTCATAACCACCGCCAATGTAGTTGCCCTGATTGTCGAAGCGAGAAACAAAATCGATAGCGTTCTCTTCCGTTCTGTTGAAGTACTCCGCATTGAGTGTGAATTTATCTGACAAATAGAGAGAGATACCAAACTCTAACGATTCGGTAGATTCGGCTTCAAGATTTGGGTTTCCGTAAAAGTTGGCAAACAATTGAAACAGGCTGGGAGCAACAAAAGCTGTTGAGTAAGAACCAAAGAGCTTTAACTTGTTTTCCTGATCCAGATTGAAGGTATAAACAGGATTAATCATGTACACAAGGTTGCTTCCATATTCGCTGTTGTTGTTTAAGCGAAGACCGGCATTGAGAGTAAGCCGTTCAGTGAGGTCGGCTGAAGCGTTAACGTAAGGGTCTATATTTGACTGGCCGGGCTGTTCATCACCATTTTCGAATTCGTAAGACTGATACTGCACTCCGGCAATGGTTTTTATTTTACCTGCAATTACATACTGGTTGTTTAAGTCCATTTGCAGGTTTTTTCCTTTTGCTACTGAAGGAAAGGCCGAAATAAACTCTCTTCTGATTCGGTTGAAGTTGGCTTTGAGACTTATGGTACCTCCATCGTACTTGTATTCCGGATGAACCCCAAAACTCACCTGTCTAATATCGAAACGATTGTCTCCATCAGAAAACGCTCCGTTGTCATACTCCGCTTCCATGTTTTCATAGGCCAGATTGGCCTCTAGCTTAAAGGATTCATTGAACTGATAGCCTAATCTGGTGCGGCCGGAGTACCTGAAAAATCCGTCATTCCCAAACTCCAGATTGGGGTCATTATCCTCCGCAGCACTTATACCTTCGCTGGTTGAAATTCCCCCTGCGGCCAAATAACTAAGGTTCCCCTCTTTGCCCTGAACCGTAAGGTTGGAGTTTGCTGTACGGAAAGAACCTACATCGTGAGAAAGCGTAGCTTTTGGTGAGTCACCATTGGCCTCTTTTAGTTTGATATTAATCACACCCGCAGCAGCATTGGTACCATAAAGCGTACTGGCTCCTCCCTTGAGTACTTCTATGTATTCAATGGCGCTGGCATTGAGTAATCTGAGATCGTAGTCATTGGCAATTGAAGAGGCATCATTAATGGGCAACCCATCGATGAGCACTAGTGTATGGCGATTGCGGCCTCCTCTTATGCTATATTCCAGGTTGCTACCAGGAGTTCCAAAAACACCATTCACGTTGATCCCCGGAAGTGCATTAATGAGATCGGCTACGGTGCGGCCAGCCATGTGCTCAATATCTTTGGCAGTAATCTTATAAATTACTTTTCCGGATTTTTCGATTGGTGTCTCAAAACGATTGCCGGTTACCACAACCTCACCGAGGTCCTTGGCCTTGTTTTCCTGAGCAACCATGGTGTGGCCGGAAACTGCCAGTAGAGCGCCCAATCCGAGAATTTTAGTCCATTTCATTTCCATATAGATTATCTAGTTGTTTAAGTAGTTCTTCAACAGTTTTAAACGATTTTGCATCAAGAGTCCATGTCCATGTCTCTTTGTGCTTGTTTACCCTAATCACTATTTGGGCTTCGCCTTCGGCAATCTGATGACCTGCTCTTTGTAAGGCTCTCTTTGTCCAGGTAACACCGGGTTGAGCACCTTCTACCTCTACTTCCAGACCCGGTAAGACCAAAGGCTTTTCAAAACGTGCCAATTCATGATTAAAAACCAACCCTTCGCGGGCAAAGGCCTTTTCCAGCTTCCCTTTCAACACCAGGTCTTCGGGAGTACCTTCTTCTACCGAGTGGCTATGAACAAGCCATAGTCTGTCGGCATAACCAATGGCCGATTCGATGTCGTGTGTAGAAAGAAGAATTGCTTTATTGGCCTCTCTGGCCAGCGATTTGAGTAAATGAAAAATTTCTATTCGGTTAGGAGAGTCCAAATGAGCGGTGGGTTCGTCCAGAATAATCAGGTCGGTTTGCTGAGCCAATGCTCTGGCTATCATTACTTTTTGTCTTTCACCATCACTCAATTCGCCAATGTGCCTATCAGCAAAAGGTAGTGTTCCGGTCACCTCTAAAGCCCATCGAATTATTTTTTTGTCGCCTTCGGTAAGGTTGCCCATCCAACTGGTATATGGAAAGCGCCCAAGGGCAACCAGTGCATAGGAAGTGAGGTTACCAGGGCTAACCCTATCGGTAAGTACCAGCGCCAGTTGCCTGGCCAACTGTTTGGCCGACACCTCTAAAAGCCTTGCTCCGTTGAGCCAGGTTTCTCCTTCCAGCGGTTTTTGAATGTTGGCAATGGTTCTTATGAGCGTAGATTTGCCACTACCATTGGGACCCAAAAGGCAGGTAAGCTCTCCTCGGCCGAGCGTTAGATTCAGGTTTTCCAGAACCTTGCTTGTTTTTGCCTTGGAAGCATAGCCTACGCACAACTGCCGAGTACTTAGTATCTGCTCTTTCATTAAAAACTCGACTTTAGGTTTCTTCTTTTCACAATGATCCAGATGACTATTGGAGAACCAATCATAGCGGTGATTGCATTGACCGGTAGCACCGTAGAACTACCCGGCACCTGAGAAATAATGTCGCAAAGCAGCATAAGAATAGCACCAACCAATACACAACATGGCACCAGAACACGGTGGTCCGATGTGTTTAAGAAGCTTCTGGTTAAATGGGGAACCGCTATTCCTACAAAACCAATTGGTCCGCAAAAACCGGTTATAGCTCCTGCTAAAACACTGGTTACCGCAATAATGAGCATTCTGGAGATGCGCACATTAAGCCCCATACTTTGTGCATAGTCTTCTCCCAAAAGCAGCACATTGAGTGTTTTGGAAAGAAGAAAAGTGGCCACAATACCCAAAGCCACAATAAGGCTCAGAACACCAAGCTGGTGGTTAGTAACTCCTCCAAGACTACCGAAAGTCCAGAGTATATATTCCTGTATTTGTTCCGGATCGGAGAAGTACTGCCATATGCTTACTACCGCTATGGTAATGTTGGCCACCATGATACCGACAATGAGCATAACAACATTGTCACGAATTCTATAGGAGATGGCCAAAATGATGAGTAATACCAGAAAAGCACCTATGGATGCCGCCAGAACAACCAGCCAGCTTCCTCCGATACCGAGGGAACGAATGGCAAAAGCGGTAGTAGCACTGCCGGCCGCCAACATTATAGCCGCTACTCCCAGGCTGGCTCCTGCTGTTATTCCTAATACCGATGGTCCTGCCAGCGGATTTCTAAAGAGTGTCTGCATTTGAAGCCCACCAACCGAAAGCGCTGCTCCCACCAGCACTGCGGTGATTGTTCGTGGTAACCTGATTTTGAGGATAATATTTTGCCAGGCTTCATTGTCTACCTCAAACCCCAAAAGAATTCTCGCTACTTCAGTTACAGGTATAGACACTGAACCCAGAGCAAGATTGAGCAAAAAAAGACTTATCACTGCTGCCAGAAGCAGTAAGAAAGCCTTAAGGCTAACAAGGGGTTTGGAATACATCATAGGACTGGAAAAATTGACTAACGAAGTGGTGCGTAATAGACCAACTCATGGTTGGGTAGCAGCTGTGGATGAAAAATCTTTACGATATCCTTGAGTATGACGTGTGGCTGAACAATGCCTGACTCATAATAGTCGTTGCCTCCACCTTCTGTATATTTGCCATATACATTGTATACCTTGCCGGTTTTAAATGCTTTGAAGTCTGCATAGCGACTATCTCTTTGAAGCACCTCTCCGAGTGTTTTGGCATTGCTGGGCACCATCCAGTAGTCGGCTTTGAGACCATAGGCATATACCGTTTCAAAATCGAGCTTGATACTTCCCGTAGACTCATTGTTGCTCCACGGATAGGCTACCTTGGCGGTTTGCAACATTCTGTAGGTGAAGCTATTTCCTCCGGCTACATACCAGGCATCTCCGTTGGCAATTCCGGTAATGGTAAGGGGAGATTTTTCTACTTCATTCTCAACCAGGTTTAAGACGCTCTGGTACTCCTTTACTATTTCTTCAAAGTAGGCATTGGCCTCTTTCTCCTTGTTCAACAACACAGCCACCAGTTTTAACCATTCTGCCCTACCCAAAAGGTCTTTTTCCTGCCAATCGGCATTGAGCAACACGGGTATGCCCGCACTTTCTAACACCTGGTAGTTATCGTTCTGAGAGTTAGGATAACCCACTCCCAACAATGCCTGAATACCGGATGCAAGCACAATTTCTGTATTGAGCATGCCGGAAGGGGCTAGCTCTATGGCCTCTCCTTTGCTAACAAGTTGTTGAATCGTATTACTTGAAACATACTGCGCAGTTTCTACTCCTTTTAGGTGGTCCAAAGCATCTAGCACTTCAAACATGGCCAGATGGGTTGTTGAAAGTGACCCCAATTGCTGCACCGGAACCTCAAGGGTACGATTAGCCGCAAAGCCGGCTGGTGCCGGGGTGCCTCTCAGCACTAGGGCATAGACTATTGTATCGACAAAATCATTGTAGTGCCTAAAAAGCTGAAGCTCTTTCCAATGGCCATGGTATTGTACATCAAAGCCAATGGCATAGTCTATGGCTACTTTCTCAGGGAAATAATCTTTGTTCGGATCGAATAGGCCAGAAGCTTTAGAGTTCGAATCGCTCGAACCGCAGCTTAAGCATAACAGAAAAACGGCAAACCACGGCAAAGTATATACCGCCCTGCGGTGGTTCAGAATAGAGATCAGTTTTTTCATACTATAGGCTTTTCCTCAGAAAGCGTTTTAGTGAACATTCACAATGGCAGGTCTTCTGACTTTCCCTATTTTGTCGGCCTTCCCATCCCGATATATCGAGAAAGTGGCGTTTTCAACAAAACCTAAAAATGGGATTACAGCAGCTGGGACTGTTCAGGACTCTCACCTGATTCCCTTTTAATTCATACCGAAACCTTCAGCATGAAACCCTTGCGGTAATGCAAAGGTAGAGAAATATATTTTAGATTTGGAAATGCGATTAGTTACTCCCCTTACCCTACTGCTGATTTTTCTTGCCCTTAGCCCGGCATTGGCCCAAAAAACCGTGGAGCACTACCCCAGTGGAGAAAAAAAATACCAGGGCCGGATGGCCGATGGTAAAAAAATAGGCACACATACCTATTGGTATGAGAATGGCCAAAAAAAGAAACAAGAAAAGTACAACGAAAATGGAGTGCTCGTAAGACTGCGCGAATGGAATGAAAATGGGGAGCTGACTAAAGATGAAAAACCTGAAGAACTAATGGCAAAAATGAGGGTTGAGCAGTTTGCCAAAATGAACTGGATTGAACTCCAAGAAGGTGTTTCCTTCTACAAAATAAAAGGAAACAACTCGCCAAAAACCAGTAGCGACCTTACCAATTATATAGTGCATTACGCAATTTATTTAGAAGATGGAACTGAAATTGAAAGCTCACTATATTCTAATACGCCCATTCCGGTTAACCTGGAAAAACACAACATGATTGACGGGTTTGTGATTGGCCTGAAGCACTTTAACGAAGGCGACAATGGTTTTATAAAAATACCCCATCGGTTAGCCTATGGTTCTGAAGGCACCAAAAACATACCCGCTTACTCCACCCTTGTCTTTCAGGTTATTGTAATGAAGGCCGAATAGCAGAAACTAAAAGCCTTGTGAGGTTTGCCAATCAGAAATACTAATTCGCGCTTCGGAGTAGAGGTCATACACCGCAATAGTTACCGAACTGCCGTAGTCCTGCCCCCAAAAAGGATGCTTGTTGATAAGGTCTCTTGACTCTACATATTCCGGATGATAGGTTGCCTCCAGATCGTCCCAAACAATAAGCATATACTCATAACTCAGTTTGCTTTCACGGCCCTGTTCCAGCCATAGCTCAAACTGGCTTTCATCGAGAGAGGCAGGGTATTCTTTGCTTTCGAACATGATTAAATTTTAAAACACCTTGAACAGACCGCCAAACATAAGCATTTAATTTGGCCTACAGATTCTTAAGATTTCTCTTACGATAGGGAAGTCTAAAATCAATCTTCATACTCCAAGAAATAAAAAGTGCCCCCGCCAGGAGCCTGCAATCACCTATACATCAATCAGTTATCATAAATTTATAAAATAATATCGTCAACGATTCAATTCAATTAGACCACATCAGCCACAATACCAACTAATAGAAAGGTTTATTTTTATGTAAATATTCGTACTATAAGCACGGTTATATAAAATTTTATAAACTACCATTTAGCAATGGTTTAAAATAAACTATATATTCGTACTGTGAGTACTAGCAATGCATCTAAAATAAACCAACTTCTTAAAATACAACCTAGAGGCACTGTACTTCTTGCCTCATGGCTTGTGGATAGGGGATATAGTTTCGACCTACAAAGAAGATACAGAGCAAGTCAATGGTTAGAATCTATAGGATCAGGAGCAATGATACGTACCGGAGATCATGTAGATATATCTGGTGCTCTTTATTCGCTTCAAACTCAATTAGGCCTTTCTACACATTTTGGGGGGAAAACAGCCCTGGCCATGCAAGGTAAAGCACATTACTTAGAGCTTTCCAGTCAAAAGGTTTATCTGTTCGGTACCAAAGGAGAAAATATACCTACCTGGTTTCGCAAATATGACTGGGAAAGCCAAGTTAAATACTTCTCTACTGAATTTTTGGACAGTAAACATGGACTCATCGAGTTTCAAGTAAAAGAGTTTACTATAAAAGTCTCGAGCCCTGCGAGGGCAATTTTGGAGTGTCTATACCTTAGTCCGGAAAAGCAAGATCTGGTAGAATGCTACCAACTCATGGAGTCATTGAATAATCTGAGGCCTAAACAGGTGCAGCAACTGCTGGAAAGCTGCTCGTCTGTAAAGGTTAAACGTTTGTTCCTCTATTTAGCTGAAAAATCGGGACATAGTTGGTTCAATCATCTTCAGCTTGACAAAATAGATCTGGGAAAGGGTAAAAGAAGCCTGGTAAGGCATGGGGTCTACGTACCCAAGTATCAAATCACCGTACCACAAGCACTAGAAAATGAGGGATCAATATAAAAGACAAGTCGATCTTTTACTTCAGGTTCTTCCGGAGGTAGCCAAAGAAGACTGCTTCGCCCTACATGGTGGAACAGCCATCAATCTCTTTGTCCGGGAGATGCCCAGATTATCAGTTGACATAGACTTAACCTATATTCCTATTGAGGATAGACAAACCTCTCTGGAGAATATTTCAACCGCACTAATTAGGATAAAGGGCAATGTAGAAAAGGCTATTCCTAAAGCTTTTATAATACATCAAAGTGCCGATTCAAAACTTCAGATATCTAATCAAGGTGCACAAATCAAAATTGAAGTAAACTCCATCAACAGGGGTGTTCTCAATACTCCTGAAAAACGGATTCTATGTGATAGAGCCCAGGAGGAGTTTGATGCATTTTGCGAAGTACCAGTAGTTCCATTTAGCCAGCTTTATGGAGGCAAGATTTGTGCAGCTCTAGATAGGCAGCATCCAAGAGATATATTTGATATCAAACTACTTCTGGAAAATGAGGGGCTGACCGAGGAAATCAAACCTGGTTTAATTCTGACCATTCTTAGTAGTAAAAGACCAATCCATGAACTTCTTAACCCTAACCTGCTCGATCAACGGGCGGCAATGGCCAACCAATTTGAGGGCATGACTGCCGAGCTATTCCCCTATAATCAGTATGAAAGTACCAGGCAAAAGCTTATTGGCGCAATTCAACAAATTCTGGATGACCGGGACAAACAATTCCTACTAGGTTTCAGCAAAGGAGAGCCAGACTGGAGCATTTATAACTTTGAGCAATTTCCTTCTGTTCAGTGGAAATTGCAGAATCTAATAAGGCTTAAGGAAGATATTCCTAAGAAGCATCAAGAACAACACAACGCCTTACTCTCTCTATGGCCGTAAGAGTTCATGCGCTTTTTATCTAACTTTTAGGAAACCCTCTTTATGAAGATCGTTTAAGAAAAAGTAGCCCTGCTAGGAATCGAACCTAGATCTAAAGTTTAGGAAACTTCTATTCTATCCATTGAACTACAGGGCCAAAAGGACTTCAATTTTCTGCAATAGACCATCAAATTCCAAGACAACAAGCAAGAAATTCAGAGTTTCCTTAGTACCGCGCGTCTTTAAGGTAGTTAGGAAAAATGGTAAAGTGTCGCTTCTTCACCTTTTCCATTAGCACCTCTCTAAACTCCTCTATATTCGTTTTGTTAACTGCAGAAATAAATACAGAAGCATCTTCCCCTTTAGCTATATAGGTGCGCTTCAATTCGTCTAGTGTAGGCGGAGGGTTATCCATTTCTTCCCTCATCTCCTCATCAATAGTTTTGAACTGATCTATTTTATTGAAAACCAAAATGGTGGGTTTATCTGCCGCACCAATATCTACCAGCGTTTGGTTAACCGTAGCCATCTGATCTTCGAAGCCGGGGTGCGAAACATCTACTACGTGCAATAGAATATCGGACTCCATTACCTCAGCCAAGGTAGACTTAAAAGACTCTATAAGGTGTGTTGGTAGCTTTCTTATAAACCCAACGGTGTCGGACAAAAGGAAAGGAATCTGATCAATAACCACCTTTCTCACTGTAGAGTCAACCGTAGCAAAGAGCTTATTCTCGGCCAATACATCGGCTTTGGTCATTATCCTCATTAGGGTAGACTTCCCCACATTGGTATAGCCTACTAAAGCCACTCGTACAATGGTGCCTCTGGACTTGCGCTGCACCTCGTTTTGCTTTTCTATTTTCTCCAGTTTCTTTTTGAGAACTGCTATCTGATTTCGAATCATTCGCCTGTCAGTCTCAATTTCTTTTTCACCGGCTCCTCCTCTTGTTCCCGTACCTCCACGCTGCCTTTCAAGGTGAGTCCACATACGGGTAAGGCGGGGTAAAAGGTAGGTAGAACGAGCTAACTCCACTTGCGTTTTGGCCTGAGCCGTTTGAGCCCTTTCCAGAAAGATATCCAGTATGAGTAAGCTTCGGTCGTAGATTTTCACCTTCAGGTCTTTCTCCAGGTTCCGCAATTGCGATGGGGTAAGATCATCATCAAAAATCACTACCTGTACTTCTTCAGCAATCACGTAGGTTTTGATTTCTTCTAGCTTGCCTTTCCCGACAAACGATCGAATATCCGGTTTGTCCATCTTTTGAGTAAAAGACTTCACCACATTCAACCCTAGCGTTTCGGCCAAAAAAGCCAGTTCATCCAAATATTCTATCACGGTTTCTTCCGGCTGGTCCCTGTTCACCAGAGCTACCAGCACAGCTTTATCGTTTTCTTGCGGTCTTGTTTCGAATCCTCCCATAAATAATGCCGCAAGTTACCATTAATCGAATCATTTGTGAAACAGACCTTTAAAATCAGTCAGTGGTCGAAACAAAGGTTTAACTATAAAATTTGCACCTAACTTTATTTCTCTCTAAGCACATATTGAACATATTTGAGTTGATAATTCCGTTATGAAGATTATAGAAACCGGCTTTGATGGCTTATACGAACTAGAACCTAATATTTTTGGCGACAAAAGGGGTTATTTTTTTGAATCGTACCGAAGAGAACTTTATCAGGAGCTGGGTATTCGGGAAGATTTTGTTCAGGACAATGAGTCATTTTCCGTAAAAGGCACCCTTCGGGGACTCCATTTTCAGAAGCCACCACATGCTCAGGCCAAGTTGGTTAGAGTTATTCATGGTAAGGTGTTAGACATTGCTCTGGACATTCGCAAAGACTCGCCTACTTATGGAAAACATCACACGGTTTTACTTGAGGCCGAACGTCACAATATGTTCTTAATTCCTGCAGGGTTTGCCCACGGTTTTGTTGCGCTAGAAGACTCTGTCTTCTTTTACAAATGCTCCAACTATTACCACAAGGAGTCTGAAGGAGGCATTCTCTGGAATGACACATCCCTGGGAATTGACTGGGGAATCAGCAACCCTATAGTTTCAGAAAAGGATCAAGTTTTACCTAACTTTGCGGCCTATAAGCAAAGTCCTGCATTTTGAGCCTTTTTTCATTTTTGCGCAATAAGAAGTCTGCTCCCAACCTGGGCGGTATTACTACCGATGTGCACTCGCACCTCATTCCGGGCATAGATGATGGTATTCAAAGCATTGAAGAAGGCCTTGAAATTTTGCGTACTATGGAAGCTCTGGGATATAAAAAGGTGATTACCACCCCGCACACTATGTGGGGCACTTACGACAATACCCCAAAAAATATACGCTCAGGCCTTAAAACCATGCAAGAAGCTCTTGAGCAGGCAAATATCTCTATTGAACTTCAGGCGGCTTCTGAGTATTACCTGGACGAGCATTTTATGCAAAAGCTTTCGGCCGATGAAGAGCTGCTTACTTTTGGTAAAAACTATATACTGGTTGAAACCGGTTTTATAAATGAGCCCCCTGAGCTTAAAGAAGCAAGCTTTCATTTAACCATGAAAGGGTATAAAATGGTATTTGCTCATCCGGAGCGCTACCTCTATTTACTAGAAAAACCACAGCTTATTGAGGAACTTTTAGATCGGGATATCATTTTTCAGTTGAACGCCATTTCTTTAACCGGCTGTTATTCTAAACCTGTTCAGAAACTAGCCGAACGACTTATTGATATGAAGGCTATACGAATGGTTGGAACCGATTGTCATCAAATAGGACACATAGAACTACTAAAAACAGCTAGCACTACCAGGTATTGGAAAAAGCTGCTCGAGTTAGACTTATTAAATCACCAGCTATAGAATGAAAGTATTTGTAACGGGAGCTACCGGTTTGTTAGGAAGCTTTATATGCCGTGAGTTATTGCAAAAGGGGCACCAAATCAGAGCCGTAAAGCGTGCAGCAAGTCAAATGACTCTGCTAGAAGATATTGCGGGGCAAATTGAATGGGTAATTGGCGATATGAACGACACCGTATTTCTGGAAAGCGCTCTTACCGGTATAGATGCTGTTATTCACGGAGCCGCCATTATATCTTTCGACAAGCGGTTTGAAAGCAAAATGTACGAAACCAACGTTTTGGGTACTGCAGATTTAGTAAACACTTGTCTCAAATTAAATGTAAAAAGATTTTTACACGTGAGCTCTGTAGCCGCCATTGGCCGAAAGCCCAATCAACGTGAGATTACAGAAAAGGACCGTTGGGAAGGCACCAAATATGATTCCATTTATGCCCGTTCCAAGCACCTCCAAGAGCTGGAAGTTTGGAGAGGAGCCCAGGAAGGGCTCGAGGTCAAGATAATTAACCCCTCAGTAGTTTTAGGACCCGGTCTTTGGGGGCAGGGAGGCAGCACTTCGGTTTTTCATTATGCCTACAACGAAAAGGCCTTCCATCCGGCCGGACATGCCAATTTTGTTGATGTACGCGATGTAGCCGAAATAGCCGTTAAACTTTTGGAGTCTGACATTCACGGAGAACGGTTCATTCTCAATGCCGGGTCATTACCCTACAAAGAGTTTTTTGGCACCATTGCCAGAAGCTTCGGAAAGAAACCTCCGGCTAAAGAAGTGAAACCCTGGATGCTGCGCGTGGCTGTAGCTCTTGAGTTTGTACGCTCAAGAATAACCGGAAAAGAAGCAATGATTACTAAAGACACGGCCATTTTGAGCAGAAGCAGATTCCATTTCAGTAATCAAAAAATAAAAAAGACACTGGGCGTAGAATTTAGATCTTTCGAAGAATCGGTAGACTGGACCATTGCCGAACTCAAAAATCGCTATCAACTGTAAATCAAATAGTTGAACGGTTATCCCAATGAATTCGGGAAAATTTTAATCGTTCTGTATGGATTAAATGTGCCGTAATTCGTAGTTTAAGTAAACCAATTGACGTAATGCAGGAAGACTATCCGAGTAGAGAAGAGGAACGTGGGTTGATTAGCAAGTTTGAGGAGCTTCTCAAAAACAAAGGTTTTCATTTCTTCGACATCGAAGAATATGAGACCATCATTCATTATTACCTGGAACGACTACAGTTTGGAAAAGGGCTAAAGGCCGGACGAATGGCCCTTCAACAATACCCCTTCAGTTTAGAGATTAGCATCTTAATTTCTCAATGCCTTGTGGGCAAAGAAAAATATGACGAGGCCCTTAAGGTAATTGAAGAAGCCGAAAACCTTCATCCCAACGACCCGGAATTGCTGACCGTAAAAGGCAACATTTACTCTATTTTGGGTGAGTTTGAGAAGGCCGTTGAAATTCTGCTTTCTACGCTCGATGGAGCAGAAGATAAAGCAGAAGTTTACTACAACATAGGGCTCACCTATCAAACCAATGGCAAATACGAAGTCGCCATTGATTTTTATAAACAAGCCATAGAGACAGACATCAACCACGAATCGGCACTCTACGAATTGGCATACTGCCTGGACGTTACAGGTAAACTGGAAGATAGCGTAGCCTACTATAAAGAGTTTATCGACAGAGACCCCTATTCGGCTTATGCCTGGTATAATCTGGGCATTGTATATAATAAGCTAGAAAAGTTTGAAGAGGCCGTAAAGGCCTACGATTTTGCCCTGGTAATTGACGACACCTTCGCTTCTGCCTGGTTCAATCTGGGTAATTCATATATGAATCTGGAGCGTTACCAAGACGCACTGGAAGCTTATAAAAACACCCTCAGCAACGAGGGGCCATCTTCTGAGGTTTACTGTTGCATTGGGGCAGCCTACGAAAAAATGGAGCAATACGAATACGGAATTAAATATTACCGTAAAGCTTCTAAAATCGATCAGTTTTATGAAGATGCCTGGTATGGCATAGGTTGTTGCCTTTCGGCACAAGAAAAATACTTCGAGGCCATACACTTTTTAAACAAGGCCCTAAAGTTAGATCCAGAAAATGCTAACTACTGGATGGCCGTGGCCACTGCCGAGTATAACATTGGCAACGTAGTTTCGGCCATAGAGGCCTATCAGGAAGCGGCCATACTGGAGCCTGTAAATAATGAAATTTGGCTCGACTGGTCATTTATTCATTACGAGCAGGGCGAAATGAAAAAAGCTATCTCACTCATTGATAGAGCCTTGGAGGAGGTTCCTGACGATGCTGAGCTATTATACCGCATGGTGGTTTATCAAATCACGGCAGGTCATTACCGCGAAGCCTTTACTTATCTAGAAAATGCCTTAATTTTGGACTTCGAAAAACACGAAGTGCTCTTCGAATTTTTTCCTAAACTGGAAACGCAAAAAGCGTTATTCAAGATTATCGATCAATACAGAAGTAAGAATTAAATGCATTACTTTTTAACAGACGTGCCTGAAAGGGCACAAAAACCACGGGAGAAAGGTTTCACTATGGCTATGGACAAAGGCCTTAGCGTGAGACAGGCCGAGGATTTCATCAGCGTTTGCGGTGACTATGTAGATATTGTGAAGTTGGGCTGGGCCACCTCTTATGTGACACCTAATTTAGACGCTAAACTCAACGTATATAGAGAAGCAGGTATACCCTTCTATTTTGGAGGAACTCTGTTCGAAGCATTCATTGTGAGGAATCAATTTGATGATTACCGAAAAGTGCTCGACAAATACAATATGCCCTTTGCCGAAGTTTCTGATGGCTCCATTGAGCTGGACCATGATGTGAAATGCGAATACATAACCAAACTGGCAGAACAAGTAACCGTTCTTTCCGAAGTAGGCTCCAAGGATGCTGAAAAAATTATCCCTCCTTACAAGTGGATAGAACTGATGCAAAAAGAGCTGGATGCAGGAGCATGGAAGGTAATTGGCGAAGCCAGAGAAAGTGGCAATGTAGGCCTCTTTAGATCTACAGGCGAAGTAAGATCCGGCCTAGTACAGGAAATCCTTACCAAAATTCCTTTCGAAAAAATTATTTGGGAAGCACCTCAGAAAGCCCAACAGGTATATTTCATTAAACTAATGGGAGCCAACGTAAACCTCGGTAATATCGCTCCTGAGGAAGTTATCCCTTTAGAAACCCTGCGTTTGGGACTACGGGGCGACACGTTCGATCATTTTCTCGATCGCAAAGTTTAACCCATGAGCAAGCTCATAAATTACATTACCCTCTACCTCAAAGGACTAGCCATGGGGGGAGCAGATGTGGTTCCGGGAGTTTCCGGAGGCACCATAGCTTTCATCACAGGAATTTATGAGCAATTGCTCACTAGTATTAAAAGAGTAGATGCAACCGCGCTTGGCTACCTTAGACGGATGGACATTAAAGGGCTTTGGAAATACATAAACGGCTCTTTTTTGCTCACCCTGTTAGCTGGTATCTTCACCAGTGTAATCACCTTAGCCAAGGTTATTACGCATTTGCTTAGCGACAGTCCCATACAGGTATGGTCGTTCTTCTTCGGACTCATTGTTATTTCAGCCCTCATTATTCTGAGAGAAATAAAACAGTGGAGTTTTGGAGTGGCCATTGCCATCGTTATTGGTATTGGTATTGCCTATCTAATCACATCTTCTACCCCGGCTGAAACCCCTGAAGGAAAGTGGTTTTTATTCATAGCCGGTGCGGTGGCTATATGTGCCATGATTTTACCGGGAATTTCCGGATCATTTATTCTCTTGCTATTTGGCAAATATGAATATGTGCTCACGGCCATAAAGGAATTTAAGGTGGTAGACATTATCATCTTTGCCTTAGGTTGCATTGTTGGGCTCCTAAGCTTTGCACGCCTGGTAAGCTGGCTTTTTAATAAGTTTCACAACATTACGGTAGGCGTACTATCAGGCTTTATGATTGGTTCTCTCTATAAAGTCTGGCCATGGAAAAAAGCCGTAGAAACTTATGTAGACAGGCACGGTGAGATTAAACCGCTCTATGAAATAAACGTAATGCCTAACGACTATCTGTCCCAAACCGGTATGGAGCCTCACTTTGTTGAAGCTCTTGGCTTCGCAGCAGGTGGTTTTCTGCTTGTTTTGGCTATAGACAGAGTGGCAGCATATTTAAAACCCGGTAATTGATATGAAACGTTTTGGACTGATTGGCTATCCACTAGGTCATTCTTTCTCCAAAAAGTATTTCAGTGAAAAGTTTGAGAAAGAAGGCCTGCAAAACCTTGAGTATGAACTCTACCCCATAGAGTCAATTGAAGAGTTGCCTGAACTTATCAAATCGGAGAAAGGGCTTTCCGGCTTAAATGTTACCATTCCTTATAAAGAGCAGGTAATTGCATATTTGGACGAAATAGACCCAAAAGCCGAGCGAATAGGCGCTGTCAATTGCATTAAAATTCAAGGGAAAAAACTGATAGGTTATAACACCGACTATAGCGGCTTTAAAGAGTCACTTGTCAAATTTGTAGGCCCTAACCCAATACCTGAAAGAGCATTGATTCTGGGAACAGGCGGAGCATCTAAAGCAGTAAAAGCTGCTTTAGAAGACCTGGGCATCGAACACCAATTCGTGTCCCGAAATCCTAAGGAAGGCCAATTGAGCTATGACCTTCTCAATACTCAATACTCCATACTCCATACTACGAAGCTCATTATTAACACCACCCCACTGGGCATGGCCCCCAATACGGACACATTACCACCACTACCATACGAACAACTTACCAAAGAACACTTTCTATATGATCTGGTTTATAATCCGCTAAAAACTGCTTTTATGCAAAAAGGAATTGATGCCAAATGCTGGGTAAAAAACGGACTGGAAATGCTCCACGGACAGGCAGAAGCGGCTTGGGAGATTTGGAATTCCTAAGTATCTTCTGCCATGAAGAGAGCCCTACTTCTTACTCTATTTGGATTTCTGATTGAAAAAAATTCGACATGCCAAGAGACAAAGTATGAACAATTGGCATTGAACTATTTTTTCGAGAATATTATTGAGGAAGAGAACTATCAACAATTCAGGCTATTCCTAAACCCAACAACCTCAAAAGCTGATTTTGGTCTCTATGATTTTCCTAGATGCTTCAAGGACTATTTGAACGATGTAAAAACATCTAAAACTTACCAGAGTGAAACTGATATTTTCTTAGTCACTGAAGCTAGTTGGAATATTAAAACGAGTAGTTCAACTAAAATTTCTAAAAGGAAAAGATATATTGAAGTGTCTAGACATTTCACTTTAGTTAAAGGGAAAACCGTTGTTATCTTGAGTGTTTATAGGCCATCTGGTTGTGACAAATATTTTATTGAGTTCGACAATTACGGAAACTACCAAAGACACTGTCAGGGAGGGTATGTTTATTAACTAATATGGACTTCAAAATCACTTCTGAGTTTGAGCCAACTGGCGATCAGCCCAGGGCCATTGAACAATTGGTTACCAATGTAGAAGCGGGTGAGCCTTATCAGGTGTTGCTGGGGGCTACCGGCTCTGGTAAAACCTTTACCATTGCCAATGTTATCCAGCAAACACAAAGGCCTACACTCATTTTGAGCCATAATAAAACCCTGGCTGCACAACTCTATGGAGAATTCAAACAGTTCTTTCCTGAAAATGCCGTGGAGTACTTTATCTCCTACTACGACTATTATCAGCCGGAAGCCTTTATCCCTAACAGCAACCTCTACATAGAGAAAGATCTTTCCATCAATGATGAAATTGAAAAACTGAGACTGAGCGCCACCTCCTCATTGCTCACAGGCAGAAGAGATGTAATAGTGATTGCTTCGGTTTCCTGCATCTATGGTATTGGTAATCCGGATGAGTTTGGCAAAAACGTAGTTCGTCTTCAGGTGGGCGATGTGGTGGCCCGAAACCAGCTACTTTTTGCCTTGGTCGATATCCTCTACAGCAGGACCGAAGCAGAGTTCAAACGAGGCACCTTTCGGGTAAAAGGTGATACCGTAGACATTTTCATTGCCTATGGAGACTTCGCCTATCGCATCTACTTCTGGGGCGATGAAATTGAGGCCATTCAGCAGATTGACCCGGCTACCGGAAAGAAAATATCGGATGAAAAGATCATCACTATATTCCCCGCCAATCTATTCGTAACAGGCAAGGAGGTATTGCATACAGCCATTAAAGAAATACAAGATGACCTGGTAGAAAGGCTAGAACAGTACGAAAAGGAGAGACGTTTTCTTGAAGCCAAGCGATTGAAAGAGCGTACCGAATTTGACATTGAAATGATGCGTGAACTAGGCTATTGCTCAGGAGTAGAAAACTACTCCCGCTATTTCGATCGTAGGCAAAAAGGTCAGCGCCCCTTCTGTTTGCTCGATTATTTTCCGGATGACTACCTTTTGGTAATAGATGAGAGTCATGTAACCGTACCACAAGTTAGGGCCATGTGGGGAGGAGATCGTTCAAGAAAAGAAAATCTGGTAGAATACGGTTTCAGGCTTCCTTCAGCACTCGATAACCGCCCACTAAAGTTCGATGAGTTTGAAGCACTTACCAGCCAAGTGATATATGTATCGGCCACCCCCGGAGACTATGAGCTCAATAAAACAGAAGGAGAAGTGGTTGAACAAATTATTCGCCCCACCGGCCTACTTGACCCAATTATCGATGTTAGACCTAGTGTAAATCAAATCGATGATTTGCTAGAGGAAATTGATGACCGGGTGAAAAAAGAAGAACGCGTACTAGTGACTACCCTTACCAAACGTATGGCAGAAGAACTCACCAAGTACCTGGAGCGAGCCCGGGTAAAGGTTCGCTACATACACTCAGAAGTGAATCCGCTAGACCGGGTAGAGATATTGAGAGAACTTCGGTTGGGTATTTTTGACGTACTCGTAGGGGTGAACTTGCTACGCGAAGGGCTGGATCTGCCAGAAGTTTCTCTGGTGGCCATTTTAGATGCAGACAAAGAAGGCTTTCTGCGAAATCAGCGTTCGTTAATACAAACTATAGGAAGAGCCGCCCGAAACGAAAACGGAAGGGTAATTATGTATGCTGATGTGGTGACACAATCTATGCAAGAAGCTATTGACGAAACCAACAGAAGAAGAAGCATTCAGACAGAATACAACAAGGCTCATGGCATTACTCCAAAGACAGTTCGTAAGTCTAAAGAGGCCATTATGAACCAGACCAGTGTGGCTGATTCAAAGAAAAACAAGAAGAACTATTATGCTGAGCCTGAGGAACACTCCGTAGCAGCCGACCCCGTAGTGGCCTATATGAGCAAACCGGCTCTGGAAAAAATGATCGAAAAAACCCAAAAGTCCATGGAAAAGGCTGCTAAAGAACTAGACTTTATGGAAGCCGCCAGATTGAGAGATGAACTGAACGAACTGAAAAGTCTCTTAGAAAAAAAGTAGAATAATAAGTCACTATCTCCTGTGACCTTTCAAGACTCTTGCGTCCAATGCATGAATTTTGAATAGAAAATGAAAAAGTATCTGATCATCTCCTTACTGGCAATATCTGTATTGGCCTGTAACCAGGAGAAAAAGCAACTCTTATCTGAAAACACCACCTTGCTAACCAAGCTGGATAGTGTTTCCAGCGAGTTGGAGAGTGCTCAAAAAGCCTCGGCCACCCTTATGACTGCCATTAGCTTAATGGACTCTATTAACCTTAGCAGGCAAATGCTGAAAGTAACTCTTGAAAACTCCGATCAGCATGAGGATTTTCTGGAGCAGATGACCGACCTCAAAGACTACATTGAGCAAACAAGTTTGCAAATCAGCAAATTGGAAAAAACGGTGAAAGAGTCTCGCTCAGCTCAAAATGCATATTCGCAAACCATTAAAACCTTGAAAGCCGATTTGGAGCAACGTAAAGCAGAAATTACTACTTTAGAGGCTCAGTTGAAGACTGAAAAGGATAATAACCAAAAGTTGATGGTTCTGAACAATATGCAGAAAGAAACCATCAGCAATCAAGATGCGGAGATTGCCGCAAAAGCTTTGGAACTTGAAATGTTGAACCAGCAGATCGCTGATTTGAGAGCTAGCTTTAAAATTAGTGAGGCCGATGCCTTCTACACACAGGGCGAGGCTTATGCCTTGGCTGCACAAAGAACAAAGTTGGCTCCTTCCAAGAAAAAGAACAGCTATCAGCTGGCTTTAACGGCCTACCAAAAGGCTTATGACCTTGGTAGACAAGATGCCAAAGTGAAAATCGATGCCATAAAGACCAAGCTGAATTAATCGGCCGGTCAGGCATACAATTAACGTCATTCCGGGAAATGCTTCGGGGTTGGTCTTTCTCTCAGTAGAGAATGACAACATCCTCTGACGAAGCCCCCGGAATGACGTTTTCTTTTTTCCCCTTTTTCAAACGATTTACTGAATAGTTAAACGCACCGAACAAAAAACAACCTATTCATTATTATTTTTCGTCATACAGATATTTTTTGGTTCAAAAATGAACCATTAACTAATCATAAATTGGAAAATGATGAAAAAATGGCTTCCGGCATTCGCCCTCCTTATTTTACTGGCTCTTGTTTCACTTTTTGATAGTGGTACGCTCACAGGTTTTGACGACCCCAACATTAGCGGTGCCGATACGGCCTGGATGTTGGCCGCCACGGGCCTTGTGCTGCTCATGACTCCCGGGCTGTCATTCTTTTATGGTGGTATGGTGAGTCGCAAAAATGTGATCTCTACCATGCTTCAAAGTTTCATTTGCATGGGTATTATTACCCTTGTTTGGGTTTCGGTAGGGTTTAGCCTTGCTTTTGGAGACTCTATTGGTGGAGTTTTCGGAAACCCCATGACGTTTGCGTTTTTTAATGGAGTAGGAGCAGCTATCCATCCCGACCTTGCCCCTACCATTCCCTTTGTTTTGTTTGCCCTGTTTCAGATGAAGTTTGCCATCATAACTCCCGCATTAATAACTGGTAGTTTTGCCGAACGCGTTCGGTTCTCGGGTTTTTTACTGTTCATCATTCTGTTCAGCCTTTTTATCTACTGCCCTTTGGCTCATATGACATGGCACCCCGATGGACTATTGCGCAGGTGGGAGGTTCTTGATTTTGCAGGAGGAACAGTGGTGCACATGTCTGCCGGGTTTGCCGCCATTGCTGCAGCCATAATTTTAGGCAAGCGAAAAAGCCACGGAGTAGCACATAAGCCATACAATGTGCCATTTGTGCTTCTGGGAACAGGCCTTCTTTGGTTCGGTTGGTTCGGTTTCAATGCCGGTTCGGCATTGGGTGCCAACTCCTCAGCGGCACTAGCCTTTGCAACCACCACAGTGGCTTCGGCAGCGGCCATGTTGGCTTGGGTGTTATATGATGCGCTTATGGGTAGAAAAATATCCGGAATGGGTGCTTCGATTGGGGCAGTAGTGGGCCTCGTAGCTATTACTCCGGCAGCCGGCTTTGTTACCATTGGTCAAAGTGTTTTTATAGGGGTATGTGCGGCCATTGTCTCCAATATTGTAGTTTACTATAAGAACAAAACGGGGATTGACGATACACTCGATGTATTTCCTTGTCATGGCGTAGGTGGTATTGTGGGCATGATACTAACCGGAGTATTTGCTCAAGAGGTAGGCCTGGTCTATGGAGAAACCACTACTTTCTTACGTCACCTGGCTTCAGTATTTCTGGTAGGAGCCTTCACCTTTGGGCTTTCATACGCTTTTTTCAAGCTCACCAACCTGATAATTCCTATGCGCGTAAGTGAAAAGGCTGAAGAATATGGGCTAGATATTACACAGCATGCCGAAAGCCTTTCTAAAAGTACCACTACGGAGCAAATTACGGTTATGATTCGCGAAGCAGCACAACAATAGGCTTTAGAATTACTCTGCAACAAGGGTCAAAATCCTTGGCTGCAGAGTAATTAATAGTTGCTCTTAGGTGCTCCCAATTAGTCGTAACTAGATGAGCGCGTCTGAATATTCTTTGCAGAATTTTATTTTAGGGTTACTTACTTAAGTCGCAAGAAGTATATTTCTGAACCTTGCCTCCATTTGTGTCCTCACAAATGGCTGTTAAAAGACACTGTAAGGACACAGCTTGTGGCTAGTATACTGGATCTAACAAATGCGATCTAAATGAGTAACCATATTTTATTTTTAAATTATTGAGGAAAAATACACACTAAGCATTTTTTTAAGCAAAGGACAATCATGTTAATTGGCTCAGCCTTTTTGCTTACAGGATGTTTGGATGATTCATTAGAGATGACCAAATCACAGAAGGTTTAGTTTTAAGCCCAAGCTCAAATTATGGAGTTTTGCACAATGAAGCGATGAACAACGTAGAACAAAATATGTAGCGTAAGCTATTACGAAGAAGAAATACTACCCGCAATAGCTTTGAGAGTTGTTATCAACAATGTGATAGAGGCAATTGAAGGTGCTTTGACAACCGGTTTAGCGCATAGAATTATGACCAACGACTGGGATTGGGATACGGGAAAAATATCCGAAGATGAAGCACTTATTGGTATGCTCATCGGTGCTGTAACTGCGTCTGGAGGATTTCTCGGAAGAATGGCGGCACGTACCTTGCGCATATTGTAATATAAATCAAAGTTATGAAATGGTTAATTGTAATAGTAGGGGTTATCCTATTAGAGATGATAAGGATAACTGTTTTTAAGAATGAGCGGTCGAGCCAAAAATTAAAGCAAATACTAGTGTGCCTTCTTGCCATTCTTGCAGGAATTTTAACACCTTTCTTCATTGACAGCTTGACTTTAATACTCATAATAGAGGGGATGATAGTCTTATTGACAATATCCACCATTTATAAATTAAACATAAAAAAAGAGCAGGCTTGAGCCTGCTCTTTAATCATTCGCGAAGCAGCACAACAATAGGCTTTAGAATTACTCTGCAACAAGGGTCAAAATCCTTAGGCTGTAGAGTAATTAATAGTTGCTCTTAGGTGCTCCCAATTAGCACTAGTTTGGCCTTGTCCAGTTTAACTACGTCTCTCAAGAATGACCGGTAGTCTTCGTAGCGGTCCGGTGCATAGGTACCATCATTGAGTTGAAAATGCCTTACATAGGTAAGTTCATTCGTTTCATGGTCGAATGAGTACTGGGCTTTGTAATAACCAAACTCCGTTGTCAGGTCCTGGTCTTCTCCGGGAAACTCAAGCCTGTATCCTTCCGGAAGTTGAATTTTCACCGTATCGACCGTGAGCTGCCCACGTTGTATTCTCAATTCAGCTTTCCTGTTTTCACTCTTTGGAGGAGCTTCGTTCAGTCTGCTCAGAATATTTGGCGATATGAACATTCTTTTACCACTGGCTGCTCCAAATTTTCTAACCTGAAAATTTATTTTTTCAGTATACACAGGCTCCTCACCCATGCGATTGTCCTCTATCGAAAAATCTCCTAAATCGAATGTAGGAAGGTCAATGCTATTGAGCAGATACTTCCTCTGGTCTTCTTTGCCGTCCCTGGCGAGGTAAAACAAGTTTCCATAGTACACACCGGTGTAGTCTGTTTGGGCTTTCACCTGAGCATTACCATCGGTGTCCATGGTCACCCGTATAGTTCTGCTTATCAGGTTATCTTCTGCCGTATACTTTGGCGTCTTTACAATTTTACCTTTGCCTTCATCTGTTATCAAGAGGGCGTGTCTGTCATCTGTAAAATCCCCTAAGTAGTTAAACGGAGCCAATTGATTGGTGCACTCCAGCCACACAGTGTCTTTCTCAAAAGGCACCGCCAAAATCACATGATTAAATCTCGGGTTAGGAAAATCGACATGAATGTCTCTCTCGTTTTCTCCGGCCTTTATGATTACATAGTTCGATTTTATACCGGCATGTTTCAGCAAACTGTAAGTGTAATTAGTAAGTGCCTTACAGTCGCCATATCCCGTTCTAATGACCTCTTTGGCAGGAAACGGCTGATACCCTCCAATACCCAACTGAATACTTACATAGCGTGTATTACTTTGCATATATTGGTAGATTTTACGGGTCTTCTCCCTAGGGTCATCGATATTGGCAACCAACCGACTGATTTCTGCTTTCACTTCATCCGTCAGTTCATCTCTTCCCTTATTTAGTTTGGCCTGCCATTCTCCATAAGCCTCCCAACTGCTCATGTCGCCAGAGTAACCTTCCATCTGAAAAGTAGAGGGACTAATAAGGGCATGCGGAATCATTGAATTCAGGGTTGAGCTCATATATTCCTTTTTGAATGGCTCAAGGTTCCTAATCTCCCAAAGCATCTCTTTATTGCCTTTATCATTTATGGTAGAAACGGGTTCTTCGAGGCCATTAAAAAGCTTATAACGCAGCTCATACAGAGCCGGAACCACCGCTTTATAAGAAGCATACTCTACACCTATACGCTGCCCAAAAGAGGGTATAAAATTAGGAAACCACATGGTACTTGAGTATTCGAATTCAAACTCGTAGGCCATCGTAAAGGGGAAATCATAAGGTTCGGGCTCATAGTACTTCACCCGAGAATCATCCAGTTCACCCGAATCGGATCCGCTGAAGTCCTGTATTTCGTGGTTTTTAACTCGCTTTAGCAGCTTACCATTTTTGTCGTAGTAGTTAATGTTAATCCCCTTTATCTTCCTCAGTTTGTCATAGACCTCATAAAAATAGCCTAAACTAACAGCATCTTTATTGAAAATGGTAACCACAAATTCTTCTTTGTGATTTGCCGTTTTTTCATCTAAAATCTCTACTTCTATGCTTCTTTTTCGAATGACTGCATCTGAACCTTTGCGCAGGTTTTCGGGTATGCTCTCCACAGCATAATTCTGTGCATTGGCCTGCACCAGGCCAAGTAGAAAAAGTAAGGTAATCGCGAGCCTCATTCTGCCTTCTTTTTCAACACTATCTGCTGCTCTTGTTTCATCACAATTAGGTTGAAGAGTTCTTTCAACCCGGCATATTCTTGTGGTAAATAGACTGTTTTGGCCAACTGCAGCCTAATCATCACCTGAACTTCGTCTCCCTGAACCCCACTAATGAACATAAACTTTCCTCCGCCATCCGGCAATACAAGGTTTTGAGATTCTGGTAACTCTTCTACTTCAAACCCTTCGGGTAGCTTAAACTGAAAGAGGTAGGTATCCATTAAAGGCGCAGGCAGTTCAACAGGAAATTTCCTGTTTTCCAGTTTAAATGGGTTCTCCTTTACTGTCTTAATAATGAATGGGTTAAGGAAAATCTTGTCTCCAATCATATTCACATTGTCTTCAAGAGTGAAATCGTACTTAAGTACAAGCTCCTTTTCCGGGTTGGATTCGTTTTCCAATACTGCGTTTTCTATTTCCCCGGCCTCGTAGTCCTTAATTTCGTCTTCCTCCTCGGTCTTTTCATCTTCTTTTTCTTCGGTGGTGTTCTGCTTCTCCTTTTTCTCATACACAGACTTCCTTATTCGCGAAGCAGCCAACCCATAGAAATTCACCTCTACTTTTCCTTCCAACACATCATCTTCGTTGAGTCTAAATTGCCCCGATACAGTTTTGGAATCCATTTCATTATTGGTTCGAAGGTCAATCCATTCGAGACCTCCTTTTCGTACCATAAGTCCTTCACCATTTAGCGCTCTGGGAGGTAATACATTGTACGGTCGATATTTGTCGGTAGCATCCAGTAGAATACGCTCTCCATCCATATCAACACAAATAACCATGTAGTTGAACTGCTTAACAAGGGGTACGAACTGCTTCAAGTAGCCATGACCTCTTGTACTAAGAACTACAGGATAGACTTGAAAACCGGCTTTAGTTAAAAACTGGGCTAAGGTTACATTAATATCCGCGTTGTCTCCTTCAGCAGCTTCCCACAACTTTTTAGAACGGTCTACCACTCCGTAAGCAAAGCGTTGATTCCATTTAAAATGATCTCTTACGTAGTTGAATATCTCCACAAGACTTTCTTTGTTGGCTGTCCAGCCTTTTTCTTCCGGATAAATTTGGCGTAATGGCCCGGTGTTATACACTACATCTCCCAATTGACTGGACTCGTACAAGGTTTTGTTAATATCGTTCCAGTCGGTCATGTAGGTTTTATTGATGTAGCCGGGGATGTTAATCGACTTAATCTCATAGTCTATTTTAGACCTGTAGTTTTCCAGCGTAGAAATGTATGGTTCTCTTTTGAGAGCCGGAACATCTTTCATTACGATATGATTGACCCCTGAGGTATTGTTTACATAGGCAGCCGGATGGTATCCCTGAAAATTGGGTTGGTATATACCAAAAGAAGGAATGTCTATTTTGTATTCGGAGTATCTAACCGGAATATTGGTCTGAAATACCCATGCCGGAAGATTCACAATGTCTCCTGTTTTGCGGCTGTAGCTATACTCTATAATAGAGCCTACTTTAACATCGGGAAACGACAACTTCTTGAGCCTGCGATCATCATTGATGGTTTCATCTACCCAGTCTCTTCGTTTAATGTCTGTAGTCACCACTTTGCCATCTACCAGGTTGTGGGTTGCGGCCTTAAGTTTGGTGATTTCAGACTGTCCTCTCAAATAAGGAAGCGAAACGTTTCCGTATTCAAGACCTTCTTCTTTTAAGATTTTTATGCGCACATGCACCTCAAGCATCATGCTTAGGTCAGACTGTACCATAAACGCATAACCTTTATCGAGTAGATAAACGGCCACAGCCCCGGAGTCTTTCGGATAAACCGTCATGGCAAGATCTTCGACACTAACATCTCCAAACTCAAATTCTTCGATCTGCGCGTGTAAATTGAGGGTAAATAGGCCTGCAAAGGCCATTACCGCTAGTATTCTTTTAAGCATAGTTAAGATTAACTTATTATTGAAAAAATTAAATGGCTATCTAATGTAATTGAGATGACCATAAAAAAACAATTCTTTTTTAGGAAAAATAAAGGCCACACATTTTTGCGTGGCCTTTTGCACATCATTTAGTTGAGGTTATTTTCCCTCAGCATATCTTCGGCTCACTTCCTCCCAGTTTATTACATTGAAGAAAGCAGAGATATAATCTGGTCTTCTGTTCTGATAGTTGAGGTAGTATGCATGCTCCCAAACATCGAGTCCAAGAATTGGCAGACCACCACAGCCTACATTGGGCATGAGCGGGTTGTCCTGATTGGGCGATGAGCAAACTTCTACTTTTCCTCCCGAGTGTACACAAAGCCAAGCCCAGCCCGAACCAAAGCGAGTTGCTGCTGCTTTAGAAAAAGCGTCCTTAAACCCATCGAACGAGCCATAAGCCGAGTTGATTGCATCGGCTAGCTCACCAGAAGGTTCGCCTCCTCCATTGGGCGACATTACTGCCCAAAACAGGTTGTGATTGTAGAAACCTCCTCCGTTGTTTCTAATGGCCGCATTGTCGCTATGATTAGCCAAAAGGTCTTCAATGCTTTTGCCTTCCATGTCGGTTCCGGATACTGCATTGTTGAGGTTATTTGTATAGCCAGCATGGTGCTTGCCATGATGAATTTCCATTGTTCTTGCATCTATGTGCGGCTCTAGCGCATCATAGGCATAAGGTAATTTTGGTAGTTCAAATGCCATGTTGTGTAATTTTATGATTCAACAAAAATTTAACTTTTATCTCAGTTGAGCAAAAAACTGCTTAAGCAGGCTCTCGCTCTGGTTTTCTAACAAACCCCTCACCACTTCTGTTCGCGGGTGAAGTAAATTTTTAGGGTTCAGGGTAAATCCTCTTTTTTGATCGCTTGCACCAAATACCAATTTACCCAGTTGAGCCCAATACAAGGCTCCTGCACACATGTTGCATGGCTCTAAGGTAACATACAAAGTGCATTCATTCAGATATTTTCCACCTATGGCATCGAAAGCAGCCGTTATGGCCAGCATTTCCGCATGAGCCGTAACGTCCGTAAGCTGCTCTGTCATGTTATGCGCCCGGGCTATAATTCGGTTTTCGGCCACCACTACTGCACCCACAGGTACCTCCCCTTTTTCAAAGGCTATATTGGCCTGCTTTAAGGCTTGTTTCATAAAGTGTTCATCAGAGTGGACGCTCAATTCCATAGGCTTCGTTTTCAAGTCAATATTAAGCCCAAATGCTAAAACAATTACTAAATTTGCCACTCATTTTTAACAGAAGTCCATGCTGAGAACACATAACTGCGGAGAGCTTAGAATAGAACAGGTAGGAGAAGAAGTAACTTTAGCCGGTTGGGTACAAAAGGTTAGAGACAAGGGAGGCTTATTGTGGATCGACCTTCGCGACAGGTATGGTATTACTCAGCTAACGCTTGAGGAAGGGAGATCTTCGGCATCGGCCATGGAAACAGCCCGAAAACTGGGGAGAGAGTTTGTGGTGCAAGTTAAAGGCAAGGTGGTTGAACGCTACGCCAAGAATGACAAAATACCCACCGGAGCTATTGAAATTGATGTGCAGAGTCTCGAAATTTTGAATGCCGCCAAAACCCCTCCTTTTGTTATTGAAGATGAAACTGACGGAGGTGAAGACCTTCGAATGAAATACAGGTACCTCGATTTGAGAAGGGGCACAGTAAGAAGAAAACTGGAACTGAGAAGCCAAATGGCCATTGCTGTAAGAAACTACCTGGCCAATCAGCAGTTTGTAGAGGTTGAAACCCCAGTGCTGATTAAGTCTACGCCAGAAGGCGCCCGAGACTTTGTGGTTCCTTCACGCATTAATCCGGGTGAGTTTTATGCTTTGCCACAGTCACCTCAAACCTTTAAGCAATTGCTTATGGTTTCAGGGTTCGACCGATACTTTCAAATTGTAAAATGTTTTAGAGACGAAGATTTACGTGCCGATCGTCAGCCAGAGTTTACTCAGATAGACTGTGAAATGTCTTTTGTAGAACGTGATGACGTGCTCAACACGTTTGAAGGCATGACTCGCCACCTATTTAGCAGCATTAAAGGTGTAGAACTGGGAGAGTTTCCGCGCATGACTTATGCTGAAGCCATGAGCAGATATGGCAGCGACAAGCCAGACGTACGCTTTGGAATGGAGTTCGTTGAACTCAACGATGTAGCCCAAAACAAGGGGTTCAACGTATTTGACCAAGCCGAATTAGTGGTGGGCATATGCGCCAAGGGCTGTGCAGATTATACCCGCAAACAACTCGATGCACTCACCGATTTTGTGAAGAGACCTCAAATAGGTGCCAAGGGGCTGGTGTACGTGAAGTGTAACACCGATGGCACTTATAAGTCTTCTGTAGATAAGTTTTATTCACAACAAGATTTGGCAGAATGGGCTCAAAAGGCGGGAGCTCAACCGGGCGACCTACTGCTTGTGCTTTCGGGCCAAACGGCCAGTACACGAAAACAAATGAATGAACTGCGCCTACATATGGGCTCAGAGCTGGGACTAAGGAACCCCAATGAATTTAAGCCGCTTTGGGTTGTAGACTTCCCTCTACTGGAATGGGACGAGGAAACCGAAAGGTTCCATGCTATGCACCACCCTTTTACTTCTCCTCTCAAAGAAGACATTCAGTTGCTAGACACTGACCCGGGAAAAGTAAGAGCCAACGCCTACGATTTGGTGATTAACGGAGTAGAAATTGGGGGTGGATCTATTAGAATTCACGACAAAGCCACTCAGCAACTCATGTTCAAACATCTGGGCTTTAGCGATGACGAAGCAAGAGCACAATTTGGCTTTTTAATGGATGCATTTGAATATGGTGCCCCTCCCCATGGAGGAATCGCCTTTGGTTTCGATAGGCTTTGTGCAATGTTTGGTGGTTCAGAAACTATAAGAGATTACATTGCCTTCCCGAAAAATACATCAGGAAGAGATGTGATGATAGACTCACCGTCTGCCATAAACAGTGAGCAATTGGTCGAGTTAGGACTGACTTTACGCTAGAAGCCTATCAACTATCAACCGAATGGTATAATTTGTAACTTCGGTCGAAGTCATGTCAATTAACTTTAAACTCACTCCGAAGTTCTACATGCGCCTTAGTATGGTGCTGGCCATACTTCTGTGGCTTATAGCCTCGTTGATTGACGTTTTACAAGTATTTGCGATTAAAAATGGAGTAGAGTTGGGTATTTCGCCCAGCATCCCCCTCCTGCTGATGGACTTTTTCTATGTGTTCATCATTGTTTATTATAGGTTCAGAATACGAAAAGTAGATAGCGGCAACTTTGTAGATCTGCTTTGGAGAGTTTTTGCGATAGGCCTGGTTACCACCATCATCTCCCTGGCTTTTAGGCTGTTTTATGACTCCATTGCCGATACCGTATTGGCCAAAAACGAGTTTCTAAACGTTTTCATCACTAGTGTCAATACCGCCATCATTTCGGTATTTCTCATTTCTACTTTTACGGTTTGGAAAAAGCTCATTCTATATCAGAAGTCAAAAAGGCTGCTCTTTTACTGGCATGCGTTCGAACTACTTGTGGTTGGGTCTATATTCTTTAATCTAACCGGGCTAGAGCTGGAAGAAAGTCTGATTTTTAAAATAGTCTTTGCGGCCATGGCCCTCATGTCTATCATTCTCTCGGGAAACCTAAAGTGGGTAGCCTACCTTAATTTTAAGCAAAAGTGGAAGAGCATATTACTCATTGTGCTCATCACCATCTACATTTTCTACTTCTTTGCCGAACTCTATGTGCCTCCGGCCGAATCCATGGATTTCCTCAATCCCATCAAGAGTCTATTTGTAATTACACTATTCACCTTTTTGCTATTCTATAGTGTATTTTCGCTTCTGGTTATTCTCTTTAATCTGCCCACATCGTCTGTATTCGAGCGCAAAATGGAGGAAGCCATTAACTTCCAACGGCTCAGTCAATCCATTCAAAGTGGCGAAAATGAAGAGCAAATCTTCGATATTCTACTCACCTCATCGATGAACGCTGTATATGCCACAGCCGGCTGGATAGAAGTGAGTAAGGATGAAAGCACAGTGCATTTTATAAACAAAAACATTAGCCGTGAAAGCATTAACCGGGTGAAGGAACAGGTAATGAGCAGCAAGAGCCGCACCGTAATGAAAAACCCTCTTAGCAGCTCAAACACCGATACAGACCGCATTTTAGTAACTCTCAAAAAATCCAGTTACAAATCGGTATTTGTTGTGCCAATAACGGTACAAAATAAAGTAACCGGATTTATGTATCTGCTCAGCGAGGTGAGCGATGGCTTTAATAAGGAAATGATCAACATCATTAACACCTTTGCAAGCCAGGCCAGCATTTCTATCGAAAATTTTCGGCTCATGGGTGAGGCCATTTCTAATGAACGCTATAAAGAGGAGCTGGATATTGCCAAACGTGTGCAGCGAGCTCTACTACCGGAAAAGCTAGACCATGACGAAAACTTTAGTATTCACGCCTTTACCATTGCCGCTGCCGAAGTTGGGGGCGATTATTACGATACCTTCAGGCTGAGTGATCATAAGTTTGCCATAGTAATAGGAGACGTATCGGGCAAGGGAACCTCGGCTGCGTTTCACATGTCTCAGATGAAGGGCATCTTTCAATCGCTAGCCCAAATGGATCTGCCGGCCGATGAATTTTTATTTAGGGCCAACAAAGCTTTAAGTCAATGCCTGGAGCGAACCTCTTTCATTACGCTAACCTATTTTATTCTGGATACCCATAGCAAAACCATGCAGTTTTCGAGAGCCGGTCATTGCCCAACACTATACTATAGTAAAAGAGATAAAGTAGCGCAGTATTTCCAGAATAAAGGACTCGGACTCGGCATTTTGCGCAATGATAGCTTCCGAAAGTTTATTCATATTAATGAACTTGCCTTTGAAAAAGACGACATTTTGGTGCTTTACACAGACGGCATTTCAGAAGCCTCCAATGCCCAGGGCGAAGAGTTTGGTTATGACCGAATGAAGTCGCTTCTGGAGAAAAATGCACATTACGATCCGGTAATGATTCAAAAAATATTTATTGGCAAACTCTATGAGTTTTGCGGAACAAAAGACCTCAATGATGATTACACCATGGTAGTGATCAAGTTTAACTAATACACGTAGAATAAAAGGACATGATCAACATTAATCGAATAGAAGAAAACAATTATCTGCTCATAGCCGTAGAAGGAGATGCAGATGCCAGCTCGGCTATAAACCTTGACAAGGCCATAAGAGATGCATTTGACGAACACCACCAAAATATACTCATTGATTGTACCAATCTTAACTACATCTCTTCTGCAGGGCTTGGCGTGTTCATGTCTTATATAGAAGAAATATCAACCAACTCAGTCAACTTTATCTTATTTGGGCTTTCTGAGAAAGTCTTAAAGGTCTTTGCCATTTTAGGGTTAGACCAGTTATTAACGATAAAAGAAAATAAAGAAGAGGCACAAAAAGCACTCAATGGCATATAGTTTCGACATACCGAGTAGCAAAAACAAACTCAGGCTCATGCGCAAGTTTGTCACAGATGTGTTGTACTCGCACAACATACCTGAGATAGAAGTAAACATGATGGTTCTGGCTGTAGACGAGGTTTGCGCAAACATTATTATCCATGGGCTGCAATCGAACCCACTGGAAAGCGTTCGGCTAAACATTAAATTCGAGGCCTCCGGTGTGTGGTTTGAGATTGTAGATAAAGGAGACACCTTCGACATTGTGAATTACAACGAACCCAACCTGGAAGACCTTATTAAAAAGAAAAACAAAGGTGGTATTGGCATTATGCTCGTTAAAAAAATAATGGATGATATAGAACTCCAATCCACCAGCGATGGAAACAAATTAAGAATGTTTAAAAAACTGGAAGCATAAGTTTCTGTGGTATGCGTGTAGTTTTCACCTGTTTTCTGCTGGCATTTCCCTTTTTCTCCCTTAAAGCCCAGCAAAGCATTGTAGCAACAGTAGACGATGAAGCCATTTCGGCACAAGAGCTGCTCTATGCCTTTAACAAAAATCGTTCAAAAGCTCAGTCCATCGCTTACGATTCGCTCTACAACTACCTACAACAGTATATAAACTTTAAGCTGAAAGTACGAGCTGCGAGAAATGCAGGGCTAGATACCGCAACCGCCTTTCAGGAAGAGCTCAAAGGATATATAGCTCAAGTAAGAAAACCCTACTTAGACAACCCCGAGGCTGAAGAAGCACTATTAAAAGAAACCTACCGCAGAATGCAAACCGAAATTAACGCGGCACACATTCTGCTTAAATTATCGCCCACAGCCTCTCCAGCCGATACCCTCAAAGCCTATACCTTCCTGGATAGTTTAAGAAATACCATTGGTTCAGCGGCCGAATTTCAGGAAATGGCCAGAAGATTTTCAGAAGACGGGAGTGCTCCTACTGGCGGACAGTTGGGGTGGTTTGGAGCCATGCATATGGTTGCCCCATTCGAAGATGCCGCCTATGCTACAGAAAAAGGCAAAGTATCCAACGTGGTAAGATCCAACTTCGGTTACCACCTTGTATACGTAAACGATAAGAGACCCAACCGAGGAAGGGTAAAAACATCACACCTGTTCTTTTCAAAGCAAAGAGGTTCTGAAGCAGCTAAATCAAGGGCCGAAAGCATCTACGACTCCCTAAAAAACGGTGCTGACTGGAACGTGATGGCACGAAAATACTCCGATGACCAAGGCACCAAATTCGAAGGTGGTAAACTGCCTTGGGCGGGAAGCAGGCAATTGCCCGATGACTATTTGGACATTGCCTTTGAACTGAACACCCCAGGAGAATGGACAACACCCCAGGAAACCCAATTTGGCTGGCATATCGTGAGGCTCGATGATAAGCAGCCCCTAGAGCCATATGAAGTAAAAAAGGGAGAAATTAGCGTGCTGTTGAAACGCATGGGTCGCAGTGTGCTGGAAGAAGACAAGCTTTTAAAAAAACTGAAAAAAGCAAGCAACTTCACTCAGTCCAAAGACTCTCTGGAAATAATTTTTAACCAAATCAGTGGATTAGACAAAGAGCAGATACTGTCAACAGAAGTGGCAAACAAGCTCCTATTTACCCATGGCGGACGCCCGGCAACGGTTGCCCGGTTTGTAGATCAGCTCCCCGGTTTCAATGTGCGCTATACCAAAGACCAGTTCATTGAATCGTATTTCAGGTTCGAAAAAAACTTTATCATAGCCCATGAAGACTCCATAGCTCCAACTAAATATCCCGAATATGGCTTCTTACTCAAAGAATATGAAGAAGGGCTTTTGCTCTTCGAAATAATGCAGCAAAAGGTATGGAATAAAGCCGTTGGAGACAGCCTTGGATTAGAAGCCTATTATCAGAAACACAAAAAGAAATATAATATAGATGAACGCGTTCAGTGCCTAATCATCAGCAACTACGAAGCTTCTGCACTCCAACATATTTTATCTAAGAAAGTACCCGAAGAGGCACTGAAAAACCCTGAAGAGTTTCTCTCCCAACTTACCGAATCTGAAACAGAGGCGTTAAAATTTGCTAAAAGAAATCTATTGGTGAGCGAATTATCTAATTTTGATCCTGCGAAAAACCAACCTGGCGATTGGTTGATTTCAGAACAAAACAATGCCTGTCTTTATTTAAAACTATTGCCGGCAGGCCCTCAACCGCTCAATGAAATTAAGGGTTTAGTGATGTCGGACTATCAAGAACAACTGGATAAAGAATGGGTCAAAAAGTTAAGGCAAAATGCCAAAGTAAAAATTAACAAACAGGCTCTGAAAGCCTTGGTAAAATATTGAAAAACGCAACCTACATAGTACTAACGTCCTTGCTTGTGGTGCTCTCATGCGACTACTTTGTAAGCGATAGCCCAGGCACCGGCAATAGCCAAACATTGGTAGCCAGCGTAGGTAACTCTTTTCTTTTCGAAGCCGATATTGCCAACCTTATAGAACCCGGTATGTCGGCCGAAGATAGCGCTAGAATTACCGAGCAATATGTGAACAACTGGATCAAAAAAGAGCTCCTTATTAGAGAAGCCACTAGCAATGTTCGAATCGATCAGTCAGAAATAGAGAGAAAAGTGGCCGACTATCGCTACACCTTGCTTTCATATGAGTATCAGAAGCTAAGAGTACAGCAACTGCTAGATACAACTGTGACTGATGAGGAAATACTTGCCTACTATACCGAAAACCAGGAGAATTTTGCCCTGCGGCAAAACATTATCCGTGGCCGGTTTATGAAAGTGAACAAACAAGCCCCTAAAAAGGCCGACATTCGCAGATGGATAAAATCATCGAGACCCCAAGACCTGTCTGCCTTAAAAGATTATGCCTTTCAATTTGCAAACAATTATTCATTAGAAGACTCAACTTGGATTAGGTTTGATGATATTACTAAGAACACCCCTTTTTCCACACTCACCAACAAGATTCAGTTTCTGAAAAACACCCGATATACCGAAGAAACAGATTCTCTCTATCTTTACCTCCTCAAAATTGACGACTACAAAATTTCTGAGGAGATATCCCCGTTGGAGTTTGTGAAGCAAGACATCAAGAATATACTATTGAACAAGAGAAAAGTAGCGTTGGCCAAAACTCTGGAAAACGAAATTTTTCAAAAAGCTAAAGAAAATGAAGACTACAAGATATATCGCTAAGGTGGCGGTGTTGCTTTTGGCGTTCTCCATGAACCTCAAGGCACAAACAGGAGAGGTAGTGGATAAGATCATTGCCAAGGTAGACGATAAGATTATCTTGAAAAGTGAGCTGGAGTCAGCTTACCTCCAGTTTTTAAGCAGCCCAAATGCATTGCAATTCGATGGAGATGCCCGCTGCATGCTCCTTAAGGAAATGGTAGAAAGTAAAGTGATGCTGGCCATGTCCGAAATCGATTCAGTAGTTGTTGACGAATCTCGTCTGGATTATGAAATGCAGTCTCGAGCTCAGCAAATTATGCAACGCTTTGGGTCAGAAGATGCCATTCGGCAAGCCTACAACAAATCGCTAGACCAGATCATGAGCGAGTTGAGACCCGATATTCGCCAGCAGCTTTTAATCCAGGAACAAGAAGCCAATGTAGTTTCTGATGTGACAGTTACACCCAATGAGGTAAGAAAACTTTTCAACAGCATACCCAGAGACAGTTTGCCGCTTTACTCCATGGAGTATGAAGTGGGAGTGATAACCAAAAACCCTGAAGTAGACCGAGAGGAAATAGAAAAACTCAAGAAAAAATTATTGGGTATACGCGAAAGAATTCTGAAAGGCGAAAGCTTTGAAATTATGGCTACGCTGAACTCTCAAGGCCCCACAAGTGCCAATGGAGGCAACCTAGGCTTCAACCAGCGTGGCACTATGGATCCTGCTTTTGAAGCAGCAGCACTGGCACTTAAGCCGGGAGAAATAAGCATGCCCTTTGAATCTTCGTTTGGTGTCCATATCGTTCAACTTATTGAAAAACGCGGAAATGAATACAATAGCAGGCATATTATCTTAATTCCTAAGCCCACTCAAGACGATGTGAAAGAGGCCGTTCAATACCTCGATAGCCTAAGAGAGGAAATTCTCGCCAAAAAAATCACTTTTGAGGAAGCCGCAAAGCAATACTCAGACGATGATCAAACCAAAGTAAACGGGGGCTATTTTGCAGGCCAATTTGGCTCTTTGAGAGTGCCTGCCAACAGCCTGGATCCGGAGTTGTTCTTTGAAATAGATAAAATGAAGGAAGGAGAAATTTCTAAGGCTAGCACCGTTCAGGTGAGTGCCGATGAGCAAATTGCCCGTATAATTTATTTCAAAAAGAAAGTACCTCCACATAGGGCCAACCTAACTGACGACTACGAAAAACTGAAGGCTGCTACCACTCAAATGAAAAAAGCTCGAAAACGGCAAGAATACCTTCAGGACAAAATGAAAGAAGTATATATTGAAGTAGCTCCGGAATATAACCGCTGCGGTATAATAAAGAACCAGTAAATATGAGCAAGACTTCAGATGTGGCCCTGGCCGATAAGTTCTTCGAAGATTTTCAGAAGCTTAAATCAGAAATTTCAAAAATCATTATTGGACAAGAGGAGGTAGTGAATCTATTGCTAGCTTCCATCTTCTGTCAGGGGCACAGTCTCCTTGTTGGTGTTCCGGGTTTGGCCAAAACATTGCTCATTCAAACTATATCTTCTGCTTTAGACTTAAGTTTTAAGCGCATTCAGTTTACGCCAGATCTTATGCCATCTGATATTCTCGGAGCAGAAACCATAGACAAAGACAGGAATTTTAAGTTTATAAAAGGACCCGTATTTGCCAATATTATTTTGGCCGATGAGATTAACCGTACACCACCCAAAACTCAGGCCGCACTTTTGGAGGCCATGCAAGAATACTCTGTGACTGTTGCAGGACAGTATTTCCCATTAGACCGGCCATTCTTTGTGTTAGCTACACAAAATCCAATTGAGCAAGAAGGAACATACCCCCTGCCCGAGGCGCAGCTCGACCGCTTTCTGTTTAACATTACGTTGACCTACCCTAGCTTTCAGTCGGAGGTGGATATTGTGAAAAACACCACCAGTGACGATACCAAAACTGTAAATCATGTTCTTGGGGCTGAAGAAGTGATTAATTACCAACACTTGGTAAGGCGAGTGCCCGTTGCAGACAATGTGGTGGAATATGCAGTAAACCTTGTGCATAAAACCCGATTCGAAAGTGAAAGAGCACCTCAGATTACCAAAGACTATATTGAGTGGGGAGCTGGTCCCAGAGCTTCTCAGAGCCTTATAATTGCCGCTAAATGCAATGCATTAATCAATGGAAAGTATTCGCCCGATATTGAAGATGTAAAGGCCGTAGCAAAACCGATACTCAGACACAGGATTGTGCGAAACTTCAAGGCCGAAGCAGAAGGCCTGACCATTGACAAACTTATTGACCAACTGCTTTAATCAGTCGTAGAAATAAAATCCACGTTTTGTCTTTCGACCGTGATGGCCGGCATCTACCTTTTGTTGTTGAATTCTGGAAGGTCTAAACTTGGCATCCTGATGAAAGGCATTGAACATAGACTCTGTCACAGAGTAGTTGGTGTCAACACCAATAAGATCCATTAACCGAAACGGCCCCATTTTAAAGCCGCTGGCCTCCATGAGCCTGTCAATTCCTTCTACATCACTCACGCCTTCTTCCAAAACCTTGAGACCTTCCACATAAAAGTGTCTAGCCACTCGATTTACTATAAACCCAGGGGCATCTGCCGCTCTTACAGGCACCTTGCCAATTTTGATGGCTAGGTCGTATACAAGCCCAGCTACCTGAGCGTCAGTAGCAGCTCCTGAAATCACCTCCACCAACTTCATTATGTGTGCCGGATTAAAAAAATGCATACCCACTACATTTTGTGGCCGCTTTAGAACGGAGGCTATTCTCGTAATAGGAATAGAAGATGTATTGGTGGCCAGTATGGTTTGGTCGCTGTTTATTTCTTCCAGCGCACGAAATAATTGTTGCTTTACATCGAGTCTTTCAACGATTGCCTCAATGATTAGATCGGCCAATAAATCTGCCTGAGTATTTACGGTTTGAATTAGTGATAGGCAATTCGCTTTATCTTGAACTGATACCTTTCCTTTTTCAATGCCCTTATCCAGGTTTCTTTCTATCCCTTTTAATGCCTCGGGCAGCGAGTCTTCATTGACATCATATAAAAGTACCTCAAACCCTGCCATGGCACAAACTTGGGCAATTCCCTGCCCCATTGTCCCTGCTCCTACTACCGCTATCTTTTTTATTTGCTCCAGCTTCATTACAAGGCATTAAACTGACGAAGAAACCTGATATCGTTTTCTGTAAAAAGACGAAGGTCTTTAATTCCGTACCTGAGCATAGTAATACGTTCAATACCCATACCAAAGGCAAATCCGGAATATACCTTAGAGTCAATTCCACAGTTTTCCAACACATTCGGATCAACCATTCCCGAACCTCCAATTTCAACCCAACCGGTATGCTTACAAATATTGCAGCCATCGCCATGGCATATTTGGCAAGAGATATCTATCTCTGCACTAGGTTCGGTAAAAGGGAAAAAGCTTGGCCTAAAGCGAATTTGTGTTTCCTTACTGAACATTTCCTTGGCAAAGTGATAAAGCGTTTGCTTAAGATCGGCAAATGAAACCCCTTTATCTACATAGAGCCCTTCCATCTGATGAAACACGCAATGTGCCCTGGCCGAAATCGCTTCGTTCCTAAAAACACGCCCTGGAGATAGTGTCCTAATTGGAGGTTTTTCGGTTTCCATAACCCGTATCTGGACGCTGGATGTGTGCGTGCGCAGAGCAATATCAGGGTTCTTTTCGATAAAAAAAGTATCCTGCATTTCGCGTGCCGGATGATTCTCCGGAAAGTTTAGTGCAGTGAAGTTATGCCAGTCGTCTTCTATTTCCGGCCCGGTAGAAACATTAAATCCTATTCTTTCAAATATCTGTATGAATCTATTCCTTGTTGCCGAAAGAGGATGTATTGAGCCAAACTCTCCGGTTATTGGGGGTAATGTAAGATCCGGATACTCCTCCACTCCTCCACCTGAGTCGTTAAGGGCATCAATAAGTCGCTGAAACTTTTCTTTGGCCTGTGTTTTTAAATCATTTACAGCCTGCCCGAAAGCCTTCTTTTCCTCATTGGGAACATTTCTCATCTCCGCAAAAAGATCTGCGATTACATTCTTTCGTCCTATAAACTTTAATCTATATTCCTCCAGTTGTTCCTGGCTGGTTGCCACAAACGACTCAATTTCTTGTGAAAGCTGTTTTACTTTTTCATTCATAGGACCTCAGGCTCAATTTTCTCACAAAAATAACAGGACTTCATTACATACTGGTCTCGAAGGACTATTTTTGGGTTATGCAGACAAATATTCTAGTTACCGGAGGGGCCGGCTACATTGGTTCGCATGTTACAGTACGGCTCCATGAAGAAGGATTTAACCCGATTATTCTTGATGATTTTTCTAATTCTGATAAATCGGTTCTTGATCGATTGAAGAAAATAACCGGCAAGAGTTTTACCTGCTACGAAGGCAGCATTTTAGATGAGCCTCTGCTAAATAAGATTTTTTCAGAACACCAGATAGCCGGAGTGATTCATTTTGCTGCTAAAAAGGCTGTAGGCGAATCGGTAGAGAAACCATTGTTATACTACAGAATTAACGTTGCAGGGCTTGTTACGGTACTTGAAGCCATGCATGCGCACAACTGCAACAGTCTGGTTTTTTCCTCTTCATGCACTGTGTATGGCGAACCCGATAAACTACCAGTTACTGAAGAATCTCCCAAAAAGCCCGCCAGCAGCCCTTATGGCAACACCAAACAAATAGGTGAAGAAATTATCGAAGATGCCGTTAAAAGTGGCATGGCGCTGAAGTCTATTGCCCTTAGGTACTTCAACCCTATCGGGGCTCATCCTTCAGCCGAAATTGGAGAACTTCCTCTGGGAGTACCCAACAACCTGGTTCCGTTCATCACTCAAACTGCAGCTGGAATCAGAGAAAAGCTTACCGTTTTCGGTAACGATTATGACACGCCAGATGGTACGTGCATAAGAGATTATATTCATGTAATGGACTTGGCAGATGCTCACGTTCAGGCCATTGCACACCTCAACTCTATTGCTGAAACGAGTCACTTTGATGTTATCAATGTAGGTACAGGAAGAGGCAATACAGTATTGGAGGCCATAAAAGCTTTTGAAAATGTAACCGGCCTTTCCCTGAACTACACCATTGGTTCAAGAAGACCAGGCGATGTAGAGAAGGTATATGCAGAAGTAGAAAAATCAGCAAAAATCCTGAATTGGAAAACCAAGTACTCTTTGGAAGAGTCCATGCGCGATGCGTGGAACTGGCAAAAGAGGCTTTCAGGTCTTTAACCTATAAAGACTACCAGTAAACGATAAAAAATTGCTTTTAATCGAAGCCTAAAGCACTAATTTTGAGTAGATTTTAAGTTTGAATAAAATTTGAACCATGAAAATAACAATTGTTGGAACCGGATACGTGGGTCTTGTAACAGGAACTTGCTTCTCTGAAGTAGGTATCGATGTGACCTGTATAGATATCGATGAGAAAAAAATAGAAGGCTTAAAAAACGGGAAAATGCCCATTTACGAGCCCGGTCTGGAACCAATGGTTAGCAATAATCTTGAAAAGGGGAGGCTGCATTTTTCAACCAGCCTGAAGGATAATCTTAAAGATGCTGAAGCCGTGTTTATTGCCGTGGGTACACCTCCAGGAGAAGACGGAAGTGCAGACCTTAAATATGTGTTGGCTGTAGCTCGCGAAATTGGTCAGCATATGTCTGATTATCTTGTAGTGGTTACCAAGAGCACTGTGCCAGTTGGAACAGCCAAAAAAGTAAAAGACGCAGTACAATCAGAGTTAGATAAGCGAGGCGCCAACTTGTCCTTCGATGTAGCCTCAAATCCGGAGTTTTTAAAGGAAGGTGCCGCCATTCAAGACTTTTTAAAGCCCGACAGAATAGTGGTTGGGGTAGAGTCTGAAAGGGCTCGTAAAATTATGGAGAAACTCTATAAGCCTTTCCTACTGAACGGACACCCTACGATTTTTATGGACGTACCTTCTGCAGAAATGACCAAATATGCAGCCAACTCCATGCTAGCTACCAAAATTAGCTTTATGAATGACATCGCCAACTTGTGCGAAATCATGGGAGCCGATGTGAACATGGTAAGAAAAGGTATTGGAAGCGATTCTCGTATAGGCACTAAGTTTATATATCCTGGAGTAGGTTATGGTGGGTCATGTTTCCCAAAAGATGTAAAAGCATTGATAAAGACAGCTCAGGAAAATGGCTATAACATGCGGGTTCTTAAGGCTGTGGAAGATGTAAATGAAAATCAGAAATCAGTTCTGGTGTCTAAGGTAAAGAAACACTTTGGAAATGATTTGAGTGGAATGACCTTTGCCATTTGGGGGCTGTCTTTTAAACCCAAAACTGATGATATGCGGGAGGCTCCTTCTATAGTAATTATTAATCAGCTTCTCGAGGCCGGAGCAAAAGTCAAGGCATTTGACCCGGTGGCAATGGAAGAAGCCAAAAGAGATTTGGGGGACAAAATCACCTATGCGAAAGATGAGTACGACACGCTTGTAGATGCAGACGCACTTCTTTTAGTCACTGAGTGGCCCGAATTTAGAATACCAAATTTCAGTGTTGTAGGTAAGCTCTTAAAGAACAAAGTTGTCTTTGATGGCAGAAATATTTATGACCGTGAAGAGCTGAGAGAAATGGGCTACACCTACTACGGAATTGGAATACATTAAGTAAATAGAATTATGAAAAGAGTATTAGTTACAGGTGCCGCTGGTTTTCTTGGTTCACATTTATGTGACCGTTTCATCAAAGAAGGCTTTTATGTGATCGGAATGGACAACCTGATCACTGGAAACATGGAAAACATTGAGCATTTGATGCCTTTAGAGAACTTCGAGTTCTATCATCAGGATGTATCAAAATATGTCCACATTCCAGGTAACTTGGACTATATACTCCATTTTGCTTCGCCCGCCAGCCCTATAGACTACCTCAAAATACCTATACAAACACTCAAGGTTGGTTCATTGGGTACTCACAATTTGCTTGGGTTGGCGAGAGCCAAAAATGCTCGAATGCTAATAGCCTCTACCTCCGAAGTGTATGGCGATCCTTTGGTTCACCCTCAAACCGAAGAGTACTACGGCAATGTGAATCCCATAGGTCCTAGAGGAGTTTATGATGAGGCTAAAAGATTCCAAGAAGCAATGACTATGGCCTATCACACATTTCATGGTTTGGAAACTCGCATTGTGCGAATATTTAATACCTATGGGCCAAGAATGCGATTGAACGATGGTCGTGTACTTCCAGCCTTTATTGGCCAGGCACTTCGAGGAGAAGATTTAACGGTTTTCGGTGACGGTAGTCAAACCAGGTCTTTCTGTTATGTTGATGATCAGGTTGAAGGAATCTTCCGATTACTAATGTCAGATTACCCTTATCCTGTTAATATAGGCAACCCGGACGAAATCACGATTGCACAGTTTGCCGAAGAGATTATTAGTCTAACAGGAACCAGTCAAAAAGTGATATACAAGCCGCTTCCCAAAGATGACCCGATGCAACGAAAACCGGATATTACAAAAGCCAGAGAGATTTTAGGCTGGGAACCCAAAGTAGGTCGAAGTGAAGGCTTGAAAATTACCTATGATTACTTTAAGTCCCTTTCCATAGAAAAGCTTCACAAAAAAGAACACAAAGACTTCGCAAAATACATCAAGTGAAACAACCTTTAATGAACTTCTTGGGTCTCACCTATATGGTGAGACTTTTCCTATTCATTAGCCTTGGCACTTTATTGCCGGGTTTTATTCTTTTGGGACAAACGGACAGCTCAAAAAATGTAACTCAAACATTGAAGTTATCTGGCTCTGTACTTGTAAGCGGAGGAGAGTCCTTGCCATACTGGTGGGTCAACCAAAATTCGGGTAGGCTACAGAGAAACTCTTCCAACCAAATCCATAATCAACTTTGGTATTACGGAGAATATAAGCTGCCGCTGGACCTTTTATTTTTTTGGGATACAGAGGTTTCTACCAGCCTTGCCCAAGATATTAGGCCAAGCATTATTCAAAGCAATATTGGCTTTCGTTCTTCTTTTATCGAGCTCAAAGCCGGTTTAGACGAGGAGTTTTTTGGGGAATATCAACACCGCCTATCATTGGGAAACCTCATTAACAATACCAATGCCAGGCCAATTCCCAAAATCTCCATAGCCACGAATGGCTGGCAACCCTCTCCGCTCTTCCCTAGAAATATTTATTATAAAGCTTACTTGGCTCACGGATGGTTTGAGAAAGATCGTGTTCAAAGCGGAGCATTTCTGCACCATAAATCATTTCACCTGCAAAGTCGGTTAGCCAAAAACCGATTGAAACTTGGAGTTGGGTTAATTCATAACGCACAATGGGGAGGTAAAAATCTTACTACCGAATATTCTCAACCCACAGGATTTAAAAACTATACGAGAATATTTTTTGGACGCAACGGAGGTGAAGACGCCCTGCAAACAGACAGGCAAAATGCCCTTGGAAATCATCTAGGCACCTACGAGATAAACGGAAGTTATCAATTTAAAACCTTTACCCTTCGTAATTATTGGCAGTTCATGTGGGAAGACACTTCAGGACTAACTCCTTGGAATTGGCGCGATGGCCTGGTAGGAATAGAAGTAGATTTTTTGAATACTCCTTGGCTCAAACATGTATTGCTGGAAATAGTTCGCACTAACGACCAAGATGCTGTAAAGTTTGACAAGGGTGGTAACATGTTTTTTGAGCCCGATGATTTTCTGAACAATGGAGTATACCTCTCTGGGTGGACATATGCCGGTCAAGTTATTGGTAGCCCCCTCTTTATTCGTCAGCAACTGAGTTCCGGAGGCTACACTAGAATATTCAACATGTTGAATGCCTGGAATTTTGGAGTTTCTGGAGAAATAAAAAAAGTAGAATACCACGTGAAAGTAACTAACTTCTCGAATCAGGGAAGACGATTGGAACTCATTGACCCTCCTCTTAAACTTTGGTCAGTAGATCTTGCACTACTACGAAAACTAAACGAAAAATCCGAGCTAAGCGTAAAAATCAATTTTCAGGAAGGCAATATAGGAGGTGGTAAGAACCTGGCTGTTGGACTGAGTTATTCGTACCTTCTACTTCACTAGTAAGCCTTTTCTTGGCCTTTCGCTATTCCAAAAAGTGTAAGGAAAATAATTTTAATATCTAACATGAAAGACCAGTTCTGGAGATAAAACCTATCCAGTTTAACCCTTGAATTCATTTGAAAATAATCGGTTATTTCACCCCTGTATCCCATCGCTTGAGCTAAACCCGTTACACCGGGTTTTGATTCGTGCCGTTTGGCAAATTTGTAGACTTTATCCTTGTACTCGTTATTCAAAGACAGAGGGTGAGGTCTCGGTCCAACTACAGACATTTGTCCTAAAAAAACATTGATAAACTGCGGAAATTCATCTAATGATGTCTTACGCAAAAAAGAACCGAAAGAGGTAGTTCTTGGGTCATTCTTTGTTGCCCAAATATGATCAGCTTCTTTATTGATCACCATTGTTCTGAACTTTAAGCATACAAACTTTTCCCCTTGTTTTCCTTCCCTCCATTGCTTGAAGAACACTGATCCATTACTCTGTAGTTTGATAATCAATGCAAACAAGGGAATCATCCATGAAAGTACCAATATGATAATGGTAGTGGAGAAAACAACATCGAATAAACGCTTCACAAAGCGGTTGAAAGCTCGGTCTAACGGCAAGTTATTCACATCAATCACTGAGATTGACTCATACCTGCGAAGAACAAAAGTTTTAAGTATGTCGGTCTTTAATTCAGGTAGCAGTTTTACTTTTTTGGCATATTGATCGGCAGTTTGAATCACCTGATCTTTAACTACCTTGGGCAACCGGTCACTTAGGTATACGAAATCGTACTTTTCTAGCCTGTCTTCCAATAACCCCTCCAGTGAACCCAAAAAAGGATACTTAGTTCGTCTGCTAGGCACATCATGCACAGAGTAAATTCCCTCACACCTTATTCCGTAATGTGGCTTTCTTTTTAGTAAATCATATAGTCTAAACCCAAGTTTATCGTACCCAACTATGGCTGCATGACGAATATTTCCTCCAAAAGCCCTGTATCTGTCTAACACCAAGTGAACAAAAACCCGATATATTGTGAGCCACACGAATAGAAAAAGCACCAGAGCCATGATAAACTGCCGGTTAATTTCTTCTTCAGCCACAAACAGCCACAAAAGGGAAATGATTGAAACAAAAACGAATACACTTGTGAAGGCCTTCTTGAATGTGCTGTAATAGCTCACAGCTCTTCCAATCTTAAAGTCCCTGTTCAAATAAGAATATATTGGCCAGCCAAGAATATATATCAGAAAGGCATAGAAGTAGGTTTCTTCAAGCCTAAAAGAACCAAATGCGATAAAAAGCGCAATAAAGAAAATAGCACTTAATACTAATACTTCACCAGCAATGAACAGTGGAGGAAAGTACCGATGAAATCGCTTTTTCACAGTGTGTTTTTATGATATGCCAAGAACAAAAATAACAATCGAAAGATTGAAAGTAAGATGTCTTGAAAGATTTAATACGATTTTAATACAAAAGTCACTCCAAGTTCAATACCTAAATTATTGTAAAGCTCCCCTCTATCTACTGCTAAAAGTCCATTTATGAATACCGGTTTACCAAGTAACTTGGTTTCTTTTGAGGCTTCTATCATACTATAAAACTGCCACTTGCCTCCAAGGAACACATATTCAAAGTCATTATTTTCTATGATTCCGTTCCAGGCAAAGCGCCCTTCATATAAACCTGCATAAGTTCCAAAGTTTTCCGTGGCTGTAAGCATTACTCTCAGACTTAAGCTTTTGTCAGGCTCCAATATTGCACCGAAATGATAGGCCTTTAACCGGTTATTGATGATTTCATTCTCGTAGTTGGGAAACACTCCCAAAAACTGACCGCTCCAGGCATATGTTAGAAACAATGGATTAGAGATAATTCTTCCCTTGTGTGTCCAGCCTGACTGATACAGCCAATTATTGAAGTAATCATCGCGGCCTCCGAATTTATATCCGTGATTGTCCTCTATGGTTTGAACCTCATCCGTAGCGTCAGGTAAACCCGGGCCGCTCTGAGACATTGACCTTACCAGTTCGAAGTATATTTCGCTCACTAAAAACTTTGGTGGAAGCATTAATCTAACCCCTGCGAGAAAATCTTTGAAGCTGATGTATTGAATACTACCTAAATCTTCAAACGGCTTTTGGTAATTTAAACTTAATCGCCAATCGCCCAGCTTTTTATCTATGGTCCACTCAGTAGTTCCTAAGTGATTACCCAATCCATTGGCCTCGCCTCCGGTACCACCATGAGGATTAGGTATTCCGCTACCTAAGAACACTTTCTTAAAGTCTTTTAAACTGGAGGGTTGCTTTTCTCCTGAAGGATCTGTTCCTCCATATTGAGCAGAGTGAATCAACGATGAATAAATTTTCAGCCCAATATGTTCTTCCAAATCCAGAACAACTTCAAATTGCTTCTGATGAAGAAGGGGTTGGCTTATGTATCTGTCCTCTTCAAACCAACCGTGACTAACGAAACCACGAAACTTAAGATAACCGAAAGTCAAGGGGAGGTTGATGAAATCGCGAATTTCGAAGCCAATTGTTGGTAGAGGCAAAGCATTGTATCCGTTGGAAAGGCTACCTGTAGTCAACCGGTTGTTTTGAATTCCACCAATAATTCTAGGGTTTACGCCTGCCCATAGCGAAAACCTGCGAAAAGAAACACTTCCATAAGCCTTGTATACATCACTATTCCTTAATCCGACTCCAAAATTAGCAGACCAATAGTTGTTTATTCGTGTTCGGTAATTACCATCTACCTGTATAAAAGCGTCCTGTTTATTGGTAACAGTACCCCACCGATTGTGAACCAAGTAGAAAGGGTTAAATTCTTCTGTACTTAGGAGAACCCCAGTAGATGCCTTAAGTAAAAGTGAGTCAGCCGCTTCTTGCGCCTGCGCCAGAGTGAAGCAACTGAACCAAATTAGACCAATGTTTAAAAGAAAAGCACTTATACGTTTAATCAATTCTTTTTACTTTTAGTCGCAATATAATACGTCAAATATCTTAATCGGGTATGCGAGCAAGAGTCTATTCTATATTTGAAAAACAACCATGTTAATCAACCTTTCCAAAAGACTAATTTGTCTAACCTTTGGTTTGTTATTAATATTTAGTTGTAGCCCTGAAGAACTGCCGATTGAAATTCCATTCTACTTCTACGATTTCGAATCTGACTATACCAATATAGACAGTGTGTATGTTTCTGAATTCGATGGTGATAAAGTATTAGGCCCATTCAATAATTCTGGATTTTCAGTTCAATGGCAAGGCCTTCCCAAGCACGACTATGTCAAATTGACCTTTGATCTTTACATCCATGATACATGGGAAGGAAACTCTAATGACTCTGGTACTGGCTTACCTGATCATGATGCCTGGATCATTGAGTTTGATCCTCACAAGAATGTTAAGTCATCAGAAAAAATCTATTTTGAAACTACTTTTTCAAATGGTCCTTGTGAGCCTGGTTGGTGCTTTGGCCAGTCATACCCAAATGAATTTCCATTTTACCATGATGCAAGAACTGGGGCAGCAGTGAAATATATGCAGGGAAGATGTCTCTATGCTGATTCACCTTATGGTACATCTTTGTATAAAATTGAAAAGATATTCCCTCACCGAGAAAGCTCAATGGTAATTGCTTTCTATGACAGGCTCAAACAGGATGCCCCATTCCCACCTCTTTGTGAAGAGAGTTGGTCTCTTGACAACTTAAACATATCATTAATCAGAAGGTAAATTGATGAGAAAAAACATTTTCCTGATCCTTGTTGCTATCCACACTATTGCTTTTGTGAAAGCACAAACAATCCCCGTTGGCTCTCCTGTGATAGAATCCTACCTCAGGAGACAACAGCTCTTAGGCAAATTTGACTCATCATTTTCATTTAATTATAGGCCTATTAACCTTTCAAAAAATGGCTTGAGTATTGACACAGCGGTCTTTAATAAATACGACTACTTTAAAAAACTGCCGAACAGTAAGGGAGACACTCAAATAACTCTTCTACCTGCCAGTCTAAATCTGGCCTTCGACAGCGACCATCCTGATAGTAGAAATGATGGCGCAATGATCCGGTCCAGAGGTATACAAACATTAGTTTCTGGGGGAATTTATACTGAGGTTGGTCCACTGTCGATACAAATCAAACCTGAACTTGTCATTGCAGAAAATAGAAATTATCAGGGGTTCCCTTTATGGCCAAGGCATTACGAAAGTACCTGGCAAATCAGATATATATGGTTTAATAGTATAGATCAGCCAGAGCGATATGGCACAAATACATACACAAAACTAACCCCAGGCCAGTCAAGTATACGTCTTAATAAATGGGGGTTATCCCTTGGCATATCAACTGAAAATTTGTGGTGGGGACCTGCAATAAGAAACAGTATTATGATGAGTAATAATGCGGAAGGGTTTCCTCATTTCACTTTTAATACACAAAAGCCAATTAAGACTCAAATTGGCTCGTTTGAATGGCAATTTATAACAGGAAAGTTAGTTGGCTCTGGCTATAAGCCTCCTGCTCACGATGTTGTAATTAGAGGAAGAATTCTTTACAGCCCTAAGCCCGATGATTGGAGATATTTTCAAGCCCTTTCCCTTTCTTATGCTCCTAAATGGATAAAAGGTCTTTCATTGGGAATGACACGATGGGTGCAACAATATAATGAGAATGCAAAGTCAACTGGAAGTTACTTTCCTGTTTTCCAGAACCTTTTTCGTAAAAATGATAGAGAGGAATTTGGTTTCAATCTGGCACAGGATCAAGCTTTTGGCATCTTTGGAAGATGGATTTGGTTTGATTCTAATGCAGAGTTTTATTTTGAACTTGCCAAGAATGATGCGCCAATAAATTTTAGAGATTTATTGGTAGATACAGATCACTCAAGAGCGCTGACTGTTGGAGTAAGTAAGTTGTTTCCAACCATAAAAGAAAACGAGTTTTGGCAGTTTAATTTTGAGTGGACACAAACATCTCAAACTGAGAGTAGACTATTAAGAAACTCTTTGAGTTGGTATATCCATGGAAGGGTAAGACATGGCTATACGAACAATGGAGAAGTATTAGGGTCTGCCTTAGGCCCTGGGGGAAATGCTCAGTACTTAGAGGTTTCCAAGGTTAAGGGTTTCGATAGAGTTGGGGGGGCAATAGAGCGCTTTGTACACAACAATGACTTCAACGTATTTGCTTTTTCAGACAATTTTAGTTCAGCCACAATCAAAGATTTTACCAGATATTGGGTGGATTACAGTGTACATGCTTTTTATGAAAAGAGGTTTGACAGGTTCTTTCTAAACGCATCTCTGTTCTACACTTACTCTCTAAATTATCAATGGGAAGTGCTTTTTGATCCAAATGATCCACATGCATTTCCCGATACACCAGGAGTAGATAGGAATAACTGGAATCTAGATATTAAACTATCGTACTCGCTGTTTTAAGCGCTCTTGCCAAGAATCATAAATTTCTTGAAAGGTAGTTTTTAAGTCCTTGGTTATACTCCAGGCAGGGTAGTGCGATTTCATTTTAGATAAATCTGAGATGTAACAAATGTGGTCTCCTGACCTGTTTTGACTGCTATACACATAGTTCATAGCCTTACCAGAAATGGATTCAATAAGGGCGAAGGCCTCTAAAATAGAAACTGAGTTTTCTCTACCTCCTCCTAGATTATACACCTCCCCTTTTTTAGGGTTTTCCAAAAAGCACTCAATGAAGGTGGACACATCATGAGAATGAATATTGTCTCTTACCTGCTTTCCTTTATATCCAAAAATCGTGTATTGCTTACCAATGATATTGCACTTGATTAAATAGCTAAGGAAGCCATGAAGTTCCACTCCACTATGATTGGGGCCTGTTAAACAACCTCCACGTAGGCAACATGTAGGCATATCAAAGTATCTACCATACTCCTGAACCATTACATCAGCCGCCACTTTAGAAGCCCCAAAAATGCTGTGCTTTGATTGATCTATAGTAAAGTTCTCTTTAATGCCATTGAAGTATTCCTTATCTCCATAGTCCCAACGAGTCTCATGCTCAACCAAACTGAGATTATTGGGAGCATCGCCATACACTTTGTTAGTAGACATGTGTACAAACGGAATCTGAGTAGAGTATTTTCTGGTAGCCTCCAAAAGATTCATGGTGCCAACAGCATTAACATCAAAATCATCATAGGGCCGCGAAGCGGCCAAATCGTGACTTGGTTGGGCGGCCGTATGAACAATAGCATCAGGTCTTTGATCACCTATAAATTGTTCCAGATCTCCCCTATTTCTTATATCGATGTTAAAATGCTGATAATTCTTATACTTTGTTACCAACCTTTTCGCATTCCATTGTGTATCGCCTCCTTCACCAAAGAAATCTGCACGCATGTTATTGTCAATACCAACAACTTTCCAGCCTCTATGGGCAAAATGAGACACTACCTCACTACCTATTAAACCAGCCGAACCGGTGACTAATAATTTTTTCATTTAATTGAGTCGATATGGTTCTCGATAAAACAGCTTAAATTTTAAGTAGGTAAAAATAAATTGGCTGTTGGTTATGAAATATCTTTTTGCCAACCTTTTAGGTTCCATAAGCAAACGGAAAAACCATTCCAGACCATTTTTTTGCATCCAAGATGGCGCTTGCTTTAATGTACCAGCATGAAAATCGAATGCTGCCCCCACTGCCATCATAGCTGCGTTGACCTTTCCTTTGTGATTGGCAACCCAGAACTCCTGTCTTGGACAGCCTCTTCCAACCAAGACAATGTGTGCTCTACTATCATTGATTTTCTTAATATCTTCCTCATCCTCTTCATCAGTTGCCTCTCTAAAACGGTCTTGGTGTACTCCACAAATCACTACGGATGGAAATCTTCTTTCAATGAACCGTTGAAATTTATCCAAAGTGTCCCCTGTACTCCCAAAAAGGTAAACCCTAAGCCCTTTTTCATTGGCTTTTTCAAGAACTCGCAAGGTCAATTCGGGTCCATATACCCTATCCTTCATCCCCAACTTATAGAAGCTATTGAGTGCCCAACGAACCGGCTGGCCATCGGGAACAATCAGGTCAATCTTGTTAATGATTCTTTTTAGACTTTGGTTTTTTACACTTTCCATCAAACCATGCACAGCCAAAGCCGATACACCAAAGCTAGTTCTCTTTTCAGCCCAATATATTATAATGTCTGATGCTGAATCATAGTCAACATTGGCATACTCAGGCACAAAAAGCTTATGTTTTGTATAATGCTCTAACATTTACAGTGTCCAATTATAAGGTTAAACCCTTAGCTGTCTGCTCAAGAATCTTTCTGGTCTCTTTTGCCCATGAACTCCAATTGAGCTGAGATTCAAACTTCTTTCTGGCATTAATCGAAAAGCTCCTATACAACCTCTCATCACCAATAAGACTTTCGATTGTATCTACATAGTCACTAGTATCTGCGTTATGAGGGAGTAAAAAACCAGTTTTTCCATCTTCAACTATTGAGGAAACACCTCCTGTGTTTGTAGAAACAACGGGTAAACCAAAAGCCGCTGCTTCACAAAAGACTATACCGTATGTTTCGGCTCTTGTGGGCATAAAGTAAATATCAGCTTCTTCATACAACTGCCTCATCTTCTTTACATCTTCTTCAATATTTTTATTCAAAAATGGGATAACTTTCATATTGGGATGTTCATGGGGGGGAACACAACCACAAACGGTTAATGAAACTTTGTACCCTTTGTCCAATAAAGATTTAAAGGTCTTATATACAATTGCTCCTCCTTTCCTATTCCAGTCTACCCCTATGAATAATAAATTGATTTGGTCTTTTAATGATCTGGAATTCAAAGACAGATCATTATCCATGTCCATATTGGCTCCCAATTGTGTTACAAACACAGAATTTGCACCATAAAAATCCACAGCATATTGAGCCGCCCATTCCGAAGAAAAAACCTGAGAGGTTGAATTATCAATTGCCAACTGTTCAATTCTATTGCCCAGTTTTTTTACTAGTGGAGAAATTCCTTTTTCATCATGATAGTAGCTCCATAGCTGACCAAAGGTGGTATCTGAAAAATAGCAGATAGGAATGCTCGTTTTCAAGTAGGCAATCTCCAATGAAGCCACCGGAGCAAAAAGAACATCAACATTTAAATGTTCTAATTTCCGTTCAAAAAACCTTGAGTATGCTTTGCTTCTAGCCGGTAAATGAATGCTTTTTGTTTTAGTACCATATCGAAAAAGATGATAAACTTTGAACAGAAGAATACTCAGGTTCATTTTGACAGTGTCTATACGGTTTAGTCTAATTGGACCCAGAGCATTCACTTCCTCAAACTGTTCGTTTAGCGCCTGGTACATTCTATAATAAATGCCGGACCAACTTCTTTTATCTTCTGGATCAAGTGCTGTAATAAACCCAATACGTAAGTTACTTTTCAAGCTATTCTGATTTGACATCTATTTCTCTACTTCTGAGTCAATGCACTTTTTACCACTGTGTGAAATGTTTCGGCAAATCTATCTTTTGAAAAGGCCATAGCCCTTTTGCTACCCTTTTTTATCCAAGACTCCCGTGATTCTTCATTTTTTAATTGAAGCATACATTTAACGAGTGAGTCTACATCATCCATATCGAAAATCAAAGCAGAAGAATTTGCTACTTCCATTAGTGCACCTTGATTTGAAATTATAACCGGTATTTCTGACCTCATTGCCTCAATTACCGGAATTCCAAAGCCCTCCTCTCTGGAGGGAAATACATAGGCAAATGCATTTTTATATAAAGTACCCAATTGATGATCTGGCACAAACCCAGGCATCAACACTCTATTACCAATTTCCAACTCATGTATTACATTCAAAATCTTGGAATAGTCATCATGAAAAATTCCGACACCCCTACCTCCAGCCAAGACCAAATAGAAGTCTTTAAAGTATTCTTGCTTTATTAATTGACTGAATGCACGAACTAATACATCAATGTTCTTTCTGCTTTCAAAAATACCAACATGAAGAAAGTATTTTGCTCCTTCAGGTAGACCAGAGATATCGGGTTTTTCTTCTGACAGAGATAGCTCTTTAGGAGCCTGATAAACCACCTGGAGTTGATGTTCATCCGTGATAATCCTTTTTACCTTATCTCCAATATAGTTTGTTGTGACTACTATCCGTGTATCACCATCGAGTCCTGCTTTTACAGATTTCAAAAAATAAGTTCTCCACAGCGGGTTATAGTTTCCCTTCAATTCCCAATAAAATGTATCATGAAAAACGGTAATGCTTCGGGCTCCAAATTTCATATATGGCAAGAGATAATCTAGAGTTACCACCAGATCGACTCTTTTGAATAGGATTAGAGTAGGCAATACAACTTGCTTCCAAAGAAAGTATAAAACGTGGTTCAGGATTTTCTTCAGTGGATTAACCTTTCCGCGAAGAAAGGTTGTCCCATTGAGCTTCCTCCAATTAGGATAAATAATGTATTCGACCTCCGACTGGTCCAATTCCTCTAAACCAGCTAACAACTGAACTGTATAGGTTCTAATTCCTGTTAGTGCCTGGATTAAGTGAAAAGAATCTATAAGTACCCTGGGCCTATTCTTCATCTGCTCATCTCAAGTCTCCCAGTGCTCAAACCCTCTTCCCTAACTGGCCTTCTAAATTTTTGATATAGGGTCTCCGCATGACCTATTAGCCACCATGAAATTAGGGAAACATAGATATAAGCTTCTGCATTAGCCGTGAAGAGTGGCAATAGCATACCAAACTTAACAGAAGCCGCTACAAATGGGATAACCCCATCCCTTCTTGAAGGCGAAAGCCTGAATGCTCTCCACGAATTTCTAATACCATAATACAGCATACCGATATAGAGAAGCATACCAATGACTCCCATTTGCACACCATAGATCAGATATTGGTTTTCACCTCCAACTATCAGGTCCTTTTCAACCCCTCCTGCATTTCCACTCATAGCCAAACCAATACCCATAGGGTTTGAGATTATACTGTTTACTGCATTCAGCCAATCTACTATATGTGTGAGACTTGATGAGTTCTGGAATGTTAAGGTATCCACCACAAAATATAGAATATCATTCGCAGCAAAGAATACTATGTAGACACCAATGACGACTGATATGCTCAAAGCAACACCTATTAGCTTATAATATCTCAGCATCAGAGCCATAAACCCTAGCAAGAGAAAAAAGGAAGCAAATGATGCTCTTGAGTAGGCAAATAATAGACAAATAAATGCGCAAAAGAGGAAGCCCAAGTATTTGAACTTATTCGACCTATATGGCACCGAGACCAGATATATTACACCAATAGATGCCACAACTAACATAGAAGCAGCCAACTCTAATGGATGTGCAAAGAAGGCACCATACCTAGGCCGCCCTCCTTCAGCTTCAAAAGTCCAGGCCAAGCCGTAACTACCTTGTGGCTCCTCTCCAGTGAAAAAGGTATTGTACTTAGCATATCCAGCAATGGTATGAAAATGAGTGCCAATAACTTTTTCAAAAGTCACTAAAACGCATGCCAGAATAGTAGTAATGAATATGACCTTAACAACCTTATTCCACTCACTGAAACTGATATTGACATTACGCCCAAAACAGTAAAAAATACCGATTAGGAATATATTCTTAAGGTAAATAGCACGATTGGTTACTGTTGCCTCACCCAGGCCCAGAGCGAAAAAGAGTATTGCCAGCCCAATAAACGCCAGAAAAATTTTGTCCAAGCTCGAAATGTCCCATGTCTTATCCAGAAGTCTCTTTTGGCCAAAAATCCAAAGTCCAAAAGCACTAAAAATGATAACCTCCTTAGAATATTGAATCAGCTTAATTATCAGAGGTGATTCAAAAGCATCGAAATTGCTGGTTAGGAAAAGAGCATAAACCGGAAAGAAAGTGACGGCATACAAAAAGACACTTTGTAGATTCCCCCTTATTACCTGATGTATCGTATAGCCAAAAAAAGCTATATAAAGTATAAGAAGTATGGCGGCAACTAAAATCATCAGATCGACTCAGGCTAGAACCAAATTTATCAATAAATCAATGACTGAGCACTGAACTATAGATATTAAGTAGGTTCGAATATCCTTTATCCTTTGAATACTTTTCGAAATAAGACTTAAGAGCATTTTTTCCAAAAGATTCAACCAAATCTTCGTCTTTATCCAGTCGTTCTACGGCCTTGAGGAAATCCTGGGTATGGTCGTATTTCAAACCATTAAATTCATGCTCAATCATGGAAGACATGGCTCCTGTATTTCTGGCGACTACTGGCTTCTGATGAGAAAATGCTTCAAGTATTACCATAGGCATTCCCTCGTAATACTTAGAAGGGAACAATACTGCTTTACACTTTCTCATGTGTTCTAATACTACATCCCTCTCCTGTTCACCCAAATAATCCACATTCCGGAATTCTTTAAATATTGCAGGTTCCTCAGCCTTACCTATGAGTATGAACCGAGAGGTTTTGTTATGCTTAAATAGCTGCAGCAAATCCTGAAGACCTTTCGAATCATTGAGTCTTCCAACAAAAAGGAAGAATGAGCCATGCTCGATATTCGTTCCTGCCTGAGTTAAAAAGTTAGGTTTAACTACAGCTTTTGCCTCTGGTAGACCTCCCGATACTAGCTTCTGTTTCTGGAACTCGGTAAGGCAAATGTATTTGTCAATTAAATTGTCCCAGGTACCCTTATTTCTATGATGCTGAATAACATGTGCCTGAGCAGCAGTTGCCAGGTATGAACCCCGATAGCACTTGTACTGAATAGAGTGATAAAGACTCTTATTGATGCACAGCTCACAGACCTCACCTTTCTGGAATAGTAGACTGTTGGTGCATATCATTTTATAATTGTGCAGGGTTTGAACCACAGGGATTTTCCGTGACCTACATACCTCATAAACAACGGGGGTTATTATTGGGAATGTATTATGCACATGGCAGACATCAGGTTTTTCAGTATCGAGTAGTTGCCCAAATTCATCAGCAATCTTTGTTGAAGCATTCAGGGAAAGTAACATTCTAATCCTCTCAAGTTTCGAAAAGCTATCTAAATCGGAGTTATCCTTAATGAATTGGACTACTTCATGGCCATTTTCCTCCATGACTAATTTCTCTTCATTCAGTACGGCTTCTTCACCTGTTTTTCCCTGGTAGATATTATGAACCTGAACTATTTTCATTAGCTAAATCAAGTAGTCAGACCATCTCGGATACCCCTAATGACAAACTTAAGTTTAGTAAATCTCCCTTTTATGAGAAAATAGAGAGAAAATCCAGCGAGTTTTATTATCTGATACCCCCATGAACCAATCAGGTTAATTCCACGAGCATATCTTCGTATCATATAAAGCTGATTTCTGACATTCTGATAGTGAGAAAATGGAGAAACATTACCTTCACCATGCTTGTCTCTATTAGAGTCGGACATACCTGCCTCATGGTAAATTATAGAATTGGGTTCAAATGCCATTTTCATTCCCAAATTTCTAATTTTTAATGACCAATCAGCATCTTCATGATAAATGAAGAACTTATCATCTAGCAATCCGATTTTTCTGATTACATCTGCCCAAATAAGAAAACAACACCCGGTAATCCAGTCGGTATATAGCAAATGATCAAACTGGCCCTTATCCTTGACGCGTTCCCCCCTGGTTTTAGTCAAAGTGAAAAAGGAAACATATTTACCCCCTGCATTCCAAATAATGCTGCGGTCATAGTTGTACATTATTTTCGGTTGAATGGCAGCTAGGTTTTCAGAAATTAACCTATTTGTCAAATATCTAATGAACCATGGGGTAACCACAGTATCATTATTCAATAACATAACCAAATCATGGTCTACATCTAATGCGTACTGGATACCTAAGTTATTACCGCCAGTAAATCCTAAATTCTTACGGCTTTCTATTAAGGTAACTTCTGGAAACTTCTCCTTCAATCTGTTTCCGGATCCATCACTTGAACCATTATCTATTAGAATGATCTCAAATCTTGGATAATTTACCGTTTTAAGTGATTCTAGGCACTGAGCAGTTACATAAAAACTATTCCAATTAACAATAACTATGGCTATAGATAGAGTATCCATATTTATAGGCAGCCCATCCTGAAAAATATCTTGGTTAAATGAAAGCAGAAGATGAGCTAGTTAATTGGTAAAAATGAATAAAAATAGAAAGTAAATATATACATGACCAATTAAATCTCTTTCCTAAGAAGAGTTTATATATTATGCCTTATACAGCATTTTTATATATGTAAAAATTTAGATTTTTTATTCTTTTTCAAAATAATATAATGCTAATTGAATATAATTTAAACATAAAACAATTATACACATGAAAAAAATTATTTACTCATTTGTTGTTTTGAGCCTTTGTGCATTAAGCAATTCTTTATTTGCTCAAGACCATTGGTGCTGGACATGTAATCCGGCTACCTATGGCTATGTAAGAATTGGCGTAAATGCTCCATTTACAACCAAGCAACTTTATGTTCAAGCGAACAGTACAGATGCAATAGCAGCATTTGATAACATCAACCAGTTCGGAAATGGTGTTATGATTACAGCAGCAGAAGACCCACTACGGGTTAGTGGTTTCAACAACTATTCGGGAAATTACCTTATAGTCAAGAAAAATCCATCAATCCCTACTTCCGCAAATGTAGGAATAAACAAATCTAATCCTAGCACGCTCTTTTCTTTAGATATCGCTGGTTCAGTACAATCTTATGGGTATTTTACATCTTCTGATATCAGGTCTAAAAAGAATATATCATCAGATATAGCCAAATACCTTGATCTATATAAGATTAAAACTTATACGTATAGCTACAAAGATGATCCAAGCAATCGGTCTCATTTCGGATTAATGGCTCAAGAAGTCCTTAACACATATCCCAATTTGGTAGCAGGTAATGAACAGGAAGGGTATAGTGTAAATTATATTGAAATGATACCTCTCTTAATCAGAGGGCTACAAGACCAAAAGCAAACTATTGATATGCTCACCGAAGAGGTCAATTCTCTAAAAAAGAACCTCGTTTCTTTGCGGAAGGAAAACAGTATAGTGTTAGAAGAACAAAAGATGATCATCTATCCAAACCCTTCAAGTTCTTCAGTTAAAGTTACGTTCAATACTTCATTCGATGGGAACGCATCACATATAGAAGTTGTAAACCTCAACGGAGAAATTATTCGAACTATTGAGAGGGCTGGGAAAGATACTATTGAGATTACCAGCGAAAACTTTCAGAAAGGGGTTTATTTTGTGAGATATATCTCGAATGGTGAGCTTAAAGAAACCAAGAGATTACTAATAGAGAAATAAGAATAAAAAAGAGACAGGAATTTAGCCCCTGTCTCTTTTAATTTTATTCCCTTATCTAACAGGTCTATCAGATCTACCCTTTTTTCCAAAAATCGTAGATCCCACTATCCAGTTCATACTCCTTCCATACAAACCGCTCCCTATTGGGTTGCAACTTTGCCCAGTTCCACATTTCAGCCAACCCTTCTCTTAAACTGGTTTTGTCTTTAAACCCCAGAATTTGAACAGATTTCTGCCAACTCGGATGCGCATTTTTTACTTCATGCCGCTTCTGTAAGAATTGCACCTCACCACCTCCCATTACGTCAATTAAAATTTCAGCAGCCTCTTTGATGGTATATTCTATGGCAGAACCAAGGTTAATAATTTGTTGTGACGCTCTTTCGTTTACAGCCGCATTCCACAATGGTTCCACAAAATCATTGATACTGCTAAATGCTCTTCTTTGACTACCGTCTCCAAAAATTGTAAGAGGTTGATCGTTTAAACGTTGGTACATCCAGATTCCCAACACATTGCGATAGACGTCCCAGATATTCTGTTTGACTCCATAAACGTTGTGCGGTCTAATAATGCACCAATCCAGACCATGTTGCTCACCCGCTACCTGAATGTCCATCTCACAAGCATATTTAGCAATACCATAAGGGTCTATTGGTGCGGGCTGATGAGATTCCTCAAAAGGTGGTTTTCCATTACCATAAACGGCCATTGAACTAGTAAAAACTAACCTTTTTACACTATGTCGTATACACTCATTAATAATATTGGCTGTAGCCAGTAGGTTATTCTGATAGTTGTACTTTCGAATAAATGGTGAAAGCCCTTCTGCAGCGTAAGCAGCCAGGTGGAAAACGTATTCAGGTTTATGCTTTTCGAAAACCTGTTTTACCTCGGTAGACGAGCAGTCAAGTTCATAAAAGGTTACCTTATCAGATATATTCGATCGGTATCCGCCACTCAGGTTATCAATCCCTACTATCTCATATTCGGGTTTATTTTCAACTAGCCAGTCTGCCAATCGGCTTCCAATCAGACCTGCCACACCAGTGACCACAACACTCTTTTTCATTCAGATACTTTATCAAAGTATGGTATTAAACCAGAGAAAAGATTTGTCTTACTCTTTTCTACAAAACTTTCATGAAAATCTTAGTCAAAATCCGCAATAGCAAGCTAATCCAATTAAATTTGATTTTAGTGGTAGCCCCACACTAGTTTATGTTTTTATAAATCACTGAGTAATTTCCGTTTCATGCGTTTTGATATACCTAACACCAGTGGTTCTGACCTAGAGAAGTACTTCAATTCTAATGATAAAAGATTGATTCATAAATGGAGTCACTATTTCGATATCTATGAACGCCATTTTAGTCGGTTCAGAAACAAACCTATTGTGATCTTAGAAATTGGGGTTTTTCAGGGGGGCAGCCTCCAAATGTGGAAAGACTATTTTGGAAGTCAGGTAGAAATCCATGGAGTAGATATTAACCCCAACTGCAAGTCCTTAGAAGAAGAAAACATTCACATTCATATTGGCTCTCAGACAGATCGTGCTTTTCTTCAAAAGCTAAAAGCTCAAATTCCAATGATAGATATTTTAATTGACGATGGCGGACATACAATGAAACAACAACGCATTACTTTTGAAGAAATGTATACCCACGTGAAAGAGGAAGGGGTATATGTCTGCGAAGACTTGCACACTTCCTATTGGCTTGAATACGGAGGGGGGTTAAGAAGGCGAAAAACCTTCATTGAGTTCAGTAAAAGGCTTATAGACCAACTGAATGCTTATCATAGCAGACAAGCAGGGTTTAAGCCTGACTCTTTTACACGAACTACTGACTCAATGCACTTTTATGATAGTGTACTTGTTATTGAAAAACGCCAACGTCCCAAACCGATGGATCTAAAAAGTGGGGTAGAAAGTTACAGTCACAATTACCATAGCAACAAAGGTTCAGTACTCAAGCATAAGATTCTTACTCTTATAAACAAGATCCTTCGTTTTTTTAGGTTACCTGGTTTTATTTGGAAGTAAAATTGGATCTAACCTCTACCTTGCCAATTAAGTAGTGGTGTATCCAATAATTGAAAACTTCTGACACCATTAAAGCCAATGCCATACCCAAGCTACCATAAAAATAAGCTCCTGCCGTACTCAACAAGAGCATAACTAAAGCCGTAATCCAAATAGCCTGGGCCAATATTTGTTTTCTATCTGTTACAAGAATTTTAATCATATTAGGTATGTTTAGCATGCCCATAAATGGCAAAAATGACAAAATCCGAGTGAGTTTAATAGCTAATGTAACTCTGTTACCCGTAAGAAACTCAATGATCCATGGTGCCGAAACTGATACAATCACCCCAACTGCAAGTGTAATTAACATTCCGTTGAAACAACTACGTTTTACATATGATCTATATGCTCCCCTATCTGCTTCATATAGACGGGTTGCTTTCTGTAAAATAGATTGAGTGATAAAAACAGGGATCATGCGCAGCAATACTGAAATTCTTTGAGCAACCGCGTAATAACCAAGCTCCGTATTTGTAACAAAATTGCTAAGCAAAATAAAACCTCCATTTACCAGCACATAAGAAGCAATCGTGGAGGAAAAAAACTGAAAATTATCCAAGAGCCTAGAAAAAACGTTGGACAACTCAATCCATTGAAAACGAATGGACTCATATCGGTAAATGAAAGCAAGCAGAACCAGATTAACAGCTACTCCAGATACTCCCAAAATAAAATTAACCCATTTAGCATCATCTGAACCTTGAACCACTAATACAACGAGAATTAAATACAAAATTTTAGCAATAGCATTGCTCTTAGAAATCCACGACAGTCGGTCAAAACCCTGTAATATGAACATTGGATAAACAGCATCATTGAGCAACAACACGGCAGAAAACAGAAGTATGGTGGAGTATTCAGAGAAGAAGCCCAGTAATGTTGTTAAAACGTACATCAGTAGAACCAAGAGCAAGGACAAAACAAGCCTGGTAACGACTACTTCATTGATTATTCTTTGTTTACGTTCCCGGTCTTGCTGCACCAATGCCAACTGCTTAGGCACATTAAGTCCAAAACCATAGTTCACTATTATACCAAACAGCATGGTAACCGTAAGTGCGAGACTAATGAGTCCATATTGATCTTCCCCTATCCGCTTAAAAAGAAAAGGGGTTAGTATAATAGTCGTGAGGAGGTTAGCTCCTTGATTGAGAGAGAGGTGAAGAAAATTGGAGAAGGTATTTCCTCTAAGGATTAATGTGAAGCGATGTACTATCGAATTCAAACCTCTAATTATTTATTGCACCTCTTCTAGTGCGCTCATAAATATTTCTCTGGAAAGAACATAGGCAATCATTAGAAGACCTCCTAAAGCACCGCCAATGATTAGTGTCTTTAGAAGATTCCACCGGTTGTTGGGTAATGGATACCTTGGGCTATCTATAATTTGAATAAGAGGCATTTGGTTGCGATGAGCCACCTTAGCCAGTTCCAACTGTTTTACTATTTCCTGATAGATAGCACTATTGGCCTGTACATCGATCATTGCCTTTTGGTAGGGTACCTGATAAGTTTTATAAAGTGGGTTTGGGTTTGGAATATTTTCATCAACCTGGGCCAGTCTCATCAACGAAAGGTCCAACACGTTCTTAACACTATCGGCCTGGTACTGGAGAACTTTCAAATTGGCGGCACTCTTTTGCGTTTTAGTTTCCAAATAGAACTGGTTTACATTGGCCACATGTGTTTCCGTAAACACCTTTGCGAGTGTCTCATCTTGGTGCTTAAAACCCACCTCTAAAATGGCAGCTCTTCTATTGGGTTTACCTACAGTTAAAAAATTCTCACTGACAAGTTTCACTGATTCTCTGAGCAAACTGTCTTGCTTTCGACTAAAGGCTTCTCTTGGCACCTGAGAAAAATCCTTAATGTTTACTCCAATTTTCATCCACTTTTCGGTGAGCTTATTGGAGTGAGCAAATCTCTCGACTACTTGAACACGCTCTTCATCAATAGTAACTTCTGAAAGAAGGGTTTTTTCAATCATTCGCCTGGACAAGTATAACTCTTGAATATTATCCATTTGAAAGAGCACACTACCTTCAGTAAGGGCGCCAATGTTAACACCGGCCAATGAAGCAAGAGAGCCTAATTCTCCAATTCCTCCGCTACCATCTTTGTCCAACACAAAAGTTGTTCTAGCCGTATACACTTTCGGCTTAAGGTAGTTGTATGCGACTACCAGCAAAAGAATGCATACGGTTCCCACACCTATCTTAAGCCATTTAGATAGAACAAAGTTTGTCCAATAAACAAATCTTCTAATCAGGTAGCCCAAAGAAATCTTCGGCTCATCTAAATACTGATTTTCCGAGTTCATCTTAGTTGCTGATTTGATTTATGACTAAAGCTAGCGTTGCCAGGCTACTGGTTATAGCCAGAACATCCTGAACCCTCACGGGAACAGCCAATGGTTTCGTTGGTACAATAATCTCAGCTCCAGGAGCTGGTTTAGGATAAAACTTCATAAAGAGGAAGCTTCTTGTGCGAGCTACTTCGCCATTGGCATAAACCACATAAGTACCTTTCTTTTTGGCTCTAAAATCGAACCCTCCCGCACTATTGATGTAGTATTTGAGAGACTTCCCTTTTACAAACCTGGTAGTTGTAGGGTATAAAAGTTTACCTCTCAGCCTCACGGTTTCTGATTTTTTAGGAATGATCAGTACATCTCCATCCTCTAACAGCAAATCTGAGACAGAGCCTGGCTCATTAATGATTGACTGTAAATCAATTCCTATGGCCTCTGCTTGCTTCAGCTGAATATTGTCTGTAAGCGCATTTCTTTCAATAACCTCTTTCAGGCGCTCTCTTTTAGCAAAAGAGGAAAGGTTTTGATTAGATTCTCTCCTTTTCTCCAACTCTGCAATGTCCTCATTTATACTTTTTAGTAAAGACTGTTCGGCCTCAGTTAGTAAATCAGGAGTTTTCTGAAACTTAGCCTCCAGCTTGATGAGTTGATCAATTTGTTGCTCTATATCGGTTGGTTCTTCATAAAACTCGGTCTTACGGATGAGTGTTGCTCCTTCTACGAAGGCAAACGCATTTATTCCCCCGGCACGATTTACTAAATCGGAAATACGTTCGCCTTGTGTGCGAATGGCATATTGGCCTGGCGACCTTACCTGACCTTCAATTGTAACCAGCTGCTGCTTTTTGTAGTTAGGGTTTCTCCTCACATACACCTGATCGTAAGGCGAAAGAATGAACGATTCCGCCTCTGTTGCCAATCCGCTTTGATCTACTGTAAAAGCGAAGGTTTTAGAAATACCAAATCCATCAGAGTCGTCAGAATATAATCTTCTGGAAACTTCAATACTCCCTCCAAAGGCCGCATTAGAAAGCCCCCCGGCCATGAGTAAGGCATCTTTGAGCGATGTATTATCGGCAAAGCCGAGCACTCCGGGTTTATTTACTTCTCCCAACACTTCAATAAAGTGCTCCTCTTTTAATTCATTCTTAGAGAAAACGGTAACCACATCTTCTCTTTGCAGAATAACGGTTTGGCGGTTTTCCAACACATCGCGTAGATTGACGGAGATAGTTTCGAACGTCAAATCCTCTTTGGCGCGTCTAATAATTGCCCTATCGAGAAAAGCATCAGGCCTAAGGCCATCACTCTTTTTAATTAGATCGGCCAAACCAAGGTTATCGGTAATGGCGTAGTTTCCGGGACGGAAAACGGCTCCTTGGATAACCACCCGATTAGTATAGCGATTGAGGACTGTTTGAACGGTATATTCATCTCCGTTTTTAATGGTGAAAACTTCGTACTGATCGCTTAATATATCGGCCACCCGTTTTTGGCCATCACTAATACGTTTGAGTTTAATAGTGCCATTCAGAGCGTTCTCCGTAAAACCACCGGCATAATTCAACAAATCTGCAAGTGTTTCACTTTCCAAGAGTTCAAACTTACCTGAAACTTTGACTGCCCCAGTCAGGGTAACTCTATTTGTATAGGGAGGAACAAGAATTACATCTCCACTTTCCAAACGGTTATCACCTTCTGCATAACCTCTTTGCAGATAGTCGTAAATATCGATGGATGAAATCAGCTTGCCTTTTCTGAAATGCTTTACTTGTCTCAAAGAACCATTTTCCGTAATACCTCCTGCTGCATAAAGAGCATTAAACACCGTATTAAGCGCGCTAAGGTTGTATGTTCCAGGAATTTGAACTTGCCCAATAACATTGACGCCAACACTTCTAACCTGTCCAAGCGACAAACTTAGAAAAGTATTTGGCTGCTCACCTTTCATGCCTCCATAGACCGTTGCAAACCGTTGCCTAATTTTTCTTTCTGCCTGCTCAACGCTAAGACCATTGAGAGCAATAACTCCTAAATTTTCTAAAATAATTGTACCCTCTGGAGTAACCTGTGTTTGGTAATAACTCTCCGAGGCACCGTATATATCGATAAAGAGCTCGTCTCCCGGACCCAATACATAATCTTTGGGTGTTGGTTGGTTCAAATTGGTTTGAAAAGTCAAAAAGGAGCCTCTTCTAAAAATGTCTAAACCGTAAATACTTGTAGCGCCCTTATCTACCATCTGAAGTGAGTCTACGTATGGCTGCCTCATTCTTACATCTCCTACAGGATTTGCCTTTGCCTGGCTTGCCCTCATGGATTTCACCCGGCCAAATCGCTCATTGAGTAGAGCAAGGTCTTGAGCATTTACTCCCTGCGACTGCGCCAACGTAAGAATATCGGACTCACTGTAGCCCATGGCCTTTGCCTGTTTCATCAGGCTTTCAATCTGCTGGTCAGAAAGACTAGAAACTTTAATGGTAGAAAAATCAGGCAGGGTTTGTGCCATTAACCCGCTGAGGGAAATGAGTGCACATATTAAAAAAAGAAGTGGGCTGGATAAAAGACGTGATCTCATTCTTGCTTGTGAACTACATCGCAAGATAAGAGATTAGTTGATTTTGACAGGAAGGAATTGGGGTATTTGTAGCCCTCTAAGCAATAAGAAATGAAAAGGCGGTAAAATTGGATTACCCGGAATTGCGTATAGAAATAACTTTTGCCTCTTCTCTTGAAGCCCGGTTTCTTTCCCTAAGTTCTTCTTTACGTTTTTCAATCGCAGATTTAAAAATGAGGTCCAGTATGGTGCCTAAAGCAATCACGGTCACCAATATGGAGGGAATTACCACAGCATCGGAAAAGTCTTTAAGCACCAATGCCAATAGAACAAAAATAATATTTACCGTAACCAATATACCTGTAGCTTGGGCATGGTTGCAGCCTAACCTTAATAGAATGTGATGAACGTGTGTGCGATCCGGATGCATGGGTGATTTGCCTCGAAGCACTCTCTTCACAAACACTCTGAAAGTATCGGCCAATGGCAGTATTAAGACAGCTACTGCAGTACCAATAGAGCCACCGAATGCAAATTCGCTTCCAGCATTAGTATGGTTAAAGTCGATGAATCTGATGGTGAGAATAGACAAGAAAAAGCCGATGAATAAAGAGCCGGTATCGCCCATAAATATTTTTGACGGAGCCCAGTTATAATTCAAAAAGGCCAACAAAGCACCGCACAATGAAAGTGCAATTAAAGCAAAACCAATCTGTTCGTTGAGATAAAAATAAATACCAAAGAACAAGGTAGATATTATGCCCACCGAACCAGATAGACCATCAATACCATCAATTAAGTTATATGCATTCGTAATAACTATGACGGTGAACAACGAGAGAAGATAACTGACGGCAATGGGCACTTCAGTTATTCCGAAAAGATTATAAAGAGAGGTAAATCGAATATCACAAACGGCTATTATAATCATTGCCGCAGCGATTTGACCAATAAGCTTCTGGTAGGCCCGGAGATTAATTAAGTCGTCCCTAAACCCTATCACAAACATTATAGAAATGGCGCTTACTACATACTTAATATCTCTCAACACCTCAAAAGGCGCCCAAATTAGAATTGAGAGGGCAAACCCAACAAAGATGGGAAATCCACCCATTGCTGGTGTCTGAACCGTGTGAATCTTTCTCCCTCCCGGATCATCCAAAAAGTTTCTTCTCTTGAAAAACTTAATGAATACTGGAAACATTAAGAATGTTAAGAGGAAGGAAGTGCCAGTTATTAGTAATATCTGTTCCAATAGATTTTTAAATAATAACAGCGAAATTACTCAGAAAAGAATAAAATCTCATCATCCTTTTGTTTTGTAAACTCGTATTCAAGAGTTCTTTCTAATCCTTGTTTCAAAGAGAATGGTGCTCTAAACACGCTATGTACCTTTGAAGAATCAAATTGAGTAGTAGCGCAAAACTTCTTCACCCTGACGGAATTGATGGATAGTTTTTTGCTGCTTATAAACGCCATAAGGTCAAAGAAATATCCTCCAAGCATACCTAATGCATATGGAATTCTTTGTTTAGGAATGTCAATATTGAGTTTAGCCTCAATTAAAGACACCAACTCAGTCATGTTGAGGTCAGGTTTGTCTACATAATTATAAACGTTGTATCCGGAAGCTTTAGTGTCCAGACACTGTTTGATAAAACTCACCACATTGCCTACATAGGCCATAGACTTCTTGTTTTGCCCACTGCCAATCATCAGGAATCTTCCTGAGGCTATTTGTTTTAAGAGGTTATAAACGTTTCCCCTATTCCTTTCACCAAAGATCACAGTTGGCCGTATGATCGTCACCGACTTACCCTCAGGATTATCATCATACCACTTCTTTATCACTTGTTCGGCTCGCCATTTGCTTTTCCCATAGTGGTTAAAGGGGTCTTCAGGATGGTCTTCGGCAGGATTGTCTTTGTTAAGGCCATAAACAGCCACTGAACTAGTAAAAATCAATCTTTTGATCCCACACTTATCCATAAAATCAAGAACGTTTTTGGTCCCTTGGACATTAACATCATAATACACCGAAACTGGGCTTACATCATCCCTGTGTTCTGCCGCCAAAAGCACAACAGTATCAAAGTCTGAGTCGAGTGATGCTAAGTCTTCAACGTTGCGAATGTCACCGATGATGGTATGCTTATTAAAAAAAGGGCTAGGGTTTTTGTCAAAATTCTGTAGTGAATTGACACCTAACTCTTTAATTAAATAAGAGCCAACGAAACCCGACCCCCCCAATATTAATGTCTTACTCATTTACTATGTCTTTATATGTGGAGGTCAATTGCTCAATGAACTTGTCTCCATCATGATTTTTTAAATATCTGTTTCGAGACTCACGCCCCATCTTTACTCTTAACTCCTTATCCGAAAGGATCTCTAAATACGCTGCCAACATATCATCGTCTCCTACTTCAAACAGAAAACCGTTCACTTCATTGGCCACTAATTCGGGAATGCCACCAGTGTTTGATGCCACTACCGGCAACCCGGCACTCATTCCTTCAATAATCGACAAAGGTAATGCCTCAAAATTTGAAGACAACAATAAAACATCACACTGACTGTAAATCTGGCTCATGTCTGAAATACTCCCAAGAAACCTGACTGTCCTAATTTTTTCTCCCAGCAGACCAAGGGCCCGAGACCTGAAAGTATCAGAGTCGGTATCTTCACCGCAAAAGGTCAACTCAAGCTTGGAGGTATTCATTTTTGCCCAGGCCTTGATAACGGTATGGTGGTCCTTGGCATTGTCAATCCTAGCTGGCATAACGATCCTTACCTTGTCAGAATCTTCAGGTTTGGAGGAAAGGTAATAGTCATTAGCGGTGTTCAGTTGAACAATTGCCTTCTTACTTTTTCTGGTAATAAAGAATTGCTGCTTGACATCATCACACACACATATGAAGTGATTTCCTGATACCAGATACCCAAACACCTCCATTCCGTAAATCAATAAGCTCTTGAGAACCCCTTTGCCTCTCCAACCCCAACCATGAATGGTGTAAATGCACTTTTTTTTCTCAAGTGCTGCCGCTACTCTGCCAAGCAAGCCGGCTTTAGCGCTATGGCAGTGAATAAGATCCGGATTGAATTGCCTTATTATTCCACGGAGTACTCTGATATTCCTTAAATCAGATTTGACATTGAAGTCACTTCTCATGTTTTCAAGAAATACGCATTCCACATTACAGGCTTCAAAATGTTCTATAATGGGGCCATGATTCCCAAAGACTACCTGGATTTCGAACTGGACCTGCTCTAAGTTTTTTACAATATTGAGTACGTGAATCGGGACTCCGGCAAAATCGGCATTGGTGATTATAAATAGCAGCCTTATTTTTTTACTCATTCTATATCACTATTTCTGCGTCCAGAACCTTTCAATCAATCTGCTTGAGCTGAAAGAGTCCGCGTATTTTACTATGAGTACGAGGTTGATATTTTGGTACGATTATGAACTGGTATATTGGTCAAAAACTTTCTCGTATTGCTTGTGTACTTTACTCATCTCAAACCTTGAAGACACAGAATCATTTGACTCAGACCTGAAGGCATCAGATTGATAATAAGATTTATGTTCAATAATTTCTGTGATACAGCCGCTCAATGAGGCAGGATCATTGTCTATGATCTTTCCATATTTATCCAAAATGAGTACGCTGTCCCCGACATCAGTAGAAATACACGGAATCCCGGTCGTCATAGCTTCACATAGCACCATCGGGAAACTTTCACTTCGAGAGGTAAGCGCATAAAGGTCTAGGGCATGATACAGGTTCTCGATCTTTTTCACCTCATCCATGAGCATTGTTTGGTCCAGTAAATTGAACTCTTCAAGTAAAGCAACCAAGCCTTTGTTGTTCTCATTTACATCAGATCCAGCAAGGATTAGCTTTACACTTACCTCCGGGTTTTTTGATTTAAAATCAGCGATTCCTCCCACAAGTAGCTGATGATTTTTTATAGGATCAAATCTTCCAAAATTACCGATCACAAGAGCGTCCATGTCTATACCCAGAGACTGCCTTGCTTGGTCTCGGGAGTTTTTGGTCACCATACTGAAGCGGGTGAGGTCTACCCCGTTTGGGATAACCAAGGCGTTTTTCATTTTCAGACCAAACTTCTTGTGGTAATTATACCCACGGTTTGAAACGAAAATAAAATTCCTCATTAAGCCAAGGTTGGCTATCAGCTTAGTGAGCCTAATAGTCGCTTTTGTAAAGAATTTTTCGTTCTGATAATCTTGCAGGTTATGATGAATATGCCCGAAAACGTTCTTTTTGAAAGGGAACAGTAAGCCCCCTAGCACGATCGACTTGTAAAGCCAAAAATTGACCACATCTGGTTGTATCTTTTTAAAAAAGCTTTTTACCTCAAAAAGCCTGGAAAACAAGCTCAGGTTAGGTTCAAACTCAAATACAACTACATTGGAGTTTTCCCGAACCAAATGTCCATAGGCTACGGTCTTGGACAGCATAACGATGTACTGAGTATGGTCTTTAAGCTCTTTACTGTTATATAAATCAACCAAAACCCTTTCAGCTCCACCCTGCCCAAGGGACGCAATTACATGGACGATTTTCATTTTTGGCTGAACTGATTTTTCCAATCAGTGATTTTTTTTGCTGGCAAGGTAATATTCGTTTCAAAGCTCTGTATCATGCCATTCAGGTTCTGAAGGTTAGATCTGGAAATAGTAGGCAAACCAGTGTCCCTAGCAATTTCCTTGGCACGATTATCTATCTCTATGATTAAAGTTCTCACGTGGAATTCAAGGGCTAGTATACCAGCATGTAGTCTGGTCCCTATATAATCCAATTCGTCACCTTGCTTGTAATACGCTATGAGAGATTCCAGGTCTCTTTTGATAGACTTCCCTTTATAGCCCAGTGTCTCTACATATTTCTGGTCTCCCTTTCCTTGCGGCCAGAAAATTACGTTTTCAGGCCCATAGTTTTCCATCAAGGTCTTTATCAGGAATGAATCCTTTTCAGGGTCTTTGTCATAATCAGTAAGTGAGAAAACACACTTTTTACCCTTGGTTGAGCGGTATTTGTATTCTTCTCCTTCTACTAGAAACCAAAGAGTAGGGCAGACAGTATTGACGACATTTTCAAACCCAAGGTCTGTTTTTAGCTTATTCGCAGTCATTCTGTCTCTAGTAGAGTGATTGTGGTTTTTGCTCAAAATCTTATTAGCGATGTACTTCGACCAGAACCCTTTACTCCCCATTTCATAAGATCCCCATCCTACTCCAAACAGGACTAGATTTCGGTAGTACAGCATTCCTGTCAGACCCACCTTAAAAGAAGCAGGAGGAAACATCCTGAACCACAGCAGGTTACTACCTCCAACAAATACGTGATCCACTTTCTTGAACATACCTCTGTCAGACCACTTTAAGTAGCTGTGAGAAGACCGCCTGATGATTTCACAGCCTTCCCCAAAGATTGATTTAAGCTGTTTAACAACAGCTCGGGAGATTATTAGATCACCCACATTAGGACTATTTCCGTCATTATAAATTGACGGATCCAGCAACAGAACTTTGGTCATATTTTGATTCTGAATTTAACATGAAGACGAAGCCATAGAAAAACCAAAAGAAATAGGTTGTGAATAACTCCCTCTGAAAATTTATTGATACCCCAACTATGAGGATGGTAAGCATGACTTGGGCAAATGAAACAATTCCTTTTTTTCTTAGCGAAAACAGTACCTTAAAGAAGTTTAATAAAATCACTGCGAAAAAAGCAAAACCTACAAATCCGATTGTCGCCATTAAGTGGAAAATCAAACTATTGGCATTGTCGTCTTTGTAATAGTAGAGCCCCAGTATGTCACTCATTGAGTCATTTACCCTTTCAAAATTGCCTACGCCCACCCCAAAAACCGGATGTTCAGCTGCCATCAAAAATCCGCTATAAGATAGGCCAACCCGGGCACCTACACTACTTCCGCCACCCGCTGATTCTCCAAAGCCTGAAACGGCAATTTTCGATTCCAGCAATACAGTACCAAGCTTCCAAGCCGCTTGAAATTCTTCCGTTTGGGTAAGCCAGTATATACCAACCACCAGCACCAGAAATGCAGTCAGGCGCTTGTATAAGGACAGGTTAGTCAGGTACTTCCAGAAATGACTGAAGAAAACAATCTGGCAAACTACGAGCATTAACCAGGTAGCCTTTGAAAAGGTAAATAGTCCAATAACAAAGCAGGTAAAAAACTGAATTACGAGAATGCGTCTGATGGTTTTTCTCTTATCAATCTTTAGGCCGTAAATGCAGAACAGACTGGAGAAAACCAATATGTTTCCGATCACATTTGGGTTAAAAATCTGAATGGTGCCAATAAGGTCTGGGTTCATCGGGTTATTATAGGCCACGATTCCCGAGACAATCACCCCAAAGTTGAAAAATACAATGACCCAACCCCTGTAAAAGAGTGAATAATAGGCTGAAAACCATAAAATGAGGATGTAATAAAACACCCTTAATCCTTCGAACAAATCGACAAACTCAAGCCCATATCTCGAAGCATTCAGAAGTGATGACAAAACATGCCAGATTCCGATCAGCACCAGAGGTACATTCAATTTGGACCTGTAAACCTCATATAACTCAGGACGCTTGCTGATGATAACCTCAAACAGAAGGGCCAAAAGCAAAAAATCACCAAAGCTCAGGCCAAAGAAATAAAGGCCGTCATAAGGAAGGTTTTTACCTATCCCAATAAGGAAGAATGTAAGAAGTACCAGGACCTTCCTCAGCATTTGAGCTTTAGTTTTCGGTTTTGATGTATTTGAAATTCAATGTATTAAGATAATCAGACTTGTTGGTTAGCCAGCAATCGATATGTCCCCAACAACACCTCCTTATCCGACTCTCTGAGAAGCTCATACTTAGTACCATAAACACGGGAAGGAGAACCCTGTACCACTCTTGGTTTCAGATATGCGAGTGATTCAATGATCTGCTCATCCAGCTTACTCTTATCGAGCTTTAATTCGAGCACCTCCCTGATTTGATGCTTCAGACTTAGCGGAGATTTGCAAGGAAATATAGTGGGAAAATGATTGTAAAAGTTTTTGGCAAATACAATGGCTTTTCTACCGTATAAAGCCGCTTCGTAGGCAATGGTACCCGTCAAAGAGAATATCAATTCCGCTTTTTTCATAAGCAGCGGTGTTGGGTAGCTGTAATTGATTAACCTAACCCCGGGGATTGAACGTATTTCATTGTAGTAGTCAAGGCTCTTTCCGTCTACATCCGTAGGGTGTATTTTCACATACAGGTAGTAATCTGCAGGCAGGCTTCGGGCAATGATTCTTATAGTCTCGATTTGATTTGAGAAAAAAGATGCTTGAACGTCAATAGATGATTCCGGTTGGGTATGAAGTGCATACAAAGCAAACCTGGCTTCTGTATCCACTTTCTTGACATAAGGCTTTATTAACTTAAAAATGAACAGTCGATATCGCCTTCGCAGATACATGGTAAGAATCTGCAAGATCGTGTACCTGTTAAAATTATTTCCCCAGTCTGCAAACGATCTTCTCAAATTGTAATAGAATGCTCCTAGATGATTTGGAATTAACTTCAATACATCCATAAAGGATCTGGTGGCAATTTTAAGCTCTGCCTTTTCCTTCCCCTCACGAAACTCTTTCAAGAAGTCAGCAGCCCAGCTTTTGTCTTCTTCAACATTCTCACGCCTCAACTCAATAAGGTCGTCAGTATAAATGCTGGTAGAAAAACCATACAGGTCATTGGGTATTCTTATTCTCGTAGCAATGGTGCACTGGATACCTTTGGTTTTACATACCAATGATCCTAAAATCTGAGGTGCCGTATCCCGCCAGGTAGTAGCGATTCCCGGTTTGTGCTGATCAATGAAATCAGCGATTCGATGTTTTATGTGCCCGAGGTATTGAATACAAAAATCGTAAGATTTTGTTGAAAGGTTTCTGTCCATTAAGATGATGTCGTTGACCATAAGGTCCGACACTTTTTCCACTTCACTAAGCTCAAGTTTCAGTGAGCCAATGTCCTTGTTCTTCTCAAACTTAAAGCCCTCGTTTGCATAACAGATATTATCTTTATTGACGCCATTCTTTTTGAGAAATTCATAATCAGCATTGAGGAAAACAATCCATAACGTCTCAAGATCATTTTCTTCAAAATATAAGGCCAGGCTTAGAAAATACTCAGCAGGATACCCTATTAAAACAATTCTATTACTCATTCTTTTTTGTTGTGAAATAGGCTCTCTCTTGCTTGAACACAAATAGAAATGTCAAAAGCAAATACAATATGGAGCAGGTAAGTTGAACGTAAGCAGCTGTATAAATATCCCCCTGTTTTAATAGTAAAGAGTTCAAACCTACAGAACAAACGGCTGTAGAAAATGCAATTATAGTCATGTAAAAAGTTTGCTTCAAGTAAGTTCGATAGGTCAAATATATAGAACTCGATATTCTCAAAAATTCGCCAACTATGAGGATCGTAAAAACACCAGTGTACTCTAGGTATTTTCTTGCTCCAAGAAGAATATAAATGTAGTCTTTAAACCCGATCAACGAAAGTGTCATTATGAGGAGTATAGTAATAAAAGATGCCCTAAATTTCCTGATCGTAGCAAAGTTGGATTTTCTAGCCTCTTCAAAATAGAGCAGAGGATAATAAAGCAAAAACAAGGATGTAAAGGCCTTTATTAGTCTGAGTACCCTACCGGCAATGGAGTAGTTAGATAGATCAACTTCAGTAAAAAAGAGCTTTATAAATACCTGATCTGAATACTGAAGGGTCCAAGACAATATTTCCGTTAATGCTATAGGAACGGAATACTTTAACCAATCTTTTAATGTGATTGTCCGGTCTTTAAAGCCTAGATGAGATGACCTGCTAAAAGTCCCGTTGACTATATAAACAAGAGCATAACTAAACCCTATAAGCCCTAAGACTTTCTTATAATCGTTGTCTCCAACCTGAAAAAAAAGTAAAAGTGAAGCCAGCAAGATCAGTGCATAACCAACCTTGTAAAGGTTCATCGTCCTGATATTTTTCACAGAACGATAGAAATAGGTACGTTCATTGAACAGCACAAGAAATATGAGTGAAGAAGTATAGAAGTCGTTCAGCACCACACCTATCGCCAGATACAGGGCGAGGGTAACTCCCAAAAGATATTTACCGAGGTGTTTGCTTAGATGAGGAAGGGAGTTTAAGTTTTCATTGAACCTTAGGTAGCCATGATGCATCCCAAGGATAAGGACAGAAGATATTAAGGCAAATATATTCTGATAGTAAGAAAAAAGCCCTAATTGGTCCTTAGTAAGCTTGGTATTGATTATGAAGTTAACTACATAATTCAGTGCCAGGAATAAAACACCACCACCTATAAAATTTTTAAAATTTTTAAGGTGTGTACTGCTTTGAAACTTCTTTAGCAACAACACCATGTTATTAAACACAGAGGTTTTAGGCAACTGTCCAGCCTCCGTCCACTACAATATTGGCTCCTGTCATGTAGCTGGATTTATCAGAAATTAAAAACTCAATAGCACCGTTATAGTCGGTTCTGTCTGCCATACGGTTCAAAAAATTACGCTTTGCATAAGCACTCACAAATTCATCATCATGGTTGTCAAAAACCCCTCCGGGCGTAAGCGTATTGACTCTAATATTCTTGCCTCGGTAATAAGAAGCAAGATACCTGGTAAGGTGAAGTACCGCGGCCTTTGAAACGGCATACGACACCGGAGATGAAAACCTTTCATCGGGGTTGTAAATGTTCTTAACATTATCGTATAAGGACTGGTCTGCCGCCTTGAGGCCATAAATAGAAGCCACATTGATGATATTGCCCTTACCTTGTTTCAGAAAAATTTTACAGGCTTCTCTACACGACAAAGTCATTCCAACTGTATTCCCGTCAAGTACACTCATCAGAGTTTCTTTCGTATAATTTTCAAAAGAATCATAAAAGCCTGGCGGTTTTACCTGGGCGTTGTTAATGAGTGTATCAAGCTGCTTATAATTGTCTGCTATGACTTTAAAAAAGTTGACAATAGACCCTTCATCATAAAGATCGATTCGACATGTTTCTGGTCTTGCGTATCCCTCTTTTTCCATTTGATCAGCAAGGAGATTACATCTTGATATATTCTCATCTCCTATGATAAGTGTAACGTTATTCTTTGAAAGAAAATTAACGTATTCAGATCCTAAAATACCTGTTGAGCCTATCAGAGCTACTGTTTTTCCGGCAATACTCATGTCTAATAATTCCTAAATAATCTCAAATATTGTATTAGTGACCCTATCATTAAAGGGATCAGATATAGGGGTGTGATTTTTATCACCAAGCCTACCTATATAGTCTTTTAGCATGTCTAAATACATGTCGTTCCTCTCAAACGATCCAAAAGTAAAGTTTTGAATCGTTTTGTCATCAACACCAGTAGTTGAAATGGTGTTTTTGAATAAATCTGCCCTTATGTTACCCTTCTCACCCGATATCAGAATGTCTCTTTTATAGCCCCTGAATAAGTAGTCCAAGTGAATATTGACCAGTGTTCCGGAAGATGAAATGTAGGAGATCTCAGCCACGTCATCAGCATCTACCGTTACATTGCCAACCCGTTCTGAAATAAAGGCCAATTTACTCAAAGGTTCACCAAACAACAGATCGGCCATGTCTATTTCATGAACCAAATCTAACACTACCCCTCCTCCCTGTTCTTTATGAGCCGAGTACACTTCAAGATGGTTTTTTCCTGGTCTCCAGTCTGGGAGATACTGACCTACAAAAAACCTGGCAAAAAGGGTTCTGCCTACCGCTTGGTTATTCACAAGCTCCACTAGTTTTTTGACCACAGGATGAAACCTCATATTGTAACCAATCATAGCCAGTGAAGAATAGTCACCCGATCGTTCACGGAGCCGAGCCCAGTCTTCTTTTTTATGTACCAAGGGTTTCTCGCACAAAAAACTTATGTTATTGTCAATAAGAGTATTCAAAAGCGAGATGTGCTCTGAGGTAGGTGTCGCCACGATCACCGCATCTGGTTTCAGCTCGACCAATTCCTTGGGGTCAGTAATTTCCGGCAGATTGAATTCATTGCCTGCTGATTTCGTTCTCAACAGGTAAATATCATCAACACCTAAACTCAACAGATTTTGGGTATGCCTTCTACCTATAGAGCCAAAACCGGCTACTAAGACCCTCATTGATAGCTGCCATACTTTATCCAAGCTTCTGCCACATACCAATCCATCATGTCATCTATACATACGGACCTTTCAATTGGCATCACATATGGTACGATGTCCTCTCCATACATAACTCCTTTTTTGATATGTTCTCTCCTGAAAATGTAAACCGCTCCATTTCGCATATAAGCAGTTGGATCATAAAGTTGTCTGGGCACCCCTTCAGGCTCATTTCTCCAGATAGGCTTTAACAGTCCGTTCTCAATTTTCTTCATGAGAATTGGATGGAACTGGTTGGCCTCCTGTACACTTACTACCGAATCGGGATTTTTCTCAAAAAAGAGGTCGATACAGTTATCAATATCCTTGCTCAACCTCAAAGGATTGGGGGGTTCTAGGTAAACCACAAGGTCGTAAACGCACCCATCTTGCTCTTCGGCAAACTCAAGTGCATGCTGAATCACACCAATTGCCCTTGCTGTATCTGTAGCCAAATGATCCGGTCTAATGAATGGCACTTCGGCTCCCAATTCTTTACAAACTGTTGCAATCTCTTCGCTATCTGTAGAGACAATCAGCCTGTCGAGCTTATCAGTGCTTTTGGCAGCATCGATTGTATAAGAAATCAGAGGCTTACCGTTAAGATCTTTAATATTCTTACCAGGCACTCCCTTTGATCCTCCTCTCGCAGGAATCAGCCCAAGTAATTTCGGCTTGTCACTCACCACTCAATATTTTTAATGTCTTATTATATTCTTCCCACTGCCCGGTGTCAAACCATGAGTTTTCACTAATAGGATAGACACCTACTTTACCTCCCTTGGTCTTAACACTTTCCATCAAGTGGGTAATATGAAAAAACTCGCCATCCGGAATCAGGTCTAAAACGGACTTATTCAACACATACATTCCTGTAGAAATCAGGAAGTTGTATTCAGGCTTCTCACGTATCTCCAGCAGCTCACCACCCTTGTCGATTTCACAAATACCATACGGAATTTTGTAATGCATCATTGAAGAAACCAGGGTAACCTGATTATTACTTTCTTCATGTAACCTTACCAACTCGGCATAATCGGCATTGATAATGATGTCACAATTGCTAACGATAAACCGATCTGGTAAGTAATCCTGTAAAAGTTTCAGGCTACCGGCAGTACCTAGAGGTTTTGGTTCGTCAACAAACTGAATATTGTAGTCTTTCTCAATATCGTTGAAGTATGACCTGATAATCTTAGACTTGTGATTCAGTGTCATAAAATAATCCTTGATATCATGCGCCCTGAATTTGTCGATGATCTTCTCAACTATTGACTTATTGCCTATAGGAATAAGCGGCTTTGGCAGGATGGTGGTAAAAGGTTTGAGTCTCGTGCCGAATCCACCGGCCATAATGACCACCGGTAAGTCCAGCTTATCTTTTTTAATTGACTCTACTTCAGCCCCAAAAATGTCGGTCCAGAACAGTAGCTTTACTGGTTGTTTTGCATCATTGACAACCGGAATACAGGTAATCTTATGCTCAATCATTAAGGACTTAACATACTGAATATCATATCCCTCTTTGACCAGATGTGGTACCTTGTTACAAACCTCTGTCACTTCGGTATCCAAGCTTTTTCCTGCAAGTATCCACCTCCTGATATCGCCATCCGTTAGAGATCCGATCAGCTTTCCTTTCTGCGAAGTCACAAAAACAGATTTTTCTGAAGTTGCATTCAGTTTCTTCATTGCCTCCAGGGCACTCAAATTTGCTGCAACTATGAAATCCTCCATATTTCTTTTAGACACAGTTATTTCAATTGTGATTTTAAATAGTCTTCCAGATTTTCTTTAAATGAAAATTGATAATGTTGCTCTTCTGTTCGATCAAAACCTGCGATGTTTTCCCATGGCTTATCCTGGGTGAATATAGCGGGCAAGTGTTTTCCTGAGATTTTCTCACAAAGGCTGATCAATTGCTTGATTGTGTATTGATCATTGCTAAAGAGATTGAAAGTACCAGGTGTAAAATCATCTATGATCTGGTGAAAAACACTTGCAGCATCTTCAATATTCAGATAGTTTCTAATCATACTTCCATCGTTATTGAATGTCAGAGATTCGTCATTAAGAAACGACTTAACCAGATAATTTATGATGCCTTTAGGCTGAGAGCCACCGTAGAGGTTTGGAAATCTTAAAATAATCAGCCTGTTTTTATCCACTCTTTCATTGAGTTGCCATTCGGCAAACGCTTTACAGGCCCCGTAAACTGATTCAGGGTTCTGACGTTCGTTTACTTTTATGTTATGAGAGTAGCTTCCATAAACTGCTACACTGGATATGTGTATAAGTCTGGTTTCGTTACCCTCAATGGCTTCTGCCAAATATTTGATCCCTATGCTATTCAAATCAAAACACAATCCGGAAGGTCTAGAAACCTGGCCAGTGCAGTTAATTATGAAATCCAGTCTCCCTTCCCTGATTAAAGTTGATGATCGAGGATCAAGGAGATCATAATGTATAAACTCGATATCAGGATCAGCTGGTGGTTGAATATCGCCACAAATCAGTTTCAGGTCAGTATTGGCCTTCAGGTCTTCAATAATAAACCTTCCTAAAAAGCCGCTTCCACCTAAAACAAGAATGCGCGATTTACCCTTCATAGAATACTTTTTGAATCTTCCCTTCAAATGATACATTCTTCAGAATATCTACTATTCTTTTGGCCGAATCTCCTGTCCCATAAGGGTTTTCAATGCCGCTGACAAATTCTCTGAATTCTGTATCATAGAGTGCCTTTCTGATACCTGCCTCAATGGCTTCAGAGTTATTAGGAACGTCTATCACGTTTTCGGCTCTTTCTCTACCCATCTGTCTATTACCTATGTTGACGGCAGGAATTTTGAGGCTTGGAGTTTCGTGAATTCCTGAACTAGAATTTCCAACCAATGCCCAGGCGTTTCTGTACAGGTTTACAAATTTGACAGTTGGTAGGCTGGGATACCACTTTATACCCGAGGCTTTAACCTCTTCAATGATCTTGGAATACCCGGCATCATTGTTTGGCAGAAGGGCCACACATTGAATATCGAGGTTTTTAACCGCCTTAATCGTTTCTCTGATTTGCTGATGTGAAGAAAGACTCTCTGTAGTTACCGGATGTTGAATCATAAGCACAAAAGGCTTAGAAAAATCCAGGTCAAACTCCTCCTCCAATTCTTCTTTAGGCAAATGAGGTGTGCTCATGAGTACATCAATAGAAGGACAGCCTACAACATATATATCTTCAGGGTTCTCACCTAGTTTCACTAATCTGTCTCTGGCATCCTGAGTAGCAGGGAAGTGAATATGAGAAAACTTACTCATGGCATGTCTGATACTCTCATCGATACTACCAGTAACTTCACCACCCTGTATATGCGCCACAGGGATGTTCATATGTGCAGCAGCCACGGTAACAGCAAAGTTGCCACCTATGTCAAAGCCAGACAGCACTACATCGGGTTGTGCTTTCTCCAATTCATCTACTACAGCCGTCAATACCCTAGCCATTGCTTTCACCATTTCTCCACCAGAATCTTTGCCCTGAGGGTCAAACATATCAATGGTCGCATCGATCTTGAACCCATCATCTTCGATATAATTCAAGTCTTTTCCGTGAATGTCCAGTAGGCAAATTCCAGTTACTACCAGGTAAATTTCAAAGTAAGGATCAGCTTTCAGCTTTTCCAATATAGGCTTGTAGCGGCTATAATCCGCTCTCCGTTCAATGAGTACAAATACTTTTCTCATTTTATTTGGCTTTTTTTCAATAATGTATCGTTGGGAATGTCTTCGGTTGCTTCCTTTCCCAGAATATCCTCATAGTCTTCTGCAAGTATCTCACCAGTTCCAGGTCTCTTTACCCATAGGTTGTCTTTGGTAAATTTTTCACCTTTCCTTACATCCTTTATGGTTACTACACTTGCGTATGCAAAATCAATTGTGGCTTTTTCTTCATCTACCGGGCCTTTCTTGCCCCCCCTCATGCTTTTCATAATCCTAGATTGCTCAATCAGTTCATTACAGGCTTCAGGATCCATTGAACATACAATATCTGGTCCTATACGGTCCATACTGTCAGTAAAGTGCCGCTCCAGTATTGAGGCTCCTAAGGCAACTGCTCCCAGACAGGCCAAGTTACTAGTAGTATGATCTGATAGTCCATAAACAATTCCGGGAAAAGATTCGGCCAGTTCCTGCAAGGCTCCCAGCCGTACTATTTCAGGTGGTGTAGGATATACATTCGTGGTATGCAATACTGCGAATTGTACTCCTGCCTCACTAATAACATTTAGTGCCTTGGCCACGCTTTCGATTGTATTCATTCCAGTGCTGAGAATCATAGGCTTGCCAAATGATGCAATATGCTTAAGCAATGGGTAGTTATTGCATTCACCTGAACCGATCTTATAAGCGGGCACGTTCATACTGTTCAATCGATCTGCCGCAGCACGCGAAAAGGGAGTACTGATAAAAATCATTCCTTTTTCGATAGTATATCGTTGTAATTCACGCTCTTCTTCTTCATTCAGAGAGCAAGAATCCATAATCTCATAGATTGACTCCTTGGTATGTCCGGGAATCACATTCTTGGCAATGCTACTCATTTCGTCTGCCACAATGTGCGTCTGGTGCTTAACCATTTCAACTCCTGCGGAAGCTGCTGCATCCACCATTTCTTTGGCTACACTAAGAGATCCACCATGGTTAATACCAATCTCTGCTATCACAAGAGGGTCATAGTCATACCCAATTTTTCTTCCAGCAATTTCTATATAAGGGCTGCTCATGTCAGAATTGATTTAGATGTTATAAATATGAGCTTTGTACTTCTTGAGATTATCAGTTTTCGAGAACCATTCACAAGTCTGTTCTAATCCCATGCGAATAGAGAATTTAGGTTCAAAATCAGTCAGACTCTTAATCAGCGTATTGTCTCCCCATAGGCGAAAAACTTCAGATTTCCTGGGTCTCACCCTTTCTGAGTCCGTAATAAACTCAATGTCAGATCCCATTATATCCTTGATCATGGAAAGCGTGTCGATCATTGAAATCTCAGAGTTAGTAGAAATATTAACCTCTTTACCAATAGACTCATCAGATTGGGACAGGGCTAGGAAGCCCTGACAGGTATCTTTCACATAATTAAAATCTCGCGTAGGACTTAAATCACCCAGCTTCACTTGCTTTACACCATTTGCAATCTGTGTTATAATAGTTGGAATGATTGCTCTAGCCGATTGTCTAGGACCATAGGTGTTGAATGGTCTTGCAATGGTCACCGGAAGTTCAAATGAATTGAAAAAACTCATCGCCATACTATCGGCTCCGATCTTGGATGCAGAGTATGGCGATTGAGGTTGCTTAGGATGCTTCTCATCAATTGGTACATACTGTGCTGTTCCGTAAACCTCAGAGGTAGAGGTTACAATTACTCTTTTATTGCCCTGCTCTCTCGCAGCTTGACAAATATTCATTGTGCCCCTGACATTTGTATCGACATAACTGTCAGGGGAATGATAAGAATATGGTATTGCTATGAGCGCGGCCAAATGAAAAATTTCATCTACATCCTTACAAATCTCTTTGCAAAAATGTGGGTCTCTTATATCTCCAGATACAATCTCTAGGTTATCATTCGAATCTATATCTTCCAGCCAACCCCAATAGTTAAAAGAGTTATAATAGGCCAAGGCCTTTACTTTGTAGTTATTAGCTAAAAGTGTCTCAACCAAGTGCGAACCAATAAAACCATCGGCACCTGTCACTAATACTTTTTTCATATACTTAATATCAAATTATAGGCAAGAAAGTTAACGATATGATTTAAGGTCTAAATAAGTTGTTGATAATTGAGACTGCATTAGGTCGCTTTATAATCAAGTATGAAATGAGACTAAATATTGATTCATTTTCATTTCTCATACTCGATAATCCTATTTTTAGTCATAATAAATGGCTTTCGAAGAAGGACGATTCCTACAGCAAATACAAATCCTACAAAAGTACAACTTACAAGCAAAAGTGTTCTATTAGGGCCATATTTCTCATTTGGTACTCTTACAGGGTCAATTATTGAGAATACAGGCGTGTCTTTCTCAAGTTGCAACGCAACCTGCTCTTTTTGGCTAGATAATTCTATGTAAACTGAATTAAGAACATCGTAACGAGTTTCTAATCTCATTAGAATATTTTGAACAAATTTGGACTTTAAATTTTGATTTGACTCGTTAAATAAGGCGAGACTATCTTGAAGTTCATGTAATTCTTTTTGTCTTTTCTTCCATTGTTCTACTGTAAAATCATAAAGATTTTTTGACATTTCCGTCTTAAACAAAGTAATTCTTTTTTGCAATGCATTAACAGAGGCCAAAGCAAGCTGAGCTGCAACCATAGGGTTTCTTTCAGTTACCACTAACCTTACATAACCATCCTTTTTATTGTATTCTAAAGTTATTATATCCTCTAGCTTTTTAACCAATTCATTTTGCCGATTATCCAATAATAAAAAACTGTCAGAATAATTTAGTTTTTGATAGTCGGAATTTTCTGTTTCGGATTTGAAGGAGTCAATTATCAAACCAGGAAGGCCTAAAGAATAACTAATCACTTTTTCTACAACACTCTCTTTTCGTCTACTTAAATAATCACCATACAGAATGGTGTCTTCATGAACTGAGATATTACTATTCAATACTTCCAATCTATATGGCAAGGATGAAACGATTCTTGGATATAAGTCAGTAGGAATTTCATTTGCACCTGTTGCCGAGTTTAAATTGATCCCTGCCAAAGCGGCTAGTCCACCTATAGATCCTGAAGTTTCACTTTTTGTCTGTGGAACAAATGTTGAGCTTGACTGATACTCATTAGCAGAAAAAAGGGCTAAGAATAAGCCAAAGACCGAGGAAATTAGCGTAAACTTTAGAATGAATTTTCTTCTTTGCCAAAGAAGAGCCAACAAATTAATTATATCAATTTCTTGATTGGTTGAATTCAGTTCTTTCATTAATTAGATCTTATTTGTTGAACCAAGAAAACAATTGTTGCCAAACTTGAAGTTATCGCTAAAACCTCTTGCAGAGAGGTGGATCTTTTTTCAGCCTTTCTAGCCACAAATATCGTAGTCCCAGGCTCGATCTTGGGATAAAATTTAAAAATCAAGAACCTCTTTACACCTTTTCTTTCTCCATTGGGATATTGTACATAACTTCTTCCTCTTTTGGCAGAGACCTGAAAACCTCCCGATTGGTAAATGTAGTCTTTAAATGAATAGGAATCATCGTACCTTAAATTTAATGGCGATGTTACTTCACCTGCTACTCTTACCGTTTCGAGCCTTCCTGGGATGGAAATAACGTCACCAGGGCGCACTATGAAATCATATTTAGAACCCTTGTTGGCCAATATTTGATCTAGATCTAGGGCTACTGGTTCTTCATTCTTGATAGTTATATCTTTTACCAAAGAATCCTGCTTAGAAACGTCTTCGATGAGGTCTTTCTTTATTCTAGAACCTACAGCATCTGTTTCGGATGATATATTAGATCGATTTTCGATCTTATTTAATCTTTCTATCAATCTTTGTTGACTTATATTTTTCAACTCCGAGTCGCCACTTAATAATTTTGATCTAAGTTGCTGAAGGTATTCCTGTGAAATCTGATCGCTTGATTTGGAAGATGAAAATTCAGTTTTTCTCACCAAAATTGCTCCTTTTGGGTAAGCATATTGAGTCAACCCATGAGCTCTTTCAATAATATCTGAAATGCGTTCATCTTTTCTTGCAATTGAGTATATGCCAGGCGCCACAACTTCTCCCTCTATCGTTACTTGCTGTTGCACATTATAACCTGGGCTTTTTCTAATATATACTTGATCGAATGGTTGTAAGACTAAAGTACGATCTTCTTGATTTAAGGCTAATGACTTATCGATCTGTACATTAATGATCTCAGCCTGTGTATTGAGATTAGCATCTTTGTTTCTTCTAGATATCTCAATTATTGAGCCTGACGCTCCTTCTGTCAATCCACCAGCTAAAACGATCAAATCTTGAATCGTCATGGTATTGAAGTACTGATAAACACCTCCCTCGGCAACTTCACCTGAAATCTGTACATAATATTCTTCTTTGAGGTCGTAGATTGAACTAATGCGTACAAGGTCTTCTCTTTGCAAGTCAATATCAGGAATCTCTCCTGACATTAAAGCACCAAGATCAAAAGGAAACGCGTCTTGTGAAAAGTCTTCATTGGTTCTGTAGATAGTCGCTCTATTCAAGAAAGCGTCTCCTCTCAGTCCATCTGCCTTTTCAATCAGTTGCATTAAAGTTAAACCTTCAGTTAATTCATATTCCCCTTCTCTATAAACTGCTCCCTCGATCTGAACTCTATTTTTATAACGGTCTAGAATAGGAGTTACTTGAAAGACGTCTCCATCTTTTGGTTCAAAAGTAGAGAACTCGCTTTGATTAATATCAACCACTTCTCTTTCCTTTTCCCCATTTCTTCTGGCGGTGATTAGACTAGTATAAGCAGTATTTTTGAAGCCACCGGCATATTCCAGCACGTTCTCAAACGTCTCATTTGCCTTCAATTCAAAAAGTCCAGGTCTTTTGACTTCACCTTCCAACTCGACTCTTTTTTGATAAGGCTTGACAATAATTACATCTCCATTTCTCAACCTTTGATTGCCTTTTTGAATACCTGTATTTAAGAATTCATATACATCAATAGTAGATAATAATTGCCCGTTTCTAATGAGCTGGATATTTCTAAACGTACCTTGTTCAGTTGGTCCACCAACAGCATGCAAAGCAGTGTAAACAGTGGAAAGGGAGTTTAGTACATAGTTGCCCGGTGTTCTTACCTCACCCACAATGGTCACGTTAATGGTTCGTACATTTCCGACACTGATCTGTGAGAATATCTTACCCGGATCGTCAGGAGGTAAGACTAGTCCTCTATAAATCTGAGAAAGTCTTTCTGTAATTCTTTTTCTAGCATCAATAACAGTCAATCCATTGATATAGATAGGCCCTAAGTTTTCGGGTCTGATAAAGCCTTCAGGTGTGACATTCAAGGTCAAGTAAAGTTGGCTAGCTCCCCAAAGATCTATGATAATCTCATCTCCTGGTCCTATCACATAATCTTCTGGTGTTGGAATATTGAGGTTGGGAGCAAAAGTTAAATTATCGGTTTGAAATAGGTCGAACCCAAAGATCTTTCTTTGGGTTTCGGTCAATGTTTTTGAATTTTCAGAATTGGGCAGCTTTCCAAATACTTCAGTTTCATCAACAATGATTCCTTGTCTACCTCCAATTCGAGAATCTCCTTTAGTAGTAGATTGAAGTCCACCTGACCTTAAGCTTTCTACTCTTCTTCTGAGTTTAGCGATCTCTGATTCAGGCATTCCCCTTTGACGAGCCAATGCCTCCAATTGTTGTTCTGTGTATCCAGAACTCTGAGCTTGTTTGATATAGGCCTGGATCTGTGAATCAGATAGATCATCAACATTGATGGTTGTTAGATCTGTTCCAGCTAGGCCCTGTGCTTGAACATCAGGTTGAGCACCTAAAATGAGAACAAGTAATACTGTTAATAAAATATATCTCATATCAACTTGCTAATTTAACTTTTGATCTGGCCACTTCTGCCACCAAAGAAAAGCCTATGGATTCAATGGAAAGGATCAATTTATTTCCTTTGATCTTTAATAGCTCTCCTGCCTCTCCTTTTAGAGGCCCTTCGGTAATTTCAATTTTATCCCCCTCCTCAACCAAGGTATTCAAACCTTCAGAATCTGGAAATTCGTTTAAAAAATTAATGATCCCTTGAATTTCCTTATCTCTTATCACAACGGGTTTCCCTAACCAAAAAACAGAGTTGACTATTCCTTGATCCTGTAGAATTTCTTGACGCTCGATTTCTGTCACCTGAGCAAAAACGTATGATGTAAAGAGAGGTTCTTTCACCTTCTTCTTTCGGTCAGACCATTGTTTTAAAACCGTACGTGTGGGGCAATACATTTCAAAACCTCGATCTGACAAACGCTCTGCCACTTTCTTCTCATTCCGAGGCTTGGTGTAAAAAGCTGTCCAATATTTAATTGAATCGTTACTCATTCCAAAGGAGTAAATACTTTTCTTTTTCAAAGTCTAAAGATTGTGCTTCTTCTTCAGAATAGCACAAATATTGAATTTTCTTTTCGACCAACCTCTCAGCTTTGGCTGTTAATTCAGAGAGAAAAGCCCTATCTGGATTACCGATCAGCACCAAACTCACTACCTTTGATTGTTTCCCTCTTGCCAGTTCTCCTGTCAAATAAACTTTCTTAAGATTTCCCAATTCATGAATCACATGATCCAACACCTCATTGAGCCCAGTCTGCTTGAGAAGAATACTTCTTACCTCATCATACAAACTAAACTTTTGATTGGCCTTGTAATATTTTTTATTCCCAATCACTTCAGAATCTAACATCCCTGCTTCTTCAAACCTATTCAACTCGATTCGAACGGCATTGGTACTTTCATTAAACTCCTCGGCCAAACCTCTTAAATAGGATTTACTCTCCGGATTCAAAAAAAGCCTTAAAAGTAGTTTAATGCGAGTTTTGGATGAAATTAGGGCTTCTAACATTGTGGCTGGATACAGCTTCGCCCGGTCAGTCACAGGCGCAACCTAGCATTGAGTAGTAAAACTACTCAATATTAGATTTTCACAAAAATAAAGTAGAATATTTTTGATATCAACCATTAATCAGGCTCTCAATCCTTACCGAAAGCTTAAGACTTGCTCGATAATAGTATTTTGCTGTTCCTCAGACATTTCTGTATGAATGGGTAATGAAATTACCCGCGAGCAAAGATCCTCAGTGTTAGGCATATCTCCAGCCTTGTAACCGAAATATGAGTAGGCTCTCTGCAAATGGTTAGGAACAGGATAATAAATCATTGATGGGACTTCCTTTTCGGCTAAGTGCTCCACCAAACCATTCCTATCAACTCCATCGGCTAATTTTAAAGTATATTGATGGTAAACATGTGTGCTAAAATCGGACTCCACGGGAGTGGTTATCCAACCGACCTTGGAAAAAGCCTGAGAATACTTCTGAGCAACTCTATAACGAGCCTCGTTATAGCCATCCAAATATTTAAGCTTTACCTTAAGAATAGCTGCCTGAATACTATCTAAACGCGAGTTTACCCCTATCGAATCGTGATAATATCTTTTGCTCTGTCCATGATTAACTATCATTCGGAGCTTTGCGGCTAAATCATCGTCATTGGTCATTATAGCACCACCATCACCATAGGCTCCAAGATTTTTGGAAGGAAAGAATGACGTTGCACCAGCATCTCCCATTGTACCGGCCTTAGCTATTCGCCCATCCGAGAACGTAAATTGAGCACCAATTGCCTGAGCAGTATCTTCAAATACTTTTAAGTCATGGTTCTTAGCAACCTTTAAAATTCTCTCCATGTCTGCACACTGTCCATACAGATGTACAGGAACGACAGCTACCGACTTATCTGATATCTTCGCCTCCAGATCTTCAATGTCGATATTAAAGGTATCCGGATACACCTCTACAAATACTGGCTTAAGCCCCAGAAGTGCAATTACTTCCACCGTAGCTACATAAGTATAAGAAGGCACCAGAACTTCTGCCCCTTTTGGAAAGTCGTATGCCATCATGATCACCTGAAGGGCATCCGTACCATTGGCACAAGGAACAACGTTTTTTACGTGTAGATACTTCTCAAGATTACTTTGAAAGTCATGAACCGCAGGCCCATTTATGAATGCTGAGGAATCCAATACCTCCTCAACTTCTTTCTTTACCTCTTCCTTTATTTTCTCGTATTGCCCAACGAGATCTACCATTCTTATAGGCTGCATTAGACTTTATAAAATTCTCGATACCATTTAACAAACTGACTTACACCATACTCTAATGGTGTTTGAGGCTTATAACCAAGGTTATTGACTAAGTCTTGCACATCGGCATAGGTTGCCGAAACATCACCTGCCTGCATGGGCATAAAATTTTTCTTCGCTTCCATGTCTAGAGTCTCCTCAATAATCCTTACAAAATCCATTAGCTTTACTGGTGAGTTATTACCAATGTTATATACGGTGTAAGGAGCCTTTGCAGTCCCAGGGTCAGGGTCTGCCCCACTCCAGTTCGGGTTCCCTTTTGGAGGATTGTCATTAACCCTAATTACACCTTCTACAATATCATCTATGTAAGTAAAATCTCTCGACATTTCCCCATTATTGAAGATGTTAATGGGTTTTCCCTCAAGAATGGCCTTAGTAAATAAGAAAAGTGCCATATCGGGCCTTCCCCACGGACCATATACCGTAAAGAATCTTAAACCCGTAGTCGGTAAGCCAAAAAGATGGCTATATGTATGGGCCATGAGTTCATTGCTTTTCTTACTGGCCGCGTAAAGGCTTATTGGATGATCTACATTGTGATGTATTGAAAACGGCATGGTCTCGTTCAACCCATAGACCGAAGAACTACTCGCATATGACAGGTGCTTAACTTCATTGTGACGACAAGCTTCCAGAATATTCACAAAGCCTACAATATTGCTATCAATATAAGCTCTTGGGTTTTCAAGGCTATACCGCACGCCTGCCTGAGCAGCAAGGTTAATTACTGTATCAAATTTTTCAGTTGCAAAAAGTCCATTAAGATTTTGGTCATCTTCTAACTGAAGTTGGATAAAGCGGTAGTTGTCATGCTTAGCACTTTGTATAAGCTTTCCATACTCTATTTCATCAGCGTCAATACCTGTAATATTCAGACGCCCGTGTTTGACCCTTATGTCGTAATAATCATTTACAGAATCGAGCCCTACAACCTGATCACCTCTTTCTAATAACTTTTGAGCGAGGTGAAAACCAATAAATCCTGCCGTTCCTGTTATTAATACTTTAGCCATTATAATCGAGCGGTAACTTTTTCTTTGGGTAAACAGGACTTAACGTCATAGGTAAGAGGACTACCCTCTAGCCTTTCAATTAACTCTAATGAGAACTGCTTATGAGCTACGGCCAGAACTACTCCTTCGTAATGCTCAGTAGTAAGAGTCTTTTCGTCAATTAACTCTATGCCATATTCCTCTTGAACCTCTTCTTTGTTTGCCCATGGATCATAAACATCTACTGCGATGTCATAATCTTTTAATTCCTTAATAACATCTATTACCCTGGAATTACGAATATCAGGACAGTTCTCTTTAAAAGTAATTCCTAAAACCAGTACTTTAGACTTATTCACTACTCGACCAGCCTTCATAAGTAGTTTGACCATTTCGCTGGCCACGTAGGGGCCAATAGAATTGTTTAGCCTTCTACCTGCCAATAATATTTGAGGATAATAGCCTGCCTTTTTTGCTTTTTGAGCCAAATAATACGGATCTACACCAATACAATGTCCTCCTACTAAACCCGGCCGAAAAGGAAGAAAATTCCATTTTGTGCCGGCCGCTTCCAAGACATCTACAGTGTCTATGCCCAGCTTGTTAAAAATCATGGCCAGCTCATTTACAAAAGCAATATTGATATCTCTCTGAGAGTTCTCAATCACTTTAGCGGCCTCGGCTACTTTAATAGATGCAGCTTTGTAGGTTCCCGCTGTTATCACAGACTTGTATAGCTGGTCTACTCTTTCAGCAATTTCAGGAGTAGATCCCGAAGTTACTTTCAAAATCTTGGTAACGGTGTGTTCTTTATCACCCGGGTTGATTCTCTCGGGGGAATAACCACAGAAGAAATCTTTATTAAAGGTCAGGCCCGATACCTCCTCTAAAACTGGCACACAGTCTTCTTCTGTTGCACCAGGGTATACCGTTGATTCGTAGATAACTATGTCTCCTTTCTTAAGAACTTTACCTACGGTTTGAGATGCCTTTAAGAGTGGTGTCAAATCAGGGTTGTGATCGTCATCAATGGGAGTTGGAACCGTAACAATGTAGACGTTACAGCCCGCAATATCTTCCAATTCGCAAGTGTTGAAAAGCCCTTTGGCAGCCCCATAGCTGGACAGAACCGACTTAAGGTGATCACTTTCAACTTCTAACGTATGATCTTTACCCGAATTGAGTTCGTTTACCCTTTCTAAACTGATATCAAAACCAACAACCTTGTGCTTTTCTGCAAATGCAACTGCCAGGGGAAGACCAACATACCCGAGGCCAATTATTGCGATTTTGTCGTTCATGCGGAGTTTAAATCTTATTACAAATTAGAAACGTACACAACAGGTTGTTACTGTTCAATCTACGTTGCATGCAAATCTAGAAGAAAAATCCGGTCTCTTTAAGGAAGGAATCATAAATCATGATAGCAGTATTAAATCTGCTAACAGCTGTCTTACTTTGCTGAATAATTGTAAGGCTTAACAAATCATTCCAGCAGCCACTGTTTCGTTGGTATTTTCATCGACCAATATTAGAGCTCCCGTAGTTCGGTTTTCAGCGTACTTATCTGTTATCAAAGGTTTGTTTGTCCTGAGAGTAACGTTAATTATATCATTGACTGATACGGTATCGACACCTTCTCTCGTAAGTGAATTCACATCATACTTAAAGTTCAGGTTTTTAACCATAGCCTTAACCTCGTTGTTAGAGTGCATCAGGGTGTACCTAGACCGCGGCTGAGGGCCTTTTCTGGAAAACCAGCAAAGTGTGGCTTCAATATCCTGCTGAAGTTTGGGAGACCCGGTTATTCCTGTAATCATATCTCCACGGCTCACGTCAATATCATCGGCCAAGGAAACAACTACGCTCATTCCTGTAGTGGCTACAGAAAGCTCTTCATCCATTAAATGAATCTGTTTAACTGTCGAAGTTTCACCCGAAGGAAGGACTACAACACTATCCCCTACTGCAAGTTGACCACCTGCCACCCGTCCGGCATAGCCTCTATAGTCATGGTAAGTATCATTTTTAGGCCTAATGACAGTTTGAACAGGGAAACGAACCGCAGCAGAAGTGGTTTTAGAAACATCTATTTGTTCCAAAGTAGAAAGAAGGGTTTTCTCTTCATACCAAGGCATATTTTCAGAAGGGTTCACAACGTTATCCCCATGCAGTGCACTTATGGGTATGAACGAAATCCCTTTTACATTCAGTTTGCTGGCAAAACGCGCATACTCTAATTGTATGGATCGGAAAATCTCCTCGTCATAATTCACCAAATCCATCTTGTTGATACAGACTACCAAATGGGGAATTTGTAAAAGGCTAGCAATGTAGCTGTGCCTAAAAGTCTGCTCCACAAGTCCCTTTCGTGCATCGATTAAAATGAGAGCTACATTGGCAGTCGAAGCACCTGTAACCATGTTTCTGGTATACTGAATATGTCCGGGTGTGTCGGCAATGATAAACTTCCTTTTGGGAGTTGCAAAATATCTGTACGCCACGTCTATTGTAATACCTTGCTCCCTTTCATCTTTCAGGCCGTCTGTTAACAGCGCCAAATCTGTATGATCCAGACCACGCCTTTTACTGGAGTTTGCCACATGCTCTAACTGATCTTCAAAGATGGATTTACTATCATAAAGCAATCGGCCAATTAATGTGCTCTTACCATCATCTACACTACCTGCGGTTGTAAAGCGCAGTAACTCCATGTCCAAATACGAATTCTCCATTAGAAATATCCCTCCTTTTTTCTGTCTTCCATCGATGTTTCCGAGCGCTTATCGTCCGCTCTGTTCCCTCTCTCTGTTTGTCGTGCAGCAGCTACTTCCATAATCACTTTCTCCAGCGTATCTGCATCAGATTCAATGCCCCCTGTTATTGTTATGTCTCCTAAGGTCCTAAACCTCACTTTTTTGTTGTGTATGGTTTCTTCTTCTCCAACATGTAGATGCTCTGAAACAGGGAGCCAAGTATTGTTACGACAAATTACATCGCGATAATGGGCCAGGTATAGCGATGGTATTGCAATATTTTCCGCTAGTATGTATTGCCACACATCCATCTCTGTCCAGTTAGATATGGGAAAAACCCTGAAGTGTTCCCCCTTGTGTTTTTTCCCATTGAAAATATTCCAGAGTTCAGGCCTTTGATTTTTAGGATCCCATTGTCCAAAGTCATCTCTATGCGAAAAGAAGCGCTCTTTGGCTCGTGCCTTTTCTTCATCGCGCCTGGCTCCACCCATTAGCGCATCGAACTGATGTTCCTCAATGGTATCTAATAGAGTCGTTATCTGAAGCCAGTTCCTTGAAGCATCTTTGCCGGTTTCTTCTTTAACCCTGCCTTGATTAATGGATTGCTGGACAGAACCTATAATAAGGTCTACACCCAATTGCTCAACCAACTCATCTCTAAATTTTATGGTCTCAGGAAAGTTATGTCCGGTGTCGATGTGCACAAGTGGAAAGGGTATTTTAGCCGGCCAAAAAGCTTTTTTAGCCAAATGAGTAACTACAATTGAGTCTTTTCCTCCTGAAAAAAGTATGCCTGACTTTTCGAACTGAGAGAAAACCTCACGTATAACATAAATGGCCTCTGCCTCAAGCTCTTTCAAGTGATTGAAGTGCGAGGTACTCTCCTTAAGGCTTATTCTTTCTATTTGTTCTATATCTCCTACCATTTTTGTAGACTATTAGAGTCTGCAAACATAGTATATATTTGCAATCAATTGACAGTATGAGAGAAATTTTAACACTTGTATCTAAAGAATTTCGTTCTGAATGGCGGCAGAAGTATGCTCTGAACGGAATGATACTCTACCTGGCATCAACCATTTTTGTCTGTTACATGAGTTTTAGTCTAAAAACAGGCACTATTCATGCACTAAGCTGGAATGCTCTTTTCTGGATAATTATTCTCTTTACAGCGGTAAACTCTGTAGCAAAAAGCTTCATTCAGGAAGCCGATGGCCGAATGCTGTATTATTATTCTTTAGTAAAACCTGAGTCCATTATCCTATCTAAGATCATATACTACTCGCTATTAATGATGGGCCTCTCCTTAATTGGTTTATTCTTCTATTCGATGGTTATGGGCAACCCGGTAAATGACCTTGCTATGTTTTTGTTGACCATAGTGTTGGCCTCTTTTGGTTTAGCAACTGCCCTTACCATGCTTTCCGGAATAGCTTCTAAGGCCAGCAACAGCAGCACACTTATAGCGGTACTCAGCTTTCCGGTGATCATTCCCATGTTGCTGCTCATTATCCGATGCTCTAAAAATGCACTTGATGGAATTGAACGCTCTGTCTACACCGATCAGTTGCTTACTCTGATTGCCATAAATGCCATTGTTGTTGCGGTTTCCTACCTGTTATTCCCCTATCTTTGGCGATCATAAGCAAACGGTAGTTGACCATGAAAAAGAAGTGGTGGAAAGTACTCTGTATAGTTCTCCTTATCTACTCTATACTAGGCGCTCTTTTATTCGATGCCCCGCGACTGGCCATTCTAAATGAAACTATACGAAACCTACATTTTCATGTCACTATGTGGTTTGCCATGATTATTCTGTTGGTTACCTCGACCATTTATGCCATTAAGTATCTGCGCTCCAATCGGATTGACCACGACACTCTTTCGGCAGAGTTTGCCAATGCCGGAGTATTGTTTGGCATTCTAGGCATAGTAACTGGTGCTATTTGGGCCAATTTTACCTGGGGCGAACCTTGGAGTGGTGATGCCAAGCAAAACAGTAGTGCCATAGCATTACTCATCTACCTGGCTTATTTGGTACTTCGTAACTCCCTTGAAGATCAGCAGCAAAAGGCTCGGGTAAGTGCTATATATAATGTCTTTGCTTTTGCCGCCCTTATACCACTACTGTTTATTCTACCCCGTATGACAGACAGCTCCCTACATCCGGGCAATGGTGGCAATCCGGGCTTCAACGCTTATGATTTAGACAGCCGGCTCCGCATGGTTTTTTATCCGGCTATTCTGGGCTGGACCCTTCTGGGTGTTTGGCTTGTATCTCTCAGAGTGCGTATTAAAAGAATTAAAATGGCTTTAGAAGACTAAAATCATGAAAAAACACCTTGTAACCCTCTTCCTACTTATCTCTTTAAGTTCATTTGCTCAGAATGGAGCCTACAGTATTAACCCTGAAGACTACAACAATACCTCTGTAGAAATGGCAGATGTAATGCGGTCTAATGGAAAGATCTATGTAGTGGTGGCTGTAGTAATGACGGTCTTTCTGGGCCTTATTATTTACACCATCTCGGTAGACCGTAAAATCTCCCGTCTCGAAAAGGAGGTTTTCAGTGAAAAAGGTTAATTCTTAGGCGTTTGTGTTGTACTTTTGCGCCAGTTTAAGCAACCGAGGAGGAGATGAAAAAATCTAGTATAATTGGCCTGGTGGTTATTGCCATTGCTGTGGCTATAATTATTTCGACAGCAGGTGATGCCAGCTCTTACGTTACGTTCGATGAGGCCTATGCCATGGCCGCCAACGGAAAAGCCGAATCAATCCATGTAGTGGGGGAGCTCAAAAAAGCCCCTAACGGCCAGGTGGTTGGCGTTCAGCCAAGTGAAGACATGCTATCGGTAGAGTTTATTTTGGTTGATGATAACCAAAAAGAACAAACCGTTTACCTCAATCAGCCCATGCCTTCAGATCTGCTCAAGTCGGACAAAGTAGTGGTTATTGGAGGCTATAAGAACGATATGTTCATAGCCGATAAGGTATTGCTCAAGTGTCCTTCTAAGTACGAAGAGACTTCGCTCTAAGAACTGCCGAACACTGTAACCCATAGGCTATAATTTTCGTGGTCTATGCCGTCACTATCCCTCTTAAAAGGACATTGGTTCACAGAGAGGTGTTAAACCATAACTCCCAACAGATAACCCTAAACTTTAGCTCTTGATTTCAGCAACTGTTCATACCACTATCGGCAACATTGGTCACCTGTTGGTAATCGTCTCTTTTGTTGCCTCAATTATTGCGGCTTTTGCCTACGGAAAAGCCTCCCTAAACAATGAGATAGGCAATACTGACTGGATTAAATTTGGAAGAGCCTCTTTCTGGACTCACGGCTTGGCCGTTTTAGGAACAGCTGTTACTCTTTTTCTCATAATCTACAATAACTACTTTGAGTATCATTACGCCTGGTCTCACGCCTCTAAAGATCTCCCTGTTCATTATATGATTGCCTGTTTTTGGGAAGGACAGGAAGGAAGTTTTCTAATTTGGTCTGTATGGAATGCGCTTCTTGGCTTCATTCTCATAAAGACTAACAAAAAATGGGAAGCTCCAGTAATGACGGTGTTCGCCCTCGTTCAGGCATTCTTGGCTTCAATGATTTTAGGCGTGGTTATTGGCGACCTTAAAATCGGCTCATCACCTTTCTTGCTCCTTCGCGATGTAATGAATGAACCCGTATTTCTGGTTAACCCAAACTATGTTCCTGAAGACGGTACCGGCCTTAACCCATTGCTTCAAAACTACTGGATGGTAATACATCCACCAATGACTTTCCTCGGATTTGCCTGTACACTTATCCCTTTCTCTTTCTGTATTGCCGGGCTATGGAGAAAAGACTTTAAAGACTGGATAAGACCCGCTCTGCCCTGGACTATTTTCGGTGGAGTAATACTGGGTACGGCTATCGTTATGGGCGCCTACTGGGCTTATGAAACGCTCAATTTTGGAGGATATTGGAACTGGGACCCCGTAGAAAACGCAGTGTACGTACCCTGGCTAGTGTTGATAGCCAGCATGCACACTATGATTATCTTTAAAAAGAACCACACGGCTCTAAAAACTTCCATTGTCTTAGTGATTGCCACTTTTATACTTATTCTCTACGCCACCTTTTTGGTGAGAAGCGGTATACTTGGCAATACATCGGTACACTCTTTTACCGACCTGGGTCTTTCCGGCCAATTGCTCATATACCTGCTATTCTTTTTGGTGGCGTCTATTGCCATTGCTGCAAGAGTTTGGAGCCAGCTCCCAACCTCAGACAAAGAAGCCTCTGCTTACTCGCGAGAATTCTGGATCTTTATTGGGGCCCTGGTGCTTTGCCTGATGGCTTTCCAGGTTTTGGTACCTACCTCTTTTCCTGTATTCAACGCAATTGTAGAGTTCTTTGGCGGAGTATCTTCACTGGCCCCTCCTGCCAATCAGGTAGAGTTTTACTCCCAATGGCAGGTTTGGTTTGGGATAGGAATAGCCTTGCTTTCAGGTACCGGTCAATTCTTCTTCTGGAAGAAAATGGATAAGGAAAAGCTAAAATCAGCTATGACTTTCCCCGTGCTTATTTCCCTTGTTATTTCGGCACTCATTTTTGTTTTAGAAGACATTTACAACCCAGTATATATTGTTGTGCTTGTGGCCGGAGTATACTCCGTTGTTTCTAACCTTAAAATTATGCTCGATCTCGTGCGCTCCGGAAGTTATAAGCTCACAGGAGGATCAATAGCTCATATTGGTATTGCCATGATGTTGGTAGGCATCATGTTTTCCGAGGGCTACTCTCGTATAATTTCTAAAAACACCACCATTATCAGCCGTAATTTTACTGAAGAGCAAAACACCAACAACGTGGTGCTGTTCTTGAATGACCCCAAGCCCATGGGGGGATACTCTTTGCTCTACAAAAGTGAAGGACTCAAGGCCGAAGGCATTCCGGGTTATGTAAAAAAATCTTGGCTCGACAATACTGAAAATTCTCATTACAAGATTACCCGGGCTGACATTGTAGTAGATGGTACTACTTATGCCCAAAAAGGCGATACTTTATACTTCCGTACTCCGGAAAACACCTACCACGAGATTGAATACACCTCTCTGAATTCTGGCAAGAAATTCACGCTCTTTCCCAGAACGCAGGTAAACGATGAAATGGGACAAACCATTGTTTCTCCCGACATTAAAAAGCAGTGGAACAGAGACTTGTATACCTATGTAGCACTTCAGTCAGACTTTGACGATGAAAACACAGTGTGGAGTGAAAAAGACATACATACCATTCGCCCCGGAGAAAGGTTTTTCATAAATGACTATGTAGCCGTTTTTCAAGGGCTTGAACGACTGCCCCGAGTAAACTACTTAACTATGGGGCCTAATGATGCAGCAGTTAAAGCCAATATTGAGGTGTTTGTTGAAGAAGGAGAAAAACTCTATCTGGAGCCTAAGTTCATTATTAAAGATAAGAACGTGGGCCGGCCACCCGAAGTAAATCAAGAAATAGCCTCAAGGGTAACCTTGGAAAACATTAACCCGGAAGATGGTTCCATAGAACTGGGCATAGAAACTACTCAAAAGGACTGGATCATCCTTCAGGCTATTGAAAAGCCTCAGATTAACATTCTTTGGATAGGTACCATTGTGATGATTATTGGTTTTATTGTGGCTACCAGAAGAAGGTACATTGAGTTTGCCAAGATGCGCGATAAGGGTATGGCCTAATTTACCCAACCTTTTCTCGGTGTCAACAGGCTCTAGTCTTACCCGGTAATACGGGTGTTTTTTCTCATTCTTAAACTCAGAGACACTTAAAGCACTTGCTGTTTAAATAATGTCATTTCCGGTTGCTTCCATTTTTCTCTATTTTAAAAGAGCTAAATAGGGTTTATGAGCAACAGAAGATCATTTTTTCGAAAGACATTCCTTACGGCCGGAAGCCTGTCTCTGACTACATTTTTTCAGAAGTCATTGGCCGAAGACGTATCAGACGCATTAATAAGTCTCAATAACCTTTTGCCTGAAAGGGCTGCACAAGACGAAGAGCTCTGGAAACGTATTCAGCAAGCCTATACAACCTCAAGCAGCATTATTAATTTAAATAACGGAGGAGTGAGCCCGCAGCCTAAAGTTGTTCAAGAGGCTGCCAATAGATTTTACGCCTATTGCAATGAAGCCCCCTCGTATTATATGTGGCGCATACTCGACCAGGGAAGAGAACCCCTTCGAGCTAAACTTGCACACCTGGCCGGAACTGATGCCGATGAACTGGCCATCAACAGAAACACAACCGAAGCAATTAATACCGTCATTTTTGGACTTAATTTAAAACCGGGCGATGAAGTAATTCTCACTAAATATGATTACCCAAACATGATGAACGCCTGGAAACAGCGCGAAAAGCGAGACGGTATAGTGTTAAAATGGCTAGACTTTGATATTCCTATTGAAAGTGATGAAGAGGTTATTAAAAAGTATAGAGAAGCCATTACTCCAAAAACCAAAGTTCTACACATTACGCACATCATTAACTGGACAGGTCATATTATGCCCGCCAGGAAACTCTGCGATTTAGCCAGAGAAAACAACCTCTATTCTATAGTTGATGGTGCTCACTCTTTTGCTCATCTCGATTTCAAGATTGGCGACTTGGGTTGCGACTTCTTTGGTACAAGCCTGCACAAATGGCTATGCGCCCCCTTTGGTACCGGCCTCTTATACATCAACAAAAACAAGATCAAAGACGTATGGCCACTGCTCGGAGCACCAGAAGGGCAAGAAGATAACATCCGTAAGTTTGAAAACATTGGTACGCGCTCTTTCGCCATAGAGCAAGCTATTGGTTCAGCTCTAGACTTTCACCAGGCCATTGGTTCGGCCAGAAAGGAGGCCCGTCTTAAATATCTCAAACAGTATTGGGTAGATCAGGTTAAAGATGTAGACAAGGTAAGGTTCTACACCTCCGCCAAACCGCAGTTCAGTGGTGCCCTTTTCAACTTTGGTATTGATGGAAAAGATGCCGGGCCAGTGCATAATTCTCTATTCAATACGCATAAGGTGCATACCAGCCCGGTGAAGTATGAGAAAGTGAACGGACCAAGAATCACACCTCACATTTACACAACCAAATATGATCTGGATAGGCTGGTTGAGGCAATAAATGCGGCTACCATGTCGTAAAGAGCTAGTAATATTTTCGTTCTTATTTCGGAAATTAGTCTAGAAATACCCAACACACATTCAATGAATCAATTCAAACTCACGCTATTGGGGCTCTTTTTGAGCACTACACTCTGCCTTAAGGCGCAACAAGAGTTCATAATCCCTCTGAACAAAAGCATTAGTTCAGACAATGCCGCTGATGGAATAGATGTAGACATCTGCTATGAACTTTTAAACCGACATATAATTTTTCGAGAAGGAAAAGAATATCCAATTGTACCTCCGAACACCAATGCTCCCTTAGCTTATGGTCTCTCTGATTTTCGATATGCTGTTCAGGGAATTAAAAATCAATGGGTTTACTTAATCGAAAACTACGAATCAGATAATCCACTATTCTATTTTGACAGCAATAATAATCTGGATTTCACGGATGACGGTGAACCCAAGATGTTCGTCAAAGACAGTCTTCTCGTCCTAAAAGATGGTCGCCTCAAAGCAAGATTTGTCCCCTTTGAAATTCAAGGACAAAACCGACTGTTATTAAAATTACTCATTCAACAAAAAGAAGACATGTCAAAGAGTGTGATACTTGCTGAAAATGAAAAAGCCATCCACTCCAATTACTGGTATTACGAACTGGTTTCTGATTTGGCTAAAGGCAATTTTAACTATAAAGGGATCAGCTATTCGATTGAAGTGCATGATTTTGACGGAGATAATAAATTCGGAACAAAACAGGATCTGATATTGACCAAAGCCTCTTCAGGAACGGTAAAAGATTATTGGCATTACAACAAAGGAGAGTTCAGATTGGGAGAAACATCGTTTAAAATTAAATCCATTTCTCCAGATGCAAATTCCTTAGTGATTGTAGAAAATATAGAGAACTCGGCTCCTCAGAAGTACAATCTGGGAGATAAAATCGATAGACTCGAAGTTGAGACCTTAACTGGAAGAACGGAGTTGAAAAGTCTTTTTCAAGACTACCAATATACCCTCCTCGATTTTTGGGCAACATGGTGCAAACCTTGCATAGCCGCTATGCCAGAACTGGAAAAATTGAAAGAAGAGTTTCCCGATTTTGGTGTAATTGGATTTGCAGCAGATAAAAAGAAACTAGTAGCGCGGTTTGAAGAAAGGAATCCACACTCTTGGGTAAATATTATTGTACCAAGTGAGTTAGAGTTCCGGTTCAATATTAGAGGATTACCAACCTACTATATAATCAATAGTGAGGGTGAGATTGTACATTTCGCTAAGCATATTAATCAAATCAGAAGTTTTTTGAAAAACAACCTCAATTAGCCTACGGTTTAAACCATGGGCTAAATGGGGGATTCACATTTCCCAAAACCATTTCAATGGTTTTACTACAATGATTACCTTCGTCTTGTGGCATACAGAATTGCAATTCTAGGAACGGGCAATGTGGCGTGGCATTTAGCCAGAGCACTTGAAAACGCAGGTCACATTATTACGCACATTTATAACCGCGATGCAGAGAAAGCCAAGAAATTCGGTTTAGACTATTTCAGCGCATCTACCGGCAACTCTTTGAGTCTATCTAGCATCAATGCAGACATTTTCATTCTTGCAATTTCCGATGACTCAATAGAAGAAGTTGCCTCGAACGTTAGTCTGCCCGAAAACGCCATACTTTGTCACACTTCAGGTTCTAAACCTTTAAAGGTACTTGGCTATGCCCCTACTGAAAACATCGGAGTGTTCTACCCTCTTCAGACTTTCAGCAAAGGGAAGAAGGTAGATTTTAACAATATTCCGATTTGTCTAGAAGCTGAAAACCGGTTTACACTAGAAGCGCTGAGAGCCCTTGGTAATTCAATTAGTTCCAAAACTCAAGAAATCTCCAGCCAGCAGAGACAGGCAATTCATTTGGCTGCCGTGTTTGCCTGCAATTTTACCAACCACATGTTCACCGTAGCGCAAAGCATTTTGGAAAATCAGGAAATGAGTTTTGAAATCCTTAAGCCCCTGATTGTGGAAACCCTCAACAAATCTTTTGAAATTGGTCCGGAACGGGCTCAGACGGGCCCTGCTATCCGCCAAGACCTCAAAACTCTGGATCTTCAGTACGACTCTCTGAAAGCCGATCCTGAATTGGCCGAAATTTATCGGCTTATCTCCCAACATATTATCGATTACTACGCCAACTGAAATATCTTTGCTGCGTAAACAAGCGCAATGCAAGTCGCTAAGCTTTTCCGACCATCGTTTATCTACAACTACCTTAAACTCATTAGAGGAATTAACCTTCTCATTGTTGCGCTTACCCAATACCTTACGGCACTTTTTCTTTTGAGCAACAAGGGGCACTGGTGGGAAATACTAACGGATGCTAATTTTTTCCTGATGGTATCGGCCACCGTAATGATTACAAGTGCCGGATACCTCATAAACGATTATTACGACATAAAAATAGACTTTGTAAATAAGCCCGACAGGGTAGTAGTAGGGCGTGCGCTGAGAAGGCGTTGGGTAATTTTAGGTCATAGTGCCCTAAACATTTCGGCCATTGCCATTGGTTTTTACATATCCATTCCCATTGGCCTCATTATGTTCGGAGCAGCTTTTCTTCTCTGGCTATACTCCAACCAACTCAAAAGACTTCCTTTTGTAGGTAATTTTGTGGTGGCCATTCTTACCGGAACCACTCTGATTCTAGTTGCTGAATACTTCCACGAGAGAGCCTACATCATTGCCTGCTATGCCATTTTCTCAGCCTATATAACCTTGGTCCGGGAAATAATAAAAGACACTGAAGACATGAAAGGCGATGCCCGATTTGGTTGTAAAACCATCCCCATTGTACTTGGAGTGGCCAAAACCAAATGGATTATTTATGCCATAATGGTCGCCTTCGAAATCACAGTCATCATTCTACTTTGGAACTTGTCAGTGATTCTTCCGATCATTCTCGCAATTACTTTGCTACTTTTGGGGCTCGGTGTTCAGCGAGCCGATACCGTGAAACAATTTCATAACCTCAGCACTTACTGCAAAATCATTATGTTGCTTGGAGTGCTCAGCATGATCTGGATATGACAAAAAAAAGACTTTCAATTTTTGCCTCAGGCAGTGGTTCCAATGCCGAAAAATTCTTTGAGTACTTTCAAAATCATCCGCAGATCGAGATCGCTTCGGTTTTCACCAACAACAAGTCTGCAGGGGTTATAGAACGGGCTCAGCGGTTCAATATAAAGCACCATGTTTATAATCGCTCCTTTTGGCAAACCGGTGAAACTATTGTGGAGGTACTGGAAAGTGAAAAAATAGACTTCATAGTGCTTGCAGGCTTTATGCTACTTATCCCCAAGGCACTGGTTGCCAGATTCCCCAACCGCATATTCAACATACACCCGGCTCTACTTCCTAAGTTCGGGGGCCAGGGAATGTATGGTATGAATGTGCACAAGGCCGTGAAAGCCGCAGGCGAAACAGAAACCGGACTCACTATACATTATGTGAATGAGTACTATGACGAGGGAGCCATTATTTTTCAGGAAAGCTGCACCATAAACCCTACCGATTCGGCAGAAGAGATAGCCGCCAAAGTATTACGTTTAGAGCACAAAAATTATCCGAAAGTGGTAGAGCAAGAAGTTCTCAAATCGATATAAAATCCCTAGTTTTGCGACTTACTAAATCCCCCTTCGAAAATGTCGCAGGTAAAAATCCAATCCGCATTAATCTCAGTTTTTTACAAAGATAATCTGGCTCCTATTATAGAGCTTTTAAAAGCCAACGGTGTAACGATTTACTCCACCGGAGGAACTCAAAAATTTATTGAAGACCAGGGAGCAAAAGTCATCCCTGTTGAGGATTTAACCAGCTACCCATCCATTTTCGGAGGAAGAGTAAAGACCCTTCACCCAAAGGTTTTTGGAGGTATTTTACACCGAAGAGACAATGACGGAGACCTTGCTCAGGCTAAGGAATTCGAGATTCCTTCTATAGACTTGGTGATTGTAGACCTTTACCCCTTTGAGGAAACCGTAGCTTCAGGAGCAGCCGAACAGGACATAATCGAAAAGATTGATATCGGTGGGATTTCCCTGATTAGAGCAGCTGCTAAAAATTTCAAAGATGTATTAATCGTTTCCAGCAGAGAACAATACCCGGCTGTAGAGGCTCTCCTCAAAGAAAAGGAGTGTGCAACCGATTTGGCTGATCGAAGAAAATTTGCTGCTGAAGCCTTCGATATTTCTTCTCATTACGACTCGGCTATTTTCAACTACTTTAACCAGCAGGAAGGCCTTGCTAAGTTTAAGGTAAGCCAAAGAGAAGGAAGACAACTGCGCTATGGGGAAAACCCTCATCAGGAAGGGCACTTCTATGGTCCGCTCAACGAGCTTTTCGATCAGCTCAACGGTAAAGAGCTTTCTTATAACAATCTGGTAGATATTGACGCTGCCGTTTGCCTCATCGAAGAATTTGATAGTTCAGAAAATGCCTTCGCCATATTAAAGCACACAAATGCCTGTGGGGTGGCCATTGGCTCAGATGTAAAAGATGCTTATCTCAAGGCCTTTGCGGCCGATACTGTGAGTGCTTTTGGAGGCGTTTTGGTTTCTAATCAAACCATAGACCTTGCTGCTGCCGAAGAATTGAACAAACTTTTCTTCGAAGTACTAATTGCCCCGGGTTTCGAGCCGGAAGCTTTGGATTTATTGAAGGGCAAGAAGAACAGAATATTACTTGTTAAAAAGCAAAACCTAACAGCTAAAAAGCAATATAAGAGTTTGCTCAACGGTGTTATTGTGCAAGATAGAGACTTGGTAACTGATCAAGCGGTCGATTTTAAAACCGTAACTAAAAAGCAGGTAACCGAGGCGCAAAAAAGAGCTTTGGTATTTGCCTCCAAGGTTTGCAAGCACACCAAATCGAACACCATAATTCTGGCCACAGAGAATCAAATGTTGGCAAGTGGTGTTGGCCAAACATCCAGGGTTGATGCGCTCAAGCAGGCCATAGAGAAGGCCAAATCTTTTGGTTTTGAGCTTCAGGGAGCCGTAATGGCCTCAGATGCCTTCTTCCCTTTTCCCGACTGCGTGGAAATTGCCCATGGCGAAGGGATAGAAGCCGTAATTCAGCCCGGAGGCTCCATCAAAGACGAATTGTCGATAAATTTCTGCGATGAGCACAACATGGCCATGGTGTTTACAGGCACAAGACACTTTAAACACTAATTTTGATTAGGCTAGCTTTTAACGAATCATTACATTAGTCCAATTATTTAAACAAGAAGGAGACCAACTCAAATGGGTTTTTTCGATTTTCTAACCAGCGATATTGCCATAGACCTTGGAACAGCCAATACGCTTATTATTCACAGGGACAAGATAGTGGTAGACGAACCGTCTATCATTGCCATAGATAAGAACACCAATAAAGTTTTGGCCATTGGCAAAGAGGCCATGAACATGCACGAAAAGACGCATGAAAACATCAAGACCATCAGGCCTCTGAAAGACGGTGTGATTGCGGATTTCGAGGCAGCCGAAATGATGATCAAAGGGATGATCAAAATGATCGACCTGAAGAAAAGAAGCTTTATGCCTTCTTCTCACCGAATGGTCATTTGTATTCCTTCAGGCATTACCGAAGTAGAAAAACGTGCGGTTAGAGACTCTGCCGAACACGCCAACGCCAAAGAGGTATACATGATTTATGAACCTATTGCTGCGGCCATTGGTACAGGTATTAAAATAGATGAGCCGGTAGGCTCTATGATTGTTGATATCGGGGGAGGTACTACAGAGATTGCCGTTATCGCATTGAGCGGTATAGTGTGCGACCAGTCTATCCGTGTAGCGGGCGATACTTTTACCAAAGACATTTTGGACTACATGAGAAGGCAACACAACCTTCTTATTGGTGAGCGCAGTGCCGAAAAAGTAAAAATAGCTATAGGCTCTGCCCTAACCGAACTGGAAGATGCCCCAGAAGATTACGAGATCAGAGGTCGTGACTTGATGACGGGAATTCCGAAGGTAATTAAGATTTCCTACTCAGAAATTGCTTTCGCTCTGGATAAGTCCGTTTCAAAAATTGAAGAAGCAGTGCTCAAAGCTTTGGAGATTTCACCACCAGAACTCTCTGCCGACATTTACGACAGAGGTATCTATCTGACAGGTGGTGGTGCCATGCTGAAAGGGCTTGACAAGCGTTTAGCTTTGAAAACCAAGCTACCAATACACATTGCAGACGATCCGCTTAGAGCTGTAGTTCGTGGAACAGGCGAAGCCCTGAAAAACATCAATTCATACAGAGCAGTGTTAATGACATAATCTGAATGAATGGGTCAGCTACTTTCATTCCTATATCGGTTTAGGGCATTCTTTACATTTTTGCTCCTTGAGTTAATATGTATATGGCTAATTGTTCGGCATAACGATTACCAGCGAAGTAGCTTCAACAGCCTGATGTCGGCCACAGTAGGCACCATCAATGAGTCTACCGGCAACATTTCCGAATACTTTAGTCTAAAAAAAACAAACCAGCAGTTGGCTGAAGAAAACGCCCGACTGAGGTCCTTGCTGCTCTCTTTAGAGCCGCTGCCCACAGATTCGTTGGCGGGTAATCTCATACCGGTCGATTCAGCCGATACTACCGCTCTTTCTTTTGAGTTGATTACTGCCGAAATTATTCGAAACGATATTCGCAGTACTAAAAACTTCTTTATGATTAATAAAGGAGCCAAAGATGGCATTGAAGAGGGTATGGGAGTAATCAACTCACTGGGAGTAGTGGGTAAAATACGAGGAGTGAGCAAGGAGTTTTCAGAGGGTATTTCGTTACTCAACATTAAAAACCCAACCTCAGTAAAACACCAACCTTCAGGAAGAATGGGCACCGTGCTTTGGGAAGGGGTAAACCCTAAAACTGCCCGACTGCTCTACCTAACCCCCGATGTACCCGTAGAACCGGGCGACACCATTGTAACCTCCGGCTACAATGCCATTTTCCCAAAAGAAATTATGGTAGGTACGGTTAGAAGCAGTGAGCCTGATAAGAATAATACGTACCTGAATATTGAAATAGACCTAAGTGTAGACTTTGGTAGCCTTTCGTTTGTTTACATTATTAAAAACCATAAAAAGCCCGAACAGGATTCGCTCATAAACTTAAATCCCGAAATCATCAATGAGTAAGCACATTGTTCTACTTACGGTATCGTTTATACTGCTTATGCTGGTGCAAATACTGGTGTTCCGAAACTTTGTGCTCTTTCAGATTGGGTTTGCTTTTGTCTATCTCCTTTTCCTGCTTAGCTTACCCATGGAGGTGGGTTTTACGGCCGGTATGATATTGGGGCTCATTAGTGCCCTCATTCTTGACTTGTTCTACCAGTCGTTGGGTATTCATGCTTCGGCAGCAGTATTTATCATGTTTGTGCGTCCTACATGGCTAAAGGCCGTACTCCCTCGTGGAGGGTATGAACCAAACGACATGACCACCATTGGCACTTACGGATTACAGTGGTTTTTGGGCTATGCCACACCCTTAGTGCTGGTTTATTGCCTGGTAGTGTTTTTTGTAGAAGCCGGTACCGCACAATTGTTTTGGCATACCGTAACAAAAGCTCTGGTTTCTACGGTTATAACATTGGTATTTGTGGTATTTGCGCAGTATCTTTTTTATCCAAAAACCAATTAACCCATGCTCGAAAATAGAAGACTGGTTATTCAGGGTCTGTTTATTTTTGTAGGCTTGATTTTCCTCATCAAGCTCTTTGCTCTTCAGGTGGTAGATAAAACATACCAACTCAAAGCCGATCGCAATATTATTCATACCATAACCGAATACCCCTTCCGGGGGCTCATGTATGATCGTGAAAAAAGACTCATTGTTTATAATGAGCCTATTTATGATTTAATGGTGGTTCCGCGCGACCTTTACATTGGAGACACCGCAGAGTTTTGCCAACTCTTTGACATTACCGAAGAACAATTTCGTACTAACCTGCAGAAGGCCAAAGAATACTCCGGAGTTAAACCCTCTGCCCTACTCAAAAAAATACCGCACGAAAAATATGCCCAGATACAGGACCATATGTACAAGTACTCGGGGCTATATGTAAACCCCAGAACTGTAAGAAGATATACCAAGCCTATTTTGGCCACACAAGTAGGTTACATTGGAGAAGTGAGTCAGCGAGACCTGGACAGAGACACCACCAACTATTACAAGTCTGGCGACTACAAAGGGCTTACCGGCCTGGAACAGTACTATGAAAAGGCCTTACGAGGAGAAAGAGGAGAAAGCCGTAAGCTGGTGAATGTAAACGGTATAGAAAAAGGAAGCTACAAAAACGGTGAGCTGGACATCCCTTCCGTACCGGGCAAAAACCTCATCACCACCATCCATCTGGAACTTCAGAGCTATGCCGAAAAGCTAATGGCAGGTAAGCGTGGTAGTTTAGTAGCTATTGAACCCTCTACAGGAGAAATTCTTGCTATGGTTTCGGTGCCATCGTACGACCCCAATCAGCTGTCTGGCAAGAATTTTGGCAAGTACTTCGAGCAAATTAAAAATGACACAACAGGCCCTCTGCTCAACAGGGCTATTCAGGCCAAATACCCTCCGGGCTCCATATTTAAAACTGTGCAAGCACTGATTGCTCTCGATGAGGGAGTGATTAAACCTAATGAACCCATAATTGTTGACAGACTGCGACTGGGAGACCATGCACCGCTAGGCCCATACGATGTGGCTCGCGGTATAGAGTTCTCTTCTAACAACTACTTTTGGGAAGTAATGAGGCGAACTGTGAACCAGAACGTATCGAGCAGTAAGTTTACAGATACACACATAGGGCTGGACAAGTGGGCAGAAGCAGTAAGACGATTTGGCTTTGGCAGCCCTTTGGGGCTAGATATTCCTGGTGAAATTGGTGGTACAGTACCTGATGCTGAATTTTATCACAAAAAGTACCCTCGCGAAAAGGGAAGCTGGGCCTATAGCACCATCTACTCTCTTTCAATTGGGCAGGGAGAGCTGGAGGTAACTCCTCTTCAGGTGGCCAATCTGGCTGCCATAATTGCCAACCGTGGATATTATGTTACGCCCCATTTGGTGAAAGCTTATGAAGAAAATGGAGAAATCACAGAACTGGAATATGAGAAACACTATACCGGGCGTGGCGATGAGTACTACCCCGCCATTGTTGAGGGCATGGTTCGGGCTGTAAAGAAAACAGCCGGGCGGGCTGTAATCCCCGATATACCAATTGCCGGAAAGACTGGAACAGCCGAAAATGGGGTGAAGAATGAATCGCTTGATCACTCTGTATTTATGGCTTTTGCCCCTGCTGATAACCCCAAAATTGCCATTGCAGTATACACAGAAAATGCCGGATGGGGTGGAGGCGCCTCGGCAGTAACCGCCAGCCTGGTTATTGAAAAATACCTGCGAGGTTACATTAAAGAAACCTGGGCCAAGAGAGAAGATTATATCCTTAACAAAAAATACCTCATAGGCTTACAACAAGAGAATTGAGAAGAGAAGGCGGACTTTTTGGCGATTTAGACTGGCTGGTGGTCTTTCTTTACTTCACCCTGGTTGCACTGGGCTGGACAAACATATATGCCTCTGTATATGACCCGGTACAAGACCAGAACATTTTCGATCTGAGTCTGGAATCGGGCAAGCAGCTCCTTTGGATAGGTACATCAGTAATACTGATTGTTGTCATCTTGCTTCTCGATTTCCGTATTTATGAGTCGTTTGCTCCTATTCTTTACGTGTTCATGATCTTGCTCCTGGCCGGGGTTTTGGTTTTTGGTCGCGAGGTAAATGGAGCAAAGGCATGGTTCGAGATAGGTTCGTTTCGGTTGCAGCCTGCAGAGTTTACTAAACTGGCCACGGCTCTTTTTATGGGCCGATACATTGCCACAACCAATGTAAAACTCACCGACTTTAGTACCCAGGTGAAGGCTCTCCTTATGATTCTCATTCCCATAGGCCTCATACAGCTTCAGCCTGACACCGGTTCGGCTATGGTGTTCGCTGCACTGCTCATTCCACTATACAGAGAAGGTTTTCCTGCCATATATCTTATTCTGGGCATCTCTGCAGCCGTACTCTTTATTTTAACCCTTTTGGTTCCTCAGCCATATATTTTCATTGGTATAGGTTCGCTCACTCTCTTACTCATCCTTTTTCAGGAAAAAAGCCGTAAGAGAATACTGTCGACCATTGCCCTAATGCTGGTCATCAGCTCATTTGTTTTTGGAATAGACTATTTTCTCAATAACCTAATTAAGCCCTATCAGAGGAGCAGAATAGAAGCCATTTTTCGGCCCGAACTGGTGAACCCAAAGGCTGAAGGCTGGAACCTGGAGCAATCTAAAATTGCTATTGGTTCAGGCGGCTTTTCCGGTAAGGGTTTTTTAGAAGGCACCCAAACAAAATTTGGCTATGTACCCGAACAAAGCACCGACTTTATTTTTAGTACCCTGGCCGAAGAACATGGCTGGTTGGGCTGCGCTGTACTTATTTTCTTGTTCATAGCCTTGGTTATGCGCTTGGTTTTTATAGCCGAACGACAAAAGTCTAAATTTGCCCGGTTCTATGGCTATGCCGTTGCTGGTATTATATTCTTTCACTTTACCATCAACATTGCCATGACCATTGGTCTGTTTCCCGTTGTTGGAATCCCTCTGCCATTTATAAGTTATGGTGGGTCATCCCTATGGTCGTTTACCATTATGCTCTTTGTGCTGCTCAAAATAGATATGCACAGAGCACAGGTGCTTTCAAGACATTAGGGGAATGACAACATCCAAAGGACAAAAGTTATCTGAATTTGAAATTGAAAAGATTTTAGGGAAACCTATAAAGCCCGACATCAAGTCCAGAAAAGCATTGGGTAGCACATCTTTCTTTTTGAAGAAATTCGAGAGCCACACCAAAAAGAGTTCTCTTAAAGAAAACCATAAGTGTGCCTTCCAAAAATATGAGCAGGGCCTATTGGCACGTGTATTTCACTCTGGCAATGTAGAAAACCTCATCTTCAGATTTGATAGCGTTTCACAAGTACTATTAATCAAAGGAAAGGAGATCATTGATCCCAAATGGTATTCACCAATGGCTTGGCTTCTGAAACTAGGTGTTCCTTTAAGACTAGCACGCTACTTTACTGTAAATTCAACAGATTACTCTATTAATGAGATGACACTGATCATTAAATCTGAAGATCACCTATTGGAGATGACAACCAACGGGTGGTTTTATGAAGGTCAAAGAAGATTTTTTGAACCTCTCTTTTCCAAGGAGGTCTTTAAAGAGATTCATCTCTAGCTTGTAAGCTTCCCCAAAGTTTGTCTGGTTGAAAATAGAGTTTTACCCCAATTGTCCTAAAGCCAATGGCTTCTGCGGCATCACTTAGGCCCATCATGCTACTGCCCTCTCTTGTGGTTTCACACAGGTCACGGAGCCTTTGAATTGGGATTGTTTTTTTGTGGTGCTTGGCTACTATTTTAAGACATGTAGGGCCACAGTCCTTTTGATCTTTTTGTTTATAAATAGGAAAGTTCAAATTCAATTCTTAAGGTAACTATTAATCGTTTTATCCAATAAGTCTCCCTCCGGTCCGGGTGCATTCGGTTCAATTACTTTGCCTTGACTATCAAGAATGATATACCTAGGAATAAAGTCTATCCCTAAGTCCTTTATCAATTGTTGCTCCTCCGGGTTAATCAATAAATAGCTATGCTTGTATGTTTCCAAGCCATGACTTAAAGAAGCTGTCCTCCATTTTTGCTGGTCTCTATCCATCGATAGGTAAATGAACTGAACACCTTTGTCTTCGAAAAGAGCTCGTTTTTCTTCAGAGTATGGCATGGCTTTTCTACATGGGGCACACCAGCTTGCCCAAAAGTCTAAATAGAAGAGTGTTGAATCTCTAGCTTCTTGAATCAAATCAGATAAGCTAAACGTGGTACCTGCATTGGACATTAACACCAAATCAACAGTGGCATTCATCTGTTTATCGTAAGCCAATAGGAATCTGCTCTCGAAAGATTCTACAAATGCAGAGTCCTTATGTTCTTTCAAAAATTTTGAGAGGTAGCCCCTTACATTCAAATTCCCTTCTTCGTAAGAAACCATTTGTTCAAGGCAAATTTCACGGGCATATTTTAACAATTCACCCTCCAAGTAATTTGGCATTAGATCATAAGCCTTTTTGTAATTGACATAAGATTTATTTCCCGATCTAAGCTGTTCACCTTTTAGGACAAATTGATTTATTAAGAAGCTCAAATAATCGCGGGCAAATGGACTTTCTTTAAATAGACCTGTTTGGTAAAGATTTGAATCGAACATTTTGTCATAAATCTCAGGTCTATTAAACTGACTGGCAAGATACCTCAGTCTTAATTGTGCCTCATGTCTGTTAATTTCATACTTCAAACTTTGGATAGCTTCTAATTCGGGATCATGTATTTCTTCCAAAGTTGTAGGTGTGGCCTCCAATTCATAAATCAGGTTTTGAACTAATTTGTCATAAATTTCAGGATAACTCTCCAGAAGTGGTTTATTTACAGATACTCCAAATCTTTTGACAACGCTTAAGCCATGATCGACACCCTTAAAGGCTAAACTAGAGTCTACAGATATAAATAAGTTAAACAGTGAATCAGTCTCCAATAAACCCTGGCTTCTTTCTTCAATAATCTTTTGTGCATTCAATCTGTCCGTAGATTTGACTTTCAACTCAGAAGAATCCAAATCTATCCTTAGTGTGTCTCCATTCGAAATGAACTTAGTTTGTCGATAGTCAACTAATGAGTGAACAATGGCTCTTGTAGGTTGATTCAGTTTTAAAGAAATAGTATCGATACTTTCATAAGTTACGATCCAATTATCCGATTGATGCGCTACAGAATCTAACAGCTCAATCGAAATAGGAGACTCCGTTGAATTATTGACAATAACTATGGCTTGATTTGGTGACTCTACCAAATCAATTTCCGGAAGGTTCTTGTTCGGCTTTTTGTCACATCCTGTAAAAAATATCAGGAGAAGTAGGGGCAGAAGAAAAGCTTTCTTATTCATGTGTGTCTATGACACATCATTATAACTATTTTTTTAGTAGAAAGCTAAGCTAGTCCTCCAAAAGCAGAACATTGATCTGTATGCACCGCAACTTCCTCGGTGGATTCAGATGAACCACTTTCTTCAGTGGCCCTTTTAAGGAGACACTGAGGGAGATAGAATGTGTAGAAACCCTCCAAAAGTTGATATCCACCATTACTCGAAGGTCCATAGGCTCATTTTAACCTTTGTAAGTAAACTTTTGGAGGGGTGTTACACCGCGAAAGTCCCTATTCGATTTCTTTGCGTTTTATTTGATTAATCGAACCGAAGTTTATACTAAGGAGTAAGATGAATTCCGTTCAAACAATCCATGTCCTCTTCAGAAGACCCTGAGGATGGTTTACACCATTAACTGATTTCTAGTCAACTGATAACTGTCTTACGCAAACCTTCGCTCCAGCACGCCCATAAAAGCCTCCACTTCTTCGCTGTCCATATCCCAGCCATCATTAAAAGTATTGGCTATATTTAGCGCTTCCTGAAGGCTTTCTGCTTCATCGATAGCTGCAAAGGCCTGTTTCATTCGACTATTATCCCCATGAAAGAGGTTGTTCTGAAACATAAATTTCTCATTCAAAGTAAGGCTGGCCTCAATTGATTTATTCACCTTTCTCTGCAGCTTTTCCGCAAGAGTCTGGCTTTTATTACCTTTTTCAAATCTGTCGTTGAGCGTTGTCGCTGCTTTTTCTTCCTTCTTTTCAACGGCAAGCTCTTCCGCCACAACTTTGGAGGCTACATTAGCGGGAACTTCCGGCTCAGTAGGTTTTTCTGGCTTGGGTTCTTCTTTTTCATCAAACAGATTGTGTAGCAAATGACCAGCATTGAGCTTTTCCAGAAAAGCAGGTGCATTTACCTCTTCCTTATTCGATTGATTGAGCCCATCGTAGATCTGCAAAACACTGGCTTTTGTATCAAAATCACCCATCTGATCCACCAGCTTTTTAAAGAGTTCCCGGTTGTTCTTTATGTATTTAAACTGTCGTTTAAAATCCTGAGGTTTAGCCAATCGCTCCAGCACCGTTTCTAAAAACACCCTGGGTTCAAACACTATGAGCACGGTATCGGCAATTGCCTGATTAAGTATGGGTTCTAAATGCTTTCTATCAATACTGATGTGATTGGAAAGCACATTCATAAAATCCTTTAAGGCCGCCTGTACTTTCTCGTGCTTAAAATCGAAATACGGGCTTTCCAAGCGCTCTACCTCTTTGCGCCACTGATTAAAAAGCGATCGGATGATGAAAGAGTTGACTTGTCTTGAATTGGTGAGAGAAATCAACTGCTCTCCATCTATTTTTGTATAATTTTGAAAAGTTTTATCGCAGATAGATTCGCCAATTTTCTGGCTCACTGTTAGTACTTCTGACTGTTTTAGTTGATAAAGCATGTACGGCAGTTTTTCAAAGTTAAATTAAATCATAATGCCCAAAATCCTGATCCGAAATCTGAATAATAAACTGATTGATGTTCCCACTAGTAACGATTCAATCCTCAAAATTATTCATGACCATCAGATTGATTGGATGTTTGCTTGTGGTGCCAAAGGGAGGTGCACATCTTGCCGTATGGTCATTCATTCAGGCCAGGAGCACTTTTCTGCTCCTAATGAGGCCGAGCAAAAGTTGATAGATTTGGGTAGATTAAAAGAAAACGAGCGCTTGGCCTGTCAAAACACCCTAAATGGCGATATTGAGGTGAGTGTAGCTGAACAGAATAAGTTTCCACATTTAACCTATACGGACTGATATGTTTCTTGAGCCACAGACCAATATTTCCGGAGAGCATACCACGGGAAGCATAGAGGTAATATGCGGCTGTATGTTTTCAGGCAAAACGGAAGAACTAATCCGCAGGCTTAGAAGAGCCACCATTGCCCGCCAGAAAGTGGAAATTTTCAAACCGGCACTGGATACTCGTTACGATGAGCAAGATGTGGTTTCGCACAACAAAACAGCCATTCGCTCTACCCCCGTACAGTTTGCTTCAGACATTTTGCTGCTGGCTGGCGACAGCGATGTAATTGGTATTGACGAAGCTCAATTTTTTGACAAAGACATTGTAGATGTCTGCCGTAAACTAGCCAATGGAGGCAAAAGAGTAATTGTTGCAGGCCTTGACATGGACGCCAACGGGCAGCCTTTTGGACCTATGCCCTATCTCTTGGCTATTGCCGAGTTTGTAACTAAACTGCACGCCATTTGTGCTGTGAGCGGGTCTTTGGCTTCTTTCTCCTTTAAGCTTACCGATAGCGACAAAACTGTTGAACTGGGAGAAAAAGATATTTATCAGGCCCGAAACCGTAAATACTTCTACCAGGGACAAAAAGAAAAGCAGCACAAGAAAAAGTGAAAAGACTGGCTTTACTTATGGGTGCCTTTTGGCTGATAAGTCAGGTAATTTCTCTGGCTCAGAGTGCTATTCCTGTACTCGGTTGGCAAACACACTTTAGCTATACGCATGTAAAGCAAGTAGTGGTGGGATCAGAGGCCATTTTTGTGGCTACTGAACAGGCTATTTTTAGTATTGACAGGGAAGAGTTGAGCCTGACCAAGCTTAACAAACTAACCGGCTTATCCGATGTAGGCATAGGTGCCATTGGCCTGCTCTCCGATGAAAAAACATTGGTGATTGGCTATAAGAACGGCAACATCGATCTGGTAGGCCCGTCCTCTGTCCGTAATATTAATACGGTAAAAAACTTCCAGACCACCCTTTCTAAAAAATACCATTCCATAAAAGCCCACAATGGCAATATTTACCTGGCCGGAGATTTGGGTATTATAGTGTACAACCTAAGCCGGAATGAAATTAGCGAAGCCTATCAGAACCTGGGGCAAAACGGAAGCCCTCTGGCCATCTACGATCTGCATTTCGATAATGATAGTATATATGCCGCTACGGCCGATGGTCTGCTTTCGGCCAGCCTTGACAACGGTACCAACCGGCAAGACTTTAACAACTGGAAGAGGGCGCTCACAGGAATAGGTTTCGAAACCATTGCCGAGACCAATGATGGGCTTTTTGCCGGTAGTGAAACCGATTTGTTTCAGAAAACATCGGCTGGTTGGCAGTTTACAGAAAATTTCCCCTCCACCATTGTGCGCCTGGAAGGCACGAATGAAGAATTATGGATTACCACTCATGATCGAGTATATCAGCTCAATGGATCACAGCTTACCCAATCGGTGGCCGTTTCAGCATCGTCAGGCCGAGTAAATTATTCTGCGCAGAACCCGCCCTTTATCTGGCTGGCTACTTCCCAAAAAGGACTTTTGAGGGCTATTCCTTCCCAGTCAGATTTTGAACAGTTTATGCCGGCCGGGCCAATGGGCGATACTCTGCACAACGGTCAGTTTAACCAAGGAAAAATCGCTTTCAATAGCAGCTCTTTCAACAACTGGGTTTCCGGCCAAGGCTTCATAGGTGAGTTCGATGTCGAAACCAACCTTTGGGCCAATTATTCATTCATATGGAACAATGAACCAATCCAAAACATAGTAGATGTAGAAAGAATTGGCGAAACCTCATACGTGGTTTCGTTTGAACACGGGCTGCTAGAATGGACCGGAGTAAATGATGTTTCGCAACCGGGAACGAGTGCCCAGGCACCTCAGCCCAATGCCCAAAATGAATACAGAGCAACCGCGGTAACTTCAGACAACAACGGACTTTTATGGCTGACACTGCATGATCGAAGCCCCTCGCTCTTCTCATTCAACCCTTCTACCAATACCTGGCAAAGCTATACTCCGCCCCACGATTTGGCGCGTTATGCCATTGATGTTTTTGTGGGACCAACCGGACTCAAATGGCTTACCATAGACCCTGATTTTGGTGGAGGAATCGTAGTATACGATGATGAATCGGGGCGTTCCAGACATTTAAATCTCAACGGAGGGCAAGGCGGCTTGCCCAGCAATGAGATTACATCGATTCATTCAGATAATGACTTGTTTGTTTGGGTCACCACCAGTCAGGGCATGGCCTTCTTCACCAATCCGGGTGCTGTGTTAAACAATCAATCGCTTACGGCTTCAATACCGATATATCAAAACCGTCTGTTGCTTCGCAATGAGTACATTACCGATATGGTAGTTGACCCGGCCAACAGAAAGTGGTTTGCCACCAGAAGTAATGGTCTCTGGCTATTCTCCGAATCGGGCGATGAGCTGATCTATCATTTCACTATCAACAATAGTCCACTGCCTTCCAACCACATTGTTTCTCTGGCATTGGCGCCACAAACGGGCGAGTTGTTTATTGCCACTCCTTTGGGTATGGTTTCTTTTAGAAGTGACGCCACATTAGGTACCGATAGGCATGAAGATGTAGTGGCATACCCTAATCCTGTTAAGCCCGGGTTTGAAGGTTCAGTAGTAATAGAAGGTTTGGTGAATAATGCTTTTCTGAAAATTACAGATGTATCAGGAAAGCTGGTAAAAAACTTACAGGCCAATGGCAGTACAGCCATTTGGGATGTACGAGATGTAAACGGCACCAGGGTAAAAACCGGGGTCTATCTGGTGTTTAGTACCAATGAACTTGGAACAGAAACCTATGTAACTAAAATAGTGGTTATCTAATGCTATACCACACCAAAGGGCTTGTGCTGGGCACAATTAAGTACAGCGAAACCTCCATTATCGCGCGTATTTTTACGCAAAACTACGGGATGCAGTCCTACATAGTGAATGGCGTAAGGAGCCAAAAGGCCCGGGGCAAAACGGCCCTCTACCAACCGCTTTCTTTGCTCGACCTGGTGGTGTACCATAAACCCGGCAAAGACATTCAGCGCATTTCTGAGGCCCGCTTCTCTCTCAGCTATCAGCAATTGCCTTTCCATCCTACCAAAAGGGCAATAGGCATGTTTCTGACAGAAGTATTTGGTAAAGTGCTACGAAACGAATCGCCTAATGAAGAACTCTTTCTTTTTTTGGAACAGTCGCTAATACTATTCGACAACCAATCTGAATACCTCAACAATTTTCATTTGCAATTACTTCTTAAAGCCAGTGCATTTATGGGCTTTGGCCCCGCCAACGGAGCCGACCTTATTGACCAACTGGCTGAGGCCGGATATCATTTTAATTTAGTAACAGATGAGCTCGCTCTGCTCGACCAGCTCATGCATGAAAAAATGGGAACCCATATTGGTTTGAGTAATGCCTTGAGGCGCGATTTGCTCGACCATATTATTAAGTTTTACCAGGTTCATACAGATAGTCTGAAGGAAATAAAGTCGATAGACGTGTTGAAAACGATAATGAGTAGCTGAAATCGACACTTTATGTTTAATTTACAAGTCAAATATTATTCTCATGAGCTCAATTCTATATGATGAAGTGCCATCGCTAGACCTTGCACATTTTACTAATGGAAGCCCGGAACAAAAAGAGGCTTTCGTTCAAGATCTGGGAGCAGCCTATAACAACATTGGTTTCGTAGCCATTAAAAACCATGGCTTAACCAATGAAATGACCGAAAAACTCTATGCGGCCATTCAAAAGTTTTTTGCTCTGCCCGATGAAGTGAAGCAGAAATATGAAGTACCGGAACTAGCGGGCCAGAGAGGCTATATTGGCAAAGGAAAAGAACATGCGAAAGGCCGAAGCACTGGAGACCTGAAGGAGTTCTACCACATTGGTCAGGAGGTAACCGATGGTGACCCTATAAAAAATGAGTATCCGGACAATATATGGCCTGAAGAAGTGCCTGAAATGGAAGCCATTGGTAAGGAAGTGTACAAAACTTTGGAAAATGCCGGGGTAAAAATGCTTCAGGCTATTGCTCTTTATCTGGGTTTGGACGAACACTATTTTGACCAAAAAGTGCACAACGGAAATAGTATTTTAAGACCTATCCACTACTTCCCAATTGAAAATCCGGATGCGGTTCCGGCCGATGCAGTTCGTGCCGCTGAGCATGGCGACATTAACCTGATTACATTATTGATGGGAGCAAGTGCTGATGGTCTGCAAGTGCTCAGGAATGATGGTAAATGGATCCCTATTACTGCCCTACCAGACCAACTGGTAGTAAATGTTGGCGATATGCTTTCCAGACATACCAACAACAAGCTTAAGTCTACCATTCACAGAGTGGTTAACCCTCCGAAAGACAAAATGGGTACATCGCGGTACTCCATACCTTTCTTTATGCACCCAAGGTCTGAAATGGATCTTACTTGCCTGGAGAGCTGTATAGATGATGCACACCCTAAGTTGTATGACGATATTACTGCGGGCGAGTTCCTAGAGCAACGTTTGGCCGAGATTGGCCTTCGAAAAAAATAAGAGGAAGTGCCAGCGGTAAAACGCATTCGATACTTCATCTTTCTAAAAGATGTATTCATTTTGGCCATTAGCGCATTTGGTGGCCCACAGGCACATTTAGCCATGCTTCTTAAAATAATGGTTAAGAAGCGTGGCTATGTTTCTGAAGAAGAACTCATGGAGCTATATGCTCTCTGTCAGATATTACCAGGGCCTACCTCCACACAAACCATAACGGCTATTGGGTTTAGAATTGGTGGTGCCAACCTTGCCTACCTTACCTTGCTGGTTTGGATGTTACCTGCAGTAGCTATAATGACTACGGCAGCCATTTTAGTAGACAGGTATCAAACCAAGAACTTTAGCCTGGAATTTACCCGGTTTATACAACCTATGGCCGTTGGTTTCATAAGTTATGGAGCCTACGTTATTGCCTCAAAAATGGTGACGACCAAAACTGCCGGGGCTCTAATGGCACTCTCCGCTATAGTCACCTACTTTATTTCCAAACCTGCCGCCCTGCCAATTGTGTTGGTTTTTGCCGGTACGCTCACCGCCTTTAAGTATAAAAAACAAGAAATAGAAGTTAAGGAAAAGGTGAGAATAAAATGGGGCAACTTTACCCTTTGGGGTTTGGTACTCATTGCTGCCGCTTTGTTGGGTGCGTTCACTCAAGACCGTATAGTCCTACTGTTCGAAAATTTCTATCGAAACGGAAGTCTCATTTTTGGAGGTGGGCAGGTACTTATTCCATTTCTTAACAAGGAATTCGTAGAATTTAAAGGCTACCTGAGTTCAGAAGAGTTTCTTTCCGGGCTGGCCATGGTACAGGCGGTTCCCGGCCCTACTTTTTCGGTGAGTTCGTTTGTGGGGGCTCTCTCCGTTCGCGATCTCGGCATCGGAGGACAAATACTAGGTGGCTTTATAGCCGCCTGCGGCATATTTCTACCGGGTACTTTTCTCATTTTCTTTGTCATCCGCTTTTGGGACAGCCTCAAAAAATATAGAGTTGTGCGAGCATCGTTAGAAGGTATTCATGCTGCTAGTGCGGGCATGGTTGCTGCAGCAGCCTTCTTGCTGTTCGAGCCTATAGATAACTCGGTAATGAACGTTTCGGTAGTTATTGGAACCTTCCTTCTGCTCACCTATACAAAGGTGCCTCCTCCATTAATCATTCTGGCAGGATTACTGGCCGGTTTTCTAATATAAGCGTCCTATTTATAGTCCAGATATAGAATGCCTGACTCAACCGTCATTTGGACGGGAGCATTCATAAGTAGGGATATGTTTCTGTTTTCGTGTCCTCCGGGAAAACCAAAGGCCTTGGGTATGTTCAGGTTGTAGAAATATGAAGCGATGAGTGCATAGCAGTCTCTACTGAAATAACCTGCCGGATCGTTAATGTGGCTAAAGTCTCCTACAATAAGTCCGGCCAGTCGATCTAACTTACCCGTTCGCTTTAGTTTATTGAGCATACGGTCTACGGCATATAAGCTTTCTCCTACTTCTTCCAAAAATAGAATCTTTCCATCACAAACCATTTCATTGGCGGCCCCTATAGACTCATAAATAAGACTTAGGTTCCCTCCGGTAATGGCTGCCATGCACTTGCCTTCCGCTGAATGCCTCATAGGGTTCAGCTCAATGGCAAACTGCTGTTCCCCAAAAAGCAGATTTTTAAGGGCTACATCAGAAGCATCGTCTTGCCCAAGGGTGTAGGCCATGGGGCCGTGAACAGCCGCTATACCCAACGAAGCCATTTGCAACTGAAAACCGGTTAAGTCACTAAAACCAATTGTCCATTTCGGGTTCTGAGAAAAAGAGCTATAGTCTGCCTGATCTAAGATTCTTGTGGTTCCATACCCCCCTCTGGCAAAGCAAATAGCTTTAACATCAGGATTGTCCATAGCCCATTGTAAATCGGCCAGGCGATTGGCATCGCTCGCTGCAAAATACTCATCTGGGTCATTAAGAAACTGCCCTTTGCATACATCAAGGCCCCAGGAGGCTAATATTCCAAGCCCCGGTTCAATAGGCCTCTCTAGTCTCTTAGCTGTAGCTACAATGGCTATTTTGTCGCCTGGTTTTAAAGGGGCAGGTTTCATAGAATTGAAGGTAAAAAAAAGAGGCTGTCTTCTAAAAAACAGCCTCCATTATCATTTAAAATTTTATTCTAGTTATTTCCGGTAGGAGCCGCATTGCCACTTGGCTCTTCTTTTGGCATTGGCACACCTAATTTCTTAAACACCAACTCTGTGATGTTTAGAGACTCGTCAGCAGCCAAAACAATACCTGCCGAATTGGCTGCAACCCTTGAGTTTAAAATAAGAGCGAACCCGTTTTCTTTTCGAACAGCCTCAATGGCGTCCTGCACTTTTGCATATACAGGGTTCATTTTCTCAGCCTGCTTCATAGCAAAAGCCTGATCGGCCTGAGCTCTGAATTTTTGCAGTTGCTCCTGAAGGTTTATGAGTTCATTCTCCCTCTCTTGCAATACTACCTGATTGGCATTAGGCTGCTGAGCCATTTGCTGTAATTGAGCATATTTGGTTTGAATATCTTTCTGCTTAGCATCAATTTGGGCTCCCAACTGAGCTTCGTAGGTTTCTAATTCTGAAGAAATAGTTTCCATCTCAGGCATGTTGAATACTATATATTCAAGGAAGGTATATCCAATCTTAAATTCCTGAGCCTTTGCAACTGCCGCTACTGACAGAAAAGCAATCATCACTATTAGTTTACGCATCATAATCCTTATTTAATTTCTTTAATTTCTCTTTTTCTGTGCTCCCAGTTCTTCCAGTATAAATTCAGTATAGTCATGAACCGGGTTGCTGTAAATTATACCCACATCGGCTGCCTTATCAAAGATATAGTCCAGTCCGTGTTTTTTTCCAATCACCTCTACGGCCAGGTTCAGCCGGGTACGCAAAGGTGTTAGCAGTTCGTCTACCTTTTTGTAGTAGAGGCCATCAAATCCAAAAAGCTCTGTATTTTTTTGAAGCGCTTCCTGGCTTTTAGCTTCTATGGCCTTTTTTCGCTCTTCAATCATAGCCGGAGTGAGCAATACTTCATTGGCTCTTAGCTCGGCTCTCATCTTTTCGAGCTCATCGTACAAACTTCGTACCTCTTTGTCGTAAGTCTTTGCCAGAGCCTCCAGCTCCTTTTGTTTTTCTGCGTATTCAGGAAGCTGACTAAGAACGTATTCTGAATCGAAATGGCCAATTTTCTGCCCAAATCCGTTGCCTTGAGCCAGCGCAAAATTAGAGATTAATGTCAATAATGCTAGGGTGGAGAAAATTTTGTGCATGGGTTACCTAATTTGTTGTCCGATAGTAAAATGCACCTGCGACCCACCCAAAACGGCTGGCGATAGTGAATTGTCCTGATCGAAGCCATAGGCCCAGTCGATACCCAAAAGTCCGAAGGCCGGCAAGAATACTCTTGCACCAAATCCGGCAGATCGGAACAAGTCTCTTGGCGAGTATTCGCTAAAATCGATCCAGGTATTTCCGGCTTCTCCAAATGCCAAAAGGTAAATGGTAGAAGTTGGTGCCTTAGATACCGGGTATCTCAGTTCGGCCGTAAACTTGTTGTAGACAATACCTCCCCTAAAACCGGTTACAGGGTCAACAGGGTCTATTGAGTTATCCTCATACCCTCTTAACGCTATAATGTCCTGTCCAATTATAAAGTTGTTTGCCCCATTTAATCCATTACCCCCTAGGAAGAACCTTTCGAATGGTCCGGAGTCTGTTCTTTTGGAGTATGTGCCAATAAAGCCAAGATGAGCTCGGGCATTGATCACAAACTTTGGCCCGACAGGTATGAACATAGACCAATCGAACATCCACTTGTGGTATTCTACAAATTTATAGCGTCTACTTTCATCCGCCCCATCTACGTACCGGTCGGAATCGGGGTTAAGGATGGACCATGGGGGGGTGGCATTAATGGCCAGGGTAAATTGAGATCCATACGATGGGAAGGTGGGCTGGTCTATATTACCTCTTGAAATAACCGTATTAAAGGTTAAACTGTTGGATTGACCGCTTGAAAACCCGAGTGTATTCCCAAAGTTAGAAACCTCGTAGAACTGATACCTTATGCTATTTTGTATTTGAAAATAATCATCGGGCCACCTAAGTCTTCTTCCCAACCCTACCGAGAAACCTGAAGCTTTTAAGAAACCGTCAGTCTCATTGGTTCTAAAGTTGATGTTTCTATTAACTGTTCGGTTAAAGCTAATGGTGAAGTTGTTGGGTTTTCTTCCTCCCAACCATGGTTCAGAAAATACCAGACTGTAGTTTCTAAATCTTCGGCCATTGGACTGCAACTGAAGGGATAGTTTCTGCCCGTCTCCACTCGGATACGGCCTCCACTTGCTCCAGTCGTTTATGTTTTTTACTGAGAAGTTGTTGAGCGATAGCCCTACAGTACCTACAAAGCCAAACGGCCCTCCGAAACCTCCCGAAAGCTGAATTTGATCGGACGACTTCTCTACCAAATTAAAGACAATATCTACCGTACCATCCTGAATGTTGGGAATGGGTTGGGGATTAATTTGCTCCGGATCGAAATAGCCTAATTGACCCAGCTCTCTAATGGTTCTGATAAGTTCTCTACGGCTATACTTCTGCCCTGGTAGAGTTCTGATTTCTCTCAACACCACGTGGTCAGAGGTACGGTCGTTGCCTTTTAGTATAATGCGCTTAATTGTGGCTTGTTCTCCTTCGTACATACGCATCTCAAGGTCGATCGAATCGTTTTCTGCTCTTACCTCAACTACTTCTAACCTAAAGAACAAGTAGCCATCGTCTTGATAAAGAGAGAGTATATCATCACCACTATCGCTATCAAACTGGGTCCGTTTTTCAATCCGCTCTTTGTTGTAAACGTCTCCCTTCTTGATTCCCAATTTTTCAGTAAGAAATTCATCGGTATACTTAAAGTTGCCCACCCAGTCTATGTTCCGGATGTAGTACTTATTTCCTTCGTCTACCTTAATACGGAGGTCTATGTACTCATCGTTCAGGACAGTTACCTCATCTTCAATTACTTCTGCGTCTCTATAGCCTTTTGAATTGTAGAAGTTGATGAGCGACATTTTATCTTCCTTAAAGTCGGCCTCAATGAATTTGGAGCCCTTTAGAAAATTGAGCTTTACGTTTTCATTAATAAACTGCTTAAAGTCTTTGTTAGTCACTGTTTCGGTGCTGTCAACAAAGTTGCCAATGGTTTTTGGCGAGGTGTTGAACACTTGTTCGAAGAATCGGTTGATGAGCCAAAAACGGGGCTTTTCTTTCGTGTTTTTTAAAGCTTTTTTAAGGCGAGAGTCCTCAAAATCAGTGTTTCCTTCAAACTCTATTTTATTTATTTTGACTTTGCTTTTTCGGTCTACTACAAAGTTCAACTCAATACCATCATTCACTATGGAATCTAGTCTTTGCTCTGTTTTAACGGTGGCGTTGAGGTAGCCTTTTTCAACAAAGTATTTCTTTATAACCAGTTCTGAATTTTTGATGAGAGGGGCACTGGCTACTTTTCCATTTACATCGAGCTGGTCCTTCAGTTCAGACTTTTGTCCGGCACCAACACCCTCAATACTGAAACGCAGAATACGTGGGCGCTCTACAATTCTTACTTCTATGTAGGCCCTGTCTCCTTCTGTTTTGGTGAGCCAAAACTGCACATCGGCAATAATGCCTTGAGTCCAAAGTTTTTTGATGGCATCTGAAACCTGACGCCCCGGAATGGTAATCCGATCTCCCACTTTAATACCGGCAAACGAAACCAACGCTCTTTCGTCAAGCACATTGAGTCCGGTAAACTTTATTTCTGCTACTTCAAAAACCTTAGGGTTGGAATAGTCGATTTGTACACCTTCGCCAGCATTGACTCCATACCTTACCTGAGACAATGCACTGGACATGGCCAGAATCAGGAAGCTGGTAGCCACCAATATTTTTCTCATTCCCAAACTCACTTCTTTATTTGCTCGCTAATCTTTCCAAACCTTCTTTCTCTTTCTTGATAAGAAACTATGGCCTCATATAAGTCTTTTTTCCTGAAATCGGGCCACAACGTTTCTGTAATGAAAAACTCGGTATAGGCCATTTGCCAGAGCAAAAAGTTGCTAATACGAAGTTCTCCACTTGTTCTGATCAACAACTCAGGGTCTGGAATTCCCGCAGTTGCCAAATAGTTATTAATTATATCCTGATTTATGTTTTCAGCTTTCAGTTTTCCTTCTTCTACTTCGAGGGCTATTTTTTTCATGGCTTGGGCTATATCCCACCGACCGCTATAGCTCAGGGCCAAAATAAGTGTCATCCGGCTATTTCCACTGGTTTTGTCTATGGCTTCTTGTAGCTCTCTTTGGCATTTGGAGGGCAAGCTTGCCCTGTCTCCAATAGACTCAAGCCTGATGTCATTATCCATCAGCGTTTTAATCTCTGAGCTAAGGGTGGAAACCAACAACTCCATAAGGGCCGTAACTTCAAACTTTGGGCGATTCCAGTTTTCTGTAGAAAAGGCATAGAGCGTAAGGTATTTTACACCGAGCTCTGCGCAACCTTCTGTAACATCTCTTACAGACTTTACTGCACTCTTATGCCCAAACACCCGGGCAGCGCCTTGTTTTTTGGCCCAGCGGCCATTGCCGTCCATAATTACTGCAATATGCTCCGGAAGATTGTCTTGCCTGATTTTTTCTTTCATCTACACACCTCTAAAAAAATCAAGCGCGAAGGTACAAAATTGAAACAGCTTTCTAAAAGCTAATGTACTCTTTGTCAATCAGATTAGAAGAATGGCTTCCAACACACAATCTTATAGAAGGTATAACTGAGCGATATGGATGTATTAAACATCCAATCATTGTCGTTGGGGTTTCCTCCCCGGTAGTCTTTAATGTTCGGTGTGGCTTCAGATACATTGTCTAGCATATCTGAGCCAGTACTTATGGCCGAAGTGGCAATACCCAATACCCACCGCCTGTCTAATCGTAATTTTACTCCTACACCTACTGGTATGCGCAAATTAATACCTGTGTCGTAGTTATTGAGAAAATTATCTTGTCCTTCCATTCGGTAAAGGCCTGCCCCAAAAAACAAATAGGGAGTCCAGAACTGCTGAAGTTTTTCATTCCTGTAGTTAAGAAAATGATACTCAATGAGCAGGTCGGTTAGAAAGAAACTACCTTCAAACGAAGCTCTCCTGTTGGCTGAAAACACGTCAAATGCTTCATCATCTGCCCCTTTCAACTGACCAATTCCAGCCGAAATGCGGTAACTCACCCCCTCATTAAGGTGCTTTCTGATGAAGAACTGCCCACCCAAAGATCCATTGGAGAAATCGTATTTTCTCACCACATCGCCCAGGTAGTTATTTGTGCCCACTTCCAAACCAATTTCAGACAACTGAGCCTTGGCTGCGAAAGGGATAATAAAAAAGGCAATGATGAACAGATACCTTACAATGGACAGATTATCCGTACGATATGGCTGCAAGCTAGACAACTGATGAAATAGGTTTTAGATGAGTCGAGTTAAATATTGTTAAGTTAATTTCTGGCATCGAGGCCCCAATTTAGCTTTTGTCTGAGAGTGTCAAAATATCTTGTCTCCGGAAAGCGTACCAATTTGGCCTCAAACTCCTCTCTCTTAACGGTTATTTCCACCGAATCGTCTACACTCTGTGATCGGGAATCTAAAGAAACCATGAACTGACGAGATCTTCCTTCAATTTCAAAAGTTATCCGGCTTCTGTCGGATAGAATAATCGGTCGTACATTCAAATTGTGTGGACTAACGGGAGTAAGAATAAAGTTTTTCATGCTGGGGTGTACCAATGGCCCTCCGCAACTCAAAGAATATCCTGTAGATCCGGTGGGTGTGGCGATTATGAGACCATCGGCCCAGTAGCTGTTCAGGTAATCTCCGTCCACATATGTGTGCACCACAATCATGGATGAGGTTTCTCTTTTAACAATTGTCAGCTCGTTTAGCCCAAAGTTAAAGGGTTCAAAAAGCCCTTGATTAGATTCTACATGAATGAGCGACCGTGATTCGATATCGAAGGTGCCGGCTACGAGTTTTTGTAGGGCCTCTTGTACTTCATCGCGCGGGGTGGTAGATAAAAAGCCCAACCTCCCGAGGTTTATACCTACTATGGGGACTTCCCATCGGTCGGTGTAAGTTACCGTGTCCAAAATGGTACCGTCTCCCCCCAAACTCAACACAAAGTCGAAACCGGAGAGGTCTTCTCCTCTTCTGAATGATTTGACTGCGGGTAGTCTAAAATCTTTTTCTGCCAGATCGCTCAGGTACTCGGCAGAAACGCCAACCTCAATACCATCTTTGTTTAAAAAATCGATAATGTCTGAAATACAGCCCTGGGCTTCAGGCCCTGTGCTTTTTCCGTGAATGGCTATCTTCATAGTGGGTGTTAAATGTTGAGATACTTCATGAGAAGGTCGAACCGTTCTTTTTCGTTCGATTTAGATTCTTCTTCCTGAAATCTGCCTATGATTTTATATCCGAAACGTTCAAGAGAGGCAACAATGTGAGAAACTTCTGTCTGATTTATCTTTAACGTTACCCGAAACATACTGCTGTCGGCAATATCTCGGCTCACTGCAACACTCAACACTCTGGCATTTTCACCCTCCACCAGCCTAGAAATTTCCGCCAGAGAATAGTCGCGATAGTTAACGAGCAACACCAAAATAGCTCCCTGATCTTGCACGGCTGTTGAGCTAGCAATGGCACGAATGGTGTCTTCTATACCCACAACCCCCATAAAACTCCCAGCAGAAGATAATACCGCTACCATTTGAGAATCGAAATCGGAAGCCATCCGAATTACATCGTAAAAATGCTGATGCTCCAGCACCACGCAACCGGCATCTTCCAGGTCGTACTCGCTGATTGCCTTTTGAGGATCATTGTCTTCAAGAATAATATCTTCTGAAATGAAGCCTAGAAAACGGCCTTTCTCAATAACAGGCAGCTGGTTGGTACGTAGCTCTTCCATCCAAACAATGGCCTTGTTGCCATCGTCTGTCGGCTTTAGAGGAGGAATCATATGATTAATAAGATCTGCTGCTACCATGAGTTTTGGTTAGTTCAACAAGCCGTTCAGCACTAAAGTTCTGCTGTTAGAACACCGCGGTTCAAACAATATTATAAAATCTAACCCAATTTCTAAGCATCTGCAAACCGTATTCTGTCAGAATGGCCTCCGGGTGAAATTGAACGCCACAGGCCATTAGATTCAGGTTTTCCATGGCCATTAGCTCTCCTTCACTAGTGCGAGCAGTGGCTACAAAGCCTTTGGGCACCTCAGCAAGCACCAGCGAATGATAACGGACCACCGCTAGCTTTGAAGGCAACTGTCCGAACAAACCGGTGCCACTGTGTTGAATGCTGGAAATTTTGCCATGCATGGGCCTTATGGCCTTCACAAGTTGAGCACCATAGTGTATACCCAAAGCCTGATGCCCCAGACAAATTCCTAATACAGGACACTTACCTAGGTAATATTTAGTCAAAGCCATTAACTGACCGGCCGTTTGAGGCTTTTCGGGTCCGGGAGAAAGCACCACCCCCTGATACGTTTCTGATACTATTTCCTCGAACGGTTCATCGTTTCTCTTAACAACCACCTCAAGACCAAGCTGCCGGAAATAGTCTACCAGATTGTAGGTAAACGAATCGTAATTATCAATTAGTAAAATCACACCGGAGAAAGTAGTGCTTTTATTGAATCGAGCATTTCCTGAGCAAATGGCAACACCACATCCAGTGAGGCTATGAGTTTAGGGCCCAACTCAGTAAGAAACGGGTAAAGCACTAACTCTTCGTTTTGGCCAGGCAATTGAAGACCAAAATTACTGACTAACCACAGGAGAATGCTCACGCCAATCGCCCATTTTACAAGGCCTAGTATGGCTCCTGCAAACTTATCGAATCCACCCAAAATGGTCATGTCTATCATTTTTTTAAGCAACTTACCCAGCATGTTCACCAGAATAATAATGGCCAAAAAAATGACAAGAAAAGAGATGAAGGGCAGCAGCTGATCAAAGTCTTGCAAATACTCCGACAGATACACCATGCCTACTTCCATGAGTTTAAAGCCTCCTATAATAGCCAGCACAAAAGCCAACACACCTATTATTTCGAGCAGAAGCCCCTTCTTGAAGCCAAGAACAGCTCCAAAAATCAATGGAATGAGCAAGATGATGTCGAGGGTTTTCAACTATTGACTAAGCAAAGTTTTAACCATGGTAGAAATTGCCTTGCCTTCTGCGCGACCGGCCAAAGCCTTGGAGGCTACACCCATTACTTTGCCCATATCCTGTGGACCGGAAGCACCAACCTGAGCAATTATTTGTTCAAGTTCCTGCTTTAGTTCAGCTTCTGTTAGTTGTTTCGGAAGGTATCTTTCAATTACCTCGGCCTCAGCCATTTCTACAGCATACAAATCTTCTCTGCCCTGCTCTTTATAAATAGCTGCTGAGTCCTTTCTTTGCTTCACTGCTTTTGCCAATAGCTTCATCTCGGCATCGCCAGAGAGTTCACCGGAGCTACCCTTATCGGTTTCAGCCAACAAAATCATTGATTTAATGGCACGAAGAGCTTTTAGCTCGTCCTTATTCTTGGCCAACATAGCTTGCTTTATGTCGGCATCAATTTGCTGTTTTAGGCTCATGGCAAAATATTCTTGAGAGTTTTGAAATCATTAACTTGCGCGCAAAGTTATGCAATAAAGACAATTTGAATGACTAGACTAAGTGTGAACATCAATAAGGTAGCTACCATTCGCAACGCCAGGGGAGGAAACAACCCCAATGTGGTTCAAGTGGCCAAAGATGCAGAACGTTTTGGTGCTCAAGGAATTACAGTTCACCCAAGGCCAGACGAACGCCATATTACGACCCAAGATGTTTACGACTTAAAACAGGTAGTAACCACCGAATACAATATTGAAGGGTTTCCTGATGAACGCTACCTAAAACTCATAGAAGAAGTACGTCCCGAGCAAGCCACACTGGTACCGGATCCTCCTAATGTGCTTACTTCTAATGCTGGTTGGGACACTATTGGCCGAGCAGAGGAGCTCAAGCCTATCATCGACCACATAAAAGATCTTGGTGTGCGAGTGTCAATCTTTGTAGAACCGGAGATAGATATTATGGAAGGAGCTGCCAAACTTGGAACAGACCGCATTGAGCTTTACACAGAAATGTACGCTACAGCATACCGAAAGAACCCTGAACAGGCTATTGCAAAATACGCAGCTGCGTCCAAAAGAGCCCATGAGTTGGGCATTGGTATTAATGCTGGCCATGATCTGGATTTGGAAAATCTTAACTATCTGGTCAAGACTATACCCCATATAGATGAAGTATCCATTGGCCATGCGCTCATCTGTGATGCCCTGTACTATGGCTTGGAAAATACTATTCAACTTTACTTAAGAGAACTAAATATATGAGCACTCTCAACCACAAGATTCTGGGCGAAGGAGAGCCTTTGGTTATTCTTCATGGTCTTTTCGGCTCATTAGACAACTGGATGACTCTCGGAAAAAAATGGGCGGAGTACCAAAAGGTCATTCTGGTTGACCAAAGAAATCATGGCAATTCTTTTCACCACAATGAGTTTAACTATGGTGTAATGGCTCAGGATTTAAAGCAGCTTTTAAATGAGTTAAACATTACCAAATGTACATTACTGGGCCACTCCATGGGCGGTAAAACAGCTATGGAGTTTGCTGTGGCATTTCCCGAAATGGTTGAGCGTCTAATTGTAGCCGATATTGGACCAAAATCATACCCTGTTCACCATACAACCATTATAAAAGCGTTTTACTCAGTCCCACTCAAGAATCTGAGTTCCCGAAATGAGGCCGATGAGCTGCTTAAGGAGCAAATTCCGGACTTCGGCACTCGCCAATTTTTGCTCAAAAACCTGGCGAGGAGCAAGGAAGGCTTTAGCTGGAAAATGAATCTGGATATTATTGCTAAAAACATTGAAGAGGTAGGAAAGGGCCTTAATCAGAATGCTCGCTTCGAAAAACCCACATTGTTTATAAGAGGCTCTAAATCCGATTACGTTTTAAATGATGACCTTAATTTAATTCATTCCATTTTTACCAACTCAAAAGTAGAAACCATAGAAGGTGCTGGTCATTGGTTACATGCTGAAAAGCCTACAGAATTTTTTGAAATTGTAAATGCCTTTTTAGACTAACATGGCCACAGGAGTAGTATACTTAATTCCCAATATCATCTCGCAAAACACTCAAACAGAGGTGATCCCCGCGCAGGTACAAGATGCCATAAAAGCTACTGACATTTTTCTGGTAGAAGACCTAAGAACCGCCAGAAGATACGTGAGCAGCCTACAACTTGGCCTAACCATAGAGAATCTCGACTTCAGAATTTTAGATAAGAAAACCACCTTTGAACAGTGTTTCGAAATTGCCCAACTTGCCCTTGAGGGCAAAAATTTAGGCGTTATTTCGGAAAGCGGTTGTCCAGGAGTGGCAGACCCTGGCGCCAGACTGGTTCACATGGCACAGCAATTAGGAGTGGCTTGCAAACCATTGGTAGGGCCATCGTCAATTTTGATGGCGCTCATGGCCTCTGGTTTCAACGGCCAGTCTTTTGCCTTTCATGGCTACCTGCCCATAGATAGGAAAGCTCGCCAGCAAAAAATAAGGGAGTTGGAGAAGGAGTCCAGAGAAAAGGATCAGACACAAATATTTATGGATACCCCATATCGCAACGAGCCTCTCCTAATGGATATTCTTAAAGTAGCCCGGCCCGATTCGTTTCTTTGTATAGCTCGAGATATTACGGGCGAAAAGGAGCTTATTAAAACAAAACCCGTTGCCAAATGGAATGCGCGCGAGATAGAGCTCAAAAAAATTCCTACTATCTTTCTCCTATATGCCAACTAGAGAATTGTAAAAAGCTTTCACAGTTCTATACATACTCTTATTTTTGCAGCCTTAAAACATTCTAATATGCCATACCTATTTACCTCAGAATCAGTATCGGAAGGTCACCCAGACAAAGTAGCAGACCAAATCTCCGATGCGCTGATAGACAATTTTCTGGCTTTCGATCCGGACTCAAAGGTAGCTTGCGAAACATTGGTTACCACCGGTCAGGTAGTTTTGGCCGGAGAGGTAAAGTCCAACACCTATCTCGATGTGCAGAGAATTGCCAGAGATGTGATCGAAAAAATAGGTTACACTAAGGCAGAGTATCAATTCGACAGCAAATCTTGCGGTGTACTATCGGCTATTCATGAACAATCCGAAGACATTAACCGTGGGGTAGATAGAGCTTCAAAAGAACTGCAAGGCGCAGGCGACCAAGGCATGATGTTTGGCTACGCAACCAACGAAACGGAAAACTACATGCCTCTTGCTCTGGATTTGTCTCACAAGATACTGCAAGTGCTGGCAGACCTTAGAAGAGAAAACAAAGAAATTACTTACCTGAGACCCGATGCTAAATCGCAGGTTACTATAGAGTACAACGATGACAACACCCCTACTCGCATCGATGCTATTGTGGTGTCTACACAGCACGATGATTTTGACGAGGAGGAAGCTATGCTGGCCAAAATTAAATCTGACATCATCAACATTCTGATCCCACGAGTTAAAGCTCAATTGCCAGAAAGAATTCAGAAGCTGTTCAACGATGATATCAAATACCACATCAACCCTACAGGAAAGTTTGTTATTGGAGGGCCACATGGAGATACAGGTCTAACCGGGCGTAAAATTATTGTAGACACTTATGGCGGTAAGGGGGCTCATGGTGGCGGTGCATTTTCTGGTAAGGACCCCTCTAAAGTAGACCGGTCTGCGGCTTATGCAACGCGACATATTGCCAAAAACCTTGTGGCAGCCGGAGTAGCCGATGAAGTACTTGTTCAGGTGTCCTATGCCATTGGCGTAGTTGAGCCAATGGGCATTTATGTGAACACTTATGGTACTTCTAAAGTCCAAATGAACGATGGCGATATAGCCAGAAAGGTTTCCGAAATTTTCGATATGCGTCCTTACGCCATCGAAACCAGGCTCAATTTAAGAACACCCATGTATTCAGAAACAGCCGCCTATGGCCACATGGGAAGAAAAAACGAAGTAGTAAAGAAAGTATTCATCAATTCTAACAATCAGCCTCAGGAGTTTGAAGTAGAACTATTTACCTGGGAAAAATTAGATTATGTAGATAAGGTGAAAAAGGCATTCGGCCTGTAAAATAAAGAGGCTGTTTCAAAAGCTCTAAAACTCCCCATTCTGAATTCAATCAGAATCTATGAGTTCTATAATGAGCACTGTGAAGACCCTGCAACCTGCCTTTACATAAGGCAGGCAAGTTCAGGGTAACGCTCATTTAGCTTTTGAGACAGCTTCTTTCATTTTCTGTTATAGTTGGGCGACCTAGTGGGCTAGCATTTTTTCCTTATGCCGCTTTATCTGTCTTCTAAGTGCCTCCGTACAATGATCTGTGGCCGCCTCAAAAGAACCATTGGTTTTTTGGGCAAATAACTGTTCGCCCGGCACATTGAGCTTAATCTCTACAGTTTTGTTTTGTACACCCTCATTATTCAATCGAAGAATTACCTCGGCATCAATAGTCCTCTCATAAAAGGTATCCAGCTTGTCTAGTTTCTTTTGGATAAAATTGATCAACTTGATGTCTGCATCGAAGTGGAGTGATTGAACTTGTACTTTCATGATGATATAATTTTAAGGGTTAAACTTATGCCTTTGGGTGGGCCTGATCGAAAACCGACTTCAGCTTGTCCAAAGAATTATGTGTATAAACTTGAGTTGCTGCCAAACTACTGTGCCCCAACAAATCTTTCACCGCATTCAAATCGGCACCTTTGTTCAACAAATGTGTGGCAAAGGTATGGCGCAACGCATGAGGGCTCTTCTTATCCAATGACTGTACCTGACTAAGATACTTCTTCACTATTCGGTAGACCAGCATCGGATATGCCTGCCCTCCATTCTTGTTAACGATCAAAAACGAATCGCTATCGTGAGAAAAGGCATGATTTTTCTCAGTTATATAATTTTTTAACAAACTGTTCAATGAACGGGATATAGGAATTATACGCTCCTTATTTCTTTTACCCAAAACCTTTATGGTAGACTGGCCGGGGTTAAAGTCTGAAACCCTTAGACCTAAAAGTTCTGAGAGCCGAATGCCAGTTCCGTAGAGAAGCTCTAGCAACAGTTGCTCCATTTGGCCCTCCAGTGAATCGTCAAAAACTAACCTATTCAGAAAATCGGAAAACTCCTCCTCATTCGCAAAGCCGGGTAGTTCTTTTTTTACTTTTAACGACTTTATCTTGACAGTCGGATCTTGTGAAATAGTATCTCTCTTGAGCAGATACTTATAAAACGATTTAAGTGAAGCAATCTTTCTGTTTACACTTCGGGGAGAAGTACCGCCATCCATCAAAGACAAAACCCAGGCCCTAATCATTAATTGATTGGCTTCGGTTATGTTTTGAACTTTAAACTTACTTTGGCAGAAAAACTCGAATTGCTTTAAGTCGTTTTGGTAAGACTTAACAGTGTGTTGGCTGTAGCGCTTTTCGTAGGATATGTATCTAAGGAAGGAATCTACCATGCCAGTACTGCGTCATTACACACAGTACTAACATAGCAATTTATAACTACTAAAGAAATGGATTAGTAGTTTTCTTTGGCGTACATTTTTTGCTTGTAAGCCGCTTTGATTTTCTCGTTTCTGCGGGTGACAGAAGGCTTCTCGAAATTCGTTCTAGATCTCAATTCTCTTAGAACTCCGGTTCGCTCAAATTTCTTTTTGAAACGCTTGAGCGCCTTATCGATTGATTCGTTTTCTTTTACGTTGATAATGATCATAATCTAAACACCTCCTCTCAAATGGAGCGCAAAGTTAAAGAAAGGATTTACAGATTCCAAGGAAGGTAGAATGATTTACCGAAGTATCTGCCTAGAAATCACCAGTTTTTGAATTTCGGAGGTGCCTTCACCAATTGTACACAATTTGCTGTCTCTATAATACTTCTCTACCGGATAGTCCTTTGTATAGCCATATCCACCAAAAATCTGAACAGCCTCATTGGCAAAAGATACCGCACACTCAGAAGCATAGTACTTGGCCATGGCCGACTCTTTGGTTACCGGCTTGCCATTATTCTTTAAGTGAGCCGCCTGGTAGGTTAGTAGCTTGGCACATTCTAGTTTAGTAGCCATGTCGGCCAATTTGAACGATATGCCCTGAAAATTAAAGATTGGCTGATTAAACTGATGCCTTTCTTGTGAATAGGCCAAAGCAGCTTCAAAGGCTCCCTCAGCTATCCCCAAACTCAGGGCAGCAATGGAAATACGACCTCCGTCCAAAACCTTCATAGCCTGAACAAAGCCCTCTCCTTCTTTACCTAACATGTTTGTTTCAGGTATCCGGCAGTCTTCAAAAATCATCTCAGCCGTTTCAGAGGTTCGCATACCCAGCTTATCCTCCTTCTTACCCGCTTTAAAACCAGGGGTTCCTCTTTCTACCACAAAGGCAGTCATTCCATGCGAATCGCCAACTTCTCCGGTTCTCACAATGACCACAGCCACATCTCCAGACTTGCCATGTGTAATCCAGTTTTTTGTACCGTTAATTACCCACTCGTTGCCATCTTTTCTGGCCGTAGTTTTCATGTTGCCGGCATCTGAACCTGTGTTTGGCTCGGTCAACCCCCAGGCACCAATCCACTCAGCTGTAGCCAGCTTTGGTAGCCAACGTTGCTTTTGCTCTTCATTGCCAAACTGTAAAATGTGTCCGGTACACAAAGAGTTATGCGCAGCCACAGAAAGACCAATTCCCGGGTCGAGCTTAGCCACCTCAGAAACCACTGTAATGTATTCATCATAGGTAAAACCAGAACCACCATAGGCCTGGGGTACCAACACTCCCATTAGGCCCAACTCTCCAAACTTCTTGAAAATATGAACCGGAAACTCTTGCTTATCGTCCCACTCATTGCGAAAAGGGGCTATTTCTCTCTCTCCAAAGTCTTTGATCATATCAGCAATCAGTCGCTGATTCTCGTTCAATTCAAAATCCATTTCCCTTATAGTTTGTCGAAAATTACCAAATTTGAGTTACCAAACAAACGATCGTTAGGTAGAATAGTTTAACGATAATTTGGAGAGCTTTAACTTTGAAAATCAGACATTCAACTAAATTGCACCTGTAATTAAAACATACTCAATTAGCTTCGTGAAAAATCCTATCATGAAAAAAATATTGATCACGGGAGGGGCTGGGTTTATTGGCAGCCATGTAGTTCGGCTCTTCGTGAACAACTATCAAGACTATTATATCTTCAATCTGGATGCGCTCACCTATGCGGGTAATCTGGAAAACCTCAAGGATGTACAAGGGGCGTCTAATTATACCTTCTTAAAAGGTGATATTACAGACGCTGAATTTCTGGACGACTTGTTTGCTACCCATCGTTTCGATGGGGTCATACATCTGGCGGCAGAATCGCATGTAGACCGGTCTATTGCCGACCCCCTGGCTTTCGTTAAAACCAACATTATAGGTACGGTCAACTTGTTGAACGCTGCCAAAAAACACTGGGCAGACAACTTGGAGGGCAAAAGGTTTTATCACATTTCTACTGATGAGGTCTATGGATCGCTGGGTGAAACAGGATTCTTCTTAGAAAGTACTCCTTACGATCCTCAATCGCCCTACTCTGCCTCAAAAGCAGGGTCTGATCATTTTGTAAGGGCTTATGCAAATACCTACAAATTGCCCGTGGTTATTTCCAATTGTTCCAATAACTATGGCCCTAATCAGTTTCCGGAAAAATTGCTACCGCTTTGCATACACAATATCAAAAATAACAAGCCTCTACCCATTTATGGCAAAGGGGATAACATACGAGACTGGCTGTATGTGGTAGACCATGCCAGAGCCATCGATGTGATCTTTCACAGGGGTAGGCTGGGCGAAACTTATAACATTGGTGGGTTTAATGAGTGGAAGAACCTGGACATTGTAGAACTTCTCTGTGACGTAATGGACCGCAAGTTGGGCCGTACCTTGGGGCAGTCCAGAAAGCTTATCACTTTTGTGAAAGACCGGGCCGGCCACGACAAGCGTTATGCCATAGATGCTTCGAAAATTAAAGATGAACTGGGATGGCAGCCCTCGCTGCAGTTTGAAGAGGGTTTGGAGAAAACCGTAGATTGGTACCTGGCCAATGAAGAATGGTTGGATCATGTAACTTCGGGTGCGTACCAAAACTATTACCAAAAACAATATCAGATATGAAGGGAATCATTTTGGCCGGAGGTTCCGGCACCAGACTATATCCGCTTACATATACTGTAAGTAAGCAGCTAATGCCGGTTTATGATAAACCCATGATCTATTACCCTTTGTCTATACTCATGCTGGCGGGTATCAGAGAAATACTGATTATTTCAACCCCTCACGACTTGCCTAACTTCATTAAATTGTTAGGCGATGGTAGCCGCATTGGTTGCTCGTTTAGCTATGCGGAACAGCCCAAACCGGAAGGTTTGGCACAGGCTTTTACCATTGGAGAGGAATTCATTGGCAACGACAAAGTAGCCCTTATTCTGGGAGATAATATTTTCTATGGATCGGGTTTGCCAAAATTGCTGAAGGAAAATGCCGATCCGGAGGGAGGCATTGTTTATGCTTACCGCGTAAACGATCCGGAACGTTACGGAGTGGTGGAGTTTGATAAAGACATGAACGCCATTTCCATAGAAGAAAAACCACAAAACCCAAAGTCCAACTGGGCGGTACCGGGCTTGTACTTCTACGACAATCAGGTGGTTGACATTGCCAAAAACCTAAAACCCAGTGCCAGAGGTGAGCTGGAAATTACCGATGTAAACAAAACCTACCTGAATATGGGGCAGCTCAAGGTGAGCACTATGGACCGTGGAACGGCCTGGCTGGATACCGGAACGATTGATTCGCTGATGCAGGCGGGGCAGTTTGTTCAAATCCTGGAAAAAAGGCAGGGTATCAAAATCTCATGTATCGAAGAAATTGCCTACCGAATGGGTTATATCTCTTCAGAAAAACTAGCAGAAATTGCCCGGCCTCTTGAAAAGTCGGGATATGGCGAGTACCTACTCGGTTTACTAAAGCAGTAAACTACTCGTTGTAGAGTACAGTGAGTACCACATGTGCCACAGCACCCAATACGTCTTTTGAAATTACCGAAAGATTGTCTTCCTGTGTGTGGTGATATGGCCCAAAGTCATTGACATTTTTCCGATAATCAATAATGTCAATCATCGGTATGCGCGCATGTTCATTCACAAACTTATGATCGTCAATAATCAGTCCCATGCCCATCTCTTTGACAAACAGGTTGGAGTAACCCAGTTCATGGGCAATATCCCATGTTCGGGATAACACTCGGCCGGCATTCTGCTGCGAAACACCATCGTAGTAAAACGTAGATCCCTGAGCCCCTACCATATCCAGAAGAATACCGTAGTATGCCGTATAGTTTGGATTATGCTTGTTTTTGCTCCAATACTGAGACCCCAAACAATACCAAGACTCTTTACCATAGTCTCTGGGATTGGCCACATCGCTCATGTTTTCGTGTTGCCCCCAATCTTCCCCATCAAATAAAATCATATCAACTCCAACAGCAGGAGGGTTATCGCCACTCATTATTCGAGCTATTTCCAGTAACACGGCCACACCACTTCCGCCATCATTGGCACCATCTATCTTTATCATATCATTGTTTGGGTCCTTATCGCCAAACGGCCTGGTATCCCAGTGAGCTGCCAACAAGATTCTCTTTTTTGCACTAGGGTTAAACGAGGCGATAATATTCTTAAGCTGAACCTCCGTTCCGTCATAAACCCTGTCTTTGAATGCCTGCACAGTCACTTTACCACCATATCCTTCAAACTTATTTACAAACCAATTGGCTGCATGCTCATGAGCCTCGGTATTTGGCACTCTGGGGCCAAACTCCACCTGCTGCTCCACAAAAGCATACAGTGAATCCTTGTTGGGTCTGGGAGCCTCTTTTAAGTTCAGGCTTGCTTTTGCTACAGAAGTTTTGCTTCCCGTAGAGTCGCAAGAAAAAGTAATAGCGGCCAAAAATGCCAACAGCAGTAAACAGGCTTTTTTCATAACATCTTATTCTTGAGGTAAAAATAAAGGCATTTCTGGTTCTGAACGAATGAAAGAGCTATTTGATATGAAATAAAAAACCTCTATTTTTGCAACACTTAATGGTTACTTTCCAGAGGGGACAGCAAGTCCCCTCTTTCATTATTGACTATGAAAGAACTAACAGACCAAATAAAAACGCTTGCAGAAAGCCATTTGAAAGACGACAGCTACTTCATTGTAGATGTGATTTCCAAAGGTGTTTCGGGCAAAACAAAGATTTTGGTGCTGTTAGATGGAGACCAGGGAGTAACCATAGATGATTGTGCCGAATTGAGCAGAAATTTGGCTGAAGATATTGAACTGGAAGATCTTATAGATGTGGCCTATGTACTGGAAGTTTCTTCACCGGGTCTTGACCACCCGCTTGCATCGCTAAGACAGTTCAGGAAAAATGTAGGTCGCAAACTGAGGGTCAGACTGAAGTCAGGAAGCCAGATAGAAGGCAACCTTCAGGTAGTAAACGAAGCCGCCATAGTGTTGGCTGCAGAAAGTAAAGAGAAAAAAAAGAAAGTGGTAGAAGAGAAAGAGATTTCCTTCGCGGATATTGAAAAAGCCAATGTGTTAGTGTCATTTAAGTAAAGAAAATGGACAGTGGAATTTTAATTGAGTCTTTTGCAGATTTTGCAAAGCAGAAAAATGTCGATAGACCTACCATGATCAGAATTCTGGAAGATGTTTTCAGAACAATGATCCGCAAGAAATTCGAAGTAGACGATAATTTCGACATCATCATTAACGCAGACAAAGGAGACCTTGAAATATGGAGGTTTAGAGAAATCGTTGATGACGACTCTGAAGATATTTGGGACTATGATAAGATTAGTCTCACCGAGGCCAGAAAAATTGAGCCTGACTTTGAAATTGGCGAAGAAGTAGCTGAAGAAATCAAGCTGGAAGACTTTGGCCGAAGAGCTGTAATGACCGCTCGTCAGACACTAATTCAACGAATCAAAGACCTGGAGAAGGACATTCTGTACCAGAAATACAAAGACTTGGTTGGCGAAATTATTTCGGCCGAAGTTTATCAAATTCTGGGTAGAGAAGTATTGCTGGTAGATGGTGAAGGTAATGAGCTTTCACTGCCTAAGAACGAGCAAATTTCTAAAGACAGATTCCGTAAAGGAGACAACGTAAGAGCCATTGTAGATCGTGTTGAAATGATCAATGGCAACCCGAAAATTATCCTTTCCAGAACATCTGGTGAGTTCCTCGAAAGACTATTCGAAAGCGAAGTTCCGGAAGTATACGATGGCCTCATTACCATTAAGAAGGTGGTTCGTGAGCCCGGTGAAAGAGCAAAAGTAGCTGTTGAATCTTACGATGACAGAATAGACCCTGTAGGAGCTTGCGTGGGTATGAAAGGCTCCAGAATTCACTCCATTGTAAGAGAGTTGCAAAACGAGAATATTGATGTGATCAACTTTACCGACAACATGGAGCTCTACATTGCCAGAGCTTTGAGTCCGGCAAAGATATCGAGCATGAAAATACTGGGCGATGAGGGACGTGTATCTGTGTATCTCAAACCAGACCAGGTGTCTTTGGCCATCGGAAAAGGAGGCCAAAACATTAAACTCGCTTCTAAGCTGGTTGGCTTAGAAATAGATGTATTCAGAGAATTGAGCGACTACGAAGAAGAAGATGTTGATCTGGACGAATTTGCCGATGAGATTGACAGCTGGATTATCGATGAGCTCAAAAGAATTGGCCTTGATACTGCCAAAAGTGTTTTAGCCCTTGCTCAAGACGATATTGTAAGAAGAACTGAGCTGGAAGAAGAAACCGTAAAGTATCTATTCGAAATCCTTAATAAGGAGTTCGAGCAATAGTAGAATTTTATAAAACCTTAAAAAGAGGGATATTTGAGTATGTCAGAAGATAAAATGATGAGGCTAAGCCAGGTGGCAAGAAAACTAAACGTGGGTAGAAACACCATCGTAGATTTTCTTTCTGCTAAGGGCTTCGCGGTAGATAGCAGCCCTAACGCCAAGATATCTGGAGAGCAATATGATATGCTGGCCAAGGAGTTTGCTGCATCGGCCCATGAGAAAGAAGAGGCCTCTCATCTAACCATTGGGACGAAACATGTAGAAGACATGGTAATCGACTCCAGTGGTATAACGACAGAACCATTTAAAGAAAAGGAGCCTGCCAAAAAAGAAGAGCCTAAGAAGGCAGAGCCCAAAGCTGAGGAACCTAAAAAACCAGAGGCCAAGCCAGAAGCTGAAAAGCCTGCTGAAGAGGAAAAGCCGAAGGAAAAGCCGAAGGCCGAACCGGTAGCCGAAAAACCGAAGGTTACTGAACAACCCAAGGCAAAGGAGGAAGAGCAAGAGGAAGAAGAGCGAAAACCCGGACTACGGGTGCTAGGCAAAATCGACCTTGATGCCGGTAAGAAAAAGCCCGAACAAAAGGCTCCTGAGAAGAAAGAAGAACCTAAACCTGAGCCAAAGAAAGAGGAGGCTCCCAAGGTAGAAAAAGCTCCTGAAGCCCCTAAGAAGGAAAACGAGCTCATTGAAGCCAAAGCCGATTCACTAAGAGGACTGAAGGTACTGGGTAAAATAGAACTGCCGGTAGACAAGCCCAAGAAGTCGAAAGATGACGACAAACAAAATCAGGGCGAACACCGCGGCAAACGACCAAGAAAGCGAATTCAACAAACTAAAGTTGAGCGTGCTTCTAAAGGCGCCAATGACAACCGAAGAGGAGGCAACCAAAGAGGAGGCAAACGCCAGGCTCCGAAAGAAGAGCTTACCGATAAAGAAATTCAGGAACAAATTAAGGAAACACTTGCCCGTTTGAGCGGAGGTGGAAAAGGTGGAGGAAAAAGCCGCTCCAAGTACCGAAAGGAAAAGAGAAGTGCTGCTGCCGAAGCTGCCGAAGAGCAAATGCTCAAACAGCAAGAAGAAAGCAAAATTCTTAAGGTTACTGAGTTTATCTCAGCCAGCGATCTGGCCAGTTTAATGAACGTATCGGTAAACGATGTGATTTCCACCTGTATGTCTTTGGGAATGTTCGTTTCCATAAACCAGAGACTGGATGCAGAGGCCATAACCATTATTGCCGATGAGTTTGGCTACGATGTTCAGTTTACTTCGGCCGATGATGAAGTAGAAGTACTGGAAGAAGAAGACAGCCCGGAAGATCTGCAAGAAAGAGCACCAATTGTTACCATAATGGGTCACGTAGACCACGGTAAAACTTCATTGCTCGATTACATTAGAGACGCCAACGTAACTGCCGGTGAGGCGGGTGGAATTACCCAGCACATTGGTGCATATGATGTAGAAACCAAAGATGGTAAACGAATAGCATTTTTGGATACACCAGGTCACGAAGCCTTTACGGCCATGCGTGCTCGTGGAGCTAAAATCACTGACGTTGCCATTATTGTAGTGGCTGCAGACGACAACGTTATGCCTCAAACCAAAGAGGCCATAAATCACGCTCAGGTAGCGGAAGTACCTATTGTTATAGCCATTAACAAAGTAGATAAGCCCAACGCAAACCCTGACAAAATCAGAGAAGAACTAGCCAACCTGAATATTCTGGTTGAAGACTGGGGAGGAAAGTACCAATGCCAGGAAGTTTCGGCCAAAACGGGTCAGGGAATTGATGAGCTTCTCGAAAAAGTATTGCTCGAAGCAGAACTTCAGGAGCTAAAAGCCAACCCAAATAAGAATGCCGTAGGAACTGTGATAGAAGCCTCTCTCGATAAAGGTAGAGGATACCTCGCCACCCTTATGGTACAATCAGGCACAATGAAAATTGGCGATGTTGTGCTGGCAGGGTCGCACTATGGCAAAGTAAAGGCCATGTTCGATCACCGTGGCAACCGACTCAAAGAAGTTGGCCCTTCTACCCCGGTTCAAATGCTTGGTTTAGATGGCGCCCCTCAGGCCGGAGACAAGTTCAACGTAATGGACAGTGAGCGAGAAGCTCGCGAAATTGCCAACAAACGTGAGCAGATACTCAGAGAGCAAAGTGTAAGAACCAAAAAGCACATTACACTCGATGAGATTGGAAGACGTTTGGCCGTTGGAAACTTCAAAGAACTCAATGTAATTGTGAAGGGTGATGTGGACGGTTCTGTAGAAGCACTGAGTGATTCCTTGCTTAAGCTCTCTACAGATGAGGTTCAGGTAAACATCATTCACAAAGCCGTTGGTCAAATCTCAGAGTCCGATGTACTACTGGCCACCGCTTCAGATGCCATTATTCTGGGCTTCCAGGTGAGGCCATCGGGAGGAGCAAGAAAACTCGCTGAAACCGAAGAAATCGAAATCAGACTTTACTCCATCATCTACGATGCCATCAACGAGATCAAAGATGCTATGGAAGGCCTGCTGGAACCAACTGAAAAAGAAGTAATCACGGGTAATATCGAAGTCCGCGAAACCTTCAAAATATCTAAAGTGGGTACTGTGGCAGGATGTTATGTAACCGATGGTTATGTGAAACGAAATAATCAAATCCGACTAATCCGCGATGGTATTGTAGTATATACCGGAGACATCGGCCAACTGAAGCGTTTCAAAGACGATGTAGGTGAAGTAAAAGCCGGTTACGAATGCGGGTTGAGCATTAAAAACTTCAACGATATCAAAGTAGGAGATATAATTGAAGGCTTTGAAATTCAGGAAGTAAAAAGAACGCTCTAATTATAAATTAGGAGTTTCTACAACTGTCTCAAAAGCAAATTGGAACTTTGAACAATCGTCAAAGACCGGTGCTTTTGAGGCAGTTTTTTTTACTACTTCACCGCAGACCAGCTCAGAGAATCAATGAGATTGTGTATGGAGGCCTCAATAGCTTTAAGCCGTTCCGGTGCGCCATCATAATCGACCACCGTTTTCTTCTTGCCCCCATTGTAAAAGCTTACAGTAGTGGTTGGCAAATCCTTTCGACTGGATGTGTATTGGCTCTCCAATTCCATAAAGCGGTTTTCTACAAACAAACTTAGCAGCTCATCCAACCGTGCCTCAGGCAGCCGAGCCTCAAAGCTTCCTTCAAGAGGAAGAAACTTCCGGGCATTTAGTATCACCTTTCCTGAACTGAAAATTGAAATATCATAATCAGGGCAAGCACCCATGCAAGCTGTTTTCTTCATGAAAACAACAGGCAGTTCGCTTCCGCTATTTTCGGCCGATTTGCACCCAAATAAAATGAGCATTAAAAAAACAAAGTGCTTTTTCATAGAGAACCAGTTATAGTATTAACTTAATACAATGTATGTAGTTTATCAGTTTAAACGTCAAATTTTGAATCAGTTTCATACAGAGTGTACCGAATGATTCAATAGGCGTTTTTCTTAATAGCACTCAAGAAAGTTAATTGAACATTTGCCATGAGAAAAATATTTGTTCTGCTACTAAGTTTAGGGATACCTCAACTCAGCCTTGCCCAGCAAGCCGAAAGGCTAGATGTACAGATACCCGTTATTTGTTACGCTTCAGATGAGAGCCCCGGAACACGCATTTTTCATAACCCGGCTCACTATGCTCGCTTGCGCAATGCCCTGAACCATGGCAACAGCACCCGCCAAAGGGCCGATATTCGGGTAGAATACAACGGATTCAGTGAAGAAGCCAAAGCGGCTTTTCAGGCTGCCGTAGACATTTGGGCAGGGCTAATCTCCTCCCCGGTCCCTATTCGAATTAATGCCACCTGGCAGAGCCTCGATGAAGGTGTACTGGGATCGGCCATCTGGAATACCGCCTTTCGCAATTTCGATGGTGCCAAGCAACTAAACACCTGGTACCCGGTGGCACTGGCCGAAAAAATGGCCCGCCAAGAGCTCAACAGCCCCAACGAGCCCGACATTGTTGCCAATTTTAACAGTCGCGCACCCTGGTATCTCGGCACCGATGGAAACCCCGCCCCCAATCAGTTCGATCTGGTCACTGTAGTACTGCATGAGATTGGTCATGGTCTTGGTTTTGTAGATAGCTTCAATTACTCCGAAGACTCCGATCTGGGCTCGTACGGAATTCAGGAATTCCCTTTTATTTTCGACTTGAGTGTGGAAAACAGTGCCCGGGAGTCGCTCATACAAATGGGCAACAACACGGTGGCCTTAGGCAATGCACTCTCCAGCAATGCCGTGTATTTTAACTCACCCACTTCTGAAGCCAGTACAGGTACAAGACCAAGGCTATATGCACCAAACCCCTATGATGCCGGATCAAGCATAGCCCACCTTAATGAAAACACCTATGCCTCGGGAAATGCCAATTCACTAATGACTCCTCAAATTGGATTCAACGAGGTGATGCACGACCCGGGCCCCGTAACACTGGATATGTTTGGAGACATGGGCTGGGAACTCACTTATATAGACAGCATTGATAGGCCAAATACAGAAGACATTACCTCAGATACCTACACCATTACAGCCAAAGTTTTCAGCGATATCGGATTCAACCCCAATGAGGTTCGCCTGTTTTACTCAACGGATGGCTTTGTAGCCAACAGCAGTGAGGTTCAAATGACGAGTACCAACAACGCCAATGAATTTAGTGCGCAAATACAGTCGGCTAAAACAGAAGGCCAGGTGTACACTTACTATATCACCGCGGTTGACGATAAAGGCCGACAGTTTTCGAGACCCAGTGTGCTGGTTCCTGAACGATACCTTAGGTTTCAATCGGGAAATGATAGTGAAGCCCCCATAGTGTCGCACACTCCTCCCAATTTTATCCGAACCACCGATCAGGGGGTTACCCTGGAAACTACGGTAACAGACTTTTTACCGGTAGACGTAACCCTGGAGTACGCAGTAAATGGTGGGACTTTGCAAAGCGCAATATTCAGGCTGGCTAACCAAAATCAGAATTTATATCGTCTTTTCTTAGACCTCTCTTCACTTAACCTTGCCGATGGAGATTATATTGAATACCGAATAAAAGCTACTGACCAGGCCGCTGCGCGCAATGAAACTGTTTTTCCGGCAACAGGTTTTACCAAAGTAAATGTAGTAGCCACTGCAGAGCCCCGGCACTTCTATTTCAACGACTTTAACAACATCTCGGAAGCGGCCGAAGACTTTTTTACCAGCGCCAACTTCTCTATTCGTGAAGAAGCCACATTTGAAAACGGAGCCATTCATTCAGATCACCCCTATGCCGATGGCACCGGAAGCAACAACGAAAGCAATTACACCTTTGAGCTAAAAATACCCATTATTGTCAACGAACAGAATGCTAAAATGAGCTTCGATGAAGTAGTACTGGTGGAACCCGGGGAAGCCAATTCGGAGTTTGGCGACAACGGATTTTACGACTATGTAATAGTGGAAGCTTCTAAAAATGGAGGAGAAACTTGGCTACCCCTGCTTGATGGCTATGATAGCCGGGTGCGCTCCAACTGGTTTTCGCGTTACCAAAGTAGTTTAGTAGACAACAATTCTACCGCTGTTGGCGAGTCTTCCATATACGCCAAACGAGAAATTGACTTATTAGCCAGTGGCGATTTTGAGGGTGGAGACGAGCTTCTCATTCGTTTCAGGCTGTTTGCCGATGAAGCCGCTCACGGCTGGGGTTGGGCTATAGACAACCTGAACATTCAAATGGATGTGGTACCACCAACTCTGAGGCATCAACACTTCAACTACGCATCAGAAAGTAACAGTCTTAGTTTCGATGCCCTGGTAACTGACAATGTGGAGGTAGATAGTGTTGCTTTGTATAGCGAAGTGAACGGACAGCCACAACCAATCATTCAGATGACTCACCTGGGGAGCAATCTCTACCGGGCATTGGTAGATATTACCGCCTTAAACGAAGGTGATGTAATTGAATATAGAATTGCAGCTTTTGATAGCCGCTCTCCTATAAAGAATGCTTCATTCCTGCCCGGGCCGAACGAGTTCTTCTCAATACCCCTTATTAACTTTGGTAACCCCGTTACAACCTATTCCAATAATTTTAATGAGGCCTCTGAAGATTTTGTAGGCAATTTCTTTGGTATAGAAACGCCCAGTGGGTTCAGCAACGGAGCCATTCATAGCCGGCATCCCTACCCTTCCAATTTCGGATTGTCCGGCAGTACTACTTTTACATATACGCTCAAAAAACCAATTACAGTGAGCGCAACTATGCCATATATAGCCTATGACGAAATTGCCTTGGTAGACCCTGTGGCCGATTACGCGGCTTTGGAAGTTTCTAAAGATGGAGGACAAACATGGCTGGAACTCAGGCGATCTACAGCCAATACAGAGTCTTCGGTTTGGGGCAATGCATTTGCGGCCGGCACTCCTCCTGAGCCATCAATGTTTAGAACCCGGTTAGTAAAACTTACAGACAATGCCCAGGTAAATGCGGGTGACGAAATACTACTAAGGTTTAGGTTGGAAAGGCGCGGCACCAGAGAAGGCTGGGGTTGGGCCATTGACAATTTACAAGTTCAAAACGACCAGATTACGGCCATTGACAATACTGCATTTAATTTGGGCACCGAAATATTTCCTAACCCGGTAACCGGAGACCTGCTTTACATAAAGAGCATGGAAAGTAGTGGTTCGATTGATATTAGCCTTAAAACCATGAATGGCCTTGAAAAGCTGAGTGCCAAAGGTGTTGAACTAGATGATTCACGGCAAACGGCCATAGACATTTCAGGCTTGCCTTCGGGTCTTTACATTCTAAGGGTGGTACAGGGCAGAAGCTCCAAAGTATTTAAAGTGTTGAAACTGGAATAATCTGCTTTGGAAAGAATAACTTGAGCTCCGATTGTTTACTTGATTAGGGCTCAATGTTCGTTTTCTACTTTTTGGGTTGGCTCACAGCTATTGTATTCATTATGGGTATGATTAAACCGTGGTGGGTTCTTTGGTGGCTTGCCACTAAAAACCGCTACAAAGTTCTAGCCTACTACGGAACCCTATTGCTTGCCTTATGGCTACTTTACTTTTTCACACAATAACACTCTTTTGCCCTCTACATCTGTTAGAGCAAAAATGTAATGATTACCTCCGTCTTTAAGCCCCGTTTTTTTCCTGATGTCTTTGACAGAAAGAGGATAATTGCGAACAGAGATATTGGCTTTATACTCAGGCAAGCACTTCTTCAGTTGCTTCTTGTTCAGCGATATCTCTTCCTTTACCCTGAACACACGACCGGGAAAATTTTTCACCTCACTGTGGTGAGTATAGAGGTGGGTATTGGCATGAAGTTTAAGAAGGCCAAACTGCTGTGCACATGACTTAAAAGCTCCGGCCTTTAGAATGCTGGCATTTGGCTCATACAAAAACTGCCCAATGCTGCCCAATGCAACATCAGTCTGTTCTTCATCTTCATAGGTAAACTCAAGGGCTTCATTCTCATGCAAGCCTGACCGAAGGTTTATGGCCTTTATGTTTACCCGATCTCCCCCATTTTTATGCATTAGAAACAGTAGTTCCTTTACCTCGTTGTGAACAGCTACTACATGCACTTCTTTTACACAACCTAAATCGTTGACAGCCTTTTTAATGTCCAACATGGGAGAAACCTTTAAAAGCAATTGCTCACAACGGTTCATCAACTGCGGAAGCATTTCGACTACATTAGGACTGTAGTGCTCTAAAAAAACTACTTTTTGATCGTTTCCATCTCTTCGGGCGGGATCGAGATAAATGAGGTCCTGACTTTCTAGTTCATCAATGGCTTTTTCGGCCTGCTGCTGAAGGGTCACAATATGACTTCCTAAAACCCTGAAGTTATGCCTGACCAGCTCATGTAAATAGGCATTGCTTTCTACATGCACGGCATATTCAAAGTGCTGAGATATAAAGTAAGTATCTACACCAAACCCACCGGTCAGATCGGCCATACGCGTTCCCCTAACCAGCGAGGCCTTGTAACGGGCCGTTCTCTCTGAGGAACACTGCTCCATAGAAATGGCCGGAGGAAACAAAATACCCTCTTGAGCATACCAAGAGGGTATTTTATATTTAGCTTTTTGTCGTGAGGCTATTTGCTCCACCAAATCGCGCATGGCGATCTTGGGAAATGGGCTTTTTTTGAGCGATAACGATACCGGGTCTTCCGACAAATGCTCTTGAATAAAAGCCTGTACCTCCGCTAAAGCCAGCTGCTCTATCAAGCTATCTTGAGTTGTTTCTGAAGGTATTCTACAATCTGTACGGCATTGGTTGCCGCTCCCTTTCTAAGATTATCGGCCACAATCCAAAGGTTGAGCGTATTAGGTTGACTCTCATCTCTTCTAAGTCGGCCAACGAACACCTCATCTTTTTTATGAGCCGTAAGCGGCATGGGGTATACGTTGTGCTTAGGATCATCTTGCAAAACCACCCCTTCGGCACTATTCAATAAAGCTTTAACCTCTTCCATGTCAAAGTCTTCCTTAAACTCAACGTTCACCGACTCAGAGTGTCCTCCAACAGTGGGTATTCTCACCGTAGTAGATGTTATACCAATGGAGTAGTCATTAAAAATCTTGCGGGTTTCGTTCACCATCTTCATCTCCTCTTTGGTGTATCCATTGTCCAGAAATACATCAATATGAGGCAATGCATTCATGTCGATCTTATGAGCATAGCACATGGGCCCATCAATACCCTGCCGTTCGTTCATCATCTGATCTACAGCCGCTTTACCGGAGCCTGTAACCGACTGGTAAGTAGAAACAACAATACGCTTAAGGCCATAGCGCTTTCTCAGGGGTTCCAGTGCCACCACCATTTGAATGGTAGAACAATTGGGGTTGGCAATAATTTTATCTTCTGCTGTAAGCGTTGAGGCATTAATTTCCGGTACAATCAGCTTATGATCGGGGCTCATTCTCCAGGCCGAGGAGTTATCTACCACGGTTGTTCCGACAGCAGCAAACTTAGGAGCCCACTCCAAGGAGGTACTGCCTCCTGCAGAAAATATGGCAAAATCCGGAGCCTGAGCCACCGCATCTTCCATAGTGATTACAGTGTATTCCTTACCCTTAAAGGTTTTCTTTGTTCCGGCCGAACGGGCAGAAGCCACCAATAGCAGCTCATCAAATTGAACATTTCTTTCTTCTAGAACCTCCAGGATTTCCCCTCCCACAAGTCCGGTCGCACCTACAACTGCAATCTTCATAAAATCAATTCATTAACTATTTAGACTTAAAGTCGAAAAACGCGTCAAATTTACTACTTTAGTGTACCTGAGCACAAAAAATGAGAAATTGTTTTCTCCTTACTTTTCTACTCTGCACACAGTATGCTATTGGGCAGATAGGCAGTTTTCCCTATTCACAGGGATTCGAGAATGCATTTACCACCGGCAACAACGTAGAATTCATTACTGACTGGACAGGTAATGAGGTGTCTACCTCCAGCCGTATCTTTCAGGGAAGTGATGCACGAAGCGGCAGTTCCTCCCTACACATTATTCCAACATCTACTTTTAGTGGAGAAGTATTAATTACTCTCGACCTTACCGGAATTAGCAATCCGAAAGTCACTTTTTATGCCTATTCCAAACAAAATGGAGCCAGTTCCACACGACCGGTATTGCTTTCTTTTTCCACCTCTATTGATGGTGGAAACAACTACTTGGACAACACCAGTATAGGTGATGAGACCACCTTTCCTAACAATAACCTAACCAGCTACACTGCCTATGAATATGAACTACCTACGGCAGCAAACGGTGAAAACAATGTAATTGTACGCATAACGGCCAGCAGAGGAGACGGAAGCGGATCGGCTGCCGAACTCGTAATGGACGACTTTACCATTGAGGAGCAAGTGCTCCCTTTGGCCATTAGCAATACTACGGCCATTGACGCCAATACGGTGGAGGTAACTTTTAACCAGCCGGTGGAGCAGGTCACTGCCGAAACTGTCGGAAACTACGCCATAGACAATGGCGTGTCGGTAACCGCAGCTTCCAGAAGTTCTTCCCAAGTGGTAAGGCTTACTACTTCCGGCATGGTAAACAACAATTATACCCTTACCGTGAACGGTGTGGAAGATGAAGCAACTAACACGGCTGCCAATAACCTGCAGAGTAGCTTTAGTTATGTGGTTCCGCTGGCTATTGAGAGTATTAGCGTGGTAGATAAAAACACACTGCTGGTAGACTTTAATCTAAATGTAGAACAAACCACAGCAGAAACCCTTAGTAATTACGGTCTGGACAATGCCATGGGCAACCCAAGCTCCGCGGTAAGGAATAGTGTTTCTAATGATCTGGTAACCCTCACTTTTAGTACCGACCTGGCCGATGCCAGTTACACCCTAACCGTTGACAATGTCACAGATGAGTCTACACTAGCTACAGCCAATAACCTTACCGGTACATTCAGCTATCTCAACTTGGCTGTGGAATCGGTTACGGTCAACTCTTCTACTAGCATTACCATAGATTTCAATCAAAACTTGAACACTCTTTCGGCCGAGAACACCACCAACTATAGCGTTAATTTTGGAAGAGGGAATCCAACCAGCGTAGTACAAAGCATTACAGACGCCTCGATAGTTACCTTAACCGTATCTCCGGGCTTGGTGAATAATACCTATGAGATTACAATAAACAATGTGGCCAATGCAGCCGGCAACTCGGTGGCGACCAACCTTACGGCCAATGCTTCTTTTCAAACCCCCACTTCTACCAGGCAAATAGTAATTAATGAAATATATGCCGATCCCTCGGGAGCCAATGCCCCAAGTCCGGTGGTCCTACCCTCTGGTTCGTCAGAAGAGTTTGTCGAATTGTTCAATACAAGTAGCGAGGCCATAGACCTGACCGGCTTTGAGCTTTCGGGAGGCACCATTGGTAACCATGTGCTAAATGGAGGTGACTATGTAATACTTACCTCTTCCAGCAATGTGGCCAGTTTTCAACCATTTGGCAACGTGGTGGCTGTTTCTTCATGGAATGCCCTCACCAACACTGGCGAAGCTCTTGTGTTACGGGACAACCTGGGCAACCTAGTCGATAGCCTGACCTATGACCTGACCTGGTATAGAGACAACAACAAAGCCGATGGTGGCTGGAGTTTGGAGCAAATAGATCCGGAAAGACCCTGTAGCGATGTAGACAATTGGAACTCTTCCATAAGTGCGCAAGGAGGCACGCCAGGTACGATAAACTCCGTATTCGATAACACTCCTGATAACAGCGCTCCGGGTATAGTCAATGTGTTGGCTAACTCCAATCAAGAAATTGTGGTGTTGTTCGATGAGTTTATCGATCCGGCTTCCGTGAGTGGAGCAACGTTCGGGCTCAACCATGGAGCGGCCGTTTCTTCGGCCACACAAAACCTTCCGTACGGACGCAGCATTACCCTGAGCCTTAGTCCCGCGATGAACTCCGGCAATATTTTTACCCTTACAGTAAATGGGCTCACCGATTGCGCAGGAAACGCAGTGGTCAATGGCACTTTCGACTTTCTGTTCGACAATGAAGCACCTGTATTGAGCCGATTGGTCTATAAAACTCCTCAGCAAATAGACCTGATTTTCGATGAGCAACTCAATGAAAGCATTGCCGAAACAGAAACTAACTTTAGCATTAACCAGGGAATAGGCAACCCTTCGCAGGCTACTTTAAATAACACACAGCGCAACAGGGTTAGCCTAACCTTTGGCACTACCCTTACAGAAGGAGACTCTTACACCCTCTCCTATCAAAACCTGGCCGATACCTTAGGCAATACAATTACAAACAGCAACGAAGTGTTCGGCTTTGTGAACCAAATTGACACAGTGATAGTGGTGAGCAGCCAGCTTCTAGATGTGTATTTCGAGGCCGATCTGAATGAGTCGGCTGCGGAAACAGTAGGCAACTACCTGGTGAACAGAAGTATAGGAAACCCTATTAGCGCGGCTCTAGACAACAGCAACCCCAGGTTGGTGCATTTGGTTTTTGACAGCTCATTTCCCGAGAATACAACTACGGAAATATCTTTCGAGAACATACAAAACTCTGGTCTGGCCTACCTTCAGCTTTTCAATACTCCTTTTGTATATGACACAGACGACCCCGATATCGATTCGGTAGTGGTTGTAGACCAGAATACCTTACAGGTCTATTTTGATGAAATATTGGATGAAACCAGTGCTGAAACCATTAACAACTACTCCGCAAACAATGGCATTGGCACCCCTGCTCAGGCTATACTTCAACCAGGAGGCACTTCGGTGGTTTTAAATTTTGCAGTGGATTTTGAGCAGGAAGTCAAAAACGTACTTACCCTAACTGCTATAGAAGATTTAGCAGGAAACGCCATTTCAACCAACCGAAACTTTGATTTTACTTTCGACCGGTTGCCGCCAAGGCTTGTGGGGGTTGAACTGCTCTCTCCCGTGGTTTTGGCGGTTGAATTCTCAGAAGAGGTAGTCAAAGCGGTGGCAGAAAATGTGAACAATTACTCGGTCAATAATGGTATAGGAAACCCCATTCAGGCGGTTAGAACCGAAAAAAACACAAGTATTGTTGAACTAACCTTCAGCAACCTGGGCAACAATGCCAGCAACACGCTAACCATTTCTAATATCTCCGACCTGTTTAACAACGATCTGCCGACCAACCTTACGGCAAGTTTTTCTACTTTGCTACCCGAATTTGGTCGCTTCATTGTATTGAGCGACACAAGTATTCAAATTCAGTTCACAAAACCTCTTACAAAGGCAAGTGCCGAAAGAATCAGCAACTATGGATTCGATAGAGGTCTTGGCCCCTTTAGCCTGGTTCAAAGTAGCACAGATGCCTCCATTGTTACTCTCTATTTAACCACAAGGCTTGAAGAAAACCTCAACTACCGCTTAGTTATTAACAACCTTCAAGACCTTGACGGAAACACAGTGCCGCCAACCACTTTCGATTTTACATACAATGATCTTATTACACAGGTGAGCCTCATTAACGCCAACACTTTGGAGGTGCTCTTTGAAGTGGATGTGGATGAAACCCTTGCCGAAACCAGCACCAATTACTCCCTCAACAAAGGAATTGGCAACCCCTTGACTGCCGTTAGGAGTTCGACCAACAGCAAGCGGGTTACCTTGTTTTTCGATAAGGCCCTGACCGAATCGGCTACCTACCAACTTACCATACAACGCATAAGAGACATATACGGAGACGTGGTTCCGGCCAGCAGAACTACCCTGCTCTACGATGTAACTCCCCCGGCCATTAGCGCTGTAAACTCTACCTACAACAACGAAATAGATGTAATATTCAACGAACCACTCGACAGGGCAACAGCCACCAGCCTCAACCATTACTCCTTGAACAACGGGGTAGGGCAACCGGTAAGCATTCGTCTTTCAACCGATGCTACCACCGTAACACTCCGTTTTGCCAATAGCCTCGTAGACGGTTTGAACTATACACTCACCGTAGACCGGGTAGAAGACCTGCAAGGCAAAGCCATTACTGCCTCTACCTTCGACTTTACCTTTAGTTCCCCAATATCTCCGGCCTTCAGAGACCTGGTGATTAATGAAATCTATTTCGACACACATTTTACTTCGGGCATACCCAATTACGAGTTTATTGAGCTTTATAATAGAGGTACCGAAGCCATAGAGTTGAGAGACTTTGCCATAACCGATAAGCGAGATACGGCCTACCTGACCAGTTATGTACTTCAGCCCAATGCTTACCTTACAGTTTCTACTCAGGCCGGTAAAGTAAGCCTGCAAAACTTTGGTCCGGCCATGGGAGTAAATCGCTTTCCTTCACTTTCCAATACAGGGGAGACCATTGTTTTTCTGGACAGAGACAAGAATGTTGTCGACTCACTGAGCTACACAAAGGCCTTTTACAATGACAACACCAAATCATCTGGAGGATACACCGTAGAGCTCATTAACCCCAACAAACCCTGCTTTGACCAAACCAACTATGCGGCATCGGTTCACCCAAACAAAGGCACTCCCGGAGTCCAAAATTCGGTGTACGACACCACTCCCGATACTACGCCACCCTTATTGCAAAGTGTCTCTGTAGTTTCAGGCACCCAACTGCGCCTTACATTCAATGAATCAATGAATTTGGCCTCGCTTATACCGGCCAACTTCACGTTGGAAGATGGCATAACCGTAAGCTCCATAACACTCGAAAACACTTTTGGAAGTCAGATACTGCTCAACCTAAGTGCTCCTTTCCAAACCGGAATATCGCGTACCATCACACTCAGCAATATTCAGGACTGTACAGGAAACACTCTTTCCACACAAGGTACCTTCCTCAAAGGATCTACACCGGAGGCTAACGAGCTTTTGGTAACGGAAATAATGGCTACACCTGCCCCCAGCAACGGGCTTCCGGTAAGGGAATACTTTGAAATTTATAACAACAGTAGTGAGGTGATGGATTTGGGTCAGGTAATTTTTAAAGATGACAACGGCACCTACCGTCTAAGCAGTTTTAATCTGCAACCTGCCGAATACATTATTATAACCAGCAACTCCGGGGCTACCGACTTAGCCGTTTATGGACACGTCTTGGGAGTTAACTCCTTTCCTACCCTTACTGAAAAAGATCGCATACGGCTGGAAAACATCCATAACGAATTAATCTTTGAAGTTGAATACGACAAAACCTATTACCAAAACGACAGTAAAGACGATGGTGGGTTTAGTATAGAAATGATTAATCTGGCACCGGCCTGTTTCGATAAAGCCAATTGGATAGTGACCAACTCTTCTGTTGGGGGTACTCCTGGAGCTCAAAACTCTGTATATGACAATTCGCCAGATACTACGGCTCCAACCATTACGCAGTTCACAGTGGTTTCCTCAACTACTTTCGATATTCAGTTTAGCGAATCTATGAATGTGGCCACACTGGTTCCTGCCAACTTCACCTTTTCAGGAGGGCTCAGTTTAAGCAGCATTACTCAAACCGAAAAGTTCGGCCGAAAAATTAGGCTTACTCTTTCTACTGCCTTTGCCACCGGAACACCATATACACTTTCTGTTAATAACCTGAGCGATTGTGCTGGCAATACACTGCCACAGCAAATCCTTCAGTTCAGCCGGGGTGCCACACCTTCACCAGGCCAACTCATTATTACTGAAATAATGGCCAACCCCACTCCAGCTCAAGGCCTTCCGGAGGTAGAGTATCTTGAAATACTCAATGTTTCGAACCAAATACTATCGCTAACCGGAGTAATATTAGCCGATGCTACCAACTCAACCCTGTTGGGTAACATGAATATAAGCCCGGGAGAATACGTTCTACTGGCTCCATCTTCAACTGCCAGTCAACTCAATGGTTACGGAAAAGTTTTGCCAGTAACCAATTGGCCCAATCTCAATAATACTGCCGACCGCCCGACACTATATACGCCAGGCGGGGTAGAAATACACCAGGTAAACTACAATTCCAGCTGGTACAGAAGCAGCACCAAGGCCAATGGCGGATATTCTTTAGAAATGATAGACCCTGACTTTCCATGCCTTGAGGGAGCAAACTGGATAGCCTCAGACAACCCAAACGGAGGAACACCGGGAGCCTTAAACTCTGTTGATGGCGACAACCCCGACCTTACCGGCCCTAGTTTGCTGCAGGCCGTGGCTGTTACCAAAAGCGTAGTGCAATTAACCTTTAGCGAAAAGTTAGAATCATCCACCGTGGCCCTGGACCGCTTTAGTGCCGACAATGGTTTATCGTTTATCTCCGCGCAACTGGATGAAACCAAAAGAATTGTGACCCTGGTTACGGCCACAGATTTGGCCGATAATAGCCTTTACACCATTACGGCAGACAACATTACAGACTGCACGGGGAACCTTATACAAGCCAATGGCAAATCCGCCACGCTCATTATTCCGGCCAAAGCCGAACCACTAGACATAATCGTGAATGAGGTACTCTTTAATCCGGTAACCGGTGGTCATCGTTTTGTGGAATTCTATAATCGGTCTAACAAATACATTAACCTAAGAGGCTGGAAGATTGCCGGCCTTACGAACACCCGGGTAATTACAGACAAAGACCTGTTTATCCATCCGGGGTCCTACTTTGTGGTAACCTCAAACGGAGCAAACATTAAGAGCCAGTACCCCTCAGCCGATGAGTCTACCTTTATTGAAATTAGCTCAATGCCCAGCTTACCAACCAACGAGGGTACCGTGTTTATATACAATTTAAACAACCTGCAAATTGACCATTTCGCTTACAGTGAAGATTATCATTCTCCCTTGTTGGATGATGTGGATGGTGTATCGCTGGAAAGAATTCTGTTTTCGGGTGGTTCCAACGACAAAAACAATTGGTTCTCGGCCTCCTCGACAGAAAATTACGCTACACCCGGTTATGAAAATTCGCAGGCGCGCACCCCTCAAAACCAGATAGGGGCCGTGAGGGTAGATCCGCCAACCTTTGCCCCCGATGTAGCCGGAGCCAAAAACTTCACCACACTCAACTACGCCTTCGACACGCCCGGCAACACCCTGAACATTAGAATTATCGATGCCGAAGGACGCATAGTAAAAAGACTAACTCAAAACACTATTGTGGGCAAGGAAGGATTCTTTACCTGGGATGGCACCACCGAAGACGGAGGCAAGGCCAGAGTGGGATACTATATGGTGCTCATGGAGGTGATCTCAGCAGAGGGAAAAATCAGTTACATAAGAGACAAGGTAGCTATAGGTTCAAGACTTTAGTATAGCACAATTGACAAACTAACAATTGTTAGCCTAATGTTATGGATATTATAACAATGTTACCTATCTTTCTGTTAACCAACTAAATGAGACCACCAAAGAATCAACTAAATGAATTGCTTAATCAATGAGACTATCGATCGCTATATGCGAAAAGGTCGTAGAATGGACGTAATTGCCCGATACATACGGCTAAAGTACAAAGTAACCATCGAGAACTCCGCGTTATCCAAACGTTTAGATCTCATCAACTTAAATTACTAAAACTTAAAGGCTCATCACGAGCCTTTACTTTTGAAAAGTAATTTGGCCGAACCCGCCCATCACAGAATTAACACCCCAAAAAAGAGCAGTTCACCACACGAAAACTCAATTTTAGCTGTTTTTAAAAAACATATTTATTCTTTGTAAATGAGTTGGGTCAACTTATTTTAGCGCAAATTTTTTTCGACACTAATTCAATAACAATATGAGCCAGACGGAGAAAACAAGGTACTCAGAAAGTGAGCTAAAGGAATTTGAGGCGCTCATTCTTGATAAAATAGAAAAGGCCAAAAATGAACTGGCCGAATTGAAGAAAAGTCTTACCAAAAGTGGTGACACCGGTGAAGACATAACCAATAACTCTACAAAAGTATTGGAAGACGGTGCAGACACGCTGGAAAAAGAAAACCTTAACCAGTTGGCGGCACGTCAGCAAAAGTTCATTAACAACCTGGAAAATGCTCTTATTCGCATTAAGAACGGAACCTACGGTATATGTGTAGATACCGGCAAGCTAATTTCCAAAGAGCGTCTTAAGGCCGTTCCGCATACCATGCACTCCATTGAAGCCAAATTGGCTCAGCGCAGCTAGTGGACTTTTTGGCCAACCATATTGAAGCGCTCATTTTCTGTGCTCCCAAACCCATTAAGGCAGAAGACATACAGGCATGCCTAAGCGAAATGTTTGAGGCCGATGTTCCCATGGAAGATATCGATAAAACCATATCTTCCATACAGGAAAAGTACGCAGCCGATGCATATGCCTTTGAGGTAATTAAGAGCGGGGGAGGCTATCAGTTTCTTACCAAGCCGGCCTATCAGGCGAGTATTGGCATATTACTAAAGCAGCAGTCTAAAAGAAGACTCTCGGCCTCTGCTCTGGAAACCCTATCCATAATTGCCTATAAACAACCCGTCACTAAATCGGAAATAGAACAGATAAGGGGAGTTAACTGCGACTATACTGTGCAAAAACTGCTGGAAAAAGAGCTCATCGAAATCAAAGGCAAAGCCGAAAGCATAGGTCGACCAATGCTCTACGGTACCTCCGAGAAATTTATGGACTACTTTGGCATTAACGACCTGAAAGAACTACCCACCCCCAAAGATTTTGCCCAGAACGACAACGAAATAGGCAGCCCCGAAAAAGAAGAAGAGCCCAGCATAGAAGAAGATTAACTACCTTTGCCCAAAACTACAGTAGTGATACTGCACAAGAATTATGGGCAAAAAACCATTCAGACCAAAAGGCCACTCCGGCCTCAAACACAAAGCCTCAAGTAAACAAGCTGCTCCGGAAAAGAACGTGATGGAAGCTTTTCCTATGCGGCTCAATAAATACATTGCCAACTCCGGGCTATGCTCCAGAAGAGAAGCCGATAAACTCATTGAACAGGGAGAAATTACCGTAAATGGCAAAGCAATCACCGAAATGGGTTTTCAGGTGCAAAAAAATGATGTCGTGCGGCATGCAGGCAAGGTGCTAAAACCCGAGAAGCCCGTATACGTGCTTCTGAATAAACCCAAAGGCTATATTACTACAACCTCCGACCCGGAAGGCAGAAAAACCGTAATGGAGTTGGTAAAGAATGCCTGTACGGAGCAAATATTTCCTGTAGGAAGGCTAGACCGAACCACTACGGGCCTGCTTCTTTTTACCAACGATGGAGACTTGGCTAAGAAACTCACCCACCCCTCCGGTAACATTAGAAAAATATACCAGGTAACCTTAGACAAGCCCCTTACTAAAAACGACTTCATTGCTATTGTTGAAGGCTTTGAGTTAGAAGATGGCCCTGTGCGGGTTGACGACCTGGCCATATTAGACGCTACCAAAACGGTAATAGGCATTGAGATTCATATGGGCCGAAACCGAATTGTGAGAAGAATTTTCGAACACTTTGGCTATCGTGTAGAAAAACTCGATCGAACCGTTTTTGCGGGCCTCACTAAAAAAGACCTCCCCCGTGGAAAATGGAGGTTTTTGAGTGAAAAAGAATTGCGCTCGCTTAAATAAAAAATAGTATGCATGCATACTATTTTTTCGTGGTTTGTTATATTCGCAAAGATGTGCAAACGATTTCTATACCCATTAATAAAAAAAGCCTCACGAGGAGGCTTCTGGGTTGTGGTGCTGAGTGGATTCGAACCACCGACTCACGGATTTTCAGTCCGATGCTCTACCAACTGAGCTACAGCACCTGAATTGGAGGCACAAAAGTATACAAAAAGTTAAAGCGTGCAAAACATTTTCAATAAATTCAAAATTCAAACAGAATCGCCAACAAAGCCCATTTAAAACATGGAATACTTGCCACAAATTGCCTTTGTAGTAGTCATTGCGGTGGCTACCTACCTCCTCTACAAACGAATTACACAAATTCGTAAAAACATATTATTGGGTCGCAAAGAGAGTAGAACCGATCAGCGGCCGAAACGCTGGAAGACCATGTGGCTGGTAGCTTTTGGGCAAAAGAAGATGTTTAAAAGAATTGTCCCTGCCTTTTTACACCTGCTCATATATGTCGGCTTTCTGGTCATCAACCTGGAGGTGCTAGAGTTTGTAATAGACGGCCTGGCCGGAACTCACCGAATTTTTGCTCCGCTTTTGGGCGATTTCTACACGGTGCTTATCAACATCTTCGAGTTTCTGACTGTTGGCGTTCTGGTTTCCTGCATTGCCTTCTTAATCAGGCGCAACATACTCAAAGTAAAACGCTTCCATTCTCCGGAAATGAAGAAATGGCCAACACTTGATGCAAACCTGATTCTCGTCATCGAGATCATACTTATGTTTGCCATTCTTACCATGAATGCTACGGATATGCTCATTCAGGGACAAGATGAACACTATGCACAAACCGGTAAATTCTTCTTTAGCTCGTTTTTAACTCCCCTGTTCGAAGGCTTAAATGTATCCACACTTATTCTCATTGAGCGCTCGGCATGGTGGTTTCATATTGTAGGCATTTTGGCTTTTGCAGTGTATGTAACTTACTCTAAACACCTGCACATTGCCCTGGCCTTTCCAAACACCTGGTACTCCAACCTTAAAGCCAAAGGACACATGGAAAACATGCCTGTGGTAACCAATGAGGTGAAAATGATGCTGGGCATGCCTGTGGAAGGTGCAGAAAACCCGCCAACTGAAGTAGCCAGATTCGGAGCCAAAGATGTGAATGACTTGAGTTGGGTGAATATAATGAACGCTTACTCCTGCACCGAGTGCGGCCGTTGTAGCTCTGAATGCCCGGCCAACCAGACGGGCAAGAAGCTTTCTCCAAGAAAAATAATGATGGACACCCGCGACCGTGCAGAAGAGGTTGGAGCCAGTTTGGCCAAAGGTGGAAAAGGCCTGGAAGATGGCAAGTCACTCTTGGGTGACTACATCACCAAAGAAGAAATTAACGCCTGCACCAGTTGCAATGCTTGCGTAGAAGCCTGCCCGGTGAATATTGATCCACTTTCCATCATCCTTCAAATGAGAAGGTATGTAGCCATGGAAGAGTCGGGTTCGCCAGCCAGCTGGAACAGCATGTTCCAGAATGTTGAGACCAATTTCGCACCATGGAAGTTTGCACCAACCGATAGGTTCAAGTGGGCAAAAGATGTGAAGAATGATTAATCCTTTTAAAAGAGATACGACTACAACGAAGAAACAACAGTTCTTCAGCAGCACTGATGCCTGGGTATTTGCATCTCTTTGGGGTTATGATACCCAATTAAAGGATATAGACTTAAATGAAATTGCAGCCAGAGGTGATTTACTAAATCACTCCGTTCTTGAACTAGAAGAAATTGTTTTAGCGCTAAATAAGCTTCAACAAAAAGGCCTGATAGTTATCCAAAATGAAAAGCTAGCAATTACCAATGAAGGAATGTCGATCAAGGAAAGAATTGTCAAGAAAAGAGGCGGACTGTTTTCTATAATTCCAAATACAGAAAGCATCTTAAATTCTCCAAGAACAAAGCTTGAAAGCTATTCTGCTGAGAAAATTTCATCTTGCGAGTTCCTGCTCAGGCGTGAATATGCCTATGGAGTTAGAAAAGACTAAAATGATAGTAGCGATATTGAAAATAAACCAAATGGACCTCAAAGTCCTATCTCCTGACTTACTATGTTTCGCTTTATAAGCATATCGATCTTAGTTCTAAGCCTGTTCAAGCCTTGGCCTGAACAGCAGGAATCCTTTGCCCAAAGGCTTTCTGATGCAGCCTTAGCTTTGACTCAAGACCGTGTTGTTTATGATCCCTCTTATTTCAGCATTGATTATCCGAATGGCGATGTACCTGAAGGCAAAGGAGTTTGCACTGATGTGATCATTAGGGCTTACAGGAAATTGGGCATTGACCTACAGAAGGAGGTTCATGAAGACATGAAGGCCAACTTCAATCTTTATCCTAAAATCTGGGGTTTGAAAGGCACAGACAAGAATATAGACCATAGAAGAGTGCCAAATCTGATGACATTTTTTGAACGGCATGGCACTACCAAATCTATCAGCAACAATCCTGAAGATTATAAGGTTGGTGACATAGTTTGTTGGAACTTGGGAGGCGCCATAACACATATAGGCCTAGTGGTGGAGCCCACTTCGGCAAAAGACAACAACAGGCACTTGATTGTGCATAATATTGGAGGAGGACAAGAGCTTTCAGATTGCTTGTTCGATTATAAAATCATAGGACATTATCAATATACCGGTCCCAAAACAAATTGATTATGAGTGAGAATAACTTATCCGTGCCAACTATGGCCGAAATGACCGCCAAAGGTGAAACCCCTGAAGTTCTTTTCTGGGTGGGTTGTGCCGGTTCTTTCGATGACAGATATAAAAAGGTAACCATTGCCTTCATAAAAATTCTAGAAAAAGTGGGCATCTCTTATGCCGTTTTGGGCGAGGAAGAAACCTGTACAGGAGACCCGGCTAGAAGGGCCGGTAACGAATTCCTCTTTCAAATGCAGGCCATGGCCAACATTCAGGTACTGGATGGCTACGGGGTGAAAAAGATTGTAACCGCTTGCCCGCATTGCTTCAACACTTTGAAAAATGAATACCCCGACCTGGGCGGCAACTATGAGGTCATTCACCACTCCACCTTTCTTCAGCAATTAATCAATGAGGGCAAGGTGAAAATGAAAGGTGGTGGAGAATTTAAAGGGAAGAAAATTACCTACCACGACTCATGCTACTTGGGCAGAGCCAATAATATTTATGAGGCGCCACGAGAGGTGCTGCAAGCATTGGATGCCGAGTTGGTTGAAATGAAAAGATGCCGAACCAAAGGCCTTTGTTGTGGAGCTGGTGGGGCGCAAATGTTCAAAGATGCTGAGCCAGGCAATAAAGAAGTAAATATTGAAAGAACAGAAGATGCCTTGGCCACCGGTGCCAACATTATTGCGGCTGCTTGTCCTTTCTGTATGACCATGATGCGAGATGGTGTTAAAGGTAAAGAGAAAGAAGACAGTGTAGAGGTCTTGGATCTTGCAGAACTAATCGCAAAAAATGAGGGGCTTTAGTAAAAAAGAGAGGGGCGAAAGCCCCTCAACTATTTATTATTAAACTAAACTCACTCGCTTGAACGCTAGCCGTATGCCTGAACAAGGAATGAATCTCTTAAACTAGCGTTTTATGCCAACAGTACAAACTACAAAACTCTGTATGCATCTAATTACTGCTAGATGGTTAAATAGAGGCCTATAGAAAAGCTGGGGCTGGCCAATACCCTTCTTCCCGAGGCCGCAAAACCTACAGCAGTAGAAAGTCCAAAACTCTCTTTTATCCTGTAATTGAGTTCCGGAGTAATGGCCAGGTATTCAATATTGTTAGAGAAAATTCCATTGGAAGGAGTTTCTACATCGCTGCCATTGTTGAAGGTGTTGACACTATACACTTTTAAAGCTCCGGATAATCGGCTTGTAAGACTATGCCCCACCTCAACACCCCAGCGCCATTCATCGCTGAAATTGTTGCTCCTGTTATTAAACGCCAGTAAGGTGTTGACATAGCCCTTTCCCTGATTAATGCCCCGACTCGCCTCCAGGCTTATCATTGTATTAAACTCACCGTCTCCTGTTTGCAGCACCCCTGTTTGGCCCCCGGCATCGTTTCCAAAAGGCAGCCCGAAAGTAACCGAAGCACTCATTACAACAGGTTTATTAGTAATGAGACCATATTTGAAACTAATGTCCGTATCGCCAAACGAGTTTACCGCATCTCCGGGAGCTATTTGATTACCATTGGCATCTACCTGCTCATTGAGGGTAGCTCTTGAAAAGAAAGGCACATAACCAATCACGGTAAGCTTATCCGTCAATCCGTACTCTCCATACAAACTGGTAATGTACACACTAGCCGTGGCAATGTCTATTATCTCCCCATTAGGAGCATAATAGCTTCCTGAGCGAATGACATATTGGCTCCATTTAAAATACCCCTTTCCTTTTGGCGAAGGCCATCCGCCACCCGCAAAGCTCAATTGCACCAGCAACCCTAGCCCTATTATTAACACAATCTTCTTCATATCCACCTATTCAATTTTCTAATCGGCCTGCACCAAATACAGCCCCAAAGGGCTTACAATACACTAACACATGGTTGTATGAAAACAAGCGCACATTATCTATGCTGGTCTCATACACCTGCATACCGGAATTAGACTTTAGCCTACCCATCTCAAAGCCGCCCGTTACCGACCTTTCGTTATTCGATAAAAACACAAAAAGTCCGGGTCCGTTAGATGAACTAAAGTTTTGAAGAAAGGTAAGGCGCAGCTTATCATCTACCTCCTCCAACACAAACTGACCATTTACGCTGTAATCGTTTACCCCCATAAACCTACCCATGCGCTGGTTATTCCCAACTTGTGTTTCGGAAGCCGCTGCCACATCAATAGAATCGGCTGCGCCATTGTAGCTTGCTCTAATGCGCACGCTTCCCGGCATAATGGCTTCGGCAAGGCCCGTATCATCTACACTTATCACTTCAGGGTTACTGGAACTCCACGAAATCATTGAAGCTTCCATTTCTCCAAAACGATTAAAAAACTCAGCCATTAACTGATAAGATTCTCCAACCGCAATGCTCTGCAGTCGCGTATTAATGCTCACCCTTTCCGGCACCAATAGCTCATCTACCACATCGGTGCCCACACAGGCCGTCAGAAGCGTAGTACAACTGACGATTAAAAAAAGCTTTTTACTTTTCATGAACTGTTTAACCCAAACCGTGGAATTTTTGTGACAATCAATTGGTTGCAAATGACAACCGAACGACATTTGACAAGTTAAAACCACTAGCATCGTTTACCTATGACAACTGCTTTTGACCAACTGAACGACAACGCACGCATCTGGATATTCCAATCTTCGGCACCTATTGACCCAGGTATTGAGCAGGTTCTGCTGGATGAAATTGATGCCTTTTTGAAAAAATGGGCTGCTCATGGCGCTGATCTTATGGCTTCTGCCACCCTATTACACCGTCAGTTTATTGTGCTGGGCATCGATGAACAGTTCAACATGGCCAGCGGCTGTTCCATAGACAGTATGATGCGGTTTATGCAAGAACTAGCCGAAAAGCACAACCTGAACTTGTTCGACCGAACTCTGCTGGCCTTTCTGAAGCAGAACAAAGTGGAGACGGTAGAGTTAAAAGCACTAAAGTCGCTCATAGCACAAGGCTATTTTGAAAATGGTGTGTTATTTTTCAATAATACCGTTCAAACCAAAGGCGACTTACAAAAAAACTGGTTGGTAAAACCAGAGGAAAGTTGGCTCAAAAGATACTTTGATAGTGCAAAAAGCGTATTATAAGATAGCTTTTGGGAATTTTGCCCTAATTTACCACATATGAAGACGAAAAGCTTCTTGATGACTCTGGCCACGGTAATCGTATTGCTGGGCTGTAGTTCGAGTAAAAACTTTCTGGGAGTACAAGAAGAGCCTAAAAAGGTGGCTCCACGCCCTTCAAACCCTTCTGTAGGTCAGCCCCAGAATGCTGCCGATGTATTGGCCAAAGAACCGGAAAAAACCACTCCTAAAATTCTGCGAAGCTATGTTGAAGACCAGAATTACACACAGGCCATTAAAGAGTTTCAGGCGGCCCTGAGCCAAAATCCTGATGCCGCAGATATTAACTTCTACACAGCCGAATCGTATCGAAAACTTGGCGACCTCAGAGCCTCTACCCCCTATTATGAAAAGGCCATTGCCGGAGGTTTCGAAGATGAAGAATTGGAGCTAAACTATGCTCAGGCTCTGAAGGCCAGCGAAGAGTACGACAAAGCTCGTGAGGTACTAAGCAACTATCTTAACTATGCTTCTTTGGAAATTTACCGCGACAGAGCCCAAAGAGAACTAGCCAATTTGACCAAATTGGATAGTATCAGCCTGTATGTTCGAGATGTAGACCTCAAACCACTCGAATCCATCAACTCCGATCAATCTGAATACAGCCCGTTTTTCTACAACAACAAACTCTATTTTGTCAGTACCCGGGAGGCTACTACCTTCCAACGCTATGGCCTTCCTTTTAGCGATATATTTAGCGTAGACCTCGATGGCCTGAGTCCAAAAGCAGAAACGCTGAGCAAATTGCCCGACCTGTTTAACTCTGCTAATATTAACGAAGGTCCTATAGCCTTTTCACCCGATGGAAACACCGTTGTGTTCGCCAAAGGCAACCCTGAAGGCAAGAAAGAAAGAAGAAGTGTAGACTTATATGTGGCTACAAAACGCAATGGTGAGTGGTCTACCCCAGCTCCGATGCCCATTAACAACCCTCTGGCCTGGGATACCTCTCCTGCTTTTAATCAATCGGGTACAACTATTTATTTTGCCTCCGACAGACCCGGAGGCTACGGTGGCTCGGATATCTACAGAGCAACCATTAACGCTCGCGGCCGCTGGGCCGATGTTACCAACATGGGACCAGATATTAACACAGCCGGAGATGAAGTCTTTCCTTACGTTTCACCAGACAACAAACTCTATTTTGCCTCCAATGGACATGCCGGTTTCGGTATGCTCGACCTGTTTGTTGCTGAAAATAAAGGAGGCGTAATTACAGTAAAAAATATGGGGCCATCCTTCAACTCCAGTTCCGATGACTTTGGGCTTGTGTACAGCGACTTTCCGTTCGAAGGTTTCTTTAGTTCCAACAGGCCGGGAGGCAGTGGTGGAGACGATATTTATAGCTTCGTAGATAACTCAAGCGATTTAAAAACCATCACTTACACACTCAAAGGCACAACCTACCGCATTAATGAAGACAGCACACAAAGCATATTGGGTGATGTTCGTGTAAAGCTACTCGATGAAAATGAGCAACTGGTAGACGATGTACTTAGCAGTCGAGGAGGGTCATACAGTTTTAAAATTGACCCGGAAAAAAACTATACCATCATTGGCGAAAAGCAAGACTACTTCACCGCACGCAAGTTCTTTTCTACCGTAGGAGAAGGCATTCCACAAGAGGAGCTTGTTGAACGCTTCAATGAAAAAGTATTCAATGAAGATATTGCTCTGGATCCAATAATTCTCGAAAAGGCTATTGTGCTCCAAAATATTTACTACGACCTCAACCGTGCTGAAATCCGAAGTGATGCAGCGGTAGAGTTGGACAAATTGGTTCAGATATTAAAAGATAACCCGAACATACGTATTGAACTGAGCTCCCACACCGATGCCCGTTCAGATGACGACTACAACCTCGACCTCTCGCAACGCAGAGCACAAGCAGCGGTAGACTATATTGTTTCCAAAGGTATTTCGGCCGACCGTCTGATTGCCAAAGGCTATGGAGAGTCGCAGTTGGTAAATGGGTGTACCAATGAGCGAATTGATGAGTGTACGGAAGAGGAACATCAGCAAAACCGAAGAACAGAGTTTAAGGTAATAGAATACGAAAGAAACTAGCCTGACAGGTCACCCACTTCATGGTGTGGGTAGCTTTGGCCTGACCAATACGTATTCAAATACCGTTCGTTTGGAGCAAGCCTTCCCCTTTTCGTGGGAAAGACGATAAAATTTTACTTTTGAGGCAACCTCTTCTTATTTTTGAGCCACTAACCATTCGATAATGAGCGACAGATATATGCAAAGGGGCGTGTCAGCGTCTAAAGAAGATGTTCACAATGCCATCAAAAACCTCGACAAAGGCATTTTCCCCAATGCATTCTGCAAAGTGGTTCCCGATCTAATTGCCGGAGACCCCGATTATTGCAACATTATGCATGCTGATGGAGCCGGCACCAAGTCTTCACTTGCCTATTTATACTGGAAAGAAACCGGAGACCTAAACGTATGGAAAGGCATTGCCCAAGATGCCATAATCATGAACATAGACGACCTGCTTTGCGTAGGTGCCACCCAAAACATATTGCTCTCTTCTACCATTGGCCGTAACAAAAATCTGATTCCGGGAGAAGTCATATCCGCCATTATCAATGGCACTGAAGAGGTTCTTCAGATGATGAGAGACAATGGTGTAAACATAATATCGACCGGTGGAGAAACAGCGGATGTGGGCGATTTGGTGCGCACAATTATTGTAGACAGCACCGTAACGGCCCGTATGAAGCGAGCGGAGGTAATTACCAACGAAAATATTAACCCCGGGCAGGTTATTGTCGGCCTGGCCTCATACGGTCAGGCCAGTTATGAAGAGGAATACAACGGTGGAATGGGCTCAAACGGGTTAACTTCTGCCAGACATGATGTGTTCCACCACTCCATAGCCGAAAAATATCCGGAAAGCTTTGACCCCTATGTACCCAAAGAGTTGGTTTACTCGGGCTCAAAAAAACTTACCGACCCTGTGGAGGGCTCTCCCTTAGATGCCGGTAAGTTGGTCCTTTCTCCCACCAGAACCTATGCCCCTATAGTAGTAGAAATACTTAAAAACCTCCGCCAGGAGATTGGTGGAATGATACACTGTAGCGGTGGAGCTCAAACCAAAGTGCTTCACTTTGCCAAAAACGTACACATTGTTAAAAACAATCTTTTCCCCATACCTCCACTATTCAAGCTCATTCAATCAGAAAGTGGTACCGAATGGAAAGAAATGTACAAGGTTTTTAACATGGGCCACCGAATGGAAATCTATATTGATGAAAAACATGCCAACGACATTATAGCGATTAGCAAAAGCTATAATGTTGATGCAAAAATTATTGGCCATGTTGAAAGCTCTTCTTCCACCAGCTTAACCATTGAAAATCAGGGCCAAAAGTTCTCATATTAAGCCCTAAAATTATGGCAAACCGCAGTGTTTAGCTATATTTACAATTCTCGACCTAATGTTTAACATTTAGTCGTCACCTAAACACTACAGACTTGGTATTTGAATCTTTCAAAAGATTTCAGAGGCTTGCCTTTGCAAGTGTGCTTATATTGCTTTGCTATGTTGACGAGCTGTCAGGTCAAACGGCCATTACCAGCGCCACCTTCAACAATGTAACCACTGGCCTTACCACTTCCAGTTATACTGCCACTTCCCCTTCCGATGCCAGTGGAGGAATTTCTCCCAACACCACCTATACCGTTCGCTATGGTCAAACGCAAAACCAATTCATTACCAGCTATACACTAGGTACCACCACCTACAATAACTTTGTACTTCCTGATACGCTAATTATTCAGCGCACCGATGCCGGCAGGCAGCTCATCATCTTTTATGAATATGGCAGTTTAGATACCGGTCCAAATCCGGATGAAATAAACATTCAACCCGAACAGCAGGACAATGAAGAGGCTCTCTATCAAAGTGGCCTTTCCAATGCCGGATACGACAATATATTGGTAAACTCAGCCACCAACTTTGCCAATGTGGAGCGGGTAGATGTGATCTACTTTTCGGGCATTGTAACCTCTACTCCGGCCAACGCGGTTTTTCCCATAGTAGAGCGAGGAGGAAATGACGACATCCGCGTGGCAGCCATTAGAGGCTTAGATGCCAACGGGGTACCCAACGACTATTACCCAACAGTGGTTAGGGTGAGAGATAATGATGGAGACTGGGGTAGTCTTGGACAAAACCATACGTCTATTGTTATGCGAAGACAAGACGCCACGTCCAACCCACTACCACAAACCGTATTAGGGTCACAGGTACTCCATGGCACAGCCATAGACTTTACAGAGTTTGGTATTGGGGCTGACGAGATCGTTTACGGATACTCCATTTTTGGAGATGACGTCACAGTAACAGGCAGCGATCTGGTAGACTTCAGCAACGCAACCAACTACCCAACCAACACAGGTTCAGGTTCCGGACTAGACCTTATTGCCGGTATTTCTACAGCCGTGGCCAGTGACGATAATCTAAGAAAGGCCACCGGGCCGGGAGGCTACAAAGCAGCACTCAACACCTGGCTCAAAGCCAACGTAGGAGTTACCACTTCCACTGACGGAAGTAACGTAACCGACTGGCAAGATCAGTTCTTGGGCGACCATGACGCTACCACACTGGGGACCTCGCCAACTTACCGAGATGGCACAGCCAGTGCTCTTCAGGATATTAATTTTAACCCCACTATCGACTTTCTGTCGGCCACTGAAACCGGGCTTCAAATAGCCGATAATACAGACTTCAACACCGCAACCTCTTACGAAAGAAAGAGCATTAACATAGCCTTTCGTACGGGAGATGACGTAACCGTAAAGCAGCAAATATATGAGCAGGGAGGCGCTACCCGCGGGCTCAACGTTTACTTAAGAAGCGGTACCCTTTACGTTGGAGCCTGGAACGAAGCTTCTGACGGAGCAGGTTCCCCGTGGTCGTTCAATACCGTATCGTCTTCCATATCTACAGACACAGAATACATTGTCACTATAGAGCTAGATGGTAACAACACCACTACCGGCAGTATGAGGGTTTATCTAAACGGCCAATCGATAGGTACTCTTTCAGGAGTTGGTCTGCTTTATGCCCACGGTGACGACATCGGAATTGGCGATGTGGCCGGAGGCTCTCTTTATGATGATGGCACCACGGCAGCGGCATCGTTTTACGGTAGCATACCAGAAATTATTTATTGCAACGAGCCCAGTGGTTTCAGCAGTTCGCAGCGCAACCGAATCGAAAGCTATCTGGCACTGAAGTATGGCATAACCCTAGACCAAAGTACTCCTGTAAACTATGTAAACTCTGCAGGAAGCGTGATTTTCAACACCACTATCAACGCCTCATCGGGTGGATTCTTAGAATACAACAACGACATTGCAGGCATTGGCAGAGACGATGAGTCTGAGTTTATACAACTAAGCTCTCAGAGCGAGAATTCCGGCAGCATTGTACGCATGGATAGAAACAGCGCCATTGGTACGGACGATACCTGGCTCATTTGGGGTAACGATGGTGGATCTACAACACCAAGCAGAGCAGTGACCAAGCCCGATGTCATCAATGAGAGACTTCCACGTGTTTGGCGCGTGGCCGAAGAAAACTCTGTAGGTGTTACCGATGTATCGTTTGATTTGACAGGTCTTGGCTTAGGGACTAATGCAGATGATTTTTCGCTGCTGATAGCCGGAGCATCTTCGGGAGGAGATTTCTCCAGTGCTACGGTAGTTACAGGAGGCACATTCAGTGGCGATGTAATAACCTTTACTAACGTAAACCTCTCCGATCTTCAATACTTTACTTTGGGAACTCAGTTTTTTATCTGTACTCCCGGCAATGTGCAAGACGGACTCTCTCTTTGGCTAAAGGCCGATGCCGAAACCTACAACACCGGAACCACAGCCGCCACCAACGGCCAAACCGTAGAAACCTGGGGAGACCAAAGCAGAAATAATTTTGATGCGACCAACGATGGAGGCACAACTAACAGAGCACCAACCTGGGTAGAAACCGATGTAAACTTTAACCCGGGTCTAAACTGGGGAGCCGGTACCAACGATATAGGGTTCAACCTGGGGAGCAATTACATTTTTGCTCCGGCCGCCAATGGCGGAGCCCATATGTTTTCATCCGTTCAACCCGAGAATACGCTTACCGGGGGCGACCGAAACAACAAATGGATTGTTAACTTCGGAAGCGTCAATGCATCAGCATACGGAATAGCGGCCTATGCCGACCGGGGAAATATAGTCGCTGATGGTAAGGACAACTTCAACATTTCTCCGACAGCCAGCAACTTTATTGCTGAGGGAGACATCAATACCAATGCCGGAACTGCCGACACCAAAACCTATAAAGTAGATGGTTTTACAGAAAACACGAGCACTGGGGTAGATATAGATATAGACGACTCCGGCATATCAGAGGCCAGCACTCATGGCTCTAATCAGGGCCCTGTATCCATTGGTCGTCAATCTCAGTCCAACGGGCTCGATAACAACTCCGGACGTAGGTTCTTTGGAGACATGCAGGAGGTAATTGTATACAATGAAGATATCTCCGAACTGGATGCTCAAAAAATACGCAGTTACCTGGCCATTAAGTACGGAACAACCCTGACCAATGACAACGATGCCGATGCCGTAATCAACGAAACCATATCGGGAAGTGTGGTTGAGGGAGACTATGTAGCTTCCGATGGCAGCACCATTGTATTCGACTATAGCGATGACACGGGTTTTGTTTCAAATATAGCCGGCATAGGGCGTGATGATGACACCTGCCTGGAGCAAAAGCAGTCAAGATCTGTCAATAGTGATGCTATACTAACTGTAGGCTTGGGTGAAATAGCCACTAACAATGCCTCTAACCCTAACTCTTTTGCCAGTGACCTTAGTTTCTTTACCTGGGGCAGCGATGGAGCAAGCACCGAATATGCCAGCAGAACCACCAACGGAACTCCCGGCACGGTAACGGAGCGAATGCTCAGGGTATGGAGAGCACAAGAAACGGGTACTGTTGGGGCCACAGATATATCCTTCGACCTTACCGGACTAACCGGATACTCCACAGACGCTGGAGATTACCAACTCATTGTAGCCAATGGAGGCGACAACACCTCTTTAGAAGCAGGTTCAACCATTACGGGAGGAACATTCAACGGCACTGTATTAACCTTCAACAATGTGAACCTTAGCGATGGAGATTACTTTACCTTGGGAGTAGCCTCTGAGCAATGTGGCCCGGGAGGAGTTTCTACCAACCTCCAGCTCTGGCTTCGGGCCGACCAGGGTACCAATACCACTACCGATGCCTCAGATGTGACCAGTTGGGGAGACCAGTCGGGCAATTCTTTCAATGCCTCAGCTACTAACGCCCCGGTATACAACGAGAACAATTTAAACTTTAATCCATCCATTGACTTTACTGCGGCCAACTCAGACAACATGCAAATTGCTGACGGAACTAACCAAAGCCCCGATGAACAAGCTGTATTTCTGGTGGGCTCCATTGGGTCGGGCTCTGATAGCTGGGCACCGTTTGTGATGAAAACAGCCTCATTCGACTGGCCTAATGGTTGGGGACTTGCCAGAAACAACAACACTACCGAAATCTATTATCACAAAGACGATTACACCAGCAACAACAGCGGAACCGACTATGCCAGCAGGAGCATCACTTATGATCAAGCCAATATTCATGTGGCTTTTAAAGACGCTACCGACTACAACTACAGTCTTGATTTGGGTACAACCGACACAGACTTACCCGGTTCTACCTATCAAAGCTCAAACAATGTAATTTTCCTTGGGGCCTCTCCAAGTGGTTCCGGAACCTCCAACAACACTACACCAAATGCCTTTCTAGACGGTAGTATATCCGAGGTAATTATGTTTAATGATGAACTTACTGCCACGCAAAGACAGCAGGTGGCCAGCTACCTGGCCATTAAGTATGGTATTACACTAGATCAAACCACAGCTACCAACTACTTGTGGTCTGATGGAACTACGGTGATTTGGGATGCCACTACCAATGCCGGCTTTAACAATGACATTGCCGGTATAGGAAGAGACGACATAAGTTGCTTTAGCCAAAAACAATCGCGGAGCATTAATTCAGATGACATAATAGCCATTGGTTTAGGGTCTGTAGAAACTTTAAATGCCGATAACATTAATGTATTTGACGACAACGGAGACTACCTGGTATGGGGCAATGATGGTGGAACCACTGCCCAGGCTACTGCCGAAACTTCTGATGTACCCGCCACTATAGCCGAGCGCATGGAGCGCATTTGGAGAGTTGAAGACACGGGCAACGTAGGTGAAACCGAAATACAGTTCGACCTCAACGGATTGGGTTATGGCACTGATGCCTCGGACTTCCGTCTGCTCATTGCCGGGAGTGGAAGCGGAGGAACCATGTCTGGAGCCACGTTGGTTTCAGGAGGAACCTTCAATGGTACAACCTTAAGTTTTTCGGGCATTGATCTGGCCGATGGCGAGTATTTTACTTTGGGAGTGATAGAACAGTGTGGTCCGGGTGGAGTGAATACCAATCTGGCCCTTTGGTTAAGAGCCGATCAGGAAGTATACTCCGATGCCGGCACTACCCTTGCCTCCAATGGCGACAACACCTTGCAGTGGAACGATCAAACTACCTTCAACAGAAACGCTTCCGAAAACAATGGTGGTGGAGGATCTGTAATTGAACCAGTATATAACACCGAAGTAATCAACTACAACCCTGCCATATTCTTCTCTGACCAAAACACCACCAACAACTCCTATTTACAAACAGGCACATCGACCAACACTGTAGATGGCGACATGTCTTTGGTTGCCGTGTTTACCACCAACCAAAACCAGGGAACCAATGATCAGATTGATAACACCCCGGCTTTAATCGGGGCAGAAGACAATACCGCATCGGACGACTACGGGCTGGGGGTTTACCAGGGAGAGGTAGTATTTAATGCAGCCAACACCAACACATTCACTGCCCGAAGTACCACCACATATAATGATGGCGAGCCCTATATTGCTACCGGCACACGCGTGCAGGCAGCATCTGGTGCAGTAGCTCTTTATGTAAACAGTCTCAATGTAGGCAATGGCACTTCCGATGCCGTGGCCCTGGATGAACCAGATTCCTGGGCCATAGGAAATCAGAAAGACTATGACAATGAGGCTCAGTTTCAGGGTAACATTGCAGAGGTAATCGTGTTCTCATCGGTATTAACAGCCGAAGAGTTGGCTAGAGTAGAAAGCTACCTTGCGCTAAAGTATGGCATTACCCGAACCAACAACAACGATAACGATGGCACCACCAACGAAATCATTTCCGGTGCCATTCGGGAGGGTGACTATGTAGCGGCTGACGGTGGAGTTGTTTGGGACTATGCCGCCAGAGGAGCTACATACTTTAACGACATAGCCGGCATTGGGCGCGATGACCTTTCATGCTTTAATCAAACCCATTCAAAAAGCGAGAATAATGATGCCATTGTAGACATAGCCATTGCCTCGTTTGTCGACAACGACTCCTATTTTATTTGGGGAAATGACAACGCGCCCATCGAATCGCCCAATAACAACGAAAGGCCGGCCGGAATTAACAGCCGCCTCAACCGTGAATGGCAGGCCCAGGAAACCGGCACCGTGGGCACCGTATCCGTTACTTTCGATTTACAGGACATAACCGGCACACCACTGGGTGATAATAACCTCACTCAAGTGCGCCTGATGATCACTACCGATGGAGATTTTAGCTCTGGTGTAACATTGGTTTCTCCAGCGTCCATTGACGCAGTAAATGAAACAGTAACCTTCAATGTGGATTTTGATGGTACAACCGGTTATTACTTTACCTTAGGCTCTGAAGAAGTAGATGCTCTGCCAATAGAGCTCCTTCGCTTTGATGTGCGCAACCATGTAGATGGTGTAGAACTGAGCTGGATTACTACCTCAGAAACCAACAATGCTTACTTCACAGTTCAACGAAGCACTAATGGCCTTGATTTTGAAGACATTGAGCAAATAGAAGGAGCGGGCAGCTCAGAAGAAGTGAATCGATATAAATACCTGGACAATAATGTGAGGGCAGGGAAATATTTTTACCGACTGAAGCAAACTGATTTTGGAGGAACTTTTAGCTACAGCGAAATTCGAGGAGTTCTGGTGCCCGTTGAAAAAAACCTTACACTAACGATCTTCCCCAACCCTAATAGTAGCCGACTACTCAACTACCGATATAGCGTAGACTCTAACGCCACCAGGATACAAATCAGCATTTTTAATAGTCAGAGTCAGGTGGTTGTTGACCATACAGAATCGGTGACCGGAGAGACCCGTCAGCTCGATATTAGCGGATTGGCACCCGGCCTGTATTTTGTTCGTTTGAGAGCCGGAAGCCAAACACTGACCAAGCAGCTTATTGTAAGATAAAGCAACACGAGTAGTCGACCAAAACGACCAAAGAGTAGAAATATTACTTTGGGCTATTGTTATGTCTTGAAATTTACCCATCTTTACAGCCCTTTCACCGATAATTTTTTGCAGATCACCACTAATAATCTGCATTTCGACTCGACCCAAGAATTCAGACCACTTAATGAATAATAAACAAATGGTTGAAGACCATGGTGGGAAAACTACTCCCTATCCGTGGCCAAAAGGAGAAAAATGGCTACTAAGCTGTTCAAATACTACTTGCTTTCACTTTTCAATGCAACAAGGGTTTCTTTAGTCACTCTATTTGCACTGAGCGGCCTTTGCATATCTTTTGCGCAGACCGGCATTTCCACCATCAACACTACCAACATTACCGGTACTTCTACCAACTACACTGCCACCGCTCCCAGCGATGCGGCCGATGTAGGAGGAAACAACGTAGTGGCCAATAATGAATACCGCGTAAATAACGGGCAAAACAATAACATCAGAGTTACCTCATATGTGGTTTCGGGTACAACATATGACAACTTTCTTGTGCCCGATACAGTGGCCATTCGAAGGACAGACGGTAGCCGGTTCATTAACATTTGGTACGAACTCATAAATCCAATTCCCGTACCTGGCGGTGGGCTAGAAGACATTGACCTTGGCCCCGATGCTGTTGAAGATGCTGACCTTATCTATAAAAACAGAAATATTAACTCGGGCTACGACAACATTCTTGTCAATGAAGATGATGAAGGAGCAGGAACCATTCAGGCACAGACCGAACGAGTGGACATTATTTGGTACACAGGTATAACCACTTGTGAACCGGACAATGCCATATTCCCGGTAATTGAACGAGGAGGCAATGACCGTTTCCAAATGGCTGCCATTACCTCACTCGATGCGAATGGCGATCCGGACGAGTTCACTAGTCTGGTGGCTGTTGAAGATGCCGACTGGCCGGGAACAGGCTCTTCTTTTGACAACTTTCTTATTCTCAGGAGACAAAATTTTGGCGATGACCCACTTCCACTTCTGGACATTGGTACCAACAGGGGGCAGTCGGCCCAAACGGTGCAAGGTGTAGCGGTTTCGTTTACGGAGTTGGGCATTACAGCCAATCAGGTGGTATACGGATACTCGCTTTTTGGCTATGATGTAAGTGCAGCCTCTCATGACCTGACCGATATCTCTACCTTTCCTTCTACCACCCTGGCAAGCGAGGGCGGGCTAGACCTGGTAGCCGGAGTAACAGCAGCCGTATCTTCAGACAACTGCCTTACCCCAGCCGTAGGCCCCGGAGGCTATAAGCAACCATTGGCCACCTGGCTTAAGGCTAATGAAACCGATGAGGTGACCAATAATACCGAAGGTTCGTCCGTGTCGTTGTGGGAAGACCACTGGACCGGTGGTCATGACTTTTCTACCGGAGCCGGAACACCCACCTACCGACTCACCACCAGCCAAATCAATTTCAACCAAACTGTTGATTTTACCACTTCCTCAACCTCTCTAACCACAGGAAACAACGAAGACTTCAACTCTTCTTCGTTCTACACTAAAAAAGGTATCAACATTGCCTTTAGAACCGGTAATGCATTCGGCTTTACCAACCGCCAGGTGATTTACGAGCAAGGCGATGAAACTCGAGGCATAAATATTTACATGCGTTCAGGCAACTTGCATGTAACCGCCTGGAACCGAAACTCTGACGGGTCGGGTGCTCCCTGGAACAATGGAGCCAACGTAACTACCATTTCAAGCAGTACCTTAAGCGCCAGTACGGAATACATTGTTACTTTAGAACTGAACGGAAACAGCTCCGGCACCGGTACTCTCACGGCCTACTTAAACGGGCAAAGCATAGGAAGTATTTCTAATGTTGGGCTCCTATATGATCATTCCAGTGGAGACATTGTACTGGGTGGAGCCGGAAGCGGTGATGGCACCCAATTCGATGATACCACTACAGATACCAATGTAAACTCATTCAGAGGTCAAATCTCTGAGTTCATTTACTGTAATGAACCCAGCACCTTTCCGGTAACCCAAAGAAGAAGAATTGAAAGCTACCTGGCCATTAAATATGGTATTACCCTAGATCAGTCTACAGCCATCAGTTATTACAATTCCAATGGCAACATAATATTCAACACCTCAGCAGCGGCCTCTATTGGCGGCTATCTGGAATACAACAACGACATAGCCGGAATTGGACGTGACGATGGCTCTGAACTTGAGCAACTACAATCAAGAAGCGAAAACCTCAACTCCATCATTACAATGAGTCGATCCACATCTTTCCCTAAAGACAATACCTGGTTGATTTGGGGAAATGACGGAGCCGCAGTGACCGATACCGAAACTTCTGATGTACCCCCAACCGTTCAGCAGCGTATTGAGCGAATATGGAGGGTAGCCGAAACCAATTCTTCCGGTAATGTGACCATCTCGTTCGATCTTTCTGAATTATCAGTCTCAGGCAGTCCGGGTCAAGATGATTACAGCCTTATTATTGCCGGCAACTCATCTGGTGGAGCCTTCACAAGTGCGCGAGTCATTACGGGCGGTACGGTATCGGGCAACACACTAACCTTTGAAAATATAGCCTTTGAAAATGGTGAATACTTCTCTCTTGGAACCGGATTCATTACTTGCGGGCCGGGAGGAGTTACTTCCAACCTAAACTTATGGTTGAAAGCCAACCTGGGACCTAATACCCTGACCAACGGGGCTTCCGTTACTACCTGGGCCGACAGGGCTGGAAGCAATGATGCCACTGATGCCGGTAACCCACCGAGCTTCCTTTCGAATGCTATAAACTTTAATCCGGCTATTGATTTTGATGGAACCAATGACAGACTGGACGGTTCCGCTGGTTTCTATTCAAACGGATACTACCTTGTTTTAACCCCAACAAACGACATTGACAATACGGTATTCCAAACGCCACTAGGTTTCGATGCAAGCACTGCTTCTGCCAATGTAAACCTGGGTGGTTTTATTATGGGTAATGCTTTCGGCATTGGAGATATACTCAGTCACGCCATTGGAGTAACCGGTGGCGGAACTCGCCACGTGCGCTACTACAACAACTCCAGTTACGTGTTTAACGGAGGCGAAACGCTGCTCTTCCAAGTGAGAGATAATTCCGGAGCTACTTCGAATGACATTTATCTCAATGGGGCCGTTATTACAGACGCCTCAAACTCTTCCGGTCTGGTCAGCGTAAGCGATGAAGCCTATTCTGTTGGCGACCTTGAACCCAACAACGGTGCCGGGCCGGCCTCTGCCCTATTCTATGGAAACATAGCTGAGGTAATCTCTTACAACGCCAGACCAACTGATGCCGAAAACGACAGGATTGAGTCCTATTTGGCTCTAAAGTACGGTATTACCCTTGACCAGTCTACCGCAAGAGATTACGTAAACTCATCGGGCACCACTATTTGGGACGGAACTTCGGCCAACGATCTATACGATAGTGATGTTGCCGGTATTGGTCGTGACGACAATGCATGCCTTGAACAGAAACAGTCGAAAAGTATTAACAGTGGCTCTATAGTTACCATGGGTCTGGGAGAAATTAGCACCTCTAACGCCTCCAATACGAACAGCTTTAGTGCCAACAACTCCTTCCTTATTTGGGGAAATGACGGTGGAGCAGCCAACACTCCATTTAACACCGTAAGTCAGTTGCCGGGCAATGTGACCGAACGGTTAGGAACTATTTGGAGGGTTGATGAGACCGGAACAGTAGGTGATGTCTCCATCTCCTTCGATCTTACCGGACTCACCAGCTACACTAGCCGAAATAACTCTGACTATCAGCTCATCATAGGGCCAAACTCGCTCACTCCGGGAACCTCAGATCTCTCTTCGGCCAGCACATACTCAGGCGGTGTTTTCGATGGAGACGTAATTACTTTTAACAACATAGATTTTGGTGATGCAGAGTATTTTACCCTGGGTACAGCCAGAGAAAGTTGTGGCCCTGGAGGTGTAACCGCTGCTGCCGGTTCAATGAGCGACAATATTGAGCTCTGGCTCAGGGCCAATGAAGGGACCAATACCACTACTGATGGAGCCAACATAACCAGTTGGAGTGACCAAAGCGGCAACGCACGAGATGCTGCTACAGCCAATTTAGGCGGCTCTAGCCTGGTATCACCTACATTCGAAACCAACGAATTTAACTTTAACCCGGGTATTCGCTTCTACGACCCTAGCTCAACCAATGGAGTCTATATGCAAACCTCGGGCAGTCATTCTGTAAGTGGCGACATGTCTATTATTGTTGTCTTTAAATCAGGTCAGGCCTTTGGCTCTTCTACTGACTTTGAAGATGCTCCGGTTTTCTTAAGCACAGGAACCAACTCAGTTACCACCGATTATGGTGTGGGTATAGCCTCTGGCCGACTGCACGCCAACCTGGATAACAACTCAACATTAACCGCTCGATCGGGAACCTCTCCTTTGTATAACACTTTAGAGCCGTTTATTACAACCGTAACGCGGGAGCAGGCCGCATCGGGAGCTGTAAACCTATATGCCAATTCGGCCAGCGTAAACTCACTGTCTAATACCTCCTCTAATACGGCTCTTAATGCAGCAACCACCTGGGCCATAGGCAACCACGTGGACGGAAACGTGAGCTCTCAACTCAGTGGACGTATTGCCGAGGTACTGGTCTTCAGCGAAATTCTTACTGCAACTGAGCGTCAGCGAATAGAATCTTATCTGGCACTGAAGTATGGAATTACACGCGATGTAGCTTCGCTGGGCGCTTCGGAACAAGACTATCTGGCCTCAGACGGAAGCACCATTTTTTGGGACTGGAGCGAAAACACTAGCTACAATAGCGATATTGCAGGCATTGGTAGGGATGATGGAAGCTGCCTGGCGCAAACCATCTCCAAAAGTGAAAATGACGATGCCATGGTAACCATGCAAGTGGCCTCTTTCGGAACGGATAACTCCTTCTTACTTTGGGCCAACGACAATGCAGCCATTGAAAACCCGGACAACGAAGAGTTTAACCGGGCCAGTTATAGCAGCAGGCTTAACCGCGAGTGGAGAGTGCAAGAAACAGGCACCGTGGGAACTACAACCATTACCTTCGACTTATCTAACGTAAGTGGTCCTTCCGGGCTTGCCACAAACAACCTCAACCAGGTGGTAATGTTGGTAGATTCAGACGGGGATTTCTCTAGTGGCGAAACCGCCATTACATCTAGCTCCGTTGATGCGGTGAACAAAACCATTACCTTCCAATACAACTTTACTGACGGGCAGTTCTTTACCCTGGCCTCTTATGAAGCATATGCCCTTCCAATTGAGCTACTTTCTTTCAATGCCTCTGCCATTTCCGATCAGGTATTCCTTTCATGGACGACCAGTTCGGAAACCAATAACTCTCACTTCTCTATAGAAAGAAGTACCAATGGTGAAACCTTTGAGTCCATTGGTGAAATTGAAGGTGCCGGAAACAGTGCTATGGTAATACGGTATAAGTTTACTGACCGCTCTCCGGAGCCAGGTAGAAACTTCTATCGACTCAAGCAGTACGATTACAACGGAAATTATAGCCATACTGAAACCAAAAGCGTTTTAATAATCCACAATGCGGAATATCGACTGAGCATAAGACCAAACCCAGTTAGAAAAGACGAAAAAGTTATCATAGAATATAAAGTTCCATCAAACACAACAGCCCATCTGTCCGTTATAAGCATGCAAGGACAGGTGCTTATTAGTGAAAAACTCAACACTGATAAGAGCGAGTACACAGCTGAGGCAAGTATTTTCTCGCAAGGAGTATACTTGGTAACTATAAAAACAGCAGAAGGCAAAAGGCTAACGGAGCGGTTAATTGTGACCAATTAGCCAAATTTGCCCGAAATTACTTCCCACCATGAAGTAGCTGTTCCAATATTGGGAAAAAATTGCTGGTCAATTGTTTTAGAATTCCCATTAAATCCTCCATTTTTGTGGCTCTGACCTCAACCTATCCTTTTTGGCACAGAATTGCGTACCTCAACCTTGCAGTTTCAAAGTGCCGTGTACAACCATAACCATATTAATTTGAATACTGCTTTTGATTAAAGCGAATGACTGAGGTAAGACTAATGGTGCCCTTTGGTGCCCACCTAAATGTTGGACTACTCACCATGAGAAGAGCGTTTTTCTTACTCAGCTTATTGCTATTGGCCTTAGTTTCCAAAGCTCAAACGGGCATAAGTGCCATTAATGTTACCTCTGCTACTCCAACTAGCTCCTCATACTCACAAACAGCTCCCAGTGATGCGAGCAACGACATTCAGCCGCTTTCTTCTTACACCATTAACAATGGTCAGGGTAACAACCTAAACATTAGTAGCTACACCGTTAGCGGAACAACTTACAACAACTTCCTAACTCCCGATACGCTGGCCATTAGACGAACAGACGGTAGCCGGTTCATTAATATTTGGTATACATTAATCACCGACCCTAACCCGGGCGGCAGCCCCACGTTTTCCTTAAACCTGGATCCTGAGGCAGTAATTGACGCTGACGAAATCTATAAACTAAGGTCGGTAAATGCCGGGTATGACAATATTTTGGTAAATGTGGATGATCAGGCGGGTGGTAGTATCCAGGCTCAAACCGAGCGTGTAGATATTATATGGTACACCGGCATTGTAACCTGCGAACCTGACAATGCTATTTTTCCTGTAGTAGAACGTGGCGGAAATGATGAAATAAAAGTAGCGGCCATCACTTCACTCGACATAAACGGAGACCCCGATGGCTATTCCAGCATGGTGTTAATTCAGGATTCGGATTGGCCGCAAGCAGGCCAAACCTTTAACAACTACCTTATTCTACGAAGGCAAACGGTGGGGCAGAACCCACTGCCGCTCATTAACATTGGTACTTTTGTCGGCCAGACATCGCAAACGGTTCAGGGAGTGGCCGTTTCATTCACTGAGTTGGGCATTGCCCCTAATCAGGTAGTTTATGGTTACTCTATCTTTGCTTCAGACGTAGACGATGCTGTTCACGATTTAACAGACATTTCAACCTTTCCTACCAATACAACTGCGGCCAACTCAGGGCTCGACCTTGTGGCCGGAGTAACCGCGGCTGTTTCTTCCGATGAGTGTCTTACTCCTGCGATAGGCCCCGGAGGTTACAAAGCCGCACTCGCCACCTGGCTAAAAGCCAATGAAACGGATGATGTAACTACCTCCACAGAAGGTTCTACAGTTACTGACTGGCAAGACCACTGGATTGGCAATCATGACTTTACTACTGATGGAACAGCCCCGCTTTATAGAAGCACATCTTCTACCATCAACTTTAACGAAACGGTAGATTTTACCACTACCAACAGAGGCCTTACCACCACGAACAATACTGATTTTAATACCTCTACCTTCTACACTCGCAAGGGAATCAACTTTGCGTTTAGAACAAATACCACCGACATTACTACCCGACAGGTGATTTATGAGCAAGGTGGTGCTTCAAGAGGGATTAACATTTACATTGAAAGCGGAAGTTTGCATGTGCATGCATGGAACAGAAACAACGATGGTGCCGGTGCACCTTGGAACACTTCGGACAACACCATTAGTACTTCTATTGCAGCCAATACAGAATACATTCTAACCGCAGAGCTTGATGGCAACAGCTCTACTACCGGTGCACTCCGAGCCTATCTCAACGGACAAAGTTTTGGTACACTCTCTAATGTAGGGTTACTTTACACTCATACGGGAGACATCACTTTTGGCCGTTCCGGTGGTGGAACACGCTACAGCAACGGATCGGAAAGCAACAACAATAGCTTTAGTGGCGAGATTTCTGAGTTTATTTACTGCAACGAACCCGGGTCGTTCCCATTGGCTCAACGCAACAGAATAGAAAGCTATCTGGCCATAAAATATGGCATTACGTTAAACCAAAGTTCACCCTACAACTACGTGAATGCAGCAGGAGAAGTAATATTCAACACTACTCTGAATGCCTCATTAGGTGGCTATTTAGAGTTCAACAGAGACATTGCCGGTATTGGCCGAAACGATGCTTCTGAACTTGACCAGAGAGAATCGCGTAGCGAAAACTTTAACTCTATTGTGACCGTGAACAATGGAGGCTCCTTCTCTTCAGACAATACCTGGTTTATTTGGGGTAACGATGGAGGCGATGCCAATGACTTGACTCCGGCAACAGATACTCCTCCACTAATCTCAAATAGAATTGACCGTGTATGGCGTGTTGCCGAAACCGGAGAAACCGGAAACAACAGCATTAGCTTCGACTTAAACGAAATTACATTTAGCGGCAGCCCAGGAGCAACAGATATTAGCCTTCTGGTAGCCAGCAACTCTTCGGGGGGTAATTTTTCAAGTGCAACCATACTCACTGGCGGAGTAATTGTAGGCAACACCATCACTTTCAGCAACGTTAACCTGGCCGATGGTGAGTACTTTACACTGGGCACCGGTTTCATTTCGTGTGCACCCGGTAATGTAGACACCAATCTTTCGCTGTGGTTAAAGGCCGATTTCGGCACCAATAGTACTTCTGGTGAAGTTACCTCATGGGCCGATCAGGCCGGTAGCAACAATGCCACCGGAACTACCGGAACCGTTCCAAGCTACTCGTCTAATACCATTAACTTCAATCCTGCTCTGGACTTTGATGGAGTTGATAACGTACTGACAGCCAACGCAGGCATGTCTACTCATGGCTACTACCTTGTTTTGGTACCAGATAACAACATTACCAGTGCCTCAGGATATCAGGTGCCTTTAGGTTTCGATGATTCTTCTGTGTCGCCTTCGAGCAGTATTGGAGGGTTTGCCATTGGCAACCTGTATGGTAGCATCGATGATATTATATCGCATACCGTAGGTAATGGTGCAGTGGGTTATGGTCGTCAGGAAATCAATAACCTTAAAACATTGAGCTCGGGTATTCCGCTAATGTTTGAGGTACGCGAAAACTCAGGAGCCTCTCAAGCCAATATTTCTCAAAACGGGCTGGCTGTTGATAACAACAACGGAGGAAGCTACCTGGCTGCAACCAATGAAGAATATGCCATTGGACGGTTTGAAACTCCTAACGACTTTAGTCTTACCGGGTTCTTTGATGGTAAAGTAGCTGAAATCATCTCCTACTCGGCCAGACCCAGTGATGCCGAAAGCGAGCGAATTCAATCCTATCTGGCCATTAAATATGGTATCACTATTGACCAGACTACCGGTCAAAACTATGTAAACTCAGCAGGCTCTACCATTTGGGATGCCACTACCAATGCCACCTATAACAATGACATTGCGGGCATTGGGCGCGATGACAACTCATGTCTTGAGCAAAAGCAATCGAAGAGCGTAAACTCAGGCAGCATAGTTACTATAGGCAATGGAGGCATCTATACAGACAATGCCACCAACCCGAATAGCTTCTCAGCCGACCAATCATTCCTTGTTTGGGGTAATGATGGAGCCGACCCGGCACAGTCTAACGCCAATACATTAGACGTTCCCGGCAACGTAACAGAGCGTATGGAAACCATTTGGAGGGTAGATGAAACAGGTACTGTTGGAAACACCTCTGTTTCGTTCGACTTAACAGGGCTGGGCTATTCATCTGTAGCCTCAGACTTCCAGCTTATTGTTTCTTCCAGTGCTACTATGGCCTCAGGAACCACTATCTCTGGAGGAACATTCAATGGCAACGTACTTACTTTCAATAATGTAGACTTTGCGGATGGCGATTTCTTTACGCTCGGAACAGCCCGCACGGCTTGTGGCCCCGGAGGAGTGACAACCGATTTGGCCTTGTGGCTTAAAGCCAATGAGGGCACCAGTACAACTACAGACAACACCGATTTGGCCTCATGGAACGACTTTAGCGGAAACAACAGAAATGCTGTAGAAACCAACATGGCGGGTGGAGCTCCGGTAGAGCCTACTTACCAAACCAACGAAATTAACTTTAACCCTGCTATTCAGTTTACTGATCCTAGTTCAAACAATGCCTCCTTCATGTTGACCACCAATGGAAACAATGTGAGCGGAGACTTTACTCTCATTACAATTTTCGAATCGGGACAAAGCGGTGGTAGCACTACTAATTTTGAAGATGCGCCAATATTGTTGGGTGCGGGTACTTCGGGCACGAACCTGGACTATGGATTAGGCTTCTCCGGAGGACGAATACATCTTAACGCTGCCAACAACCAGTCACTTACTGTGCGAAGTACTTCGGGAACATCTTACATAGACCTGGAACCTTATATGGTTACCGCCACGCGGGTTCAGTCGTCCGGAGCAGTGGCACTCTTTATCAACTCGGCCACAAACGCCACTGCTACAGGGGGCACCAACTCCTTCACCAACCCCACTGCCTTTGGTATTGGTAACAACCCGGACCCCACCGTTGGCTCGCAATTCAATGGAAGAATAGCCGAATCAATCGTATTCTCTGATGACCTAACGAGCAACGAAAGGCAACGGGTTGAATCTTATTTGGCACTTAAATATGGTATAACTCGCAATACCACGGCCGATTATTTGGCTTCTGATGGAGGAACCATTTGGAGCTATACTTCCGATGCGGCTTACAATAGCGACATTGCTGGTATAGGAAGAGATGATGGCAGTTGCTTGGTTCAACTGAAGTCGAAAAGTGAAAACAACGATGCCCTGGTAACCATGTCCATTCCTTCGTTCTCTGCAGACGATTCGTTCCTTATCTGGGGCAATGACAACGCGCCTATAGAAAACCCTGACAACAGAGAATTTAACAGTAGTCAGGTAAAGAGCAGGCTAAATAGAGAGTGGCATGTACAAGAAACCGGTACAGTGGGCAACATTACCCTCACTTATGACCTTTCGACCATTTCCGGACCCTCAGGAATTGGAACGAACAACCTCAATCAGGTAAGGCTTATGGTCGATGACGATGGAGACTTTACTTCGGGTGTAACCCTCATTTCTCCTTCGTCTATAAACGCTGCGGCAAAAACCGTTTCGTTTACTGTAAACTTTACCAACGGACAATACTTTACCCTGGGATCAGAAGAGGTGGCTGCACTGCCTATCGACTTAATTTCGTTTTCTGCCCGACTGCTTGAAATCAATACTGTTCGACTGCACTGGACCACTGCTGCAGAGCAAAACAATGCCTACTTTACAGTAGAGAGAAGTCAGGATGGACAGAATTTTGACGCCATAGGTATAGTTGAAGGTGCGGGTGAATCTTCGAGCATCAGAACCTATCAGCTTACTGACCACAACCCACCGCAAGGACTTACCTACTACAGGCTCAAACAAACCGATTTCAATGGAGATTCTGAATACTCAGAGCTAGTCTCTGTCTTTATTGAGTCCAGCCTTAATCACCAATATGTGCTTTACCCTAATCCGGTAAGTCTGGGTGAATCGGTGACTATACGCTATACGGTAGACAGGAATCAGGAAGTATTTATAGAAGTACTGGATATGAAGGGGCGTTCGCTTTACGGGCAAGAGCAGCTTCTTTCCGTCCGGGGTAGTTCATTGAGCATCCCTACCAAAGGGCTGAACCGGGGACTGAACCTTATAAAGATTACCGATAGCAACGGTCATACCACCACTCTCAAACTGCTGGTCGAATAGTTATCTTAAATCTTTTCGGACAAGTACCCGACTAAACACCAACTGACCATAAAAGTTTTCTTCCTGTAGGGTCAAGAAGCACTTGCTCAGTTTCTTCTTTATGGGTAACAACTTACTGGCCTGCAGCCTACTGAATAAACGAAAAAACAGAATCATTAAACGCACCAGAAGCTTTTGGCTTGTGGTGACGGGAATATCAAAATCTGTAACAATGAGTGTGGCTTCGGGAGTCATTAGCCGGTCTAGCTGAGTCAGAGCCTTTTCCAGATGGGTTTCGTCAAAACAGTCGAGAAAAAAATTACAGACCACCAGATCGTATTCACCACTGTGGGTAAAAAAATCCTCTGGTGTGTACCGCACATTCTGTAGCCATGCCCCACGTTTTTGAGCTTGTTTCAGCATAAGTTCTGAACGATCTAAGAAAGTAACTGAGCGGGCAAGTTGTAGCGATTGGTGTTGCAAAAGCTTCCCTGTTCCTCCACCAGCTATCAGCACGCGCTTGTCGGCACAGGTATTGCCCAAAAAACAAGTCTGTGCCAACAAAATAGACTCACCAAAAACCAACTTGGCCAAAAAGTCATAGATGGGAGCCACTCCATCGAATTTGTTGTGAGTCATAGCCAGAGAATCAGGGGTAAAAAGAAAATTCCATCGGCCAGCACTCTGTATAGTTGATACCGGCCAAAGAGCCTTTGAAAGGCCAGCAAGATAACAAGTACCAAGGTCATAGCGAGAAGCACAAGTTCTTCATAAAATATGGCCGGCCAATTGGCCATCATCCAAAAGGCTATGAGCAAAACGAGTACTAGCAAGACAATTGCTGATTGGCGCACCGCTCTTTTGCCTCTTTGTGTAACTATAGAAAACTGGCCATCTGAAAGGTCAAGCGAAAACTCATAGAGAGGAATCACCATAAGATTAACCAATGCTAAAAGGAATATTTGCAAGATCACCAGCATTTCGTGCCTATTTACCTGCTCGGCAAGGCTCAAAGGGGCTAGAGAAACACCGGCAGTATATATAAGAGCAGCCAGGTACTCTTTACGTAGCGAGTGTTTTGAGAAATGCAGATAGGCAAAATAAAGGGCCACCAATATAACCAATACACTACCAAACAAGATCGTGCGTTGCGGAAGACGAAACAGATTCCAAAGGCCTAGCCCAAACGCTACCAGCACACCTATTATCAGTTCCTTTTTGTATTTGCGATGAAAAGCGTGCCGGGGGTTAAGCACTGGCAACTGCGAGTGCATAGCATCTTTGAGGTGATCCAAGGTGTAAATAAGCCAAATGGCAATGGCCAGGCCAATAACCATTGACACAGTTAGTGCTACTCCTAAAAGGTGAGCCACAAAAAAGCTCATAACCACCGCTCCAGCCGTAATGTCTAAACTCAGGTTTTGTACAAAATGAATAACTCTACCCATAAGCCTGCACTGTGGAGCTTTTCTTATATGATCATAAAAAAACCCCGAAACAAGTCGGGGTTTAATTTATCATAATTGTTCGAATCTATTGTTCTAGCCCTGAGCAGCCAACGCTTCGGCACCACCCACAATTTCGAGAATCTCTTTGGTAATGGCCGCCTGACGCGTTCTGTTATAGGTTAGCTTCAGCTCTTTAAGCAGTTCTGCTGCATTGTCTGTAGCCTTGCCCATGGCAGTCATTCGTGCACCATGCTCAGAAGCATTAGATTCCAAAACAGCTTTGTAGAACTGAATCTTCAATGACTTAGGTATTAATTCTTCAACAATAAAGTCTTTGGAAGGCTCATAGATGTAGTCTATGTTGGTGGTCGTGTTCTCTTCACGCTCCAGCTCAACTATTGGCAAGAACTGTTCTGTTCTTACAATTTGAGTAGCCACGTTTTTAAACTCGTTGTACACCAAATATACCTTATCATAAGTGCCATCTGCATAGGCCTGCATTGCGTATTCAGCAGCTTCTTTTACCGTATCGAAAGTAAGATCGCCAAAAACACCCCAAAACTGATTGATTACAGGGTACTCTCTTTTCTTAAAGCTATCGAAAGCCTTTTTACCAATTGGCAACACCTCGATATGCTTTCCGGCAAGCTCATTCGAATTAATCAGGTTTCTGCAGGCTTTAACAATATTGGAGTTAAACGCACCACACAAGCCTCTGTCTGAAGTAACCGGTACAATAAGCACCTTATTTACTTCGCGCTCCTGAGCATAGGTATTCATGCCTTCTTCTGTATTACCAGAAGATACGTTGGCCAAAAGCGCAGCTAGCTTTTCTGAATATGGCCTGAGCTGAATAATGCGATCTTGGGCTCTTCTCAACTTTGCAGCCGCCACCATTTTCATGGCTTTGGTAATCTGCTGAGTAGAGGATACCGACTTTATCCGCTCTTTTACTTCTTTTAAACTTGCCATAGTCTATTCTTGCCTGGGTTTCCCCAATTTGAATTAATATTTAGATGAAAGCTCTTTTGCCACCTGCTCTATAGAAGCAATGGCCGAATCGTCTAGCTTACCGGCCTTTAGGGCATCTAGTGCCGCTCTATGACTGGTTCTCATAACGGTTAAGAACTCCTTCTCAAACTCTCTTACTTTCTCAACAGGTACTTTGTCTATGAGACCTTTTGTAGAAGCATAGATAATAGCTACCTGCTCCTCAACCGGTACCGGAGAGTATTGTCCCTGCTTAAGAATTTCCTGGTTTCTTCTACCTCTATCGATGGTCAGTTTAGTAGCCGCATCTAGGTCTGAACCGAACTTGGCAAAAGCCTCCAGTTCGCGGAACTGAGCCTGATCGAGCTTTAATGTACCGGCTACTTTCTTCATTGACTTAATCTGGGCTGAACCCCCTACCCTTGACACTGAAATACCTACGTTAATCGCAGGACGCACCCCAGAGTTAAAGAGGTTGGTTTCCAGGAATATCTGTCCGTCAGTAATTGAAATTACGTTGGTTGGAATATAGGCAGAAACGTCACCGGCCTGAGTTTCGATAATTGGAAGGGCTGTTAATGAACCACCACCTTTTACTTTACCTTTCAAAGAAGGAGGAAGGTCGTTCATAGCTGCTGCAATGTCATCATTGGCATTGAGCTTAGCGGCTCTTTCCAAAAGTCTTGAGTGAAGGTAGAATACATCACCAGGGTAAGCCTCACGTCCCGGAGGTCTTCTTAATAGAAGAGATACTTCACGGTAAGCTACGGCCTGCTTAGAAAGGTCATCATAGACCACCAATGCCGGACGACCTGTATCTCTGAAGTATTCACCAATAGCTGCACCAGTAAATGGAGCAAAGAACTGCATTGGTGCAGGATCTGAAGCGGAAGCCGAAACAACCACGGTGTAGTCCATGGCCCCACCTTTTTCAAGAGCAGCAACCACACCGGCAACGGTAGAGGCCTTTTGACCTACGGCCACGTAGATACAGAACACCGGCTCACCGGCTTCATAAAACTCTCTTTGGTTAATGATTGTATCAATAACCACGGCAGTCTTACCTGTCTGACGGTCGCCAATAACCAGCTCACGCTGACCACGACCAATCGGAATCATGGAGTCAATAGCTTTGATACCTGTTTGAAGAGGCTCGTTTACCGGCTGACGATAGATTACCCCCGGAGCCTTTCTTTCCAAAGGCATCTCAAAGGTTTCACCCTGAATAGGGCCTTTACCATCGATTGGGTTACCCAAGGTGTCAACCACACGGCCAACCATACCTTCACCTACCTGAATGGAGGCAATTCTTCCGGTACGCTTAACAGTGTCGCCTTCTTTAATTTCTGCTGATTCGCCAAGCAATACAGCACCAACATTGTCTTCTTCCAGGTTCAATACCAAAGCATTTAAACCATTGTCGAATTCCAACAATTCACCAGACTGTGCTTTAGACAGTCCGTAGATTCTGGCAACCCCATCACCCACTTGCAATACGGTGCCTACTTCTTCCAATTCAGCCTCCGATTTAAAGTTAGAGAGTTGCTCTCTTAAGATTGCTGAAACCTCATCAGGTCTTACATCTGCCATTTTATAATAGAATTAATGTTATAAATCTTTGTTAAAACGCTTTTTCGTAGTGGTTTTTAGTAAACTCTACTCGCAAAGCCTTAAGTTTAGAGCTTACCGAATCATCGATCTGACGATCACCAATTTTCAATACAAATCCGCCAATTAGCGACTCGTCTACCTTTTCAGTAAGTTCTACCTCTTTATTAGAAATTTTCTTCACCACATTTTCGAACTCCTTCCTCAATGCATCGTTGAGCGGGAAGGTAGTGGTTACCGTAGCTTCTTCTATGCCTTTATGAGCATTGTATTGATGATGAAACTCCTTAGCAATACCTACTAAATAAGCCTCTCGGTGCTTTTTTGTAAGTATCTTGAAGAAGGCCATAGTTAACTCGCTTACCTTTCCGGTAAACACTTTGTTGAGCACGGCCAGTTTTTTGTCGTGTGTAATGATAGGGCTCTTCAGCATCAAAACCAGATCTCTGTTTTCAGAAGCCAGGTTCACCAACAACTGCATGTCGTTGTTTACCTGCTCAAGCTCACCTTTCTCCACAGAAAGATCGAGCAGTGACTTGGCATATCTGGAAGCTATTCTATATTCAGACATTAGCCTGGAATTAGTTTAAATTCAAATCTTTAACATACTCATCGACCAAAGCTTCTTGAGCCTTCTTATCGCTCAACTGCTTTCTGATGACCTTTTCTGTAATATCCAGAGAAAGGGCGGCTACCTGAGTTTTCACTTCTGCCAAAGCAGCTCTCTTCTCATTCTCTATAGTTGCCTTAGCATCTTCAAGCATTTTAGCCGTGATTTTGCTGGTCTCTTCTTTTGCTTCCTCTTTAATAGAGTTAGCCGTTGCCATTGCTTCTTTCAAGATAGCGTCTCTCTCAGCTCTTGCTTCAGCCAAAAGTTTTTCATTATCGGCCTGCAACGCCTGCATATCTTTCTTAGCTTGTTCTGCAGCCAATAGAGCACTTTCAATAGTTTGCTCACGCTCTTTTAAGCCACTAAGAATGGGTTTCCATGCAAACTTACCCAAGAAGATAAGTAGCAAAATGAAAGCTATTGTTTGAAGAATAAATAAACCGGTATCTGGTATTAATAAGTCCATTTCTGTAAGTTTTAAAGAACGACTTTAGACCTGCCTAATGCAAAGCCTAAAGTCATTCAATGGTTTTTAAAGTGCCTCTACAATTGAGTTGTTAGATGCAATCAAGAAACATGCAACAACACCGAAAAGAGCAATTACCTCAATAAGGGCGGCAATGATCAACATACCAGACTGCAATTTTCCAGCAGCTTCTGGCTGACGAGCCATACCTTCCATAGCGGCAGCACCAATTTTTCCGATACCCAAACCTGCGCCAATCGCTACAAGTCCAGCACCAATACCTGCACCTAAAAGAGCAGTACCAGCAGTTAATAAAATAGCTAACATAATTTGTCTATTATTAATGAAACAATGGTTCTAATTAATGGTGGCCGTCATCTACTGCCTGACCGATGTACATCGATGAGAACAGTGTAAACACATAGGCTTGAATAACGGCTACTAATATTTCAATAAGGGTAATGATTACGGAGAAGAGTGTTCCCACAAAACCAACTACCAAACTGTTCAAAATAAACCCTAAGCCCACAATAGAAAGCACTACAATGTGACCTGCCGTAATGGAGGCAAACAATCGGAGTGTAAGTGAAATTGGCTTAGTGAAAATACCAATTACCTCTACCACCAGAATAACCGGCCTGATAGGTAGTGGCACACCAGGGGTCCACAAAATGTGCATCCAATAGGCTTTTCTACCATTGAACTGGGTGATAAAGAAAGTAAACAAGGCCAAACACATAGTTACCGCTATGTTTCCGGTAAGGTTGGCCGCTCCAGGTGTAAGACCTAATAGGTTATTGAATAGTATAAAGAAGAACAGCGTAAGCAGGTAAGGCATAAAACGCTCATACTTATGCTCGCCAATGTTTACTTTGGCAATATCGTCTCTAATGAAAACGATTACGGGCTCAAACAAAGATTGAATACCTTTTGGTGCAGCAATTCCCTTTTTGTAGCGTTTAGCCACTGTAAAGAACACTCCAAATAGCAAAATCATGCTAATGATGAGCGAAGCCACATTCTTTGTAATAGATATATCCAGAAAACCGGACTGAGTCATTCCTTCATGCTCATTGCCGTGCGCTTCTTCCTGCTCATGAGCACCCTCCTCACCATGGCCGGCATCCTCATTGTGAAAACCAGCTTCTTCATGATGATCTTCTTCATGGCCTTCGTTGTCATGTGCCGAAGAAGCACTATAACCTTCGGTTAACTTGTAAAGCTTGCCATGGTCTATGTAATAACCACCATGTGGTTTTGGCTGATGATGTTCGTCATAGAAATCTGACGACATAAATACTTTTAGACCATCTTCATAGTCGTATACAATTACGGGAAGTGGGATGGTTACATGCGTATGACCGAGGGTAATGATGTGCCACTGGTAGTCATCTTTAATGTGGTGCATAATGAAGTCGGTCCCTCCACCTTCTTTTTCTTCGTCTCCACCACCTGAAGCGGCCCATAAATTTGAAGAACTTGCTAGACCAAAAATTGCTGCTAAGAAGCTAATGATCAATAAATTGGGAATGTTAGTTCTGCTTTGTTTCATCATTGTTTTTCGCCCTCTCCCGAAATCGCGCGCAAGTTAGAGAGAATGGTAGTTATTTCAAACACTAAGTAAAATAAATAGACTGCAAAAAAATTGACCACCCACAACACGCGGTCTTCAATGCCCATATAAAGGGTAATTCCGATAAAGGCCATACTCAACAGCATACGCAAAACTGTGAGTCCCAGAAAAATATTGGGTCGAGACTGAGCATCCATGGTGCTCATGCCCCAGTGAGCGATAGCCACTACTATCATTCCCAGCACACCTGAAAAAACCATGATGGACCAAATGTACGGATGCACAAGGGGCTTTTGTGTTCCAATTTGCTGTACAAGAAGCACAAGCCCACAGAGCACCAAGCTAAATACAAGAGATTCAACGATTTGGCGACCCAAACTTTTCATGGCCGCAAAGGTAGGTGTATTTGGTTCAATGTTCTAGGTTTTAAGATTAAAGTTTGGGAAACTTTAATCTTAACCTGAACTCGATGTAAGGTCTTCGAAAAAACTTACGTGTACACCCTAAACCAGCATTCCTGAATCTAAAGGAAACTGCTGGTGAGATGCCGGATAAAATAGGCCTAGTCTGAATTTAAGGCCAATTTTTCCGGCATGACGTCCTTTATTATATCGAATTCAGGTAAACTAATCTTTCGGAAGCGACCGATACAGTTGATATATGGCTCCCGTGGCTCCAACAAGTACCATTAGAATGACAAACAGCGAACGACCATCATTCCACCACTCGTCCATTTTATACCCCAGCCAACCACAAATGCCAATGGTTACAAACAGTTGTAAGCCAAGTTGCGAGTATTTAAGGTATTGATTAGGCTCTTTTGATGGCCTTTTCTCCGGCACGGCTCTGGGGGGTTGATATTTGAATTTCTTTGGCTAAATGACCCATTTTGCAACCTCCATTGAAAGTAGCTCCGGGTTCTACTACCAATTGGTTGGTAAGAATGTCTCCGCTAATTACTGCCGATGGCTTTAAGATGAGGAGTTCAGAAATTTCTATGTTCCCCTTGATCTTCCCGGCCACTTCGGCCGACCTTGCCACCACGCTTCCGTCAACATAGGCTTCAGCACCCATTACAAATTTGGCTTTGGCTTTTACATTGCCATATATTTTGCCTTCAATGCGAATATTACCTATAGATTCCAGGCTGCCTTCTAACACAGTTTCTTTACCAATTATATTGCTGGTTTGGCTAAGGTCTTCATTGGTTTTTTTGTCTTCTTTAGAAAACATGGTCGGTTCTTGGTTTAGTTGATGATCTACTGGTCTAGAAAGATATAAACTCTTCCGGATTTACCGGTGAGCCATTGTACCACAATTCTATATGTAAATGTGGACCACTGGTAAGTTCGCCTGTATTACCAATAATTGCAATAATGTCTCCTGCAGAAATCACATCGCCCACCTCTTTTGTAATGGCCGAATTGTGCTTGTATACAGAAATTAGGTTTTCCCGGTGCTGGATCGCAATCAGGTGGCCATCCGTTTGTGTCCAACCTGCAAAAATTACGGTTCCATCAGCTATCGACTTTACCGGTTCATCCTTTTTAGAAACAATGTCTATACCGTAGTGTTTATCGCGAGGGTCGAATGCTTGTACAATGTAGCCACTAATGGGCGGAAAAAAATAGATACTTCTTAATTCTACATTGTCAATATCAGCTGTGAGAAGAAAATCGCCCCCAACCCGCTCAAATTCGCTTTTAAAAGCACTGTCTATTTGCTCCAGATTTTCAATATCAGTAGGTTCTCCCGCCGAAGCCTGGGCTGTCTCAGGAATTTCGTTGGTGGTAACATCGCCCTGCAGCACCTTCTTAATACTTTGTATAAAACGGTCTCTGCTATCCAACTCATAGGCCAGAGAGTCCAGCGTAAAAGTCATCTCCACCAACTCCTGTCGGGTTTGGCGTTCGGCATAGCGCGGATCGAACCACTGCTTAAGTATGGTGGTAACCATGTAAAAGCTCAAGGCAAACACTCCTACAAGGCTCAGAAAAGCAAAAAAGATTATTTTGGCATAAGTGAACTTATAGGTTGCCTTTTCAGAAAAGTTTTCCTCATTCTGAATAATCAGGATATGCCGGGCATTGAGCCAGTTAGAAAGAGTCTTCTTAAATCGCGCCACTTATACAAAAATCAAGGATGACAAAAATATTCATTAATACTCAACAGCGAGCGTAATATTGTATTATTTGCTCATTAATTTCGTTGCTTTGTTGGTTAATCATCTGCCTTGGAAATCAAGAATTTACATATTATCAGGTTTTGTTGTCTTCTCCTCATTATAGCCCTCTGGGGGTGTAACTCTAAAGGATACCAAAACCTGAACGCCCGATACAATGGCTATTTCTATGCCGATCAATACCTAAACGAAGTATACCAGGCTTTTGAAGAACGATATGCCTACAACTTTGATGAGATACTGCGCATATTTCCTCAAATCGATTCGGCCATTGTAAAAAGCAATAAGGAAAAACTGGACGATGCCTTCAAAAAATCAAGCCAAACCATCGAATGGTGGAAAGCCAGCGACTGGGTAGACGATAGCTACCTTATTATCGGTAAGATTAGATACCTGAGAGCGCAATGGCAATTTGCCATAGAAACTTTTCAATACATCAATCAGAATAGTAACGATGACCCTACTCGCCAAAAGGCTCTCATTGCCCTAATGAGAACTTATATGGACATGGGTAATTATGACCAAGCTGAGGAAGTAGCCGGCTTTCTCGATCTTGAAAAACTCGAGCCGGAAGTACGCGCAAGCTATTTGCTCACTAAAGCTTTTTTGTTTCAGCAACTCGATGAGTATGGCAAAGTAAAGGAACTACTCACCGAAGCCCAACCCCTGATCAATGACAAAACCTACTCTCTAAGGGTAAACTTTATTCTCGGTCAGTTGGCTCAACAGGCCGGTGAATACCGTAATGCTTACCTGTACTACGACAATGCCCTAAAAGGCAATCCTCCTTATGAGGTAATGTTTCATGCACGCCTGAACAAACTCATAGTCTCGGGTTACTCCAACCCCAATAATGTCGATGAAGCTTACAAAGTATTTGATAAGATGTTGCGTGACGGCAAAAACAAGGAGTACATGGATCATATCTATTATACCATGGGGCTGCTGGAGCAACACCGAAACAAGCTTTCTAAAGCCGTAGAAAATTATAGAGCAGCCACCCGGGTAGAACAACCGAACAACCGACAGCAGGGGCTTGCTTTTTTGCGACTGGCCGAAATTCACTACGACCATTTACTGGATTTCAACCTGGCCAGTGCCTACTACGATAGTGCCGTAATGAAACTCCCCAAAGACATTGAGCGCTTTGATGAGATTAGTAAAAGACAAAAGGTGTTGAAAGACTTTGTCACACAACTCAATATTATTGAGAAAAACGACAGCCTGCTCACGTTGGCTCAAATGAACCCCATCTCGCTAGAAGCCTATTTGGGAAGATACCTCGATGCAAAAGAAGCCAAAGAACGCGCCAAAGAAAGAGGAAACAACAACGCCAACTCTACCGGGCTGAACCGAACCGATGACAGCAACTATCAGGCTCCCGATGGCAGCAATACCTGGTACTTTTATAACCGGCAAGCCGTAGGGCAAGGCCAGCTTGAATTTCAACGGTTATGGGGCAACCGCCCACTGGAGAACAATTGGCGCAGATCGCTCAAACAAACCATTGGCTTGTCTTCTGCTGCGCAAACAGACAACGATATTAGTGACGACCCTAACAAAGGAGCACCACAGCCAGATCTAAAAAGCAGCCGTGAAACGGACATCGACAAATTAATGGCCACTGTACCGTTTTCGGAAGAGGCCCAATTAAAAGTACACAAGGAGATTCAGGACGCATACTTTAGCCTCGGCCGTATATACAGGTTTGGTCTGGCGCAAAACCAAAAGTCTATAATCACCTATGAAAAGCTGCTGGAGCGCTACCCTCAAACGGAGCACAGACTTGATGTCCTCTATGCTCTCTTTACCCTTTACGAACCCTTAGATGCTGCTAAAGCTCAGCACTACAAGCAGAGTATAATTGAGGAATTTCCAGAAACACTCCTCGCTAAAACACTCATAAACCCTAACTACCTGCAAGAAAAAGCAGCCCGTAACCTGGCCTTACAGCAAGAATATGCGAGAGCCTACGAGGCTTATGAATCGGGTGACTATATTCTGGCCGACCAGCGGCTTAGAGCAGCACTTGCTTCTTTTGAAGATGTGGACTTTTTGCCGACAGTGGAACTGCTGGCCGCCATATTAAAAGCAAAAACCGAAAGTATTGTTTCGTATGAGCAGGCACTGAAAGACTTTATTGCCAAATATCCGGAAGAACCCCAGAGCAAATATGCTCAAAACCTTCTGGCCGCCATTGCCCCAACCAAAAACCAATTATTCAATAACCTAAACAATGCCTTTAGCGAAGACTTTCAACAGGTGCATCTGGTTGCTTTTACGTTCAGCGAATCTGTATTTAAAGCCGATAACCTAAAGCAGATTGTAAACACGTTCAATCAACAGAAATTTGAATCGCAGCGCCTCTCGTCCAGCTACCTTAACTTTAGTCCGGTAAACAAAACCGGTATCCTTTTCATTAACTCCTTTAAGACGAAGTCGGCCGCAGAAATATACAGAAAGCTACTAGAAGAAGAGTTAGTAAAGCAAGGCCTGAAAAGCGATTCAAATTTTCATAATTTTGCCATTTCAAGAGATAATTTCACACAATTGTTTCAGAACAAGGCGTTAGAGGAATACCTTACTTTTCATCAGAAATTCTATAAATAAATGAGTGCTCAAGAAAAACCAAGCAAGAAAAAATCGTGGCTCAAAAAACTAGTAGTAGTTTTTTGGGTTGGCTTTACTTTAGCCATAATTGGTTTTCCGGCCTATTTATGGGCTGTGAGCAACAACGTAAACAATTGGTTTGGCAGCTTGCCAAGCTATAGCCAGCTAGGAAACCCCGAGCAAAACCTTACCTCGCTACTCTTTACAGCCGATGGTGTGCAGTTAGGTTCCGGATACTATCGGGATAACCGCAACCCTGTAAGTTATGACGAGTTGGGAGATAACCTGGTGCATGCTCTGCTGGCCGCAGAAGATATTCGCTTTAATCAGCACTCGGGCATCGACCTGGAAAGTATGTTCAGAGTGGCCTTTGGAGTAATCACCTTTAGCCCCAAAGGCGGTGGCTCTACCATTACCCAGCAATTGGCCAAAAACCTGTTCAATACAAGGGTTATTAAAAAAGAAGACAAGGGTAAGCTGGAAGGAATAAACGGGTTCCTTGACCAACTCATTTATAAAACCAAGGAGTGGATTTTGGCTGTGCGACTAGAAAGGTCTTACACCAAAGAAGAAATTATGGCCATGTACTACAACACCGTGGAGTTTGGAAACAACGCCTTTGGTATTAAGTCGGCCGCCAAAACATACTTTAACAAAATGCCTAAGGAGCTTTCGGTAGACGAAGCAGCTGTATTGGCGGGCATGCAGAAAGGAGTAACCACCTATCGGCCTGATATTAACCCGGAAAACTCCAAACGCAGGCGAAATGTTGTTTTAAGTCAAATGGTCAAATATGGGTTTTTGGCCCAACAAGCCTACGATACGCTGCGAACCAAAGACATTAATCTCGATGAGTTTCGCCAACAAGACCACAATACTGGGCTTGCCCAATATTTTAGAGCAGAAGCGAGTAAGGATTTACTTGAGTTGTGCAAAGCGCTAGGTTATGATCTTTATGGCGATGGTCTAAAAATCTATACTACCATAGACTCACGCATGCAAGCTTATGCCGAAGATGCAATGGATAGTGCAATGCAAAGAATTCAGAATAAATTTGATTCACTGCTTAAAATTGAAGGCCGTGACCTTTGGATTGATAATAGGGGAAGAGAAATTGAGAATTTCTTCGAAGAAAACGCAGTACCAAGATCCGTTGCCTATAGAAACTTGGTTAGAAAATATGGCAAGGAATCTGATTCTGTAGACTACTACATGAATCGCCCTAAAAAAATGACTGTTTTCAGCTGGGGAGGAGATATAGATACAGTCCTTAGCTCCAGAGACTCTATCAGATATTACAAGCAGTTTTTGCAATCAGGATTTCTGGCAACAGAACCAAAAACAGGAGCTATTAAAGCTTGGGTTGGGGGAATCAATTTCCAACATTTCAAATACGACCATGTAAGATATGGTAAGAGACAACCAGGTTCACTATTTAAACCTTTTGTTTATGCTACAGCCGTTGAACAAGGTTATTCTCCCTGTTATACCTTTAAAGATGAGGCTGTAGCTATCCCTACAGGAAATGGTGATGAGGTGTGGAGTCCTTCGAATTCAGAAGGTAGGTTTAGTGGAGAAGAAATGACCCTAAAGTTGGCCATGGCAAGATCAGTGAATTCTATCACCGCCAGAGTGATGGAAATAGTTAAGCCTAACAAGGTAGTTGATATGGCCAAACGACTGGGAATAAAAAGCACTATTCCTCCGTACTATTCAATTGCCCTGGGAACGGAAGATGTTTCACTTTTCGAGTTACTGGGAGCTTATGGCACCTTTGCAAACAAAGGAACACATATAGAACCCTACTACATAAGCAGAATTGAAGATAAATATGGCAATGAAATTTACCGTCATGTGCCTAGAAAGAGTAAAGCCATCAATGAAGATGTTGCCTATGTAATGCTGAATATGCTTCAGGAAACTGTTAAATCGGGTTCCGGTCAAAGACTATCCTGGCAATATGGTCTGGTTGACAGAGGGCAAACCAAAAACAACATTGGAGCCAAAACCGGTACTACTCAAAACGGTTCTGATGGATGGTTTATAGCCGTAACCAATGAAGTTGTGGCCGGAGCATGGGTTGGCGGTGATGAAAGACCAATACACTTCACCAAATGGTCAGATGGTCAAGGTGCATATACCGCATTACCCATTGTTGGTAGATTTCTGCAAAAAATTTATGCGGACAACACATTAAGTATTGAAAAAACGTTTTTCGAAAGACCTCCTAATTTGAGTATAGAAGTTGATTGTCAGAAATTTGCCGATGTGCTCACTACGACCGATACCTCCAATATTTATGACGATGATATTTACTAATTTCGGCCTATGGAGGTCACGCGCATCGTTCCTGGAGATGTACTGAAGCTTCCCGATAATCCGGGGGTATATCGTTTCTTCAATGAAGAGGATGAACTGATCTACGTAGGCAAAGCCAAAAGTTTAAAAAAGCGGGTTTCAAGCTACTTCAACAAACAAGCCGGGGTAAACCGAAAAACCAGACGTCTGGTATCGGAAATAAAAGCCATTGAAGTCACCCTTGTCAACTCGGAGTTCGATGCGCTTTTGCTCGAAAATAGTCTGATAAAACAAAACCAGCCTAAGTACAACATCCTTCTCAAAGACGACAAAACCTTTCCCTACCTGTGTGTTTCCAACGAAAGGTTTCCTCGCATATACAGCACTCGCAAGTTTATTCCCAGCAACGGTACATACTTCGGGCCTTACGCCAGTGTAAAAGCCATGAACAATGTGTTGAGGCTCATTAATAACCTCTTTACCCTACGCACCTGTAGATACGACCTGAGCGAAGAGAATATTACCAAAGGAAAGTTCAAAGTATGCCTGGAATACCATATTGGCAACTGCAAAGGTCCATGTGAAGGCCTGCAGAGCGAAACAGACTATCTGAACGACATAGACCAAGCGGTTAACATACTTAAAGGCAACCTTTCTGTTCCCAGGCAATATTTTAAAGAACATATGAATTCTGCTGCAGCACAACTGGAGTTTGAAGCAGCACAAAAATTTAAGGATAAACTGGAATTGCTGGATAGGTTCCAGTCCAAATCGCTGGTGGTTAACCCCAAGATTGCAGACCTGGATGTATTCACCATTGTTGCCGATGAAAAGTTTGCCTTTGTAAACTACCTGAGAATTAAAAACGGCACCATTAACCTATCGCTAACCTCAGAGATTAAGAAAAAACTAAACGAATCGGACGAGGAGATTCTAACTCTTCTGATCGTGGAACTAAGAGATAAATTTCAGAGCTCTGCCAGAGAAGTACTCACCAATAAAGAGCTGGATATAGCCTCCGAAAATTTTAAAATGATATTGCCCCAACGGGGAGATAAAAAGAAGTTGATCGAACTATCACTAAAGAATGCTCTGTTCGCCAAAAAAGAGAAATACACTTCGCTAGAAAATGTGAAAGACAAAAGCAACCGGGTACTCAAACAACTGCAGGCAGACCTATCGCTTCGTGAGTTGCCAACCCATATTGAATGCTTCGATAACTCCAATATTCAAGGTACAAACCCGGTAGCCAGCATGGTTTGCTTTAAAATGGGGCGACCCTCCAAAAAAGATTACCGACACTTTAAAATTAAAACTGTTGTTGGGCCCGATGATTTTGGGTCTATGAGAGAGGTTGTTGGCCGCAGGTATTCGCGCTTGCTCAAAGAAGAAGCTCCTCTGCCCAAGCTCATTGTAATAGATGGTGGCAAAGGACAGCTCAATGCGGCCTGTGAGGCGCTCAAAGAACTCAACCTATACGGACAAATTCCGATCATAGGAATTGCAAAACGCTTAGAAGAACTCTACTTTCCGGAAGACTCATTTCCTATTCACATCGATAAAAAATCAGAGTCACTTCGGCTCATTCAAAAGCTAAGGGATGAAGCCCACCGCTTTGCCATCAATTTTCATAGAGACCTGCGAAGCAAAAACAGCTTCAATTTTGAGCTGGAAGAAGTAAAAGGATTAGGGAGGGTAACGGTGGACAAGCTGCTCAAGGAATTTGGTACTATGAGCAAAATAGAGCAAGCTAGCGAAGAAGAACTTATTGCCCTTGTTGGCGAAGCCCGCACCCGGCTTATTAAAAACTTCTTTAACCAGAAACGAGAAGCACAATAGGCCAAGGCCTATAACAAAAAAGGGAGCTTATTGAAGCCCCCCTTTCTTATATTCTGTTTGACTGAATTCTTAATATTCCCAGAGGTTATGCATTTTCTCTAGCAACTCATGTCTCTTTTTCATGGCTTGCTCAATAATGCTGTAGTCATAGTCAGATCGGCCAAAGAGCGTCTGTATATTATCATCATCAGCATTTTGAAACTTAGTAATGTATGAGCTAAACAAGCGTAGGTCAAAGGCATGAGCAAAGTTTATATTTCTATCGCGCGGATTCTTTGGGTTGTACCAATAAGCCGCATTTTTATTTGACTCCGCGTACACCTTTTCAATGTAAGCTACCAACTCCTGATACTTCACTCGAACAATTTCGCGTTCCGTTCCGGCAACTGTAGCCTTAGGTGGCGCAACTAGCGTAATAGAAACAATATCCCACTTGGCCAAAGACTGATTTCTATCGAATATGAGATCTTCTTCTATAAGCAAAACATCTAAATCTCCCTTATTTGCCGGATCGAGAGGTTTGGCCTCCGCATTCTGCTGATACTCCGCATCAATAATAGAGTCTAGACGGGCATCGGAGTAGTTGGCGTAAATGCCACCGTCCCGCGTTTTAAGCTCTGCCCTGTCTTGAGCCCTAAAAGCCTCATCATAATTGCCCAAAGCTGTAGACATATCCTTCAGGTTATTCCTAAAGTCTGCCTCAGAAAGAATCACCTCATCATCGAAGCCTTTGGCTCCGGTTTCGAAAGTTGCGTATGGAGTAATACCCACCTGCTGATCTAAGGCCTGGCTCTTGGCTTCATAGTAGTCTTCTATGCCTTTAAGAATAATCTCAGTAATGCGAGACTCTTTGGCGTTCCAGGCCGAATTTAACTTTTCGTTAAAATTCATCTTGGACCAGAGTCTTATACTCCACATTACGTCTTCATCGCGAATGGGCCGTACCGAAAACTCGTTATTGAGTTTTCGGGCACTATTAAGGCCGGCAACTTTAGTAGTGCTTTCTATGGTTTGCAAAAATTTGGCAGGGTTTGTTCCACTGCCCTCGTCCTGAGCGTTCAAGACTGTGACAAAACACAGTACTAATAAAATTGCTAAGCCTTTTTTCATTTTAGTTAATATTTATCGTTACGTCTCCCGTAAAACGAATCGGAATCTGCTCTTCTTTATAGTTGAAGCGAACAATTTCTTCAACATAAACCACTATTCTGTCTCCTGAAGCCATTCGGCTAACCAATTGAGACAGATCCACTCTCGACATGGGCTTATCAATAGGAATAACCCCTTTTGTGGTTTTTCCACGGGCCAGGGTTACACTTCCTTTGCTCACCAAGAAAGTAGCATCGTCTTTATAACGCTCGGCAAAATCGGGGTCAGACTGTAGCAACAGGTTAATTACTGTTGGCTTCTCGTCCATACCATTCTTTGCATCATACGGCTGTCCGTTAGGTCTTACTTCAAGTCTTGGAAGCGGTACAGGCTTGGCTTGAAATTCTCTTGAACCAATATAGAACCCACCGCTCGAAACATCAATCTTCAACTCACGCTGAGTAGGCACTACCAGTATTTCTCCTTTCTGGCTACCTGAATTAAAGGTTCCACCGGTTACTTTGAAAGATGGCTGATAGGCTGGCCCCAAAGCCGGCACATTAATGTTCAAGTTGTTGGCACAACCCAGGTAGAGAACCTCTACTGATGCACTTCGTACATCAATTACCGGTTTGGCCACCTGATATTCATGTCGCTTAGTTCTGGTAATGGTTCCGCCAGAACCGTCCTGAGCGGTTATTTCAACTTCGAAAAACTTTTGTGCCAATCCGTTGGCATCGTACTCACTATTTTGCGCTGAAGCCGGAATACTAATTATTCCTCTTCCGTTGACTACCGGTATATCCTGTCCATTCACTTTGATCTCCGGTTGTAGCTTAGAGTTACCCAGCGTTAAAAAGGCCTGAGCACTAAAGTCTAGTCCGGCTGTCACAATATTTGACTCAGAAAGCACTGTAGCCTGAGCATAGTCTATCCCCGCAAATGCACCCTTTAAAAACTCCTTTTGAGAAATCTCAGCAGAAGCTGTTCCTGAAGAAGGGTTTTGTCTTGGCGTAGTTCTTGGAGTAGGCGCTGCCTCATCTTCAGAAGAAGAATTATCGGGCTGACTGGCAGGTTGAGTGTTAGTCACCACCAAATCGGCCAATGTAGGAATGCTATTAGGGTCTGTAGAAACAGCCGTTCCTACCATTCCTTTTAGCTTATTGAGTGCCTCTGACTCTTTACTGAAAATCTGATTTTTGTAGAAAGTAAGCTGCGCAAGAACTGAAGCCAACGGAGCCTTATAGAAGTTAAAATGGGCGTAATCTTCTTTTTTTGCCTCGGCATTGTTTTCGTAAAACTTAATGTCGTTGGCATCAATGGCTATAGACTTCATCCACTCCGGGTTCATTCCTCCTTTACCCAACAAACTGATAATCTCATTTACTTTGAGAGGGTATTCATCCAGTCTTCTTTTAAGCTCCTCAGCATTCTTTTTATTCACCAGATAGTTAGAGGGCTCTTCGTATTTTTTAAGCGTAGACCGCTCGTATATTTTAGAAGTGTCTCCTCCGGTAGATACTTTACCGAGTTCCAGTTTCAGATTGTCCAGATAGTTAGCGAGGTCAAGGGTATACAACCGTACCTGCTCGGCCACTTTTTGCACAGCCACATCGCCATCTTTTTCACCTTGATTGGTTACATCGTTTTGGATGCTGGTAAGTACATTCTGGTTGTAGTCCATAAAGGACTCATTAGAAACTTTGAGTCCGTTTTCTATAAGAACGAACTTTTCCAATACCGTATCCTTAATCTGCAAGGCGAGAAGAGCTGTTAGCACGAGATACATCATGCCAATCATCTTCTGCCGTGGGGTTTCTTTACCTCCTGCCATAATCGATCAGGTTTAGTTATTGGTTTGTTTCATTGCAGAAAGCATTGCACCATATACCTTGTTCAGCGAGGTAATATTGGTGTTTAGCTGAGCCATTTGGGCTTGGAATTCTTCCGTAGCCTTGGCCGTGTTCATGGCTCCTTTAATCATGGTTTCCATGTTAGAAAGGTAACCTTTCATATACTTAGCTACAGACTCCGTATCGGTAAGCTCGGCCTTGTAGGCACCACTAAGCGCCTGCAGTTGTGTTGCAGCCTCTTTAAGCTGAACCTGATACTGCTCAGTAGCCGCCTTAAGCTGTGCCTGATTGGCACCAGAACCTTTTACGGTGTTGGCTACTTCAGCAAAAGCCGAAGCGGCCTGGTTAGTAGACTGGTCTATCTTAGATAAAGATGCTGCAGCCGTTTTCGCATTTTTAGCGTACTCATCAGTTGCTACAGCGGCATTAGACATACTGGCCAGTTGTTTGGCATTCTGAGCCAAATTGTCCATTCCTTCTTTCAGGCTTTGAAGGCCGTCTTTGCTTATAGCCGCCTGCTTAAGCATTTTTTCAAGGGTAATATCGTCTTTCTTTTCTGGGGCACCACCGCCTTTCACGGTCGCATGGTATAATTCTTTCGTATAATCTGTGGCTTTGGGTTCAAAGGCAGCGAAAGCAAAGATTAGAGCTTCCGTACCAAGACCAATAATTAGCATAAGAGTAGCACCGGCCCATCCATTCAATTTGAACATGGCACCTACAATTACTACAGAGGCACCTAGACCATAGATTTTCGGCATTACGTTGCCGTAGAAGTTTTGGGTAAATTTACTAGCCATTTGTTTTATCAGTTGGGTTGAAGATCAATTTGATAGTTGTTGTTAAAGCGGGTTATTTTGACCGAGGTCGTCCATAGCACATCTAAATCCAATTGAAGCAGAGGCCACGTCTCGGTATTCAAAAGTTCTTGTTCCGGTTTGGAGGTAATAGGAAATATCATTCCAGGCTCCTCCTCTTACCACCTTCTTTCCGTAGTGAGGGCTGTCTTTTTCCGATAAGGTATCGTATAAAAACATTGGATTCAGATCCCACACCAGTGGATTGTATACAGGAGAGAAGTCGTCTCTACACCATTCCGCTACGTTGCCTGCCATGTTATACAAGTTGAATGGGTTAGGCAAAAATGAATTTACCGGAGCAGTGTATGGGTAACCATCGTCTGCATAGGCGCCTCTGCCTGGCTTAAAATTGGCCAGAAAGCAACCATCGCGGTTTCTGGTATACGGACCACCCCATGGGTATTTCACAATTTCTTTTCCTCCTCTGGCTGCATACTCCCATTCTGCCTCTGTAGGCAGTCTAAAGTTGGGATATCTAAATTCCATTGGGGAAGTATCTACAAAAGTGCTCGACTCAGGACCACTAGCTGCTCCTCCTTGGGGGCCTACGGCTCCTAACGGGCCTGCAGCTCCGGCATTCGGGTCGCCTTGATTTTTCTTTTTACCGAAAGAGAAGAGTCCACCCCCTCCTTCATTTTTGGCTTGCTGGCCATTGTTCAGGAAAATGGTTCTCCAGGCAGCAAATTTTTCAGCAGCATCCCAGCTAACTCCTACTACAGGGTAGTTGTCAAAAGAAACGTGCTGGTGATAATATTGAGTCATTCGGTCGCCATAGTGGTATGTAAACTCCTGCTCCCAAACTTTGGGGTTAGGAACTACCGTGGCTAAAAATTCGCGGGTGTAGTATCGATCGCCCTTTTCGGCCAAATCGGCCACATGGTATAGAAATTGGCGATACTCATTGTTGGTGATTTCCTCAGCATCCATAAAAAAGGAGCTGACAGTAATTTGTCTGTTGAAGTTAATTTGTGAGGCTGCCACATCTTCATCGGCCTGGCCCATGTAGAATGTTCCCCCAGGTATTTGAACCATTCCGTAGGGTAGTTCCTGATACCATCCTTCTCTGTCGAGCACACCCAGCAACTGGCCTTCATCGACCAACGCCTGCTCTTTTCCTCCTCCACTTAGAAAGCCTTCGAACATACTGCACCCAGTGTTCAAAGAAAGAAGTGCCATAAATAACAGACCCAGTATAGACTTCTTCATTGTTTTAGTTTTAATCTATTTGCCAGTTCAAAAACAAGCCTCATTTGGCAAATAAAGCGCGAAAATTAATATTTTATTGTTAGTATTCCACCCACAGGTAGAAAATTCTACAATCCTTAATCTTAAGTAAACTTTTGTTTAGTAACGGTATCTGGGGGTTCTTATGATGTTCCTTCCCAGATTTATTCCGTTGCCCTTGCTGGAAAATTTATAAATGAGCATAATCTCTTGAGAGGTCGGCTCTTTACTATTTCTATCAGCAAGAACTAAATCCAGCGCATATCCCAACGCCAGGCTTCGATCTTTTAGTATGCTGTAGCCAATCATTACCGATGCCGATTCTGATTGACGGTAAGCAACACCGGCCCAAAGCTGGTCATTGTAGCGTCCTACAACGCTCAAGTCCCATGAGTAGGAATCAAATCCTACAGATTTCAGCAATAAAGTCGGAGTGATCGTAACCTCTGGGCTTAGTGCATAATCGTAGCCCGCTGTTAAATAGTAGTGTCGAATTAATTGATTGGCAATTTGATCTTGTCCAAAATCAAATTTTGGTTGAAGTAAGTGATTTGTACTGAAACCACCAAAAAAATTTCCTTTTCTGTAGAGTATACCCATGCCGAGATCCGGCCGCAACTGAGATTCCTTTCCGGTTAAACCCACCAGGTCATCGCTCGGATCGACCAGCACTAGCTCATCGAAATCAAGGCCGCTGGAAAAAAAGCCTGCGTTGAGCCCAATGCTCAGTGAGGCATCTCCCTGAAGAGCAATGTAGTAAGACCCTGACAGCTTGAACTCTATGTTATTGGAGGGGCCCAGATTGTCGTTCACTAAATGAACGCCCAACCCACCATTCCACCATTGTGATAGAGTGCTGTAGCTAATAAATTGGGTATTTGGGGCGCCTCCGGGGTTTATTGTGCCTTCGTACCCAAACCACTGGGAGCGATGAATTGCTGTAAGTGTATTGGCATTGGAAAGGCCCGTAAAAGCCGAGTTGTAGTACATGGGATTAAACATGTACTGGGTAAACTGAGCATCTTGTTGTGCTCTTAGGCCCACAACGAGGAGGCTGAAAACAATGGCAATGAAGGCCTTTCTTGACATAATCAGGTAACGCGAAAGTTAAATGATTTATTTAATCACTTTCCCAATAATACAAGAAAACTAGCTTTTGCCCTTACGAGTTGCGAGAATTACAGATTATTTGCCTTTTTAATGTACAGCTCCAGTGCTCCTGTCATAGACGGTGCGTTGGGCTGAGGAGCCTCAATATCTATAATAAGGTTGGCTTCTCGGGCAGCCTGTGCTGTAGTTGGGCCAAAAACTGCAATTCGTGTATCGTTTTGTTTGAACTCCGGAAAGTTTACGAACAATGAGTTGATTCCACTTGGGCTGTAAAACGCTAAGATGTCATACGTAACATCGTCCAGGTCAGACAAATCGCTGGCCACTGTTTCGTAAATAACAGCTTCTGAAAACTTGAATCCGTTTTCTTCCAAATAGCCCGGAATATCGTCTTTTCTAATGTTGGAGCAAGGAAACAAGTATTTCTCGTTTTTATGCTTTTTAAGAATTTCTATAAGGTCCTGAGCGGTACGTGAACCGGTAAAAATCTTTCTTTTCCTAACCACAATGTACTTCTGCAGGTAATGAGCCGTTTGTTCCGATATACAGAAATACTTCATATCTGCAGGAACCTCAATTTTCAGGTCTTTGCAAATGGTAAAGAAGTGGTCTACGGCATTGCGGCTGGTAAATATGATGGCCGTATGATTTAAGATATCAATCTTCTGTTTTCTAAACTCTTTAGCAGAAATCGGATCGACCTGAATGAAAGGCCTGAAATCAATCTTTATTCCGTATTTGTCTGCTAAAGTATAGTAAGGAGATTTAGGATCTGAAGGCTTTGGTTGAGAAACGAGGATACTTTTTACGGGTTTTAGCCTTTCCTCATACGTGCTATTGGACATATTCTTCCCTGCTTTTTAATCTAATCTGGCTTGTCAAACTAACAGATTCAATCCTAGCAAAGTAGGTATTAATTCTGTGCTGCAAAGGTAAGAAAATATATATAAGTTGCTACTGGCTCCCAGGTTACGAATTTTTAAAAAGAGGTTGAAGAATCTGAAAACCAGATAAAAGGCCAAAGTAGCCAGAATAAGTTTGACTGTAAATTCAGGAAATGAAAACCTTCCGAAGAGCGAAATGGCCAATATGAGGTACATTACCACAGAAAGACCATTGTTCATTAGCTGAATCTCAGAAAAATGCCTGGACTGATCGGTGGGAATGCCAAAAAGCCAACCAAACCAGGCCACAAACAAAAATTTGAGAAAAAACAAAAACTGAATGGCCATAGCTGTTAGTAGCCAAACCAACAGACCTTTCCCCATAGATTCTATGGCCAACCATGGAATCGTAGCCTGCACGGATGGAGTGAACAGATAGAGGCAAACTGCAGCAAAACTAAAATTGAGCGACAATACCGCGGTGAAGTAAAAATTTTCGGTGCTGAACAAGCGTATGCCTGACCCAAAGTCGTCTCGCAGACGAGTTGAGAAAAAGCGTGCATAGCTATATACCGAAGCAAACAGCTTTGGATACACTACCCTGGAAATGGCATAGATAACAAAAAGAGCCATGGCCATGACTATGGCCAAATCGCGGTAAAAGAATTGAATGCTGCTTGTCTCTTGCATTAAAATCTGGTGGTAAACCCAAAGTGTATTTTGGATTGGCTAAAGTTAATGGCTCCGGTTGAATCGGCCGTGCCTAAAGCATAAACAAAATTGAAAATGCCGGTTCCGGTAGCAAAACTAATACCCGCGCCCATTCCCAAGGCCCATTCTCCCCTGTTGGCGTTGGCATTGCTCACAAAGTTTTGCTCCAAATAGCCCACATCAGAAAAGAGCAGCAAGTAAGAAGAGTCTTCCAAAAAGTAGCGATACTCCAGATTGCTATAGGCAAAGCCTGTTGCAAAAAAATAACTCTCATTGAAGCCTCTTATACTATTGAGCCCGCCCAGCCGATAGGCATCGTTTCTAAAAAGGTTTTTAGAAGATAAATAACCCCCATGCAAAGTGGCATAAAAGATAGCCCTGGAACCCAAAACCAGATATTTTTCTACATCCAGATCGTACTGAAGTTGCAGCGTTTTCATGTCAACATCGGTATACAGTTCATTGGGCAGTTCTGCATTTTGTCTGATCAGCTTATTACCAATGCTTGTGTTCAACTCCAGACTTAAGCCTCTTCGGGGAAAAAATACATCGTCCAAGCCGTTGTAGCTATACCTCAAGCCATAACGGTTTAGTCTAAAATCCAGAATATCCGGAAGTCTATGGCTGTCGGCATAGGCCGAAGTTGCTATAAGATCGGTAGCCACCAAATGAGTAACTACTCCCAGGTTGGCATTAAAGCCCAAGTTTATGTTTAGGTCCAGGCCAAGTACTCTCCGGTTAAAAGTAGAGTCCTGTTTAAGGAAATCGAACTGGCTGCGTAAAGACAAAGCACTACCCAGCAGGTGGGGTTGGTCAAAATTGAACTTCAATGTTTGGGTTTCCTCACTCAACCTTCTCCAGTGCAAGCCAATGTGTCTGCCCGAAGCAAATGGGTTGTACAAGTCGAGATCGAACTGGCCGGTAACAAGTAGGCCTCCGCTACGGCTGTTGTTAGGCAAAAAACCAATAATTCCATCGAGCCTGTTTACGGGTCTTTTTTCCACAGAAAGAGTGACTCTTGCCTCGCTATTCTGAAAACTGAGCAGAGGAGGTCTTGTAAGCTTTACATAATTGAGCTTTCTCAACCTTGGTACTATTGCATCTACCAGCTGTTGGTTGTACGGTTGCCCCAGGTGTATACCCAGATAGGCCATGGCAAACTTTGGTTTTAAAATTTGAGGCTGCTCAATGCGCACAGAATCAAAGTTTATTGGTGGGCCCAAATCTACCTGCAGGGTAGCAGAAAGGTAATTTTGCTCAATACTAAGCGAATCGTACTTAATAGATGCAAATGGAAATGCGTTGCGCTCTGCAAACCGAAGTATTCTCTTTTCCAATGCCGCCAGTTGGCTAGGGTTAAATGGTTTGTTGTTGAAATGCCGTTCCCGCAGGTTTAGTTTTCGCCAAAAGTCATCGGCCAAATTTCCCTTTCTTAGTTCCAACCACTGAAAACGTGGGCCAATAATCATTTCTACCTGCAGGGTGTCTTCTTTAGAGGTGAATTGCTTTGGATGAGCCAAGAGGTATCCTTCCTGATGAAGAAGTTGTACCAGTTTTTGAACTTCTTTTACAGCCGCAACACTATCGACCAGTTGACCGGAATAGTTATAGGTGTTCAGCACAACTTGTTCGTTGGCCGAAGTTGTGACTACTAACCTTACCTGCTGAGCCTGCACCGACAGCAGGGACAGAAAAAAAAGCAGGAAGCAACTGCAAAAAGTAAGTCGGTGTATTGGCATAGCTTATATTTAGGCGAAAATTACAAAACTTTGGCCGGCCTCTATCTACACATTCCTTTCTGCAAAAAAGCATGTCATTATTGCGACTTCCACTTTACTCAATCGCTCAGGCAAATTGACGATATTGTGGATGCTATTTGCAAAGAATTGGTTCTACAAAACGAGTTTTTGGGGAAAGACTCTATATACAGTATCTATTTTGGTGGTGGCACCCCATCCTTACTCGAGCACCACCACCTAAAACAGATTATGAAGGTAATTAAGTATGAATATGACCTGGCCAGTAATATTGAAATTACCTTAGAAGCCAACCCCGATGATTTGAGCCGAGAAAAGTTGCAGGCATTTTATGACAATGGTGTAAACCGACTGAGCATTGGCATTCAAAGCTTTAACAACGACCATTTAAAATGGATGAACCGACAGCACTCCGGAGAAGAGGCCATGGAAGCTGTTTATGAAGCCCGGCAAGTGGGTTTCGAAAACATTAGTGTTGACCTCATCTATGCCGTGCCATATGGCGACCATAGTATTTGGGAAAACGACCTGAAACAGGCTTTGCGACTTAGGCCGGAACATATTTCTTCTTACTGCCTTACCATTGAACCCAAAACGGCTTTTGGCAAATGGCTGGAACAAGGCAAGCTCTATGAGGTTGAAGAGGAGTTTGCGGCCGAGCAATTTGAAATGCTCATTGATACACTACGCCAATATGGTTATGACCAGTACGAGATTTCTAATTTTGCCCAACCGGGTTACGAATCGCGGCACAATAGCAACTATTGGAAGGATGAAAAGTATTTGGGCGTTGGTCCTTCGGCACATTCATACAATGGAAAGTTCCGAAAGGCAAACGTAGCCAATAACGCCAAGTATCTTCTGGGGCTATCGGAAAACAAAATTCCATTTGAAGTAATACACCTGAGCAAGGAAGACCAGGCCAATGAGTATATCCTTACTTCGTTGCGTACCAAGTGGGGGTTAAATCTCAATCATCTCAAGAATAAATATGGTGTAGACTTGCTAATGGTTCACAGAGATTACCTGAATAAACTTTCTTTGCAGGACCTTCTTTATGAAGAAGATGAACACCTGATTCTTACCGATTCGGGGAAGCTACTGGCCGACAAAGTGGCCTCCGACCTGTTTATTGAGTTGAATCCTTAGCCCTACTTTCTTGTTGTTCTACCTCTTTCAGTACCTCATCAAAGGTTCCCTGAGCATACTGCGGAAAGTATTCATCTACAATGGTTCGGATGAAATTCACATCCAAGCCGGCTCGAATGTAGTTTTTTAGAAGGCTAATTTCTACTTCACGAGTTTTTTCAGGCCCTAAATCCTCATTCACCACTTTTAAAATGTCCTCAGCCAGTTCGGCTACGTTTTCCAGCTTTCCTGCCCGGAGTCGGGCGGCACCAATGAACCTATAGAAAGCAAAGCGATTTTCTGCTTCCAGAATTTTTCGCTGTGGGTCGTTTTCAGCCAAAGACGAGGGCACCAGGTTGTACCGCTGACCAAAATTGGTCATAAGTCTTTCGGCATGTTCCAATTGCCTTATGCGCGAATGGAGCTTGGAGAGGGCTTCATAAAGTTCAAAACTTATAATCTCCGTGCCCTCCTTGTTCATGGCATATTCAATTACCTTAAAGTTGTATTGCGGCTCCAGATAACGCCAATTGTAGTAGTCTGTCAGCTCACCGGCATCCAGCAGGCTATCCCATTCGACCAATTTGCCCCGCTGATAAGAGGCAAAGCCGGGAAAATTGGTTCTGAATTCCTCCAGTTCTTTTTTCAGGCTTATTAAAACCTTTTCTTTTTCATCTTTTAATTTTTGACCCTCTGCATAGCGCTGAAAAAGAAAGGCCATGTACACCCCCACAAAAACGACTAATAGTTCAAGCAACAGCCACTTTACTTTGTCACTGATTTGAAATAGCTTTCTAATAAACATTGATGTAGCTTTACCCAAAGGTTCAATTATTTGTAGTTTCAGGCAAATGTAAACCGACTGAAACGGTAGATTTACCAACTGAAAGTGAAGGTTTTAGCCATGAGAAAAAGTGAAAAGGGAAGAAAAGGACAACCTGAGTCATTGGGCGATGCAATACAGGAAATGCTAAAGTCTTTTAGAATTGAAGAGAAGTTCAATGAGGCAAATTTGGTTAACTCTTGGGAGAAGATCATGGGTGCTCCTATAGCCAAGCGAACCACTAAGGTTTACATTCGAGACAAAAAGCTTTTTGTTCATATTAACTCTGCTCCTCTTAAGCACGAGTTGAGCATGTCTCGTGACAAAATTCTGGTACTGATTGCCCGGGAACTTGGTAGTTCCATTGTCAATGAGGTAATCATTAAGTAAAATAGCGACCATATGGTCTCAGAAGAATAAGAAGAGAGGCTGTCTCTCAAGCCTTTCAAAATCCTGCTCAATGGTAGAACAAAATCTGTCGACTCCGGAGACAGCCTCCTTCAACTGATAAATATGGCCTTGGCCTAGTTTTTCTTTATCTCTTGTTGTAGTTCTGCCTTTTGATTCTGAGGCAGCTTTACGGTTTTAATCATGTTGTCCTCTTTCACAAATTTGTTGAGTGCTGCTACAATAGCTTCTTTCGTTATGGCGTCTGCCCGCTCATTGCCTGTGAGTATGTTTTCCATATCTTCCCCGGTTTTCAGGTAAGTGGCTATCATGCTCTGCCAGTAGGAGTTCTGTTTAATTTGTTCCTCAAAGTTCTGTTTTCTGGCGTTAATCACTTTATCCAAATCTTCCTGAGTAAAATTGCCCTGTTTTATGTTTTCCAGCTCTTGTATAGCGGCCTGAACCAGCTTGTCTACATTCTCCGGCTTGCAGGGAAATGAAATTGAAAATGAAAACGTGGAGTTAGGGTACTGAGAAGATGAGAAGGATGCCCCGGCACCATATACTCCACCCATTTCTTCCCTAAGGGTTTCTATCATTTTATTGGAAAGAATACTGGCCGCGGCATTAAGCAGACCATTATTTTCCAGGTTGTAATCAAAGTCTCCGCTAAAAGTGATGTTTACCTGGCTCTTATCGTCTACCCCCACATATATATTCTTCTCGTGCTTTCCACTAATAATCCGTAAACCCAAATCTTTATACATTTCTTTAGAGCCTTTGGCTGGCAACGAAGCCACATATGTTTCCAGATACTTTCTAAAGGAAGGCATGTCTACATTACCCACAAATACAAATTTAAAGTCTCCACCATTGGCAAATCGCTCTTTGTAAATCTGTACGGCCTTATCCAGTTCAATTTTATCGAAACTCTCAGCCGATGGAAACTCAACTCTCGGGTGGTTATCGTACATAAAGCGCTGGCGCTGCACAGAATACTGAAGATCGGGGCTAGCACTAAAGTTTACATAGAGGTTCTTTGTTCTGGAAAGCCAACTGTTAAACGCAGATTCATCCATACGCACATTGGTAAACCTTAGATGTAGAAGCTGAAAAAACGTTTCCAAATCTTTAACGCTAGAAAAGCCTGAGAGGCCTTCTTCGTAAGAATTGATGTAGGGTTGCACCGAGGCTGTCTTTCCGGTTAAAAACTTGCCCAAATCTATAGCACTGAAATCGCCTATACCCATTTCATTCACGATGGCCGCGGCATTTGAGGCCGACCAGTATACATTATCCGGGTATAAGGAAGTTCCGCCAAACGAAAAGGCCGTCATCCGCACTTCATCGTTTTTAAAGTCTGTAGGTTTAATGAACACTTCAGCACCGTTGCTTAGTGTAATGTGTGTGATGCCCGTGGTTTCATTGGTTTGTTCTGCAACAATTTTACCCGGTTTTGGTGGGGCATCCATCAATGCAGAAGCAATAGCCTCTTCCTCATAAGGCTCTATGGAGTCATCCTCTACTATGGCATCCAGCAGAGCTGTCATTTCTTCGGCCGAAGGAATGGCCGCAGCATTTTCGGTTTTGGCTTGTACCTCAATGGTTCGGTTGTCATTGTGCCACCAACTATCGAGCAAGCCATTGATCTCTTTAAGTGTAATAGTGGGGATAATCTGCTCGGCCATTTCTCTGGTTTGTTTGGCACTTAGCAATGGGCCTCCATTTAAAAAATGGTTGAGATAGCCTTGTACTAAAGACCAGGACTCCCGCTTGTCTGCCTCTTTTTCAAAACGATCGAGTGAATTGGCAAATGAAGCCAAAGTTCTATCCAATTCGCCTTGGGTAAAGCCGAATCTTCTCACACGCTCGTTTTCTCGAATAGCCGCCAGAAGGCCTTCGGTAAACTTATCTTCCTTCACCTGAATGGAGATGGTATAATCATTTTTGCCCTTGCCTAAAGCGCTGCCATATCCACTGTAGCTATATTGGAAGGGTGGATTTTCTGACTGCACAAGCTCTCTTAGGCGTTGGTTCATCATTTGGCTAAAGAAACTGTATACTAAAGACTCTCTGAGGTCGGCAAACGTATTGCCAGTTTCCTTTTCGCCCGGTTGAATAAAGTTGATGGTAATGGAGTTTGAGGTAGCCTCATCGTCTGAAGCAATGGCTACTCGGGTGCCTTCAAAATCGGGCATGGTATAGTAAATGCGCTCTCTGGGCTTTTCAGGCATTTTTATGTCTGAAAAGTACTCCTTAATCATCTGCTCCATTTCGGCCACATCGAAATCGCCTACAGCAATAAGAGCCATTAAGTCTGGTCGATACCAATCTCTATAGAACCTTTTGGCGGCATCATATTCAAAGTTCTCCAATATTTCAGGCTCACCAATTGGCAATCGCTCTGCATAGCGCGAACCGGCCAGGGTAATTGGCCAAATCTGTTGACGCATGCGTTCATAAGCTCCCAGCCTCAATCGCCACTCTTCCATCACCACCCCTCTTTCTTTGTCTATCTCTTCATTGTCGAAAGTAGCCTGATGTGCCCAGTCGCTCAGCACCAGCATGGCGTTCTTCACGTTTTCCGGTTTATCTGAAGGAATAGGCAGCATGTATACGGTTTCATCAAAGCTGGTATAGGCGTTTAGGTCGCCCCCAAATTCAAGACCCATCTTTTGCAGAAAATCTACCAGCTCATTCTTTTCAAAGTTCTTCGTTCCGTTAAACAGCATGTGTTCGGTAAAGTGAGCCAAGCCCAGCTGGTCATCGTCTTCCACGATGGAGCCTGCTTTTACGGCCAGGCGAAATTCAATACGATTTTCCGGTTTAGGATTAGAGCGGAGATAGTAAGTAAATCCGTTATCTAACTTACCGATTAGTACATCGGGGTCTGTGGGTAATTGTTGGAAGGGAAATAAATGAAAGGGCAGCAAAAGTAAGAGGGCTGCCCAAATAGTTGAGAGTCTTTGACTTGTTCTTTTCATTGGTATCGTGTTTAACTAGAATGTTAGTGAAGATACCAATTGTTCAATAAAGATGAAAAAATTTAACTTTTTTTGTTCGATTGATCTCAATCTACTTCTTGTCGGTGTTTAGGTCTTGTAGTATTTTCTTTAGGAATCTGGACTCTTTTAGGTTGTTGAGTCTTTGTTGCAGTTCTATGCGCTGGGCTACAAACAGGGTGGTTATGAACAACATAAACAAGGTAAAATCTGTGGTTACCGTACGAAACATAGAAACAAGCACAATCACTATGGCCAGAATGAGCAGTAAAACGGAATTAGACCGTAGATACCATTTTAATTCACGCTCCTTTTCTTTGCTATGAAAGCGTTCGGTCTGAATTTTCTCTTTGTTCATTATTATTCGCTGATAAGGCGAAATGGACTTCCAGCGGAGCTCCTCTATTCTCTGTTCTATCTTCTCAATCGTCTTCATGTTGTGTTAACCGTTAAAGACAAAACTACTTCACATTAAAGTAATTTTCAAATAACATTAAGTTAATATACGATTGAATTACACTTGAGTTAACCGGGATTCAGCCTGACGGAAAAAGGTTTTCTGGAAAACAAGTATGCCCAACACCCCCACCAAAATGGCTACATCGGCCATATTAAAAATGGGTAAAAGGGCTACTTTTTTTCCTCCCCAAAGAGGAAACCAATCGGGTAGATAGCCTTCCCAAAAATCGAAGTACAACATATCTATAACCTGCCCATGAAACCAGGGAGTTATGGAGTTGTACGGGGCGTTGTCTAAAAGTGCTCCGTAGAATACAGAGTCGACCAAGTTGCCGATTGCCCCACCTAGTATGGCTGCTATACACCAGAGAAGGCCTGCATGATATTTAGTTTTGGTGAGCCTGAATAGACCATAGGCAATAAAAAGAATGGCCAGCAGACGAAAAACAGTCAAGGCGAGTTTGCCATAGCCTGCTCCAAAGCTCAAACCAAAGGCCATACCTCTGTTTAGTACATAATGTAACTTAAACCATTCGCCCAGCAGGTTGATTTCTCCGGCCGGGCCCATGGTCATGTTATAATGAACCAGCAGCTTTACTGCCTGGTCTATTGCAACAATTGTAAGTGTGAGTACAAAATACTTATACTGTCTCAAAATGAAGCTATCTCACTCCAATGCTGACGGTAAGCGTCCAATCGTCTACCTCCAAACTTTGAGCATCAGATACCTCCTCCAGTATCTCCAGACTCAAAGCCTGAGTTTCTGTACAGATATATTCTGAGTAGGCTCTGATGGCCTCGTCTACAAAACTATCGGACTTTTGAATTCGGATGTCTATTTTGTCTTGCACATCGAGTCCCATATCTTTTCTCAGGTTCTGCACACGGTTTACCACATCTCTGGCAATTCCTTCCATGCGCAGTTCATCTGTCAAAGTGATGTCAAGAGCCACCGTGGTCTTGCCTTCGGTAGCCACAGACCAGCCGGGAATATCCTGGCTCTTTATCTCCACATCTTCCAGGCTCAAGGTTATTTCTTCACCGGCAAGTTGCAGCGTAAAACTGCCTTCCTGCTCAATTGCGGCTATTTCCTGTTTCCCCCAGGCATTGACTGCCGCTGCAATGGCTTTTACCTTAGGCCCAAACTTTTGACCAATGGAACGGAAGTTTGGTTTAATGCTTTTTACCAAAATCCCACTGGTATCGTCTATAAACTCTATTTCTTTTACGTTTACCTCTGACTTTATTAACTCGGCTACATGCTCTACATTGTGCCTGGTTTTGGCATCAAGCACCGGAATCATAATTCTGGAAAGTGGTTGTCTCACCTTTAACTTTTCCTTCTTGCGGAGCGAATGGGTAAGTGACGAAATGGTTTGAGCGAGTCGCATCTGCTCTTCCAAATCCAGATTAATACACGCCTCATCGGCCTTCGGGAAATCGGCTAGGTGTACTGATTCCTCCTTGTCCTGACCGCTCACTCCGTTGAGGTCCTGATACAGCCTTTCCATATAGAAAGGAGCTATAGGAGCCCCAAGCTTGGCAATAGTGGCCAGGCAGGTATATAGTGTTTGGTAAGCTGCCTTCTTATCGTCATTGTATTCCCCTTTCCAGAATCGCTTCCTGTTCAGTCGTACATACCAGTTGCTCAGCTCATCGGTTACAAAATCCATGATCATTCGAGCTGCTTTAGTTGGCTCATAGGCCGAGTAGGCACTATCTACCTCATTAATGAGTGTATTGAGGCGCGAAAGAATCCACCGATCACTCTCCGGTCGTTTGTTTAGGGCAATAGGGGCGTCTTCAAACCTGAAACCATCCAAATTGGCATAAAGGGCAAAGAAGTTATAGGTATTGTACAGCGTTCCGAAGAACCTTCTCTGTACTTCACCCACCCCCTCAATGTTAAACTTGAGGTTGTCCCAAGGGTTGGCGTTAGAAATCATGTACCAACGGGTGGCGTCTGGTCCATACTCACCGATGGTCTTAAACGGATCTACGGCATTGCCCAACCGCTTGGACATCTTGTTGCCGTTTTTGTCTAGCACCAAGCCATTGGCAATTACATTTTTAAAGGCCACATTTTCATGTAGCATTACGGCCAGAGCATGCAGAGTAAAGAACCAGCCTCTGGTTTGATCTACACCTTCTGCTATAAAATCGGCCGGAAAATTCTTTTCAAAAACATCTTCGTTTTCGAATGGGTAGTGCCATTGAGCATAAGGCATTGCCCCGGAGTCGAACCATACATCTATGAGGTCCGGTTCGCGGAACATTTTCTGCCCTGAATCGCTCACCAGCACAATATCGTCTACATAAGGCCTGTGCAGGTCAAAATCTTCTCCAATTTGCTCGGTCATGTACCCGGCTTCTATGGATTTTTGCACTTCCTCTCTCAGTTCGGCCAATGAACCAATACACTTTTGCTCTTTCTTATCTTCAGAAACCCAAATAGGTAATGGTGTTCCCCAGTAGCGCGAACGGCTGAGGTTCCAGTCTACCAGATTCTCCAGCCAGTTACCAAACCTTCCTTCTCCGGTAGAGGCCGGTTTCCAGTTGATGGTTTTATTGAGCTCCACGAGCTTGTCTTTATAGGCCGTGGTTTTTATGAACCAAGAATCCAAAGGATAGTAGAGTACCGGCTTGTCTGTTCTCCAGCAGTGCGGATAACTGTGCTCGTATTTTTCTACCCTAAAGGCTCTATTTTCTTCTTTTAGTTTGATAGAAATGAGTACATCGAGCGACTTTTCAGGCATCTCTTCTTCTTTGTAGTACTCATTCTTCACATACATGCCGGCAAAGTCTGTGATCTCTTTCACATACTTTCCTTGTTTGTCTACTATGGGCACCTCTTTGCCCTCTTCATCTCTTACAAATACTCCGGGTAGGTTGTACTGAACAGAGGTTCTGAAGTCATCGGCACCAAAGGTTTTGGAAATATGTACTATTCCGGTACCATCTTCGGTGGTCACAAAATCTCCAATAACCACAGTACATCCGGGTTTTGGTAGAGGAATGTAAGGCATCAACTGCTCGTAGCTGGTCCCTGCAAGTTCTTTTCCCTTAAACTCATCGATTACCTCATAAGGGATGAGCTTGTCGCCTTCTTTATAGTCTTCCAGCTTTAGGTCGCGAGCTTTCGGGTTGAAGTAATGACTCAGCCTATCCTTTGCCAGAATTACATTGATGGGTTGGAAGGTATATTGGTTGAAGGTTTGAACCTTCACATAATCTATATTAGCGCCTACGGCCAGACCGTTGTTTGCAGGTAAAGTCCATGGAGTAGTGGTCCAAGCCAGGAAGAAGTCATTCTCCGTTCCTTCAATCTTGAACATGGCGGTAATGGAGGTGTCTTTTACATCTTTGTAGGTTCCGGGCTGGTTAAGCTCGTGGGAACTAAGGCCAGTACCTGCTGCAGGTGAGTATGGCTGTATAGTATACCCCTTGTATAACAAGTCTTTGTCGTAGAGTTTTTTAAGCAAACTCCAGAGGGTTTCTATATAGTCGCGCTCAAAAGTAATGTACGGATTGTCCAGGTCTACCCAGTAGCCCATCTTTTCGGTCAAATCGTCCCACTCATCTTTGAATCGCATTACTGTTTCGCGACATTTCTGATTGTACTCTTCAACCGATACTTTTACGCCTATATCTTCTTTCTTTATGCCAAGCTCCTTCTCTACCTGAAGTTCTACAGGCAAGCCGTGGGTATCCCAGCCCCCCTTTCGCTTTACCTGAAATCCCTTTTGGGTCTTGTACCTACAGAAAATATCTTTAACGGTACGAGCCATTACGTGGTGAATACCGGGTGTACCATTGGCCGAAGGTGGACCTTCAAAAAAGGTAAATGTTGGCTGTCCTTCTTTCAACTCAACCGACTTATGAAAGATGTGGTTGGTCTTCCAAAACTCGAGAATATCTTCACCAACTTTGGCAAATTCAGGCTGCTTGTATTCTGTGTACTTCTTCACACCTACTCCTTTTTCAGTTGTTAGCGTATTACTTCTTGGTGGTTCCCACAAAGGGGTCGTTTTCTTTGATCAACAGGTTTTGTGTATCTATTTCTTCGTCTTCATCTTCTATGTAGAACTCATAGTGTTCTATAAGGGGATGAAAGTTTTGGTTTCGCTTACCACTATCGAACACCATGAGCAAAGCCGGCAACAACGTGAGGTTGGTAAACATGGCAAAGAAAAGTGTCAGGGAAGTGAGTAAGCCAAGGGCCACTGTTCCTCCAAAATCGGAAAAGACAAAGATTACAAAACCAAAAAACAGAATAATGGAGGTATAGAGCATGCTAGACCCTGTTTCTTTTATGCTGTTGCTTATGGCAATTGGCACAAAGAATTTCTTGGCAAACAACTCTTGCCGGTATTTGGCCAGAAAATGAATGGAATCATCTACTGAAATTCCAAAAGCTATGCTAAAGATTAATGCCGTACTCGGTTTTAACGGAATGCCAAAGTATCCCATAATTCCGGCTGTCATAATCAGAGGAATGAAGTTGGGAATGAGCGAAATGACAATCATTCGAATATTGGCAAAGAGTATGGCCATAATAATGGCAATAATGACGAAGGCCAACAGTAAACTGAACCTCAGGTTTTCGATGAGAAACTGATTGCCCTTAACGAAGAGCAGTGTTGAGCCAGTTACAGCCGTTGAGATTTCCTCATCGTCTTTAAACACCTTGTCTATTTCCGGTTCAATCACGTGGTTAATGAGCGAGTCCATTTTATTGGAACCTATATCGGCAATCTTCAGGCTCACGCGCATTACCTGACCGGTTGTGTCTACAAAAGAGCTCAGAAAGCTGGCATTATCGCTCTGGTTGGATAGATAGCTTAGAATTACGTTTCTGTCGCTGGGGCTCGGCAAACCGTAGAAGCGTTCGTTGCCATTATAAAAAGCTTGACGCACTGCCTTGGCAAAAGAGACGATCGATACCGGAGACGACACATTTTCCAACGGCTCCAGAGCCTCTTCGAGCTGATCTACCCTTCTGAGGTTTCTGGCATTTATGGTCGATTTGGGTCGTCCGAAATCAATTATAATCTCCAGCGGCATCACCCCGCTAAAATTGTCTTCAAAAAAGTAGAGGTCTTGCTTGAGCTGAGATTTCTCGGGAATATCATCGACCATATAGGCCACTGAATAAAGCTTGGTAACACCCACTATGGCCACGGTAAGAATAACAGCTGTGGCTGCAAAAACCCTGTAGCGATGGCGGTGTACCAGCAAGTCGAGCAGTACCAAAAACCGACCTACAATTTTAAACTCAAGGTGTTTTAACTGATTGGCCTTAGGGGCCGGCAAATAGCTGAGAATACCCGGAATGAGTACTATACTTACTACAAACGTGGCAAGGATGTTAATTCCGGCTACCAGCCCAAATTCCTTCAATAGCTTAATATCGGTGGTCAGCAGCACCAAAAAACCGATGGCCGTGGTAAAATTGGTGATGAAGGTGACCATACCAATTTTGCGCACCATTCGGCTAAGCGCCTTTATTTTGTTGCCATGTTTGGCAAACTCCTGATGGTACTTGTTGAGTAAATAAACAGCATTGGGTATACCTATTACAACTATTATGGAAGGTATAAGCCCCGTGAGTACCGTTATTTTGTAGTTGAGAATGCCCACTGTGCCCAACACCCACACTACCACCACACTGATAACAATAAGCGGTACCACTACTGAGGTCCACGACCGGAAGAACAAAAACAGAATTAGCGCTGTAATGCCCAAAGACAATACAATGAAGAGCCTCAGTTCATCATTAGTCTTTTCTTGCATTACGGTTCGCACAAAGGGCATTCCTGAGTAATGAAGTTCTATTCCGGTTTGCCGGGTAAACTCTTCTCCCATGGCCTGAATATCTCTTACCAACCCATTTCTGTCTTTGGAGTTGAGCACCTCGCGCTTCATATTAATGAGTATGAGCGTGGCACCATTCTCCGGATTCAACAGTTGTCCGGTATAAAACTTGAGCTTCAAAGCTTCGGCCAGCAGCGAGTCTAGCTCCTGCTGCGTTTTTGGATAGTCGGGAATTAAGGGCTGCAGATCGAAACTCCTCTTCTCAGTGTTTTTGACCACATTTTGGAGCGCTGCCAGAGAAATTACATTGCTGATACCTTCAGTACTGGCTATACGATCATTGAGTCTCTTATAGGCATTAAAATTTTCCAGCGCATAAATGGCACTGTCTTTAGCACCAACTACCAGAATGTTGCCATCTTCTCCGAACTTTTCTTTGAACTCTTGAAAATACCGGTAGTTCTCATCCGTGCTCGGCACCGCGGTGTTAAAGTTAAAGGCCATCTGAACATCGCGAGCCATAAAGCCCATAAAGGCTGTTACAAGAGCCAGCGCGACTATCAGTATAAACCTGTATTTCAGTACAATATGGGGGAGTTTAGACCACATTTTCGAACAAGATCACAAAGGTAATATTTTCCCCTTTCAATCATATCCACAGGCCATGTTATTCGGAATAAGTGCTCTATATTTTACCGGGCAGGGCTATACCTCCAATCTTTCGGTACAAATTCATGGCGTTAGAGTCGGTTAGGCCCGATACAAAATCAAGTAAAGCCCTAAGGGCAAGGTACACGGTAGGAGCCTGTTCAATTTCGTAGCGGGTATCTTCGGGCAGCAATCTGTAGCACACCTGCTCTTTTCTTGTTTGTTTGCCTTTTTGAATAGAACATGCCGCTGGCACAAAAGCCTCGAGCAAACCATTAATTACTGTAAAACCGGCCGCTTCAATTTCCAGCACTGTTCTGGATCGGTAAATATTCTGAACCGATATCTTACTTATTTGTGCCAGGTGGTCGGCAGCCGGAATGGCATCTGTAAGTGAAACATCAAATTTTCCGCTCAAAATATCTTCTTCACTATCAAGAAACAGGGTCTTGCATTGATCTATCAGCTCGGAAATAGCCAAGGCCCTGAGCACCGCAATTTGCTCTCTTTTACTCCTTATAGTATATAGCTTATTTCTGTCGAACCTCTCACCAATAACCTGTGCATACAATTCAATGGTATCTTCCTGGCTCAGCAGCCCCAAATTGCAACCGTCTTCAAGGTCTATGACATGGTAACAAATATCATCTGCCGCCTCTACTAAAAATGCCAAAGGGTGCCTTGTCCATTGCTCCTCTGCTAAAGCCTTCAGCCCCAGCTTATGTGCCATTTCCTTAAACAGGTCGGCTTCCGATACATAAAAGCCATACTTCTTCTGGCTTCTTCTGGGTTTGAGTGCATCGCTGACCAGAGCCGGCCTGGGGTATTTAGTAAAAGCTGCAAGGGTTGGAGCAGTTAGTTTTAGTCCCTGATAGCCCGATTTGTTGAGCAAACGAAAGCCTTGAGCATTTCCTTCAAAGTTTACGAGATCGGCCCATTCCTTTTGGGTAAACTCACTTTCTAAAAGTTTTGCATTAAGCAAGAAGTACTCCGAAATGGCCTGCTCACCGGAATGGCCAAACGGAGGGTTACCAATATCGTGAGCCAATGAGGCTGAGGCTACAATAGTTCCAAAATCATTGGCCGATATTTGCCGGGCCATTTCAGGCCTGCGCTCAAGTACCGAATCGCCCACCAATCTACCCAGAGATCGCCCAACACTACTTACCTCCAAACTATGCGTCAATCGATTGTGAACAAAATCATGTTCGGGCAGGGGGTGAACCTGCGTTTTGTCTTGCAGTTTTCTAAACGGATGGGAGAAGATTATTCTATCATAATCTCTATCGAACAGGGTTCGGGCCTGTTGAATGCTTTTCTGTTCGCTCAAATCCAATAGTTGCTGCCAATGCATGGGGTAATTTTTTGGTGAAGGCTAATTTTTGCTCACAATAATGCTAAAAAATAAAAGAAGGTAGAACCCCGGAAGACAATTCAACCAAAATGATGGCCATCTGCAATCCTTTGCAAAATTAAAGTGGCTTTTAAGGCCTTAAAACAACTGATTACCGGGCAGGGTTAAGTAAAAGTTATCGAACAACGCTAAGCCTCAGAAGCTAACTATTTGAAGAGGCAACAGATATGTCGTGTATGTTAAATTTTGCAAACGTTTGCGTTAATTTTAACTTTAACATACTATGAATTGAAGTGCAGTAATTGTACTTTAAGCATTCGATTGCACTTTTTTGGCCGTTTTTGGCCACTAATCAAGTAAACTTAAAAATGATTGTATGAAAAAGTTTTTACTACTCCTTCTTGTATTGTCGGTGGGTTTCCAAGGGGCACTGCTGGCACAAACAAGAACGGTTACCGGTAAGGTAACTGGCGGGGATGACGGACAGGGAATCCCCCGTGTGAACATTACGGTAAAAGGAACTACCCGTGGTGTGCCGAGTGGTCTTGATGGTACATATACCATTGAGGTCTCTCCAAGTGATGTACTGGTGTTCTCTTTTGTGGGTTATATCACTAAAGAGGTACCTGTAGGAAACCAAACTACCATAAACGTAACGCTCGACCCTGACTATGCCGAGCTGGAAGAAGTGGTAGTAGTAGGTTATGGGTCTCAAGAAAAGAAAGAGATCACAAGTTCGGTGGTAGCTTTGGATGCCGAAGACTTTAACCAGGGTAACGTAAACGACCCAACTCAACTACTCCAGGGTAAAGTTCCCGGTTTGAGTATCTATAACAAAGGAGGCAACCCCAATGGTGGTGCCACTATTCGTTTAAGAGGTATTTCAACTGTTGGAGCCAACGTGCAACCACTCGTGGTTATCGATGGCGTAATTGGAGCTTCTCTTGACAACGTAGACCCTAACGATATTGCTACAGTAAACGTTCTTAAAGACGGTTCTGCAGCGGCTATCTATGGTTCCAGAGGTTCTGCGGGTGTTATCCTTGTAACAACCAAGTCTGGCAACAGAGGTGGTGGTCTGCAAGCTTCTTACAACGGATATGTTGCAGCCGATGAGGTATTCCGATTCCAGCCGGTAATGACTCCGGATGAGTATGTGGCCACTGGTGGTAACGACCTTGGCTCCAGAACCATCTGGCAGGAAGAAATTACCCGAACCGGTATTTCTCACGTACACAACATTGCTGTTTCCGGTGGTTCTGAAAACACCACTTTCCGTGTTTCTACCAACTTCAGAAATATTCAAGGAGTATTGAAGAAATCTGGTTTCGATCAGATCAACGCCCGTGCTAATGTGAATCATTATGCACTGAATGACAGGCTGAACATTCAGTTTAACCTCTCTATGACTAATAGAGATCAAAACTTCTCGTTCAACGAAGCCTTCCGCTACGCGGCACTCTTCAACCCAACAGCTCCTATCAGAAACCCTGACGGTAGCTACTTCCAAGCCATCTTGTTCGACAACTTCAACCCTGTTGCTATTATCGAGCAAAATGTGAACCTGGGTAAGAGAAACAACCTGAACTTTAACACTCAAATGAGCTACGATATTTTGGACAACCTAACCTGGTCTGCCAACTATGCTCAGCAGTTCACTACATTCACCGGAGGTACTTTCTATCCTTCTAACTCACTATTTAGAGGATTCGACCGAACCGGTTTAGCTTCCAGAAGAACCGATGAGAGCAAGTTTACTTTGTTCGAAACCTACGGAACTTTTGTAAAAGACTTTGACAATGCCAACCTGACTATATCTGCCGGATATTCCTTCCAGGAAGAAGTATTTACAGGCTTTGGTATGGAAGCTGGTAACTTCCCAAGCAACGATCTTGGATACAACATTATTGGTTCTTCAGGCAACATACTTGGCGATGGTGCCAACGTAAGCTTATTTAGCTATGAGTCTCCTGAAAACAGAATTATTGCCTTCTTTGGTAGAGTGAACTTCAGCCTCGACAACGGTATTTTTGTAAATGCATCCGTAAGAAGAGAGGGTTCTACTAAGCTAGGTGCCGAAAACAGATGGGGTACTTTCCCTGCCTTTGGTGTTGGTGCAGACCTGTTGAACTACTTCGACATTGCAGCCTTCAGCCAACTGAAGCTTAGAGCCGGTTACGGGGTTACAGGTTCATTGCCGGGTCCTTCAGGATTGGCGCAAGACCTCTTCTCTTATGGCTTTGGCGGTGGTGGTACCGTAAGCTTTGTTAGAGCTGGTAACCCAGATCTAAAATGGGAAGAGAAAGCAGAGATCAACCTTGGTCTTGACTTCGGTCTTCTTGGCGGACAGTTGAGTGGTAGCCTAGATGTTTACTCAAGAGACATCAACGACTTCATTCTGGAAAGAACTGTTGATCCAGCCGTTTATGGAACAGACAGGCGTTATGAAAATGCTGGTAAGTTAAACACTAAAGGACTTGAGTTTGCCATCAACCATGCCGGTATTGGCAGTGGCGATTTGAACTGGTCTCCTGGTGTAGTACTTTCTACTTACAGCACTACTCTTGAGGAGTTTGTAATTCCGGAGCAAATGATTGCCAACCTGGGTTCTCCTGGTCAGAACGGTACCAACATGGTAAGAATCGCTGTAGGCGAAAAAATTGGCCAGATCTGGGGACCAGTATTCTCAGGAAATGTGGATGCTGAAGGTAGACCAGTATTTGTAGACCTTAACAACGATGGCAACCTGAATACTGACCAAGGTAACGCTTTGGATGATGACGGTGACTTCCAGCAACTAGGAAACGGTATACCAACCCTTGAAATTGGTTGGACCAACCAATTGAGCTATGGCAACTGGGATCTGAACGTATTCTTTAGAGCAGCCTTCGGTCATAGCCTGGTAAACACTTTCAGAGCTTTCTATGAGCCAATCGACCTGGGTGCTATTAACTCTTACAACAGAACAAAAACTGACTTGCAGATTCCTGAGCTTCAGGTGGCTCAATTCAGCTCACTCTATGTAGAAAAAGCTGACTTCTTCAGACTTGATAACGCCACTTTAGGATACAACTTCGATATGTCGAACAACTCTATGTTCAGCAAATTGAGAATGTACCTGAGCGTTCAGAACGCTTTTGTGATCACCAACTATCAGGGTATCGATCCTGATCCTTCTTTGGTTGACATTAACGATGGAAATGTTTTGGCTCCTGGTATTGACAGAAGAAACAACTACTTCACCAGCAGAACATTCACTTTCGGTTTGAACGTTGGTTTTTAATCAGAAAAGAAAAAGAATATGAAATATACAATTAGAATTCTGGCACTTGCGGCAACCATCTTTACCGTTGGCGCTTGTACAGATTTGGAAGAGGAATTGAAAGATTCGTTTACCGAAGACTTCGATCCGAATAACCCCGGTGTTGGGGTAACCAATAACGTAAACAAAGCACAGCCAAACGATGGCCTTGGTGCTGCATTTGGCAGGCTAATAGGTAGCTCTGCCGGTCATGGAGGATACTTCTCTATACAGGAAGTTTCGACAGACGAAGCTGTAATTACCCAAAAAGGTGGTGACTGGTTTGATGGTGGTATCTGGCTGGATATGCACAGACACCAGTGGCAATCTACTCACCCCGCACTCAATGGAGTATGGAATGAGTCTTACGGTGGTATTAACGAGTGTAACCGTCTTTTAGCCGATGGAGGACTCTCTCCTGCTGCCGTAGCACAGCTTAAAACGGTACGTGCCTTCTTCTATTGGAGATTGATGGATTCTTTCGGAAGAGTAAAAATTGTTACTCAGCCGGGAGTTGATGCCCCACAGGTAGACAGAGTAACTGTATTCAACTTTATTGAAAGTGAACTTCTTGCCGCACTTCCTGACCTTCCTGAAGGAAGACAAGAGTACGGTAGAGTTAGCAATCTTGGTGCTCAGGCATTTCTTTCCAGACTTTACCTGAATGCAGAAGTTTATACTGGTGTTCCTCGATATGCTGATGCTATTATAGCAGCCGATGCCGTAATTAACTCAGGGGTTTATAGCCTTACCCCAGACTATGCCGATGTTTTTGCTCCGGACAACGTAGATGATCCTGAGCACATTTGGGTATTGCCTTACGATGAAGCTACTCAGGGAGGCATGAACTTCGCTCAGATGACCCTTCACTATCCTAGCCAGTTGACTTACCGTTTGGCTGAGCAGCCATGGAACGGTTACTCTACTTTGGAAGAGTTCTACAACTCTTACGAAGATGGCGATGAGAGAAAAGAGAACAACTTCATAGTTGGCCCTCAGTATGATGTAAATGGTGCCCCAATTCTCGATTTGGCCTTTGATGCTGCCGATCCTGATGGAGCTCCTATCAACTATACGCCTGCCATCAACCAATTGGCCCCTAACGGAAGCCGTCAGGCAGGTGCCAGACTTGGTAAGTTTAGCTTCAAGCTGAAGCAAAGAGCAAACATGGACAATGACTATCCGCTTTTCAGATATGCTGAAGTTCTTTTGAACAAAGCTGAAGCCATTGCCCGATTAAATGGAAACTGGAGCGATCCTCAGGCCCTTCTTTTGGTAAACCAAGTGAGAGAAAGAGCCGGTGTAGATGGATTCGCTCAAATGGATGCCAGCACTTTCCTTGCAGAAAGAGGACGCGAAATGTTCCAGGAGTCTCAGAGAAGAATAGACCTGATCAGATTTGGTCGTTGGGGAGCTCTATGGTGGGAAAAACCTGCTCACTCAGACACATATAAAAATGTGTTCCCTATTCCAAACGAGCAAATCAATGCATCGGGTGGTACGCTTACTCAGAACCCCGGATATAACTAGAATTTAGTTTAAGTATTTAGTAAAATGGGTTGCCGTTGAGGCAGCCCATTTTTGTATGAAAAAGTCAGTATTACTTCTATCGATTTGTGCCCTTTTAGGGGCTTGCAAAAGCAAAACATCCACCCTATTTGAGAAAGTAGAGGGTAAAACAAGTGGTATCGCTTTTGAAAACAGACTCGAATATTCCGAAGAGCTGAACCCCTATACCTACCGCAACTTCTTCAATGGCGGAGGAGTAGCTCTCGGAGACATCAACAACGATGGCTTGCTCGATATCTTTTTTAGTGGCAACATAGTAGAGAACAAGCTCTACCTCAACAAAGGCAATTGGACCTTCGAGGACATTACCGAATCATCAGGAACAGCAGGTAAAGGTTTTTGGTCTACCGGAGCCACTTTTGTAGATATCAATGCCGATGGCTGGCTCGATCTATACGTTTGCAAATCGGGTCCTCCAAGTGACGATCCAGGCAGAAAAAACGCCCTATACATTAACCAGCAGGATGGCACCTTTAAAGAGTCTGCAGCCGATTTCGGTCTAGATTTTAATGGCCTTTCTACCCACGCTGCTTTCTTTGACTACGACAAAGATGGCGATCTGGACTGCTACCTACTTACCAATTCCCTTCGCTCTTTGGGTGTTGGACAAGATATTATTGAAGGCCAGAGAGAAATACCCAGTGCCGAAAATGCCGGCAACAAACTACTACGAAACGACAATGGAAAATTTACCGATGTAAGTCGCCAGGCAGGCATCTATAATAGCGACATTGGCTACGGACTTGGAATAACACTATCTGACTACAATCAAGATTCCTGGCCCGACATTTTTATATCCAACGACTTTTTTGAAAAAGACTACCTCTACATCAACAATCAGGACGGCACCTTCACCGAAAGTTCAGAGCTCTATTTTGAAAGCCTCAGTATGGGGTCTATGGGAGCCGATGCCAGCGACCTGAACAATGATGGCCTGCCGGAAATAATGGTCACAGAAATGTTGCCGGCTACCCTACCCAGAAAAAAAACCAAAGCCACCTACGAGTCGTGGGATAAATATACCCTCAATACCTCCAAAGGATATTACCATCAATTTCCCAGAAACGTGTTGCAAAGAAACCTCGGCAATGGTCAGTTTCTGGAAATTGGAAGATTTGCCGGTGTAGCCGCCACAGAGTGGAGTTGGGGAACTTTAATTTTCGATGCAGACAATGATGGCCTCAAAGATATTTTTGTTTCTAACGGTATATACAAAGACCTGCTTGATAGAGACTACCTTAACTACATGGCCAACGAAGAGCGCATTCGCGCTATGATTCGCAACGATGAAGATGTGATAACCCGCCTAATTGATGTAATGCCTTCCAAGCCTGTGACCAATGCCCTTTTCCAAAACCAGGGAGACTTTCAATTCCAAAACATCAGTGAAACCAGTGGGCTGGAAGAACCCACTTTTAGCAATGGCAGTGCCTATGGAGACTTAGACAATGATGGAGACCTCGATCTGGTCATTAACAATGTGAACATGCCGGCCTTCATCTATAAAAACAACAGCGATACAGCCACTCAACGCTCCATACAGTTGCAGCTTAGCTCAAGCCTAAAAAGCAACCGTTATGCCATTGGTGCCTTTGTTCAGGCATGGGTCGGTCAAGAGCAGTTTTCCGGCTACAACTACCCTTCACGAGGCTTCCAGAGTTCAGTAGACCCCAAAATACACCTCGGAGTAGGCAGCCATGTCATATTAGACTCGCTAAAGGTCACCTGGCCAGAAGGTCGTATTACCACTTTGTATCAGGTTAAAACCAACCAACTGTTGCAATTAGACGAAGCTAATGCTACAGCAAAATCGGCTCCAACCCCACCAGCCAAACAAAGCCCACTCATTTTAGCCCAAAACCCGTTCGAATATACTCATGTGGAAAATGAGTTCATAGACTTTGACCGGGAGCGCCTGCTTATAGAAATGTATCAAAACGAAGGCCCTGCCATGACCATGGCCGATGTGAATGGAGACGGAAAAGAGGATGTTTTCATAGGTGGGTCGAAAGACATAAGCGCAAGACTCTATTTGAGCAACGGCAACCGCTACCAACTCTCCAGCCAGGCCACCTTCGAAGCAGATAAAATTTCGGAAGACGCCTCTGCTGTTTTCTTCGATGCCAATGCCGATGGACATATAGACCTCTACGTGACCAGCGGAGGCAGAGCTTTTAGTCGCAGTTCCTCCGCTCTGATGGACAGGCTTTACCTAAACGATGGCCAAGGAAACTTTAGCAAAAGTCCCTCTCCTTTGCCATTTACAAACTATTTCAGCACCAGCACCGTAGCTGCGGGCGATTTTGATGGTGACGGAGACCTAGACCTGTTTATTGGCGAACGGTTCGATCCTTTCTACTATGGTGAAGCTGGCAGAGGCTTCATCTTTGAAAACGATGGAAGAGGAAACTTCAAAGATGTAACCCAAACGGTGGCAGCCGAACTTCTGAAGGTAGGCATGATTACCTCATCGAGTTGGACCGATGTAGATCAGGATGGAGACCTTGACCTGATTGTGGCAGGCGACTGGATGCCGGTGACTCTTTATGAGAACAACAACGGTCACTTAACCCGCTCAAATCGGTTGGCACCGCTTAGAGGCTGGTGGCACACCTTACATGTGGCCGATGTTGATGGAGATGGCGACATGGATATAGTGGCCGGAAACCACGGTGAAAACACCTTCTTAAAGCCAGGTACCCGCATGTACATGCACGATTTCGACCAGAACGGAACCAAAGAGCAAATATTCTGCGAGCCAATCAATGGAAAATACTATCCCTTGGCCGACAAGGATGAACTCATTAAGCAAATACCTTCGCTCAAAAAACAGTTAGTGTATTTTGAAGATTATGCAGAAAAAAGCATCGACCAGTTATTTAGCCCAGATGTGCTTTCGCGTACCTCCATCTACGAAATTGACGAACGCAGATCAGGCATTTTCTACAACAACAATGGCGACTTCACTTTTATACCCCTGCCCAAAGAAGCCCAGTACTCTCCGGTATACGCCATCGCTACGGACGATATAGATGCCGATGGCCTCACCGACATTATTCTGGGTGGTAATCAATACCTGGTAAAACCCCAATTCGGACGATACGATGGACTCAAAGGATTGGTGCTGCTGGGCACAAAACAAGGCTTTAACAGTAAAAAAATTGAGTTTTTGAATATAGATGGACAAATTAGACACATCAAAAAAATGTCAGTCAACGGCAAAGAAAGTTTCATTTTCATCATCAACAACGGCCCGTTAAAAACCTATGAAAAACAATAGAACGCTATACTTGATGATGGCCCTGCTACTTACTCTGGGCCTTGGCGCCTGCCAGTCTGATTACAGCAAAATGCTCAATGAAGAAATGGCCAAAGGGGTGCGCAATGACTCGCTCTTCTTTGGTATTCATTTTCAGCAGGCCAAACGCGACTTTTATGAACTCTGCTGGAAGAAAAACCAGGAAGGATTGTTCACTGCCGGTAGCAGAGGCAATTATGTACAGTACAATCTGCCTCCAGACAGCATTCATTCGGAAAAAATCGAAATGTTCTTTTACCCACAGTTCGATAGCAATGAGCAAATTACCGGAATGGACTTGGAGTATCGCTATGCCGCGTGGGCTCCCTGGAACAAAGCCCTCTATGCCCCGGAATTACTCCCCAGAATTAAAGACACCCTTATGGCCTGGTATGGCGGCAATGATTTTATAGCCGTTGAAGGAGAACAGCCGCAAGAAACTATTTGGGTGAAAGTTGATGGCAACAGAAGAATAGCCATAAAAACCAAAGACGATGAGATCGTACGCGTAAAAATGACAGACCTGACGACAACCATAGACGATTAATTTTTTAGCCATGTTCAGAAAGAAAACACTGCTTGCATACACTCTATTAGCCCTCGGATTTTCTGCCTGTCAGAACAAGCCCGAAGAATCACAAACACCACGTTTCACGCTAATGGAAGCAGAAAACACAGGCTTTCAGTTTGAAAACAAACTCACCTACGACAGCGAGTTCAACATATATACCTACCGCAACTTCTACAATGGCGGAGGAGTGTCGATCGGAGACATTAACAACGATGGTCTTCCCGATATTTACATGACAGCCAATCAGCTGCCCAACCGCCTGTTTCTTAACAAAGGCAACTTTCAGTTTGAAGACATTACCGAAAGCTCAGGCACTGCCGGCCAACGGGCCTGGTCTACAGGCGTCACCATGGTCGATGTAAATGCCGATGGCCTTTTGGATATCTATGTTTGTAATTCTGGCGATGTAAAAGGCGACAATAAAGAAAACGAGCTTTTCATCAATCAAGGAGACCTAACCTTTGTAGAAGCGGCCAAAGAATATGGCTTAGCCGACCCCGGCTACACAACCCATGCTTCATTCTTTGATTTCGACAAAGACGGAGATTTAGATGTATACATACTCAACAACTCTTACCAGGCCATTGGCAGCTTTGATTTGCGAAGAAATGAACGACCCAAGCGCGATGTGCTTGGAGGAGATAAACTGATGGAAAACCGGGACGGAAAATTCTACGACATAAGCGAAAAAGCCGGCATCTACGGTTCGGTTATTGGCTTTGGACTTGGGGTGACCGTGGGCGATGTAGACGGTGACGGTTGGGACGACATATACGTATCTAACGATTTCTTTGAAAGAGATTACCTATACATAAATCAACAAAACGGCACCTTTACAGAAGTGCTCACTCAGCGCATGAACTCCATTAGTGGGGCCTCAATGGGAGCTGACATGGCCGATATTAACAACGATGGCAGCAACGACCTGTTTGTAACCGAAATGCTACCCAACGATTATGACCGATTGAAGTCTGTTACCACCTTCGAAGACTGGAATCGCTATCAATACGGACTGAACAATGGCTATTATCACCAGTTCACTCGCAATACCTTTCAGATCAATACCGGAGCCGGATTCTCAGAACTCGGGCGATTGGCCGGGGTAGAGGCCACCGATTGGAGTTGGGGTGCCCTCATCTTTGATATGGATAATGACGGCTACAAAGACCTCTATGTGGCCAATGGTATTTATCAGGACCTTACCGACCAGGACTACCTGCAATACGCCTCGAGCGAAGAAATAATGAGCTCCATGATCAGCAAAAACGGAGTAGACTACAAAAGCCTGATCGACATCATCCCTTCCAACCCCATTCAAAACTACGCCTACAAAAACCAGAATGGCCTAGAGTTTAAAGATGTAACTAAAGCGTATGGATTAGCTACACCGAGCTTTTCGAATGGCTCTGCCTATGGCGATTTGGACAATGACGGAGATCTGGATTTAGTGGTGAACAATGTGAACATGCCCTCCTTCCTCTACCGAAATAATACCAAAGAAGGTGACGGGCACTACCTTTCCTTTTCGCTTAAAGGTGAAGGAGCAAACACGCTGGCCATAGGCACCAAAATATGGGTAACTGCGGGTGAAGATCAGTACTACGTAGAGCAGCAACCCACCAGGGGCTTTCAGTCCAGCATGGATCCAAGGCCTTTTGTAGGGCTAAAAACAGGTCAAAACCTATCGGTAAAAGTGCTCTGGCCTTCCGGAAAGGTAACCCTTCTCAATGGCGTTTCACCCAACCAGCAATTGCAACTGTCAGAAGCAGAAGCCACTCCTCAACCCAGCGAAACCGATGAAAAAGGAACCCCCGCTATATTCTCGCAAGCCCCTTTAAACCTGCCATTTGCCCACAAGGAAAATGCCTTTGTAGACTTTGACATTGACCGCTCATTGTTTCTCATGAAGAGTACCCAAGGGCCAAAAATGGCCGTAGCCGATGTGAATGCCGATGGCTTTCCCGATGTGTTTGTGGGCGGCAGTAAAGAAGAAGAGGCCGTACTGCTACTCGGTTCGGCCAACGGGTTTACCGTAAATCGCCAGCCCGCCTTTGCCAAAGACAAAGTTTCAGAAGACCTGGAAAGCGTCTTTTTCGATGCCGATGGCGATGGTGACTTAGACCTGTATGTGTGCAGCGGAAGTATAGAGTTTTCGCAAAGCTCATCGGCCTACATCGATCGGTTATACTTCAACGATGGCCGGGGCAATTTCTCGGCATCCAACCAAATGCTACCCGGCAAAACCCGCTATGTAAGCTCTAGTACGGTCTCTGTTTTAGACTATGACGGTGATGGTGATTTGGACCTTTTTGTGGGAGAGGGCAGCCGCCCAATGCAAAACGGAGTTCCTGGCGATGGCTTTTTGCTCGAAAACAATGGTCAGGGAGTTTATACTGATGTAACCTCCGAAAAAGCACCAGAATTTAAAAGCCTGGGCATGATAACGAGTAGCCAGGCAGTAGATGTGAATGGAGATGGAGCTACAGACCTGATAGTTGTGGGAGAATACATGGGTATTGAGATATTTCTGAATACCAACGGCCAATTCAGAAAAAGCACCCCGGCCAACCTGGCCCGATTAAAAGGCTGGTGGAATGTAGTGCATGCAGCCGATGTTAATGGTGACGGCCGCATGGATTTCATAGTAGGCAACCATGGCCTCAACAGTCGTTTCAAGGCCTCAGAAGAACAACCCATTGCTCTATTTGTAAAAGACTTTGACAACAACGGTACCCTGGACCCTATTCTATCTAAATACATGGCCAATGGCAAAGCCTATCCCTATGGATTGCGCCACAATCTTATCGACCAGATTAAGAGCCTCAAAAAGGTATTGCCCGATTATAAGACTTTTAAAGACATGAGTGTAAGGGATATTTTCACTCAAGCGCAAATGGAAGGTGTTATGGAAATTAAGGCCACCGAAATGACCAGCGTACTCGTGCTCAACAAAGGCCAAATGAACTTTGAAGTGACCGAATTGCCAACAGAGGCACAGGTAAGTCCGGTATATGCCATTGCCACAGGCGATTTTGATGCCGATGGAGATACAGACATTTTACTGGGCGGCAACCTCTACTCGGTTAAGCCCGAGGTAGGCCGATACGATGCCAGCTACGGTACCTTCCTTAAAAACACAGGTAATGGACGTTTTGTGGCTGCCAAACCACAAGAAGGCTTCCTTGTGGAGGGCGAAGTGCGCGACATAGAGGTATTCGAAAACTTTGTGTTAATAGCCAGAAACAATGCAGAATTAATGAAACTCAAATTCGGAAAAAACTAAGGCAGCTTCATGGCTAACCCAACCAACGTATTGAAAACACTGAGAAAGAATACCCTGACCCTATTGGGGCTGGGTATTTTACTCTCTTTTTGCGGATGCAAAACCGATTCGCAATCAAAGAAACCCGTGCTTTTCAAAAAAGTACCCTCAGAAAAATCAGGCGTTAGCTTCCGCAATACGCTCACCGATAGTCCCAATTTCAATATTATAGAATACCTCTATTTCTACAACGGAGGAGGAGTAGCCACCGGAGATATTAACAATGATGGCCTCATAGACCTATACTTTACCGCCAATCAAGCACCCAACAGGCTCTATCTGAATAAAGGCAACTTTGAGTTCGAAGACATTACCCAAAAATCCGGTATTACCGAAAGCGGCACATGGTCTACAGGAGCCGTAATGGCCGATGTAAACGGAGACGGATTTCTCGATATTTACCTTTGCCAGGTAGGAGACTACAAAGAAGCCAAAGGCAGTAACCAGCTTTTCATTAACAACCAGGACGGCACCTTTAGTGAGCAAAGCAAAGCCTATGGTCTCGATTTTGTAGGCTTTTCTACGCATGCCGCTTTTTTCGATTACGACAGAGACGGAGATCTGGACATGTACCTTCTCAACCATTCTATCAAAAATCCGGAAGTATTCGTACCCGTAAATGAGCGAAGCAAAAGCAGCCCCGGAGGAGACAAACTCTACCAAAACCAGCTCGCCCAGGGCAAAAAAGGATTTGTAGATGTAACCGAACAAGCCGGCATTTATTCCAGTGTGCTGGGTTTTGGCCTTGGCCTGGCTATAAGCGACATTAACAAAGACGGTTGGCCTGACATATACGTGTCTAATGACTTTACCGAAAACGACTACCTATACATCAATCAACAAAACGGCACCTTTAAAGAACAACTCGAAAAGCACATTCAACACACCAGTCGCTACTCAATGGGCAACTTTGTGGCCGACATTAATAACGATGCTCAAGTAGATATTTTTACCACAGACATGCTGCCCGAAGACCCCGAGATATGGAAAAAGTCCATTGGTGAAGATAAGGTGGAAGTCTACAGAATTAAAGAACAGTTTGGCTATGGTGACCAGTATGTGCGCAACACACTGCAACTTAATTTGGGCAACGGCATGTTTTCAGACATTAGCCTATTTGCAGAAAACTTTGCCACCGATTGGAGCTGGGCACCACTCATTTTCGACATGAACAATGATGGTCTTCAGGATATTCACATTACCAACGGCATTTATAAACGCCCTAACGACCTGGACTTTGTAAACTACCTGAACAGCAACCCGGGAGCAATGGATGAAGACCAAATGGAAAGGGCCAGAATTAACTCCCTGCCCACACTAAAAATACCTAACTATGCAGCCCTTAATGCAGGTAACGGACGGTTTAACACCCAACCTTTCGAATTCGATTTGGGCTTCGATGAGCCCACCTACTCCAACGGATCGGCCTATGCCGACCTGGACAATGACGGTGACCTGGACCTGATAATCAATAACATTGAACAAGAGGCCTTGCTCTACCAAAACACCCTGACCGAAAACAACAGCTATCTGAAAATTCGCTTTGAAGGGTCAGAACACAATGCCTTCGGTATTGGCGCACAAGTATACATTCGCCTGCCTGAAACCACGCTTTTTCGCGAAAACTTTAACTCCAGAGGCTTTCAGAGCAGTGTAGCTCCGGAGCTTCATTTTGGGCTGGGCAAAAACACAATGCCCGTGTCGGTGGAGGTGATATGGCCCGATGGCAAACGTCAGCAGTTAGACCACGTATCTCTCAACCAAACTTTAACCCTTCACTACTCAGAAGCCAAAACGGCTAGTGAAAGTAACACGAGAGACGAAAAAGCTCTCTTTTCTACCCACGCCTCATTGTTCGACTACCGGCACCGGGAAGATGAGTTCAACGACCAATTGCGCGAGTACTTAATGCCACGAAAATTCAGTACCGAAGGCCCCGCACTGGCCATAGCCGATGTAGACGGTGACGGGCTGGAAGACATCTACCTGGGAGGTGCCAAAGACCAACCGGCAGAACTTTGGTTGCAACAACCCAATGGTCAGTTTAAGCGTAAGCTGGCCACCATTTTTGAACGTTTACAACGTGCAGAAGACATTAACGCCAGATTCTTTGATGCAGACAACGATGGCGATCAGGACTTGTATGTGGTGAGCGGAGGAAATGAATATGAAGACGGGCAGGTATTTAACTTCGACAGGCTTTATCTGAACGATGGACGAGGCAACTTCCAGTTTTCTCCCGGAGCACTCAATCGAATTGGAAGTCAGGGCAAGGCTCTTGCCATTGCCGATTTTGACGGAGACGGTGATCAGGATGTTTTTGTTGGGGCCAACGTAGTGCCCGGAGCTTATGGAAAAGACCCACAGCACTTTCTGCTCATTAACAATGGCCGGGCCTATTTTGAAGATCAGACTAACCAACGCCTCCAGGCGCCCACAGAGCTGGGCATGATTAACGCTGCCGAGCCCATAGACTTTGATGGTGATGGAGACATAGACCTGGTACTAGCCGGAGAATGGACCGGAATTACGCTTCTGCAAAACAATGGCAGTGGCCAGTTCGAAAAAGCATCGATTCCTGACTTTGTCAATACCCAAGGTTGGTGGTTCAGCCTCCACGTAACCGATGTGAACAATGACGGTCTTCCTGATATAGTAGCCGGAAACCTGGGCCTGAACACTAAACTAAAAGCATCGGAAGAACGCCCTGTAACTTTATCAGTCAATGATATTGACGGCAATGGACAGATAGACCCTATTATTTTTCATTACCAAAATGGTAAACAAACACCTTTCGCCTCCAGAGACGATCTCATAAAACAGGTTTCCAAGATCAAAAAGCTGCACAGCAACTATGAAGATTATGCCAAAAACTCTTCGCCCGAAACGCTTTTGGGAGAATACTTTACCCAAGGCTATGTAAAAACAGCTAAAACCTTCGAGTCAGTCGTTTTCCTTAATAAAGGCAATAGTCGTTTTCAAAGAATCAGCCTTCCGGCCACCGCTCAACTAAGCCCCATAATGAGTATCGTTTCAGGCGATTACAACGAGGATGGTCATACCGATCTTTTACTCTTTGGTAATAATTACAGCTTTAGAACTGACCTGGGCAAAGCCAACGCACGGCCTATTACGCTTTTGCTTGGCCAAGGAAATGGCCATTTTGAACACACCCACGATAGTTATCTGAACAATGCATCGACCTGGGGAGAGTTTAGAACAGCGGGAGTAGTAGTAGTTAATGGCAAAGAGACCGTTCTGGCCTTGCGCAACAACGATTACTCCGTGTGGCTGCAGCCCGGCTTTGATTAACGGTTTCACTTTTTTAATCGAAAATGCGGAGATTGAAAGCTCAACACTTTCTATCTCATGAAGAACCTTTGCGCACTACTTCTGGCCACACTACTGGCGCTAAGCTGCAAACCCACTGAATATGGTTTTCATAAACGCGATATAAAGGCCGCCCAAAAACTTTACGGCTTAACCTTTGAAGGAGACGGCTTAAACACCATGTATGACTATTTGGGGCGAAACAAACGCGGCTATATGGAAATGCGCGAGTTCACTATTGAAAATGAAACATTTCCGGCCGTAGCCTTCGACCCACACCCATCGGGTTTTATGGCTCCTGAGGGAGAACAAAGAAGGCTCGCCTTTGAGATACCCCAAAACATAGCTCTGCCCCCCACGGAAGAAGAAATTGCTTTTATGAGTATAAGCGAACTAGCCTCTCTTATAAAAAGCAGACAATTAAGCTCTGAACGGCTCACCAGCATATACTTAAAGCGTATAGAACAATTCGATGGCCAGCTGCAAAGCGTAATTACCGTTACCCGCGAATTGGCCCTGGCCCAGGCTCGCAAGGCCGATGCAGAAATAGCAGCCGGTAAGTATCGTGGTATTTTGCACGGTATTCCCTATGGAGTAAAAGACCTGATGACCGTTGACGGCTACCCCACCACCTGGGGTGCCGAACCATACCGCAACCAGCAATTCGACTATACAGCCACGGTTGTAAAAAAAATGGAAGAACAAGGTGCTGTGCTTATAGCAAAGCTGGTTTCAGGTTCTTTGGCACGGGGAGATGTGTGGTTTGGGGGAAAGACCAAAAACCCCTGGGACTTATCGCAAGGTGCCAGTGGTTCTTCTGCCGGGTCGGGTTCGGCCACTGCTGCCGGGCTGGTGGCCTTTAGCCTGGGCACCGAAACTCTGGGCTCCATAACTTCGCCCGCAGCCCGCAATGGCGTAACCGGCCTGCGCCCTACTTATGGAAGAATAAGCCGCCATGGAGTTATGAGCCTCAGTTGGTCTATGGATAAAGTCGGGCCCATTGCCCGTAGTGCTAAAGACTGCCAAATTGTTCTCTCGGCCATCTATGGTTTCGACCCCTTAGACCCCAGCACCAATACCATTCCGCTAGACACCCCCGGGCCATCTGTAAAGGATCTGAAAATTGCTGTTTTAATGAGCGATCTGAAGAACGATGAAAGCGCTAACGGCCATAATATGCTCCAGGCACTTAGTGTGCTTGAAAAAGACCTGGGGCAATCCTTCGATACTCTCTCTTTACCAACCGACTTCCCCTACGCTGTTTTCGATATTATTCTGAGAGCCGAGTCAGGTGCTTTTTTTGACGAGCTGGTGCGTAGTGGCAAAGTAAACGACATGGTGGAGCAACACTCCGGCTCAAGGGCCAATTCCCTGAGGCAATCACGTTTTATTCCGGCCGTAGAATACCTGCAGGCCAACCGAGTGAGGCGACAACTGATTGACCATATTCATAAGCTTTTGGAAGGTTATGATGTTATTCTGGCACCTACCTTTCGTAGCCGGCAAATGCTCATTACCAATCTTACAGGGCACCCGGTAATTACTCTGCCAACCGGTTTCGATGAAAAAGGCCGCCCCACCAGTATGACCTTCATTGGCCAGTTGTATCAGGAACAAACCATTTTGCAGCTAGCGCAACACTATCAGGAACTCACTTCTTTTGAAGAAAAGAAACCTCCGTTGTTTTTTGGCGGGCAGCAATAGCTTTTTGAGCCATAAGAGCACATATAATTGACAGGTTTTGAGGGAATTAATGAATCGGCAGACAAATAGGTCGCTTTATTGACGATTTCACTTGAACATGTCCCTGATACTCATAACATTTGTAATCCTAAAGAAAGGATTGTGTGATGAAAAAGTATTTTTTGATAGTACTTGCTTGCTCGCTGGCAGTGCTTGCCTGTGATAACGGAGTTAAGGAAGTAAACATAGAGTCCGATGTGTATCATCAGACCATGGACAAGCTCTCTGAGATAATTGTCCACGATATATTCTCTCCTCCGGTGGCCAGTAGAATTTATGCTTACCCGAGCATTGCCATGTATGAAGTTCTGGCGCAAAACAACCCCAGCTATAACCCCCTGGCCGGACAGTTGACCGAGCTTACTCCAATACCCCGGCCAACGGAAGAAATTTCTTACGAACTGGCGGCCCTGGAGGCTTTTATTAAAATTGGTACGGCCCTAATATTCTCAGAAGCCGATATGGATGCCTACCGCGAAGAACTTTATAAAGAGCTTAAAAAGGGAGTAAACAAGCAATACTTTGAAGCTTCTTTGGCCTATGGTGGTCAGGTAGCAAAACATATTTTAGAGTGGGCCGATGGTGATATGTACAAACAAACACGTACCTATCCAAAATTTACCGTAACCAACGACCCCACCCGTTGGCAGCCAACACCTCCGGGCTATTTTGAAGCCATTGAACCTCACTGGACTAAGATTCGTCCGTTTGCCATAGACTCATCTACTCAATTTGTACCGGAGAGGCCCACTGCTTTCAACATGGAAAAGAACAGCCCCTTCTACAAAGAAGTGATGGAAGTATATGAAGTGGGTAAAAACCTGAGTCAGGAACAAAAGGAAATTGCATCTTTCTGGGATTGTAACCCATACGTAATGAATGTAACAGGCCATGTAATGGCGGCCACTAAAAAAATTACTCCCGGTGGTCACTGGATTGGCATTGTAAAGATTGCCTGTAAAAAGGCAGAAACCGACCCCATGAAAACAGCCGAAGCTTATGCGCTCACTTCCATAGCTCTTGCCGATGGCTTTATAAGCTGTTGGGACGAAAAGTTTCGCTCCAACCTGATCAGGCCGGAAACGGTAATTAACAAGTACATTGATGAAGAATGGGTACCCCTTTTGCAGACGCCTCCATTTCCGGAGTACACCAGCGGACACTCCGTTATAAGCAATGCGGCCGCCACAGCCCTTACATCTATTTTTGGCGACAACTTCTCTTTCAGAGATGATACGGAAGTAAAATACGGACTCACCGTGAGAGAATTCGACTCCTTCTTCGATGCTTCTGAAGAGGCAGCCATTAGTCGCCTGTATGGAGGTATTCACTACATGCCGGCCATTGAAAACGGTGTGACTCAGGGCAGAAAGCTTGGCGACTATGTGGTGGACAAGCTTAAACTAAGAAACGAAGCACTGGCCGAGAATAACGAATAATTCAATAGCGACCCCTATCTGGCAAGCTGTCTTAAAGCCTTGTGTACATTACCCAATGCGAGCTTTGAGACAGCTTCTTTTTTTACCTTCAACTTTACCCCTCCTTTCTATGATTTTAGCCCCTATGTGCTTATACTTATAGTTGCTTGAATAACAGCATGTTGCTTCGTCAGGCTACTGACTCTGATTGACCGGTTTTGCTTTTCGGTGGGTCGGGTCAAAACCAGTGATTGTATGGAAAGTATTGGATTAGAGCTATGGGATAAAATCATCATAGCCGTTTACCTCGTAGGCATTGTGATCTATGGTATTCGAAAAGGTAAACAAGAAAGCTCAGAAGACTATTTTCTGGCAGGAAGAAATATGGCCTGGCCCATTGTGGGCATTTCACTTTTTGCAGCCAATATAGGATCCAACACCCTAATTGGACTCACCTCCGATGCCTTTCAGACCAATGTGGCAGTATATAACTACGAATGGATGGCAGCCGTGGTGCTGGTAATTTTCGGACTGTTCTTTCTGCCCTTTTACCTAAAGTCTCGCGTGTATACCATGCCCGAGTTTTTGGAGCGCAGATACGACACGCGAACCCGCTACCTTTTTTCGGGTATCACCATAGTGGGCAACGTTATTATCGATACCGCCTCCGGTTTATATGCCGGCAACCTCATTTTAAAAATTATTTTTCCTGACTATCCTTCCTGGATGATTATTGCCTTTCTGGCGGTTGCTGCCGCTGCCTATACTATTCCCGGAGGCCTATCGTCCGTGGTTCATACCGAAGTTATTCAGGCCATACTTCTAGTTTTTGGTTCCTTTCTGGTTACATACTATGCCTTCGATCAGGTAGGTGGATGGCAAAAGATGATTGACGGCCTCAATAATTTGCATGCCGGTGGCCTGTTAGAAAAAAATTCCGATGAAGTTTTAAGCCTCATAAGACCCAATTCCGATGAAGCCATGCCCTGGCTTGGGCTGGTGCTCGGTGTACCCTTACTGGGCTTTTATTTTTGGGCCAACAATCAGTTTATGGTACAGCGGGTACTATCGGCCAAAGACCTGAACCACGGCCGTTGGGGAGCTCTATTTGCAGGGCTTCTCAAACTTCCTGTATTATTTATAATGGTAATTCCCGGAGTATTGGCCATTCTACTTTTCAAAGACATGGACATAAGTTTTCTCAATTACCAGATACCTACCGAAGGTGGGTTTGCTACTTGCGAGAACCTGAGTGACTGCCCCAATATGACATACCCTGTGTTGATTTATAAATTACTACCCACCGGTATTCTTGGGTTGGTTATTGCCGGGCTCCTTGCCGCCATGTCGTCAAGTATTTCGGCCACGCTCAACTCGGCCTCCACACTCATTACCATGGATTTTACCCAAAAGCTAAGGCCCAATATGAGCTCTAAACAACTGGTACGGGCCGGGCAGATAGCCACCTGTGTGTTGGTGGTTTTAGCCGCGGCCTGGGCTCCCATGATCGAGAGCTTTCAGTCGCTCTGGACCTATCTGCAACAAATTCTTGGTTTTATATCTCCACCCATTGTGGCTGCTTTTGTAGTAGGACTTTTCTATCGGAGAGCCAACGCGCAAGGAGGGTTCTGGAGCCTCGTACTCTCCTATTTATTGGTAATTGGCTGGATCATCTACTGTTTCTCTAAGTATGAAGGCATTAGTACCGATGCCACCGGGGTGCACTTTCTCTATGTGGTACCAGTGCTTTTTGCCATAGCCATAGTGCTTAACGTAGGAATAAGCCTGGCCACAACTCCACCCGATGCTCAAAAAGTGAGCGAGATGATTTGGACCTCTCAGATTTATAAAGAAGAAACTAAAGAACTGGCACATTTGCCCTGGTATAAGAACTACCGAACACTTTCTGTACTGTTGCTTATTGCCACAGCCATAATAGTGATTTGGTTTGCCTAAAGAAAGAGGGAGCAACATGCCCAATTGCTCCCTCTCTTCGTGGTATCGGTTGCAGCAATTAAACCGGTTTATGGTGAAGGAACATAAATATTAAAATACTTTTGGCCGCCTCTATGGCAAAGCTATTCTGCCTATGTACAACCCTACTGCCCATATTACTCTCAAGGCCTTGGAAACAAAGGTTTTTGGCAAAGAGAATGGCCTAAGAACACCCTTTGAACAGCGGTTAATCGCGCTGTTTTCGGACATTTACAGTCGCTTCGAGCAGCTCTATGGCCAGCACCCTTCCTTCGAACCGGCTTTGGAACTACTGTTGCAGAAAATGTTGGCCGCCTACAAAGCCCGGCCCAAGCACTTACTGGAAAGTGATGCTCATCGCGAAGCTAACCCCGGTTGGTTTTGCAACCAGGAGACCACATCCATGATGCTGTATGTAGATCGCTTCAACAATGATTTAAAGGGATTACTGGAAAAGATGGATTACTTAGAAGAGCTGGGGGTTAACATGCTTCATCTGATGCCCCTCTTCGATAGCCCTAAAGTAAAAAATGATGGTGGTTATGCTGTAAGCAATTATCGGCAGGTAAATGCCCGGTTTGGTACCAATGACGATTTGGTGGAGGTGGCCAAAAAACTTAAGCAGAGCAACAAACTCTTAATGCTCGATTTTGTGGTAAACCATACTTCGGATGAACACGAGTGGGCCGTAAAAGCCAAGGCTGGAGACCGCTTTTACCAAAACTTCTACCATACGTTTAGAGATCGTACCATTTCGCTACTCTATGAGCAGGCCATGCCCGAGGTTTTTCCGGAAAGTGCTCCTGGCAACTTTACTTTCAACAAAGAAATGAACTGTTGGGTAATGACCGTATTCAACGAATACCAGTGGGATCTCAACTATTCTAACCCTTATGTGTTCGTGGAAATGCTCGACAATGTGTTGTTTCAGGCTAATATGGGGGTGGATATCTTTAGGATGGATGCCGTGGCCTTTGTATGGAAACAGATGGGCACCAGTTGCCAAAACTTGCCGCAGGCTCATATAGTGCACCAGCTTTTTAAGCTCTGTAGTCAGGTGGTAGCTCCGGGAGTCGCTTTTTTGGCCGAGGCAATAGTGAGCCCTGAAGAAATTGTAAAGTACTTTGGCACCAGCAATGTATGGAGCAATGAACACGACATGGCCTACAATGCCACACTAATGGCTTTACTATGGAACTCTCTTGCCACACGAAACACCCGAGTAATGAAGGCCAGCCTGCGCGACAAGCCCAAAAAACCCAAAGGCACTACATGGGTGAACTATGTACGCTGTCATGACGACATAGGCATGGGCTTTGAAGACCGCCACATTGCCGAATCAGAATACGACCCTGCCGCACATCGGAAGTTTTTAACACGGTTCTTTACCGGAGACTTTGAGGGTTCGTTTGCCAAGGGCTTGCCTTTTATGTATAACCCTAAAACAGACGATGCCAGAATTTCAGGTAGCATGGCCTCATTGGCCGGTTTGGAGCAGGCCCTTCAAGAAGGTAATGAATTAGGGGTAAAAAGAGCCATTGCCCGCATTAACCTACTACATGGCATTATTCTTTCGTATGGTGGCATTCCGGTTATTTATTCTGGCGATGAAATAGCCATGCTCAACGACTATTCCTTTTTGGAAGACGAATCCAAAAAAGATGACAACCGCTGGGTGCATCGTCCCAAAATGGATTGGGCGTTAGCCGAAAAACGCAAGAAGCCTGATACACCCCAGGCACAAGTCTTCCGAACCCTTCAACACATGATTGCCCTAAGAAAGTCCATCGATGAGTTTGGAGATCATAACAACTTTAGACTCATTGAAACTTCCAACGAACATGTTTTTGCTTTTGAAAGAAGCTGGAAAGGAAAAAGCACCGTGGTTATTGCCAATTTTAAAGACGATGGCCAATATGTTTACTCCCACTTAGTTTTCCCGCAAACAATGGTTAATCCCTTTGGTATGAAAGATCGGCTTAGTGGCAACCAGTTGTTGATCGAAGAAGGGAGGCTGCACTTTGAACCCTATCAACTATACTGGCTTACCAATGGCTAAACCTCAAAAAACTAATGATGAGTCATTGCTCCTGTATGCACAAAGGGTTTCAGGAGGTAAAACAAGGAAGTAAAGCATGGACTTGCTGTAAAAGGGAAAATAAGGGGTGGTGAAGCTCAGCCCAATCGTCCTTAATCTTCACTGTGTTTTTGATTAAAAGAAGTGCCACATTCGAATCATTGCAAGACTTTGTGACCAAACACTTATTTTAAGGTAAGAATTATAAAACCATGACGAAACTCTGGGGAATAGATTTGGGAGGAACCAAAATTGAAGGGGCAGTACTTAAATCGAAAAACGATCCAACACCAATTGTCCGAAAAAGAATTAATACTGAAGCCGACAAAGGCTATGAGCACGTGCTCAACAACATCAAAAGGCTGATAGATGACTTAGCCACAGAGGTTGGAGAAAAACCCACCATTATAGGTATTGGAACTCCCGGAGCCATAGACCCTCCTACCGGTTTAATGAAGAATAGCAACTCACAAAACCTCAATCATAAACCTTTCAAGAAGGATTTGGAAGCCCTTTTAGGAATCCCAACAAGAATGGCCAATGATGCCAATTGTTTTGCTCTGGCCGAAACATTAATGGGAGCTGTTCCAGACGTGGACCCAGAAGCCAAAGTCGTTTTTGGGGTAATTATGGGTACCGGCTGTGGCGGTGGCGTTGTGGTTAATGGCCAGGTAATCAACGGCAAGCAAGGTATTGGGGGTGAATGGGGACACAATTTCCTCGATGCTTCCGGTGGTCCTTGCTATTGTGGCAAATCCGGTTGTACCGAAAAAATCATCTCAGGTACAGGTTTAGAAGATTTTTATGAGCAGCAAACCGGCACTCGCAAAAGGCTGAAGGAAATTCTTCCGGCTGCCCGAAGCGGTGAAGACCACAATGCTGTCAAAACCCTGGATAGGTTGGTTCATTTCTTTGGCTTGGGTATTTCAACCATTATCAATGTGTTAGACCCTGATGTTATAGTTTTAGGAGGTGGCGTTGGCAATGTAGATGAGCTCTATACACGAGGCGTGGAAGAGGCGGCCAAATATGTTTTTAATCCAAGAATGGACACTAAGATTGTCAAACCAAAACTAGGAGATAGTGCGGGGGTATTTGGCGCAGCGTTTCTTTGTGAATGACCAAAATCAAAGGACTTATTTTAATTTAGCATTTTGATTATCTCATTGTAAAATGAATCGATGAGTTCTTCAAATGGCTGCTCAGAATCAGACATTTTCTCAAATTTTTTCTTAATGTCATTTGAAATGTGAATTACAAATTCCCCTGTTCTAAGGTCAAATACTGTAACGCTCCCTGATAAAGTTATACTTCCAGAACCGTTTAGTTTAGAAACCTCCTTTCTCCTTATCGGGGAGCGAATAATTATCAAGTCTGTATTCTTGAATCCGCTTTTTAACTCGAGTCGTTGAACTTCGCTTATATTCTCAAAAAGATTAGCTTGAGTATCAACAGTTTTCGACAAATCGATATATAAATAGTTTCTTGCTAACTCATTCAAGCTTGGTTCATTTTGAAGTTTAGATTCAATTTCCTGTTGACAACAAACATTGAATGTTGCCGAAAAAATCTGTTCAAACAATTTATTTGTCTGCGATGTATTTCGATCCTCATCAAAAAGGGGTGTAAAAGAGACAGTAACATTGACCCCAATAGTATACTTTTTATTGACTTTCGTCTTTTGACAAAAGGCAAGACCTGGTACCATCAAAACTAAGACTATGAGTACTTTTCTAAAGTTCATATCTCCTTCTATTGTATCTAGTGTATAAGTTAAGCGGTTCCCTAAATCAAATCAAAGACACTAATCAAATTAAAAATAAGAATCCAAAATTAGATGATATTACAAGTATGCTATCCCTTGGAGGGATGGCATACTTAAAAATCAAAAAAGGCCGTCAGCCCTTGAAGGGCTAACGGCCTTAAACATCTTAGTGCTTACGTCAACTATCTATCCTTTGTATCAATCTTAGCTCCTTCGGGCTTAGTGGTAGCATTCTTTACATGTTCTTCCAGCCAGGAATCCATCTCCCACAACATGTGCAGAATAGACTCTTTGGCAGCATAGCCATGGCTCTCAGCCGGCAGCATCACCAAACGAGCAGTGCCTCCATGACCCTTAATAGCATTGTAGAAACGAATACTCTGAATTGGGAAAGTACCCGAGTTGTTATCTGCTTCTCCATGAATGAGCAACAATGGTTCGTTAACCTTGTCGGCATGCATAAATGGCGACATGTAATTATAAAGTTCCGGAGCCTCCCAGTAGCTTCGCTCTTCGCGCTGAAAACCAAAAGGCGTGAGGGTTCGGTTATATGCACCACTTCGGGCTATTCCTGCTGCAAAGAGGTCGGAGTGAGCCAATAGGTTAGCCGTCATAAAGGCACCATAGCTATGGCCTCCAACCCCTATTCGGTTTCGATCGCCAACACCCATTTCTACCACCGCATCAATGGCCGCTTCGGCATTCATTACCAGCTGCTCGCGGAAGGTATCGTTGGGCTCTTTATCGCCTTCTCCAATAATGGGAAACTCCGTGTCGGCCATTACCGCATAACCTCTCAAAACCCAGAAGATTGGCGAACCAGAACTCACTCGTGTAAAGGAATAGGGCGTGCCTCTTACCTGTGCGGCTGTAGCTACTGATTTATATTCGCGGGGATAGGCCCACATGAGCACAGGCAGCGGTCCGTCTTTGTCTTTGTCATAACCGGCAGGGGTATAAAGCACTGCCGTAAGGTCTACTCCATCTTTTCGCTTGTACTTAATAATTTCCTTATTCACTGCCATCATTTCGGGCTGCGGATGAGGGAAGTCGGTTATGGCAGTGAGTGTGCCTTTCTTTAAATCTCGAATAAAGTAGTTCTCCGGTTCATCTTGCGACTCGCGAATGGTTATAATCCGATCGGCCTTCTCCGAAATAATATCGATTGGTCTTTCATAATATGGGGCTTCTGAACGGAAGAGTATTTCCTGTTTTTTGGTCTTGAGGTTAAACCGACTTAAAAAAGGACGGTCTCCTTCCGGTGAACCACCCACGCTGGTCATAAAAACATCGTCTTTATCTAACTTCAACACATTGCGGCCATACTGGTTTTTCACAGTCATTGGATTGCCCGGATCATTGTATCGGTCGGTTGTCGCACGCTCAATAATTACATGGCCCGGCTGGCCGGGTTTAGAAGGGTCTATGATGGTGCTCTTTTCCATTCGGTTGGCCCACCACTGTTCATTCAACCAGGCGCGGTTCTCATCGCCCCAAACAATACCACCATACCGCAGTGAGGTGCTGGCCAGCTTGGTTGGCTTGCCATTAAATGGTGCCGATTGCATGTACACAATATCTCGCTCTTGCACTTCCAGATTGGGGTCTCCACCATCATTGGCTTCTGCCCAGTAAAGGGTAGCCGGCTTATCGGCTCGCCAGTTCACACTGCGCATCCCTTTGCGCGTGGCATCAAAACCCTTTGGCCTAACCTCATCTAAAGGAATTTGGGCCAATACTTTTTTATTGTTACCGTTGGCACTCCAAACCTCATAGTTGAAGGGAAATCTGGAAGCCGGAACTAAGTAAGAAAAAGGTTTTTGTATGGTTTCTACCAGCATATACTCTCCATTCGGAGATATGTCGAAGCTTTTAATAATAGCCGGCTGGCCCACTTTAGAAGATTTCCCGTTCAGATCGATACGTTGGAGCTGCACGGTGGTGTAGTACTCAAAAAGCTGTTCGTCATAGGCATTCTCGAGCAAATCCTGATAGGTTCTTGAGGCTGCCTCTGCTCCGGCTGTTTCCTGAATTACCGGCCCTTTAGGCGCACGGGGTTGGCGAGGAGCTTCACCTCTACCTTCCACTATGGTGCTTACCATAAGCGACTGGTTGTCAGGCATCCACTCAAAAGCCGATACATAGGCATTGTTCACAATGGGAGCTGTGAGTCTTCTGGCACTACGGCTTTCCAAATCGGCCACCCAGAGTTCAATGCCGTTTTCAACGGTATGGGTAAAGGCAATCTTTTTCTCATTTGGCGACCACGACACGTTGCTAATGGCCGGGTTTGCGGGCATATTGGCAAAACTGTAAGTTTCGCCAGTAGCAATGTTCTTTAGGCTTAAACCGGTCAGTGGGTTTTGTCTGCTCCTTCCATTGGTGGCCGGGTTAATGCGCGTGCCTCCTATGCGCAACTCTGGAGCTGCCACCTCTTCAATGCTGGGGTAGCCCGGTCGTTCCATCAAGAGCATCCATTGTGCCTTCGAATCGATGCTCACTGCCGGAGTAGCAGGTGCATCAATAAGTTTAGCGATAGCCTCCGGAGGACGCTGATAACCATTTTGACCCTTAGCGTCAGGGCTTTGCAGCAAAAGGAAAAAAGCCAACAGGCCAATTCCCGATAATGTTTTTATGTACTTTCTCATGGTGGTTTGCTTGATTCTGTTAGTCAATTTAGTAAGGCTTAGCATAAAGCACAGATTAAATCCACAGAGCTACATTTCTTAGGTATGAAAGGCGCAACAGCCACCAAAGACTCTTGAGCAATACTATGTGATCAGGTTTGTACGAAATACTTCGTAATTATTTTTGAAATACGAAACCATTCGTATATAATTGTTCTACGAAATAAATCGTAGTATGAAGATCGTAGTCTGGCTATTCTTATTGATGAACCCCATCTGGCAGCAAACTGACAGTAAAAATCAAATATTGAAAGACTGGATTGCTACGCAAAACCAGGGAAGCGATAAAGCCATTAACACCTTTATTGACCGTTGGTTTTCTGAAGAATTAAAAGCAGGTATTACCGACCGAAGCAAACACGTAGCCTTCTACCGACAGATTATTGATGAATTTGGTGAGATACAAGAGACCGTGTACGAGGTAATGGAGTCTACTCCTACAAAACTCAAAGTGCAACTATTAAAAAAGAATACTCCCTTTTTGCCGGAACCTTCACCGGAAAACATTCTGGTGGTGGAAATAGACGTGCAAAAAAATCATCCCAACCGGCTGGCCCGGGGCTTGGGTATGGGTGCGCTCATATGCTACATAAAACGTGATTAGAACCAACAAAGAACATGATTAAACCTACTGAAAGCGAGCTGGAAATTCTCAACATACTATGGACAAATGGCCCTAGTAGTGTGCGTGAAGTCAACAAAAAGATCAATGAGCAAAAAGAAGTTGGCTACACAACTACTTTGAAACTTATGCAGATTATGACCCAGAAAGGGCTAGTTGAAAGAGATGAAAGCAGTCGTTCTCATATATACTCCGCTAAGATCAAGGCTCAAGATATTCAGGAGCAAATGCTAGACAAACTGTTGAACACCGCATTTGGAGGCTCAGCCAGTAAACTTGTTCTCAGCGCACTGGGATCGGGCAAGGCATCCGCCAGAGAATTGGAAGAAATAAAAGCACTCATTCAGAAGTTGGAGCATGATGGAAATCAATAGTAACATACTGGAGGCCATTGGCCTTGGACTGGTTCATTCGCTTTGGCAGGGAGCTGCCCTGCTATTCGTTGTTTTACTAGGGTTGGTATCCTTAAGAAATAAAAAGGCAAAAACCCGATATACCCTTGTACTAATGGGCATACTAGCCTTACCAGTTTTACTAGCAGGCAATCTATACTTTTTCTGGCCGGCAAGCCCTGTGGAAAACTCAGGCACTATAATCGCTTCAGAAATCCGTTTTTCTCCTAACATTATCTCTGACTTTCAAGCTTTTGCTCAAAATCCACAAAGCTCTTCTACCGTTTTATGGATTAAGGAAAATGCCCCTACCATAGCTGTAATCTGGATTGTTGGAATGGCCTTCTTTCTTCTTAAAGTATTGGGCTCATTCATCTGGATGAAGAGACTTCTAACCAAGGCATTTCCACTCGAAGAAACCTCCATAAACAGCCTTATTTGTAATATTAAGCTGGTTTTAGGCATCAAGAAACCCCTTCAAATTAAGTCTAGTTCATGGATTAAAAGTCCGGTAATTTTGGGCTTTTCCCGGCCAACTGTTCTCTTTCCTATAGGATTAATAGAAGGTCTTTCGACAGAAGAAGTGGAGGCCATTCTTTACCATGAATTGGCTCATTTAAAGAGAAATGATTTTGTTATCAACATCATTATCAACGTTTTACAAATAGTGTTTTTCTATCACCCTGCCTATTGGTGGATGAAAAGCCAGCTTGACAATGAACGCGAATACGCCACTGATGAATTGGCGCTTAAATATTCAGAAAAGAAACTCCCCATGATCAAGGCTCTGGCTAAGGTTCAAGCTTTCAGCATGAACCAACCCGGCCTTGCCTTCGCGGGAAACTCAAAGAATCAGGTCCTTAAACGCATTAACATTATGATGAATTCAAAACAACAACCCAATTGGCTGAGCGCCATTTTTACCATAGCCCTATTGCTGGTCGCATTTGGCTTAATGAGTGTTCAAGATATTAAACCCAAAATCGAAAAGAAGGAGAACAGCAGTGCCCTAAGTGAAGTGCAGATCGATTTGAACCCACAAATTGAAAAGTCAGATCCTACCTGGCCTGCAAAGCCTATCCTAATTGATCTGGATACTCAAATACAGGATAATGACAGCACTGCTGTTTCCAAAGCTATTTTGGAATTGGTCAATAATCCCAATGACTTCAGTTTCGAATTCGATGAGCAAGGCGAGGTATTGCAGATAACAAAGAGTGGTAAAGAGTTAAAAAGGTCTGAACTCTCCAATTATAAGATAGCCTACGCTAAGCTTCTAAAACTCGGATTTGCTTTACCTAGAGGTGCTGTAGAGGCTAAGATTGAACAAATACAAAATGAACTGAGGAAAAAGGAGGAGGAATTACTGAGAAAACTTAAAGAGACAGAGCACGGTGAGCAAAGTGCCAAATCCAGCGAGTATGTTCTTAAGTCTCAATCGTATGAAATGCTGGCCTTAGAGCATCAAGAATATCTAGCAAAGATTGAGCTACTAGAAAAATTAGGAAGTGAACTCACCGCATCACAAATACAACAAATTAACGACTATAAAGTAAGGGTTACGGAGCTGAAAGCCATAATGAGCGATATATCAAATATTGAGAAAGCGTTGGAGCAAAATCACCAAGCTCAGCATGAGTTTGACAAAGCGGAACAACAAAAAATTAAGTCAGAATTTGAAAAAAATCTGACAGCCCGACCCATAATTGAACTCAATGGCGAGCTAAGGAGTGACCTTCAACTTAATGACATCAATCTAAATAATGTCAAGCAAATCAGTGTTATTTCGGGGGAGTCTATGTATTCCATCCATTCTAGAGAAAATCTTGAGGGTTATAATGGAATTATTCGAATAGTAACTAATGGCTCCGATTCCAAGACAACATTAAAGTATATTAAAGGAAAGCCAGTTATTGAATTGAATGGTAAACTTCTGAAGGGAAAAAGCTTAGACGATCTAAACCTTGAAAATGCTCAAAGCATTGAAGTATTGAGCGGAAATAGTTTGTATAAATTCTATTCTAAGGAAGAGTTAAAGGGTTACGAAAGCATGATTAGAATTTATACAAATCAAGATGAAAACGCTCCTTTCCATGCCATTTCCATAAGTCCCGATAACAGTAAATACTTTTTCAATGATGATTCCCTGCGTGAGGTAATGTATGATTTCTACATCCTTGAAAGATTAAGTCGCTCTAAGGGAGTATTGATTGAATATGGGGGTAATATTGAGAAAGGTTGGACCTTGGAGAGCCTGAAGAAAGACAAGCTTTACGAAATCAAGACGATAGAATTACTTAAGAATAAGGAAATGGAAAGCCACTACTCCAAAGAGCAACTAAGTGGAGTTGATGTCTTGCTAAGAGTTAATGCAAAGAACTAAACCAAGCCGCCTTGTGCGGCTTTCCTAATACCTCCTTCTCTCAATCCATTTTTGCCTGTCAACTATTGCCTTGATTTTCTATATTGAAGGTGCAGTCAGCCAACGCGCTAATTTTTAAGCTGGCTGCATTTACCTTTTCAATAAAAACCATGAAAAACAAACGGCAAACCGCCCTTGTGGCTTTGCTGCTTCTGCTGGCACATTTGGCCTGTGCCCAAGAATGGCAAAACCTAATTGGCGACAACCTCAACAACTGGAAAAAGCTCGGAGGCAACGGCACTTATGAGCTACAAAACGGTATTATTACCGGTACCACTCAAAAAAATACTCCCAACACATTTCTGGTTACCCGACAAGAATACAGCGATTTTATTCTGGAATTCGACATTTGGGTAGACCCCGCCATCAACACCGGGGTTCAAATACGAAGCCACAGTATAGAAAGCTACCAAAATGGTCGTGTCCATGGCTATCAGGTAGAAATAGACCCGAGCCCTAGGGCCTTTTCAGGTGGTATTTACGATGAAGCCCGCAGGCTATGGATGTACCCCATTTCCAGAAACCCCAAAGCACACAATGCTTTTAAAAATGGCGTGTGGAACCGGGTGAGAATAGAAGCCATCGGCCCTTCAATCAAAACCTGGATCAACGGTATTCAGTGTGCTGACCTGGTTGACGATATGACAGGCAGTGGTTTCATCGGCTTGCAGGTACATAGCGTGGCCGAGCAAGATGCCGGCAAACATGTGAAATGGAAAAACATGCGCATTCTTACCAAAAATCCGCAAAACTATACCCGAGAAACCGACCCCTCAGTGCCTCAGCTCAGCTACTTGATCAACCAACTAAGCGACAGAGAAAAAAGAGAAGGTTGGCGTCTTCTATGGGATGGCAAGACCTCAGCAGGCTGGAGAGGAGCCAAACTTGATCATTTCCCCACCAGTGGCTGGAATATGGAAAACGGTGAGCTCTCAGTAGCCGAAACAGGTGGAGCAGAATCAGCCGCAGGTGGAGACATTATTACTGTAGACCAATTTGCCAATTTTGAGCTGGAACTTCAGTTTATGCTCACAGAAGGAGCCAATAGTGGAGTCAAATACTTTGTAGACCCTCAGCTTAATCAGGGAACCGGTTCGGCCATTGGCTGCGAATTTCAGTTGCTTGATGACCAACGACACCCTGATGCCAAAATGGGAGTAAATGGCAACCGTACCCTGGGAGCTCTTTACGATCTCATAGCTCCTGAAAACCTTTCCATTCCCGGTCGCGGAAAACAGTTCAAAGGCCTCAATGTATGGAACAACCTGCGCATAGTCTCTAAAAACGGAAAAGTGGAACACTGGCTCAACAACGAAAAGGTAGTAGAGTACGATCGGTTCTCACAAATGTTCCGAGCCCTTGTAGCTTATAGCAAGTACAAAGACTGGAAAGGTTTTGGGCAATGGCCAAAAGGCCACATTTTATTGCAAGACCACGGCAATGCCGTAAAGTTCAGGAGTATTAAAATCAGAGAACTTTAAGTCATGGAAAAGAGCCTTAAAACAGAAACCCGAAGGGAGTTTATCAGGAAATCGGCATTGGCAGGTTTAGCATTCAGTATGCCTGCTTACAGCTATTCGAGAATATTAGGCGCCAACGAAAAGGTGCTCACGGCCACCGCAGGTATAAACAGCAGAGGTAATGCCCACATTGCCGCTGCAGCCAAATACCCTTCAAAAATGGAGATTATAGCACTTTGCGATGTAGACAACAGAACATTTGCCAAAGCATTCCAAAGTCATGAATCGCTGGAATCTAAAAGTGTTACCCTATACTCAGACATTCGAAAACTGCTCGAAAACAAAGACATAGATGCCGTAACCATTGCCACACCAGATCACTGGCACGCTCCAATGGCCATTATGGCAATGAATGCCGGAAAGCATGTATATCTGGAAAAGCCATTCAGTCATAATCCGCAGGAAGGTGAATGGCTGGTTCAGGTGCAGGCAAAAACAGGCAAAGTGCTCCAAATAGGAAATCAGCAGCGTTCGGCTCCTACCTCCGTAGCCCTTAAAAAAGAAATAGACAAAGGTACCATTGGCCGTCCGTACTATGCCAAAGCCTGGTACTCCAACAATCGTGGGTCCATAGGCACTGGTAAGAAGATAAACGTACCCGAATGGCTCAATTGGGAACTATGGCAGGGACCAGCACCAAGGAAAGACTACAAAGACAATTATGTGCACTACCACTGGCATTGGTTTTGGCATTGGGGTACGGGCGAAATCAACAACAACGGCTTGCATGAACTGGACATTGCCCGGTGGATGCTCGGAGTGGACTTCCCGGACAAAGTGATCTCTCAAGGCGGGCGATTTGCCTTTCAGGACGACTGGGAGTTTTACGATACCCAATTGGCAAGCTTTTATTACGGAAAAGACAAAATGATTACCTGGGAAGGCAGGAGCTGCAGAACCTTTCCATTAATTCATAACAGAGGGCGAGGCACCGCTATTTACGGAACCGAAGGCTCTGCCATTGTAGACCGTGACGGTTTTGAGATATACAACAAGGATGGAAAACTCATTGCATCAGCAAGGGAAGAAGAAAAATCTGCCTCTACCGACCTGGTAGGTATTGGCGGTTTAGACGGCTACCACATGAAGAATTTTCTGGACGCCATAACCAAAAGTCAAACTATCAACTCCCCGGCCAATGAAGCCCATAAAAGTACTCTAATGTGTCATTTGGGCAATATGGCTCAAAGGTTTGATGGAACACTGGAAATTGATAGCTCCAATGGCAAGCCGAAAAATAAACAAGCCATGAGTTTATGGGGAAGGGAATACGAAAAAGGCTGGAAGCCTGTGATGTAATTCTCAAGATCTCGACACAAGCTAACCCTGCTCAATAGCCTCTAGCCGGAATCGGTGTCCTCACCGATTCGCCTGTCAATGTCTTGGTGAGGACACCAAGACTGGCGTAAGGTTAGACAGATGCTTCTAGTGCCCCCATCAAAGTCTCTCATAGAGGACTTTGATAGACACTGCTTCATTCCCATCCCGACTATGGCAGAAGTATCCGTCAGCTTAGAACGTTTGGACAGATACTTCGGCTTCGCTCAGTATGGAAAGGGAGTGGCTCTGGTTTTGTTCAGCATAGAAAGATGACTTGACTCACTAAGCTCTGGCCGGAATCGGTGAGGACACCGATTCGCCTGTTAATGCCTTAGTGAGGACACCAAGACTGGCATTAGGTTAGACAGATGCTTCTAGTGCCCCATCAAAGTCTCTCATAGAGGACTTTGATAGACACTGCTTCATTCCTATCCAGGCTATGGTGGAAGTATCCGTCAGCTTAGAACGTTTGGACAGATACTTCGGCTTCGCTCAGTATGGAAAGGGAGTGGCTCTGGTTTTGTTCAGCATAGAAAGATGACTTGACTCACTAAGCCCTGGCCGGAATCGGTGTCTAAACCGATTCGCCTGTCAATGTCTTGGTGAGGACACCAAGGCTGGCATTAGGTTAGACAGATGCTTCTAGTGTCCCATCAAAGTCTCTCATGGAGGACTTTGATGAACCCGGCTTCATTCCAATCTAGGCTATGTGGAAGTATCTGTCAGCTTAGAATGTTTATGCAGATGCTTCGGCTTCGCTCAGCATGGAAAGGGAGCGGTTTTGGCCTTGCTTAGAATAGAAAGATGACTTTACGCACTAAACCCTGGCCGGAATCGGTGAGGACACCGATTCGCCTGTTAATGCCTTGGTGTGGACACCAAGACTGGCGTAAGGTTGGACAGATGCTTCTAGTGCCCCATCAAAGTCTCTCATAGAGGACTTTGATAGACACTGCTTCATTCCTATTCAGGCTATGGTGGAAGTATCCGTCAGCTTAGAATGTTTATGCAGATGCTTCGGCTTCGCTCAGTATGGAAAGGGAATGGATTCGGTTTCACTCAAAATAAAAAGCTGGCCTTGCTCATTAGGCTTTAGCCAGTACCGGTGAAGATGGCAAAAGGCTGGAAGCCCGTAGTTTAAACACCTATAATTTCTCTTTACATCCCGAGCGAAGCCGAGGGATCTGTTAGGCGAGAATGCTTGACTGATCCCTCCTAAAAGTCGGGATGAAATTCTAGGCGCTAACTGGGCAATCCTGCTTTTCTGGAAGAAGTACCCAAAGGACGTTTATTTCAATTTACTAAAAGCAAATCACCCCAAAGTATACTCATCCTTCCAGCTCACAATCTTATTATTGTGGATGGCATCGAGGGCCATTTGCACCACCATAGCCGCATGCCCACCAGTAACCACATTAGAAAGAGGCTCTTCTCCGGTAACTATGGCCTCCTGAAAATCGAGCAAAGCCTGTAAAGTTGGGTCTTTATGGTCCAGATTAAATTGATAGCCCGGTCTGTTGTCATACGCTTTAATGGTTGCCCCTGAAACTCCGTCCACATTACCATACTGTTTCGGTTCGTTGGGTTCAGCAAAAAACCACGCCTTGTCATAATCTATCTGAACAGTTCCCTTCTTACCCAATACTTTGATCTGATAATCTCCCAAAGAATTGATGGTGGTGCAGGTGTATTTGGCCTTTACTCCACTTGGGTAATCCACAATCAAGTGTACATTATCGAAGGTTTCTCTACCATCTTTCCAGTAATCAATTCCTCCCGAACCCATGACACGGCTTGGCGTTTCTTTCAGCAACCAATTGGCAAAATCTATCTGATGAGAGCAAAGTTCCGCCACCAAGCCTCCAGACCATTCTTTATACATGCGCCAATTAATAATGCGCTCAAACTTCGGATCGGGAACAGGTCTGCGCCAGTCGCCATTTCTATTCCACTGGCACTCAATGGCCGTTATTTCTCCAACCAACCCATTTTGAATTTTTTCCACCAGATGTGTATACAGGCGCGAGCTGTGGTATTGATGGCCAGTTTGGAAGATTTTATTAGAAGCCCTGACTTTAGCAGCTACCTTTTTTATGTCGCTGTAGCCGCGAATCATGGTTTTTTCACAGTAAATATGCTTGCCTGCATCTAGCGCGTCCAAGACCACTTGCGTGTGCACGCCAAAAGGAACGGCAACCAGCACGGCATCTACATCTTTCCTATCCAACAATGCTTTATAATCCGCGTAGCCTTTAGCCTTAGGAGCCATCTTCAAGGCATTTTCCAATCGGAAAGGCAACAGATCAGAGCAGGCCACAACTTCCATATCAGGCACTTGCCTGAGCAAAGACATAAGCCCGGTGCCGCGGTCTCCGGTACCAATTACTCCCACATTTATTTTGTTGCGCATAGTATATGCTCCTACCGAGGAACCGGCCAGTGCAAGCCCCAAAGAGGCCGCTCCACCGGTTGCAATAAATTTTCGTCTGTCCATGAGTTAATAGGCAATAAGCTGTTTATCGAATACATAGTAGATGAAAAGAACATGCTGGCACCCGCAATTTCATGCGATATGCGAGACACTAATGAAATGGCATGCTCTTCTCAACCCAAGCAAAGCTTAATATAAGAGAAATGTAAGGCCGGGGAAAGCAAATCCTTTTTAATTGACTTGTCATTATTTGTGCAACAATTTCAGGGTTTCCCTACTTTTAAAGCTATGGGAAAAAAAGTTCTGATTACCGGAGGTACCGGGCTGGTTGGCTCCCACCTTATTCCCTTGCTTCAGCAAAATGGTCATGAGGTTGCAGTGCTCAGCCGTAGCAAAGATACCGGCAAACCATATCCTGTTTTTGAATGGGACTATAACAACAATTACCTGGAAGAGGGTGCATTAGAGGGCGTTGAAGCTATTATTCATTTGGCCGGGGCCGGAGTGGCCGACAAACGATGGACCAACGAGCGAAAGGAAGAGATATACAACAGCCGAACCAAAACCTCTTTTTTACTTTACAACATGCTCAAGGAGCGGCCACATCAGGTAAAAACCTTTATTTCGGCATCGGCCATAGGGTTTTACGGAATGGATACCGGCAGCAGTATTCTTAAAGAAACGGCTCCGGTTGGCCACGATTTTTTAGCCCATGTGACAGATGCCTGGGAAACCTCAACAGCCAAAATCACCGACCTGAACATTCGGTTGCTTCAGTTGCGCATAGGTGTGGTTTTGAGCGAAAAAGGAGGAGCGTTGGTAGAAATCCTCAAGCCCCCTGTAGCGGCTCCATTGGGCAAGGGCAGCCAATACATGAGCTGGATTCATATGGAAGATCTTTGCAGAATGTTCGTCTTTGCCCTGGAAAATGAGGCACTCATAGGCACATACAATGCCGTGGCGCCCCGACCTGCCAGCAACAAAGAATTGACCCGGGCCGCAGCCAGAGTTTTTGGAAAAACCTTTGTACCCATTCCCGTACCCGGCCTTATTTTAAAGCTAATGTTGGGAGAAATGGCCGGTATGGTGTTGGGAGGTAACCGGGTGAGCTGTGAAAAAATCATGAAAGAAGGTTTCGATTTTAGTTTTCCAAAACTAGAGCAAGCCCTGCAAAACCTGAGGAGTAAGGAGAAAGGTTAAAGCATTAAAAAGAGCCAATGCCAACTAATTTCAGCGTAAATTAAAAAAACCTTGAGGGGTTGCCTTCGTTTATTGGGAGGCTTTCATCTATTTTTAACTAAAACAAGAACACAATGACAAACGAAGATAAAATTAAGCAGGCCTTTAAAGACCGCGACTGGAACGAGATAAAAACCCACGATTCCTGGGTAATTTTTAAAGTAATGGCCGAAATGGTCGAAGGTTTCGAAAAACTGGCCAAAATTGGCCCCTGTGTATCCATTTTCGGATCGGCCAGAACCAAATCAGACAACCCGTACTACAAAATGGCCGAGGAAATAGCCGCCAAGTTGGTGCGCCATGGCTACGGGGTAATCACCGGTGGCGGACCCGGTATAATGGAAGCCGGAAACAAAGGAGCTAAAAGTGAGAAGGGTAAGTCAGTAGGGCTCAACATAGAACTGCCTCACGAACAAGGCAACAATATGTATATAGATCCGGACAAGCTGATTTCGTTCGATTACTTCTTTGTAAGAAAAGTCATGTTTGTAAAGTACTCCCAGGGTTTTATTGTAATGCCAGGAGGCTTTGGTACGCTCGATGAACTTTTCGAAGCCGTTACGCTGATACAAACCAATAAAATTGGGCGCTTTCCCATTGTTTTGGTGGGAGAAGAGTTTTGGGGAGGCTTGTTCGACTGGATTAAAGGCACCATGCTAAAAGCGGGAAACATTAGCCCTGAAGATCTCAATCTGATTAACATTGTGGAAACCCCAACAGATGCTGTGCGGGTAATCGATGAGTTCTATTCTAAGTACTTGCTGTCTCCAAATTTCTAATGACCAAACACATTCTTTTCGATTGTGACGGTGTACTCATTGACACGGAAATTGTAGCCGCAGAAGTAGTCACCCGATGGCTCAATCAGCAAGGTGTAGTCATAGATACCGAAACGTTTATCCATCAGTTTACCGGAAAAACGTTTAGCGATATTCTAGCACTTTTGGTGGACTCCGGTAAGCTAGCACCTCCGTTGGAAATTAAGAAAGCCGTGGCCGCCATGGACACCGAAATAAGGGCTAACATGAGACCTATTTCAGGTGTCGAAGAAATGCTGGCCAGCGTTCCGCTTCAGGCAAGTATGGTTTCCAATAGTGCTACAGACTACGTGCTGGAAGCCATTGAAATGTTAGGTGCCGAAGCAGTATTCGGACAACGCGTGTTTTCGGCCGAGTTGGTAGCCAAAGGAAAACCAGACCCTGCCGTTTATTTATTGGCCCTACAAAAGTTGGGGCTAAAGCCCAGCGAAGTGGTAGTGGTTGAAGATAGTGTGGCCGGAGTGAGTGCCTCGGTGGCAGCAGGCCTGCGCACAATTGGTTTTTTGGGCGGCAGCCATGTGCGCAATGGCCATGGAGCAAAGCTAAAAGCCCTTGGGGCCGAACAGTTGGTATCAAACCACGAAGAACTGCAAAAGCTGCTACAACAAGTTTAAACTAAAACCAGCCAAACTTTAGTGCAATGCCATAGTTCATACCTTCCAGTGTAGTAGCGGAAGCAATAGGTTGCTGGTTGGTCGAATAGAAAAGCCCGGCACCAGACACATCTCTGTAGCTAGCTCCAATATTTATGCGCATAAAGGAAGTCACATTTATTTCGAGCTCCAGGCCGGGTTCGAACACAAAAAAAGCTTCGGCACTTTCTACATTGGCCACCGGGTTGGTAGTGCGAGAAGAATACTCATAACCCCCGGCACCAATCGTTAGAGGTATGTTGATGTGTATGGGCTTGTGGGGAAAAAGAGCATACTCGAACACCAAACCACCATAGCCCCCGGTAAACATATAGTTTCCGCCCAACTGTGCATCGGGCTGCCGCACGGTTTGAAAACCATGGCCTGCCACGCCCATTCCAAAGTGGGGACTAAAAAAGTAAGAAACCCGGCCGCCTGTAAGTATACCTGCACGATCATCTATTTCTGTATAACCCACATAAGAAGCCAGTGACATTCGGAACTTTCGTTCTTTAGGAAGAGCCTCCTCTTGTTTCTCTTTGGCTTTTGAGTTGCGCTTATTTTGTAATGCCATTTGATCCCAAACGGAGTTCTCCTCTGTATTGAAAACCTTTTGCTTCGGCACAAAAGGACTAAAATCCAGAACCTGAGGCCCGGCTACCACAAACACAGCACTCTTGTAAGGTTTTGGATATTGGTAAGTGAAGTATTTAGTTGTTTGCACAAATAGCCTGCCCTGCTCGGGCAATACCGGTTGGCCGGTGCCAAGGCCATATATCACCGAATCGGGTTCTACGGGGTTTTTAGGTCTGTTTACGGAACTGTCTTGCAGGGCTTTAGGAAAATACTGCCGCTGACCAATTGCCGCAACCTTGCCGGTGTCTTTTATCACAGGCTCTCGGTTCGGCAACTTCTTACGCAAGAGAACCTGACCCTGCATAGTACGAGCCTCCATTTCTTGTCCCGTAAAAAGCGTTTGGAGTACTTCAAGAAGTGAGGTGTTCTGTTTATTAATGGAAACCCTCCTTTTTACATCAAAGATTTCCGGGGAATACACGAAAGAAAGGTCTTCTGTTTCCAGAGACTTCAGAATGTCTTCAATAGAGGTATTGGTATAGCGAACGCTAACCTTTCGCTGAAGTAGTGAGCCTGACTGAGCGGCTATATCGTTCAACGATAATATGAGAAACAAAAAGAGGGCCGCGGATCGCATAAACAATGTATTGTGCAAAGCTAAGAGAAATGAGCCTGTAATTCACTGACAGTGAACTTACAGGCTCGCTTTTAAGGATTGCTAATGTTAAAATTTTCCAAACTTAAGGCTAAATGCAGTACTAAAGCCTGTAAGGGCATCACGGTCTAAAATGGCAGCACCACTATCTCTGTAGCTTAACTCAATGTCAGACGTCACACGATACTTGAGTCCTACACCCAAACGAATAAAAGGCAGCAGGTTAAATTCCACATCTACACCGGGTTCAACCACAAAAAAGGCTTGCGAATCTTCAGAATCGTAAAAATCGAAGTCTCGTCTGGACTCTACATAAGTAAGCCCACCGGCACCCACTACCAATGGAAAACTAAGGTGAATAGGGCTATGAGGCATAGCGATGAACTCTAGTAAAAGGCCACCATAGCCTCCGGTAGTCAGATAGCGATTATCTAGTGTGGCGTCAAATCTTCGTTCCGAAATAAAGCCTGTTCCGGCAAGACCAATACCAAACTGGTGGTTGATGAGCCAGGCCCCCTGCCCACCTACGGTTATGGCATCGGCATTTTCTATTTGAGTATAACCCACTGTGACGCCTCCGTAACCACCATTGGAGCGAATGCCTCCGTTGTTAAAAAGGGTTCGGATTTTCTGATCTTCTTGAGCTTGGACACTCAACGCTACGAAGAATGTCGCGGCCATAAATATGGCCTTGGTTAATTTGTTGTTCATGATATTTCGAGTTGTAAATGTTATTGGCAGCTTCCCCCACTGACCATGTAGGTTCCCTGCTTGTCTTCAAAGCTTAGGTTAAACAATATTTCCAATGTCCTGAGTATATTCTCCAGTCCTTCCTGATCGTAACGTGCGGTAAGTGTGCAGTTTCCGAAAGCTTCATTACTGAGCTCAAAACGGGTATTATACGCATTGGCTATGTCTTGGAATACCTTGCTCATGGGCGTGTTTTCGAAAACAAGCCTCCCTGTTTTCCAGGCTTGAAAGTTAGGATTGGTGTTGGTGGTTTTCTCCAACAAGCCCCCGGCACCTAAGGACACACGTTGGCCGGGTTCAAGAACTACTTTTTCAAGTGGACTGGTAAAGCTCACCTTGCCTTCTACCAACACCAGCTCAAGGCTGGAAAACTCTGCGGCTGTTCGAAGGTTAAAGGAAGTGCCCAGCACTCTTGTTTCTGTTTGGTCGGCCTCTACCACAAAAGGAGTCTCCTGGTTGTGTTCTACTTCAAAAAAGGCCTCTCCTTTAAGTTTTACCCGTCTTTCGTCACCGAACTGAGTAGGATAAACAAGCTGTGAGCCGGCTTTTAACGCTACAAGAGAACCATCGGGGAGAGTAAGGGTGGTTTGCTCGCTGGCTTCAAACTCCTGCCACTCCAAGGGCCTATATACAAAGGTTTTTATGAGAAAAGCAGCGGTCAAAAAGAATACAAGAGTGGCCGCAATCTTCCAGAAGAGCTGCTTTTTGTAGGTAGTTCTTTTGCCCAGTTTTGATTGTACCGCCTGCCAGTTTTCTTCAAGATCTATGCTATCTAGCAAAGAATATGACTGGGCATTGGCCCATAAGCTCTGCAGATGATCAATATAATCGCGGTTTTCCGGGGCCAAAGACATCCATTCCCTAACCTCACGGTTCTCCTTCTCGGAGGCCGTTCCTGAAAGGTATTTGAGTAGCAATTCCTGCGATATGTCTTTTGGTTCTTTCATGCTTTTCATAGGTATGACGCGCGGCATTTACTCCACACGTACGGACGATTCAAAATTTTTTTTATTACTCAAAACCACCAGCATACAAGTACTATAATGGCCTTAAGATAGGGGTACACCTCTTCGCGTAGGCGTTTGAGCGCTTTGCTTATTTGTGTCTCTACGGTGCGTTTAGAAATATTAAGTTCATCGGCTATTTCCTGATTCTTCTTACCCTCAAAGCGATTCATCTTAAAAATAAGCTGGCACTGTTCGGGTAGTTGGCGTATGGCTTCAAAAACCTTTTCTTCCAGTTCGGTCTGGAGCATAAGCTCTTGGCTATCTAGGGTTTCCGGGTTGGTAGTAAGAAGTATTTCGCCATGATGTCGCTCCCTGACCTTGTGTGAGCGCCAGTAGTCGATGCAGCGATTGCGAACCGACTGGAAAAGGAAGGACTTGAGAGAAGTATGGAACTGAATTTTACTCTTTTGTTCATACAACCTCACGAAGACATCCTGTACCAGATCTTCGGCCGCCTCTTTATCCACTGAATATTTGGTGGCAAAAAGCACCAGGCCTTTAAAGTATAAATCAAAAACCTCACGAAAGGCAGACTCATCGCCTTGGGCCAGGCGTTGCTGAAGGGCGGCATCTTGAGTGTTTGACATGATACAAAGAAGCGGAAAATTGATGAATGCCTATTGGAAAATTCAAAGCCTTTCTATTACTTTGAAATTCAAAGTACTTTTGATATGTCTAATAAGTATATAGAGGATATTGCCGAAATACGCCAGATGATGGAAAAATCATCACGCTTTATTTCGTTGAGCGGACTTTCAGGCATTTTGGCTGGCATTTATGCCTTGATTGGTGCCTATATAGCCTACGAGCTGGCCTATACCAGTAACGACTTAATATACAAGCAACTGGTAGTAAGAGACGTTCGGGGCAATCTTACCTGGCTTATGGTAGATGCTTTGGTAGTTCTCATACTGGCTGTTGCCACCGGTGTTTACCTTACCAATAAGAAGGCTAAAAAAGATGGGGTAAAGAGCTGGGACAAAACCACACAACGCCTACTGATTAATTTGTTCATTCCCCTGGCCACCGGAGGTATACTGGTGATTATTTTCTACTACCAAGGCCTTATTGGCCTTATTGCACCCACAACACTCATCTTCTATGGTCTGGGACTTATTAATGCAAGTCATTATACTTACCGCGATGTGCGATTTCTTGGCATTTCTGAAGTAGTTTTGGGGCTAATAGCAGCATCTGTAGTTGGCTATGGATTGCTCATTTGGGCTATTGGTTTTGGTGTGCTACATATTTTGTATGGAGCCATTATGTACTTTAAATACGAAAAATAGGGTGGATATCCACAACCTGAATAAGGCTTTTGAAAGTAGGGTGCGACTGGGCATAATGTCGGCACTAATGACCAACGATGCGCTGGACTTTAACCGATTGAAAGAACTCTTGGAAGTGACTGACGGGAATCTGGCCAGCCATTTAAAGGCCTTGGAAAAAGAACTGTATATAGAAGTGAATAAAAGTTTTGTGGGCAGAAAACCCAACACGCAATACATGGCAACCCGGGCAGGCAAAGAAGCCTTTAAGGCACACATCGATGCCCTGGAGCAATTGATAAGAAACAGTATGTAAAAAATTTATTCAATCACTTTGTAATTCAAAGTACTTTTAAATAAAAAATGAAAAACAGCACAAACAGTACAGTATTTGATAAGATCAACTACTCCTTTAAACACTCGGTGAGTATTAAGCTTCTATCAATTGGTTTTCTTATAGCCATTCTACTCATTCCCAACCATATGATTAAGTCGCTCATAAGTGAAAGAGAGATACGTCAAAAGGAGGCTATTCAAGAAATTTCCGAGAGCTGGGCTTCGCCCCAAGAAATAACAGGACCTATTCTAACCATACCCTATGAGTCGGTTGTAACGATTTCCAATAGCAAAGAAGCCGTCATTGTAAAGTATGCGCACTTCTTGCCTGAAGCCCTCAACATTGAGGGACAAATGGAACCTAAATCGAGGAAAAGAGGCATTTATAATGTGTCTCTTTACGCTTCACAACTCAAGATAGATGGATCGTTCAGTACTCCCGATTTTTCTAATTTCCTGGGCGATACCGATAAAGTTTTATGGCACATGGCCACCATTAGCATGGGAATTCCGGACATGCGCGGAATACAAAATCATATTGTGCTTCAATTGGGCGATAAAGCTCTCACAATGGAGCCGGGCATCCCCCAAAAAATCAATCTGGATATTGAACAATCTACCAACCCCAAAAAAACTGTTTCAAATGATTATCAGAATGGAGTATCTGCCAATTTAACCTGGAACCCCGAGTGGAGAAGTATCTCCTTTTCTACAGAGCTCTCCCTGCATGGCACAAAAAGCCTCACCTTTAATCCTATAGGCAAAACTACGCTTGTCAAAATTCGTTCTACCTGGCCGCACCCAAGTTTTAACGGTCAGTTCTTACCAGACGCATATACAACTTCAGAAAATGGGTTCAATGCAGAGTGGTCTATTTTTGATCTCAACAGAAACTATCCTCAGCAGTGGGCTGACAAACAGCATCGCATTTACAACTCCGGTTTTGGGGTCATGTTGTTTCAGCCGGTAGACAACTATCATCAAAATATGAGGTCGGCAAAATATGCTGTACTGATTCTCTTTCTCACCTTTCTTGCCTTCTTTTTTATAGAAACCCTAAATAAAACTAGAATTCACCCCATTCACTATATCCTCGTAGGACTAGCGCTCACCATATTTTACACTTTACTACTTTCCATTTCGGAGCACCTTCAATTTGGTCTGGCCTATCGGATCTCGGCCGTTGTGGTCATTGGCATGACTTCCCTGTATTCCAAGTCTATACTTAAAAGCAAGCGATTGGCCGTAATTATTCTTCTATTCTTCAGCATCATTTACACCTTTGTGTACATAGTGTTGCAATTGGAAGACTATGCTTTGCTGTTTGGCAGTATTGGCCTTCTATTGGTGCTTGGTGTTTGCATGTACATGTCAAGAAATATCGATTGGTACAACCTGAAACCTAAAGAAACCATAAATCATGCATGAGCAAAAACTTAAATACCTATTGAAAACGCTGTTGATAGCTATTCGCATTTATTGCTGGTTCAGGCAAAAAAAGAATAAAGAAAGGCTCCTGGCAGCCTTTCTTCTAACGCCTGCCCTATTCATGCTTATTCCAAGCTATACTTTTGGGCTTACTCTGCTGCAGTCATTTCTATTTCAAGCCATGTTGGTCTATGGTTTATTGAGTGTCATCTGGATTATTAAGCACCATTATCGACTGGCAGGCATAAATTTCATCATCTACTTTCTGCTCTTGGTGAAAATCAGTGGTCCCATCAACAAAACATACAGAATTGATCAGGGTGAAGAAACTTTGAAAGTGCTACAGTTCAATGTGCTTTCGGTGAATGACAAATACACAGAGACTATTGACCGGGTTATTGAACTGGCACCTGACTTTGTCTCTTTTCAGGAAGTAAGCCATCAATGGGCAGAAGTTCTAGTGACTTGCCTTGCTCAAGATTACCCCTATTACAAGGTGGTTGAACATGAAGATCAGGGACAGGGCATTGCGGTGTTCAGCAAGTATCCTTTGCAGGATGTTGAAGAAATTCATGTGACAGCCACTGCCAACATTACCGGCAAAATTCTGGTGGGCGATGAAGCCATCAACTTTCTGGCTTTACATACCAAATCTCCTACCACCAAACTGAAATGGCATAACAGAAACAATCACCTCAAATGGGCGGAAGACTATGTGAAGGAGCAACCTGGGGAGTTTCTGGTATTGGGAGACTTTAACACGGTGCCATGGGATAACCGAATGTTGAGTTTTCAGTCTTCGACCGAGCTAACAGATAGCCGCAAAAAGCTTACGCCAACTTACCCAACCTGGAATCCATTTGTAGCACAAATACCCATAGACTACATCCTCCACTCCAAGGGAATAGGCTGCGACTCGCTCGATGCGGTTAGAATCACTTCTGACCACAAAGCGATTATGGGGAGTTTTTTGGTGGCTGGTAGGTAACGATTCCAGGCTTCACTTCGAGTGAAGCCTGGAATTTCACCGCCCAACAGAAAGGATGGTAGCCCTTTCTTCATGATGCATACTACCATCCTTAAACTAATGCAGCGCCCTTTCCTATCCTGAGCTTGCCGAAGGATCGGCCCAGCCTAAGGTGGCATCTCTATATTCATATTGCAAACAGGAGTGCTCTAAAACTTTGAGGGCAAATAATCATCAGCGTCCTCTGCGAGAGATACTGATGGCGATACGAGCGGCTATTGCAGTCATTGTTTTAATATTCATCTGGCAATGCTTTTCTCCTTGAGTCTATCCTAAAAAATCAATTTTGATCAAGATTAAATAAGTGGTGTTCTAGCATCAATTTGTCATTGCATTCCTGTTTTCTAATTTCTGTTCAACTGATAACTACTTCTACGAAACTTTAATCATTCCACCTCAGTTGTAATTGCGTTGGTAAATCCAGACCTTTGTGGATTCTGCTCTGGCAGCCTGCTCTGATGGAAAAATTCAAAGAAAATGCGACAATAGAACCTGCTCCTGTAGACATCTCAGGTCATGAAAATATTGAGGTTTTTGGTGCCAGGGAGCACAACCTGAAAAACATTGATGTTACTATTCCGCGCAATAAGCTTGTAGTCATTACTGGTATTTCCGGATCGGGCAAATCATCCCTGGCTTTCGATACCATCTATGCAGAGGGGCAACGCAGGTATATGGAAAGCTTTTCGGCCTATGCTCGTTCATTCATTGGCGATATGGAAAGGCCCGATGTTGACAAAATCAATGGTTTGAGCCCTGTAATTTCCATTGAGCAAAAAACTACCTCCAGAAACCCCCGCTCAACAGTTGGCACACTGACCGAGATTTATGATTTTCTAAGGCTTTTGTATGCCCGTGCCGGAATAGCCTATTCTTACCTGACCGGTAAACCCATGATTCGCCAGTCGGAAGACCAGATTATCGATCACCTGATCAAGAATTTCGAGGGTAAGAAGTTGATCATTCTGGCCCCTGTGGTAAAAGGCCGAAAAGGCCACTACCGCGAGCTTTTCGTTCAAATCCGCAAAATGGGTTTCACCAAAGTGAGGGTGGATGGCGTGGTGATGGACATGGTGCCCAAAATGCAGGTAGACCGTTACAAAACACACGACATTGAAATTGTCATCGACCGTATAATTGCAGACCCAAAAGACCGCTTCCGCATTGCCCAAAGTGTGAAAACCGCCATGAGCCATGGCAATGGAGTGATGATGATTCGCGATGAAGAAAACCAGATTCATCATTTTTCTAAATACCTCATGGACCCGGAAACGGGGTTGTCGTACGATGAACCTGCACCGAACAACTTTTCCTTCAACTCTCCATATGGTGCGTGCCCTACCTGTAATGGCTTAGGACAAATAGAAGAGATAAGTAAAGAGAGTGTGGTGCCAGACCCCAACTTAAGCATCAGCCGGGGCGGGCTGGCTCCGCTGGGCGACTATCGCGACATTTGGATATTCAAAAAGCTCGAAGCCATACTCAAGCGACACAAGGCCAACCTGAGCACTCCCATAAAAGACTTACCCGAAGGGGTGCTGGAAACCATTTTATATGGAGACGATGTACCTGTTGCCGTTAGCTCCAAAAAATATCCGGGAACCAACTGGAACACCAAGTTTGAGGGAATAATTAAGTTTCTGGAAAAGCAAATGGAAGAAGGCACTGAAAAAACACGTCAGTGGATTGCCGACTTTATGACCGTGAAAACCTGCCCTGAATGCAACGGTGCAAGGCTAAAAAAAGAATCGCTTCACTTTAAAATTGCCGATAAGAACATTGCCGAATTAGCCGAAATGGACATTGAGTCCTTAGGCCACTGGCTGGTAGGCCTTGAAGAACGGCTCACCGAAAAGCAAAACCAAATTGCTCCGGAGGTATTAAAAGAAATAAGAAAGCGAACAGGCTTTCTGCTCGATGTTGGCCTGGACTATCTTACACTCAACCGTCCGCTTCGAACCCTTTCCGGTGGAGAAGCACAACGTATTCGTTTGGCCACACAAATAGGCACTCAGCTAGTGGGAGTACTCTACATTATGGACGAACCAAGTATTGGGCTGCACCAGCGAGACAATGTGAAACTTATTAATGCCCTAAAAAACCTACGCGACATTGGCAACACCATTATAGTAGTAGAACACGATAAGGACATGATGTTGGCCTCTGACTTTATTATAGATATAGGTCCGGGAGCCGGACGTCATGGAGGGCAAATAGTGGCAGCCAATGACCCCAAAACCTTTTTGAAAGAAGGAGGAACCACCGCCAAATACCTTAAGGGCGAAAAAGCAATTGAAATACCCTCGCAGAGAAGAAAAGGCCTGGGTAAAATGCTCACCCTGAAAGGAGCCAGCGGAAACAATCTCAAAAAAGTAGACCTGAAAATTCCTCTGGGTAAAATGGTGTGCATTACAGGGGTTTCCGGTAGCGGTAAATCTACCCTGATTCACGATACCCTCTTCCCTATCCTGAACCATCATTTCTATAAATCGCGTAAATCGCCCCTTCCTTACGAAGGTATTTCCGGGTTGAAAGATGTCGATAAGGTGATAGAAGTAGACCAGTCGCCTATAGGTCGAACCCCAAGGTCGAACCCAGCCACCTATACCGGAGTATTCTCAGATATACGCACCCTGTTTACAGAACTTCCTGAAGCCAAAATCAGAGGCTACAAAGCAGGTCGGTTCTCTTTCAATGTGAAAGGTGGGCGCTGCGAAACCTGTGAAGGTGCCGGAATGAAGCTGATCGAAATGGATTTCCTACCGAACGTACATGTACCTTGCGAAACTTGTAAAGGAAAGCGTTATAACCGCGAAACACTTGAGGTTCGATTCAAAGGAAAATCTATCTCGGATGTGCTGGATATGACCGTAGAACAAGCCGTTGAATTCTTCGAAAACCAACCCAAGATTTTGAGAAAAATTCAAACATTGAATGATGTAGGCTTAGGATATATCTCATTAGGTCAACACGCCACAACTCTTTCAGGTGGTGAAGCCCAGCGGGTAAAGTTAGCCACAGAACTTTCTAAAAAAGACACGGGCAAAACACTCTACATTCTGGATGAGCCCACAACCGGCCTCCACTTTCAAGACATTCAACATCTGCTCGATGTACTCAACAGGCTTGTAGACAAAGGCAATACCGTTTTGGTAATTGAGCACAATTTAGATGTAATTAAAGTAGCTGATCACATTATAGACCTTGGCCCTGAGGGTGGCGACAAGGGAGGTCAAATCATAGCTCAAGGCACTCCTGAAGAGGTCGCCAAAAGCAAGAAAAGCTATACCGCTAAGTTTTTGAAAGAAGAACTAACCGCCCAAACTAAAGCCGGCAAGGCTTAACCCCCTTAAAACGGGAAGGAAATACTGGGGTAATCCTGAAACGCACTCCTCCAAGCTAAACGAAACCAGAGCGGCTCTCTTTCCATGCTGAGCTTGCCGAAGCATCTCTCTAATCTCATGCTAGCCTTGGTGTCCTCACCAAGACATTGACAGGCGAATCGGTGAGGACACCGATTCCGGCTAGAGTTTAGCGAGTAAAGTCATCTTTCTATGCCGAACAAAATCAAAAGCCGATCCCTTTCCATACTGAGCGAAGCCGAAGCACCTGTCCAAACGTTCTAAGCTGACAGATACTTCTGCCATAGTCGGGATGGGAATGAAGCAGTGTCTATCAAAGTCCTCTATGAGAGACTTTGATGGGGGCACTAGAAGCATCTGTCTAACCTTACGCCAGTCTTGGTGTCCTCACCAAGGCATTAAAAGGTGAATCGGTGAGGACACTAATTCCGGCTAGAGTTTAGCGAGTAAAGTCATCTTTCTATGCTGAACAAGGCCAAAACCGCTCCCTTTCCATACTGAGCGAAGCCGAAGCATCTGTCTAACCTACTAACTTGGTAGATTCCTCCTCAAAGTCCGGATTAGAAATGGGAACGTAAGAAGTAGCTACAAAAAAATAGTGCTGCCGCAACCGCGGACAGCACCATCTTCAACCAAAACATTAAAATCAACACTGTATCTAACACCTCAACGTCAGGCTCGTTAGCCTGACTTCAACCATCGATTTTAATTGCCTTTTTCTGACTTTATAACGGCAGCTAAGAACTGCTATTATAACCGTCTTCTTATTATTTGCTCTTTTAACACTTTTTGACACACCAATGTTCCCACAAAAACTCACAAGTATGCGAACCGAAACATTTTGCCCTATGTTATGCTTCCAAACCCACAGGCTATGAGCAGCTTTGAACATCTCCACCTGGAGATTCCGAAGTCCGACAAGCAAAGAATCGTAATAATAGGCGGAGGCTTTGGCGGTATTCAACTGGTAAAAACTCTTCAAAAATCCAACTTCCAAATTGTACTTCTCGATCGGCACAACTACCATACATTTCAGCCCTTGTTGTATCAGGTAGCCACAGCCGGTTTAGAACCCGACTCTATTGCGGGAGCTTTGCGCCAGCTTTTTGCCCGGCACAAAGACTTTTACTTTCGTATGGCTCGCGTTACCGGGATAGACTCGGAAAGAAAGGTAATTAAGACCCTGGTGGGGGAGTTAGAATATGACCTTCTGGTAATAGCCAACGGATCTAAAACCAACTATTTTGGCGATAAGGAAATGTACAATCGTACGTTTCCGATGAAGCAAATTCCACAGGCGTTGGATTTGCGCAGCCACATGCTTCAAAACTTTGAACAAACAGTGCTTTCTAAAGAAGATGAAGAAAAAGACCGTCTGACCAACTTTGTAATTGTGGGTGGAGGCCCTACCGGTGTGGAAGTAGCGGGGGCATTGGGCGAGCTCAAAAAGCATGTGTTGCCAAACGACTATCCTGATATTGACTTCGACATAATGAAACTGCACCTGGTAGACGCAGGCCCAAGACTGCTGGCGGGCATGTCTGAAAAATCGAGCGCCAAGGCCGAGTTATACCTCAAAGATTTTGATGTTGACGTTAGGCTTAACACTCGCCTGGTCTCTTATGATGGTAGAGATGTGGTGCTAACCGATGGCACCGTTATTCCGGCCAAAACTGTCATATGGGCTGCCGGGGTTACGGGCAATATTATGGACGGTTTGCCAAAAGAAAGCATTGGCGGTGGACGAATAATTGTGAACGAGTTCAATGAAGTAAAGGGTCTGCAAGATGTATTCGCCCTGGGAGATATTGCTGGTATGTATACTGCGCAAACTCCTAAAGGACACCCCATGGTGGCTCCCGTGGCCATTCAGCAAGCCACTAACCTCGGCAAAAACCTTATGCGGGCACAAAAAGGCAAATCGCTAAAACCGTTTGTATATAAAGACAAGGGCTCAATGGCCACCATTGGCCGTAACCGCGCAGTGGTAGACCTCCCTAAGTTTCATTTTGGTGGCTTGTTTGCCTGGATGGTCTGGATGTTCATTCACCTAATGTCTATTGTGGGTTTTCGAAACCGATTGGTCATTTTGGCCAACTGGGTGTGGAATTACCTGACCTACGACCGCGGCACCAGGCTCATCATTCGTACCTTTGTTAGAAACAAAGACTACAAGCCGGGAGATACGCTCTGATTTCCAGCCATATTGGTTGTTTACCTCTTGCAACAATGCTTTGTTTTGATTGGGCAGGTTTGCTTATTTTTCGGGTTCTACCATGGGCAAGAAAAGACTATACTGGATTCTCCAAATACTCGGCTGGGGGCTCTACTTTGGCTCCAACTTTATCTCTCAGGGCTTAGATCCCTTTGAGCTGGGAGAAAAGGCCGTACAAAACCAGCGCACCGAGTTGGCCATTCATAGCCTATTCTTTTTTCTTACTACCCACGTCTTCATCAGAAACATAATTATTAAGCGCAAGTGGGTACAAATCAACATTGCGCGGGTAATTCCCAGAATTTTAGGTGTCATTCTTTTGGCTTCTATACTGGCCAACCTGCTCACCTTTCTCATGTACTATGTGTTTGGCACCCGATCGTTCAACGACCCAAGCCTGGTTACCGAGGTACTCCTACTCTTTGCCACCTCCATTGTGCTTTTCATTCTATGGTCTACCGTATACTTTCTCTATCACTACCTGGAAAGTAACAACCGTTCGCTCAAGTATGAGGCGGCCATGAACGAAATGCACCTCAACCAACTCAAAGCACAACTCAACCCGCATTTTATTTTCAATGCCCTTAACAGCATGCGGGCGCTGGTAGACGAGGAGCCCGCTAAGGCCAAAATTGCCATCACTCAACTTTCTAACATATTGCGCAACTCGCTCATTACCGATAAAAAACGAGTAGTAAATTTTAGAAATGAGCTGAACACCGTAAAAGACTACCTCGCTCTTGAGGGTATTCGGTTCGAAGAGCGTCTGAAAGTAAGGTATCGCATAGACCCCAGCTCCGACCGATTCGATGTACCCCCCATGATGCTACAAACCCTGGTGGAGAATGCTATCAAACACGGGGTTTCTAACCTGATGGAGGGTGGGCTTATTGAAATTCAGTCGGCAGTACATGATAGCATACTGGTTATAAAAATCAGAAATAGCGGCCAATTGCTTCCGAACAGAAAAAAAACCAGCACCAGAAGCGGTGTAGGTTTGGTGAACACCAAAGAAAGGCTGAAATTGATTTATGGCGATGCCGCCACATTTAATATTTATAACGAAAATGATAAGTTTGTTGTGACTGAAGTGAAAATACCTCAGCGCATTTAAATATAAATTCTATGAGAGCACTTATTGTAGATGATGAAAGACTGGCTCGTAAGGAGCTTACCAATCTTTTGCAGGAATTTCAGGAAATAGAAATTGTGGGCGAAGCCGTGAATGCTGAGGACGCGGAAGAAAAAATTAATGCCTTAAAGCCCGACCTGCTGTTTTTAGACATTCAAATGCCCGGTAAAACAGGTTTTGAACTGTTGGAATCGCTCGACTCTGTCCCGGATGTTGTATTTACCACCGCATACGATGAGTATGCCCTAAAGGCATTCGACTACAATGCCATGGACTATCTGCTTAAACCAATTGAGCCAGACAGACTCAAAGAAACGGTTCAAAAACTGATTAACCGCAACAGCAAACCCAAGGCCACTACCGAAAACAACCCTCAGAAGCTGGGACCAAGCGATAGGGTGTTTGTAAAAGACGGAGACAAATGCTGGTTTGTAAAGCTGGAGAACATCCGCCTGTTCGAGTCAGATGGTAATTACATTAAAATATACTTCGACAACTATAAACCCATGATCCACAAGTCGCTCAATGCACTGGACGAAAAGCTGGACGACCGTTCGTTTTTCCGTGCCAGCCGCAAACACATTATTAACCTTACCTGGGTAGAAAGCATAGAATCTTGGTTCAATGGTGGGTTAATGGTTGTGCTGCGTGGAGGCGATAAAGTAGAAGTGAGCCGAAGACAAGCCGCCCGCTTTAAAGAAATGATGAGCCTTTAGTGCTCCAATAATCGTGTGGAATGGAACCTGACCCTGGCGGAAACGTCAGGGTTTTTTTTGTGGAAAATCAAGTTCCGGAAACCCTGAAACCTGAATCCCCAAACTTGTTGAATTTTAGGCGCACTTTGATAGTTTATATTTTTTAGCGAAATTATTTCACCTAAATACCCGAAGACTCTCAAAGACTAAAAAAGAAAGCGACCCGTAAAGGCCGCTTTAAATGTTTTCACAACGGAATAATCCTTATTGTGACTAGTATTCAAATTGTATTTGAAGCTACACTTAATTTTTTAAATATAAAATAGCACACGATGAAAAGAATATTAGGACTGGATCTGGGTACCAACTCAATTGGTTGGAGTTTAGTAAGACTTGATTATCAAACTAAAAAAGATACCTATTTAGGGTCTGGTGAAATCTTAGGAATGGGTAGTCGCATTATCCCTATGAATGAAGCTGCACTCTCAGATTTTGGTAAAGGGAAAACCGTTTCTCAAACTGCCGAAAGAACAAAGTATAGAGGGATAAGAAGACTGCGACAAAGACATCTACTAAGACGGGAAAGATTACATAGAATACTGAATATACTAGGTTTTTTGCCAAAACATTACGCACAAGAGATAGATTTTGACAATCGCTTAGGTCAATTCCTTGACCACAGAGAACCCAAAGTTGCCTATCGAAAAAATAAAAATCAAAAGTACGAGTTTCTCTTTAAGAGCTCTTTTGATGAAATGATACAGGATTTCAAGAAAAGCCAACCTTCATTGTTCTATAAAAAAGACAGTGGTGAGGAAACCAAGATCCCGTATGATTGGACCATTTATTACTTGAGAAAAAAAGGGCTTTCTGAAAAACTAACCAAAGAAGAACTTGCCTGGGTTATTCTGAATTTTAACCAGAAGAGAGGCTATTATCAGCTGCGTGGGGATGAAATAGACACTGAAAAAACAAAACAAACAAGACAATACTTTATCACTGAAACAATAACGTCCATTGTTGATACTGAACAAATCTATAAGGGGCTGAGTATTTTTCAGATTTCCCTGTCAAATGGAGAGGTAGGCAAATATTACTCAAAGAAAAGACCTAGTTGGATTGGAGAGGAAAAGAATATCATTGTAACCGTTGAACTTGACAAAGACGGAAAAGATAGATTGAACGATCACGGTGAAGTAAAAAGAAAATTCACTATTCCTTCAGAAGAAGATTGGGATAAAAAATGGCCATTAATCAAAGCTAAAACAGAAGATGATTTAAAAACTAGTGGCAAAACCGTTGGATGTTATATATACGATAAACTACTTCAGAAACCCAATCAGAAAATTAGAGGCAAACTGGTCAGAACCATAGAACGAGACTTTTACAAGTATGAATTCTCCTCAATATTGAAAAAACAAGTAGGCCTGCAACCTGAGTTGTTTACGGATGAATTGTTTGAAGCATGTGTAAAGCACCTTTACCCTAATAACATCCCCCATCAAACAGATTTATTGAAGAGGGGCTTTGTACATCTATTTACCGAAGACATCATTTTTTATCAACGTCCACTAAAAACGAAGAGATCTCTAATTGCTGAATGTAAGTACGAGAACCGGGTTTATAAAGACAAAGAAACCGGAGAAGAGAAGAAGCAATGGTTGAAATGTATTGCAACGAGCCACCCATTGTATCAGGAGTTTAGATTATGGCAATTCGTTCAAAACCTAAAAATCTATGAAAGAGAAAAACGAGTAAACGGGCTTTTACATGCTGATGAGCATGTAACAAATGAGTTTATTTCTTCCATTGAAGATAAAGTAAAACTCTTTGAGCAACTCAATGACCGAAAAAACATTAAGCAGAGCACTTTCCTCGGGTTTTTTAAAAAAGACGGAAAGAAATTAACAGAGAAAACCCATCGCTGGAATTACGTAGAAGATAAGGAATATCCATGCAATGAAACGCGCGCAGGTTTCATCACTGTTTTAAAGAAAAACAAAGAATTTAACTGGCAAGAATTTCTGACTCAGAAAGTAGAGGTTGAATTATGGCATACCTTGTACTCAATTAATAAAAAAAATGAGTTAAAGAGTGCATTGGAAAAATTAGCTAAGCGACTGAATGTTGAGGATGATATCCTTAAACCGTTTCTTGATTTCCCTCCTTTTAAGAAAGAATATGGAGCCTTCTCTTTCAAAGCACTTAATAAACTGTTACCACTTCTACGCTCTGGGAATCATTGGAGTGAAGAGCAAATTCACGAAAAGGTAAAAGACAGAATTGATAAAATACTCACTGGTGAGGAGGACGATTCTGTTGATAATAAAATAAGAGAGCGTTTACAAAGCTTCAATTCGATTGAAGATTTTCAAGGATTGCCAATTTGGCTTGCTTCCTATGTGGCTTATGGGAGACACTCAGAAGTTGGCGAGAGAATATACTGGAAAAAGCCAAGCGATATTGAACGACTAGCACAACACTCGCTTCGCAACCCAATAGTGGAACAGGTCATTAACGAAACTTTACAGGTAGTAAAAGACATTTGGAATCACTACGGAAATGGTGAAGAAAAATTCTTTGACGAAATCCATGTTGAGCTTGGCCGGGACATAAAAAACACCAAAAAGGAAAGGGAACGATTGACAAAACAAATAACTGAAAATCAGAACACTAATCTTAGAATCCGAGCAATATTAAAAGAGTTAATGGATGATCCAAAGGTTGAGGGCGATGTAAAGGATTACTCCCCAAGCCAACAGGAGCTACTCAAAATATATGAAGAAGGCGTGTTAACAGCCTCTGCAAAACTACCTGACGATATCGAAAAAATCAGCCGAAAAGCTGAGCCCACCAAAACAGAAATTCAAAAATACCGCTTGTGGATGGATCAAAAATATCGTTCCCCTTATACGGGAGAAATGATTCCATTGAACAAACTATTTACCCCTGCTTATGAAATTGAACACATTTTGCCACAATCAAGGTATTTCGATGACTCGCTAAATAATAAGGTGATCTGTGAGGCTGTCGTCAATGGCAATCCTTATAAAGACAATCAAACTGGATACGAATTTATCTCGAAAAATGAGGGGCGAATCGTACACGAACTATCCACGACTCAAAAAACGGTGAAGATTTTCACGAAACTGGAATATGAAAGCTTTGTAAGCAGATATTTCACAGGAAAGAAAAAAGCCATTCTTCTAATGCCGGATATTCCTGAATCATTTACCAATAGGCAATTGAATGACTCCCGTTACATCAGCAAAGTTGTCATGAAACTCATGAGTAACCTGGTTCGAGAGGAAAATGAAGAAGAAGCCACTTCAAAACATGTAATACCTGTTACTGGAAAAGTGACTGCGCAACTTAGGAAGGATTGGGGATTTAATGATGTCTGGAACGAATTAATAGCCCCACGTTTCCAACGAATGAATGAACTGACCGGAACCAACGATTTTGGGTATTGGGATGAAAAAGGTGGGAATAAATTTTTCCGAAATAACGTACCTGACGAGCTGAAGAAGAATTTTGACCCTAAACGGATCGACCATCGCCACCATGCTCTAGATGCTCTTGTGGTTGCTCTAGCCGATAGAAGACATGTGAATTACCTGAACAACAAACATGCTCAAGAAAGGGGAAAAGAAAGGAAAGATTACCGTGCCAATTTATGCTTTAGGAAATATGATGATTCAGGCAAAAACTACAATTGGACCTTTTACAAACCTTGGGAAAGCATTACCAAAGAACTTAAAGACAAGCTGGCCACAACAGTTGTAAGTGTGAAGCAGAATAAAAGAATCCTTACTAAGACCAGTAATTACTATGAATCCTTTAAAGATGAAATGGGGAGTTTAAGAAGAGATAAATCAGGTCTACCCAAAAAAGGACTAACAAAACAACTTGATGGAAAACAGGGGAGTGATAACAAGCGAAACATTTCACTCAGGAAGGATTATCATGACCCAATGCCTTATGGAAAAATAGAATTAGCCTTTGATGTTTTAAATATTTATGACGCCCTCAACAAAAGAGATTATATAATTGATGAAGCAATACGTAATCAAGTAATCAGACTGATTTCGTATTATGATGGAAAAGAAACCTTAGCATCAAAAGAATCTAAAAAGCATTTCAAGCAGTACAAGAAGGCAAAAGCTGACTTAGATAAGTTTCAATCAAAAATAGACAAGCTAAATCTTGAAGAAGAACCTGATCAAAAAGAAATATCCTCGTTAACCAAAAGAATAGTCGAAAAGGAAGAGGAAGTTCTCCATATAAAAGAAACACTCATTATTGATAAAACAGGAAATGCAATAGATAAAACTCATTATCAAATAAAAACGGAAAAATATGGGAAGAGACAGCCGTTGGCAAAAGCATTATCAGGGGAAACCTACGATGCTGTTGTAAAGTCAATTTTTAAAGTAGCTGATTATCAGTTACAACTTGATTTAATTGATCACTTGAACAGCTATTATAGTGAAGGGAATTTAGATTTTGCATTTTCACCGGATGGAATTGATAGGTTTAATAGAAATAGAAAAACGCCTATTTACTCTGTACGACTAGCAGAGTCAGGAAGTAGTAGATTTGAACTTGGCGAAAAAAAAGGGAACAATCATAAATATGTTGAAGCTACAACAGGGAATAACATATATTTTGCTGTTTACAAAAACAGAGAAAGTGGTGAAAGAAAGTTTGAAACTATCCCACTAAGAGAATCCTTTGAAAGGTTAAAGCAAGGAGAAAAAACACCAGCCCCTAGGCTTAATAAAGATGGCTACAAACTATTATTTACTTTGAGTCCAGGAGAAGTTGTATTTGTCCCGGATGAAGAAGAAAAGGAAAACATAGAGCGTGTTGATTTTTCAAACTTGACAAAAAGTCAAATTGGCCGCTTGTTTACTGTTAATGATTTTTCAGGATACACGATTTATTTTACACCAACCTCATTTGCTAGAGCTATTGGACCAAAGGAATTGGATACTAGTTATGATCATAAGTTGTCAAAAGTGGTGTTGGGAGATCAATCTGTCCCGATTAAAGACCATTGTTGGAAACTAGAAGTCGATCGTTTAGGTAACTTGAAAAGAGCAAGATAGAGTCCAATAGAACATTTATCTCTACACATAACCTTGAAGATCTTAAGCAAACGTCTAGGCCCCTGCTTAACTAGCCTATGAATTTATACACAATAATCCATGCAACCAGAGAAGCTATACCACATTTACAACCATGCCAATGGCAACGAAAACCTCTTTAAGGAAACAGAGAACTATAATTACTTCTTAGGGCAATGGTCTAAATATATCGAACCTATTGCCAACACCTTGGCCTACTGCTTAATGCCCAATCATTTTCATGCTTTGGTTTTAATGAAGAGGCAGGAGGAGGTAGAAGCAACTTTTGGAAAGTTTAGAACTTTTCAAAAGTTCAAGGTTCTTAACCATAATTAAAAAGACACGGCACATGCAAACAGAAAAGTACTATCACATTTACAACCATGCCAATGGAAGAGACAACCTTTTTATCTCCGTAGAAAACTATGAATACTTTCTTAGGCAGTGGACCAAATACATTAATCCGATTGCCAACACCCTGGCTTACTGCCTAATGCCCAACCATTTTCATTGTTTGGTTCTGATAAAGGATCAAGACGAGATAGAAGCATCTTTTGGAAAGTTTGAAACTTTCCAAAAGCTAGAGTACCGCCTAAGTAAGCAGTTTGCAAGTCTATTCAGCAGTTATACACAGGCTTTTAACAAACGGCATAACCGAAAAGGAAGCCTCTTTAGCCCCAACTTTAAAAAGAAGGAGATTACTTCGAATGACTACACCTCCAAAGTAATTGCCTATATACACACCAACCCTATTCACCATAGGTTTGTACAAAACATAAAAGACTGGAGGTTTTCAAGTTATCAGAGCATTCTATCGGATAAACCTACACAAGTCAACCGACAAGAAGTGCTTAATTGGTTTGGTGGCAAAAACGCATTCGAAGACTTTCATCAGTCATATATAAACACATTACCAAGTGAAATAGATATGAATATTTAGACGCTAACCTTCCAAAAGTTTAGGGTTTTTGGAAGGTTCAAACGAACCGCATATGATAAAACGCACACTCTTATTTGGCAACCCGGCTCACCTTTCTACCAGCAAAAACCAATTGGTTGTCAAATATCCGAATGACGACCAAAAGAAAACTATGCCCATTGAAGATATAGGTGTGGTTTTATTGGAACATCCTCAAATCACCATTAGTCATACATTGATAAGCAAGCTTTTGGGCAACCAGGCGGCCATTATCACCTGTGATGCTCATCATTTACCTCAAGGTTTAATGTTGAATTTGAATACGCACCACAAGCAAGTTGCACAAATGAGCAGTCAGCTAGCCGCTACAGACTCCTTAAAGGGCAAGTTGTGGAAACAAACCATTAAGGCAAAAATCCGGAACCAGGCGGCATTGCTCAAAGCCAATGGTATTCCGGCAGAAAACATGGAACACTGGGCAAGAAAAGTGCAGAGCGGTGACCCAGATAACCTTGAAGGAAGGGCTGCAGCATATTACTGGAAAAGCCTTTTCACTGACCTTATAAAAAACTTTAAAAGAGGCCGTTTTGAAGGAGAGCCCAACAATCTTTTAAATTATGGCTACGCTATTCTGAGGGCCTCCGTTTCACGCTCACTGATGGTCTCGGGTCTTTTGCCCACCATTGGCTATCATCATCATAACCAGTACAATAGTTACTGCCTAGCGGATGATGTAATGGAACCATACAGGCCTTTTGTGGATCAACTGGTATTGGAATTAGTAAGAACCGAAGACAACTATGCTGAACTCACCCCAGCTCTGAAGCAAAAGCTCTTACAAATTCCTGTTCTTGATGTGAAGATAAATGGCTTAACCAGTCCATTAATGATAGCGCTGCAACAAACTACATCTAGTTTGCAAAAGTGTTATTCCAAGGAATTGAAGGAAATCAAATTCCCCAGCTTTTGAGTTTTGACAGGCTTAATCAATATAGAGTCATGTGGGTAATGGTTCTCTTCGATCTACCGACAGAAACTAAAACCGACACCCGCAATTATCGGAAGTTTGTGGATATGCTGGAAAAAGATGGCTTCACTCGTTTTCAGTTCTCCATTTTTCTCAGGCATTGCTTAAGTATGGACAATGCAAAAGTTCATATGAAAAGGGTGAAAATGAACCTTCCACCCAAAGGACATGTGGGTATTTTTCATATTACGGATAAACAGTTTGGCATGATGGAAGTATTTATCTCGGCCAAAAAAGAAGAATTGCCCCAGCCAACCCAGCAATTAGAGCTTTTCTAAAAGCGAGAACCCCCTAGCTAAGTCTCTGAAAATATGAGGCTTAACTTGGGGTATCCTCAGCTAAGATACAATTTGAATGCTAGTCACAACCAAGCGGACACGGACTAGCAACAGCACCAGCCTCAGCTAAGATACAATTTGAATGCTAGTCACAACAACAGGTTGGGGATAACCTTTAAGGCGGAACCTCAGCTAAGATACAATTTGAATGCTAGTCACAACACTACTCTAGCCGAACCAACCAGTCCACAACCTCAGCTAAGATACAATTTGAATGCTAGTCACAACGGCCGGCCAGCCGGGCATTCAATATAGCCACCTCAGCTAAGATACAATTTGAATGCTAGTCACAACGAGTAGATACACAATTGCTCGATGATCAGCCTCAGCTAAGATACAATTTGAATGCTAGTCACAACGCTCCGATCATGGTTTAAAACCAATAAATCCCTCAGCTAAGATACAATTTGAATGCTAGTCACAACTGGTATATGTTCTATGCCACTGGGCAAGAACCTCAGCTAAGATACAATTTGAATGCTAGTCACAACGCGGTTCGGATCCGAGAGTCGAAAAAGATTCCTCAGCTAAGATACAATTTGAATGCTAGTCACAACATGAGAGTCTATTGGGTCTAAGAGAGGCTTCCTCAGCTAAGATACAATTTGAATGCTAGTCACAACAGGTTGTCTCGAACGAAAACCAAATTGCCTCCTCAGCTAAGATACAATTTGAATGCTAGTCACAACCGGCCATGCCACCTTTAGAAGCAACAAGTTCCTCAGCTAAGATACAATTTGAATGCTAGTCACAACCGTCCCCTGGAGAATAGTCTGGGACGAATGCCTCAGCTAAGATACAATTTGAATGCTAGTCACAACCAGTTATAACGCATGGATTATCAGCCTGAACCTCAGCTAAGATACAATTTGAATGCTAGTCACAACTCAACAAACCTTCAGACCTGGGCTATTCAGCCTCAGCTAAGATACAATTTGAATGCTAGTCACAACTGCTTGGTGGTTTATGGCTTGGTTTGCCCACCTCAGCTAAGATACAATTTGAATGCTAGTCACAACCCAGTAGGCTAGAGTATTCATTCACCACACCCTCAGCTAAGATACAATTTGAATGCTAGTCACAACGCCCCTCAATCAATAGACTATGACGGAGGTCCTCAGCTAAGATACAATTTGAATGCTAGTCACAACCAGCCTTGCTTGTTTGCTAAGGTCTTCATTCCTCAGCTAAGATACAATTTGAATGCTAGTCACAACCACCAGGTGGTTAGGCTGCACAAAAATGCTCCTCAGCTAAGATACAATTTGAATGCTAGTCACAACAGGCAGAACCGTTGATCATTTTGAAAAGCACCTCAGCTAAGATACAATTTGAATGCTAGTCACAACTATTACTGGATTAGATTCTACCCAGTTAAGTCCATAGGCTCCCTCACCCCAAACCCAAACAATATTTGGATTGCGTAGATAATCTTCCAACTTTATTGAGCAAACTTGCAAATGCTTTATATTGAAGAGTAATGAAAACGCTGCTTCTCCTTGTCAGTTTCTTTTGGCAAACGGCACAGCAACCGATGGTTGTTGATAGTGCGGTACAACAAAAGACCATTCACCCTATGGTTGAAAAGGGTGGGTTTCCGGTAGATGCCGATTCTACCATCTTTCTGTTTAAAGGTATTGGCCCATACTCTCTGGAAGAACGGGCAGCCCGCGTACGCGAGAAGCTCACCGCACTGGAAAACGTAAACCTGGATATTACTCCGCTTAAAGTGGAGTATAATCAGGAGGTTAACGACATTCTGTGCCAAGACCAAATTATACTTAGTATAAACGATGCCGATGCGCAGGCCCTGGGCCTTAGCCGCAGAGCTACCACAGAGTATTACAAAGACTTATTGAAGAATGCCCTTACTCAGGAAGAAGAAGGCTTTAGTAACCTGCTATTTGTAAATATTGGTATAGCCCTGCTCATTATAGGGCTGTTTATTTTTGGTTTAAAGTACTATAACCGCCTGTTCAGACTGCTGGCTTTTAAGCTACAGGCACAAAAAGGCAAGGTTTTTAAAGGCTTTAAGGTAAAGCAATATGAATTGCTCACTGTAGAGAAGCAACTGCTTATAGCCGGTTGGCTGCTCACTGTGGCGAAATATGCCCTACTCCTTTTTATTATTTATCTGCTGCTGCCGGCACTTTTTGCTCTTTTCCCATGGACCCAGGGCCTGGCCAATAAGCTTATACACTATGTGGTAGACCCGCTGGTTGCCTTAGGCCACAAAATAGTGGGATATATCCCTAACCTGCTGTTTATCATAGTTATAGTGGTTATTTTAAAATACTTCCTCAAGTTGCTTAGCTTCTTTAAAAAAGAGGTAGCCACAGGCAGACTGGAAATTAAGGGCTTTTACCCGGAGTGGGCGAGCCCCACTTTTAATATTGTGAGGGCTATCTTTATTGCTCTTGCTTTTATTGGTATTTGGCCCCTGTTGCCCATGAGCAACTCAGAGATATTCAAAGGGGTTTCTACCTTTTTTGGTTTGTTAGTAGCATTGGGTGGTGCCGGAGCATTCTCTAATATTATTGCCGGGTTGGTGATTACTTATATGCGGTCGTTTAAAATTGGCGACCGTGTAAAAATTGGTGAGGTAATTGGCGATGTGAAGGAAAAGGCTTTACTCAACACTAAAATAAAAACCATTAAAAACGAGATCATCACCATTCCCAATTCGCAGATGATCAACAGCCACACCATAAACTACACCACCGCCAATGAAGAAGAAGGCCTTATATTGCATACCACAGTAACTATTGGCTACGATGTGCCGTGGCGCGAAGTACACAAGCTGCTGGTAGAGGCCGCTCTGGCTACTGAGCATATAAAGAAAAAGCCACATCCGTTTGTGCTGCAAACCAGCCTGGACGATTTCTATGTGAGCTACCAGCTCAATGCCCGTACGCGTGAGATTCAGAAAATGGCACTAATTTATTCGGAGCTGCACAAAAATATTCAGGACAAGTTTAATGAGGCTGGGGTAGAAATTATGTCGCCACATTATGGCGCGCATAGAGATGGTAATCAAAGCACCATTCCGCAAAGCTATTTGCCGGAAGATTATAGAGCCCCTAGTTTCAGGATCAAAACTGAAGAATGAGTTTTAGAAAGAAGCTTTATATAATCATATTCGGTACAGATACACCAGCAGGTAAGGCTTTCGATGTCGGCCTGCTGATTGCTATTCTCATTAGCGTATTGGCCGTAATGCTGGAAAGTGTTTACAGCATTAACCAGCGGTATGGCATATTTTTTAAGTATCTGGAGTGGTTTTTTACGGTAATTTTTAGCTTGGAGTACATTGTGAGAATCTACGTAACCGACAAAAGAAGAAGGTACATCTTCAGCTTTTACGGACTCATAGACTTACTGTCTCTACTGCCCACTTACCTTAGTTTCTTTTTTGCCGGAACACAATATCTGCTCATTATCCGGGCTATGCGATTGCTGCGTGTATTCCGAATTTTAAAACTTGGGCGCTTTGTTGGTGAGGGAGAACAACTGGGTAGGGCAATCAAAGCCAGTAGACACAAGATTACGGTATTTATGGGTACTGTGCTTATGCTGGTAATCATGCTGGGCACGGTAATGTATCTGGTGGAAGGTAGAGAGAATGGTTTTAGCAGTATTCCGCTGAGCATTTACTGGGCCATTGTTACGCTCACCACTGTGGGTTATGGAGACATTGCTCCGCAAACCATTCTCGGCCAAACCATAGCTTCTTTTGTAATGATTTTGGGCTATGCCATTATTGCTGTTCCCACAGGAATTGTTACCGTAGAGCTTCAGAAAGACCAAAACAAACAGAAAGAAAAAGCATGCCTGAAGTGCGCCTCGAAAGGCCATGACAGTGAGGCGCTATTTTGTAAATTTTGTGGAGAAAAGCTGCCGGTATGAAAAAGCCTGCAACTACAGAAGCCTATAGCCCAAAAGAGGAACTTGCCAATGCCCTTTCGCATGGTTTAGGCATATTGGCCGGCATTGGTGGAATGATTTACCTGTTTACTAAGCATCAGGAGATTGATTCCTCGGTGTTTTGGAGTTGTCTGGTTTTTCTGCTCTCCGTGGTCACGCTTTATCTGGCTTCAACACTCTACCACAGTGTGAAGAGTAAGAAACAGAAACTTCTGTTCAAAAAACTCGATCATATTTCTATTTACCTGCTAATTGCCGGCACCTTTACTCCCTTTTGTTGGGGGGTGCTGGGCCACACAGCACTGGGCAAAAACCTGCTTTGGGCCATTTGGCTAATTGCGCTTGCGGGTATTGTTTTTAAAGTTTTTTACACGGGTAAACTAGAAAAGCTCTCGTTGGCCTCTTACTTGGGTATGGGATGGCTGGGCTTCGTGATGTTCGATGAGCTGGCCACCGTGCTTAATGCTCAGGTGGTAAACCTTATGCTTTGTGGTGGGCTGTCGTATACGACAGGAGTCATTTTTTATGTCATGAAAAAGCTCCCCTTCCACCATGCCATATGGCATCTATTTGTGTTGGGGGGAACAGGGTTTCATCTGTATGCCATTCTTACCTACGTGGTGGGTTAGTAGCCCTATTCGTATTGTACATAGTTTTCCCACTTTTCAATTACCGCCCTGAAATCGTCCGGTAGCTCTGAGTCGAACTGCACAAACTTACCCGATACCGGATGCTTAAAGCCTAGCGATTTGGCATGGAGGGCTTGTCTCGGCATGAGCTTAAAGGCATTTTCTACAAATGCCTTATACTTAGAGAATTGAGTTCCTTTTAGCACTTTATCGCCTCCATAGGTAGCATCGTTAAACAACGGATGGCCAATGTGCTTCATATGTGCCCTAATTTGGTGTGTTCTGCCCGTTTCCAGATTACACTGAATGAGGGATACGTACCGAAGATCTTTCAGTACTTTATAGTGTGTAATGGCATTTCTTCCGCGAGAACCATCTTCAATGGCCACTGTTACTCGTCTGTCTTTTTCGCTTCTGCCCAAATGCACATCTATGGTTCCTTTCTCTTGTGCTGGCACACCCCAAACCAGCGCATAGTAGGTTCTTTCTATGCTATGATCGAAAAACTGTTTGGCCAGGCTATTCATAGCCTTATCGGTTTTAGCAATTACCAGAAGGCCCGAGGTGTCTTTGTCTATCCTATGCACCAGTCCGGGGCGTCCATCATTACCTTCCATGGTGGGCAACTGCTGAAAGTGGTAAGCCAATGCATTCACCAAAGTGCCTGTCCAGTTATTATAGGCCGGGTGCACCACCATACCCGCTTCCTTATTTACGACCAGTATATGATCGTCTTCGTAGGCAATATTGAGCGGAATATTTTCAGGAACTACATCGGTGTCACGCGGTGGCTCCGGCAGTTCCACCACAATTTCATCGCCCGGATGTACCTTGTAATTGGGTTTTACCTCTTTACCATTTACCTTGACAAAACCATCTTTAATGCCCTGTTGCACCTTATTGCGGGTTACGTTGGGTAGTCGGTCCATCAAAAACTTATCGATACGATACGGCTCCTGGCCTGGGTCGCACACCAGTCTGTGATGCTCAAAAAGCTCTTCCTGTTCTTCCATTCAGCTACAAATTTAGGTCAATAATTGACAATCGCATTTGAGAAAATTCTATTCACCTCTCTTCTCGCTTGTTTATATGGGTGCCCAACTCAGAAAGATTAACCAATTGGCGTATTTTGTATGTTTGCCTCATGAACTTTTCAGTGATCAACGAACGGCTTCCGATAGAAAAATTACTTCACCCGATTGCTGAAGAGAACCAGGTAGACTTGCGAATTCTACGGTTGGATAAAACCCACCCCAAAATTTCGGGAAACAAGTGGTTTAAGCTGAAGCATAATTTAATGCAGGCCAATAAAGAGGGCTTCACCTCCCTTCTAACTTTTGGAGGAGCTTATTCGAATCATATTTATGCCGTTGCTGCAGCAGCTAACCTCTTCGGGTTTAGGAGCATTGGCCTAATTCGCGGAGAAGCTCAGCAGTCTCTCAACCCTACCTTACAATTTGCCCAAGAACAGGGTATGCAACTGAGGTATGTAGATAGAACCAGCTACAGGGCTAAGGACACGCCTGAGTTTCTAGAGAGGCTCAGAGATGAGTTTGGCTATTTCTACCTTATTCCTGAAGGGGGAACCAATACGCAGGCCATCAGAGGCTCACAAGAGATAGCCGCACACATTCCCGAAAGCTTCGATTATTATTGCTTGCCTGTTGGTACCGGAGGCACTATGGCGGGCTTAATAACGGGCTTGCAAAATAGGGGGCAGGTTGTAGGTTTCAGTGCCTTGAAAGGTTCTTTTTTGGCCGGTGAAGTCAATCGTCTGTTAGAATACTGTGGAGCTAAGCACCACCACAATTGGTTTGTACAGAACAATTACCATTTTGGAGGCTATGCCAAAGTAAAGCCAGAGTTGATGCAGTTTATAAAAACCATGGAGGCCGAATTTGACCTTTTACTCGACCCTGTGTATACCGGAAAAATGCTTTATGGTATGCTGGATATGATTCACAAAGGAGAAATTAAGAAGGGCTCTAAGGTGCTGGCCATCCACACCGGGGGGCTTCAGGGTAGAGCTGGTTTTGGACTCTAACCCATTAGGTCTTCAAATACCTCCTTGAGTTTCGAAAACGGCTTTATGTTTACCTTTTTGCCCTTTAGGTCTAGCCCTTTGGTGTTGAACTTTGAAATATAGATTTCTTTAAAACCCAGCTTTTCTGCCTCGGCAATTCTACTCTCAATACGATTCACGGCTCTAATCTCCCCTCCCAGGCCAACTTCTGCGGCAAAGGCCACTTTATCGGAGATGGCTATGTCGTGATATGCGCTTACCAGAGAAGCACAAACGGCCAGGTCGAGGGCAGGCTCATCTATACGTATACCCCCGGCAACGTTCAGAAATACATCCTGTGCACCAAACCGAAGGCCTCCACGTTTTTCAAGCACAGCCAATAGCATGTTGAGCCTCTTGGCATCAAAGCCCGTTGAACTGCGTTGTGGCGTGCCGTATGTAGCTGAGCTTACCAACGATTGTATTTCTATAAGCAATGGCCTGTTACCTTCAATGGTGGCACCAATAGCTATGCCGGTCAGGTCATCAGCCTTCTGAGAAATAAGAATTTCCGATGGATTCGAAACCTGACGCAATCCATTGGTTTGCATTTCGTAAATACCCAACTCAGATGTAGAGCCAAACCGGTTCTTCACAGTCCGCAAAATGCGGTACGAGAGGTGCCTGTCTCCTTCGAATTGCAACACCGTATCTACCATGTGCTCCAACACCTTTGGCCCGGCTATGCTTCCTTCTTTTGTAATGTGACCTATTAGAAAAACAGGTGTTTGGGTTTCCTTGGCAAACTTCATTAACTCTCCGGTGCACTCCCTGACTTGCGACACAGAGCCGGCTGCACTTTCTATTCTTTCAGTATGTAAAGTCTGGATAGAGTCTATAATAAGTAAATCAGGCTTTATATTTTTGATCTGATAGAAGATGTTTTGTGTATTAGTTTCGGAAAGTACAAAACATTGGTCTGTTTGAATGCCTATGCGCTCTGCCCTCATCTTAATCTGTTGCTGGCTTTCTTCTCCACTTACATAGAGTACTTTCTTCTTGCGTGCGGCCAAGGCCAACTGAAGCATGAGTGTAGATTTACCAATGCCTGGTTCGCCACCAATGAGCACCAATGAGCCGGCCACAATACCTCCTCCCAACGCCCTGTTCAGCTCGTTATCGTAGGTAATGAGTCGCTCTTCCGAGCTTTTTTCTACTTCCCGAATATTCACTGGTTTTTGATGCACGCGTGCGCCCGAATCTTCGCGCCACGAGGTTTCAGCTGTTTTGGTTTTGGAAATAACTTCTTCGGAGTAGGTGTTCCACTCGTTGCAAGAGGGACATTTGCCTATCCACTTGGCGGAAGAGGCACCACAATTTTGGCAGATGTATACCGACTTTGCTTTAGCCATAAGTATTCAATATAGTGCATCTGAACTGGAGCATTACTGCAATAGCTCGGAAATGTCTTCGGCTGTCAACTTCTTAATAAAGCTCTCTTCGGTGGTTATCAACTCGTTGGCAAGCTTGAGTTTGTTTTTCTGCAAAGCCAGAATTTTTTCTTCTACCGAATTGCGGGTTATGAACTTATAGGTAAATACCGTTTTCTTTTGTCCAATTCGATGAGCTCTGTCAACCGCCTGCTCTTCAATGGCAGGGTTCCACCAGGGGTCTAGTAAAAACACATAGTCGGCCTTGGTCAAATTAAGACCCAACCCTCCGGCCTTTAGTGAAATAAGAAAAACCTTTATATGGTCATTCTCCTGAAACTTTTCTACCTGCCCCTGCCTGTCCTTGGTTGACCCATCCAAATAAGCAAATTCTATCTGCTTGTCCTCAAGATACTCGCGTATAAGTCCCAGGTGCTTAACAAACTGACTAAATATGAGAATCTTGTGGCCTTCGCTAATAGCCGACTCAATCATATAAGTAATGTCTTCCAGCTTGCCAGAGTCTCCGGTATAGTCTGGCTCTACCATTTTGGGATGATTGGCAATTTGCCTGAGTTTGGTAAGTCCCTGTAGCAAAAGCAATTGGGACTTTTTGATACCACTTTTTTCAATAGTATCGAGTATTTGGTTGCGATAGTGCGATTTTACCTCCTCGTATCTTTCTTCCTGCTCCGGGGTCATTTGACTATACTTCACACTCTCAAACTTTTCAGGCAAATCTTTGGCTACCTGCGACTTTTGTCTGCGGAGTATAAAGGGCTTAATAATGACATTGAGTTTGCGCGTTTTTTCCACATCGGCCTTCTTCTCAATGGGTAGTTGAAACTCGTTTTTAAAATATTTGGCCGTACCGAGCAGGCCTGGGTTGATGAAGCTCATCTGAGACCACAGATCAAAGGTGCTATTTTCTAAAGGTGTACCGGTAAGAATAAGCCTGTGTCTGGACTTGAGTTTGTTTACTGATTTGGCAATAAGCGAATCGGGGTTTTTTATGGCCTGCGACTCATCGAGAATAACGTAGTTGAAGTAATAACTGGAAAGAATGTCTATATCGATACGGGTGATGCCGTATGAGGTAACCACCAAGTCGTAATTGGCAAATTGTTCGGCATTTTTGTCTCTTCCGGTACCGGTATACACCAACACTTTGAGTTCGGGGGTAAACTTAGATGCTTCAATTTGCCAGTTGTAAATAAGTGATGTCGGCATGATTAGCAGCGATGCCTGCTGCGAGATTAGCTCTTTTTGAGCTTGCAATAGGGCCAGTGTCTGAACGGTTTTACCCAAACCCATATCATCGGCAAGGCAACCTCCAAAGTTATACTCTGAAAGAAAGCGCATCCAGTTATAGCCCGCCTTCTGGTAGGGCCTTAACGTACCGGCAAAACCCTTTGGCACTTCATAATCTTCTATTTCTTCAAACCCTTGCAGCTTATGAAGCTTTCTATTCATGCTCACTTGAGCTAAGTTGCCATTGTGCAGGTCTTGAACCAGTGAGAGGTGGTGTTTTCTGAGCTTTAGCACCTTGCTGTCTCCTGTTTCTTCCATAAAGGCAAACAGTTCTGCATAGTCTTTAATCCATGCTTCCGGAATTACAGCAACTTCACCATTGGGGAGTTTTATCTCTCTTTTTTGCCGGTTAATGAGTTTGCGCAGTTCCTGAAAGGAGATTTCGAACTGACCAAAGCGCACAATGGCCTTAATATCGAACCAGTCGATTCCCTCTTCTACCTTAATTTCCAATACCGATTCTCCAACAAAGTATTTCTTTCGCTCGGTATCGGTTTGTTTGAGCAAAATTCCGCGCTCACTCAAAAACTCGCTATGCTCATTGAGCCAGTTAAAGGCCTGAGATCTCGACATTGTTGCCCTTCCGTTCTGGATTTTAAGACCTCTCTTTTGTAATTCGTTAACGGTTTCAGTCTCCAGGGCTGCATTGCGACTCACTTTGTGGAAAATGTAAGAACCGTTTTGCTTTTCCAGTTTTACTGAAGCCGTTGGTTGCTTCTCGTAAGAGAATTGGTATGGCCCGTAGTTGAATCCCAGTTTGAATAGGATCTTTGAATCTTCCTGGTCTTGAACAGCCGAATGGCCCGAGGGTTTATCGAAAAGAGTTCCATTACTTGCCTGAACAAGTTCTGAAAAATTAATGACCGGCTGAGTCTCATACTTTACTGAGTTGATCTCAAAACCTTTGGCATACACATCGAAGCTAGCCACCAATTGGGTCACGAATTTTTGATAATAGGTTTCTTCTACCTTTTGAGGAATTACAATGAATTTCTTGTTGAGAAATGGCTTGAGTTTGTTGCCATCAATGTTTTTTTCGAAGCTAATGAGTTTGTCCTCTACCACCATCCAGCCCGGTTCTGAACAAACCAGGTAGGCTCCTTTATATTGCCAGTCCAGTTTTTCGCCATACAGCTTAATGGTCGGAAAATAATGGGTATTGTCTTCGTTTCTTCTAAAATGAAAAAGTACCGAGGCCTTTTCTTCTATCCAGTGAATTTGCTTCCAGGCCGGCTCACCATCACGGCCCATTTCAAAAATCATTTTTCCTCCCAGCAACTCCAGAATTTTGGCCCTTCTTATTTCCAGATACTGCTCAATTGTTTCCTGCAGTACTTTGTCTCCACGCTCTTTATCATATACTTTCAGAAAGAAGTCTTCCGGTTTGGTCTTTTTCTTATAGAACTTAAGTACCACGGCCTCCTGCTGTATTTCATCCATTAGCTTTATGAGCTTGTAATCGTTCTCATCAAGTCCGGAAGCAAACTCCGGTGCATTTTTGGACGATATGTTCTGATGTTGCAGGGTGAGCCTTCCCTTATCATCGAGCTGTATAACAAAAGACTCGAACAAGTACCCTAAATACTCGTGCTGATAAAGGGAGTATATTAACTGGAAAGGTTGAGCTGTAGATACCTTCATTTTTTGTTTAGACCGATTCGCAAAATAATGCTTTTAGGCCTTTCTTAAAAAACGAATTGTGACGATAGTAGAAATTAATCGAGGAACTCTATGGGGTTCAGCCTACTGGCCAAAATGGCTGGCCTGTAAGCGGTAGCCATAGTTATTAGGGTAATACTAAACGTAACCAGCAAAACATCCGTCCAAACCACTTTTACGGGATAGGCCGAAACCACTGCATTGGCCATACCTAAGCCTACCAGCCCGTAGCGGTCTTGCAAATAACAAAGCGAAAGCCCAAGCACGAGCCCAAAAATGGCTCCTACAAAAGCTATAATTATGCCCTGCTTTAAAAATATTTGTCGAATGATTTTATGAGTGGCTCCTACGGCAAAAAGAATGGCCATGTCTCGTCTCTTTTCAATGGCCAACATGGAAAGAGAGAAGAAGATATTGAAAGAGGCAATGAGTGTAATGAATGAAAGAGCTATGTAGGCAAAAAGCTTCTCTATTTTGACCGCTCTCATAAGATCACCGTGTTGCTCATCACTGTCAAGTATGGAGTACTCTTCACCAATTATTGACGCTACTTGCTGTTCTATTCTGCTGGTATTGGCCTCCGGTTTCAGGTAAAGCTCAAGGGCGGTGTACCGGTTGTCGTAGTCGAGTAATCGCGATGCTACCGGATAGGAAACAACCATTAGCCGCTCATCTATGGCCGCATCGATACTCACTATGCCGGAGGGTTTCACGCGTAACCTTCTCACCGAATTGGTAGAAGGTAAAGCTCCGGGTCTTAGGTTTCTGGGGTAAATGAGCTCAATGCGGTAAAAATCACTTTCTATTAATATGCCCAGCTCGGCCGAAAGACCAGCACCTAAAACGGCATATTCCTGATCTTGCTCTCTAAGCATTGTCTTGCCCCGCCAAAGAAAGGAGTCTAGCTTGCCGGTTTCCATAAAACTTTCTTCTACACCCCTTATCTGAACCACAGCTTGTTTGTCTCGATAAACGGCTACGGCATTATCTTCTATAATTCTGGAAAGTGATGATACCCCGTTAAGCTCACGGATTTGTTTGAGCTGCTCCTCGCTCAAAGAAAAAGACTTGCCGGTCTTGGGCACCACCTTCAGGTCGGCATCATAAGTATGGTACACGGACCGAAGTACATCGCCCAATCCATTAAAAACGGAAAGCACCACAATAAGAGCCATGGTGCCTATGGCTACACCAATCATAGATATCCAGGAAAGAACCTGAATAAAGTTCTTTTTTTTGGAAGTGGTAAAGTACCGCTTGGCTATGAAGGTAGATACATTCAATCTTCTTCGTCTGTAGGGTCTGTTTCCGGAATATCGAGCGAATCAATGAGTGAATCCATTCTGGAGGCATACTCGGCCGTACTATCAAGGAAAAAGGCTAATTCGGGAATCACCCTAACCTGTTTACCAATGGTGCGACCAAGTGCTCCTCGTACTTTGCTTTTATTTTCTTCGATATGATCCAGAATCTGATCGGAATGAATTATAGGAAACACACTCACAAATATTTTGGCAAAGCCAAGGTCGGGGCTCATTTCCACATCGGTAATGGTCACCAGCTTGCCGGAAAAGGCTCCTGAAAATTGGTGCTGAAATATTTTACTGATTTCCTCTTTGATTAATTTGGAAAACTTCTGCTGTCTTTTTGTAGCCATTGTGCAAATATCTGATTTATTGATTGATTTTCCTTCAAGTGCTTTTTTTACCTTAGCCTTTTCAAAAAAAGAATCGGTTGTTACGCTACTTCAGACAGAACGATCCTTTCAGGGTTATAGGTATTGTATTATTTATACTAGCCTCTCGGGCAATAGCTTTAGTTGGTCTAAAAGCCGTTCCTGACCCTGTAGCACTAACGGTGGCTTTCCCCTCCGACCTGTTTGTAGGAGCCGCGGGGCCGCTTTATGGATTACTGCAGTGGGGGTTGGCATTTGTGTTCAACAGCCCTTTGCTCAATATGTTTCTGGCATCAGCATTTGTATTGGTAAATGCCACCACCCTAAACGCTTTGCTTATCCGCAATTCGGCCTTCGAAGAAAACACTTACGTACCGGCAGCCCTCTCCACCATACTTTTTAGCTTTCATCCATCAGTGCTTTGGCTAAGTGCAGAACTAATAGCCTCCACGTTTTTCTTACTGGCTCTTGTTTATTTGCAGCGGCACCTCCGCTATAGAAACAGTGACGAGACCGTACTAACGGCCGGTATTTTTCTGGGACTAAGTAGTCTGTTCTACATTCCTTTTGCCTGGTATGTTGTCCTGGCCTTGCTGTTGTTCCTATTCTACTCCGGCACTTTGGGCAGGCGGTATCTTCTTCTTTTTTGGGGCTTTGGCCTTACCTTAATTGGTACATGGATGGTTTTTCTTTTTCAGGAAGAGGGGGCTAATTTTTGGCTGCTCTATGCACCTGTCTTAGTGGACTTTGACTTTAATCAGCCTCTTGTTCTCAATGCTCTTATGGGACTCTGCCTGCCGGTGGCCTTTAGTTTTGTTGCGAGCACGAGCAACTTAGCGGGTATGGGTATGACTAACCTGCAAATAACACTCAAGCGTGTTTTTACCTGGATAGGGATTTTCGGAATTCTTACTTTTTGCTTTCTATCGAGAGGTCAAATAGCAGGAATAGTAACCCTTACACTGGCTCTAGCTTATTTTTGTACGGAGTTCTTGCTGCACATTCAGCGCAAATGGCTTGCAGAACTCTTTTTTCTGAGCCTAATAGCCCTCTCGGTCATCATGCTGTTTTTACAGCCTTTTTATTGACAGGCAATTTTATCAACTCTACGCTGGTGCCTTCCGCCTTCAAAATTGGTTTCGATAAAGGTGTTCACTATACTTTTGGCCAAATCCAGATCTATGAAACGCGCGGGAATACACACAACATTGGCATTGTTGTGCTGGCGAGCCAGTGCAGCAAGCTCGGTGTTCCAAACTAAAGCACCTCTAATGTTTTGGTGTTTGTTTACCGTCATGCACACTCCATTGCCGCTTCCGCAAATGGCAATACCCAACTGAAACTCTCCACTTTCAATGGCCGAAGCTAGTGGGTGCACATAGTCAGGATAGTCAGTAGACTCTTCGCTATTCGGACCGAAATCTCTCACCTCGTGGCCCTGCTCTTCTAACATCTGTTTTACTTGCTGCTTATAAGCAAATCCGGCATGATCGCCACCTATTCCTATTTTCATTATGATTCGTAAAGTTCTCGTTCCCGTTTTTTGTTAATCCTTTTAGATATAACAATGCTTATTTCATATAAGAGGCTCAATGGAAGAGCTATAAGTATCTGGCTCATTACATCGGGCGGGGTTATAATAGCCGAAAGCAAAAGAATAACCACTATAGAATGCCTTCTGTAGCGCTTCATTAGATCAGGCGTTACAATGCCTGCCTTAGACAGAATATAGGTAGCCATGGGTAGCTGAAACATAAACCCGCAAGCCAATACTAGTGTGGCTATAGTATTGAGAATTGAGGTTATATCAATGTTGTTGTCGATGCTATCTACCAAAGAGTAGTTGCCCAGAAAGTTTAAACTGAGTGGGGTAACAATGTAGTAACCGAACAAAACACCTGTTATGAATAGAAAAGAAACAGCTAAAACCACACCTCTTGAAGCACTACGCTCGCTGTGCCGTAAACCGGGCTTCACAAACCTCCAAATTTCCCAAAAAGCGTAGGGAAAGGCTAAAACCAGACCTATTACCAACGAGGACTTAATGTGCATGGTAAACTGCCCCGTAATGGTTCTGTTTTGGATATCGATGGGAATATCTCCCAAGCATAACACCGGAGTTTTAAAGAGCTCTGCTAAATAGCACAGTTGTTTGTATGTCCAGAAATCAGAATATATAGGAGCCAATATTACTCCTTTCCAAACAAAGTCTTTCGCCAAAAAAGCAGCAACGGAAAAAACCACAATGGCCACCACCGAACGAACCAGGTGCCACCTTAGTTCCTCCAGGTGATCAAGGAAACCCATTTCCTTGTCATCATCGTGAAGTTGATCTAGTGCCAATTATGCTTTGAATAACGGATACGAACTCATCCAGTGGTTAACTTCTTTTTTCACCGAAGATAAATTCTCTTCGTTTTCTGGGTTCATTAAAACCGCATCAATCAACTCAACTATTCTCAGCATATCGTCTTCAACAAGGCCTCTGCTGGTAATAGCCGCTGTACCAACCCTCATTCCCGATGTTACAAAAGGCGATCGGTCGTCAAACGGAACCATATTCTTGTTGATTGTTATATCGGCATGACCAAGTGCTGCCTCTGCCAGCTTACCGGTTAGCCCTTTGGATCTAAGGTCTATCAGCATTAGGTGATTGTCTGTTCCACCCGAAATAAGGTTATAGCCTTTTTTCACAAAGGCAGAAGCCATAGCTGCTGCATTCTTCTTTACCTGAACTATGTAGTTCATGTAATCGTCAGAAAGGGCTTCTCCAAAGGCGACCGCTTTGGCTGCTATTACATGCTCCAGTGGTCCTCCCTGAGTACCGGGAAACACCCCTCCGTCTAAAAGCTGAGACATCATTTTGGTCTCACCTTTTGGTGTTTTAAGCCCCCAAGGGTTTTCAAAGTCCTGCCCCATCATAATCAATCCACCACGAGGCCCTCTCAAGGTTTTATGAGTAGTGGTGGTTACAATATGGCAATGTTCTATAGGGTCATTCAAAAGACCTCTGGCGATTAATCCGGAAGGATGGGAAATATCGGCCAATAAAAGTGCTCCAACTGCATCGGCAATTTCTCTAAGCTTAGCGTAATCCCAATCGCGGCTATAGGCCGAAGCACCACAAATAATCATTTTGGGCCTTTCTTTTTTGGCCGTATCCTCAACTTTATTCCAGTCTATTAGACCGGTTTCTTTTTCTACACCGTAGAACGATGGCTGATATAGCTTTCCGGAAAAATTTACCGTTGAACCATGTGTAAGGTGTCCGCCATGAGAAAGATCAAACCCGAGAATCTTATCTCCCGGTTTCAAACAGGCCAGCATCACTGCGGCATTGGCCTGTGCTCCTGAGTGAGGCTGCACATTGGCCCAGGTGGCACCAAATAGTTCTTTGATTCTGTCGATAGCTATGTTCTCAACTTCATCTACCACTTCACAACCGCCATAGTACCGCTTACCAGGTAGCCCTTCAGCATATTTATTGGTGAGCACGGAGCCCATGGCCTCCATCACCTGATTAGAAACAAAATTCTCTGATGCAATAAGTTCGATGCCTTTGGTTTGGCGTTCTTTCTCCTTGCTAATTAAATCGAAGATGATGTTGTCTTTGGCCATGCGTTCTTTTTGTGCCAAAAATAGTCTATGGGTATTGAATTAACAATTTAGAAGAGCAGTAAGAATAGGGGCTTAAAAATTAGCTAGGCCTGCTTATACTTTTGCTGTCTCAGGCTAAGCACCTCAAAGATAGAGCCTATGACCTGAGCTTGAGTAAATGGTTTGCCAATGTAGCCATCAAGCTTGTGCTTTTTTATACCCTCCATTACCTCATCGTGTGAAAAAGTGGTATAAGCCATAATGGGAACAGGGTGAGCTTGAAACTTTTCTGTTTCTCTTATTAGGTCGGTACCTTTGAATCCATCTATAACAGGCATGTGCAAATCCATAAGCACAAGGTCTATTTTTTCTTCATGGAAAACCTTTAGACCTTCTTTTGCAGAAATTGCCCTGAAACATTTGGCACCAAATTTTGATAGAGTCTTTTCAGCTACTATTAGGTTGATGGGACTGTCATCGATAACCAGCACTTGTTGGTCGGCCAATAAGGTGGCTGATTTTGATTTGTTCATTTTTGACAAAGCGGCAACCTCCGGTTCTTCCAGCGATTGAATCTTGTTGTCAATTAAGTAGTACGATCTCATTCCCATAACATCTCCCTTGTATATTATTAGTGATCGAAAACCGAAATTGTCACCCTTTAGACAGAAGTTTTTCTGAAATTTTTTTTCAAATAAGATATAAATAACAATTAGTTTTTATAAATCGAGAATTTTCAGAGAAATGGCAGGTCTGAAAAAAAAAATGAAAAAAAACTCCCTGATTTGGGTGACATTTTACAATTCTAATCACTAAAGAATGAGAGCATGAGTGAAAACTCGTTGATCTTGCGGCTTCGAAGAGGTGATAGGGACGCATTAGAAGAGATTTATCGGTCGTACCGAGTAAGTTTCATCAAATGGATCACCTATTCACACAAGTGTACAAAAGAGCAGGCGGTCGACATTTTTCAATACGCTATTCTCTCCTTCTATGAAAACGTTCTAGAAGACACTGTTGAGGAAATCAATGATGCAGGTATAAAAACTTATCTGTATTCCATCGGCAAAAACAAGTTGTTGTCAGATTCCAGAAGAGACTCACGGCTATCTTTCAACGAAGAGCTTGAAGACAATTTGCTGCTAGAAGAAATTGACGATCAAACGCAAGACCGAGAAGGTAAGCTTGAGAAAGTCAGGAGCATCATCGAAACTCTGCAAAACCCCTGTGCTGACATTTTGAAATTGTTCTACTTCAACAATTTATCCAACGATGAAATCGCTGAAGTACTGGGCTATAAGAATGGCAACACAGTGAAAAATTTGAAATACAAGTGTATTCAAAGAATTAAAAGACTGTTAGAATAAAATTTTATGAGTGATTTTGAATTGATTGAGAAGTACCTCTCCGGGAAACTCTCAGCGGAAGAAAAAAAGGCTTTCAGGAATAGGCTCCTCAACGATCCCGCCTTCAATCAAGAATTTCAAGAGCTCAAAGACATTCGTCTGAGCGTAAAGCAAAAAGCACGTCAGGACGTAAAAGACCTTTTCAATGAGTTTGAAATGCGCATTGAAAAAGAAGAAACAACCAAAGATCAGACTGTTATGAAAAAAGTAATTTCAATCGCTGCGAGCATAGTGCTCATAGCAGCAATCACCTATGTTGGGTTAACCAACAGTTCCTCCCTCAACAACCAAGAATTATACGACAAGCACTACACAACTTACAACAACTTGGCTGGACAAGTGAGGGGTGCGGCTACTGAGGCGCTGACGCTAGAGCAGCAAGCCATGGTAGCATACGATGCAGGAAATTTTGAAGCTGCGACTGAAGCACTCTCACAAGTTGTAACCATGCAGCCAAGTGCCATGAACTATTTCTACCTCGGTGTGAGCCAAATGGAAATTGGCGAGTCTGAGGAGGCTATCAAAAGCTTAAACTCTGTTGTGAATAACTTCTCAACATTCAAAGAGCAGGCCAGATGGTACTTAGCTCTGGCTCACCTAAAAAACAACGATGAGAAAGCTGCCTTAGGGAACCTTGCTCATATTTTGGTGAACAAAAGCGAGTACAAAGAAAAAGCTGAAGCTATTTTGGAAGACATGGGCTTAAGCTTTGACGAAACTGAAATGGACAACGGTCCGGTAGTTCAGGTAGAACAAAGACCAAGAGAAAGAAACACTCCTGATGGCTCAGATGTTGACAATACTCTAGGTCAAAGAAGATATCAGTTCGGTGTTGTTACCAATTTGGCTGGCGACAAAGAATTTCAGTTCATGACTGATGACCCAATTGAAGATCTAACCGAGGGTGACTTGGCGGTCTTCATGGTGTTCGAAAAGTCAAGAGGAAAAGGTCGCTCTAAAATGGGATGGGCATTCGTTCTTGACAAAATGTAAAATACTCTCTAATCACACACATATGCACGCGAGGAAAAGGGCTTAATAAGCCCTTTTTCTATTTCTATACCATATGAGCAAGATTAGAACGGCTACAATCACAAAGCCCAGAAGCCAATACATGATATTCTTACTTGCTCCACCATCATCGAAATACATATTGCTACCCAGGTGAATAAAGCTAGCCCAATAATAGGGATGGCAGGAATAAGAATCGTTAGCCTCAAGATATCCCAGCTTCATGTTTCTCAAACTCGTATTTAAGTCGTTGCGTTGCTCAAGAAACCCATTGTAGAAACTAACCATTTGTTCTGAGGTAATTTTGTCGTTAACCTCCCACAGACTCATTACAATATTGTCAACTCCCACTATTGCGAAGCCCCTCGCAATACTAAAAGTACCTTCTCCTTTTTCGCTGGTACCTGTTCCGCTTTCACAAGCACTTAAAACCGCAAGACGAGCATTCAGGTTGGCCAGATAAAGCTGACTAGTACTTAATAAGCTATCTTGACCATTAAAAATTAAGCTGGATTGAAACCGGCTAATACTATCGGCCTTACCATGAATAGCCAGGTGAATTATATCATAGTCTGAGGCTTCTTCTAAAAACTTGCTCTTGGATCCTTCCATACCAAGGTAGTAGGTGCCATCAAACCGTGCCCGAAGAAACTTAATCTCCGTATCGGTACCTGGCAGCGCTGCAAATTGTGACCTTAAGGGCTGACTACTACTTTGTACACCACTATAACCCATGCCCAAAATGTTTTTGGTAGCCTTCTTTTCAAAAGACCCTAACTTAAGGTTGTTAGAAGACAGAGCGTACCTGACCTTATAGTCTCTTACCAAATATCTGTATGTTTTATAGCTGTCGTTTTGCGGAGCACGGGTTATAAGAGCTTCAAAAGGTATTCTTGTCAGCAGCTCATCAGGTATAAGTAATATTTCTTCCGCTTTGAATTGGTTCAGAACAGGACTTACAAGCTTCTTAAACAGAAAATAGGAAGACGCCTCAAAGTCTTTCATTTGAGCAGTGATATCGCCACCATTAAGGTTAGGTGGCCGCGAAACGATGGCTATCATAGTTTCAAGATGGGAAGTCAGCTCTGAGTCGTAGGGGCTTCGTCTAAAGACCACCTTGCCCGATGCGTCAAAACCAAAAACATAAATATTTTCTTTACCCACAAAGTACTCCATAAGTAACTGGCCTTTAATAAGGGCCGGAGCGCTGGGTTCAGACTCGTACTGAAGCAACCCACTCACATAGTTGTTCTCAATACTATCTTTTATCCTCAAAAGGCGCTCCTGTAGAACTAATATCTGATCGTTCACTTTAATAACCGAGTCACTCGTTACAGAATTATCCAGCGACTCATACAATTGGTTCTTTAGCTCTTGAAGTTCATTACTAATCAGGAAGTACTCCTCCTTGAGGTCGTAAGGAACATTGGAGCCAACCAGGCTTTGGTAGTTTTTTGATTGTTCGAGAAACAGATTGGCCTTGCTCAATTGTGCATAGTAAAAACCTTTGTGGGTATAACGGTCATCTTTCGTAACCATGTACAACTGGTAAGCTGCACTAATTCCCGCTTCGTACAAGTCTTTAAAAAATTGGCTTAGGTATAATTTTCCTTCGGCCTGATATAAATCATTTCGGTTCTTCTGAAGTTTAAAGTGAGTGTTATCTACATAATCCAACGCAGCCTCAAGGTAGTCTACAGAATCTTGTCTACTCATAGAAGACAATGCCTGAGCCTTTTTGGTAAGTACAGTTAAGGTCTGAAATGAAAACTTACTGGCCGAATCTGTCTTAGGAAAGGCGAGAATATCGTCCGGATAATTAAGCTCTGTATTTCTCAAGGCCGAATCATAGTTGAGTAGGGCTGAGTTCCAATTGTTCTGAGAAGCGTAAAAGTCTCCAATGTAACGGTAGTGTTGAAACATGTCGGAACTGGGAAAGTTTACCAAAGCCTTAACCCTTTCGAGCGACTCTAACATGAGCTTACGGGCCTCGTCTACTTTTCCCATGGCTATCATATTTAAGCCAACCGAAAGCAGCGCGTTCGCCTTAAATATACCTCTTTGAGCCCCTAGTCGGGCATCAATGTTCGCATCGAGTACTTTTTGAAAGTATTTGTTAGACTCTACCGGCTGATCTAGGCCATTATACAACAAACCCATCAAATAGGTAAGGTCCAGATAGGCCGTGTAGTTAACATCTTTAGGAATAGTGGTATAGGATTCCATGGCAATATCCAGAGCCTTTTGAAATTCCCTTTTCTGATACAGCACCCAGGCCAGATCGTATAAAATACTATGCTTTGTGCCATCATATATTTTTCGGCTGTTTTCTTCCAGATACTTATAATTGCTTATGGCGTAAGCCAAAGCCATGTCATACTCACCTTTTGCCAGATAGATACGAGGATAGTCCTGCCGTATGTATAGTATTTCATCTGGATTGAAATTGTCTTTCTGAACCGCTTCCTCAAAATCTATTCTTACTTTAATATACTTGAGTAGAGTATCTACATTGGACTTGGAGTACCAATAGGCGTAGAACTTATAGTCTAAAATATCCTGATAAATAGCACTATCATATTCCGCTGCCTTTTCATAAAGTAACTGAGCAGAATCGAGAAAGTCGATGGCCCTGTAATAGTCATTCCAGCGGTGCTCAATAACTCCGGCATTCAGGTAGGTTTCGCTCCATAGAATGCTACTTACCGGAATGTGGTTTATTAGGATTTGTTTGGCACGCTTTAAAGTTTCCAAAGACTTTTCCTTGGCCAGATACCTTCTTTGTGTGTCGGCCAGATTGTTTAGCGCAACCACCGCAAGCTCATAATCCTCATTCACAATGGCTCTCTCATAAATAGATTCGAATGAGGCTGCCGCCTGCTTATACAGCTTTACTGCCTCCGACTCACTCACATCGCGAGCGCGCTGAAGCAGTGGCTTCACCCGCTCTATTTCATTGTTTTTGTAATCATGCTTTTTCTGGAACTTAAAGTCTTGCCCATGTAGGCCTGAGGCTGCAAGAATAATTAACAGCAGCATCGGTATAAACAGACATAACCATCTTATGAAAAGATTGGCGCGCATTTCGTTGTGAATAGGTGAATTATAATGAAGATAGTTACTTTCGAACCAATCAACAAAACGGAAACATGCTAAGCCAACATTATTCAATTATGTTAGTTTTAGCTTAAATGAGAATCCGTTTGTCTACACCGGTACAAAAGCCACTTGATCAAGTAGTTCAAGGGTTTAACGAAGATCTTTTCAAAAGACTCAGTCCTCCGTTTCCTAAAGTAAAGGTAATTCAGTTCGATGGCTGTCGCAAAGGCCATATTGTAGCTCTCAGGCTAGATTTCTTGCTTTTTAAACAGTGGTGGACAAGTACAATCACTGAAGATCAGGAAGATAGTGGGCAGTTTTACTTCATTGATGAAGGCACAAAAATTCCTGCCCCCTTAAAACATTGGAGACATAAACACTTACTCGAGAAAAATGGTGAGGGAACCATAATCACTGATGATGTTTATTACACGACCGGTTTATGGTTTTTGGATATTCTGCTTTATCCCCTATTGGCAATACAGTTTATTTATAGAAAACCAATATACAAGAATATATTCGGCAAAAACTAAGGGTGAACATATTTCGTATCTGTTTAATAGGTAACTCAAACACAAAGGGTATGAAAGGTTGGATACTGTTTCTTCTTCTTTTTATTTCAATTCACCTCAATGCCCAAAACCCTCTTGGCTTCTATCTGTCGGACAATAAAGATTTTGTTGAACTTAGCTTTAAAGAGGAAAGTAATCTAATCGTTATTCCCATTCTTGTTAACGGAAACGGCCCATACAACTTTATTCTCGATACCGGTTCAGAGTCTGGCCTAATATTCGATCGTTGGGTAATCGCTGAAAACAATCTGGTGAACGCCAGAAAAATACCCATTTATGCTTCCAACGGGAACAAAGTCACAGATCTGCTAGTGGCCAACGACCTTAAAATACAAATGACAGGCGTAGAAGCTTCTCAGCAAACCATGTTGGTTTTGAAAGAGAACAACCTGGACATTAAGGGTATGTTGGGTATAAATGCTCACGGGGTGCTGGGTTCAGAGCTCTTCAATCGCTTTGTGGTAGAAATAGACTATCAGAACGAAAAAATCCGCTTGTACAAACACGATAATTTCAAAGCGCCAAAAGGTTATAAACGAATGGATATTGAGGTTAAAAGCTTTAGACCCTACATAACCGTAGACATCAAACAAAAAGGAAAAAAAAGGCAAAAGTTCAACCTGCTGATTGATTCTGGTGCTAGCAGTGCTCTTTTTCTCGATGAACAGCGACATGAACAAATTGATCTTCCAAAGAAAACCTTAGATCATACGATAGGAAGCGGAATTACAGGCTTGTTGTCAGGAAAAATAGGCCGAGTAAAGAAAGTCTGGCTAGGCAAGCATTTCAAATTTAAAAACGTAATCACCTCTTACCCTCAACAATGGAAAATACAAACAGAAGTGAGCGATAGAGACGGAACCATTATTCGGCATGGTACTCTGGGTTCTGATATGCTTTCCAGATTTAATGTTATTTATGATTACCTGAACGGAGCAGTCTATTTTAAGAAGACCAAAGAGTATAAGGAGGAGTTTAAGTTTAATCGCGCAGGCTTCACCTTTACCGCTTTAGGCAAAGAACTCAATCAATATTTTATAGCCGATATAATTCCAGATTCTCCTGCAGAAAAAATTGGTCTCCAACCAAATGATGAAATCATAGCTATTGGCAATAAACCGGTGTTTTTCTATACTTTCTCTGAAATAAATGGTTTTCTAAGGGGCGATACAGGCACCAGCTTCGATATCATAATCCGTAGAAACGGAGAGCTGTTTAAAAAGACCCTTCGGTTAAGAAAGCTCATTTAATGAAAACACGAAGGCCTTTCCGATGGTCATATTCTTTCTCTACTCCTTGCTGTTGATTTTGCATTAGAAAGAAACAGCAAGCAGCACGAATGCGCTGCCTACTGTTTTACCATGATCAGAAAGGCCTTTCATATAAAAGACCGGGTCGTCATAGACGAACACCAGTCTTCCAACTAATTTTATTTAGGGTCGAGTATATTATTTACTCTTACCAGTGCATCTTCCAGATGCAGTTTAGACATGCTGTCTGACGTTCTTGGAATGGCTGCTCTAATAGCCGATTGAAGTGCTTTCAATTCACCTCTGGCTACTGCTCTAATGTCTGACTGCGAAGCGTCTATGCTTGGAGCAAAGCGCGAAGACTGTGCTTCTTCTGTAAGCAATGTCTCCAAACGCTCAATGTGAGCCCTCTGCAAGTTTCTTCTATAAGTATCTATTGCGCTACCTCTTCTTAGTTCAGACCAAATGCCGTTGCGAACATCGCTGAAGAGCTCGGTAATAGTGTAAGCATCAGAGCCATTGAGGGCAGCATTCTCTATTACCCGGCCAAGCTTTCTCCACTCAAGAAGGCTGTAGAGTGTATTTACCTGCAAAGACCTCATGCTTTCTACAGCACCATAGTCCTGCAATCTGCCCAGAATCTCATTGTCCAACATCCACTTAGGTGTATTGAATAGCTGGTTGTTTAAGAACTCTACCGCTTCCTTCTGCTTAGCTTTAGGAGCATGAGTATACACCATTCCATCCTGATCGGCAGTCTTATAATCTTCTTTTACACCACCCACATAGCGGCCCACATGGCCCATATAGCGATTAAACTGAGACCTAACCTCACCATACATTTCTTCTAGTTCAGAGTAATCCGAACCCTCTACATAGGTCCAGTCTCTGAGGTTTTTCATAATACGCTTGAGGTTCTCTATACCATAGTTGCTAGCTCTCATTGCATCGTCACCCAAGTCTTCACTCTGAGCCGTGTAATCGTTCGGATTGCCCTGACGCCCATAGCGATAAAGCGGATCTCCGTTCTTCTCTTCAATCCATCTTCTCAGGGTTGGCAATTCATCTTCAGGGGTTTTAGCATCTAAAATAGGCCTGTAACCCCAGGCAATGGCATACTTATCGTAAATACCAATATTTGGCATTAAGGCCACCCCTTTATCTTCAGGCTGAGCTATGTAATTGAAGCGGGCATAATCCATAATTGATGGTGCAGTACCCATTTTGGATGTAAATGAAGCCGACCTGAGCGAATCTACCGGATAGGCATAGCTGGAGGCAAAGTTGTGTGGCAAGCCCAGGGTATGTCCTACTTCATGAGAAGACACAAAACGAATGAGTCTACCCATTACTTCATCATCGAACTCAGGCGATTGTGCCATTGGGTTAATGGCTGCGGTTTGCACAAAGAACCACCTTCTTAGCAGGGTCATTACATTGTGATACCAGTTGATATCGCTTTCCAGAATTTCGCCTGATCGTGGGTCAGAAACGTGCGGACCGTTGGCATTAGGAATTGGTGAAGCCAGGTAACGCACGGTAGAATAACGAACATCTTCCGGGCTCCAATCCGGATCTTCTTCCGGAGATGGGGCCTCTTTGGCAATAATGGCATTTTTAAAACCAGCGGCTTCAAAAGCTACTTGCCAGTCTTCCACCCCTTGCTTTATATACTTTACCCACTTTTTAGGTGTGGCTCTGTCTATGTAATAAACTATTTGCTTTTTAGGCTCTACCAGCTCGCCTCTTTTAAACTTCTCTATGTCTTCCTCTTTAACTTCCAGTCTCCATCGATCCAGGTATCGGATAGTTTTCGATTGCTGAACGTCCAAACCATAGTCGGTTGTACCCCTGGCAAACCATCCTACTCTTCTGTCATAGAGCCTTCTTTTCATTGGTTCTTTAGGCAACAGAATCATAGAGTTGCTCATCTCAACCGTAATGGAACCATCGTCATCGGCCGAAGGCGAGTTGCCGGCCAGATAGGTTTTTACATGTCTCAACTCAATATTTTCCGGGTAGCTGCTTACCCGAGTTATGTACGACCGATCGTTATCAAGTCGGGTAACTCTGTATTGCGTTCTGTAAAAGTTGGGTAAGCCCATTGTTTTGTTATCCCCGGTAAGCAGGGAGGTTACATCAATCACACTTCCGGCAGAGTCTTTAGCATGAGCTTTAATAGGAAATGACGCCAGTATTGGGGCAAAATTGGAGTTCAAAACTGCTTCGGCAATGGGCAGTGAATCTGCTGCCGTAATGGTAGTAGAAATAATTCTTACCTGAATTCTGTCTTGTACTTTCTCCCATCGCAACATTTGAGTGTTGGTTTTTCCTCCACCAAAACCAATGCCTGAGGCTGTTTTGGCAATTCGGGTAACCATGAGCATATCTCTGCCCAATAAGGCATCGGGTATTTCGAAGTAGTACTTATCGTCTAACTTGTGTACGTTGAACAGTCCTTCATCGGACTCAGCGTCTTTCGTAATTACTTTTTCAAAAGGTTGAATCCCTCCTTTTTTGGGTGGTGCCTTTTGCTCTGGTGGAGGGGTGCTGGCTTTTTGCTCCTCCTGTTTCTTTTTGTTCCTCCTCTGAGCATTGGCATCATTCAATGAGAATATCATCGCTGCGGCCAACAACAAAGTGAACAAACTCTTTGTAGTTGTTTTTAAAGGTCTCATGTTAACAATAGTTATCTTCACTGATATCAATATTGAACATTAAACTTAAGCCAAAAAGCAACAGGTATTTTTCATTTTATTTAAGTGGTCGATACAACAGGGGAACAGATAGAGTATTGAAAGAAATAGTCATAATAGGAGGGGGTCTATCAGGGCTCATATCGGCCATTGAACTTAACAGAGCAGGCTTTTCAGTTCGCTTATTCGAAAAAAAGAAGTATCCCTTTCACAGGGTTTGTGGGGAGTACATATCCAACGAAGTATTACCTTATATGAAACGTTCGGGTTTACTTCCAAAATCTGTAGAACCTGCTCAGATCAATCGTTTTGAATTTACCTCCATTAAAGGCAAAAGCCTCAGGCTCCCTCTCGATTTAGGTGGTTTTGGACTTAGCAGGTACACGTTGGATCAACACCTGGCTCATTTGGCCATAGAGGAAGGCGTACAACTTATTCAGCAGGTGGGTGTTGTTTCCTGTGAATTCGAAGAAGAACAATTCCGTCTTCAGACCTCTGATGGCCAGGAGCTCACTGCTCCATTAGTTATTGGGGCTTATGGCAAACGATCGCTGCTCGATACACGTCTGCAACGATCTTTTATTCACCAAAAAACCGATTTTCTGGGAGTGAAGTATCACATTCGAACTGACTTTCCCAGAGATCAGATTAGCCTACACAATTTTGAGGGTGGTTATTGCGGAATAAGTGCCATAGAAAACGGCACCTATAATCTATGTTATATGGGCAGCCGCGATAGGCTGAAAAAGTATGGGAGCATAGAGGCCATGGAGCAAGCTGTTCTCTTTAAAAACCCTTTTCTCCGTTCTATTTTTCTCTATTCAGATTTTGTTTTGGAAAAACCCGAAGTCATCAATGCCTTTAGCTTTGCTCCCAAAAAGCCAATAGAAAAACACATACTAATGGCAGGAGATGCGGCCGGGCTTATAACCCCGCTTTGCGGAAATGGTATGGCCATGGCTATTCATAGCGGAAAAATATTGTCTGATTTGGTCGCAAAGCACTGGCCACACAGCACCTTGCAACGGCCTTTGCTAGAACGGGAATATACCCATGTGTGGAGTGCGCTTTTCCGCAAGCGTCTTTGGGTGGGCCGGAAAACTCAGCAACTCTTTGGTTCTACCTGGAGTTCAGAGTTGGCTGTTAATGCAATGAAACACCTTCCGTTTTTGGCCAAAGCGATAATGAGAAATACCCACGGTAAGCCTTTCTAGTACAGCCCTACTACGTTGAGAACATGAGAGCTGTGTAAAAAGAAATAGAGAAAGAAGCCTCCCAGGCAGGTAGCACTTATGAAGTTGAGTCTCATGGTATTTGTAAAATTAGCCATGGAACTATCCTTTAGCACCTTCAAATACCACCAACCAAAAAACAGGAGTACAGGAAGCATAGCCAGCAAAAAATGCCAGGCATAGAAGAGTTGCCAATAGGCCTGAAAATACAGGCAAAAGGCCAGTGTGGCAACAGCAAAGCAAATGGCCGTAAAGTGAAAGGTACCTAAAATGCCTAATCGTATGGAAAGCGTGTAGTCGCCTCTTTTACTATCCTCCCGGTGCTGATATACCTGTGTCATGGGGTAAGAACCCCACAGAATAGCCGATGCCAGCAAACCCGGTATTAATACGGGTGCCTTAAACAGACTGGAAAAAGCAAAGTCGTTAAGGCCTATGTAAACCGTCCACACCACCCACGCCCCTTGAAAGAACCCCGCAATGAACCAACTTAAAAAAGCGAACTTTTTAAGCCTAATCATCGGGTGGCTATAGGCTCTTGAGACACCGATGTACACCACAAGCATAGCCGCCAAAACCCAATTTCCCCAAAAAAACCAAAGCGTCAGAGCCAGGCCGAGAGTATCGAACAAGTTGGCCATGTACAGCACGTTCCTGTCTACCTTTGGTGGGTTTTTAAGCCCCCCAATACTCCCCTCGTCCTTATCGAAATAGCTATTGAAGGCATTACTGGCCGGATAAATGAATATGTGAAGGATAATAAAAAGCCAGAGTATAGCTTCTTCGGAAAGGTTGTGGCTTATAGAAAGGGCCAACAGGAAAATAGGCAGCAAAAAGTAAGAGAATGGAAGGCGTAAATGAAGCCAGGTAGCCTTTTTGAACATATTAATCTTTTGTCTGAACAATTTAGCATAAAACGACTATTATAGAATGTGGGCAGTAAGATTATCTCCATTGGCGTTGCCAACCCGGCACATTGCATAGAACAACAGCAGGTATACCAATTTATGGGGAAAGCCCATGGATTTACCGGTTCGGCATTAAACAGGCTTCAGGCACTCTATAGAGCCACCGGCATAAGACAGCGCTACTCGGTAATAAGCGACTATCAACAGGCCGACTCCAGAAAGTGGAACTTTTATCCAAACTCTGAGCAACTGGAGCCTTTTCCTACCACAAGTCACAGGGCCGACCTTTATCGGAAAAATGCTGCCCGGCTTTCGGTTCGGGCCACTCAAGAGGCCCTGCAACAAACGCATTTGGTTGCCTCAGACTTCACACACCTCATCACAGTAAGCTGCACCGGCATGTATGCTCCCGGCCTGGATATCGACTTGGTACACGAGTTGGGACTCAATACCTCCATTCAACGGAGCTGCATCAACTTTATGGGCTGCTATGCGGCCTTCACGGCCATTAAACTGGGAGACCAAATTTGCAAAGCCAATGAAAACGCCAAGGTACTTATTGTAGCTACGGAACTGTGTACCATTCATTTTCAGAAATCGGGCGATGACGATAACCTTTTGGCCAATGCCATTTTTGGCGATGGATCGGCCGCATTGGTTATGTCGTCTCAAAGAGCCGACAGTCTCCAACCTACGGTGCTGAGCCCGGAAGCATTTTTAAACGATATTTATCCGGAAGGTGCCGATGAGATGGCCTGGGGCATTGGCAATTTTGGTTTCGAAATGAAGTTGAGTGCCTATGTGCCCACGCTTATTGAAAAAGGAATAGGGCATCTGGTAACCCGCCTTCTGGCAAGCACCTCTAACCAACGGATTGACCACTATGCGCTTCATCCGGGTGGGAAAAAAATTCTCGAGGTTATAGAAAAGGCTTTAGGCATAGAAAAGCATGCCGACTGGGCCGGTAGAAAAGTGCTGGCCGAATATGGCAACATGTCTTCCCCCACCATACTATTTGTTTTGAAAATGCTTTGGGAAAGTCTCGACTCCAACCACAAAGACCACCGGGTGCTGGCTCTGGCCTTCGGCCCGGGACTCACCATGGAATCAATGCTTTTGCGACTTGTTTAATTTTCGGAACTCCTGATTGTACAATAAAAACCGACCTGCGTTAGGGTTACTTTTCAATAAAACCCGCTGACGCCTCAGCGCATAGTCGTAGCCACTCGGTAAGTTGGTTTTGAGGTTCAACAATCCTTGCGGAAACAGAGGCCTGCCCGTAGCGTCCACAAAACTTTCTCGCTTTAACGAATCGCCATAAACAAACAAGAAAGGAGAACGACCCCGCACATAAGGCGATCGCTGAAAAGCCCGATCGAGTGAGTCCAACTCTTGCTGTGAAGGCAGAAAAATGTCTCTGTTAAAAGGATAATAGGCCAAAGGGTTCTTATAGTCAGACATTACCTTAAGTATAAAGGCCTGAGTAGCCTCTTCGGTGCTTTGCCCTTTGGCCAAAAAGCCGGTGCAAAACCACAGAACAAAACAAATCGGTAAGGCCCTAACCATAGCCATTAATTTAATCATTATGTTTAATCCAAAGAAGAAGACGCCCCGAAAAGCCACATGAACAGGTATAAACACCGCGCTTACAATGAAGAGCTTATGGATGACCTCACGGCAGGAGGTCCTTCAATGGATCAAACGCTTCGCGAACTAGAGACCATTAACAGGTGGTTAGGAGGTAACTTTGTGACCATCGATGGCCTGGTAAAACTGCTGAAGAAATCACCTTCTCGTCCTTTAGTCATTGCCGACTTAGGTTGCGGTGGTGGAGACATTCTCAAACTCGTGGCCAGGTGGGCTTCCAAAAAGAAGCTCGAAGTTGAGTTGGTGGGCTTTGATGCGAACCCTCACATTATCGAATATGCCAAAGAAAACTGTAAGGAGTTTAAGAACATTCGGTTCGAAGTGCAGGATATCTTCTCTGAAGAATTCAAACAGCGGGAATTTGATATCATTCTATGCACGCTTTTTACACACCATTTTACGGAAAAACAGCTAACAGGTATTTTCAGGCAGTTTAAGTCTCAAGCGAAAATTGGGGTTGTCATTAACGACTTGCACAGACACCCGCTGGCCTATCATTCCATTAAGCTGCTGGTGAACCTATTTTCTAAATCAGAAATGGTGAAGAATGATGGGCCACTCTCAGTGCTTCGAGCTTTCAAAAGAAAAGAGCTGGTTCAGCTAATGAACGATGCAGAAATTGACCGCTTCACCCTCCAATGGATGTGGGCTTTTAGATGGCAGTTGGTTTTTTGATGCAGTGATAAGATATTTCTATTCAACATGCGGTATCTAATATTCTTCCGTTTTCTATAACATATGAAGTGGGTAGTAGTTTTTCTTTTATTTTTTCCTCTCGCCATCATAGGACAAACTGAGAGTGTTTTTGTCAAAGAAAAGCTTCTCACTCTAAAAGAGATTAAAAACGGAGTTCTAAGAATAAGAACAGAATTAAAGGCATCCTCTCAGGACACGGTCTTGATTTACTTAGAAAAAGTTGAGAGGGGGAATGTCACAAACCTTCAAACAATTGAGTCTGCATATTCTTTTCCATTGGAAATCACTCAAAACTTAATTAATGACCAAGTAGGCATTCTCGTTAAGTATGACTTAGCGGTAAGAAATGGAAATCAGTTTCTTTTTCAGCTGAACGAGGAAACAGATAGACTTGAATCCATTAATGGTTTTTGGAATCTCGGTACAGTTCAAACGGTAGAATACGAAGGAAAAATTTTCAATTACTCTTACGCCTCTTGTGGTTGCGCTGATAATTGTTGGAAGTCCATACTTTTTGAAATCAAGGACTTCAGTTTGAAGTCCATATCATCTCTAGCATGCGATTGTCAAAATTTAATCAAGACAAATGGTGCTGAGGATATTGAGACTTTAGCTAAGTGTAAAGAGTTCAATACTCCTGAAAAATTTGAAAGAATTCAGGAGTATTGGAAGTCATACATAGTCGAAATTCAACGTTAAAGTTGGCCAGTAAACCTTATCCCACCCAACTCACTTTATCTTCAATGGGGTTTCTTCTGCCTTGAGGGGCGAATCCTTCTTTTACCGTTCCAACATAGAGAAAGCCCAAAAGCCTGTCTTTAGCTTCTAACCCAAAAAATGCCTTAGCCTCCTCGTAATAAGTAATGCCGCCAGAGCCCCAATAACAACCAATACCATGGGCGGTGGCTGTCAGATACATGTTCTGCACGGCCATAGCCACAGCAGAAATTTCTTCTTCCAAAGGCAGTACTTCTTTAGCATCGCGGCTCATGCCAATGGCAATAATATGCGAGGCCAATAGGGGTTTAGTGGCTAGTTTCTCTCGCGTAGTTTCATTGAATGTGCCTCTTGCCATGCTTACGCGTTCATATAGCTCGGCCTGAAAGGTAGCCAGCTTTTGTAATCCTTCACCCTTAAAAACTACAAACCGCCAAGGCTCGGTAAGCTTGTGCGTTGGAGCCCAATTGGCATTCTCCAGCATCTCTTTAATGATGGCATCGTCAACCGGCTCATCAGTATATTGCGCAGGGTAAATAGAACGTCTGTTTCTTATTAAATCGTTAACCGATTGGGTATCGAACTTTGTCATATCAATGTTTGAATTTCAGGTTTAGGCCCACATAAAAACTTCTTTCCGGGGCAGGTTGAAAATATCGTTGTCCAAAAGCATTCAAGTCGTTGCCCAAGCTGTATTCCTCATTGAACAAGTTGTTCACTCCTACAAAAAACTCATAATCAGTATTTGGGTTTGCTCTTTTATAGCCAACTCTGGTATGAAACACCTGATAGGCACCGGAGTAAACTGTGTTCTCATCATTTAAAGGAATTTCATCCGAATACTGATAAGTTAAATTGGCGTAAAAACCACTTATCAGGCTGAAATCGGTCATCAGCGAAAGTACATTCGGTGCCGTTCCGGTCAGGGCATTTCCGCTCAGATCGTCACCACCATCTACATATTCTTTGAACTCAAAATCGTGATACGTATAGGCCAATCGGCTATTGAAGCTTGTAAATCTGGTGGAAGGCTGAGTCAGCCAATTCCATTGCAACGCAGCCTCCAAACCTTTTTGGTCTATCTGACCTGAGTTTTGAAATAGCACCACTCCATTGCCGTCAGTTCCTGTCGTTATGGATTCGTCCAGGTTGAACATGAACAGCGCCACATCATAAGAAAGCCTTCTGTATACCGCAGCACCCCGAATATTCAGCTCATAGTTAATGCCAATCTCTGGCTGTAAGGCTGTGTTAATGCTGCCTTCATTGGTGCGTACCTCCGTAGTAGTTGGTGGAGAATAGCCATGCGATACCGACAAGTGTGTGCTAAAGTTTTCTGCCCAAGTCTTACTCAAAGCCACTCTTGGACTAAACACCCGATCGAATTCCTTTTTGAATTGGCCGGGCGAATTATTGATTTTGTCCTCCACCCGATTGATATCATAATCAATGTGGTTTAAACTTGCGCCAACCGTGAGCTTCAGGCTTTCAGTCAGATTGAGCTTCACATCGGCAAACCAGAAAGAAAGCTTGTTGGTGAGTTCATCTCTAAAACGAATGGTGTCCGCTTCGCCCCCCACATTCCCGAAATTGCTGCCATCGAAGCAGGCTACTTGAAACTCGTTTCCATAGGTAACGGAAGACCTTCGGCCTAAAAAGCTAAAATCATTCTCTAGCTGAACACGAAACCCAACACTGTTTTCCTGGTCTCGCTTATAATCCAGGTTGAAGGGGTTCTCAAAGTTGCGGTTGTAGAAGTAGGCATTTACATCGCTGCGGAAGTTTTCTGAAAACTCATATTCCTGCCCTCCACGGATAATGAAATACTGATGATCTATGGAAGCATTGAAAGCCTCGCTGCCCGGTCTGGCTTGTCTTCTGTTTTCAGCGAGTTGAGTTGGGTTTAGGCCTCCGGGAATTTCATAAAATAGGTCGGAATAAAGGATTGACGCTGAATACGCCTTGCGCTCGTTGGCGAAATGCAGCAAATCTACTTCGGCCACATGCCTTTGCATTGCGTTGTGATCGCGGTAACCATCGCTGGTTTGAAAAGCATATTTGCCGGTGATGCTCGTTTTTTCGCCCAGCCAGTTTGATTGAACACTGGAACGGAAGCTTCCGAAAGAACCAGCCGTTAACCCCACTTCCGTAGCATTGGAAAGCTGAGACAAGTTGGTGCTTTGCAGTTTGATCACTCCGCCATTTCCGGCACCATAAGCACTAGCCGCAGGCCCTTTAATGATTTCCATGTTGCCCACATTCGCCAAATCAAGCAGATTCAGAAATGTGTTTCCCCCTGGTTCGGTAAATGGAATGCCATTCCAATAGACTTTCACATTCCTCACTCCAAATGGAGAACGAATGGAGCTTCCTCGAATGGATATCCGATAACTGGCACCAGCTCTTTCTTCGAACCGCACTCCGGGAAGCGTATTCACTGCCGAAACTAACGAGAAGTTATCGAATCGATTCAAATCCTTAGCGTCAAGCCGAGCAATGCCTCCGGCCATTTTGGAAAGCCTTTCACTATCGGTGAAGCCCTCCACAAACACATCGTTCAACAGAGTGGTTTGCACCTCAAGCACCACCGTAAGACTCTGCTTAGGCTTTAGCAAGATTTCTTTAGTCTCTAAACCAACATACTGAACCGTCAAGCGCATAGGCTCGGCCAGCGGAATGTTTGCCCTACCCTCCTTATCGGTTAGCCATAACTGGCCGGTGTTAGTGCTTATCATGGCTGCTTCCACCGGTTTCAGGGCTTCCGTTAAAATAAACAGCTGGCTTTGTGCCCAGATTACCGATGGTGTAAAAGCCATCAGATAAACCAAGAGCATTAGGCCATATCTTCTTAAATTCATGGGCATACTTTTCAGACTAGTCGGCAATAAAGGTTTAAGGCACTAAACAAGTGGCTTTTGCTCACTTTACAAACGGCTATTTCATTAATCGGTAAATGCTAACATTATGATTAAATCAACACTATTCAGCTTATGCCTGCTGATTGCTTTTTCTATTCAGGCTCAACAGGATGTTTATTTTGCCTCTACCCCTGCCTTAACACCAGACGGTAGCCAAATAGTTTTCTCTTACGAAAGTGACCTGTGGAAAGTGAGCAGCAGCGGTGGAACAGCCACTCGCCTCACAGGCATGGATGGTGTGGAAGAATACCCCAGAATAAGCCCGGATGGCCGATGGATTGCCTTTTCTTCTAACCAATATGGCAATGCCGATATTTATCTGATGCCGATTGATGGAGGAGAAATCCGACAACTTACTTATAACTCTGCCAACGATGAAGTAGAAACCTGGTCGTGGGATAGTCAAACCATTTATTTCCGGTCGGGGCGATATAACCGAACGGCTGCCTACACAGTAAGTGTGCAGGGCGGAACTCCAAAACGTCTTTTTGAACACTACTTCAACTGGCCTCACAATTTGGCCATACACCCCGATGGGCGAGTTTTCTTTAATGAGAGTTGGGAAAGCAGCAATCAGGTACATCGTAAGCGCTACAAAGGCACCTTTAATCCGGATATTAAAACCTACAACACCAAAACCGGGACCTATGAGGAGCTAACCGACTACGAAGGCAAGGACATGTGGTCTACCATAGACAAAAATGGCAACATCTACTTTGCATCGGATGAATCGAACGGACAATACAACCTGTATGGCTTTGTGAATGGCACCAAAACCCGACTAACCAACTTCAACACCTCCATTAAAAACCCCCAGGTAAATGCCAACGGTGGGTTTGTGGTTTTTGAAAAAGACTATCAGATTCATGTATATGATGTGTCCCGAAAGAGAAGCCAAAAAGTAGATATTTCTGTTTTCAAGAATAACACGCTGGCTCAGGAGCAGGAGTTTTCTACCGATGGGAATATTTCAGAGTTCGATGTTTCTCAAGACGAAAAAAAGCTGGCCTTTGTGAGTCGCGGAGAGCTCTTTGTCTCTGACATCTCCGGCAAGTTTGTGAAGCAACTAAAGACCAAACCTGAAGAGCGGGTGGTTGAAGTAAAATGGCTGAAAGACAACAAAACTCTATTATATACCCAAACGGTGGGCGGATATACCAACTTATTCACCATAGATGCTGCCACTGGTACAGGTGAAAAACAGCTTACGTTTGATAAGGGCTCTAACCGCAACCTGGAACTTAACCCCGACCTTACCAAAGCAGCCTACTACAGTGGTATTCGGGAGGTTAGGCTGTTGGACCTGGAGACATTGAAAAGTGAAACGGTGGCCAACGAAGAGCTATGGGGCCTATACAACCCCCAGCCACGCTTTTCTCCTGATGGCCGATACCTCACCTTTACTGTTCGCAACGATTTTGAAGAAGACATTTATATATACAGTCTCGAAACCCAAACCACACACAATTACACCAAAACAGGGGTGCCAGAAACCAGCCCTTTTTGGGGGCCTGAGGGCAAGTACATTTATTTTGTGAGTAACCGCACAGAGCCAAGCTACCCGTTTGGAATGAGAGACGCCCGTATATATCGTGTTCCTTTAGTTAGGCATGAAAGAGACTTTAAATCGGATGAGCTAGCCAAGGTTTTTGAGGAAAAGAAAGAAGAAAAAACCACTGACAATGACGATTCTAAACCCCAAACGGCCATTGATTTCGAAGCCAATGTGCTAAGAGAAATGGAGCAAATTGGCCCCTACTTCGGAAGTCAAAGCTCTCCTTATGTTGTTAAGTCTGGCAATAAAACGCATATTATATACCGGTCTAATCACGATGAAGCCCGGAATGCGCTTTGGGTAACCACCTTGGAGCCTTTTGAACGACCGAACACAGAAAAAATCAATGGTTCGGCAAGCGCAGGCGGAATTATTCAGGTAAAGAAGAACCTTTATTTAAACAATGGGGGCCAAATAGCTAAACTGAACCTGAGCAACCAGAAAATCACCCCTATCGATATAAAGTTCGATTTCCGGAGATCCTTGCAAAGCGAGTTCAAACAAATGTATTACGAAACATGGGCAGGCATTGAGCAGAACTTTTACAATGAAACCTTTCACGGAGAAGATTGGAGCAAGTTAAAAGATCAGTACGCCCGGTTTTTACCGCACCTAAATAGTCGTACCGAATTGCGCACCTTGCTCAACGATTTGCTGGGCGAGCTTAATTCTTCGCACATGGGTTTCAACTCTTTTGGCAGAGATGAGAGAACTTATTACCGAACCTCAAGCCTGAACCTCGGGCTGCTGTTCTCGAACGATAATCCTTATGAAGTTGCCCACATAGTGTCCGAAGGGCCAGCCGACTTTCCCGATAAAAACATCAGACCCGGAGACCTGATTACGGCCATCAACGGTGAAACCATAGACCCGGGCATGAACCGAGAATACTACCTGGCCAAACCCTCTATAGATGAGGAGGTACATTTAACGCTCAACCGAAACGGCAATACGATTGAAGTTAAAATTCACCCCAACAGTACGGGCAGTCTTCGCGCCAACCTATACGATGAATGGATTGCCGGTAACCAAAAGGTGGTAGACTCCAAAACTGATAAGAAAGTGGCCTATGTGCACATGAAGAATATGAGCGGAGGTTCACTGCAGGAGTTTCTCATTGAAATGACATCCGAAGCCTATAACCGAGATGCACTCATACTGGATTTGCGATACAACACCGGAGGAAACGTGCACGATGAGGTACTAAAATTCCTTTCGCAAAAGCCTTATCTGCAATGGAAGTTTAGAGAGGGTAAGCTGACTCCCCAAGGCAACTTTGGTGCAGGAGCAAAACCCATGGTTTTACTCATTAATGAGCAAAGTCTCAGCGATGCAGAAATGACCGCCACAGGATTTAAGGAACTGGGGCTGGGCACTATAATTGGCACAGAAACCTACCGTTGGATTATTTTCACCAGCGGGGCAGGTCTGGTAGATGGTTCTTCGTATCGACTGCCAAGCTGGGGTTGTTATACTCTCGATGGCAAAAACATAGAACAAGTTGGAGTACAGCCCGATATTTATGTGCGCACCACTTTCGAAGATCGGGTAAAAGGTCGAGACCCTCAGCTGGAAAAGGCCATTGAGGAAGTACTCAAACAGCTTAAAAATTAATGCCCTCCATCAGGGTTTTTGAAAATACCGCTCAGCTCCATCAGGCTTTTGCACATAAAAGTATACGGTTGCTGCGCATAGGCGAAAAGAAGGTTTGCCTGGCCAGGCACGGGCAGGCTTTCTTTGCCTTTGAACACCTGTGTCCGCACCAAATGCACCCTCTCTCCGAAGCACAAATTACCGCATTTGGAGAAGTTGTATGCCCGCTTCATGCCTACCGCTTCCACTTGCAAACCGGCAGCGAAGCCAACCAAAAGTGCAGAGATTTAAAAACCTTCGAAGTGGAAATAAGACAGGAAGGTGTGTTTATCAACCTGTATTAAGTTCTTTTCCGTTTCAATTCAATTGTATATTTTTCGTTTTCGTGGCAAACGCAGCATATATCTTATCACCAACAACGCCCCAAAACAGGTATGCCTCTATCGACATTCTTCGTGGAGTAGCCGTACTGGGCATGCTCACTATGAGCATTCAGAGTTTTGCTATGCCTATGGCGGCATACATTAACCCCAGTATTTACGAGAGCTTACAAAACAACGATTTGTATGTGTGGATTGCCAGCTATGTGTTTGCCAACCAAAAGTTTCAGGCCATTTTCGCCATGCTTTTTGGAGCCAGTATGGTTATGCTTTCCCAAAAAGCTCAACGTGAAAACTTAAGGTCTACCGATCTGCAAAACAGGCGTTTCATTTACCTTGGTGTATTGGGTCTATTGCATGCTTACCTGCTCTGGTATGGAGACATTCTGTTTACACTGGCCATTTGCGGCCTGCTCATGTTTATTTTTCGAAGGAAAAAATCGGCCACACAATTGAGGGCAGGTGTTATCTTTCTGGTTATTGGCTCAGTTATTAGCCTAATTATTGGCTACTCCGTACCCGTGTGGGAACCCGGAGAATATGAAGCAGCCAAAGAAGAAATATGGGAGCCATCGGCCACGACTATTTCAGAAGAGATAGACTATTATACCAGCCCTTGGGAACGCCAAATTCTTTATCGTGCACCTCAGGCTTTTAAGGTGCAAACTTCTCGGTTTGTGTTCCGCGATTTTTGGAAATATAGCGGCATGATTCTATTGGGCATGGCCCTCTACCGAAGAAAAGTGTTCAAGGCCAAGCAATCTTCGAGCTATTATTACAAACTTATTGGTTATGGCTTTGGCCTGGGTCTACCTCTGGTTGTGGTAGGAGCCATGTTTCACTTCAACTTCGACTGGGATTTTAGGCTTAGCTACTTCTTCATTTCTCAGCTCAACTACTGGGGCAGCATACTGATGGCATTGGGTTACATTGGGCTCATTATGCTGCTGTGCAAATCTTCTACCCGGGGTTTTATAGCCCGCAGACTCGCAGAAGTTGGCCGCATGTCTTTAACCAACTACATATTAATGTCCATCATTTGCTCATTTATCTTTTATGGGCACGGCCTCTCTTTGTTTGGAGACATAGATCGCTCATTGCTGGCCGTGCTTGTTCTGGGCATATGGGTAATTATTCTATTTTTCTCTGCCATTTGGCTCAGCTACTTCCGCTTTGGCCCACTTGAATGGCTCTGGCGCTCGCTTACATATGGCAAAGTTCAACCCATGATAAAAACCTAGCCGCTGTAATGGCCAGCATCAATGAGGTCGTCTTGATCATGAGCCCTAACGGCAAAGTTGAAGCCTTTGTGAATTGAATAAGCACCGTACTCTCCATTCTTATTAAGCGCTAGAAACCCAACCTGAAGGTTTTTGTAGTCGTTAGGGTATTTTTTTACAATTCGGTTTACCGCCTGCTCACAGGCTTCTTGTGGTGAATATCCTTGCCGCATGAGCTCTACAATCATATGTGCTCCACATATTTTTATAACAAACTCACCGAGTCCGGTAGCAGTGGCAGCGCCCACCTCATTATCTACAAAAAGCCCTGCTCCAATAATTGGCGAGTCTCCCACCCGGCCATGCATTTTCCAGGCGGCTCCACTGGTAGTACAAGCTCCGGAAAGATGGCCGTTTTCATCTAGTGCTACCATGCCAATGGTATCATGGTTTTCGATATTAATTTCTGGCTGATACTCCTGGTTTTCCAACCACTTCTTCCAGGCGGCCTCGGCTTTGGGTGTTAAGAGGTTTTCTTCTTCAAAGCCCTGAGATAGTGCAAAACGCTTGGCACCTTCTCCCACCAGCATAACATGGGGCGTTTCTTCCATTACTTTTCGAGCTACCGATATTGGGTGCTTAAAGTTCTGCAGAAACGCTACCGAACCACAATTATCGTTTTCATCCATAATGCAGGCATCTAATGTCACATTGCCGTCTCTATCAGGAAAGCCACCAATTCCTACAGTTGCATTATCCGGGTCGGCCTCGGTTACCATAACTCCTTTTTCCACGGCATCCAGCGCCCTCCCCTTATTGCTCAATACTTCCCAGGCAGCCGCATTGGCTTCTTTGCCGTGGTTCCAGGTAGAAATTACAATTGGCTTTTTGGGGCTTGGTTTAGTGCTACAGGCCAACCCTGAAACACTGGAGGTACTTACGGCTAAACCACCAAAAATGGTCGATTTTAGAAATTTGCGTCTGTCAGTCATGGAAAAAATTTTTGTCAATTTATTAAAACCTTCCTTTTCCCGGCCACCAATTGTCAAACGTTTCATTTATTCCGGCTTCTGACTAAATTCCCCCATGAAAAAATTTTTATCGCTTTTTGCCTTAGCCCTACTCATTTTTAGCTGCAATACTCCCAAACCTCAGGTTATCGAACCTGCCATTGTTCCTCAACCTCAGCATATGGAGGTGGCCATGAACAAGCATTTTACGCTCAACAGCCAGCCTAACTTGCATACATCAAGCCCCAAAGCGCAGGGAGCACTCCGTTTTCTTTCGGATTTTATGAAAGCCGCTAACTGGGAGTGTCAGGAAACCAAGCGAGACATGGCCGAAATTAGATTTGAAGAAACCGATGGCTTAGCCGATGAGGCCTACGAGCTTTCTGTAAATGCCACCGGCATTCATGTAAGAGCAAGCCATGAAAAAGGGTTTTTCTATGGCGTACAAAGTGTTATTCAGTTGCTTCCTCCCGGAAAGCAAATTGCCACGCTTCCCTATATGGAGATAAAAGATGAGCCTCGGTTTGCCTGGAGAGGACTCCATTTAGATGTAGGTCGCCACTTTTTTCCGGTTGATTTTATCAAAAAGTATATAGACCTGATGGCTCTATACAAATTCAACACATTTCACTGGCACCTCACAGAAGATCAGGGATGGCGTATAGAAATAAAAAAGTATCCCAAACTCACCGAAATAGGAAGCCAACGTAAAGAAACCATCTTGGAAAAAAACTTTGATCCGTATGTGGGAGATGGTAAGCCCTACGGGGGATTCTACACACAAGAAGAGATTAAAGAGGTGGTGGCCTATGCCAAAGAAAGACAAGTAACCATTGTGCCTGAAATAGAAATGCCCGGGCACTCGCTGGCCGCTCTGGCCGCCTATCCCGAACTGGGCTGCGGACCCGGACCATACGAAGTGGGCACCAAATGGGGTGTTTATGACGACATTTACTGTCCTAGTGAACTCACTTTCGAGTTTTTAGAGAATGTGCTCACCGAGGTGATGGAGCTTTTCCCCGGAAAGTACATTCATGTAGGGGGCGATGAAGCACCCAAAACCGTATGGAAAAAGAGTAAAGTGGCTCAGAATGTGATTAGGCGCGAAGGCCTGAAAGATGAGTATGAGTTACAAAGCTATTTCATTCAGCGCATTGAAAAATTTCTGAACGCCAATGGACGGCAGCTTATTGGTTGGGATGAAATTTTAGAAGGCGGGCTTGCTCCTGGTGCAGCAGTGATGTCTTGGCGAGGAGAAGCCGGAGGCATTGAAGCTGCCGAAGCAGAGCATTATGTAGTGATGAGCCCTAATGCGGATATGTATTTCGACCATTATCAGGCCGAACCTTCCACCGAGCCTTTGGCTATTGGGGGTTACACTACCCTGGAAAGTGTTTATCATTATGAGCCTGTTCCGGCTGCACTAGATGAGGCGCATCATCAATATGTGTTGGGAGCGCAAGCCAATGTGTGGACAGAGTATATGAAAACCTCTGACCATGTAGAATATATGGTGTACCCGCGTGCAATAGCTCTGGCAGAGGTGGTCTGGACAAACCCTTCCAATAAAGACTGGGATCACTTTCAGAAAAAAATGAGCCATCAATACAAGCTGCTCGATGCCCGAAATGTAAACTATCACATTAGTGCTCCCCAGGGATTAAAACAGGGCCTTACACTCTCCAATGAATTAGAAATTCGCTTAAACGCTCCCTATGAAGAGGCCACTATTTATTATACTCTCGATGGCTCAGAGCCCGATGAAAACGCATTGGAGTACAAAAAGCCCATTATGTTGAATCTGACCAATGAAGCCATAGAAGTAAAAGCCGTAACGGTAACGGCAGAAGGTAGAAAAAGTGCCGTGGTTAGTGGAAATTATAAAAAGGCCCAACTCCGGGAGGCAGTAAAGCCGCTAAAAGTAGACCGCGGCTTACAAGCGGAGCTTATAGAAGGAAGCTTTCAAAGAACTAGTCAGGTAAAGGGGAGCTCTACCATAAGCTATGTGGCCGAAACCATAGGTTTGCCTGCCGAAATACCCACGCAGTTCGGGCTGATAATGCAGGGCTTCATTAATGTACCACAAGACGGGGTTTATACATTTTATACTTCATCTGACGATGGAAGTATACTTTCTATTGGCGACCAAGTGGTGGTGAACAACGATGGTTTGCATGGCGCACAAGAACGCTCGGGCGAAATTGCGCTTAAAGCAGGATATCACCCTATACTCATTAAATACTTTGAAGCTGGAGGTGGTGAAAGCCTGAAGGCTTTTATAGCCGGACCTGATATGCAAAAACAAGAGATTGCCTCAACCTTGCTGGGGCATTAACTACATGCCCAAAAAGGTTTTCTGAAGTCGATTTTCAACATTGCCCAAATAATGTTAAAAACAAGATTTCTAACCAGAGCTGGTTTATTTTAGAGAACTCAATCCATAAAAAAAGGTCATGAAAACACTTATTAAGAATAGCCTGCTACTTGGCGCCATTGCCTCTTTTGCCCTTTTGTCTTGCGACAATCGAACAGCCGAAGAAAAATGGGAAGCGCAGATTAGAGCTTTTTTCTATGAATATAAAGATGACAGCCAATCGTATGTGCCACTCAGATTTTACAAGGTTGATGCAGCATTTTTAAACAACCAGCAAACGGTTCAAACCGCATTGCTAGTATTGCAAGATACTACCCGTCAAAGAGTAAAGCAGTTGCATTTGACCAACTTATCTGATAAGGTTGAGAGTATATCCGCTTTTACTCAGCCTTTCCAGATAGACCGGTTAGATGACTACCTGAAGCTTAGAGCTTCTGCCGAAGGTGAATTAAGGCGAAAACGAAAGTCATATTCAGAATCTTACCAGCTAGTATTGGCCAAAGAGGAGTTGGCCATTGAAACACTAGGAAAACTGCTGGGCCAGTTTAATCTTTCGATCTACAGCATTGATTTTGAAAACCAACCCATTATCTACTTTCATGAATACAGAATAAATGGAGAAGACATGTCTGCTGTATTTGAGTTGGATAGGGAAAATAACCGCGTAATCTCATTTAAGGAGGTTAGTTAACAGCTACCGGTGATCAGGTATCAGGTCACTGACTATTCCCTGATAACAGATAACTTGTACCATTAAGAACCAACTCATCGTTAACATACAATGCGTTTACTTGCTAACATCATTTGGATAATATTTGGCGGCTGGATGATTGCACTGGAGTATATCATTGGAGGTATTGCTCTTTGCATGACCATTGTGGGTATTCCTTTTGGCATTCAGTGTTTTAAACTGGCCATTCTCGGCTTTGCGCCTTTTGGTCAGGAAGTAAAGCCCGGCTCAGCTACTGGCGGATGTCTCTTTCTGCCACTCAACATTATCTGGATAATATTTGGAGGCTTTTGGATATTCCTCACTCACCTCTTTTGGGGTCTTGTCTTCTGCATCACCATTATTGGTATTCCCTTCGGCCTACAGCACTTTAAGCTCGCAGGTTTAGCCTTTGCCCCGTTTGGGAGGGGGGGGGTAGTATAAGAAAAAGTCCATTTCAAATTTCAATTGAAAGTTGTTTATTGCCCTGCATAAATTTCGATAAACATGGCAAAGTTTATAGCAGGCAAAGAACTTGTAGAAGCAGTCGATGAAATCATTTACAATGCAAAATCAAGACTATTAATAATTTCTCCATACATAAGACTTGATAGTCACTTCAAAAAGCTCTTTGAAAAACATAGGAGCAACTCAGAAATAGAAATAATTATTGGCTTCGGTAAGAATGAAGAAAATGTTTCAAGAAGCCTAAATTATGAAGACTTCGAGTTCTTTAAAGACTTTCCAAATATCGGCATTGTTTACATTCCTAACCTGCACGCCAAATACTACTCTAATGAAAAAATTGGTCTTGTAACCAGCATAAATCTTCTGGATTCCTCTTTCAAAAACAATATTGAATTTGGCGTTTTAGGAGAAGCTAGTCTATTAGGGAATGGTGATAAATTTGACTTAGCGGCATTTGATTATAGTATTAAAATACTCAAAGATGGCTATGCCGTTTTTGCTAGGAGACCAAACTACAAGAAGAAGTTACTTGGCTTGGCAAAGGACTATGTTGGCTCTGCCGTTGAATGGGATATAATAGAAGACTTGATAAACAACAAAAGACTAGAAAGGCATAATATTTTCGAGTTTTTGGATAAAGAAAAATTCGTAACATTTGATCAGTCTCCAAAGCCCAAAAGACAAATGTCTGAACACCAATACAATGTTCAAAAAGTTAAAGACAGACATAGTCCGGTTAATGATGGTTACTGCATTAGGTGCAAAGAACAGATCGAATTAAATACTAATAAGCCTTATTGCTACAATTGTTTTCGGACATGGGCAAGTTATGCCAATGTGGATTACCCTGAAAATTTTTGTCACTCATGTGGAAAAGAAGAAAGAACGAGTATGGAAAAACCCAAGTGTTACCCATGTTATTCCTCATAATGCCAGTGTAATTCTCGCCCATATCCCTTAAAAACCTCTTCTTAATGTCACTGAACAAAGGAATCACTTGGATTATAAAGATTGGACTGAGGTCTTCTAATTTCTTTTTTATGAAAGGCCAGTAGCCATTCAACTTTTCCAGTTGTACCATTCACTCTATCTGACACTATTAATTGATGATAGTCATTTATGGTGAATGCTCCTAGATCAAATAGCTTATAATGAAGCTAGCACATTGCGAAACAATTTCTCTCAATGTCTGGACCTCCAGCTTAATGCCTTTTAATATGACCCGCTTCCAGTGCCAAAGGTTGATACCCTAACCTCAGATTAAATCCACAGACTGTACACTGATATTCGTATGCAATCAATACTTTATCTCTAAAAGCCGGGTCTCTTTTTTTCCGTCTACTCACAGTTTGATTAATTTCTTATAAACCAATTAATTGTGTTAAGAATTTATTCTTGCAGTGGCTCTGGAAAGAACTCTTCTACTACCTGATTGGCAATCTTAAAAATAGATTCTGGACATTTTTCAAAAACTCCAGGAAACAATGTCAAAACCCGCAGATATACTTTCTCTATTAAAAATGGTCTCCGAGTATCCGAAGATTTATTTTAACAATTCGGGTTTGTCCAGACACCAAATACCATCATTTTGAAGCCGAATAAATGGATACTCTAGTCTAGGTTTAGATGAGGTTCCATAACTAACAATAATTCCTTTAATTCCTCCTCCGAATCAGAAAAACTAATGGATTTATCACCCTTTTGAAGTTGTGTAAGGCATAAAGAATCAGCAACGGTTTATATGGGGCTCGCTTGTCTCTATTTTTCCAAGCCCCAACATTACCAAACTTCTTAATTATGTCACTCTGTTATTTCTTAAATATATACCGATGAAACATAGGAAAAGAAAAAAGCCAACTCTCTCTCGCAAGAGAAAGTTGGCTTGAGTTTTAACTGATTTCTAAGACTTATTAGACTCCCGTTTTCACGGGAATGACGTTCTAAGCTTGTATTTACTATCCAAAAAAGTAAGGATACTTACCTTTGGCGATCATGGTATTGGCTACTTGTCTGCGGAGCTCTTTAACGTTCACCAAGTCCATTTTAGTGAATCGCTTAAGACCCATTAGCATTACTTTTTGCTCATCGCCTTTGGTGAATGAGCCTATGGCTTCTTTAGCAGCTGCTATTACTCTATCAACAGCACCAGCCATATAGATCTGCGTCATGGCAATCTGATCCGTACATGCTTCCTCACCTTTTTGGCTCACCAGCTTTTCAGTTCTTAACATAGCCGACTCGCAAGCGTAAACCTCAATCAAAATATCGGCAAGGTTCATCATTACCTCCTGCTCGTCTTCAATCTTGTCTTGCAGTGCCATAGCAGCTTTTCCACCTACCATCAAGAATACCTTTTTCAAGTTCTTAATCACTTCTTTTTCACCGGCAAAAAGTACTGATTTATCGATGGTGGAGAATGTAGGCACAGAGGTCAGTTCCTTAGAAACGTCCATTGCTGGCCCATAAATATCTACCTCGCCCTTCATTGCGCGCTTCAACAACATGCCTACCATAAGCATTCGGTTGATCTCGTTGGTTCCTTCATAGATCCGGGCAATACGAGCGTCACGATAAGCCCTCTCCATGGGGGCATCGGCCGAGTAGCCCATTCCGCCATATATCTGCACACCTTGATCCACCACATAGTCTAACACTTCCGAGCCATGGATTTTTGCTATTGCACATTCAATGGCAAACTGCTCCACTCCTTTTAGTTTGGCTTTTGCATCGTCCATGCCACCAGCAACCAGATCGTTGATTTTGTCTTCAATGTTTTGTCCGGCACGGTAGCACAAAGACTCTGCTACATAAGTTTTGGTGGCCATTTCGGCCAGCTTACCTTTAATGGCGCCAAAGCTGGATATAGAAACCCCAAATTGCTTGCGCTCATTGGCATAATTGGTGGCCTGAGATATAACCGTTCGGCAACCCCCCAATACTCCGGCTCCTAGTTTTACACGGCCAATGTTCAAAATATTAACAGCAATCTTGAAACCGTTGCCTCGCTCAGAGAGCATGTTTTCTACGGGAACAGGACAATCGTTGAAAAATACCTGGCGTGTGGAAGAACCTTTGATACCAAGCTTTTTCTCCTCTTCGTTCATGGTGATTCCGCCAAAACTCTTTTCGACAATAAATGCGGTGAGATTCTTGTCGTCTTCAATCTTAGCAAACACGATAAAAATATCTGCAAAACCGGCATTGGAGATCCACATCTTCTGTCCGGTAATGTTGTAGTGACTTCCGTCTTCAGAAAGTACAGCTTTGGTTTTACCGCTGTTCGCATCAGAACCTGCATCGGGTTCTGTCAAGCAATAGCAGGCAGCCCATTCACCGGTAGCCAATTTTGGCAGATATTTCTTCTTTTGCTCTTCGTTTCCATAGTAAAGAATAGGCAGAGTGCCTATACCTGTATGAGCCCCGTATGTGGTGGAAAATGAACCGGCCGCTCCAATAATATCGGCAATGAGCATGGAGGTGTTGAAGCTCATACCCATGCCGTTATACTGTTCTGGTACCGAAATTCCCAAAAGACCAAGATCTCCAGCTTTTTTGAAGATGCCTGGTACCAAATCCGGGTCTTTCATGGAGTCTATTTCATCGGCCTTGGGTGAAATTTCAGTATCTATAAAGTCCTGGCATGCTTGCGCCATCATCTTCTGTTCCTCAGAAAACTCTTCCGGAATAAAGACTTCGTTTGCTTCTGTTTCTCTGACGATGAACTCACCGCCCTTAATCGATTTCTTATCTACTGCGACTGACATTTTGGTAGGTATTTTAGTACATAGTATTGAGTATTGAGACAGATTCGACTACCGAATTGATTTCTTCAGACTATAAATCATTCGCTGCAAACCGAGATAACCTGTTTCCAATTCCTCAAATGTTTGATCTTTTATAAAATTCAACTTGTTAGAGATAATTAACTGAGTATCCAGTTCACAAGAAGAGCCATAAGCTATCCCATGAAACTGATTGAATTCCCCATTCGCCCAGCTCCCTCCGCAATATTGGAAGCGATGGAAACAGCGCTTCTTCTTATTTGAGAGGTCAATCCGTATTTTTCCTCTGGAGGCAATGCCTTTGTCTGTTTGTAAACTTCAACTGGAAAGTCTACTGACTGCTGCCAAACCTTTAATTCTCTGTAGTTGTGCATAGTGTTATTGTTTTTGATGAACTAGTCTCAATACCAGCTACCCAGTACTAGTTACTAATTCAAGAATTCATAAATCCCTGCCACACCCTGGCCACCACCAACACAAGCGGTAACCATACCGTATTTGGCATTGCCTCTTCTCCTCATTTCGTTAAAGAGCTGAACGGACAACTTGGCACCAGAGCAGCCCAACGGATGACCCAGAGCTATTGCACCACCATTTACGTTTAGCTTACTTCGGTCTAGGTCTAGTTCTTTTATTACTGCCAATGACTGCGCTGCGAAAGCTTCGTTTAGTTCGATTAGGTCAAGGTCTGACTGCTTCAACCCTGCTTGCTTTAGTGCTTTCGGCACCGCCTCAACAGGACCAATTCCCATAATACGGGGATGTACTCCTACGGCTGTGTAGCTGACCATTCGAGCTATGGGCTCCAAGTTCAGTTCTTTAACCATTCGCTCAGACATTACCATCACAAACGATGCTCCATCAGACACCGGGGAGGAGTTTCCGGCTGTTACCTGGCCTCCTTGCGCGAAAACGGGTTTTAAACCTCCCAGTACATCCAGAGAAGTATCGGCTCGTGGCCCCTCATCTTCATCTACCGTGTACGTTTTCTCAGCCATTTTTCCCGATCCATCTACAAACTTTTCGGTCACTTTAATGGGTACAATTTCATCAGTAAACTTACCGGCCTGCTGGGCTGCAATGGCTTTTTGATGTGACTCTAGAGCAAACTGGTCGGCTTCATCGCGACTTATCTTGTACTCTTTTGCTACTTGCTCTGCCGTAAGCCCCATACTGAGGTAGTAGTCTTGATACTCGGTGGCCAGCTTGTAATTAAGGGCTGTTTTATAACCCATTACTGGCACCATACTCATAGACTCAGTGCCTCCGGCAATAATACAATCGGCAGTACCTGAGTGTATTCTGGCCGATGCCAAAGCAATAGCTTCTAAACCTGAACCACAGTAACGGTTTACAACCATACCCGGAACCTGAATGGGTAAGGCAAGTAAGGAAATCATCCTCCCCATTTGCATACCCTGTTCTGCTTCGGGCACGGCATTACCCACTATTAAATCATCGACCCGGGTGGCATCGAAGTCTTTAATTTGCGAGACCAAGTGCTTAATCACATCTGCAGCCATATCATCGGGGCGAACGCTCTTTAAAACGCTTCGCTTACCACGACCTACTGCTGTTCTATATCCTGCAACTATATAAGCATCCATATTTTTAGATTTAAGATGTCGGACATTTAGATGTCCAACTAGTTGTTTCTTAGTTTTTTAATTAATGGAACAATCATTCTTACTATCTCAGATAGTTCAGAAGTGAATTGACCTAAAGTATCTTCAGACGAATTGCCTAAATCGCATAAAACGATCTGTTGACTTTCAGTCCTATGGGCTGAACCTAACGACATATTTAGAAATCTGGCAAAATCAATATCTGATCCTCTACCAGAACCTACAGCTATTGAAGACATACCTGAAACAGCACTACACTCCATTTGAGAACGCAAATTGTATTTCTCAGAATTAGGCCATTCAGTAGTCAACAAGTACACCTGCTTTACAAGCACCCTTGTTCTCTGCCAAACTCTTAACTCTTTGAAATTTTGCATAGCTCTTTATCTGATGTTTGAATACTGAAGCCTAATTGCGTAACGGTTTACCTTTGAATAAAATACTATGAATTCTTTCCAGGGTCTTTGGCTCGGCCGTCAATTCGACAAACATTTGCCGCTCCAAATCGAGCAGGTATTGTTCCGATACTTCTTGAGGAGAGGTAAGGTCACCGCCACACATTATCCAGGCTAGTTTTTTGGCAATCTTAGCATCGTGTTCTGAAATATAATTTCCCAGCAACATGCCATTGATTCCTGCTTCGAAAAGAGCAAGCCCTACCCTTCCATGTACTTTAATGTCTTTACGCTCAACCGGCTGGGTATAGCCCGCTGCGTGCAGCTCAAGCACTTTTGCTTTTGCATCGGTGAGCAAGCGCGATCGATTGATGGTGATTCCATCTTGCGGACGAAGTATATTCATGGCCAGAGCCTCGTGAGCCGATGTGGCTACTTTGGCTGTGGCAATGTTCATGAATGCCTCTTGCAGTCGATTCAGCTCGGGGTCTCCGTCTTTAAGCGAATCGGACACGCGAAGGGTTAGCTCCTTTGTACCTCCACCACCAGGAATAAGGCCAACTCCCACTTCAACCAAGCCAATATAAGTTTCAGCATGTGCCTGAATTGCATCACAATGCAAAGAAAGCTCGCAGCCTCCTCCAAGGGTAAGGCCGGCAGGGGCGGCAACCACAGGAACAGAAGAGAACTTAGCTCTCTTCATGGTGTTTTGGAACTGAGCAACCATCAGGTTCACTTCATCAAACTCCTGATCGCCAGCAAACATAAAGAGCATGGCCAGATTGGCTCCGGCAGAGAAATTATCGCCTTCATTTCCTATGACCAGACCTTTATACTCTTTTTCGGCCATTGAAATTGCCGTTTCGATTCCTTCTATAACTTCTTGGCCAATGGCGTTCATTTTGGTGTGGAATTCGAGGCATAAAACCCCGTCTCCTATATCGAATAGCGATGCACCAGCATTGCCCCATACCTTGTGGGTTTCCCTAATGTTTTCGAGAATAACGAGGTCTTCTGTACCTGGAATAGTTTTGTAAGACTTAGATGGAATGTCATAATACTTCTTGATCCCATTTTCAATCTTGTAGAAGGAGTCGTTACCTGCCTCAATCATTTCATATACCCAAGAGGCCGGTTTCATGTCCATGGCCTCCATTTGCTCAAGAACCTTTTTGGTGCCGAGTAGATCCCACGTATCGAAAGGACCCATTTTCCATGCAAAGCCTGCACATACGGCCTGATCTATACGGTAGAGTTCATCAGAAATTTCAGGAATGCGATAGGTGATATATCTGAAAGTATCGAAGAAGGTTCGTCTATAGAACTCACCGGCTTTATCATCAAAGTTTACCAGTGTAACTATTCGTTTCTTCAAATCTTCCTCTTCTTTTACTGCCTCTAGTGCCTTGAAGTTCGCCCGCGTTCTTGGGCCATATTCAAAAGTTTTGAGGTCGAGCTCCAGGATTTCTTTATTGCCGTCTTTATCCTTAGTTTTCTTAAAATAGCCTTGGCCCGATTTATCTCCGAACCAACCTCTGTCGTGAACTTCTTTTACTATGTTGGGAAGCTTGAATGTATCTTTAGATTCATCGGCAGGCAGTCCACTATATAGGTTATTGGCTACTTTTACTGTGGTGTCAAGACCAACAACATCCATGGTACGGAAGGTAGCAGACTTGGCTCTGCCTATTATAGGGCCGGTCATGCGATCTACTTCGCCAACCGTAAGGCCCATATCCTCAATAGTGTGCATAGCCGACATAATGGCGTAAATACCAATACGGTTGGCTATAAAGGCAGGGGTGTCTTTACAGAGTACTGTTTCTTTGCCCAGATATAAGTCGCCATAGTGCATTAGAAAGTCTATTACCTCACTATCCGTTTCCGGGCCGGGAATAATTTCGAGCAAACGGAGATACCTAGGGGGGTTAAAGAAATGTGTGCCGCAAAAGTGTTTTTTGAAATCATCGCTTCGCCCTTCGCACATCATGTGCATGGGTATTCCTGAGGTATTGGAGGTAATGAGCGTACCAGGTTTTCTGAATTTTTCCACTTGCTCAAAAACTGTCTGCTTTACATCCAATCGCTCAACGACCACCTCAATGATCCAATCCACATCTTTTATCTTTGGCATGTCATCTTCGAAATTTCCGGTGCTAATAAGGCTCGAAAATTTCTTGTCATAGATTGGCGATGGCTTGGATTTAAGGGCAAATGCCAAAGAGTCGTTCACAATTTTATTGCGAGCATTTTTGTCTTTCTTTTCTTGATCGGACAATTCTCGCGGAACGATATCTAATAAGAGCACTTGAACCCCAATGTTGGCAAAATGACAGGCTATTCGGGAACCCATTACTCCTGAACCCAGCACTGCAACTTTTTTAATAGCTCTTTTCATCAGTTATAAGTTTTACTTCTAAGTGTGAGCATCCTGAAAGAAAGTATTTCTTCTTTTTGAGAATGCGTTTTATTGAAATATGCTTTTTGATTCTACGATCTGATTAATCTTGGCAATCACCTCAAAAAAGGCCTCCAGCTTTTCTGGAGCAATCGATTGCCTTACGGCTTCATTAAAACAGATGACCGTTTCCTTTGAAATTCTACGCTTTTCCTTTCCTAAATCGGTAAGAAAAATTCGTACAGAGCGTCCGTCATCCGGATCCTTCTGCTTGTAAATAACTCCCATCTCTTCCATGGATTTGAGCATGCGCGTTAAGCTTCTGCTTTCAAGACCCATGAGAGGAGCAATTTTAGTTGCGGGAGTCCCTTTTACCGGGTCAATATTTAAGACCACAAAGGCTTGCGATGTGGTGCTATTATGCTTGGCGGCTTCTTGATTGTACATTCGGTAAATCGCGTGCCAACAAGTTTTTATATGGTGATCTACTGTTTCTTCTCTCTTCATATTCTCCTTGAAGGGTTACGAAGTTAGAAAAAATTTGTTATGCATGCATACTATTTTTTCTCAAGAAGCCGAATTTCTTTATCAGACTTGTGGGTATGACGGGGTTAGTTGAGTCGCTCCACCAGATAAATTGTAGTAAGTGTGGAGCTGATAATGGCGGCCAGTGTTCCGAAATTCTCGAGAAACTTGCCCGGTTCTCTCTCCTTTTTGGGTGGTTTGGCCGAAACGGTAATGATGCTTCCGTCAAGAACTTTGGGGTTGCTCAGCCAGCCCACTTTTCTGGTAAACCCATTGGACGAGGTTATATAGATCTTGTGTGCATTCTTTGTTCTACCGCCTGCGTTTCTGATATATGCCTTTACTCCCTGGTTGAGCTGGTATTTTTGAAGGGATGGGTTGGCTACTTCTCCTTCTACTTTCACGGTATAAAACGACTCTGGAATATAAATACTATCATTGGGTTGAAGTACAATATTGAATGCTTCATTTTGTTTGGTCATCAGGTCATCTATAGAAAGGGCAAGTTGTTTACCATCTCTGTAGAACTTTGCACCGGGCAAATAGGCATTTGGTGATATACCACCGGCTCGGGTGATTACCTCCTTGAGTGTTTCTTCTTTACTTCTCAGAAAGTAGTTTCCCGGAAACTTTATCTCACCACTCAACTTTACTTCTCTGGACTCCGAAGAACCCGGAATGAGGTCTACTGTAATATTATCGTTGTGCTGTAAAATGTAAGATCCGTCTGGTTTAGTAGTTGCTCCCAACAGATAGTCCATGTTTGTGGGTACTCTTCGCACCTGAGCGATCATATTGCCTGAAAAATCAAAATTTTCGCGGCTCACCGTCACCGAATCTCTAAATGCCGTGCGGACAAAACCGCCTGCTTGAAGGATCAGATCTTCAACCGTCATATCGTCTGTTAGCGCATAGCGACCTTCGTTCTTAACGGCTCCTCGAATGGTAACGTAGCTGTCGAGCACCTCATTGATATCTCGACTGTACAGAATTACCCGATCTCTGGGCTTTAACACTGCATTGAATTTTTTATCTAAAACCTCATCAAGATTAAATGGTATCACCTGATACTCTGTCTTTCCTTCCTGATAGCGCAACAAATCTGCTCGGCTGGTAAGAATTCGATTTTTATATTCAAGGTCTTCTACATTGGCAGACATGAAAATGAGATCATAAAGTGAAAGGTTCTCTCTCCATAGAACGGTTTTCGGTTTGGATAAGAAGCCTTCTATAGAAACGGTTTCCAGTGTTTTGAGCTCCTGGGTGTTGTATACTTTCAGCGAGTCATCAGGTTGAAGCTGGAAGTTGGGTTGTGAGCCTTCGCCTAACACCTCAGTAAGGTTTAAAGAAAGGAACCTGAGTTCTCCGCTACGATCGCGCCTGAAGAGATCTACTTTTTCGAAATAGGTATTGGGTCTGAGCCCACCAGCCGTTCCAATAAGATCTGCCACAGACATTCCTTCTGTATACTGATAGTCTCCCGGCCTGAATACGGATCCCGCAATGGTTACCATGTTGTCAAACTTATCCAGCACTTTATCGAAGAGTATCTGATCACCATCCTGCAACCTGAAATTCACCCCTTCCAAGAGCAAGTCATTATAATTGATCGTAATAATTTCCCGATCGAAAGAGTTGTCTTTTGAACGGCCTAGCAAAGGCCTTATTCGCTTAATAGTTACGGACTGTGTGTGGGCTGTAGGTTTTAAACCACCGGCAAAGCCAATTAGGTCTATGAGTCCTTCATTGCCCTTGAGCTCATAGATTCCTTCACGATTTACCTCTCCCTCAATTGAAATGGCATTCATTCTACTCTGAATGAATATAACATCGTTACTCATTAGGCGAATATCTTCCGAAACAGCCCCTTTTATGAGGTAGTCATAGAGGTCTATGGTAGAAATGAACCTATTGTTTCTAAAAACTTTTACTTCTCTCAACGACCCGGTGGTTTTAATGCCACCGGAGGCATAAATGGAGTTGAGTGTAGTGGCAAATGAGTTGATCATTAATGAGCCGGGATTCTTTGATTCGCCCATTACCATTACCCGAATGGGTCTTAGTTTGGTGAGTGAAACATCAAGAAATATGGCTGGTGGAGATTTCACCAGACCGGAATAAAACCTGGAAAGGTATTGCTTTAGTCGTTCATGGAGACTCTGGTATGTAACTCCAGATACGAACACCTGACCCACGTTAGGAATAAACAGGTTTCCATTAATATCTACTTTCCCCTCGAATTGAAACTCTGCCTCGCCCCATAAATAAACTCTCAGTTCATCGCCCGGACCTATAATGTAGCCAGGATCTATGTTTCCCACCAGGGCTTGCTGGTTGGCATAAGGATTATTTGTAAAAATATCGTAGCCGAAATAGGGTAAGCCTTGAGGTTCTTTAATTTTAAGCGTGTCTTGAGGAATAATTTGATTGGCCTCATCGGTAAGTTCTGTAGTATAGTCAACCGTATCCAAGGTTATGCTGGTCACCGGTTCTAAGGCTTCTTCCTGATTGGCTTTGGCTAGAATGTATTTTTTGAGGTATTCATCGTAATTGATTCCGTAAAGTCTGGCTTGTCGTCTTGCATCGGCTTCGGTCATTCCTCGTTTTCTCAGTTCAGCCTGAACTTCTTCATAGGTATTTATACCTCGCTTTTCCAGTTCATTCTTAATCTGCTGCTCGGTTTGAGACTTGGCATCGATGGAGAATAAAAGGCAAAAAATAACGATAGCGATATGTAGCCGCTTCATTGGCATGAATGATAAACTGTTTGGTTGAAGGGTACCTGAAAAAATCAGGGTATGTAAGATAGCAAAACTTATTTAAGTCAACCCAACGACAAAATAGAATTAATAAAAGAATAATTGAAGATTAGAGAGATTCTACATTGAAGTCAGCCCCTTTTCCAAAGCTTATCAACGTGTAAAGCCTGTATTTTTCTAGCGTATTTATATCCTTCAACAGACAGTCTCCGTCTGCCATTATTTCCAGTATTTCAAATTCATATTGCTCCCCAAAATTGGTCAATTTGAATTTTTTGCCTACTCTGAGGTTATTGAATGAATATGCCACTCTGGTATCTTAATTGTTAAAATCGCCTCGAAGCGTTCTAAATCGATTCCTCGCTTCGGCCACATAGATACTGCCTTTGAATCTGGTGAGCAAGTCATTGTACACTTTCATAGCCTCATCACTTTTTTTCAGGTCTTCTTCTAAAATCACGCCCGTAAGATATAGGGCATCATCGGCTAGTATATCGTAAGAGTATTTTTCATTAATGAGTCGGAGGGCATTTAAGGCTTGCTCAAATTCACCTAACTGTCTAAGCGTTTGAGCTTTAAGCATCAACACCTCATCGGTTATCGAATGCCTGTCATATTTAGCCAGCATGGAGTCCATAGCTGCCAAAGCTTCCGTTCTCTGGTTTTGAAAGATCATTAGTTCCACATTGGCATAATCTTGCATCACCACATCGGTGGAATCAAAAACGGTATTGTTTTTAATAAGTATGCTGAGATCTAATGCATCGTTGGCAATTTCTCTGGAAGTGGCTAGCTTGAGTATATCTAAATGGCTTTGAGCGAGTTCGAATTCTCCTTTGAAGTATGATAGCTTGGCACTTTTTAGTTTCGCCATATAGCCAAGGGGTTCGTCTTTGAACATTCGCTCTACCTGACCATACAAGAGGATTGACTCCCATGGCTGTTGATCGAGTAAATAAATATCGGCCAGATCCATTTTTGCCTCAGCCAAAATTCTATGCTTACCAATGGGTTGTTGAACCAGTTCGGTAAGTGTGGCTATTGCTGTGTCGATTTTATTAAGCTGAAAAGCCTGGAGAAGGGCTATTCTACGCTGAGCTTCCAGAGCCGTAAAGAGGTCTTTGGATTCTTCTTTAAAGCTTTGATACTTACCAATAAGTTGCCGTACTCTCATTGTATCTACAGGATACGACTGTTTTATAACTTCTTCTTCTGCAAGTAATGAGTAGCGTTGGGCAAGCCGAAAATTCGGGCTTTCTTGGAAATCGGCAATGATATACTCAAATGCTTTAGCAGCATTTTTATAGTCCTTGTTCTCATAGGCAATTATGCCCACATTCAAAATGTTATGGGCACGATTGTCCAATCTTCTGTCTAAGGCTCTGGCTTGCCGCAGAGCGGCCGAAAAATTTTTTTGCTGAAGGTGGGTCCAGATTAACAATTCATTGTACACTGGGTTTCCTGCTTCTTCCTGAATAAACTCATAAAGTACTCCTTCCAACAAATCCATGTCTTCAGGTTCTTCCAAATACCGCTGAAGAGAGTTTTTCACAAATCCCACACTGGTGGGTTGAGTTTTAGAAAAATGAAGGTACTCTCGTATCATTTTCTCTTTCTCACCCATCACCCTGTATACCGTTGCCAAATCAAGAGCAAACATGTCGCTATCTCCAAATACCTTTCTGCCTACTTCATAGGTTTTAATGGCTTTTTCTCTAAAATCTTTCTGAAAAAGCATTTGTGCGAGTATTCGAATATTGTTTCGTTTTTGTCGTTCATCGCTGTCCTTTGCAATTTCCTCTATTAGTTGATCCAGGTGTTTGTCGGCCTGATCTTCTAATTTCATGGTCCGATATAGTACCGCCATGTCTACTTCATAGTTAAAATCATTGGGCAGTTGCCTGATGGCATACTTGAGGTATTTTTCGGCTTCATCGAAAGACTTTTCGGAAAGGAGTAGATTGAAATAGCTATCGTGGATAAGCGGTAAAATCTGACGGTTACGAGCCAGCTTTTCAAATTCAGCTTTTGCTTTTTCCACCTCGCCTTGCTGCAAATACTCTTCGGCCAATTGTATGGGGTTGGTAGACTGAGCAAAAAGGGCTGCAGCAAAGCCAAGTGCGACTAGGGTGGTAAGTCCGAAACGTCTGGGGTTTATCAACACTTTCAACATGCCTTATATATTAAATTAAATATTAAATAATTTTTTATCATTTCTATTAGGGCTGTGTAAAAGTGGATAAGTGAGTTATCCATGTGGAAGAAATGAAAAGGTGTATGAAACGTTGATGAGTTCATGGTTATTCACACAAGCAGCTTTTTTAAGTTACTGATAGATAACATCTTATTGCTAACTGTTGATAACGTAGGCATTTTGTGGATATTGAGCATTAACTCTGAGGGGTGTGAATGAGTTATGGATATTATGTGAATGGAGACTGTTGATATCTCTTTTGGGTACTAATTGGCGACTTGTTGGGGATAGTGAGTGAGGAATCCACAGACTTATCCATAGTTATTCACAACTAAAAGTTGATGTTAGTATCTGTTGTTGCCCAGTTTTTTCGGACTTCTATTACTTTGGTTTGGTAGTAATTGTCGTAATAGAAATGAACGGGTTCAGGTGGAGTATTGGTGAGTAAATTACCAATATCGAAAAGTCCGTTGCCATTCACATCTTCAATAACTCGTATCATGTATCGTCCGGGAGGTAATTGTGTGAAGCTGTAATTTTTGTTGTAGCTCTGCTTAAGTATTTTTAGTGTGGTGGCATTTAGGAGCTGTACAATGATGTTTGGTTTGTTTGTTAGGACCTGACCTGAGATTGATGCCAATTCTGATTCGGGTATAAACTTGAACGTTTGAGTGTATTGTTTGGAGGTATCTTGGTCTATGGATATGAAACTCCCTTTGCCTGCTGTAAAGTTTAATTCGGGGTTGGTATTACTCATATAATCACTTAGAGTAAGGTTGGTATACAGTTCCGTCTTGTACGGGTTGAATTGAAAATCTTGGCTGTTGAGGGGAATGGTTCTAGTAGAATCTAGTTGAAGGATAAGACTATCAGCACGCAATTCCAAAATAGGTTTGCTAAACGCAAGAGTTAGGTGAGTGCCTTTTACTACATTGGGTTTTTCCGGAACAGTGTTAACGGAGAAGGCTGTCTTTTCGAGTTTTGACTGTGTGAAGTATAGTTTCACAGTATCGCGGAGAGTATTGTTGATGGAGTCTTTTGCGGTATATATAAGAGGTACTGTATCGTTAAAATTCTGTTCGTACCGATAGAATCTTATTTTCTCTGGCCCTTGGGGCTGATAGTAAAAGTTGTCGTCATTCTCTATGCGGAAGTCCGTAATAGGTTTACTGAAAGTAATATCGAAATAGCTGGCATAGTGCCTGGCAGAGAGTCTGCGGAGGTCGGAGGTATTCAGGTTTTGGACCGTAAAATTTATATTTTCTAAAGGGCTTTGCAGATTTAGCGTGTCAGGAAAAAAACCGTATCGTTCGTTTTTTGAATCTGCCTTATTATTGTTGTTTTTGTCGTTGGTGGCATATATACGGTATTTACCTGAGGGCAGATTATTGAAGGTGTAGTTGCCTGTGGAATCAGTGAGTGCAAAATAAGAGGCCACACCATTCAATATATTGGTGGTATCTGAGGAAGGAAAAAGCGAAACAAGAGCGTTTTCCATGGGTTCCTGCGTGTATAGGTATTTAATGTTTCCACTTATGCTGAGAGAGTCGATATAATCTCCGGTGCTGAAACTGATGTTTAGATTGTCTACGGGGTTGTTGTTGGTAATGTCTTTTATGGTCTTACCAAAAGAGATAGAGTATGTGGTATTGTCTTTAAAAGGTTCAAAGAAATAAAGCTCTACCTCGTTTTTCTTTACCCTTGCCCTGAAGCTGCCGGTTATTCTGGGGGTTATTATTAAATCAGATTCTATGTTTTGTGTAGTTACCCACTCATCAAAGGTTAGAAGTATGGTTTGTCCTTTAAACTGTGTTTGCCCGGTAGTTGGAGTGGAGGAAATGAGCTTGGGTGGTGTGTGATCTTCTGGTCCTCCTGAGGGAGTACTCACGTTGGCACACCCAAAAACTGCAATGGCTATGATAAATAGGACTATACCTCTCATTTACTCAAAATGTAGATTAAACTGCTATATTCTTTGTTTCGTTTGGCCTTTTGGTTGGATATAAATCCTTGTACCGCGGCCGGTACTATGGGGAACTTGCTTCCTTTATATTTTTCGCTCAACAAGCTCACATAGTAGCTATCGAAATACAACGGGTGGGTGGCTACAATATTTAAACCAAACTTTTTGGCTAGATGAGTAATACTTTTTTGGGAGAAATGATACAAATGTCTGGGTACGTCATAGCCTGCCCAAAATTGTTCATAGTGTTGGGCATCGTAGCTTTTATAATTGGGGAGGGCAAGAATCAGGATACCATTTCTATCGAGCAAAGTGCATAGTTGCTCCAAGGTTTCATTCAGTGAATGCACATGTTCTAATACATGAAAAAGGGAAATACAATTGAAACAATCCTCGATTTGATTTAGCTCTTTAACCGGAAGGTCCCTGCTTGTGCTAATCTTTCTGGCTTGCTCATCCGGTTCTACTCCTGTTACCTCCCACCCCTTTTGGCTCATGTGTTGAAGGAATGAACCCACACCACAGCCATAGTCAAGTAGCTTTCCTTTAAAAGAGTATTTCTCTACTATGCGTTGCTTGTATTTTAAGTTTTGTGACTGAATAAGATTGTATAATCTATTGAACAGACTATTGATTTTGTCTCCATGAGATATGTAACTACCTGATTTATAGTATTTTATAATATTATTCTCTTCTGGTCTGGGATTGGTAAAGAGAGTGTGGCACTGCCTGCAACCCTGCAATTGGAACACCTCTTGGGTACCGAAATGGTCTTTGACCGACTGGTGGTCTTCCAGCGAGTTTGAACCACAAATAAGGCAATCTCTAATTTCTTCCACCGTCTGCTATCTTCCCATATAAACCATTAGTACAGATATGTCGGCTGGTGACACTCCACTTATTCTCGAAGCCTGACCTAACGTAGAAGGTCTAATTTTATTGAGCTTTTCCCTGCCCTCTGCAGAAAGTGCCGGAATCTGGGAGAAATCGATCGACATAGAAATTTTTAAATCTTCGAGCTCAGCCATTTTTTGAGCCAGCTTCATTTCCTTATCAATGTAGTCTTCGTATTTGATGTGTATGTCTGCCGACTCAATTATTTTCTCATCATACTTATTGAGGTAGTTGGCATAGTCAGGACCAATTTCTTTAAGGTGATTAATATCAAGCTGGGGTCTCTTAACTAATTTATTCAAAGTAGTGCGGTGTTGAATACCTGCCGTACCATGTGCTTCTAGCATAGGATTGGCCAGTTCTGGATCTACTTTTTTCTGTTGAAGGTCATTAATGAGCAGGTTGAGTTGCCGTTGTTTTTCACGCATTTGCTCGAAGCGTTTTTCACTAGCCAGGCCTATGTCGTATCCTTTTTTTGTAAGTCTGAGATCCGCGTTGTCTTGGCGTAGTAGAATCCGGTGTTCGGCCCTGCTGGTAAACATTCGGTAAGGCTCATTGGTACCTTTGTTAATCAGGTCATCTATAAGCACACCTATATATGCCTCAGATCGTGAAAGTATAAATTCCGGCTGCTGAGTGACTTTTTGATGCGCGTTTATACCGGCAATGAGTCCTTGACATGCGGCTTCTTCGTAACCGGTGGTACCGTTGATCTGACCGGCAAAGAAGAGGTTTTCCACGAGTTTAGTTTCAAGAGTCTGGCTCAATTGGGTTGGTGGAAAGAAGTCGTATTCTATGGCATAGCCAGGTCTGAACATTTTGACTTGCTCGAAACCCGGTATTTTGCGAATAGCCTCATACTGCACATCTTCGGGTAGCGAGGTTGAGAATCCGTTGACATAGATTTCAACCGTGTTCCATCCTTCCGGCTCAACAAATATTTGATGTCGATTACGTTCGGCAAAACGGTTGATTTTGTCTTCAATAGATGGACAATATCTTGGACCTAATCCCTGAATACGGCCATTGAACATTGGTGATCGGTCGAAACCTTTTTCCAGTATTTCATGAACTTGAGGATTGGTGTAGGTGATGTAACAGCTTCTTTGTTGTTGCAAAGGACTGGTTTCATCACTAAAAGAGAACTTTTCAGGCTTTTCATCTCCGGCTTGTTCTTCCATCAACTGGTAATTGAGCGATCGTCCATCTACACGAGGTGGTGTTCCTGTTTTCATTCGTCCGGCTTCAAAACCGAGGCTTACCAATTGTTCGGTTATGCCTTTAGAGGCTGCTTCACCTGTTCGGCCACCACCAAACTGTTTTTCTCCTATATGGATGATACCGTTGAGAAATGTTCCGGAGGTTAGGATTACAGCTTGGGCTTCAAACTGTATGCCCATCCCTGTAGTAACTCCGGTTACACGATCACCAGACGTGGTGATTCCGGTGACCATTTCCTGCCAAAAGTCTACGTTTGGGTTGCGTTCAAGGGCAAGTCGCCATTCCTCTGCAAATCGCATCCTGTCGTTTTGAGTTCGAGGACTCCACATGGCAGGCCCTTTGGACTTGTTGAGCATGCGAAACTGAATCATAGACTTGTCCGAGATTATTCCGGACATACCACCAAGGGCATCTATTTCACGTACAATCTGACCTTTAGCCACCCCCCCCATTGCCGGGTTACAAGACATTTGGGCAATTGTGTTCATGTTCATGGTTATAACCAGAACCTTAGAACCCATTGTTGCGGCAGCATGTGCTGCTTCACAACCTGCATGACCGGCACCAACTACTATGACATCGTATTTAGGATACATATGTTTTCTATAACCAACTGTTCCACGTGGAACAATAAGTGTATTTGAAGACTTAAAGTTTCACGTGGAACACTAATGTTTTAAATATGAAGCAAAGATAAGCAAGCTTCTTCTCTTTTTCTCATGGCCTGTTTTTGCTCAGGAGTTTTGTCGCCTTGTCCTAATAGGTGGAGTATACCGTGGATCATTACACGGTGTAGTTCTGTGGAGAAATTGGATTGGTGTTGTCTGGCATTATCCTTTACACGATCGATCGATATATATATATCTGAACACAGCCCTGGATCATAGTCGTCTGTGTTGTCAAACGTGATAATGTCTGTGTAGTAGTCATGATTGAGGTATTGCCTATTAATGTTCAGTAAATAGTCATCAGAACAAAAGATGTAGTTGATTTCTTCGATAGCTCGATTTTCCGATTGTACAATGGAATGTATCCACTGACGCAACTTGGTCTTATGCTTAAGGGTGTAAGAAATGTCTTCAGTGAAGAAGTTGATTTCACCTGACATAGTGTTAGTCGAGATAAAAGGTTAACTCCACTGTACGCCCCTCATCTTTGAATTGAATCTCATCAGCCAGGTTTTTCATTATAAATATTCCCCGGCCTCCTACTTTCTCGAGGTTTTCAGGTGCCGTGGGATCTGGTAGGTTTTTGTGATCAAAACCAGGGCCTTCATCGGTAATGGAGAAGATTACTTGTCCTTCGAGAAGATTGGCGCTAAGTCGTACATTCTTTGTCTTATCGGTTTTGTTACCATGGAGAATGGCATTATTTACCGATTCTACTACGGCTATCATAATGTTGCCATACACATCGTCTGTTAGATGGTACTTTTCCTTAGCGTTGTCTATAAAACTCTCTACAATACGAATGTTCTCAACGAGAGAGGGTATTTCGATACTTATGTGCTTCATGCAATGAACTCAGTTCTTTTCTTTGATCCGTTTGAAGTATTTATTGGTTTCTTTCTTGTAATATGGATTGAGCTTTGCCGGAATTGTCCTTAATAGTTCAATTTCTTTTTCTTTGGCTTTTAGATATTCGTTGAGTGAAGGTGGAATTGATAGCTCGAAATCGCGCGCTGTTTTGGCCTCACGCTCATCATCTTCTCCCCTCTCTCGCATGGAGTTTTCTGCATCCAGAAGCCTTGTAAGTATCTCTTGCTGACGTTCAATGGTCTCATCAGTGATATTTTTATTGATGAGGTCCCATTCGTTTTGCTCCATTTGTTCAAAAAGCTTCTCAATTTTTTCGCCTAATTTATTTCCGTCCATGCCTGTTTCAAAGTTTTCGAGCGCATTTCTTAGTCGTTCCTGCTGAGCAGCCATACGAGCTAGTTCTTCCGATAGCTCTCTGCCACTTTTTCCACTTCCTTTCAGGTCTTTAATTTGTTGGCTTAGCTGTTTTTGAAGTTCCGATAGACCTCCTGGCTGAGGTTTGTTCTTTTGATCTTTGCCCTGGCCATTACTCATTTGACTAGCCATTTGCTGTTGCATCTGCTGCAATACATCATCGAGCAATAAGGCAAGGTTGTTTATGGAGGTCATGGTAAACTGTTGTTTACCGATTACTTCGTTGATGCGTTTCTCCTTGAGTGATTCTATGGCACCATCCATTTGACGATTCATTTCGGAAAGCTCTTTCATTATGAAGGAGGATATCTGAAAAACGCGTTGAGAAAGGGCAACAAGGCTGTCTTGAATAATTTGCGAATCATCTTTTAGTTTAAGTTGTTCTTGTCCGAGCTTAACAACTCGAGGGTCGCCCTCTCTTATTTCTTTGAAAGATTCCATTAGCTCTTCCTGGTTAAAGGAAAGGGTAACCAGATTATCTACAAGATCGCGGAGGTTGTCCATATTTTCCATTTGCTGCTCCATTTGCATATTGCTTTGAACAGACTCCAAACTTTGCTTGAGCTGCTGCATCTTCTCGCCTGCCCGTTGCTGCGACTTTACGGCCCGTTGCTGAGGGCTCTGACCATCTTCAGAATTCTTTTCGTCTATCTCCAGGGCATCTTGCGCATCTTGCTGGTCTTGCTGTATTTCCTCTAACTGCTCGCGGGCATCTTTGGGCAGATCGTCCGGATTTTTACGATTCTTGTTAATCTCATTGAGCTTGTCTATTTGCTCTTTGAGTTTGTCGATGTCTTCTTTTTCTTGCTTCTGTTCCTGGGCCAATTCTTCTTCGGTTTTAGAAGACTCTTCCGTTTCTTTTTGTAGCTGTTGCTGGTCTTGAATGGCTTCGTCAAGCTGCTCCAGTGTTTCATCCAATGTCATTTCAAACTGAAGCTTTTTAAAGAGTTCCAGAGTTCTCTCCAGGTCTTCTTCCAAATTGCCGCTATTTTGCTGCAATTCTTCCATTTTTTCTCTAAACTCCTCAATATCAGACTGTTCTTCTAACAACTGACGTAATTCGTCATAGAGCTTTTTGGTTTCTTCATCGAGCACATTGTTCATGATTTCCTGAAGCTGCTCCATTTTTTGCTTTATCTCTTCACTTTGAGGATTGAATTGATCGAGTTTTTGATTATTGAGTCGATTTTCCTTTTTCAGTTCCTCAACTTTATTGGCAAGCTTTTCCTTTTGTTCAAGAATTTCCTGCATTAGCTTTTCGTCTTGCCAATCCATCTCTTTTTTGGTCTTTAACCTTTCGTCAGCTTGCTGAATTTTTCTGTTCAGCTCCTCAGCTTCTTTAAGGGTGTTGTCAATGGATTGTTGAATAGCCTGACTCGACCTTTCTATGTCTTCTTCTAACTCTTCTTTAGGTGGAATTTTAAAGGTATAAGCAGCAGATTTAGATGATTTATAGCCATTAACTCCATCATTGTCAGACACTTGCATATAATAAGTAAGCTCAGCTCCGGCCTTTACTTTTGCCGTATCAAGCTTAAAAATATGATAGTAGGATTGATCGAGTGTGGCAGGGTTGAACAATACCTCTTCCGTTTCATAATTTTCTCCATCGTAGCTATAAAAAAGGGCTAGAGAAGAAAAGCCATAATCATCTTCAATTTTGCCACCTAAGACAATGTTGCGGTAAAGAACAGTGTCTTGATACTGATCCAGTACGATTTCAGGGTTGCGATCTTTAATTACCTCAATCTGAAATTTTAAGGAGTCTTTGTTGGTACTGTGTTCGTTGAAAAGTCTGATAGAGTAAGCTCCTGAAAGCTTAAGCTTATCTTCGGCCACAAACTGCTGCCCTGATTTTTTCTGCGCCTGCAATGTTTTGGAGGCTGACTCAAAAAAGAGATTTACACCATTGGCATTTGCTGCAGAAATGTTCCACGTGGCTATTGTGCCTTCTGGTATGGTGAGGTTTCCGGAGTTTTTAACCGACTCATTGGCTATGCGGGTATAGTCTGGATAATCCAACTCAATGTGGAATAAAGAGATACTAGGTCGGGCAAAGGCTTTTACGGTATAGGTGGGCGATACTACACCTTCTGCTTCAACTACAAAAGATGTATTGTTTTGCAGGCGATTGATTTCATATTCGAACAAGCCGGGACCTGTTTTAATAGTTTTGATTTTTCGGCCGTTAAGCCTTATGAATAAGTCTTGTGGAACGGCTCTTCCCTCTGTCTTCACACGAACGGTAAAGGGTTCGTCTTTATAGCCTGTAAGGGCATCTCGGTCTATAAAAATGTTGAATGGAGCCTCTGGTATAAAATCGCTACTGTAGCTAATGATGCGCGTAGAACTTTCGGTAATGAACTGCGGAACAAAAATGAGCAGTAGTATTAAGACAGTAGCAGGTAAAAAGCTGTATTTGAGATACTTCTTATTGGCCGAAAGATCGATGGCACTGGCGAAAGGGAATTTTTGAATCTGTTGGCTTTTTTGCCGAATGCTCGCCACCAACAGATCACTTTGTTTGTCGCTTAGTTTTTCTAGCTGGATTACATTGAGCAATTTATCGGAAACCTCCGGAAAGAACTTACCAATCTGAATGGCAGCCTCTTCATTGCTCATTTGTTGTTTATGATTGAACATGGACAACAAGTGCCTGAATACCAAGACAATAAATGCTACCAATGCGCCAAACACAAATCCGTAAAAAAGTAGGGCACGGCCTGTTTTTGAGAGGTGTGCAGAAAACTCAATGGTATTAATTAGTAGAAAAGATAGTAACAGAATGCCGATTAGAATAAGACTACCTCTAATGGCTTTATTCTTATAGTATTTTCTCTTGTAATCGTTTAACTGTCTTATCAAGGACTCATTAGAACCCATAAGCATTATGCGTTAGCCTACCTTAATTACGCAAATAGTTTCTAAAGGATTGTAAAACAATTGATAAACAGGCAAATAAACTTTGTGTTTAGTCTATTTCCAGTACAATAGGACAATGGTCTGAATGCTTGGCCTCGGGCATTATATAGGCATTTTTCAATCGATCCTTTAATGGTGAGGTAGCCATATGGTAGTCGATACGCCAGCCTTTGTTGTTGGCCCGGGCATTGGCCCGGTAGCTCCACCAGGAATATTGATGAGGTTCTTGATTAAACACCCGGAAGGTGTCAATGAAGCCTGAATCAACGTATTTGGTTAACCAGGCACGCTCTTCAGGTAAGAAGCCTGATGAATTTTTGTTTGAAACCGGGTTGTGAATGTCTATTTCCTTATGAGCAATGTTGTAATCTCCACTAATAATAAGGTTGGGGATTTGCTTTCTTAAATCATCAACATAATCTTGAAAGAAGTCGAGCCACTGGTATTTAAAGTCTTGTCGAATATCTCCACTGGTTCCACTGGGCATGTAAACCGACATTACAGAGAAGTCGTTAAAATCGGCTCGAATAACCCTTCCTTCATTATCATAGGTTTCATTTCCACAGCCATGTTCCACGTGGTTGGGTTTTGTTTTGCTAAGAATTGCAACACCGGAGTAGCCTTTCTTTTCTGCGTTTTCCCAGTACATATAGTAGCCCATTTCTTCATAGAAGTTTTCTACTTGATCTGGCATGGCCTTTAGTTCTTGCAAGCAAAGAATATCCGGGTTTGCTTCTGCGAGCCACTCTTTAAAACCTTTATTAATAGCAGCTCGAATGCCGTTTACGTTGTAGGAGATTATTTTCATGCTTGTATTACTAATTCAAATTCTCTCTCAAAATACTCTAATACATGCATTTTGAGAAGCTTTTCCTGGTCCAGCAGATCGAACCGGGGTAATTTTTTAATGAGTTTCCAGTGTGGCCAGCCGTCTGCATCGTGGCCTTGCAGCTCATAGTATCCTGAGTAGCTCAGTACTTTGCAAATAGCTATGTGCATGAGGTCTTGCTTTTCCTCTTTGCTGAACTGTGAGGGCCCGCGGCCTAACTCTTGTACCCCAATAAGAAAAAGAACACCATTCAGGTCTTTAGGGCGTTTGCCAATCACTTCTTGTATAGATGCCATTAACTTTGCCCACCTTACATGGAGTTCAAGATCCTTCTTATACATTCTCTTCCGATTGAAGTGCTTCCCAGTATTCTACAGCTCTTCTAAGGTGCGGTATTACAATTGATCCGCCAATTAGGTTGGCAATTGAAAAGGCCTCATACATTTCGGCAGTAGTAATCTTGAGTTCGTGGCATTTCCCCAGATGGTATTTGATGCAATCATCGCAACGAAGCACCATAGAGCAGGCTAAGCCCACAATTTCCTTAGTTTTTACATCCAGTGCTCCCTCAGCGTAGGCGTTGGTGTCCAGATTAAAGAAGCGCTTCAGCACTTTATTGTCGGCCGCCATGATCTTTTCGTTCATTTTGGCTCTGTAGTCATTAAATTCTTGAACTATACTCATATTAATTTGATTAAATTGGATGAATATGAAAATCAAGGAATACTGGAATGATTTTCTTTCTCTCATTTACCCCAATCTGTGTTTGGGATGTGATGATCCACTTCCACAGGGAAGCAAATATATATGTCCTAAGTGTCATTACAACCTGCCCAAGACGAATACTCACGCCTTAGAAAGGCATACTTTTCAGGAAAAGTTCATGGGCTTGGTGCCTTTCAGCCATGTGTTGGTGTATGCTTACTTTATTAAGAATGGTATAATGCAGCACGTATTGCACGCTTTGAAATACAACGACAATCAGGAGATTGGTATAATGTTGGGCCGGTGGTATGGCCATGATTTGCTTCTAGGCGGTTATGCCGATGCTTTTGATGCTATTGTTCCGGTGCCATTGCACCCAAAGAAACAGGAGATAAGAGGGTACAATCAGGCGTATTGCTTTGCGCTTGGCCTTTCGGAAGTATTAAAAACTCCGGTGGTTGAACATGGCCTCATTCGCACTAAACATATCGATAGCCAAACCAAGAAAGGCAAAGTGAACCGAATTTTAGATGTTGAAGGAATTTTTGAGGTTCAGGAAATAGATCGGCTGAAGGATAAACGCGTGCTTTTGGTCGATGATGTGCTGACCACAGGTTCGACACTGGTGGCTTGCGCTACACCTCTTCTGGCACTGCCTTGCCAGGCATTAAGTGTGGCCGTTATGGCAGGCGTTAAGTAAACTTAAAGCATGTGGTAATAAAAAAGGCGGTTTCAACAACCGCCTTTAGCAATGCTTTTTCGTATAAGCCTATTTTCTTCCTCCAAACACTTTGCCTACTATGCCATTCGATTGGTCGAGCTGTTGTGTACCAATCGAAATCATGGCACAACGGAAGCCAATGGTGTTGGTGGCTTTGTCTAAATCTAAGTATCTGCGCGTACCTGGAGCCATCCAGTAGGCCACATCTTTCCACGAACCACCTTTATAAACTTTTGCTCTGTCGTTTATCAATGATCTATACTCAAGGCTTTGGTTGGCAGCCACACTGTCTCGGGTTCTTACAGTTTGCCACCCATAATTAGTTTCGGGGTCACTGGTGCCGTCTTTTCTTACAGGGTTCAGGTCATCAAAATCGCCAAACGAAAGAGGTCTGTAGGTGTCGAAAACCCACTCACTCACGTTACCGGCCATATTGAATAAGTTAAAATCGTTAGGCTCTCTGTTGCCCACTGGCTCGGGTATTACGGAAGCATCGTTGTTCACATTTCCGGCAATACCGGCATAGTCACCACGGCCTCTTTTGAAGTTGGCTAGTAATTCGCCTCTCTTTTTACCGTAAGGGTTTCTTACGCCTCGGCCATCCCAAGGGTAAATTCTTCCGTACTCTTCGTTCTCGTCCAGGTAAACCGTTCCTACAGTAGCTTTTGCAGCGTACTCCCACTCGGCTTCATTGGGTAGTCTAAAGTCTGGCAAATAGATACCTCTTTCAATAAATCTTCTTCTGTTTTGTGGCAGGTTAATGTATTCCACAACCTCTTGCTGAAACTCGTCAAAATCGGCTATCTCTATTACCTGACCCTGGCCTGCAGCATTTACAGTACCAATAGGTTGCCCACCAATAGCTAATTGATATTCTCCGGTAGTCTGATCTTTGACCAGAAACTCTTCCAGAAACTCTGCCGGAAGATCATCATAATCCATTTCAAAGATGAGCTTCAGGTTTACAAAGTCTGTTCTCCATTTGCAATAGTCTACAACTTGTCTCCACGATACACCAACAACCGGGTATTTATTAAAACCGGGGTTGCTGTAGTAGTTTTCTGAATACACGTCATTAAAGGAGAAGTCACTGGCCCAAACATCATCGTCTGGTATAATGTCTTCGTAATTCTGTGGGTTGCTTTTGCTGTGAGTAGGCCCTGTGTAGTCAGGAATCCATGCCTGAGGAGGGTTGCTCAGGTTCTGATTATCATCATCGTTGGGGTCTAGTATACTCACGTTCTTGGGAAGAGACAGGGGCTGAGGGTTGTACTGAAACCACACGTATTCCTTCCAGTTGCTATTGGTTACCTCCGTTTCGTCCATAAAGAACGAGTTTACAGTAACCGTACGTTCAATATTGTCTCTGGAGCCATACAAGTCTTGTTCGAAAGACCCAAGTATAGTTCTACCGCCTTGAATGAACACCATTCCCGGAGGATTAGGTAGTTCTTTGTCGTCATACGGGCGGTAACCCAGAAGATCTTTTTTTGTAGCATACTCCTCGCCTGTTGCAGCACTGATATTGTCTTTTTTGCCGATACCGAGAAGTGAACAGGAACTGGCTGAGCAGAGAACCATTAAACCCAATAGTCCTGCTTTTATCTGACCCACGCTTGTTTTCATTTTAGTATTCTTTTCCTAAGTCTAGGTGAAATTTGAACTTGCTAATATAAACTTATGTGCAAATCTATCACAATCCAGACGGTCAATTCAAAGGGTGAACGCCCGGTTTGCCTATAATATTTTCAAAATTAGCCAGATTTATTGTACAACTGTTTGTTTTATAAGGTCTTTGCTTATTCGTAATGATATAATAATATGCCTGTCTAGAAAAAGGCTGGCGGGCATAATTGTCATTTAATCAGGGCATAAAACCACTCAGTCAATTCGCAAGGGGGCTTAGATGTAGATGTATTTTCTTTGAATTATGAATAAGAATAAACTGTATTGGATTCTACAGTTTGGCGGGTGGACGGGTCTCATGCTCACCAGCTTTATGACTATGGCTATGTTTTTGCCATTTGTCACGGCTTTTGGGGTCAATACCATTACCATATTGCTATCGGTTCTCACCAGCCACTTGTACAGAGAGTATGTAAAAAGCAAAAACTGGAAAGAATTAAAGGTGGCTCGCCTGGTACCCAGGGTTTTTCTGGCCAGTATAATTCAGGGTACTATAATGTCTGTTCTTAGTTTGGGTGCGCTCATAGGTGCTCTTCTTTTAATGGCCAAGGTAGACCCCAGCGCCATGGATAAGGTAATGGGTATTCCGGAAATGGAAGGAGTTGATGAGGCTACTTTAGAAAAAATCAGAGCGGCTACTCAAAAAGGCTTTACTAGCAGTAAAATTCTGGTGTTCCTAATTAGTTATGTGGGTAGCTATGCCGTGTATTTCATCAGCTGGTCTGCCCTGTACTTTGCCTACCAGTATTTACAGAAAACCAGGGAGGTAGAAATAGAAAAGTGGAAACTCTCAGCTTCTATTAAAGATGCCGAACTGAACGCCTTAAAAGCGCAGATTAATCCACATTTTATATTCAATAGCCTCAATAATATTCGATCGTTAGTGGTCGAAGACTCTGAAAAGGCCAGAGATTCTATTACCCACCTCTCCGATCTTCTAAGGTTTTCCATTCAATTCGATCAGTACGAAAAGGTATCATTAGAAAAAGAACTGGAGGTAGTAAAAGACTACCTCAACCTGGAAGCCATACAGCTGGAGGAAAGGCTCAAGTACAGGTTCATCATAGACAAACAGTCTAAAGAAACCATGATTCCGCCCATGATAATCCAAACACTGGTGGAAAACGCTATTAAACACTCCATTAATAACTTGCCGAATGGTGGTGAAATAATTGTGGAATCAAAACTGAATCACGAGTTTGTAAATATTTACGTGAAAAACACCGGCCAGCTGAGGCCTCATGCAGCCACAAAGGGCCGAAGAAGAGGCATTGGTATAAGCAACTCAAAAGAAAGACTGCGGCTGTTGTATGGAGAACAGGCCAGCCTGACCATTGAGAATATGAACGAAAATATGGTGTGCGCCACCGTGAAAGTACCGCTAAACTTTACTTAGACTATGAAGACACTGATTATAGACGATTCTCGCCTGGCCAGAAATGAGCTCAAGAGACTGCTCAAAGAATTTGACAACGTGCACATTGTTGGTGAGGCAGCCAATGTAGACGAGGCCATTGAAAAAATAGCCGAACTGAAGCCTGAACTTATTTTTCTCGATATTCAGATGCCCGGCAAAAGTGGGTTCGATTTGCTGGAGGAGCTTGAAGCGGTGCCTGAAGTAATATTCTCTACAGCGTACGATGAGCATGCTCTTAAAGCGTTTGAATACAATGCGCTGGATTACCTGGTGAAGCCTGTAGAAAAACAGCGACTTGCAGGAGCTGTCTCTAAAGTGTTCGATAAGATTAAAAAGAAGCAGAAGGAAGAAGAAAGGGCAGATGATGTACTGACCATTCACGATCAGGTTTTTGTAAAAGATGGTGAGAAGTGTTGGTTTGTGCAGCTATCAGACATTCGTTTGTTTGAGGTGAGTGGCAACTATACCACTGTATATTTTGGCGATTGTAAACCTATGATTACCCGTACACTCAACTATCTGGAGTCGCGCCTGGACGATAAAACATTCTTTAGAGCCAATCGTCAGCAAATCATAAACCTAAAATGGATTGAGCGAATAGAGCCTTGGTTTAGTGGTAGCCTTCGTATTTATCTGAAAGGAGGAGAAGAAATAGATGTTTCCAGAAGACAAACGCTTAAGTTTAAGGATCTAATGAGCTTTTGATGGCCGTAAAAATAGATTTGCGAAAGGCGGGTTTTGAATTTTTTTCCATTGTGGTGGCCGTTGTATTGGCCATGACCCTCACCGAGTGGCGACAAGATTACCTTAATAAAAAACTTGCCCAACAGTCGCTGCTAAATATTATTGAAGAGGTGCAGGAAAACAGGCGAGAACTTATGGAAGACTCCGCCAAAATTTCCCAGGATATGGCTTTTATAGACCGTTGGCTTCAGGCTCAGAACAATGCTTCTAATGAAGATTTCGGGGTTCATTTTTCATTCTCTTTTTTGAGTAAATCGGCACTTGAGGTGGCCAAAATTAATAATTCGCTTACCTACCTTCCCAATGAAGTAAACATGCAAATCGCAGAAGTCTATGCGGCACAGAACTTCTATTCAGGCAATGCCATAAAGCTGTTCGATATTATGGGGGCTATGGGCCGTGCGGAGTCTAAAGAAAACGCAGAAGCCTTTGCAGATAAAGCACGACAGTTGAGGTTTCATCTCGGCCTCATTCATAACACCATTAAGGCATACCTTGGGGAGTCGCAGCAGTTTTTGGAGAACCACCGGGCTATTCCAACATCTTAGTGAGCCAGTCTTTGGCTTCATTTACGGTAAGTACCTCATCGATCTTAAGAATAAGGCGGGTTTTATATTCTTTCATTTTGCAGCGCTTAGGGTGTTGCTGAATAAAGGCTATAATCTTACCAAATGTTTCTGACTGGAAGTAGGCCTCTTTATCCGAAGGCATAAAGTGGCATTTCATAGACTCGTTTTTGATAATCACTTTTTCAAAACCAAGTTTTTCGGCTACCCACCGCAACCTAACGGTTTGAATCAGGTCTTGAACCGAGTCGGGTATAGGCCCAAATCTATCCTTTAGATTCTTTATAAATCGCTCGAGTTTTTCTTCAGATTTAATATTATCCAACTTGGCGTACAGACCAATTCTTTCGGTGGTGTTAGATACGTAAGTGTCTGGTATTAGAATTTCAAGGTCGGTTTCAATGGTGCAGTCCTGAGCAACAATTTGGGCTGCCTCTTTCACTAAATCGCCCATAAAAAGGTCGCGGAATTCTGTTTCTTTGAGTTCCTGAACGGCCTCATCGAGAATTTTGTGATACATGTCGAAGCCCAGGTCCGAAATAAAACCGCTTTGTTCAGCTCCCAGTAAGTTACCTGCTCCGCGAATGTCGAGGTCTCGCATCGCTACCTTAAAACCATCACCCAAATCGGAAAATTCCTCTAAGGCGCTCAGGCGTTTACGGGCATCGCTGGTCAGACCAATAGTAGGCGGAGTAAGGAGGTAGCAAAAGGCTTTTCGGTTAGAGCGGCCCACTCGTCCCCGCATTTGATGGAGGTCGGAAAGGCCGAACATATGGGCATGGTTGATGATGATGGTGTTGGCATTGGGTATATCCAGTCCTGATTCTATAATGTTGGTAGAAACCAGCACATCATACTCCCCTTCAATGAACTTAACCATTCGTTTCTCAAGCAGTGAGCCATCCATTTGGCCATGAGCAATACCAATTCGGGCATCCGGAACCAGCCGCAGAATGATGTTGCCTACCTGCTCAATATCATTAATACGATTGTGTACAAAAAACACCTGGCCCCCTCTTCTCAGCTCAAAGCTCACCGCATCGCGAATAAGCTCATCGTTAAACGTGTGTATTTCGGTAGTAACCGGTTGCCGGTTGGGTGGAGGTGTAGCAATTACGCTAAGGTCTCGAGCCCCCATGAGCGAAAAGTGCAACGTGCGCGGAATTGGGGTAGCGGTTAGTGTGAGTACATCTACATTTACCCGCAGCTCCTTGAGCTTATCTTTCACCTTTACCCCAAACTTTTGCTCCTCATCTATTATGAGCAGGCCAAGATCTTTGAACTGAACATCTTTGTTCACAATACGGTGGGTGCCAATGAGTATTTCGGTTTTTCCTTCTTTTACCCGTTGCAGCGTTTCTTTAATTTCCTTGGTGGTTTTAAAACGGTTAATGTACTCCACCTTAACCGGAAAGTCGGCTAGCCGCTCGGAAAAGGTTCTAAAGTGCTGCATGGCCAAAATAGTTGTTGGCACAAGTACTGCCACCTGTTTGCCATTGACCGCAGCTTTGAAGGCTGCACGAACGGCTACTTCGGTTTTTCCAAAACCTACATCGCCACAAACCAATCGGTCCATTGGATGTGGTTGCTCCATGTCGGCTTTTACATCTTCAGTCGCTTTGGCCTGGTCTGGGGTATCTTCGTAAATAAAAGAAGACTCCAGTTCTGCCTGCAGGAATCCGTCTTGAGAATAGGCAAAACCAGATGCTTTTTTGCGCTTGGCATAGAGTTCAATAAGGTCTTTGGCAATATCCTTAACCTTGCCTTTTACTCTTTTTTTCTTGTTTTCCCACTCGGGAGAACCCAACTTACTTATACTTGGAGGGGCTCCCTCTTTACCCGTGTACTTCGAAATTTTGTGAATGGAGTGCACACTTACGTAGAGCAAGTCGTCATCGCGATAGACCAGTCGAATAGATTCTTGCATTTTGCCGTTCACATCGACCTTTTCCATACCTGCAAAGCGGGCAATGCCGTGGTCAATATGGGTTACATAGTCTCCCGGCTGAAGTGAGCGTAGCTCTTTAAGTGTAAGTGCTTTAGACTTCGAATGCTTGGTTTTGGTTTTGTATTTGTGAAACCTATCGAACAGTTGATGGTCGGTATAGCAAAGTACTTCCCTGTTTTTGTCTATAAAACCGCTTCGCAAACCAATGTTCAAAGGTTGTACTTCTAACGATGGATCGAGTTCTCGGAAAATGGTTTCCAACCGGTTAAACTGCGCCAACGATTCGGCTGCCACACAGAGGCTAAAGTTTTGTACTTGCCACTGCCCCAGATTCTCTACAATCAGGTCGAAGTTTTTATTGAATGAGGTTTGAGGTTCGGCCTCAAAGCGCAATTCAAAGTCGGTATTTAAATAGAATCGGTTGCCAAACTCTATTTGTTGAAAACCTTTCAGCTCTTCTTCAAAAGTGTGTGTTTGTTCAAACAGTTCTTCTGGGCTAAGCACCACTTGGGTGCCGCTTGCAGCTATAACTTCCGAAAAATTGCCGCTTGCCTTTTCAAAGTACTTGGCAATGGTATCTAGCGTTTGCTGGTAGTCTTTGAACCAAATTTTTGAGTTTTTAGGAATAAAACTCAGAAAAGACTGGCGGGTTTCCTCCAACAGTCGTGTCTGAACGTTAGGAATAATGTTTATCTCCTTTATACTCTCCTGGCTCAATTGCGATACCGGATCGAAGGTTCGAATACTCTCTATTTCGTTGCCAAAAAGCTCAATTCTATATGGCAGATCATTGGCATAGGAGTAAACATCTACAATTCCCCCTCTTACCGAAAACTGCCCGGCTTCATACACAAAGTCAGTGGGTTCAAAGTCGTAGGTTTGAAGCAGCTCGGTCAAAAAAGGTACATCCAGTTGCTCACCCACCTTGGCCGAAAAAGTATTTTTAGATAAGGATTTTTTGTTGATTACTTTTTCAGTAAGGGCTTCCGGGTAGGTCACAATTAGCTCACCAGTAGAGGCCTTATGGTTAATTCGGTTGAGAATCTCTGCCCGCATAAGAATGTTGGCATTCTCGGTTTCATCGAACTGGTAGGGCCTTTTGTATGAGGTAGGAAATAGCAGTACCTCTTTTTCTCCAAGCAGGTTTTGCAAGTCGTTGTGAAAATAGGCAGCCTCCTCCTTGTCGTGCATTACAAATATGCAGGTTTGCTTGTTGAGCTGATAAACAGCTGTGGCAATTACGGCATCGAGACTTCCCACCAAACCTTTTAATCTGATATGCGATGTTTCGTTGGGCTTTATGCGCTCGGCAATGGTTTGAACCACGGAGTCTTCCCTATAAATCTTAATGAAATCTCTAACCTTCAAAACCTGAATTCAAATGGCTTGCAAATGTAACGAATTCTCAAGTTGAACACTGAAAAGCATAAAAACCTCTTAAGGAAATTAATTGTTTCAATTGCCAACCCTTTCGTTTATTTAGATGTTAATGTGGCAATGAAAACCCAGAAGGAAAAGCTGAACCTGAGCAAAGAGGCCTTTAGAAAAATGGAACGTATGCACCCGCACGAAGTGCTTGTATATGTATCTATGGTTGGCAGTGCGGTCATATTCCTTTTTACCATCATTGCCTTCACGGCTTCTCGCCCTGCCCAGGTCGAATTCTTCAAGTTTGAGTTTCCCAAATTCTTTATTCTCAGCACATTCATATTGTTATTGTCAAGCTACTGTGTTACCCGGATTATGCCTCTATATGAGCAAGATAACTTACCCAAGCTTAAGCAGTGGCTTGGAATAACCTTTCTGTTGGGGCTGATTTTTGCCTGCTTTCAGGTGGTAGGGTGGAAGGAATTACAAGCTCACAACATTCTCTTTACCGGAGAGCGTTCGGGTGCTTATCTGTATGTAATCTCGGGGCTACATGTAATACACATGGCTGGTATTATGGGTTTTTTGCTCTATCTACTGCTGGAGTGTCATAAAACCTCAAAAGATGTGGTAAGGCATCTGGTATATTCAACCAACCCCTATCAAAAGATAAAATTCAGGATTTTGTCAAATAGCTGGCATTTTGTAGATGCGGTGTGGGTGGTTATTTTCTTCTACTTTCTGTTCAGTTTTTAGGCTGTACTTTTTAAACTTTCCAACCGCTAAACTCCATCGTTTTTATCTGACTTGAGCTTAGACATTTCTTTTTTTAACAGAACCTTTAGTTCTTTTATCAAATAGACTAGTGGGCCTATTAATGGAATGACAACAATTAAAGCATGCCTCAGGTTGAGTAACGTTTTTCGTGCCAAAAGAACCAATACACTTATTAAAACCAACCAATAGTGCAGATTCCATATGTATTGAATGGCCAAGAAGGGTTTAGAAATTACAGGAATTTCATGAAACTCGTGATTTATTGAAAATCCGCTGGTATCATCTACATCAACAAATAGGCTTCCAACTATTGTAATAGGAGCTGAGAAGATATCCTTTCCTAAGTGTGTTTTTGTGAGTACTGCCGATAATTCATACCTATAGTGATGATTATCAATCTTATTTTTAGATAAAGAGATTGATTTTAGTTCATAACCGAGCAGAGGTTGAGCATTGACTTTAACGGTTTCTAAATACAAATCATTTTGCAAAAGTTTATAAGAGTAAATAACCATTATGTCTAACAGACCAAATTCGATAAACTCTGTTCTTTCCGCCTTATAAGCATCAAAAGGTAATACCACCGACTTTTGAGCCATTCCATGACTGAGGGTTAAAAAAAGGACTAAGGAAAATGCCAAAGTCCTTTTGGGCTTTAAGTACATATAATCATTAGGGTTACTCATTTAGATCGCATTTGTTAGATTTCAGTATACTAGCCACAAGCTGTGTCCTCACAGCGTCTTTTTACAACCATTTGTGAAGATACAAATGGAGGCAGGGTTCAGAAATACCTCTTGCGACTTAAGTAACCCTATAATCTTATTGTAATCAATCAATTAGCTATTGTAATGAAAAATGGCTCTACCTGTTTAAGTTTTTCCACAAAAAAAGGCCGCGTGACCAAACGCGACCTTAAGCAATAGACTTATGAAGAATGCTTTACCTTAGTTAAAGGTTATTTCTTTAATGTCTTCCCAGAGGATGTACTTTGGGTCTCCATTCACAAAAACAATAACTCCGTCATTGTCTTCGCTTACATCGCGAGACTCTCCCAGTATTAGCTCCTCACCACTTTTCAGTACAACCAGTGAGTTATCATAGTTTTTGGGCACAATGCTTTTTACCGATTCAAAGGGAATAATATAGCTGACATCATGGTCTTCTCCCTGAAGCATCTCAAAGGTGTAGGCCTCATCCAGATCGTAGATTATTTCTCCCGAAAGGGTTTCGCCACGGGTGGTTGTTACTGTGCCCGATAGCTTCTTGAGCCCAGCAAAATCTCGGTAAGTCTTCAGATTGGCCGGAGCTTCTGAGAAAGTCACTTTTTTAAACTCTCTCCAGGGGATGTCTATCCGGCCAAACTCAGTAGTCACTATAATGCCTCTATTGCCTGAGTTTACATCGTTAGACCCCCGCAAATACATATCTCTGCCCGACTTGGTAATCACCCGGCTTCCGGAACCTTCTCTTTCTATGGAGGCCAGGTTGCCAAACTCTATTTTTACATCGCCATCACGAGAGTCGCCATCCAATATGTCAGTAGTCAGTCGCTCATCATGGTCCCATTGAATCACCCCTGTGTATTCTCCTCCGTAAAATTGCACCGTACCATATAAAGGTTCTCCGAGCTTTGAAGAAAGCTTGTTGGGAGTGTCCATAAATTCAACTTTCTCAATTCTGCTCCAGCGAATTTTGGTTTCTCCAAATTCCTGATCCATCACATAGATGTCTGTGTTAAAGTCGTTCGATCCGTCTTCTACATACATTGTTTCGCCATTGCGCATAGTAAGCCGTACTTCAGATCTGCGGTTCATCTCCATAGATGATATATCACCAAAACGAGCCTGAAATTCATGAGTGGTTTCATATTCATCGCGGCTGCCCCAGCTTATCCAAACCCCGCCCCAGCGGTTATTATCTCTTATTTTTTCTCTCAGCCTTGAGCGATCTTCCCGGCTCAGGTAACGATAATTGTCATTGCCTTCTTTGTTTCCATTAAAGAGGTCGGTCCAGAAGGCTTCTTCTTTACCCCACCTGATTTGACCGGTGTAACTTTCTCCGCTTATGGTTGTAACCTTGCCGTAAATAAGTGATTGCTGGGCTTGTGCCGAAAAAGAGAGGCACACGGTAAGTAGTGATAGTGTTAAGATTCTAAATTTTGAGTTCATGACCTTTTGTTTTAATTGACTCTTCAAAAATGCCACCCTTTGGTTTCCTGGCCAATGAAGAAGGGGCATATCGGGGTATGACATCACCGAATCGGGACTGAAGCCAACCGAAGCGGTCGGTCCGTTTGGGTTGTACCAATGTTAGTCGGAACTAACTATCGAGCCACTGCTTAAACAGGGGTGTTTTTTCGGAGCTAATTACAATATCATCTTGTGCATCGGGCTCCAGCTGAAGCTTAACCCTCCCTTTAAAGTAGGGGTGAATGTCACTTACGGCATCGAAATGAACAATGTATTTTCTGTTTACTCTGAAGTAGTTTTTCGGATTGATAAGGCCTTCCAGCTCTTCAAGTGGCTGATCGAGCGGTAGTTTTTTACCTTCGAAAGTAACCAAATAGGTGAGCTTGTCTTGGGAAAAAAAGTAGGCAATTTGCTCTACCGGAATGGCTTTAATACGCTGGCCAAACTTTACCAGAAAGCGAGATTTATACTCAACACTTGTTCCCTGAATTACTTGCCGAATTTGGTCTATGTCTAGCGGAGAAACCACCGCTTCGGCTTGCCGTTCTTCAAGTTTTAACAACGCATTGGCAAGCTTTTCTTTTTGAATGGGCTTTAACAAATAATCTACACTGTTTACCTCAAAAGCCTTTATGGCGTACTCGTTGTATGCTGTTGTGAAAATTACCGGGCACTTAATGGGTTTTTGCTCAAATATTTCGAAGCTCGAACCGTCTAATAACTGGATATCGCTAACCAGAAGGTCGGGCTCGGGGTTATTGTCTAGCCAAAGCAGGGCGGCTTCGACCGATTTAAGCGAAGCCACTACCTCTGCTTGAGGTTTTAACTCCTGAATTAATTCAATGAGTCGCTCGGAAGCCAGCTTTTCATCTTCAAATACAACAACCCTCATGCGTTAGTCTTCTAGTTCAATCAATGGAATTTTTACTATAAAGCTATCGGTATTCTCAAAAACCTGAACTTTCTTATCTGTAAAGTAGGAGTACCTCCTTCTAATATTGTCCAGACCGGAGTTGTTGCTGTTTTTGATCTCTGTTTTCTTGGGCTGGTAATTGTTCTTAACAGAGATGAATCCGTTTTGACTGGATACATAGATTTTTAGAGGTCTAAGCTCAGAAATAGCGTTGTGCTTAATGGCATTTTCTATGAGCATTTGCAGGGTAAGCGGTGGTATCAGCTTCAGATGGTCTTCTTTGCGCACGTCTATAAAAGTCTGAATGGTGTCTTCAAAACGTATTTCGAGCAAATAGAGATAGGAGGCAATAAACTTCAGTTCATCGTTTAGGGTTACCAGCTCCTCTTTACTGCTTTGTAGAATATTGCGGTATACATCGGCAAACTTTTCCAAATAGCTTTGCGATAGGTTCTTGTCTTTGCTGATGAGTGAAGACAGAATGTTGAGGTTATTGAATAAAAAATGCGGATCTAAATGGTTCTTAAGTGTGGTTAATTCGGCTCTTATGGTTTCTTTTTGAAATTGCTCAGAGGCAAGCTGAGCGTTTTTCCAGTTGCTTAAAAACTGAATACCGAAGTTTATGGAAATGGTGGGTAACAAAATTAATGTGCCCAGCACGTTCATGGTAATGAGTTGCTGTTGGTTAGGAGGGTCTACAGTGAGCCCCAGCTTGAGTCCCAGATAACTAATATTGATGATGAGCAGAGACAAAAGAATGCCCAACCCCAATTGCCAATAAAAGCGTTTGTTTCCGTATTTAAGCCAGGGTAGTTTTTTGTCGAGCTTTCGGGTGAGTAACCAATTGCACAGCCAAACGAGAGCCAGAGTAATAGTTATCAGGCCTGCAGTAAGGTACAGTTCTCTTTCGGCATCGGTGAAATAAAGACTAAGAAATACCCCTGCCGTTAGCACCAAGGCCAATACGAGTTGTATGATTAGCTTTCTGGACATGATCTCAGGAAAAGTTAATCAAAAATTACCTGATCGATCTTGGACCAACGAATATAAATGGGTTGTGCGTTGCGCGAAGGAAAAACCAGAATACCATCATTTTCCCGGCTCACATCCCGGCCTCCTCCCAATAGTAGGGTTTTACCGTTTTTTAGGATTACGCTGGAATAGTTATAGTTCTTGGGAATAATGGATTTGATGTGTCGAAAAGGGATCTGATAGCTCACATCGTCATCGTTTCCATCCAGTATTTCAAACTCCCAGGCTTCATCGAGGTCATAGGCCAACAGACCCTTGTGTTCATCGCCCTCAATGGTAACCACTGTACCGGAAAGCCCTCTGGGGTTTGGAAAATCTGAGTAGCCCAGCTTCCAGTCGGTTTGTGGTTCAATTATTTCCAGCTCATAAAAATCGCGCCATGGAATCAGTATTCTTCCCATTTCAGGGTCAAAAACCACTACACCGCGGTTTTCAGGGTTCACATCGTTAGAGCCGGTGAGGTAGAAATTACGACCAGAGTGTAACAACACCTCTACTCCGCTACCTCTACGTTTTATCCGCTTAATACTTCTGAAGGGAATGTCCTTTTTGCCATCTCGATCTTCACCATTTAGTATTTCATCCAAAAAACGCTCATCTGTGTCCCACTGAATCAAACCCTGGAACTCCCCTTTTCTTCCCGCATTTACTTTGCCATATATGGGTTCGCCAAATCCCGGCTTGGTGCTTGCCGGTGCCTCCGAAAAGCGCACTTGTTTTATTCTGTCCCAACGTATGGCAAATTCGCCCAACTCAAAGTCAAATACTACAACACTACCACCTATATCGGTATAATAACCACTATTGCCGCTGGCCTCAAAAACCACCCCGTTTTTGAGCTGAACTTTGGCTTTAGACCGGCCTATGGGCTCTATAGATTTAATATCTCCAAATTGTATGTCGAACTGATGCTCGGTGCGCGAATATTTGTCTTCCCAAATGCTCAAAACCCCAAGGTCTAATCCCAGCCATGAAGAACCTTCTCCCTGCTGGCGATTAAGTTCTTCGATTTGTCGTTTGGATAGGTACTTTAAAAAGTCGTTGCTGCTTTTTGAGGCATTGAATAGTTCTACCCAATACACCTCGTCAGTGCCCCAGCGTATGGGGCCTTTGTACACATCGCCCCCAACCGTTTCTACTTCGCCATAAATAAAGGCTTTAGCATTTTGGGCTTTGGCTTCGGCCATGAGAATAAATAACCCAATACCCACCCCTACTACGAGCAATATGTTTTTCATAAGTTGTTGACCTTTGTGTTGCTTTGAATGCATACTACAAACGTAGGCACTCAGTTACCAAAGAAGAACCGGATGAGATTGGACAGGCGTTTTCAATGACCGAATCGGGATATTGCAAGGTTCAATTAGTTCGGAAACTGGCTTGCATCTAACCCGGGTATAATTCGGAGTGCATTTTTGTAATACACCTTCTTCAGTATTTCATCGGGCAGACCCAGTCCGTACATGCGCCAAAAGGCGTGATACTTTTTATAGTATGGGAAGTATTCGTCTTTGGTTTCAAGCACTCTAAAATAAGTATGATACTCCTCTGGGTTGTAGGCATCCTTGCCAAAAAGAACCCTGTCTTGGTACTTCTGAAAAAAAGCATTGGCCATTCTTGGCTGTCGGCCAAGTTCGGCAATCACCGCACCAATTTCTACCATCATGTTGGGCATTTCGTCTAAAAGCTGGCCCAGCTTGGCCAGGTCATTGGCAAACCAGCCCATATGAGCAGCTATAAAAATGGTATTGGGGTGCTTTTTAAAAACATTGTGTTGTTCCTGAATGAGTGTTTCCCACGGAGCCGGATCATCGGCTTCCCGTTTTCTACGCGGATGAGTTTTAAGCTCTAGCCATCTTTCATTATTGGCATCGAAGGGTTCCCAAAATTGTTTGGGGTCTGCCGTGTGAATGAGCACAGGAATGCCCAACTCACCGCATTTGGCCCAAACCGGATCGAGCCTTGGATCGTCTACTGCCACCCTGTTGCCATCACTATCTTTTACAGAAAAGCCTAAGCTTTTGAAAATCTTAAGCCCTTTTGCGCCCTGAGCCACATCGCGCTCTAGTTGTTCTGCCGCTCGGGTGCCCCACTCACCATCAAAATTGTTGAAGTTGAGGTTGGCGAAAACCACAAAACGCTTAGGTTGGTTAGCCTCAATATTGGTTACTGCATCGGCTATGGCTTTTCCGCTTCCTCCAGAAAGGTTCACCATCAGGCCCATGTTCAGACTATCCATCTGTGCTGCTAATTCGTTGAGGTTGCGTTCGCCCATTCGCCATTGGTGACTGTGCACATCGATAAACGGATACTTGGCCCTTTGTACAGGGTTTTCCGGAACTACCAGCGATGAGGGTGGATTGTATTCTTCAAAGGAAACGGTTTGTGCGGAGACGGTGGTGGCTAGCAGGGAAATGGCCACAACAGAAAGAAAAGTCTTCTTCATAGCGAGTCGTTTAAGGCTTATTCGTAATTGCTGTAAATATGTTTTTTAAGCTGACAATAAGCATGTAATTTATTCACTTCAATCGGATAAGACATGGAAATTTCTTTAAGTGGGAAGGTGGTTTTGGTTACAGGTGGCTCAAGGGGCATTGGTGCGGCTATTGCAAAGGCTTGCTCAGACTCAGGAGCTAAAGTGGCCCTGCATTACAACACGAATAAAGCCCAAGCCAAGGAGGTATTAAAAGGGTTGAACGCTGAATCAAGAGCGTTTCAGGCCGATTTAGGAAATACCGATTCACTTATTCAGTTGTTTGAACAAGTAGTTGAGCATTTTGGGAAGATTGATGTGCTGGTCAATAATGCGGGTATTGCTATTTCATCAGACATGGAAGGCTCTAACGAGGCTTGGGTAAAAGATTGGGATACTACTTTTGCTGTGAATACTCGTGCTCAGGGCCTATTGTGTAAGCTTGCTATTGACCACTTTGCCAAAAATGGTGGAGGTAGAATAATTAATATTTCATCGAGAGCAGCCTTTAGAGGAGATACCGGAGATTATTTGGCCTATGGAGCTTCTAAGGGGGCTATTGTGGCCTTGACCCGATCAATAGCACGGCACTATGGTAAGCAGAATATTGTGGCTTTTAATATTGCTCCCGGATTTGTGCGGACGGACATGGCCCAGGATTTCATGGATCAGTATGGTGAAGAATTTGCTTTAAGCGATATTGCATTGAATAAGCTTACGGAACCGCAGGATTTAGCTCCAATGATAGTGCTTTTAGCCTCTGGAATGGCAGACCATGCCACTGGCTGCACTATTGATATTAATGCAGGGAGTTATGTGCATTGAATTCTAAATAAATGAAAAAACGTTGCACCTGGTGCGAAAACACCTTTGACGAATATATAAGGTATCATGATGAAGAATGGGGTGTTCCTGTTCATGATGATCGGGTTCACTTTGAGTTTCTTATTCTGGAAGGCGCTCAGGCAGGCCTGAGTTGGGCGACTATTCTAAAAAGAAGGGACGGCTATCGCGCAGCATTTGCAGATTTTAACCCTGAGGAGGTAGCACAATTCAGCCATGAAAAAGTGGAGGCCTTGTTGCTCGATCCGGGTATCATAAGAAATAGGCTTAAGGTCCAAGGTACGGTAGTTAATGCACAGAAGTTTTTAGAGGTTCAAAAGGAGTTTGGCTCTTTCGACAATTATGTTTGGTCTTTTGTAGGAGGAAAACCAATTGTGAATGCCCGCAAAAACATGAAAGATGTGCCCGCAACTACGCCAGAGTCTGATGCGCTGAGTAAAGACCTGAAAAAAAGAGGGTTCAAGTTTGTAGGAAGCACCATAATGTATGCCTATATGCAAGCTTGCGGTTTGGTAAATGACCACACAACCGACTGTTTTCGCTACAGTCAGGTTTAGTTTTCAATACTTAGCACTACTTCTTTTCGGCTTAGCTTAACAGACCACATCCCCACTATTTGCTGCTGGTGTACCATGGGAGTAGTATATAAGAGAGTTTGCCCGTTGTCAAGCTTCTGAACATTAGAGGTTGAGGCTACACTATTCTTTCGGTTGTAGTCATACGCTTTGAATACGGCCAATTCCTTTCCGGTGGGTTGCTCGCCCCTATCGAAAAAGTAAAACGATACGTTGGCCTTTGTTGAGTCCACTTTGGCCTCCAAACCGGCCTCCGTTTCTTCCAGTAAAAAGCCTTTGGCCAGTGCGTTGCCTATTTCCATGGCCTTTTCCAATATTTGAGCATCAGAAACCACCTTAATCTCACGAGCCTCCATCTCTTTCTGTACCTGAGAGGTATCTATCTTCTGATTACTACAGGCCAATAGCACTCCCAAGAGAATAAAAGAAGAAAATACCTTGTACTTCACGACAGCATGTTTTTGCAAAGGTAAACAGCTATTGGTTTTGTTTGTTAATTTTGCAGCCTAATACTAAAGTCTATGATCGATAAACTAAAGGCAATTAAAGGAAGGTTCGAGGAGGTTTCTCAATTAATTGTGCAGCCCGATGCAATGGCTGACATGAAGGCCTACTCAAAACTGAATAAAGAGTACAAAGACCTCGAAAAGATTGTCAAAAAGTTCGATGAGTATCAAAACGTCATAGACAACATTAAGTCTACCAAAGAGTTGCTCAAGACAGAGAAGGATGAGGATTTCAGGGAAATGGCCAAAGCCGAACTGGACGATTTTGAGCAGCGACACGAAGAGCTGGAAGAAGAACTTAAAATGATGCTCATACCCAAAGACCCGGACGACCATAAAGATGTAATTATGGAAATAAGAGCCGGAGCTGGTGGCGATGAGGCCGCAATTTTTGCCGGAGACCTGTACAGGATGTATGAGCGATTTATTGACTCTAAAGGATGGCAAAGAGAGCTGATAAGCTTGAACGAGGCTGCTTCCGGTGGCTTTAAAGAAATTGTTTTTAGTGTTTCTGGCGAAGATGTTTATGGCACACTCAAGTTTGAATCTGGTGTACACCGGGTTCAGAGGGTTCCTGTTACCGAATCGCAAGGCAGGGTACATACCTCGGCTGCCTCAGTGGCCGTGTTACCCGAAGTGGAGGATGTAGATGTTCATCTGGACATGAAGGATGTGAAGAAAGACACCTACCGAAGTTCAGGAGCAGGTGGTCAGCACGTAAACAAAACCGAATCGGCCGTACGCCTCACGCACATTCCTACCGGTATTGTGGTTGAGTGTCAGGATGGCCGCTCTCAACACAAGAATTACGACAAGGCTTTGACTGTGCTTCGTTCCAGACTTTATGAGATGGAGCTTAAGAAGCAACAAGACGAAATTGCAGGAGCTCGAAAATCACTTGTAGGTTCGGCCGATCGTTCCGACAAAATAAGAACCTACAACTACCCTCAGGGAAGAGTGACAGACCATAGAATTGGCTACTCAGTTCATAACTTGCCTACTGTAATGGACGGGGAGTTAGACGATTTTGTAGAAAAGCTGAGAATAGCTGAAAACACCTCCAAGCTGGAGGAAAGTGCTCAATGATTTATTTCCAAAAGGAAATAACGTTACCACCTTACCCCAGAGGTTTTCATCTGATTACCGAACAGGTATTGTCTCGCTTGCCCGAGCTGAATCGGTTGCAAACCGGACTGCTCCATGTGCACATTAAACACACTTCGGCCAGTCTTACTATTAATGAAAATGCCGATCCTACAGTGCGGGCCGATTTCGAAACTCATTTCAATATGTTGGTTCCTGAAGAGGCCACACACTATCAACACACCTTCGAAGGGCCCGATGATATGACTTCTCACATTAAAGCGTCATTGCTGGGTCCATCAGTGACTATTCCCATTACCAGAGGCCGATTGAACCTGGGTACATGGCAGGGAATTTACTTATGCGAACACCGAAACCGTGGAGGCTCAAGGAGCCTGGTGCTTACGGCACATGGTACTACCTGAAAAGGAGCCCGTGTTGTTTACATCAGGTTTTACCCTCATTGGTTTTTAGCCCGGCATAAGTGGCTGAACTAATGCCCATCAGCCCGAGTATGCCCGAATCAAGGTCGGGCATTTCAAACTTGGTTATTACCTCAAACACAAAGAAAATGCCTATAAAAAAGGTAAAAACCACGCTTTGGAAGCGCTGAATGTTGATACCGTTTTCATCAGACAGAATTTGAAAGAGGAACGTCTGGTTTTTATGAATCGGTTCTTTCGTTTGTGCCTGGGCAGTTGCACCACTCTGTTCCAAAGTGCGCATTTTGCTTATGTCAATGGTTTGAGCCGCTGCGGCTGTTCCCGCACTAATTCCGATAAGTATAAGCGTGTCTCCTGAAAGAGGCACAAGAATGCCGCTATCCGACCATAAGGCAATATAACAGCAAATAACAATCATAGTCCACCAGGCCAATTGCACACGAGAAAGGCTGTACTTTGTACTGTTAATGCCCTTGAGAAAGTAATTCTTTCGTACCAGGCTGAAGAAAACGAAAATAATGAGAAGAATAATGCCTCTGCCCACCCAGCTTCTAATGGGGAAGTAGGGATCGAAATCGATGAGTATGTTTGCCTCGTCCATATGAATGTGTTGGCCGCTGCTGTTGCCAAAGCTCATTCTTACTTTCACTTCGTGCACTCCCCAACTATTTATTTCCCGGCTGAGAAGACCACGAAGAGTATCAGCCTCATAAATCTGAAAAACCACAGAGTTGTTAGTTACATATTTGGCCGGAAAGGAGGTCATTCGGTAACCATTGATGTAAAGAAAAAGCTCTTGCGGTTCGCGCAGAGCCAGGCTGTCCGGTTTTTCGAAACGAAACTCAATCAAATCGTCCATAAATACCTCTTGCGGATTGCCACGACCCGGTTCGAGCACCTGAACAGATTTGAGGTTAATATGTTGAAAAGCGGACTGTGGGGTTTGTGATTGGCCTGTAAAAGAAAACAATAAGAAAAGGCCCAGGATAAAAAGTCGCATAGTGAAGTGTGTTTTGCTTAGGTAAGGTAGCAAAAACACTTCAATAATTTTAATCTATGGTTAGTGCTGGTAGTCTACCGGCTCCAACTCAAAAAGTTTGTTTACCGTGGTATTGAATATTTCGGAAATTTTAAGAGCCAGGGCGGTAGACGGAGTGTATTTACCCCGCTCTATAGCGTTAATGCTTTGTCGGGAAACACCAACCATTGTGGCCAGCTGCTCTTGGGTGATCTTTTTCTTCTTTCGCTCTACCTTCAGGGAATTCTTCATTCGATGAGGTTTATTTTCGCTGTGAAATTAGAAGCAAAACCGCCTTGACTTATCCTGAAACTGGTTAACTTTTTATTACATTTTGAGCCGCAGAATGCCTTGTGTGTTACACCCCTGTTAAAAAACTATGAACCACTTCTTAACATGAAGCTTTTGCCATATCTTTGCGACCTAAACAATTAGAGATATGTTATTCGACCCACCAATTGCTAGCGGAGCCAATACTTTCATTTGGATTGTAGTAATCCTGATTGCTTTTGTAGGCGCAATTTCACAGCACGATGCTCTTTTCAAAGGCAAGAAAAAGAAAGAAGACGAGAGTCACTAAAGACTCTTTAAAAGCCCATAATAGTCTAGCATAGTAATATGAAAGGCCTTACGGCTGGTAGTATCTGCTAGTATGGGTATGTATTCTGAATCTTGCTTGAGGTAAAATTCACACCCTCTTTCTAGTTGATCTAAAACTTGAGCGGCAAACTCAAGGTGCTTTTTTCTGTCCCCTTGTTCAAAGAAGATAAGGCCTCTAATTCCTTCATAGTCGCGCCATAATAGTTCGAACTCATCAGGATGTTTTATATAGGCATTGGGTTCAACAATTATTTCGCTTTGCTTGTATTTCCAGTCAATTAAAATGCAAAGATTTATTATTGGCCTGGACTGATCGAGCACCCGCTCTTTCAACCTTAAAGCAAGCTTCATTCGGTTTTCAAAAGTGTCTCGGTCATAAGAGGGAATTCTATTGAACTTAAAATAATTGAGGTTATAATTCGTCAGCTTTAAATCAATGATCTCCTGATCGAATTTTGGAGTCTTTTGTTTTTGGCAACTAAAGGTGATGACTAAGATAAAAATGGCGAGAGCTCGGAAATGCATTAGAGTGAGTGTGTCAATACTCTAAAGTTAGCCGAAAATAATCGAACATGGTAACTCTGAAGGCTTCTCTGCTTTTCGAATCAATTAAGAATGCCTTTTTTACTCCATCCTTCATTATATAGAACTGACTTCCATTTTGTATCTGTTCATAGACTTTGGCTGCAAAGTCTAACTGATTCTTCTTGTTTCCTCCTTCTAAACGGATTTCTCCACTTTTTCCATCTTCATTTTCCCAAATAACCTTTATATCGGACAACGAGCCTGCGGCTGAATTAGGTTCAAGCAGAATGTAGGCTTCGTCATATCTCCAATTATTAACAATACTGAGGTTCAACACGGGCTCTTCCGATTCTTTAACTCGCTTCTTAAGTCGATAGATTTCCAGTTTGGCTTCTTCCATTACCTCTACATCGTAGTAAGAACGCCTTACGTTTTTGAAGAATAGCTTAGAAGATTCATCGGTTTTAAAGCCAATAGTTGTCTGATTAACTTTCTTGTCTTTTGCCGGATTGCAAGCGGCAATAACAAGCAAGCTCAACAGCAATAAGGACAACCTATTCATCTGAAATGGAACCTAATGATTGTTCTAAAGTTTGATTTCGCTCGCTGTTTCTTGAATCAATCGCCAGGCGTTTTCCACATGAAACGCCTCTAAATTGGTGTTTCCAAAGGCTAAACGTAAAACAAACTTTCCTTTTAGCTTAGTTTGTGTGAAAAACAACTTGCCGGAATTGTTGATCTTATTCATGATGGCTTCGTTCAGTGCGTCAAGCTCAGATTCTTCTCCTTTGGTATACCTGAAGCAAACGGTGTTCATAGGAACGGGAGCCATCAGCTCGAAGTCGGCATAAGCATCAATCTCCTTGGCCAACCACTTTCCGAGCATAATATGCTTTCGGATTTTCTCCTGAATGCCTTCGACTCCAAACTCACGAATGACAAACCAGAGCTTGAGTGCCCGGAACCTTCGGCCAAGGGGAATTCCCCAATCGCGATAGTTCTTCACCTCACCATCTACCGAGGTTTTCAGGTAGTCTGGAGTAATGGTGAAGGTATTGACTAAACTTACCGGGTCTTTCACAAAGTATGCTGTGCAGTCAAAATTGGTGAACATCCATTTGTGCGGGTTAAAAACGAAAGAATCGGCTTTTTCAATGCCTTCAGACATCCAGCGCATTTCAGGAAGTACCAAGGCTGTTCCAGCATAAGCTGCATCTACATGATGCCAGATATTGTGCTTCAGGCAAACGTCCCCAATCTCATCAATAGGATCCACAGCCGTTGTGCTGGTAGTACCTATGGCTGAAACCACACATAGCGGAATATATCCAGCAGCTTTGTCGGTTTCAATGAGCTCTTCAAGCTTTTCAGGGATCATGGCGTAGCCATCATCTACTTCTACCTTTCTCAAAGCCTCAATCCCAAAACCAGCAATTTTTACGGCCTTGTCTATAGATGAGTGAATTTGCTCTGAGGAGTAAATGGTAAATTTTCTTTCATCGAAGCCCTTTTCGTTGATGCTGTAATTAGTGGCTTTCTCCCTTGCAGTGAGCAGTGCACACAGTGTAGCGGTGGAGGCCGTATCTTGAATAACACCTGTAAATGACTCTGGCAAGCCCAACATTTCGCGTAGCCAATTCATCATTTGTTCTTCCAGTTCTGCTGCGGCAGGCGAAGTAAGCCATTGCATGCATTGTGCTCCCAAGGTGCTCATCAGCATTTCGGCCAAAACAGAGCCTTTGCTTTTATTGGCTGGGAAATAGGCCATAAAGTTGGGGCTCTCCCAATGCGTAATGCCAGGCATGATTATGTCATTGAAGTCCTTCAACATTTGGTCGAAAGACTCAGGCTGGTTGGGTGCTTTAGTAGGAATTTGTTTCAGAATGTCTCCGGGTTTTACCTGAGACATTACTGGGTAATCTTCAACCGATTCAAAGTAATCGGCCATCCAGTCTACCAGTTGGTGTGCGTGTTTTCTAAAGTCTTCAGTGTTCATTCCGATACGCTTATCTGCCATATTGTCCGATAACAAAGTTAGCATATATGTTGCAGGCCTTCTGTCGTAATTTTTACTAAAACCAAAATAGACGATGAAGAAAAAGTGGATAGTACTGATTGTGGTAGCGCTCCTGCTACTCATCGGTTATTCGAGTATTAAAGGAACATACAACACTATGGTGACCACAGAAGAGTCCATTAGCGCCTCTTGGGCTCAGGTAGAAAACCAATATCAAAGAAGGGCCGACCTTATTCCTAACCTGGTAAATACAGTAAAGGGATATGCCGATTTTGAGCAAGAAACCCTTACCCAGGTAATCGAAGCCAGAGCTAAGGCTACATCTATTAGCGTAGACCCTAACAGCTTAAGCCCGCAGGCTATTGATAACTTTGAGCAGGCACAGCAAGGATTAAGTTCTGCTTTGGGTCGATTGTTAGTGACTATTGAACGATACCCTGACTTGAAGGCTAGCCAGCAGTTTCAACAGTTGCAAGTTCAACTGGAAGGTACCGAAAACAGAATTGCCGTGGAAAGGAGAAACTTCAATGAACAAGTACAGAGCTACAATACGTACATTAAAACGTTTCCTAAAAATATATATGCCAACCTCTTTGGTTTTGAGTCCAAGGGGTATTTTCAGGCAACTACAGGAGCAGAGAAGGCACCAGAAGTAAGTTTTGACTAATGGCTGAAGCACATTTTACATCGGACCAGAAGCGCAGAATCAAAGCAGCCATTCAAGAGGCTGAGCTAAATACCAGTGGCGAAATTCGCGTGCACCTGGAAAACCATTGTAAAAAAGACAATGTGTTGGACAGAGCGGCTCAGGTTTTTGCTCAGCTAAAAATGCATGAGACGGAAGCCAGAAATGGTGTACTCATCTACATGGCCATTAAGGACCACAAATTTGGCATCATAGGCGATGGCGGTATCAACGCTAAGGTGGAGCCGGACTTTTGGGATATTACCAAAGAAAAAATGGTAAAACATTTTAAGGAGGGCAATTTTACAGAAGGCTTAGTGGAGGGCATTTTATGTGTAGGTGAAAGGCTAAAGGAGTTCTATCCTTACCAGAAAGGCGACATTAACGAATTATCGGACGATATCTCATTTGGCAAAAACTAATATGCGGAACTTACTAGTAATACTATTTATATCGATCAGCAGTTTAGGGTTTGCACAAACAGGAATTCCGGATGCGCCAAACCCTCCTCGTTTGGTTAATGATTATACAGGCCGAACACTGTCTCAGCAAGAACTACAAGCCTTAGAGAATAAGATGTTGGGCTATGAAGACTCAACCTCAACTCAAGTGGCAATTCTTATTGTAGAGTCACTGAATGGTTATGAGGTGGTAGATTTTGCGCAGAGAACTGCTGAGAAGTGGCAAGTAGGTACGGCCAAAGACAATGGGGTTTTCATTGTTGTTTCTATTAATGATCGAATGGCCGCCATTGTGACCGGCTATGGAATGGAAGGCTCTATTACCGATGCAGCAACCTATACGATTCGCGAAGAATATATGAACCCAAGATTTAGAGAAGGCAACTTCTATAAGGGTTTGGATGATGCTACCGATGTCATATTCAAATTGGCCTCTGGAGAATTCAAAGCGGAACAATTTGGACAGAATAGAAAAAGAAACTCAGATGGAGAAGGTGGTTCAGGAATTCCATTTTTCTTCTTATTCATTCTGTTCTTCTTTATCATACCTGCTATTGTGGGTAGAAAAAGAGGCCGAGGAATTGGCTCCAGAGGCTTGCCATGGTGGGCATGGCTAATGATGGGCAACTCCATGGGCAGAAGAAGAGATGACGACTGGGATAACTTCCGCGGTGGCGGTGGTATATTCGGTGGCGGCTCTGGTTTTGGCGGAGGAGGCGGAGGCTTCGGTGGTTTCGGAGGCGGCTCCTTTGGAGGTGGGGGTTCCGGAGGCAGCTGGTGAGTCAGTCAATCGGTTAATCAGGAAATTAGATATTGAGGCTGTCTCAAAAGCTAACTGTCATTCCCGACCCCGATCGGGAATCTCCTAAAACGGACTTCAAAAGCATTTAGAGATTCCCAGTTAAGCTGGGAATAACGATAACGGTAGTTTTTGAGACAGCCTCTTTTATTTGATGACCAGTGATTTCAGCTTCTCATATCCTTCTGTATTAATTGGCACTTGGTGCTCCCTAACTTTTGCTTGGTGTTTTTCCAGCTTTTCTACGAGCTGTGAATTAATGATAAACGACCGATGCACCTGAACAAAGCTTTCCGGTATTTGGCCTAAAACTTCCTCAAAAGTCATTCTGGTGAGCGTGCTACGCTCCTTTTCCACCAACTTGAGATAGTTGCCTTCTCCTTTAATAAAAAGCAAATCCTGAAAGTTGATGCGTATATACTCATAACCAGACTTTACAAAGAAGTAGTCTTCCTTTGCTTGTTTTAGACCCTCTTTCACTTTCATTACTGCTTTCAGAAAGCGACCAAACTCAAAGGGCTTCAGTAAATAATCCACTGCATTGTGTTCATAGCTTTCCACCGCATATTCGGAATAAGCAGTGGTAAAAATGATCTGAAACCTGGCATCGGTTGCTTTTAGCAGGTCGAGGCCAGAGATATCCGGCATATTGATGTCCAGAAAGATCAAATCTACTTTATTGTTTTGCAGAAAGTCTAAAGCGGCAAAGGCATCGGTAAATGATTCTTCCAGTTGCAGGAAGGGGATTTTGGAAGCATGTTCTTCTACCACCTTTAAGGCAATAGGCTCATCATCTATGGCAATGGCTCTAATCAATTGACTTCAATTTTAAGGTTGGCTTCAAAGCTTTCTTCATTCTCAAATAGCTGGAAAAGGTGCTTGCCTGGATATAACATGGCAAGCCTTTGCCTTACATTCTCCAGCCCAATGCCACTCTCTTCTTCGGTAGATTTCAGCTTTTTATGATTACTGTTTTTCACATTCAAATGAATGGCTTCTTTGCTACAGCTCAATTTAATCTCAATCCATGAATTATGATGAGCACTGACCCCATGCTTAAAGGCATTTTCAATAAAAGGAATAATAAGCATAGGGGTTATTTTACCCTCGCAGGCTGTGTCAATCTCATACTCCAATCTCACTTTTTCATTTCCATCAACCCTTAGTTTTTGAAGCTCAATGTAGTTTTCCACGTATTCAAACTCCCGGCTGATTTCAATAGTATCTTCCACATTTTCGCGAAGCATAAAGCGCATCATTTCACTAAGCTTTTGAATACCCGTTGAGGTTTTCGGGCTACTTTCTTCCAGTGCCAAACCATACAAGCTATTGAGGGAGTTGAAGAGAAAATGCGGGTTGATTTGTGATTTGAGTTGTGAAAGACTAGAGTCCTTGTGTCGAAGTTCTAGCCTCAGAGCTTGATTTTTTCTTATGTATTTTGAATAAAAGCTGAATTGAAGTAACGATTCAGATAGAATGAGTACAAAAAGAACGGTTGAAACTATCAAAAATGATGGAATGGTATAATTCAAATAGCGGTCACCAAAATGAAGGTTTAGTTCAGTTGAGAAATATATAATAGCTGCACCGCCTGATGTCATTATGATACATTGCGAAATCTTACTCCAAAAGTTCTTAAAACTCAACTGATCATTTACGCTAAAAGCTTCAAGAAATAGATAGGACATAGTAAAGGTTACTAAGGCAAATAGCAACGAGGTTGGAATCATTAGAGCGATTTGTGAAGGAGTTTCACCAACATTTACGAGTATATTTATGATGAGAATCAGTAGAAACTGAACGGTATAAAGCAACACCCAAAAATCCGAACCTAATACTCTAAATAGTTTCCCTTTTTCATTGTTTAAGTATTGAAGGCTGTTTCTTATCAATAGCCCCAAAGAAACAGCAAAAAATGAGTGAACAGTTTGCCTTAAGAACAAATGGGAGAACATACTAATTTCTGAGGCAGCCACCTGACCATTATAAGGAGTGATTGAAAAATAGGGATTTGTAGCCTTTATAATCATCGAAAAAATCAGCCCTAGAACCATAGATATTAAAACAAGTATGGGCAAGGAGGCCTGCCACCCTATCTTTTTATTTAGGGGTTGATATATGTGTTTAAATGATAAGTAGGCAATGATCAGGTAGACCGTATATTCCGAGAATTTTTGAATTTTGAATGTCAATAGTTGATTAGCGATAAGTGCATCGTCATTGATCAGTTGTGATATTCTCCTTTGGTATTCTAGACCATGTAATGCGTTAAGCTGAAAATATTTTTCTGCAAAAAATAGTACTACTGCAACGAGCACCAGAACCTTTAAGATTATAGATTTTTTCATGCTTTTTACTTCAACATTAACCAATCACCGTTCTCCATTCCACCAAATGTGACCAACCACAACCTAAAAGTGACGAATTTCTAACAATGCTATGCTGAGTAGAATTAAGTCGTAAATTCACCCCCAATCAACGAATAACCAATTACCTAATTGACCAAACAATGAATACTCCGTTTCACTTAGCATTCCCTGTCAAGGACATCGAATCTACCAGAAGCTTTTTTGGCGACTTACTCGGCTGCGAAATTGGTCGCTCTACCGATAAGTGGATCGACTTTAACTTCTTCGGCCATCAACTGAGTGCGCATGTAAAGCCAGAAGAGCTAGCCCAGGCCAATACCAATGCTGTTGACGGTAAAAACGTACCTGTCCGTCATTTTGGAGCTGTTTTAGAATGGAACCAATGGCATGAGCTTTCAGAAAAGCTTAAGCAGCACGGCATCGATTTCGTGATAGAACCCTACATCCGTTTTGAAGGAGAAGTTGGCGAACAAGCCACTATGTTCTTCTTAGACCCAAGCGGAAATGCACTGGAGTTTAAGTCGTTCAAAGACCCATCTCAGATATTTGCTAAGTGACAAAAAAGTGACCGTATAGAAGACCTTCTATGCCTCGTTAGTAGGCCGCAAAGTATTCTTCCAGTTCTTTTAAGGTAGAACTGCTAGTTTGAATATCCTGTTTTACCACTCCTTTTTCCAGTAATACAATGCGTTCGCAAACCTCAGTTACATGGTTAAGATCGTGGCTGGAGATAAGCATGGTCAACTGATGGTTTTCTTTCCAGTCTCTCAGCAAGTTTTTCAATCTAATTTGAGTGGTTGGATCTAAGTTGGCAAAAGGCTCATCGAGCAATATGACCTCCGGTCTACCCATAAGTGCAGCAGCAATACCCACCTTCTTTTGATTACCTTTAGAGAGGTCTCTGATGTACTTGTTTTTGCCAACAATTTCACCATTAAAAAGGGCTTCGAATTGGCTCAGAAACTCTTTGAGGTCTCCCTGGGAGTAATCGTGCAAAGAGGCCACAAACTCAAAATACTCGTCAGGAGTTAGGTAGTCAATCAAAAACGACTCATCCAGAAAAGAACCGGTATAGTACTTCCAGTCTTCGGTTTGGCTCACATTAACTCCCTTAGAAAGCACCTCTCCCGAACTGGCTCTTACCAGATCCAAAATCATTCTAAAAAAGGTTGTTTTACCGGCTCCGTTGTTACCTACCAACCCAAAACTCTCTCCCTTGCCAATGACAAGTTCAGGAATATCGACTACGGTTACACCCTTGTACTGTTTTGTAAGTCGTTTTACGTTAATCATGTCTTATTCGAATTTATTGAGCCCTGAATCCTGCTGCTATTTTGTGTCTGTTTTTGACGAACGATTGGGCTATATAGTTCAACCACTTATCGCGAAGTATAAACCCTGTCAGACCCACAACACCCAGCGTTATGAGTCCATAATCTTCTATGTCCAATATTATAAATGGAACAAAAACCAGGTATGGCAAAAATATGATCGGTAGTGCCATCAAGAACTGGGCTGCCCCAACCCCTTCGTAGTTAAAGGCTGCGCGTTTGCTCAGGTCAATTTTTTTGGGGCTAAAAAGAGCAATTCGCATAACCAAAAACACATTGACTCCAATGTTAAAAAGGAAGCAAACCAGGTTAATGAAGACAATCTTCATTCCGAAATAGGCATAGCCCAACGAAAGCACAAAGGCTATAGCGCTAGTAGCTACAAACAGGTAGTACTTGGCTTCAAAGTATTGATGAAAGGTAACTTTTCGGGTAAGTACAAAATCGAAGTAGCTGCTTTCCCAACTCAGTAAAAACTGCCCATACTGAATAAAGAAAATACCCGTAATAAAAATGCCTACAAATAAGAATATCCAGCTCATTTGTTGATACTGCTCCTCGGGATAAAAGATGAGTCCATAGAGTAGCAAAAAACTGGCAAGAAACACCGCACTTTTAGGGCGTTTGTGTCTCAAGATTAATTTAAGCTCCAGAGCAATGAGCTCTCCTACACGGCCAAAACGTTTAAGAAAAGCAAAATCTCCGGCAATTTTCGATGTCTTCTTTTTGGTAGATATCTCCTCCGGATAGGTATTGGCCGCCAGAAAGCGGTAGTTGGCATTGTAGGCAACAAACCACAGCAATAATGGAATCAATGCATAAACAGGCTGACCAAGCAAACCATTGAAGAGTGTAGCGGAAAGCTCAGAGAGCGAAAATACTTCATAGTAGTCTGCAGCCCCCACAGCCATAAATAGGCCTGCTATTACCAACAACAGATTGGGCTGTTCATTAAGCTTTTTCTTGAATAGTATAGTGAGAAAGTGCAGAGTAAAAACAAGGCTAATAATGGCCAGAAGCCAGCCAAGACCGGGAAGAATCCCCGCTTCGGGTACAACAGTGCTTAATGTAAAAGGCAGAAAAATGAGTATTCCAAGAAAATTAAAAACACTCAGGTGGCTTTTTCTGAGCATAAAGTGCAGCATTTTCTTTTTGCGCATGGGTAGGTGCAAGTAGGGCTGAATAGCCAATACCGGCACATTTTGTAAAAAGAATCGCAAGAAAAACTCAAAAGCAAAATAATAAATGACAAAACCACTCACCACCTCTATAGGGCTTTGCCCGGGAAAAACCGACTCCAGTATTTTGGGCAAGAAAATACCCACCAGTAATACATAGAACAGCAACATTAAAGCAGCGAAGCCCAGAAAAACATTAGCAATAAGGTTTTTGGCCCAAATGGGAGATCTTAGTTGCTGTTTAAAAGAATGGCTGAGTAGTGTTTGAATCATAACGGTTTAGTTAAGAGCCGCATCCAGGGCTAAAATGCAGTCCAAAATGGCGTGCACCGCCTTTATGTAGAAATCCTTATTAACGTTCTCAAAATCATCGGTAGGCTTGTGATAATGCTCATGATCTTCTACACCAAAGTAGAGAAAAGGGATTCCCTTTTTATGAAAAGGGCCATGGTCCGAAGAGTTGGTCCAGTCGTCATTGCCCAGGTCGGGAGAGTCATGTCCAAACTTGAGCTGCAGAGGCAATACATTCACTTCCTGAATAATAGGTTTTAACTGAGGGTAGTGGTGCGTACCGGCTACGTAAAGCTCATTTTTATCGTTCATGCTGATCATGTCCATGTTAATGTTCAGCTTGATCATCTCTTGCGGAATGCTAGGGTCATTTACAAAAGCTTTAGCCCCTTGCAAGCCCATTTCCTCGGCATCAAGCGCGGCAAACACCAGCGTATGTCGGGGTTTGTAACTCTGAAAATATTCTGCCAGTGCCAATAAGGCAGCCACTCCGGAAGCATTATCATCGGCACCATTGTACACCACCCCATCACGAACACCCAGATGATCGAAGTGAGCAGTTATAACAAAGGCAGTTTGTTGTTCACCTTTAATGTAGCCCACAATGTTTTCGCCCTGAATGGTATCGCCTCTGGAGGTGGTAAAAGAAAAGGGGTGCCTGAAGTCATCCTGAAGGCTCTTCAGGCGCATATTTTCCATTTGCTTAATAATGAATCTTCGGGCGGCCTCGGCTCCATTGGTTCCGGTTCTTCTGCCTTCGGCTGCGTCATGAGAAAGTTTTCTCAAGTCTTCTAGCATAAATTCTGTATCCAGCCGATCTAACTGGGCCTGGCTCTTGAGGGAAAACAGACAAAAGAGAAGAGAAAACAGAATGAAATTTGAATACCTTTGCATCGTTATGGGAGTTGTAGAAAGCATATTGCTATCTGGTTGCTGATTCGATCCTTTCTTAAACATAATCAATACCTTAACAAGATTTGCGCTCATTTGCCTACAAATTTCTGTTCATTACCTCTCTGCTAACCATCGCTTTGGTTGGCCATGCACAAACCGATATCAAAAATATTCTTGAGAACCTTAAGCTCAATCAAGCCCTTTATCCTCCTGAAGATATTTTACAGACAAAATCAGTTGTACTTTTTTCTGTGCCGATGGATGATGACGCGACCGAATGGCAGAATATGCTCGATGAAATGCAACAGTTTTTTGCAGAAGTGGGGGTAGATGCTGTGGCTTATTTACCGCTCAATAATTACGATGTGGGTATGCACACCCCCCAGGCTTTTCCCGAGTTTATCAAAACCAGAGGTATAGAAAATCTCATTATCTTTTCAGCACCACACCTTAAAGGGCCTTATTTCATAGCCATATTGCCCTTTAACAAACAAAACACCCTCTACAACCCCGGTACTTCTGCTTTTGCCCGATTAGCTTCCGATCCCAAAACGGTATGGCAAGAACTGGGCTCCTATTTTAAGACCGACCAGTTTAGGAGAACCAACCTGCTGGTGAATGAAAATCCGGAAATGTTTTACCCCACCGTTGCGCCAGGTTTGATAGCCCGGTCTATTCCGTCACAGGTGGCAGAGTTCAAAATTGCTCTAAAGCCTTACGATGCTCAAAGAGGCCAAAAGGAACCAGTTTACAGATTACACCATAGCCATATTTTTGCAGCCGACTCTTTGCAACAAGTCTTGATGAGGCAAAACCAGGTCCTGGAAGCTCTGGCGGCCGACACTACTAACACCATGGCACTGGTAGATCGTGCAGCCACTTCAGCCGAATTGAGGAGAGCCGGGTTTATCTATGAGCTGCAAATGGTTCAAGGAACGGAAGAAGAGGTAAGCAAGTGGATTCCTTTTCCAAACCGGACAAAGACCGGAAAGCAAAGGGTGTATAAATTCTATTTGAATGACCTTCGAACCAACACCATTTATGTTGGAAAAGAGTGGGATGCCTCGGGCGACTGGTTTTTGGCGCTTGCCCGTTTTGTGGAACAAATTAGACTTGCCGCTACTCAGAAAGGCAATTGAGAACGGTTATTTTCCACACATCCCAAAATTGAGCCTACTATTTGTACGGATACCTATCTTTAACAAAAACCAATGATAAAATGAGGACAGTAAAAGTATTTTTTGTGTGCTTATTGCTATGCACATACTCCGCATTTGGGTTTCAAAACACCCAAATCGATTACAATGCACTTTATAAAATAAAGGATGAAGGCCTGAACAACAGCCAGGTGATGGACATTGCCTGGAACCTCACCGATAGGATTGGACCTAGACTTACGGGTTCAGAAGGTTTAAAAAGAGCTTACGATTGGACGGCCGCTCAAATGAAGGAGTGGGGTCTTTCTAATGTGAAAATAGAGCCATGGGGTGAGTTTGGAGAAGGCTGGGACGTAAGAAAATCTTATCTGGCCATGACAGTACCATACTATCAGGCGTTAATCGGTATTCCAAAAGCCTGGACACCGGGCACCAACGGACCTATTTCGGCCGAAGCGATATATGTAGACGTAAGTTCCGAAGCCGATCTTGCTCAATACAAAGGCAAACTCAAAGGAAAGGTAGTTTTAATGCCCACCAACATTGAAGCAAAAACCACTTTTGAGGCAGATGCCACCCGTTGGACGGAAGAGCAGCTGCAAGACATGACCACCGAAAGAGTGAGTAATGCGGATGGTTCTTTTAGCCAAAGAAGAATATCAGACTTCAGAAGAGCAGCCAACTTGAGAAATGCCGCCTATCAAATGTTTAAAGACGAAGGAGTGGCCATGGTGCTCAATACACACAGAGGAGGAGGACAAGGTACTTTCTTTACTTCTAATGGTGCTCGCAGAGAGGAGAACCCCCTTCCTGAAATGGAAATAGCTCCGGAACATTACAACCGAATGGTAAGACTTTTGGTGAAAGGTGAGCCGGTTAGAATAGAAGCCGACACAAAAACCGAATTTCACACCAAAGACCTGCAGGGCTACAATGTAATTGCAGAAATTCCGGGTTCAGACCCTAAGCTTAAAGACGAAGTAGTAATGCTTGGTGCCCACCTCGATTCTTGGTTTGCGGGCACAGGAGCCACAGACAACGCGGCTGGTTCGGCCACCATGATGGAGGCCATAAGAATACTTAAAGAGTCGGGCGTGCCGTTAAAGAGAACTGTGCGAATTGCTCTTTGGAGCGGTGAAGAGCAGGGTCTTTACGGTTCAAGAAACTATGTTCAGAAAGAATTTATGAACAATGGTATGCCTAACAAAAAGCACGAGCAGTTTTCGGCCTACTACAATATGGACAATGGAACAGGAGCCATCAGAGGTATTTACCTTCAGGGCAACGAAGCCATTCGTACCATTTTCACCGAGTGGTTCAAGGTCTTTGAAGACATGGGTGCCAGTACTGTAACCATTAGAAATACCGGAGGAACCGATCACCAGGCTTTCGATGGTATTGGTTTGCCGGGCTTCCAGTTTATTCAAGATCCTATAGACTACGGTACAAGAACCCACCACACCAATATGGATTTGTACGAAAGACTACAGGCAGCCGACTTGAGAAAAAATGCGGTGATCATTGCTACAATGGTAATGCAAACCGCCAATATGGATCAGAAAATGCCTAGAAAGCCTAAGGTATTTGATAACCTTAACAGAAGCAGATAGCTTGTAAACTACTGCAAGTAAAACTCATTATAGACTGCCGACTCTGCCAAGGGTCGGCAGTTGTTTTATATGCCATTGCCCACAGGTTTAGGCCTTTAAAAAAAGCCACCTATTAAGTCAGACTATCGGGCTGAGGGCTAGTATAAATCCTGATTTACGAAAGGAATGAGGGCTAAGACTACGGCCGGTTCGTAGTATTCGGCCCGGTTGATCAGGTCTTTAGTGAGAATACCTACCGCACCATTTTTCTGCTTAGAGTTGGAACGCTTAAAAACCATATCGTCTGCCACTCCGAGCTCTATGCCCTTATGAATGAGCTGCTGAATTTGTGGAGGAAGATCGAAACTTGCTGTTCGTGCTTTTCCCCTTCGGGTGGAAGAAACAATGTATACCCAGGCAAAAGCCTCCATGCTCTGGTGTACCTCATCAATACCACCTTCTATACCCACCCAGTAGTGAGCCTCAGGAACAAGCCTACTGGCATTTTCGGCCCGGTTTTGGGCTCCCTGCAAGGTTTCTTTGTCGGTCATGGGCTGGTCGGCCACTCCTGATGGAACCGAAATACCCTCCACTAGTATACGACTCTCGGGAAATACCTTTTTAAAGGCGGCAGCCGTACAGTTAATCTTTACCGGGTTTTTAGAAGCAACAACTACTTTAATTTCCTTCATTCAACTTTGCCAGTTTCTCCGTCATGCCAAGGCGCTCATAATATACCTTGAGTGCCCTCATTACTTTCTCATCTTTCGGGTTAACCTCCCGGGCCTTCTCCATATATGGCAGTGCTCTTCGGGTCCAATCATGGCCAATCTGCTCGGTTTCTTTGCCGCGTATTTCGTATTCTTCCTTGCTCATAAGGTTTACGCGCACATAAACCCTATTGGCCTGTTCGTTAATCATTACCGAATAATTGTAGTTGGCTGTAAAGTCGTTCGGAAAGCTTGTCAGATAACGCTCGTAACTTCTGGAAGCCATTTCAAAGTAGCGCTCCGATCGCTCAGGCTCGCCATTCAGGTAGGCTTCTTTAAATATCCGATCGTACAGGTCGGCCTGTCTAAGCACCAGCATGGCGTTGTTGGGGTTACGCTGTATGGAGGTTTTAAGCACCGACTCGGCTGCTTCAAATCGCTTGAGACGAATGAGAATGCTGATTTCCTGAAAGATATAGGGCAAGTGATTGGGATACTCAAAAAGGGCTTCTTCCACAATGTCCAGTTGCTGTGTATCGGGCACACCCAAAGCCTGCTGGCATACAATGAGGCCGTTGTAAGCATTTTTAGAAAGGCGCATAAAATCTCTAAGTGCCAGGTAATTATCTATAGCCTTTTGGTATTGACCTGCATTTTGAGCACTCAGGGCCGCATATAAATAGCCGGTAGAATCGGCAGGCTTTAGTATTTGAGCTTTCTCGAACAACTCGGAGGCCCTACTGAACTTGCTGCTTTGGAAATCGGTGATGCCGTTATTTATAAAGTCAGCCCACAGTAGTTCAATCTGATTGTTCGCCAAAATGTGAAGATTGTTGGAAGGGTCCGTGAGTTCTTTAGTTTTCTTGTAGGCTTCGGCTATGATGGTAACCAGCTGTTTTTGATCGGCTTTAATCTCCTGAATGGCCGGGTCGTTCGATTTCAAGATTTCATGATACACCCTTGCCTTAGTGTACCATGCCCTTGGGTTTTGTTTAGCCTCCGCAGCTTGAAAGGCCTCATCTATCGCGGCTTTGGCCTCCACATAGTTCTTGTCGTTGAGGAAGGTGTTCGCCACAGAAATCAGGTCCTGCGCACGAGCGTGCTCGGTTAAGAGGGAAACCAATATGATGACGACATATTTCAATGATCCAGCCTTGCCGCTAGTGGCAAATTTAAAAGATTTGAGAGATTCTATTAAAAAGTTGAGGCTTGAATGAGAATTAAATATACACCTCTTTTCAAGACACTTAAATATAAAAAAATGTATTTGACACGCTTTTAATCGAAACAGGTGTCTATCAGGGTGTAATTCAATACGTTGCGGATAAAACTGGGATATTCCTGGCACAATCCCAAAAAACAAAGCGGCTCTTTAGAGATTAGGTCTGTTGTGGTAAATAGTGGCTTCGGTTAGCCACTATTCGGCAGACTTCTCTATTGAGCCGCTTTGCAAAGCCTAAAGAGCTTTTACTTGCTCCAGTTAGGCAAAGCCCCTGCCAGCCATGGGCTGTTTCTGCTGCCAAGCTTTCGGTGCATTGCCTCCATTCGGCTTTGAAGAGCTCGCACCGAGGTCAAAATCGGAGTAAACTCATCGGCCGCAATTTCATAGTTTTTAATGGATGTGCCCGTAACATCTGAGAGCGAGCCATAGATGTCGTAGGCGGCACTTTGGGCGCGCTGGCGCATATCATAGTCACCATCCATATCGAGTCTCCCCAGGTTGGGGTCTCCATTCATTGCTATGTTTATGGCTTCCAGTTCTTTTTCTAATTCATCAATTTCTTTGAGCAATTGTAATGATTCCTGAATAGGCATGGCTTTAGCCGATGCTCTGAAGACATCCAACTCACCGCCCATTTCAGAAAGGACCGACCTAGTGGCGTTCATGGCTGCTACCAGGCGGGCTGCTTTCTTCTTAAACTCTGCCATGGCCGACCAATTTGCGGCAGGCAGGGTGCGGTTATTGAGCTCCGACACGCGGAAAGGTACGTTACTAACCAGCTCCGAAAGCTCGCCTTTCAGCACCTGACTCATGCTTACCGTGTAAGTACCCGGCACTACAAACACGCCCGTAGAGCTGAGGCTCGATGAAGGGTTGGCCTGACGGGCATTTACGCTATAAAAGTTCATGTATGTAAGATCCCAAACTATTTGGTTTAGTCCTTTGCGCAACGGACTTCTCAGCTCACTCACTACTTCTCCGGCCCGGTCTTTAATGGTGAATATCAGGTAAGAGGGGGCTTCATTTTGCTCGGCTTTGTATTCCTCCAAACTAGGATACGGAATGGCCTCTCCTTTTTTAAAGGCTTCAGACTCCCGCCTGTTTCTTTCGGCCCTCAGAGTGGTAGTGCCTTCTTTGAGATAATAGTTAATAATAGCTCCCGTTTGAGGGTTGGGGGCAGAATAGTGCATTTCGCCCTGAAAACCGTGCTCTCTCGATCCCAAAGAGCCTAGTGGAGTCCATTCGTTGAACATTTTGGCTTCGGAAATAGAAAATATATGAGCTTGTTTTTTGGCAATCTCCTCAGAGAATTCTCTTAAAATGCTGTAGTCGTCAAGCACATAAAACCCTCGGCCAAAGGTGCCCAGTACCAGATCGTTTTCTCTTTCCTGAATAGCCATGTCTCTCACGTTAATTGTAGGTAGCCCGGCCTTTAGGGCTTTCCAGCTTTGACCTCCATTCAGGCTTACATGTACGCCATATTCAGTGCCCGCAAAAAGAATGTTGGCATTTACATGGTCTTGTTCCAGAGCATACACCGCTCCTTCGGGCAGGTTACTGCTTATGCTTCGCCAGGTTCTGCCTTTGTCATTACTCACATAGACATATGGAGTAAAGTCTCCACTTTTGTGATTATTAAATGCCGCATACACAGTGTTTACATCGTGTTTTGAGGCAATAAGGTCATATACATAAGTGTTTTCAGGTACTCCGGGAAAGCGGTTTATCTTAAACCAGTTCTTGCCTCCATCTTCCGTTACGCTAATCTGCCCATCGTCAGAACCCACATAAATTAGCCCTTGCTGAAGTCTGGACTCATCGAGCGACACTGCGGCACCGTATCTGGAAGTAGATCCATTTTTGGCTACTGCATCCATAGGCCATATTTTACCCATTACAGGCAACAGGTTCCGGTCTATATCCTGATCTAACTCTCCGCTAATCACCTCCCAGGAGTTCCCGCGATCGGTACTTTTGAAAAGTTTGTTTCCGGCAAAGTATATGGTTTTATGGTCGTGTGGACTCACCATAAGGGGAGAGTCCCAGTTGAAGTTATATTCTTTTTCTCCTTTTTCCGGACGGGGAACAATGGTTACACTTTCTCCACTTTTTCTATCGAAACGAATGAGGCCTCCATTTTGCGATTGAGCATACACAATATTGGGTTCAACAGGGTCGGGTACCGACTCAAAACCATCGCCTCCTTGAGTCACAATCCAATCGGAACTAATAATTCCGTGTCGGCTCACCGTTTGCGAGGGGCCATGTAGGCTGTAGTTGTCTTGGGTTCCGCCCATTATGTTGTAAAAGGGTTCTGCATTGTCTACCGAAACTTTATAGAACTGCGTTACCGGCAGGTTGGTAAAAAACTTCCAGTTTTCTCCCTGATCAAAGCTTTCATACACACCGCCATCGCAGCCCTGAAGAATGTGCTTGTTGTTTTTAGGGTTAATCCACATGGCGTGGTTATCCCAGTGCTTACTCTTTTCTCCCAGTTGGGTGAAAGTTTTTCCTCCATCAACCGTCACCATGGTGAATGTGTTGAGAGAGTACACACGGTCTACATCTACCGGATCGGCTACAATCTCCTGATAGTAGTTTCCGCTGGTAGAATGGTTGCTCATTTTTTGCCAGGAGGCTCCACGATTCGTGCTTCTGTAGAAGCCGCCTTGCCCGTTCTGTGCTTCTACAATGGCATAAAGTACTTCAGGGTTGGCGGGAGAAATGGCCATACCTATACGTCCCTTGTCCACTCCCGGAAGTCCGCGGTTTATCTTGTCCCAAGTTTTGCCGGCATCGGTAGATTTGTATATGCCCGACTCAGGGCCTCCACCCAGGTAGGTCCATTGTCTTCTCCTGCGCTGATGCGCGGTGGCATAAATTACATCGGGGTTTCTGGGGTCAAGGTGTACCTCGTTTACCCCTGTATGCTCCGATATTTCGAGTACCTTTTCCCAGGTTTCGCCACCATCGGTTGTTTTGTAAAGACCTCTGTCGCCTCCTGCACTCCACAAGGGGCCATAAGCAGCCACATATACTACATCCGAGTTTCTGGGGTCTATAGCAATCATGCCAATATGCTCAGACTTTTTTAGGCCCATGTGTTTAAATGAGGCTCCTCCATCAATGGATTTATAAATGCCGTCACCATAAGAAACCGAGCGCTGGTTGTTGTTTTCTCCGGTTCCTACCCAAATCACATTGTGGTTGTTGGGGTCCATGGCCAGGGCTCCTATAGAGTAGCTGCCATAATTATCAAAAATGGGATCGAATGTAGTACCGGCATTCGTGGTTTTCCATACCCCTCCGGCAGCAGCGGCTACGTAAAACTCGGCAGGGTTATCAGGGTTCACCGCCAGGTCAGCTATTCGACCCGATGTAAGGGCCGGACCCACGCTTCTGAAACGAAGGGTGTTTAATGAAAAGCCATCGGAAGGGTCTTTTTGAACCGCTGCACTTTCCGTTTTTTGATTTCTTCTTTGGGCTTGTGCCTCATACCATGAGAAGGAGCAGGTAAGGACTACCAGTACAAGCCAGTAGGGCAAATATTTTTTCATGAATAGAATGAGTTTGATTCTGACAAAAGAACAAGTTAGTCCTTCGCTTCAAATTATTTTTTCCTCTGATCAAAAAACCTGATTTCACCAGTTATTGGAAGCGCATTTTTAGTACCCCTCCGATAATATTTAGTTAATTGCTATTATATTTAGCAATACTAAAATCAATACTATGATAAAAGGAAGAGGAGCACAGATTCAGGTGAAGAATAGGTTTTTGCTGCACGAGTACGTACAGGAGCATCTGGAAGGAATAGATGAATACGATGAGGGGGCTCCTCCTACCCAATATGTTCCCATATTCCCCAAAACGATAGTCAACAAAGTGGTAAGTCCCGATGTGGGCATGGAGTTTTCGCTAAATCCCTATCAGGGCTGCGAGCACGGCTGCATTTATTGTTATGCGAGAAACTCCCATGAGTACTGGGGCTATAATGCCGGGCTTGACTTCGAACGCGTAGTCCTTTATAAGCAGAATGCCCCTTCCCTGCTCGAAAGCTATTTTCAGAAACCCAGCTATGAGCCGGCCACCATTGTACTTTCAGGCAACACAGACTGCTATCAGCCAATAGAGCGCAAGCTCGGCATTACCCGAAAACTTCTGGAGGTCTTTTTAAAATATAAACATCCGGTGGGCATTATTACCAAAAATGTGTTAGCAACCAGAGATGCCGACCTTCTCAGTGATCTGGCGAAGGACGATTTGGCTACTATTATCTTTTCTGTAACAACGCTGGATGAAAAAGTAAGGCGAAAACTTGAACCCCGAACAGCTACTACACAGCAGAAGCTCAGGGCAATAGAGACGCTGAGCCGTTTGGGAGTAAACTGCAACATTATGATTGGCCCAATTATTCCCGGGCTGAACGACCATGAAATTCCCAATATTATGGAGGCCGCCTCAAAGGCCGGAGCAAGGAGTGCAGGCTTTACCATGGTCAGGCTAAACGGTCAAATTGGTCAGGTTTTCGAGCATTGGGTGAAAAAGGCTTTTCCCGATAGAGCCACTAAAATACTTAACCAAATAAAGGGAGCCCATGGCGGGCAACTCAACGACAGCCGTTTTGGAAAGCGAATGCAGGGAGAGGGTATAATGGTTGAATCGATTCATAAGCTGTTTGCTATAAGCAAGACCAAGTACTTTGGAAATTCACACCACAGGCCCCCTCTAAGGACAGATTTATTCGTGAAAACGAAAAGGGGGCAAATGGGCTTGTTTTAGGGGTGGTTTTTAACAAGACAATGAGCCATAAATGGATTGTTTATAGCTTATGAATGGATAGTTTCGTGAGCCATATGTTTATAGTCAGTAGCATAGCATTTTCCTACTCCTTCTAATTTCTTATCTTCATACGCACCAACTAAATTAAGCGTACTACAATGAACACAAACACAAATCGGGTTTTTGACCATGTATTCATTATCATGTTCGAGAACCAATACCGGAGCTATGTAATGGAAAACGAATATTTCCGGGGTCTCGCCAGGCAAGGCATAGACATGGCTAACTACTTTGGGGTAATGCATCCCTCGCAAACCAACTACATTGCTTCGATTGCTGCCGAGCTATGTAATATGACAGACGATGATCCACCTCCGAGCCCACTTGAGCAGCGCACCATCGTAGACCTGATAGAAGAATCGCCCTATAGACTCGACTGGAAGGCATATATGGATAGCTACATACCTCAAAACCAACCGTGGTCTGAAGGCATGCAGCCTAAAGACGAGTATCCGTATATGATTAAACATAACCCATTCTCTTCTTTCAAAAACATTATTGAGAATGAGTCCAGGTGGAAGAAAATCCAGAACGAAGCAGCGCTTTACTCCGATTTGCTCAATGGTACTCTTCCGGCCTACAGCTGGTTTACTCCTAATATGTGGAACGATGGGCACTATCTGGACGGAACAAATCCGATCGATATTCCGGCCGATAAAGACAAGCAGCCCAAGGAGCGCGCCCCTACTTTAGTCGATCAGGCAGCCGTTTGGCTAGAGGGATTTTTCGGCTCTTTAAATTTCCCGGGACCAGACTCACACTTTCCTCCCAATACCTTAGTGGTGGTCACTTTTGATGAGGCGGATTTTGAAGCGGCATACGATCTGCCCAAAGACAAAAAGTATTTCTATGATGGTCCCAACCAGATTTATACCGTCCTTCTTGGAGATATGGTACAGGCAGGAGGAGTAGCTTTGGAAGGCTACAACCACTACAGTTTAATCAAAACCATTGAGCACAATTTTGGCTTGGGATCTTTGGGTAAGAATGATAAAGAGGCCAACTGGTTTAAGTTTTTGTGGGGCGAAACGTTTATTTGGGAAGCTCCGGAACCGACTCCTTTTGAGGTTTCAGGTCAAATGACCTCTGCGAACTACAAAGACGTTCTTTATATGGTTTATGCTGAAGAAGGAGGGGCTTTGCATTATGCCACTTTCGATGGTGACCATTGGAGTGAGAGCAGAACCGTGGGTGTTTCAGCTTCAGGGCCATTAGCCATGGCCTCAACAAGCGATCAGTTGACCTTGGCTTATGTTGACGAGGGAAAACTGATGACCCTCAATTACTCAGAATCCAAAGGTTGGGGCACGAAGCCTCTGCTTATGGAACAAGGCGTGAGTAAAGTAAGCATGGCAGCATTTAATGAAGCAGGCCAGCTGATGTTGGCTTATTCAGACGCTTCAGGCAATGTACATTCTATGGTGACCGATAACTCTGGCCAATGGCAACCTTCCGTTGCAGTGGGTTTTAGCAGTGCTGGAGAAATTCAGCTGGGAGTTTTGGGGCCATCTATCTATTTGATTATGCAGGACACCGCTTCAGGTCAAATGATGATATGCTCCTATAATACGGCCGACTTCAACGTGGTGACTTTGCAGAAATCTGCCTACAACGGCCCGCAGAGCAACACCTCTAAAGACAAGTGGTCGCCCAATGTCTATCCGGTCGCCCATTTTTCTGCTGCAGCCTATGCAGGAACACCAAAGGAGAAAGAGCCTGTTTCTCAACCCTATTTGGGCTCAGGCGAGCTGGCTTGTGCTACGCTCGATGGAGTGATGCACCTTGTGCATCGCGGAGTTGGCAACGATTTGTTGCTTACCGAATCGTTTTCGATTCATGGATTAATGACTCCGGAACACCCCATTTCGTACGACCCTGCGCAATCGGCCACAACTAATTCCGGTTATGGAACACTGGCTCAGGCCGGCTGGTCGGAGCAGTCATCTATATTAGGAGCCTATGCTTCGGGATCTACAGGTATGGCCGAAGTAAATGGAGAATTGATTTTGCTCTTTGTTAAAGAAAACGGAGCATTGGAAATGGTAAGAGGAGGTTATTAGCCTCCTTTTATATACTGGCAGAGGGAAGGGGGGTGAAAATTGTATCGGATATTGAGTACAGCGTGTAGAGATAATGAGCTATAAATGGATCATTTATAGCTCATAAAATATACTATATTTGAGCTATAAAAATAAAACTTATAGCTCATGCCCTGGAACTGGAAGAAAAAAGGCTGGCCTCATTTTGAATATGACCTGACTAGATTCGCTTCTTTGGAAAAGAAGTATTTACGAAATTCAGGGCTCTTAGATGGCAGCTTAAAGCACCTAGATAGCCAGGAAGATGAATCTCTGAAACTTGAACTACTCATTGATGAGGCACTTTATACTTCAGAAATAGAAGGGGAAATACTTAACAGTGATTCGCTTAAATCATCGATCAGGAAGCACTTAGGGCTTAAAACAGACATGAAGCGTGTGCCTCCGGCTGAAGAAGGCATAGCGGATATGATGGTGAGTCTTTATAAAACCTATGAGAAGCCTCTTACACATGAGATGATGTTTGAATGGCACAAAATGCTGACTCTAGGCCGTAGAGACTTGATTGACATTGGTGCTTACAGAACCCATGAAGATTCTATGCAGGTAGTTTCAGGCTCTATCAATAAGCCAAAGGTTCATTTTGAAGCTCCTCCTTCAGAAAGAGTACCGAAAGAAATGGAAGAGTTTGTTGGTTGGTTCAATCGTATGTCTACATCTGAGGAGGCCAGTCTATATCCCTTAGTCTTTTCAGGCATAACCCACCTTTACTTTGAAAATATACACCCTTTTGAGGATGGTAATGGAAGGATTGGCAGGGCACTTTCTATCAAGGCCATTTCTCAGCAAATGGGAAAACCGGCTTTGCTGGCCTTCTCAAAAGTGATTCAGCAAAATAAGAAGGACTATTACGAGGCCTTGAACAAAAACAGTTTCGACCTGGACATTAACCCATGGCTGGAATACTATGCCCAAACTGTGCTTCAGGCCCAGGAATACACGCAAAAGTTGATTGACTTTCTGATAGAGAAAACCAAGTTCTACCAAAAGTTCGACAAGCATTTGAATGAGCGCCAGGCCAAAGTGATAGACCGTGTTTTTAGAGAAGGGCTGGAAGGCTTTAAAGGAGGCCTAAGTGCCGCCAACTATATAAGAATAGCTCAAACCACTGCTTCTACAGCTACCCGGGATTTACAGTCTCTGGTAGAAATGGGGGCTTTAAAAAGGACTGGAGAAAGAAAGGCTACGAGGTATTATTTAAGCCTTGAAATTAATAAATAACACATTTAAAGGGTTGCTCTAAGACTAGATATGGAAAAGACCAATTCTCCAATTTTTGAAGCGGACATATATTACCACCATCACATAAAAGCCCCTCACTAAGCACCTATTGGATTTAATAGGAGCACTTATTTGTGCCCTTAACTATTTACTGTTCGAAATGGGGTATCCCAAATTCCTTTGAGTGGGGTTGGTTGGAGCAGGTTTTATTTCTTTCGCTAGGTGGGCTGATTATAAGCAAAAGCCAATCGCAGGAAGAATAATTGGATCATTAACCATAACTCCAGGTTTTATAGCTCTTAAAAATCAAAAATTCAAATTAGATCAACTCTATGAGTTGACTATACATTTCGAATTCTTTTACAAAAAGAAATAATACAGTGCATGGAGCTTCTATTATTTGAGATGTGGAACAGAAAATTACCTTTCCTTTCGAGAGAAGGACAATCTTCACGAATATCATTTCATGCAATGGGGGCCAGCCTCACAGCAACAACTTCTTAAGGTATTAGAAAAGATTTATGAGAATGGAGTTCCAATCAAGGAGTACATGGATGGTAGAACATACTTAGGAGAAAATCTTTCTTATGAGGAAATCCAAGCGTTCAAATCTAAATACTCATTGAAAATGAATAATTGAAGAGGAGATTCCCGCCTGCGCGGGAATGACATAAATGTTACAGTTTCCTCAACAATTCCTCCAACGCACAGCTTTCTTTCAACTTGCTTTTCAGCTCATCGATAGAAACCCTGATTTGAGACAGGTCATCTCTATCTCGGATAGTTACCGTGTTATCTTCCAGCGTATCGTAATCAACGGTTACGCAGAAAGGAGTACCGATGGCATCTTGCCTTCTGTAGCGCTTGCCGATAGCATCTTTCTCATCGTACTGACAGTTAAAGTCGAACCGCAGGTCTGATAGGATTTCTCTGGCTTTTTCAGGAAGCCCATCTTTCTTCACCAAAGGAAGTACTGCCACTTTATAAGGAGCCAAAGCCGCAGGTATTTTCAATACAGTTCTTTCACTACCATCTTCCAAAGTCTCTTCAGTATAAGACGCAGACATAATGGCCAGGAACATACGATCCAAACCAATCGATGTCTCGATTACATAAGGCACATAAGATTTATTCTCTTCCGGATCGAAGAATTGTAGCTTCTTACCAGAGTGCTCTTCGTGTGCTTTTAAGTCGAAATCGGTTCTTGAGTGAATTCCTTCCAGCTCTTTAAAGCCCATTGGGAAGTTGAACTGCACATCGGTGGCCGCATTGGCGTAGTGCGCCAGGTTAATATGGTCGTGGAATCGGTAGTTTTCTTCACCCAGACCCAATGCTTTGTGCCATGCAATTCGCTTGGCTTTCCAGTTTTCGTACCAGGTCATTTCCTCACCCGGCTTCACAAAGAATTGCATTTCCATCTGTTCAAATTCTCTCATTCTGAAAATGAACTGACGGGCTATAATTTCATTTCTAAAGGCTTTACCAATTTGTGCAATACCGAAAGGGATCTTCATTCTGCCGGTTTTTTGCACATTTAAGTAGTTTACAAAGATACCCTGGGCCGTTTCCGGTCTCAGGTAAATTTTATTGGCACCTTCTGCTACAGAACCCAGTTCGGTAGAGAACATCAGGTTGAACTGACGCACATCCGTCCAGTTCTTAGAACCGGAAACAGGGCAGGCAATTTCAAGCTCTTCGATTAAAGCTTTTATATCGGCCAGATCGCCTTTTTCCATACTGGCACCTAGACGCTGCTCAATCTCATCAATCTTGGTCTGGCTTCTCAGTACATTTGGGTTGGTGGCCAGGAACTGTGCTTCATCAAAGGCATCGCCAAATCGCTTTTTAGCTTTTTCAACCTCCTTGGCAATTTTAGCCTCGTACTTAGCCACTACCTCTTCAATCAGCACATCGGCACGATACCGCTTCTTGGAATCTTTGTTGTCAATCAATGGATCGTTGAAGGCATCTACGTGGCCAGACGCTTTCCAGGTAGTTGGGTGCATGAAAATGGCGGCATCAATACCGACAATGTTTTCATTCATTTGCACCATGGCTTTCCACCAATACTCCTTTATGTTGTTCTTTAGCTCAACACCATTCTGGCCATAGTCATAGGCCGCAGCCAAACCATCGTATATCTCGCTGGAGGGGAATATAAAGCCATATTCCTTTGCGTGACTTGTTATTTTCTTGAGCAGATTATCGTCATTCTGTGCCATGCCGCAAAGATATGGAAATCACTTTCAACAAAACCAATGGGAATTCAAAAATGAAAAACATGAATAAACCCATATTTGACCATTATTTGGCCCGTTTCTGGTGGCGACTTTTTCGAATTGGATATATTTACAGGACATGAAGAGACGGATTGTATACATTGTGGGTGCCGTGCTGTTTGTGGTTTTGGCCTATGTGGGCATAAACCAATACATGCTTTACTACACCAAACAGTTTAGCCCCGAGGCTAGCGCAGAGTATATAACCTCCGATATTTCTGTGAAGGTGTTTTACAATCGTCCTTCGAGAAAAGGCAGAACCATTTTTGGCGATTTAGTACCTTATGGTCGTTGGTGGCGCACAGGGGCCAATGAACCAACTCATATAGAGCTGAGCCGAGACATTGAGTTTGATAATGGTGCCCAACTGCCGGCAGGCAAGTATTCACTGGTAACCATTCCGAAACCCAACGAATGGGAAGTGATATTCAATAGCAAAATTCCTGATTGGGGAACCGAGTATTTCCCCGAGTTTGACGTACTACGTGTACCTGGGCAGGTAGAGCGGCTTCCCCAACCCGTAGAGGTTTTTACCATAGACTTTACAGAAGAAAATGGTCAGCCTCGCCTCACCATGGCTTGGGACGACACCAAGGTTACGGTGCCCTTTAGGGTACAGTAATTAAACCTTCTGCAGTTTTGCCCATCCAAAAGGCAAACAACAACATTATGACAAAATCTATTCAATTTATGGTGTTTGCCATTATGGTCGTGGTAAGCCAGCAAATGTTTGCTCAAACCAGTGAAAAAACGCTCTTGAAAACGGAGCAATTGGCGGTAAGGCTAGGGCTCAATGCGGAGCAAAAGGCTGAACTGGATAAGGAATTGAAAGCTGCCCAAGAGGCTCGCAAGCAGCGTATGGAACAATTCAGAACAATGCGTGAAGAATTGAGGCGCGATGCTTTTGTGGAAAGACAGGAGCAACGTGAACGAATGAAGGCTTTGCTTACACCGGAACAGTTGGCAAAACTGGAAGAGTTGAAAGGCAGACGAGGCGAAGCAATACAGCGCATGCAGAGAGAGGACAGGGGACGCCATTTCGATGGCCCACGACAGCCTATGAGGTTTAAGAGGCACATGCTCAAACGAAGAATGGAATTGAGAAAGAGCGTGCGAAAGGATGGTGGCCGCTAGCGGCTGCTTGTGAGAAGGGTGTTTCTGAAAAGGTCAGCGCGGGCCTAAAAAACCTCAGAAATTTCAGTAGTTGTTAGAAAAGAGAGGCTGCCTCAAAAGCCAACTAATTCGTCATCCTCTGTTTGATCGGGAGACTTAACCTGGATTTATACCTCATTTTAAGAGATCTCCCATTTGTGTGGGGGAATGATACTAAGCTTTTGAGACAGCCTCTTTGCTATTTCCAATCGTTTTCATTTTTGGGTCCCATGGTACCTTTTACACTATTCAGTAGTTCCTTACTGTTGTATTTAATACCTCCTTTAACCACCCACTGAACGTTTCGTGTGTGGGTTATGTCATTTAAGGGGTTGCCCGTTACCACAAATAAATCGGCTAGTTTACCCACGGTTATACTACCCAGCTTATCGCTCATCCGTAGGGCTTCTGCTCCATTGATTGTGGCAATACGCAGTACATCGGCATTGGGAATGCCAATGGCGTTTAAGGCTTCCATTTCACGATGGGCGCTAAATCCGGGAATAAACTCCCCCACAGAGGGGTGGTCAGTTCCGAGGGTTATTTTGCCGCCTTTATCGTAATACCGTTTCACAGTCTTTTTCTTTACATCAAATATCTTTTGGAACATGGCCAGCTCTTGCCGGGTGTCTTTGGTAATTTCAAAAGCATAGGGAGTGAGATACTGTCTTTCGTTGTGCCAATAATCATAGAAAGCTTTGCGGTGCCCATAGTATCCATAGGCCGTCAGCGTGGCATCGAAATATACGTTGTTGGCAATGAACCAGTCAATCTGTGCATCGATTTGTGAGGCCGTTTGCGGGTTGTTTAAATCCAGATTCTGAAGGGTGGCATAGGCCGATACGGAATCAGGTATGGCATCGCCTCCTAAAAAATGCTCTATCCTGTCAATGCCCATGCGTATGGCTTCTTTTGGGTTAACGGTGTTTCGATAGCCGGAACCCAGGTGTCCTGTAACGGTAAGGCCGTGCAAGTGGGCTCGTTCTATAAGCGCCTGTAATAGTACCGGGCTTATGCCCTTGGCCTTAAAGCCTGCAACTCCCTGTTCAGCCCAATGGTCTACGGTGGCATAGACGTCTTCTACCGTAGTGCGTCTGTCCCAAGCGGGAAAGGCCGTTCCGAAGTAGGGGCCTGAGCTATGAATTCGAGGGCCTATTTTTTCTCCCCTGTCAATAGCTCTTCGGGCTTCTAACATTACTTCCGGCTGAATTTCTCCTCCCGGAAAGGTAGAGGTGACTCCATTGGCCAGAAAGATAACGGGGTTGGCCACTACTTCATCTCTCCGCACGCCATCGAAAGTTACCCGGTAGTGGGCGTGTAGGTCAAATATGCCCGGCAAAATGTATTGGTTATCACTTAGCTCAAGAGTCTCGTACTCACGGGTGTTCTCAAGTGGTTCTCCAATGGCAACTAATTTTCCACTTCTTATGACCATGCCTTTGTTGGCCTTCATTTGCCCTGAAGGCGTGTGAAAGTAGTAACCTCCAGTAATGTAGAGGTTTTGGGCTACTAGCGAAGACTGCGTTAAAAAGAGTAATAAGCTGAGAAAGCCAATAAATCTTTTCATAACTCTGATTTGGTTAGTCCTTTAAGGTAGTATTTACCTGCAAACCATTGGTCAAAGTTTTATGAACGGGGCATTTGTCGGCTATTTCTGTTATGCGTTTGCGCTGCTCATCGGTCAGGTTGCCGGAGAGCTCCAGATAGCGGTCAATAAACTCTATTTTACTTTTTTCACTCAAATCACGAGCATCATTTGCATGGCGTTTTTCACGAGTGAGATGTACTTTTACCTCTTCCAGAGGCCATTTTTTGTGGTTGGCATAGAGCCTGATGGTCATGGCGGTGCAGGCCCCGAGTGCGGCAACGAGTAGGTCATAGGGTGTAGCCCCGAGGTTTGTTCCTCCTACTTCTTCGGGCTCATCGGTCAACAGGAAGTGTCCGCTGGCCATTATTTCTGTTTGCAGCCCCCGGTCGGCTTCGTTTCTTACCACTACCTGTTCATTGGTCTTTAGGTCTGTTTGCTTTTCAAAATCTACATAGCGCGATGCCCATGCGGCTATTACTTGCCCCACGTAGGCCGCATCTCCCTTGTTGGTGAGCAAATGATCGGCCCCATCGAGCGAAACGTAGCTTTTAGGGTGCATGGCAGAAACATAAATTTTTTCGGCATTTTTAATATCAACCACATCATCTTGAGGAGAGTGCATAATGAGCAGAGGCCTTCTGAGTTCTTTAATCACTTCCGATTTTTCGTATTCGGCCAAATCATTTACAAACTGTTTTTTTATGGTAAAGGGCCTTCCGCCTAATGAAACCTCTGCTTTGCCGGTCGATTCAATCTGCTCAATGGAGTTTTGAAACAGGTGGGTGACGTGCGTTGGGTCGGCTGGGGCACCAATGGTGGCTATCGCTTTTATATATTTGAGCTGTGCGGCAGCCATGAGCACAGCCGCTCCACCCAGGGAGTGACCAATAATGATTTGTGCTTGCTGGTAGTGTTCTTCCAGATAATTGGCTGCAGCTATCAGATCGCTGACATTGCTGGAAAAGTTAGTGTCTTCAAAGTCTCCTTCACTCTCGCCTAAGCCTGTAAAATCAAATCGCAAAACGGCAATTCCTCTGGCGGTTAAAGCACGGCTGATGTGGGTTACAGCCATCAGGTTCTTTGAGCAGGTAAAGCAATGCGCAAACAGGGCATAGGCATATACGCGCTTATCTACCGGCATTTCCAGCCTGGCGGCCAATTGTTCTCCTTCTTTGTTGGGAAATTTGAGTTTGATGGTTTTCATGTTTGCGATTGATTTGCTTCTTCAATTTAATAGAATAGCATAAGGAAAAGTTTCTTGCTCTAATCCGAACCATGTGGGAGTAAGGGTATTGTCCATCTTCATTGTTTTCAATGCAACTACCTTATTAGAAGCACTCTGGGAAGGTCAAAACTCAGTTATAGGAGGAGATTACTGATTAAGCCTAATTATATAGAGTGTGATATATCTGGAGCTGTCTGAACTGGCAGCTTCTTTCTTTTCTACCCAGCATTAAAACAAATATCTTTACGGCCTGTTTCTCCAAAAGAGATAAATGCTATGGCAAAGAACATTACGGGAGTCTTGTTAGTAAACCTGGGTACACCAGACAGCCCTTCTACCCCCCATGTGAGAAAGTATTTGCGCGAGTTTCTAATGGATGGTCGCGTTATTGATATTCCGTACCTGCTGCGAGCCATGCTTGTGAACGGTATCATTGCCCCTTTTAGGGCTCCCAAAAGTGCAAAGGAGTATGCCAAGCTTTGGGAAGACAGGGGCAGCCCGCTTAAGTTTTATGGCCTGGACGTGCGTGATATGCTTCAGGAAAAACTGGGGGCTGGCTATAAGGTGGCTCTGGGCATGCGTTATCAGAGCCCCGGCATTGAGAGTGCTTTAGAGGAACTGAGGGCTGCAAATGTGAGCCGCATTGTTGTGGTGCCCCTGTTTCCTCAATATGCTTCGGCCACTACGGGATCTGTTTCTCAAAAGGTGAATTCCATTGTAAACCAATGGCAAATTATTCCGTCTATTGCGCATATTAATCAATTCATGGATCACCCTAAGTTCATTGAGGCTTTTGCAGCCAATGGAAGATCTATGATGGCTAGGAATGACTACGACCATGTGGTGTTTAGTTATCATGGGGTGCCGGAACGCCATATCAAAAAGGGTTCTGTCGGCAACCAGTGCCAGTTAGGCACTTGCTGCAATGCCTTCCACGACCGGAATAGGTATTGCTATAGAGCACAGTGTTTTTATACCTCTCGCCTACTGGCCAAAGCGCTTGGGCTCAAGGAAGATGAGTATACAACCACCTTCCAGTCTAGGTTGGGCAAAGACCCGTGGATTCAGCCTTACACTGATGAGTTTTTGAAAACGTTGCCCTCTATGGGTAAAAAGAGGGTGCTGGCTTTTTCTCCGGCATTTATTGCCGATTGTCTGGAAACAACCCTGGAGGTTGGAGAGGAGTTTAAAGAAGAGTTTTTGGAGGCCGGAGGCCAGGTATGGGATCTTGTGCCGAGCTTAAACGATTCGCCTCTTTGGGTGGAGTGCCTTGAAGATCTGGTAAAAAAGGCTTAGTCTATCCGATAGAGCTGCTCTATTCGCAGTGTTTCTATACTGTTATTAAGAAAGGCACAGGAGGCTTGCCGATTATAAAGTTCTGCTTTCACGATTACTTCCAGTCCGTCTTCGCGATAATTGCTGGGAAGGTATGTGGGCTTATAAAGGCGTCCGTTTACATCCAAAACCCACTCGCATTCGGCCATAGCCGGTATGTCTCTCACATCTACGATAGTTCCCTGCAGCTCAACAATGTCAATTTCGCTGTTAGAGCAGGCGCAAATGAAACAGCCCAGCAGGGCTAGAACAACGGCTAGTTTGGTTTTCATGACACGGCTTCCGGAACAAGAATTTCTACCAGCTTATTAACGGTATAGTCTACCTCTTCTATTGTGTTGTACTTGCTAAATGAAAAGCGTATGCCTTGCCTGTTTGGGTCGGCCTTAATGCCATTGAGTACATGTGAGCCCTTGTTGGCTCCGCTGGAACAGGCGCTTCCACCAGAAGCCGAAATACCGTTGATATCGAGACTAAAGAGTAGCATACCGTTGTTTTCATGCGGAGGAAAGCTCACATTGAGAACGGTATACAAGCTACCTTCCGGGCTAATGTCTCCATTGAATTCTACCCCCGGTATGTTTTCGCGTAGTTTCTCAATCATTCGGGTTTTCAACGATTGAACATGTTTTTGATGGGATTCCATCTCAGCATAAGCAATTTCCAGTGCTTTGGCCAGGCCCACAATACCATATACGTTTTCCGTACCGCCTCTGTGGTTTCTTTCCTGTCCGCCACCTTCAATAAACCTACCGATAGTTCTGCTCTTGCACACGCGCAAGAAACCAACGCCTTTTGGGCCATGGAATTTGTGTGCAGCTCCTACTATAAACTGGCAATTCAGTTTTTTTAGGTCGTGCACATAATGCCCCATGGTTTGCACGGTGTCTGAATGAAAGGTGGCTCCATATTCTTTGGCCAGGTCTCCAATCTGCTCAATATCATTGATGGTGCCAATTTCGTTGTTGGCGTGCATTATGCTAACTAAAGAATTGGGATTGCTTTTTAACAACTGCTCAAGATGATCCATGTTTACATGGCCTTGACCATCGAGCTCCACATAGCTGGCTTTTACTTTTCCCTGCGCTACTAATCGCTCTACCGTATGGCCAACGGCATGGTGTTCTATCGATGTGGTAATGATATGTTTAATATCGTATGCTTCGACCGTACAACGAATAGCTGTGTTGTCTGCTTCGGTGCCTCCTGAGGTAAAGAAGATCTCGGCCGGAACCGTATTGAGTAATTCGGCCACTTTTCTGCGGGCGTATTCTATTTTTGTTCGAACCTCTCGCCCATGAGCGTGGGTAGAAGAAGGGTTGCCGTACATGTCGAGCATGAGGGGCTTCATTTCTTCAAAAACGTCCGGGTCTAATGGGGTTGTAGCGGCATTGTCGAAGTATACTTTCATGGCTCAAAAAATTAGTTGGCTACAATTTCGCGTATGTCTGACATAATTTTTTGTGCCAGATGCTCTGCAGTTGCAGCCGATTCTGATTCTGCATATATCCTTATAATGGGCTCAGTGTTCGACTTTCTCAAATGAACCCATTCTTTATCGAACTCTATTTTTACTCCATCAATGGTGTTGATGGGTTGCTTTTTATACTGCTCACGAATTCTCACCAACACTTTGTCTACATCGATTTCAGGAGAGAGGTCGATTTTATTTTTAGAAATGTGGTAATTGGGGTATTTGGCTCTCAATATGGAAATTCGTTTTCCAAACTTGGCCAGGTGGGTAAGAAATAGGGCTATACCCACTAGGGCATCGCGCCCGTAGTGTAGTTCCGGATAGATAATGCCTCCGTTGCCTTCACCTCCAATTACAGCATTAATTTCTTTCATTTTTTGCACCACATTTACCTCTCCCACGGCCGATGGCTCATATTGACCTCCGTGTTTTTCGGTAACATCGCGTAGTGCTCGTGTCGAAGATAAGTTAGACACGGTATTTCCTTTAGTTTGGCTCAATACATAATCGGCCACGGCAACCAGGGTGTATTCTTCTCCGAATACGGTACCTGTTTCATCGACAAAGGCCAGACGATCTACATCAGGATCTACCACTATGCCCAAATCGTACTTACCGCTTTCCAGCACTGAGCTTATTTGACCCAGGTGCTCAGGTAAGGGCTCCGGGTTGTGTGGAAAATGCCCATTGGGTTCGCAGTAAAGTGCTTCAACATGTTCTACCCCAAGTGCTTTAAGCAGAGGCAATACAGAAATACCTCCTGTAGAGTTTACGGCATCTACCACTATTTTAAAGTTGGCCTTTCGTATGGCTTCCACGTCTACCAGGGGTAGAGCTAAAACCATCTCTATGTGTTTTTGTATGTAGCTGTCGTTGGTGGTTACCTTACCCAGCTTTTTTACTTCGGCAAATCGGAAATTATCCTTTTCTGCAAGCTCCAGTACTTCTTTTCCGTCTTCGCCACTGATAAACTCTCCCTTGTCGTTGAGTAGTTTGAGGGCATTCCATTGCACCGGGTTGTGGCTGGCCGTGAGTATAATTCCACCGCCTGCTTCTTCAATAGGCACAGCTATTTCAACGGTCGGAGTAGTAGACAGTCCGAGGTCTACCACATCAATACCCAGGCCAACGAGTGTAGCCGATACCAGATCGGAAATCATTTGGCCGGAAGGGCGTGCATCTCTACCAATAACGATTTTTCTTTTTCCGGTTTTTTCTACAACCCAAGATCCAAAAGCGGCAGCAAATTTTACAGCGTCAACCGGAGTGAGGCCCTCACCTACTTTACCTCCGATGGTTCCTCGTATTCCAGAAATAGATTTTATGAGTGTCAAAGTCCTATCGTTTTAAGCAGCGTCAAAATTAGTAAAAAGCACCTAACAATAGGGCCTTTTGCCAAGAGATGTACAGTGGGGTATTTATTTGAATTTGGCCAGTACTTTGTCTACTTCATTGTCAGGATTGCCACAGGCTTCTCCGGCTTTTACATCTTTACCACAAAAGCCGCATTTTACTCCTTCTTTGTTCAGGAAGGGACTTTGCGATGCACAGGTGCCTTTAAACTCTCCGTTTTTGAGCAGAAGCAATCTAACGGACATTCCAACAAAAAACAGTGCGACTAATACCAGCGTGAGAATTAATGTTGTCATTATCGACTAATTTGATGCAAATTTAACATTACTGGCTGCATAACACTACCTTTGCGACATAAGTTTCGACTCCATTTTCCGGACCAATGATTGAACCTCCTAAAGATTTACGCAGAAAAGAAAAGCTGGCGGCTTTTGACCGGCTGCTTACTATAATGGACGAACTTAGGCTTAATTGTCCGTGGGATAAAAAACAGACCCTCGAATCCATCAGGCACCTTACTATAGAAGAAACCTATGAGCTCTCTGATGCAATCCTGAACCAGAATCTGGATGAGGTAAAGAAAGAAATAGGTGATCTGATGTTACACATGGTTTTTTACTCTCGAATTGCCGATGAACAAGGGGCTTTCGATGTGGCAGACGCATTGAATGCGATTTGCGATAAGCTGGTGAACAGACATCCGCATATTTATGGTGATGTGGAGGCCAATGATGAGGAGGCAGTAAAAGCGAACTGGGAGAAAATAAAACTTAAAGAAAAGGGTAATCAATCGGTACTGGGCGGGGTTCCTCAATCGTTGCCAGCATTGGTTAAGGCCGTGAGAATTCAGGATAAGGCACGAGGCGTAGGGTTCGATTGGGAAAAAAAGGAGCAGGTTTGGGAAAAGGTAGAGGAAGAAATGCAGGAGTTCAAAGAAGAATTCAATGCTGAGGAGGGCGAGATTGATAAGGAGCGGGCAACATTGGAGTTTGGCGACTTGCTTTTTTCTCTGGTTAATTACGCCAGGTTTATAGACATAGACCCCGAGGAGGCCCTGGAAAGAACCAATATTAAATTCATCAAGCGATTCCGGTTTTTGGAGGAGGAGTCTAAAAAAGATGGTAAAGATATCGGTGAGATGACTTTGGCCGAAATGGATGAGTATTGGGAAAAAGCCAAACAGTTGAAATGAGCTTTAAGCAACTACTAGCTAAATTTTTGATTTGGCGTATTCGCCACTTGAGCACAAGAAACTTTGTGATCATTGTTGGCGGATTGGTGGGTATAGTTGGTGGCGTGGCGGCCGTTTCGTTAAAAAGCGCAGTTCACTTTATTCAAGAGCTGATAAAGCATACCAATATAGATTATTCCTACTTGTTCTTTCCTGTATTGGGTATTGTTATTACCGCCCTTCTGGCCAAGTATTTACTCAAAGAGCAGTTGGGTCATGGTATTACCACTATTCTATTCTACATCTCCAAAAAATCGAGCATTATTCACCGGAACAAGATGTTTAGCCGAATGATTACTTCGGGTATTACAGTGGGCTGTGGTGGTTCGGTGGGTTTGGAGGCGCCTATTGTGGTTACGGGCTCGGCCATTGGCTCTAACATTGCCCGCCTGATGCACCTCAACTACAAACAGCGTACGCTAATGATTGGCTGTGGAGCTGCAGCTGCCATTTCCGGCATATTTAACTCTCCTGTGGCCGGGGTGATATTCAGCATAGAGGTTATTCTTACAGACATCACCATCGGTACCTTTATTCCCCTGCTTATTGCTTCGGTACTTGGCTCTATGGTTTCCATGTTGCTTTTAGGCGATGATGTGCTTTTTTCATTTGAACTTACAGACCCTTTTCTGGCTTCAGACTTTGTTTTCTTTCTATTGTTAGGGGCTATTTGCGGTTTGGTGTCTGTGTACTTTACCCGTACCACATTGTGGACCGAAAAGGCAATTTCGAGGGTTAAGCAGGTGTTTCCGAGGGCATTGCTCGGAGGTCTGGCACTCACGGTTATTATTTTTGTGCTGGCACCTCTTTATGGCGAAGGCTATGATTCTATAAAGCTCATATTGCAGGGGCGTGCTCAGGAGATTGTGGCTTCGAGCGCTCTTTTTTCTCAATTTTCTGATCCCTGGTTCATTGTCATATTTGGCTTGGCCATTCTGTTGCTTAAACCTGTGGCCACCGGGTTAACCATTGGTGCGGGAGGAAATGGTGGAATCTTTGCGCCTTCTTTATTTATTGGCGGTATTACAGGTTTTATCTTTTCTCAGGTAAACAACTTGCTCAATACCGGGCACAGTATATCCATTTCAAATTTTACACTGGTAGGCATGTGTGGAGTAATGAGCGGGGTACTGCATGCTCCTCTTACAGCTATATTTCTTATAGCCGAAATTACCAGTGGCTATACCTTATTTTTGCCATTAATGTTGGTTTCGGCCGTGGCCTATAGTACCAATAGCTATTTCGAAAAATACTCATTCTATACCTCCAAGCTGGTCAAGTCGGGCGACTTTATACCGTATGATAAAGACAAGCAGGTGTTAAGCCTGATTAGCATTGAAAAAATGATCGAGAAGGATTTGCTCACTATTCATCCGGAGCAAACTCTGGAAGAACTGGTTGGTTTAATTAAGAAGTCCAGAAGAAATATTTTTCCTGTGGTCAACGAAAAGAATGAGCTCAAGGGCATTATTACGCTCGATGATGTGCGCGAAATTATGTTCGATCCGCAATCTCAAAAAAGTGTAATTGCACAGTCCCTTATGCACAGGCCGCCCGAAACCGTACAGTCCGATGAGAAAATGGAAGAGGTAATGGCAAAGTTTGAGAAGACAGGAGCCTGGAACCTTCCTGTGATAGACCACGGCCAGTATGTGGGAATAGTCTCCAAGTCCAGAATCTTTAATGCGTATCGTACCAAGCTGCGCAGACAACACAAGGAGTAGGTTCAGTGATGCGTACTAACCTGTTCGTTTACAGAGTGTTTTTAAGGGCTCTTCGCTGCATAATTCAAAAAATTCATGAAAGTTATCAACAAGAATTAGAATGAACGGAAGCTATGTAAGTTTCTGAAAAACAGCCGCTTATATGGGGCCTGTGGAAAACTGTGGATAACTGAGTCAAAATGTGGAAAAAAATAGGCTATTTTTTTTGATTCTTTTTTTTGTCTAAAACCCATTCGCTCAAAGCCTCCCTGAACAATGTTTTTTTGTTTAACAAATCAGCCCATTCATTCAACAGGAATTTTCATGTTCATTTCTATAAACACGGCTCTATTGAGAATGGAGGGAGCAGAACGAAAAGTTGTCTATGTTAAGACAACATTAACTTAAAATGTTACAATGGTAAAGCATTGGAGAAAATTTTTGAGTGGCGTTTTTCCCGGTCTGTCTTTCATGGAGGTGACTATTAAAAAAGTACAATTCCAAAAATTTGAGTTTGCGCGTATGTACATCCATATTTTCTAAGTTTCCAACCCTGGAGCCCTTTCGCTCGTGTAAAACTTGTTGTTGAGATCGAATGGGCTTATGACCTTTCTGTCTATGAAATCGAGAAGTAGTGCATATCCCCTAACCCTGGCCTGGGCTCTATTGCTTTGGTCTGCATTGGCCTGTTCTCCTCAGGGCGAGCAGCGGCTTGAGGTGGTAAAGTTCGATGCTCTTGATGAACTGATTAATAGAGATTCGGAGCAACTGGAGGTGATTAACTTTTGGGCAACTTGGTGCAAGCCCTGTATTAAGGAATTACCTTACTTTGAAGAACTACACTCAGAAAATGAATCGGTACATGTCACACTGGTATCATTAGATTTTGCCGATGAATTCGAAAAGAAAGTGGTGCCATTTGTTGACTCAAGAGGGCTTAGTGCCGATGTGCTCCTGCTTGACGAAATTGACTACAATGCTTGGATAGACCGGGTAGACCCATCGTGGAGTGGAGCCATTCCTGCTACTTTATTGATTAATCACCGTACCAATAAAAGACGGTTTGTTGAAAAAGAACTTACTAAAGAAGAACTTGAGTCAATAATCTCAGAATTAACAAATTAAACCATATCAACATGCAGTTTCTAAAAACAGTTGTTTTGGCCCTTACGCTGGTGTTTGCTACCACAGGCGAACGTATGGAAGGGCTACAGGTTGGCGACAAGGCTGTCGACTTTAACCTGAAGAATGTAGACGGGAAGATGATTTCTCTCAAAACCAACAAGAATGCCAAAGGCTATATTCTTGTATTTACCTGTAATACCTGCCCGTATTCAGTGATGTATGAAGACCGCATTATTGCTTTACACAAAAAATATGCTGAGCAGGGATATCCGGTTTTGGCTATTCAACCCAATGACCCACAAAAATCTCCGGGCGACTCTTTTGAGAACATGCAAGTGAGAGCCAAAGAAAAGGGGTTTCCTTTTCCCTATGTGATGGACGAAACCCAGGAGGTAACCAAAACTTATGGAGCTACAAATACCCCTCATGTATATGTGCTTAACAAAACCACCGGTGGCGACTTTAAGATAGAATACATAGGAGCCATTGATAACAATAGCCGTAATGCCGAGGCGGCCAGCAAACGTTATGTAGAGGAAGCTCTGGATAACCTGATTGGTGGTGGAGATGTGCCTATTACAACCACCAAAGCTATTGGCTGCACCATTAAGTGGGGCGAGTAGTACTACAACTCATTGCATAAGGGGGCATTTCAAAAACGTATTCCGAAACAAGTTTTTGAGGTGCCCTTTGCTATTGGCTGAACTCAGAAGAATTGATGAGCTCCAGAATATCGTCCAGGTATTCCCGGGTGTTCGATAGCCTTGGTACTTTGTGCTGACCCCCCAGCTTACCCCTTCTTTTCATCCATTCATAAAAGGTGCCTGGTTGGGCCTGGTGTACAATGGGTAGGCTAAGAGCAATACTTTTATGTCGTTTGGCATCGTAGTCGGAGTTTATACGCCTTAGGGTGGCATCGAGCACGCGGGTAAAAGTTTCTAAATCGGAAGGTGATTTTTCGAATTCAACAATCCATTCATGGGCCGCATTTTCATTTTCGCCAAAGTACTTTGGCGCTGCCGTAAAGTTGTTTATTTGTGCTCCTGTTTGCTCACAAGCTACTTCTATGGCCTTTTCGGCATTTTCAACCACCACTTCTTCTCCAAAGGCATTAATAAAGTGTTTGGTTCTACCCGATATTTTAATCTTATAAGGGCTGGTGGAGGTAAACACAACGGTATCTCCAATCTTATATCGCCAGAGCCCCGCGTTGGTCGATATGAGCAAGGCATAGTGTTCTCCTACCTTTACATCGCCCAGGCCAATCACTTTTGGTTCCTCCTTATGAATCTCTGCATAAGGAATAAACTCGTAGTAAATACCATAATCCAGCATAAGCAGCATATCGTCTGAGCCCGGCTCATACTGTATTCCGAAAAAGCCCTCTGAGGCGTTGTAGGTTTCCATATACCTCATTTTTTCTGAGGGGATAAGGTGCTGGAAAATGCTTCGGTAAGGGCCAAAAGCTACCGCTCCATGAAAGAAAACTTCCAGGTTTGGCCAAACCTCAGTTATGTCTTTGGCACCTTTTAGTTCAAGAATCTTTTGCAACAGCACTATGGTCCAGGTAGGAACACCAGAAATGCTGGTCACATTTTCATCCATGGTTACTTCGGCCATCTTCTGAATTTTGGCCTCCCATTCGTCCATCAGAGCAATGTCGAGAGTGGGGGTTCGTACGAAGCGTGTCCAGTAAGGCAGGTTAGACATAATTACAGCCGATACGTCTCCATAAAACGACTCGCTGTTGCTGTCGTGTTGGTTTACTTGCTGGCTGCCTCCAATGGTTAAGCCTTTTCCGTCAAAGAGCCGTGTATCCGGAAAGTGATTGCAATAAATGGACAGCATGTCTTTGCCTCCTTTAAAGTGACACTCCTCCAGGGCTTCATAAGAAACGGGAATGAACTTGCTTCGGGCGTTGGTAGTGCCAGAAGATTTGGCAAACCATTTGACATCGGAAGGCCACAACAGGTTTTGTTCTCCTGCCATGTTGCGTTCGATGTAAGGGCTTATTTCCTCATAAGAGAAAAGAGGAATTAGCTTTCTGAATTGCTCAGGGGTGTGTACATCGGCAAAGCCGTGTGTACGTCCAAATTCGGTGTTGCGTGCGGTGGTTATTAGTCGTTTAAACAACTCTTCCTGCACTTCCAGAGGGTATTTGATGAAAAGCTCAATTTGATGCATTCGCTTTTTCATCACCCAGGTTAGGATGGAGTTGATGATGGCCATTAGATTTTCCTTTTCAGTTCAAAGTGTTGTCCAAGATACACTTTTCTTACCTGTTCATCGGCTGCCAGCTCTTCGGCTGTACCGGCCTTCAGTAGTTTACCCTCAAACATTAAATAGGCTCTGTCTGTAATGGAAAGAGTTTCCTGCACATTATGATCTGTTATGAGGATACCAATATTTCTGTTCTTTAGCTGGGCAACAATACTCTGTATCTCCTCAACGGCAATAGGGTCTACCCCAGCAAAGGGTTCATCGAGCAGCACAAACTTTGGGTCTACCGAGAGGGCTCGCGCAATCTCTGTTCTTCTTCTTTCTCCCCCGGAAAGAACGCGCCCCAGGTTTTTGCGAACATGGGTTAGGCTAAACTCTTCCAGCAGAAACTCCATTTTATCTTTTTGTTCTGCTTTGCTGAGCTTTGTCATTTCGAGCACAGCCATTATGTTTTGCTCTACGGTGAGCTTGCGGAAAACAGAAGGTTCCTGGGCCAGATAACCAATACCCAGTTGTGCTCTCTTAAACATGGGTAGCGGAGTAATGTCTTCTTTGTCCAGGTAAATGGCTCCCTCATTGGGTTTTATAAGCCCGACAATCATGTAAAAAGTGGTGGTTTTTCCGGCACCGTTGGGGCCAAGTAAACCAACAATTTCTCCTTGATTTACTTCTACAGAGATATTGTTTACTACTTTTCTTTTCTTGTAGGTCTTAATGAGGTTGTCAGCGCTTAGCTTCATTTTCCTGTTGGGTTAATCGTCAAACTTAATGTCTTTGACAAAGAGTTGGAGGCTTTTTAGTCCTCTGAATTCATTTTCTTCTACAGTAAAGGCCATGTGAAACTTGAGCCCGCAATTCACCAGGTCATAATAATCACCAAGGCCAAAACCAATGGCATCGAAAGCAACATTGGTGCCCGGTTGTTTTACCGTGAATTTTAAATGCTGTTCTTTTAAAAGTTTAACATTTGTGGCCTGTACATGCTCTACCACAAACACGGGCTGCATGTTTTGAGGGCCAAATGGCGCCATTTGTGAAATTATATTGAAGAACTTCCGGTCTATTTCGTTCAGCTTTATAATTGAATCTATGTGAATTGAAGGAATGAGTTGCTCCGGGGTAATGTGCTTGGCTACTACTGCTTCGAACTTTTTGCGAAATGCCTCTACATTTTCGATCGACATGGTTACACCGGCCGCATACATATGCCCTCCGTATTGGTCGAGCAAGTCGGAACACTCGCTGATGGCCGCATAAATATCGAAGCCGTCTACCGAACGAGCGGAACCGGTGACCTTTTCATTGGATTCGGTGAGAATCACCGTTGGTCTGTAAAACTTTTCGATGCAGCGGGAAGCTACTATTCCAATTACCCCTTTGTGCCAGTCTTCTTTAAAAAGTACAGTAGCTTTGGCATTGGCAAACTCCTCGTTGGTACTGATCATTTGAATAGCCTCTTCGGTAATGGTGCTGTCAAAGTCCCTTCTGGCATCGTTCTTATTATTAACCATTTCGGCCAGCAAGTTGGCTTCTTCTTCGTTGTTAGCCAGTAATAGTGCTACGGCCGATCCGGCATGATCCATTCTGCCGGCCGCATTGATGCGGGGCCCTATGCCAAATACTATTCCGGAGATTGTAAGATCTTTGTTGGTTTTGCAAAGGTCTATTAGCGACTTGAGTCCGGGTCTGGGCGATCGGTTAAGCTTTTTAAGCCCAAAGTGAGCCAGTATTCGGTTTTCGCCAGTAATTGGTACTATATCTGAGGCTATAGAAACGGCCAGCAAGTCTAAGTAGGCCCAAAGCTCTTTCATATCGATACCACTTTGCAGACTAAACCCTTGCAACAGCTTAAAGCCAACTCCGCAGCCGGATAGTTCTTTGTAGGGGTAAGGACAGTCGTTTCTTTTTGGATCTAAAACAGCATAGGCAGGGGGTAGCTCATCGCCAGGAGTATGGTGGTCGCATACTATTACATCGATGCCCAATTCTTTGGCGAGTTGAATTTTTTCGTAGGCTTTAATGCCACAATCCAGTGTTACAATTAGCGAATAGTTATTTTGGGCCGCATAGCGAATACCTGCTTCGGAAACCCCGTAGCCTTCTTTGTAGCGGTCGGGAATATAGTATTCCAGTTTATTGTAAAATCTGGAGAGAAAGCCGTAAAAGGTGGCTACGGCAGTAGTCCCATCCACATCATAATCACCATATATCAGAATGCCCTCCTCATTACCAATGGCCTCGGTGAGCCGGTTTACAGCCCGATCCATGTCTTTCATGAGAAATGGGTCGTGAAGCTGCTCCAGGCTGGGTCTAAAGTAATCCCTGGCTTCTTCAAAGGTGTTTATGCCTTTGAGTTGAATTAGTTTGGCCAGGGTTTCGCTCACGCCCAGCTCCTGCTGAAGGGTATGCACGGCTTCACCATCAAAATCTTCCTGAATAATCCACCGTTTCTGCATTCGTTAAAATTAAGGGATAATAGGCTATCAGTACAAAAAAAGCAGTGCCATCTGATGACACTGCTTTTCAGATTGGCTATTTCGTTATTAGTTAGAACCGGCCGGTTCTTTAATTACATCTTTCAATGGAACTCGCTGCCCGTCTCTGTAAGGAACAATCCAGGCATCTTCTACTCCCATCTCTCTCAGATATCTTTTAAGCACATTGGCATCTTCATAGTTTCGGAAGTTTCCGATCACATACTTTCGAAGGTCGTCTGCTCCCTCCTCGGCAAATTCTTTGGAGGTCCCGGCATATTTCTGAAGATCTATTTTTCGGAAAGCACCTACCTGTACTTTGAATACCACGCCTTTAGAGAAGTCTTCTCCATTAATAATGTCTGGATTATAGGCGGGTTGTTGTGGTTTTGCTTTGAGGTTTTCAATTTCGTTTTGAGCCGCCTGGTAAGCTGCCTGCATACGGGTAACCTGCTTTTGCAAATCACTGATTTTCTCGTCTTTTGAAGAAACCTGAGCCTCCAATGAGCTGATTTCGCTTTCCATGCTGGCTATTTTAGCCTTGTTGCTGGTGTTCTCTTCATAGAGAATACGGAAGTCTTCAGGAGACATTTTCTTCTTCTTTTTCTTCCACTCTTTAAGTTCTTTCTTGGTTAGTGGACGGGTGTCTGAGGTTTGGGCTACAGTGAGCCCCGCTACCATTACACCCAACAGAAGAGTTAATATTGCCTTTTGCGCTTTCATGAGAGTCGGTTTTTCAAGTTCAATATATGACAAATTAGCGGAATCTTATCAGCTTTTCAAACTGCCGATCATGTCTTCCGGTCTCACCCACTCGTCAAACTCTTCGGCTGTCAGGTAGCCAAGATTCACGGCCTCTTCTTTTAGTGTGGTTCCGTTTTCATGGGCTGTTTTGGCAATTTTGGCCGCCTTCTCATAGCCTATTTTTGTGTTCAGAGCGGTTACCAGCATTAGGCTGTTATTCAGGTGCTGCTGAATGTTTTTGTAGTTGGGCTCTATACCTATGGCACAATTGGCTTCGAAAGACACACAGGCATCGCCTAGTAAACGAGCCGATTGCAGTACGTTGTATGCCATTACCGGCTTAAACACGTTTAGTTCGTAGTGCCCCTGGGTGCCACCAACAGTTACAGCCACATCGTTGCCCATTACCTGCGCGCAAACCATGGTCATGGCCTCGCACTGTGTGGGATTTACTTTGCCGGGCATAATTGAGGAACCGGGTTCGTTTGAAGGAATAATGATTTCGCCAATGCCTGACCGCGGGCCGGAAGCCAGCATTCGGATGTCGTTGGCAATCTTATTAAGCGATACAGCGAGTTGTTTGAGTGCACCATGCGTTTCTACCAGGGCATCGTGAGCGGCCAGTGCCTCGAATTTATTTTCTGCCGAAACAAAGGGAAGTCCGGTAAACTGGGCTATTTTTTTGGCTACCAGATCAGCGTAACCCTCCGGGGTGTTTATTCCTGTGCCTACGGCTGTGCCCCCCAATGCAAGTTCAGAAAGGTGATCGAGCGTATTGCGCAAGGCTTTAAGTCCATGGTTAAGCTGCGATACATAGCCTGAAAACTCTTGCCCAAGGGTAAGAGGAGTGGCATCCATTAGGTGAGTACGGCCAATTTTCACCACTTTCATAAAGGCATCCGATTTGGCCTTTAGCGTATCTCTGAGTTTTTCGACTCCGGGAATAGTGGTTTCTACAATCATTTTATAGCAGGCAATGTGCATGCCTGTAGGGAACGTGTCGTTAGACGATTGCGATTTGTTCACATCGTCATTCGGGTGAACCAACGGTTTGCCTTCGCCCAGTTTATTACCGGCCAAAACATGCGAACGGTTAGAAACCACTTCATTCACGTTCATGTTCGATTGCGTACCAGATCCTGTCTGCCAAACTACCAGCGGAAACTGATCATCGTGCTTGCCCTCAAGAATCTCATCACAAACCTTAGAAATCAGATCTCTTTTCTCTTCAGAAAGAACGCCTAGCTCACAGTTGGCATGGGCTGCGGCTTTCTTCAAGTAGGCAAAGCCATAGACCACCTCTAAGGGCATGCTGGCTTCCGGGCCAATTTTAAAGTTATTTCTTGAGCGCTCGGTTTGAGCTCCCCAGTATTTATCGGCAGGTACCTGAACCTCGCCCATGGTGTCTTTTTCTATTCTGTATTCCATAGTGTTTGCTTTTTTCAGAGGAGGCCAAAATTAGCTATAGAAAGCATGGAATTGAAATGATTTTACCAGGAACTTGAGGTAGACAGGTGGGCTGCCTTTTAGTGGCTGAGGAGTTGCATTTTACCGATGGGGCGTCTCGTAAATATTTTTTTGTCGAGTCGTTCCGAAGTTTACCGATGCCAGGCGTCTGTTTACCGAATTCTATCATCTTCAAGCTTCAGGTTCAGCGTACATTTGAACAGTCAAAAACAACAAACAACTCTTTGGATTAAGGTTGGTCGCCTTAAGAGCCCAAAGGCAAACTCAAAATAAAAACAACAACACTAATCAAATGGAAACGAAAATGGATAGACGCGTATTAATTGGTACTTTGTTTCTGGTTATAGGAGCAGTACTCACGCTGGACAACCTGGATATATTCGATATCGACTTGCCCTGGTATCTGTACCGGTGGCACACTTTTCTGGTTGTCATAGGTATTTTTATGGCTACCGTAAGAGAAAAGGTAGGCTTTGGTGTAACGCTCATTATAGTAGGAGGTGTCTTTCTGCTGGGCGAAATGGCCGACTACTACAGGTGGGACTTTGAGATCGAAGATATTTTCAGATTGTGGCCGCTCGTTTTTGTAGCTATAGGAGCCTCACTCATCTTTAAAAAGGCACAGCACCGCGATTACGAAAAAAAAAATATTAGCGGAGACCTCGACTTCGTTGATGAACTGGCCGTCTTTGGAGGAGCCGAACGAATGGTTACCTCAAAAGAATTTAAAGGCGGAAAACTCACCTCTATTTTTGGAGGAACAGATTTAAATCTCATTAACGCAGACCTAAGCCACGGCACGAATGTTTTGGATGTATTTATATTATTTGGCGGTTGCGATATTCGTGTACCTGCTGACATGAATGTGAAGGTTAAGGTTACGGCCATTTTTGGTGGATTTTCTGATGAACGAAAAATGATTGCCGAGAATGAAGCCAACGAAGGAAAAGAGCTCATCGTTCAGGGGCTGGTTCTCTTTGGAGGTGGTAGCGTAAAGTGATTTAGGGGCCTCTTTGATTGAAGAGGCTCTTTTATTTATCCTTCTCTGAGCTAATCTGCCAACAGGCGGGCTCGTTTAAGGGGCTTTTTTGGAAGGTGCTAAAGCAAGTTCGGCACACCGTGCTGAATCGTTTGAAAGAGCTTTTTGATTAAAACAGGTTTCTAAATTTTACTAAATTCCGCCTTCGGGCGGTTTTTTTATGCAGCATCCCTTTTTAAAAAACAGAAACTTCATTCCCTATTTGGGCACCTGGTTGCTTGTGGCCTTTGTTTTTGGTTTTGCCCTGTATAATTTCTACGGGCTCGACTGGCAAACCGCATTGTTAGACTCATTGGTATTCAATGCTCTTTTTATGGGGCTTGGGCTGGCTTACTGGTTCAATGTGCGCTATAGCACTTTCGATAAATCTCAACTGGTAAACCAATTGGTGAGTCACTTAGCAGCAGCAGCTATTTCCATAGTAGTTGGTGTGGTAGTGTTTAAGTTTATTATACTTTCTCTTATTCACGATGAGTTCTATGAAGAGTTCCTTACCTCTTCTGTGCCGTTGAGAGGGGCACTGGGAGTGTTATACTATGCCATTGTGGTGCTTATTTACTATCTCATACTTTACTATGACGATCTTAACACGCGATCTAAACAACAGGCACAGCTAGAGACTATGCTCAAAAGCTCGGAGCTGGAAATGCTCAAGTCGCAGATAAACCCCCACTTCATATTCAATAGCCTCAATTCCATTTCCTCACTCACTCTTATTGCCCCCGATAGAGCCCGGGAAATGGTGATAAAACTTTCGGACTTTCTTCGCTACTCTCTGGGTAAAGAGAATGACCAGATGAACACCGTTGAAGATGAAATCAACAATATCATGCTGTATCTGGACATTGAGCGAGTACGGTTTGGCGAGCGACTAAGGGTAGAAAAGGAACTGTCTGATGAGGTAAAACACAACAAACTGCCTAACCTCATCCTTCAGCCACTCTTTGAAAATGCCATAAAGCACGGCATATATGAGAGCCTTGGAGAAATTACCATTCAACTGAAGGCCTGGAGAGAGGGCAGCCTGCTCAAAATTCAGGTGAGCAATGAGTATGACCCCGAAGCCGTGTCTAGAAAAGGAAAAGGAATAGGTTTGAAGAACGTGAGAGAACGGTTGGCACTTATTTACGGAGTGAACCAGTTGGTGGAGGTTAGCAAAACAGATGGTATTTTCACGGTACGTTTAGACATTCCTCAAACAACAGCGGATTCATGAAGGCAATAATTATAGATGACGAAAGCCTGGCCAGAGAGCTCATTAAGGCCTATCTCAAAAAGTTTGATCAGATAGAAGTGATAGCAGAGTGTGCCGATGGGTTTGAGGGACTTAAGGCCATTCAGCAGCATGGCCCCGACCTTATTTTTCTGGACGTTCAAATGCCCAAGATTACGGGCTTTGAAATGCTGGAGCTTATAGATAATCCGCCTGTGGTTATTTTTAGTACCGCGTTTGACCAGTATGCCATAAAGGCTTTTGAGCTGAGTGCAGTAGATTATTTGCTTAAACCCTATTCCGAATCGCGCTTTGAAGAAGCTGTTAAAAAAGCCATTGCCAGAGTAGGTCAGCAGTCGGAGCAAAAACAAAAGCTCGATAAACTGCAAGAAAGCCGGGCTGAGCAGGATACGCTCGATCGGATGGTGGTGAAAACAGGCAACAAAATTCAAATTCTCTCGCTCAAACAAATACATCATTTCGAAGCACAAGACGATTACGTGGCCATTCATTCCGATCAGGGTAAATTTCTCAAACTAATGCGCATGAAAGCCCTGGAAAACGGATTACCTACCGATGACTTTGTGCGTATACACCGCTCCCACATAGTCAATGTAAAGCACATAGAGAAACTGGAGCTATACGAGAAAGACTCCTATATACTCTACCTCAAAAATGGCCAGCAACTACCAGTGAGTAGAAGCGGGCACAGTCGCTTAAAAGAGGTACTGAGGTATTGAACACATATAGAAAAGCTAAAACTCTGTATGAGTTACTGACAACGCGTATAATTAATTTACCTTCCCAACAGCCCCACTTTTACAACTCATCCTCCTAATACTACGGTTCAGTAAGAGATTTTTCCCTGACCCCAAGGCTTAAACCACCTTTGGTTTATCAAAAGCCCAACGGTTATGAAAAAATTCACAACACTGCTCTTCTTTCTATTGGTAGGAACAGCCTACGCACAAACTACCATAGAAGGGAGGGTTTTAGACAAAATGCAACAGACAATACCCGGAGCTAATGTTTACATTAAGAATAGTTTCGATGGTGCCGTAAGTAAAAGCGATGGTCAGTTTTCTTTTAGCAGCACTCTCGAAGGTAAACACGTTCTGGTGGCCAGTTTTGTAGGCTATAAAACCCTTGAACTGGATGTAGAATTGAATGGTAACCCGGTGCAAGTAGAGCTTGTGCTGGAAGAAGTTATTAATAAGCTTGATGGCGTAACCATTACGGCCGGAGCTTATGAGGCCAGCGATGTTAAAAAGGTAACAGTACTAAAACCTCTCGATATAGTGACTACCGCCAGTGCTGCTGGCGACATTATGGGAGCTATAAATACCTTACCGGGAACAGCCACTGTAGGCGAGTCGGGACGACTCTTTGTAAGAGGAGGCGAAGGCTACGAAACCAAGGTGTTTATTGATGGTTTGGAGGTTAGAAATGCCTTTGGAGCCACCGTGCCCAATGTGCCTACACGAGGAAGGTTTAGCCCGTTTTTGTTCAAAGGAACAACTTTTAGCACGGGCGGTTATTCGGCCGAATTCGGACAAGCCCTCTCCTCCGTATTGGCCCTTAACTCCAACGATTTACCCGATGAATCTCAGGCCGATATATCACTGATGTCGGTAGGAGCCGATGCTGCCTACACCAAGCGTTGGGAGAACACCAGCCTTTCTGCCAAAGTACAGGTGACAGACCTAAGGCCTTATCAGGATTTGGTAAAACAGAACTTTGATTGGGAAGAAGCTCCAAACGCCACCGTTACGGAGTTGGTATTTAGGCATAAGGTAAGCCAAACAGGCCTGCTTAAAGTGTATTTCAATACCGATCAGTCAGACTTCATTATTCGCCAGACCAATTTAGACAGCCCGGACCGAAAAGATACGCTAGACCTTGAAAACAAGTACTTATACCTAAACGCGAGCTACCGCGATGTACTCAGCAGCAGGTGGTCACTGAAGAGTGGAGTGTCGCTCACGAGCAACAAAGACTTTCTGGCTTTTAACAGCCATCAGCTGGCAGGCGAGGAGCTGGGTATGCATTCCAAAATAACTCTTCAGTGGGAGGCTGCCGAAAAGCTTTCCATCAACATGGGCTCCGATTGGTTTAGCCGTGAATACCTGAGAAGGGTAAAACCCGTGGGTGAGGGTGCTTCTAAAACAAGCTTCAAAGAAAACCTGCTAGCCAATTTTATAGAGGCCGATTACTTTGCTTCCAACCGGTTTGTAGTAAGAGTTGGACTTAGAAATGAGTATACCAGCCTTACCCATCAGAACTTTCTGAGCCCACGGGTGGCCATGTCGTATAAGCTCAATCAGGAGGGTCAATTCTCTTTGGCTTATGGCCGTTTTGTACAAGCTCCCCAAAACGACTACAGCGCTATTCAACCGGCTTTAAGACCCGAACAGGCTACACACTATATTCTCAACTATCAACACATTCGTAACAACAGAATTTTCAGAATAGAAACCTACCTGAAGAACTATGACAACCTGGTGAAATTTGGCACCGAACGCGATACTAACCCAAACAACTACAACAATATGGGCGAAGGTTCTGCAAAAGGGTTTGATGTGTTTTGGAGAGACAATGAAACCCTAAAGAATACAGACTACTGGGTGTCTTATTCTTATGTGGATGCCGAACGCAACTATCAGAACTTTCAGCAAAAGGCAACCCCATCATTCATTTCGTCTCATAACCTATCGGTGGTTATTAAGCACATGATAGACCCCCTTCGCACTCAGGTGGGGGCCACATTCAACTATGCTTCGCCAAGGGCCTATACCAACCCTAACAAGCCCGGCTTTCAGAATAGTCAAACACCCAGCTTTCAAGACATTAGTGTGAATGCTGCAGTACTTATTAAGCAAAACATTATTCTCTACTGCTCTTCCTCTAACCTGCTGGGGCGCGAAAACATATTTGGTTATGAATATGCCAGCCAACCTAACGGACAAGGCGTATACGAAGGCCGCCCAATAGGGCAGGGCGCCAGACGGTTTCTCTTTGTAGGCCTATTTATTACACTCACTAAAGATCAGAAAAACAATCAGTTAGATAACCTTTAAGTCAAAAATTATGAAAACAGTATTCACCATTCTATTAAGCATTATGCTTGCTTTGCCTACTACCCCCACACAAGACAATGGCTATGAACTCACGGTGCAGGTAGAGGGCATCAGAAACCGCAACGGATATATTGCCATAGGACTCTTCGACCGCCATGGCGATTTTCCCGAAGGCGATGGACTTCAGTCCAAATATGTAGAAGTAAAAGGGTCTAGTGTAGAAGTTGTATTTAAGGGACTCAAAGAAGGAGAGTATGCTATTGCTGTAATGCACGATGAAAACGGCAATGAGGAAATGGACTATGCGCAAAACGGAATGCCCAAAGAGGGCTATGGCTTTTCGCTCAATGCCGAAGGAGAAATGGGACCGCCCAGTTTTGGTGAGGCATCTTTTAAGATCACGCAAAATACGGTTCAGTCCATAGACCTGATTTACCTACTTCGGTAAGCCTGAGATTACTCTACTCTACAGTTGGTCAGTAAAAATCAACAGTTCAGTAGCCTTCTTTTTACCAGCCTTTTATACCTCATTAGTTTAGACTCATAATAAAAACAACATGAAAAAGATTATACTCATTATCGGGCTTGTTGTAGCCACAGTGGCTCTCAAAGCTCAAAACCAACAAGCATACCAGCAGGCTATGGGCAAGGGTCTGGGTCAACTGGCAACCGCTCAAACCCTGGAAGAACTGCAAGCAGTTGCCGCTCATTTTGAGCGCATAGCTGCGGCCATGCCAGACCAGTGGCACCCGCATTACTATGCCGCCCTGGCCAACATCAATGCTTCGTTTAGGGTTGAAGGAATGGCTGAAAAAGACAAGTATACCCAAAAGGCCCAGGCCTTTATAGATGCGGCCGATAAGGCTTCTCCGGATAACTCGGAAGTAGTGGCCCTGCAAGGCTATAAATACATGATAGAGCTTTCGGCCGACCCTGCCAATCGAGGACAGTCATTATCACAAAAAGCCATGCGATATTTTGGTAAAGCTTTGCAGATAGACCCCAAAAACCCAAGGGCCAATATCTTTTTGGCCCAAATGGAAATGGGCATGGCTCAATTTTTTGGTTCTTCTACAGAAAAGGCCTGTGGCCAGGCCAGCCAGGCACTTAAACTCTTTGAGAGCTCTGGTTCAGCACAGTCGTTTGATCCTGCATGGGGGAAAGAAGTGGCCGAAGAAATAGTGAGCCAGTGTGGCAAATAGATTTTTGAACCCATGGAAAAGGCCTTAATAATATCACATGTGGTGGCCGGTAGTGCCACCCTTCTTTCGGGCTTGCTGGCTGCCTTTTTGGGAAAGAAAGGTGGCTGGTGGCACCGCTTGTCAGGCCGGGTATTTTACTGGTCTATGTTCTGGGTGTTCATTAGTGCCATACTGCTCATTTCTTTTGTGCGGTTCAGCGCCTTTCTAATGGTGATAGCCGTATTTAGTTGGTATATGACTTTTTCCGGAGTTCGCGTGCTGATGTTGAGAAAGACGCTTCAGCCTCTTTTTATAGATTGGCTGGCCGCATGCCTTACCATGGCCTTTGGTCTGTTTAGTATGGGGTTGGGCCTTTACTACCAGTGGCAGTATGAGTGGGCTTCAGTATTGGGCTATTTGTGCCTGTTTTTTGGCTTCTTTACCATGCAAACCGGTTGGCTCAACTTTAACGGATTCAGAACTGTGCATAAGGCAGAAAAAATGTGGTGGTGGTTTGCCCATATGAACTCCATGTGTGGGGCGCTTATAGCCAGCATTACAGCTTTTTTGGTTCAGAACGGAAGAGCCTTCGACCTGCCGTCATCTATGAGCTGGGTGCCCTGGGTGTTTCCTGCTATGGTGGGGTTGCCCTTAGTGTCTTACTGGGCCAATAAGTATCGAAAGAAATTTAGAGTCGGCAAATATGCCGTTGGCAACAATTGATTTTTAGTTAGATTTATCGGATGGGCTACCTACAAAACCTGAACTGGAAGACCGAACTTAGAAACACCTTTCTTATTTTCTTCTTCGGCTCATTTACCTCATTTCTGTGGTGTTTCAGTTGTATATGGGAAATAGAAAAAGAAATTTTCTCTATGACCTTTACCGGGCTCATGTGGGTGTTCTTGTGGCAGGGAAACGGCCACCTTTCCGATTACCTGAGTTCTAAAATCTCCTGGCTCGAAAACCCACTCAAACGGTTTATCTGGGGCATTGTGGGAGTACTGGTTTACTCTCCTGCTGCGGTATACTTTCTGTACCTTATGGCATTGTGGACCTTGAACATTAAGGTTGACAACGTAGGCACAATAGCCCTTATTTCTATCGGAATTACGTTTGTCATTAGCTTTTTTCTCAATGCTGCGGAGTTTTTACGCAACTGGAAACAAACCGCGCTCGATGCCGAAAGGCTAAAGAAAGAGCAAATGGCTACCCGGTACGAGTCACTTAAAAACCAGGTAAACCCACACTTTCTGTTCAATTCACTCAACGCACTTACCAATCTGGTTTATGAAGATCAAGACTTGGCAGCCGACTTTATCCGGCAGTTGTCCAAAGTATATCGCTATGTGCTGGAAACACGATCTAAGGAGGTAGTGAGCCTTGAAACAGAAATGAAATTTGTAGAATCTTATCTCTTTCTGCAGCATATACGCTTCGATGACAAGCTAAGGGTTGAAGCCAGCGTGAGCGGTTTTGAAAACCGGATGCTACCGCCTCTTGCTTTGCAAATGCTACTAGAAAATGCCCTTAAGCACAATACCATAGCCAAAGATGAACCGCTCACCATCTCCATTAGAGTAGAAGAAGACATGCTGGTGGTGGAGAACAATCTGCAGATTAAGAATATTCCTACTGAAGAAAGCTCAGGAATGGGCTTGGCCAATATTAAGGCCCGCTACGAGTTTTTGAGCGACAAGCCCGTGGTGGTAGAGAAAACAGAAAGTTATTTTAGGGTTAAACTTCCACTTTTAAGCATTTCAGAATGAAGGTTTTAATTGTAGAAGATGAGTCTATGGCCGCCAAGCGGCTGTCAGCCCTGTTGAAGAAGATGGAGCCGACAGTTGAAATACTTGATCAACTAGACTCCGTTAAAACAGCCGTAAAATGGCTTAAAGTCAATGAAGCGGATCTGTTGTTCTTCGATATTCAGCTGGCCGATGGCTTAAGTTTCGAGATACTGAATCAGGTGAGCGTTAAAGCACCCATCATATTTACCACAGCTTTCGATGAGTACGCCATCAGGGCGTTTAAGGTCAACAGCATAGACTATCTGCTCAAGCCTATAGACCCCAAAGAACTGGAAATGGCATTGGCCAAGTTTCATAAAAACTTTGAAGACAAAAGCCCTGTTGTTCCCAATATGCATATGCTCCAGGAAGCTATGAAAATGCTCTCCAGGCAATATAAAGAGCGCTTTGTGGTGAAAGTAGGGGAGCACATTCATACCCTTGCTGTAAAAGACACAGCCTATTTTTTCAGTCAGGAAAAAGCCACCTATTTGGTAACGGAAGGTGGCAAACGATACATCATTGACTTTACTCTGGAAGAAGTGGAGGGTCTGGTAGATCCGGATGAGTTTTTTCGGATCAGCCGTAAATACCTTGTCTCAATGCGAGCCATAAAAGACATTATTACCTACTCTAACAGCCGCTTGCGCATTATGTTGAGGCAGGCAGACGACATGGATGCCATTGTGAGTCGCGAAAGGGTGCAGGATTTTAAAAAGTGGCTTGATCGGTAGACGATAAGCTCTATTTTCGTGTATGCGTATAGGCTTGGTTCTCTCTTTACTCTTATTCTCATCCATTCTTATAGCCCGCCAACAGCCCTCTGGCACGTGGGTGATGGCCTACAGCAAAGCCCGCCAACCGGTACTTTCGGCCACTATGGAACAAGGCGAACTTGTTTTTGACAAAGGCACTCCTTTCGACTCTTCTGAGGTGTATACTCCCGGCCTGATGGTACTGCAGTTTGGAGATGCCCGAACAGCTAAAAGCTACTCCTGGGACGGCAACGAAAACTGGCGATGGCGGATAATTCAGGATAGTCTGCTGATGTTTGGACAGAGGGATACCCTGTATGGTCGGTTAAGTACAGATGAAATAGTGCTTAGCTCTACTATAGACGCTGTGCCTACAGAATACACTTTTCTCAAAGTAGAAAGTGGTTTGAGCCTAACTACTCTGCCTGCAAAAGCTCAACTAGAGCTCTCGATCGATGAACATGTGTTTGATGGACAGCGGTGGCTGTTTCAAAAAGACACAGTTTACGCGGTGAACATTGCCCCTCCGGGACAAGAGCTTTTTTTAACAACTCTGGAGCCGCTGCAAGTGGTTGAGTATGCAATAGATAAAGCCCATGGCAAAGTAGAGTTAGGCATCATTTACCTGTTTCAGGAAAAGCGCAAGCGCTATGTGGGCTTGTTTTATCCGGTGGTAGACGACTTTACACGCCCAAAAGCCAGGCGGCTGAATTTTCGGTTGAAATAGAAAAAGCCTTTAAGCTTTAGGTTCCTCAAACAATTCTCTTGCGTATTCAATTGGCCTATTGAAAAAGCCAATATATTTGCGCGCTTTTTATGTCGGTTGTTCGCAAGGTGAGGGCAGTAGAACGGGTTTTTGCTGCACTCGATATCGAGATCAGGTCCTTTCAGAAGACTACCCAAATCAACTGCCTGGCAGGCTGCGGCAAATGTTGCTTTAAGCCTGATATTGAGGCTACCCCTCTGGAGTTTCTTCCTTTGGCTTTCGACTTATTTTTGACCAGACGCATTGATGAAGCCTATGCCCAGTTGGCCAATGCGCAGCCGTATTGTCTTCTGTTTGCACCTAAGCCGCTCAGCCTGGACAAAGGCAGTTGCAGCCAGTATGTACACAGGGGGCTAATTTGCAGGCTTTTTGGCTATTCGGCCATGAAAGGAAAAAACGGAGAGCCTAAGTACGTTACGTGTAAGATTATTAAGGAGTCCCAGCCGGAAAAGGTGGCCCATGCGCAGGCCTTGAGCATTCAGGGCAACGAAGTGCCAATGATGAGCGACTATTATTTTAGAATCCGTTCCATAGACCCAGACTTAGGCACACACCGCTACCCAATCAATGAGGCCATTCGAAAAGCTATTGAGTACGTAATGGCCTACTATGCCTACCGTAGAAGACCTTCTTTGAAAAGAAAGCTCATTGCTTAATTTTTCTATTACCGGGTGAGCTCCGGTTGCATAGAGGCATGGCGCTATACAGGAGAGGAAACTATACTATGTTTCCATTCAATTTCTCCCAATAGTTTTCAGAGGCTTTCCTGGAGTTATTTCAATGAATTGGGAGAGTTACCGAATAAAAAAACGAGGGTGTCTTAAAAAACCTTTAAAACTCGTCATTCTGAATTTATTTCAGAATCTATGAGTTGGATTATCAGCGATATAAAGACCCTGAAACCTGCCTTTGCCGCGGGCAGGCAAGTTCAGGGTGACGCTAACTTGGTTTTTAAGACACCCCCGCTCAATATCGGTTTAGGTGTTTTTAGTTGCCTCCGTTGGCTCTTTGCATAGGGTTAGAACCAGTAGACTGTCCTCTGGCTCCACCACCGCCCCAGCGGAACAGCTCAAATCGAGAAGGCTTGCTTACTCTCGGGAAGTAGTTATTGTCTTCATCCGTATCGGCCGTTTCTCTGTAAGGATCCAGTCTAATTTGCACCACCTCTTTATCTTTCATAAAGGCTTTGGTAATGTGCTCTTCGTTCTTTCTCCATATATAGGCCGGAATTCGCTCCACTTCCTTAGTACCATCCACATAAGTCCACTCAATGATTAGCGGCATTACCAGTCCGCCTTTGTTGGTAAACTCAATTTCGTAGAAGTTTTTATTATCGCCCAACAGTGCTCTCTCTTCTGCCGAAAGGGAGGCTGTAAATCTCTGATAAGCTCTTTTCGCCTCTTCGGTTACTTCAAACTCATCGTAAGTATGGTAGAAGTCCTGAAGTTTGGGATCTTCCTCCACTAAGAACTTCATTCCTTCCTCGCGGTTTCGACTATCGGCTATATCGGTATTTTCCAAAGCGTCTTCGGCAGCAGCAATGGGATACTCGATTTCCGGGTTTTTGGTGTCTAGCTTATACCATCTCACGTTTTCAATGGCAATGTCTACATGGTCTATGGTGAAGTACCAACCTCTTATGAACCAATCGATATCTACCGCAGAAGCGTCTTCCAGTGTTCTGAACAAGTCGTCAGGAGTTGGGTGCTTGAAGGCCCAACGCTGTGCATATTGCTTAAAGGCGAAGTCGAACAGTTCGCGACCCATAATGGTTTCGCGCAGAATATTGAGACCAGTGGCTGCCTTGGCGTAGGCATTGTTGCCAAAACCTATTATGTTTTCTGAGTTGGTCATAATGGGTTCCAACTGGTCTTTGGGCAGAGCCATATAAGGCGCAATTTTATAGGCAGGTCCTCTTCGGTGAGGGTAGTTGTTGTCAAACTCCTGCTCTGTCAAATACTGAACAAAAGTGTTAAGCCCCTCATCCATCCAGGTCCACTGGCGTTCGTCAGAATTCACAATCATAGGGAAGAAGTTATGCCCTACCTCGTGAATAATTACACCAATAGCACCCCATTTGGTAGACTCTGAGTAGGTACCGTCAGGCAAAGTTCTACCATAGTTAAAGCAAATCATTGGATACTCCATTCCGTTCGAAGCCTCTACAGAAATTGCCACAGGATAAGGATAAGGAATGGTGTATTTAGAATAAGTTTTGAGCGTGTGAGCTACTACTTTGGTAGAGTAACGCTCATAAATACCATAGGCTTCTTTGGCGTAGTAAGACATAGCCATTGGGTGCTTTTCGCTGCCTTCAATGTCTACAGCCATGGCATCCCAAACAAACTTTCTGGAAGATGTCCAGGCAAAGTCTCTCACATTTTCTGCCTTGTAGTGCCAGGTTTTAGTGCCTGAAGCTTTTTCCTTTTCATTGGCTTTGGCTTCTTCGAGAGTTACAATTTTCACCGGTTCATCGAAGGTTTTTTGAGCCTGAGCCCATCGCTTCTGTTGCTCTGCGTTGAGCACTTCTTTAGGGTTTTGCAACCAGCCGGTTGAGCCAACAATGTGGTCAGACGGTACTGTCATTTTCACATCGTAGTTTCCAAAGGTGAGGGCAAACTCACCACGGCCGGTAAACTGTTTGTTGTTCCAGCCCTGAAAGTCGGAGTAAACCGCCATGCGTGGAAACCATCCCGTAATGGTATAAATATAGTTGCCGTCTTCCGGAAAATACTCATGACCACCACGTGCTCCCGATTCGTTTCTAGGGGTGGTGTTGTACCACCAGCGAATGTTGAACGATATTTTCTCGCCCGGTTTAAGTACCTGAGGCAAGTCTATTCGCATCATAGTTTGGTTGATGGTGTAAGGCAACTGGCTGCCTTTGGCATCAGTAACCTCTGTAATATGAAATCCCCAGTCGTTGTCGTGCCCATCAAGAGCGTCAATTTGGTCATAGGTCATTCTGGGTCTGATGCTGCTTTCGTCAAACTTGTATGAATCGTTGTCCGGATGTCTTACGTTTTCGTCCAATGCCAACCACAGGTAGGTCAGCGGATCTGGCGAATTGTTAAAGTAAGTAATGGTTTCGTAGCCATCCAGTCGTTGATTTTCATCATTCAGGGTCGCTTCAATTTTGTAGTCGGCCCTTTGTTGCCAGTACTTGGGCCCCGGAGCTCCGGAAGCACTTCTGTACATGCTGGGGTCGCGCAGCATTCGTTCTAGCTGCTCAAATCTTTTTCCGTGGTTACTGTTTACAATCTGGGCAAAAGCACTGCCTCCCAGTATACAGAAAGCCACCAAAGAATAGATGATTCTCTTCATGTTAGTTTAGTTTACCAAAATTTAGTTTCGATCATTAAAATGATGGCTATCCCGGCCACTGCCGATGATACAATCATGTTCCAGTCGCGTCTAGCCACGTTAAACAACCCCACAAAAACAAATGAGGTGATTATAAAGAACACCACTATTAAAATTTGCCCCAATTCGAGGCCTACATTAAATGCCAAAAGCGGTGTAAATATGTTTTCTTCTCTGCCCAAAAGGCTTTTGAGATAATTGCTGAACCCTAAGCCATGAATGAGGCCAAAAAATAGCGCATAGAAATAGTTGCTATTGAATTTAGAAGGGGCAGAACCATGTTTTTTGAACAGGTTGGAAACGGCAGTAATAAAAATGGTTACCGGAATAAGAAACTCAATAATGTCGGTTCTGAAGTTAACAATGTTGAGCGTACTCAGGGCTAGAGTAATGGAGTGGCCAATGGTAAAGGCCGTTACCAGAATAAGTACTTTTTTCCAATCCTGAACAACGTAAATAGCACACAATGCAATGACAAAAAGAATATGGTCATATGCGTTCTGGTCTATGATGTGTCTATAGCCTACCTCGAGATAAGTGCCAAACTGGCTCATATTTTCATATCAATGTGTCCAACAACTTCCTAGGAATGCAATAATAAAGCTTAATTTTGAATGGGCATAAAAAAGTATTGTTCATGCAATTGAAGCTTACACATTTGGTGTTTTTGTTGATATTCAGTGGGTTTCATCCTTTTCATGTGAGTGTGGTAGATGTCGAATACAATGCGCAGGCAAAATCTATACAGGTAAGCCAGCGTATATTTTCAGACGATCTGGAAGACGCACTGGCTGATTTTCACGGACTTGAGTCGGTTGATACCGTAGATCCGCAAGATGGGGCACGGCTAGATAGCCTTATTGGCAGCTACCTAAAACAAAAGGTTTTCTTTGTGGTGAATGGAAAAGAAAAGAGCATTCATTATGTGGGCTCGGAACTGGAGGGCGATGCCCGCTGGTGCTATTACGAGATAAAAGGTGTTGAAGCTCTGAAAGAAGTGGAGCTGTCTAACCTTGCACTAATGGATGTGTTTGACGATCAGCAGAACATTGTTCATTTTAAAGTGAGGGGCAAAGTTTACAGCTATCGTCTCGATAAAAACAGAAACATCAAAACCTTTAAATTTAATCAGTGAAGAGAGTATTCTGCTTTTTCGTATTGACGGTCTTAGTGGCTGCGTGTTCCTTCGAAAAGAAAGCCCCGGAAAACACCCCGCTTGAGCCGAAGGCTATTCGCAAGTTTGTGAACTACGAGATTTCATCCTTTACAGAGATGATGGGCCCTTGCAAAAGTGACAGTGCTCAAAGGCAATGCCTTATTTTTCAGGTAGAGTTTCCGGTAATTACCGGTCTTGTGCCTCAGTCTGTGGCGGAGAAGCTCAATTACCATATAGAGAAAGACATTCTCTCTTCGTCATTTATTAGCAACAAACCGGGCAGCTTTAAAGAACTCAAAGAAGAGCTCAATGCAGACTATACAAGCATGATCAGCGATTTTCCTGATTATAATAATGCCTGGGTTTTTGAGGTGAATAGCGATATTCTTTACCAAGACAGTCTGTTCATTAGTGTAGCCACCACGGTATATTCCTACACGGGAGGAGCTCACCCCAACTCTGGCCAGGTGTATAGAAGCTACGATTTGCGCACCGGAGACCCCATTACCCTCGATCAGCTACTGGTAGAAAACTACGAGGCCAAACTCTATCCGGCAGCCGAAATTGAGTTTCGCATGACCCGCGAAATACCTCCTGAAATGAGCCTTCAGGAAGGGGGATTTTGGTTCGATGAGGGGCAGTTTAGCCTCAATGAAAACTTTGCGATCATTAACAAGAGCCTCGTTTTTTATTTCAATCCCTACGAAATAGCCCCATATTCTGTAGGACCTACCGAGCTGGAGTTAAAACTGACAGACTTTGTAGACCTTATAGCAGACGGCAGTGTAATTGATGGGTATAAGAATTAGCTTTTTCCTGCTATATATGGCCTGCGCTTCTCTTCAGGCACAGGAGCTTGAGGTACGCTTTGCCATAAACAATGCCGGTATTCCAGTAGAGGGCACTTTTCGCAGCTCATCCATTCAGTATATGTTTGATAGACAGCAGCCTGAAAGCGCCTTTTTTAGAGCAGAGGTAGATGTTGCATCGATAGATACCGGCATAAAGGCTCGCGACAGGCACTTGCTCAAGCCCAAGTATTTTGATGCCGGGAACTACCCGAAAATGACTTTTAAGTCGACCAAAGTGTACAAGCAAGGTGCTGATTATATACTGGAGGGTGAGCTTAATATAAAAAACACCATACGGCCAATAACCACCCCTTTGTTGATAAGCCATGGAGATGGAGGACAGAAAGAATTTTCGGTTTCGTTTGTGCTGAACAGGCGCGACTTTGGGGTGGGGCGCAACCATCTGATTTTAGGCGATGAAGTTAGAGTTTCCATAAAACTCAGAAACTAAACTCCTCATAGGGCAGCCATCGACTGCCATTGTGTTTTAGCAGCCAAAAACTTTTTACATCAAACTCATCCTTAAAGACTCGCGATGCATAGACGGGCCAGGCTTCTGTAAAGTGAGCTTTTTTGAGATCGCGAAAAGCCACCGTAATGTGTGGATGAAAACCCCCGGCATGAACTGCATGAAACAGGTGCAGTTTTCTTTTTGTGGCTTGCAGTAAGCTCTCGTTCATTTTCATTAAAGGAGGGCAAGGCTCCGGCTCGATAAAAATGGTGCGAGGCTCAAAAGCCCCAAATCCATTGAGCGTAATAGTAAAAGGCTCAAACGGACCGGCCGAGCGGAGGGCTTCAAACAACCTGGCCTCTTTGGCTTCGCGCCACTGAAAAGGCATGTGGAATGTAATATGTGGAGGAGAGCGAAATGCAGCCTTGCAACCGTAAGCATCGGCAAACTCTTGCTTAATGCTATCTATTTTATCGCATAACTCTAGGGGAGGTATTATGGCCAGAAAATATCGGTACTCGCCTGCTTTCAATTCCGGGAATGACTTAATGGTTTTTTGCTGAAGCTCACTCTTCAACAACGAAGTTATAAAACCCGAACGTTTTATTACATTTCAGAATGTATTGTACATAAGGAGTTGCCTGATACCAGATGTAAGGCCATTGTTGGCATGTAATTTGACTACAGGCGTTTGGTAAATTTCCCTATATGTTGAAGGCTTTTTGTATTGCAGGCACTCTTGTATTTTTTCTTTTTCTGGTAGCCTGCCAGTCAGACGATGCCCCTGTGGCTGAGCTCAAATTTACCAAAGACCAACTACAAACATTACATGGAGAAAGTGGCCGCACCTGGAAGGTATCGGTGGTTTATGAAAACTACAGCCAAACCGAGTTTAGCCGCTTTAATAATTGCTACAAAGACGACCTCTACACGTTTAGCAGCGATACCACTGCGGTGGAAGTGAGCCTTGGAAGTGTACGATGCTTTTGGCCTGACGCTACTGCGGAATCGGCCACTGTAAACTATACGTATGACGAGCAAAGCGGGCGGGTATTTCTTGAGCATGGAAGGGCAGAGCAAAACGGAGGCTTTTTCTATTCACACTTTTTTGTAATGGAGCTGGTGGAACTTTCAGAAAACAGGGTGTTTTTCGCTTCTGGTGAGAATGGTCGTTACTCCAAAGCCATAGTTTTTGAACCCTCTTCTCCTTAAACATTTGGAGCGTTCGGTATAATCAATCCGACCAGTTGCCCATTTCAGTTTTGTGAGCATTACTTTTTAGAGTAAATTCCAAGCCTTTAACAAATCTGAAATGAAGAAATCTGCAATTTTCACGCTACTATTTTTACTCTCCGCATCACTTTTTGGGCAGGGTATAAAGAGCCCTAGTGAGTTTTTAGGCTACGAGCTAGGTACACGTTTTACCCCCAACTATAAGGTCGTAGACTACTATGAGCACGTGGCTTCTCAATTGTCTAACGTAAAGCTCCAAAAGTATGGAGAAACTAACGAGTTGAGACCACTCATTGTGGCATACCTGTCGGCTCAGGAAAACATTGACAACTGGGAACAGATAAGAACAGACAACCTGAAGCGAGCCAAGTTGATGGATGGTGAGCCTTCTGGTAAAAAAGTGGGTATTGTTTGGTTGAGCTACAATGTGCACGGCAATGAGGCCAACTCTACCGAAACCGCAATGAAAACCCTCTATGAACTGGCTCGACCAGACAACGCCAAGTCTAAAGAGTGGTTGAAAAACACGGTGGTTATCATGGATCCATGCATTAACCCAGATGGCCGCGACCGCTACTCTAACTGGATCAACCAGGTAGCAGGCACCACCCCTAACCCTCGTCCCGAGGCGGCTGAACATAGCGAGCCATGGCCCGGAGGAAGACCCAACCACTACCTCTTTGATTTGAACCGCGATTGGGCCTGGCAAAAGCAAATAGAGTCTCAGCAGCGCATGAAGCTCTATAACACCATTTTACCCCACATACATGTAGATTTCCATGAGCAGGGAAGTAACAGCCCCTACTATTTTGCTCCGGCTGCCGAGCCTGTTCACGAACAAGTAACCCCCTGGCAGCGTCAGTTTCAGGAGATCATTGGTAAAAACCACGCCAAATATTTCGATGCCAATGGCTGGTTGTTCTTTACCAAAGAAAACTTTGATATACTCTATCCAAGCTATGGCGACTCTTACCCAATGTATAATGGTGCCATAGGGATGACTTACGAGCAAGCCAGTAGCGACCTGGCCATTCTTACCGATGAGGGAGATACCCTTAAGCTTTCCGATGCCATTGCCCACCATTTTACAACCGGAATGTCTACCGTAGAAATTGCTGCTCAGTACAACGAACGTATGGTAGATGAGTTTGCGGCCTACTTTGAGAAAGCCACAACCGACCCTAAGGCCAAGTATAAAACCTACATTATAAAGGGAAACAATCACCCCGATAAGCTCAAAGCTCTGGAGGCTTTCCTAAACAGGCATCAGATTCGGTATGGGGTTTCCAGTACTAAAAAGCCGGTTTCGGCCTTTGCTTACAGAACAGGAAAGAACCAAAACGTTTCGGTTCAGGATGGAGATATCGTGATTTCTACCTACCAGCCCAAGGCCGTGTTGGTGCAGGCCTTTTTTGAGCCAGATACTTACGCCAGTATTACAGATACTTATGACATTACCGCATGGGCTGTTCCTTATATGATGGACCTGGAGGCTTTTGCCACCACCGAAAGGCTGTCTGTTTCTGAAGGCAAACCAATGTATGCGGCTCCGGAAATGCAGCTGGGAGCTACTCCTGCTGCCTATTTGGCTAAGTGGGAAACGCTGGAAGACGCTAAGTTTTTGGCCGAAATTATGAAAGCCGGAATTAAGCTACGTTTGGCAACAAGCCCCTTTAGTGTGAACGGGAAAGAATATGCGGCAGGAACGCTCATTATTACCAGAAAAGGAAACACGCACATGGGTAGCCGTTTCGATGAAGCGGTAAAAGCAGCTGCGCAGAAGTTTGGCCGATCGCTTTACTCAACACCCACCACTTTTGTAGATACGGGAAAAGACTTTGGCTCTAACAACGTGCCTTTCATTAAGGCTCCTACTATTTTGGCACTTAGAGGCGAGGGGGTTTCTTCGCTCGGTTTTGGAGAGTTCTGGTATTTCATGGAACAAGAGTTGAACTACCCAATTACCATGGTGAATACGGATGATTTTGGCCGTGTAAATCTGGATGACTACGATGTAATAGTAATGCCGTCTGGTTCTTATGGTCGAATGTTAAGTGAGAGCCGAATGGAAGAGCTTACTGCCTGGATTCGTGGAGGCGGCAGGGTTATAGCCATTGAAAGAGCTATGAATACTTTTATGGGTAAAGGAGGCTTTAACCTGAGCCGTTATGCTTCTGATGCTGAGCAAAAAGAAGCTTCCAGACAATCGGATGAGGAGAAAGAGGCTATTGCTCTTACCCCTTATGCCGAGAGAGGTTCAAGGTTTGAAAGCTTCAGGCTTCCGGGGGCTATCTTTAAGCTAAAGGTAGACAATACCCACCCATTGGGCTACGGATACCCTGATTACTACTTTACACTGAAAAATAACGGTAGCCGATATGCCTATCTGCCAAATGGCTGGAATGTGGGCATCATTGATTCGGAGGCAGCGTATGTGAGCGGAGTAGCTGGCGAAGAAGCCAAGAAGACCCTGGCCAAGTCCATGGTATTTGGTGTGGAGAATGTGGGCCGTGGTGCTGTGGTATATATGGCCGATAATCCACTCTTCAGAGCTTTCTGGGAAAATGGTAAGCTGTTCATGGTGAATGCCATGTTCTTTGTTGGCCAGTAAGGTATAATTCGTAAAACTTTGGCGGCTGCCTCAGCATTTTAGACAGATGTGGGGCAGCCGTTTTGTTTGTAATATGGCCGGTGATTCTTAGCCCGAGTGAGGCAGTCCGGGCAGCTTAAGGTTTTGGAATAAGACTACTGTAATTCTTCTTTCTGTCTTTTCAGGTCGCTGAGTGCGGCCTCTATTCGGTTTGCAAAGCGCAAAACTTCCTCTTTGCTTAACCGTTGTTCGGCAACAAGGTCATAAAGCCTGTTGCGTTCTTCCAGCAAATCGGGTATTCCCAGATAGCCGATGCTCGGTTTTACTTTGTGAAGCATTTTTCGGCAGGTTTCATAATCGGGCTGGTCCAGAGCTTCTTTGAGCTTCTGTAAGTCTTTGGGCAAGTTTTCCATTATGGTTTCAATCAGGTCTATAAGGAAAGCCAAGTTGCCCTGAGCCGAATTCTTTAAGTGTGTTAAGTCTACCGATTCGTTCATTGTGTTGTGTTTAGGTTTGGCCATGTCTCTTATTTTAAGAGCCAGGGTTTTGGGGTTGGCTGGTTTCACCAAATAGGCCCATTGCGATATGCTTGAAAGTTCCGGGTGCTTATTTTGAGCATCGCCCGATAAAAATATGATGGGGACTTGGCGGTTGGGCCCTGCCGTTGTTCGCAATTCTTCAATGAGGCCTGCCGAGTGATCATCGCCCAGATGGAGGTCGCACACAAGCAAGTCGTAGCTTTCAGACCAAAGCAGGGCTTTCAGATCGGGCAGCGTTTCTACAAAGCGGGCCGATAGCCCCCAATTATCGGCATATTGCTTGAGCATCATGGTGCTCATGGCGTCATCTTCTGCAAAAAGTACCCTTAGGTTTTGCAGAGAGGCAGCCGAGGGTTCTTCCAGATAGTCGCGGGTGGTATACTGAGTAACCTCTCCCGGCTTACAGTCAATAGAGAACCACATGGAGGTGCCTTTGCCCAATTGGCTCTTAATTTTCAGGTGCCCCCCCATTGTTTCAATAATTCCCTGGGCAATACCCATACCCAGCCCGGTGCCACCATATTCATAAAAGCTTTGTCCTTCTACCTGAGTAAAGGGTTCCAGAATTTTAGCAATACTTTCCTCGCTCATACCCACACCCGTATCGTGCACAGAAAATTTGAGGCGAAGCGACTTGGCTTTTTGGCTCACCGGTTCTACGGCAAGGGTAACGCTCCCCGAATGGGTAAACTTTATGGCATTGCCAATGAGATTATACAGTACCTGGGAGAGTCTGATGGGGTCGGAAACAATAATTTGCGGTACTCCTGGGGCAATGGTGGTTTCAAGAACTATTCCTTTTTCCTGAGTACTCAGTGTAAAGCCTCTTACAATAGAGTCGAGAATGTCTTTTAGTTCAAAAGCGAGTTCTTCGAGTTGTAGCTTGCCTTCTTCAATTTTAGAAAGATCGAGTACATCATTGATTACATGGTTGAGGTGTTGCGATGTGGCCTTTAATGCATGAAGCAGGCTGGGCACATCCTGACTCTTGGTGGTTTCCAGTAGCTTTACCAAACCGGTAATGCTGTGTAGTGGGGTGCGCATTTCGTGGCTAACCTCAGCGAAGAATCGCTGCTTAAATTTTTGAATCCGCAGCAATTCATCGTTTCGGTAGGCTAGTAGCTTCTTTTCTGCTTCCAGGTACTTCTGTTGTATGGCCAACACTTCTTCATTGATGGCCGCGTTGTTGCGCGATTGCTGAACGGTGAGAATTTGTTCTCGTTCGTGGCTTCGGTCTACTATGAACCACAACCATTGCTTGGCCGATTTTCTCTGAAAGGTAATGGAGAAAAGGGCTTCTTTCTGTTCGTGCCACTCTACCAGATCGAATACCAATGGTTCGGATTGGAGACTTTTTAAAACGTCTTGCAGGCTCAATAGAAAGTCGAACTGTTCGAACAGAGGAACGGATTTGTTTATGGTGAGTAGGGTATTGCAGCTTTCGCTTACCAGCCCCTGCTCATCGAAGAGCACTACCTGGCACTTTGGCCCAAGTTGCTCTAGCTTAATGGAGTCTAGCCGCTCGCTCATACCACCATACGTTCAGTAAGCCTAATAAATGCTTCTTCTACGTACTCTCCCGTTTTGGCGCTAGTAGCAATAGCCTTAAAGGGGAGGATTTGCTCTTGTACATGCTGCCACTCTTCTTCAGATACCAGATCTCGTTTGTTGGCCAGTATTTCTACGGGAACACCGGGCAATAATTCCTGAATGGCTGTAAGCTCGGTAATTAGGTCTTGATAAGACGAGGGCCGGCTTACATCTATCACGTACAACACTCCGTGAGCTCCCAGTCTGTAGCTTTGTGGTACTTTATGCTGAGCATCTTCTCCGGCAATATCCCAGATAAGCAGCGTTACCATTCGGCCATTGAGAGTGACGGTCTTCTTATCTATTTTTACACCAATAGTGGTAATGTATTCTTCTGAAAACTGACTGTGTACAAAGCGCCTGACCAGGGAGGTTTTCCCTACTCCAAAATGGCCAACAAGTATTACTTTCTTATTCATTCAGTTCTTCAAAATCCTGGAAGTGTTCTTCCAGTCCCTTCTCAATCATTTCCGGTTTTACGGGCTCTTCTGATCCTTTTCGGGCTTTTTTAAGCACTTTTTCGGAGAAGCCCAGAAGCTCATCGTCTACCTTATCTTTAAAGGCACTGCTAATGGTGCCGGTGCATACTACGGCAATAAAGAACGATTTAAAGCTTTTGATTATGATCTTATGGTTTTGATAATCTATACTTTCAAGCTCCTGAGAGTCTGACTGGAAGGCGTCTTCTACAAACGATTTAATGGCTGTGAGCATTCCGGCAACCATGTCGCGATCTAGGTTTGGCTTTTTTGAGTAGCTACCGAGCAACAGGCCTGAATTTTTTTCGATAACGTGTATTTCATAGATTTTCGGCTCAATCACTTTAGATAGAATAACGTCTTTTTGTGAGGTGCCCGAAAACCACGCCTTAATGCGCATCTTCCAGCCTTCCCAAGAGAAGGCCAATTCCATTTGGGCATCTATTTTATCAGAGAGCTTCTGAATTTCACTGGCAATGTACTTTTTAATCATTCGGCCAATGATGGGATAGAGTGCCTCTACCACCTCATCTTGCGACTCTTGTATTTGTTGTTTAATGGATTTGGTAATTTCCGGGCCATAAACCACCGGAAACTGTTGGTAAAACCGGTCGGCTTCATCTTTAAGTATGGGCTGAATTTTTTCTTCGAGCCGCTCCCGGTTATTGAGTTGGTCGGTGAGGTCTTCCAGCTTATGGGCAAGCTCTTCCCGTTCTTCCCAGTCTTGCTCCAGGAGAATTTTTCGAAGTTGCTCAAAGCCCGGTCCCCGACTCATAGAATGGTGTTATTCTGCAATCTGTTTGCCCATTTCCTGTAACAGAGTACCCAGAAGTTTACGGTTAAGTTTGCGGTCTTCCAGGTCGGCCACAGTTTCGTCCATGTCGGCTCTGAGCTGCGTTACTTTCTTGTTCATATCGCTTCTTAGGTCCTGAATTTCGTTGGTAAGGGCGTCTTTGGTTTGGTTAATGAGTTTGTTGAGCGCATCGCGTGTTTCGTTGAGCTCGCTTTCTATTTCGGTACGGGTTTTCTTAATGAGGTTTTTAATCTCATTGAACTCGTTGTCGTACTGTTGCATGTTCTCTCCAAAAATGAGCTGCTTTACAGCTTCTATTTTCGGATCACTTGCCGGGTTGGCAGGTGCTTTAGGGGCTTCTTCTTTCTTTGCCATAGTATTATTTCAGTAAAGTTTTTAAGGTCTTTTCATCTACCTCGCCAGAGGGGTAAAGGTTGTTGTTTTTCTGAAACTCGCGAAGTCTGTTTCGGGTAATGGTGCTAAAAATACCATCTTGTGGAATACTATCGGCTTTGCTATTAATAAGCCTTTGCAGTTCCCACACGTCTGCTCCGGTATCACCAATTTTGAGCCCTACCAACGACTGGTTGCGGCTTAGCGCAATGTCTTCAGGACTTAAGTTGTATTCCATCATCAGTCTTATTTCGTCCGTGCTGTAGCCCTGGTCTCTTAGCCGTTTCGATCTTTCCAGTTTCTTTTCCAGCCAAATGACGGTTTGCAATAAGGTATTGTAATAGTCTGTGGCTTGAGTAGACTCAAAATCTTCTCGATCCATGTACCGCACGTCTATGCCATCGTTGTTCCATAGCGAACGGGCATAGCTGCCTGCATCGAGAGCGAGCTTATAATATTGCTGTATTACGGTTGAGTCGTAAAATTCAGTGTCAATGGCATCAGATATTTCATAGTCGTAAGCCGCAGGGGGGTTGAACCTGCGGTCCTTGAGGTATTGAACCGTAATATATGAGGCCAACCCTAAAAATAAGACGAAGAAAATGAGCCGTTTCATTAGAGTGTCTTTAGATGGATTAGCAATAAAAATAAAACAATTTATGGTAGCACCAGCCGAATAGGCCTGAGGAAAGGAAAAAGGCATAAAAAAACCCCGATTCCGTGAGCAGGAACCAGGGTTATCTAATTGAATAAACTGTCTTTTTAGAAAGAATACTTTAGGCCAAGACCAAATGAACGGCCCGGGCTAAAGAAGGTAAACGGCTGATCATCGGCCTGGTACCCTCTGTAAACTTCTTCTCTCTGATCGTTCAGAATGTTGGATATACTAAAGTTGAACGACATGTTTCTTTCTTTACCAAAAGTCTTGTTCAGGTTAAAGTTCAGACTGTTGAAAGGCTCGGTATATACATCGGGGAACAAACCACCACCTACAATGTACAGGGTAGAGCCCTTTACGTTGTAGAATAGACCGGCATCTAGGCCATTGTCAAAGTTTTCGTAGCCAATGCTTGTATTGATGATGAATGGCGCTTGTCCGGCCATGTTTCTTGTGTTTTTCACATTCTCACCATTTTTCTCATACTGCAAACGAGCGTTGTATTCTCTGTCGGTCATGGTAATTTCTGAGTTCACAACGGTTACGTTGGTGCCAATGTAGAAGTTGCTAAGTGCCGGAGTAAGGAACGAAAGGTCTTTCTTAAACTCTACTTCGCCTCCTAATACGCGGCCATCTCCTACGTTTCTTGGCTGATACTCTGTACTGGTTTGTTGCTCAGGAATTCGTACCAACTCTATTGGGTCGTCAAAAGTTTTGTAGAAAGCACTTACTGAAAGTATTTCGGTTCCGGGGAAGAAGATCTCCCATCTCAGGTCAAAGTTATTTATTCGGGTTACACCCAGCTGACCGTCCCAGTCGCTGTACTGGAATAAACCTCCGTTAAAAATACGGTTGGTTAGTGGGTCAATGATCTGAGCAAACGACAACTCTTTGAATGACGGTCTGGCAATGGTTTTGGAGTATGAAAGCCTTACGTTCTGATCGTCATTAACCGCATACACAAGGTTTACACTAGGGAAAAGGTCGAAGTCATCAATCACCACTTCGTTTTCCAGATTGTTACCACTACCCAAGTTGGCATATTCTACATCGCGCCCGGTGTGTCTCTGAATAAACTTCTCACCTCTAAGGCCAAGAACGGCCTTTAATTTAGCGGTTGGGTTCAACTCTGTAGAAACATATACCCCGTAGTTTTTGCTATTGGAGTTGTAGGCATTCGGGTTAGGGGTGTTGTTTCCTGAGTTCAGGTATATGGTTCCGTTAGGATACAGATATTGGTCTTGCCACACTGCATTAGGGTCGATACCGAAGTCGGGTTGAGCTCCAAAGAACTGAAGATCGTAGCTCAGAATTTCGTAGTCTCTTTCTTTGTAAATGTAGCTTGAGCCAAACTTGTATTTAGCATCTCTGCCAAAGGCCTGGCTGTTTCGGGTAATATCAAATTTGGCTACCCAGTTTACTTCTTCCAGCTCTCTCCAAATTCGGCTTGGGTTACCTCCTGCACCAGCCGAGAAAGTAGTATCTGTATTGCTGTAGGTAAAGGCGGTTTTTCTTACGTCAGGGTCTTGAATGTTTGAGAACGTAGGCGATACTCTCCAGTCAATATCCCATTTGCCGTCACCCAGGTGGTGTTCACCGTTCAACAAGAAGTTGGTAAGGCCTCGCTGATTGTACTCCAGATTGTTAGAGTAAGCTTTGTAGCCCGATTGGCCAATGGCTTCACCATCGTTGTCTATATAAAACTGACCAGCAGTGTTAATGCCGTTCTGAAGGTGAAGAGCGGTGAATTTAAATTTAGACATATCGGTCTTATAGGCCAGTCCGGCCAAAATTCCGCCAAGCACGTTTCGTTCTGCTTTCACACCATTTTGAATGGTGGCATAGCGCAGGTTGGTATTGTTAGGGTCTACATAGCGCTGATACTCACCGTAAATCACATCATCGTAGAAAACGGTGTTGCTCTTGTAGCTGGCTGAAAATATGTAGCCTAGCTTATGAGAACCCCAGATATCGTATTGATTGGCAGAGGTAAACGAAAGGCTGTAGTCCATAAAGCTGGTTTGTTGAGTAGCACCCAAAGTAGGGTCAAACTGCTTTAAGAAGTTGTATATCTCTTGTCCGCTATTTCTATTAATAGGGCTTGGAATGCGCTCCTGGCGAGCCTGATCCGGCAGAGCTCGGGTACCATCGTCAAAACCAAGGAAGTCGGTAGAGCCTGTATTGCCCATAATAAAGTCTCTGTTAAAGTGCATGTTAGGATTGTAACTTACACTTAGCGATACATCCAGAATTTTTTCGTCCGGAAGATCTTTGGTCTCAATATTTACCACACCTCCGGTGAAATCGGCCGATAGTTCTGCAATGGCCGTTTTGTACACCATCATGTTGTCGATGAGGTTGGTAGGGAAAATATCCATTTGCAAGCTGTTTCTGTCAGGATCCAGCCCGGGGATGTCTACATTGTTCAGAGTAGTTTTGGTGTATCGGTCGCCAAGGCCACGAACGTACACGTACTTGCCTCCTTCTACCGAAACTCCGGTAATTCTTTTTACTGCCTCTGAGGCGTCAGAGTCTCCAATTTTACTAAAGCTGGCAGCCGACATACCATCCAGTAGGTTAATGGCCTTCTTTTTAGTAATGGCTACTATAGCTTCTGAGTTTCTTACGGCTTCAGCAGTAACCACCACTTCGCCAAGCTCAGAGATGGCTTCTTTCATTCGAATGTTGTTGAAGATCACAGGCTTGTCGGCTGTTACTTCAACTCCACTAATTACAATGGTTTCGAAAGAAATAAATGAAAACTGAATGTCGTAAGTACCAACCGGAGCTTTGATTTCAAACTTACCATCAAAGTCGGTAATGGCTCCGTAATTGGTGCCTTTTGCCAACACCGTTACACCAATGAGCGTTTCTCCAGAACCTTCATCGTATACAGTTCCTCTAATAATACCCTGCTGGGCAAAAGCCGTACTCGAAAAGGCGGTTAGAAAAAGTAGAAGTTTTAAGTAAAACTTGTTCATATAGTTTATCAATTAGTAATGTTCTTGCTCGTGTGTGGGTTTATTCTTTTTGGTGCTATTTGGCTTGTTGGCTTAATAAAAAAGCTTGATCACCTGAAAAGTGATCAAGCCTTTTTGATTTTGTATGAATTAGTTACCAGGCCATTCAGTGGCAGTAGAAGCCCAAGTCCAGGCAAATACTGACAGGTCTGCACCAACTCCTGCACTTGGTGTAGCAGCAGCAGTAACACCCGATGGAATAGTACCAGTTACAAAGTCTTGTAAAGTAGAACCAGAAGGAACGTTCAATTCAATTTTTGTGAAAGTCACACCACTGGCTGTAGTTCTGTTGATATCCTGACCTGTTTTGAGGCCCGTGATAAAGATGTTTTCAAGAGCCACAATAGAGTTGTCGTCTACGTTAATCAAATCTGTAGCTTTTCTGTCGCCTGCGCTAGCCACTACTGTACCATTTTTAATGGTATGTCCGGCCTCATAAGTACCTTCAGGACCATCTAGCTCAAAGCAGTGTGCCTCAGAGGTATTAGGAGCAATTACTACAAAGTTCTCCAACTTGCCGGCCCAAGACTGGTCAGTGTCTATACCGTCATCGTTGATGTTCCAAACCACTGCATTGTTTACGTTTACAGTACCGCCAAAGAATTCAATACCATCGTCTTGGTTGGCCACAACTTCTACATGGTTGATGGTAGTACCTCTACCAACACCACCAAGGGTTAATCCGTTGATTTCGTTACCGTTACCGATGTTAGATCCACCATGGCGAATAGAGATGTAAGTGATGGTTCCTGAGTTATCATCGTCATCATTACCACCATAAAGACCGTTAGAGTCAGAGGTTGGGATACCTTCAATTTGTACTTCGCTCACGTCAGATCCTGAAGTTTTATTCGAAGCCGAAATTTTGGCTTTTCCAAGAATGATAACACCACCCCAAAGGCCGCTTACATCGGCAGTCAGGTTAGGGCTGGCAAAGTTTCCGGCAGCCACGTCTTCCGGAGTAATTTCATCTGCAATAGAAGTGAAAATGATTGGCATTGAAGCGGTTCCGGCAGCGTTCAGTTTACCACCTCTCGCTACCAAAAGAGCAGTAGCGTTGGCACCCGTTCCGGCCTGACCTTTTACAACTACTCCAGGCTGAATGTTAAGTGTTGCGCCAGATAGTACAGTAATTCTGCCACCAAGAATGTAAGTTTTTCCTGTTTCCCAGGTTTCTGTACCCGAAATATTATCAGAAACAGTGATGGTAGTAGGCTCTTGTTCAATAGTAATAACAGCGGTGTTATTGCCTGATTTGCCATTGGCATCTACAACAGTAAGAGTTACAGAGCCTGCTCCTGCGGTGGTGGCCTGAAAGCTAATGGTAAAAGTTCCTGTCGTGGCACCAGCTTCTGGTGCTTCAGTTACTTCGGCAGTTCCACCTGTGGCAGTAACTGAGTTGCTGGCGTAGCCAGCTGCAATTGTAGCCGAGAAAGTAATGGTAATACTTTCACCTTCAGTCACGCTAACAGCATCAGGCTGTGTTACGCTAGGGCCATCAATTTCCGGTTCATCGTCTCCACAAGAAGAGATACCCAGAACGAGCACAAAGGCTAATAGTAGGTTTAAAAGTTTAACAGAGTCTTTCATGTCTTTGATTAGGTTTAAAATTTTGACACAAAAAAACTCTATCGCTTTTACAAAGCGTTTACGCCTTTGTTAAGAATAGTTGTCATTCCGTTTATGAATAGGTTAATTGTATTAACGGAATGTTAACCTAAGAATTAATGGTTGATAGGAATCTTGGTGAGCAGTTTTTGGATGATTTGTTCCGTGGTTATTCCGTCTGCTTCGGCCTCATAGTTCAGTATAATTCTGTGGTTCAGAACATCGCTGGCTATTTCCTTAATATCTTCTGGCAACACATAGTCGCGTTGGTCAAAGAAGGCAATGGCTTTGGCTGCAAGGTTCAAGTTTATACTCGCTCTGGGCGATGCACCAAACTGCATGTAGTAGGCTTCATCATTCAGGCCGTAGTCTTTTGGCTTTCTGGTAGCAAATACCAACTCTATAATATAACGTTCGAGCGACTCGGAGATAGAGACCTGGTTAACTTCGTCTCGAATGGAGAAAATATCTTCTTTCGTAAGTAGTGTTTCCAGCTGTGGTTGAAAACGCATGTTAGACATACGTCTCATTACTTCCAGCTCCTCATCTTTAGAAGGGTAGTCAACCTTCACTTTCAGCATAAATCGGTCAATCTGTGCTTCCGGTAAGCTGTATGTTCCCTCTTGGTCCACCGGGTTCTGAGTAGCTAATACAAGGAACGGGCGATCGAGCTTATAACTGCTCTCGCCAATGGTTACCGTTTTTTCCTGCATGGCCTCAAGCAGTGCCGACTGTACCTTGGCGGGGGCACGGTTTACCTCATCGGCCAGAATTACGTTGGCAAAGATGGGGCCTTTCTTTACTTCAAACTCAGCCTTTTTTTGGTTGTATATCATGGTACCAATCAGATCGGCCGGCAACAAGTCAGGTGTAAACTGAATCCGCTGAAAGTCCAGGTGCAGAACATCGGCCAGCGTATTAACCGTAAGGGTTTTGGCTATACCGGGAACACCCTCTAGCAAAACGTGTCCGTTGGTAAAAAGCCCAACCATGAGACGGTTTACCATGTACTCCTGGCCCACCACTATTTTGCCTACTTCAGAGGCAACACGTTTTATTTTTTCCTGATGCTCTTTTTTTAAATCGTTCGATACAACCTCTTCCATGATATTAATACTTAATGCGCGCTAAAATAAAGAAATACAATGAACCACCTACACTATACTTTATATGAGCGATAAATGTTGGTGTGCAGGAGGTAAAGCAGGGCAAATATGTGGGAAATTGAAAGTTAGTGCGGCTGATTCAGAAGCATTTAACAAGAATTAACAAGGTAAAAAAGTTGAAAAAAATTTTCAGGCAAAAGATTAAAATCGTTCTGCTACTTCCAAAATTAATGCAAGGCCTCAAGTGGTAAGGCTTTTGTCGTTCACATTTTAATTTCTGTTGGGCACTCTACGATACTCGTAATCTGGCCCGGGTAGTCACACGGTGCATACTTATTAAATTGAACTATTCTAAGTTAATGGTCTGCCGGATCGATGTTGCTATGTGTTTATAAATGGCTGATATTCATCTAATATAAGCTATAAATGAATAAAACTTTATAGCTGCTATTTTGTCGATGACATCACCTAAACAGTTGCATAGTAGGATTATTTTGCTGCTCGTCATATTCATGGCGATGGCAATGCCCCGTTTACAGGCGCAGTGCACCAACCAGTGCCCGGTGATTACCAACGTGAACATTAACAGTTGTGAAGGGGTGATTACTATTAGTGTAACAGGCGATGGCCCCTTTACTTACAATTGGGTGGACAGCGGTGGTGGCACTGTAGGAAATTCTTTCATTGCCAGTGGCCTTGCCCCTGATGATTATACCGTAACCGTAACGGATAATGATGGCGATGTGGTGACGGCAACATATACCGTAACCAATCCGCCCAATCTGGTGGGCTCCGTTTCGGTCAATGATGTGACCTGCCGTGGCGATTCGGATGCTCAGGTGGTTGTAACCATGTCGAATGGAAACCCGACTTATGATTGGGAGCTGTTCAATGGAGGCGGGGCGTCTATCCGAACCGGTTCGGCAGCGCCCTTTTCCAATGTCATAAACCTCAATGGTTTGGGAATTGGAAACTACACCCTTACCGTAACCGATGCCAACGGGTGTACGGGAGATATTACGTTTACCATTACAGAACCAGCCGATTTTTTAGGCTACTCGCTGGGAGCATCGACCGATGCCACCTGCTACAATTCAGCCGATGGTACACTTTCGGCTACGGGTACAGGCGGATGGGGCAATTATGTATATCAATGGCTTAGGGTGTCTGATGGTGTGGTAGTGGGTAATTCTGCCACCGTTACAGGGCTGGCTCCGGGAGACTACCGACTGGTAATTACCGATAGGAACGGAACAGGGTGTACCATTTCTACTCCCATACAAACCATCAGTTCTCCGCCCGAGATTGTGGCCAGTGCTTCACTTACCGATGCCCTTTGCAACGGGTCTTCTAATGGGGCAATTGATCTTTCGGTTTCCGGAGGAGTGACCCCCTATAACTATAGCTGGTCTAATGGAGCAACCACCCAGGATATTTCCGGCCTGGCGGCCGGAACTTATACCGTTACTATTACGGACAATGCAGGCTGTGCAATCAGTAGTTCTTTCACCCTTGGCGAACCGGCCAGTTTGGCCATTAATGCCAGTGTTACCCAAGTTGCCTGCTTTGGAGACGCTACGGGTGTGATAGAGAGCAACGTCAGTGGAGGTACGGCACCCTATTCTTATGTCTGGTCTACAGGGGCCACCTCCGCTGATATTTCTGGTTTGACTGCCGGAACTTATGATTTAACTGTAACCGATGCCAATGGCTGCTCTGTGACTCAAAATAATATTACCGTTACAGAGCCTGTTGCTGCTTTGAGTAAGCAAAACCAAAGCCTCACAGATCCCTCTTGTGCCGGAGGCAATGATGGTTCAATAAGTATTACCATGCAGGGCGGCACTGCGCCCTACTCCTACACCTGGTCTAACGGCAGCACGTCATCCACGGTCAGTAACCTTACAGCGGGTAATCATACCGTAACTGTAACCGATGCCAATGGGTGTACTTATACCGAAACGTTTACCCTTTCAGACCCTCCTTCAATTGCCGTATCTCCCTCCCTGACCCTGCCATCGTGCAATGGTGCTGCCGATGGTTCCATCACAGTGGTGGCATCGAATGGTACCGCTCCATATGTGTACAATTGGAATACAGGTGCTTCGGGTCAAACCATTAGCGGATTAACAGCAGGTACATATACCGTGACCGTAACTGATAATGGTGGGGCCGGTTGCACAGTAGTGGAAACCATTACTTTGGGAGAACCCGCCCCACTGGCAGACAATGCTACCGTAAATGATGTGTCTTGCAATGGAGCAGCCGATGGTAGTATTTTCCTTTCCGTAACCGGAGGAACTGGGCCATATACTTATGCCTGGAGTAACGGAGCAACCGGTAACAATATAACCGGCCTTAACCCTGGTAATTACTCGGTGACGATTACTGATGCCAACGGTTGTGCGCTTACCGAAAATTATACCATCATAGACCCGGCAGTGATGTCGGTAAGCTATACACAACAAGATATTTTGTGTAAGGGAGCCAGCACCGGAGCCATAGACATTACCCCGGCAGGTGGAACAGCCCCATATACTTATCTCTGGTCTAATGGCAGCACAACCGAAGACCTTAACAACGTAGTGGCAGGAACATATACTGTCACCATCAAAGATGCTTCCAACTGCTCTTTGGGCTTAACTGTTACACTCACCGAACCGGCTACCGTTATGACCCTGTCAGGTGCTACCACAGACGCCACCTGTGCCGGGTCTGATAATGGAAGCATTGACCTAACCATAACCGGAGGATCGGCCCCCTATACCTACAGCTGGAATACCGGAGCTACAACAGAAGACATTACCAATTTGGCTCCGGGAAATTACTCAGTGACGGTTCAGGATGCCGTTGGCTGTATTAAGTCTATAGGCTTTACCATTGCTGAGCCAAGCCCGTTGGCAGCCAGTGAAACGGTAAATCAGATTTCGTGTCATGGAGCTTCCGATGGATCGGTGGCTATGAATGTTTCCGGAGGAACAGGTCCTTACACATACGCCTGGGCCGATGATGGCAGTATAACAACAAAAGACAGAACAGGACTTGGTCCGGGGTTATATACCCTCACCATTACCGATGCCAGCGGATGTACACTGGTAGAGTCCTTTACAATATCAGAACCGGCAATGCTCAGTTCAACGGCAACACAGCTGAATGTTAGTTGTTTTGGTGAAAGTACGGGGTCAATCGATCTTTCGATAAGCGGAGGAACGACCCCGTATACTTTTTCCTGGTCCAACGGTGCACTAACTGAAGATCTCACCAATATTGGAGCAGGCAGTTATTCGGTGGTTATTACCGATGCCAATGGGTGCACTGAGTCTCGGTCTTTTACCATCACTCAACCTTCGGCCCCGCTGACGGTAGGTAGTACTGTAGGCCAAATAACTTGCAACGGAGCTGCCGATGGAGCCATTAACCTGACAGTGAGTGGAGGTACTGCACCGTATAGTTTCAACTGGTCTAATGGAGCCACCACCGAAGATTTAAGCAGTCTGCCTGCTGGTAATTATACGGTATTAGTTACCGATAATTTAGGATGTACATATACCGAGACATTTACCATTACCGACCCACCGGTACTCAGCTTATCGGGCGTGGTTACCGATATTGACTGTAATGGTGCAGCCAATGGGGCTATAGATATAACCGTGGGAGGAGGGCAAGCTCCCTACTCCTTCGCCTGGAGCAATGGGGCAACTGCAGAAGACCTTTCCAACCTAACTCCCGGCAGTTATTCGGTTACCGTCTCAGATGCTCGTGGTTGTTCGGTTACTCAAAGCTTCAGCATTCAGCAACCAATGGCCCTCAGTTTGGGCTATACGCTTTCTCAGGTAAGCTGCTATGGTGGTTCTGATGGGAGCATTGATGTTTCTGTGGCCGGAGGCAGCGCACCTTATACCTATTCTTGGAACAACGGAGCGGCCACAGAAGATCTCATCGGACTTACGGCAGGCAACTATACCCTCACTGTTATTGACAACAACGGTTGTAGCTATGTGGAAACCATTGCTATAACCGAGCCCTCTGCCCCCTTAAGTACCACCACTACTGTGGCCGATATTAGCTGTTTTGGGGGTAGCGATGGCAGTATTGAGCTTAATCCGGCAGGAGGTACAGCACCATATACTTATGCCTGGAGCAATGGAGCAAACACCAAAAATATTTCAGGACTTAGCGATGGCAATTATCAGGTAACCATTACTGATGCCAATGGATGTTTTATTCAGGAAACCTACACCATTAACATGCCTCCGGCCCTCCTGGTTAGTGCCAGCCAAACCAATATTTTGTGCCATGGCGATGCTGCAGGTGCAATTGACCTTAGTGTAACAGGGGGTACGGGAACATATAGTTTTACCTGGAGCAACGGAGCGACCACAGAAGATCTCACCGGACTTACGGCAGGCACTTATCAGGTAACCATTACCGATGCCGCAGGCTGTAGCCTAACCCGCTCCTTTACCATTACGCAACCGTTGGCCATCACCGTGACGGAAAACGTTCAAAATGTTTCGTGTTTTGGCCTTAGCGATGGTTTCATAGATCTTTCAGTGACAGGCGGAATAGCCCCCTATACTTACCTGTGGAATACCGGGGCCACCACCCAAGACTTGTTCAACATTTCCGGAGGCAATTACAGTGTTACCATTACCGATGCCAATGGATGTTCTACCATTAGAAACTATTCGATTGCCGAGCCTTCCAGTGCCCTGGCAGTGACCGGGGCAGTAACCGATGAGTCTTGCTTTGGTGACGGGCAGGGGGCCATTGCCCTTACCATAACAGGAGGTACAGCACCCTATACCTACTCATGGAATCACGGGCCGGGAACCAAAGATGTAGCCGGGCTTTCAAGAGGCACTTATCAGGTAACCGTAACAGATAACAATGGCTGTAGCTTGACTACCGACTTTACGGTGGGCGGACCAAACGCACTCCAGTTATCGGCCAGTGTATTGCCTGTGGACTGTAACGGAGCAGCCAATGGGAGTATTGATGTTTCCGTGACCGGAGGAGTTGCCCCATATACCTATAATTGGAGCAATGACTCAACCGATCAAGACCTTAGTAATCTGGCTCCCGGTACATATTCGTTGACGCTAACCGATGCCAATGGATGCAGTACTTTCGGAAGCTGGTCTATTACGCAACCCCTGGCTCTTTCCATTGGAGAAATAGTTACCGATGTAAGTTGCTTTGGCGCCTCGGACGGAGCCATTGATTTGTCGGTTTCGGGAGGAATTGCTCCATACACCTACTCCTGGTCTCACGGAGCCACTTCTCAAGATGTTACAGGCTTGTCGGGAGGCAACTACTCCGTTACCATAACCGATGCCAACGGTTGTTCAACCGTAAAGAATTATACCATTGCCGAACCGGCCGCAGCTTTAAACATAAATGCCTCCATTACCGATGAACTTTGCTTTGGAGATGGCCAGGGAGCCATTAGCCTTAATGTTAGTGGAGGAACTGCTCCTTATAACTATAGTTGGAATCAAGGATCTACTTCCAAAGATTTAAGTGGCCTGGCTCAAGGTACTTATCAGGTAGTGGTAACTGATAGCAAAGGCTGCACCGTTTCAGGTACATATACTGTAGGCGGTCCCGCAGTTTTGGCGGTAAGCGGTACAACATCGAACATTAGCTGCTATGGAGCGGCCGATGGAGTAATAGACATTGAGGTCAGCGGAGGCACTTTGCCATATACTTTCGCGTGGGGCCATGGCGAAACCTCCGAAGACCTCAGTAATTTAAACCCGGGAAATTACACCGTGCTAATTACGGATGCCAATGGATGTTCAGTAAATAAAACATTCAGTATTTCTCAGCCACTGGCTATGAATATTGGCTTCTCTGCAACCAATGTCACTTGCTTTGGAGCAAGCGATGGTGCCATAGCCCTGAATGTGAGCGGAGGAACCCTTCCTTACACCTACTCATGGTCTAATGGGGCCTCCACGCGCAACCTGAACAACTTGTCGGGAGGCACTTACCAGGTAATTGTAACGGATGCCATGGGATGTACACTGTCTCAGAATGTAACGGTTGGCGAGCCTGCAGCGGCCCTCAGCCTGAGTGCCGTGGTGAGCGATGAACTTTGTTTTGGCGATGGTCAGGGAGCTATAGACCTATCAGTTACGGGAGGAACAGGCCCTTATGCATACAGCTGGAATAACGGATCCTCTACTCAGGATATTGTGGGGCTGGAAAGTGGAGATTATCAGGTAACCGTAACTGACAAAAACGGCTGTATGGTCAGCGCGGTATATACGGTTGGCAGCCCCGATCAATTGGCCATTTCGGCCAGTGTTAGCCCAATTTCATGCAGAGGTGAGGGCGATGGAGCAGTCGATGTGACCGTGAGTGGTGGAGTGGCACCTTATACTTATGCCTGGAACCATGGTGCTACTACAGAAGACATTTCGGGGCTTGCCCCGGGAACCTATCAATTAACCATAACCGATGCCAACGGGTGTACCTCTTCAGCTTCATGGCAGCTTACTGAACCCCTACCGCTCACCATAAATCAGGTAACCTCCCATGTGTCTTGTTTTGGTGCCAACGATGGAGGGGTGAGCTTGAGCGTTTCGGGAGGAACTTTGCCATACAGCTACTCCTGGAACAATGGTGCTACTACCCGAGACATAAGCAATCTGGCCGGGGGCACCTATGAAGTAACAGTTACCGATGCCAGGGGCTGCGAACAACAACTACAGGTGGTGGTACAGGCTCCCTCTGCTGAACTGTCGGCCACGGCCACCATTACCGATGCATTTTGTAATTCGCAGCCGGGAGGTAGGATTCAATTGGCGGTGTCAGGCGGTACTGCGCCCTATAGCTATGCCTGGTCCAATGGTTCGGCACAGCGCGATGTAAGCGGACTTTTTGCAGGAACGTATTCCGTAACCATAACCGATGCGCGAGGGTGCTCCATTCAGCAAAACTATGAAGTTGAAGACCCTGAGCCCCTCAATTTGTCGTTCGATGTAACCAACTCTTCTTGTTTGGGCGACAATGACGGAGCCATAAGAGTTACCCCAACGGGAGGTACTGCCCCTTATAGTTACGTATGGTCTAACGGAAGCACCAGTAAAGACCTGGTCAATGTGTCCGGAGGAACTTACAATGTAACCCTTACTGATGCCAACGGGTGTTCTATAACCCGAAGTGTGGAAGTGGCCGATTCGGAAAATCTGACGGTGACCGTTCAGAAATTCGATGTGTTATGTAAGGGTGAGGCAACCGGACAAATATTTCTGGATGCCAACGGAGGAAGTGGAAATTATAGCTTCTCCTGGTCTCACGGAGCCACCCAGCCCGATCTTACAGGTCTGAAGGCCGGGGTATATGAGGCTACGGTTTCGGACGATGGGGGCTGCTCAACCACGGTCACGGTGGTTATTTCCGAACCGGCCGAAAACCTCTCTGTGCAACTCACAGGCTATAATGATCTACTCTGTTTTGGTGATGAATCGGGGAGTATGCGAGCCCTTGTCAATGGAGGTGTAGCGCCATATACCTACCTGTGGAGCACAGGAGCAAGAACAGCACAAATCAATACACTCAAAGCTGGTGAATATACCGTGACGGTTACCGATGCTAATGGTTGTATTGTTCAGGCCCGTGCCCAAATAGGCCAGCCCGACAAGCCCATCACCATCAAAGCCCAAGGCAAGTTTAACCTAAACTGTAAGGGAGACAATGACGGACGCATAGTAATCGATGTAGAGGGAGGTACCGGCTTGTATAGTTTTATTTGGAGTACGGGAGCCACCACTTCTTCGATAGAAAATCTCAAAGTAGGCGATTATACGGTGAGGGTACGCGATGAGAATGGTTGCGTTCAGGAGCGCGTTTTTAGCATTACGGAACCGGAAGAGCTTTCGCTGGAAGATGCCATTGTAAACGAAAGTCAGTGCTATGACGATAGAAATGGCAGCATTGTACTCAACATTAAAGGAGGAGTGGAGCCTTACTCTTATCAATGGTCTACCGGAGCCACTACCAAAAACCTGTTGGGCATAAGCTCTGGAGATTACACTGTACTGGTTACGGATGCCAATGGCTGTCAGGTGCAGGGCAATTATACCCTGGCCGATCCTGCGCTCTTCCGAATTCAACCGGAGGTTAAGGAAATTAGCTGCTTGGGGGCAAACGATGCGTCCATTTCGCTCAATATTGAAGGCGGTATAGAACCACTAGCCATTCGCTGGAGCACAGGGCATTCTTCCGAAACCATAAGCAACCTTGGGCCGGGTCAGTACAATGTGTTGGTAACCGATGAGAAAGGCTGTACCATTCAACAAACCTTTAACATTATTGAGCCGCTAGCCCTCACGCTGGATGCCTACATTGAAGATGCTACCCGTTGCAACGACCCGCAGAGTGGCAGGGTAAACGTAATTGTTTCAGGTGGCACGGGGCCATACACCTATCATTGGTCCAACGGAGAGCGGAGTTCTGAAATTACCGATGTATTTCCCGGAACCTACGTGGTTACAGTAAAAGACCGTAACGGATGTGAGGCTCAGGGCACTTATACCGTATTGCAGCCGGAGCCATTGCAAATTGGTTTTAGTACCGAACCATACATCGATTGTCAGAACCGTGTAGCAGGCCTGCTGGTAAAGGCCAAGGTTAAAGGAGGTGTAGGGAATTACCGCTACGAATGGTCTCGTGGAAATAGTACCAACGATGAAGTGCTAATGACCGAACCGGGCAGACTGACCATTGAAGTTTATGATGGCCGGGGCTGTTTCCAGCAAAATGCCATAGATATTGATGTGCCAGAGCTTGGTCTTGCCGACTTTGAATACAAAGCAGAATCTATAGATAAAACGGGCGATCTGGCCGTAAACGATCCGGTAAGCTTCTTCGATCTTTCGGAAGGCGAGGTAATTGATTGGTACTGGGATTTTGGCGATGGCTTCGATTCGGACGAAATAGATCCCATTCATACTTACGATGCGCCAGGCACCTACACCGTAAAACTCACAGTGACCGACCGGACCGGTTGCCAGACAGAAAAAACCACACTGCTAAAGATTACGGAGGGTTACAGAATAATAATTCCTAATGCCTTTACTCCCAATGGAGATGGAAACAACGACTTCTTTAGGCCAAGAATGCTGGGTATGACCAAGGCCCGCCTGATTATCTATAACACATGGGGAGAGGTGATCTTTAGTACCGATGACATTGAAACCAAGGGCTGGGATGGCACCATTAATGGTCGGCAGGCCGAAAATGGAAACTATGTATACAAAATAATAGGGGTGAGTTTTAACGGGCTTCCGGTAGAGCGCGAGGGCATTTTTGCTCTCATTAAATAGTGAGTATATGCAAAGAGCTTTTCTAATTGTATGGATAATTATACTTGGCTGGCCAAAGCCTCAACTGCAGGCACAAGACCCACAGTTTTCTCAGTTCTATGCGTCACCCCTTTATTTAAATCCGGCACTAACTGGTTCCACAGACCGGGGGCGTGTGGGTGTTAACTATCGAAATCAGTGGCCTTCGCTCACCCACACGTTCACCACTATTTCGGCCTATGCCGACTACTTTTCCAAAGCTGCGGAAAGTGGTATAGGTCTTATTGTTACTGAACATAAAGAAGGCTTTCTCGATTTTAAGTCCACCGAAATTGGAGGCTTATATTCCTACAAAATGCAAGTAGCTTCCGGTCTGGTGCTTCGTACCGGAGTTCAATTGAGCTATTTTCAAAAGAACATCAATTTTGAAGAGTTGGTATTTGGCAACCAAATCGACATTGTAAATGGGCAAGTAGTGGGGCCAAGCGGAGAGGTGTTTGAAAAAGGAGCCAATGTCAACTTCCTTAGTGCATCGGCCGGAGCGTTGCTCTATACCAACCTGGCCTGGCTGGGCTTTTCTACCCACCACATCAATGAGCCCAACCAATCGTTCATCGATCAGGAGAGCCGACTTGCCAGAAAGTACTCCCTTCATGCAGGCTACAAGATTATGTTTGCTAAAGGGAAAAGGCTTCGAACAGTGGCCTATCAGTTTCAGGAGCGATCGGCCACGCTGGCCCTAAACTACAAAAAGCAAGGAGGGTTCAATCAGCTCGACATGGGTGTTCAGCTCTACTTTCAACCCCTTGTGATTGGTGGTTGGTATAGGGGCATTCCTATTCAGAGTGTAAACAAAGTGTTTAAGAACGAATCCATTATTGCTCTTGTGGGGTTGGAGCTTAATAGTAATATGTCTTTTGGCTATAGCTATGACTTCACCGTTTCGCGCCTGGCCGGTTCAACAGGAGGCGCTCATGAATTTTCGCTTACGCTTAACTTTGGCAAAATTGTGAAACGCACCAGAAGAGACACCATTTTGCCTTGCTTCAAATACTAGACAAGATGCTTTAACGAAAGTCTCGTTGCTTAAAGGAGGGGGCTGCCAATTCATAAGCTTAATCAACAGGAGAGTTGCCTCCAGTAAGCACTTTATGCTTATCTTCCATGCGTGAAGATTCTCATTATCCAAACCGGAGGAACAATAGACAAAGACTATCCGAAAACGACTAACGGATATGCTTTTGAAATTGATCAACCGGCCGTCTTGCGCGTATTGGAGCAAGTAGCGCCCGGGTTTGAATATGAGTGCATAGAGCTAATGAAGAAAGACTCTCTGGATATCACAGAAGCCGACCGGAAATTGTTGCGCAAAACGATTATTTCGGCCGAGGCCACAAAAATTCTGATTACCCATGGCTCGGACACCATGCCCGAAACCGCCAGCTTTCTGAACAATATTCAGGGAAAAACCATTGTCCTTACCGGTGCTTACAGACCAGAGCGATTTGCCAATTCAGATGCCGCATTTAACATTGGCGTGGCTATTGGTTCGCTCAACACCTTAGAGCAAGGCACGTTTATTGCCATGAATGGATTAGTTTTTCCCGCCAACAGAGTGCGGAAGAACTCCGTTACCGGTAAGTTTGAGTACCAGTAGTATTGGTTGATTTGCCGAGAAATGCACGGGAGAATAGAATAGAGTGCCCGGGAGCATGTAAGTTTGTAATGATTAACTATTGAAACGATTAATTAAGTATATGAAGAAGTTGATTTTCGCGCTGCTTTTTCTGGCAGCATTTGCACTAAACGCACAAAACACACCACCTAAAAACTGGTTCAATCTAGATCCGGTAAAAGACTCTGTCAATGGTGTGAGTACAGAAAAGGCCCTGGAATATTTAAAGGGGCGAAAGAGTAAAAAAGTATTGGTGGCCGTTATAGACTCGGGCATAGACATTGAACATGAAGACCTGCGCGATGTAGTGTGGACTAATGAAGATGAGATTCCCGGCAATGGTATTGATGATGATAATAACGGTTTTGTAGACGACATTCACGGCTGGAATTTTATTGGAGGAAAAGACGGCCGGAATGTGGGAAAAGATACCTATGAACTTACCCGAGAATATAAAAGACTGAAGGAAAAATACGAGGGCAAATCGGCCGAAGACATAGCCAAATCCCAGAAAGAAGAGTTTGAATACTGGCAAAAGATTAAGGCTGACTTCGAAAAAACCTACAACGAGTCTAACCAACAGGTGCTCATTATGAATAGTGTGAATAGCCAGTTAAAACGCTACAACAAGCTTTTTGAAGCCTATTTGCTCGATGATGAAATAACCTTTGAAGACCTGAGCAAGATTAACTCTACGGACCAGGTGATTTCCAGAGGTAAAGAAGTGCTCTCACAGATTTATGGTATGACCGACAGCTCGCTGTCTGTAGATACGCTTATTTACCTTATAGACCAGGACATTGAACGAGCCAGTGAAGACACCAAATTTGCCTACAGCCTTGACTTTGACCCCCGAGAAATTGTGGGAGACGATCCCACTAAGCTCGATGAAGTTGGCTATGGCAACAATGATGTAATTGGTAAAGGAACCGATAACTTTCATGGCACCCATGTAAGTGGTATAATCGCTGCTGTTCGGGGCAACGGCATTGGTATTGACGGTGTAGCCGACAATGTGGAGATTATGGCCATTAGGGCTGTACCCGATGGAGACGAAAGAGACAAAGATGTGGCCAACGCCATTCGCTATGCCGTAGACAATGGGGCCCAAATTGTGAACATGAGCTTTGGAAAAAGCTACTCTCCTAATTCTGAATATGTATTTGAGGCCATTGAATATGCCGCTAAGAAAGGCGTATTGCTTATTCATGCAGCCGGAAACTCGGCTGAAAATATTGATGAAGCCAATAACTACCCCAACGACAAATTTGGCCGAAAGAAAGACTGGCCCAACTGGATTGAAGTAGGAGCGTCATCATGGGGTTCTGAAAATAATTATGTGGGAGTATTTTCTAACTATGGTAAGAAAACTGTAGACGTTTTTGCTCCTGGTGTAGCCATTTACTCCCTTGCCCCCGGAAACGAATATCAGGATGCTCAGGGCACCAGCATGGCGGCTCCTGTAACCACAGGAGTAGCAGCCCTTCTGCTTTCATACTTCCCTGAGCTTAGCGCAGAACAGGTGAAAGACATACTGATGAAATCGGTTAGAGGTATCGATGTTAAGGTGAATCAGCCCGGCACTGGCGAAGAAGTGAAGTTCTCTAGCCTTTCTGTTTCAGGAGGTATCATCAATGCCTACGAAGCTGTGAAATTGGCAGAATCGATGAAGCTTAAAGGGAAAAAGTAGGGGTCAGAAATGAGTTAAACGGGTGTCGGCTCCAGAGATTGACTCAACCCAAGCAGAGGCTCTCGGATAGAAGTCTTATTGAGAGGAGATAAAACGAATAAGGCCCATGTTCAATCATGAGCCTTATTTTTGGTTATTGCCGGCCACAATCGGTGTCCTCACCGATTAATATATACTGTTCTGAAGCTTCTGAGGTGCTTCCTTGACTGGATATCGCTCTTTTCCCAGATCAATCCTCAGCGTCCCGTGCCAGAGATACTGAGGGTGCCGGAGTAATCAGCATATCAGGGAGTTTTTCCTGATATACTGATTTCCTAAAAGCGTTCTACCGATCTACGGCCACAATCGGTGTCCTCAACGATTGATAGACGCAGTTCTGAAGCTTCTGAGCTGCTTCCTTGACGGGATATCGCTCTTTCCCAGATCAATCCTCAGCGTCCCGTGCCGGAGACACTGAGGGTGCCGGAGTAATCAGCATATCAGGGAGTTTTTCCTGATATACTGATTTCCTAAAACCGTTCTACCGATCTACGGCCACAATCGGTGTCCTCACCGATTGATTTATACTGTTCTGAAGCTTCTGAGCTGCTTCCTTGACTGGATATCGCTCTTTTCCCAGATCAATCCTCAGCGTCCCGTGCCGGAGACACTGAGGGAGCCGGAGTAATCAGCATATCAGGGAGTTTTTCCTGATATACTGATTTCCTAAAACCGTTCTACCGATCTACGGCCACAATCGGTGTCCTCACCGATTAATATATACTGTTCTGAAGCTTCTGAGGTGCCTCCATGACTGGATATCGCTCTTTTTCCAGATCAATCCTCAGCGTCCCGTGCCGGAGACACTGAGGGTGCCGGAGTAATCAGCATATCAGGGAGCTTTTCCTGATATACTGATTTCCTGATCACCGTTCTACTTACCTAAAACTCCAGGATAATTCCCCCATTCACAATAAAACCGTCCATAGGAGCCCATACCTCAAGGGCTTCGGGATTCATACTGTTAGAGAGGTTGATGTTCTCAAACCTGGATTGTCTTGTATCGGAGAAGTTCTCAAAGTTTAGGTAAAGGCTAATGCGCTCAAACTTCCTTAGAGCCATAAAACCTACAATCCAATAATCATCCGTTTGGGAATAGTCGTTTCTGAACTGTTTTCCTGTATAATAGCTTTCCAGCCCAATTCTCCATTTTTCATGCTCCTCATAAACCAGCACAGCACCAATATTATGCTTGGCAGTTAGCGGTTTTTGCAAATCGGCATTGTAACCCAATTCCGTGTCTATGAGTGCATAATTCACAAAGAGCTTAAAGTCTTGATAAGTAAGCTTCAGATTCGTTTCAAGCCCTTTGGAACTTAGGTTGCCATTAGCATTCTGGAATGTGTAAGTGCCCTCAATACTTGGCCCTGAAAGAACCACAGGATTATTCAATTGAGTATAATAGAAAAGTTGGTTTACGCTGAAAGTCCACTCGTTTCCAATGGCCGTTTTGTAGTTGATGTCGAAGTTTCCGCCATACGACTGTTCCGCATCCAGGTTATTCAGGTTGAAGGACTCCAGGCCTTGAAAAGAAAGCCTTTCTGTATCTTCCGTGAAAATGCTTGGAAGCTTGTAGCCAAGTCCACCGCCCGCTCTAAAGGTGAGTTTAGGGTGCGCTTTGTACATTAGCGAAAGCCTGGGCAAAGTCTGCAGCCCGTAATTTTTGCTCTGATCCAACCTTAATCCCGTTTCCAGCGACCAAAAATCACTCAGCTGTGTGTTTTGTTGAACAAAGACACCGGCTGTGAACTGACTGTAGCTTCTGTCATTGTTATTTGCATGGCTTTCGTTGAACCGATCGGAATAGATGTTCATACCAACCAGCCAGCTACTTCTTGATTGGCCAAACGAGTACGTTGCCTCGCTAAAAGTGGCAATTTGCTCACCATCAAAGCCATACTGATACTGATGAATGCCCCTGTCGAAATGCAGTAAACTGTTTTTAATGGATAGTCTCCTGTTTTCGTCCCAGGTTTTGGTATAACTCAATTGGTAAGACATTCTTCTCGATTCATTCTCTTGCAGATAGTTTTGAGCACTTGGCTCACGATTGTCTACTGCGGTGAGGTTTCCTCCCCAGCGATCTTCAAAGGTACCGTTCAGTGCTAATCTGAACTCATCGGTTTCTGAAGGCTTAAAGAAAAGCGTTGGGTTAAGGGTGATGCTTCTGGTTTCCGGCAGGTCAGAGAAGTTATCGTCATTCGCGTCATATGCCGTTTGTCTATGTGCCGAACCAAAAAGGGTATATGACCATCGGCCATCTTCTGAGGCATGAAAGGCATTCAGTGTGGTTCCGCCAGCAGAAGTCTGATCCATCATAATTTTGGTTAGGGCTTCGGCCTCTGGTCTAATACTCACCAGGTTAACCAAACCGGCAATGGCTCCACCACCATAGAGTGTAGAATTACTGCCTTTAATTACTTCCACCTGACGCAGATCCAGTGGAGGAATTTGCATAATGCTCAGGCCTCCCGAAAACCCACTGTAAAGTGGAAATCCATCTTTCATAAGTTGGGTGTACCTTCCGTCTAGTCCCTGAATCCTGATGCTCTGGTTGGCCGAACTCGGAGAAGTAACCTGCATTTGTATGCCGGTGCTTTCGCGAAGCAGCATGGCAATATTGGCCGACCGCATAACTGCTTTTTCCTGAAGTTCTTCCATACCCAAAAACTCTATGCGCGTAGGAATGTCTTCTATGCTTCGGCTGGTACGGGTGGCAGTTACCACCATTTCTTCCATTTCCTCTTCATGGTGCTCCATTAATATGCGAATGGGTTGGTCCCCAGTATAAGGAATGGAGAAGCTAAGGGTTTGTGTTTCATAGCCCACAAAGGAAAACCTGAGTTTTATGGTGCCATTGGGCAGGTTTGTCAAAGTGGCCTCACCGTTTATATCGGCAATAGCACCCTTGTTGGGGCCGGCATAAACAGTAGCTCCAATGAGCGGTTCGTTATGGTCGGCATCCAGAATTCTGAACGATAATGAGTTTTGTGCCCAAGACAGTACGCTCGCAAGCATACCGCAAAGGGCTATCAATGCTTTTCTTGTATTCATGAGATAGTTTTAATTACTTTTTTAAAATGTAAGAATTGAGCAGAGTTACCCTGCACTCCTTTTGAGGGAGTGCAATGAATAGCGTGGCCTCCGCTTTGGTAAATGAGCAATTAAACTTGCGGGGGTTGCCAGATTTCGTTGATAACACCCTTAATGGGCATTACTCCTGGCAATATTTGAGGGGACTGGTTGCGTCTTTCTGCTTTGTCCACACTGTCGGCCAACCGAATGAGAGGTACTTTGCAGCAGGCACAGCAACAGAAGGGAGGGCACTCCTCTTCTTCTCCGTTTTCTATAGGGAAGTCGGTTGCACTGGCCACTACTCCCTCATCAAAGTCAGGAGAAACCAGCACCTCATCGGGGCAGGGAACCAGGCTTAGAACAAGTAGCAGAAAAGAAAAAATGGCAAACAGCCTTTTCATGATTCAAATCTAGGCATCATTTCGGTGCAACAGCATAACAATTGCAAAATTACTCCTGTCGCAACGTCTTTACCGGATTTTTTAAGGCCGAATTCATAACAATTGCGGCTACTAAAACAAAGGAAGTGCATAGGGCCACGGCCAGTCCGGTCAACAGAAGGCCAATGTTCAGTTGGCTTTGATAAATAAAATTTTGGCTCCATCGGTTTATGCCCCAATAGGCCAAAGGAGTTGCAATGAGGCTGGCAAGCAGTATTAGTTTGAATGTACCACTGTACATTATGGTCACTATTTGACCCGACATGGCACCTAGTACTTTCCGTATGCCAATTTCCTTTCTACGTTGGTCTATGGTAAAACTGGTGAGACCTATTAATCCAATAATGGAGATAGCCGCACAGAGAATGGTCATAAATCCAATAAGCTGGCTTTGAGTTTTGTCGGCCTCGTATTGCTCATTCAGGCGGTCATTAAAAAAACTGTATTCGAAGGGATAATTGGGCAGTTGTTCGTTCCATACCTGTTGAGCAGCAGCCAGCGCTTCGCCTGCATTGTTCTGGTTGAATCGCACAATGAGATGCTGCCCGGGGTTGGGGTTAAAAACAAAGACCAGCGGCTCAATAGGGTTGTGCAACGAGAAGTGATTAAAGTCGCGTACCACGCCTATTACATGGCCTGGTTGTTCCTGATGAAAGAAGCCCATTTTTTTACCCAATGGTTCTTGCCAACCAATGGCCTTGGCAGCAGTTTGGTTAATGACAAACTTAGCGTTGCCCCGTGTTTCGTTTGGCGAGAAAAACTCACCTTCAGCCAAAGGAATTCCCAGAGTTTCAAGGTAGTCTGCGCCACCGTGCAGGTATTTAAATTCTATCTGTTTCATTTCTCCATCCATTTCGGCTTTAAACACAATCTGGCCAATGTTGGTACCGGGTAAAAAATCAGAGGAGGTTACCTTTTCAATTACCGGAAAAGTTTCAAGCGCATTTTTCATGGAGGTGTACTTGCTCTGGGTTACCGAGTCGGCAGTGGTAATGAGTAATATTTGGTCTTTCTCAAAACCCATGTCTTTGTTTTGTAAAAAGGCAATCTGATCTTTCATGAGTAAGGTAGAGAGTAGCACTCCTATTGAAATTACAAATTGGAATAGCACCAGTCCCTGCCTCATTAGCTGGCCTTTTTTGCCGGAAGACCAGGTGCCTTTAAGCGCGCTAACCGGTTTTATGGCGGATAGGTAAAAGGCTGGGTAGAGGCCTGCTACAAGGCCCGTGACGGCCACTACCAATAAGGTACCTGCCAGCAGGGAAGGATTATTGAACAGGTTGAAGTTGAAGTTTACCCCCAACCACGATTGGAGCGGAGAGTGCTCTACGAGCAACCAAACAAGTAGCAGCGAGAGCAAATAGGCAGAAAATGCCTGCACCAGCGATTCTACCAGCAGGGAGGTTCTCAAACGAGTAGCATGAGTTCCCAATACTTTGCGAATACCAATTTCTTTGGCTCTTAGGCCTGCTCTGGCCGTAGAAAGGTTGATGTAATTAATGCAGGCTAAGAGTAAAATGGCTAACCCTACCATGGAAAACACCAATAGGTTGGCGGGGTTGCCTTTGGCAAAATCATCGTCTATTGTCTCTGCATCATAATGAATATCGGCCAGTGCTTGCAGCCGCAGCCTATGTTTGCCGTTGATCTGATTGCCGAAAGGCATGTAGTACTTTTCGTTAAAGGGGCCAAACTTGCTTAGAATATCTTCTTTGGTGGTGCCTTCTTGCAGCAACAGATAGGTTATGCACTCCGCATTCCAAAGGGCCTCAGAATTGAAAGTACCGTTTTGCATGGCGAATTCTCTGGAGCGCACCCCGGAAATCAGCACATCGAATGCAAAGTGAGTGTTTTTGGGGAGGTTGGCATAAACTCCTGTTATGTTCAGTTTTTGACCATCGATAGTTATGGTTCGGTTTAGACCCATATCGTTGCCAAACAGCTTGTCGTTAACGGTTTTAGAAATAACCACGCTGCCCGGGTTTTTTAAGGCTGTTTTGGCATGGCCAGCCAGTAATTTCAGGTCGAACACATCAAATACAGAGGGATCGGTATAGTACATGCGTTCTTGCCGAAAAACCTGGTTATTGTGCTGAATCTCTCCTCTTCCAACAAAGCCAAATCGAGAAAAATTTTCTATTCCCGGGAGTTCTTCCATCATTTTCTCCGGTAGTTCGGGAGCCGAAAAGGCGGTGTTGAATTCAACCCCGGGCGCGGAGAGCACATGACTTACGCGGTATACTCTTTGGTGATGAGTAAAATGCTGATCGTAGGTTAGTTCATGGCTAAGAAACAGGAGCAACCAAATGCTGGCCGAAAGACCAAAAGTGAGGCCCACAATGTTTAAAAAGCTAAACAGACGATTTTTCCAGAGTACACGCAGAGCAAACTTAAGCATAACAATTTTTTAACTAACACTTTCGTTCAAGGTGATAAGATAAATCTACTTTTGCAATGAAAAGCCCCATTACTCTGGCCTTTGTCTATACTGAGTCTATAGCAATTGGTTAAAGAAGGTTAAAATGGAACACTCAGATTTACTTTTTGCGTTAATAAGCATCGAAGAAGTAGGGTATGCAGAGGCGATTTGGTATGATAATTGGATAAGAAATTGAAAGTAAAAATCGAGAGCTAGTCAGTAGTTCTCTTCATACAGTTAGTAGTTTATTTGTTTAGGACCCGAAGGAGTAGTTACCCTTCGGGTTTTTTTTATGTCCTTTAACTGGTCTGACCACTCGAAGTGGTGAGACCAGTAGTACCGATTAATCAGCATCGTTCCCACATAGAAGGAGATGCTCAATCATTTTTCTCTAAATATATTTCTGGCAGTATAATCTTCACTTCTTGGTCAGAGTTTTCGGCCTTCCAGTAAAGAAGGTAGTTTGTCTTACATTCTTTGATATCGAAGCCCTTTTCTTTGAGTTCTATAAGTTTTTCCTTGAAGCTTTTTGAACACATACTAATTATAAAATATGGAGATTGCCGTACTTCGCTATGCTTCGTTTGCAATGACGAAACAGACCGAGCGCCAGTCTCAATACCTAATACTATTGTCCTTAAACCCCAACTTTCCCACCGCTCCTCCGGGTCCACTTGCCCATACCGCTTCTCCATCGAGTGATACATCTACGGCATAGTATTGCCCTTCCATAAGAGTGTAGGCTTTATCTCCCTCGCGGTAGTAGTCGCAGGACTCGCGGCCAACGGCAAACACATAGTTTTTCCATAAGGCAACCCCAGAACGGTAACCTTTGGGTTTCATACCAGCCATTACCGGGAACCAGCTTTTGCCACCATCGGTGGTATAGGCCGCGTTGATTTTGGTGAGCGAGTCACCCCGATAGTCTCCACCCACCATTAGGCCTTCCATTTCATTCTTAAAGTCTATAGAGAAAATGCCTTCGGTAGGCTCTCCCGACTGAATAGGGGTAACTGTTTTTTGCCAGGTTTCCCCTTTGTCGAAGGAGTAGAACAGACTGGCTTCTTGGCCTCCCAAGCCAATGTAAACCTGGCTTTCGCCTACTGTTCTCAGGCAGGTACCGCTGGCGGCAAAGCCTCCTTGGCCTTCCAGCGCCTGTGGTCTTTGCTCAAAGGGCAGTTCGTTCCAGGTTTCTCCACCATCGGTAGTTTTGAGAATCAATAGTCTTCCATTAATGGCATCTCCAAAAGCAATGCCCTCCTTTTCATTCCAAAAGTCCATGGCATCGTAGAAGGTGCCTTCCACCATGCTGAAATACTTCTGCTCCCAGTTCTGACCGCCATCAGTGGTTTTATAGATAACGGCAGGTAAGCCTGCACTCAGCACAATGGCTGTGTTGGCATCGAAGGCCTCAATGTCTCTAAACTGAAGGGTGTCGGTGCCGGGAATGGATACGTTTTGCCATGTGGCTCCACCATCGGTGGTTCTGATAACGGTGCCCCCGCTGCCACTGGCCCAAGCCACCTGATCAGACACAGTGGAGAGTCCGCGAAGTCCTGCATAGACTCCAGACTCCTGGGCTTGCCAATAAGGCTCAGGCTTTTGCTGGGAGGTTTCTTTTTTATCGGCTTTTTGTGAACAGGAGAAAACGAAAAGGCTGATGAATAGTAGAGCGAAGTATTTCATAGGTCTAATAAAATATATTTTATGTCATTGCTGCGTGGCAGAAATCTACATTTTAGGTCATGCTGAACTTGTTACAGCATCTAATCATCACCATAGATATAGAATAAAAATGATCCTGAAACAAGTTCAGGATGACGTTCTAATCTTATTGTTTCAGGGCTTGAAGATCCGGCTTTTCAGGAGAGGTAAATACGGAGGCAGGTAATTCATCGAAGACCATAATATCTTCCATGCCTCTTTCTCCCCGGCTACTGGAAAGCATTATTTCTCCGTGTTTTTTATAGTCTTTCCAGGGATTAATAAAACCTGGCTCTTCATTGTCGGCTGTCGAATAGTAGGCCCACTGAGTCACCAGCTTACTTTCTTTGTCTACCCACACGTAGTACATGTTTTGTGGGGTACGGCCCACGCTTTCGAAGGTAAGGTTCAGCTTGTCCGCAGGTCGGCCATCTTGCGTGGCTTCTTCGCCCACATATTTCAGTGTCACTCCAGAATCTTTCAACTTATAGGGCATTACCAACCAGTAAGAATGGTTGATCCAGATGCTCTTGGCGGTTTGCATCAGGTTGGCCACAGAGTCGGCATCGGTTATTTCCCGACCATTCATAAAGGCTCGTCCGGTTTCGTCATTAATGTTGCTAATGAGCGTCATACCATTGGGTCTGTCTATTCGAACATTGCCTGTCCATTTATCCCAGACCAGTGCATCGCGACCAAAAAACTTCCAGGCGATGTGCCTGGTATTATCCCAGGCTTTTCTTCCACCCATGGCTTCCATTACTTCATCGGCAATGGCAATGGCTCGTGCATCGGAGCCTTCCATGTTAAAGCCTTCAGCCGGAGGGTTTCCATAAGGTTTTTCATTATCGGAGGTTGAGTTGTTTCCACAGGCAAGCACAATGGCCAGGAGCAGAAACATGGCAGAAAGTCGGGCAATGATTTTCATAGGCTAAGGTTTTGTTGTCAAATTACAGCTTTCGGTGGCTTCAGACAATACCGGTGAAGTAATCGGTTCACTACAAGCAATTGATATTTGACTGTAACCATAGAACAACTGAGGGAGTCTCACAAGGCAGAAAGTATGTAATTACTTACATTAAGTGGTCAAACTCAAACAAAACCGGTCATGTTCAGAAACTACTTTAAGGTGGCTACTCGAAGCCTCATCCGCCACAAAGGCTACTCTTTCATCAATATTTTTGGTCTTACCGTGGGCCTGTGTGCTGCTTTACTCATTTTGCTTTATGCAAAAAGTGAGCTCACGTATGATCGTGTTCATACCCAGGCAGAGAACATTTACATGGTTTACAAAGAGCGGATTACCCCCACCGGTACTCAAGAAACTTTCGATACCTGGGCACCAACCTGGGAGGCTTTAAAGGAAGACTATGCTCAGGTTGTGAACGGAGCGCGGGTTATTAACCAGGGGCTGTGGGTAGAAGTGAATGGAGAGCGCTTCAACGAACCGGCTACTTTAACAGACCGCAGTTATTTTGAGCTGTTTGACTTTAAGCTGAAGGAGGGCAATCGCCAAACAGTACTTTCCGGGCTCAATGAGGCAGTGGTGAGCCAGGCACTGGCTGAGCGACTTTTTCCCGGAGAAAATGCTATGGGTAAAACCATTATGGTTCCTTCTCTGGATAATCAATACATTGTTACCGGAATTTTAGAGGAGGTACCCTATAATTCCTACTTACAGCCTAACCTGATTGTGCCGGTACAGAGCCACCCGGAGTTTGAAGGAATAGCAGGAAACTGGGGCAGTTCGTTTCTGGAGTCTTATGTGCTGTTGAAACCCGACACCGATGTGGCTGAACTCGAGGCGAGCTTTGAGGACTTTATTGCTAAGATATGGGATGCTCAAACTGCCGAGAATACCAACTTTAAGCTCCTTAACCTACTAGATGTGTATGACCGATTCAATGACAATCGGCAGTATGCCTACATCTTGCTGATTGTGGCCATAGGTATTTTGCTCATTGCGGCTATAAACTTTATGAACCTGGCCACGGCTCGCTCAATGGAAAGAGCACGCGAAGCCGGTATGCGCAAGGTGTTGGGGGCCGTAAAACCCCAACTGGTTATTCAATACCTCACAGAGTCGCTAACCATTACATTTATTTCACTCGTATTGGGATTGGTACTGGCCGTGGCACTTTTACCCCGGTTCAACACATATTATAATATTGGTCTGGCCACCGATTTTTGGCAGGATCCGGGGAATATGCTGGCTATTTTAGCAGTCGGGTTACTCATTGGTTTGGCTTCAGGGCTTTACCCTGCTTTCTATATCACCTCTCTCAAAAGTGTGGATACATTGAAAGGCAAGGTGCTAAAGACCAACGGTGTTGGTAAGTTTATTCGAAACGCCCTGGTGGTGCTTCAGTTTATGTTTTCTACTCTGCTCATAGTAGGCACGCTAGTTATTGGGCGGCAGGTAGATTTCATGAAAAACAAAGACATGGCTTTCGACAAGGAGAATTTGCTGGTGTTACCCATTAGAGTAGACGATTTTCCGAGCGAGGAGCAAGGTATAAACCAACTGAGCGGTTTGCGTAATGCGCTTAAAAGTCATACCTCAGTGACTTCGTTAACAGCCACCTCTTCGATTCCCGGTAATTTTCCGGGGCGTTTCACCTTTGTGGTGCCCGATGGCTTTACTGCAGAGCAGCGATTGAGGATGCGGTTTACGTTTGTAGATCATGATTTTTTCTCCAGCCTAAGGATAGAGCTCCTAAAAGGGCGGGATTTTTTACCCAACAGTGAGCAAGACCGTAGCGAAGCGGCTATCGTAAACAAGGCGGCTCTGCAAGCCTTTGGTTGGGAAGACATAGAAGGCAAATATCTCAATTTTGGTAATCGAAAAGTTCAGGTAATTGGAGTGGTAGATGACTATAATTTTGAGTCACTGGCCAATGAAGTAGCCCCCATTATTCATTTTTATCGTCCTCCGGAAAATGCAGTGCATTCCTTTACGGTAGCTCGGGTGGCTGCCGGCCGTACGGCCGATGCGCTTAGCCTGGCCAAAGAGCAATGGGAACTGGCGCTACCTTCTGTACCTTTTGATTATTACTTTGTAGACCAGCGCTTTCAACAACTCTATGAGGCTGAAGAACGACTTACGGGAGCCATAAGTACTTTTTCTATGGTAGCCATAATTATAGCCACCATGGGACTGCTAGGCCTTTCTTCTCTTATTACAGCCCAGCGAACCAAAGAAATAGGCATTAGAAAAGTTTTAGGGGCCACTGTAATGTCTATTATCGGCTTATTGTCTAAGCGGTTCGCCCTGCTCATTGGCTTGGCCTTTGTGCTGACTATTCCCGTGGCAGTGGTCTTACTCAACAATTGGTTGGCCGATTTTGCTTATCGTATTCATCTAGGGCCGTTAGTGTTTTTGGTGGCATTGGTCGGCACCTTGTTTGTGGCCCTTATGGCCATTGGTTTGCAAACGGCAAAGGCTGCTTTGGCCAACCCGGTGCAGTCTATGCGCTATGAGTAAATTCTGAAGGCAAGGGATGTAAATGGGTTGGTTAAACCCGATATTTCTGTTGTAAACCGCATAAAAAGCAATTTTGGACTTCTTGTTCAGATAAAACGGCTATTGATCATTGACTCATTTTTGCATGTTGAGGCAAACTATTGGGTTCAAAAACACAAAATCATGATCAGGAGCTATTTTAAAGTGGCCTTCAGAAACTTGTTCAAATACAAGGGCTACTCTTTCATCAACATCTTTGGCCTTACGCTTGGGTTGTGCACAAGCATGCTCATTTTTCTTTATGTGCAAGACGAGCGGAGTTTTGATAAAATGCATGATGATGCACACCTAATTTATCGTCTTGAAAATTGGTCACAATACGAAGGAAACGAAAACCACTGGGCAGCCACACAAGGGTTTCTTATTCCGGAAGTGGTGAGTCGCTACCCTGAAATAAGGTCGGCCACGAGGATTTACCACAACAACACACCGGAGACCTTCAGTACCGATGTTAATTTTTACAACGAGAAGGACTTGTTCTATGCCGATTCTACCTTCTTTGATGTATTCACTTTTCCCGTTCTTTTTGGAGACCTGTCTACAGCACTCGATGACCCAGGGAACATCGTACTTACCGAATCTACCGCCAGAAAATATTTTGGACGCCCCGATCCTATTGGTGAGATCATAAAGCGGGGAGCAACTCCTTTTACCGTATCTGCGGTGATTCAGGACATACCGCATAACTCACACTTTCGGTTCGATTTACTAATCCCTCTTTCAGAGTTTCAACGCAGGTTCCCTCAGTTTGTAAACGGCAGGGGGCCTTCTACTTTCTATTCTTATGTGAAAACGCTCAATGAAGAGGCCAGCAAAAACCTAAGAGCAAAGCTCGATGCAGACGTGCTGGAAATTATGAATATTCGCGATGCCAATGGAGAAATTAACCCCATAGAGGGTCTGAGCGTGAGTATACGCACCATGCCTCTAACGGATATTCACCTATATGGGCATGCTGAAAAGGAACTGGGCAACAATAGTCAGGCTCAGTATATCTTCATCTTTTCTACAGTGGCTGTGTTCATCCTTATTATAGCCAGCTTTAACTATATGAACCTGGCCACGGCCCGTTCTACCAAACGATCGAAAGAAGTGGGTATGCGCAAGGTACTGGGGGCTCGCAAGCCGCAGGTGTTTTGGCAGTTTTTGAGCGAGTCATTCTTCTTTACCTTTATTGCTACTCTTTTGGCCTTAATGGCCGTAGTGGTACTTATTCCCTCTTTCAACGATTTTACGGGTAAGCGCATAGATGGTAACCTGTTGAATAACGGAGAGCTGCTTTTGAGCATATTGTTAGTCTATGGGGCGGTGAGTCTTTTGTCGGGCTTATACCCTTCTGTGTTTCTTTCCAACTTTCAACCGCTCAAAGCGCTCAAGTCCAATGTACTTTCGGGCAAGGGGCATAGCTTTAGCATATACTTGCGCAGAGGGCTGGTTATTCTTCAGTTTGGCATCTCCATATTGCTTATCATTGGTGCCAGCACCATATACCGACAGCTTCGATTTATTGAAAAGAAGGATGTGGGTTTTAACAAAGAGCAAGTATTGGTGTTAAAGCTGCCCGGCCGAGGCAGGGTGAATAATCTGGAAACCATAAAACAAGAGTTCATGGCCGACCCTTCGGTGGTGGTGGCTGCGCCATCATCGGTTATCCCCGGAGAGCGGGTACACATAATGACCGTGAGGGTTCCGGACTTGGTGACAACCGATGCCGGAAACGAAAGCCAGCAAGAAGATAATGGCATTCGTGGCATGCGCATAATGTCTGGTGATGAAGATCTGGCCGAGGTTTATGGATTGCAGATTGTAGCCGGCCGAGACCTTTCTAAAGAGATGGTTACCGATGCAACCCAGGGTTTTTTACTCAACGAGGCTGCCATTAGAGAGTTTGGGTTGCAAGAAAATCCGGTGGGTAGAAGGTTTGAATATGTCTATGGTTTGCCTGAACCAAAAGCAGGGCAGATTGTGGGGGTTATAAAAGACTTCAACTATGCATCGGTGCACACGGAGGTTGAACCACTGATGGTTCATGTAATGCCCTCCCACGCGGCCTACCTCAATGTGAGGCTGTCTACTGATGGCGTGCAGGAAACGATAAAGCGTCTGGAAGCCAAATGGACCGAACTTCAACCCGCTGCTCCCTTTGAGTACTTCTTTCTGGATAGTCTATATGATGCACAGTACAAAACCGAAATGAGCATGGGCAAAACCATCACCTTTTTTACTCTATTGGCTATTGTTATAGCCTGCATGGGTCTCTTTGGCCTTGCCTCGTTTATTACCGAGCAGCGCACCAAAGAAATTGGGGTGCGAAAGGTGCTGGGAGCTTCCATTAGTTCCATTATGGTGGCACTTTCCAAAGAGTTTGTGCTGCTGGTTTTGCTGGCCAATATCATGGCCGCTTACCCTGCCTACAGTTTACTCAATAATTGGTTGAGCGGATTTGCCTATAGGGTAAATATAAGCCCCGTTACTTTTTTGAGTGCTGCTGTCGTTGCCCTTCTTATCGCCTTTATCACCATTAGTTTTAAGACCTATATGGCGGCTCGCAGCAATCCGGTAAAGGCGTTGAGACACGAGTAAGCCTTATAACTTTTCAGACCTTAGCCACAATTTAGGAGACACCTTTTAGGGCGAAGGGGGCTATTCCACGGTTCAGTTCAAAAACCCAACAGTTCATTTCAGTTGGGTTTTTTGTTGCATACAATCTTTTCATCATTGTAATGTCAATACCGTTCTAAAAGAGCGGTGTTTGCCAAAGGTCAAAAACTCATGGTTCCCAAATAGTGGGTCTGCCCTATGCTAAAGGCAGGTTGGTTGCCCACCTCAAGGGACCAATAATTGTTAGAAGATGAAAACTCAAAAAATGAAAATCAGAAGTTTAGTAATGGGAGTGGCAGTAGCCATATTGGCCCTCTTATCTTTCACCCATCAACTAAAAGCGCAAGACGAAAAAACCTCCACTTCAATTTCAATAGAAAAAGGTGTTCATAAGGTTAGCCATACCAACTCACAGGGAAGGTTCAATGTAGAGTACGATGGTAGAATAGAATTTACAGACGATGATCGGGCCATTAAGTCCATTTCGCGAGGTGGTTACCTCCTCATTCGTAAAACCAGCTTTGGCGACAGGCGTGAGATATTAGCCGAGCCCAATGCCGATGGCACCATTAACTATGAATATAGGGTGGGTCGTAACCGACAGGAGTGGAACAAAGAGGCGCAGGATTTTCTGGCCACTATGTTGCTGGAAGTTATTCGCACAACCGGTATTGGTGCCGAAGCCAGGGTAGAGCGATTTTACAAGCGAGGCGGTCTGGACGGTGTATTGCAGGAGGTAAGCAATATTAGGAGTGACTATGTATCGCGCATATACCTCGATGCTCTGCTGACATCGCAAAACCTGAACAACAAGGAACTGGTAGGAGTAGCCGATTTTATAAGCCGAAGAATAAGTTCAGATTTCTACACGGCCGAACTCTTTAAAGACCATTCTAATAAGTTTTTAAAGAACGAAGAGGCCACCAATGCCTTTTTAGCGGCTCTTGGGCGTATGGATTCTGACCATTACATAGCCGGTATTTTAGAGCGTGTATTGCGCGAAAATCTAAGTGATAGTTCTTTAGAAAAAGTGCTTTTGAGTGTAAAAAGAATGGATTCCGATCATTACAAAACCGGAGTAATCAAGAGTTTGCTCGATAGAAAAGACCTCAATGACAAAACCATAGACCGGGTGGTATTGTTGGCGGGCGACATAGATTCAGATCATTATGCCACTCAGGTTTTAAAGGAAGCCCTAAGCCGCCCCAACCTTTCAGACCAGGCCTTTAACAGTCTTATGGATGCTATGTCTAATATAGGTTCGGATCATTACGTAACGGAGACCTTTCGCTCAATGATCCGCTCCAGAGAAGTGCCCGATAAAGTGATAGAGGCGGTGATTAACCGTATAGAGTATATGGACTCTGACCACTACCGAACAGTGATTCTGAACGATCTTTTTGCCAACAATAAAGTTTCGGAGAAATACTTTGAGTCATTACTCAGAACGGTGGGCAAAATTGACTCTGACCATTATGCAAGCCAAATACTGGCCCGACTCTTAAAGGATAAGACCCTGAACGATGCCATGTACACGGCTGTGTTAGAAAGAGTGGCCGATATAGACTCTGATCATTACAAGGTGGGTATTCTAAAAGATGTAATGCGGGGTTCGCTGAACAAGAAAAACCTCATGGGGCTTTTGAAAGTAGCCGATGGTATAGACTCTGACTATTACAAATCGGAAGTGCTCAAAAATGCCTGCAACCTGGTGAGGGAGTCAGACAATGAAGTAAAAAATCAATACAGGTCGGTGGCCAGAAGCATTAGGTCTGATACCTATTATGGTAAAGTAGCACGCTGCATCGACTAGTGTTTTCTATCCGGAGGGTGTGTTTTGAAAGAGCCAAAAAGCCCATAGCGAAATTGGTCTTTTGAAATACACCCTCATTTTTTCATATCTTAAGTGAAACAGCACTTATGTTGCGCTTCTTACGCCTCATATTTTTTGTAATTATTGGCATAGCCTTCTTGTTTTATCTTCACTATGCCGAAAACAACAGGTTGCCACATCTGGTGAACGACCTGAACCTGTACGTCTTCACTCTGGTAGCTTCGGTATGCATTGGCTCGGGTATTGGAGTGATCAATAGGTGGCTCAACCATCAAATTCCCTGGAAGAGCAACGTTCTGGGACGTTTTATAACTGGGCTGGCGCTCGACTTTCTGTTTTTAGGAGCTGTGCTGCTCATATTAGGAGTCCTGGCCAATTGGTCCGGTCTTATTTACTACACCATGTTTCCGGAAGACATGTTTGTGAGGCAGATTGAACTGAAACTCATTGTGCTCTCTTTCTTTACCCTCTTTATGGTTACACTGGTAGAGTTCAACAGCTTTAGTTACAACGAGTACACCGTAGGACAAATAAAAAAGCTCCGTTCGCAACGCAAGCAGTTAGAGCTGCAGTTCGAGGCACTCAAAAGCCAGCTCAGCCCACATTACCTGTTCAATAGTATGAACACCATCTCTTCTCTGGTGTATCGCGATCCGGACATAGCCGAAAATTTTATTCGTAACCTGGCCGAAACGTTCAATTATGTGCTCAACACCCGTGAAGCACAGCAGGTGTCTGTAGAAGAAGAGCTGGAAGCCCTAAAAGACTATGCCTATTTGCTTTCCATTCGGTTTGGAGATGCCGTTTCAGTTGTTTTTCAAGTAGATCAGGCCTTTTATAAAAAGCCCATTCCTCCACTCACCCTTCAGTTGTTGGTAGAAAATGCCGTAAAACACAATGTGGTAAGCAGTGATCAGCCCTTGCGCATAGAACTTAGAGCGAATGAAGAAGAGCTCATTGTGTTGAACAATAAGACAGGGGCTCCTTCTCAAACAGACAGCCACAAAGTAGGGCTGGAGAATATTAAAAACCGGTATGCCTTTTTTACCGACAGGCCCATTCGGGTAGAAGATTCAGACCATTTTGAAGTACGCTTACCCATGCTTGCCTCATGAAGAAGAACCTCATACATCAGCCGCTGTTTCGCGTATTGGTTCCGCCCATATACGGTACAATGATGTACCTGCTCATACTGTTGCTCAACAATAGTCTGGGGCAGTTGGGCGACACCGTGTTTACTATTGAAATGTTGGTGTGTGTTGCCCTGGCCTTTCTCATTTCTGAATCGCTGCGTTTGGTAATTCTCTTATTTCAGAAGAAAGCCGGAGAAGACCTGCTCAAAACAACAACCATTGGCGCTCTTGTATTGACCAACCTGCTCGTAGGAGCCGCGTTGGTATTTTTGGCGGCCTATTGCTATTTCCGTTTTTCGGAGGGTATGTCTTATTTTTCTCTTTTTAAGGCCACTCTTTTTAAAATGGTGGTGGTGTATGGTGTAAGTGGTCTACTCTTTACCCTCTTCTTTTTGAGTACCCATTTTCTGTCTGAAAAAAACGAGACAGAGCTGCGAAAAGAAGATCTAAAGCGCCAAAATCTGGAACATCAGTTAGAGATATTCAACAATGAGATAAACCCCGACCTGCTTTTTCAAAGCCTGGAAACACTCATAAGCCTGGTGCACTATAATCAAGACAAGGCCGAAGATTTTGTAGATCGGCTCGCTGTGGTGTATCGGTATATTTTGGAAAATCGAAAACGCGAACTGGTGGTGGTAAAAGAGGAGTTGGCAGCCGCTAAAAACCTAATGTATCTTTTTCAGGAGCGCTACCCGGAGATGCTACAATTCAAATTGCTCAACAAAGAGCAAAATGCAGAAAAGCTAATGGTGCCAAGCGCCTTGCCTACTATGCTAGACTGTATTGTGAACAATAGCATTATTAACATGCACAGACCCTTGCATGTAACCATAGACGCTGCCGGAGAAGAAGGTTATTTGGTGATCCAATACACCGACAATCAGCGACTGAGTCAGAATAAGTTTATCAAGAAACGCTGCAAAAGAGTACACGAAGCCTTTGCCTTTTTTTCAGACAGACCAGTAATAGAAATTAAAGCCTATGGCAATGGATTTGTAAAACTACCCTTGCTAGACCTAAACGATCGTATATGAAGGTATTTATCATTGAAGACGAAATTCCTGCTGCCGAAAAAGTAGAGCGACTACTAAAGCGCTATGACGAAAGCATTGAAGTGGTAGGGCGAGCCATGAGTGTAAAACAAGCTGCTGATTGGGTGAAGAATGGCGGAGAAGCCGATTTACTTTTTATGGACATTCAACTCACCGATGGACTTAGCTTCGATATTTTTAAAGAAGTGAATCTGGACATTCCGGTGGTTTTTACCACAGCCTACAACGAATACGCCATAGATGCTTTTAAAGCCAATGGTATAGACTACCTTCTCAAGCCCCTCTCGTTTGAAGCCATCAGCGAAAGTCTGGAGAAGTTTAAGGCTCTCAAAAACAGGCTTCAGGAACAGGGACAGGCTGAAGCCAAATCGGTTATTGACCTGCAAAGTGCGCTTCAGATGCTAAGCAAACGCGACTATAAAACCCGTTTCATGGTCAAGATTGGCGAGCATATAAAGTCTATTACTACTGACTCTATTGACCTCTTTTATGCTGAAGGCCGAAACGCCTACATTGTGACCCACGAAGGCCGTAGGCTTATTATTGACTACAAACTGGAGACCCTGGAAGAAATGCTGGACCCCAAGAAGTTCTTTCGAGTAAACCGAACCTTTATTGTGGAGATAGATGCCATAAAAGATGTATTGGTGTACTCCAATAGCCGACTTAAGATTATCCTTAAGCTCGACTTTGACCGGGAGATTATTGTGAGCCGGGAGAAAGTAAACGCGTTTAAAGTGTGGTTTGATGGAGAGTGATTAATTCAATGGGCTGGCACAGGCTTGGGGAAATTTGGCGAAAGTTGCGAAAAGACAAACAACCTTTATATGTGAGCCAGAAGTAGTATACTTGCTACAAATTTTTCAAGGTTGAAACTCAGGTACTATTTAACACCAATGCTCTGTCTGGTGCTAGCTTTTTCTTATGCCCAGAGCCCCATACTATCTACTCTTGCCGAAATACCTCCAACCATCGATGGAGTACTCGATGACGATATCTGGAAAAAAAGTCCCCAGCTAACGGGTTATAAAACCTTTGTGCCCGACTTTGGCAAAGACATGCCCTATAAGACCATTGCTTATATGGCTCACGATGAAGACAACCTCTATTTTGCCTTTAAATGTTTTGACGACCCCAAAGAGATAAAAACATCTATTGCCGCCCGCGATAAAATTGCAGCCGATGATTGGGTGTGCATCAATCTCGACTCCTTCAACAGTGGACAATCGCTTTATGCCATTTATGTAAACCCAAGCGGTATTCAGATGGACACGCGCTTTGTGGCCGGCCGAGAAGATATTGGCCTGGACATAATCTTTTACAGCGCAGCCAAGATTGTGGAAGATGGTTATGTAGTGGAGGCTAAAATTCCGTTTAAGAGCATTCGCTATAAGTCGGTTGACGGCAAAGTAGACATGGGTGTTATTTTTGAAAGAAGGATTAGCCGTTTTTCAACCCAGGGCACCTACCCGGCTCTCGATCCGGCCAAAGGCTTTGCATTTCTTACTCAAATGCTCCCTATTCAATACAACGGTGTAAGAAAAGCCAAGCTTGTGGAGCTATTGCCTGCCGTAACCTATGGAGTAAATCGAAATCATGAGGATGGCGAATACCACCGGGAAGATAATTTTGAGCCCAGCCTTACGGCTAAAATCGGTATCACCTCAGAATTGGTGCTAGATGCCACCATTAACCCCGACTTTAGCCAGGTAGAATCAGACGCTCAACAGGTTGAAGTGAACCAGCGTTTTCCGGTGAACTACCCCGAAAGGAGACCCTTCTTCTTGGAAGGAAATGAAAACTTCAACTTTGCAGGAACTGGCGGCTTTCAACCTATACAAATGGCGGTTAACTCCAGGTCTATCGTAACCCCTAAGTTTGCCACTAAGCTCACCGGAAAAATTGGTGATAAGAACATTATCTCCACCATTTATGCCGTTGATCGGGACGATAGGGTGAACCCTGACATACCCGGGACTGGTGACAATACGGCTGATGTAGCCGTTATGCGCTATATGCGATCACTCACCCAAGATAGCTACATTGGCTTGCTGGGAACCACCAGAATGCAGAATGGCGGAAGCAACAATGTCTATGGTTTCGATGGTCAGTATCGGTTCAAAGAGGCTTATCAGGTTTCAGGACACTACCTGTATTCGGAGACGAATGCTGTTCTGGATGGCGGACACTTGCGCAATGCCGGCTCGGTGTACATAGGCATCAATAAAAACACACGTAGTTTCAATGGCTCTTTGAGCTTGCTAGACATTGGACAGGACTTTGAGTCCGGTGTGGGATATGTGACAAGAACAGGGATCAGTCGAATTACGGCCAGTGCATCGCCCAAAATCTTTCCCAAAGGCGAGGGGCTTATTCAGCGGATAGACCCTGTAGTGTATGCCTCGCTTACTAAAGATAAACCCAGTGGTCTCAACGAGCATGTGTTGTTTGTTCAATTAGCGGCTGTTTTGCCTCGCAATACGCGCCTGGCCGTTTCGGCCGACCATTCTTCGGAAATCTATCTGGGAGAAGAGTTTAAAGACGGAAGTATAGGACTCAATGCCAGTTCTCAAATAACCAAACGCATATACTTTAGGCTTAACTACGACTGGGACAATGGTATTTACTATCCCACAGCCGAACAAGGTTACGGAAAACGAATTGGGGTAACACTCAATATTCAGGCTTCAGACAAATTCAGCATGGATTTCACGCATCGTTTTGTGTCGCTTTACAGCAAAGCGACCGATGCCAAATACTATGATATCCATATTGCCCGTGGCCGTTTGATTTACCAGATGAACAAATACCTCTTTTTCCGAGGAATTGCCCAATACAACAGCTTGAGTCAGGTGCTTAGCCCGAACTTTCTGGTGAGCTTCACTTACATTCCGGGTACGGTAGTGCACTTGGGCTGGGGCTCAGTCTACGAAAAAGTTCGCTGGGATGGAAATGACTACGTTCCGAATGACCAATACCTCAACACTGCCCAGGGCTTCTTTTTTAAAGCGAGTTATTTGTGGAGGTGGTGATCTATATCCCACAATCAAATAAGATGAGCTTTTAACACATACACCCTAGGTATATTCATCAGAAAAAGTGAGCCGCAAGAATTATTTTGTAATCACTATTGTCAAAAATTGCGGCATTCGATTTTCCATCAGAAACTAAATAAGTATTTGCATTAGGACTAGATATGGTTGGATAGTAGTTCTCTTTCCAAATCAAGTCTGATGTAGAGGTAGTAAGCAATTCATAACCACTCGCGCAATCTAAAACCCAGAGAAAACCGGTAGTATCCCACATTAATAAGTACTGTGGGTCTGAGAGGTACTCAACATGTGCTATATAAGTATCATTCCCTAAGCCAAATAAGTTAGTGATTAAGACGTTCTGGCCAGAAAAATCATGCTCATATAATCCCCAAACTGGCGTGGTAGGGTTTTTGGGATTATTCATAATAAATATGAGTTTATTGCCCATCCAGGTAGGCGTAGAATGATCATAACTGCTAGTCGAACCATTTAGAAATGCATTTTCACTTTGAGAATAAGCTAACCAGTCATGAGGGTTCGTGGAAGACTTAATAAGTATGAGCATGTTGGAATGGTAGTTCTTTTCACTTGTGTTCTGTGCACTGATAAAACAGTTTCCATAGTTTAAAGGTGCATTGGGTACGGTAAGACCTCCAGCTGGTAGCCAATCATGATGAATTTGACTACCATCAAACCTCATTGTTCCACCTACGGTTGCTATCGCACCAATCGGAAGTGGTGCATTATTAATATATTCTGTTCCTATAATTGCATTTTGAGAATAAATGGTAGATAGTGCAACTCTGTTTTCCTCCGTATTCATGACCGTTACTCCTCCATATACGCCCGGATTTGGTAAGAACCATGAGTATTGATAAGGACTATACTCTTGAAATGCTATACCATCTGTTGCCACAATTGGACTGTAAAAAAGATTAGTTTGATCATCAGCGACAACCACCCAATGGGCCTTATCTTTGATGTACTCATAGGGCGCCACCGATACGATATTGCCGAACTGATACTTGCTTAGCTTTCCCTGTAAACCAAAATCTAAGGCAGTTGGAACCACACCGTTCAGCTGAATATTGACGGTTTTTGTTATAGTGAAATTTGGGTTCAGCAATTCGAGTTGTAATTCAAGGGAGTTATTCCCTTTAGTAAGCTCTACTGACGTTGAGTCATTTTGAGATCCAGTTGGTAGACTGATCGGGTTATTGTTATGAAATAGGGACAACTTATAGTCCAAATTTTGAGGGTTGTTCGTGACAGTCCAACTTAGTTTGGTCTTCCAGTTAGGGGCTGAAGTAATCTGTAACTTATCAGGTTGAGTGGCGCTGAACGTGAGCGTAGGAGCTTGCTCCTTGGTAATAGGAAGTGTATAAGCTGTGGTAGCACCAATATTAACCTGATTGATATACATATAGCTATGCGCAAAACTAGTCTTGGGGTCTTGCATTGGCGTAAGAGCCGCATCCGTGGCCAGCGTAATATTCAGTTTTAGGCTGCTCTTTGCAGCTAAAATATCAGTGTTGTTTGTGGTAGGTCTGATTTCCCAAATTTTTAGGCCCACTGCCGCAGAAGCGTCCTTCTTCTTAATTGTCCAATTACTTTGATCTCCCGTATCCGCTAGTGTTATGTCAAAGTCCTTGATATAGTCAGCGGAAGCCACAGCGTTTTGCGTAATACCAGGCTGAAATGCCACCACAAAAACAGGAGATTTCCCTTTCGACTGCCAATCTGAATCCAAGGCCGAATCTGAATTATTATAAAGTTCAAACGTTCTATGATTATTATGGGGTGTTGGATCAGCAGTTTTATAAATAACACCACTACCTTTACTCCCGGTTGCCCATTGTACATTCACCTTTTTCATTTCCGACTCTTCAAGACTTATTGCGGAGAATGCAATTGGTTTTGGTGTTGAATTTTGACTGGGATGCAACATTACATTGATCCAATTACCGGTTGTTTCATTGGGGTCTGTGACATCAATTTTGTCAAAAAGAAACGTCAATGAGTCATTAGGTTTAAGAGTTGACGAACCTGAGCCCGAATACGATAGTCTTAAGATATAAGAACCGCTTCCGGGCCCGATACCTCCCGATTTTATAACTTGTCCGGACCAGCCCGTAGGAGCTGTTGCAACTTCGACTTTGCTGAATTGTGTCTCTGAGAGAAAGTTACTCAGGTCAATGTCTAAATCATTTCCCGTCCACGGAAAATCGGAAGTTCCCTGGTTGGTAATTGTCAATTGCAGCTGGTTCATTGCCGAACCGGCATCGATTAGAAAATGGCCGTTATTTGTGACGGCATTAACAAAATCGAATTGTAGCTTTGCAAATTTTTGTGCGATAGTTTTGCTCATATACTATTTGTTTATTGAAAAGTTAGATACATGATTAATCGTTAGAGGGATCGTCAGGTGCAAACCATGTCAACCATCCTTCTTGGACTATTTGCGGGTCATAATCCAAAGTAAGCTTCTTAGGAAGCTTACCTGAGACCTTTTCAGGTGTATTCCATGTATTACTGGAAGACACGCTATTCCATTTCCATTTACCATCTTTCTCTTCCGGAATTGGCAAAACCATACCAGCATTCTTTTTCTGCAATACGGGAGCCATTAAGAAGGAAACTGAGATTTTCTTTAAAGCATCTGCATAGAAATAAGCCGGAATGTCAATAGCCTTTACAGGCAGAATTCCACTTGTCGCATGAATAGAAGCTTGTGGATCGACCAACATAGCGGCATAGGCTGTAGTACCGGAAGCCGTAAGTTGTATAGGCTCATTGGCCATGGATCCCGCTGGTTGCCCGGTGAGGCCTCCTGTATCAGGATTGATAACGGGACTGTCGTTATGAGTGTAGGCGTAGTATTTGCCATAATCCATATTGCCAATACCACCCGATGCATTTGGAACAAAATACCCCACTAAACCATCATTAACCTTATCGAGTTTACCCAAGCGTATCGGGAAATTAACGTTAGTAAAATTGCTGTTTTCTCTTGGAATAAAGTCCTGCCCTTTATTCATCCCGCGATCTTTATCTTTTTTAGCATCTTCATTAAAAGGAACCCAGCCCAGATCATTGGCCGGAAGGCCTTTTAAATCTAATTTGAAAGACGCCAGTGTTAGTGCCAAAGGACGCCCCATCAGTATGCCTGCTGCTTTATCTTGACGAAAAGCACTCGGTACCACTGTCGGCAAGGTCGTATTGATAGATTCTAACAAGGCTTTAAAACCAGTGTTAGTCAGCCCAAAAATACCTGCTGCCATATTACCCAATTGAGTATTTGCACCTTTAAAATCAGTCTGAAGATCATTCCCGGTATTTGTACCCGGTGCGGAAATATATTGTAGCGGGTCCGCACTGTCGTCTTCTGCACTCGAAATAATCATACCGATTGCCGTGCCGTCTGCATGGTAGAAATTAAGTGAACTATCTAGAAAATTTGGTAATACCCAGCCGCATATGGGAGAGGAAAACGGTACTGAATTGCTTTCCATACTACCATCAGCAGCCGAGAGCCACCTCATCAAAATTCTACTTTCCTGAGCTAATGCTGGTGACAGGTAAAGAAACTTATCATGGTCCGGAGCAGCCAGCCGGGAAGGTATTGAAACATTGAGTTTACCTTTTCCATCGGTACCCCCTTGATTATACTTTCGCACTTGTCCATGTGAGTCGACAAGGGCTACCTCAGTTAATTGCATATACCCGCCCCGTATAGGATTAAAGACGTTTCCTGGTCGAGGTGCTGCATTGTTATAATTCTGGATAGCATCATAGGCCAAGGTATTCGTAAACATAAATTCGGAAACTTCCGCATTCTTAGCGGGTGCGAATGGGTCTGCCACCATCATTTGTAATTGCTGCTGTTTTTGCAATAAAGCCTGATTAAAGCCTGATAGCTGTTGAGACTTCAATTGACAGTTATTCAGAACATTATCAATCTCCGTTTTGTAAGAATCAATAGTAGCTTTAGGATAGGCATCCATATAGCTATCAATCTGACTTTTAAGATTATTGAGGGTGGAAATATTTAGGAGACAATCGTTGCTATACTTCTCAGTAGTACCAGTGGGTACTGAAGCTGTCTTTTTATAATTAACATCATTTGGGTCTAGGGTAAAATTACTGCTTATCACATTGGCATCATATCCACTATCTCCTGCCTTGGCCACTGGAACATAATTGCATGTCCAATACATCTTAACCGGATTCCATGGCTGAATAAAGTCCTGTACAGCATAAGCTCCAGGTGTCTTTCCATTAAAATTCAGGTTACTTGAGATGGTCTGGCCAGACAAAAATTCAGTTTGTAAGCTACCAACTTCCTCTTGAGTGATGCTGTGGGCGGCAACTGTACTCAAAAATTGATCAAGTGTTGAATTGAGCATTACCGACTCAGTCAGCAACTCAGAAACTGAAGTAGGAATTCCACTTTGTAAAGCGGGAAGCCCCAAAGAATTTTGTTGGACCACTGTAGTACTACCATTAGTCATAGCGGTCACCACATCACTCAAAGAACGGGCAAGTGCTTTTGATTTTGTATTATGATGTGTTGATATGTGATCACCCCCTGTGAATAGGAGTACCGGATCATTAGGGGTATAATAACGAGGTGCTTTTTTCTGAATTAATTTATAGTCCGGATAACTTGAAAAGTTGTTAAGACAATCGGACACTTTCGTTTGTAAATCCAGAGTCTGACCCACCAGATATGCCAGTCCAACTTTAATTTCATCGTAAACAAAATTGACGGTACTCTGCATTTGAGCAGTAATAACACCTGGTGCAGGTAATAAAGGAGCAGGGATCAATGGATAGTCAGCATAGTTTAATATAGACCATTTGTACCAGTCAGCAAAAATCCTGTAGCGCATCGACTCAATCTCCTCTAGGTTCTGTTCGAGATTTGTTTGAGCCTTGTTAAGCTGGTCTAAATAACCTGAAAGGGTATCAAGATCGGTTCCCGTTACCGGAGTTTTCCCGTTTTTCAGCTTCAATTCATAAAGAATGCCGCTATTTTTTTTGGAAAAGGATTGAGTATGCAAAGCTTCCTCCAAAGGAATGCTCAAATCACCGCTTGAATTTTTCTTAAGTATCCCCGTTTGAAGGGCGTTCAGAAGGTTTTCGATTTTATCCTGATTCGCCACATCACCTGTTTGTGAAGCAACATATGACGAAATCGCTTCAGGCAAATTATTGGTAATGGTCACATCTAAGGAACCAGCCTTATCAGCAGTTGCCTTGGTATTTACATTCACTATTGACCCGGTACACATGGTACTCCAACTCTCGGAAATTGCAGTAGTAAAGTTTGGATAATGTCTGGTCACATCGCTTGTGGTAATGATCCCCAGGCTAACAGGGTCTCTGGGACTTGGACTATTGTCATACCAACCTGCCACGTGGTAAGAGCATGTCGTTCCTTCAGGGAGTGTGATCGCCTCATCGTCAAGGAAACCGAATACATTTCGACATTGGGTGTATATACCGGAAAAGGAAATTTCCTGAAAATTTTCTGAACCTGTGGCGTACAACTTGGTCAAGTAATTTGAATCTCCCGTTGTTTCTTGAGTATTGACAACATCTCCGGTACCTTCAGTTTGCTTTGTAACCTTACCCTGATTATGAAAGTTGGGTTTATAGTTGACATAACGACATCCAGCCAATGATGGATCTTGAGATGGTGTTACCGAGTCCCATTCAATATGCGGGATGGTGGGACCTAAGGAAGATGGATTTGTTATTTTACCCACATCAGATGGTTTTTGAATATGATCACTTTCAATCAACCAACAGGTATAGGTAGGCGCACTAGTTCCGTTGGAAGCAATACGCGTGATTAGCCATCGATTAGGCACTTGAGGAAACTCAACATTACCATTACCTTCAGCTCCGTTTTGCCTTCCCTCGGTTAACAATGAAGGTAATTTCCAATGTAAGTGCACTCCTGTTTCATAGGGCACTGTTGAGCAATCCTGATTCAGTACGTTATCAGAGATAAACGGTCCGCTATGGTCATTATTTTTGACGTACGCTTTGGTACTTTTATCGTACATCCAAGCAGGTAAGTCTTCATATTTAGCAGGTTTAAGTGCATTTAAATTGGGTTCTGCATTGCTTTTCACCACCAGGGCTTTCACTTCTACGGGTAAGACTAATGTTGTATTATCGCTCATAACTTAACTATTAGATGGTTTGGTGATTTCGAAAGTGTAATTCTCAGTTTGTTCAACCATTTCCAAGGCAAATTCGGCTGCCGTAAACTTCCCGTCTGATCGTTGATTGGCAGTGGGTATGCCACTCTGCATGGCCTTTGCCAAGGCATCTATTTGGATTACGGTTTTGCTGTTGCCCCGGAAACTCACCGGTACGGTTAAATCTGTTGCAGGCGTCCCGGTTTTAATTGTTGACCCTGCAGGATCAGTGTTTGGATGGGCTCCACTCAGGTTTTTTAGTGTCCTGGTGTAAGAAGATGCTCCTTCGTTCCAAGCATCAATGCCAAAGTGTAGCCCCTCCTGGGGTTCCTGGATATAAAGTTTAGCTATTCTTTGATCGACCGGAGTACCTACCTGTGGATTTTGAGGCTTTTCCCCTGCAAAAATTCCCAATATCACAGAATCCGAAATTTTTTCCAGCCTTACTTTACTGAGTTCTTTTCCTGCAGAATCATAAGCTTTGTATACCATAGTAGGATAGGATTGTACAAGCTGAGAGCGCATCAAAAAACCAGAAAAGACGTTTTCCTTGTAACCCGTTTCTTGAGTCACCGCATCCTCTCTAACCGATAGGTAATTATGCTCGTCTAATTTCTTATCCAGTTCGGTAATTCTTCCAATGGAGAAAGCGCCTTGTAATAGGGCGTCCAACCAGAGATCATCAACCTGGAAAAAACGAATGGACTCCTTAGGAAGCATTTTCTCATCTGCAATGAGGTAGTTAAAGGGAACACCCTTCAATGAAAGTAGGCCCGATAACCAGGTAGTGCAGTCATTTGGAAAAGTGGGGCTATTCTGAATAGTATAATTAGAAATATGATCTGTGCCGTTGGCAATTGCGCTTAAGACACTACTCAATGTTGGAGATGGAGAACTCATAATTTAAATGCTTTGGATAAACTTTTTCACTTCTTGAGTCAAACCGGGGTGAAACACTTTTTCTGATAAGAATTTTGCCGGGTTTTCATTGAAATCCGCGATGACCTGAAAGACATCGTCATTTCCGGCCAGTTTTTCATTGATGGCTTGTATCAATGCTTGATGGAAAGACTTTTTCCAGTCATATAGAGACATGGCAAACTGCCGATCATGCAGGGCCATTAATTGACCTATCTGCCAGGCTGCTGCATAAGAAACGTCAAACATTCCGGTATCAGGATCATAGCGTAAAAGAGAATCGGAATGGGCATGAACCTCATTAGATGATGAAAAATCATCCGATTTATTGGGTACAAATGGCCCATGATACCAGGATACTGTACTAGCACCCTTTCTTGTATTGTGGTTAAAGGCGGTATAACCTAAATCTAATGCATCGACTACGTAACTGCTAGCTACTTTTTCAGTGGGCACTTGAAGCGGCCCTGCACCTGCACCAAGCTTTGTTACTAATGATTTAAAATCCTCGGTAGCATTAATGCAGTTGTAAGTCCATGATTTAAGCACGAGTAACCTTATTGTTGTATTGGATCCTAGCCCTGTACCTGGGTTCCCTTCGGAATCTGGGAGTACATCTTTCATACCTTCTAAAGACACCAATACTGCCAGGCTTTTATTCCCTGGAGTAGGCAATCTATTGCCCATGACGGTACAATATTTCTTAGTAGGATCAGCATCGTTACTATGATTAATAGTGCCTTCTACAGCAACCTCACGAGCATGTGAAAGCCAAATCATGTCATCTGCAGAGGGGGCAATACTGGTGAATAAATCCAAAGGAACATCGATATACTGAATAGGCTGAGAAGACTTTTCGCCATAGCCTAAGGCGAAGTCACCATAACAATAGGTGGTGGCCGGTACATTCGGGCTCATTAAATCTGCTGCCGTACCACTTGTAATGGTGGGCATAGGATCAGCCTGATCGAACAACAATACGGCCAACCAGCTTGGGGTCGGGTTAGGGTTGTAGGTTTGAGCTCCAACAGGGGAATCACTTGCTGCATAAAGAGAACGTTGCCAGGCATAGGACGGATTGTTGAACACCACATGAGGTAGCGTATTCTTGTAATCACCATCAGTGTTCACCGGTGGATAGACATGGTCTATCAGGTCGGTGATACTAAATCGCCTGCCCTGAACTGCAAAGTATTTATGTGCCTTAAAGGGATTTGGTTCATTTATTTTGGTGCCTGAAACTGTATGCTCCACCTCAATGGTGTAATTACCCACTGAAAGCGCAGGCAATTTATTTTCATAAAAGATGGTTTCCGTTGGAGCAGTACTACTTGCTAGTATATTCTTATTCTTATCACTCATGTCTTTAAATTCTCGAAATCGCTTCTCATTCAGTTTCACCAGAAATTACAGGGGCTATGGTTGGTGCAGCCAAAAACTCAAGGTTTTTGCTGGAAGCCAGAAGGTCTACATTGACACTTGAATTCGTGTGAAAGAGGGTATTCAGGCTGCTCAATATGTCAGGGCGTTCGGCTGGACTATTATTTATGGTACTTGTGATTTCATTCACTTGACTTTGCCCTGTTTTATCACTGTTCAGGTTGGCCCATGCTGTGTGTATCGCTGGCACTTTACCTTTAGACCAGGTAGTAGAACCAGTTCCGTCAGACGCATTTAAAAGCACACTTGTAGGTACTGCTACTGTATGCGGATCATCCGGATTATTCGCTTCTAGTTCTATGCCCACACAGGCATCGTTCTGCATAGGTTTATCAGGGTTGGCCGCAGTAGATAGAGATTGACTATTACTATCTAAATTCCACAAAGCCCGGCTTAAATTGGCCGTGATGAACTTATAGCCCATCTTGATTACTTCTGCCTCACCACCTGTCTTAACATGCTCAATAATAGTCACCTTATGTTGAGAAGTAACCCCGGAAATACCCATGGGGGCATTCTCACTAACACCAGTGAATGTGGATGGTGAGGTAGACAATTGGGAAAGAGCTGTTGGTGATCCTGATGTGCCTTCTTGATACTGAACTATTAAATCAGACTCACCGGAGATTGGGATAAATGTACTTGTCGTGATCTTGGCGTATTCAGGGTCAAAAATCCAATCTGGAATAAAAGTATCAGAGGTTCCACCATCACCACTAGATTTCTGATGCGGGATGAGACCTTTTGCTGCATCAATGCCTACTACTTTGTGTTTATCATTTGGATTAGAACTTGTAGCTCCGGCTACCGCATCGAGCAGCGATGTTGGGTTTTTAGTTTTTTTCGGGCTAGGGATAAAGTTCTGCTTGAACTCTTCCCAGTCCAACTCTTTCTTGGGTAATGGATTGCCAAAACTTATGGAAAAGGATACGATATCGAGATCAATGGTTAAGGTCCCAGAAAAGTTTGGGCCTTGGATTTGAGCATCTACCCCTAAATGAATCGTGATTCGCGTGTTAACAAAAAGCAGGTGAAGCAAATAGCTCACCCCAACTGTCATACCCAGGTCTGCACTGTAATGAAATGGCTTATAATTCATCACGAAGTCGGCATGCATATCAAACCATGCACTGAGGTTCCCACTAGACCAGGTGCAATTGTATTCGCCACCAAACATCAAGATGGAAGGCAATAAGGCAAAGTATGCCCCCCCCTTAAGATTGATGTCTCCATCGTGCCAGTTATAGCCTAATCGTGGTACTACAGGGTAATAGGATGGGGCTTTGAAGTTGCTGTTATAACCCCCAAATGTCATGACGTACTCTCCTTTTAAACCCTGCCCATTAGGCTGATCCTTAAACCATTTATAGAGTCCAAAACCTCCCGTCAATACACAGGCAGGGTTTAGGATATAAGAAGAAGGATCAAGGTCGGCACCAATTTTTAGTACACCAGACTGTACATTATATACCGCTTGAATGTCTAATGTGGCGCTGGCAATGGGATCTTTTGTTTTGTCATCATTTCCACCTCCGTCATCACCATCTTCACCCGCCATAAGCTCCGCATGGTCTCCACCGTCTCCGCCATCACCATCTTTAGACTCATCAGGAGTAGGAATTACAACATTGCTACTGCCAAGCAAACCAATTACAGTCTCATTACCCCATTGTACATCTAACATGACGAAAGACTTCACCATGTCATAAGAAGTGAATTTTACGCCTGCTGCTAACCAGTCCTCACCGATGTCTATGGGAAGGGCTGATCCGAATGAGTTAATGGCATTATTGAGACTGTCAGGGTTATTGACATCGAAATCTTGAAATTTTGTTCCTGACGCTCCTTCAATAAAAGGGGATGTAGAAATTTTTTCTATAGGGAGGGTTTGTACGCTCCTGTTAATTCCGAATCCTCCCGCCAAACCGGTTACATAAGCGAATTCAGGCCCACCAATCGGTGCGTCTACCACACCAAAAATGAAAAGGGATGTCTCGCCACCAACATCAGCATAAGCACCTAAAAGCGAGAACCCAATATCACCGCGTTGGAAGTGTAAAATGCCATTATAGCTGTAAACATTTGGAGTAGGTTCTGTAACGTCAAAGACTCCTTCTACCGTAAGAGGGCCTGCTTCTACTTTTATTGCAATGCAATGCGGTATGACTATGTTTGCACTTTGAAAACCAGTCGTTAAATTATAATTGAGCTGTGCCCCGAGGCCATTTAATCCAATTGTCAAATTACCAATAACAAGGTTTGCGTCAACCTCAATAAAGACAGCAAATTCATCTTTAGGATTATTTACTGTTTTGGCAAGCAAACCAACTCCTACCTTTTCAATGTGTATAGGACCAAAAGCACGCTGCACAGGATGCCATATCATGGTGCTCATTTGTGTACCACTCACTGTAAACTGCCCCGACCAATTCTCAGGCCCACTTGGTACCGCAACAGGGATATTTTTATAGTCAGCTACCTGGCTGTTAAAGACTGTTATAGAACCACTTACTGTGCCTTTTGTACTGTCCTTTTGAAAAGCCCAAGAGGTATTATCGATAATGATCTTAATTCCTTCACCAGATGAAAAAAGATTTCCAAAAACCGGAATACTCGAAAAATCAAAGGTGGTAATTGTAGGTTTTGCAGTCATTGTGCGTTGGTTTAGTGAATCTATTGATGAACGAATAAAAACATCATCCGACTTCACTAAACTTCAAACTATAATAGCCTAAGAACCCTGCCTAAAAACTAAGAGGAGGAGAATTGAGCGGTCTTGTGTGTGCTATGGTTTTTTTCGCTTATGCTGATTCAATTTAGAAAAAATCTGATAATAATTAATGTTCAAGATCAATTCATGAAAAATCTTAGTAGATAAGAGTCTGATATTCAGTAGATTGAGGCCTCAATGTTTTGATTTGCAGCACTTTCTCGTTTCTCACAATAAAAATGGGGCTTGTTACCTTTTTAGCCTAAGATATCCTCCCCCAATTCACTGTGGTCTTCTTGAGGGATTTGATATGTCTCAAAATGTTACGGTTCTGGTCTGTGCTGAGGTCTGGATCGACTTCCAGGATGTCGCTGGCGGCATTTCGGGCTGCCTGGAGTATTTTGGTGTCTTTTGAAATGTCTGCAATCAGTAGGTCCAGCACACCACTTTGCTGGGTGCCCGTAATATCTCCCGGGCCACGGAGCCTGAGGTCTACATCGGCAATCTCAAAACCATTATTGGTTTTCACCATTGTGTCTATGCGGATGCGGGCTTCCTTGCTTAGCTTATAATCCGTCATCAGAACACAGTAAGACTGGTCAGCCCCACGCCCCACACGGCCCCTGAGCTGGTGCAACTGTGCCAAACCGAAACGCTCGGCATTTTCAATCACCATTACAGAGGCATTAGGCACATTTACGCCCACTTCGATCACCGTGGTAGCCACCATAATCTGGGTTTCATGCTTCACAAAGCGCTGCATTTCAAAGTCCTTGTCTTGCGGCTTCATTTTTCCATGCACAATACTGATGTGGTTGTCAGGGAAGGCCCGGGCAATGCTTTCATAGCCATCCATCAGGTCTTTCAGGTCTAGCTTTTCCGATTCTTCAATGAGCGGATACACCACATAGATTTGTCGGCCTTTGGCAATCTCTTTTTTCATAAAGCCAAAAACCGAAAGTCGCTTGCCATCATATTCATGAATGGTCTGGATAGGCTTTCTTCCGGCAGGCAACTCATCGATGATGGATACATCCAGGTCGCCATAAACCGTCATAGCCAGGGTGCGTGGAATGGGAGTGGCCGTCATTACCAGAATATGTGGGAACTGGGTGGCATTCTTGCTCCAGAGCTTGGCCCGTTGTGCTACCCCAAAGCGATGCTGTTCATCGATTATAGCGAGTCCTAGATTTTTAAACTGTACTTTGTCTTCTATCAGGGCATGAGTCCCTACCAGAATTTGCAAAGAACCGTCTTCCAATGCCTCATGAATTTCGCGCCTTTCGGCAGCTTTAGAGGAACCGGTGAGCTTGGCAATTTTGATCCCGAGCAAATCGGCATACTCCTTCAGCCCTTCATAATGCTGATCGGCCAGAATTTCTGTGGGTGCCATCATAGAGGCTTGAGCCCCCGAACTCACTACCAGTAGCATGCAGATAAAAGCCACAATGGTTTTGCCTGAACCCACATCGCCCTGAAGCAGTCGGTTCATTTGTCTGCCCGATTTCATGTCCTGGTAAATCTCTCGGATCACCCTCTTTTGTGCATTGGTCAAGTCGAAAGGCAGATGCTTGTTGTAGAACTCTGTGAGCAGGGAAGAGTCGTTAAAAACCTGCCCCTTAAATTTATCGATTCGGGTCACCTTCATTTTCAGCAGTTTGAGCTGGATGAAGAAGAACTCCTCGAATTTCAACCTAAACTGCGCTTTTTGAAGTAGCTCGGAGTTAGAGGGAAAATGAATGTGCCAAAGCGCAAACTTTTTTTCAATCAGCCCAAACTGGCTCAGCAAGCTTTCGGGGAGTGTTTCATAAATATGGGGTTCGGCCTGAACCATTACTTGCCGGATCATCTTGGAGATGGCCTTGGAGTCTATGTATTTGGCCTTGAGTTTTTCGGAGCTATGATAGACCGGTTGTAAGTAAGCGGCTTTTTCGTTTTGCGTGGTTAGCACTTCAATTTCGGGATGGGCAATGTTTACCTTACGGCCATAGACGGTTGGCTTGCCAAATACAACGTAGTCTACACCCAGTTTTAGTTTTTTAGCCACCCACTGTATGCCTTTAAACCAAACCAATTCAAGGCTATCCGTTTGGTCTTCGAAGCGCGCTACGAGTCTTTTTTTTCTCCCTTCTCCAACGGTTTCCATTTTGGTGATGCGCCCTTTGATCTGTACAAAGGGCATGTCGGCATGCACGCTTTCTATGGAATGGAATTGGGTACGGTCTTCATAGCGAAAAGGATAGTGCTGAATCAGGTCGGCATAAGTGAAGATGCCCAGCTCTTTGCCGATGAGTGCAGCCTTTTGTGGTCCCACTCCTTTCAGAAACTCTATGCTCGTATCGAAAAATGAAGGCATCGGATGAAATTAATAGAGTTTGTGTTTACAAAGGTGTTCAATAAGAATTTTTTGAACATATAAATGTTGTACTCAGCTGTTCAGTCTGTATTCGGAAGCCATTCCACAAACACTGGCCGGAGTATTGACAAAGGTTATGGTTTTACAGAATACTTTTTACCGGGAAAAAGAGAATAGGCGGAATAATCAATATTTCCACTCAAAGCTATTGAGCAAGTGGATCATGTCTTTTTTTATAAATTCAATAATGGGAGCCAGTGAGTCGTTTTGTGTGGCGGTGTTAAAGTAAAGTGCTCCTCTAAAGAAATGATGCGTGCTGTCTGAAGTAAAAAATTGAAACTGCGTAGGTACTTCTCCTTCCAGTTCAGTTACACTCGCAATTTGGCCATTAGGAATACGGATGAGGCTCTCTTCAATACCATAGGCCTTCACATTGTGCTTCATAGCCAGTTCAAAGGCTTCGTTGAGAAGCACTTCCGGCTTATTGTTAGGGTCTATAAGATTTTTATAGGTGATTTGTACCAGGGCATCGAACTGCGGGTAGGTAAGGTTAATCCAATAGCGCTCGGCATGTTTAGAGTCATCTTCGGACAATTGAGAATGTGCCGAGTACTGGAACCGATAGGGGAAGGTGTCAGGTAGTATATGGTAAGCGGGTTCGGGAAGGTCTATTCGATTATAACCTTTGGGTTTGGGCAGGTACACTTCTTTGCACGAACTCACCAGGCCGAGTAATAAAATACAGATGAACAGAGGGTAATTCTTCTTCACTAAGTCTGTGGTCTAATTAATACCCTAACGCGTTTAATACGCCTTAAGTCTACGGCAACAATGGTAAATAAAAACCGGCCAAACTCAATTTTTTCTCCGGCCCGAGGCATTTTGCTGCTTATTTCAAGAAGCAGCCCTCCGAGCGATTCACTTTCGCCCTTTACGGAGTCGAACTCGGATGGTTCTACCCCAATAATTTTGCAAAAGTCATTGAGCGATGTTTTTCCTTCAAAGACGAAGGTGGAGTTGTCGAGTTTATTGAAGGCAATGTCTTCATCATCGAACTCATCGTTGATTTCGCCAACTATTTCTTCGATAATATCTTCCAGGGTAATAAGGCCCGAAGTTCCTCCATATTCATCCACCACAATGGCCATGTGTACCCGCTGTTCCTGAAAATCTTTGAGTAGAGCATCTACCTTTTTGTTTTCCGGCACAAAGAAGCCCGGCCGAAGTAAGGTTTGCCAGGCAAAAGTATCGTCCTTGTCTATGTGAGAGATGAGGTCCTTGATATAAAGTACCCCTTCTATTTTATCGATGGTTTCTTTATAGGCAGGAATTCTGGAATAGCCGCTTTTATTGATTTTATCCATTAGCTCATGGAAATCCAGCTCCACATCTACGGCTGTTATATCCATGCGCGATTTCATAACCTGCCTTACCGACAGTGTACTGAAGTTTACGATTCCCTTTAAAATGCCTTTTTCTTCCTCGGTAGTGTCATCGCCAGTAGTTATTTCAAGAGCTTGGTTGAGCTCATCTACCGTAATGTTTCTGCCTTTCTTTTCCACATTGCGCTCAATAAGGTTGGTTACAGAAATGAGTAGCCAGCTAAAAGGACGGAGTAGCCGCTCCAGGGCGAGTAGAGGTTTGGCGGTGGTTTTGGCAAATTTTACATTGTGTTGGTTAGCGAAGTTTTTAGGCACTACCTCGCCAAAAAAGAGAATAACAAAGGTAACCACTGCCGAAAGTACCACTACTACTTTGCCTTCAGTGGTTTTAGAACCTACCAAAGACCAGGTAAAAAACGTAGAGAGGGTAACTATGGCAATATTTACCATATTGTTCATGATCAATATGGTAGCCAGCAGGTGGCGTTTTCTTTCCAGTAGCCTCAGAATGGCCTGGCCCGATGGGCTCGATTCCTTCTCGAAATCGGCCAGCTGGTTGCTATCGAGTGAAAAAAAGGCCACCTCAGAGCCTGATATCATTGCCGACAGAAAAATGAGCACAACAAAAGCCACTACATTAATGGCAATGTAGGGCGAGCTTAATTCGGCAATTTGAAGAAGAAGTGCTAAACTCGGTTCAGGGTCTTCAGGTATGTCCAAAATATTAATTTTAGTCCCAACTTAGAACGGCAGATCGTCCGTGTCGTCTTCCGGTATGTTAGATACAGGGCTTTCGGCCATATTGTCTCCACCATTACCGGTGCCTGATGAGCTGCCATCGGGTCTTCCACCCAACAAAGTCATTTCTCGTCCAACAACTTCCGTAGTGTATCTTTTGTTCCCATCCTGGTCGTCCCAAGAGCGGGTGGTCAACTTACCTTCAATATACACCTGGTTGCCCTTTTTCAAAAACTTCTCAGCAATTTCAGCCAGAGGAGTCCACAACACAATGTTGTGCCATTCGGTGTTGGTTACGCGTTCACCTTGTTTGTTTTTGTAGGTTTCACTGGTTGCCAGCGAAAAATTCGCAACAGCCCGGCCATTATCTAAATGCCTTACTTCAGGGTCTTTGCCCAAATTACCTACCAATATTACTTTATTTACGCCTGCCATCTATTAATTATTTTAAGAACGAATTGAATGAAAGTAACTAATACATCTCGCTTTTCAAATAGTTCTGTATTAGAATGGGCTTTGGTAAATCCTGAACTTCACTCAGGGAATAGGCCTGTAAATTCAATTCTTGTTGTATAGAGACAAAGGTATTTAAATCATTGACCCGAAGCCTAAAAAATCGTGCGAAAATCTCCCGGTGCGACAGTAAATGCCTGACAGGCGAAGAGACCGACTGAACATGAATGTGATCGATTAGGGGTATATGTTTAAGGCACTCTTCGGTTTTTTGCTGGGTTTTGCTCTCTTTCAGGTAAAACTGATAAAGTCCTTGCCATATGTCTTTGCCCAGTCGTTTGTGCATAAGTATTTGCTGTCCATGTTCAAACATGAAATAATCGAAATAGAGCTTTTTGACCTTTGTTTTTCTACTCTTTACCGGCAGCTTTTCTACTTCTCCGTGCTGCTGAGCAAAGCAAATTGTATGGAGTGGGCAGGTATCGCATGCCGGGTTTTTGGGTGTACATTGCGTAGCGCCAAAGTCCATAATGGCCTGGTTATACTCGGCAGCATTGTTGGTCGGAATCAACTCATTGGCTAGTTGCTCAAATATTTTGAGTGTTTTGGATTCACTAATGTCATTGTACAAGCCAAACACCCGGGCCAGTACCCGGTATACGTTGCCGTCTACCACGGCCGTGGGCTTGTTGAAGGCCAGCGAGGCAATGGCTGCCGCAGTATATCGGCCAATGCCTTTTAGTCTGAGCAGTTCATCGAACGTATCGGGAAAACACCCATGGTACTGCTCCACAATGGTTTGAGCGCAGGCATGCAAGTTTCTTGCTCGGGAATAATACCCCAAGCCCTGCCATAGCCTGAGTACTTCTTGTTCCGGGGCTTTGGCCAGAAGCTCTACTGTTGGATAACGCTCAATGAAGGCGAGGTAGTAGGGCATTCCCTGGTTCACCCGGGTTTGTTGTAAAATTATTTCCGAGAGCCAAATTTTGTAAGGGTCCCGGGTCTCTCTCCATGGTAAATCGCGCTTTTGATGACCGTACCACCTAATTAATTGATTTACAAATATTTCTCTTTCCAACTTGTTTGCTTCTTTACCCCTACTCCCCTTTTCAGAATTTTTCAGGAATACTTTTTATTATTGACCCCGAACCCTTAATTTTGCAGGCCAAAATAACTGGGAATAAGTTTTTTATAAAATTTTATCAACTTAAATAAGAATACAGTGACTAAAGCAGATGTTATCAATCAGATTGCAGACAAGACCGGGATAGACAGATCTGATGTTACTACAACTGTTGAGACTCTTTTTGCTGTGGTGAAAGACTCGATGGCCGAAGGGGAGAACATTTACGTAAGGGGGTTTGGAAGTTTTGTGAACAAAAAGAGAGCAAAGAAGATTGCCAGAAATATTTCTAAAAATACAGCAATTGTAATTGACGAACATTTTGTGCCTAGCTTTAAGCCTTCTAAAGTGTTCGTAGAGCAGGTAAAAACAAGTGCCAAGGTAAAGGCGGCTAATAGCTAATTTTGGCCTTTTGGCTATATGAAAAAGAATCAGGTAAGTCTCATCATCATTGCTATAGCGGCCATAGTTGGTCTCTACAGCCTGCCTCGAGTGGTAGTTGACAATGACAATGAGGCTTCTGCTGAGTTTATTGATGAGTCTACTCCGGGAGGAGTTATCGACCATAGCTCGGCAATCCCTGAAGAAATACAACCTAAGATTGACTACTGGAAAAGTCAATTATTTGCAAATGGCAACATACAGCCTAATAATGAAGCTCTCGATTCATTAATGGCTGTTTTTCAGCAAATCAACCAGTACGACAGTGCTGCTTATTTTGCTAACACCTTTGCAGAGAGGTTCAATTCAACAGAACACTGGCGAAAGGCCGGTGATGCTTATTTCGAGGCATTTACCTATGCCATTAATGAGCAAAAAACTAGTTTATTGGGAAATAAGGCAAGAGAAGCTTACCAGATCGTATTAGAGGCTCAGCCAGACAACTTAGATGTAAAGCACAATGTTGCGCTTACCTATGTGGCCGGTCCGAGCCCAATGCAGGGTATTATGATGCTGAGAGAAATTATAGAAGAAGATCCCAGCAACGAAAAAGCCCTCATGAGCATGGGAAGAATGTCGATCAACACAGGTCAGTTTGAAAACGGCATTGAGCGTTTCCAGTCTCTGGTGCAATATTATCCCAACCATATTGAAGGAAACTTCTTTTTGGGCGTGTGTTATTTCGAAGCCGGACAAATGGTGAAGGCTCGGGCACAGTTCGAAAAAATAAAAACATTAGATGCTAGTGAGCAGATTCTGACCGCTGCGAATGAGTATCTGCAGAGAATCAAGTAAAAACATTAAAACATTAAGATTATGCCTTGCGGTAAAAAAAGAAAAAGACATAAGATTGCTACTCACAAAAGAAAGAAGAGGCTAAGAAAGAACAGACATAAGAAGAAGTAAGGGATTACCTTACCTGCACTTATTTATTGTTCTGATTTTTAACACTAACCTCTACTACCTTGAGTAATGAATTAATCATTAATTCAACTCAGAATGGTAGTCGTATAGCCCTTCTAAAGGAGAAAAGTTTAGTTGAGTTCCATCATGATAATGATGAGAACAAATTTAAAGTCGGAGATATTTATCTGGGAACGGTTAAGAAAATCGTTCCCGGTCTAAATGCCGCGTTCATTGATATTGGGTACGAAAAGGACGCTTTTCTGCACTACCTTGATTTAGGTCCGCAGATTAAGTCGTTGAACAAGTACACCAAGCAGGCGCTTTCAAACAAGCATGCCTCCGGATCATTGGCCAATTTTAAAGGCGAGCCGGATATCAATAAACTTGGTAAAATGAATCAGGTGCTGACTAAAGGTCAGCAAATACTGGTTCAGATTGTCAAAGAACCAATTTCCACCAAAGGGCCTCGACTAACATGTGAGTTGTCGATAGCTGGGCGCTATATGGTTTTAGTGCCCTTTTCCAATGCCATCAATATTTCTAAAAAAATTACTGATGGTGAGGAACGCAAACGCCTATTGCGTTTGATCTCTTCTATTAAACCAGAAAACTTTGGCTGTATAATTCGCACCGTAGCCAAAGGAAAGAACGTAACCGAACTAGACAAGGACTTAAGAAATCTTGAAGAAACCTGGAAACAGGGCATCAAGAAACTGCACAGCACCAAGCCTCGCGAAAAAGTGATTGGTGAAATGAGCCGTGCTTCTTCCTTGTTGAGGGATATTTTGAATGAATCTTTTGATAGCCTGGTAACAGACGACAAGGAGATTCATGATGAAATAAAGGAGTACATCCGAAAGATTGCTCCCGACAAAGAAAAGATTGTAAAACTCTATACCGGCAAAGCCAAAATCTTTGAGGCTTTTGGAATAGAGAAGCAACTCAAGTCTTTGTTTGGTAAGTCAGTGAGCCTTCCGCGCGGAGGATACTTAATTATTGAGCATACCGAAGCCCTACACGTAATTGACGTAAACAGTGGCAATAAGTCTAATGCAGGCGAAGATCAGGAGTCTACGGCTTTGGCCGTAAACCTTGAAGCGGCTAAGGAAATTGCCCGACAGCTTAGGCTTAGGGACATGGGAGGGATCATTGTGATTGACTTCATTGACATGCGAAAGCCCGAAAATAAAAAGAAGCTTTACGCAGAAATGAAGGAGGTTATGAAGTCTGACAGGGCAAAGAATACCATTTTGCCGCTCACTAAGTTTGGGCTCATGCAAATAACCCGTCAGAGGGTTAGGCCGGAACTCAACATTACAACAAGAGAGGCTTGCCCAACCTGTAATGGAACCGGCTCGGTAAGTGCTACCATCTTGGTGTCCGACCTAATAGAAAAGAACCTGGAGTATTTGCTCACCACTCAAAACGAAAAGAGTGTAACCATTGCATTACATCCTTTCCTCCATGCATACTTCACCAAAGGGGTGTTTTCCAAACGCTGGCAATGGTATAGAAAATACCACACCTGGGTAAAACTGGAAAAAGACAGCTCTTTAGGTCTCAACCAGTATGTTTTTTACAACAAGTTGGGAGAAGAGATTGAGTTGAAAGCCTAAGCTTTAGGCTAGTTTAAGGATAAAATAAAACCCCGATCTTTTCAGGTCGGGGTTTTTAATGTCTCTTTATCCGGGGGTTAAAACTTAATGCCAAACTCAATGGCAATCAGGCTGTTTTTAACCTTCAGATCGTCTAAGGAGTTGCTCTGTTCTTTTACCTGGTTGATGAAGCCAATGTTGTAATTGATTGAGGCAAAGAGGCTGGTTTGTACTCCAATAGCTCTTTCTACGCCTCCTCCAAAATTTCCGTTAATGTCGAAATGCTGAAATTCCGTGATAAGGTTGATATTCTCGGTTTTGTTATTGGTGTTTAACCGCACTTCGGGGATAACCCCAAAATTGAAAAACAGCTTGGTGTCTAACAAAACCTCATTGGTATAGAGCTTAATAAGTGCAGGTAGCTGAATGTATTCGTGATCATATTCGGCACTGGTAGGTGTGCCACCAAAATAAGCTGCATCGGTGGCCGTTACTTTAGTGTTACGGCTGGCATAGTTTATCCCTGTATGAAAGTAGTAATTGTCTTTGAAGGGAATATCTACAAAAGCGCCTATCAGAAACTTCACCGTGGAGCCATTTCTTTCAAAAGTGGTCGAATTGCCATCGGTACTTGCTCTAACATAGGACACCGTTGGTGCCAGCTTCACCCCAATTCTGTAATCCTCAATTTGTGCCGTTACTTTTTGACTCAAAAATAAGGCGATCAGTGCAGTGAAAACGTATTTTTTCATGTGGGATAAAATAAATGAATAGTTTTGTCTTTTAAAAAGTGAGTATGTCTAAACCGTGGTTTTTTTTACTATTTGTGCTGTTGTTAGCCGCATGTTCCAACGATGATTGTAGCGAAAATGTTGACTACTCGGCAGTAGATATTGACCTTGCTTTTGAAGACCTCACCCATGCCATTTATGGCATTGAAAGCCGGGAAGAGTTGGTGAGCTTTTTTGAGGAGAACCCGGTGGTACGCGATTACTTTTTTGGCTTTGGCGATTTAATACCAAAGCAGAATTTTTTAAACGAAGTGCTACGATTCACCCAGGTGCCAAAAGTGAAGGCCATATTTAAGGCCCCTGACTTTGAACGTTTCCAGGAGCTGCTCGATCAGAATCGTGATGTCCGTGAATATCTCACTTATGAATACTTGATGGCCAATAAGCAAAAAAGCCTGGAGGATATCTATGAATTGCTTAAGGGCTCTCGGCTGGAAGATCTGACCAATACGGAGGCTATTGACCAGTATCTGGAATCTAACCCTGAGGAATACGAATACTTTAAATTTGTCTTTGGTTTTCAGACCCCTGAAGATTTACTCAACGAAAACTTTGAGCTGCTACAGAACCCTTACGTAGACACACTCTACCAAGAAACCCTGGCACTAATTAGTGCCCAAGAAGTGGCCTACGAGTTAGATCAGGCCTTTGGAAGACTTAAGGGCATATACCCTGATTTTAGTGCTCCCAAAGTACAGGCGGTATACTCAGCTTTTGGAAAAGACCTATTTTTGTCAGACTCGCTCATTGTAATTGGCTTAGATTATTACCTGGGAGAAGAAGCCTCTTACCGACCCAACATATACGACTATATTCTCAATCGCATGAGCCCCGACCATTTGGTTCCTCAGCTTATGCAGTTTATGTCGCTTCGCTACAACAAGACAAAACAGGACAGCCGAACTGTTTTAGATGAAATGATCTACTACGGCAAGGCCATGGCTTTTGCCAAACAAATGTTGCCGTGCGTTAATGACAGCCTAATTATTGGCTATTCACGTCAACAACTGGCCGATGCCACAGTGAGTGAAGCGTTAATCTGGTCGCACTTCGTAGAGGAGAGGCTCCTTTATAGTGAAGACCCTACTGCCATTACCCGATATATTGACGAGCGTCCAAGCGTATTAGAGATAGATAAGCGATGTCCTGGCCGAATTGGCCAATGGCTGGGCTGGCAAATTGTAAATGCCTATATGAAAGAAACGGGGGCAGATTTTAAAGAGCTGATGGCTGAAACAGATGCACAGAAAATACTTATGCAGTCAAAATATAGACCTCGCTCTCGCTAGCCTTCAAGTGGTTCTCGTTACTCAAAACCTTGGTGAGCTTTTCAACTTGTAGTTTTTTAGAGTACAGCTTTTCTGCTATTTGTCGGGCATTGTTCTTATACTGTTCCAACAGCTCTTTCTTCTCTATGAACGGCATTAGTTTGACAAGAAATTCTTCGGGCTTTTCCGGGTGTGCATAAAACCCACACTCATACTGCTCTACAAGGTCTTTGGTCCACCCGGCAGAATTCACAATCGTGAGTTTGCCCGAAGCAAGACTATCAAACATTTTGTTGGGGCTGTTCGTACCCAACACGGGTATATTGGCAAAACACACATAAGTGGCGTCTGTAATGTTCAGTATTCTTCTAACCCCCTCTTTGTTTTGATGACCGATAAACTCCACATTAGAGAGCTTTCTCAAATAGGCCGTAAGCTTTATTTTACTCAACTGGGATCCCTGACCAACTACCTTAAAGCCTATGTTAAGGTCTTTTTTCTTACAAAGTGCAGCCACATCGAGCAAATACTCTAAATGGTTGGTAACACCTATGCTACCAATGTAAGTGATAATAAAAGGTTCTCGGGCATGATAAAACTCGGCCAGCTTAGGATCCTTTTCTTCCTTTCTAAAAAACTGACAGTCGGCCATGTTGGGAATAAGAAACACTTCTTTTTCCGGTACAGTCTTTACAATCCAGTCGCGCATGCCGGGCGATAGAGCCACAATTTTATCTGCTCCTGTATATATTTTCTTTTCTAGCCTGTATAAGTAGCTTTTGAGTACAATGCCTCGAATAGCGCCTAATTCAATAGGCGCTGTTGGCCATAAGTCGCGCACCTCAAAAATGTATGGAATACCCCTCTTTTTTTTAAGCCAAAGGCCAATAAGACCTACTGTTAAAGGAGTGCTGGTAATATAGGCCTTGTCAATACTGTTAATGCTTTTAGCGTAGCGCTTGGCCAGCTTCACAAACTTGAGAAATGCCCAAATTCGTTTCAGAAAGCCCATTTCGTTAGCATAGCGCACAGGTAAATAGTGTACGGTTATACCGTCAACCTCTGTTCGGGTGTAAATAGCCTCATTGTGGCTGGTGAGCATTTCTACTTCATAACCATTTTCAACCAGGCCTTTCGCCAGATAATAAGAGCGAATGGCTCCCCCTTCAAGAGGAGTTTTAAAGTATTGGTGAATGTATAAAATGCGTTGAGCCACTAAATGTCAATTCGTTTTGCTTTCGATCCAATCAGCTTTTTTAACCTTTTAATTCCCAAAACGAGTATTCAACCTAAACTCTCCATGCCTGTCTGCCGACAAGCCGACTTTGAGCTGGGGCAAAAATCTCGCTTGTCGAAGGGCTTGATCAAAAGAATTAAACACTATCCTAAACTTACGAAAAATTGCTATCGCAAAATGTTTTCCTTCTTCTCGAAGTAACGGCAAAAGTGAGTGAGGTGGCACTCGTCACATTTGGGCTTCCGAGCCAGGCAGGTATACCTTCCATGCAAAATGAGCCAATGATGAGCCAGTGGTATTACCTCCTTGTCTAAGTGTTTTACCAGTTGTTTTTCAACGGCAAGAGGAGTAGAGGCGTTTTGGTTTACAAGCCCAAGTCGTTTTGAAACTCGAAACACGTGCGTATCGACCGCCATGGAAGGTTGGTTCCAGATGACCGAAGTAATTACGTTGGCTGTTTTTCTTCCAACTCCGGGTAGTTTCTGAAGATCTTCAATGGTGCTGGGTATTTGTGAATCGAATTGCTCTACCAGCATCTTGCCCAGCCCGAGCAAGTGCTTTGTTTTATTGTTGGGGTAAGAAACAGACTTAATGTAAGGAAAGAGTTCATCGAAACTGGAAGCCGCCAGGTGTTCCGGAGTAGGAAAATCGGCAAACAGCTTAGGGGTAACCATATTTATACGCTTATCGGTGCATTGGGCCGATAAAACAACAGCAACCAGTAATTCAAACGGGTTGCTGTAGTTCAATTCAGTTTCAGCCTGCGGCTGATTTTCTTTAAAGTAAGTTACAAATGCCTCGTACCTTTCTTTCCTTGTCATTCCGCTAAAATAAGCTATTCAACGGAATGAAGGTGGAATGATTTGGAATAACTGGTAATAGCGTCAATAGCTTTGTCAGAAGGTGTTTTCATGGCACTGTCTAATTCAGACACAATGTCTAACATACCCTGAAAGTTTTGAGCTAACTCATCATCGAAAAGCATAGCGCTTAGTATTTCAGCATTTTCCTCCTCAGAGGTTTCTTGATAAATGTAACGTACTAGGTCATCTTGGGTAAAGGTTTTGATCATAGGCAACATTCTTTTTGTCCATCTTTTTTCTCAGGTTTATGAGAGCATAGCGCATACGACCCAAAGCAGTATTGATGCTAACCCCTGTGGAGTCGGCAATTTCCTGAAAGCTCATTTGCATATAATGCCTCATCATTAAAACCTCACGCTGAGCATCGGGCAATTCTTTAATCAAATCGCGTAGCAAAGCATGAGTATCTTGTTTTATCTGTTTAGACTCCATAGAGTCTTCTGAAAATTCCAGTGTGTTGAACACGCTACTGCCATCTTCCATGACTATGGTTGGGTAACGTTTTGCTTTTCGGAAGTTATCAATCGCCAGGTTGTGGGCTATTCGGGTTACCCAAGGGAGAAACTTTCCCTCCTCGTTGTACCGGCCACTTTTGACCGTTTTAACCACCTTAACAAATACCTCTTGCATAAGGTCTTCTGCCAAATACTGATCCTTTACGATCAGATAAATGGTGGTGTAAATCTTTTTCTTGTGACGATTGACCAGCGTAGAAAATGCCTCTTCGTTACCATTTTTATACTGCGATATTAGTTGGCTATCGCTTACAGTATATTTCCTCATGTTCTTAATGTTAGGTTAACGTAGAGGTTTATATCATATTGTGCTGGTTAGGGTTAGACATTAATTACTTAGAACTAAACTCAAATGTATTAAAAGTTAAAAACAAAGCAAATTCGTTAACTAGTTCTTTCGTTTTATTTTTACAACTGAGAAAATTCTGTGCGCCAAATTATCCTCAATGATTGTGCCAGAACACCTTTATTAAATTCGGAATAAAGAGTCGGCCATTGAGCAACATTTAAGTTGCTGGCTCTGTTATCTTTGCAATCTCATGTCTACAACAACTGCTTTAGCCCAAACCCCTATCGACCAGCTCGATCCCAAAGAGTTCATTGTCATAAAGGGAGCAAGAGTAAATAATCTCAAAAACCTAAGTGTAGCCATTCCAAGAAACAAGCTGGTAGTGGTTACCGGTCTTTCGGGTTCCGGAAAATCGTCTTTGGCCTTCGATACTCTTTTTGCGGAAGGTCAGCGCATGTATGTGGAAAGTTTGAGTAGTTATGCTCGCCAGTTTTTGGGGAGAATGGAGAAGCCCGAGGTAGATTATATCAAAGGAGTTTCTCCGGCAATTGCCATAGAGCAAAAAGTAAGTAGCAGAAACCCCAGGTCTACCGTAGGAACAACCACCGAAATTTACGATTACCTTAAACTGCTTTTTGCACGTATTGGCAAGACTATTTCGCCCATTAGTGGGCAGGAGGTTCAGCGCGATAGCGTAACCAGTATAGTAGAGTTTATCCTTTCCAAAGAGGAGGGTACCAGGCTCATGATTCTTTGCCCCCTTATTACCAAAGAAGAAAGAACCTTAGAAGAAGAGCTCAATATTCTACTTCAAAAGGGATACACCAGAGTAATATATTCCGGTGAACCACGATTTATTGAAGAATTGCTCGAAAAACCGGACCAGCTTATTGAAAATGAGATTGAAATACTCATAGACAGGGGAATCGTTCAGCACGATGAAGATTCACAGTTCCGTTTCAGTGACTCAGTTCAAACCGCACTGTTCGAAGGCCAGGGAGATTGTATCATTGAAATTCCCGGAGATAAGCGATATGCCTTCTCCGATCGGTTTGAAGCTGATGGTATGCTGTTCGAAGAGCCGAGTGTCAACCTCTTTACCTTCAATAACCCTTATGGGGCCTGCAAGCGCTGCGAAGGGTTTGGAAAGATTTTGGGCATTGACCCAGACTTGGTAATTCCCGATAAAACACTTTCTGTTTTCGAAGGAGCCATTGCCCCCTGGCGAAGTGAAACCATGAAAAAGTGGCTTCAGCCATTGCTAAAGCATGGAATAGAATTTGACTTTCCGATTCACCGAAGCTACAATGAGCTTACAGAAGCCGAACAAGAGTTGCTTTGGACAGGTAATAAATACTTCAAAGGGCTCAACAAGTTCTTCGATTATCTCGAATCGAAGACCCATAAAATCCAATACCGGGTTATGCTTTCCAGGTACAGGGGAAGAACGGATTGTCCGGAATGTAAAGGAACCCGATTGCGCGGAGATGCAGCCTATGTAAAGGTTGGCGGCAAGTCTATCACTGATTTGGTGTTGCTGCCCATAGAGCGTGTGGCTCTATTCTTTAATGAGCTAAGCCTTACGGCTTATGAACAGAAAGTTGCCGGAAGACTCATAAAAGAGATTGTTAACCGGGTAGACTACCTGCAAAGGGTAGGTCTTGGTTACCTCACACTGAACAGGCTAACAAATACCCTTTCAGGAGGGGAGTTTCAGCGCATAAAATTGGCTACATCGCTTGGCAGTGCTTTAGTGGGCTCAATGTATATCCTCGATGAGCCGAGCATAGGGTTACATCCGCGAGATACCGACAGGCTAATATCTGTACTTAAATCATTGAGGGATTTAGGCAATACGGTAGTGGTGGTTGAACATGAAGAAAAGGTGATGCAGGCGGCCGATCAGATAATTGATATTGGCCCCAATGCCGGATCGAATGGAGGAGAGCTGGTTTTTCAGGGCTCGCTCAATGAACTGATGGAGCATGCAACTACTCATACGGCTCGCTTTCTCAATGGTACAGACCGTATGGAAGTGCCTGGGCAACGTAGAAGATGGAACGACAAATTGCTGATAAAAGGAGCCCGAGAGAATAACCTTAAAAACATAGATGTAGAAATACCCCTGGGTGTGCTTACTGTGGTTACGGGGGTGAGTGGTTCCGGAAAGTCTACCCTTATTAAGCGAATATTATACCCTGCATTGGGAAAAATGCTGGGTACTGTGGGCGAACAAACCGGTAAAATGGAAAGCCTGGAGGGAAGTCTAAAGAAAGTAACCCAAATAGAATTTGTAGACCAAAACCCCATTGGTAAATCGTCAAGATCAAACCCGGTTACCTATGTGAAGGCCTACGATGCCATTAGGCAGTTATTTACAGATCAGCCTCTGGCGAAACAAAGAAACTACAAGCCGGCTTTCTTTTCGTTCAATGTAGACGGGGGGCGTTGTGAAACCTGTCAGGGTGAAGGTGTTGTGAAGATTGAAATGCAGTTTATGGCCGATATTCACCTAACCTGCGAAAGTTGCAAGGGGCAACGTTTCAAGCAAGAAATCTTAGAAGTGAAGTACCACGAAAAGAGTATTGCTGAGGTGTTAGACATGACCATAGATGATGCCATGGAGTTTTTTAAGAATGAGAAATCGATCATCAATAAACTGGCTCCTTTGCAAGAGGTGGGTTTGGGTTATATAAGATTGGGGCAGTCTTCCAATTCACTGAGTGGTGGAGAAGCTCAGCGTGTAAAGCTGGCTTATTTTCTGGGTAAAGGAAAGGGAGCCAGTAAAGACCATATTCTCTTCATTTTCGATGAACCCACCACCGGGCTACACTTTCACGATATCAGTAAACTCATGCATTCCATCAATGCCCTTATAGAGCAGGGCAATTCAGTATTAATTATTGAACACAACACAGAGGTGATTAAGTGTGCCGACTGGATTATTGATCTGGGGCCTGAAGGGGGAGAATTGGGAGGTCGTGTTTGCTTTGCCGGCACGCCTGAAGATATGCTGGCCATAAAAGACGAAAACCACACCGCCAGGTACCTGGCCGAGGTTTTGTAGTTTATTTTGGGATTTTGCAGGTGTTTTCTGCCTAAGTTCAGGCAGGTCTTTTTTTACCTGACCTCCTCATAAGAACCCCAAAAATATTGGCTGAAATAATGAGCCCGGCACCAATAAGCTTTGAGCTACTCATTTCTTCATTGAGAAAGAGATAACTGGTGAACATGGCAATGGGCGAGCCTAAATAAAATATAAGGCTCGTATTGGTGGGCGGTAACATGGTAGAGGCCCTTAGCCACAAGGTGTGCGCCACTACTGTGCAGATTACACCCAGAATGGCCAAATAAACCCAATCGATTTGGGTTAAGTTCCAGTTTGTTTTTGCAGAAAAAAGAAGAAAAACCAACATGGCAAAGGTGTACTGACCGAAGGCTCTGCTCATGGAGTCGATGTGCTGATGCCTTTGTTGTACAAAGGGAAGTATGGCAAAAAACAACGCGCTGCATAGTCCTATGAGAATGCCGGCAGTTACATCGTTTTGAAGGTCAAAGTCGGGAATAATCAAGAAAATGCCGACTACGGCAATCATTACAGCCGCAACATCGGTTAACCGTGGTTTCACCCCTTTAATTAACCAGTTAAGGTATATCATATGTACTCCAAAAGAAGAGACACTTAAAATGGCCATCGATGGGGTCGACATTTTTACACTGATGAAATAAGTGACCCAGTGAGCACCAAACAGTAGGCCTATCCATAACAGGGCCCTCCATTCTTTTAAGTTCAACTTCTTTAGGTTGGAGTGTCGGGCAAGGAAATAGAGAAACACAATGCCTATCGATAGTCTCACCACCCCAATGGTAAAGGCATTGGCGCTAACCTCTTTAATAAATACCGGAGTGATGCCAAAAATGAAAACAGCGATCAGCCCTTCAACGTAGTAGCGTGGATTCACAGGGCGAATTTAGCGCATTGAAGCCGATAAATTTCTGCCTACTTTCTTTTAGGGCACTTAAATACCTGATGATATGAAATATTCGCCAGTGGTTAAAGCACTCTAAAGGTGGAGAAAGGGAATAAGGCTCCCGGCTTAAAAGCAGGCGGCAAGTCTCTGAAATAGAAAAGGCAGTAAGGCTTATTCTTTAATTAGCCCTTTTCTTTTGAGAATGGTTTCTATGAATTTAATCTCGTTTTGAGTTTTGAAGACGTTTAGTGGAAATAGCATTAATTGGGCTTTATTAACCACTAGCACAATCTGATTTTTATCGATCCAGGCCCGCTTTATTTGCTCCCATTTCATAGGCATTCCCTGCTTGCTATTTAGTTTGATCAGAATTTGACGGCTGTCAATTTCATAAGAGAGCTTTTCGAAAAGCATTTTGCTTTGCTCTAGCTGGGTGACACCGGCAAACTGAATTACCCAGAAAAGCACATAAAGGGTGAGGGCAATAAGGGCACCAATCCACCACCAGTTAGAAGGAACCACAAAGGTCATGGCCGAAATAGCCAAGGCAATAAGTATAACCCACCACTGATCTTTGAGTACATTTTTTAGGCCAGCGCGCATATAGGCCTTTTTATCGAGCGCGTATTTCTTTGTCTTAACTATCATTATTTGGTCCTTTTATACACAGTGTCGAAAAAGGAACACAAACATAATGATCAAAACTAAGGCTTCAATCAATAGAACTAAAAAATTACGCTTACCCTTTGCCAATGCTTATTCTGCTTTAAGACTGATGTCTAAACTCTTTATGGAGTGTGTTAAAGCTCCAACGGAAATAAAGTCTACTCCGGTTTCTGCTACCGGGCGAATGGACGATTCAGTAATTCCACCGGATGCCTCTGTCTCTGAGCGTCCGTCAATGTATTTCACGGCCTCTGTCATTTCTTCAACCGACATATTGTCCAGCATAATTCGATCTACTCCACCAACGGCTACTGCTTCTTTCACTTCTTGCAGGTTTCGTGTTTCCACCTCGATTTTCAGGTTGAGATTTTGGCTTTTCAGGTAGTTTTGAGTGGCACGAACGGCCTGGGTTATTCCTCCTGCAAAATCAATGTGGTTGTCTTTGAGCATAATCATGTCATACAAACCATACCTGTGGTTTACTCCTCCGCCAATGAGTACCGCCCATTTTTCCAGCATCCTCATGTTTGGAGTTGTTTTTCTCGTGTCGAGAAGGTTAGCTCCAGTGCCCGCTATCAGCGAATTTAATTGAGCTGTTTTGGTGGCAATGCCACTCATGCGTTGCATGCAGTTTAAAAGCAGACGTTCTCCGGAGAGTATAGCCTGAACTTTTCCTTGCAAGCGCATAATTACATCGCCTTTGGCCACTTGCTGACCGTCTTTGGCCAACATTTCAATGTGCATGTTTGGGTCTAACTTTCGAAAAACAAGCGGAGCCAATTCCATACCGGCAATTACTCCGGCCTCTTTCACAAGCAGGTAGGCCGATTGTTCGCTGCTGGCAGGAATGCAAGAGAGTGTAGAATGATCACCATCTCCAAGATCTTCGCTCAGTGCGCGGGTTATAAAATCATCGAGCAGGGCATCGGTCACATAAGGAGGTCTCATGCAACAAAGGTAGCTAAAAGCACTTATCGTTCTTTGGTAAATTCCAAACGGTATACTTTGTAGATGTCTTTGAACTTTTTGGCTCGAATAACTACTCTGTGGCTCCCTCCTGAAGAAGTATAGGTGCCAATGGCATAAATGATGCCTCCAGAAGAGTTATTACCATCGTGAATAAACTCAAAGCCTTTTGAAGGGTATTGCTGAAAGAATTGCTTTAGCATTATTTCAGCCTGATTGACACTGTATTCTTTGCGATCACCATCCAGTTTAATTTCTACCTTCTCATGGAGGTGCTTGGTGAGTTCCTTAGAACTGCTGGCTTTTAGAGCCCCTTCTACTTTACTGATAATAGACTCTTCCTGCGCCAGAAGTGGTAGCGAAAGTGAAAGCATCAGTATTACTACAGTGTGTTTTAGATAGGTCTTCATGTCTTTTGAACTTACTCCTATGATGCCAAAATAATGCCAGATATCATAGGTTGGTTCTTTAGAACGATCAAATTAATAGAATGAGTGTGGACTTACAAACCAGGCTTTAATAATTATATTTGCCGCCATGGAGAAACGCGTTTTATTGATGATTCTGGACGGCTGGGGGCTGGCACAAGACAAAACGGTATCGGCTATAGACCGAGCTAAAACCCCGGTAATGGATAAACTCTTTGAAACCTATGCCCACAGTACTCTGGAAGCTTCTGGTCTGGCAGTAGGATTACCCGAAGGACAAATGGGCAATTCGGAAGTAGGGCATATGAACATTGGGGCCGGAAGAGTAGTATATCAAGATCTGGTGAAAATCAATAAGGCTGTAGAAGAAGGCACTCTACAAGACAATGATACGTTGAAGGAGGCCTTATCTTATGCCAGAGCCAACCATAAAAAAGTACACTTAATGGGTTTGGTGAGCGATGGAGGAGTTCATTCTCATCTTAATCACCTGAAAGGCCTCATGACCATTTGTGCGAGACATGAGCTTCAGGAGGTGTACCTGCATGCGTTTACGGATGGCCGTGATACTGATCCTAAAGGGGGAAGAGCCTATATAGCCGATATTCTTAACCATGCCAGACAAACCACCGGGCGGTTAGCCTCTGTGGTAGGTAGGTACTATGCAATGGATAGAGACAATCGTTGGGAGCGGGTTAAGCTTGCCTATGACGCTCTGGTCCATGGTGTAGGAGAGAAAACAGATGATTTTCTGCAGGCTATTGACAGATCTTACCAAGCAGGAGTAACGGATGAGTTCATAAAACCCATTGTAACAATGGCTACAGGGGCCACCATACAAGAGGACGATGTGGTGATCTGCTTTAACTTTCGTACCGACCGTGGAAGGCAGATTACACAGGCACTCACACAAACGGACTTTCCTGAGTTTGGAATGAGTCGCATGAACTTGCACTATGTGACCATGACCAACTATGACGATTCCTTTAAAGGAGTTAAAGTCATTTTCGACAAAGACAACTTAAACAATACTCTGGGAGAGGTTTTAGAGCGTGCCGGAAAAACGCAAATAAGAATAGCCGAAACAGAAAAATACCCTCATGTAACTTTCTTTTTTAGCGGAGGAAGAGAAAAGGAGTTTAATGGAGAGAAAAGAATTCTGTGCCCATCACCAAAAGTAGCTACTTATGATTTGCAACCTGAAATGTCGGCAAAAGCTATTACTGAGGCTATAATTCCTGAACTTGAGGCACAAACAGCCGACTTTATTTGTCTGAACTTTGCCAATGCAGATATGGTAGGCCATACCGGAGACTTTAATGCTGCGGTGAAGGCGTGCGAGACAGTCGATGCTTGTGCAGGAGATGTTTTGCAGGCTGCATTAAACAGCGGTTATACTTCCATTGTAATTGCTGACCACGGGAATTCAGACATAATGATTAACCCTGATGGTTCGCCCAATACGGCTCATACAACCAACCTGGTACCTTGTATACTCGTAGACAACAATTTAAAGCCTGCTTTAAAGGAGGGTAAGCTTGGCGACCTGGCTCCAACCATTCTCAAGCTTATGGGCATTGACATTCCGGCAGAAATGACAGGCGACTTATTGTTATGAGAGTTTCTTTGGTGCTATTTCTTTGTTTTTGGGCCTTTTCGTGCAACCCAAAGCCACAACCTGTTGCTAAAGAAGAGGCTTACTTTAATATAGAACAGTTGTTGGCCGATGAAATACGACACTTACTAAGTGTGAAGGCCGGCTTGGAGAAAAAGGTAACGTCTGACGGTAACACAGACCATATAACCATTGTGCCGGCCGATGAAGACGAGTGGAAGGGGCAGTTGGGCCTTTTTCTGGCAGCGAATATTGCAATGCCGGGTAACAGGGGAGCCTACTTTAGCGAGACGTTGAGCCTTTTAGAAGGCCATGAGAAGGTTATTTACACAGCCAAATCGGCAAAACAGGCTGTGCAAACTATGGAGTGTTTGTATGTGGACGGAGAATTAGAGCAGGTAGATATTGTGACCGGTGAGCACAACGTTATTTTCGACAGCTCAAAGCAACTTACCCTGTATCTGGACAAGAATTCGGGCCACTTGCGTGGTTTCAAAATCAAAGGGCATGAAGAAATGCACTTAAAAGATGTACTTGATTTTGAGGTAGAGGCGGTTATAACCTATTAGTTCGAACCGCCTGCTAGCGCTAGTTATATTCTAAAAATGGCTTCCAGAAAGCTCATGTTCTCTTTACCCATTTTTATGATCATAATGGGCATGTCGTCTCCTTCTTCAACAAGTTTTTCTGCCACCGAACCAATGAGTACAGAAGCAGGTCCGGACCTTCCCTTTGAGCCAATGATAATGAGGTCTACCTTTTCCTCAAGTCCTGTTCTATATATTTTATCGGCCGGATGCGGGTCATCGTCCAGAGCAAAAGTGTGATCATAGTCTACACCCTCCAGGTTCATTTTTTTGAAGAAGCGTTCACACTCTTTTTTGGTGTTTTCAAGCATTATTTCTGCAAACTCCTCATAGCTCTTGCCTGACTTGTAGTAACCGGTGGGCACTTTATAAACATGGTTGCTCAGTAGTTTTGCTCCGGATTTTTTTTGCAGAGCAATGCCAATCTCGAAGGCCATTTTTGAGTGATCGGAGTAGTCGATAGAAACCATCACCTTGTTCATTTCTAGCGGTGGGTTTTCAGGAACAAAAATCACCGAGGCACTAATGGACTTAGCGATTTTTTTGGCGTTGAGCCCTGAGCCTCCGAGCTTCTCTTTCCTTCCTAGTAGCACCAGGTCTACCACTTTTACTTTGGCCAGTTTTAGAATCTCATCGGTTACCTTTCCGGCTACCACTATGTTTTTAATCTCACAGTTTTCAGGTTTTACAAAATGCTGCTCAATAACCTGATTCATTTCATGCTCCAGAGTTTCATCTATGGGTGCCATTAGGTCGCCATATTTTTCCTGAATCTCTTCCGGCAGTTCTAAACTGGTGGTTACATGCATAAAGTACACTACATCTATGTCGAAAGTCTTTACCGCCATAGAGGCATACTTCAGTAAATAAACATCCATTTGGCTCAAATCGAGCGCCACAATCATTCGCTGAAACTTGGTGAGGTCTTGCATGGTGCAATATTAGATTAGGCTCCAATTTATTGAATTAAAGCTGGTCATTCCACCGCCTCAGGTATTTTTTTAGTCTTTTTAAAATTACGGCATGAGAAACCTTGGGGCTTTTATAAATTTGCCCTTTAAACCGAGCCAATGTCGCAGAGGAGTTTCTTAGAAAAAATGCAGAATAAGTGGGGTCTCAACTCCATCTTTCAAACCGTAATGGTGCTCATCGTTTTTGCCTTCACCGGCTCAACAGTGCTTTTCCTCAAGCCATTTATCTTTGATTTGGTGGGCTTTGAGCACATTACCGGGTTTTGGGGAGTGCTTTTATATATAGTGCTCATCTTTCCGCTTTATCAGGTATTGATTCTTATTTATGGGTTTATTTTCGGACAGTTTGCTTTTTTCTGGAACTGGGAGAAACAGTTTGTGCAGCGTATGGGGCGGCTGTTCAAAAAGCGTGACAAGAACTGAGAACCATTTTATTCAAAATAGGCTTATCTTACTGTCAATCTTTATATTTAGATCGTGGATAGCGAAGTAAAAAAACTGCTGAAGAGCCATTCATTAAGACTCACGCAAAGTAGAGGCGATGTTATTTCTGTTTTTCTAGATAAGCAGGTGGCTATAAGCCATAGCGATATTGAAACAGAAATTGATGGCAAGTACGACAGGGTAACCATTTACCGAACCCTAAAATCTTTTATGGACAAGGGACTTATTCATAAAGTACTTGACGATAGTGGTGCTACCCGATATGCCTTGTGTCATGATGAATGCTCTGAAGATTCCCACAAGCACAATCATATCCACTTTAAATGCCAGGAGTGTGATGAAACCACCTGTTTGGAGTTGGTAGATATACCCGAGGTAAAGTTGCCTGCCGGCTTCGAGGCTCTGGAAAGCAATTACTTGGTTTCCGGGGTTTGCAATAAATGTAATCAGTAAACCAACTCTTCTTTTTTTAGCTGCTTCTTTGGTGGTTCAGAGTCAGGAGGGCCTGTTGGCCAAACAACTCCGGGAGGTAAATCTATCTGTGGCCCCTCCTCCCAATTAATTCCTCCCTCATCACCATTAGAATCAGAACGCTTTCGTCTTCTCATAAGTGTAAAGGTTAGGTAAGTAAGCAGTACATAAGTGAGCCCGCTTAGAATAAGGTCGTAGTATAAGCTACCCATAATAATTAGTAATACTTCTTTTCGAAGCTGGTGGTTCGAAATATTTTACTTTGGCTCTTTTTAGCCAATCAGCAATGGCCGGATTGTAAACTTATAGCACAAAGAAAATAAGCCAGATAACCACAAAGATGGGGATGAGTATGGGAACGGAATACCGCAGAATATAGCCAAAGAAAGAAGGCATATGAATACCCGTCTGCTCAGCAATAGATTTTACCATAAAGTTTGGCCCGTTGCCTATATAGGTCATTGCGCCAAAGAAAACGGCTCCAACAGCTATTGCTTTTAGGTTAATTACAGAGTCCGGATAAATGCCTCCGGCAGCATAGGCCTGCACATCGGTTATTACACTAATATCTCCACCCTGCGAGGCTAGAGCGGCTGCCAGAAAGTTCAAGTACGTAGGGGCGTTGTCCAGAAAGCCCGACAAAAAGCCTGTGCCCCAGTAGAGACTATTGGCTCCAATAAGGGCTGCACCAGATTCTGACTGTGCAAACTCTGAAACAAGAGCCAGAGCAGGCATCATTGTACCAAAAATGCCTATGAAAATGAATGCAACTTCTCTTATTGGCTCAAAATTAAACTCGTTTCCATCAATGGCCTTCTTATCCGCAAATTTGTAGGAGAAGAAACCAACGGAGAACATAATAAGCTCTCGGAGGAAAGAGAACTTTTGGCCGTCATAAACAATGGCAGGAACACCATCAATTACGTTTGGATCCAGAAATACGGAGGCAATTACTATGGCAAGCCAAATGAAGTTCTTACCTCCCACTATACTGGTCTTTCCACTAAACTCTACATCTTCGTCCAGCTCAAGGTCGGTGTTGCGCTTATCGAACAAATAGAATATTACCGCCAGAATGGCCAGGGCTGCGGCCCATGGTAGCAGGTTGTGTTCTACAGTCCACATGAAAGGAACCCCTTTCAGGAACCCAAGAAACAGTGGAGGGTCTCCAATGGGTGTTAGCGCTCCACCAATATTACTTACTATAAAAATGAAGAAGATGATATGGTAAGGTCTTATGCGTCCCTGATTCAACCGAATGAAAGGTCTTATAAGAAGCATGGAAGCTCCTGTGGTTCCTATAAAGTTGGAGATAACGGCTCCAATTAGCAACAAAGCAACATTGGCCATGGGAGTAGCCTGCTTGTCTACCTTAATCATTATTCCGCCTGAGGCGATATACAAAGAAGACAGGAGGGCAATAAACTGAACATATTCAGCCAAAGCATGAACCGGTGCATGGGTGTTGTGCAGCCCAAATAAATAATATAAAACCACAATGGCAGCCAGACTTACGGCCACTATAGGATAGTTTTTGTGCCAGAAGTGCTCGTAAAAGAGCGGTCCGGTGGCAATCATACCCAGCAACAATACGAAAGGAATAACCGACCAGCCCGGAGGGGCTTCTTCATGATGTTCTTCGGAACCTATAGCATGTGCATCGGCCGATTCAATCGATTGGTCTCCATGGGAAGAATCTTGCAGGAGAACCACGCTTTCTTTGGGCGTATCACTATCTGCTCTTAACGAATGCGTAGGTACAAGAAGTCCCAGACAGATACTTAGTAAGATCAGATAGATAGTGTTTCTCATGAAAGTCAGTGTGAGCCGCTAAAATAATTTAGTTAGTCTAATATTCAAACCAGCGCAATGTGGCGGGTAAGATAATTCAGGAATTGATAATCCTTGTTATGAGCAGATGAAATAATTGCAAAGTCCAGTTAGAAACCAATTAAATCTCCGCCCAATACATCATTTCTTGCTCCCGTAACTGAGGCCAGACAGTTCGGCTGGCCCTCCACACGCAGAAGTCCCAGGTAGGCAAAAACCAAAGCCTCCTTAAACTCTATCACGGTTTTTTCCGGAATCACTATCTCGCAGTTGCTACAATATTGCTGAAGTGATTCAATGAAGTGGCGGTTGTAAGTGCCACCACCGGTTATCAATACACGTTTTTTGTCAAATTGATTCAATGCTGCTCCAATTTGTTCTACGGCATGAATTACACAAGTGGCCAGCTTGTCTTCTATGCGGACATCGGAGTGGTCCAGTTCAGGCTTCCAGAATGCCCTGTAATCTTCCAGTCCTAATGATTTTGGCCATGGCTTTTTAAGGTATTCTATCTGGTTGAGCCTCTCCAACAAGCTGCTATTTACAGTGCCGGAGGCAGCCATTCTTCCGGCATAGTCAAACTCGTGACCCAATTGGCTCGCCAATTCGTTGAGCGCCATGTTAAAGGGGCATATATCATAAGCTATTCGCTGGCCCTGGTAATCGAAAGATATGTTGGCAATTCCTCCCAGGTTAAGAGCACTGTCGAAATCTCCGAACAAATCCCTGTCGCCTATAGGTACGAGTGGAGCACCCTGCCCCCCGGCTTTTACATCGGCCTGCCTAAAGTTGTTGACAACGGGGAGGCCTGTAATGACCTGAATTTTTTGTGCCGACCCAATTTGCAGAGTAACCCCTTTATCCGGCTGATGAAAAATTGTGTGTCCATGAGAGGCCACAAAATCTACCGGTCCAACACCGTATTTAAACCGCTGTATTGCCATTGCCATAAACTCGCCCAACTGCCAGTCCAGACGTATGATCTGGTCAGATGAGTAGCTAATTGCATGTTTTAAAGCTTCTTTCAGCTCTTTGGAGTAAGGAACTGTTTGGGTTTTTTCAATGCTAAAGCTCCATGCACTTTCAGGATTTTCACGTTCAAAAGTGGCCAGAGCCATGTCCAGGCCATCCAAAGAAGTGCCAGACATTGTGCCAATAATGCGGTAGTAGTTTTTCAATAGGAATTTTGGTTGAGTCGGAAATTAAACCCCATTAACGGTTTTTTTTTGAAAGTTGGTTCCCAAGGTAATTCGAGTGGTACGATTTTATGAAAAGCGGTGGTTGAGGAGGGGGTGAAATCGATTGCGCTTCTCAATTTTTGTTAAAAATGTTGGCAAAGAGGCTCTTATGTGGTCAGTGAATGGGAAAACATTTGAATCTAATTGAAAAACCGACATCTTTGTAACCCTCAAAATTGTGCATGTTGGAATCTACTGTGATTAGGGGTGTAATATCAAAGGCCAGAAGCATATTGTTGGCCTCATTTGTTGGCTTATTTACCTGGCAATCTGCTGTGGCCCAGGTAGATCAGTCGAGCTATTCGGTCTTTGGTGTCGGAAGTCTCAACTGGTCGGGCTATGCCCACAATGCGGCCATGGGTGGTCTGGGTATTAGTAACAACTCCAAGTTTTTCTTTAACGACCTGAACCCGGCTTTGCTGGGAACCAACGCTGAAGCGGTTTTTCAGCTTGGAACTGCTTTAGACTATAGAAGTATTACCAACGGGCAGAGCTCTTACAGCACCATGACCGGTGGGTTCAAAGATTTTGGCCTTAGCATGCCTCTTATTTATAATCGCTGGAACGTTGGCCTCTCCTTAAATCCATATTCAAGTGTGAGCTACGGCTTTGTACAGCAACAAAACGGTCCGGAGGGGGGAACAACCCTGGTAGATGTGTCGGGAGTTGGAGGTATCGATCAGATTAACCTTTCCTCTTCTGTGAGTTTGGGCAATTTCACTTTGGGCCTCAAGGCCACCTACTATTATGGTTCAATAAACAATGAAGATAGGTTTACCTTACAAAACGTAAACACCAACTTTGCCACCACTATAGTTAAGGAAAGAAGAAGCTTTAGCGAGTTAGCTCCTTCAGTAGGCTTACTTTACGACTTGCGCATTTCAGATAATTCGGGAATACATATCGGAGCTTACTACAATCCGGCAGTAGATATTAAACAAACCACACTCGTTACGTTCGAAAACGAGACCAACAGCGGAAATCTGACCAGTTCGGATACATTGGTTTATGACAAAAACCTGAACAGAACTATTACCATTCCTGAGCGAATGGGTTTTGGTATCTCTTATGAGAAGTTCAGAAAACTAACTATCGGGCTCGATGTGCAGCTTCAGGATTGGAATGATTATCGGAATCGTGACGGATTGGCAGAGTCTTATTATGGCAAATCTATGCGAGTGGCATTTGGTGGAGAATTCATTCCAAACTTCGATCAGCCCTCAAAATTACTGAATGTTTCCAGTTTTAGGTTTGGGTTCCATTATGAGAAAACACCGTTTCTTGTTAATAATGAGTCAGTTAACGATGTTGGTATAAATTTTGGAGTATCTTTGCCACTTACTTCTTTCTGGGGTTTGTCGCATGTTAACTTCGGTGCTACTCTTGGTCAGCGCGGAAATATATCAACGGTTGGACTCATAAGAGAGAATTATGTAACCTTGAACCTTGGTTTCTCCCTTCAGGATATTACCTGGTTCACGAAACAAAGATTTAACTAAAACTACTGATATTATGAGATTAAAAGCTCTAATAATTTTCGCTGTGATAGCGCTATCCACATCAGTAAGCGCTCAATTTAACTGGCCTGAGGATCCGGCACAAAGATCTGAAGCTCAAACGCTTTGGACGCTGTTTGATGATAACTACCGTCAGGGGAGTTATGATGCCGCCAAGCCACACCTCGAAAAACTTCTCGAAAAATTCCCTAAGCTGAGTACCTCTCTTTATATAAATGGTATTAAAGTTTGGGACGAGACTTTTGAGAATTCGAAGGATGAGGCTGTAAAAGCAAAGGCAGCTGAAAAGGTGATGAAGTTGTACGACATGCGATTTGCCAACTTCGATGGTCAGGAGAAAGAAGTAATTGACCGCAAGGCTATCGATGCATTTAAGTATTACTACAGAGATGCACAGAAAACTCAAATGCTCCTTGATGTGTTTAAAAGAGCCTATGAGCTCAAAGGAGTAGATGCTTTCTATCCGCTAGGCCGCTACTACATGCAGTTGGCAGTGTTGGCCTTTGCCAGAGACAATGTGCAGATTAGCAAAGAAGAGATTCTCTCTATCTACGATCAGTGTACTAAGCATATCGATCATGAGATTGCCCAGGCCAAAGCTTCTAATAAAAGCCCTAAACGCTACGAGCAAATAAAGGCTTTTATAGACGAGAAGTTGGCAGACATGAAGTTGATTGACTGTGATTTTATAGTGAATAAGCTTGTGCCTGAATTTAAAGCCAATCCTAACGATGCCGAGTTGGCCAACAAAATATTCGTGTTTGCCTATGATGGTGGATGTACCGATACAGAGTGGTTTGTACAGGCTGCAGAGTCTTACTTTGCCAACAGCCCTCAGTATGGAGTAGGTTATTTGTTAGGGGTTAAGTTTGGAGCAGAAAAGGAGTACGAAAAGTCTAAGGAGTACTTTAAAAAAGCGGCCGAGCTTACAGAAGACAATACAGATAAAGGTAAGGCGCTTAAACAAGTAGCAGCTACAGAACGCATTAATGGCAACTATGTAGAGGCCAGAAAATATGCTTTGGAAGCAGCAGAGGTAGATCCTACCCTCAAGCCTGAAATGATGGAGCTGATTGGTGACATGGTGATGGCCAGCACTCAGTGTGATAAAAAGGTTAGCCAGGTAGAAGACCGAGCCAGATACATTGCCGCTTATGATTACTATGCCGCGGCAGGCAATGCTACCAAAATGGCACAAGCCAAAGCGCAATTCCCAACTATTTCGGACATCTTTACCGAGAATAAAAAAGAAGGAGATTCTATGACTGTTGGGTGCTGGATTCAGAAAACTGTGAAACTACAGAGAAGACCAGACCAATAGTAAAATATTAAACCTACTAAAACGGTCTTTTTCTATTGGAGAAGACCGTTTTTATTTATGATAACAAAAGCTCACATACCAGCAATCTTCTTATTACTTCTGTGTGTTTCGGCTTGTACTGCCGACCAGAAAAAACTGTCCGAAATGGAGGTCTATGATGGACCTATGTTCGAGTCGGAAGATGTATTCATTCAGTTTTCTGACTCTACCGTGGTAAAAGTGGTAATAACCGGCAAGAAGCAATTGCAGCATCAAAACGGAGATATAGAATTCCCTGAAGGAATAAAGGTTACCTTTTATGACAAAACCGGAAATCAAACATCTGAGCTTACGGCCGACAGAGGCTACAAAGAAAACAACAGTAATATATATAGGGCCAATGGCGATGTTTTTGTCAATAACTTGCAGCAAAAACAAACTTTAAGAACGGAGGAGCTGTTTTGGAATCCGGAGACCGAAAAGATTTTTACCGAAAAATTCGTGATTGTGGAGACTGAAACGGAGGTGATTCAGGCCGAGGGTATGACCGCCCCACAAGATTTTTCCTCATATGAGTTTGTAAACCCCAGAGATGGTAAAATTATAATCGAAGAGAAGTTTTGAAGAATTTAGGAGATACTATTCTTTTTTCGTTGAGCGTGGTGTTGTTTGTTATAGGAGTTCACCAAACCATGACTTTCGGCATGGCTGCTTCCTACTTCATTTTCATGCTATCATTGGGTTTGTTATTTTTAGTGAGGTATAGGAGAGCCAAAAGAAAAGAAAACGAAAAACAACAAACTACTCCTTCAACCAAAAAGAAAAAGCCCCGAGCATAATGGATACTTACCAACTGACCATGATTTTGGTCTGTCTTATTTTTTCAGCATTCTTCTCCGGAACAGAGATCGCTTTTGTAAGTGCCAGCAAGCTACAAATTGAGCTACAAAATCAGCAGGGCAAGTTGGCTGGTAGAATACTCTCTTTCTTTACACAGAAGCCTTCAAGACTTATTAATACCGCTTTAGTAGGCAATACCATAGCTTTGGTTATTTATGGGTTTTTTATGGCCAGCGTGCTGGAGCCTATTATTGCAGCGCAATTGCCCGATTCACTCAGTTCCGGTAGCCTGGTAATTGTGCTCCAGACCATTGCTTCTACCATCATTGTTTTATTTACTGCCGAGTTTACCCCCAAAAGTATTTTCTTGCTCAATCCCAACAACCTGCTCAACCTGTTGGCTGTGCCCATGTTGGTCATCTTTTTCATTATGTTTCCAGTGGTGTGGCTAATTGAGCAAATGTCTAAGTTCATCATCATATTTGTACTAAGACAGCCCTACTCGGAAGATCGGCAGGTGTTTGGTCTTACGGACCTGAGTAATTATATCAAGCAAAACACCCGAGACGATATTAAGAAGACCAAGGTTGAACTCGATACTAAAATCTTTAACAACGCCCTGGAGTTTAAGACGGTACGCGTGAGAGAGTGCATGATTCCACGCACAGAAATTTCGGCTATAGACATTGCCGATTCGGTAGAAGAGCTCAAAGAAGTTTTTATTGAAAGTGGCCATACCAAGATACTCGTCTATCGAGAAAGCATTGACGATGTGATAGGCTATTGTCATGTGCTGGATCTCTTCAAAAAACCAAAAGACATTGAGAGCATGCTCACCCCCATCATCATTGTGCCTGAAACTATGTTGGCCAATGAGCTGATGATACAGTTTATTCAAGAGCGAAAAAGCCTGGCTTTGGTGGTCGATGAGTTTGGAGGCACCTCTGGAATTGTGAGTTTGGAAGATGTGATTGAAGAAATATTTGGGGAGATTCAGGACGAACACGATGAAGATGAAGACTGGGTGGAGCAGCGCATCGATGAAAACAAATATATACTGAGCGCCCGTCACGAAATTGACTACCTGAACGAGAAGTTTAAGTGGGACATCCCTGAGGGAGACTATGATACCCTGGGAGGCTTTATTCTGTCCATTACAGAGAGTATTCCCGAGGTTCACGACATTATCCGGTTCGGCCGATTTGAGATAAAGATTGTCTCAATGGAAGATGCGCGTATAGACAACGTTTTGTTTATCCGTCATTTAGACGAAGAAGACTGATTCTTAGGGTGTTTTAGCCCATTTTTCCTTTGACTTTCGGGCATAATTCAATTATGTTTGCGCCTATTTAAATTTTAACTGATGGCAATAATCAATACGCTTCGCGAGAAGATGGGACGACTACTGGTAGTCGTAGTGGGAATTTCGATTTTAGCTTTTGTATTAACGGATTTAGCAAGTAATCAAAATCTTTTTGGAGGAGCCCGCATCGTTGGTGAAATTGATGGGGAAGAAATTACCCAGGAAGAGTTCTCCGCTATGGTAGAGAACGCCTTGCGTAGTTCGGGCTATCCTACCGGTAACCCTCAGTTGACTCAATACATGAGAGACCAGGTTTGGCAAAACCTGATTGCTCAAACAGGATATGCCAACAAACTGGAAGAATTGGGGCTGGAAATTGGAACCAACGAACGAGTGGACATGGTGCAGGGAAATAACCTTTCGCCAACCATGCAGCAGTTCTTCAATCAGGTTTTGGGTAGCACCGATGTAAATTCTATCAAAGACTTTTTAGGCAATATCAATATGTATGGCCCGGAGGCTCAGTTTTATTTTGCCAATGCCGAGCAACAAGCCATTGCCAATCGTAGAGTAGAGAAGTTTCAGAACTTACTATTCAAAACACAATATGTAACGCTGGCCGAAGCGCAGAGAGCCTACAGATCTCAGTTTGGTTTTGCTGAGGCAGACTATTTGAATGTACCATTCAGCAGTGTTTCTGACGATCAGATTGCAGCCGTAACCGACAGTGAAATCCGATCATATTTGAACGAACACGAAGAAGACTTTACGGTAGAAGAGTCGAGAGATGTGGAATACGTGTCCATTAGAGTTGTGCCTTCGGCTAAAGATTCAGCCATGTTCCAGGCTCAAATGCAAGAAATTAAGGCGGCTTTCGAAGATCCACAAACCAATGACTCTACCTATGCCATTAGCATGACAGAGCAAGGAATTGGCTTTACTACTTACGATCCAAGTGCATTGCCAATCGCTGTGGCCAACAACCTTGGAGCTTTAAACAAAGGAGATGTTATTGGCCCGGAACTTCAGAATGGTATTTACTCAATACACAAAGTATCTGACATTGTACCGACAAACGACCAGTTTGCAAGAGCAAGCCAGATTGTGTTCTATCTGCAGGGTAAAACACCATCAGAACAGTCTAACGTAAGACAAACCGCCAGAGAAGTATTGAGAAGAGTAAACTCAGGGGAGTCGTTTGAGCAACTTGCCAGAGAATATAGCGATGGCCCCTTTAGCACCAGCGGTGGAGACATTGGCTGGATTAAAAAAGGGGATTCAAGAATTGCCGATATCGAGAGCAATATATTTGGTGCCAGAAGAACAGGCGTAATCAACCAGCTGATTGAGAAAAACAATAAGATATACATTGTTAATGTAACGCAAACGCCTATTAGCAATCGCTATAAAGTGGCTACCGTCATAGTAGAAATGGTGCCAACGTATGAAACCAACAATGCAGCCTATCAGCGAATAGGAGAAATTTTGGCCAATGCCGACAATGCAGAAGAGTTGAGAGAGTATGCAGCCAACAATGGCTTATCTGTATTCCAGGGATCTAAAATTGGCAAAAATGCTACTTCAATTGGTCAGCTTACCAACGCTCGCAATATTGTAACCTGGCTTTATGGCGAAGCTTCAATGGGCGACATAAAAGATTTTGAGCTAGACAACGAGTATGTTGTGGCAGCCTACACCGGTAAAACTGAAGAAGGAGTGCAAGCTCTTGAGGCGGTTAGAGGTCAAATTACTACAATACTTAAAAATAAGAAGAAGGCAGAGTTCATTAAGTCTAAACTGAATAGCCTTTCAGGTAGTGTAAGCGAAATGGCCACAGCCTATGGTCCGGAGGCACAGCTTTACGCCAAACAATCTATAAGACTAGAAGACATTTCGCTCGGCACTTTAGGAGCAGCTCCGGAGGCCATTGGTGCCCTGTTCGCGCTTCAGAATGCTGGTCAGAAAACAGCTCCTTACGTGGTAGAAGGACAAGGCGTGGTAGTGTTGGAACTAAAATCAAAATCTGAGGCTTCAGAGATTGGCGATTACACACAATATGAAAACGAACTGTTAAGGCAGGCCTTATTTAACCTGGAGCAAAATTTGCGAAGAGCCATTACCGAAAAACTAGAGGTAAAAGACGAACGATATAAGTTCTTCTAAGCTCGGAATCAAACGCTATGATATAAAGAGGCTTTTTGAAAGAGCCTCTTTTTTTATTTAACTTTTAGAGGAATAAAGACTATGGACACTCAAAAATTTACGACAAAGGAGTTTAAGGAAAAGCTGGAAGCTACCCACGATTTTCCCACTCTGTACATGTTTAAGTTTATAGTGCTGGAAGAAAAGAAAGAAGAAGTAAAAGCCTTATTCCCGCTCAACGATGTGGTATACAAACCTTCCAGTAAGGGTAAATACATGAGTGTTACTGCCAAAGTTATGGCACCATCCAGCGATTTCGTCATAGGGATCTATCAAAAGGCACATCAGATTCAGGGTATTATAGCACTCTAATGAAACACAAGGCTTTTTTACTAGGGCTCATGGTAGGTATTGTGGCCTGTTCCGGCTCCAAGAAAGAGCAACCTAAAGAGGCAAGCCCCCGGCCTGGGCAAGAGCAACTAGTATTAAAAAGCCTTGAACGCGAGTACATTGAGCCGGTATTTCCTGAAGACATGGCCCAAGAAAGAACCAACTGGCAAAACCCTGATATTGTCTTAAAGAGCTTCAGCAACCTGAGCGAAAAGACAGTGGCGGATGTTGGAGCAGGAGCAGGCTATTTTAGTTTTAAACTAGCTCAGGTAGCCCAAAAAGTGATTGCACTCGATATTGACCCAAAGGCGCTAGACTACATTCGGGAGCAAAAACAAATAGTGGGCAACTGGGCCGATAATATTGAACCCCGCCTTACCCCTCCCGATGTACCCAACCTTTTGGTAAACGAAGCCGATGCGGTATTGGTGGTAAATACCTTTTGCTTTATCCCCAACCAGCAACAGTACTTTGAGCGATTGCGCAATGGACTTAAGCCGGAGGGCGAGTTGGTAATTGTAGATTTTAAAAAGGGAAACATTCCTGTGGGGCCGGCTGATGAAATGAAGATGGATGCCCGTACGGTTCGTTCCATTCTTAGAAAGGCCGGTTATAAAAGAATTTCAATCGATGAGAGGAGTTTGGAATACCAGTACATTATAAAAGCCAATAACTGAGCCGTTGTTTAAACGGCCATGAACCTAAAGAATAGAAAGACTATGTGGACCGAGAAAGATAATAAGCTGACCAAAACTTTTGAGTTTGAGAACTTTACTCAAGCCTTTGGTTTTATGTGCAAAGTGGCCATAGAAGCAGAAAAAATGAACCACCATCCCAATTGGTCGAACGTGTGGAATAAAGTGAGTTTTGAACTCACTACCCACGATGCCGGTAATACGGTAACGGAGAAAGATCGTAAATTGGCTGAAATCATAGACCAACTGGCCTAATGCCCGAGAAAATCAGCCTTTATCTTGTGCCCACTCCCATTGGTAATCTTGAAGATATTACCCTAAGGGCTATTAGGGTATTGAACGATGTGGATGTGATTTTGGCCGAAGATACCAGAACATCAGGGAAGCTTCTAAAGCACCACAACATTAGCAAGCCACTGCAGAGTTATCATATTTTTAATGAGCACCAGGCAGTAGCCCGGTTAGTTGAGCGAATGAATGCCGGAGAAACCTTTGCGCTTATTTCCGATGCAGGTACTCCCTCCATCTCCGATCCCGGGTTTTTGCTGGTTAGAGAGGCAATAGCCGCTGGCTTAGAAGTAAACTGCCTACCGGGAGCCACGGCCTTTGTGCCGGCACTGGTAAACTCCGGTTTACCTTCCGATAAGTTTGTGTTTGAAGGCTTTCTGCCCCATAAAAAAGGGCGTCAGACACGGTTAAAAGCATTGGCGGGGGAAGAAAGAACCATTATTCTTTATGAGTCGCCACATCGATTAGTTAAGTCGTTAGAACAACTCAAAGAGTTTTTGGGAGATCGTAAAGCCTCCGTTTCCAGAGAAATATCTAAAATGTTTGAAGAAACCGTGAGAGGCACCTTGTCTGAGCTTATTGAGCACTTTAATAAAAACGGAGTAAAAGGAGAATTTGTGGTGGTGATTGAAGGCTGTCACTAGCGGCCAGAGCCAATCTGCTTCTCATACAGTTTATTAATTTTTTCTTTGGCTCTCAGTAGCCTCATTTTGGCTGCACTTTCCGAAATATTTAGTGTAGTAATTATGGTTTGCAAAGGCTGTTTTTCCTTGTACTTCAGCAAAAGCAGCAGTTTTTCTTCAGGAGTTATTTGTTCGAGCAGTAGCTCCAGAGCATTGTGCAACGACTCCTTATCTACCTCTTCAGCCTCAATTACATCCTCCAGCTCGGTCGAAAGCTTATCGGATATCACCTGGTGCATATTCTTTTTCTTCTTGCGGAGGTAGTCGACACAGGTATGGTAAATAATGGTATAAAGCCAAGTCTTGAATTTAGCCTCCGAACGAAAGCTCTTTAACTGCATAAATACCTTAATGAACACCTCTTGGCTTAGATCTTCGGCTTCGTCATCGCTCTTCACATAACTACGGCATTTTTTCACCACATAATCATGGTACCTATCGGCCAAAATGGAGAAATACCGCTGAGGCCCACCTTCTTGGAGAAACCTTACCAGTTCCTCATCGGTAAAGGCCGGTTTGATATTTCCTTTGAAAATTTTTTCCGATGACATGTGACTTTGACTTTGGCGCGCGTCTAACAAACACTAAAGTATAAAGAAGATGCTGCTTTTTGAAAAAGCCATGTTGGATATTAACATGCTTCCGCAACCCAATGATGTAACCTGCGGGCCCACCAGCTTGCAGGCTGTCTATCAGTTTTACGGAGACAACATCTCGCTAAGCCAGGTAATATCGCAGGTAAAGCAGTTGAAATCAGGAGGTACCCTGGCCGTGAATCTTGGTAATCATGCCCTTAAAAGAGGCTATGAGGCCACCATTTATACCTACAATTTGCAAATCTTTGACCCCTCGTGGTTCAATGGAGAGGAAGAAGTAGACCTGGTGAATAAGCTGGCTATGCAATGCCATTATAAACCCCAGCGAAAAATTCGGTTTGCTTCTTCTGCCTATCAGAAATTTTTGCGACTTGGAGGTAAAATTAAGTTTCAAGACCTTACACCAGACCTGATCAAATCCTATCTTTTTCAGAACCAGCCCATTCTCACTGGCCTTAGTGCCACTTATTTGTACCAAAGCCCCAGAGAAATAGGCGATTTTAAAATAGAATATGATGACCTCAGGGGCCTACCCACCGGACACTTTGTGGTGGTGAGTGGTATTACCCCCGATGAAAACATTGTGTCTATTGCCGATCCGTTAAAGAATAACCCATTGGCCAACGGACATTATTACGAAGTAGATATTCACCGATTAATCAACTCAATTATGCTGGGTATGGTAACCTACGATGCCAACCTACTGATTATTAGACCTAAACAATGAACAAACTAATTGTTATTGAAAAACCACATAAGTGGCAGTTGGATATTCCCAACGTTGACCTTGTTTCTGCGCAAGACTACCTCTCTGATGCAGCCGGTCAAATGGGAAAAAATACAAAAGTAATCAACCTATGTAAGTCCTATCAATACCAAAGCGTTGGCTATTACGTATCGCTTTTGGCCGAAGCCAGAGGACATAAGGTACTGCCGGAGGTTTCTACCATACAGGACTTTCGCTTTCCTTCAATGATAAAAGACGATGCTCAGGATTTTGATGCCGTCATTCAGAAATGTTTGGGCAGCAGTTCAGAAACCAAGCTGGAATTCAAAATATATTTTGGATATACCGAGGAATTGGCCAACTCCAGCTTGGGCATGCTGCTGTTCAACCTATTTCAATCACCCATATTAAAAGCCTCTTTTATAAAGCGGGATAAGTGGACCCTGGAAAGCCTTAAACCGCTGAACATATACGACCTGAGCAACGATGAACGTATAAAACTGCAGTCGTTTCTAGGGCTGTTCATGAGCAATAAAAAGGTGGTAAGAAAGAACCACCAACGCAGAAAGTTCGACCTGGCCATACTTGTGAACCCGGACGACCCTAACCCTCCTTCCAACCCAAAGGCACTTCAAAAATTTGTGAAAGCAGCCGAAGAAGTGGGCTTTAACACAGAAATTATTACCAAAAACGACTATGGTAAGATTACACAGTTCGATGCCCTCTTTATTCGGGAAACAACCAATGTAAACAACCACACTTTTCGGTTGGCTAAGAAAGCCCAGTCTGAGGGGCTGGTGGTTATTGACGATCCACAGTCTATTATGCGATGTACCAACAAGGTATACCTCAATGAACTCATGAGAAGCTACGGCATTAACACTCCCAAAGCAGCCATAGTATCTAAAGAAAATCCTTTTGCTGCGGTAGAGCGAATAGGCTTTCCCTTTATTCTAAAAGAACCGGATGGTGCTTTTTCTAAGGGAGTAAAAAAAGTGCAGAGCGAAGAAGAGCTCAACGAGTTGCTCAAGGGTTTCTTTAAAGGCTCTGAGTTGCTCATTGCCCAGGAGTTTATGCCCACACCGTTCGACTGGCGTGTGGGAGTGTTCAACGGACAGGCCTTGTATGTATGTAAATACTTTATGGCTCGCAACCATTGGCAAATCATCGATTGGAAGAAAAGCGGAAAAGCACAAGAGGGCAAATCGGAGACCTACGCCATTGCAGATGTGCCCAAAGCACTGATTAGCACGGCCCTTAAAGCCACAAAGCTGATTGGCAACGGGCTCTATGGGGTAGATATTAAGGAAGTAAATAAAAAATTCTATGTAATTGAGGTGAATGATAACCCTAACCTCGATGCGGGAATTGAAGATAAGATATTAAAAAACAGACTCTACGAAACCATTATGGAGACCATGATGGACAGGGTCAAAATAAAACAATAATATGGAAGACAATCGCCTCCATTTGTTCCAGGCTTTTGGTATTGAGCTGGAATACATGATTGTAGACATTGAGACGCTCGATGTAAAACCAATTGCCGATGAGGTGCTTAAATCGTTGGCCGGTGAAATTACCAATGAAATCACATTTGGAAGCGTAACCTGGTCTAACGAGCTGGCACTACACGTTATTGAGCTTAAATGCTCGGCTCCAACAGGCAATTTGCAGCAACTGGCGGTCGATTTCGAAGAAGCCGTTCAGCAAATGAATAGTGCTCTGGCACAATTCAATGCTCAGTTAATGCCCTCTGCCGCGCACCCATGGATGAACCCTGAGACAGAAACCGTTCGTTGGCCACACGATAATGCAGAAATTTACGCTACCTACGATCGCATATTTAACTGTAAGGGGCACGGATGGAGCAACCTGCAAAGCATGCACATAAACCTTCCTTTTGCTAATGACGAAGAGTTTGGCAGACTGCACGCGGCCATACGCACACTGTTGCCAATAATGCCCGCCCTGTCGGCTAGTTCGCCCATTTTGGATGGTAAAGACACCGGTTTTTGGGACAAGCGATTGGATTATTATCGCAAAAATCAAAAGGCAGTGCCTGTGCTTACAGGACAGGTAATTCCTGAACCGGTTTTTACACAGAGTGAATACCAAGCACAGATTTTTGATCGCATAGCGCGTGATATTAAAATACATGATCAGGAAGGAATTTTAGAGCCTATTTGGCTGAACTCCAGGGGTGCTATTGCACGGTTCGACAGGGGAGCTATAGAAATTAGAATACTCGATGTGCAAGAGTGCCCCAAAGCCGATTTGGCCATTGCCTCCCTCATTATTCATGCCCTCAAACTACTTACCGAAGAGCACCTGATGAGCCTGGAACAACAACAGAAATTTAAGACCGAAGCACTGGCCACCCTGTTCAACCAGGTGATTAAACATGGAGAACACAGTCTTATACAAGATGCTGCCTACCTCAAGGCCTTTGGTCTTAATGCCGTTACGGAAATGACGGCCACTGAACTATGGCAATACATTAAGCGAAAGGTGGATAGGAGGTATCCTGAAGCACTGAGTTATTGGCAGTCCGAAATTGAATTGCTATTTGATGAGGGTACCCTCTCTACTCGTGTACTCAATGCACTAGAGGCCAACCTGGAGCACGATAACCTTAAAATGGTGTACTCGGAGTTGTGTGATTGTTTGGAAAGTAATCAAATGCTAAGGGAATGTCTGGAAGAAGCTTTTTAATGACCTGCGAACATGCAGGCAACTATGTGCCGGCAAATTATCGCTACTTGTTTTTAGGCCATGAGGCCATTTTAGAAACACACAGAGGGTATGACCTGGGAGCGGGGCCCCTGGCCGAATATTTGGCCGATACATTAAAGCTACCTCTCTACGTGAACATGATCACCCGGTTGTTGGTAGACTCCAATCGTTCCAAGTTCAATCCGGAGCTGTATTCGGAGTTTAGTCGTAGTCTAGACCCCGTGGTAAAGAAGTTTTTACTCAAAAAGTACTATACCGCTTACCGACAGCAGGTGTATGATTGGATTAAAGAGCACGCCCGAAAAACCGATTCGGTAGTTCATATTTCCATGCACTCATTTACCCCCGTTCTTAAAGGAGAAACCCGTAAGGCCGATATTGGTATTCTATACGATGATAACAGAGAACCGGAGGCTCGCATAGCTCGCCAGTTGGTGGCCGATCTGCAGCTTAATGCTCCACAGTTTGTAACCATGCACAACTATCCGTATTTGGGCACAGCCGATGGGTTTACCACCTACCTGCGCAAAGAGTTTAGACCTAAAAACTATTCGGGAATAGAAATTGAGGTGAACCAAAAATACCACAACCGACCGGAAATGGAAGATATAAAAAAGGCTCTACAAGGAGCTCTGAGGTCGGTTATGAGCGAAGAAACCGCCCTGTGTTAGTAGTTAGCAGGGGTCAGTCGGGCTAAGTAAAATATTCAGCCATAGCATTATTGGCGGGGTAAGAGTAGAGGCTTAGGTGCACTTGTATTTCTTAGGAGCAGCCTTTTTACATAGACATCAATTGTTTAGAAAGAGAAGGATTTGGTTTTATTGCTTAGGGGGCAGGCCTCATCATATTATCAAAAGTCCTTCTTTTCCGGAATAGGCAAGCCCTATATTTGTGTATTAATCGCCTACCTATGCAGAGACTACTTCAAGACGTAATTGTTTTGGTGAAGGACACCGGAGACTTTATTCGCGAAGAATCGCACAAGTTCGATCATTCAAAAATTGAATATAAAGGCACAAACGATCTTGTATCTTATGTAGATAAAGAGGCAGAAATGCGATTGGTAAAGGGTCTGTCAGAAATATTGCCGGGCAGTGGATTTATTGCCGAAGAGGGTACTTCTTCTAGAAGATCGGATAGTTACAACTGGATTATAGACCCGCTAGACGGAACTACAAATTTTGCCCACGGTTTGCCGGTGTATGCCATTTCTGTGGCTCTAGTGAAGCGGGGAGAGCTGGCTCTGGGAGTGGTGTATGAACTGAATAGAGATGAGTGTTTCCATGCTTCTAAAGGCGAAGGTGCTTTTTTAAATCATATGCCCATTAGGGTTTCACCGGTAAAAACACTCGACAAGTCTCTGCTAGCCACAGGTTTTCCTTACTACGACTTCGAAAAAATGAGTAGTTACCTCTCCATTCTCAACGAGTTTATGCAAACTACCCATGGTTTAAGGCGTATGGGAAGTGCGGCAGTAGACCTTGCCTATACCGCTTGCGGACGCTTTGAAGGGTTCTTTGAATACAACCTCAACGCCTGGGATGTAGCCGCAGGAGCTTTGTTGGTGCAGGAGGCCGGAGGAACAGTAACGGACTTTAAAGGGGGGAATAACTTTTTGATGGGTCGGGAAATTGTGGCTGGTAATGCAACCCAACAAGAAATGCTGAGACTTATTCAGAAACACTGGAAGTGATCCACAACCTAATAAAAATAGTAATACGGAAAATTGTTAGAAGCCTTCACCAACCTTTGCCGGTACAGGTAGCAGGGAGCAATCTAACACCGGTTGCTTTACGCAAACTTTGCCGAAGGGCAATTGATTAGAAAACGCATTGAATAGAGCTACTTAATCAACTATAACTTTTCAGCTTTCAGACCGATTCGCGAACTTTGTCTCCGCAATCGCAGTTCACTAAGCAATGCAGGAAATTATTATTGGCATATTATTCTTAGCGGCTCTTTTCTTCATGGGCAGAAAGGTGTACAGGCAATATAAGGCCAAAGATAGCTGTGCTACAGGCTGCGAAAAATGCTCTCCATCTTCCAATAAAGACTTTAAGCTACCCGAGCATCTAAAAAACTAGTTTGCTTGTGGGTACAAAATTCAAATTTAATCGATAGAGTAATCTATGGATGAAGCACGGAAGGCCGGCTTTAACCGTTTCATCAAGCCCATACTTTAGTTCCTTCAGAACAATTACGGCACATTTCAATTTCACTTCTGGACCTAATGAGCTTTTGCCTGAAAGACCTGTAAGCCTCGCTTCTCCAGACTTCTTTGAACGGTTGTTCTTTCGTTGCGCCCAACTGATAGTGCGCATCTTTATCGAAGCAACAAGGCACTACCTTACCGTCCCAGGTAATCACGCAAGAGTGCCACATTTTCCAGCAATGATTAACCAGCTTATTTTTAATGGCCCATTTTCCGTCTGGGAGCTGTTGGTAGCGACTATACTTTTCTTGTGTGGGAATGAGTTCAGAGCCATTTTCATAATCGTAAATCTGAGCGGTTTTAAAGGCCACTTCGTTTACCCCAAGTTTGTCGGCCAGAGCTTTTACTTCGTTCAGTTGGTGCTCGTTAGGCTTTACCACCAGGTATTGAAAGATGATATGTGGACTTCTTGATTTGAGCTTCTTTTTCCACTGCACAACGTTTTTGGTGCCATCAATTACCTTTTGCAGTTTGCCTCCAACGCGGTATTGTTCGTAGGTCTCCTGCGTAGTACCATCAATCGAGATAATTAGCCGATCCAGGCCGGAGGCCACGGTTTCCCTGGCCACTGGGTCGGTCAGATAATGAGCGTTGGTAGAGGTGGCCGTGTATATACCCTTTTTACGGGCATATTTTACTTGATCCAGAAAATTAGGATTCAGGTAGGGTTCACCCTGAAAATAGAATATGAGATAACTGAGCCTTGGAGCCAACTCATCAATAACTGATTGGTAGGTTTCATTGGCCAGCATACCGGTGGGGCGCGTAAAATTTCTTAAGCCACTAGGACACTCCGGACACCGAAGGTTACACGATGTGGTTGGCTCCAGGGCAATACTGGTGGGCATGCCCCAATGAATAGGTTTTTTGAAAAGTTTAGATACAAAGTAGCTACTCACCAACTGCACCATGTTCCAAACCCTCAGTGGTGTGAGTTTGGAAAAATAGTTGAGCCCATCGTGCCAGTTACGATTCATGTGTTCAAGTTAGGGGGCCAGGTAAACGGAACAAAATTACTGACGATATTTGCCGTATTAATGGTGAAAAGAAATAGTTTTAATCTATGAAGCTCAACCTGGTACTCTGTGGTCTGCTTGTTTGTTTCTCCCTTGCGGCACAATATCCTACACTGTCGCAAGAATCTGAGGTAAGTCTTATTACCATTGGCCCCGGACCTAACTTGGTAGACTGTTTTGGCCATAGTGCCTTTAGGGTGCAAGACCCCGCACTCAATATGGATAGAGCCTATAACTACGGTGTGTACGATTCGGACGAAGACCAGTTCATTATGAAATTCGTTACCGGTTCGGCCGATTATATGGTGGATGCCCGGCCGTTCGATCAGTTTTTTAGAAGTTACAAGGCGCAAAATCGTTGGGTAACTGAGCAAGTACTCAACCTTACCCTGGAAGAAAAGCAGGCTATTTTTGAGTACCTTGAGAACAACAGCTTGCCTCAAAACAAATACTACCGATACGATCAGTTTTATGATAATTGTGCCACCAAGCTGCGCGATATTCCCAAGGAGGTGTTGGGCGACAAACTGGTGTTTAGTGGAGCGCATATAAAAGGAAAGGTTACCCTGCGCGATTTGGTTGATGAGAATGCGTATAACCACCCCTGGTGGGATTTGGGGATAGACATAGCTCTGGGAAATCTTATTGACAGAGAGTCTACTGTTGAAGACTTAATGTATCAGCCAGACTATGTCCTTTCGGCTTATGCCCATGCTACTATTGAGCGCGAAGGGCAAAGTGTTCCGGCTATTAAAGCTACTAATGAACTGTTTACCTCCGATTTTCACGAAAAACCCAAAGAAGTACTCAGCCCAACGCTTACCCTTTCGGTTGTGGCCCTAATCTTCATGATCTTTACGGTACGCGATTACATGACCAAAAGGCGTTCCCGGTGGATTGACTTTGTTCTCTTTTTTGTAACCGGATTGGTAGGCTTAATGCTGGTATTGCTTTGGGTAGCCACACACCATACTACCACCGTGAACAACCTGAATATTCTCTGGGCTTTTGCGCCCAACCTGGTAGTGGCCTTTCTTCTGCTTAAGGCCAAGCCCAAACCTTGGCTAATGGTGTATGTTCGCTTTTTGGTAATACTGCTCATTGCCATGACTATGGTGTGGATTACCAGGTTGCAGGTATACAACACCGCCATGATTCCCCTGGTGTTAATGCTCGGGTTTCGCTATGTATTCCTTTGGCAAAAAGGGCTTGGAGGCACAAGAAAAAGGGCTTTTTAAAGTGCCTTAAATCGAATGGCTACACCACCGCCACGGGCCATTTTAAGCAATAGCGTATCTCCTTTTTGCATCTTTTGAGTTTCAATGGTATAGGCCGATGGATTGGTTTCAAAATCCGCATTGTCAGCATCGCGGTAAATTTGGGCTTCATAGTGCACTCCATTCTGCAAAAAACTCAGGGGTATATTCAGCTCACGGGCATTTTCATCGGTAATACCTCCTAAGTACCAGTCGTAGCTATTTTTACCCAGTCGGGCAATTACTACATACTCCCCTATTTCGGCCGCCACAACTTTACTGGCATCCCAGTCTGTAGGAACATCTTTAATAAACTGAAAAGCGGGGTGTCCTTCATAGTGTTCAATAAGGTCGGAAGCCATTTGTACCGGGCTATAAACCACCACATATTCAGCCAGTTGGTAGGCCAGGGTTGTAGGCACAGAGGCCCCTTCCTTGTACTCGTTTAAATTGAGTTTAAAGAGGCCGGGCGTATAGTCTATGGGGCCACCAAGCATACGGGTAAAAGGTACTATGGTGAGATGCTCAGGAGGGTTGCCGCCACCCCAGGGAGAGTTAAATTCTGAACCTCTCAGGCCTTCCCGGGCTACCATATTAGGGTAGGTTCTTCGGATGCCCGTGGCTTTTATGGGTTCATGGGCAATAATCATAACTTCCGATTGAGCTGCTTTGGCCAAAACTTTCCGATAGTGATTGACCATCCACTGGCCATGGTGGTATTCTCCTTCAGGAATTATAGGCCCAACGTAGCCGGTTTTCACGGCATGGATACCAAGCTCTTTCATTAGAGAATAGGCGGTGTCTAGCTGTTGTTCGTAAGTTCTTGGGGCTGCTGAGGTTTCATGATGCATTATGAGACTCACTCCTTTCTGTTGTGCATAGTTTGCCACTTCGCGCAGGTCATAATCGGGATAAGGCGTTACAAAATCGAATACTCCTTCCCGATCAGGAAAGCTAATCCAACGTTCCCAGCCAGTGTTCCAGCCTTCAACCAATACCCCATCAAAGCCGTGTTTGGCGGCAAAGTCTATGTATTTCTTCGCTTTGGCCGTAGTAGCCCCATGCTTACCGCTGGCATAGTCCCAGCTGGAAGTTTGCAGGTGCATTTCCCACCATATTCCAATATACTTGCCGGGTTTAATCCAGTCCGTTTGGCTCAACTTGTTTGGCTCGTTAAGGTTTAAAATGAGCTTTGACTCTAACAGATCCCCGGCCGTTTGGCCCACCTGAATGGTTCGCCAGGGGGTTCTAAATGGGGTTGTCACCCGGGCCTTCCAGCCATTGAGAGTAGAGGGCACCAATGAGCTGGTTAGGGTTCGCTTATCTTCCTCTATCCGTAGTGTCATGTCGGGGTAGTTGGTAAGTGCAGCTTCGTGAATGCTGATGTGCAAGCCTTTCTCTGTTTTCATGGTGAAAGGTGTATTTACAGCATGTTTTTCCATTATGGTTGTTGCGGCCAACAGGCTTCCATCTACCAATGAAGAGTCTATTTCGCTTACTCGTGTGGTTTGGTATAGGTATTCGTAGCTGTCATAGTCGGCCGGAATCCACCAGGCCGTATGATCTCCGGTTAAACGAAACTGACTGTATTCATTGTCTACAATAAGTTCTTCGGTGCCCGGTTGGTTTGGGAATTCGTAGCGAAAGCCAATACCATCATCGAACAATCGAAACTGAATATTAAGCAGTAGGCCATCGGTGTGTTGCAAGTGAAGAGTATAGCTGCGGTGGCGGTCATGTACCACACCGTCTTCTCCCCAAAGAGGGTACCAAAGCTCGTTCTTGCCTGTGCTGTCTATAGAAAGAAGTTTGAGCCCCTTGCCTATGAATCCGTGTTCTCGCAGCTCCAAACCAAGGGTAGACTCAAGAATAACCGGTTGGCCGTTGAAGTTCATGGTATAGGCCAATTGGTTACTATCCGTTTCAAAAACTCTGACTTTAACTTTGCCATCGGGTGAGGAAAACGTTTGGTTGATTTTTTCGGACTGGCAAGAAACCATCAACAGCCCTAATAGTGTATAAGCCAGGTACTTCATAACTCAACTTTTGCCGAAAGTTAAGAAGCAGATGGGTTGAAAACACGCTCCTAATTAATCCTTAACAATTTGATCAACCGCCTCGCGGATCAGATCCGATTCAAAGCCCCGACCATAAAGATACTGTGATAGTTTGCCCTTTTTTATATACTCCGAATGGCCTGAAAGCTGCTGATATTTCTTTTGGGCCTGGCCGATTAGGGCTTGCCAGTACTCCTCGGGGTCTATCTCCTCCAATCCTTTTTTTATGCAGTAGTCAGATAGTTTATGTGGTTTAAGTTGCTGAAGAATTTTTTGTCGCCCCCATTTTTTCATACGGAATTTGCCTCCAATAAAGGCTTTGGCAAAGCGCTCTTCATTAATAAACCCTTCCACAATGAGCTCTGTGAGCACTTCTTCTACATCTTGCTGGTGTAAACCATAGCTGTATAGTTTGTCTCTGACTTCTTGTTGCGAACGCTCCTGATAGGCACAAAAGTCGGCAGCCTTTAGTTTGGCTGTTTTTCGATCATATGTTTTGCCTGGTTTGGAGTTTTCGTAATCAAGCATATTCTAAATGACAGTACAGAAGGATGCAAATTAAAAAGCACCGCGAAATAGCCAAGAGGGCGTTTGCTTCGCGGTGCCTGATATGGATTTGGTCAATTAACCCAAATCGAATTTTATACCCTGAGCAAGCGGCAGTTTATCCGTGTAGTTAATGGTATTGGTTTGTCTGCGCATGTATCCTTTCCAGGCATCTGAACCGGACTCGCGACCACCGCCAGTTTCTTTCTCACCTCCAAAGGCTCCTCCAATTTCTGCTCCTGAAGTACCAATGTTCACATTGGCGATGCCACAATCGGAACCTGAGGCCGACAGGAATTGATAGGCTTCTCTTACACTGTTGGTCATAATGGCCGAAGAGAGCCCTTGTTTTACACCGTTTTGTATAGCCAGGGCATCGTTTACATCGCCTGAATACTTAATGAGATAAAGTATAGGGGCGAAGGTTTCTTCCTGAACAGTAGCGTAGTGGTTTTCCGCCTCCACAATGCATGGTTTTACATAACATCCGCTTTCATATCCAGAACCTTGCAGTACTCCTCCTTCAACCAATATGCGACCTCCTTCTTTTTGAACGGCCTCAATGGCATTGGTATAGTTCTTCACTGCATCAGTGTCTATGAGTGGCCCCACATGGTTGTTTTCATCTAATGGATTGCCAATTTTAAGTTGCTTGTAGGCATTTACGAGAGCGTCTTTCACCTTGTCGTAGATTGACTCGTGAATAATGAGCCTTCGGGTTGAAGTACAGCGCTGCCCGGCTGTGCCCACCGCGCCAAATACACTACCGATAATGGTCATCTTCAGGTCGGCTTCAGGGGTTACAATGATGGCGTTGTTTCCTCCCAACTCGAGAATGGATTTGCCCAATCGGGCAGCCACTGTCTGACCCACAATTTTCCCCATACGAATAGAGCCAGTGGCCGAAACAAGTGGAACTCTTTCGTCTTTGGTCATGTATTCACCTACCTGATAATCGCCATTAATCATGCACGAGATACCCTCAGGCATTTGGTTGTCTTTAAGTACTTCGGCAATCAGGTTTTGACAGGCCACGGCACAAAGCGGAGTTTTTTCAGAGGGTTTCCAGATACACACATCGCCACAAACCCAGGCCAGGGCAGTGTTCCAGGACCAAACAGCCACCGGGAAGTTAAATGCAGAAATAATACCCACTACTCCAAGTGGGTGCCATTGCTCTTGCATGTGGTGTCCCGGACGCTCAGATTTAATGGTAAGGCCATGTAACTGTCGGGAAAGACCCACGGCAAAATCACAAATATCTATCATTTCCTGAACCTCACCCAAGCCCTCTTGGTAAGACTTGCCCATTTCGTAAGAAACCAGCTTGCCCAAATCGGCTTTGTGTTTTCTCAACTTTTCACCAAACTGTCTTACTATTTCTCCACGAGCCGGTGCGGTTACTTCTCTCCAGTCTAAAAAGGCTTTTTGAGCGGTGGCAACTACCTGGTCATATTCTTCGCGGGTGGTAGTACTTACCGATCCTATATACTGCCCGTTTACCGGTGAGAAAGATTTGAGTTCTCCACCTTTGCCCGAGCTTTTAGATCCTGTAGAAGTACCATTATTATTAGTGCTTACGCCAAGGTTTTTCAATGCGCTATCAATACCAAAATTCTCCATTTCTGTTTCTCTCTATTGGTTACTAGCCCATAATTACAAGTATTTTCAGAGGCCTCCAAAATTTTGAGGCTTGGAATGGGACACTTCTATTTGAACTTTGGTATTACAGAAAAGGCTGAGAGAGTTTACAGTAAGAAAGGCATGTTCAAAAGAGACAGAAATAGAAGGGCTGCTCCAGAAAAACACTGAGTCTGCCCGTAATGCGCAGGCCCGTGAGCTTCTAAAGCAGCCCTTTATGGAAGTACTTATTTACCAGTTAATTCTGTAGTAGTCTTTGTATCCGTTGGGGTATTTGCCCATTACGTAGAAGTCTCGGGTTTTTGCATCGAGCAGTTCCTGAAAATCCGAGAGGCCTTTAATGTCTACATCGCCTACCTTAGTAATTACAAAGCCTTCTTTTATTCCGGCTTCTTTCCAGGCTCCTTCTCCCATTTCTACCAACTGTACTCCTCCTTCAATTTTGAGTCGTGTTTTTATGTTTTCGTTGATATCGATAAATGTGGAACCCTCGATTTTGTAGCTAAGGGTAACTTCTTCGGGCACCCCGGCAATAAACTCATCTTTCTTTCTGAGTTTGAGCTTCGTTTCTTTAAGCTTACCGTCTCGTTTGTACTTGACAAGAATCTCATCTCCTGGTCTTTTTCTGGCTACCAACTCCTGAAGCTCGCTGGTTGTTCTTACCGTTCGGTCGTCAATGCCCACTATTACATCATCAATTTTAATACCTGCTCGCTCGGCTGCGCCTCCGGGACTCACCCCGCTAATGAGTACTCCGGACAATTCGTTGGTAAAGCGACCATCGGCATCAGTTATTTGAACACCTAGCAGGCCTCTTTGCACTTTGCCAAATTCAAGCAAATCGTCCATTACTTTTTTTACCAGAATGGAAGGCACGGCAAAAGAATACCCATTAAAGGTGCCGGTATTAGTAGCAATAGCTGTATTGATGCCAATTAGCTCCCCATCTAAATTAACCAAAGCTCCGCCACTATTGCCTCTGTTTACCACAGCATCGGTTTGAATAAAAGACTCAATGCCGTAGTTGTTTACTTGTCCACTTTGAATAAGGTTAATATTTCTGGCTTTAGCACTCACAATTCCTGCGGTTACGGTATTGTTTAGGTCGAAGGGGTTTCCTACAGCCAAAACCCATTCACCAATTTCTACCTGGTCGGAATTGCCAAATTCTACATGAGGAAGATTTTTGGCATCTATTTTTATAAGTGCGAGGTCAGTGTCAGGGTCTACGCCTATAAGTTCTGCGTCAATTCTTCTGTTGTCGTCCAGGCGAACTTCCAGCTCATCGGCATCTTCAACCACATGGTAGTTGGTGGCTATGTAGCCATCGGCCGAAATAAGTACTCCGGAACCGGTAGATTGTCTTGCTCGTCTTTCTCTTCCAAATAACCTGGACCATGAACTTGAGTTTCTCGAAGAAATAGAGGTATTGGTAATGTGAACTACGGCCGGTACAGCTTTACGCGAGGCTTTAATGAAGTTGATGCCTTCAGGCACCACATAGTCTTTTCTAACCGGATTTATTTCGCCCAAAGAGGTAGAAACGGCAGCGCTACCGGAAATGGAGGTCTCGCTACTGCCGTCAGAGCCGTTAAACAAACTGAGGCCTAAGAGTACAATTAACCCTCCCAAAAGAGAGGAGGCCAGAATACCCAGAAAAAACTGTCGCTTCGAAATCATGATTGCCAAATATCGGTTGTCACATCTAAACGTGATTCAAAAACCTAGTGTTTTAATTTATTCAAAATTAAGCGGTTATTAACCGGATTTAACAACTATCAACAAAAAGAGGCCACCAAATTGGTGGCCCCTAATCAACCTCAACAACACAAACTACTTCACACTAATTTTGCTGGCTAGTTTTTTGGTCTCATCCTTTGGGATAATGAGGCTCAAAATGCCATTTTCATAAGTTGCTTCTATTTTGTCGCTCTGAATATTGTCCGGTAACTGGAAAGACTTCTTAAATGTGCCATACTCTGTTTGTATGGAATAGAAGTTTTTCTCGCTTTGCTTCTTCTCAAACTTGCGCTCACCGCTTATGGTAAGCAGTCCGTCATTCAGGTCGATGTTGAAATCTTTCTTGTCGAAACCCGGAACGGCTACTTCTATTTCGAAGGCCTTTTCGGTTTCGGCAATATCAGTTCGCGGATTAAATGTAGTTGCTACATTGTCAAAAGATTCATTAAAGAATCTGTCGAAAAACTTGTCCATTGTGCTGGGCACAAACCAATCGGAGTTTCTTCTTACTAGGTTCATATCTTCAGTTTTTTTTGTTTTCATAATCATTTGCCCTGCTATATGTGAAAATTGTACCAAGGCAAGTTTTTGAATATTTTTAAGACATTATGTCTGTTTTTTGTTTAATCGAAGCATAATTGAAGACATAATGACAGTGTTTGGTCGAATAAATCAACTATGAGATGAGTAATTGATTGCATATTTTAGGCATTTTAACTCCCTATGGAATCGAACAGAAAACAGCTGCTAAGAGCGCTTGGACCGGGCATTTTGTTTGCCAGCACCTGTATAGGTGTTTCTCATTTGGTGCAGTCTACCCGGGCCGGAGCCGATTACGGCTTTCAACTACTTATTTTTATTGTACTTGCCAATTTGTTTAAATATCCCTTCTTTGAATTTGGCAGTCGATATGCAGGGGCCACAAAAAAAAGTATTCTGGAAGGGTACAAACAAGAGGGGAGTTGGGTGTTGTGGGTTTATTTCTTGCTGAGTCTGGCTTCAATGTTTACGGTTACGGCTGCCGTTACATTTGTTACGGCAGGAATGCTTAACAACCTAATGGGTTGGAGGTTAGATCCTACCTTGGTTTCGGGCCTTATTTTGGTTTTTTGTACGCTGGTGTTGGCTATAGGAAGATATAGTTTGCTGGACAGCCTGCTCAAGGTTATTGGTTCTGTGCTGCTTATTTCTACTCTTACAGCCTTTTTTGGGGTGTTGTTCAAAGGCCCTATAGAACCTGTAGCAGGCTTCGTTCCTAAGGAGCTTATGGAACGGGAAGGTGTCATTTTCCTCATTGCCCTAATGGGGTGGATGCCCACGGCTGTGGATCTTTCTACCTGGAATAGCCTTTGGGCCGTAGAGCGAATGAAGCAAACCGGCTACCAAACCAAAATGCGCGAAGTACTTTTCGATTTTAACTTTGGTTACATTGTCACGGCCGTGCTGGCTCTTTGTTTTCTAACTCTGGGAGCATTTGTTATGTATGGGTCAGGTACTGAGCTATCTAGCAATAGCACCGTGTTTTCCGATCAGGTAGTGAAGTTATATACGAACGCATTGGGTGGTTGGGCTTACCTTATAATTGCTATAGCCGCGTTTTCAACCATGTTTAGTACTACTATTACCGTGGTCGATGGCTTCGGAAGAGCTATGGGAGAGACTCTTCGGCTGCTTTTCTTTAAAACTACAGCCATTAGAACCCTTTACACAATTATGATGGTATTGGTGGCAGCTATTTCATTCTTGTTCATTCTTGTACTCTCCTCCAACCTAAAGGATCTGGTAGATTTGGCCACTACACTATCGTTTGTCATCGCGCCTGTATTTGCTTTTATCAACTATAAGGTGATCATGTCCGATCAGATTGAACAAGCCTACAAACCCAAAGGGTGGCTCAAAGTGCTGGCAATTTGCGGCCTGATTTTCCTTACTCTTTTCGCAATTATCTATCTGGCTGTATATTTTGAGCTGATTTCCCTCTGATTTTTTTGAAAATCTGCTCAAAGCTTTTGGTTTATATTTTCGCATCTGCTAATATTGCACACCCATTCGCAAGATGAGCGAATGAAATACAAAATTCCTCCTTAGCTCAGTTGGTTAGAGCATCTGACTGTTAATCAGAGGGTCCTTGGTTCGAGCCCAAGAGGAGGAGCTCAAAGAGTAAGGCTGGCAAATTTGCCGGCCTTTTTCGTTTACATAAAACACACCACCTACATACTGTATTCTCCTGGAATAGACCGATACGATATTGGCTACACCTCATCATTTTCAGACCGACTGAGTTTTCATAACGATGGTGCCCGGAACAAGATATGGACAAAGCGAGGTATTCCCTGGGAGGTTTATCTGACTGTTGAAGGACTGGAAAAGTCAACGGCCCGCAAGCTAGAGCTGCACCTGAAAAAGATGAAATCGAGGAACTATTTAAAGGAGCTAAAGCAAAACCCGAAGAAGCTGGAAGAGCTTCTGTTAAAATTGAGTTAGAGCTTCTGATCCCGATTTATCGGGAAGGGTCCTTGGTTCGAGCCCATGCCAACGAGTGTTCCCCCTTGGCTTTTGCCTGATTTCGAATATTATACTAGAGCAAAACCGATAATCGTTATCTTCACGTCATGCTAAAGAAGCTATTGCTTTTAGGTTTAATTGCTGCTGTTTCGGCTTGCGGAGGGATCAATCAGGTGTTGGCTCCGGCTAAAGAGGAGGTAGATCCTGATAAGCCCAATATTACTTTGGAAGATGAAAAGTCTGCTAAGGAAGACTCCATTCCCGATGCTGAACTTAAAGTGAAGAAGAACTTCTTCTTTGGAGAGAAAACAAAAAAGGCATTTACTGCCTATCGCGACCGAAACACAGAGGACTACAGGCTATTCAATGTATTACCAGAACCTATACAGGTTGATCGTTATGTTCAGGAAATCTTCTATCACAACACTGAGAGAGACGCAGTTACTAAAGTGCAAGGTAGAGGCCAAACGCTGGCGCGGGTATTGCACGGTCCTTATGAACGGCTTGTGAATGACGTGGTGGTAGAGAAAGGCCAATTTATTTATGGAATGAAACATGGCACTTGGCTTTATCAGAGAAAAGACTCAACCCTTTATGACAAAGAACACTATGTAAAAGGGTGGCTTAGAGATGCCAAGATCACCTATTATGATGAAGACACCAAAACCAAAGTCAAAGAGGTAATTCCTTATCAATACGGAAAAAAGGAAGGGTTCTATTATCTGTTTTTTGAGAGTGGAAATATAGCCGTTAAAGGGCAATATGTGTTCGATCAAAAGGTGGGTGTCTGGGAAGAGTTCCACAATATACCAGGGGTAGTGGTTCAGAAACGTCAAATCCAATATCCATCCAACTTCTACGACTGGGATTTTGAGCCCTACATTATGAGAGAATGGAACAGAAATTCTCAGACCGTATACGTTTCGCCCAAGATCAGGCCTCAATAGAATGCGTCTTTAAGATGTTCAATATCTGTGGTCTCTTTATTGATAAGTACGGCTACAATATCGAAGCGAATGTCTCCCTTCCAGGCATGCTCAATTACATAATTTTCGGCAGCTCTGATAATGGCTTTTTGCTGGTTTTGAGAAACAAACTCTTCGGGAAAACCAAATTCAACCGATCGTCTGGTTTTAACTTCAACAAAAACCAAAAGATTATCTTTCCGGCAGATCACATCAATTTCTGACTTTTTATGCCTGAAATTTCGCACAACAATTTCATAGCCATGGCTTTGTAGAAAGCTGCAGGCTAAATCTTCTCCTTTTTTGCCAAACGTTTGCATGGATAAGACATTCGTGGAACTTAATTTAGGTAAATATTTGAACTAACTTCATCGCTCAAACCTGTGAAACCATGCTTGAGAATATAAACCCAACTACAACTGCAGCCTGGCAAAAGCTTTCGGAACATGCGCAGGAAATGAAAGAGGTCCACATGAAAGAACTCTTCCGGGCCGATCGTAATCGTTTTGAAAGGTTTTCTTACAGACTCGGAGATATTTATATAGACTATTCAAAGAACCTGTTAACAGAAAAAACACTTCAGTTACTTCTGGAATTAGCAGAGGAGTGCAAGGTTAGAGAGGCTGCTCAAGCTATGTTTAAGGGGGAGAAAATCAATGTTACGGAAGACCGGTCAGTACTCCATATTGCACTCAGAAACCGCAGCAACCGCCCCATAAAAGTAGCTGACACCGATGTAATGCCGGAAGTTAATGCGGCATTAGAAAAGATGCGTCTGTTTGCAGATAAAATAACAGGGGGCAAGTGGTTGGGCTATACGGGCAAGCCTATTAAGAACATTGTAAATATTGGTATTGGAGGGTCTGATTTGGGGCCAGTTATGGTTACAGAGGCCCTAAAACCCTATGCTACCTTTGGCATCAAACCCTACTTTGTTTCAAATGTAGATGGAACCCACCTTGCCGAAGTGTTGAAGCAGGTAGAGGCAGAAGAAACTCTTTTTATGATTGCCTCCAAAACCTTTACTACTCAAGAAACAATGACTAACGCCCAGTCGGCCAAAGACTGGTTTATTGCACAAGGAGGAAGTGCTTCTGACGTGGCCAAGCACTTTGTGGCTCTTTCTACCAATGCCGGTGCTGTAGCCGACTTTGGTATTGATACCCAAAATATGTTTGAGTTTTGGGACTGGGTAGGTGGCCGTTACTCGCTTTGGTCTTCCATTGGCCTTTCTATAGCATGCACTATTGGTTTCCGAAACTTTGAAGAGCTCCTGAGCGGTGCACACTCCATGGACGAACACTTTTTAAATGCATCGCCAAGCGCGAATATTCCGCTGATTCTGGCACTGATTGGAATTTGGTATGGTAATTTTTTCGGGAGCGAGTCTGAAGCCATTCTCCCCTATGACCAATACATGCATCGATTTGCCGCTTACTTTCAGCAAGGTAATATGGAGAGCAACGGCAAGTCGGTTGATCGAAATGGAAATAAAGTTAGCTACCAAACAGGCCCCATTGTTTGGGGAGAACCTGGAACCAACGGTCAGCATGCCTTTTACCAACTCATTCACCAAGGCACTAAGTTAATCCCTTGCGATTTTCTGGCTCCGGTCGTGAGCCATAACCCAATTGGAGACCATCATTTAAAACTGCTTTCCAATTTTTTTGCTCAAACTGAGGCCCTCATGAATGGCAAGTCTTTGCAAGAAGTAGAAGCAGAACTAAAAGCTCAGGGCAAAACACCAAAAGAAATAGAACAGCTTGCCCCTTTTAAAGTCTTTGAGGGGAACAAGCCCACCAACAGTATTCTTTATAAAAAACTTACTCCGTTCGTTTTAGGAAGTCTCATTGCTATGTACGAACATAAGATTTTTGTGCAGGGTGTAATCTGGAACATCTATAGTTTCGACCAATGGGGGGTAGAGTTAGGCAAGGTGTTGGCCAAAAAAATTCTACCCGAGCTTAAGTCACATAGGCAGGTCTACAGCCACGATTCATCGACCAACGGTTTAATTAATGTCTTCAAAAGCTATAGAAATTCATGAGCAAGAGATACCTGTACCCATTAAAATTTGAAACCATTTTTAAAGAGAAAATTTGGGGTGGAACAAAAATAAGGGATGTTCTGGGTAAGGATTTTTCTCCACTGAAAAACTGCGGTGAGACCTGGGAAATCTCAGGAGTGAAAGGTAATCTATCCAAAGTAGCCGAAGGAGTGTTGGCCGGAAGCACCTTGCCGGAGTTGATAGAGGAGTTTAAAGGCGATTTGGTGGGAGACAAGGTGTATGAAGCTTTTGGTAATGAATTTCCATTACTGGTCAAATTTATCGATGCCGCACAAGACCTGTCCATTCAGGTACACCCCGATGACAAGCTGGCCAAAGAGCGCCACAACTCATTAGGCAAGTCAGAAATGTGGTATGTTTTTCAGGCCGATCCCGGGTCAAGCCTTATAAGTGGCTTTAAGAGAGAAACCAACCGCGAAGAGTATTTGCAATACCTGAACAGTGGCAAACTCACCGAGTTATTAAACCGGGAACAGGTGCACCCTGGAGATTGTTTCTACCTGCCCGCAGGCAGGGTGCATACCATAGGAAAAGGGCTTTTGTTGGCCGAAATACAACAATCTTCAGACATTACCTACCGTATATATGACTTCGATCGAGTAGACGATGAAGGGAACAAAAGAGAATTACATACCGACCAAGCCCTCGATGCCCTCGATTACAACGCCTACTCAGATTACAAAACTCCATATAAGAAGCGCCTCAATGAGGTAGTTCCACTGGTCGATTCCCAGTACTTTCAAACCAATTTATTAGAGTTTACAACCGGTATAATTCGTGAGCATTATGAGCGCGATTCCTTTGTTATTTACACCTGTTTTGAGGGTGAGGCTGAATTGCAGACAGAGGGATTAACTACAAATATTTGTATGGGAGATGCAGTTTTATTGCCACGAAAGTTCAAAGAAGTGCATATTAGGGCCAAATCGGGTTTCAAAATGTTGGAAACTTTCATGCCTTAGTCTATTTTTGGAACATGGCTGGTAAGAAGAATATGAAAAAGTTCTCGGCCACGTTCCTTAATTTGAAAGACAATAGCGTGGTCAAGACAGAGTTTCTTGCGCGAAATCAAACTTCTGCCCTGAGGAAAGCCAACAGACAAGTGACGAAAAACGTTCGTGTATTATCTGTAGAGCTTATTGGAGAGGGACAGAATGAGGCCTAAATTAGCGTGCATATGTGGCCGATGACGCGTGAATCATGAGTATTCTTCAGAATAAGAGAGTTGAGGTAATTAACCTGGGTAAGGAAGATTACCAAAAAGTATGGGATTATCAGGAGTCGATCTTTAAACAAACTATTGATCGCAAAATTGCTAATCGCAAGCAGGAAGACTATACCCTTTTGCTACCTACAGAAAACTATCTCATATTCTGTGAGCATCCTCATGTATACACTCTAGGGAAAAGTGGTTCGTTGGATAATCTGCTTCTTGATGAAGCAGGGTTGAGAGAACATCATGCCCAATTTTATAAGATTAACAGAGGCGGTGATATCACATATCACGGTCCGGGGCAGCTTGTTGCCTATCCGATTCTGGATTTAGAAAATTTCTTTACCGATATCCACAAGTATTTAAGGTTTTTAGAAGAAGCTGTAATTCTTACTATGGCCGATTTTGGCATTAGTGCCGGACGAATAGACGGGCTTACCGGAGTATGGGTAGATTTTGAAGAAGGGGCAGAAAACCCCAGGAAGATTTGTGCCATGGGAGTAAAGTCGAGCCGCTGGGTAACAATGCACGGACTAGCCCTTAATGTAAATACCGATCTCTCCTACTTCGGCCATATCATACCCTGCGGCATAGACGACAAAGCCGTAACCTCAATGCAGGCTGAGATTGGACAGGAGATAGATATGGCTGAAGTTCAGAACAGTCTCCAAAACCACATTATAGCCACTTTTGGTATGGAGCTTGGGCAATGAGAACCAATCGAACATACCTCTTAGTGCTTACGCTACTTTTCACTTTGGTGGTATGCGGAATAGCTCTTCAAAAAAAGAAATCCACCACCCCGCACATTGCCACCGCAGATAAGCACAGGGGAGTTTGTTGGGTTGCAGGCCCCTATCCAATCGATTCGGCCAGCATAGCAGAATTGGTGCAAAACAATGTGAACTGGATTTCTCAAACGCCATTTGGCTGGCAGCGAGAGCACAACTCTCCGGATATTGGAACACAGATTGGAAGTCAAACCGGTTGGTGGGGAGAAAGAGACGAAGGCCTTAGGCAAACCACCCGACTGGCCAGGGAGCAGGGCATTAAGACTATACTCAAACCGCATATTTGGCTTCGCGATAGCCAGGGCAAGTGGCGTGGTGAAATAAGCATGCAGTCAGAAGAAGACTGGCAGAAGTGGTTTGCCAATTACGAGCAATTCATTTTGCACTACGCTCAATTGGCCCAGGAAGAAGGCATAGAAATGTTGTGCATTGGCACAGAACTGCACAGAACCTGTGTAGAACGGGAAAATGATTGGCGACAGCTGATCGAAAAGATTAGAAACGTATATACAGGAGAGCTTACCTATGCTGCCAATTTTGCCGATGAATATCAAGACGTGGCCTTTTGGGATTTGTTGGATTATATTGGCGTGCAAGGATACTTTCCTGTAGCACAAAACGAAAACCCCACCATTCAGGAAGTGGAAGAAGGATGGCAAAAGCACCTCTCTCAACTAAAGGCTGTTTCTGCAAAGTATCAGAAGCCGATTCTCTTTACCGAGATTGGGTATAAGAGCACCAAAGATGCTGGCATTGAGCCTTGGCAGTGGCCACAACGGATGCCTTTTGAAAATAGAGAAGCCATACATTCTGAAGAAGCCCAGGCCAACTTATATACAGGAATGTTTCGTGCTCTAATGGATCAACCCTTTATAGCAGGCTTTCACCTTTGGAAATGGTACCCTAAAGTGTCTCAATTGGAAGAACGCAGCCGAAGCAGACGTAATCCTGACGATGGTCGCTTCAACATTGATTTTACTCCCCAACATAAAAAGGCCCAGCAAGTGATGAAACACTTTTATGGGCAGATGAACCAATAGCCTTTACTATTTTTGTGGCATGCGCAAAGACATAAAAATGCCTGAGGTTACAGGAGTAAAGGTTTGTATAGCCAAGTCGGTGAACAATTTAGGTGAGAGCGAATGGCACGTATACCTTATTAACCAAAACCTAATAGAGCTGAACAACGTGATGGTGGTCTCTAAGGGTTTTGAGTCAAAGTCGGCAGATGCACGCAAAACCTCTACTCTCAGACACATGATTGAAAAAGTTCAAGAGCAATCGGTAGCCAAAATAGAAAGCATTTCTCCTGAAGTGTTTGGCTTTTTCAATGAGTTTTGGGTTAGTTACTATATCATGAATCAGGTGTTCGATAAGAAATTCGTGATTCAGCCCTTTCATGAATTTGAACTAGAGCAAATTCAAGAGTTAGATCTGCCAGGTAAATACGCCACTTGATATTGCCTCGATTATTTCTAAATTAATCGACTCTATGAAGGTTAATGATCTTAAACACATACTTTTTCTGGATATTGAAACCGTAGCCGAGAAGGCTTCTTTCCATGATTTAGACCAGAGAAAACAAGAGCTTTGGGCAAAAAAGTCTTCTTTTTTTCGTGAGGCAGAACACCACAGCCCTGAAGAACTTTATAACAAGGCCGGTATATATGCCGAATTTGGAAAGGTTGTGGTTATTTCGGTTGGTTACTTCTCGCAACTAGAGCCACAACCGGAGTTTCGGATTACCGCTTTTGCCGATCACGATGAAAAGAAAGTGTTACAGCAAACGGCCGATTTACTCAACGGCCATTTCAATCACAAAGAAACAAGGCTTTGTGCTCATAACGGCAAGGAGTTCGATTTTCCCTACATGGCCAGGCGTATGCTCATTCATGGTATAGCCTTGCCCAATGCATTGCAACTATCAGGTAAAAAGCCTTGGGAAATAAACCATCTGGATACCCTGGAGTTGTGGAAGTTTGGAGACTACAAGCACTTCACCTCACTCGACCTTCTGGCTGCTATATTTGAAATAGAAAGCAGTAAAGACGATATTGACGGTAGTCAGGTAAACGAAGTTTACTACAAAGCCAGCGACTTAGAGCGTATTACAGAATATTGCAAACGCGATGTTTCAGTGCTTGTGCAAGTCTTTTTAAAGCTCAATCAGTTGCCGCTACTCAAAGAAGAAAATATCATTATGGTTTAAGTACGGTAACAACCATAATTAGCATTATTAAAACTAACTTTAAACTGCACCATAACAATCATTCATGGGCCGAAAAAGAAAAGGAATACCACCTCAGGATTCTTCAGTTACAAAACGAGCTGCCAAGCAAATTGAGCCTATTGTTTTAGAGTTTCTTAACCGTACGCCCGGAAGAGGCTATCAGATAAAACAAATTCTCAAAGGGCTAAATATTAGAGACGCCAAATCAAAAGGCATAGTTACCGAGGTAATTTTCAGGCTGGAAGATTCGGGCAAAATTAAAAAACTGAGAAATGGCTCCTATGCTGCTGCCGGAGAAATGACCACCATTACCGGAGTAGTAGACTACGTAAATGCACGTTTTGCTTACGTAGTGCCTGATGATGGAGAAGAAGATAACGATGTATGGATAGCCAGAGAGGATCTGTTGGGAGCCTTAGATGACGATAAAGTAAAAGTAGTGCTTAAGCCCACGCGGCATGGAAAAAGTAGGGAAGGAAAAGTAGTAGAAATCCTAAGTCGTCATCGCAATCAGTTTGTCGGACGCATAGAAATGTCTACCCGATATGCCTTTGTAATTCCTGACTTTAAAAAGATGTTTCACGACATCTACATTAAGTATGAAGACCTCAACGGAGCTAAGCACAATGATAAAGTGCTGGTTGAAATTACTGAATGGCCCGAGCGCGACAAAAAGCCTGAAGGGGTTGTAAAGCGTGTTTTAGGAAAGGCAGGAGAGCATAATGCAGAGATTCATTCCATTATAGCCGAATTTGGGTTGCCCCTGGAGTTTCCCGATGCTGTAGAAGCCGAAGCAGAGGCCATATCCGATAAAATTACTAAAGCAGAATTGACCAAAAGAAAGGACTTTCGTCAGGTTACAACCTTTACCATAGACCCTGAAGACGCCAAAGATTTTGACGATGCCCTTTCATTACGAATGTTAGATAATGGCAACTATGAGGTAGGCGTACATATTGCCGATGTAACCCATTATGTGGCCCCAAAATCTAAACTGGAAGATGAGGCCATTGAGCGTGCCACCTCTGTTTATCTGGTAGACCGTACCATACCCATGCTGCCCGAAAGGCTCTCTAACGGACTTTGCTCCCTCAGACCCAATGAGGAGAAGCTTACCTTTAGTGCTGTTTTTGAGCTCGATGCTAATGCCGAAATTAAGAAGCAATGGTTCGGCCGAACCATTATATATTCCGACAGGCGCTTTACTTACGAAGAAGCCCAGGAAAGAATAGAAAAACAAGAAGGCGACTTTCAAGAAGAAATAAATCTGCTGAATAAGCTCGCCAGAATTCTCCGGAAGAAACGATTTCAGAGCGGTGCAGTCAATTTCGAAACCGTAGAAGTAAAGTTTCAACTAGACGAAAAGGGCACCCCGCTAGGCATTATTCCTAAAGAAAGAAAAGAGGCTCATATGCTCATTGAGGAGTTTATGCTCTTGGCCAACAAAAAAGTTGCAGAGTTTGTCTACAACAAGGGGAAGTCAGGAAACCCGCTCACCTTTGTTTATCGAACCCACGACAATCCCGATCCGGAAAAACTAGATACATTCGCCAACTTTGCCAGAAGGTTTGGTCATACACTCGATTTTGAGAAAGGCGGTATTTCCAAGTCGCTTAATGGTCTGATGGACAACATTACCGGAAAACCCGAGCAAAACGTACTGGAGCAGCTGGCTATTCGCAGCATGGCCAAGGCCAAATATACTACAACCGAAAAAGGACACTTTGGCTTGGCATTTCCACACTACACCCACTTTACCTCACCCATTCGAAGATACCCCGATATGATGGTGCATAGGCTATTGCAGCACTATCTGGACGGGGGGAAATCGGCCGATAAAGAAGCCTATGAAGAGCTTTGTGTTCATTCTTCCGAACGTGAAAAGCGCGCGGCCGATGCTGAAAGAGCCTCCATTAAGTACAAGCAGGTAGAGTACATGTCTATTGTAGAAAAGAAAGACTTTGCCGGTATAGTGAGCGGTGTTACCGAATGGGGTATTTATGTAGAAATTACAGAAACAAAATGCGAGGGAATGGTTCGTATTTCCGATATGTCAGACGATTTTTACGAGTTCGATGAACAAAACTATCGTGTGGTGGGTAGAAGAAACAAGCGAATGATAAGCCTGGGCGATAAGGTGACCGTACGAGTAAAGGCAACAGATATTGATCGCAGGACTATCGACTTAATTTTTGTAGATGATGACAAATGATTTTAAGGCCCTTGCAGGCCTGATCAATAATAGGCTAAGCCAGATGTCCTATGGCAACCAGCCTATAGAACTTTACGAACCCATTCGGTATATCATGTCTTTAGGAGGTAAGCGCCTACGTCCGTTGTTGGTGCTCATGTCTTATCAACTGTTTAAAGACAACCCCGAAGAAGTGCTCGATCAAGCCTTGGCTGTAGAGGTTTTTCACAACTTTACCCTCATGCACGATGATATAATGGACGATGCCCCTCTGCGCAGAGGCCAGCAAACCGTGCATGAGAAATGGAATAGCAACACAGCCATACTTTCGGGCGATGTAATGCTGGTTAAAGCCTATGATCTTTTGATGGATTCGCCAGGCAACTTAAAAGATATTATTAGAGCCTTTAATGCTTGTGCTGCAGGTGTGTGCGAAGGCCAGCAATTCGATATGAATTTTGAGCACCTACCACAGGTAACCGAAGCCGACTACCTTAATATGATCAGGTTAAAAACAGCGGTCTTGTTAGGTTTTAGCCTGGAATTGGGCGCTATGCTCGCAGGGGCAAAGCCTTCGGAGAGCAAAGCCTTGTATGATTTTGGTGTTGATGTGGGCATAGGCTTCCAGCTTAAAGATGATCTGCTAGACGTATATGGCGACCAGAAAAAGTTCGGAAAACAAGTAGGTGGAGATATTCTTTCTAATAAGAAGACTTTTCTGCTGTTGAAGGCTCTGGAGTTGGCCAATCCTACCCAATTACAAGTGTTGAGTCACTGGTTAAGTCAAACAAGTTTTGATGCCAACCAAAAGGTAAAAGAAGTTACGGCCATCTATGATCAAATAGGCATAAAAGAACTCACCCTTGCAAAAATGAACGAGTACTTTGCCAAGGGTTTTGAGAGGCTCGGTGCCATAGATGCAGCTCCTGAGCGAAAAGAAGTGTTGCGCACCTTTACCCAGTATCTAATCGATAGAGAGAAATAATGCAGGTTACGTATGGTTTAATGGTGGTTATAGGTTTGGTTTCTTACCTAGCCTGGAAGCGCTCCGAGCTTCAGTCCAGGCTACTACTCAATCCTTATGAAACCTATTATCAAAAGCAATACTGGAGGTTGCTTACTTCCGGCTTTGTACATAATGGTCCGCTGCACTTGTTTCTCAACCTGTTCACGCTGTACTTTTTTGGAGCAGCCATAGAGCAAATATTTACAATATTCTTTCAGGAACAAGGTATACTGCTTTACCTTGTGCTATTCTTCACGGCAATAATAGTGGCCAATGTGCCAACTATGCTTAAGCACAAAAACAACCCGAGATACAACTCCCTGGGAGCTTCAGGAGGTGTTTCTGCGTTGGTGTTGGCCTTTATTCTTTTCGATCCGCTGCGTCAGTTGTGCCTGTACCTGTTCATTTGTCTTCCCGGCTATATTCTGGGGGCTATTTTCATTGCCTACTCCATTATAATGGGGCGCAGGGGCAGAGATAACATTAACCACGATGCCCACCTTTGGGGGGCTGTTTTTGGAGTTATTTTCGTGCTGCTTCTCAGGCCTTCTACCGTAATTGCCTTTCTGGATCAGGTGTTTTTGAAATAGAGGCAACAACCTAATCGCATTCAGGGGGCTGGGTTGTAAAGTAAGCAAGGGAGCTGCCAGCGGGCAATAAAAAACCCTGACTTCTTTCGAAATCAGGGTCTAAAAAATCTATCAACCTAACCTTATGCTTCTCCGCCTTCTCCTTCGAAAGGAAGCACAGAAACATAAGATCTGTCTTTTCTGCCTTTTCTAAACTCCACAACACCGTCTGTCAGGGCAAATAAGGTGTGGTCTTTACCAATACCTACGTTTTTACCCGGGTGATGCTGAGTACCTCTTTGTCTTACAATGATGTTGCCGGCTACTGCAGCCTGACCACCATATATTTTAACGCCAAGTCGTTTACTTTCCGACTCTCTACCGTTTTTCGAACTACCGACTCCTTTTTTATGTGCCATGGTATTCTCTTATTTTGAAATTTTTTCGATCAATACTTTCGTGAAATTCTGACGGTGACCATTCTTCACCTTGTAACCTTTTCTTCTTTTCTTTTTGAAGACGATTACTTTGTCACCCTTTACATGTCCGATGATCTTACCGGAAACTTTGGCACCCTTTACTACCGGGGCACCCACTTCTACTTTACCTTCATTGTCGAGCAATAATACTTTCTCGAACTCTACGGAAGCGCCTTCTTCGCCCTCCATCAATGGAGCATACACGAATTGGTCTTGCGTTACTTTGAACTGCTTTCCTGCTATGTCTACAATTGCGTACATTATAAATGTATTTTTCAAAAACGGACTGCAAAGGTAACGGAATAATCGCGAATAACAAACCAAATAGCGATGATATATGCAAGCGATTTTCCAATATTAAATTTTCATTTTTTTTCGCCTTTGCATACGTCAAAAAAAGGAATAAGTCTTACTCCAATCATAGGAGTTTAACTCTCTTTTGTACAATCAGTTATATCAACGTATGAAACAGCTTTCATGCGTAAAATGACTAAAGTTTTCGCATTGATTTTTCAGCCCCTTTTTGTAATATTTGTTTCAGGTTACGACCCCAATAAACAACCTATTATCTGGCTGGGCTCCTACTCCAAAGAGTATCAAGGAATTAGCCAGAAACCCTGAAAATTAAATAGGATTTGCTGCTAATCTTAGGATAAGTAGCACTTGTTTTTTGAAGAACATGAGTTCTTCAACGTGACCTTTTTTATTTCAACCCCAAATAAAAGAAGTAACATGAGCGAATTGACTACCGCAGTAGAGGAACCGTTATTGAAGGAGAACAAAGACCGCTTTGTACTATTTCCTATTCAGCACGATGACATTTGGCAGTTCTACAAAAAAGCTGAAGCCAGCTTTTGGACAGCAGAAGAGATAGACCTTCATCAGGATTTGTCTGACTGGAACGATAAGCTCAATGACGATGAGCGTTACTTTATTAAACACGTGCTGGCCTTCTTTGCCGCGTCTGATGGTATTGTGAACGAAAACCTGGCCGAGAACTTTGTGAATGAAGTACAGTATACGGAGGCCAAATTCTTCTATGGTTTCCAGATTATGATGGAAAACATTCACTCAGAAACCTACTCGCTGCTTATCGATACATATATCAAAGATCCGGTTGAGTCTGATAAGCTGTTTCATGCCATTGAAACTTTCGATGCCATTAAGAAAAAAGCCGACTGGGCTCTGAAGTGGATAGAGTCTCCTTCTTTTGCGGAGCGACTCATTGCCTTTGCAGCAGTTGAAGGTATTTTCTTTTCCGGAAGCTTCTGCTCTATCTTTTGGCTCAAGAAACGTGGCCTAATGCCGGGCCTTACTTTCTCTAACGAACTTATTTCGAGAGATGAAGGCCTGCACTGTGACTTTGCCTGTCACCTGCACAACAACCACCTCATTAACAAGGTGCCTGAAGAAAGAATTAAGGAAATTATAATTGATGCTTTAGATATAGAAAGAGAATTCATTACAGAGTCACTTCCTGTTAGACTTATTGGTATGAATGCCGACCTAATGGCTCAATACCTGGAGTTTGTTACCGACAGACTGCTGGTAGAGCTGGGATGCAGCAAAGTATATAACTCTACCAATCCGTTCGACTTTATGGAAATGATTTCACTGCAAGGCAAAACCAACTTCTTTGAAAAACGAGTTGGTGAATACCAAAAAGCAGGTGTAATGAAAGACAAGGATGATTCGGGTAATTCGCGAACCCTTTCATTCGATGACGATTTCTAGAATTTTTTAAAATCACCCCCAAACCCCAATAAATATGTTAGTAGTAAAAAGAGATGGTAGACGAGAGTCTGTCAAATTCGACAAAATTACCGCTCGGATAGAAAAACTATCCTACGGCCTGGACCCCAGCTTTGTTGAACCTATCGATGTAGCTAAAAAAGTAATCGAAGGACTTTATGATGGTGTGAGCACCCAGGACCTGGACAACCTGGCGGCCGAAATAGCTGCCACCATGACGGTGAAGCACCCTGACTATGCAAAACTTGCGGCCAGAATAGCCATTTCTAATCTGCATAAAACCACGAGTAAGTCATTCTCCAATACCATGAAGAGGCTCTACACCTATGTGGACCCTAAAACAGGAGAAAATGCACCGCTTATCTCAAAAGAAACCTATGGCGTTATAAAGAAAAATGCCGCCCTGCTAGACTCTACCATTATTTATGACAGAGACTTTAGCTACGACTACTTCGGGTTTAAAACCCTGGAGCGTTCGTACCTCATGAAGCTCGATGGAAAGATTGTGGAAAGACCACAGCACATGCTCATGAGAGTTTCGGTAGGTATTCATGGAGAAGACATGGAAAAGGTAGTAGAAACCTATCACCTGCTTTCAGAAAAATGGTTTACCCATGCCACTCCAACGCTCTTCAATGCCGGTACACCAAAACCTCAGCTTTCGTCTTGTTTCTTGCTTACCATGAAAGACGATAGCATAGATGGCATATATGATACCCTTAAGCAATGCGCTAAAATTTCGCAGTCTGCCGGAGGCATCGGCCTTTCTATTCACAATGTAAGAGCCAAGGGGTCGTACATTAAAGGTACAGGAGGGGTTTCTAATGGTATTGTACCAATGTTGAGAAACTTCGACATGACAGCCCGGTATGTTGACCAAGGGGGTGGAAAAAGAAAAGGGTCGTTTGCCATTTATCTCGAGCCATGGCATGCCGATATTTTCGATTTCTTGGATTTGAAAAAGAACCATGGAAAAGAAGAGCTAAGAGCAAGAGATTTATTCTACGCCCTTTGGATTCCCGATTTGTTTATGAAGCGTGTAGAAGCCAATGAGGAGTGGACATTACTTTGTCCGAATGAGTGCCCCGGTTTGGCCGATACCTATGGCGAAGAGTTTGAAAAGCTTTATGAGAAGTACGAAAGAGAAGGCAAAGGCCGCCAGACTATAAAGGCACAAGACCTTTGGTTTGAGATCTTAGAGTCTCAGATAGAGACCGGTACACCTTATATGCTCTTTAAAGACGCTGCTAACAAAAAATCTAACCAGAAAAACCTGGGAACCATTAAGTCGTCTAACCTCTGTACCGAAATTATTGAATACACCGCACCAGACGAAGTGGCGGTTTGTAACCTGGCCTCTATTGCTCTGCCTAAGTTTGTAGACGAAGAAACCAATACCTACGACTTCCAGAAGCTATATGATGTAACCTACGTGGCCACCAAAAACCTGAACAAGGTAATTGATGTAAACTACTACCCGGTAGAAGAGGCGCGCAACTCCAATATGCGTCACCGACCCATTGGCTTGGGGGTGCAGGGATTGGCCGATGCCTTTATTCTGATGGGTTATCCTTTTGAGTCTGAAGAAGCCCGAAAGCTGAACAGACACATCTTTGAAACCATCTACTTTGCGGCCATGACAGCTTCTAAAGACCTGGCTAAAGTAGAGGGGCCATATGAGACCTTTAAAGGTTCGCCAGTATCTAAAGGAATATTCCAATACGATATGTGGGGCGTAACACCTGATTCCGGCCTTTGGGATTGGGACGGTCTTAAAAAGGAAGTAAAGAAGCACGGAGTAAGAAACTCTCTTTTGGTAGCCCCAATGCCAACTGCCTCTACTTCTCAAATATTAGGAAACAACGAGTGCTTTGAGCCATATACCTCAAACATTTACACCCGAAGAACCCTTTCGGGAGAGTTTGTGGTGGTGAACAAACACCTGATGAGAGACCTTATTAAACTAGGCCTCTGGAATTCCGATATGAAAAACAAGCTTATTGCCGCTAAGGGGTCGGTTCAGGCTATTCCGGAAATTCCGCAAAACATAAAAGACCTGTACAAAACAGTTTGGGAAATCTCTCAAAAGGCCATCATCGACATGTCGGCCGACAGGGGAGCATATATCTGTCAGTCGCAGAGTCTTAACATACATATCCAAGACCCGAACTTTGGTAAAATGACTTCTATGCACTTCTATGCTTGGAAGAAAGGGTTGAAGACAGGTATGTATTACTTAAGATCCAGAGCAGCAGCCGATGCTATTCAGTTTACTGTAGATAAGCAGGCGGCCTCCGCACCAACAGCCGAACAAATGGCCAAGAATGCAGCCGACATGGCTTGCTCGCTCGACAATCCGGATGCATGCGAAGCATGCGGTAGTTAGTATGTATGGGGTTGATTACTACTAACCTAGAACCCTGACGGCAACGTCAGGGTTTTTTTATACCTTCCTATTGATGGTGACATGGCCCAATAGGACTACCTTATTTATTTATTTTTCGACTATCCAACCGCAACTTCAATGGGTGTATGATCTTCAGCCCAACCTTCCGTTACAACATCTCCTATATTTCCACCAAGGCAGACCGTCTCAACTATTTCGGATTCGTTAGTGTGCTTTTATACCGTAGCATAAGCCTTATAAATATCAGGGCCACATCCATCTGAGTGAGTGCCTCATTGGCTGCACCGATACACTTTTTAAATACAGGTTCATGACAAGGCAGTCGATGATTGATAACCGGGATTTAAATTAGTATTTGCAACAATGTTGCATTTAATTAAAAATGCAGCTAACATTGTGCATGAATAAAACGGTTAAGACGTCTTCTTTTCTGGACAATTGGGGCATTGGTATTTCGTTCATGTGTTCTTTGCACTGCGCGGCCATGCCCCTTGTTTTTCTTACACCCCTATGGGCCGGACTCAGTACCTCCTGGCTTGAGCAGGGTGAGCTGTGGCTTTTTGTAGTTGCCGCTCTGGTAGGTACCGTATCTATAGGGCATACTTACAGTAAGTGTAAAGATGTGATGCCCGGGGTCTTGCTCCTCATGGGTCTTTCTTTTGTAGTTGCAGGAAGTGCTTTTGAAGCAATATGGACGGAGTCTGTGTTCCGCGTTTTGGGTTCACTTTTACTAATAGGCGCACATGTGAGTAACAAACGGGTACAGAAATCGGTGGGCCAATGAGATTTATCTTATTGCTGATTCTGGTGGTAATGGCAGGCCCCAAGCCGGAGGGTTGGCAACTATTCGAGAAGGTTACCTTCAAGCCAAAATACTTTGAAAGCGAGGAGGCTTATTTTGAGGTACCCACCTTTGACAAAAAACTCAAAAGCCTCGAAAATACAGAGATAACGCTCTCGGGTTACTACATACCCCTCGATCTGGACTCGGCCATAGTCATTTCATCATTGCCCTTTAGCACTTGCTTCTTCTGTGGCGGAGCAGGCCCCGAAACGGTGGCAGAAGTTCAGTTAAAGACAAGACCAAAAGCCCTGCTTCCCGACCAGATTGTTAAGGTGAAGGGCAAGCTAAAGTTGAATGATTCTGATGTCACACACATGAACTTTATTTTAAAGGAGGCCACACTGATCAAGTAATATGAGAAACCTGTTTGTCCTTTATTTAGCTCTTATTCTCAGCACGTCCTGCTCAAGAACCTCTCAAGATCAGGACCTGCTCAACAAAGCCTACCAGAAGCAGCAAGAAGTTATTGTGCTCATAGGTTCGCTCAAAGAAAAGCTTAAGGCTGTCAACTATGCGGAAAAAGACAGCCTGCTTCAGGTAGTTCATAACCTGGAAGAAACCCTGTTCGAAATACCCGGTTATTCGCTCAAGCTTCCCGGCCACGAGGGCCACAGTCATAATCATAGACCCCTAAACCTGAGCCACAAAGAAATCTATCAGGTGCAGGTAGAAATGTATAATCAGCTCAACCACATAGAACAACTGGTAACCATCCGATGAATAAATTACCCGTAACCGTATTGTCAGGCTTTTTAGGAGCCGGCAAAACCACCTTGCTCAATCATGTGCTACACAACAAAGAAGGCCTGCGCGTGGCCGTAATTGTCAATGACATGAGCGAAGTAAACATTGATGCTGAATTGGTAAAACAGGGCAACACCTTGAGCAGAACTGATGAAAAGCTTGTGGAAATGAGCAACGGCTGCATTTGTTGTACCTTGAGGGAAGACCTTATAGAAGAAGTAGCCAAACTGGCACTCGAAGGCAAATATGACTACCTGCTTATTGAGAGTACCGGAATTTCCGAGCCGCTTCCCGTAGCGCAAACCTTTTGGTTCGAGAGTGATGAGCTGGATGTAAACCTCTCAGACATTTGCACTCTAGATACCATGGTTACCGTGGTAGATGCCTTTAACTTTTTAAAAGACTTTGGTTCGTCAGATACTATTGCCGGCAGAGAAATGAACGATGACGAAGACCAAAGGACCATAGTAAACCTACTCACCGACCAGGTAGAGTTTGCCGATGTAATCTTGATAAACAAGGTCGATTTGGTGAGTAAAGACCAGCTTAAGCTCCTCAAAGGCCTAATGAAAAAGCTAAACCCCAAAGCTAAAATTATTGAAACGGAGTTTGGGAGAGTACCACTGCCAACCATTATGGGAACCAAGCAGTTCGACTACGAAACCACCTCTCAGTCGGCTGGCTGGATACAGGAGCTTGAAAATGAACACAAGCCAGAAACGGAAGAATACGGAATCAGCTCCTTTGTTTTTAGGGATAAAAGGCCGTTTCATCCCCAACGATTTTGGAATTACGTTTCCATGTTCTGGCCAGCGAACATCGTCCGTAGCAAAGGACTCTTTTGGCTGGCCTCCCGGCCAGACGAAGCACTGACCTGGAGTCAGGCCGGAGGTTCGCTTCGGGCCGATTTTGCCGGGGTTTGGTGGTGTTCCATGCCCTTTGAGCAAAGAGTTCGCTACGAGGCATTTGTAGAAAATAAAGCCCGCATAGAGGCTGGCTGGAACAAGCTCTATGGCGACAGAAAGAACGAATTGGTAATCATTGGTCAAAACCTCGACTCTGAGCAAATTAATTCAGAGCTACGGAACTGCCTTTGTACTCCAGACGAGATAGAAGCTTGGCAAAGTAAGAAACCATTTGTGGATCCGTGGCCAATACATGTAGACTAACGCTATGAAAAGACTCTTTATACACAGCTGCCTTATACTCGTGCTGGCCTCCTGTGCCGGTACGCAACGGCTAAACCTTGCTTCTAAATCGGATTTGTGGAATATGTCCCATCTCTCCGAAGCCGAGTATCGGATGGCCAATGAGCTGCTCAGTTTTGGGCTTGAACATGAGGCGCTTTACACCCTGCTGGATACACTCAAACCAATCAGTAGCCTGGGATTTCCCCTTTCTTACCCATTGGCCAAAAGTGGTGAGCAGCACGATGGAGATGAGGACGTGGTAGACCTGATGTCTGACTCAACCCAAATGGCCTTTGCCGAACTTACACAATGGAATAAGGTGTTGAGTAGCCTTTCAAATGAGTACTTTTCCTTCCACTTAATTCCCTTTAAAAACACCTACCGGGGCAAGCGGAACCTTCAATTGTTGGTTTGCCGCAGAGACTTAATGGTCAAACTGCTTAGCGAAAAGGCAGAGTTTTTTGGCCAGTGGGGTTTTACAAGCAATTCAGATCCGGCTACAGTGCTTACCACCATTGAATATGAAAGCCGGAATGACCGCTACCGTGCCTACGGTTATCTTTTTGGTTATCCGGACCATGCCGTAGACTTTTTTGTTGAAGCCTCCATTAGTCAGGAGCAAACAGGAAACTTTGTGGAACGTAACTTCTTCCACATGCCCGTTGCTGTGATGCAAGACGGATATTTTACATATGCCTTACCCAAAGACTACACGCCAAGCCGGTCCGATTCTGCGATATATCGTGCGGCTTTGAGCACCTTGCAGCGCTATGAAATGCTCAAGCCAAGATATATCGATTCTACAGGTCGTTTAGAGGCAATTCGTTTATTGTCTGATAGTTGGAACAAACTCTAATATGCCCGATGGTATAGCCATGCAGCCACTCCTCAATTAAGGCGAAATCATTTTTGCATCGTTGTTGCAAAAACAAAATAAGTTTTCATACTTGCATCATTGTTGCAAAAATGAAAGACATGCTGCACGCAGTAAATCTCACAAAAAAGTATCAGGAGCATTTGGCTTTAGACGACCTCAACTTATCCATTGAGCCGGGAGATATCTATTGCCTTTTAGGCGCCAATGGAGCCGGAAAATCGACCACAATTAATCTCTTTCTCAATTTTATTGCACCAACCAGCGGCAAAGCGGTAATCGATAAGTTTGAAGTAACGGAAAACCCTCAGGCCACCAGAAAGCTGATAGCTTATATTCCTGAAAACCTGGTTCTATACAATGAACTAAGTGGCTTGGAAAACCTTGAATATTTTGTAGGTCTGGCAGGCATGAAGTACCACCAGGAGCAACTGGTGGGCTTTCTAAAAGAGGCCGGCCTTCAGGTTGAGGCTTATAAAAAAAGAGTAAAGGCATATTCTAAAGGAATGCGCCAAAAGGTGGGAGTGGCCATGGCCATAGCCAAGAGAGCAAAGGTGCTCTTGCTCGATGAACCAACCTCCGGACTAGACCCAAAGGCCAGCAACGAATTTTCGGAGTTGCTACTTCGCCTAAGCAAGCAAAACGTAGCCACTCTAATGGCTACCCACGATCTGTTCAGGGCCAAAGAGACAGGTACCAACATTGGCATTATGAAGTCGGGTAAGCTGGTTGAACAACTCTCTACCGAAGAAATTAACCATAGCGATCTGGAAAAACTGTATCTCAACCACATGAGTAATTGAAAGATGGTATTTCTGGTTGCAGCTAAAGAAATCAAAGAGATCGTAAGGTCGGGGCAGTTTAAATGGATGCTGGGCATAGTGGTATTGCTCAGCATGGTGGCCACATACATTAGCCACGTGCACTGGCAAGAAAAAAATCGGCAGCGCATTGAGGCTGCAAATCAGGCCAGAGAACTATGGTTGGCTCAAGGCTCTACCAACCCGCACAATGCGGCTCATTATGGCACCTTTGCTTTCAAACCTCAGTTTCCGCTGGCGCTAATAGACCCCGGGGTAGAGAAGTATACCGGAGTGTCTATTTTTCTGGAAGCCCACTCCAGAAATGAGGCTGACCATGTAGCTGCGGCCGATCAAACCGGGCTCTCACGCTTTGGAGACCTGACCCCCGATTTTGTTTTACTCTTTATTGTACCCCTAATGATTATTGCCCTGGGGCACCAGTCGGTTACCAAAGAAAAGGAACAGGGAACGCTGAAAATCATTAAGACTCAGGGAATAAGCAACAGGCAACTTATAGCCGGCAAATGGCTGGGCAACTACCTGCCCGTGGCCATGCTCACTACCTGCCTGTTTGTGGTGGCGGCTTTATTTATCGGAGAATTTGACTGGAAGTTTCTGGCCACTCTATGGTTGGTTTATCTGGCCTATTTTGCCATAGTCAACAGTATTACCCTTGTTGTTTCCTCATTAACAAATAGCTCGGGTATTTCATTGGTTACATTACTAGCAATTTGGATTTGTAGCTGTCTGGCGGTTCCAAAAATCGCCAGCAGCTACACCAATGAAAAACATCCCTATCCTACCCGGCAAGAGTTCGAGGCGGCTATTGCCGAAGACAAGAAAAAAGGCCTGGATGGACACGACCCCTGGAGTGAAGCATCTAAAAAATTGGAACGAGAGACCTTGGAGGCCTATCAGGTAAATAAACTGGAAGACCTGCCTTTCAATTTCGATGCTTTTCGAATGCAAAAGGGAGAAGAGCATGAGGCCGAAATTTACTTTAAGCACAACGAGAGACTAAAGGAGGTTCATAAAGAGCAAACCACGGTATATCAAAAGCTGGCCGTTCTTTCTCCCTTTCTGCCTACCCGCTTCATGTCCATGTCTTTGGCCCACACCGACTACTCCACCCATTGGCACTTTGCCGATGAAGCCGAAAAGCATCGCATAAAAATGCAGGAGATTTTGAATACCAACTTTGCTGAAAACTCCAGGCTAGGAGAGTGGGGATATAAGGCCGATGCTTCGTTGCTCTCCGAGATACCTGAGTTCCATTTTGAGGCGCTCGATTTTAACGAAGTGATGAGTGCCAATAGCAGCAATCTCGGCATTCTCACTGCCTGGCTGCTGGCATCATTTGGTCTGTTAATTTTTGCTTCAACCCGCATTTAATATGGTCAACCTGAACATTCGTCATGAATTAAAACTTTTGAGCCGAAACTTCTGGTTTGTTTCACTCAGTCTTGTGCTGGTGTTACTTTGTCTCTATGCCGGTCACAATGGGTTAAAGCATTATGAAAGAAGGACGGCCGATCAGCAAGAAGCCCTGGCTGCTCAGCAGGCCAAAGAGCAGCTCATCAAAGAGGTGGCCCTAACCCTAAGTAAGGGAGAAGAGCATCCCAATGCCTACAGGCTTTCACCAATGAACCTGGCCATTTCCACCGGACGCCTGGGTACCATGCCGGCCACCCAAATGAGCAAGCTAGCCATAGGGCAAAGCGACCTATACACTCACCAACTGAAAATTGCTCTCAACGAAGATTTGGCTACTCTGAGCTTCAATGAACTTAACAATCCGGTGCAATTGCTCTTTGGAAACTTCGATTTGGCCTTTGTGCTAACCTACCTTGTACCTCTTATAATTATTGCGTTCACCTACAACTTGCGTACCCGGGAGTTAGAATCCGGTCGGTTAAAACTGTTGGCTTCGAATCCTATCAAAATAAATCTATGGTTGTTGCAGCGGTTCATTATCCGTTATTTCTTCCTGTTACTCATACTCACTGCGATTCTCCTGGCCACGGTTCTTATCGCCCGCACAGGTTTTAGTATGCAGTTGTTAGTTTTCTTTCTACTCACTTATGCCTATCTGGCTTTTTGGTTTGCCATCTCTTACTTGGCGAACCTCTTGGGGAGATCTTCGGCCAGAAATGCCGTTTCTATGCTCTCTCTATGGATTCTACTGGTACTGGTTGTACCCACTGTGATCAATCAGGCTGCTAATACGGTGTATCCCATGCCTTCCAGAGTAAAGTTGCTCAATGAGATTCGGCAGACTAAAAAGGAGCTAAGTAAGGAGCAGAATAAAGTGCTGGATGAGTACCTACGAAACCATCCGGAACTGATAAGCAACAAAGGAGAGAATGCTTATGGTTATTGGCAAGGCTATTTTGCCAGCCAGGAACTTACAGAAAAACGGCTCGCCCCGCTTATTGAAAGGTTCGATGCACAGCTAGCCAAACAGCAAAGATGGGTAAATGCCTGGGGGATTCTAAGCCCGGCTGTCATGTTTCACGATGGAGCCACTCGGCTGGCCGGCACCTCTTCTGCACATTACGAACAGTTCAAAGATTATGTAAGGTCTTTTAGCTTGAACTGGAGAGCCCATTTTATGCCCTTCGTGTTCAAAAATGAAATGCTCGGATTGCAAGAGCTCGACAACCTGCCGGAGTTTCAGTTCCGATCGAGGAGCCGTACAGCTGGCGTATTTATGAATATATCTGTTTTACTAGTTTTTTCTGCTTTGACGGTGATTTGGGGGCTTGCATTAGAGGGTAAACGTCAGCTTATATGAACCCAACCCAATGAAACTTTATTCCCTGTTTTTTCTCTTTCTCTTTTGGTCAACCGCCTTGACTGCGCAGCAAGCAGACGGAAACTTTTCGCCTCCAAAAGAAAAAGAGGTTGTTCGGGCAATTCGGGCAAAAGGAGCCATTAAAATTGATGGCAAGCTAAACGAAAGCGATTGGCAAAGGGCTGTACCCATTGCTGATTTCTTTAGAATGGAGCCAAGGCAGGGAGGAGCGTATCGGTACAAAACGCAAGTGCGAGTACTTTTTGATGATAAATACCTGTATGTAGGGGCATTTTGTGCCGATAGCTTAGGCAAACGAGGCATTCGCGTTCAGGATTTAAGGCGTGATTTCAGCTGGGGAGAAAATGATATTTTCGGCATACAACTAGACCCACAAAACCTAAAGCAATATGCCGTTGCCTTCCAGACCACACCTTATGGCAATCAGCGAGACCTGCAGAACTTTAATGACCAGAGCACAGACAACGACTGGAATGCTCTTTGGACGGTGCGAACCTTTCAGGCCGATGAGGGCTACTATACCGAATTTGCCATTCCTTTTAAGTCGCTACGGTACGATTTGCCCATAAAAGGTGAGGAGGTAATCTGGGGTATTACGTTTACCCGTCTGGCCAGAAGGGACTATGAACAAACCGTTTTTCCGGCCATTCCACAGTCGTTTAGTCCATACCGAATGACTTACGCAGCGCAGTTGAAAGGATTGGAGCTGCCGGAGCCAAGCGCTAATGTGCGTGTGGAACCCTATGCTTTGTTTCAATATGAAAACCAAACGGAGGACGGTGCAAAAACTACCGAGAGTAGTTTTAAACTGGGTGGAGACGCTAAGTGGGCTGTGAACCCCAATACGGTAGTAGACCTTACCTTCAATACAGACTTTGCTCAGGCCGATGTAGACAGGGCCGTAAACAATCTGGAGAGGTTCAATATCTTCTTTCCTGAGCGAAGGCAATTTTTTCTGGAAAACTCAGGGATATGGTCTGGCAGTTATCAGTTTGCCATTAGGCCTTTTTTTAGTCGAAAAATTGGTTTGGCCGGTGATTTCAATGCGCAGCCGGCCCCCATTGATGTGGGTGTAAGGTATACTCAACGAGACGAGAAACAGACACTGGCCGGCATGTATATTCATCAGGCCGCTACAGACATTTCGCAGGCCGCCAACTTTGGTGTACTGAGATATGCCCATAACTACGGCAAGGAGAACAACGTGGGCTTTATGTTTACACACCGACTCAATGAAAGCTCAGAGTCGCTAAATAGAGAAACCCAAAACAATTCCACATGGACCATAGACGGGCTCATTAGACCTTCCGATCAGTGGACGGTAAATTACCTTGCTTCTGTTTCTACCGATTATGAAAAGGGTGATCTGGGTTTTGCCGGAAGGTTCTTTGCCGGAAGACAGGCTAATAAGTCTTACTGGGGCTGGGTAACCGAGTACATAGACCAATCCTACAACCCGGCCATGGGATTTATAAGCCAGAGCAATGTAATCAGGCATAACCCCGGAGGCTACTGGATTGTGAGACCCAAAAAACTGAAGTGGATAAGAAGGTGGGATCCGGGGCTGTTTGTGAATTATTATCACGATGCCAACGATCCGGGCAGTTTTCAGCAAGCCAGTCTTTACCTCTTTCCCATATATGTGTTTTTTACTGATGGAAGCTTTGTGGAATACGCCATTACACCCACCTGGCAGAACATCAACTTTAGCTTTGCCCCATTGGGTATTGCTATTCCGCAAGAGGAGTTCTTTTATGTGAGGCACGATATCAATATTAGAACCGATCAGTCTAAGAAGTGGTCGCTTAGCGGAAGCTATGAGTGGGGTGAATTTTACAATGGAAGACAGAAAAAGGTAGTAGGAGGAGCAAGAGTAGCCCCTTCTCCTCACTTTGCCTTAAACGTTGACTATGAATACATTCTACTTGAAGAACTGGGTATTCTACAACAAAATATGGAAACGCACTTAACCACTTTAGGTGCAAGACTGGCTGTGAACCCACGCATTCAAATGTCTTCTTTTTATCAGTACAATTCTTTCGATGATCAGGGCAGATGGAATGTGCGTTTCAGTTGGGAGTATCAGCCCCTTTCATTTTTATACTTGGTTTTTAACAGCAACACCATTAGCACCCACGAGAGAGACTTTCAGCAGCAACAAACCATTGCCAAACTCACTTTCTTAAAGCAGTTTTAGTTTAACAACGGCCGCCATGAATCTTTTAAAACACAAACCAGAGTGTTTTAAGTAAGTAGTTTTTTTAACCGGCTTCTTACTATTTTCAGGAATAAAATAGAGCAGCTATGGATTTATCAAAGGTTCGGCATTTACGGTCGAAAGATCTGTTAACACTGGTTTTGTATAGCTTTGCGGGGCTTTTTATACCTATAACATTATTCGTCTTCGTGCTGCTACTTTTAGGAGTTCCTCTTAACATAAACAATCAAGAGTATATGGGAACAGATGCTATTTTATTCTCTATTCTATTTTTACCAATATCCACTCTATTCGGGGCTATTGTGTTTTGGGTTTATCTGGCCGTTGGGTGGAAGCTGATTCGCATAATCATTCCCTATTTAGGTTTTGGGTTTTCGGGGAAGCGCGCCAAATAGGTTAGCAAAACTCTGCTTTAACGCGAATTGGCTCACTTCTAAGACTAGTTACTTTCTTAAAGCAGTTTTAGTTTAACAGTCTTTGCAGTGTTCGTCCTTGAGTTCAAACTCAAGCGTAGAATGCTCAATGCCTAATTCGTGAAGCAGATATTTCGCTCGTTTTTTAATGGCCGCTTGCAGGCGTAGGTCGTACGACTTGTCGAGTACCAGGTGTGCCGAGAGTACATGGTATTCTCCATCCATAGACCAAACGTGGCAGTCATGAACCTCAATGACCTCGGGGATGGTTCTCAGGCGTTTATGCACCTTTTCCAGATCTATTTCTTCAGGTGTGGCCTGAAGAATAATGCTGAAGCTTTTTTTGATGTTTACAAACACGTTGTAGATAATAAATAAGGCGATAAGCACAGAGAGCAGAGGGTCTATGAAATACCAATCGAAGTACATGATGAGCAAACTGCCCACCAAAACGGCTATCCAACCCAACACATCTTCCAACAAATGAAGGCTAATAACCCGTTCGTTAATAGAGCTTCCCTTTCTAAGTCTTAGTACCGCTACCCCATTTACCAATACACCGAAAATGGCTATGTAGAGCATGCCTTTTTCATTCACCTCGGTAGGGTTAAGTACCTGAGGCACTGCACGGCTGATGATTATGACCGAACCCACAAGCAGCACCACGGCATTAATAATGGCACCTAATAACGAAAAGCGTTTGTAGCCATACGAAAATGTATTATTCCGCTTCTTTTCCGATAGGTTTTGAAAGTACCAGCTCAGGCCTATACTCACACTGTCGCCCAGATCGTGCAGCGCATCCGATAGAATGGCCAGACTGCCCGTAAACAAGCCTCCAATAAATTCAATACAGGTAAAACCCAGGTTCAGGAAAAAGGCCACCTTCAAGTTTTTCGTGCTCGCGTGGCCATGATGATGATGGTGATGATGCCCCATGTCCAAATGTATTAAGAAAAGCTACGCAACAAGGTTTCAGATAACCAGCTGTGCCAATACGGCACACAAGGCTCCAAAAACCGAAACCCCAAACCGCAACCAATTGAGCTTATGATTAGGGTCTGTCTCAAAAAATATGGTTGTAGAAATTTGTAAAAAGCTACCCGCCACAATGGCAAAGAAAATGATCATGTACTTTTCGGGTAATAAGTTGCCATGGCTCATAAACTCGCTTACAAACAGGCCTAAGGGAGAGGCCAGGGCAAATATGAGCAAGGCTGAGTAGGCCTGAAATTTTAGTTTGAATCTGTTGAGCAATAGAGCCATTAGAGCTACTGCAGCCGGTATTTTATGCATTACTATACCCAACAATATTTTAGGAGAGCTGCCGTGCTCATAGGCCAGCTCGGGGCTGTGGTTTGAGTGTATGGAATCCGTCATGATGCTGCCCTCCAAAAATGAATGTAAACAAAGAGCCACCAGCAGATATACTACGGAGTGTTCTGCGTGAGCATGTACGTGCCCATGCTCTACCCCGCTGGTAAAGTTTTCAATAACCTTTTGTAAAAAGAAGCCAATGAGCACATAAAGCCCAATGTTAAATGGATTCTCATTAGAAAGGAATAAGTCCGGAATAAGATGAATGATGGTAACGGAAAACAAGTAGGCACCGGCAAACACCAAAAACAACTGCATGCGCTGTCCAAACATTAGCCCCGTGCGTAGCAATACAGCTCCCGGAATGGCCGCAGAAAGGAACAATATAATAGCATTAACGATCAACTCTTACCCTTACTTTTGCAACAAGATTGCAAAGATGCTAAGAAAATTCGAATTGGAATGAATAAGTTCAACTATTCACTTTTTTCTGTTTTAACCGTTTTGCCTCTCAGGCCGCCAGATATGTAGGTATCTATGTGGCCATTTTCGTCTGCAAAAATCAGGTAACACTCCAGGTTCGGGTCTGCTTCTATCAATTCAATGCTCTTGTCTTTTCCCAGTACCATACAAGCCGTAGCATAGCCATCGGCCAACATACAGTTGGGGGCCACCACTGTGGCACTCAATAGTGTCTGCATCTGAGGAAAGCCCGTTTTTGGGTTAATGGTATGAGCCACCTTTCGGCCGTCTTCAAGAACTCGGAAGTTCCGGTAATTGCCAGAGGTGGCCAATCCAGCATTTTCCAGCCTTACGGCATCGAAAATGCCTCCTATACGCTGTTCATCGGGCACTTCAATGCCAATAACCCAGGCATCGCCATCAAGGTTTTGGCCACGAGCATGTACTTCCCCACCAATTTCTACCATGCAGTTTTCAAGGCCCTGGCTCAGCAGCCAGTTCACCACCACATCTATGGCCTGCCCTTTGGCAATGGCCGAAAAATTGAGTTTCAGTCCTGTTTGAGAAGTACGCACCTCAGAGCTGTCGAAGCTAAGTTTCTCAAAACCTACAAACTGTAGCAATGAGTCTACCTGAGCACTGTCAGGTCCCATAAAACCACCTTCGCCAAAACCCCAGGCATTAATGAGAGGGCCCACTGTTGGGTCGAACGCCCCGTTGGTTTTTTCATACACCACGCGGCTGGCTTCCAGCACTTCATAAAAATAAGGCTGTTTGAAACTATGCTTCCCTGTTTGATTGAACAACGATATTTCAGAGTCAGGTACATAAGTAGAAAGAGCCTGGTTAAAATCGGCCAGCAAAGAGTCTATCTGAGGTTTTAAGTTGCGTTGCTTTTTATCGAGGTATTTTACCGTGTAGCCAATGGTACCGCCCATGGTGGTGCCCCTTACTACCATTTCATGTGGCTGATTTTTACGGTAGGTGTACACCACAAAAATGGCGATCATCAATACAATAAGATAAATCCTAGAGAGCTTATTCCTATCCATTGCCTTATTTTTGGCAAAGATAATTGAATAGCCTGCCAAGCCTATGAGATTAGTTAATTCATTCATGTTTCTGGCAGACTATCCTTATCTTTTCAGATCAATTGAAAAAGAAGAATGAGGGAAGACTATCTTGATGCCAGTGGCGATGAGCTTAATTCGTCTGAGAAAGACATTGAAAGAGCACTTAGGCCGTTGTCTTTCGAAGATTTCTCCGGTCAGGATAAAATTGTGGCCAACCTGAAAATTTTTGTGATGGCTGCCAAGAAACGATCGGAGCCATTGGACCATGTGCTGCTTCATGGCCCTCCCGGTCTGGGTAAAACCACCCTTTCTCATATAATAGCCAACGAACTGGACTCAGAGATTAAAGTAACATCCGGGCCGGTGTTGGACAAGCCCAGCGATCTGGCCGGCTTGCTTACCAACCTGGAAGAAGGCGATGTACTCTTTATAGACGAAATCCACCGCCTTAACCCCATAGTGGAGGAATACCTTTACTCGGCCATGGAAGACTATAAAATTGATATTATGCTCGACTCCGGGCCTAATGCGAGAACAGTGCAAATTGGCCTTAACCCCTTTACACTGGTAGGAGCCACTACACGCTCAGGTTTGCTTACCTCTCCGCTGCGTGCCCGCTTTGGCATCAATGCCCGTTTGGAGTACTACGACTCCAAGCTACTTACCCGGATTGTCATGCGTTCGTGCGATATACTGAATACGCCCATCGATGACGATGCGGCTTTTGAAATAGCCAGACGCAGCCGGGGAACCCCTCGGATAGCCAATAATTTGTTGAGAAGAACCCGTGATTTTGCTCAGATTAAAGGCACAGGCAGAATTACCAAAGAAATAAGCGAAATGGCCCTCAATGCCCTCGATGTAGACTCCCATGGGCTAGACGATATGGATAATCGCATACTGCTTACCATAATCGAAAAGTTTAAGGGTGGGCCCGTGGGTATTTCTACCATTGCCACAGCCGTGGGCGAAGAAGCCGAAACTATTGAGGAGGTTTACGAGCCGTTTTTAATACAAGAAGGGTTTCTAAAAAGAACATCGCGAGGTCGTGAGGCTACCCATTTGGCCTATGAACACCTTAAAATGAAAAAACCAGGGCAAACAGGTACTCTGTTCGGTTAAGCAGTTGCGCTCCGGGACTTATTCAGCCCGTGGAAAAACCACACCTATGAAGTCAGCCATTGTTCATAACACCCGCTTCGTAAAACAGAAAGCCAAAGAATTAGGCTTTCAGTTTTGTGGCATATCCAAGGCCGAGTTTTTGGCCGAAGAGGCTCCCCGGCTGGAGGCCTGGCTAAAAAGCGGCAGGCATGGACAAATGAAATACATGGAAAACCACTTTGACAAACGCCTGGATCCTTCCAAGTTGGTTCCCGGTGCCAAGTCGGTGGTGTCATTGCTTTATAATTACTACCCACAAAAAGATCTGGCCAAAGAGCGTCCGGAGCATTACAAGTTGGCCAAATATGCCTACGGTGAAGACTACCACCATGTGATTAAAGATAAGCTGAAAGTGTTTTTTGAGGCGCTGAATGCAGAAGTTGGCGCCATAGAAGGCCGTTTATTTGTAGACTCTGCTCCTGTAATGGAAAGGCAATGGGCCGAGAAGTCCGGGCTGGGTTGGGTTGGTAAAAACACCTTGCTCATTAACAAACAAGCCGGGAGCTTTTTCTTTTTGGCCGAGCTAATCATAGACTTGCCGCTGGAGCCCGATGGTCCTATAAAAGACTACTGTGGCACGTGTACTCGTTGCGTAGATGCCTGCCCTACCGATGCCATAACACCCTACGCTCTCGATGCCAGTAAATGCATTTCATACCTTACCATTGAGCTTAAGGAAGAGATTCCTACGGAATTTAAAGACCAAATGGAAAACTGGGCCTTTGGCTGCGACATTTGCCAGGATGTTTGTCCCTGGAATCGCTTTTCTTCGCCCCACCAAGAATCGGCTTTTCAACCGTCTACAGAACTAAAAGCACTTTTTAACAATAATTGGCAAGATTTAACAGAGGAGGTTTTTCGGGAAGTTTTCAGAAAATCGGCAGTAAAAAGAACCAAGTGGAGTGGGTTGGTGAGGAACTTAAATTTCCTTAAAAAAAGTTAAGCCCATCGTTTTAGGATGGGCTGGGTTCAAATACTGTTTATCTTATCAATACGAACTGTTTGTCGATAATCGGGCCATACATGTGGCCAAATTTGGTGTAACACCACTTTTTCAGTTCTTCTAACTCATCCGAGATGAGTGATTTAACGGCTTTTCTCAACTCTTTTTCAAAAAGGCGCTTGTCGAAGCTCACCTTTGAGAGAATAGTCTTGAAATACTCCAACATGTTAAGAACGTTTAGGGTTATGAATCTACTTTTAGGTTTGGTCGTACCTACTGTACGTAGGTCAGATAATTCAGGTTATAGTCTTTCAAAAATGAGTTTATCTTTGAAAGCTGTTTCCTGAATGGGTAACGAATTTAATGAAAAATTATGAGAAATTCTCGGGTATTTTTAATGGTTTGGAGCTGTCTTCTCTTTTGTGCAGGCAGCCTATGGGCACAAGATATTTCTATTGAATTGGGTCCAGATGAGGTGGGCATGAATGAAATGTTCACCATCACGGTAACCGTAAGCAACGGTTCTATTAAGAACTACACCGACTTTCCAACCATAGAAGGTTTTGCCAAGAGAGGAACCTCTTCTTCCAGTAAAACGAATATTGTAAATGGCCAAATAAGCTCTTCCCAAAGCATTAGGCAAAGCTATATGCCGCTGGAAGAAGGCACGTATACCCTCGATCCGTTTACTATAAAAGTCAATGGCATAGAAATAAGCTCTCAGGGTAAACAAATTAAAGTAACCCCACCGGTGGAGCGAAGGTCTAACTCCAGAAGAAGGTTCGACCCATTTGGAAGAGATGCTTTTGACGACCTGTTTGGCGGAAGAAACCGAAGCGAACCCGAATTTGTAGACGTTGAAGAAGACGCCTTTTTGGCCCTCACTACAGATAAAGACGAAGTTTTTGTGGGCGAAGGCTTTACCACAACTTTTGCTTTTTATGTGGCCGATGCTAACAGAGCTCCTCTCCAGTTTCACGAAGCCGGTAAACAGCTGTCTACCATTCTCAAAGACCTGAGACCCGAAAACTGTTGGGAAGAAAACTTTAACATAGAAAACATTTATGGAGAACGAGTGACCATTAATGGTAAGAACTACACCCGATACAAAATTTATCAGGCCACTTATTATCCCCTCAACCTAGAGCCTGTTGTGTTTCCATCGGTGCCTTTCGAAATGATTAAGTTCAGAGTTGCCCGCTCACCTTCTTTTTTTGGTCGCGACAGGCAGGAAGACTTCAAGACATTTTATACCAAAGAGAAAACTGTGAAAGTAAAAGCCTTGCCGCCACATCCTCTGAAAGATGTAGTGGCCGTAGGAGACTTTGAACTGGACGAAAAGATTGACAAGACTACGGTAGAAACCGGGGAAAGCTTTTCTTACGAATTCAATATATATGGCGAAGGAAACATTAGTGGTATCAACGATCCGATAGTACCCGGCACTCGCGAAATGGACATTTATCCGCCCAATATTGCCCAAGACATTAACCGCGGTGCAGGAAGAGTTACCGGCTCCAAGAAGTACAGTTACTTTGGCATACCCAATGAGCCCGGTCAATACAACCTCAAAGATTATTTTAGCTGGGTGTTTTTTAATCCCAAAACAGAAACTTACGACACGCTGTATTCAGAAATTAAGCTTGAAGTGACCGGAGAAAGCAAGCAAAATGTTTCTATCTCTTCTACCGATTTGGGTTCGTTCTACGATTCCATAGACCTGGCATCTAACGAACTCAAGCCGCTCAAGAAAGATAATACCACTCAAATTATAGCCAATCTGTTGATAATTGCTATGTTGGCGGGCGCAACGTTTTTGTTTGTTAAGAAATAATGGGAAATACTTTCGGAAAACTCTTTCAGATACATACCTATGGTGAATCGCATGGCCCGGCTTTGGGAGTGGTTATCGATGGCTGTCCGGCAGGACTAACCATCGATGAGGCTTTTATACAGTCCGAACTTGATAGACGAAAACCAGGGCAATCAAAAATTACAACTCAGCGCAAAGAGGCCGATGAGTTTGAAATAGTCTCCGGTGTTTTTGAAGGAAAAACCACAGGAACGCCCATCAGCATTATTATTCGCAACAAAGATCAAAAGAGTAAAGACTACTCTCACATTGCCGATAAGTTTAGGCCCTCACATGCCGACTATACTTTTCATACCAAATACGGTGTGAGAGACTACCGAGGTGGAGGCCGGTCTTCTGCCCGCGAAACCGTGGCTCGGGTAGCAGCAGGAGCAATTGCCAAGTTGCTGTTAAAGCACTACGGAGTAAGCTGCCAGGCCTATGTGTCGCAAGTGGGGAGTCTGCAACTCCAAAAAAAATATACAGAACTTAACCTAGCCACTGCCGAAGACAATATAGTGCGATGCCCCGATAGTGCCACGGCCAGTGCAATGATTGAGCTCATTGATGAAACCAGGAAAAACAGAGATACCATTGGTGGAATTGTAACCGGAGTCATACAGGGCGTACCGGCTGGTTTGGGAGAGCCGGTATTCGACAAGTTGCATGCCGAATTGGGCAAAGCCATGTTGAGCATCAATGCTGTAAAAGGCTTTGAATATGGTAGTGGTTTTGAAGGGGTAAAAATGAAGGGCTCCGAGCATAACGATGCTTTTTACACCGAAAATGACCATGTAAAGACCAAAACCAATTACTCTGGTGGTATTCAGGGAGGTATAAGCAATGGAGAAGATATCTATTTCAACGTGGCCTTCAAGCCGGTAGCCACCATTATGCAAGACCAGGAGAGCATCAACGAAGCCGGGGAGACGGTAGTAGTATCTGGAAAGGGAAGGCACGACCCCTGTGTGGTGCCAAGAGCAGTACCTATCGTTGAGGCAATGTCAGCTTTGGTTATTGCCGATTATTTGCTAATTAGCAGGTCTAATCGACTTAATTAACCCTCACTTTCAGGTCATGAAGAAACTTCCTTTGCATGTCAAAATCATGATTGGACTGTTTGCCGGAGTAATCTGGGCATTCCTCTCAAGTTCTGTAGGCTGGAATCAATTTACCATAGACTGGATCGATCCCTTTGGGCAGATTTTTATTCGTATGCTCAAATACATTGCAGTACCTCTGGTGTTGCTGTCTATCATAAGCGGTATTTCAGGCCTCAAAGACATGTCTAAGTTGGGTCGAATGGGAGGTAAAACACTTGGCTTTTACCTGGTAACCACGGTGGCCGCAGTGGGTATTGGCTTGCTCCTGGTCAACGTGATTAAACCGGGCGCGCTCATCGATGACGAGCAACGCATCAAGAACAGGCTAAGCTATGAGTTTTGGGCATTGGAAAACGGTGTCGAAATACTGGATGGCAAGAACTATCGCGATAACCCCGAGTATGACCACCTGTATGAACATCAGGAGATGTCTGAAGAAGAGAAACAAATGGTAGCCGAAAAGCAGGCTGCAGCTTCAGAAAATAAAGATGCCGGTCCACTTGCCTTTTTGGTAGACATGGTGCCACAAAACATAATACTCTCTCTGGGCAACGATAAACTCATGCTGCAGGTGATCTTTTTTGGGATCTTCTTTGGCATTTGTATGGCTGCTCTGCCCGATGATAAAGTGAGCGGGCTGAGTTCGTTTATTAATGGAGCCAACGAGGTCTTTCTGAAAATGGTGGACTATGTAATGCAAGCCGCTCCGTTTTTTGTGTTTTGTCTTTTGGCCGGAGTAATTGCCAAAATGGCCGATACACCGGCTCAGGTATTCGAGATTTTTAAAGGGCTGGCCTCTTACTCGGTTACCCTCGTTCTTGGCTTGCTTTTTCTCATTTTCGGGTTTTACCCAACCATTATTCGCACCTTTATTAAATCGCTTACCTACCGCAAGTTCTTCAAAAAGGTAAGTCCGGCACAGTTTCTGGCTTTTTCAACCAGTTCCAGCGCGGCTACACTTCCCGTTACCATGGAGTGTGTAGAAGAAAATCTTGGGGTTTCTAAAAACGTATCGAGCTTTGTTTTACCAATAGGAGCAACCGTAAACATGGACGGTACCAGCCTGTATCAGGCGGTAGCTGTAGTATTTATGGCCCAGCTACATATGGTAGATCTCTCCCTAGTGCAGCAGCTAACTATTGTACTCACGGCCACCCTGGCCTCAATTGGCAGTGCGGCCGTTCCTAGTGCAGGCCTGGTAATGATGGTTGTAGTGCTGCAATCGGTTGGGCTTAATCCGGCATGGATAGCCATTATCTTTCCGGTAGATAGGCCACTGGATATGCTTCGAACGGTTGTAAACGTGACCGGAGATACGGTGGTTTCTTCTTTGGTTGCCAAATCGGAAGGCGAATTAAAGGAAGACTAAGAACTTATCCCTTACCTTTGCGGTTAAGACTTAGCAAATTACAATTGATATGAGACCGGTAAATATATATATGGAAGCCAACCCTAACCCAAACTCAATGAAGTTTGTGGTTAACTTTATGTTGCTTCAAGATGGTGTCAGCTTTGATTACCCCAATGCCGAGGCCGCTCAGCAGTCGCCATTGGCACAAGAACTTTTCCAATTGCCTTATGTCGACCGGGTGTTTTACATGAGCAACTTTATTACCGTAACCAAGAAGGAGGAAGTTGATTGGTTGGAAATTCAAGACGAGATAAAGTCTGTAATAAAACCCTATTTGGAAAACGAAAAACCACTGTTGCTGGAAGAGCTGGATAAAGACCCTCTTTTCGATGAAAACGACTCAGAAGTGGTAAAGAAAATAAAGGGTATACTGGATGAATACATTCGGCCAGCGGTAGAACAGGACGGTGGAGCCATTGGTTTCTCTTCATTTCAAGACGGAGTGGTTAAGGTAAAGCTTCAGGGCTCGTGTAGTGGATGTCCTGCTTCAACGGTTACCCTTAAAAATGGCATAGAGAATCTGCTAAAACAGATGTTGCCCAACGATGTGAAGGAAGTAATAGCCGAAGACGCTTAATACCAGGCAGCCGCATCCGTATAGAGAGTTGGCTGCCCGGTCTTCAAAGGTTGAATATCTGCCCAATAGTTGGGTTAGTTACACATAAACCTCTTTGCTATGAAATTTGGAGGCGTTGCCAACCCTGAATCCATCGATTTTACTCTTCCTCCCGACCATGAAGGAACCCTTGCTTTGCTAAGCAGGGGAGAAGGACTTCAAAAGCCTCGTATTTATGTAGGTTGTGCCAAATGGAACCGATCTGACCTGAAAGGTTTTTACCCGAGAGGTACCAAAGATGAATTGACCTACTATGCCACGCAATTCAACAGCATAGAACTTAATGCCACTTTCTATAATTTTTATAGCAAAGAGCAGTATGCGGCCTGGGCGCAAAAGACACCGGATCACTTCAGGTTTTTTCCAAAGGTAAATCAGATGATTAGCCATATGAAAAGGCTGAATGATGTGGACAGATATACCGAGGAATTTTGCGAGTCGCTAATTGGTCTGAAAGAAAAGTTGGGCATGGTATTCTTACAACTGCACAACAACTTTGGACCAAAAAACTGGGATAGACTGGAGCGTTTTCTCAATGGATTCCCCAAAGAAATACCCCTGGCGGTTGAAGTAAGACATACCGATTGGCTGAACCAGGAAGACGTGGCCAACCGCTTCTACCAATTGCTGGAGTCTAAAAGAGTCTCTAATATCATTACCGACACAGCAGGGCGTAGAGATTTGCTTCATATGCGCCTCACAACACCGCAGGTTTTTATTCGCTATGTGGGAGCCAACCATGAGTCGGACTATACTCGGCTAGATGATTGGTTGCAACGAATAAAGGCTTGGGTGGCTACCGGAGGCCTGACAGATATTTACTTTTTTGTACACCAGAATTTAGAGAAAGCTTCTCCATTACTCTCTGCCTACTTTATTAAAAAACTCAATGCTGAACTAGGTTATGAGCTTCAAGTACCCGAAACTCAATCTACTCAGTCGTCTCTTTTTTAAGCAGTAGACCGATTGGCTCAAAGGCCTGCCCCTTTAATAATGTCGTCTACCACTTCCGGATTGAGCAAGGTAGAAGTATCACCAAGGTTTGATAGGTCTTTGCTGGCCACCTTGCGGAGAATTCTGCGCATAATTTTTCCTGAGCGTGTTTTAGGAAGCCCGGGCACTATTTGCACTATGTCCGGTTTGGCAATTGGGCCAATAATTTTGCGCACGGTCTCTTTTATTTCTTCCTTCAGACTCTCCTCAGTGCGTCCTGTCATGTCGCAAATCACAAAAGCATAAATGCCTTGCCCTTTTACTTCGTGTGGAAAACCCACCACGGCCGACTCTACCACTTTTGGATGCTCGTTGATGGCATTTTCTACTTCGGCCGTTCCCATTCGATGTCCCGAAACGTTAATCACATCATCTACCCGACCGAGTATTCTGAGGTAACCGTCATGGTCTCTTTTGGCTCCATCGCCCGTAAAATACATGCCCTTGTAAGTCGAAAAATATACGTTTTTGCACTTTTCATGATCGCCATAAGTGGTGCGCAACATGGACGGCCATGGAAACTTTATGCACAAATTGCCTTCTACATTATTTCCGGTAAGTTCATTGCCTTCCGCATCTACAATCACCGGTTGAACACCCGGAAGAGGCAGCGAAGCATGTGCCGGTTTGTTTGGTGTAATGCCTGCCAGGGCCGAAATCATGATTCCTCCTGTCTCGGTTTGCCACCAGGTATCTACAAGAGGGCAATTGCCTTTGCCTATATGGTCATGATACCAGTGCCAGGCCTCTTCATTGATGGGCTCGCCAACAGAACCTATAACCTTTAGCGAAGAGAGACTATAGGGTTCTACAGGCTCCAGACCGTAAGCTTGCAGGGCACGGATGGCTGTGGGCGCGGTATAGAATTGGTTGACTTTATATTTGTCTACAATTTCCCAGAATCGGCCCGGATGAGGATGAGTGGGGACTCCCTCAAACATTAGCGTGGTGGCCCCTGCCAATAACGGGCCGTAGACAATGTATGAGTGGCCGGTAATCCAACCTACATCGGCCGTACACCAGTAAATATCGCCCTGACTATACTGAAATACATTGAGAAACGAATAATAGCTATATACCATGTACCCCCCCGTGGTGTGCACTACCCCTTTGGGTTTGCCGGTAGATCCTGAGGTGTAAAGAATAAACAGCATGTCTTCAGCGTCCATTTCTTCCGCCTCAAACTCGTAGGGCTGGCCATCAATTGCATTGTGCCACCACAGGTCGCGGTTGGTCACCATATTCACGGGTTGATGTGTTCGTTGCAGTACAATTACCTTTTGCACCGATGTGCATTTGGTCAGGGCTTCATCTACAACCGCCTTTACCTCAATTTGCTTTTGGCCACGAAAGTTACCATCGGATGTCAGTACCATTTTGGCCTGGCAGTCATTAATTCGATCGGCCAAAGAACTAGCCGAGAACCCGGCAAAGACCACTGAGTGAATGGCGCCTACTCTGGCACAGGCCAACATGGCGATGGCTGCCTCCGGAACCATGGGCATGTAGATAATCACCCGGTCGCCTTTACCAATACCCTGAGCCTTTAGTGCATTGCAAAACTGGTTGGTAAGGCGGTATAATTCGCTGTAAGTAAGGGTTCTGTTAGGTTCATCCGGATTATTAGGTTCCCAGATGATGGCAGGAGTTTCTCCTTTAGTATATAAATGGCGTTCAAAAATATTCTCAGTTAGGTTGAGCTTACCATTCACAAACCACTTCACATTGGGGCCTTCAAAGTCCCATTCCAGGGTTTTAGTCCATTTTTTACGCCAGTGGAACGATTCAGCAATTCTGGACCAAAAGGCTTCGGGCTCCAATACGCTTTTTTGATACTCATGAAAGTAACCGGAAAGGGTCTGTATTTTGTGGCTCATACTAGGAGGTTCAAAAGTTGATATTGATGGAATAAGTTAAAAGATTCGACAGAGAGCTACAATGCAAAATGATAAAAGAAAAGGCTGTTTCGGCCGGCAGATGTGTTAACACCTGTTTACCCAAACAGCCCTTAAGTGGTTGCTGTAGTAGCTGCTATTGAATAGTAACATTAAACGTTACCCGCACATCTTCTTCGCCTCCGGCATTGGTTTGGTCTCCCTCTGCAACTCCCGTTTGGAACTTGGCTGGCTCATGCACCAGAATTACCGTAAGAGTACCGGTGCTGGCGTTTCCTGCCGAAGCATTATTCTTGAGCCCAACAGGGTAATCCTGTCCGTCTATGGTATAATCTGTTTCGGTGTCGTTGTATTCTACCAAAAGTGTAAGGCTCGAGCTGATTTCAAAGAAGAGCTGATGGTCTCTGGCTTCTGCCTTTATTTCTGGAGTAATGTTTACAGCCCCATTAAAAAAGGCCAGAGTAAGGTCGTACGTATTGCTTTCTGTAAGAACAATATCGTCAATCACCGGGTCAGAGCCACCGTCTCCATCGGTATCTTCCCAGCTAGCCACTATGGTCTCGTTAATAGGCCCTGTGCTGGTAAAAGTGAGCTCTACTTTGGTAATGAGTTCTTCTTCATTTACCGGATCCGGGTCGTCTTTGTCGCAACCCAGGGATACTGTAGCCAGAAGGGCCACCAGCAACCAGTTCAATTTTATTAGCTTCTTCATGATTATCGGATTAGGTAGTTTATCGGTCAATATTGCAAAAAATTAGGCAAAATACACACCCTGCATGGTATAGATGGTAGGGTAGATGAAACGAAAAAAGGGCAGCTCTTCAGCCGCCCCGTGGGAATTGTATTTGAGAAAACTACTGAGTTATTGTATGGTTGCACTAAAGTTCACCCTTACATCTTCTTCGCCACCGGCATTAGTCGGATCACCCGCGCTTACGCCACTGGCGCTTTTATTAGGCTCATGAATGAGTAATACAGTAAGCGTGCCGTTGCTGGCATCGCCCGTTGTGGCTGTGCCCATTAGGCCCAGCGGCTTGCCATTACCGTCCTCATCGTTGTAAGCATAAGTAAAGTTGAGGCCGCTGGCGGCTACAAAGAATACCTGATGCTCTTCGGCTTCTTCTTCAACCTCTTCAGTAATATCTTCTGTAGGGGTTTCCGACTCATTTAAGAATTCTACTGAAACACTATAGGTAGTATTGGCTGCCAAAGTAGGGTTGGTAATTACCGGTGCATTGCCTCCTTCGCCATCAAGGTCTTGAAATGTAGCTACAATGGCCGAGCCGCCACCGGAGGGAGTAAACGTTACCCGAACGGTAGTGATCAGCTCTTCTTCATTAACTGGCTCTGGATCGTCATTGTCGCAGGCCATAAGACCTAGCAGCAAAAACGCCATTAGAAATGATTTGATCGTGGTTATGTTTTTCATAATCAGAATAACTTTTGTGCAATATTGTTGCAAATGCAAGTCTGTTGCAAGAGTTATTTAGAAAATCTTACAGACGGTCTGATGAGCGGTAGCTTGGTCTGTGTTTTACAATAAGTTCTACAAATGTTGTAGAAATGGGTGGTTCTTGCTTTATTTGTTCTACAATAGTTGAAATAATATGAGTCAAAGTTTGGGAAACTTAGAAGAGACCATTTTGCTCTTAGTGGCTGTAATGCCCGAAGAGGCCTATGGATATACGGTTGCAGAAGCCTATGCAGAGCATATGAAGAGCCGAATTTCTATCTCGGCCATTCACACCGTACTAAAACGATTGGAAAAGAAAGGGTTAATTTCTTCAAAAATGGGAGGAGCAACTGCTGAAAGGGGCGGACGGAGAAAACGAATTTTTGAAGTGACCAAGGTGGGGCTTTCCACTTTGGAGCAAATTCAGGAAAGCCGCCAGAAATTGTGGCAAATGATGCCCAAGGTCAACTTTTCTTACCAGCTATGAAACAAGGCTCCCTCGATCATCAGGATTTGCCCAATTGGGCCAATCGCTTTTTAGAGTGGTACTGTGCCGATGAACTCATTGATGAGATTCAGGGAGATCTTCTGGAAGCATTTTATTATCGTAAACAAACGTACGGCCTAAGGAAAGCCCGGTGGTGGTTCATCTGGGATGTTCTCAAATTCTTTAGGCCCTCATCGTTTAGAAAAAGGTCATTTAACTCAATTCCTATAGCCATGTTTAAAAATTATATTGTAGTGAGCCTGCGCAATTTCAGAAAGCAAAAAGGCTACAGTTTCATTAATCTATCCGGTCTTGTTGCCGGTATTGCCGCCTGTCTGCTCATTAGCCTCCATGTACTCAAAGAGCTTTCTTACGACAATTTTCACCCAAAGGCAGAAAGCACCTACAGGGTGGTAATGGATATGTATGGCAACGGCCAGCTCAAAGTAAAGAGTGCTCCGGTATACCCTGCTGTTGCTCCGGCATTACTGGCCGAGTTTCCTGAAGTTGAAATGGTCACACGCATTTTGCCCTTTGGAGGAGGGGTGTATAGTGTGAAAACAGCCAGCGGCACACTGGTTCGCTATAATGAAGAGCATGCAGTGTTGGCCGATGCCAACTTTTTCGAAATGTTTGGCTTTGAACTAATTGAAGGAGATAAGCGCGAAGCACTCAATGAGGCCAATCGAATTGTTTTGTCTGAGTCGGCTGCAGCCCGATACTTTGGCGATAAGGATCCAATCGGGCAGTCCATATACTGGCGAGGAACACGAGAGCTTATGGTAACGGGAGTTTTTAAGGACTTTCCGGAAAATTCACACATGAAGTTTGAGCTCATTACCTCACTTAAATCATGGAATGGTTATGAAGATTGGCCCAACAACTGGGGTTGGTATGACTTCTACACGTTTGTGAAGACGGCAGACAATGTGGATCAGGAAACGCTTGATGCCAGGCTCGAAACATTTTTAGATGGCAAAAAGGCCGAAATGTACGAGAAGTATAACGCCCGAGAGGTGCTTTGGACCCAGAACATTAGGGATATACATCTCTACTCGGAAGGTCTTGGCTGGGACATGGGCGAAAACGGTGGGGCTGATCAGATTTATTTTTTATCGGTGATTGCGGCCCTCATACTCATTATTGCCTGGGTCAACTATGTGAACCTGGCCACCGCCAGAGCGGTGAAGCGGGCAAAGGAAGTTGGCATTAGAAAAGTAGTTGGAGCTTACCGGTCTAACCTATTGTTGCAATTTTTAGTCGAGTCGTTTTTGTACAATCTTTTTGCGGTGTTGCTGGCTGGTTTGCTAGTAGCTCTTGCCGTTCCGTACATCAACGGTGCTCTTGAGTTTACGCTCGACAGGCATCTACTCTTGTCTACTGAAGTGTTGAGTGGGTTGCTGGTTATGGTTATTGCAGGGAGCCTTTGTTCCGGCCTTTATCCGGCTTTTGTGCTCACCTCTTTTCAACCGGTCAAGGTACTCAAGGGTAAGATTTACAAGCGAAATGGTAGTTTTGGGTTCCGTCAGGTGTTGGTCATTTTTCAGTTTACAGCCTCCATTACACTTATCTTGGGCACCTTTCTAGTGGTCAAACAACTCAACTATATGAGGAATCAGGAGTTGGGTATAAATATAGATCAAACCCTGGTTATTCACTCCCCTTCTTCGGGCAGGGATGAAGAAGACCTGGAGAACAGGCTAAAGCTTTTTAAAGAAGAGCTTAATGCCACTCCGGGAATAGCCGGCTTCACTCTCTCCAACAGTGTGCCCGGCATAGAAAACTTTTTCATAAGCGGCTATACCTCAAAGCACTACCCCAATCAGCTGAGAGATATATATCGCATGTATATCGATGAAAATTTTTTCGATCAGTTTGAAATTGACTTAATAGCCGGACGAAGCTTTGACAAGAACTTAAAAACAGACACGGCTGCCGTGCTACTTAATCTCAACGCCATGAACCACCTGGGGTTCAACACCCCTGAGGAGGCCATTGGAGAGAAAGTAAACCCCGGAAATGAACAGTCCTGGAACATTATTGGAGTAGTAGAAAACTACCATCAGGCTTCTCTGAAAGAAGATCTCGATCCCATTATTTTTTTCTACAACCCCAATGCCGGCAACTATTACTCCCTGAAACTTTCGGGAAGCTCTCTGGGCAGCATTATGGATGACGTTGAGGCCAAGTGGGATGCAATTTACCCCGATAACCCTTTCGACTATTTCTTTTTGGACGAACGATTTGACCGACAATACAAGAGCGATGAGCAATTTAATGCAGTGTTCATTGGTTTTGCGGCACTGGCAATTTTTGTGGCCTGTCTTGGGTTATTTGGTCTGGTGTCTTTTACAGCTGAGCAATCGAAAAAGGAGATTGGAATACGCAAGGTACTTGGCGCCTCTTCCAATGCATTGGTTATGTTACTGGCCAAAGATTATGCTAAACTCATACTTGTGGCCATCGTGTTGGCGTTTCCGCTCGGGTATTATTGGATGAGCTCCTGGCTCAATAATTTTGCCTATCAGACCAATATAGGCGCGGGAATTTTCATTTTTGGGGGAAGCCTCATGGCTCTTATTGCCTTTTTAACAGTGAGTTTTAAGTCGTTTAGCGCAGCTAATAACAATCCGGTAAATGTGCTTAGGGATGAGTAGGCAATAAGCTACTCACCCCGATACACAATTTTTCCACCCATAATGGTGTAGTCGAACCGGGCGTTGAGCCACTGCCGGGGTTCTGTTTCAAAGAGGTTGGTGTCAACCACCACAATATCGGCTAGCATGCCCTCTTTAATTTGTCCTTTCAGGTCTTCTTCAAAAGTGGCAAATGCAGAGCCCTGGGTATAAGCCTTTATGGCAGTGGCTAAATCTATGCGCTGCTCAGGAAACCAGCCGTTTTCCGGCTGACCGTTTACGGTTTGGCGTGTGACAGCCGCATAAAGACCATAGAGTGGGTTAATAGGGTAATAACTGGCGTTGGTTCCGGGCCAATCGGAGCCAAAGGCCAGTTGGCAGCCTGCTTCTTGCAAGGTTTTGAAGGCATAGGCTCCTTTGCACCGTTCGTAACCAATTCGTTCCTCCATCCATCGCATGTCGTCTGTTACATGGTAGGGCTGTACTTCGGCTATAATGTTTCGGCTGCTGAAGCGCGCAAAATCCTCTTCGGCAATCACCTGGGCATGTACCAATCTGAAACGCCTGTCTTTGGCTCCATTCACCATGTCCAATGTATCGAGTATATCGAGGAGAATGGAGTTGGCCTCATCGCCAATGGCATGTACTCTTAATTGAATGTGGCCACTATCGGCTTGAATGAGCATTTTTTTGAATTGGTCCATGTCTTTGGAAAATTCGCGCCAGCCCCCGCGCCAACTATGGTTTTCCATAGAGTTGTCTGAGTAGGGCTCAAAGAAGCGTGCAGATCGGCCACCCATTATACCATCAATGTGGCTTTTGATGGTGCCAAAAGAAATGTATTCATCTCCGGCAGGTGAGGGGTTTTCTCCCCAGTCAATTACCCAGCCGTTTTCCATCATGTTGTAGATTTCACTTAAACGGGAGGGTGAAAAGTTAATTCGGGTAAGAAGGGAGTCCCTTTCCAGCAAATAGCGGTAAATGTCTACTCGGTCCAGGGGAGACATATCCTGAACAGTGGTAACACCCCATTTGGCACACTCTTCCAGAGCCCTTTTCGTTTCGGCCAGTTTACGCTCAAAAGAGCTTTCGGGAACTTGCTCTAAAGCGGCTTCCAGTTGATCTCCCTTTAACAGGCCACTGGCCGATTCAATGCCTAAGTAATCTAAGGCGAGCTGATTGGCCAAGCCTTCCGAACCATCGAAACGGGTCACTAGTACGGGATGTTCAGGAGTAATGCTATCAATAAGTGCTCTATTGGGCTGCCAGCTTTGGCGGTTTCTGTTGCTGCCTTCAGAGCCCATTTCCCAAGCCTCATATGCACCCCAGTCACCACGAGTTATCCAGCTGCCTTTCGGTAGGCGCTGGGTGGTTTCTTTAATGCGTTCTATAAACAAGGCATCTTCGTTTACATCGAGCAGATTAATGCCCAGTAGCAAGGCTCCTGCACTGGCAAAATGAACGTGTGAATCGTTAAAACCGGGCAAAGTAAGCTTGCCCTTCAGGTCTATTTGCCGGGTGGCCTTGGGGAGGTTGCTGCTCCGGCCAACCGTTTTAATGCGGCTGCCTTCTAACAACACCCAATCGGCCCAGGGTTGTTGGTCGTTGCCTGTCCAAATTTTACCGTTGTGGAGCAACAGTGTTTCAGGGGTTTGCTCGTTGCTTTTATGGCATGCCGCCAGTAGAAACAGGCATAGGCACAGCACACTTAGGTTTTTGAGTTTAATGGCCATAGTTTTTCGCAATTTCTTTAAGTCTGTTATCAATTTCTTGCCGGCTTAGCCACTTCCCTCTTACCATTACTCCGGCACGATCTTGTAAGTGGGCAATGTTATCCAGAGGATTTTTTCTAACCAAAATCAGGTCGGCAGAGGCCCCCTCTTTTATGGCTCCAAATTCATGGGGAGCCTTAAAAAACAATGCCGGGTTGAGAGTTCCGGCTCTAATGGCCTCAAGAGGACTCATACCGCTTCTTACCATGGCATCGAGTTCAAGCTGAATGGAAAACCCCGGCACATTAAATACCTGAGGGGCGTCTGACCCAAGCAGTATTCCCACTCCTGCAGCATGAAGCTTCTGGATAATCTTTCTGCGCAGTGTGTTGAATTGGAGGGCTTGTTCGGCATCGTAGGCAGGCGATTCAATGATTTGCTTTTTGGTACGCACCCAGTTGTCTACAGTAGAGGGACTCATGTATTTCATCTCGGTTTCTTGGGCCAGAGTTTCCGGTGCTTCCGGGCCCACCCATCGCTCCATCATGGCCTGAGTTGGCACAATCCATACCTCATTTTCTACGGTGAGTTGTACGAGTTCGTCCAGCAGGTTTTCATCTGCAATTTTGGTGAAGTTAAGACCAAAGAAACCATTGGCGTTTGGGTTTACCCGAATGGAGGAAGGAACCAGACCCTCAATGTAACCATCCACATGATCTATGCTGGCATATTGGGCCTTCAGGGTATTTCTTATGCCCACATCAATACTCACATGACCGGCAAAGGGCATGTTTACCTCTTTGGCTGTTTTTACAATGGCATTGAAATTCTCTAAGGTTAGTCCGGGGTGTAGTTTCATGAAGTCATAACCGGCTTTTTTCTGATCTCTCACCATTTGTTCGGCTTGCTGCACTGAGGTTACAGAGTTGCCGTTGAGGCTTGGGCCCGAAGTGTAAATTCTGGGGCCAAGGATTTCTCCGGTAGCTACTTTTTCCTTCAACTCTAAATGATATGGTTGACCTAGCATGCCTCTAATAGTCGTGATTCCATTAGAGAGGTATAGAAAGAGCGTTTCTTCTAGCAGGCGCATATTTTGGTTGCCGGGAATGTGTGCGTGCATTTCGGCAAGGCCGGGCATAAGGTATCCTCCCTCTCCCGGGCGCACGGTTTGTGTATTGGCCAGGCGTGCTTCATTGCTTGGCACAATAAGACTAATCTTGCCGTCTTTTATAAATACGGTTTGGTTGGCGAGTATTTGTCCGCCTTCAACATCAACAATGTTCACGTTGGTGAAGGCAAAGTCGGCCTCCGGAGCGTTTTGGCAAGATGTGGGTAACATGCCCAGCAAGAGAAGGGCTAGCGAGAGGAAAAGCTTTTTCATTCAGGAATTTAAAAAAATGCACCCAAATGCGCCTTGCCACTAGTCACTTTTTGGCTATAACCAATTGATTATTAGTGCCTATTGGTTAGTTCGATATTTCAGCCCCTCCAAAAATAACAAGTCCTTTTATGACCAGCGTATTACCGGTAGAGTGGCTGTGGCCGGAAATGATTCGCTTGTCTGGCATGCCTCCAAAAATATTGGTTACACGCAGGTCTACGTCCCAATCTTTGGGCACCCGAATTTTGGAGCCTCCAAAAAGGTAGAAGATATTTAAAGTAGCAACCGGTTGTTGCATACTGCTGGTGGTAAGGTCTATGTTGGACCCTCCAAATACGGCAGTGAGCGAACCTCCCTTAAAGTCTTTGGTTTTAACAACCCGGTCTCCTCCTCCAAAAATAGCCATGTCTTCAATAAGGTTTTCAGGAGGTGCGGCCGAAGTATCTTGAGGAGTAGTGTGGGGTGCCGGTACGGTTCGTCTGATAATGTGAATTCCGGCAAAAACCAATATGAGGGGCCAAAGGTCCCAAATAGAAATGTGAATGCGCAACCAGTCATCAATTACCAAAATAAGGCCTACAATTAGCAGAACTGTTCCGGCTTTTCTGTTTTGATCGGTTACAAGTAGAAACAGACCAATAAGAATAAGAATGTTTTCCCACTGAAAGAGGTAATGCCTGACCGACCAGGGAAGCACATCGAAATTGGTGAGCACGGCCACTATGCCTATGACAATGAAGATAAGGCCTAATAGCTTGTTTTGATTTTGCTTATCCATTTTGTTGAATCTACGACTAAAAGTAGAAAACTAGCTTTGATCTCACAAAAGAGAAAGTGCCAATGGCTACGGTTAATTGTTTGAAATAGTTGAATTCTTATTTACTTTTGCCCACCATTCAATCGCGCACGTGGTGGAATTGGTAGACACGCCATCTTGAGGGGGTGGTGCATTAAGTTGCGTGGAGGTTCGACTCCTCTCGTGCGCACTAAAGCCTTTCTGATTTTTCAGAGAGGCTTTTTTTATGTTATCGGTTTAAACCAGGCTTTCGTGAACAAGCTCAAAGTGCCCGTCAGCCTTTTCCGCAGATGTTACACTCACTGTTTTTACTTTATTCTCCCGGTTCATTACAAAGTTGTTCCAGGCATCTCCTTTTCCTCCGAATTTATGGAAGTGTAACACCTGTTTTTGGTCATATTCTTTTTCCCTTTGCCTTTCTAGCCATTGCATAAACCACTGCCTGCGTTCTTCGCGCACGTCTTCAGGATATAAGGTTGAAGACGACCAAATGTGTGGCTGGTTGGCTTGTAGTACATTGTGATGAAGCTTGTTTTCATCCCATACCAACTGATGCAGCTGAAGGGCTTTTTGGTGCTCTACAATTACCAGGGTGAATGGCTCAATTCCTTTAAACTCGAAATGCTCAATAAATTCAATAACACTGTTTTGGTTAAAAAACTCCAGCACCATGAGTCCTCGGCTCAAACGGTATGGGGGCTTGTGGTGGTGTTTTTCGAAGCCTCCGTTGAGCAGGCATAAGGTAAATCGCTTTTTATCGGTAGCCAGCCAAGTGCCCCCGGCTTTTGGGTCTTTAGGAAAATGAACGGGCCGGCCACCAATGGTTTGCCGGCTGAGCTCAAAACTGGCTCTTTGAGGATCTTCGTCTCGGTTGGATGTAAGAATAAAGTTGCCTTTTGCTTTTGGCAAGAAGGTTACTGTGCACATGTAAGCTCTTTTTGATAACGTACCGTGGAATAAGCAACACCAAAATGAGCAGGAAGTTCAACGGCCTTAAAGCTATGTTGCAAGGCTATTTTCACAATGGCCATGTGGTGTATGGCATGCTCAATATTGTATTGGAGTTCTCTGTAATACGAGCTGTTCAGGGTTTGCTCATATTGTTCATTCTCGTGGTAGTTAACTTTTAGTGAGAGCGAAAAGTCGTTCTTTATTTCACTAATGGCCTTTTGCAAAGACTGCATCTTTGTAATGGCCAGGTCGGGATCGGTTTCCAGCATTTTGTTATGATCGCGCTTATCATAATTTACAATTCCTCCGTTTCTTCCGGCCAGCATAAGGTCGAAAAACTCTACAATGTGTCGAATATGCTTGCCTACGGTATTTCCCGATAATATGCTCAGTGGTTGGGCGAAATCGGTTGGTTTAAGCTGCCTGGTAATGTCGATAAGCTGGGATAAGATTTCTTTAGATACTCTCTGAAGTTCCATTGAAAAAAGTGTTAATTAAATATAGCCTTTTAATTGAAATATGGCAGAACCGTACGTGTAGCTATTTGCGAATTATCTCAGACCACCGCTTTTGAGCATTGCTGAGTAGGCTTTTCTCGTTTTTGTTCCAAAGCTCAAGGGTGTTGGTGCCTCTGAAATTGTAAAAGAGATAAAGCTTACGGTCTATGATTTTATAAGTTAGTGGGTCTACTTTTACCTTATCGCCATCGGCAATCGCATAGGCACAATACCCCCCATACTGTGGTTCATAAAGGGCCGGATTCTTTGCAAAAGCGGCTTTATTGGCCTCGGAAACAAAATAATAGATTACCCCGGAATGATTATAGCTAATGGCAGGGCTGCCCTTTTGGGGCTTTTGGTCGAAATAGCTCACCGGATCATAACCTGCTATGGCTACTCCCCGGGTAAGGTTATAATGCTTTTTTGCATAAGGAAGGGTTTGGGCACTTAAGCCCAATGTAAAGCTCAATAATGTAGCTGTAAATAATAACCGATTCATTTGTCCTGTTTCTTGTGGTTTATGTACGGTGTCTTTGTCTATAGCGGCTGACACGAAAGATCATTTGGCCGACATTTTACCTTCTAAAGGGAAACTTTGCCTAAATTACTCACGATATATCGTGAGATGTCTTTGAATAAAACCATAGCAGATCATCCGCAGCTAGCTCGTTTTACAGTAGAAAGAGCCTTGGCGGCTATTCTATGGATGGACGAGCAGGGTTGTATTCACTTTGCCAATAAAACAGCACTGGAGCAATACGGCTACAGCTCTGAAGAATTCAACCGCCTGACCATTTTTGAAATTAACCCCAATTTCGACCGGAAAAAATATGCCATCACCTGGGCCAGGTCAAAACAAGTTCAAAGCCTGAGGTTTGAGTCGAGCCATTTGCGCAAAGACGGCTCGGAGTTTCCGGTAGAGATATTCGTAAACCACATTGAGTTTGAAGGACACGCGTATAACGTAAGTTTTATAGTAGATATATCGCAGCGTAAAAGGCATGAGCGATTGATGAAGTCGCTTTCTGAGGCTACAGCCGCAACCTTAGGTACCGATTTTTTTAAGACACTGGTTGAGCGGGTGTCTATGGCTCTCAATGTGCATATGGTAGTAGTTACGGAATGTACCGACTCCAGCAAATCGAGACTGAGAACCCTGGCCTACTTTAAGGAGAATGAATTTCGAGAGAATGTAGAATATAATACCGAAGGAACACCTTGCGGTGTAATTATGGAAAGCAAAGAACCGTTGCTTATTGAGCGGGGTACCTATAGAAAGTACATTCGCGATACAGGGGTTGAGGGCTACTTTGGAGTTCCTATTATTAACCGTGAGCGAGAGGTTATTGGACACATTGCTCTTTTTAACAATAAACCGCTCCTTTTGAGCAATGAGGAACAGGAAATACTCAAGATATTCTCCGACAGGGCTGCTGCAGAAATAGAGCGAAATGTTTATAACAACAGGCTTGTATTGGCCATGCAAGAGGTGAAGAATCTCAAGGACCGATTGGAGGCTGAGAATGTTTACTTGCAAGAGGAGATACAGGGAGAGTATAATTTTGAAGAAATAATTACTCAAAGCGATCGCTTTAAAGCCATCCTAACGACTTGTGAACAGGTGGCCGTAACTGACGCTACAGTACTTATTTTGGGTGAATCAGGCACCGGTAAAGAACTGCTGGCACGAGCCATCCACAACATAAGCAAACGCAGGAACCGCCCCCTGGTAAAGGTAAACTGTGCAGCATTGCCCGCCAATCTTATCGAAAGCGAACTGTTTGGTCATGAAAAAGGAGCTTTTACGGGAGCTATTAACCGCAAAATTGGCCGTTTTGAGTTGGCTCACGAAGGCACCTTGTTTTTGGATGAAATTGGAGAATTGCCGCTTGAGCTCCAATCTAAATTGCTTAGAGCCTTACAAGAAGGTGAGTTTGAGCGGTTGGGAAGTACGGAAACCATAAAAGTAGACGTGCGGGTAATTGCGGCTACCAACCGACAGTTGGATAAGGAAGTGGAGGACGGTCACTTCCGTGCCGATTTGTTTTACAGGCTCAACGTGTTTCCGGTACATAGCCTCCCACTTCGTGAACGGAAAGAAGATATTGCACTCCTGGTAAAATACTTTACCCATAAATTTGCCGGCAAACTGGGTAAACGAATCAATAAAATACCCAAGCGCTACCTCAATGCCTTACAGGCCTACGATTGGCCCGGCAACATTCGCGAGTTGGAAAATGTAATTGAGCGGGCTGTCATTCTTTCTCCCGGCCACCAATTAGAGTTAGGCGATTGGATTCCTAAGCGTGCCCACGCTACCCACAAAGAAGAGTTCGATACGTTGGAAGCTTTTGAGCGCAAGTACATTCTGGAAGTTTTGCAAAAAACAGCCTGGCGTGTGAGTGGAGAAAAAGGGGCCGCCAAAATTTTGGGAATGAAGCCAACTACTCTTGAAAGCCGCATGAAGAAGCTTGGAATAAAAAGAGGGCTCGATTAAGCGTACCGTTCTGAAAGCCAATTGCTTGTCCACTTCAAAAAAAGCAAGGATTGCAATTTCTGCAACCCTTGCCGTACTATGCGAAAGCCTTTACCGAAGCTGTTGCCATTTACAATTTGAGTACAATATCGATGGCCGGAAAACCACCCTCAAAATAGAGGAGGTCTACGGTCACTTTTTTGGCAATGTAACGCAATCCGCCAGAGATTACCGATGACTCACCCGGCAATAGGTAATTCTCAGTAATAAGTGCCAGGCGACCTGTGAGGCGCGTAATTCCTGCAACAGTGATTACTCCGCTATTGTCAATTTCTCCCTGGGCAAAGGCATAACCGGTACCTATGGTAAGCTGATGTTCGTGTGTTCCGTAAGTCACCAGGCCGTTTATAGTACCAAGGCTCACATCAGCTATTGAAGATGCAATGGTAAGATAACTTACCGAGGCCGCTACATTGAGTTTAGGGGCCACGGGAACTCCGTATTTGGCATTGGCAAAAAGCAGAGGATTACCACTAAAGGTGCTGATTAACTCAAGACCACCCGTAAGGCTTAGCCTATCGGTAACACCGTAGCTCACTAAGTTAAAAACACCATAAATGTTTTGGTAGTAACCCTCGCCTTTAGGTAGAGTATAGGCCGATTGTCCTATAAAATATCGGGTAGGGTTTGGGTTTGGAATTCTCCCTTTCGGGTCTAGCCGAATGATTCGCCTTATTTCGTTTTTCTGAAAGGTTAGCAACCCCAGGCTTTCGCTACGGATGACGATACTTGCATCATTTTCAGAAATGAGTTCACCATTGATTTCCGATTTATCCTCCAAATAGATTATGACCATTTGCGGAGACGATTGGCGCGAATCGTCTTGAGCATAGACGCTAAAAAATGCTGTGCCTAACAGGCAACAGACCAGAATAAATTTGTTCATTGTTTTCCTGATATTTCGTGAGTATAAAAATGTTATAGACCTTCTCTCTTCAAAAACACAGCCAAGATATCAATTAAGCCAGAATTTTTTTTGACTATTTTATTCCTGATATTTCATGTAATTCCTGATATATCAGGAAAAAATCAAAGACAAATCAATCCTTTTTATTTTTCAATTTACTGAAAATCAGTGTATTATGTGTGTTAAATACAGGTTGGCACGTAGATTGTCAAGTGAATGACGGTTTTGCAGACGGCAAAACGACATCGTTTGGTAAGACTCTTTTCCGGAAGTTGCTTAAGCTTCGTAAATGAAATCAGTATGTTTAACTTTCATTACAATTAATGAGAAACAAACTTCCGCTTTTTTGGGTAAGGCTACTTTACTATGAGTATTGGCCCTATTGGATATTCTTTCTGCCCTTGGTGCCCTATTGGCTCTATTTATCGTTGAGAGCGAGGTCGTTCACCTACTTTACGGCCGCCAATCCTGGTATTGAACATGGTGGGGTGTTTGGTGAGTCGAAACGGCAAATCCTGGCCAAAATAGATAAGAAGTATCTTCCCAGGGCCATTTTCTGTAAGCAGAGTGAGTGCTGGGCAGTTGTTGAGCAACGCTTGATTGATGAAGGTTTGAATTATCCGGTTATAGCTAAGCCCGATGTGGGTGAACGCGGTAGCCAGGTGGTAAAGATTGAAAGCGACTCGGCCCTGCAGCAATACCTGAAAGAAGCCGGTGAACCTTTCATTGTGCAGGAGTTTATCGATTATCCTCTTGAGTTGGGTATACTGTATTATAGGTTGCCCATTAGCGGAAAAAGTGGCATCACCTCCATTGTCAGGAAAGAGTTTCTGACAGTCCAAGGCAATGGAAAGAGTACGCTCAGTGAGCTTATTAAGACCAATGAACGTGCTCACTTGCAATGGAAAACCCTGAGTTTGCGGTTTTTTTCCCGGCTTTCTGAAGTTATTCCGGAAGGCGAGAAGATACTTTTGGAGCCCATTGGAAATCATTGCAAAGGCACAAAATTTCTAAGTGCCCAGCACCTCATTAATGCCCGGTTGGTGGAGGTTTTTGATCGCATTTCCGCCTCAATTGAAGGTTTCTGCTTTGGTCGATTCGACCTGAAAGTTGCTTCTGTTGAGGCCCTTCAAAAAGGCGAGCAGATTCGTATACTGGAGTTGAATGGTGTTACTTCCGAGCCAGGTCATATATATGACCCTTCACTCAACTTGTGGAGAGCCTACAGAGATACAGCTCGGCATATGCGCGTTATGTTTAGGGTGAGTCAGGAAAACCGTCAGTTGGGCCAACCAGTTACTCCTTTGCCGGAACTTGTAAGGTTGCTGAGGAAACACTTTGGTGGCAAAAGAGTAGCAGAGGTTGCTATGTCTAATCAAAAGTTGAGCAATGCTCTTGGAGGCACTCAGTAGTCTGGCGTTGGCAACAGTTATAAGCTTTGCCGGCTCCGTACAGTTGGGGCCAGTAAACTTTGGCACCCTACACACTGCACTACACAAGGATAAAAAGTCGGCCATACGTTTTGGTTTTGGGGGTAGCCTACCTGAGCTGCTGTATTGCGGTTTGGCGGTTGCCGGAGCCGGTTGGCTCGGTAGGTTTGAACAGTGGCAAGAAATATTGCAGTACTGTACAGTGGTTGTGCTGTTTGTTTTTGGGGTGTATTTGTGGTTTCAGAAAAGCCATTCACCAGAAGGACAAAGTTCAATTCAAACCTCAAAAGGCAACGAGCTGCTGGTGGGTGCCACCTTTGGACTGCTCAATCCTCAGCTTTTCCCTTTCTGGCTGGTGGTAATTACCAACCTGAAGAGCTATGGACTCATTACATCGACCCATGTGGTGGTACAGGTAGGGTTTGTGGTGGGGGCTGCTCTGGGGGCGTTTCTGTTGCAGCTATTGGTGGCCGAAGTTACCTCCCGAAAACGAGAATTTATTTACATGAGACTTACGAGAAACTACAATAAAGTACTCGGTGCCATCATTGTTGGCATCGCCATTTTACAACTATTAATTAACCTCTAGATTATGCAAAAGGAAATGAAGTATTGGTATCTGAAAAACTTCGATTTGTTTTCAGACCTAAACAAAGAACAGATCAATGATCTTTCGGAAATTGCCCGATTTGTGCGAATGAAAAAAGGCCAGTCTATTTATTTCGCCAACGAACAGGCCCGAAGATTGTATTTTCTGATTAACGGAAAGGTGAAAATTAGCGAAATCGATGGTTTTGGTAATGAGCTTATCAAGTCTATTGTCTTGGGAGGAGAGCTTTTTGGAGAAGTACCCAGCTATAATTTTAAGCAAACACAGGAGTTTGCCGAGATTCTTTCGAGCGAAGTGATAATTTGCTCTTTTCATCTGGAAGAGTTTGAAACCATCATGCAAAAGCATCCGGTGTTAGCCTTGGCTTTTGCCCGAAAAATGACCGAAAAACTGCAAGGTCTTGAGACCCGCTATACCAACCTGGTTTTTAAAGATGTAAAAGCGCGCCTGAAGTCTTTCTTGTTTGAGTGGGCCAATAAAGAAGGTAAACCGGAAGAAGAAGGACTGGTGATAAAAAACTATCTTACGCATAGCGAAATTGCCAATATTATAAGCTCTTCGAGGCAGACCGTGACAACCCTCATCAATGAACTTAAAGAGGAAGGCGTAATTAAATACTCCAGAAGGGTAATTACTATTCCGAACCTTCAGGCATTTGCCGCTTAATACCACTGGCCAAAAGCCAACACACATTTCCTATTCACAAGAGAGAGATTTAGAAAAGCCTTCAACATTTTGTTGGAGGCTTTTTGCTTTTAAGCCCATTTTTGGTTTTGAACCTCTTTTTTCATTAATGGTGTTATTAAAGCTCCCTTAAATGCCGCGGGCATGCAACCCAAGAGCCGCAGCGATAGTCTCTACCTACAGTTTCTAAAACCAAAAACATGAAAACCATTATTACTTTTTTGAGCCTGGCTATGGCTTTTACGCTGGTTGCCCAGGAAAATGACACCAGAAAACTGAGCTCGTTTAATGAAATTAGAGTCTCTGAGGGTATAGACCTTGTGGCCCAAAAAGGGGATGACAATTCAATTAGTATTGAAGTTTCGAGAATAGATATCGAAGATGTAATTACCGAGGTAAGAGGAGGTAAGCTTTATGTGCATCTTTCACGAGGAAACCATCGAAGCAACAAGGTGAGGGCTACCCTTACCTATACCGAGGAGCTTAAGGAAATAGAAGTAAATACCGGGGCTCAGGCTGAGTTTAGAACTGAAATTTCTGTTAGCCGTTTGAGCGTCACTAGCTCCACATCGGGCTATGTGCGCCTTGTAGCGAAGGCCGAAGAAGTAGATCTTTCAGCGACTACATCGGGCCGAATAGATATTGAAGGTACTACAGACGAGCTGGAAGCTACGGCCTCTACCGGGGGCACTATTTATGCATATGATCTTACCAGCAACAGTGCTTATGCCCGGGCCAACACGGGCGCAGATGTACGAATCAATGCCGAAAGGCGGTTGAGAGCTAGTGCCGGTACGGGAGGGTCTGTCAGGTACACCGGTAGTCCAAGAACAGACGTTCGTAGTAATACTGGGGGTAGTGTGCGCAGGGGAGGATAATTAGCAAGTTTCAAAGACTACTCCCTTTCATTTTCGCATAGCTTTGCTGGTTAGAGAATTTTTTAGGGCAGCTCAGAAAGTTGTAATTTCAATTCTTTGTGGCCCTTTCTAAACAATCAGTTATGTATAAGATGAACAGAACATGTGTATTTGCCCTTTTTGCCGTCCTATTCTGTGTGACAGCTCCCCTACAAGCTCAAGACGATGCTGCTGAAATAAGAAAAACTATTCTGACCATGTTTGACGGAATGCGCGAAGGCGATTCGGCCAAAGTACATTCGGTAATGATGAAGGATGTGATTTTTCAGCGCGTGGCAAAAAACAGGGAGGGTAAGACGGTAGTCTCCAATAGCGATTTTCAGCGGTTTTTAGTAGCCATTGGCACCCCTCACGAGAAGGTGTGGGACGAACGAATTGAGTTTGGCCCGATATTGATCGATGGGGATATGGCCTCCGTCTGGACACCCTTTAAGTTTTACTTGGGAGATACTTTTTCTCACTGCGGGGTCAATGCTTTTAAGCTTTGCAAAACCGAAGAGGGGTGGAAGATTTTTCATTTGGTAGATACCAACCGGAGGGATAACTGTGCCATGAACTAGGCCGGCATCAATACTTATTTTTGAACACTTTTGGGCGCAATGCAAAAAACCCTGACAAGGTCAGGGTTTTGCAAGCAAAGAGTTAGGTTTCATCCAATTTCTTACGATGGTGCCGTGGATGACCGTCCACCATCTGTTTCATTAAATTCGGGGTCAAAACTAATGAGGCGTACGACTTTAAAAAACTATTTGCGAAAAATATTCCGATAAAATTCTACGGTATGCCTATGCCGGAGCATTATAAGTAGGAATGACGGTCCGAACCTGGCAACACTCCTTAAAATTAACCTCGATTGATTTAGTCAGAATTGTACACAGGCAGGCTTCAATGTCCAGTGTCAGGCCATAAAAAAACTGTCTCAAAAACTCCCTGCACTTTGTCCTTCCCCCCTGTAGAAACCCCGGTTCTTAAAAACTGGAGGCCGTCATTCGGTTGCGGATCAGAAATGTGAAAAGGATGTTTTTGAGACAGTTTTATTTTAAGAAGACAGGCTGAGTGCCCAAGAATTAATTCGGTGTACTCAGACCATCTAACCTCTTATGGGTTTTGCTGCAATAGTGGGTTAATGTTAATCGCACTAATTGGGAACAAGTATTGCCACTCAGGTCCACCTGGAGCCACGTTGGTAATAGCAGCGTGGGTTAGGTTAAAGCTACCTCTTTGAGGTCTGTTCAAAGGCAGGTTCAAGCGTTTAAGATCAAGGAAGTTAAACCCTTCACCCCAAAGCTCAATTCTACGCTGAACGAGTATTTCATTCAACAAAGCCTGACCGGAGTTGGTGCTTAGTACGGCATTAGGATCTCTTTCAGAAACCAATTCGAAAAGCACGGTTCTTGCGGCCACATCATTGCCCAAATGAGCGTTGGCTTCAGCTTCAATAAGAATCATTTCGGCCACACGCATCAATACTACGTCTCCATCGCCAATGGTGCCGCTGGGTAGTGCCTCGAACTTAGTGTTCATGTAGGCATATTTGGCAAAATTGCTTGGAATATTGATGGCTGCTCTTTCGGCCGGAGTAACCGCCCAAAAGCCTTTTCTTACATCGGTAGAAGGAATCAGGTCATACAAATCGGCATTGATACACTTCGGGTTGTTTCGAATGTGTGTAGAGCTGTAGTTGTAAGACATGTACGCAAAAAATGATGCGAAGAAAGTACCGTGGTCAGGAATCACATGGCTGGCCCAGATCCATCCTGAGGCACCATCGTTATTGAAACCCTGGGTCAACTCCGAATTAGGAGTGAGCGTAAAGCCCTGTCTTGCTGCGCGAGCATAGGTAATGGCATTTGCCCATTCGCCTTTAGTAAGGGCTACTCTGGCCAGAACACCATTAACCACGTTGACTCTGATTTGCGACTTATCGGTATGGCTTACGGTAGACGATGTCAGGTTTTGAAGAGCGGCATTCAGGTCGCTTTCAATCTGATCGTACACTTCGTCTACGGTAGACCTTGCCTTAGGCTCGCCAAGGTTGTTCAAATCGTCCAGGTTAATAACAATACCTAATTGGTTGTTAGCTTCACCGGGTCGATATCTTGGAGCATAAAGTTGCACCATGTTAAAGTGGGCAAAGGCTCGGTAAAAATATGCCTGACCTTTGATGTTCTTCTTCTCATTTTCATCGCCTTCAATGGCATCAATTGAATTGATGATGTTGTTGGCATTGGCAATCATAGAGTAGAAGTAGTCATAGGTGTGGGTTACCAAAGAGCTGGAGTTGTCTCTATGCTCAATCCACTTGTGCACGTTGATGAACCAACCACTACCTCGTTGTGGATTTACCACATCGTGTCCTAAGAAATCGTAATTGATCATCATGTTACCGTATCCGGCTCTCTCATCTTGCGAACCGCCTACTCCGTACATGTGTCTGTGAATACCTTCGAGTGCTGCTCTCTGGTTTTCAATAGTACCAAGCACCTGGTCAGAGCCTAATTGGTCTGTTGGGAAGGTGTCCAGAAAGTCCTCGCTGCATGAGCCCACGGCTAATACGAGCAAGAGCAAAAGTATATTTGAAATGTATTTCATTGTCTTAATTTTTTAGAAGTTTAGGTTAACACCCAGTGTGATAACTCGCGATGGAGGGTACAGACCCACGTTTTGAGTACCATTGAATGTTTCCATAGGGTTCATCCCTTTTCTTGCACTTAGCCAGAACAGGTTTTCTGCCGATACATACATTCTAAGCCCATTGAGGCCAAGGTTTTGTACAGTAGAACGTTGGAATTGATAACCCAGATTTATGTTTCTCAGGTTCAGGTAAGAAGCATCGGTCAACCAGCGGTCTGAAGTAGCAATAATGTTCACATCGTTGTTGATGGAGAGCTTAGGTACGTCAGTAATGTCGCCAGGCTGTTTCCAACGTTTGGCTATGTCTTTGTGTACTGCACTGGCATCGTCAGTACTCATTAAGCTTTGGTAGTTAGAGTCGTAAATTTTACCACCAATACTATAAGAGAAGAGTACAGAAAGCGTAAAGTTTTTGAACGATACAGTGTTGGTGAAGGCACCATACACATCAGGAATAGAAGAACCATTGTAGGTATACAAGGCATGGTTTTGGTTGTTTGTCAACTGAACACCATCTACTGTTTTGAATACGTTGTTTGGTGCTTCTTCAGACTCCGGATCGTATACGTAAAGTGGCTCACCTGTATCAGGATCTACTCCATACCAGTCTCTCAACCAGAAATCGTAGATAGAGCGTCCTTCCAGAAGCTTCTTGGTACCGGTAATGATTCCGTTTTCTCTAGAGTCTTCAGGTAGTCTTGTAATTTCGTTGCTGAACATGGTCGCGTTCAGTCCGAAGTTCCACTCAAAACCGCTGGTAGATTTAATAATGTCTACATTAATATCGAACTCAAGACCTTTGTTTACCATTCTACCTATGTTTCTGTTCTGAGAGGTATAGCCAGACTCACGAGGAATTGGTACTGAGAACAACAGGTTGTCTGAATAGCGGTTGAAGTACTCAATAGTACCTCTCACTTTACCCAGAATTTCAAAATCAATGGCTACGTCTGCAGAGGTATTTTTCTCCCAAACCAGGGCGGTGTTACCTACTGAATAGCTATAGAAGCCAGGGTTGGCAGCGTTGTTTCTTCCTGAAGAGTATAGCGTTTGAGAAGGATAGAATCCGCCTACGTTGTCGTTACCGGTCTCACCATAAGAAGCTCTCAGCTTCAACTCGTCAATCCAGCTCACACTATTCATGAAGTCTTCCTGAGTGATTCTCCAGCTGGCACCTACCGACCAGAAGTTACCCCAACGGGCATCTCTTGAGAATCTTGAGGTACCGTCTCTTCTAAAAGAAACTGAAGCATAGTAACGCTCATTGTGGTTGTAGTTTATTCTGGAGAAATAACCTTCTGTTTTGTAGCGGTCAATTTGAGAGTTGGCCGATACTATGGTGGTGTAGTTATCCAATACAGGGTTATCTAGCACAATGTAGCCGGTTTTGGCTGCGTTGAAGTCGTTGTTCTTCACACTGTAGCTTTCATGACCAAACAACACATCGAAGTTGTGGTTTCCACTCAAGTCGAAGGAGTAGTTGATCAATTGGTTAAAGTTTGAGGTAATGTCGAAGTTGGCACTTCTTGAAGCCCTACCTACAGGAATATAGTCACCTACAAATGGGTTGCCATAGAATTGGCCATTGAAGGTACCAATATCAACACTTCCGTTTAGTGTAATACTCAGGTCTTCCATTGGCTTAATTTCTGCGAAGGCCACTGTTCTAAAGAAAAGGCTCTCATTGTAGTTGTTGTTGAGCAACATTTCTTCTGGTGCATGACGGCCCGAAGTAGTGTTCGGTCTTCTTGGAATACCAAAACGAGCATCTCCACGGTCAAAAGCACGAGAGCCGGTCATTGGATCGATAATGTAGTTGCCCTGATCATCGATGGCATATACAGGGAATATTGGTCCCATTCTACGGGCGTTATAGAAGGCGTTGGCAAACCCGGAACCACCACTGGTTACCGTATTTTGCATACGCACATCGCCAGAGTTGTTCATTCCAACTCTCAGCCAGTCCAGCACATCTACATTCACATTAGTTCTAAGGGTATAGCGTTCAAAGTCAGAGTTTTCAAACACCCCTTTTTCGTTCAAATAACCGAAAGAGGCATAGTAGTCAGCTCGTTCTGACGCTCCCTGAGCGCTGAAGTTGTACTCTTGCCGATAACCCAAACGCTCAATTGGATCGAACCAGTCCAGGTCATTTTCTGAGTATCTGATTCTGGCATTAGGGTTAATACTACCGTCAGTTCCTATAATTTCATTGTTGGCCACGTTGGTGGCGTTGTAATTAAGGAAGCCAATTAATTCATTGGTGGCTTCTTGCGCTGCCTGAGCTTCTGTACGGCCCTGAGTGATTTTGTCGTTTCTCAGAGCTTCCCAGTATACCTGGTAAAAGTCTAGCGGATTAATGCGCTCATACTCCTGAATACCTCTTGCTGAAACCCCTTGTTTGGTAGAGAAAGAGAAAGAAGGAGCTTGATTTTTTCTTCCTTTTTTAGTGGTGATAATTACCACACCGTTGGCCGCTCTGGCACCATATAATGAAGTGGAGGCTGCATCTTTCAATGTAGAGATAGACTCAATATCGTCAGGGTTTATCCTGTTAATGTTGCCGCTAAATGGTACCCCGTCCACTACAAAAAGCGGATCGTTGCTACCGTTTACCGAACCAATACCCCTAAGCCTGATGGCTGGGTTATCGCCCGGCTGACCGGTAGATGTTGTAACCTGAATACCCGGAGCCGATCCACCCAAAGCTGAAATAGGGCTGGTTACGGGTCTTTCCTTAATTTTTTCTGCAGTAAGTTGGGTTACTGAGCCTGTGATACTCTTTGTATCCTGAGTACCGTAGGCCACTACCACTACTTCTCCTGCATCAACTACATCGGGTACCATAGAGACATTCATGGTTGCCCTGTTTCCTACCAGTTCTTCGATGGTCTTGTAACCAAGAAAACGAAAAACGAGCACATCGTTCTCGGAACTTACGCTCACAGAGAACTTTCCGTTGACATCGGTAATCATACCACGGGTGGTTCCTTTTACTGAAACACTCACCCCCGGTAGTCCCATACCGAGCTCGTCAAGAACCGTACCCTCCACCGTACGGTTCTGTCCCATTAAACTGCTACTCAGCAGTAAAAAAATGAGGATAGTTTTGATTTTAAAATTAAGCATTATGGTTAGTTTAAATACATTCCTAACCAACAACCGGAACCGAATTATGCCGCTTTAGAATCCATATAGGGTGAAAAATGAAATATGATGGGTAAAAAATCGATTTGATTGGTAGAAGAAAAAATTGCAATATATGACTAATTCGAAATCCGATTTTTTGCAAGTGAAATCTTGCTTTTTTTGGTTTCTGGGAGTGTAAAAGTTTAGTTGGCGTAGTGCCGGTTGAATCTTAACTTAGTGAAAGATTAATTCAACAGGGGTTTGATCAAGAAGTTTATACAATACTTATATACCGGTTGGTGTGCTGTGGCCTTTGTGGTGCCCATGCTAATTCTGGCCATACCCATAATTATGCCTTTACTTATTTCCAGAAGGCTCGACTTCATTACCTATTTTTTTATTCGGTTTTGGGTGTATTGCTTTAGCCTGCTCACAGGCATTTGGTTTATTGGACACAACAAACAGGTGGTAGACCGAAAGAAGTCTTACATTTTTGTGATTAACCACACCTCGTTTTTAGACGCCCCTGCCATACCCATTGCCATACCCAGCACCTTAGTGGCGCTGGGCAAAAAAGAGCTGTCCAAAATTCCGGTATTTGGCTTGGTAGTAAACCGCCTGGCTATTTGGGTGGACAGGTCTAGTGCCGAAAGCCGAAAAGTGAGTAGCGCAAAACTGAAAGAACTGTTGCGTGGAGGAACTTCGGTATTAGTAGCCCCTGAAGGTACCCGAAACAACACCGATGAACCCCTGCTGCCCTTTCGGTATGGTCCATTTCGATTGGCTATCGAGGCTCAGATACCAATTATTCCTGTAGTAATTCATAATGCCGGCCGATTGATGAAACGAGGCAGTTTGTTATTAAGGCCCGGAGTAGTACATTGTTATTGTTTGCCTGAAATTTCGGTGGAAGGCCTTACAGAGGCCGATTTGGATCAACTCACTCAAACTACTTTTGAACTTATGAAACAAAAAATCATTAGCCTCAATGAAGAAGGCCAATAGAATTGGCATTATTTTCGACATCCCATATTCCAAACCAAACATTAGGGCATATGAACACTTTTTACAAACCGCTGTTTTTAGCACTTTTTTCCCTTATAATCTGGGGCTGTGCTACTGGAAAAAATGCCTTTGACAAGGGCGATTATGCCACTGCTCTTGACCGGGCGGTGAATCGACTTCAGGCCAATCCGACTAACAAAAAAGCCCAGAATGTATTGATGGATGGCTATCGTATGGCTTCACAGTTTCATCTCAAGCGCATTCAGCAATTAAATAGAAGCAACGATCCTTTGAGGTTCGAGAGCATATACAATGAGTATACTTTTTTGAATCGGTATTACAATGACATTCAGCGATGCCCGGCTTGTCTTGATTTAGTTAATCCGAGTGAGTATTTGGTTGAGCAACAAGAGGCTGCGGTTATGGCTGCCCAGGTTCAGGTAGACATGGGCAACCAGGCCCTGCAAGCCAATACCATTGAAGCCGGTCGCCAGGCCTTTGGTCATTTTCAGAGGGCACTGCGATTTAGTAACAACCTTCAGGGTATTGATAGCTTGCTCACTGAAGCAAGAAATATGGGCACGGTAAAGGTTTTGATTGAACCTATTCCCACTCACTCGCGCAACCTAGAGCTAACCAACGAATACTTTGCCAATAGGATGTTCGAGTTTCTGGATGGGTTTAGCCGCGATCGTTTCGTGCAGTTTTTCTCGCATGGCGATATGGAAGCCTATGACATTCGTCCCGATCATATTCTTAGTCTTGAGTTTGACGATTTTGTGCTGGGCCAAACTCTTGTGGAATCTAAGACTAAAGAACTAAAGCGCGACAGCGTAATTGTAGGCCAGTACAAAGACAAGGATGGTGTTTCGCATGATGTATACGGCACTGTAAAGGCCAATTTTACGACTTATCGTAAAACCCTTGCTTCAACCGGCATTCTGAATTTTGAAATCAGAGATGCATACAGCAATCAGGTGCTTATTCAGCGAAAGCTGGGTGGCGAAGATATATGGCAGTATGAGTGGGCTTCTTTTAATGGAGATGAGCGTGCACTAACCAAGGAGGAGCTGCGAATGACTAAGCTAAAGGAGGTGCCGCCTCCTGCTCCTCAGGAATTATTTGCTGCTTTTATTGACAGAATCTACGATCAGGTGCTGGGGCAGGTAAGACAGCTCTATCGGAATACCCGAATATAGGCGTTGAATCCGGATTGCTAAGAAACCTGAGTTCGATGTAAGGAAGTAGTAAAATGCCCCCCCTTAGGACGTCATTGCGGAATTTTCCTCTGAAAACTTTACATACGCAAAGGAAAATATCCGCAATCTCATTTAGGCTCTGTTGAGATACCGGATAAAACAGGCCTTTTTGAGAGTTTAAGGCCTGTTTTATCCGGCATGAAGTTCTTTTCTTACATCGAACTCAGGTTAAGAAATAAAAAGGGTGCTCTAAAGGCCGTGGTTACTCTAACCTCAAACCCATCTTAACAGAAAGAGTTGAGACATGAGTGACTAAGCTTTTGGAGCACCCTTATTTTAAGACAACCCTTAGATTAGCTGGTAGTCATGGCATTTAGCAGGTCGTGACGGGTAAGAATATGCACATCGTTGTTTTCATCTCTCACCAACACGGCCGGGTTGTCTTTAGTTATGACTGAAGAAAGCACATCTAAAGTATTATCGGCCGAAACAAACTGGAACGGACCATCCATAATTTCAGAAACGGGCTTGGTTTTAAGCTCAGGGTCATCGATCATTTGAGCCAATAGCTTACTATCAATGAGGCTTCCAACAAACTGCTCGCCATCTTTTACCGGTAACTGAGAAATACTCAGGCTGGTCATAAGTTTAATGGCTTCGGCAACGGTAGCATTTTTATCGATTGTGGTGAGCTTGCCATTACCGTTTTGGCGGCTAAGTATATCGGCAGCCGAACTAAAGGCCCTGTCTTCAATAAAACCACGGGCTTTCATCCAGTTATCGTTATAAATTTTGCCGAGGTATCGGGTGCCATGGTCTGGCAGAATAATCACCATTACATCGTCTTCCGTAAGGTTTTCTTTGGCATACTCCAGTGCTCCTGCCACAGCCGACCCGCACGACCAACCGCAAAAGAGTCCCTCTTCGCGCGCAAGTCTGCGTGTCATAATTGCTCCATCTTTGTCAGTTACTTTCACAAAATGGTCAATCAGGTCGAAGTCTACGTTTTTAGGCAGTATATCTTCTCCAATACCTTCGGTTAGGTAAGGATAAATTTCTTTTTCATCGAATACACCGGTTTCCTTGTACTTTTTGAAAACCGAACCATAAGTATCGATACCCACTGAAACAATTTTCGGGTTTTGCTCTTTGAGGTATTTGGAGGTACCGCACATGGAGCCTCCGGTGCCTACACCGGCCGCATAGTGGGTAATTTTGCCTTCAGTATCTCTCCATATCTCTGGCCCTGTGGTTTCGTAATGGGCTTTAGTATTCGACAGGTTGTCGTATTGGTTAGGATAGAAAGAATTTGGAATGTCTTTGTTGAGCTTGCGAGCTACAGAGTAGTACGATCTTGGGTCGTCCGGCTCTACATTGGTAGGGCACACAATTACTTCGGCACCTACGGCTTTCAGTATATCTATTTTTTCCTGCGACTGCTTGTCGGCCAGAGTAAATATACACTTGTAGCCTTTGGCTATAGCCCCAAGTGCCAAGCCCATGCCGGTATTACCCGATGTGCCTTCTATAATGGTGCCGCCTGGTTTTAAAATACCGGCCGCTTCTGCATCTTCAATCATTTTAAGAGCCATTCGGTCTTTCATAGAGTTTCCGGGGTTAAAGTATTCTACTTTGACCAGAATGGTACCCGGAATACCTTTGTTTACTGAATTGAGCCGAACAAGAGGCGTGTTTCCTATGGTCTCGATGATTGAATTATAATACTTCATTTGCTTCTATAATAGTTGGGGCAAATTTAGCTTTTCTTCTGATGCCATTGAAATAAAGGATATGTTAACTGTGAGTCATATAGCCGCTGGGCTTACAAACTGTAGTTTTATGTAAGGCCCGGTTTGGTGACTGATTTTTACGGCTATCGAAAATTGCGCTGTAAAAAAGCTTCGGCTCATCTAAGAAAAGCCGTGTTCTGAACTAAAGATCGTTGCTTCTCAAGAAAGTATTTACACGGCTGGTGTATCGTTCTTTGTACTCTTCGCGCGTATAGAGCTTTACGTGCTCACAGTCTTTGAAAAGCACAGGGTAGACGTTAAAAAGCCCTTCTACTTCGGTCTCTAAAATGGAAGCAGGAGTTGTTTTGTCTCCATCGCTATACAGAATGAGCGTGGGGAGTTTTGTATTGTTGAGCAGGTAAGAGAGCTTCATTTTATCGCTGTAACCATTTACTTTTTTATCGAAGCTGCCCCATGCCATATTGAAGATGAAATTGGGAATACCCATGCTTTGTCCTTCCAGGCGAGCTGTTTCTTTAATATTGCTCAGGGGGCTGTCGAGAATGAGCTTATGAACCTTGAGCCCATTTTCCTTTTGAAACTCTACCAGGTCTGGTCGGTTTATGGCCACAGCACTGGCCATAGCTCCCATAGAAAAGCCCCAGAGCACAAAATCAGTTTGCCCGTAGTTCTCGTTGAGCATTTTCATGCTGCCCACAATGTCTTCTGCAAACTCATAGCCCAGGGCCGTCTTGGCTTCTTGCGACTTGCCGGAGTTGCGCAAATCGGGGATGAATACATTGTAGAGCGTGTCGAGACCCTGAGCTTTTACAAGCTCCAGATACTTCATGGTTTTTAGCCTGTTGGAGGTGCGGCCATGGTTAATCATTAGTGTTTGAGTAATGCCTTCTTTGGCTGCGGGCATGTACCATCCGTTGAGTGCAACCTCATCTGTCAGGGAGTTGTAGTCAATTTCACGGTAGGTGTCGAATCCATAGTCTCCCGGTGTTCGTTTCGCTCCAATACCGTAGTTTTCCAGAATCTCCGGATTATCGGTTACATATTCGAAGGTGTGCCGGTCGTAGTCGGTAATGAGCGAGACAAACTTGGGAACGGCTATAAAGTAAAATGCCAGCACGAGTAGTACTACGCTGATGGCTAAAATGCGTAAAAACTTCTTCATTGGTTTCAAAGGTTCCGGACGGTTTATTGTTGCTTAGAGGTCGGTATTTCGGTTGCTGTACAACTAATCTAAGCCAGGTATAATATACCGCTTATTTCGATACGGATGCTAATAAATAGAGTACAGCCATGCGTACGGCTACTCCATTTTCTACCTGATCCAGAATTATGGCGTGTTCTGAGTCGGCCACATCACTGTTTAGTTCTACCCCGCGGTTTATGGGCCCCGGGTGCATTATCACAATTTCTTTGTTCAGGGAGTCGAGTAGCTTTTTATTGACACCATAGTAGAGCGAGTATTCTCTCAACGAGGGGAAGTACTTTATGTGCTGTCGTTCCAACTGAATGCGTAAGATATTGGCCACATCGCACCATTCCAGGGCTTTTTTTACATCGAGCTCTACTTTTACTCCCAGCGAGGCAATGTGTTTGGGTAGTAAGGTTATGGGGCCGCAAACCATTACTTCGGCACCAAGTTTTTGAAGTGCAAAAATGTTGGAGAGTGCCACACGCGAGTGTAGAATGTCGCCAATAATGGCCACTTTTTTCCCGGCTACTTCTCCGAGTCGTTCTCGTATAGAGAAGGTATCGAGCAGGGCCTGGGTAGGGTGCTCATGGGTGCCGTCTCCGGCATTCACTATGTTGGCTTTTATGTGTTTGGCCAAAAAATGGGGTGCTCCGGGGCTCGAATGTCGCATTACTATCATGTCTACTTTCATAGACAAAATGTTGTTCACCGTGTCGAGCAGGGTTTCTCCTTTTTTTACGGAGCTGTTGCTGCTGGAAAAGTTAATCACATCGGCCGAAAGCCTTTTCTCTGCCAGCTCAAACGACAGTTTGGTTCGGGTAGAGTTTTCAAAAAATACGTTGGCTATGGTAATGTCTCTCAAAGACGGCACTTTCTTGATGGGTCTGTTGATTACATCTTTGAATTCCTCAGCCGTCTGAAAAATGAGCTCTATATCTTCTCTAGTAAGATCTTTTATCCCCAGAAGATGCTTTGTGCTCAGTTTCTCCATTTAATCTATCTTGTTAATTAGCCAAACATTGTCTTCTTCTACCCCTTTTTGGTGTTTCCATTCCACCAGTACTTTTTGGCTCTCCAAAGTGTTTACTTCTTTGCCTATGTAGTCGGGGAAAATGGGCAGGTGGCTCGAATATCTTCTTTTAACCAAAACCATTAGCTCCACTTTTTTGGGTCGGCCAAAGGCATGCATAGCGTCCAGAGCTGCCCTAACGGTGCGTCCGGTATAGAAAACATCGTCAATAAGAATTACCTTTTTTTCCTCAATCAGAAAGTCAATTTTGGTTTCATTGGCTCTTACAGGAGAGTCTCTTCTGCGAAAATCGTCCCGGTAAAAGGTAGCGTCCAAATAGCCCAGTTGAATGGAGGTGTTGGTGAGCTCCTGCAGGCGCTCCTTAATTCTTTCGGCCAGATAAATACCTCTAGGCTGGAGCCCTAAAAGAACAGTGTTGTCGAAATTTTGATGTTTTTCTATCAGTTGCTGACAGAGCCGGCCAATGGTGATGGCTAACTGAGGATGACCTAAAAGAAGCCGCTTTTGCATTTCAGAATACAAATATAGTAAAAGGAATTGCTCAGAGAAGTTTGATCAATTTTTTAATGCGGAAAGTCTGATTTACGAACCCCTGCTATTCCACCGTGACGGGTATAACTCTGAACACGCGCTGTACATTGCCCACCTTGTCCATTTGTCCTTCTAAAAGGGTTACAAGGATTTTGTTTTGGTGCCACTCAATGAGCTTTGAGTTGTACACTTTAAACTGCCGGCTGGCCAGATGGGCCTCTAAACTCTGAGCGAATGGGCTTTTATTTTGTGGCTTTATTACTCCCCCATAAAGTTCTTTTTCGTTGCGGGCAATAAGACCCGTTTGACCCTGAAAAGTAGACTGAACGAAATTGTTAAAGCTGGTCTGCTGGGTGTATTGGCCATCTATGTGCAGCGTTTCGGCCAGTTCGCCCTTTTGATTGACCACGGCCAACATGTGATGACTAATGTTCAACGTAAAGCGTAAGGCCAGGTACCTTGTAGACTGGTTCTCAAGAAGGGTAATGACGGAGGAATTTCTGTTTCTCTGCAAAGACCTATAAAATGTCATGCTCAGAAAAAAATGGTTTCCGTCTGTTTGAATGGGAAAAAGGGTGGCCTCTGTTTCGGTAGACCATTTCCCCTTTTTGGCCACTTTTTCTTTGGCTTTGCTCACTACCTTATTGGCTCTTTTTTCTCCCAAATGAGAGAAAAAACCTTCTATTTCAAAAAAAGGGGTAAGCACAATGTCTTTTTTGCTTTCCTGATCGAGCATCACGTGAAAAATGCCGCTGTAGCCCTGAGACTTGGGTAAGGTATAAAAGCCCGCAATTAGTTGCCTTCCCCCGGCAAAGTCTGACACGCTACTTACATGCAACTGATAACCGGGCAGTGGGTTGAATACATGTTGTCTCACCAGCCTGCCCTGAGAATCGTAGTTTTTAAGTTCGAAGCCAAGGTCTTTGTTAGTGTTGTAATGGCTCGTGATTATTGAAACCACTTCCCACTTTTCATCAAAGGTACACTGGACGAGATTGCTTGTTTGACTGTACAGACCTTGAAGTGTTTGAATGGTGCCGTTGGTCATATCCAGAAGAAAGGCGGTAGAACGGGCATCGAACAAGCCGGCAAAGAGGGCCTTGTTATTAACTACTTCAAAAAACCATACTTCTTTAGATTCGAATAGCGGAACTTTTATTTCGGTGAACTCATACTTTTCGTTGAACTTAATAATGCTCAACTCATTTCTCAGTATTGTTTTCTGGGTAAGTAGGTAGAGTTGACCATTGTTGAAGTCTGTTCGCAGTATATTAGTCCGTACATCTAAAGGAAGAATAACCGTTTGTTGCAAGACCAATTGTGGGTTGTAAAAATGTACTTTCAGGTGGTAGCTTCTAGACTTTTCGAGCATGTGTTTTTCGAGTATCGCAAAGCCCTTTTCACCCATGCTCACGGTTTCAAAACTTACGGAGGTAGGATCGGCAACAATTTCGACAGCATTGGTTTGTGCCGAGAGAGGAAATAAGGCCGTAAGGATGAGGCCTGCCATTAGGATTAATCGGTGTGTCATACAGTTTGGGTTGAACGGTTAGTGCTCTATGGCTACTGCGTTTACAAAGAATACCTTGCGGTTGCCATCACCTTCCGGGTTCTTTACGTTCTGAACTCCATAAACCAGAAAGCGATTGCCGAACCAACCTACTATTCCCTGAAATTCTTCTTTTTCGTAGCGTAGCTGATCTTCATCGTCCATCAGCCTCAATTTTTGTACCATCCGTTCTTTTTCGTTGCCATTCAGATGTCTGGCCACTAGTTCCTCATCGAGGTAGTAGGCGTAGTAAGCATCGGCTCCCGACCACTGAAAGGCTCCAAAGGTTCTAAGGGTGCCTTTTAGCTCTTCATCAATATCCATACTGTGATCCCACAACAGCTCGCCTTTGTGATTAATAGCAAAGGCAAAGGCATGGGTAAAATCAAATTCATTGGGTTGGCTGGCACTTCTGAAATTGGAGCGTGTCCAGGCATCGTATGGATTGTAAAAAGGGTCGGTTGGAGCAATCAGCGGACTGGTTACCTGCCGATAGCGCATGTAATTTTGTGTGCTCATGTTCCAGGGCTTGAAAAACTCTCCCATAATTATGAGAGCCTCACGGCTTTCTTCCATTTCGGTAAACAACCCGTCAATTTTATAGCGCCATTCTCTGCCTCTTTTTTTGGCTGTAATGGCTTTGTCTTTTAGCTTTTCGGCCCTGCGTTCGCCATTATGGTCCAGAAAGCTATTGAATTCACCAAAATTGTAATAGCGCATAGTTTGCCGGCCTGTCCGGTCTACATGGTTTACATAGAAGCCGCTGGGGAAGGTGCCGGTTTTTACGCTGTAGAGTCCCACTACCAGTTGCTCTTTGTCTATAATAGAAGATGAAACAGCCGAAAGGAGTTGGTGATCCTTTGCGGTTTGTAACTCATAGCCTCTAATGGCATTGCCATTGTAATCGTAGGTATTTACCACTATGGTGCGGTCTTTCTGAAGGTTTTGCTTGGAGGAAAGCACGTTGAACGTCACACTGTCAGCATTTACTTTTACCTCCAGCAGTTCGGAGTTATTTTGAAACACATTGGGCAGGGTTTTTACCTTGTTGGTGTTAAGGTCGTAAGCAAATACGGCAGGCCTGGACTCAATATAACCACCAATTACCGCATGATCTTGAATAACCTCAAACTCCTGAATGTCCAGATCAACAATAGTTTTAGGTTCAAATTCTTGTAATTCGCGTTGCTTAAGGTCTACTGAAACCAGCTTGATGAGGCGGTTCAGTTGGGTATTTTGAAAGAGTAAAAGGGTTTTGTCTCCCACATAATGATAGCCTTTGAGGTGAAGCTGCCGGTCTACTGTTAACGAATCTGCCCACAAAAAATTCAATTGCTTATCCAGGTGGTGGAAAACCACCGGATATTGTTTATTGTTTCCTTTTAGTTGCGGCTGAACAATAAGAACCCCGTTTTCTTCTTGAGAAATGACCACGTAATCTATATTGTCCCAGTTGTGTTCCAACTCATACCTTCCCAGATGTTGAACCTGAGCCAAAGCCAGGCCAGGCACCCAAAGAATTAGAAAAAGTATGCTTTGCAAACGTGTCATTCCTGAGCCATCTTAAGAATTTGATCAAACTCTTCTTTTTTAACCGGTTGGACCGAAAGCCGCGAGTTTTTGACCAGCACCATTTCCGATAACAACGACTCTCGTTTAATGTCTTCTAAAAAAACCGGTTTTTTAAGCTTCTGTTTAGGCACAAAGTCAACCACCACCCAACGGTCGTCATCCGTTGTGGGGTCGGGGTAGTGCTCACTTACACACTCTGCTATGCCCACCACGGCTTTTTCGTTCACACTGTGGTAGAACAAAGCAAGGTCTCCGGGTTTCATGGCCTTTAGGTTATTTCTGGCTTGGTAGTTTCTCACACCATCCCAATGGTCTTGGCCTTTTTGAACAAGATCATCGTAAGAATAGGTATTTGGCTCAGATTTTATCAACCAATAGTTCATAATCAGTTATTTTTAACTTTGCGTGCTGACAGACAGTAGTTAGTCTTTCCGGCCTAAAAAAGCAAGTATTATCATCGCTCATTAACAAATCAAGTCAATTGGATAACTCAACAATTCTTAAACAACTCAAGCTGCTGGCTTCACTTATGGAGCTGCACGATGAAAACACTTTTAAAATAAGGGGTTATCAGAACGCCATCTTCCAATTAGACAAAATGGATGTGAACCTTGCGGCCATGAGTCTTGCCGAACTTGAATCGTTGCAAGGGGTGGGCAAAGGTATTGCGGCCACCATTCAGGAACTAGCTCAAACAGGAACATCAGAGGCACTGCAAAACTTACTGGAAGCAACTCCCGAAGGCATAGTGGAACTGCTGGATATGAAGGGCATTGGTCCTAAAAAAATCAAAGTGCTATGGAAAGAACTGGGGATTGAAAGTGGCCATGAACTAAAGGAGGCGGCCAATTCGGGCTTGGTGGCTAAACTCAAAGGCTTTGGCGAAAAAACGCATCAAACCATTATTGAGGCATTGGAATTTAAAGAAGCCAATGCCAACAAACTGCACTACGCTGATGCAGAAGTGATAGCCAATGAATTGGTGGAACACCTTAATGGTATGAAAAATGTTGAGAAGGCTACCATTACCGGAGGGCTCAGGCGCAAGCTAGAGGTGGCTGAAAGCCTGGAAATTTTAGTCGCTTCTTCAGACTTCAATGCTCTTGAGGAAGAGCTTGGTGCTCTGGAGCCTTTTGAGCAGTTAGTAGAAGAAAGTGGTCCGCTTGTTTGGAGAGGAACCTTTAAAAAGCACCGCATACCTGTTGAGCTTATGCTCTGTGATCCGGCTCATTTCGTGCGCGAACAATTGCTAAAGACTGGCAGCCAGCGACACATTAGTATTCCTGTTGCCAACGATATGAGTCTTCGCGATATGGCCTACAACGGGAACTTCGATTCTGAAGAAAAAATTTACGAAGCCCTAAACATGGCCTATGTGGCCCCTGAGCTGCGCGAAGGAACATTCGAAATAGAACGGGCCAAAAGCAACTCACTACCTCGCTTGGTTGTAATGGAAGACCTGAAGGGGATTCTGCACAACCACTCTACTTATAGCGATGGTAAACATTCACTCCGACAAATGGCTGAGTATTGCAAAGAGTTGGGTTACGAGTATTTGGGCATTTGCGACCATAGTAAGTCTGCCTTCTATGCCAATGGACTTAATGAAGAGCGGGTGGCGCTACAGCACCAGGAGATAGATGAGCTGAACAAAGAACTAGCTCCCTTTAAAATATTCAAGGGGATAGAGTCGGATATTCTTAACGATGGGAGCCTGGACTATGCCGATAATGTGCTGGCTAGTTTCGACTTTATTGTGGCCTCTGTCCATTCCGTTCTAAACATGAACAAGCAGAGGGCTACACAACGCCTTTTGCGAGCTATTGAAAATCCGTACACCACGATACTAGGTCATCCAACAGGGCGTTTGCTGCTCAGAAGGGCCGGATACCCTATAGACCATAAGGCAGTAATAGACCATTGCGCCAAACATAACGTGGTGATTGAGATTAATGCCAATCCGTGGAGGCTCGATTTGGATTGGAGATGGGTAAACTACGCGTTGGAGCAGGGGGTGAAACTCGCTATAAACCCCGATGCGCATGCTATGGAAGGGTATCATCATATGCAATACGGCTTGCTTATTGGGAGAAAAGGGGGGCTCACAGCCGAAATGACCTTGAATGCCATGAGCAGAGATGCCATAGAAAAGCATTTCTCAGAAAAGAAAGAACAAGTAGCCAATGCCTAAGAAGGTATTAATCATTCGTTTTTCATCCATTGGAGATATAGTACTTACGACCCCGGTAATTAGGGTTATAAAAACTCAAATGGACGATGTGGAGGTGCACTATGCCACAAAAAAGCACTTTTATCCGGTGCTGGAAGCCAACCCATACATCGATAAGTTTCATTTATTGGAAGGCGATTTGAAGGGCCTGATTCGTGAGCTTAAAGCCGAAAAGTTCGACTTTGTGGTAGACCTTCACAACAACCTTCGAACCAGGAGAATTAAGGCTGCCCTACAAGCAGAATCGGCAGCTTTCCCAAAACTCAATTGGGAAAAGTGGCTCATAGTCAACCTCAAAGTAGACAAGTTACCCAATGTACACATTGTAGATCGGTATTTGGAAGCTGCCCGGCCGCTTGGCGTGAAAAATGATGCTCTCGGTTTGGATTACTTCATTCCCGAAAAAGATGAGGTGGAGAAAGACTGGCTTCCCGAAACTCACCAAAAAGAGTTTGTGGCTTTTGCCATTGGTGGCAATCACGAAACCAAGAAGCTTCCGCTGAACCGAATGATTGAGCTTTGCGATAAAATCAATAAACCCATTGTGCTGCTGGGAGGCAAAGAAGATGCTGAAAACGGAGAGCAAATTGCCGGGTTTTTCGATAGAGCGCATGAAACCGAAGACTTTAAAAAGCCGCTCAGTGAATTGGGTAAAAAGGCTCTTATATACAATGGCTGTGGCAAGTTCTCTATCAATCAAAGCGCCTCGATTCTGAAGAAGGCAACGTATGTCTTTACTCATGATACGGGGATGATGCATATTGCAGCTGCACTCAAGAAGAACGTATTTTCTATCTGGGGTAATACCATTCCGGAGTTTGGCATGTATCCTTACCGAACCAAGTTTACCATACTTGAAAAGAAAGGGTTAGGCTGCAGGCCCTGCTCCAAGATTGGTTACAAGAAATGCCCTAAAGGACATTTTAAGTGCATGAATGAAATAGTATTCGACTTCTGGCTACCTTAGCTACTGTTTGTGTGTTGATCTAAGAAATCGGTCATTCTGAATTTATTTCAGAATCTATCTTGGTCGCTAACGAATTGAAGACCCTGAATCAAGTTCAGGGTGACGACTTTTAAAAAAGGCTCATTTATGAAACACAAATCCCTTCAGACCATCTCGCTTGTTCTGGTAATGATCTCTCTGATTTTGGAGGTTGGTTATGATCAGGCCTGGTTTGAGCTCAACAATCCCCAGGCACTTTTCGGGGTTTCGTTAGCCCTTGTGTTAATCTCCATGTCCATTAATGTGAAGATTATCAGAACACTGGGGATTAAGCCGCACACCCGAAAAACCAGCCAGTTGGCATTGGTCATTGCGGCACTATATGCAGTAGCTGTCTTTGGACTGGAGTTAATATGAGTGAATCCACTTGGATATACCTAATAGTACAAGTTCCATTCGTTATGTGGACGCTTAGCATCTATTGGTTAAGTAAGTGGAAAAGGTTTTGGTATTTCTTTTGGATCAATGTTACGATTAGTACTTTGGCTCTGGTTTATTTTCTCTTCATACAGCCAGTTTTTGATGGGGCAGATCCTTACGGATTAGACCTGCTCTTCCGTATAATTTTTTACCTGATGGCACACAGCTTGGTTGGGTTTATCTTTGCATTACTATACAAGCTGTCTGTTAAATATGGCTGGTTTAGATCTAAACAATCCACCTGAGCTATCTTTTTCCAGATAAGTATTTTTTACGTTCACGTTTGCTCATTTCCTGGGTAATGATGTCGTCTGTTAGCCTGGCCTTGTATAGCTTATTAGGTTTCAGCTCACCCTCATGATTTTCAGTAATAAATTTGGGAGTTACATAACCAATAGAGCTCCACTCTTTGTAATCACTGCTCATCTTAGGGTCTACGATTAGATAGGTAACACGAAACATAAGTAGTGCCTCACCGGTATTGGAAGTTTGAGTGGCTATGGCCATAGGGTCTCCGGGAAGCAACTCTTCACCCACTTCAATCAGGGCTGAATTGTTTTTAAAGTTGGTGTACCGGGCCACGGTTCCATCTTCATGCCTTACCCGAATATAATTTCTCTCAGTGGTAAAAGTGTAGTTTAGATTGTCGGTTTGATTGTCTGCTTGTATTTCTTCAACGACCCCTTTGCGTGCAGCCCGGATGGTGTCACCATCAACAAGACTAAAACCAATAGCATAGAAGTTTTCGGGAGTTTCCTGTTGAAATGTTTTAGCCAAATGTTGAAGGGGTTTAACACCTACCTCAATTCCGGACGATACAGGCAAAGCATATAGCACGTCCTCAATCTTAGGGTTGGCCGTTCCCTTCCAGTACACTACGCTATAACTATAGTCCGGATCGCCATACCCATCCTTAGAGAGCTCAAAAAGTTTGGTGTTTCCGGGAGGGACTGCCTTTATAAAAGGAAGTGAGGTACTCGACCTCAGATTATACAGTCTGTTGAACTTAACTACCACTGTATAATAAGTGGTGCTCAAGTTTTTTGCTTCAAAAACATACTCCTGACTTTTAGGGTAGAAAGTGCCATCTACACGCACAATTCGGTCTTGAGCGGTTATGTAGAAAGACATTAAAAGGGTAGAAAGAATCAAGCTAATCCTAGTCATTGTGTTTGTTTTTAAAAGACTAGAATAATAATTCAAAAATTACTTCACAAGCTTTTCAATCCTCTTTTCCCAATGTTCAAAGTTGAAGGAGTTCAATTGTTTTTCCATTGAAGCGCGAATGGCATCGGTCATTAGGTTGCCTATGCTGCCCTCGTGATTGTGATTCACTTTTCTGTCGGCTTTGAATTCTCCAGCATTTACGCCTTTCCCTACCTGAATGTAAGCTTCGCGGAAGGGCACTCCTGAAAGCACCAAACGGTTCACTTCCTCCACTGTAAAGAGGTAATTATACTTGTCCTGATCGATCAAATCATTCTTGATTTTGATATGCTGAAGCATGTATTCAGCCATTTCCAAACAAGCTTTTAAGTCTTCCAGAGCAGGAAATAACAGTTCTTTTAACAACTGCATTTCACGGTGGTAACCCACAGGAAGGTTAGCCGTGAGCATGGCAATGTCATTCGGCAGGGCCACAATACGATTGCACTTGCCACGAATCAGCTCGAAGACATCCGGATTCTTTTTGTGTGGCATTATGCTGGAACCTGTAGTGAGTTCATCGGGGAATGTAAGGAATCCAAAGTCCTGCCCCATGTAGAGGCAAACATCCATAGAAAACTTGCCCAGAGTGGCGGCAATGGACGCCATTCCACTGGCTAATTGCTTTTCTGCCTTTCCGCGCGACATCATCGCGTAAACCACATTATGGTGCATGGCTTCAAAACCCAAAAGATCGGTAGTCATTTGGCGATTCAAAGGGAAGGATGAACCGAAGCCTGCTCCTGAGCCCAATGGGTTTTTGTTTACCATCTGGTAGGCCGAATGAAGTGCGTTCAGATCATCGACCAAACCTTCGGCATAAGCTCCAAACCATAGTCCGAATGAGCTGGGCATGGCCACCTGCATGTGTGTGTAACCCGGAATAAGTACCGATTTGTATTCTTCGCTCAAAGCAGTCATTCTATCGAAAAGCGCCTTTGTGCCTTCCACAATTTCTTTGACCTCCGAACGCATGAAAAGCTTCAGATCCACTAAAACCTGGTCGTTTCTGGAACGGCCACTATGGATTTTCTTTCCGACATCCCCCAGCTTTTCGGTGAGCATAAACTCAATTTGAGAATGAATGTCTTCCACATCATCCATCATCTCAAACTCGCCATTTTCCATGGTTCTATAAATGGCTTTGAGTTCGGTATGAATGGCTTCTTTTTCTTCAGCTGTTAGCAGGCCGATAGACTCCAGCATGGCCGTATGCGCCAGCGATCCCTGCACGTCAAATGGTGCCAGGAATATGTCGAATTCAAGGTCTCTACCTACTGTAAACTGCTCAACTTTGGCCGAGCTTTCTATGTCTTTTTTCCAGAGTTTCATGTTGTGAAGTTAGAAGACGGGAGTCAGAAGACGGAAGTGTTCCTTCGATCTTTAGACTTGGGTCTTCAATTTTATTTTAGTTCTTCCGTCATTCCGAACTTGTTTCGGAATCTCTAGACCCTGAAACAAGTTCAGGGTGACGTTAATTGGGAAGTAAAACTTCTGTCTACTTTGTTTTAATTCTGACCGTCATTGCGAAAAACAAACTGAGCGTTAGCACAAGTTTGCAACGAAGCAATCTCATAATTTCTTAGATATTCTAAGTCCCACGTCCCTGTCTGCCGACAGGCAGGCTCGCAGTGACGTTCATAAATTTCGTTATCAGTTCAATATACAATTCTATTCCCTGCTCAATTTCCTTCAGGTAAATATACTCATCTGCTGTGTGTGATCTTGCCGAATCTCCTGGGCCCAGTTTGAGACTAGGAAAAGGCATTAATGCCTGATCGGACAATGTTGGAGAACCATATTTGGTCATGCCGAGGCTTTCTCCAGCTTTTACAATTGGATGATCTGCCGGAATAGACGATGGATTGAGTCGGGTGGATCTGGCTACCACTTCGCAATCAACCGACTGCTGAATAAACTCCAGTACCTCCTGATTGCTCATGACATCCGTAGTCCGAACATCTACCACAAACTGGCAAAGATCCGGCACTACATTATGCTGAGTTCCGGAGTTCACCTGAGTCACCGACATTTTAATAGGTCCAAGCCAGTCAGACTCTTTTTCAAAACGGTAATTCTGAAACCAATCGATGATGGGCAGAGCTTTGTAAATGGCATTTTCTCCCTCATTTCTGGCGGCATGGCCGGCCTTTCCTTTTACAGAACAGTCAAGCACCATCAAGCCTTTTTCGGCAACAGCCATTTGCATCAAGGTAGGTTCACCAACCATGGCAAAGTCTATCTTTCCCAATTCAGGCAAGGCCAGAGCAATACCATTCTTACCAGAAATCTCTTCCTCAGCCGAAGCCAACAAGATGATATTGTAATGCATTTCCTTTTCATAGAAATGAAGGAAAGTTGCTAGTAATGAGACGAGGCATCCGCCAGCATCATTGCTACCCAAGCCGTAAAGCTTACCGTCTTCCACAATGGCTTTGAAGGGGTCTTTCGTATAACCTGTATTAGGCTTCACCGTATCATGATGGGAGTTGAGCAGTAGCGTTGGTTTTGAAGCATCGAAATGTTTGTTCTTAGCCCAAATGTTATTCTGCAACCGCTCTGTTTCAACGCCACTAGATTTCAATAGTGAATCAATCAGGTCAGCAGTTTTATCCTCCTCTCTGCTCAAGGAGGGAATTTCAATCAGTTGCTTTAGAAGCGATATGGCTTTTTCTTTCAATTCCATTTTAGCAAATCTTCATATTTACAGTCATTGCGAGGAGTTCCGAAAACTCGGGATGACGAAGCAATCTCTCTGTTTGAAAGCACAATGCAACGGATTCCGTCATTCAGAGCGGAACTTAGTGCAGCTAAGAATCTCTTTCGGTATGAGCTGATCGTTTCTGCAACGTCATTCCCGACTTGATCGGGAATCCCCCAAAGGGTTTTTCCAAGTTTGTTAGGGATTTCCCTGTTCAGAGAAATGACGAGTCTAAAGATGACTGATTTATACATTATGTAGCTGTAGCACCACTTCATAGTTTAATCAGCGTTCCGGTTTCAGCCTTGTTCAAATCTGAGAACTGAATAATTCTTACACTTTTCACTCCTGCATTGAGGGCATCAAAGGCATTATCTAGCTTTGGAATCATGCCGCTATTGATTACTCCTGAATCCTTGTATTCCTGATAATTTTTAGGCTCAAGTACCGGAATCACCACTTTGTTTTCAAAGTCAGAAAGCACACCCGGCTGCTCGAAGCAATAAACAAGTTCCACCTCAAACTCCCGGCTCATGGCAACGGCTAATACCGAAGCGATGGTATCAGCATTGGTATTGAGCATATGACCTTCACCATCGTGAGTGAGCGCACAAAACACCGGATTCACACCCTGATTCAATAGGCTTTGCAGTAAGGGAATATTGACACCATCTGCTGTAATATCACCTACAAAGCCGTAGTCAATCTGCTTGACAGGGCGTTTCTTGGCCAGCATTACATTACCGTCAGCGCCAGTTAATCCAATCGCATTGAAACCTTTAGACTGCAGCTGCGCCACAATTTTCTTATTGGTTAAACCACCATAAACCATGGTCACCAGATCGAGGGTCTCAGCATCAGTGATTCTGCGGCCATCGACCATTTTGGCTTCAATACCCAGCTTGTTCCCAATCTGCGTAGCGATTTTGCCTCCACCATGCACCAGAATTGCCGGTTCAGATCGTTGGGCAAAATCAGTAAGAAACTGATCCAATGACTTTGGGTCATCGATCACATTTCCACCTATTTTGATTATGGTTAGTTTGTTCATTTTGTTTCGTTTCGTCATTGCGAGGACTCTCGAATATTCGGGAGGACGAAGTAGCCTGCCTGAGGTAGGCAGGTCTGATAACTCTATCAGGAGATTGCCACACTCCGCTGTGCTCTGTTCGCATTGACGTTCATCAATTTCTTTTTATCAATTTAATTTCCTCTTTCAACTCCTTATTCTCTGTCTCCAATTTTTCCAGGCGCTTATTCTGATCAATGACATACAAAGTCAACTCCTCAATCTTCTTTAGTAATGTAGCTTCCATATCTCCTAAATCCAGTCCATTAGCCTCTACTTCTTTGGCAGAAGGAACTTCGGGTAAATGCCGGTTTTGCTGGATGAATTGTTCTACTTCTTTCAGTGGTTTTAGTTCATAAGTGGGAGAGAAAATATAGTCTGGCCAGTTGCCGGGGGTTTGGGTAACCTTGACCTTCATAGACTCAATATTCCCTTGAAATAGGGCATTGCCGTTGACTTCGAGTTTTTCGTTAGGAGAGGCAGTGCCAATACCTACATTGCCGTTCGAATGAATTCTCATAGCTTCTGCTGTTGTAGTTGAGGTACGATTTGTAAAGGCAATGACTGAACTTGGGTCCCCGGTATTGTCAATGTTTAGAATATTTCCCGTTGAAGTATACTGAATAGTAGCACCACGATCTCCGAAATCTGAGGATCCAGCATTAAGCATCAATTGAGCAGCTGAATTTGTCCCTGAACTTTGATTCCAGGCATATATTCGTGATACTCCATCGATATTATCTTTAGTACCAATGGCGTTTCCATTGCCATTAGGATTTACTTCAAGTTTTGCATTTGGCGAACTTGTTCCAATTCCCACATTACCGTTTGCCTTATCTATGAACAACCGTGTTTGCCCTTGAATTTTGAATTGCATGTTATAGTTGGAGCCTGTAATAAACTCTCCATAGCTAGGCGAATTGGTCCAATCTCCTGTATTGATTCCCCTTGAGTTCACAGCAGCCCAATATCCTGCCTCATTACCAAATTGAACTTGGGAAGCATCGGTATAAAATAATCCACTATTAACTTTAATATTCCCTGCAACGGTTAATAATTGGCTTGGTGAAGTAGTACCAATGCCCACTTTCCCCACTCCGGTAATACGAAATCTTTCTGTATTGTTGGTTTCGATAAAAAAATTTTCATCCGCATTAATTTTTAAATCATAGCTTCCAATTCCATCAGTGCCCATATAATGAGTTGAAACTCCTGAGGTCTCTCTTAGTCCTCGGAAATAAAGCCTTGCGTTATAATCCGAAGAGCTCGTTTCCAGCATCAGGCTAGAGGTTAAAGTACTTTTTAAATGAAGCAGATAGGATGGATTTGTAGTTCCTATACCTACTTTACCAGAATTGTAATAAATGGGACTTGATCCCACCTGAGTGCCTTGAGCAAAAGAGAGGGAAGCAAGGAAGACTACTGCGAGTGTCATAAAAAATATCTTTTTCATGATGAGTTTATTTATTGTTGGTTAATTGTTCCAAGTTAGTAAAAGCCTCACCCCAACCCCTCTCCTAGGAGAGGGCTTTTACCCACTGCAAGAGTAGACCGTATAAGTTTAATCTTGCAGGCTGCTAAGGCCTTCCCCCTTGGGGAATCCCGATTGCTATCGGGATGGATGGGGGCTCACCGAAATAGCTCCGCAAACACCGCCTGAGCGCTATACACCCTGTTCTTGGCCTGCTGCAGATGAATGGCATTTGGGCCATCCAATATTTCATCTTTAATTACCAAATTCCTTCTTACGGGCAGACAATGCATTATTTTGGCATTGTTAGTCACTGCCAATTGTTCTTTGCCAAAACTCCAGCTTTCATCCTGACTCAAAATCTGACCGTATTGCTCGTATGAAGACCAGTTCTTCACGTATACAAAGTCAGCACCTTCAAGGGCTTTCATCTGGTTATATTCTACAGGCACCCCTCCGGCAAACTCTTCTGCCAGCTCATATCCTTCGGGGTGAGTGATGGTCAGGTCTACAGGTGCCTCTCGCATCCATTCCACAAATGAGTTTGGAACCGCCTGAGGCAATGCTTTCACATGCGGAGCCCAAGTGATGACCACCTTAGGTTTTTCAGCTTTCTTCCAGTGTTCTTCTATGGTCATCCAATCTGCCAGACTTTGCAGTGGGTGTCTGGTAGCGCTTTCAAGGCTCACTACAGGAAGGCCGGAATACTTGATGAAAGCATTCAATAACTGCTCGGAATAGTCGGTATTTCTGTCTTTCAGCTCAGGGAAAGTTCGAACCCCCAACACATCAAAGTACTGACCTATTACGCCAGCGGCTTCCTTAATATGCTCGGCTTTGCTGCCGTTCATTTTCACTCCGTCTTGAAATTCCAAAGCCCAGCCGTCTTTTCCAATGTCGAGCACAATAGCTTCTGCACCTAGGTTTTGAACGGCTACCTGTGAGCTTAGGCGTGTTCTTAAACTTGGATTGAGAAATATAAGTCCAGCCCTTTTTCCCCTGGCAAAATCAGGAGTGAAAGGGTTGGCCTTGATTTCCAGGGCCTTTTTTACCAGACCGCCTGGGTCTTTGACATCTTTGACAGAAGTGAAGTTTTTCATTTTTATGCTACCCCTCAGTCCTTCGGACAGCCAGTCTCAAAAACTTCTGTCATTCCCGACAACGATCGGGAATCTCCACATGTTGACTCGAAGGTCGATTGAGATTCCCAGTCAAGCTGGGAATGACAAAGCAAGAACTTTTGAGACAACCTCTGCCCATTTGGCGAAGCGGTTGTTTTATTTATTCAACTCAATTTTTAATGCTTCAAGGAATTGGTTTAACTCTTCCTTGGTAACGGCCAGTGACGGCAATAATCTCATTGTATTTTTATCGCCAGCCGAGCCGGTAAATATTTTATGGCTGAAAAGCAGATTCTTTCTTAGCTCAGCCACCGAGAAATCGAAGCCCAGACCAAGCATAAGCCCCATTCCACGCACTTCTTTAATTTGTGGAATAGACTTGAGTTCGGCTATCAACCATTCTCCCAATTCGGCTGCATTCGCCATTAGGTTTTCCTGTTCTATTACTTCAAGTACAGCCAATGATGCGGCACAGGCCAAATGATTTCCGCCAAAAGTAGTTCCTAACATGCCATGCCAAGGCTGAATGTGAGGGGCAATCAAAATCATAGCTACTGGAAATCCATTACCAATTCCTTTAGCTAAAGAGATTACATCAGGCTGTATACCGCTGTGCTGATATGCGAAGAACTTACCGGAACGACCTGCTCCGGATTGCACCTCATCCATGATCAACAAGGCGCCAGCTTCCTTACAAAGCGCTGAAACCTGCTGCAGATAATCATTGCTTGGTACATAGATGCCCGCAACTCCTTGCATACCTTCGATAATGACAGCAGCTGTCTGATCATCAAGCTCAGCTTTAAGTGCCTCAATGTCATTCATCGGTACAAAAACCACCTGATGATCGGCATTGAATGGCGCTACAATTTTTGGATTGTCAGTAGCGGCAACCGCACCTGAAGTACGGCCATGGAAAGCCTGTTTCATCGCAATGACTTTCTTTCTTCCGGTGTGGAAGGAAGCCAGTTTCAGTGCATTTTCATTCGCTTCGGCACCAGTGCTGCAAAGGAATAACTGATACTCTCCGCAACCGGAAATCTGTCCTAACTTGTCTGCCAATTCCTGCTGAACCGAATTCTGCACTGCATTGGAATAGAAGCCAAGAGCGTTCAACTGATCGGTCAGTCTCTTCACATAATGTGGGTGTGTATGGCCAATTGAAATCACCGCATGACCTCCATAAAGGTCCAGGTATTCAGTTCCTTCTTTATCCCAAAGTTTTGACCCCAGCGCTTTTACAGGCTCAATATCGTAGAGGGGATATACATCGAATAATTTCATTTTCTATCTCTTTGCTGTCATTCCCGCGCAGGCGGGAATCTCCTATTTATGTAGCCTAAGCCCGATAGGGATTCCCCTTTTCAGGGGAATGACGTGTTATAGTTATTGTTGTGAAGGCCGGGGCTCTAAAAAGCACTTGCCTTCAATTTCAATCCGGTGGCTTCTTCCAACCCGAACATCAGATTCATATTTTGTACGGCCTGGCCAGAAGCTCCCTTTAACAAGTTGTCAATGGCAGACTGAACCATCAGATAACCATTGTGCATCTGTAAATGGATAAAGCATTTATTGGTATTCACCACTTGCTTTACATCTAAAGGACTATCGGTCACCCAAGTAAAAGGGTGCCCCTCATAATATTCCTTATACACTCTAATGGCTTCCTCCAAAGGCCATTCGCAGTACTGATAAGCTGAGATCAGAATACCTCGGGTGAAGTTTCCACGATAAGGAACAAAGTTGATGTTGTTTTCAAACCAAGGTTGATATTGCATCAATGACTTTCTGATTTCCGCCAAATGCTGATGCTGAAATTCCTTATAGGTAGAAATGTTGTTGTTTCTCCAGCTGAAGTGAGTCGAATCAGATGGCATCACTCCCGCACCGGTAGAGCCGGTGGTTCCTGAAACATGCACTTCCTTCAACATGCCATTATGAGCCAGTGGAAGCAAAGCCAATTCAATGGCTGTGGCAAAACAACCAGGGTTGGCTACAAAATTGGCCGACTTGGTGGCCTCTCTGTTCAACTCTGGTAAGCCATACACTTTAGTGTCATCCAATCTATAGTCATGAGCAAGGTCTATGATCTTTACGGAATCATCCACCTGATTCGCCTCCATGAACTTCTTGGAGTCGCCATGACCCATGCAGAGGAACAAAACGTCTACTTCGCTGTGCCATTCTGGTACGAATTCCATTTCGGTTTCACCCAACAGATCATTGTGTGAAGAATAAAGCTTTTTACCCGCCTGACTGCGGCTTTGAACAAAGCTGATTTCAGCTTCCGGGTGGTTGAGTAGAAGACGGATCAATTCTCCGCCAGTGTATCCAGCACCTCCTATAATTCCTACCTTAATCATATCTCTTCTTCGTTCACCTGATGGTAAATGGCATTCTGGTTACCGAATATCTTGGCAAAGCCTCTTACATCGTCACCAGTCCATGATTTGTTCATTTCTCCATAGTGGCCGAATTTGGCAGACATTAGGTCGTGAACTGATTCAATACCATTGATCTGATATCTGTAAGGGAATAATGTCAGGAATACATCGCCTGTAACGTTGCGCTGAGTGCTTTTCAGCATGGCCTCAAGGTCGCGCATCACAGGGTCAAGGAATTGGCCTTCGTGCAGCCAGTTGCCGTAGAATGCAGAAACCTGATCTTTCCAGTAAATCTGCCATTTGCTAAGCACGTGTTTCTCCAATGCCTGGTGAGACTTGATCAACAGCACACTGGCTGCGGCTTCAAAACCCACACGACCCTTGATACCTATAATGGTATCTCCCACGTGAATGTCTCTTCCTATTCCAAAAGGACCGGCAATTTTTTCCAGGGCTAAAATGGCTTGGGCCGGCTTGTCATATACTTTATCATTAATAGCCATGATTTCGCCCTTTTCGAAAGTCAGTTTTAATTCCTCTGCCGCTGTCTTTGTTACTTGAGTAGGGAAAGCAGATTCCGGCAGGTTGCCATTAGACTTCAATGTTTCCTTTCCTCCAACTGAAGTACCCCAAAGGCCTTTGTTGATGGAATAAACAGACTTGGTGAAGTCGAAGTCTACGCCTTTAGATTGTAGGTATTCAATCTCGGCTTCTCTTGAAAGACGAAGGTCACGAATAGGAGTGATGATTTCCGCTTCAGGCATAAATGTCTGAAAGATCATATCGAAACGAACCTGATCGTTACCGGCACCTGTGCTACCATGGGCAATGGCCTTGGCACCAACTTCCTTGGCATACTGGGCAATGGCTACTGCCTGTGAAACGCGCTCAGCACTTACCGAAAGAGGATAAGAACCATTTTTTAGAATATTGCCGAAGATGAGAAAGCGTACTACTTTCTGATAGTAGTTGTCTGTCTCATCTATGGTTTTGTGCGATTTTACGCCTAAGCTATTCGCTCTATCTTCAATTCTTTTGATTTCAGCCTCATCGAATCCACCGGTGTTTACAACCACAGAGTGCACTTCCATCCCTCTATCTTCGGCCAGGTATTTTGCACAAAATGATGTGTCTAAACCACCACTGAATGCCAGTACCACTTTGTTATTTTCCATTTTCTTTTTTCTTTTTCCGTTCGTCTATCTTCAGCAATACACTCTTTTTAAATTTAATCCAGCGCTCAAAGAGCTTAAGGTCTTTGTCTAGCTCTCTCTCGGTCCAGACGGTCCTTTTGGGTTTAATATTTTTCTCCCAGGCCGGATTATAAAGCATGGCTGTACAAATGCAGTTCTTTCTGTTTTTTGCGGTGAGAATGTCAAAGTTCACACAGGTCTTACAGCCTGCCCAGAAGTCTTCATCTTGTGTAAGCTCTTCGTAGATCACGGGCTTATATCCTAATTCGGAGTTGATTTTAAGCACGGCTGCCCCAGTAGTTAGACCAAATATCTTTGCTTCCGGGTATTTTTTGCGGGAGAGCTTAAATACCTCCTGTTTGATCCGCTTTGCCAGCCCGTGGCCACGAAACTCAGGATTGACAATTAGGCCCGAGTTGGCCACAAACTGGCCATGGCTCCATACCTCTATGTAGCAGAAACCTGCCCATGTACCATCTTGGGCATAGGCAATGACGGCTTTGCCTTCATCCATTTTTTTGGAGATATATTCCGGAGTGCGCCTGGCTATTCCCGTGCCTCTTTTGGCAGCCGATGAAGCAATTTCATCGACTATAGTTTGTGCATAGTGCACATCGTTGGAGGTGGCCGGTCTTACAGTAAATTTTAATTCCATTTGCGGGTTGGGTATCAAAACTAAGCCTGTAAACAGACTTGGGTTGAAATTCAAAATGATTAAACTAAGAAATATAGGTTAAAGAGTCACCACGTAGGCGACAAAAGGAAGCAGTGGCGACTAGCGCCTATCTTGCCTGATAGTGCAAACAGCCCTCTCTCCTCTTGAAACAGGAGACATACCGGGTGGGGTTACTATGTTAGCTGCGTTTTGCATTGAGGGGACAAAGGAAATAAAAAGTTTGAAATGCACAAATAAGAATTTTTCATAAGGGGTAATGATCGTTGCTTACAATCAATATTTTATTTCTGATTTATCTGTTTCTTTAGCTACATTCATTACAAACAATAAACATTATGAAAAAAACTCTTTATTCCATTCTAATTCTTCTTGCTACAACTTCCTTATTTGCTCAATGGACAACCAGTGGATCGGATATATATTATAGTTCTGGTAATGTTGGGGTTGGTACAAGCTCTCCTTCCGAAAAACTTCATATAGTAGGGAGTATAAGGCTTGAGAATGGATTTGATATCATTTCAAATGACAACTTCGCCATCAATGATGGCGTCTATGATCGCTTTATTTATAACTCCGGTAACTATTATAGAGCAAAATCCATCCACGCTTTTTATAAGGAGAATACCGAATTGATGCGACTGACGGAGAATGGTCATCTAGGTATTGGTACCACTACTCCTTCAGATAAACTACATGTATCAGGTGGCGGTATAATTTTACACAACCTGGGGCGAGACCAAGACAACTCCAACATTATCAAAATTTCAGAAGGGACAAGCGATCAATTCTTCTTACAGGGAATGTTTGCCGGAATAGGCTCAACAGGCAACTCCATAAGGTTTAAATCAGCTTGGCAAGACGATCTACTATTTATGAGAGGTGACGGCAAGATTGGAATCGGCACCTCCTCCCCGTCTGAAAAACTCGAAGTCAACGGTACCATCCGCTCCAAAAAGGTTAAAGTTGAGGCATCGCCTTGGCCTGACTACGTTTTCTCCTCAGATTACAAACTCAGACCCTTAAACGAGCTGGAACAATTTGTCCAGCAAAACCAGCACCTACCCGAAGTGCCCTCTGCCAAAGAAATAGAAGCCAATGGTCAAGACTTGGGAGATATTCAAGTGGTGCTTTTAAAAAAGATTGAGGAGTTGACGTTGTATGTGATTGATCAAGACAAGAGAGATAAAGAGCAGCAAATTCTTATTGAAAGGCTGCTATCTGAGAACACCTCTCTTAAAAAAGAAATTGAAATCATTAAAAACCAAAAACAATAAACATTATGAAAAAGCTCATTTACTCTGTTCTTATTCTTTTATCTTCTACTTGGATGTTTGCTCAAGGCACAAGAATCGACTTAAGTCCCCTGTACTATAATTCGGGCAGTGTCAACGTAGGTGGATTCAGTAATCAAGGCCTGATTGTTAGACATCTTTATGGAAAAGAGCCTAATACAATAAATCAAGATGACCTGTATCTAAATTATGCCAATGGAAAAGCAATCTATGTTGGGTACGGTGGAACGAATTCTAATTTATATGTGAGTGGAACGATTTACTCAAATACCAACTATGGACTAATTCTATCTCCGGTAAGCGGTGATGCAGTTATTAAAAGAGGCAATTCTGGCAACCTCATGATCAGTTCTGGTGGTACGGGAACAGATGTAAGGTTCAATTATAATTATGGGGGAGGTAGTGGTGGAATCCGTATCTACGATGGGGGTATTAGCAATCATGCTCAATTAAAGGTTAACTCAAGTGGCAATCTATCCATCATTCCCACTGGAGACAAAGTACTTTTTGAAAGCGATATTGAGACCAAGAAAGTCAAAGTAACCCAAACTCCAGGTAACTGGCCAGACTATGTCTTTTCCTCTGCATACAACCTCAGGCCATTAATCGAGCTAGAGCATTTTATCCAGCAAAATCAACACCTACCCGAAGTACCTTCTGCCCAAGAGATTGAAACCAACGGTCAGGACTTGGGAGATATTCAAGTGGTGCTTTTGAAGAAGATTGAGGAGTTGACATTGTATGTGATTGAGCTGGAAGACGGTAGACAGAAGCTGGAAGCCGATAATTCACAACTCAAGGTTGAAAATTCAGAGATGAAAGCCCTGTTTCTGGATTTGAAGAAAGAGATTGAATCCATTAAAAACCACAAACAATAAACATTATGAAAAAGCTTATCTATTCACTTCTTATACTTTTCTCATCAAATCTAGCATTTGCTCAATGGACAACCAGTGGTTCCAACATCTACTACAATTCTGGTAACGTAGGTATAGGAGTAATATCACCCGTTGATAAGCTTGATATTAATGGGAATATTTCGACCAATGGAATTCTAAAGATATCTAAAAGTGGTGCAGGAGGTGCTCAATTGAGACTTTACAATACTTATGGTTCCTCGGAAGATTGGAGAATTCAAGCAGGTATTCCCGCGATAAGCGATAATACTTTAGCCATTCAGACCATAAGTAATTCTACCACTCATTTTGCTATTAAAAATGATGGTAGTGTAGGTATTGGGACTTCTTCACCAACAGGCAAGTTTCAAAGTTATATTAGTGCAACACGTTATTTTGGGCATAATGTTAATGGGGCTGACCTCTCTGTTCTGAGTGATAATAATACTGCTCCTGTCTTTAAGGTCGTAGGAACCGGAAATGCTGATCTTGTAAATATTCTAGATGGTAGTACCGAGGTCTTTACCATAAAGGATGGTGGTCAAGTAGGAATAGGCACAACCTCACCCTCTGTGAAACTAGAAGTCAATGGCAACGCCTTATTCCAAGGCAACATTGAGTCCATGAAAGTTAAGGTCACACAAGACCCTGGCAATTGGCCAGATTACGTCTTCTCACCCAACTTTAAACTTAGAACCTTAACCGAGTTGGAAACTTATATCCAACAAAATCAACACCTACCCGAAGTGCCCTCTGCCAAAGAAATAGAAGCCAATGGTCAAGACTTGGGTGATATTCAGGCAGTTCTCTTGAAGAAGATTGAAGAGTTGACGCTCTACCTTATTCAGGAGAATAAGGAAAACTCAAACCTCAAAGAGCAAATCACAAAAGTAGAAGATGAAAATCAAGAACTAAGAGAAATGCTTCAGGAAATAAAGAAGGAAATTGAAACTATCAAAAACGACAAACAATAAACATTATGAAGAAGATCATCTACGCCCCAATTTTTCTTTTCTTTTCGGTATTTACCTTCGCTCAAAACTCATTTCCAAGCTCAGGGCAGGCCAATATTGACTATGATGCTGCGGCCGCTTTAAAAATCAAGAACTGGAATAGATTTGGATCTACTAATGGCGGACATTATCCATACTGGGGCATGGGTATTGAGCATACGAATGCGGGATGGAACAGTTTTCAGTCAACTATTAGAGGATCCTTGATTCTTAATTGGGGAAATGCAATTCATTTTTCCAGTGCTCCAGCCAATACTACCAACGCCTCCTTAACAACTCATATGTCCATTAATACGCTTAATGGGAATGTGGGTATTGGAACAACAACCCCAAGCGCGAACTTGGAAATCTTTGGTACTGAACCTTCATTAAGGATAAGACCTTCTAGCCCGGATGAGCATGCACGCTTAAAATTGGATTGGGGGACAACTGATGATTCTGGTCTTGAACTTTCTTATCATCCCAATTCTGCCGTTGGTTTTATTGATAACAAGTATGAAAATGAACCCAATAGGGTTTGGGGCGATATTCAGTTTAGGAGAAGAGACTCAGGTGTTATGACACCCACGATGACACTCAAGGCAGAAACGGGTTTTGTAGGAATCGGTACTACTTCCCCTAGTGCCAAATTTGATTTAAGAGACGGGCATTTGTATGTTGGAGATGACACATTTAATAACCCCGGAAGTTGGGGGGCCACAATAAACCTAGATGATAATGTTCATTCACGTATTCTGATTGAAGAGCGAGCTACTGGAGTTCAAACATCTTTGTGGGCTCACACTGGGGGCAATGCAAAGGTTGGGACTATTTCCAATCACAATTTTGGGATTATTACTAATGGTCGTGAAAAGCTTACAGTTCTGACTAATGGCAGTGTTGGGATTGGTACCGTATCTCCTAATGAAAAACTGGAGGTGAACGGCAACGCACTTTTCCAAGGTAATATAGAATCCATGAAGGTAAAGGTTACCCAAACCCCGGGTAACTGGCCTGACTACGTTTTCTCCTCAGATTACAAACTCAGACCCTTAAACGAACTTGAGCATTTTATCATGCAAAACCAGCACCTACCTGAAGTGCCTTCTGCTCAGGAGATAGAAGCTAACGGCCAAGACTTGGGGGATATTCAGGCAGTTCTCTTGAAGAAGATTGAAGAGTTGACATTGTATGCCATCCAGCAAGAAAAGAGACTTGAGACTTCAGATGCCAGATATCATAAGTTGGAAAGCCAATACAATGAGCTTAAAGTTCTTTTACAAGAAATCATCAAAAACCAAAAACAATAAATACTATGAAAAAACTTGTCTACGCACTTCTTATACTTCTTTCATCAACTCTAGCATTTGCTCAATGGACAACAAGTGTTTCAGGTATTTACTATAATTCCGGTAAGGTTGGTATCGGTACTGCCACACCTACAGAGAAACTGACTGTAGCAGGCAATATAAGGCTTTCCAACTATGCCTATCAGGAATTTACAATTGGCAATACTAAAGGCTATATATGGGGTAATCATGACTACAGTGGTACAGCAGGAGCTTTTCAGGATGATTTGGTTATTTCAGCTAACTGGCAAGGTGTAAATTCTAATAGTGACAATATTGTCAATTCCAGTAGTTTCCTTAGAAATGGAGCAATAAGTGTAGGTAGACATGGAATAAGATTTTTTATGTCTGACAATTCTACATCTGCTCCAAGTGAACGCATGACTATTGCATCTAATGGCAATGTTGGTATAGCAACTTCCAGCCCAGGAAAACTTTTGGAATTGGGATCTAATACTGGCCGTCAAGGCTATATTCGTTTAAGAAGTCCAGGAAACTCTTATGAGGGTAATATATATCACACTTCAGACTATAGTCTATATTTTGATACCAATAGTAATCAAAGACCTATAAGGATTGATGGGTCTGCACTGATTACGGGTATGACAGGCAACGTTGGTGTAGGAACCACCTCCCCAAATGAAAAACTCGAAGTTAACGGCACCATCCGCTCCAAAAAGGTTAAAGTTGAGGCATCGCCTTGGCCTGACTACGTTTTCTCCTCAGATTACAAACTCAGACCCTTAAAAGAGCTGGAACAATTTGTCCAGCAAAACCAACACCTGCCAGAGGTACCATCTGCTCAAGAGATAGAAGCCAACGGTCAGGACTTGGGAGATATTCAGGCAGTGTTATTGAAGAAGATTGAGGAGTTGACTTTGTATACTATTGAGCAGGAAAAAAGACTTGAGACTTCAGATGCCAGATTTCAGTCTTTAGATTCCAAATATCAGAAGTTGGAGAGTGAGAATGCAGAGTTGAAAACAATGCTTCTTGAGATGAAGAAAGAAATTGAAACCATTAAAAACCAAAAACAATAAACATTATGAAGAAGACACTTTTATCAGCGATCGTACTATTTATCAATTCATTTATGCTGGCCCAAAGCAATACTTTTCCATCAAGTGGAAATGTGGGTATTGGTACTTCAAGCCCAGCATATAAGTTAGATGTAAAAGGAAGTGGTTGGATTGGTAATGGACTGAATGATGGGATTTACGTTGGTACTGGAAATCACGCTATTTGGACTCGTACTGGTAATACTCTTGGAAAGCTTGTCCTCTTTTCTGGCAATGCCGATCGACTGACTATTGATGGTGATAATGGTTATGTTGGGATTGGGACTTCCTCTCCAACAAAACTACTTGAAGTCAATGGGGATACCAGAATTGGAAATCTTACATCAAGAAACTATCTCAAACTTTCATCATCACTATGGCCAGAGGTAAGATTTCAGACTCCGAGCAATGATGAAAGTATTCGGCTTGGTATGGCTCATTCCAATGATTCAAATTATGGAATTGAAGTAGGTGATTTCTATGTGTGGTCAGATTTAGTTAATCAAATGCCTTTAATAGTCAGAAGAAATGGAGATTTATCCCTAAGTCTTCAAGGGGGTAACGTTGGTATTGGAATGTCATCTCCAAACGAAAAGCTTGAAGTCAACGGCACCATACGCTCCAAAAAAGTAAAAGTAGAAGCAACCGGTTGGCCTGACTACGTTTTCTCCTCACATTACAAACTCAGACCCTTAAAAGAGCTGGAACAATTTGTCCAGCAAAACCAGCACCTACCCGAAGTGCCCTCTGCCAAAGAAATAGAAGCCAATGGCCAGGACTTGGGAGATATTCAAGTGGTGCTTTTAAAAAAGATTGAGGAGTTGACGCTATACCTTATTCAGGAGAATAATGAAAACTCAAACCTCAAAGAGCAAATCACAAGAGTGGAAGGCGAAAATCAGGAATTAAGAGAAGTGCTTGAGGAACTGAAGAAGGAAATAGAAGCTATTAAAAATCAAAAACAATAAACACTATGAAAAAGACTCTTTATTGTCTGCTCATTTTTTTCTCTTCCGTTCTGGTCTGCGCTCAATCAACGGTTATTTCTGATCGTCTTCAATTCGCAGGAACCAATACTTTAAATACAAGTCTAACTCATGGGCAAATAATCTCATATAATTGGGGGAGCCTCCAATTAGCCAGTAGATCAAATGCTGATAAACATATGTCTTTTCATACAGGAATCGGAGCTATTGAGAGAGTCAGAATTGAACCTAATGGGAACGTGGGAGTAGGAACTACAACCCCTTCTTCAATACTCCATGTCAATGCTCCCATAAATCACTACTCAGACGATGGCTCAAAAAGCACACTTAAACTTGCTTACAATAACACTGATTACGCAAGACATTTTATTGGAACAAACTGGGACTATTACATTGAAAACCCATATTCAAGCACGGCAAGGGGTGGGGTTCATATTCGCACGGCCGGAGTCACTCGAATGAGTATTGCAAAAGACGGCCGCATCGGCATAGGAACTAATACTCCAACGGCATCACTTGATATAAATAATGGAATATTAAAGGTTAGGGGTAATTCATCACTTGGTCAGGAATCCGCAAGGTTTATTGTAGACACAGGTACTTCATCCGGCCATGTATTAATGGTGTTGAGAAATACTCCTAATGGTGAGGTTTTAAGGGTTAATGGAAGTGGCTCAATGATTCTCAATGGAGATTTAGAATCTAAAAAAGTCAAAGTCACCCAAACCCCGGGTAACTGGCCTGACTACGTGTTCTCTTCAGATTACAAGCTCAGGCCATTAAACGAACTTGAGCATTTTATCATGCAAAACCAGCACCTACCTGAAGTGCCTTCTGCTCAGGAGATAGAAGCTAACGGCCAAGACTTGGGGGATATTCAGGCAGTGCTTTTAAAGAAAATTGAGGAGTTGACGCTTTATACCATTGAGCAAGAGAAAAGACTTCAGACTTCAGATGCCAGATTTCAGGCTTTAGATTCCAAATATCAGAAATTGGAGAGCGAAAATAATGGGTTAAAAAGTCTGCTTCTCGAAATGAAGAAAGAGATTGAAACTATTAAAAACCAAAAACAATAAACATTATGAAAAAGGCTCTTTATTCCCTACTAATTCTTCTTGCTACAACTTCCTTATTTGCTCAATGGACAACCAGTGGATCGGATATATATTATAATTCTGGTAATGTTGGGATTGGTTTAGACGACCCTCGAGTTAAACTCCAAATATCAGGTTCTGTTGAATCGCATGGGGCTCTAATATCAAAATTTAGTAATCTAAGTCCCAGTGATTTCATTACAAGTAATACTTATCGAAGTTTTACTGCCTCTGCTTATACAGATGGGAGTGGAGTTTCCATCAGTAGATATTTTAATTATCGGTCAGTACATGGAGGATATGTAGATTATAATTCTCAGGGTTATGGATTCTACAGTCAGGGTGCTTATCCTCGGATGTTCATGGAAGTCATTTCGGGAAACCATGGGGCGTATGGTTACTTGCCAAGTGACTCCCCAGTAAGAAATGGCTATATCTATCAGCAGATTAAAGGGCCTTCGGGGAGTGGTTTAAGTACTCCAATCAAAGCGACATCCTCCAATTCATCTTTTTTATGGGGTGTTAAATCAAATGGTGATCTCATTGTTGATCATAATGTTGGTATTGGCACGACATCACCCTCAGAAAAACTCGAAGTCAACGGCACCATCCGCTCCAAAAAGGTTAAAGTTGAGGCATCGCCTTGGCCTGACTACGTTTTCTCCTCAGATTACAAACTCAGACCCTTAAAAGAGCTGGAACAATTTGTCCAGCAAAACCAGCACCTACCCGAAGTGCCCTCTGCCAAAGAAATAGAAATAAATGGCCAAGATTTGGGAGATATTCAGGCAGTTCTTTTGAAAAAGATTGAGGAGTTAACTTTGTATCTCATTGATGAGAATAAAGAAAACGAAGCCTTAAAAAAGGAGAATCAAGACCTAAAAGAATTGTTATTGAGCTTGAAGCAAGATGTAGAAATTCTAAAAACCAAAGTGAACTAAATCACTTTGGCTTAAAAAACATAGTTAGGATTCTCATTAAAAAGTATCCTGCAAATGGCAGAATGGGTGTGGCATAAGTATATGCCCACCAAATTTCAGAGGCATTATCCTGTCCGCTGAAGCTGGCCGACCAGTTGCCTGAAAGCAGATAGGTTACGGGAATCCAAAGAACTCCTAGAACTAAGCTCGCTAGAACACAGATTCGAAATACTTTAAGCGGAATTGGATGAACTTTCCTGGTACTTCTAATGATGAGAAAGTTGAGAGGAAACAGCACGAACATAACCGCAGTCATTAAGTTGCCCCAAGGCAAACTACCTCCTTCCACGACCGGCATGGTCAATAGGGGCGATCCTGTGGCCAGTGAGGTTATCACAAACATCTGAATGAGCACTGAGGCAAGAAAGAAGTATTTGATTCGTTTATTGTTCATCTTAAACTTCAACTTAAAAACAATGAACAAAGCTAACACACTTTTGCTGGCAATACTGCTATTCTCAACACCATCATTCGCTCAAAATAAAGCTCCTCAAATTCCTGATATACTTTCCGAGAAACACTGGGCGTACATTCCTGGACATGCAGGTGAGGCTGGATTTTATATGGCAAAGTTTGAGACAAGAGTAGTAGACTACAGGAGGTTTTATGGAGATGGTGGAGAAAAGAACACTAAACATGAACCAGAAGTAAGTGTCTGGAACTTTCGGAAAAACCTCGATGAATCCAAGCTCATGCACTACTATGAGCATACAGCTTTTGACAATTATCCAATTGTTGGTGTAGACTTAAGTGATGCCAAAGCCTATGCTGAATGGCTTACTGTAGCATATAATAATCAACCGAAACGTGAGTTCAAGAAAGTCCTTTTCCGCTTGCCAACTGAACAAGAATGGGAATGGGCAGCTCGAGGAGGTAATGATGTTGCTCCTTTTCCCTGGGGTGGACCTTACATTAGAAACTCTAAAGGAGATATTCTCGCCAATATTTTAAGAGTAAGTGACACCAACATAATCAGCCAAGTTCAAGAAGGTGGTTCAATTGAATTTAGCCTTGCTCAGGAACAGATTGACAAAGTCAACCCCACCAGCTACACGAGCCCGGTAAATCAATTTATGCCAAATCGCTATGGCTTGTACAACATGAGCGGCAATGTGAGTGAAATGACAACCTCACCTTATAGTGAAGGAAAAAATTCAACAGTGGCTAAAGGAGGAAGTTATCTTCAAACACCCTATTGGGCTATGATAAGTTCAAGACAGGAGTTCTCCAAGCCAACTGCTTATACTGGTTTCAGATTGGTAATGATGGTGGTTGAGAAGTAGTTTTATGTTTGAAGTCACTTTGAACTTAAAACATTGAACTAGGATCACCCCCCAATCCACTCAGCTACAAACAGGTTGGTATCTCTTGTGCCACCATTGTTTCTGTTAGATGAGAACACAATGTATTTGCCATCATTGGAGAAGACTGGGAAAGCATCGAAAGTCTCATCTCGGGTGATTCGGGTCAATCCAGTTCCATCAATATTGATCATGTACAGGTTAAAAGGGAAGCCTCTTGTAGCCGTGTGATTACTGGCAAAAATGATTTTCTCCCCTGAAGGATGAAAAAACGGTGCCCAATTGGCCTGGCCAAGATCTGTGAGTTTCCTTAGGTCGCTTCCATCCGCATTGCAAATGTAAAGCTCCATATCCGTTGGCATTACAAGCCCTTGTGCTAACAGGTCTTTATATTCCTTTATTTCTTCTTCAGTTTTTGGTCTGGAAGAGCGAAAAATCAGCTTCGAGCCATCAGGAGAGAAAAATGCACCCCCGTCATAGCCCAACTCGTTGGTAATTTGCTTTACATCCGAACCATCTATATTCATAGTAAAAAGCTCCAGATCGCCTGTTCGCATTGAGGTAAAGACAATCTTATCCCCCTTAGGAGAAACAGTTGCTTCAGCATCATAACCCGGCTCGTTGGTCAACTGACTTATAATATTGCCATCAGGGTCAGCAGTGAAAATGTCAAAGCTCGGATAAATAGGCCAAACATATTTACCATCGGCTCTGCGCTCAGGTGTAGGAGGACAAGCTTCATCACCTAAGTGGGTGGAGCCATAGACAATGGTTTGATTGCCCGGTAGAAAGTAGGAGCAGGTAGTTCTGCCGAGTCCCGTACTTACCATTGTCGGTTTGTTGTTTTTTAGATCATCGTTGCGCCAGTCGGTCACAAAAATCTGGTCGCAGTTCACTCCCCATTCTTTATAATCACTTTGGAAGACCAGAAACCTGTCATCAAAACTCCAATAAGCCTCGGCATTGTTGCCACCAAAAGTAATCTGCCTTATGTTCTTAAGGTATTTCATCTCTTCGGGGTGAAGAAGAAGAGAGTCGGTGGCCGATCGGGCCTCGCTAGTAGAAGACTGGTTAGATTCTTTACCGCCACAAGAGAGAATAGCCAAGGCGACTATCAGGAAGGAGAAACGTTTCATTAAATTGAAATTTTCGATAATGCCGCGAAGATAATCATTATTATCTTTGGCCTTAAAACCGATGCCATGAAGATGCCACTGTTCGTGTTGGTGATAGCGCTGATCGCTGTAGCCTGCACCGATTTTACCACTGATAAAGAACTTTTAACCAGACTCAAACAGGATGTGGAGTATTTGGCCAGCGATGACCTGGAAGGGCGTGCTATTGGCACAGATGGTGAGGTGTTAGCGGCCCGATACATTGCTGATAAGTTCAAAGAAATAGGGCTTGAGCCAAAGGGCACCGACAAGTACTTTCAGGTTTTTCGGGTAAACAAGCCTACAAATCCACATGAACAGGCCGTAATTGGAACCAACGGTGAAGGCATTGCAGGTAGAAATGTAGTAGGTTTCATTGACAACGGAAAACCATTTACTATTGTGCTGGGAGCACATTACGATCACCTTGGCTATGGCAGTGAGGGTTCCTTGTATAGGGGAGAACCGGCCATTCATAATGGAGCCGATGATAACGCCAGCGGAACAGCGGCACTCATTCAATTGGCAAGAATTCTGAAAGAGAAGAAGTCAGACTATAACTATTTGTTCATTGCCTTCTCCGGAGAGGAGAATGGGCTATGGGGTTCCAATTACTTCTCTAAAAATGCAACGGTGGCGGTGGACAGCCTCAATTTTATGATTAACATGGATATGGTTGGGCGCTTGAATAAAGAAAAAAGCCTGGCCATTAATGGTGTTGGCACCAGCCCGGTATGGAAAGATGTACTCAATAAAATTAATTATGACTCGCTGAAGCTGGTTACCTCGGAGTCAGGGGTTGGGCCATCAGACCATACCTCTTTTTACCTGCAAGATATTCCCGTATTGCACTTCTTCACCGGTCAGCATGAAGACTACCACAAGCCTTCGGACGATGCCGATAAAATAAATTATGAAGGTATGGTAAAGGTGATTCGTTTCATAGAGCGCCTTATGGGTGAGTTAGATTCCAAAGAGAAGCTTGAGTTTACTAAAACCCAGGACAATAGTGGAGACTCACCACGTTTTACCGTAACCCTTGGTGTAGTTCCGGACTACCTGTATGATGGAGAGGGCATGAGGTTAGATGGTGTTACCGATGGAAAGCCTGCCGCCATGGCTGGCATGCAAAAGGGTGATGTGGTAATAAAAATGGGCGATTCTACCATAGTGGATATGATGAGCTACATGCGCGCGCTCAGCGCCTTTACTCCGGGTGATGAGACCACCGTTCAATATAAACGCGGAGACCAGATTAGTACAGTAAAAGTTAAGTTCTAGCTTCTATTCTCCCCATTGGGCGTCTGCCTAAAGCAGAATTTTTGAAAATGTTTCATTAGACGGCTTCGTTTGGAACTCTTTATTGGAACGATTGTTCTGAATTAGTAATTAAAATTTTGGAACATTCATTCTAATTAACCAACATGAGCAAATTAAAAAACAAAGTAGCCGTCATTACAGGTGGCAGTACAGGGATTGGGCTGGCAACAGCCAAACTATTTTTAAGAGAGGGAGCCCGCGTTGTCATTACCGGCCGAACATTGGAAACACTGGAAAAAGCACAAAGAGAGATTGATGATGACAACCTTCAAATTGTGCAGTCCGATACTTCAGACCTTACGGCCATCGATACACTTGCGGGTAAGTTAAAGGCAAGCTATGGCCAAATAGACATTCTTTTTGCCAATGCAGGTATAGCTTGGTTTGCACCGATAGAGCAAGTAGATGAGGCTTTTTTCGATGCTCACTTCAACACCAATGTAAAAGGCCTTTTCTTCACCATTAAAAAGCTATTGCCTCTAATGAACAATGGAGGAACCATCGTGCTTAATGCCTCAGCGGTTATTCACAAAGGTTTCGAAAATAGCTCGGTATACTCGGCCACCAAAGGGGCTGTCAGAAGTTTTGCCCGTACCTTGTCGGCTGAGTTGGCTCCACGCCATATTCGGGTGAACACAGTGAGCCCCGGTCCGGTGGAAACACCCATTTACAACAAAATGGGAATGACTGAAGAACAGCTTAGGTTAATGGCAGAAGATTTTGCCAACCGTGTACCGCTGAAGCGATTTGGAAATGCCGATGAGGTGGCCAATACCGTATTGTTTCTGGCCTCTTCAGACTCCTCCTTTATAGCCGGAGAAGAGATTTTGGTGGATGGCGGGATAGCTACCATCTGATAATTTTAGTTATTTTTGGAACGATCGATTTGAAAATGAGATCGTTATGGCCAGGAAGAAGAATTTTGATGAGCAGGAGGTGTTGGATAAGGCACTACAACTCTTTTGGCGCAAAGGTTATCATGCCACCTCCATTCAGGATTTGGTAGACGAGCTCGGCATCAATAGAGCCAGTATGTACGATACCTGGGGCGATAAACATCGTCTGTACCTTGCGGCACTGAAACGCTACCGCCAATATGCTTCTTCCTGGTTTTTAGAAGAAATCAGATCTGAAAAGCCCGCCCGGCAAATCATAGAAAACTTTCTTAAGCACTTGGTCAACGACATGATTGCCGATGCAGACAGAAAGGGCTGTTTTGTGGTGAATTCAACCACCGAACTGGCGACTATGGATAAAGAAGTACAGGCCATGGTGGAAGAAAACAGACGGACGGTAGAGCAGGTTCTTGCCGAACTCATTAAAGAAGGTCAGGCCAGTGGCCAATTCTCTTCGGCCCACTCTCCCGAGTCATTGGCACGGTTTATTTTTAGTGTAATTAGCGGTATTCGAGTGGTTTGTAAAACGCAAATCTCCAATAGAGAACTTCAGGAGGTCATCGATATCACACTTTCGGCATTAGATTAATCAGAATCACTTTTCTGATTAGTCATTTTATCTATATTAGAAGCCAATTTTTGGATTATGGCACGTGTAGTATCGGTTTTTTTAGAGCGCAATCAGTTTAAGATTCTCAGAATTTGCATTGGGGTGCTTTTTTTGTGGTTTGGGGGCCTGAAGTTCTTTCCCGGCCTTAGCCCTGCTGAAAGCCTGGCTTCTGAAACGGTAGACATTTTAACCTTGAGACTACTGCCTGACGCCATGATACTTCCCAGCCTGGCACTCTTAGAGGTAGCTTTAGGCGTTATGCTGGTGTTTACGCGCGAATTCAGGTTTACTTTTTGGTTATTGCTCTTTCACATGCTTTGTACCATTATGCCAATGGCCGTATTGCCCGAAGTTACCTTTCGTTCCTTTCCGTTTCAATTGACCATAGAAGGACAATACATTGTAAAAAATATTGTCATTATTAGTGCTGCCTTTGTCTTGCTCTTTCATCATAAAAGCAATCGAATTCACAATTAATTGCGGGGAGGAGAACTTTTCATACACTATTTCATTTAAGTTAAGATGAATGGAAGGAGCTGGGAAGCCTCCTTTCGGTCGGTGGTTGCTATGCTCAAAATCACAAGCACCAGCGGCACTTCTGAGTAAATCCATTTAAGTTAGTGTATCAAAAAAGTACAGTAGGTTGACATACGATCTGATTATTATAGGAGGAGGGCCAATAGGAATGGCGTGTGCTATAGAGGCAAAAAAGGCCGGGCTCTCATACATTGTGTTAGAAAAGGGTGTACTGGTCAATTCCATTTATAATTTTCCTACCAACATGACCTTCTTTTCTACCTCTAATTTATTGGAGATAGGTGGAGTTCCTTTTATTGCTCACAACGATAAACCCACCCGCAGAGAGGCTCTGGAATATTTTAGAAGAGTACAGGAAAGTTGGGGGCTCCGAATACAATTGTATACGGAGGTGCTGCGCATGAAGCGCAGTGGAGCAAACTATCTTTTGCATACATCTAAAGGAGATTACGAGGGCCGCCATGTGGTGGTGGCCACCGGTTTTTATGATACCCCACGCCTGCTCAATGTGCCAGGAGAAGAACTTAAAAAAGTAAAACACTTCTATGATGATCCACACCCCTATGTAGATCAGAAAGTTGTGGTTGTAGGAGCGGCCAACTCGGCTTGCGATGTAGCCTTAGAAACCTACTACAAAGGTGCAGAGGTAACAATGGTGATTCGAGAGCAAGAAATATATCCTAAAGTAAAATATTGGATCAGACCCAACATAGAGAACCGAATTAAGGAAGGTAGTATAAAGGCGTATTTCAATTCGAGAATTGTGGAGATACGGCCTTCGGAGGTAGTACTGGACACTCCTGAAGGAGAGCGTATTATAGCCAATGACTTTGTGCTGGCTATGACCGGCTACATGCCTAATTATAAGCTGTTTGAGCAACTTGGGCTACCCATATCCGATGATGAGGACAAAACGCCTTTGCACAACCCTGAAACGCTTGAGACCCCATTACCGGGAGTATATGTAGCGGGAGTTATTAATGCCGGCTTACAAACCAGCAAATTGTTTATTGAAAACACACGAGTTCATGCTCAAATAATCTTAGCGCATATGGTAAGCAAAGATTCGGTCTCTGCCTAAGTACCGAATCTTTGCATGCGTGGCTATTCGTAGCGTAAGCTCTTAACCGGGTTGGTGCTTGCGGCCTTTAGTGCATGGTAACTCACCGTGAGCACAGTAATGAAAAGTGCGGCTGCTCCTGCCAACACAAAAACCATGGTTCCAATAGCAATTCTGTATTCAAAGCCATTAAGCCAGTCGTTCATGAACCAATTGGATAAAGGCGCTGCAATGACAAAACCAATGCCTACCAGCACCAAAAAACTCTTAGACATAATAAGCATCAGGTTGCCAAGGCTGGCTCCAAGTACTTTACGTATGCCTATCTCTTTTATGCGCTGCTCGGCTGCAAAGCTGGCAAGCCCAAAAAGACCCAATAAAGAAATAAAAATAGCTATGCCTGAGAAATAGTTGGCCAACAACCCAATGGTTGTTTCTCCACGGTATAAATTCTCATAGCTCTCATCCAGAAAATTATAAGTAAACGGATAGTTGGGGTTCATCTCTTTGGCAAGGTTTTCCAGGTGTTCTATTCCTGCCTGAGTATTGCCCCCATCCATTTTGGCAATGAAATAGCTGGCATTTTCCGGTCTTAGAGAAATAACTATCGGGTCAATGCTTTGGTGAAGAGAGCTAAAGTGAAAGTCCTTTACAATACCAATTACCTTACCCGTTCTGCCCCAGAAAGTAATGGGATAATTAAGTGGGTTTTCTACGTTCATGGCCTTTGCGGTCTGCTCATTAATAATTACGTGCAGCGAATCGGTAGCCAGGTTAGGGTCAAAACTTCTTCCCTCAATAATTTCCATATTCAGGGTTTCAATAAAGTTATGGCCTACCTGCAAAACGTTGAACAAGGTTTCGTTTTCCTCCGTTTTGCCTTCCCATCGATATCCTCCGGAGGTAGAAGAGCCAATATTGATGGGCGTATTGCTAGAAACGGTAATGTTGCTGAAGTTAGGGTTGTCTAGCACCCGTGCCATAAACAGGCGAGCGCTTTCTTCACTGGCAAGGTCGCCCTCAATTGGTAAGTAAACAATGTTTTCCTTGTTGTAGCCCAGGTTTTTATTCTTCACAAACTCCATTTGTTCATGAATAACCAGTGTGGAGATAATTAGAAAGGTGCTAATGACAAACTGAACAATGACTAACCCTTTGCGCAGTCCGTTAGACCAACCTGAAGTTTTGAAACTTCCTTTTAACACACTAACCGGTTTGAAGCCCGACAGGAAGACTGCCGGGTAGCTGCCCGCTAGTACGCCCACTACCAAACCAAGACCCAGTAGCAGTGCCAATTGGTTGATGTTCTCAAAATTGAAGCTTAAATGACCATTAATAAGCTCGTTGAGCGAAGGCACAAGCAGGGCCACAAGCAGGCCGGAAAGGATTGCCGAAATAATGGACATGAGTACCGACTCGCCAATGAACTGAAAGACCAGTTGTCTGCGCGATGAACCCACCACTTTTTTTACCCCTACCTCTTTGGCTCGTTTGGTAGAACGGGCGGTGGCCAGGTTCATAAAGTTTATGCATGCAATTACCAGAATGAAAACCGCTACAATACTAAACAGCCTTACATACACAATGCGACCACCTGAAGCCTTGCCATTTTCAAAGCTTCCTTTCAGGTACATGTCTTTGAAAGGAAAAAGAAAAAGGTCTACCACCGAACCCTCATTTTTCTCCTTTACGTAGCCTTTTATTTTCTTATTAAACTCCTGGTAATCTACACCGGCCTGGAGTTTTACCACTCCGCGAATGCCATTGTTGCCCCAGTCTTGCAACCAGGCATTTCGTTCTCCCCACGGAGCGTAAGGCATTACAAAGTCGAATTTTAAGGAAGCGTTCAGGGGAGCATCCTCATATACTCCTCCCACTTTGTATTCACCCCAACCATTTACCGTCAGGGTTTGCCCAATAGCAGGTTCTTGCCCAAAAATTCTTTCTTTGAGACTTTTCGAAAGGTAAAGTACCGAAGGTTCGGTCAACGAGTTTTCGCGTGTTCCTTCTATAAATTCGTTGCTGAAAATATGGAAGAAATCTTCACTGGCCACCCGGCCTCGCTCCTTAAAACTCTGTCCGTTGTGTAAAAACAGGCGCTCCTGCTCCCAGGTGAGTTGGCTAAAATATTCTACCTCAGGCATTTCCGCCTTCAGAGCATCTTTTAGCGGTCCGGGATTGGCCGAGGTGGTGAAAATTGTCCCCGAGTAATCCTGGTTTTCCATTACCTGATAGATGCGATCTATGTCCTGATGAAACTGATCTACCGATCGTTCGCTTTGCACATAGAGGAATAGCAGCATGCTGGCTGTTATGCCAACCGTTAGTCCAAGAACATTGAGAAAAGCATAGGCACGTTCCTTCCAGAAAATGCGCAGAGCAGTTTTAATGATTGTTTGTAGCATGGTTTGAGTTTTTTGACCAAAAAATGAATTCAGTCGGAAGACGATTTCTGCCTGAATTCATTACACAGACCTCAAAAAACCCAAATGGTTGCAGTTTTATAGAGACAATTTCTGGATTGTTCTTATCTACTCATATCGCAAATTGTCTACCGGGTTTCTACGAGCCGCTTTTAACGACTGGTAGCCAACAGTTAGCCATGAAATAATCAGCACTCCTGCTGTTCCTGCCAGAAAAATAAGCGGATCTATGGCTATTCTAAACGGATACGCACTCAGCCAATCTTCCATATACCACCAGGCCAGTGGAATGGCCAGAGCAGCCGACAGTAAAATAAGCCAGGTAAAATTATTGAACAGCAGGGTGAGTAGGGTAAAGGTAGAGGCACCTAGTACTTTGCGTATACCAATCTCTTTTTGACGTTGCTCGGTTACAAAAGCTGCCAAACCAAAAAGACCCAAACAAGCAATGGTTATGGCTAAAATGGCAAAAACCATAAAGATTGTTTTCACTCGTTGCTGGCTTCTAAACTGATTTTTAAAAATCTGATCCAGAAAGGAATATTCGAAGGGCTGCCCACCGGCAAAGTTGTCCCAGGTGTTTTGAGCGTAATCGACTACCTCAGCGGCAGCTTCGGGTGCAAAGCGAATACTCAATGCGCTGTTGCTTTTGCCCAAAAACAAGGCATGAGGGGTAATGTTGGTGGTCATGTTTCTAAAGTGAAAATCCTTCATTACACCAATAATGGTAAAAGTCTCGGATCGATTGTTGACCACACCTTCCAGTGTTTTAATCCGCTTGCCGATTGGATTTTCGGTGTATCCAAAGCGTTTAAGGGCTGTTTCGTTGACAATAACGGCCGAAGAGTCTGAAGCAAGGTCTTTGTCGAAAAACCTACCGGCTACCAACTCTATATCAAAAACCCGTGCATAGTCTTCGTCTACATACCAATTTTGGGTAGAAACAGCTTCGTCTGGCGAAGAAGCTTCTTCGCGCAAAAAAGGAAAGTCATTGAGTGCATCCGTTGCAGGAATGTAACCGCTCACGCTAGCCCCTTCAACCATTGGGTTGCGTTCCAACTCTGTTTTGAAAGCGTTGAGTTGTTCTCCCAGAAGTTGAGTTTCGTGTACAATGAGAATTTGATCTTTATTAAAGCCCAGTTGCTTGTTTTGCAGAAAGCTCAACTGTTGGTATACCATCAATGAACCGACAATGAGGAAAATGGAAATAGCAAACTGAACAATTACCAAAGTGTTTCTTAGCCATTTTGAGGCTTTTCCTTTGGTGATTTGACCCTTAAGTACCTTTACCGGGCTAAAAGAAGAAAGTATGAAGGCCGGGTAAGAACCAGCCAGCAGGCCTACTACAAAGGTGGCTAATAAAAGGTAGGGCCACAGACCACCGGTGCCAAAAATGGGGTTTTCCATAGACTTCTCGGTGAGCTCATTGAACGCGGGTAGGAAAGCATAAACCAGCAGAATGCCAAATACCATGGCCAGCGATACATTTAGTATTGCTTCAGTGATAAACTGACCAATGAGTTGGTGCCTCATAGAGCCAAGCACTTTTCTAACCCCTACTTCTTTGGCTCTTATGGCCGCCCGCGCAGTGGCCATGTTCATGAAATTGATGCAGGCAATTAGTAGAATAAATGCACCTATTATGCTGAAGAAATACACATTTTGAATGGTGCCTGTTTCGCCCAACTCAAAATCGAGTGAGGAGTACAGGTGTATGTCTTTGAGCGGCTGTAGGTAATAGCGAATGTCCATGGCTCCGGCATCCAGACCTTCCTGCATGTCGGCCCCCATAAATTGCTGTACCTGCTGCCCCATGTGTTTAATGAGGAAATCCAGCATTTTGCCATCGAAGGCAGCTTGCTGATCGGGGTTTTGCAGCTCCACATAGGTTACAAAATTATTGCTTAGCCAGAAGTTCTGGCGGGCGTCTTCCCGGTTGAGCATAGAAATGAACATATCATAGTCGAAATGGGTGTTTTCCGGTATATCGGCAATTACTCCCGTTACCTTCATGTCGGTGGTATTGTCTACCCGAATGGTTTGGCCAATGGGATCTTCATTGCCAAAAAACTTGCGGGCGGTAGATTCTTCCAACACCACGGTGTTGGGCTCGTCCAGCAAATGTGCTTTGTCTCCACTAATAAGGCTAAACCTAAATATGTCCATGAACTCCTGGTCGGCCCAGGTAATGCGTGGCTGTTGAAAATACTGATCTCCCACCCGAATCAACATGCTGGTGTTGCCCCGTGTTCTACCTGCCCTTACTACTTCAGGAAACTCTTCCTGAACCGTCTTGGCGAAAGGATCGGGAGCTGTTGGCAGGTTAAATTCATTATCGGCAAACTTCAGGTAGTTGGCTACTCTAAATATGCGTTCTGAGTTAGGAAAATGCTTGTCGTAGCTTAGCTCATGCTTTACATACATGGCTATAAAAATGCATGCGGCCATGCTCACCGCTAAACCCAGCAGATTGAGCATTGAATAGAATTTGTGGCGCATCATGCTCCGATAAGCCACTTTGATGTTGTTTTTGACCATTGTTGTATAGATTATATTTTGAGTTAACCAATTGCTTCTGAGTAGTGACACTCTGAAAAGAAGCAGCACATCTATAAAAAACTTTCGGTTGGCATAGGCCTGTCCTTTTACGTTTAAGTTGTGCTCATAATACTCTTCCAGATCTCCCAGAATGTCTTCTGCAAAATCGGGGTGACAGTACAGCCTGAATATTTTCTCACCGAGGCTTTTTAGCATAGTTTGTATTGAAGCGCCACGTTCTGAATCTCTTTGTAAAGCTCCATTCGGGTTTGCATGTTGTAGTCCAGTGCCTTTTTGCCAAAAGCTGTGATTTTGAAGTAGCGCTTACGCTTTCCTCCTCTGGCTTTGGTTGTTTCTCCCAGCTCCGAAACTATGAACCCCTTCTCTTCCATTCGTCTGAGTGCAGACTGAAGGGCTCCTATAGAAACCTTTCTTTTCAGGCGTTTTTCTATTTCCTCTTTAATTGAAACCCCGTAGGCATCGCCATGCAATACGCCCACTGTTAGAAGTACGTATTCCTCAAATTCACCCAGTTGATATTTCTTCATAATTGAAATTAATTCCTAAATGTAGTTTTTTTGATGAAAGTAAAAAATTAAAATTTCCTAAATGTAGTTTTTATTACCTCGATTTAGGGCCTGTTGCTGTTAAAGGTTTGATCAAGATTGCCTGCCGGTTGGCATAGGAATTGACTTTTTTGCCTTTCAATAAAAAGCAAGAGGCTGTCTCAAAAGCTAGGTGAGCGTCACCCTGAACTTACCAGTTGGTAGACAAGTTGAGATGACGAGTTTTGAGGCAGCCTCTATTGAGAGTTATTCGCTCCTTAGGTTGTTGGCTGGGTTAGCCTTAATGGTTTTAATGGAAATGAGGCTTATGGTCAAACCAATGAGCATTAATATTCCCACAGAAGTGACGCCATACACCAAAGGGCTTATGCCTGCCTGGTAGGTAAAGTTACTGAGCCAATTGCGCATGAAAATCACAGAGGCAGGTATGGCTATTAAGAGAGCTATGGCAGCTATAAGAAGGTGTTTTAGGTTTATGAGCCATAGAATGTTTTTGGCCGATGCACCAAGTACCTTTCTAATGCTAATTTCTTTTACCCTTTGGCGGATTACAATGGATATTACACCTAGCAATCCTCCGCAGGCCAAGAATATGGAAATGGCAGAAAGTATTACTGTCAGCCTAAAAGTGCGAGCTTCTTCCTGGTAAAGCTCTTCAATTTGGCTATCTAAAAACCTATAACTGAAGTCGACCTCGGGAACAATCTCAGTGAATTTTTCTTCAACCTGCTCTATGATCTGAGGCAAGCTATTTGGGTCGAATTTGGCGATTAAATGGTTGTAGGCATTCTGGTTCATCATCATAATGATCGGCCTAATCGGAACATGAAGAGAGTTATAATGGAAATCTTTAACCACACCTACAACAGTGCCTTTTACCAGCTCTTCATTATTCACCCAAAAAAGCTGTTTGCCAACCGGATCCTGCACGTTCAATTCCCGAACGGCTGTTTCGTTGAGTACAAATGCAGTACCTGCAGAATCTGCTGCAAACACATCATCGAGCATTCGGCCCTCTACTATTTCCAGATTCAGTGTGCTGGCAACATCTTTATCTACGAACATTTCAGAGGCATCAACTCTCAATTGCGGATTCTCCTCCATGTACAATGGATGCTGGTTGAACTGCCCTCCCGGAACGTTTGACACCATGGATGTCTCGCCTATTCCCGAAATAGACTCTAACTCCGATTTTAATGTTCTTATTTTCTGACTGTAGGTTTGCCCCACAATGGTAAGCACCATTAAATTATCCTGATCGAAACCGAGGTCTTTATCTTTAAGAAACTGAATCTGATTACGAATGGTCAGACTACCACTAATAAGAATCACTGTAGCCACAAGCTGAACTCCAAGCAAACCATTTCTGAGGTTTGAACCACCAAGCTTGCTCAGCTTCAGTCCACGAAGAATACTTCCTGCTTCGAAAGAATTGAGATAAACTGAGGGATAAAGAGCCGAAACAATTGCCGTAAAAATTGCTGTAAGCACCATAAAGGTTACCGTTTCGGTCTGCCATAAGTTTTCGATAGCAATGCTTCCATTCACCAAATTATTAAATGGCGTTTCCAACCAATTCATTACAAAAACCGAAAGTATCAGCGCCAGAAAAGTAGTTACCAAAGCCTCTATACTGAACTGGGTAAAGATTTGAGACCTGAATGCGCCAAGGGTCTTTTTCACCCCAACTTCTTTTAGGCGTTGAGCAGCCCTTGCTGTGTTCAGATTCACAAAGTTGATGATAGAAATGAGCAGTATGAAAAGAGCGCTAACTCCGTAAATAATCAGGTAACTATAACTACCATTTGGTTCAAGTTCCCATCGAATATTGGAGTGCAAATGAATGTCTTGAATGGGTTGAAGCTTGAAACCAATTTCTCCGGCCTTTAAACTTTCAATATTGTCCTCTGACCAATTGAGGTACTTCGGAATCCAATTGGGGATTTTAGACTCTACCACTTCTGGGTTTGTTCCCGGGCTAAGTTTCACATAGTTGAAATGCCCGAAATCGTCCCATGAAAGCCAAGGGTCGTTAAAAGGAAGTGACTTTAAAGTAACGTAGGAAAGCATAAAGTTAAAGCGAAAATGAGATGCTTTAGGCGCATCTTTAACCACAGCAGCTACTTCCAAAAGATCTACCATTCCGTTGAAAGATAGTCTTTGACCAACGGGGTCTTCATCACCAAAAAACCGCTTAGCTGTAGATTCAGAGAGAACAACTGCCCATTCATTCTGAAGCGCTTGTTTTGGGTTTCCATATATCGGCTCATAAGTAAACACATCGAAAAAGGTGGTGTCTGCAAAATATCCGTCTGTGATTTCATGAGTCACGTTAGAGGCATCATGTGTAATGAGAATGACGTCTTTGGTTAAACCCGGACCATAGATTGGGGAAAAAGTCACTGCTTTTACAACTTCTGGAAACTCACTAACCAGTGCCTGAGCCATGGGGTGAGGCGTACGGGTTTGTGGATTTTCATTCATCCAGGCAATACGATAGATGTCGTCTGCATCTTTATGGTGAGAGTCATACGAGGTCTCGAATTTTAAATGCAGGTAAATGAGTCCGCAAACGGTAAAGGCCAATACTAGGCCCAGCAAGTGGAAACTTGTCTGCATTTTATGGCGCATCATTCCGCGCCAGGCAAATTTGAAATAGCTTCTGTACATGATAATTATGTTTGAGTTTTGACCAATTTTCTTTAGAGCAAAGGGGCGTAAAAAATGAAAGAGATGAAACCAGTAGAGCAGGTTAGCTTTCCACTTTGGTTTTGCTTCGCGCTCTATTTGATAGTACTCAAGGAGGTCTCCTTCTATTTCTTCCAGAAGACGATCTTTGCAAAACCAACGAAGCAACTGGCTTCCAAGGGTTGGAGGGCTATAAAGTGGTTTGTTGTTAGACAAGCTTGGCTAGTTTTAAGGCCATATTTGGTATCTGATTGAACAGCGAGTTTCTGAGCTCATGGTTTTTCTGAAGAGCCTTTTTACCTTCTGCGGTAATGGTAAAAATGCGCTTTCTACGGCCTCCTCTCTCATGGGTGGCTTCGGCTAATTCAGACTTTAAAAAGCCTTTATCCTCCAACCGGCTTAGGGCAGAATGCACGGCACCAATAGCAACTTTTCGCTTGGTCTGGTTAATGATTTCTTCCCGAATACTCAAGCCGTAGGCTTCGGGATAAAGCACCCCGACAATTAAAAGAACTAACTCTTCAAATTCACCTAGCTGCGTTCCTTTCATCTTTTCAATTTTCGTATTTGTAGAACAAACTTAGCATCAATTTCTACAATTATGAAATTTGTTTCTTAAAAGACACAAAAAAACCACCTTTGTCAGGTGGCTCGACTTTATCAATTCTCCCTCAATTTAGAGGAGGCATCCGCAAGGCAGCTTGGTCAACGATACTGCGGTGGATTGATGCCTTTCATTCTCAAATAGGTTACAATCTGTCCTCTGTGATGGGCATTATGATCGAGATAAGAGATGAGTCCGGCTGTGAGCTGGTCATTATTTTCCTGGGCTAAAATGAAGGCATTCATTTCATCAAACTTGGTTTTGGCCCACTCAATGAGTTCTTTTTTAGATTTGCTGTTTTCATCGCCTGGAGCCCATTGCGCTTGCCCCCCATTGGCAAAAGCTCTGTGAAAATAGTCTATGCTGTAGGCAATATGATAAGCTTGAGCCGCAAAAGTTCGTTGTTCATCGTTGGGTTTAAAGTTGTAGCTATCTTCCGGCATAGCCTCCAAAACAGCGAGGGTATATGCCTTACTGGCTTCCAATCGCTGCTTAAGCCAGTCGTAGCCTCCGTGATCCGCCATTGCAGAGCCGGTTGTAATCAACAGAGCGAAAAAGGTATAGGTAAGGGTTTTGGCAATTTTCATAAAGTTTGGGTTTTTGATACAGGTTACTTATACGTAAGAACTTACTGAATTTGTTTCCTTACCTCAACCTTACCCTGGCTTACGGTAAAAAGCTTATGTTCTTGCTTAATCTTCTCAAAAATGGAGATAGAGCGTTCTGGCCGTGCATCGGTAACGAAAATTTGCCCGAAAGCATCTGAGGCTACCATTTGAATTAGCTTTTCAATGCGTAGGTCGTCTAGCTTATCGAATATATCATCGAGCAAGAGAATGGGCTTTACGCCCAGTTCATTCTTAAGGAAATCGAAGTTGGCTAGTTTAAGCGCTATCAGATAAGATTTCTGCTGTCCCTGAGACCCAAATTTCTTTACTGGCTTTCCGTCCATTAGAAAAACAAATTCATCTTTGTGTGTGCCCCTGTTTGTTCTTTTAAGAATAAGGTCCTTTTTCTGCGAATGACGGAACTTCTCTTCAATTCCCTCCGAAAAATCAGACTCATAGTCTATTTCTATGGTCTCCCGTTGTCCGCTCAACATGGCATAGTGCTTTACCAATAATGGCTTAAATACAGCTATAAACTCCTTACGTACCTCATACACCTTTTGACCTAAATCGAGCAACTGCCTGGTAAAAGGCTCCAGTAAGTCGGCATCGAAGCGGTCTTGCTCGGCAAACTGTTTCAGCAAACTATTTCTTTGTTTCAGCGCGTGGTTGTAGGCGATAAGGTTGTTTAGATAGCTTTGATTGACCTGCGAAATAATGGCATCGAAAAATTTACGTCTGTCTTCGCTAGTACCTCTGATTACATCGGTATCGTTTGGAGCGATAAGCACTGTAGGGAACTTGCCAATGTGTTCACTAGCCCGTTTGTAGGGTTTGTTATCCAGCTTGATGCTCTTTTTTTTGCCTGCCTGATAGGCACAAAGCACTGTCCGTTCTTTTTGGTTTTGAGAAAAAGTGCCCTTTATAGAAAAGAAGTCTGCCTCGTGTAAAATACACTGCAGGTCTTGGGCTTGGTCGGCACTTTTGGTAAAAGACAGATAGAAAATGGCATCCAGCAAATTGGTTTTGCCACTACCGTTTTCTCCCAGAAAACAGTTTATCTGGCTGGAAAAGGCCACATGAGCTTCTTTATAGTTTTTATACTGAATGAGTCGAATGGATTGAAGATGCATTTTCTAACCGAAAGCCGATTTAATTTCAAAGTTGAACGTTTTTGTCTTATTTTCGCACTCCTATTTAAACGATTGAGAATTAAAGGTTTCAACCTTTTAAAAAACAATACATGGCAGCAGCAAAAGGTAGCACTAAAGCTAAAGCAAAAAAAGAGTCTAAGTTTTCGAAAGAGACTTACATGTTTTGGTACGAAAACATGCTTTTGCAGAGAAGGTTCGAGGAGAAAGCGGGAATGCTTTACGGCCAGCAGAAAATTAGAGGTTTTTGTCATTTATATATTGGGCAGGAAGCTTGTTCGAGCGGAGCAGTTACTGCTCTAAAGGAAGGCGATAAGTGGATTACCGCGTACAGAGACCATGGCCAGCCTTTGGCTCTGGGTTCTGACCCAAAGAAGGTTATGGCCGAACTTATGGCCAAAGCCACCGGAATTTCCAAAGGTAAGGGCGGATCTATGCACATGTTCGACAGAGAGAAAGGATTCTTTGGTGGACACGGAATAGTAGGTGGCCAGGTGCCGCTTGGAGCTGGTATTGCTTTTGCCGAGAAGTATAACAAAACCGATAACCTGTGTATCTGTATGATGGGTGATGGTGCCGTGCGTCAGGGAGCTTTTCATGAAGCACTCAATATGGCCATGACCTGGAAGTTGCCCGTGATTTTTGTTATTGAAAACAACGGATATGCTATGGGTACTTCTGTGCAACGCACATCGAACGTAACAGAACTCTACACCCTGGGTGAGGCCTACGACATGCCATCTGCTCCGGTAGATGCCATGAATCCGGAAAATGTTCACGTGGCCGTGGAAGAGGCTGCCGATAGAGCCAGAAGAGGTGATGGACCAACTTTGTTGGAGTTTAGAACCTACCGATACAAAGGGCATTCAATGTCGGATCCGGCTAAGTACAGAACCAAAGAGGAGCTGAACGAATATAAGGATCGTGACCCCATAGAATATGTGAAGTCTAAGATTCTTGAAAACAAGTGGGCCACCGAAAAGGAGCTCAAAGAAATAGACACTAAAATAAAGGCTCAGGTAGAAGAGTGTGTGAAGTTTGGAGAGGAGTCTCCTTATCCAGATCCTTCAGAAGCTTACAAAGATGTTTACGTTCAGGAAGATTACCCGTTCATCACTGAATAGGTTTTAACCCTTTGTTTTACAACAATTTCTTTATATTTGCGACCTAATTTTTGAGAGAGATGGCGGAGAAAACTTCATCAGAAGGAAAAAGCACTAACAAGCCCGAAGGCACTATTGAAAAGTTCAAGAAAGAAGTAGGCCCGGTGGGTTTTGTGGGGGCAATCGTTGGTTTGGCAGTTATTGTATTGGCTAGTGGTATCTTCCTTTGGAATTACCGCACACAGCAGCGCAATATCGATGCTCAAAACGAAATTTTTCAGGCACAGTATTACTACGAGAGCGATAGCCTGGAGCTAGCACTTCTTGGCGATGGTAGAAACCTGGGCTTTTTGGACATTATGGATATTTACAGCGGAACAGAGGTAGCTAACTTGGCTCACTTCTATGCCGGTGCCAGCTACCTGAAGCAAAGAGACTTTGAAAAAGCTCTGGAATACTTAAAAGGATTCTCTACTTCTGAAATTTTGGTTCAGGGCAGGGCATACAGCCTTATTGGCGATGCCTACATGGAGTTAGGCAATTTTACAAAAGCTGCCGATAGCTATGAGAAAGCCGCTAACACAGTAGACGATTCGTATTTTTCTCCGGCATACTTATTAAAGGCTTCACTGGCCCATGAAAAGGCCTCTGATCTTAAGGCCGCTATAGCCGCCTTAGATAAGATTGTAAAGGAGTATAAAAATGCTCCCGAAGTAATGGAAGCACGAAAGCAGAAATCACGTTTGGAAGTCCTTGCCGGGCGTTAATAAAAACAAAAAATTAACGAGAAAGGTAAGGCACATGTCTTACCTTTTTTTATTCATAAGAAAATGGCATCTAACGAAAAAAACCTTAGCGAATACAGCAGCACAAACATAAAGCCCATTGGCGAACGTAAGTTTGCCATTGTGGTGTCTGAGTGGAACGAAGAAATTACAGAAGCGCTCTACCATGGAGCTTACAGTACGTTGATACAGCACGGAGCCTCTAAACAGAACATTATCAGAAAAAATGTTCCCGGAAGCTTTGAGCTGACACTGGGCGCACAATGGATGGCTCAAGATAACTCAATTGATGCAGTAATCTGTATTGGCTGTGTCATTCAGGGAGAAACGAAACATTTCGATTTTATATGCGATGCAGTGGCCCATGGCATTACCAATGTGTCGCTCAAGTATAATAAGCCGATAATTTTTGGTGTACTCACCCCCAACACTAAGAAACAAGCGCTCGACAGATCAGGAGGTAAATATGGCAATAAGGGCGATGAAGCGGCCATAACCGCAATTAAAATGTTGGGCTTCTAATTGTTTTCGAAAAACCATGCAGGTATACAAATTTGGAGGAACTTCTGTGGGCAGGCCGGAGCGCATGCATGCAGTGGCCGATCTTATAACGAGAGACTCAGAGCGTAAGGTAGTGGTGCTATCGGCACTTTCAGGCACTACCAATAGTCTGGTGAGTATAGGCGAGTCTTTGGCGGCCGATAGACGAGAGGAGGCTTTGGAGAAGATCAATTCACTAAGGCTACACTACAACCAGTTTATTCAGCAACTTCTTGGTACCGCAGAGAAACGGGCAGAGGCAGAGGAGGTAATTCACGAACACTTTGAATTTCTAAAAATAACGCTCAAAATATCGTTCAATGAAGCCCTGAGCAGAGATATTCTTGCCCAGGGTGAGCTAATGTCTACCAAGCTTTTCACCCTATTGTTACAAGAGCGAAATATTGAGGTGCAGCTTTTACCGGCCTTGGAGTTTATGCGAACCAATGAGGACCATGAGCCTGATTTGGAGTATATCTCCAAGCACCTGCAGGCAAAGATCGACCAGTTTGCCAACTGTGGCCTGTTCATTACTCAGGGCTATATATGCAAAAACCACAAGGGAGAAATAGATAACCTTCAGCGTGGAGGAAGTGACTATACAGCCTCGTTAGTAGGGGCGGCTATTCGTGCCGATGAGGTGCAGATTTGGACGGATATTGATGGCATGCATAATAACGACCCTCGCGTGGTAGATAAGACCTATCCCATAGCGGAGCTGTCGTTCGATGAAGCGGCTGAGCTGGCTTACTTTGGAGCCAAAATATTGCATCCGGCATCGATCTGGCCTGCTCAAAAATATGGAATCCCGGTCAAGCTGCTCAACACCATGCAGCCCGAGGCCAAAGGAACAGTGATCAGCACCTCCACCATTTCGGCCGATGTCAAAGCTGTGGCGGCTAAGGATGGTATTACTGCTATAAAAGTGAAGTCTACCCGAATGCTTCTGGCCTATGGTTTTCTGCGTAGAATTTTCGAGATATTCGAGAAATACAAAACACCTATAGATATGATCACCACCTCTGAGGTGGCCGTTTCGGTAACTATAGATCACGATGAGTTTTTAGACAAGATTGTGGCAGAGCTAAGTCAGTTTGGACAGGTGGAAGTTGACAAAGGCCAAACTATAATTTGCATTGTGGGTAATTTTGTGGCCGAACAGAAGGGTATAGTGAGCAATATATTCGATGCCCTAAAGGATACCCCTATCCGAATGATTTCTTATGGGGGCAGCAGACACAATATTTCATTACTGACTGATAGTACTAATAAAGAACATGCACTTAAAGTCTTGAATCAACATTTATTTAACCTGTAATCTCATATTGGGAATTTAGTCCATATTGGGTTTTTAGGAAGCTGAAAAAAGAGTATGTCTGATAGGCATACTCTTTTTTTTGTTTTGAAATATCTGGCGTTAACTATCTAATAATCAGTCGACTGGGTTTTCTTGAGCTTAAGGTGATTACCAAGATTGTGCAGAAGAACTCATTGGGCAAAATGTGGAAGGGCCTTTGTAATAAGTTTTGGAAAGACCAGAACTATGAAAAAAATTATCGCTCTTTTAACCTTACTTGTTGCCGCATTTTCATGCGCTAACGAGACATATCTCTTTGCCGATAAAAAGCAAGAAGAGGCACTGGCACAGCACAGCCAGGCACTTTTGGGTCGGTGGGCTCCTGAGAAGGCTCCTAACGACCAGTTTATGGTTGGGTTTAAACAGGTAGAAGAAGGCATGGCCTTGCAGACGCCATCGGGAACTAAAATGGTTCAGAATATTCAACCGGTTGGAGCATTGGGCCTGGCTATTCATTTGACTGATGGTAATGTGAGCCGTAAGGTTATGGCGCAGTTCACTTCTTACCAACGCACTACTTTGGTGCTCATGAATACTGAAGGATTAGACCTGGGAATAGGCTCTCAATACCCTCTTGTATTGCGCAAAACAAAAGAGGAGACCGTTACTACAGCCTCCTCTATGAAGTAAGTTGGTTTTATGTGGCCTTAAATATGCAGCGCTCTGTTGTCGGTGGCTGCCAAACAGGCCTCTTTAAACGCTTCGGTGTAAGTTGGATGCGCATGAGACATGCGGCCAATGTCTTCTGCACTGGCTCTGTATTCCATGGCCACTACGGCTTCTGCAATCATATCGGCTGTTCTTGGGCCAATCATATGAACACCGAGAATCTCATCGGTGTTTTTGTCGGCCAGCACTTTCACAAGTCCATCAGTATCCATAGAGGCTCTGGCTCTGCCCGATGCCTTGAAAGGGAATGATCCTGTTTTGTACGCAATGCCTTTCTCTTTGAGTTGCTCTTCGGTGTAGCCTACAGCGGCTACTTCAGGCCAGGTATATACCACCCCTGGAATCAGGTTGTAGTTAATGTGTGGCTTTTGCCCGGCCATTACTTCTGCTACAAACGAACCTTCTTCTTCAGCCTTGTGAGCGAGCATAGCCCCTTTAATTACATCGCCAATAGCATAAATGTTATCGGCAGAAGTTTTGAGGTGCTCGTCTACTTCTATTCTGCCTCTGTCGTCTGTTTTGATCCCCACATTTTCTAGTCCTAAACCTTCAGTGTAAGGCTTTCGGCCTATAGAAACCAGGCAATAGTCGCCTTTAATTTCTACAGTTTCACCCTTTTTGTTCTCGGCCTTTACCGTTACCGTTTTGGCGGTGCTCTTTACCTCAGTTACTTTATGACCCAAATAGAAGTTGAAGCCTAGCTTCTTCAGCGACTTCTTTAGTTCTTTTCCCATAGTGCTGTCCATAGAAGGAATGATCTCATCCATAAACTCAACCACAGAAACTTCAGCTCCTAGTCTGCCATAAACCGAGCCCAGCTCCATACCAATTACTCCACCACCAATCACAATCATGTGTTTTGGCACTTCTTTGAGTTCAAGGGCTTCGGTAGAGGTAATGATTCTTTTCTTGTCAATTTCTATAAAGGGAAGAGAGGCGGGTTTAGAACCGGTGGCAATAATTACCTTATCAGTTTCCACAGTGGTTTCTTTGCCTTCCTTATCGGTAACTTTAATATGCGTTTTGTCTATGAACGAACCCAGGCCGTGGTGCACGTCTACTTTGTTTTTCTTCATTAAAAAAGAAATGCCATTCACATTGTCCTTTACCACCCCTCTTTTGCGCTCAATCATTTGATCGAGATTTACCTTTAGATTGTCTAACTCAATACCGTGTGTCTTAAAGGTATGGGCAGCGTTGTGGTAATGCTCGGAAGAATCGAGTAGAGCTTTGGAGGGTATACAGCCTACATTCAGGCAGGTTCCACCAAGCGTATCGTATTTTTCTATGATGGCAGTTTTCATGCCTAGCTGAGCGCATCGGATTGCTGCTACATATCCACCAGGGCCTGAACCAATAACTGTTACATCGTATTTCATATTGTCGTATTTAGTTCTAAGTACATTGTACTTAGATGGGTTTGTTTTTGAGACTTTTTGTCGTTCGAACAAGCTCATTAGTTCTTTGGAGAACTTACGTTGCGTCTCCCGTTAGAAACCTGAGCCTTTCGGCTATGATTAGTTCTGTTTCTACTCTAAAGTAGAATTCTGGGCTAATCCATTAAGCTGGTCGAGTTCTTCACCTGAACTACCGCCAGCACCTTTTGCAATCTTTAATGAAGCTGACAAGGCAGCTCTTTTGATTTGACTCGTTAGCCTAATCCTTTCATTATCACGAATGTGCCCGTTCAGGGTATAAACTTCAACCGTTAGGGTTGTTACTTTTTCTAAACAGCCACTCCATGTTTTTGTGTATGTGTTCATGGATTTATATCTGCCGGCCGGGCCAGGTATCAGATAATCCAGGCTAAACACCGAGCAACAGTCTGGTTGGGTCTTCCAACAATTCTTTCACTCTTACAAGGAAGCTCACTGACTCACGACCATCAATGATTCTGTGATCATAAGAAAGAGCTACATACATAATAGGTAGGATTTTTACCTCGCCATTAACCGCCATGGGCCGCTCCACAATGTTGTGCATACCAAGTATGGCCGACTGAGGAGCATTAATGATTGGAGTAGATAGCATAGAGCCAAAGATTCCTCCATTGGTAATGGTAAAGGTTCCTCCGGTCATTTCATCGATAGTAAGCTTATTGTCACGGGCTTTGGTAGCTAATCTTACCACTTCTTTTTCTATCTGGTCAAAGCTTAAGGTTTCTGCATTTCTTATAACAGGAACCATCAATCCTTTTGGAGCCGATACGGCAATGGAAACGTCTACGTAGTCGTGGTAAACTATTTCATCGCCATTAATTTGAGCGTTTACGGCAGGCCATTCTTTCAGGGCCATCGTAACGGCTTTGGTGAAGAAAGACATAAAGCCAAGGTTTACCTCATACTTCTCCTTGAACTTCTCCTTGTATTGCTTTCTCAAATCCATAATGGGCTTCATGTTCACCTCGTTGAAGGTGGTGAGCATAGCGGTTTCGTTTTTCACAGAAACCAGCCTTCTGGAAACCGTCTTTCTTAGCGAAGACATTTTTTCCCTTCTTTCCCCTCTTCCTTCAGTGCTATGGGCAATGCTGGTAGAAGTACCGGCTGTGCTTGGTTGCTTCGGAGCTTCTTTGGAAGGAGCTTTGGCGTTTTCTGCGTCTTCTTTGGTAATACGGCCGTCTTTACCTGTGCCTTTAATTTGAGAGGCATCGAGGCCTCTTTCGGCAATAATCTTGGCAGCTGCCGGAGAAGCATGACCGGTGGCATAACTTTCTTTAGAAGGTGCTCCAGATTGATTTGCTGAACTGTTTTCCTGGCTGTCTTTATTTCCGGAAGAACTAGCCGGAGCTCCCCCTTCAGTTACTTCTATTTTGCAAATGAGTGCGCCAATTTCCAGTGTAGAGCCTTCCTCTGCAACTATTCTTAAAATACCATTGGCTTCGGCCGGAAGCTCAAAAGTGGCTTTGTCTGAATCAACTTCAGCAATTACTTCATCAAGCTCCACATAGTCTCCATCACTCTTAAGCCAACTGGAGATGGTTACTTCTGAAATGGATTCTCCAACAGTTGGTACCGTCATTTCCTTTATTTCTCCGGTAGACTTTGGTCCTGCGGAAGAATCCTGAGCCTGAGAAGATGAACCAGAGGTCTCTTCTTTAGAAGAGCTGCTGCTATTTCCCTGGGCTTCTGTGTCAATCAGGCAAACCACCTCTCCGATTTCAAGGGTAGCTCCTTCTTCGGCTTTGATGGTTAGTTTACCCGCTGCTTCCGCATTCAGTTCGAAAGTAGCTTTGTCTGATTCCAGTTCGCAGATGACTTCGTCCATTTCTACAAAGTCTCCATCCTTTTTAAACCATTGTGCAATGGTTACTTCTGTGATCGATTCGCCAACGGCAGGAATTTTTATTTCCAAACTCATGATGCTAATATTTTATGCGAAAGCTTTGTCTAAAATTTGTTCTTGTTCTTGTGCGTGTACTTTGGCAAAGCCGGTTGCTGGTGAAGCACTGGCCTTGCGAGAAATAAGCTTAAAGCTTCTTTCCGGGTAAATGCGCTGAATGTAGTTCCAATAGCCCATGTTCTCGGGCTCTTCTTGCAACCACATAAACTCCTTGGCTTTGTTGTACTGGTTCAACAGTTCTTCTACCTGAGTTTTTGGGAATGGATGCAGTTGTTCTATTCGAATAAGCGCTACATCTTTGGTTTTATCTTTTTCCCTTCTTTCCAGCAGATCGTAATAAACTTTTCCGCTACAAAGCACAACTTTTCGGGCAGATGCAGCTTTTACTTCAGGGTCGCCAATTACTTCTTTGAACCTTCCTGTGCTAAACTCTTCTAATGGGGAGATAGCTTTAGGATGTCTCAACAAAGACTTGGGAGACATAACCACCAATGGTTTTCTAAAGTCCCAGGTAAGTTGTCGTCTTAAAGCGTGGAAGAAATTGGAAGGAGTGGTAATGTTGGCCACTATCATGTTATACTCTGCACAAAGCTGCAAATAGCGCTCGGGGCGAGCATTAGAGTGTTCAGGTCCCTGACCTTCATAGCCATGCGGCAACAGAAGCACCAGTCCGTTCATGCGTTGCCATTTAGACTCTGAGCACGAAATGAACTGATCGATCATTACCTGAGCCCCGTTAGCAAAATCGCCAAATTGGGCTTCCCAAATGGTTAACGCATTTGGGTTGGCCATGGCATAACCAAACTCAAAGCCCATAACACCAAACTCTGAGAGTAGTGAATTATATATTTCAAACTGCTGCTCGGATCCTTCCAGATGATTAAGGCTGTTGTAGGCTTCATTGGTGTTGGCATCGTGCAAAACGGCATGTCTGTGAGAGAAGGTGCCACGCTGAACATCTTGTCCCGTAAGCCTTACAGGCTTGCCATCGAGCATTAAAGTACCGTAAGCCAATAGTTCTCCTCCGGCCCAGTTTACCTGTTTATCTTTGAAGAACATGTCTTTACGTTGCTTCAGCTGTTTTTCAATTTGCTTAATGGGCTTAAAGCCTTTTGGCAACTTGGTGAGTGCTTCGGCAACCTTATTGATCTTAGCCTCTGAAGCCCCGGTTTCTGGTGAAAGATCGAAATCTTCCGGTTTGGATCTCCTAAGGTTTCTCCATTCTTCCTCCAGCGGTTGGTATACATAGGGTAAAGGTTTTTGCTTTACCATATTAAGTCTGTCTTGAAGCAGCTCCCTGAACTCCGCATCCATGGTTTTTGCTAGTTCTGCTTCTACCTCACCCATTTCTATAAGTTTCTTATTGTAGACCTCTCGCGGGTTAGGGTGTTTGCTTATCACATTGTATAGCGAGGGCTGGGTGAATTTGGGCTCGTCACTTTCATTGTGTCCATGTCTGCGGTAGCAAACCATATCCACAAAAATGTCATCGCCAAACTTTTGTCGGTATTCCGTGGCAAACTGTACGCAGAAAACCACTGCTTCAGGATCGTCACCATTTACATGGAGAACCGGGGCATCTATAATTTTAGCTACATCTGTACAGTAAATGCTTGAGCGGGCATCGTCAAAGTCGGTTGTAAACCCAACCTGGTTGTTAATTACAAAGTGAATGGTACCACCGGTTTTGTAGCCATCTAACTGGCTCATCTGCACTACTTCGTACACAATGCCCTGGCCGGCAACAGCCGCATCGCCATGAATTAATACAGGCAATACTTTGGAACGATCGCGGCTGTATTCAGCATCGCCTTTAGCGCGCACAAAACCTTCCACAACCGGGTTTACAGCTTCCAGGTGCGAAGGGTTGGGGGCTAGTTTTATCTCTATGGTGTTTCCGCTTGGGGTATTTACCTGGCTGGAGAATCCCATGTGATATTTTACGTCACCATCGCCCATGGTTAGGTCTGGTGTGGCATTCCCTTCAAACTCATTGAAGATTTGTTCGTAGGTTTTGCCCATAATATTGGCCAAAACGTTTAGCCGCCCGCGGTGAGCCATTCCAATCATCACTTCCTGCACACCCAGTTCGGCTCCTTTGTTAATAATGGCGTCTAAGGCGGCTATGGTAGTTTCACCACCTTCCAACGAAAATCTTTTTTGGCCGAGATATTTCGTGTGAAGGAAATTTTCGAATACCACCGCTTCATTTAGCTTTTTCAGAATTCGCTTTCGCTGTTCTTTCGATGGCTTAAAGTTTAATGCGTCTTTTTCAATTTTTTCACGAAGCCACTTCAGCTTTTCAGGGTCGCGAACATACATGTATTCAAACCCAACGGTTCCTTCGTAGATGTACTTTAACGATTCGATAATCTTTCGAAGGGGGGCTCGGCCAATACCAATTTCTTCACCACAATTGAACTCTGTATCCAGATCAGCATCGGATAGGCCAAAGTCTTGAAGGTCGAGAATAGGCTTCCTATCTTTTCGCTCCCTTACCGGGTTGGTTTTTGAGCGTAGGTGAGCACGGGTTCTGTAGGCGTGTATCAGGTTGCGAACATTTACCTCCTTGTCTGACACAATGCCAGACGGTGTTGAGCTTTTAGCGGCTTTTTCGCTGCCCGGGAGCATAGGAAATGCCTCTTGAGCAAACTCGAAACCTTCGAAAAACTTCTTCCAGCCCTCATCGACACTCGAAGGGTCTTGTGCATACTGCTGATACAACGATTCTATTGCCTTGGGGTCGGCATTACTGATGTATGAAAATTTATCCATGTGCAGGAAATTACCTCTGAATGCGACAAAGGTACTCTATTCGTTTAGCTATTAAAAACCGTATAAACGGTTTTACGAATTCGATTGATATTGAGTTGTTAACTTACGTTTTGAGTGAGCTTTGTTCATAATTTTCAAGAGCGGTGTGTTTTTATTTAAAAAGCCCTTATCTTTGCAGTCCTTTTTCGGGACGTGTTCCCAATGAAGAAGTGAGGACGTGATCCTCGTAAACCATAAATGTAAAATGGCAGTAAAAATCAGATTGGCCAGAAGAGGCCGTAAGAAAAGAGCAATGTACGATGTAGTCATTGCCGATGCTAGAGCACCACGAGATGGTCGCTTTATTGAGAAAATCGGAACGTATGATCCGAATACTAACCCGGCATCAATCAACTTGGATAACGACAAGGCGTTCCAGTGGTTGATGAACGGAGCTCAACCAACCGATACTGTGAAGGCTATGCTTTCATACAGAGGGTTGATGTTGAAAAAGCACCTTCAAATAGGTGTTATTAAAGGAGCACTTACTCAGGAAGAAGCTGATAAGAAATTTGAAGCTTGGTTGGCTGAGAAGGACGCTAAAATCCAAGGCAAATCAGACAAGCTTGCTCAGGAGAAAGAAGCAGCCAGAAAAGCTAAGCTGGAAGCTGAAGCCAAAGTAAATGCTGCAAGAGCAGAAGCGTTGGCGGCTAAGAAAGCAGAAGCAGAAGCTGCTGCCAAGGCAGAAGAAGAGGCTACCGAAGAAGCTGAGGCAGAAGTAGAAGCATCGGCCGAGGAGCCTGCTGCTGAAGAAGGCGAGTCTAAGGAATAAGTCCGGCCATGACGCTTGATGATTGCTTTCAGTTGGGTTATATCATCAAACCGCATGGTTTAAAAGGAGAGCTGCAGTTGTTTTTAGATGTGGATTCTCCTTCAGACTACCGAAATTTGGAATCAGTTTTTGTTCGCAAAGGACAACAGCTGGTTCCTTTTTTTATTGAAAGCCTTCAGGTGGGGCCTACCAAAGCCATAGTAGCGTTTGAAGACATCGTTTCATTAGAGCAAGCAGAGGAGCTTAGAGGGCTGGAGTTGTATCTTCCTCTTAGTTTTTTACCTGCTGCAGGAGCCAATGAGTTTTACCTGCACGAAATTGAAGGCTTTATAGTAGTTAACCAGGAAGGGCAGCCCCTTGGCGCAATAAATAACATTGTGGAAAGTGGGCCTCAGCTGATTTTTGTGATAGAAAATGAGGAAGGAGTAGAAATACTACTGCCCTATCAAAAGCAATTACTAATTCGTATAGATCGGGAGAACAAGGAAATTCACCTGACCGTACCGGAAGGACTGGTAGAGGTATACACCAACCCAACTGATGAGAATTGATATTATCACCTGCTTGCCAAGACTGTTAGACAGTCCTTTTTCGCACTCTATCTTACAGCGTGCTCAGGAAAAGGGCTTGGTAGAAGTGGTGGTTCATGACTTACGCCAATGGGCTACCAATAAGCAAAAGCAGCTCGATGACTACGCCTATGGTGGAGGTGCAGGCATGGTGATGATGATAGAGCCCATTGACCGCTGTATCTCTCAACTGAAGAGCGAAAGGGCCTACGATGAGATTATTTATATGACCCCGGATGGTGCCAGATTAAATCAAGGCATGGCCAACCAGCTTTCACTAAAAAAGAACCTTATTATACTTTGTGGGCATTATAAGGGGGTAGACGAGCGGGTTAGAGAGGCTTTTATTACGCGAGAAGTTAGTATTGGAGACTACGTGTTGTCTGGTGGTGAGTTGGCTGCTGCAGTATTGTCTGATGCCATTATTCGCCTAATACCGGGGGTGTTGTCAGATGAGACCTCCGCTTTAACGGATTCGTTTCAGGATAATCTACTGGCTCCACCTGTATATACCAGGCCGGCAGAGTATAAGGGTATGAAGGTTCCCGAGGTATTACTTAGCGGCCATCAACAAAAAATTGAAGATTGGAGGGCTCAAAAAGCCCTAGAAAGAACCCAGGCAAGAAGGCCTGATTTATTGAATGAATAAATTTTCCCGTAAAAGGCAGATTATCAAAAACTAATCTCTATATTTGCAGTCCGTTTTGCGGGAAGAGCTTTTAGACGAAGAAATCATGAGCGATCTTATCAAACTTATAGAGGAAGAAAACAACGAGAGAAGAGCTGAATTCCCTTCTTTCGATGCTGGTGATACTATCAATGTACACGTTAAAATTAAAGAAGGAAACAAGGAGAGAATCCAGCAGTTCCAAGGTACTGTTATACAAAGAAAGAATCCCGGAACCAACGGTGAGACTTTCACTGTAAGAAAGGTATCTGGAGGTGTAGGTGTTGAGCGAATCTTCCCTATCCTTTCTCCAAACATCGACAAAATCGAAGTATTGAGAAGAGGTAAAGTAAGAAGAGCGAGATTGTTCTACTTAAGAGGACGTCAGGGTAAAGCAGCAAGAATTAAAGAAAAGCTGTAAATCACCATTAAAGAATATAGAGAAGCCCCTTTTAGGGGCTTTTTTTATGCCCTTTTAAGTAGGTCTTTGCAATTGAGAGCGTCATTTTGTCACTATTCCAAAAAAGGCTCGTTAATTGCAGAATAGTGCGAAATCTTCAATAATGGCATTGATTGAATTTTATAAATACCAGGGTACAGGCAACGATTTTGTTATGATTGATAATCGGAAGCTGACCTTCGACAAGCAAAACCTTAAAACCGTAGCTAAACTGTGCGACAGGCGCTTTGGAATTGGAGCCGATGGATTGATTCTTATTGAAACATCTACATCAGCAGACTTTGAGATGGTCTATTTTAACTCCGATGGAAGTCAGTCGCTCTGTGGAAATGGGAGTCGTTGTGCGGTAATGTTTGCCAGGTTTCTGGGTATTATCAATAATGAAACCACCTTTTTAGCCATAGATGGAGAGCACTATGCCAAAATTGAAGATCAAATAGTGCACCTTAAGATGCACGATGTGTCAGACTACGAATTAATCGGAACCGATTACCTGATAGACACCGGCTCGCCACATTACATACGTTTTGTAGAAGATACAGACCGCATAGACCCTGTGGTGGAAGGTAGGAAAGTTCGTTATTCCGATCGCTTTTCAGAAAAAGGAGTGAACGTTAACTTCCTGCAACAGGTGAATAACAACACACTGAAAATACGAACCTATGAGCGGGGAGTGGAAAACGAAACCTTGAGCTGTGGGACCGGCTGTACCGCGGCTGCCTTGTCACTGGCGCTTAAACAACCGGTAAACTCAGTGAATTTGCTGGCCATGGGAGGGCAACTCAATGTTTCGTTCAACCGGCATGACAGTGGTTTTACCGATATCTTTTTAAGTGGTCCGGCACAACATGTTTTCAGAGGTCAAATTCAGGTCTAAAGAAATAAATCAGACCTTCATAATTTATGCGCAAGCAACTAACTTTAGCAGATAATTTTAAGATATGAGTATTCTTACAAAAGGGTTAGCCAAGCTTTTCGGAAGCAAGTCAGATAGGGATATAAAGGAAGTGACCCCTTATGTTGAAGAAATCAACAAAATATATACTTCACTCGCAGGTTTATCGGACGATGAGCTAAGAGGAAAAACGGAAGAACTTAAAACACGAATCGCCACCGACCTGAAGTCTATAGATGACCAGATTGCTGAGCTGCATGACAAAATTCAGAATCAACCAGATCTGGATATTCAGGAAAAGGAAGCCACCTTCGAAGCCATCGATAAACTGGAAGAAGATCGCAATGAGGCTCTGGAGAAAACCCTCATGACTATTTTGCCTGAGGCCTTTGCCATAGTTAAAGAAACAGCCAGAAGGTTCAAAGAAAACGGACAGCTACAGGTAACCGCTACTTTGTGGGACAGGCAACTTGCCGCAAAGGGTGATCATATTGTCATTGATGGTGATAAGGCCACCTGGAAGAACGAATGGATGGCAGCAGGTAGCCGTGTGAAATGGGAAATGCTTCATTATGATGTGCAGCTAATTGGAGGAATAGTATTGCATCAGGGTAAAATTGCCGAAATGGCTACAGGTGAGGGTAAAACCCTGGTAGCAACACTGCCTGCCTACCTGAATGCTTTGGCTGGTCGTGGAGTTCATGTAGTAACCGTAAACGATTACCTGGCCAAGCGAGACTCAGAGTGGATGGCTCCTCTCTTTCAGTTCCATGGCCTGAGCATAGACTGTATAGACAAACACCAGCCTAATTCACAGGAGAGAAGAGAGGCTTATCGATGCGACATTACCTACGGAACCAACAATGAATTTGGCTTCGATTACTTGCGCGATAACATGGCCAGAGAGTCTACTGAACTGGTTCAACGCAAGCATCATTTTGCTATGGTCGATGAGGTTGATTCCGTTTTGATAGATGAAGCCCGTACACCACTTATTATTTCAGGCCCCGTTCCAAGAGGTGATGAGCACGAATTTTATGATTTAAAACCTCGTATTCAGAAGCTGGTAGATGCCCAGAGAAAACTATGTAGTCAATACCTCAACGATGCCAAGAAGCTCATAGGAGAGGGTAGTGAACAAGAAGGTGGACTGGCACTATTCAGGGCCTATAGAGGACTGCCTAAATACAAGCCGCTAATCAAGTACTTGAGTGAAACCGGGGTAAAGGCCATTTTGCAGAAGACAGAAAACTTTTATCTGCAAGACAACCAGAAGAACATGCCTCAGGCCGATGAGCCTCTATTCTTTACCATCGATGAGAAGAGCAATGCAGTAAATCTCACCGAAAGAGGAACAGAATTGATTACCGGAGAAGGTGAAGATCCAAACTTCTTCATACTCACCGATATTGGTGATGTAGTGGCTCAGTTGGAGAAAAGTGAAGGTCTGACTGATGAAGAAAAGCTCAAAAAGAAAGATGAGGCCATAAAAGACTATAGTGTAAAAGCGCAGCGTATACATACTGTAAACCAGTTGCTCAAGGCCTATACCATGTTTGAACGCGATACCGAGTACATTGTGGTAGACAACAAGGTAAAAATTGTTGACGAGCAAACCGGTAGGGTAATGGAAGGCCGAAGATACTCCGATGGTCTTCACCAGGCCATAGAGGCTAAAGAGAATGTAAAGGTTGAAGATGCCACGCAAACCTACGCAACCATTACACTCCAGAACTACTTCCGTATGTACCACAAATTGGCTGGTATGACGGGTACTGCCGAAACAGAAGCCGGTGAGTTTTGGGAAATATACAAGCTCGATACGGTGGTAATTCCAACCAACCGGCCCATACAAAGAGACGATAGACAAGACAAAGTATACAAGACCGTACGCGAAAAATTCAATGCAGTAGTCGATGAAATTGTGGAGCTTACCGAACAAGGCAGGCCTGTGTTGGTCGGTACAACTTCGGTAGAAATTTCGGAGATACTGAGCCGAATGCTCAATCTCAAGAAAATTCAGCATCAGGTGCTCAATGCTAAGCAACACGCGCGCGAAGCCGATATTGTTGCCGAGGCAGGTAAACCAGGTACTGTAACAATAGCCACCAACATGGCGGGTAGAGGTACCGACATTAAGTTGCATCCAGACTCTAAGGCCGCGGGAGGTTTGGCCATTATTGGTACCGAACGCCATGAATCGCGAAGGGTAGACCGACAGCTTCGGGGTAGAGCCGGTAGACAAGGAGACCCCGGGTCTTCACAGTTCTTTGTCTCGCTCGAAGACAACCTGATGAGACTCTTTGGTTCAGACCGGGTGGCAAAGCTAATGGACCGTATGGGGCTCAAAGAGGGTGAAATGATTCAACACTCTATGATTACCAAGTCTATTGAAAGAGCTCAAAAGAAGGTTGAAGAAAACAACTTTGGTATTCGAAAAAGACTGCTGGAGTATGACGATGTAATGAATCAGCAACGCACGGTAATCTACGACAGACGTAGAAATGCCCTGCAAGGTGAGAGGCTTCAGCTCGACATCATGAACATGATGTATGATACCTGCGAGGAAATTGTAAATAACAGTAAGCCCGCCTCAGATTACGATGCCTTTAAGCTCAACTGCATTAGCATTTTGGGGCTAGACACAAAAATTTCTGAAGATCAGTTTACAACCACCGGCCAAAACAATCTGGTGAATGACCTTTATGAAGAAGCTTTTTCGGCCTATCAGGCTAAGAATAAGCTAATAGCTGAGCGAACACTGCCGTTGATGAAACACATTCAAAAGGAGCGCGGTGCAACCGTAACCAACATTCTCTTACCGTTTACTGACGGAAAGAGACAAATTGGTGTGGCTGTCAATCTGGAGAAGACCATTGAATCGAATAATGCAGAGCTCATTAGAGCCATGGAAAAATCCATTACCCTTGGTGTAATCGACCTTACCTGGAAGGAACACTTAAGGGATATGGACGACCTGAAGCAATCGGTACAAAATGCAGTGTACGAGCAAAAAGATCCACTGTTAATCTATAAGTTCGAAGCCTTTGAGATGTTCAAAGCCTTCCTGACCAAAGTGAACGAAGAGACTATATCATTCCTTACCAAGTCTTTCATTCCGAGCGAAGACCCCAATAGGGTTCAAGAGGCTCGTTCGTCCAGAAGAGAAAACTACAACGAATCCAAAGAAGAGTCGAAAAGTGCGCTGGCCGGAAGACAAGATACGCGCAACCGACCTCCCGCTGAAAAAGTGGCGCCTATAAAGTCTGAAAAGATTTATGGAAGAAACGACAGGGTTTCGGTGCAGTACGCAGACGGTACTGTAAAAAAAGACGTTAAATTCAAGGTAGTAGAGGAAGATATTAAGAACAATAAATGTGTTGTGCTCGATGAATAAGCCATTAAAGAACCTTGCGCTGTGCCTGACTTTGGGCTGGGTGTGTTGGGCTTGTAGCCCACAAACAGTACCACAACAAACCAGCGTAATTGACTATTCGTACGAAGACGACATCACCAAGTATCGGCCTTTGTTTGAGCCGGAACAAACAAAGGAGAAGGTGAGCAATGAGGTTCAGTCTAATAGCCCCATGCGTGTTTCTTTCGATGTTTCAGACAAATTGAATGCAGTTATCGACAGCATGGTGGCCAGGAATGACAGCCTTGGAGTAATTAGTGGCTATACTGTGCTGGTTTATTCAGGTAACGATGAACTACAGGCAGGTCGAATAAGAAACCGCTTGTTCGATTTGGTGCCGGAACACGAAGCCAGGTTTAGCTACAAGCTTCCCACCTACTTTGTCAAGGTAGGACAGTTCTATCAGCAAATAGAAGCTCAGGCTCTCTACAGAAAGATTAGAAGCTACTATCCTACGGCCTCTATAGTACCCGATAAATTCCCAATAAAGAATGATTGATCAGCAAAAGGTAAAAGCGCTGGCGCAAGCCTTTGCTGCCGAAACGATTGATATTAGGAGACATATTCATGCCAATCCGGAGTTGTCGTACGAAGAATTCGAAACCGCTAAGTATGTAACCTCGCGCCTTCAAGAATGGGGTATAGCCTATAAAGAAGGTGTGGCAGGTACCGGAGTAGTTGGGCTTATCTATGGTAAAAATCCGGAAAAGTGTACAGTGGCCCTTAGAGGCGATATGGATGCATTGCCAATCACAGAGACTAATGAGGTATTCTATAAATCTAAGAATGAGGGAATAATGCATGCCTGTGGGCACGATGTCCATACCGCCTGCTTACTTGGGGCTGCCAGAATACTTCAGGAGTTGCGCCATAGCTTTGAAGGTACAGTTAAGCTTGTTTTTCAGCCGGGAGAAGAGAAAAACCCTGGTGGCGCTTCTTTAATGATCAAAGAAGGAGTGTTAGAAAACCCAAACCCTCAGGCCATGTTTGGCCAGCACGTGATGCCATTTATACCTACAGGTAAAGTGGGTTTCAGAGAAGGAAAGTACATGGCCAGTGCCGATGAGATTTACCTGACCGTGAAAGGAAAAGGAGGGCACGCGGCTCTTCCGGAGCGTTCAGTAGACCCTATTGTTATTGCTGCACAGATAATTACCGCAATGCAACAAGTGGTTAGCCGAAGTGCAGACCCCAAAACACCCACAGTGCTCACTTTCGGAACCATACATGGAGGCCATGCTCAAAATATTATTCCTGATGAGGTGAAATTATCAGGCACTTTTAGAGCCCTTGATGAGGAATGGAGGTTTAAAGCGCATGAGCTTATTACCAACATTGCTCAGGGTATAGCCACTGGTCTTGGCGGAAGTTGCGATGTTCACATTGATGTAGGCTATCCGTATCTCTGCAACGATGAAGCTACCACTCAACTGGCTCGAAGAGCAGCTGAAGATTATCTGGGAGAAGAAAATGTGGTCGACCTGGATTTATGGCTTGGAGCCGAAGATTTTGCTTATTATAGTCACCAGGTACCATCTTGCTTTTACCGGCTGGGTACGGGCAATGAAGACAAAGGAACTACCAAGGGTGTTCATACCCCCAACTTTAATATCGATGAAGATGCCATTGAAGTTGGAATAGGTCTTATGGCCTGGATTGCCCTTAATCGGTTAAACACCAACGGTTAAGAATCTGAGCAAGAAAACCAAACCAACACTTACTGCCAGACCAAAGAATACTTTGCCTAGGTCTTTGCCCAAATCTTTGAGAGTATCGTTAGAAACGGCTCCATAAGCAAAATACTTGATACCTATTTCTCTACCTGCCAATAGGCCTAAGAATACCCAGGTGGTACTCATTGGAATGTTGTTCAGCTCTTTAAAAAACAGGAGTATCAGCGCATACGAAAAGTCTATGATGGTGGCCGATCTGATATCCATTGTGTTGGTTTTTGACTTCACAATGCGTTGTATGGCGCCACCTTTGGAATAGAATATATAGGCCAGTAGTACCAGAAAAATACCCAGAGAGAAAATGAGATTGGCCGAAGATACCTGCCGTGGCAGGTACACATATATATTGGCGAAGTCTTGAATAAGCCATTGCGACCACAAAAATCCGGTAGAAAGCCATTGAAGAACCGTCCAAAGTTTAATCTGCTTCTTTGAAGCCGGGTTTTCTATAAAGTGCTTTTCCAGCCTTTTAGCAATGGCCAGGTAAATAAGTATTGCCACGCCAAAAGCTACTAAATAGCCCGACATGGATTTGTATACCATGTCTTCCAGATTCTTAGGGTTAAAGAAGGTAAGAATTAGAAAAGAAGTACTAACCGGTATACCATATCGAGTAATAATGAGCAGTACAATTGGTGGCAAAAGATAAGGCCATCCGAAGTTGACAATATCGGCCGGATTTTTATATACCGGATTACTAAAACTGTGACTATCGGGATCTCCTATTAGACGGCCGTAACTCACATCGCCACCATTAATAAACCAGCCGTAGACCAAAACCACACCTAGAATGGAAGCTGCGAAAATCCATAAAACCCACCACTTTCTGTGTTCATTAGAAGAAAGAAAAGTACCGAGTGTTTGAATTACGTCATTGCCGATTACAGAGTATGCTGACAATACAAAACCAACATACATTACTATTTCGAGCTGGGACATTGTGGAGGGACTTCTGAATTAAATGTTGTTAAGCATTCAAATGAAGCACAAAGCTAAAACTTCTTTTTACATAATCGGAAAACCGAGCCATGTACTATTGGTTGACTGTCAAGGAATTATGACATAATATTTTCATAAGTTCCACAAAATCAATTAGATACACTATTAACAATTTTTTCACTATTCTGCGAATTGTTAACATAGCCTTTACATGACGGGGTCGTTAACCGAGGGCGATTGATCTATTTTTGCAGGATATTTTAGGACAGGTATACGCAGACCAGCCTCAATGAGCCAGGATTTAGAAAAAAATAGCATCAACAAACCCATAGAGTGGGCAAAAACGAGCTTGTTGTTCGTTTTGGCCATTTTATTGTTTTTGCTGGCCATCGATATGGTAGGCGAGTCTGTGACTATGCTAGGTCAGGAAACAGCAAAATCCATTCTTTTAGCAACATCCAACCCGTTTATTGGTCTCTTCATTGGCCTGTTGGCTACTGCACTCATTCAAAGTAGTTCAACAGTTACATCAATGACAGTGGCCGTAGTGGCTTCGGGCTATTTAACTCTCGGTAATGCCATACCCGTGGTTATGGGAGCCAATGTAGGTACCACCTTAACTAGTACCTTGGTTTCTCTGGGGTTCATTACCAAAAGAAATCAGTTTAGGAAGGCCATTTCGGCAGGAACTATTCACGACTTCTTCAATATCATAACCGTGCTGATAGTATTCCCCCTGGAGTACTACTATGGTACACTTAGTTATCTGGCCCAACAGTTAACTGCGTTGGTAGATGAGTCTACTATGGGCTTCGATCTGTTTCAGGGTAGCAAGGGCTTAGGTTTGTCCAGAATAAGCCAGTGGTTGGTAGAAGCACTGCCTCAAAATTTTATTACCCTATTGTTGGCGCTGGCCCTTCTTTTCGCATCCATAAAGTTTCTTTCTACCATTATTTACAAAAGGCTTATTGGTAGCTCCAAAGACCGGATGAGGAAGTACGTTTTCGCCAATCCCTATAAGTCTTTTGGTTGGGGGGTGCTCATTACAGGAGGAGTTCAGTCAAGCTCCATTACCACCTCTTTGATGGTGCCTATGGTGGCCTCGGGAAAAGTGATGCTTCACAATGCTTTTCCCTTTATAATGGGAGCAAATATTGGTACAACTATTACCGCACTTTTGGCGGCATTTAATAAATCGGATGCCGCCATTAGCCTGGCTTTCGTTCATATTTTGTTCAACCTTATAGGTGTGTTGGTGTTTTTGCCATTTCCTGCACTTAGGAATATACCCGTTATGTTGGCCAGCCGCTTTGGTGCTCTAACCCTTGATTCCAGGATTATCGGTTTCTCTTATATTCTCTTTACCTTTTTCCTAATGCCTTTTACCCTTATTTACTTAAACAAAGGGCATGTGACCGAGCGTACCTATTTGTTTGAGAACCTTACGGCCCACGGAGAAAGTAGTCTTACCACCATTAAAGTTCGAAGAGAGGTTGCCGAAAATAAGCTGGACTATTATATATATAAAGGTACCCTGCCGGATGATGGTGTTTTGCCCGATACCATATTTATGATTAGAGAGCGGCACAATAGGTTTGCCACGGTAGATCAGGTATGTACCTATAAAAATACTACCCTTCAGTTTAATAAGGATCATAAGATTATAAGCCTCAATGATACCTCCACTTATAGGACTGAGAGCCTGAAGCTTGAACATCTCAATTATATTAAAGTACAATTAGGAGATGGGCTAATCGGACATTATTGGTTCGATTTAGATCAGAAGATTGCCGTGAAATCTGAGGTGGTAAAGTCCAATGGTGAGTTGCTGAAATCGTCAAAGTTAATTTCGATACAATAATTAGCCTGCTTCTTTTTATCTTGCCATAAACAAACTAGGCTTGAAAATCTTTGATTTTAATAGACTGTCCGAAACTCTGGGGGCGTATGTTGAAACGCGCATTGAGTTGCTCAAGCTCGATATGAAGGAAGAGTTGGGCAAAGGTATAGCCAAAACTCTTACCTGGGCTTTTGTTCTGCTCTGTGTGCTGGCAGCCATATTCTTTGGCTCCTTTGGCCTTTCTGTATGGATCAACCAGCTTTTAGAAAGTAGTTACACCGGCTTCTTGTTGGTTGGCGCATTCTATACAATTTTGGCTTTAACGACTTATACATTACGGGCCAAAATTGAACATAGATTTCTAAGTAAATTCAAGGAAGTTGAAGAGATAGACTCACCAGACGAAAATGAGCAATAAACAAGAGTTAACAGCAAGAAGTAAGGAGTTGAAAGATGCTATCGATGAGCAAATTAACACCTTTAAAGATCGTGTTGAAAAATACGGTAAGGTTGGTCTGTGGATAGGCGGAGGCTTGGTGGCCGTTTATTTATTGTCTAAAATTTTCGATTCGGAAGATGAACAGGAAGAGGCAGAAGTGGAGCCTGAAAGCAGAGAGGTGCTACTGGTAGAGAAGGTACCAAAGTCCAAAGTGTTGGTACCTGAATCAAAGTCTAATTTTCTTTCTGACACCATAAAGGAACAAGCCATTATTTTTTTATTGGGCTTGGCTGCAGAACAACTTAGATCGTTTTTGAAAAACATTAATGCGAAAGATGCAGAAGAAGATTTTGAATGATATTACCCAGCGTAAAAGCAAGTCTTCTAAAGCATTGGCCGTACTCATAGATCCAGATGATGTAGTAGAGGAGTCGGCTTTGATACAATGCCTTAATCGCTGTATAGAAAACGCTGTAGACTATATATTCGTAGGAGGTAGTCTGGTAAACTCCAACGATATTCATGAGGTAGTCGGCTTTATTAAGTCTTATACCCAAATTCCATGTGTATTATTTCCGGGTAACGCCATTCAAATTGCGCCAGAGGCCGATGCAATTCTTTTTTTGTCTCTTATTTCAGGAAGAAACCCCGAGCTGCTAATAGGTCAGCATGTAGTGGCGGCACCCGTACTAAAACGCAGCAATCTCGAAATTATACCAACAGGCTATATGCTCGTTAATTCTGGCAAAGCCACCAGTGCCTCTTACATGAGTAACTCTCAGCCCCTACCGAATGATAAGCCGGGATTGGCGGCCAGTACAGCTCTGGCTGGTGAAATGCTGGGGATGAAGCTTATGTACCTCGATGCCGGAAGCGGAGCAGATGAGCCAATCGATCAAAAAATAATAAGAGCCGTTCGCAACAACGTGTCAGTTCCCGTGATTGTTGGAGGTGGTCTTAACTCAAGGCAAAAGATTAAAAGAGCTTTTGAAGCCGGGGCCGATTTGGTGGTTATAGGCAATGGAGTACAAAAAAACCTCGATCTGATGACCGAGGCTTGTGAAGTTGTTCAGATGTTTAACGAGGCCTTAAACGTTAATTAGGCTCTCTCTTCTACGCATTTTACCTGCAGGTATTCCAAACATCATTTTAAATCTTCTACAGAAATAAGCGGTGTCTTTATAACCAACTTCTTTACCAATATCTCGAATGCTCTTCTTGGTAGTCCGCAATAGATCTACGGCAGCTTCCATACGTTGGTACTCAATGTAATCTTGAGGGTTAATGCCCGTAAGCATTTTAAAGTACTGACCTACATAGTCTTCCGACACATTGGCAACACGCGCTAAAACTTTATTTGAAAGATCGCCTCCAAGGTTTTCTTTAATGTAGCTGAATATATCGATGAGCCTAGGATCTTTGAAGTACGTACTATTGGTTACCAATTGCTCAACAAATAAGCGATTGTCTAGTATGTAGCGAATAATTTCTACCACCAAGTATTCCGTATTAACCTTAATGATACGGTTTTTACCGGGTTTCACCGAGTTGTCCTCATTAATGATCAAGCGAATAAGGTCAGCGATAAGGCTTGAGTTCTTGATAGCAAAAGGAGTGATGTTCAGTGAAGAAAAGAAGTTCACCGAGTCAAAAACTTTTGCCTCAAACATCACCTGGCTAAATCCATCAACATCGTAGTCGTTGATGTCTGACTCGGAAGCATTCTGCAAATACTTCTTTTTGTTAGAAATAAATTCGTCATTGTTGATGGCGGGAGCAGTTGAAGAACCAAACGAAATGTTTAGCGATTTGCCTCCCGGAATAAATAGCATGTCTCCTTCAGACACCTTTTCCTGATCTGGTCCAAAGTAGATATCGCCATTGTTCACAACGATAATTGTGTTTTCTACATCGTAGAAATTGTTAATGGTAACAGCCTTAGCAATTTTGATGTTTCGACTTTTAATGTAACGAACACCCAGCGATTCAATAATCTTGTTGTAGTCTTCCATGGTCTCTTAGTATGAATTAAAAAGCTATAGATTGAGTCTGCTATAAAAATAGGCTGTTATTGAACAATTTCAAAAAAAAATGACCATTGGAAAGAATCGCTATTCCAATGGTCATATTAGTTGAATAATTTCAATTATTTAAGTAATTCTCTTGAGATTACGATTTTCTGAATTTCTGAAGTGCCTTCGTATATCTGTGTGATTTTCGCATCTCTCATCAAACGCTCCACATGATATTCCTTTACATAGCCATAACCACCGTGTACCTGAACAGCTTCTACTGTCACATCCATAGCTACTTTAGAAGCATATAACTTGGCCATGGCACTTGCCTTGGCAAAGTCTTTTTTCTGATCTTTGAGATGGGCTGCTTTTAAGCAAAGCAAACGTGCGGCCTCAATTTCAGTGGCCATGTCGGCCAGCTTAAACTGAATGGCCTGGTGTTGACTAATGGGTTTGCCAAAAGCTTTGCGTTCTTTCGAGTAGGCCAGGGCTAATTCATAAGCACCGGAAGCAATACCAAGGGCTTGTGAGGCAATGCCTATTCTACCTCCATTGAGTGTAGACATGGCAAACTTAAACCCAAAGCCATCTTCTCCAATTCTGTTTTCCTTGGGTACTTTTACATCTGTAAACATAAGTGAGTGCGTGTCAGACCCTCTAATGCCCAGTTTGTCCTCTTTTTTGCCGACCACGAAACCTTCCATTCCTTTTTCAACGATTAAGCAGTTGATTCCTTTGTGGCCCTTTTCTCTATCTGTTTGAGCAATTACAAGGTAGATAGAAGCAGAGTTTCCATTGGTAATCCAGTTTTTGGTACCATTCAGCAGGTAGTAATCTCCTTTATCTTCTGCGGTAGTTCTCTGAGAGGTTGCGTCTGAGCCGGCTTCGGGTTCGGAAAGACAGAAGGCACCAATCTTTTCTCCGGAAGCTAAGGGCTTCAGATACTTTTGTTTTTGTTCTTCTGTACCAAACTTTTCTAAACCCCAACAAACAAGGCTGTTGTTTACAGACATGCAAACGCTGGCAGAGGCATCTATTTTTGAAATTTCTTCCATGGCAAGCACGTAAGAAATGGTGTCCATGCCACCCCCGCCATATTTTGGGTCAACCATCATTCCCATAAAGCCGAGCTCGCCCATTTTCTTTACTTGCTCGGCTGGGAATTGTTGTTTTTCATCTCGTTCGATTACCCCAGGAAGTAACTCATTCTGAGCAAATTCTCTGGCGGCATCTCTTACTGCTAAGTGTTCTTCTGTTAATTCGAAATTCATAGGTAATGCCTTAACTAACGTTTGTTAGGCAAAGTTATATAAATGTCTAATATATGCTAGTCTCTACCCAAGAATAGGCTTACGTAGTAAAGCAACATAGCCAGGGAGCTCAGCGCGGCTACCATGTAGGTTCTGGCTGCTGCATTGAGCGCGTCTTCAGCCATGCCGTGTTCCTGGCCGGTAGTAATATTCCGCTCTTCTACCCAGGCCAAGGCCCTTTTTGTGGCATCATATTCTACAGGTAAGGTAATGAAGGCGAAAAGCGTAAAGATGGTATATGCCCCAATAATGATAGGCAAAGCAGCATCAAACGTAATAATATTAGGTAGCATGAACGAACCGAATATGAGAGCAAAGAAAAGAAAGTTTATTACCCTACCACTTGCGTTTTGAAGCGGAACAAGAGCAGATCTCATTTCTAATGGTCTGTAAGCGGTTGCATGCTGAATGGCATGACCACACTCGTGAGCTGCTACTGCTGCGGCCATAACGGAGCGGCCACTATACACTTCAGGGCTTAGGTTTACGGTTTTGTCTACCGGGTTGTAATGGTCTGTAAGCTTTCCTTGTACAGAAACTACGCTCACATCGTGAATATTATTATCTCGTAGCATCAGTTCGGCTACTTCTTTACCAGAAAGGCCAATTTGAAGACCAACCTTGGAATACTTGTTAAACTTTCGCTTAAGAGATTGCTGAACCACCAGGCTCACAATCATAATTGCAATAATCAGGATCCAATAAAGTGCCATATTATTTGTCTTTTATTTTTTCAATAATGTTAGTGGTAGAATAGCCGCTGACCAAATCGATGGTTTCAACTTTTCCACCATGCTTTAAAACGATATCTGCGCCTACAATAGTTTCAATAGAGTAGTCGCTTCCTTTCACTAATATATCTGGTATCAGTTGCTCAATCAGTTGTTTTGGTGTGTCTTCTGAGAAAACCGTTACGCCATCGACAAACGACAGGGCTGCCAACATGCGTGAGCGTGCATTTTCCGGGTTAACAGGTCTGTTTTCGCCCTTGAGTTTTCTCACTGAGTTGTCTGCATTCAGGCCTACGACCAACCGATCGCCCAATTGCCTGGCTTTTTCAAGATAGTCGATATGGCCGAGGTGCAGAATATCAAAGCAGCCATTGGTAAAAACTACCTTCAGGCCTTGGTTTTGCCATTCTAAAACCTGAGCCTTCATTGCATCCTGCGATCTAATTTTCTCAGAGGTACTCACTTTACTTGATGTTTTTTACTCCTCACATTTACCAATATAAGGCTTGCTGAACCCACCACTAGAACGGTTAGAAGCTGCGAGGTATGCATGATAGTGGCAAATATTATTCCGTCCTTCTGCTCTATGCCATAAAGTACCAATACGCCTGCCACAAACGAATGAAATGCGCCAATTCCGTTAGGAGCAGGCGATGCCATGCCAAAACTACCCATAACAAGTATGGAAAGACCTGCCAAAATGCCAAGTTCTTTGGTGAGTGGCGACCCAAAAGTAATTACATAGAGCATTAAAAAATAGAGCACCCATATTCCAATGGTGGCCAACCAAAAGTTTAGTGGATTTTTAAGGTGTTTGAGACTTAAGATACCCTCCCAAAGCCCTTTAATAAAAGCTTTAACCTTGATCATCAGAGCTAGTTTTTCGCCCCAACGGCTGTAAAAAAGTATATACAGAGAAGAAATTCCGCCTAAACACAGGAGAGCAAGTATCCACCAGTTGGCTGTCAGGCTCAGCTTCAGGCTATTCAGTCCTTCATGGAAATAGTTTTCCAGCAAGTTGTATTGAAAAAGAAAAGTAAAGAGGGTTAATATCAGTAACATGAACAGGTCTATTACCCGTTCGGTAACTACCGTGCCCAATGCGGTGGACACCGGCACGCGGTCGGTACGATGAAGAACACCACAGCGGGTAACCTCTCCGAGTCGGGGGAAAACGGAGTTGGCCAGGTAGCCAATCATAACCGCAAAATAACTGTTAATGAGACTTGTAGGGTGTTCTGTGCTATCGAGCATTCCTTTCCAGCGCCAAGCCCTTAAAAAATGACTGACAACAGATAGCAAGATACTTAGGCCAATCCACCAGAAATTGAATTCCTGAAGGGCTAGTTTAAAGTCGGTAAGGTTTATTTGGCGAAAAAGATACCAAAAGATTACCCCTGTGAGGAGTAGAATGATAACATACCTAACCAGCTCTTTTGAACTTACTTTCAACCGTATTAATTAAGGCTATTGTTTTGGTCTGGAAATATAACTGTTGGCCGGTGATTTTTGGCTTCTTCTTTATCCATTATTCCGTATGAGATAATAATGATTATATCTCCTACCTGCACTTTTCGGGCTGCGGGGCCATTTAAGCATACGGTTCCGCTGTTTCTTTCCCCTTTAATCACATAGGTTTCAAATCGCTCACCGTTATTAACATTTACAATCTGAACCTTTTCATTTTCAATAAGGTCGGCAGCTTCCATTAGGGCTTCGTCCAACGTTATGCTACCCACATAGTGCAACTCTGCCTGAGTAACTTTTGCCCGATGTATTTTAGATTTAAAAACTTCTATCTGCATTTCTTCTCCCCCAAAGCGAGCGCAAAGCTAAGAAATTAACAGTAAGTTGTCTATTAGTCTAACTCCTCCAATTTCTGCAGCAATGCACAGCGCGGTGCTTTGTTTATTTTCTACCTTTTTTAAAGGTTTAAAATCAGCGGTGCTAACCACTTCAAAATACTCGAGTTGTAAACGCCCGGAACTTGCAATTAGTTCTTTGACCTCTTTTTTGGCTTGTTCAATACTATGTTCCTGGAGTAGTAACTGTTGAGCCTTTTGCAGGGCCTGATACAACAGACAGGCTTCTTGCCGGTCTGAACTTGCAAGACGCTCGTTTCTGGATGACATGGCCAACCCTCCCGGCTCTCTTTTGGTGGGTACCATAAACAGATGAATTGGAAAATTAAATTCGCTGATCAGTTTTTGAATAACGAAGTACTGTTGGAGGTCTTTTTGACCAAAAAATGCCTTTTGAGGCTGAACAATGTTAAAAAGCTTGGAAACCACCAGTCCTACACCATCAAAGTGGCCGGGTCTGAACTTGCCTTCTAACTCATTGGCAATGCTGCCAAGCTTAAGGGTCACCTCTGAGCTTTGCGGATACATCTCGTCAGTAGAAGGTGTAAATACGTAGTCACATCCGGCTTCCTCTAACTTGCGAAGGTCGGCTTCCAGAGTTCTTGGGTAGAGGGCCAGGTCTTCGCGGTTGTTAAATTGAGTGGGGTTCACAAATATGGAGGCAACAGTGATGTCTGTTGCCGACTTTGCTTGCTCTAAGAGGCTCATGTGGCCGGCATGTAAGGCCCCCATTGTAGGTACAAATCCAATGCTGAATTTGCCTCTTAGAGGTTCAAGAGATTTTCGCAGACTTTTTACGGTAGAACAAACTTTCATGAGCGATTAACCAATATTAACGCGACTTTCAATCATGATTCAAAGCCTTTTTCGTTGATTTGAAGGAATTTTGACTAAAAATCCGTACTTTTGTGCTTCTTTTTAGCAAAGAGGTTTCATTAAATTTCCATTAAATATGTCAAAATTAAGGATTCTTTACGTAGCGAGTGAGATCAACCCTTTTCTCCAAACTTCGGCTGTTGCAGACTTTGTGCGCAAATTACCACAGGCCATGCAAGAGCGAGGTATGGAAATCAGGATTTTGGTTCCGCGCTTCGGTCTCATAAATGAGAGAAAGAACAGACTCCATGAAGTGGTTAGGTTGTCTGGCATTAACATTGCCGTTGGTGATGAGGAGAAGCCCCTGGTAATAAAGGTTGCTTCAATTCCTAATGCGAAACTTCAGGTTTACTTTATTGACAACGAAGATTATTTCCATAGAAAGTCTGTCTTCTTCGATAAGAACGACAACTTCTACAAGGATAATGACGAGAGAGCGATTTTCTTCTGTAAAGGAGTGCTTGAGACAGTAAAAAAACTGGGTTGGACCCCTGACATTGTGCATTGCAATGATTGGATGACCAGCCTAATTCCGCTGTACTTAAAAACTACTTACAAGAACGATCCGCTCTTCCAGGATACGAAAACGGTATTTACCATTTACAATAATTCTTTTGCTCATCAGTTTGACGAAGACTTGTTGGATAAGGTGAAGATGATGGACATCTCCGACAGTATGCTCGAAAACCTAAAGTCGGCCGACTTTGCAGGCTTTATTAAAACCGGGGCACAATATGCCGATGCGGTTATTAAAGCAGAAGAAGAGGTGAGCGAAAGTCTTAATCAACTGCTCGAGGAGATCGAAAAACAGAAAACAGTTAACACCATAGAGAAGGACGATAACTTCTTAGATTCGTACTACAACTTATATAATGAACTTGTTGGCTAAGATTAAAAGTTGCGGGGCTCTGCTTTTGGGCCTCGCAATTTTATATTCTTGTGAGGAGAAGGGAGATTTTGGATTAGCAACAGACGATGTTGCCCCGGTAGAATTTAATACTACCAATGTGGCTATCGAAAGTTCGCTGGTTCAGCTGGACTCAGTAATAACGGCATATCAGGGCCGTTTTTTAGTAGGTAGCCTAAACAACACCTTGTTGGGCAACTATACGGCTACAGGATTTTTGGCCATTAATGGCAGAACAGGGAATATTCCCAGTTTTGACGATGATGCCAAGTACGATTCTGTAAGAATTGAGTTCAAGATCAACTACATGCACGATACCTCATCGACCAACAGAGATCTAGATCTTGAGCTTTTCGACATTACAGAAGAGTTTGAAGACACACTTTACATAGCCTCTAATAGCTTGGAGTATAGTAACCGATTGTTGGCATTGGGTAGTTTTGTTATTGAGGACACTGACTCGGTCTATGCCATGTTGGGTGACGATGCTTGGGGTAATGAACTTTTTAATGGCTTAAAGAACGGAAGCTCAAATTTTGAGAATCAGGAGAACTTTAGCCAGTATTTGCCCGGTATAGCGTTTAGAACTGCGGCAGACCAAGGCAATGTATTTGGTTTCACGCCAGGGGTAGACTTTAGAATTAGAGTTTATTATAACGAGCCTAATGCTGACAACACAGATGTGGTGAGCAGGTACTTCGAAATGAACGGCTTTAATATGCCCTACTTTTTTAACGTGGCTTACGATAGAAGCGCTACGGAATTTGGTGTGGTGGATCAGACCAATACAGAGTACTCGGGTACAAATAGCCTTGCGGTCCATTCAGGCTCCGGACTGGTTACAAAACTTAATTTGAATCAATTGGTGTCTTTTAGCGAAACGGTTCAAGGAGCCATAATTAACTCGGCTCACATAGAAATTGGACCTATAGAAGAACCCTCCAACTTGCAAACACTGCCCAATTCGCTATTACTCTATTTAACCGATGAGCGTAATACCAGGATTAGAGACGGGTCATCCTACCGCTCTATCCAGCAAGATGGTTCGAGTCAGCTCATTAGTAATTTCCCTGTGTTGCTTCGATACAATAAGGAAACAAAAAAGTACTCTGCCTCGATTACATCGTTTGTTAAAGTCTATTATCAAGACGACTACCGAAGGGATGAATACTTCCTTTACCCTTCAGACATGAACTCTACACTGAGGGGTTTTACTTTTAACAAGGACAACCTGAGCATCAAGATTTTCTATTCTGAGTTGAGGTAAGCCCTCGATTTTTATTACTTTTCAAAAAAAAATCTCATGTGCGGAATTGTTGGATATATAGGTCATAGAGAAGCCTATCCTGTTATTATTAAGGGGCTTCAGAGATTAGAATACAGAGGATATGACAGTGCAGGGGTTGCCCTTTTAGATGGCGACCTTAATGTATATAAGAAACAAGGTAAAGTAGCTACTCTACATGATTTTGCTAAGGATAAGCCTCTTGGGGCTAAAGTAGGTATTGGGCATACACGATGGGCTACTCATGGGGCTCCGAGCGATCATAATGCACACCCACATGTTTCTAATAGTGGAAAGCTGGTGATGATTCATAACGGTATTATTGAAAACTATGCCGCAATCAAAACTGAACTTACTCAAAAAGGCTACACTTTTAAAAGTGAAACCGACTCCGAAGTTTTTGTAAACTTTATAGAAGACATCTATCAAAATACACTGGTAGATTTGGCCGAAGCGGTGAGACTCGCTTTGACTAAAGTAATTGGTGCCTACGCTATTGTAATACTTTCTACAGAAAATCCTGACTTGGTGATAGCCGCCAGAAAGGGGAGCCCGTTGGTGGTAGGTTTAGGTAAAAATGAATTCTTCCTTGCTTCTGATGCAACGCCTATAATTGAATACACAAATGAAGTAGTTTATCTGGATGATCAGGAAATAGCCATTATTGAAAACAACAACCTTACTATAAAAAACATTGAGGATGTTGAAATGAAGCCCTATATCCAAAAAATAGATATGGAGCTTGAGGCTATAGAGAAAGGCGGATATGAACACTTCATGATAAAAGAAATTTTTGAACAGCCTAGATCTATTGGTGACTGTTTAAGGGGAAGACTAAATGCCAACGAAGGTCATCTTCACCTGGGAGGTATTCAAGATTATATCAATAAAATCACTAATGCCGATCGCATTCTGATTATTGCTTGTGGTACCTCTTGGCATGCCGGTTTGGTGGCCGAGTATATTTTCGAGGAATTTTGTAGAATACCTGTGGAGGTAGAATATGCCTCAGAGTTTAGGTATAGAAATCCTGTGGTGGGTGAAAAAGATGTGGTTATTGCTATATCTCAGTCTGGTGAAACTGCCGACACTTTGGCGGCAATTGAACTGGCCAAGAGTAAAGGAGCTACCATTCTGGGAGTTTGCAATGTTGTTGGAAGTTCAATTCCAAGAGCTACACATGCCGGAAGTTATACACATGCGGGTCCGGAAATAGGTGTAGCAAGTACCAAAGCATTTACGGCCCAAATCTCTGTGCTTGCCATGATGGCTTTAATGATTGCGCACAAAAAAGGGGCTATTAAAGAAAGCGTTTACAGAAACTTATTGCTGGAGCTCGATGCTATACCTGATAAGGTAGCGAAATGCCTTGATCTTAACCCGCAGATTGAAATAATTTCAGAGAAATTTAAGAACGCCACCAACTTCTTATACTTGGGTAGAGGCTATAATTTCCCGGTGGCTCTGGAAGGGGCGTTGAAACTCAAAGAAATTTCATACATACACGCAGAAGGGTACCCGGCAGCTGAGATGAAACACGGACCTATTGCGCTTATTGATGAAAATATGCCGGTGGTGTTTATTGCGACCAAAGATGGCTCATACGAAAAAATTGTTTCTAACATTCAGGAAGTAAAAGCCAGAAAGGGGCAGGTTATTGCTGTGGTTACCGAAGGAGATACAGAGATAGGATCAATGGCCGATCACATCATTGAGGTGCCGGCTGCTCATGAAGCGCTTATGCCTCTAATTTCTGTAGTGCCACTGCAGCTGCTAAGCTATCACATAGCTGTAATGAGAGGCTGTAATGTAGACCAACCCAGAAATCTGGCCAAGTCGGTAACAGTAGAATGACTAACTTAAGAGATATTCACGTTTGAGGAGAGGGCATATTTTGTACCTCTCTTCTTTTGTGTCTTCATAAATAGCTTCCAGCACCTCATACACATGGTTTATACCCATGCGTTTCACCCATTCAAAGGGGCCATAAGGGTAGTTTGTTCCGAGCTTCATCCCTTGGTCTATATCTTCTCTAGAGGCAGTCCCTTCCTGCACGGTATAAAAAGCTTCGTTTATGATCATACAGACTACCCTTGGGGTAACCATCCCTACCCTATCTTCTACTATCTCATAGTCGGTATGTAAGGCTTCGCACAGTTCCTCTAACTTTGGACGATTATCAAGAAACGAAACCTCTAAAATCGATCGGTTAATAAAGGTTGGAAGCCCATTGAAACCAAAAAGATTGCATTTTACTTCTTCTTGAAAATAGGCCATTTCAGCAAGGCTAATCTTAGGACTATTCACAAACAAATTGAGTCCCTCCATGCCAGCATATACTTCAAAGTTCTCCGGTTCCTGATCCAGTGAAAAATCGAATATTATGTCCGAGGCACTGATTAATTCATGCGATGGTAGTGTTTCGCTCAGGGTTATTTGGTGTTCATTGCCAAACTTTTCATTGAACTCGGCAAATTCAGAGGGTTGGCCTACGACAAGAAGTTTCATAAATAACTAATTTGGCACAAAACTATTGATTCTCTAAAACTAAACGAATATGTCTAAAAAGATCATTATTAGCGATCAGGCTCCTGCACCAATTGGCCCTTATAGTCAGGCTGTAAAAGCAGGTAACATGCTTTTTGTTTCAGGTCAAATTCCTTTCGATCAGGTAACCGGAGAAATGATAAACGAAAACATTACCGAAGAAACCCATCAGGTGATGAAAAATATTGAAGCCATTCTTTCACAAGCAGGCATGACATTTAAAAACGTTGTAAAGTGCAGCATCTTCATTAAAGATATGAACCAGTTTGCGACTATAAACGAAGCTTACGGGCAGTATTTTAAGGCCGATCCTCCAGCACGCGAAACTGTAGAAGTGGCCAGGTTGCCTAAAGATGTTAATGTAGAAATCTCCTGCATTGCCGTAGACCTTTAGGCTTTAAAAGGTTGTTGGCCAAAGACTTTATATATTTGCGGCCTAATTGAAGAATAGATCATGAGTGTAAGAGTACGTTTTGCCCCTAGTCCAACCGGGGCACTACATATTGGTGGAGTAAGGACAGCTTTGTACAATTACCTTTTTGCTAAAAAGCATAAAGGAACTTTTATTCTGAGAATAGAAGATACTGACCAAACCCGCTTTGTACCGGGAGCAGAGGCCTACATCGAAGAATCGCTGAAGTGGGCCGGTATTGTGCCCGATGAAGGTGTAAACTATGGTGGTAGTTTTGGCCCCTACCGTCAGTCGGAGCGAAAAGAGACCTATCTAAGTTTTGCTCAGAGACTGGTGCAAGAAGGTAAAGCCTACTATGCCTTTGATACACCAGAGGAGTTGGATGCTATGCGCGAACGCCTAAAAGAAGCTCGCGTAGCCAACCCTCAGTACAATGCTGTAACTCGCATGCAAATGACCAATTCGCTTACACTCAGCGAAGAAGAAACGCAAGCCAGAATTGATGCAGGTGAGCCATATGTAATACGGGTAAAGCTGCCGAGAAATGAAGATGTTCGGTTCAAAGACATAGTGCGTGGTTGGGTAGTGGTTAACACAGCAACTTTAGATGATAAAGTGTTGCTGAAGTCTGATGGCATGCCAACCTATCACTTGGCTAACATTGTCGATGATCACCTAATGGAAATCTCACATGTTATCCGTGGAGAAGAGTGGCTACCTTCTGCTCCATTGCACATTATGCTCTATCGGTACTTTGGCTGGCAGGCTCCGGAATTTGCCCATTTACCGTTGTTGCTAAAGCCTGATGGGAATGGCAAGTTGAGTAAAAGAGCTGCCGATCAGTTAGGTTTCCCTATTTTTCCGCTCAACTGGCAAGACCCCGATACCGGAGAACTTTCCGTGGGCTTTAGAGAAGCGGGCTATCTTCCCGATGCGTTTATCAATTTCCTGGCCCTTTTGGGTTGGAATCCGGGCGGAGAGAAAGAATTGTTCAGCATGAATGATCTGATTGATGCCTTTAGCCTTGAGAAAATTAATAAGGCCGGGGCGAAGTTCGATATCGAAAAGGCCAAGTGGTTCAACCAACAGTACCTTAAGTTTATGGATGAGAATGATCTTACGGCCCGGTTTCTTGAACTGCTAGATCGAGAAGTTGAGCCCGACAGAGCAAAAGCAATTGCGGTATCTCTTAAAGAAAGAGTTACCTTCATTCAAGAAATGCCTGAAGCAGGTCGTTTTTACTTTGAAGCCCCTAACACTTACGATGAAAAGGTGGCCCGTAAAAAGTGGAGTAATGAAGCTGCCGAAAAGTTGACCGAGTATGTGCAAGCACTCAAGGAGCAACAGACATTAGATGCCGGGGTGGCCAAGGAAACGCTTCAGAAAATACTGGAGAAAGACGGAACACCCATTGGTAAAGTAATGCCTGCGTTGCGATTGGCTCTTACCGGACAGGCCGGAGGCCCTGATTTAATGGAAATAGTGGCATTGCTCGGAGCCGATGAGGTGTCAGAGCGTATAAAAAAGGCAGCCGATGTATTGAAATAGAACTAGAGTTATGGCTAAAAAGAAACAACAAGATAAGCCCAAAGTAGCCAAAGAGCTGGAAGGGTTAGAACTAAACATCGATTCGTTTGGCGAAATACAGAAAAGTCTGCCAATTGATAAAATCAATGAGTTTCTGAATAAGAAGGTAGACGATAAAAAATTACGAGACAGGGATGACCTGGACGAAATTAAAGGGAAAAGTGATGAAGAGGAATAGCCTGCGCTATTCCTCTTTTTATTTTAGCTCTCTAACATAAAGGGTGTCATTGTTTACTCCATGAACAATTACCTTTCTGTCGCCAATTTCCAAGAGCACAGCATTCTTAATGTCGCCTAATGCCCGGTATTCACTGTTGCTGACTAGCTCGAATTGCTTTAGGTTATCATTATATCGTATTTCAAAACCTCTACTGGCATCGTATTGCCCTACTGTTACTTCAGTGGAGTAATTGTTTCCACTCAAATAGTATCGATTATCCTTCTTGATTATTTTTTGGAGTGGAGCTATTTGAGTGGCCAAAGGAAGCTCTACGGAGCGGAAATCCTTGCCATTGCCCATAAAAGCAGTGTGCTTAAAAGTATATACATGACGCGTGTAGGCGTCAGATCGCAGATTTTCAGGTACAATCTCATTGAAATTGGCCTGAGCAAAAGGTTCATGTTTAAGGAAGCGCTTTTTAAAGGAAACCACCTGAGCCTCCAGCGTACTTTTGGAGTGCAAGAGATGCTGCTCACCGTTAATGTAGCAACTCATGATAGCGTCAATCATTCCATTGCGATCGTAGTCTTTGGCATAGACACTCAAGGGTTCGTTGGGCGATACCTGATATTTAGTGTTAAGCCCCAGATTTCCGGCTAGTATGTCAGGGTAGCCATTACCATCAACATCATCTACCCAAACGGTATTCCACCAACCGGTGGATTTTTCTAATCCGTATGTACTGGTTTTGTTGGAGAACTCTCCGTTTTCTTGCTCAAAAATAGTTATTGGCATAAACTCGCCTACCAGGACTAAATCATGCGTCCCGTTTCCGTCAATATCGGCCCATTGAGCATCTCTTACCATGCCAATGTTTCTGAGCTCGGGAGCCAGGCTATCGGTTACATCAAAAAACCTTCCTTTTTCATTTCTAAGCAGGTATGAGGTTCCGGGAAGCGGGTATTCCCTTGGGCTGAGGGCTCCACCCACAAACAGATCAAGATCTCCATCATTGTCAAAGTCCACAGCTCTGACCACAGACGAGCTCGTAAGCATAGATGGTAAATTGTCGGATAAACTAAAGTTACCTTTGCCATCATTGAGGTAGAGCCGGTCTTGGTATACAGGGCTATTTTTATTGAATTCATTGCTTCCGGAGCAAACATATAAGTCCAAATCTCCATCGCCATCGGCATCAAAAAACAGGGCGTCCGTATCTTCAGACGGTTGGCCAAGGGCAAGTTCTTTTGTTACGAATTGGCCATTGTTTTGGATGAACAAATAGTTGGGGAGATTAGACGAGCCACCAATAAACAGATCATCCAGTCCATCTCCATTTACATCGCCCACAGCCATGGCAGGCCCTTGCTGAGAGAGCCTATGGGGTAGTAGGGGTTCATAGTAAAAGTCTACATAGTCATTTTCTTTGGCTATATGTCCAAGTCCAAACTCCAAAGCCTGGTTGCCTGTTGTTAGCTGTATTGCCTTTGGGACGTCACCAGCTTTGGCTTGGGTAATATCGAACGTTGCAGTGCTGTTTGTTTCTACTTCTCGGCTTTCTTTAAGCCCATTGGGCCACGTTACTTCTATAGTAACTGGAGCTGTGTTTTTTCCAAGACCAAAATGAATGATTGGGCTTAGAGTAGAAAGGTAACCTCTTGTTTTAGACTGATAATGAGATTGTTGCACATTGCTTTGCCGAATCACTATTTTGACACCAATGCCCTCAGGGTTTTTCTCTGTGCCTTCCAGTTTTACCTTCACGTAGTTTGGTTTTTCCGGGGTATCATTTAAGGTGTTCTTATAGATGTGAGCCACGTCATCTATGTTAGATATAGCTAAGTCAAGGTCTCCATCATTGTCCAGGTCGGCATAGATCATACCATTGGACCAGGTTGGTGCGCTCAGCCCCCATGTATCGGTAGCTTTGGTAAAGGTGAGGTCTCCGTTATAAGCATAGGCATAATTGGGCAGCTTTATGTCGTTGGTTTTTTGCACAATGGCTAGAGCTACTTCGTCCGGGTCGTTGCCTTTTTCCTTGGCCAACTCCAGTTGTTCTCGAACATAGTTCCTGAAATCAAAGTCAGTTACATTTCTTCTAAAACCATTGGTTATAATCAGATCCTTCTGTCCGTTGGCATCATAGTCGGCAAACACAGGAGCCCAGCTCCAGTCGGTTTCATGAATTCCGGCAAACTGACCAATTTCGGCAAAGCCCGTTTCTGCTTTGTTAAGTTGGAGTGTATTGCGCATAAACTGAGGAGTATAGCCCTCTTTAATAGAAAGGTTAAAAAAATCGAAGGCCATAGGGCCAAGAATCTTCTTCTGCCGGTAATTGTCTTCGGGCATCATGTCCACCTGAACTATATCGGGTAGCAGGTCATTGTTAAAGTCTTGTACATCGACCCCCATTCCAAACTGGCTAGTGTGTTTCAGATAGTCTTTGGCACGGTCAGTAAAGGTGCCGTCACCATTGTTAATGTACACTATGTCATCGAACAAAAAGTCATTACTCACATAGATATCAGGGTAAAGGTCATTGTTAAAATCATTGATGGCTAATCCCAGGCCATAACCTTCAACCAGTATTCCCGCCTCCAGTGTTACGTCTGTAAACCGGCCGTTGCCATCGTTGCGAAACAACTTATCATTAGAAAGTGAGCTGCCATCAACAATTTTTTTGTTTACCAGCTTTAGATCGGTGCCTTCATTGTTGCCATAAGTGAGAAGATACATGTCCAAATCACCATCCAGGTCATAGTCGAAGAAGGCGCTGTGAGTAGAATAACCATCGTCTGCTAGCCCATATTCTTCGGCTTTTTCTACAAAGGTTAGGTCTCCCTGATTTATGTAGAGGAGGTTTTTGCGCTTGGATTTATTCGGTCCGGAGACAGCAATATACAGGTCTTGAAAGCCATCTTCGTTGATGTCTACCACCGAAACTCCATTGCACCATACATTGGTTGTCAGTCCCGCGGCTTCCGTTATATCTTCAAACTCAAAATTACCCTTATTGAGATACAACTTGCTCGAAACCATGTTGCCAGTAAAGAACAGATCTTCCAAACCGTCATTGTTGAAATCGCCAACGGCCACACCCCCTCCATTATAAATCGGGGCAAAGTTCATCAGGTTTATCTCTTTGGACTCCTGCATTACATTGTTGAAGTTGATGCCTGTTTCATTCGCGGGTAAAAGCTCAAACAATGTGGATTGCTCTTTTTCGAACTGCCGGCCACAAGAAACCAGCAATATAAGGAGCAGAATGGGTGCGTTACATTTCAAAAAATGCAGTCTCATAAATACCTATTTAGCAGTAGATTAAACAAAGGTTCTAAATTGGTTCAATATTGCCAAGAGTAATTAAATCAGTGGTTGGCCAAGGGTTAAACCTATTGGTCTTTTTCGTTCATTTCAGTAACCACTCGCCAAATTGTGCCTAAAAGCATTAGGGAAAAGCCAACGATAAACATGCCCGACCTGTAATTGGAAGCCACCGGTGAGAGGTGCCTGCTTACTATTCCTAAAAGAACAATGAAGAGGCCGCTGAAGGCTACGTACGTAAATAGTTTTTGCTTCAAAATGGATTGATTATACGAGGAAAGAGGGCCGGAACCTTTTCCTTGTATTGTTCATATTGGTGGCCATAAGCTTCGGTCAGTTTTTTTTCTTCCCACCGAATTCCGAAAGGAAGGTAAATAATAAGTGCCACCAGAACAACCAAACTACTGAACAAAGGATTGAACAAGACATAGCCAATAGCTATTAGGAGGCTCCCCAGATAGAGTGGGTGGCGTACTTTGCTTTGTATGCCTTTTGTTACCAGCTGCGAATACTCACTTTTTTTAAGGCCAATAAATTCACGAAAACTATATGCTCTAAAAGCTCTTTTTATAATAAAGAGTCCGGTTGCTGCGAGCATCAGACCCAAGTAGTTGCTTACTGCACCGGGGGCAAACATGAGCATTGTATAAATCATGGCACTTATGAACAACAGTATGATAAAAAGAACCGTACTGATAAAAGTGTAAAGAAGCCGGTAGGTTCTGTTGCCTAATTTTGTAAGCTGCTTTACCCGCTTAGAGGCCAGGGCACTGTGCATTCCATAATACCCAAGCCAAAGTAGCAATAATGTCAGGTGCTCCATCCACATGGGGCAATGATAAGTATATTTTTTATGTTTATGCGGAATGAATAGGATTGACAGACTAACGGCTATTCTCATCCAGTTGCAGAGCAAGAAGCTCATTACGGCACAAGAAATAGCCAATAGGTTCGATATTAGCCTGCGCACGGTTTACAGAGATGTGCGGGCCTTAGAAGAGGCCGGTGTGCCTATTGGGGCAGAGGCAGGCAAAGGCTATTTTATTATGGATGGCTATCACTTGCCTCCCGTTATGTTTTCTACAGAAGAAGCCAATGCTCTGGTTTTGGGAGCAAAATTAATCGAAGGTCAAACCGATTTGTCTATAAAGCAGCACTTTTCAGAAGCCATGCTCAAAATAAAATCGGTGTTGAAAAGTGGTCAGAAGGAAGAACTTACCCGACTGGAAGAACAGATTAGGGTCAACCAGAGTCCTTCCATAACCGATGAATCGTTTCCTAACAACTTCATGGCTACAATTCAGAAAGCCCTCACCAGAAAACAGTTGCTCAGATTTAAGTACTATTCCAATTACAATGGAGCCATGAGCGAACGCGAGGTAGAGCCTATGGGGCTTGTGTTTTACGGTAACAGCTGGCACCTTTTGGCCTATTGCAGAATGAGAGAAGCCCCCAGAGATTTTCGGGTCGATCGGTTGGTGAAGCTTGAAGTCCTGCCCGATAGTTTTGAACCGAGAGCTCCACTCAGCGAGTTTCTCAATCAACTCATGCATGGTACAGAGTTGGATGAAGTAGTCATTCAGGTTCAGAGAAAGATAGCCAGGTACATTGTCAACCAAAAATTCTATCAAGGCTTTGTGAGCGAAGAGGACAAAGGAGACTGGCTTGAAATGAAATTTTTGGTACCATCTCTCGATTTCTTTTCCCGGTGGTTGGTCTCGTTGGGCGATGCCGTGCGTATCATTAGCCCAAATAAGCTATTGCTCATTATGCAAGAAAGAGCAAGAGAGCTACAGGCCAACTACTCTGCCTAAACCGAAGTAAATTCTTTCTGATTTTATATTTTTCTTAACCCTACTGACATAAGGCTGTCACTGGTGCGGACTTACTTGCTCAAAAAACACAAAATGAGCAAAGAACACATCAAGGAGATAGTCATCTATCGCATTAAGCCCCAAAGATCAAAAGATTTTATGGAGAAAGGCCTGCCCGAGCTTAGGCAAATAGCCAAGGGCTTTACGGGAATGGTTAGCCACACAACCCACCAATGTGTTGGACAACCCGAGTTGTTCATCGATGTGGTGGAGTGGGAGTCTTTACACTATGCAGAAGAAGCCGCCAAACAAATGGATGCAAAAATGAAGGCGGGAGAGGCTCCGAACATGATCGATACCTACGAGAAAACCGAATTTTTCAATCACTTTAAAATCATCCATTAATGTTAGTTTCAGAGAAAATCAATTTGGCCAAAACCTATCCTGAGTATTATACGGCCAATCAAAAGCCCAAAATTGTCAACTTAGAACCATACCATTATCTCAGTATTCAGGGGCAATCGGCCCCCGAGTCCCCAATATTTTTAGATGCAATGGGACAGTTATACAGCCTAGCCTATCGGGTCAAGTCAATCTGCAAAGAACAAGATCTGGATTTTGTGGTGCCCAAATTGGAGGGGTTTTGGTGGGTAGAAGGCCACTCCTCCTATGAAAATACACCAAGGAGCCAATGGCATTGGAAGTTGTTGCTGCGTATGCCCGATTTTGTAGGTGGTTCGGATGTAAAAGAGGCCATGACCATACTAATCAACGATCAGAAGATTCCGGAAAATCATCGATTGCTGTGGGAGGAAATACACGAAGGGCTCTGTGTACAGATGCTGCATACAGGCTCTTATGAAAACGAAAAGGCAACGGTAGAGAAGCTGATACAGTTTGTTAAAAGGGAGGGGTTCGATGTGGTTGGAAAACACCATGAGATATACCTCTCAGACCCCAGAAAGACAGAGGAGAGTAAATTGAGAACCATTATTAGATACGCAATACAATGAGAAAAATAGTTGCTTACATAGCCATTAGCCTGGATGGTAAAATTGCCGACTCAGACTTTGGGGTAGAGTGGCTTGATCAGGTACCCAACCCCGAGCATACAGACTATGGATATGCTGATTTTTTTGCAGGCATTGAAACCACCATCATGGGAAATAGCACATACAGACAGGTGTTGGGGTTTGGGCAGCCATTTCCCTATGCCAGCAAGACCAACTATGTACTAACCAGAGATCGCTCTCAAGAGAAAGATGAAAACGTAACCTTTATTTATGAAGATCCGGTAGCAGCTATAGGTCAAATAAAGGCGCAACCGGGGAACAACATTTGGTTAATTGGAGGAGGGCAGGTAAATAGCTTGTGCCTGGAGTCTGGGTTGTTAGATGAGCTTATTGTATTTGTTATGCCTGTTGTGGTTGGAAAAGGTGTGTCGTTGTTTTCCGATGAGCGCCATATGCGCCTGTTGGAACTTAAGGAAACGAAAAGTTATCAGTCGGGTGTAGTAGAGTTGCGCTATACCGTGAGCTCACAATTAGCCCCGGAATCTTAAAGTTCATATAGGTTTTGCCTGCCCGCTTCAGTAGATTGAGCATTCAGAAAACTGAAGATGAAGGTAATTCTCTGTCCCGATAAGTTCAAAAGCTCCCTCACTGCTGAAGAGGTTTGCTCGGCCATGGCAAAGGGCGTTCGCACCGTTGTTCCCCAGGCAGAAATAGTGCGTATGCCTTTGGCCGATGGTGGAGAGGGAACGTTAAGTGTCTTGGAGTCCAACCTCAACGCTGAGCGAATCTGTGTTGAAGTGTCGGGCCCGCTGTTTAGACCTGTATTAGCCCACTACCTGCTAAAAGGCAACAGAGCCTATATAGAAATGGCCGAAGCCTCCGGCCTGCCACTGCTCAAAACTTTCGAGCGCTCCGCCATGAACACTTCTACCTATGGCACGGGCGAACTTATTGCCCATGCCATTGGCCGAGGAGCCAAGGAGGTGTATGTGCTCATTGGCGGTAGTGCTACCAACGATGGTGGCTGCGGGATGGCTGAGGCTCTCGGAGTGCGTTTTTTGAGCCATGGAGGAAGGAATCTGACGGCCATCAGGGGGAAAGATCTTGCACGCATTAAACAAATAGATACCACGGCATTAAGTGCTTATAAGGACATTACCTTTGTTGTGCTTTCAGATGTGCGCAATCCATTAACAGGGCCAAATGGGGCTACACATGTGTTTGCTCCACAAAAAGGAGCCGGTGTGGCTGAGATGGAGCATCTGGAGAAAGGACTCCTAAACCTGACCGCCTGTCTTGGCAATGGCCTGGAAGATCAGCCGGGGGCTGGAGCGGCCGGTGGCCTGGGCTATGGCCTGATGAGTTTTCTTGGGGCCGAGATTCGATCAGGAGTAAATACACTTCTGCATATGCTCAATTTTTCGGAGCAACTCGATTCTGCAAACCTCATATTGACGGGTGAGGGAAAGTTAGATCACCAGACCATGTCGGGGAAGGTGGTTGCAGGAGTGATAGAGGCAGTAGGAAATAGAAATATACCAATTGGTATAATATGTGGAATGTGCGAAAACTTGCCGGAAATTAAGAGAGAATTGAGAGCAGACTGGGTGGTTCAACTAAGAGATCAAGCCAGCGGTTTTCGGGATTCTATGACCAACGCGGCCAGATATGTGCAACAAGCAGCCGCTCAAATTGCTAAAGAATGGCGCTCCGGAGCTGATAATTAATGTTTTGCCGAATGGTTGGGGAGGGCTCCCGACCATTGTACCGGAGTTATGGTTATGGGCTGCAACTCAGCCTTACCTTCAATAATTTTCACGAACTGATTAACTCCCACATTCTTAAATAACTGTTGTTCTCCTGTGGCAGGCCATGTCACTTTCAGCTCGCTAATACTTGTAGCAGTACCAAGCCCCACTTCCAGTCTGTAACTGTTGGCTCCAAAGCTGGCTCCGCTAGATACCACCCTAAAAATCTGCTGGCCTGTTGAGGTGGTAATTTGCACCCTGGTACCTATAGCTACTTTATTAGAAGTTTTTCCTTCCAGACTAATGTTTATCCAATTTGTGTTTTTTAGAGGATTAATGAGCAACTGATTTTGATACACATCGCCCTCATGTGCACCGCCCATGGTTATATACACATCCTCATCGCCATCGTTATCAATGTCTCCCCAGCTTACCCCATGTCCTTTTTGAATATTTGAGAATCCGCCCTCGTAGGTTACCTCTTCAAAGTACTTTCCGCCCATATTCAGAAACATGCGGTTGGGAATAATGCTTTCAAAGTTGGGGTCTCCTGTTCCAAAATAGATGTCCAGATAGCCATCATTGTTTAGGTCGCCATAGTTAAATCCCATGCCGTAAATGGTGTGCTTCATTTTTCGCAGAGCCGTCACATCAGTAAAAGTACCGTCACCATTGTTTTCGTAGAGCCGAGGCAAGGCGGCAACGGGTTCATTGCCCAACATTTCTGTCAGAAACTCATGAGGAAGGGGCTTGCCGGTAGAGGTATATCCACAAACCAGTAAATCTTCAAACCCATCATTGTTGTAGTCAAAAGCGGCTACAGGAAAACTCTCAATGGGCTCTAACATGCCCAGAGGTTTGGCCACATTTTCAAACTTTAAGTTCCCTCGGTTCATCAGAAATATGTTTTCTCCCTGGTTTACCGAAAGGTACAAGTCAGTCAATTGATCGTTGTTGGCATCAAAAGCCACAACACCCTTAATCATTTCTATAAAGTCCAGCCCCAGGTCGGCCGCAACGTTTTTGAAAGTTCCATCGCCCTGATTCAGATAGAACTCAGCTCTGTGTACCCTTTTGGGGTCGGCTGTTTTAGGCATGCCCGGAGGAATAAACGATTCGTTGCCAATAAATACATCGAGCCAGCCGTCTTTGTTGAAATCGGCCCAGGCCGCGGTTTGCGTAGGGTTGAAAGAAAGCAGCCCTGCCTCCCGGGTTACATCGGTAAAGGTGCCGTCTCCGTTGTTTCTGAGCAAGGAATTGGGGTGTTTTCCCCAGGGGCCAAACCAGCCGCCTCGCAGCACAAATATGTCTATTAAGCCATCGTTGTTATAGTCGGTTTGTTGGCAGTTTAGCCCACCTACCAGTCCTGTAAGTCCTGCTTCTTTGGTTCTGTCTATAAAACCACCCTTGCCATCGTTCACAAAAAAGCGCATTTGATCTTCCGGAGTAAACCCGCTTGAGGTTACTACCAAATCCAGATAGCCATCGCCCGTGAAGTCTTCCATTATTGAGCCTCCGGCTATGCCCGATACAGCTACATTCAATTGTGGTGCATAATCCTCAAAGCGATCAATGAGTGATTTAGAAGCAAATGCTTTTTCAGGAATCAAATAAGACTTAGGTACTTCATGAGGGTAGGCTCCTATGGTTTGATAACACAAATTGAGTAGCCACACAAGCTCAAGGTCTTCGGGATAATCTTTTAACAGGGGCTCTATAATTTCTATGGCCCGTTGAGAGCCGGAAGGGTCGATATGAACGCCATCACCGGCTACGGGCAGAATACAAGAGGCAGCCGTATGGTTAATCAGGCAATTGGTTTGTTCACCCAACCGAATATAGGCCACTGCCTCGAGCCGTTTGAAGAAATAATCCCACTGAGGAGTTAGTGCTTTACTTTCTGAAGCCAGCTCGTTCCTAAACTTTTCAATTTCCAGAATGGCTTTTTCCGTATTGCCACTGTTCATTGTCTCACGCACATACCAATAGCTGTAAGAGACATAATCATCGAAACTTCTTTTAAAACGTTGTCTTAGCGAATCATAGGCTGCTGCCCGCTTGGCATTGTAGTAGTAGGTAATATCGAGTGCCCTCACATCGGCATGGCGTTCTTCCAGCAAGTCCAGCATGTACTGGTTTTCTGTGGCTGTTTCCGTAGGGGTGGAATCACAGGCCAAGAGCAACCAAAACGAAAAAGAAAATAATAAGGTCAGACTCCTCATAGTCTTAAAGATAGAGAAATATTAATTTGGCAAACAGAATAATCGAAGCACAAAACTGAGCAACACGTATGGCGAAGCAATCATTGCAACTGGGCATTATTAAAGAGGGTAAAATTCCAATTGATAGGAGGGTTCCACTTATTCCACAACAAGTTAAGACCTTGTTGGAAACTTATCCGGAAGTTGTTGTCAAATGTCAAAGAAGCGATATTCGGTGCTTCTCCGATGAGGAATATGAGCAGGCGGGTGCTCTTTTGGTCGATGATGTTTCGGACTGCGATATTATTTTGGGAGTAAAAGAAGTGCCTTTGTCTATGCTGGCAAATGGTAAAACCCATTTCTTTTTTTCGCATACCATTAAAAAGCAGGAGTATAACCGAAAGTTGCTCCAGACCATTCTTGAAAAACAAATCAGATTGATCGACTGGGAATGTCTTACGAATAAAAATGGCAAACGTCTAATTGCCTTTGGCCACTATGCGGGAATCGTAGGGGCTTACAACGGCATTCTTACCTATGGAAAGCGGTTCAACCTCTTTCACCTAAGGCCCGCCCATACCTGTTTCGATCTTGAAGACCTGAAGACTGAGTTCAGGAAAGTAGATTTACCTAAGATCAAGATTATTTTAACCGGAGGAGGAAGGGTTTCTAAAGGAGCGATGGAGGTGCTCGATGGCATGAAAATAAGAAAAGTAAGTCCGGCTGAATTTCTGGAAGAGCATTTTAACGAACCGGTTTATACTCAACTCAACTCCCGCGACTACAATGAGAGAATTGCCGGAGGAATCTTCGACCGAGATGAATTCTATGCTCACCCCGATCGTTACAGGTCCTCTTTTTTACCCTATGCTAAAAAGGCCGATTTGTTGATAGCCGGAGCATACTGGGACCCGAGAGCCCCGGTGCTATTCAACAAAGAAGATATTTCTGCCAAGGATTTTAAGGTGAAAGTAATAGCCGATATTACCTGTGATATTGAGGGGTCTATACCTTCTACCAAAAGGCCAAGTACCATTGAAGACCCGGTGTATGACTATAATCCAAGCAACGACAGGGTGGAAGAGGCCTTTACAGATGAGGGTAATATTACCGTGATGGCCGTGGATAACCTGCCGTGCGAGTTGCCAAGAAATGCTTCAGAAGACTTCGGAAAGGAATTTCTTGCTCATATAATGCCCAATTTGGTGGGAGAAGACGTAGATGGTATCATTGAACGGGCAACCATTGCCAATGAGGGATCGTTAACTGATCGGTTTAGCTATTTACAAGACTATGTCGATGGAAATTAACCGGTACATAGAACATACTTTGTTAAGCCCCGAACTGACCGCCCTACAGGTGGATGGCTTGATCGAAGAGGCCCTTGAACATAATTTTGCAGGGGTTTGTGTGCCGCCTTTCTGGGTGAAAAAAGTAGCCCGAGAGCTTCGGGAAACCTCCATTGGTTTAGTCACCGTTGTTGGGTTTCCGCTAGGATACCAGCAAACAGAAACTAAGCTGAGAGAAATGGAGGTGGCTCTGGAACAAGGGGCCAACGAGCTGGATGTGGTGATGAATATTTCGGCTTTTAAAACAGGAATGCCCTGGACAAAGATAGAGTTGGCCAAATGTGCCCATCAGGCCCACCAGGCCGGGGCAGTTTTAAAGGTCATACTGGAAACGGCCTTACTTTCTGACGATGAAATTATAAAAGCAACTAAACTCTGTGCCGATGCCGGGACCGATTATGTAAAAACTTCTACGGGCTTTGCTTCGGCCGGGGCAAAGGTAGCCCATGTAAGCCTTATGCGTAAAACAGCTCCGGCACATGTAGGGGTTAAAGCTTCAGGGGGCATTAGAAGCTATGCTGATGCCCTTCGTATGATAGAGGCCGGTGCAGATAGAATAGGAACTTCTTCGGGTGTAAAAATCATGAAGGAATATGGAAATGGCGATTAGTATAACTGTAAAAGGGAAGGTGCAGGGAGTTTTTTACAGAGCCTCCTGTCAGAAAAAAGCTCAGGCCTTGGGTGTAACGGGCTGGTGCAGAAATTTGCCCAATGGCGATGTTGAAATTCATGCAGAAGGAAGTGACCAGGCATTAAACCAATTTGTAGACTGGTGTAAGAATGGGCCGGAACAAGCACGGGTGGAGGCCACTTTTACCCATAAAGTAGAAGCAGAGGGTTTTTCTACTTTTGAAATAAGAAGGGCTTAAGCGCTTTTGCTCTTGTAGGCCTGAATTCCTTTGTGCTTGTATACCTTGAGTTCGAAATGCTCAAAAATGGCCACCTTCATTCTGTTCTGAGCGAGTTCAATTCGTTTTTCAGGACTCCTGAAAACGGTAAGCTCAAGGGCGGCTAATATAAAGTTCTTTTTGGTACACAGCTCCTGAGTATAAGCGCAAAAAGCTTCTGTCCAGTCGGTTACGTATTTGTCGTAGTGGCTGCTGCCATCAAAAAGTAATTCCAGTTGGTTATCGCCAATCTGATAACGGTAAATACCGGCCAGAATATCATATAACTCGTCAAACACGTCTAGTTCTGTGGTCTGGAACAGTCTAACTTGCTCACTGGTGGTATCGGGTAAGCGCAGCGGATTGTACACCAGAAAATAGCCTTCTTTAACGATCTCCATAAGGCGGAGCTGCAAAGAGGCTCGCTGGTCTTTTTGCGCTTGCTTTAAAATGTAATTCTTATCTAGTAAAAATAGTCGGTTGCTCACCGTAAAGTCGTTTAGACAAAAGTAGGTAAAAAACTTTTTTACCGGGTTAAATAACTCAATTACCTGGCTGCGTAGCCATCAACAATTCGTCCAAAGAATATGGCATTCATCATTAATTTGTTGGTGCCATACCAGAAAGCTCTGAAGTTAGGATTGTCTACCAGCGAAACTACCCGGCCTCTGCCCAGTGCAGAAACTCGTATGGTAGAAGTACCTTTTAGGGCTTCCAGATTAGCCTGGCTGATCCACCCGGAAACAAGCGGTTCTTCCGTATACCTGCCAGCGTTGGCATATAGACTTTCAGAAGGCTCAATAAGAATGGTGCCTCGTTTAAAGGTGGGCAACATTTTTCGGTAATAGCCAAAGGTCATAGGGTGCGACAATTCAAGTTCGGACATGTATACTCCACCAGGGATATAGAGGGATCTGCTGTAGTTATCTATCTTATCGTAAGGTACCTTATCCGTTTTGGGGTACTCTACCTCAACGGTTTTCAGGTTGGTCAACTTGTTTCGTGCCATCCAGGTAACGGCCGAGCCCATACCAACGAGTGTTCCCCCTTTGCTTACCCAGCTTCTCAGGTTTTGCAGCTCGCCTTCCGACAAGTTCAGTCCACCAGTAAGTATTATAGTGTTGTAGCGGTCAATGGCCGAAGAGCCTACTCTGTCGGCTGGTAATTTGGTAACAAGCATGTTCATTCGTGTGTCCAGCAGGTGCCATACCTCTCCTGCATCGTAAGAACTACCAGCCTCTACAACCAGAGCTACTTCTGGTTTTTCCAGAGCTACAAAGCTATTGCTACCCAGGGCTACTCCATCGGTCAACCCCGATTTCATGGCATGCACATCGAGCCCGTCTTCACGTGCTATGCGCTGCATTTCATAAAAGAGATCGCTTTCTGAAAGCCTCTGCCCTTCCACAGGCACAAGTATTGTCCCCCTGTCGAACAGCTTTTCTCCGGGGCCTGTAAACTGGCTGGTAGCCACTTTTATCCGCACTCCTTTTTCCAAAAGCCTGTTGGCAGCTCTTGGGGCATAATATCCGTGCCATTCAAAAAGGTAGGCATAAGCACTTTGTCCGCCTAAAACTTTACCCTCAGGAAAACTAAGCTTATCTATTTTTTCTCCCAGTTGATTACGGCTGTAGTCTCGGCTGCTCATCTCGTGGTATTCCAGGTTAAAGGCCATGGGGTAGGTCCAGCCAGAAATATCGTAGAACAGGCTGTCTTTAAATGTTGTGCGCTGTTCGAACATGGCTTTTACCAGTTTATAGTTTCTTTGTTTTAGTGGTATGATGTAGCTGTTTTCAGAGGTATAGGTTTCTTCACCCATTTTTATGTTGCGCGAAGGGCGATAAAAATCTACTTCCTGAGCATTCAGTATCTCGGCCAAATGGTAGGCTCTCACAGGGTCTTTTTCTGCCTTAAACACATAAGCCTTGGTGTTGTCATTGTCAGCATCTTTAAGCACTTGCTTATAAAAATCGCGTTGGTAGGCCAAAAGCTCCTCGCGCATAGCCACTGAGGCTTTCCAGGTAGAAAGAGCAGTGTTGAACTGGTTTTTTATCGTAAACGGGAAGCGCAAAATACCATTGGCGCTTTCCTGAGCATGGCCTCTGGAGCTGGCTTGCTCAAAAAGAATTCCTATGCCTCCATTAATATCAGGAAAAGTAGAGCCTTTGCCATAATAGAAGTCATCGTAGCCTTCTTCAGTGAAGTACAGCGAACCCAAGCTGTCTAAGGCAGCAGCATGAAACTCACTAATCTTTGCGGTTAGCTCCTGATTAAGTTCGGGGGTAAGAGGGTGGGTGCGTTCGGGTACGCCCGGTTGAAAGAAGAAAGTAGAGTTGGTGCCCATTTCATGATGATCGGTGAGCACGTTGGGTTTCCATAAATGATACTTAGCTATGCGGTTTTTAGACTCGGGTTGTTGTACCGGCAGCCAATCCCTGTTCAGGTCGAACCAGTAATGATTGGTTCTTCCCCCCGGCCAGGCTTCACTATATTCCCTGTCGGCAGGGTCGGGGTTGATTTTTTTGCTTTTGTGCATGTTGGCCCATGTAGCAAATCGGTTTAGGCCATCCGGATTAAAGCTTGGGTCTAGTAAGACCACGGAGTTCCTGAGCATTTGCTCTATTTCTGATCCCTGTGCTGCTGCCAGATAGTATGCCACTAGCATAGAGGCGTTGGAGCCGCTCGGCTCATTGCCATGAATACTAAAACCCATATAGGTAACAACCGGCATTTTTTTGATATCGAACTTGTCGGCCTCGTTGGGGTAAGTAAGCCATACATGGTCACTTCTAATCTTATCGATCCCTGCATGGTTAGAAGGGTGTGTAATGGTAAGCAATAGCTGTGGTCTGCCTTCGTGAGTCTTGCCAATTTCTTCAATCGTTACGCGGTCTGAAGACCGGGCCAATTCTTTCATATAGTACACCAGCTTGTCGTGGGTTACGTGCCACTCGCCCACCTCATGGCCGATGACCGATGCGGGAGTTGGTATATTGGGGTTAAACGACACATTTTGAGGCAGATAGTAATCTAATGTTTGCGAAAAAGCAGTGCAGATTGTCAGGTAAAAAAGGGTCAGGAACAGCCCCCTTACAAAGAATTTTCCCATGGTATAGTTGTTCTCAAAAGCAATATACTGATAACCTTTACTTAATGAAAGATTCTTAGGTTTCTTCAGGTAAAGTATGGTTTACATACAGAATTGACGTAATTTACTAATGGTTTGGTAGGACATATTTTTTGAGAGCCGGTGTGCAAGCCGGATTAGTGTAAATCAACCGAAAGAAAAAGTTCTGATATACAGCAAAATAGAAATGTTGAGTCTAAAAAATTTCGAATGTTAAGAATAGGTTAAAGGAGGGGCTGATTCGTAGCGAAATCATAACATTTGTCAACCAACCATGACTGCATACCTTTTTAATTTTGCGCCAACTGAATGTAGAAATACTATCTAAATTAACAACTATGAAGCAATTTTTACTTTGTCTGATGTTCTTAGCAGCATCTCAAGTATCACTGGCTCAGATTACCGGAAAGGTAATTGACGCAGAAACAAAAGATCCCCTTCCTGGGGCTACTGTTGTTCTGAAAGGAACTCAAACAGGAGAAATTACAGGATTCGATGGTTCTTTCCGTCTCAATGCAACGGAAGGTCAAACTCTTCAGGTTTCATTCATTGGTTTTGAAACTGTAGAAGTAGCAGCTAAAGCAGGAATGGTAGTTGAACTAGTTCCTAAAACCAATTTGCTTGGTGAGATTGTGATTTCTTCAAGTGTGATTGATGTTGCCAAGGAGCGAGAGACTCCGGTAGCCATTTCTACGATTACCCCGGCTGAAATCTCTTTGAAAGTAGGTAACATGGAGTTTCCTGAAATTATGAACAGAACTCCTGGTGTGTATGCTACTAAACAAGGTGGTGGATACGGTGATTCAAGAATCTCGCTTAGAGGTTTCGATCAGAGAAACACCTCATTCCTAATCAACGGACAGCCTGTAAACGATATGGAAAATGGCTGGGTATATTGGAGTAACTGGCAAGGTCTTACCGATGTTGCTTCAGGTATTCAGATTCAGAGAGGTCTTGGTGCCTCACGTTTGGCTGTTCCATCAGTAGGTGGTACAGTTTCTATTTTCACTAAAGCTGCCGAAATAGAAAGAGGCGGTACTTTTACTCAGGGAATTGGTAACGATGGTTACGTGAAAACAGGATTCTCTTACAACACTGGTAAAAACGACAAAGGATGGGCTTTCTCTGCCTTGTTGAGCAGATGGTCTGGAAACGGATATGTGAATGGTACCAGCGGTGAAGGCTGGACATACTTTGCAGCTTTGGGTTATGCTCCTGAAGGTTCTGCCCACAACTTTAACCTTACCCTATTGGGCGCAGGTCAGTGGCATCACCAAAGAAGCACATGGGTTTCTATCCGTGACTACATCAACTTTGGTGAGTCTGGTGTGGACAGAAGATGGAACACTGATGCCGGTGAACTTGGTGGAGAAGAATTCAATATGAGAAGAAACTTCTACAATAAGCCATTGGCTACATTCAACTGGGATTGGAAAATTAACGAGAGTGTGAAATTGGCTACTTCTCTTTACGGTTCTGCCGGTAGAGGTGGAGGAACAGGCCCAAGAGGTAACAACTTCCGTAACTCTGATATTGATCTTTATCCGTTCAGAAGAGACCTTACCGAGCACTTGCTAGAGAGAAACCTTGGTGCTGCTTCAAGAAATGCAGATGGTTCAATCAACTTCGATAATGTAGTAGCAGTAAACAGAGCTACAACATCTCCTTACACCGGTTCTATTTCAGGCTTCCAAGGTCAATTGATCGGTTCTAACGGCTTTAGAAATGACGGTGTAAACAGAGCAGTATTGGTGAGAAGAGCTTCAATGAACTCTCACAACTGGGTAGGTGCTATTTCTACTCTTGATTTTGACAAAGGAGATTGGAGATACTCTATTGGTATCGACTTGAGAAGCTACACTGGTTTCCACTACAGATCTTTGGAAAACCTTATGGGTCTTGACGGTTACTACTCTACTGGTAACAGCAACTCTGCCGGTCAAATCCAGAACACAACCATCAATGCTTCTCCATTCAGAAATACTGGTCTTGAAAGAGAAAAGATCGATTACTTCAACACAGGTATTGTAGGCTGGCAAGGACTTAACGGTCTTGTTGAGTACAACAACGAGACTAGCTTCACAGCTGTTCTTCAGGCAGGTATTTCAAACCAGTCGTTCAAAAGAGAAGACTTCTTCGATCAGCCTAATAACCCTATCTCTGAGAAGAAGAGCATTACTGGTGGATATTTAAAAGGTGGTGCTAACTACAATCTTGATGCTCGTTCAAACGTGTTCTTCAACGCTGGTTACATTTCAAGACAACCACTTTTCGATGCGGTGTTCCCTGGCTTTGCCAACGACATCAACGAAAATCTTCAAAACGAAGAGATTGTTTCAGTTGAGTTGGGTTATGGTTTCGTAAGCAACAACCTGAAAGTAAATATTAACGCTTACAACACCGTTTGGGGTAACAGATTCCAGACCAGAAGCGTGCCTTTGACAGGTGGTGCAACAGGTACCGCACAGTTCGATGATATCGATGTTCGTCACATGGGAGTTGAACTTGAAGTAGACTACCGTTACAACAGCAAGTTCAGAGTAAGAGGTATGGTTTCTGCCGGTGACTGGAGATACACTGACAACTTTGAAGGTGCAGTATTTGATGATAACAACCAGCCTGTACCGGGTAGAGCCAACGAAATTCTTTATGTTAAAGATGCTAAGGTTGGTGATGCCGCTCAGTTTACATCATTCATTGAGGGTGAGTACAAAATTGGTAAGTTCGTGTTCGATCTTGGTTACAGATTCGTAGATGGTTTGTATGCTGATTACTCAATCGAAGATTCAGACTTCTTCCAGGAAGACAACCAAGGTGCTTTGAAACTACCTTCTTACGGTCTTGTAGATCTTGGTGGTACAGTACGTTTCGATTTGATGGGTAACACTTCTTCTTTCAGAGTGAACGTGAACAACCTGTTCAACACCATTTACATTGCTGAGTCTGAAACTAACATCCACAGAGTTGATGAGTCTGCTCCTGCCTGGAAAGGTATCGACTACAGAAACTCAGTTTGGTTTGGTTTCGGAACTACTTGGAATGCTACTTTGAGAATTAACTTCTAATTCATTAGCTATAGAATTAAAAGCCCGGCCTCAAGCCGGGTTTTTTTTTGCCATCAAATTAAACCAAGTGTTCTTTGAACGGTCGAACTAAATCTTAGACCAGACGTTAAGTTTGCATCTAGCGGCTATGTTATATTACAAAACATACGAACATTCTACCTCGGCAGAGTGGGTCACCTTTGTGCACGGTGCCGGAGGCAGCTCCTCTATCTGGTTCAAACAGATAAAATCATTTAAGAAACACTACAACGTGTTGCTACTCGATTTAAGAGGGCATGGAAAATCGCAGGAAATATTCAGGCGCTACTTTACCAACGAGTATAATTTTGAAAACATAGCCAAAGACATACTTGAGGTACTCGACCATCTTAAAATTAAAAAGTCCCACTTTGTAGGTATATCGCTGGGAACAATTCTTATGCGCACGCTTTGCGAAATTGCCCCCCAACGAGTAAGCTCCCTGGTTATGGGAGGAGCTGTTACCCGCCTAAATATTCGCTCCAAAGTGTTGGTAGGTGTGGGCAATGCTACCAAAAGAATTATACCCTACATGTGGCTCTACAAGCTTTTCGCCTGGATTATTATGCCTCGCAAACGAAATCAGGAGTCGCGCATACTCTTTGCCAATCAAGCCAAAAAGCTTTGTCAGAAAGAATTTATTCGCTGGTTCAAACTCACCTATAAACTGAACCCGCTACTCAAATACTTCAACGAGAACGATACCCGATTACCAACCCTTTACTTAATGGGCAATGAAGACTATATGTTTTTGCCCCAGGTAATGGACTTGGTAACAAAACATTCCAACGCCTACCTGCGCGTAATCCCCGACTGTGGACATGTGTGCAACGTAGAACAGCCAGACGTATTTAATCGGATGGCGATGGAGTTTATCGATTCAAATTCTTTTAAAACGACCTTAAACTAATGAGTAAAGTATCGAGAATCGCTGTCATACTAGTGATTATTCTGGCGGTGGCTGCCTGGGCCGTATATCCGCGATTGGATGAGATAACCGGTTCTGAAAGTCAAGCCGCTCCGGTAGCCGCTCGTGGTGGTGGCGCACTACCCGTAAATATTAGTGTGGCCAAACCAAAGTACATCGAAAATAAAATAAAGATTACCGGAAGTATTTTACCGAATGAATCCATTGAACTGAAGAGTGAAGTTTCCGGATTGGTAATGAAAATTCATTTTCAGGAAGGGCAACGAGTAAAGAAAGGAGATCTGCTCATAAGCCTGAAAGACGATGAACTGAGAGCCCAACTGGAAAAGCTGCGTTACAGCAACCAGTTGGCGCGCGAAACAGAAGCTCGCCAGCAAAAGCTCCTCCAGAAAGAGGCCATAAGTCAAGAAGAGTATGATATTGCATTAACCAACCTGAACACAACCTCTGCAGATATTAAGCTGGTAGAAGCCCAGCTGGAAAAACTATCCATTCGCGCACCTTTTGATGGTGTGCTGGGGCTTCGTCAGATAAGCGAAGGAGCTTATATAACCAACGGTACGGTAATAACCAACCTCTACAACCTTAATCCAATGAAGGTGGACTTTGCTATTCCCGGTAAATATGCCGGTAAGGTTCAGAAAGGTGATAAAATCAACTTTACAACCGATGCCTCCAACAAGATTTTCGAAGGTGAAGTATACGCCATAGAACCACGAATAGACGAAACTACACGAACGCTCAAGTTGAGAGCTCTTGCCGATAACAAAGACAACCAGCTAATGCCTGGCCAGTTTGCCAAAATAGAGTTGGTGATGGAAAGCATAGACAATGCACTCATGGTGCCTGCGGTCTCAGTAATTCCTGAGCTTAATGGCCATCGAATTTACCTGGCCAAAGGCGGAAAGGCAGTGATCAACAATGTAGAGATAGGTATCCGAACTGATGAAGAAGTTCAGATCATAAGCGGTATTGAACCCCGAGACTCTGTCATTACTTCAGGACTGTTGCAAATAAGACCCGGAGCAGCTATTCAAATCAATTCAGTGAAAAACTAGTATGGCCAGTTTATCTACTATAAGCATCAAGAGGCCAGTGTTAGCACTGGTAATGAACATTGTTATCGTTATCTTCGGTATCATTGGGTTTCTCTTTTTGGGCGTAAGAGAATTCCCTAGCGTAGACCCTCCGGTTATATCGGTTTCTACCTCCTACACCGGGGCTAATGCCGAAATTATTGAGTCTCAGATTACAGAACCTCTGGAAGAAGCCCTTAACAGCATAGCCGGTATAAAAACCCTCACCTCCATAAGTAGAGATGGTGGGAGCAGTATAAGTGCCGAGTTCGATTTGGGAGTAGACCTGGAGGCCGCGGCAAATGACGTGCGCGATAAGGTTGCCGGTGTGGTACGCAGACTGCCTCCCGATGTGGAGCCTCCGAATGTTTCGAAGGCTGATGCGGATTCAGGACCAATTATTTTTCTCAACATTTTTAGTAGTGAGAGAGACCTGCTGGAGCTTACTCTTCTGGCAGAAAATATATTCAAAGAGCGTGTGCAAACCATCCAAGGAGTAAGCTCGGTGCAGGTTTGGGGATCAAAACGTTATTCTATGCGTTTGTGGATGGATCCTGATAAACTTGCCGCTTACGAGCTTACTCCGCTGGATGTTCTTAATGCTGTAAACCGAGACAATGTAGAACTACCTTCGGGCAGAGTAGAAGGGGCCGAAACGGAGCTTACCGTGAGAACCATCGGGCGAATTAATACTCCCGAAGAGTACAACAACCTCATTGTGAAGGAGCAGGGAGATGTCATTGTGAGGTTTAGAGACATTGGAAGGGCTGTGTTGGCGCCTGAAAATGAGAGAACCATTCTAAAACGTAATGGAGTACCCATGGTGGGTATAGCTGTTGTTACTCAGCCCGGGTCGAACAACATAGAAATTGCCGATGCTTTTTACGAGCGAATAGAGCAAATAAAAAAGGATCTTCCGGCCGACATTGAGGTGGGTATTGGATTCGATAATACAACCTATATCCGAGAGTCCATTACAGAGGTTCAGCAAACCATTATTGTAGCTTTTGCGCTAGTGGTTGTCATTATTTTTCTCTTTCTGAGAGACTGGCGCACGACCGTTATTCCTATAGCCACCATCCCTATTTCGCTAATCGGAGCATTCTTTATCATGTATGTGTCCGGTTTTTCCATCAATGTACTTACCCTGCTGGGTATAGTGTTAGCCATTGGTTTGGTGGTTGACGATACCATTGTAGTATTGGAAAACATATACTCAAAAATAGAAGATGGGCTAGAGCCGCAAGAGGCGGGAGTGAAAGGGGCCAGCGAAATATTCTTTGCTGTAATTTCCACTACAGTGGCGTTGGTAGCTGTGTTTATGCCCGTAATCTTTTTACAAGGCCTTACCGGTAGGCTTTTCCGCGAATTCGGAGTGGTGGTGGCTGGAGCAGTAGTTATTTCATCGTTCGTGGCCCTTACGCTCACACCTATGATGAGTACCCGAATTCTTAAGAAAAGAGAAACACACAACTGGTTCTACAATGTTACCGAGCCATTCTTCGTAAGTCTCAATAAGCTATATGCCAACTCGTTGGAGTCTTTTATGAAAGTGCGCTGGATGGCCTTTGTAGTTGTGCTTCTATCAGGAGGAATGATTGCCCTCTTTTTGACAGGCAACAGAATTCCTGAAGAGATAGCCCCTTTGGAAGATCGTTCCAGTATCAGGGGTTTTGCTACCGGCCCTGAAGGAGCCACTTTCGAATACATGGATCGCTATGTTGACAGTGTGATTACGGCCATAGAAAAGGAAGTTCCGGAAAAGAGCGCCATCATCACTGTGACCTCTCCCGGCTTTGGAAACAGTGCCGTAAACTCTGCCCGTTTCTTCATAATTCTTAAAGACCCGGATGAAAGAGAGCGATCGCAACAGGAAATAGTAGACGATTTTACCCCTAAAATCAATAAGTATACAGAAGCACGGGCTTTTCTTTCGCAGCCTGCTACCATTGGTGACCGGAGAGGTTCGGGCTTTCCTGTACAATACGTTATTCAGGCACCCAATCTGGAAAAGCTAAAAGAAGTGTTGCCGGAGTTTATGCTAAAGGCTCAGCAAGCTCCTGAGTTCACTTTTGTAAACCTCGACCTCAAATTCAACAAGCCTGAGATAAAAATAGAAATCGATCGGGAGAAAGCGCGATCGCTTGGACTCTCGGTGCGCGATATTGCACAAACACTACAACTGGGTCTTTCCGGCCAGCGTTTTGGCTTCTTCATTTTAGACGGAAAGCAATACCAGATTATTGGTCAGGTAGATAGAGAAAACAGAAACGATCCGCTAGACCTTAAAACGCTATATGTGAGAAATAGCCAGGGTAATCTTATTCAGTTAGATAACCTTGTTACGCTCACAGAGAGTAGCTCTCCCCCACAACTTTACCGGTTCAATCGTTTTGCTTCAGCTACCGTTTCGGCTAGTTTGGCCCCAAAAGTAACTACAGGTCAGGGTATAGAGGCTATGGATCGTGTGGCCGAAGAGGTGCTCGATGAGTCTTTCCAGACTGACCTGGCCGGCCAGTCTCGTGAGTTTAGAGAAAGTACCAACAGCTTATATTTTGCTTTTGGCTTTGCTCTCGTACTTATCTACCTCGTGCTCTCTGCTCAGTTCGAAAGTTTTGTCGACCCGCTCATCATTATGTTCACCGTTCCCCTGGCTTTGGCAGGAGCCCTGCTGGTGCTGTGGAGGTACGAAGAGTCACTCAACATTTTTAGCCAAATAGGTATTATAATGCTGGTTGGCTTGGTTTCCAAAAACGGGATACTGATAGTAGAGTTTGCCAATCAGCGAAAGGCCCAGGGGCTCAGTGTAACTGAGGCAATTCTCGATGCTTCAAAATCTCGCTTCCGCCCAATTCTTATGACCTCTTTTTCGACCATCCTTGGCATTTTGCCCATAGCCCTGGCTTTGGGTGCGGGGGCAGAAAGCAGGGTGTCTATGGGAGTGGCCATCATAGGTGGGTTGGTGTTTTCTACCATTCTTACACTTTATGTGATCCCGGCCATGTATTCTTATTTCACCAGCAAGAAAAGTAGATTGGCCAGAACTACCGTTTAGTTATGAAGAAAGTTATTAGCTATATCCTCTTAGTTTTAGTTTCTACCATGCTACATGCACAGGAAAAGCTGAGTCTGCAGCAGGCAGTGAGCATTGGACTAGAAAAGAATCTTAACATTAAAATTTCGGAGAAGGCTGTGGAACAAACCACAAACGACTACGAGAAAAGTGTTGGTGCCTTTTTGCCACAAGTGAGCATTACTGCCGGCAAAAGCTTTTCGAACACCAATGTGAGACAGCAGTTTGTGAATGATGACTCCCCGAGAGAAATCAATGGGGCCAAATCGAATACACTAGATGTGAGTCCCAATTTGAGGTGGACTATTTTCAATGGCCTGGGGATGTTTCATACCCGAGACCGTATAGCCGAAACCATGGGCCTGGCCGAAGATGATCTGAAGATTCAGATTGAAAATACCATAGCGCAAATTTCTACGGCCTACTACCGCCTGGTACTAGAAAAAGAGAGACTTCGGGTATTGGAAGAGGCTTTAAAGCTTTCGGCCGACCGGGTAGAACTGGCCAAAACCCGATATGAAGTAGGAAAAACCTCTAAGCTGGACTATCTGCAGGCACAGGTAGACTATAATGCCGATCAGTCTAACGTACTCAACCAGAAAGAAGTGGTCTTTAATGCGCAGGTAGATCTGAATAGGCTAATGGGCACCGGACTGGATGCACAATACGAAACAGATGCTAACTTTTCAGCCAATGAAAGCCTGCAAATTGAGAGCCTGTTGGCAAGCGCACAACTCAATAACCCCGGTCTTTTGAGAGCTCAACGCAACCGGGAAATTGCCTATTTGCAGAGCAAAGAAATTGGAGCAGAAAGATTTCCTCAGTTATCCCTCAATTTCGGTTACAACTTTAACGACCGTAACTCCGATGCCGGTTTCCTCATTAGCAATACCTCAAAAGGGATTAATTATGGGATAACTGCCTCATGGAATATTCTGAACGGTTTCGATGTGAAGAGACGTATGCAGAATGCTCAAATTCAAATTGAAACCCGTGAGTTGGAAATTGAAAACATGAAGCTCCAATTAGAGTCGGATTTAAGAAAGGCCTTCATTAATTACCAAAACAGCATAGCCCTTAGGGCATTGGAAGAGCAGAACTTTTCCATTGCTGAGGAGAACTATGATATTGCTTTGGAACGATACAAACTGGGCAATGCTACACCGCTTGAAATTCGTGAAGCCCAGATTAACTTCGTTCAGGCCGAGTTGCGCAAAATCCAGGCTTCTTTTAGTGTAAAAGTACAGGAAATAGAACTTAACAGGCTGGCTGGTAACAACCTTCAATAGGGTATTCGTTTGAATTTCTGAGCCGTTCTCATTATCTTCTTTCAACCTGAAAATAAACCAATTGCGGTTTTTCGGGTTTTATTGAAGGACATGACGCTTTTCAGAATCAAGAATAGTTCATTGATATTCAGCTTGTTAGTTTCCTCTTTTTTGTTGGCCTGCTCGAATGGTCAAGGTGGCAAAGGGGGCCAGCAAGTGGCTAAAGAAGAGCCCGTTTTCTTTGATCTGGAGCAGATCAAACAGCGGGGTAGCCTCATTGCGGTAGTAGACAACAGCACAACCAGCTACTTTATATACAGGGGCCGCCCAATGGGCTATGAATATGAGCTACTAACACGTTTTGCTAAATCGCTTAAGGTAGAGCTTCAGATTGTACTTACTCCCAACCTGGAGAAGGCTTTTGAAATGTTGAACAATGGTGAAGCCGACCTGATGGCCTATCACCTGGCCATTACTCGTGAACGAGCAGAGCGAGTGGCCTTTACAGAGCCGCACAATACGGTAAGGCAAGTGTTGGTGCAAAAGAAACCGGACAACTGGCGCCAGTTAAAACAACATCAGATTGATGCCTCGCTTATTCGTAACCCCTTAGACTTGGCTGGAGAAACTGTGCATGTGAGAAAAGGGTCCTCATTTGCCGAGCGCCTTGAGAACCTTTCAGACGAAATAGGAGCAGATATTCATATAGTGGAAATTGAAGGCGATGTAGACACCGAGTCACTCATTAAGCAGGTGGCTACCGGAGAAATAGACTATACGGTGGCCGATGAGGATGTGGCTCTCATTAATGTGAGTTATAACCCGATTCTGGACGTTTCCACCGAACTGAGTTTTCCCCAACAGATTGCCTGGGCCTTGCGCAAAAACAGCCTGCAACTCAAAGAGGCTGCAGACCAATGGCTTCAGGCCATGAAGCGAGAGCCCGATTTTTACGTGATTTACGACAAGTATTTTAGAAGTAGCAAAAACCAGAGAATACGGGCTACCAGCGATTACTCTTCTATCAGCCAGGGTAAAATATCTCCTTACGATGAAATAATTATGGATGCCGCCAGCGGTTTAGGTATAGATTGGTTGCTTTTGGCCTCGGTAATATATCAGGAATCCAAGTTCAATCCCAGGGTAGAATCATGGGCTGGGGCTAAGGGGTTAATGCAACTTACCTCTCAGGTAATTGATGAGTATGAGGTTGAAGATGTGTACAATCCGGAAGAAAACATTGAAGCCGGAGTAAACCATTTGAAGTGGCTTATGACGTATTGGGAAAATGAGATCGAAGACGAAGAAGAGCGACTGCGCTTTAGCTTGGGAGCCTATAATGTAGGGCAGGGACACGTAAGAGATGCCATGAAGCTGGCCGAGAAATTTGGTGAAGACCCAACCAGTTGGGAGGTTGTAGCTAAGTATTTAATTAAGAAATCAACGTCTGAATATTATACCGACCCTGTGGTTCAGTTTGGCTATTGTCGTGGTTCGGAGCCTGTAAACTATGTAAAGCAAATTATGCATCGGTACACTCAGTACAGAGCCTTCTACTCTAACCAAGAGGCCGATAGTACACAGATAGTAGAGGCATCACTGATTCATTAGTTCATCCACCAGTTTTGCTGACGAAAGACAAAGAGGTATCCCCCCACCAGGGTGTACACTGCCTCCGCAAAAATAGAGATGCCTGATTTTGGAAGAAAAATTGGGGTGCCTTAGAAAAGCAGCAAACTTGTTGTTAGAGCTATTTCCGTAGAGAGCACCAGCTACGCTACTTGTTTTTAACTCAATAAGCCTGGGGTCTAACACCGACTCCTCTTCAATAAAAGATTCTATGTTGGTGCCGAGGTTTTCAGAAAGCTTATTAATGATAGCCTTTCGGGCATATTGTATCAGGTAGTCCCAATCTTGCCCCTGGTTGTTGGGTACATTAATCATGGTAAACCAATTCTGGCAACCGCTTGGAGCATCGGAAGGATTCATAACGGAAGTTATGTTCACATAAACAGTTGGGTCTTTAAAAAGGCTGCCTTTATCGAATATATGTTCGAATTCGCGCTTGTAGTCAGAAGTAAAGAAGATGTTGTGTAAGCCTAATTGAGGAAAGCTTTTTTTTATGCCCCAGTAGAAAATAAGGGCAGAGCTGGACTTGGGTTGGTTCAATAACTTTTTAGGTTGATGTTGATCTTTCAGCAATGTTCTATAAGCCGCAACCATATCCATATTACACACAATTCTGTCGGCCTTATGAAAGCCCATGTGGGTGTCTATTCCCTTAGCCGTGCCGTTGTGCACCACAATTTTTTGTACGGTTGTATTGAAGTAAAACCGAACGCCAACCTTTTCTGCTAATTCATACAAAGTCTGGGTAATGCTGTGCATACCCCCCTTGGGGAAATAGGCACCAATACCAAATTCCAGATGAGGAATGATGTTAAGTGTGGCTGGTGTTTGGTATGGGTCAGAACCATTGTATGTGGCATATCGGTTGAAAAGTTGTGTGGTTTTTTCGTTTTCGAACCGCTTGGAATTGGCTTCGTGCATGGTTCGGTTAAAATCGAACTTATGTAACCGGGAGTAGGCCGCAAAGGCCTTTGTACTCAACCATGTACCGGGCTTGTGAAGGCTTTTTTCTATAAAGAGTGGAGCCAATTGACTGTATAACCACTGGCTTTGGTTTAAGGCGGCTTCTACATTTTCTTTGGGCTCGGTAAGTTTTTCAAGAAACTCTTGTTTTAGCTTTTCTCTGTCGGCCCAGGCTGTAAGCTTGGTGCCATCCGGGAAGAAGTAGCGGCAAGTTTCATCCAGTTGCTCATAAACAAATGAGTCGGCCGGATTCATGCCACAAAGTTCAAAAAGCTCATCTACCAAAGCAGGAAGGGTAAACAGAGAGGGGCCGGCATCAAAGCGATAAGCTCCAAGCCGGATTTCGGAAAGCTTACCTCCCGGGTAGTTGTTGGCTTCGAATACAGAAACCGTATAACCTCTTTTGGCCAGGCGAATAGCAGCGGCAATACCGGCTATCCCTGAACCAATAACAATAGCAGTTTTGGCCATGGATTAGTAGTCTGAAAATTGGAGGTTGAGGCTTCCTAAAATCCGAACGAATTCAATTGAATCCAAAGGATAAAAACCAAAGAAGGGTTTTTTTGTTTACCAGAGGACTAATTCGCTCTTTAATTGAGGGCAAAATACTAAAATATTTTAAGCATAGCGGTCTACCCCAATTAGGGGAGATTGAATAGACATCTTTTTCTCTGTTATTTGTTCGGCCAAAAGGTGTCCGGTTACTGGGCCGAGGGTCCAGCCCAGCATGGCGTGGCCGGTGCCAATGTACAGGTTATTGGCTTTTTTGGTGCCTCCTATGTATGGCAATCCGTCAGGGGTGCAAGGGCGCAGCCCCGCCCAGGGTTTAACGGTGCTAAAGTCTACATCGCGGAAGTCGGGCATAAACTCTTTAATGCTCTTTACAATGCCGTTGATACGGTTTTGTCGAATGTCATGATTGTGACCGGAAAGTTCCATGGTTCCTGCAAAACGTAAGCCGTCCTGCATGGGCGTAGTAGCTAACCTGCCTTCTACTAAAATGGCCGGCAACGAAGTCATTTTGGGTGGATTGTTGAGCATAAAGCTATAGCCTTTTCCCGGCTGGAGAGGAATGTTCAACCCCACTTGCTTGGCCAGAAGGGGAGACCAGGAGCCGGCTGTTATCACCACATGATCGGCTTCAAAGCTGTTGTCTTGTGTAGTTACGCGGGTTATTCTTCCGTTGTCGCGCACCAACTTTGTTAGTGTTTGCCCATAATGAATTTTGACGCCTAGTGCTGCTACCTTTTGCTGAAACAACTTCATAAACTGATGTGGGGTCATCCAGGCATCGCAGGCAAAATAGACAGACCCATGCATGTCGTATTTCACGGCAGGTTCCAGGCGTTCCGTTTCCTCGCGTGTGAGTACTTCTGCTTCCAGTCCCATCTTCTGGGCCATTTCTACCAGTTCTACTTCATGCTTTAAGGTTTGCTCCGTTTTACAGATCATCAGCAAGCCGGGCTTTTTGTAGCCTGCATCAATTTGCTCTTCATGAATGATTTGCTCATAAAGCTGCTGTGATTTTACCATCAGGTCGCGCAGTACCGGAGCTGCCGCCTGAACTTTGCCATGGGTAGCTGCTTTCTTAAACAACCAGCCCCAGCGCAGCAGATCACTGTTAAGCCTGGGTTTAATATAAAATGGACTTTCCGGATTCAGCATCCAGCGCAGCCCCTGGCTAATGATACCGGGTGAAGCCAAAGGAATAAGATGGCTCGGAGAAACGTAGCCCGCGTTGCCAAATGAACAGTTATTATTGCCATCTCCGGCATCAATAATTTCTACCTGTAGCCCTCGCTTTTGTAGATAATACGCGGTGCTAAGCCCTACAATGCCTGCGCCTACTACTAAAACCCGTTGTGTACTCATTTATATTACGCTAAACCCATAAGCATAAGGGTCGGAGTCGTCAATCAATATGGTGTTGTAGCCGGTTATTTTGGCCCAGCCTTCAATACTTGGAATAATGGCTGGCCGATCGCCACACTGGGTTTGTTCTTCTACCCTACCCACAAACTGACTCCCGATTATGCTTTCATGAACGAATTTATCACCTTTTTTGAGTTTTCCATGGGCAGCTAGCTGCGCCATACGTGCAGAAGTGCCTGTGCCACAAGGCGAACGGTCTATGGCTTTTTCGCCATAGAAGACAGCATTGCGGGCGTCAGACCCGGGCTGCGTGGGTTGGCCGGTCCACATTACATGAGAAAGACCCTGAATTTTTTCATCGATGGGATGAATAAATTTGTGCTGTTCATTGAGTCTGGCTCGAATGGCTCGACTCCAACGCACAAGTTCGAGAGCCGAATAGTCAGCCAAATCGCTATAGTTTTCTTGTGTTTCTACAATGGCATAGAAGTTACCACCATAGGCCACGTCTACCTGTAGCCGACCCAACTGGGGGCAGTCAACCTCTATTTTGCTTTGGTGTAAATAGGAGGCAATGTTGGTGATTTTTACAGACTTAACTTCATAACCCTCCTGAACATATTCGGCCACTACCAGCCCCGCAGGTGTCTCTAAGCGCAATATGCCGGGTGTCTTTGGACTAACCAGCCCTTCTTCCAGCATTATGGTAACGGTGCCGATGGTACCATGCCCGCACATGGGTAGGCAACCACTGGTTTCGATATACAGCACACCGATATCGTTTTGTGGGTCGGAAGGTGGGTAAAGTATGGATCCGGACATCATGTCGTGCCCGCGAGGTTCAAACATGAGTCCTCTGCGAATCCAGTCATACTTCTCCATGAAGTGCAATCTTTTTTCGCGCATGGTTGCGCCTTCCAAGGGAGGCCCCCCACCGGCAACGAGTCTCACGGGGTTGCCACAGGTATGGGCATCGATACAAAAGAACCTCTTTTTCAAGGGCGTATGGTTAGTTTAAGTTATACTTTTTTGTCCGTCAGGTTCGATTTCAAAGTTTAGGATTGTCCCTTCAGAATGGTGGAGGTCAAAAGATAAAACTTTGATTTACCTCTGTTCTAACCCGATGTCATTCCGAACGGGTCTGCCCACAAGCAGGTTTGTTTCAGAATCGTAAGGAAATTGTAACCTAATACTGAGAAGACCCTGATCCCGAAGTTTCGGGACAAGGTGACGATCCTTACTTAGCTTCTCTTCTAAATATTGAGGTAATCTGGCAGAACCGGTCGGTTTTTCAAACCCTCATCAATAATTTGAAGCACTTTTTTTCTTTCCTCTCCATGTAGAGGGAGTCTGGGTGCTCTCACATTTTCTGTGCCTATGCCGGTCGCCACTTCGGCCAGTTTAATGTTTTGAACAAGTTTGGAATTAATGTCCAGTTCAAGAAGCGGTAAAAACCAGCGATATATGTCTCTGGCTTCCTTGATTTTCCCCGCTTTTTGCAATCGATATATGGCAACGGTTTCGGCAGGAAAGGCACATACCAGCCCCGCAACCCATCCATCGGCACCCATGAGCATGCTCTCCAAAGCCAGAGTGTCTACTCCTGAAAGTATTTTGAACCGGTCGCCAAAGCGGTTTCTCATTCGGGTAACGTTAGAGATGTCTCGGGTTGACTCTTTAACGGCCTGTATATTTTCACACTCCATTAGCGACTCGAACATATCCAGGGTTACCTCAATCTTATAGTCTACCGGATTGTTGTAGATCATTATGGGCAAGTCGGTGGATTGGGCCACTGCTTTAAAGTAAGTTACCGTTTCGTGATCATCGGCTTTGTAGCGCATAGGAGGCAACATCATCAAGCCATTGGCTCCATTGGCTTTGGCCTTTTCTGCTGCTTTTATGGCTCCTTTGGTAGTTTGCTCGGCAATATTCATTACTACCGGCACCTTACCTTTAGCCAGCTCTGCAGTGTACTTTACAAGTTCATCTTTCTCGTCTTCCATCAATGAGCTGGCCTCTCCAAGAGTGCCTCCAAGTATTATTCCGTCAACTCCTGCGCTTAGCTGGGCTTCGATGTTTTTAGCAAACATTTCATGATCAAGGTGGTCGTCTGCCGTAAATTTGGTGGTAACAGCCGGGTACACCCCTTCCCAATTCACTTTCATAGCTTAAATTTTTCTCAAAGCTAAGGTAGCTAATAGAGCTCTGCTTCTTAGAAATTGATCAATAATGATGAAATATTTGCATAATCATTGCTGCTTCGCTTCGCTCACTCGTTGTGGGATGAGTAAATCGAACTTAATTACTCCCTCATTCTCCATGTAATGCTCAAAATCGGCAATGTATATTCCTTCCTTAGAGGTAAAGAAGACCGAAGTGGTATACTGCTTGGGTACTTTATACTCACCAATCTTTTGTAGGTGCCTGTCGGCAATGATAAATGTTTTTCTTAAGTGGGATGCTCCCGATTGAATTTCCTCCTTACTCCTTGGAAGAAAAGTTTCGCGGATAAAGTACTCTTCCTTAGCATTTGGAAAGTAGAGTATTTTATAATACTTGGGGTTCATTTGGCTGATGTTACTCCTTTCTTCATAAGTAGACATGTCCATATAGTCGGAGAGGTTAGAAGAGTAGGGCTTAATGTTGTTGAAGTATTCTGAACCTAGAGTGAGCTTTTTATTCAACTGTCCATCTTGGGAGTAAGTGTATATATGAGGTTCTATTCCATAACTGATAATGAATTCCTTTCTTTTTTCAGCGTAGCAGCTGAAGGTATTGGTGGAGTAATTAATGCCCCAGCAGTGTGTTGCGTATGATTGAGGAGGGAAAATGAGGCCTGTTAAATTTTCAGTGGCCAGGTTGAACTCAAGTAGAACGGGTTTGTTGCCAAAGTTGGTGTCGGGTAATCCCTGAGCGTTTATGTAAATATTTTTCCCATGTCTATATAATCGGTTGTCGTTGGTTATCGCAATATTGAATGGACCATTGGAGCGGAAAAGGTCAGATTCACCAAAGTTGTAAGTTCTCAGTTTTTCACCCCTTCCATTAAATAGAAAGGCCCTGAGTTCCCAGCCGTTGTAGATAAATACCGAGTCCATGCCAATGGGTAGATGGGCAATAAGGTCTTTGCGATTCCCGATACCATCAGGTCCCTCACTTTGAAATGATACAACCTTAAACGACTTGCCGCTGTCAGCGTCATAGTAGTGTAGGTTACCAGTTAGTTGATTAAAAAAGGTGAAGAATGTTTTTCCTTTATACTCGAACTGGTTGAGGTTATTGTTAAATAGTCCTTGAGTGGAGTCAAGTCTTAAAAGGAGAGATTTCTCAACTACTAATGTGTCTCTATATTTTCGGGTAGAGTTGTTGGTCTCATGGTGACATGAATAGACAAGTGTAATCAAACAAATTAAAGAGTATGCTTGTGATTTCATTTTGCTAGAACGTGACCCTTATTCTATTTATGAGATATTTATATAAAATTTTCAGATTAGGCTGTAAGAAGTATAGATTTCGCCAATGAAAGTTCTTCCTTTCAAAATTCCGAAGGTTGAAAACAGCTCATTCCATTTGCAAATTGATGATGAGCCTTATTTCTACGACAAGCTCCATCAGCACCCGGAGTTGCAGCTAACATGGATTGTGAAGGGTGAAGGAACGCTTATTTATGGAGACTACCTGGGAGAATTCATGCCCAATGAGGTTTACTTAATTGGCAGTAATGTGCCCCATGTTTTCAGAAGCAAAGCGGAATATTACCAGCAAGCAGACAAACGGGTTTTGGCCAAAACTATCTTCTTTAAACCAGACCTTGTAAAGAAGGGACAGTCTGTTTTTCCTGAGTTGAGTCAGTTAGAGGGCTTGCTGTTGGCCGCGGATCGTGGCTTAAAGATAAACCCTACTGCCAGCCCAAAGCTGATTCACCAGATGAATGCAGTATTTGAGACCAACCCGCTTTCCAGACTTGGCCAAATTCTCTGCTTGGTTGATGAATTCGGAAGAACAGAGTCTCAGGTATTAAGCCAGTGGCCTCAAAAGCCTTTAAAAGAACAACATGGCCGAAGGTTAGACGATGTTTTTAAGTTCACCCTGGAAAACTATCACCGACCCATTCAATTAGAAGAAGTGGCCGAAGTGGTCCACATGAACAAGGCAGCCTTTTGCCGTTATTTTAAACAGCACACCCGAAAAACCTATCTCAACTTCCTCAATGAAATCAGGCTGCAGAAAGCCACTGAATTGCTCAAAAATTCTGAAATGCCTATCGCCCAAATTGCTTATGAAGTGGGTTTTAATAACCTTTCGAACTTTAACAGGACTTTTAAGTTAATGAAAGGGCGTACACCGGTAATGGAGCGTTCGAGATTTACAATTGCCTGACAATCGACTCAAAATCCAGGCTCTGCCAATGTTCCTCAAGACTCTCTTGCTCCATTACCTTATCCATAATCTTCTGTTGCTTCCGCCCAATTTCCAGGGCCTCGGAATAACGAAGATCACTGAAGGTTACCATTGAGTAGAGCGGAAGCCATTGATTAGGGTAGAGCTCATTCAGCCGTTTTTCAATCTTTTTTTGAAGAACGAATTTAGGGTCGGCTACCTTGTCGCGCATTTCTATAAAGTTGTATAGGGCCAAATCGGCTATGGCCTCAGCGTCCGGCTTGCGCATTTCCTGATACCGGCTAAGTACCTCGGCATTCAAGGTTCCTAGTTCTTCAAGCAGTTGGTTTAGCACATGACAGTCTTCAAACCCCGCATTCATGCCCTGTCCGTAAAACGGAACTATGGCGTGAGCGGCATCGCCAATAAGGGCACAGTTTTGTTTTACCCACGGATAGCACCGCATTGTAACCAAGCCCGAAGTTGGGTTGCTGAAGAAGTCTTCTACAAAGTCGGGCATTAAGGGTACAGCATCGGCAAATTCACGGTTAAAGAATGTCAGAACCTGGTCAGGGCTCTGCAAACTTGCAAAAGAGTTTTCTCCTTCAAAGGGAAGAAAAAGAGTTACCGTAAAGCTCTTGTCTAAATTAGGCAGGGCAATGAGCATAAACTTACCTCTTGGCCAAATGTGCAGGGCATGAGGGTCCATAGCAAACTCGCCCTTAGTGGTGGCCGGAATATGAAGTTCTTTGTAACCGGCCGTTATATAGTGCTGCTCATAGTTGAACCTATCGGTGCGCATAAACGAATTTCTCAAAGCGCTAAAGGCGCCATCGGCCCCAAACACAAAATCGGAGTTTACTTCAATACTTCCCTGGGGTGTAGTAAAGTAGGCCGTGGTTGTTTGATGATCTACCCGGGTACATCGGTGTTCAAAATGGAGGTAAACACCTGCTTTTTCGGCTTCATTAAGCAATAGTTCATTGAGTCCGCTGCGCGAAACGGAGTTGATAAACTGTCCTTCCTTTCCGTAGGGATGAAAGTCCAAATTGCCGGCCGTATCATGTATCATTCTACCGGGCATTGGTATGCATCGGGCTTTAATTTCGTCTTCCAGCCCCACGGCCTTCAGTGCTTTAAGTCCTCTATGGCTCAAGGCCAGGTTGATAGAACGACCGCCTTCCAATTGAGATTTCCGGAGGTCCGGGCGTCCTTCATAGGCATGAACATTATAGCCTCTTTTGGCTAGAAAGATGGAGAGCAATGTGCCAACAAGCCCGGCTCCAAGCACTGTTACTTTTTTACTCATAGGTTAAAAAATTTTGCCTAAACCTCCTTTGCTTACCACAACCGTAAAGCCTGCCTGCTGTAGGAGAGCAAAAGAGAGCTTCAGTGCTTCGCCCCCATAAGCGTAAGGATTGACTGAAGCATTAAAATCGTATGTCGTGGCAGAGCTACGCATCAGCATATTTCTTGATAGCTTCCTTCAATAGTCGGCCAAAATGATAAACGTCTTCAAACGAATTATACATAGGAGCTGGAGCAATACGAATAACATTGGGCTCTCGCCAGTCTCCTATTACACCTTCTTCTACCAGATAATCGAACATTAATTTACCATTTCTGTGGAAGTAAATGGAAAGCTGAGCTCCACGCTCCTGAGGGTTTCTGGGTGTAATTATCTCAAATAGCTTGTCTTCACCACTTAATTCATCGATGATGTACTCCAGAAACCCGGTGAGTTTAAGGCTCTTTTCGCGCAATGCCTCCATGCCCACTTGTTCAAAGAGTTGAAGCGAAGCCAGGTGAGCGGCAGTAGAAATTACGTTTACGTTGCTAAGCTGCCAGCCATCGGCCCCTGGCATGGGGTCAAAGCCTTTTTCCATAAGAAAGCGCTCTTGCTCGTTGTGCCCCCACCAACCGGCAAAGCGAGGCAAATCTTTATCGTAGGCAAAGCGCTCGTGAACAAATATTCCGCTTACATTGCCCGGCCCCGAATTAAGGTATTTATAAGAGCACCAGGTGGCAAAGTCTACGTCCCATTCATGCAAATGCAAGGGAACATTACCTGCCGCATGGGCCAAATCGAAGCCCACAAAGGCTCCCGCCTTATGGCCGGCTTTGGTAATGGCCGGCATATCGAATAGCTGACCGGTGTAGTATTGCAATCCGCCAAAAAGCACCAGGGCCAGCTCGTCTGCATTTTGCTCAATAGTAGAAATAATGTCTTCTGTTCTTAGGGTTTGCTCACCGGTTCGGGGAGCCACTTCTATAAGCGCTTCGGCCGGGTTTAATCCATGAAATTTGAGTTGCGACTCAAACATATACTGATCGGATGGAAAGGCACCTGCTTCGCAAATCACTTTGAAGCGCTTTTTTGTAGGTCTAAAGAAAGAAACCATTAACAGGTGAAGGTTTACAGAAAGGTTGTTCATGCATACCACCTCCAGGGGTTTAGCACCTACAATTTTAGCCAGAGCGGCTTTGCTTGCTTCATGAAACTTGAGCCAAGGTCTTTCTTTGGGTACAAAATGACCTTCGACTCCGTAGGTTTCCCATTTCTTCATTTCTGCTTCCACAAAAGTGCGGGCTTGCTTGGGTTGTAGCCCCAGCGAGTTGCCTGTAAAGTAATAAGCGTCTTTACCCTTTATTTGTGGAAAGTGAAATTCATTCCGCCACTCTCTAAGCGGGTCGTTCTTGTCTGCCTCTTGGGCAAACGCTAAGCTGTTTTCGTAGATCATCCGAATAGTTTCAGTTGATTATAACCAGGTATGGAGTTTTCGTGTTTAAGTAGCCATTCTTTTCGATGCAGGCCTCCGGCATATCCGGTCAGGCTGCCATCGGTGCCAATTATTCTATGGCAGGGTATAATTATGGCTATAGGGTTTTTCCCATTGGCCGAACCCACCGCTCGTATTTTTTTGAGGTCACCCATTTTTATGGCTTGTTTGGCGTAAGTGGAGGTTGAACCAAAGGGTACGCTGAGCAGATTGTCCCACACTTCTTTCTGAAAATCGGTGCCTTCCGGATCAAGCGGAACGTCAAAAGTTTTGCGTTTGCCCTCAAAGTATTCTTTGAGCTGAAATTTACAGGTACGAACTATGTTAGGAACCTTTCCATCGGTCGATCGTTCGGCCTCATCGGTAAACGACACCAGTTTAATGGCCGTTTCATCGCCCACTATTTTGAGCTTACCGATGGGGGTTTCCAGAAAAGATATGGCTGTGTGTTTCACTACTCAAATATTTCGCGTTTCAAATTGAGCCATTCCAGCGCGGCATTGCAATAAATATCTTCAACAATTTCCGGGGCCAGATTCATTTCCTCAATGTAGGCTCCTATTTCCAAATCGCCTAAGGGGAAGGGGTAGTCCGAACCTAACATAATGCGCTTAGACCCTTGCATTTTTAGTACATACTCGAGCAGGTCGGCATCGTGGGTAATAGAATCTATCCAGAATTTTCCTAAATACTCCCTGGGGTTTACGGGGTTGTCTATGGCCACAAGGTCCGGACGACAGTTAAACCCATGTTCAATTCGGCCCAAAGTAGGTAAAAACGACCCACCGGCATGCGAGAAGCAAATGCGCAAATCCGGGAGACGCTCCATTACTCCGCCAAATATTAGCGAGCAGGCTGCACGTGAAGTTTCGGCCGGCATTCCTACTAACCACGGAAGCCAGTAGCGTTCTATACTCGAGAAGCCCATCATGTTCCACGGGTGGATCATTATGCACATACCCAGCTCCTGGCAGGCTTGGAAAATGGGGAAAAACTTGGGCGAGCTTAGGTTTTTATCGTTGATATTGGATCCTATCTGGATGCCCGGCAAACCGAGTTCATTTTTACAACGCTCCAGCTCCTTTACCGCGAGGTCTTCATCTTGCATAGGCAGTGTAGCCAGGCCAACATAGTTTTTAGGGTACTTGCGGCATATTTCGGCCATGTGGTCGTTGAGAAAACGAGCCATTTCCCATCCATCTTCAGGCTTGGCATCATAACCAAACATTACAGGAATGGTTGAAACTACCTGCACTTGTGTATGGTGCCGGGCATATTCTTCAATTCGTAGTTCAGGGTCCCAGCAATTGGCTTGTATTTCTCTAAAGAATTTTGCTCCCTTCATCATCATAGCGGCCCCTTCTTTGTGGTGGTGCAGATGAATGAAATCACCATATCCGAACTTGTCTGCCCATTTTGGCAGGTGTTCCGGAATGATGTGGGTATGCATGTCGATTTTTAGCATAAGTTATCGGTTAATTAGTTATCAGTTAATCGGGAGCCCTGATTACTGATAACTGCTTTCTGAACACTATCCTACGAAACGTGGATCCGTTTCCATCACTTGCCCGCAATTTTTGCAGGTGCGCAGTTCTTCGGAGTTGTAGAATTCTTTAAATCTTGGAAGAAAGTCTTTCTCAATATTGGTAAGCGGAAAGTAGGTGTCATGAAGCTTGGTGTTGCAGTTGTCGCAGAACCACATCAGTCCATCGGTATGTTCGGGTTTTCTTACTCTTTCAATCACCAGACCTAAAGAGCCTTCTGAACGAATGGGGGAGTGAGGTACTTTGGGCGGGTGTAGGTACATGTCGCCTGGGCCAAGTGGAATGTCAACCGCTTTGCCATCTTCCTGAATACGTACCGTAATGTTGCCTTCCAGTTGGTAAAAAAGCTCTTCGGTTTCGTTGTAGTGGTAATCTTTTCGGGCATTTGGCCCGGCAACAATCATCACAATATAGTCGGTACCTTCCGGATAAAGGTTTTTGTTACCAACGGGTGGTTTCAGTTTGTCGCGGTTTTCTTCAATCCACCGCGTCAGGTTAAATGGTCTTCTTATTGACATAATTTCTCTCCATTTGATGTGTTCGAATTTACCCAAAAATCGGCTCATGCCTAAATTCGATTTTCATAACTTTGAATGAACCCCAATGTCTATGGATTTAAATTTAAAAGGAAAGTCGGCTTTGGTTTGCGGAAGTACGCAGGGCATAGGAAAAGCCATTGCAGAAGAACTGGCCAACTTAGGGTGCAGCGTTACACTTTGCGCCAGAAATAAGCAAAAACTAGAGGAGGTGAAACAAGGGTTGTTCAAAGCCTCTGGTCAAAAACATCAGATTCTTGTGGCCGATTTTGCTAGCCCAGCGGAACTGAAATCGACCATTGATAAGCATCTGGCCGAGGGCAATCAATATCATATTTTGATCAATAATACGGGTGGTCCACCTGCAGGTCAGGCCATAGATGCCGATGTGGAGGCTTTTAGAATTGCGTTCAACCAGCATTTGGTATGCAACCAGATCTTGGCTCAGGCTTGTGTGCCGGCTATGAAAGAAGCAGCTTACGGAAGAATCATCAATGTGATTTCCACTTCCGTGAAAATGCCCATCCCAGGCTTGGGGGTGTCAAACACCATTCGTGGAGCCGTGGCCAATTGGTCGAAGACTCTGGCGAATGAGCTGGGTCAATTTGGCATTACAGTCAATAACGTATTGCCTGGGGCAACTTCAACACAACGCCTTTCTTCAATCATTGAGAATAAGGCCAAAAAGACAGGCAGGGCTGTAGAAGATGTTGAAGCAGAAATGAAGTCGGAAATTCCGGCCAGGCGATTTGCCGAAGCTTCTGAAGTGGCCGCTGCGGCAGCTTTTTTGGCTTCTCCGGCAGCAGGTTATATCAATGGAATTAATGTGCCCGTAGATGGTGGTAGAACGGGTTGTTTGTAAAATGGAAAGGATACTCAATTATATCGGAGGCAAATTAGTAGAACCTCAGTCAGGGGGCTATTTAGATAATATTGAACCGGCCACAGGAAAGGTATATGGTGAAATTCCAGACTCAGATCATCAGGATATTGAGCTGGCTGTTCAGGCAGCCGAAGAAGCATTTCTTGCATGGTCAAAGACCTCCAGAGAAGAGCGTTCTCGTTGTATGCTTAGGATTGCAGACCTGATCGATGACAACCTGGAAATGCTGGCTATGGCCGAAGCCAAAGACAATGGGAAGCCGGTAAAGCTGGCCAGGTCAGTCGATATTCCTCGGGCTTCTGCAAATATGAGGTTCTTTGCCACGGCTATTCTACATGAGTCTACTGAGGCACACCAAACCGATGGTGAAGCTTTGAATGTGACCACCCGGAGCCCATTAGGGGTAGTAGCCTGTATTTCTCCATGGAACCTGCCACTCTATCTCTTTACCTGGAAAATTGCTCCTGCTCTTGCTTCGGGCAATACGGTGGTGGCTAAACCCTCAGAAATTACACCTATGACGGCCTTTATTTTTTCCAAACTTTGCAAAGAGGCCGGTCTGCCCGATGGAGTACTCAATATTGTTCATGGCTTAGGCGCCAAAGCGGGGCAGGCCTTGGTAGAGCAACCAGGAATAAAGGCCATTTCTTTTACGGGAGGAACACAAACCGGGAAAAAAATTGCAAGCACGGCTGCCTCTCAATTCAAAAAACTATCGCTGGAGTTGGGTGGGAAAAATCCCAACATAATCTTTGCCGATGCCGATTTTGAGAAAGCCCTGAAAACCTCTGTGCACTCCAGTTTCGCCAATCAAGGACAAATTTGCCTATGTGGATCAAGAATATTTATAGAACGATCCATTTATAACAAGTTTAAAGAGGCATTTGTGAGCAAGACCAAAGCGCTGCGAATAGGTTCGCCCTATGCCAGCGATACTCAGGTTGGTGCTTTGGTTTCTAAACAGCACATGGAAAAGGTGCTTTCATACATCGATCTGGCCACAAAAGAGGGGGGGGCTTTACTTGCCGGAGGTCAGCGAGTCGTGCTGGATGGGGAGTTTGCTGAGGGCTATTATGTACAACCAACGGTGTTTGAAGGTCTTTCACAAGAGTGCAGAACTAATAGCGAAGAGATTTTTGGTCCGGTAGTTACCCTGCAGCCTTTTGATACAGAAGAAGAGGTAATTGCTATGGCCAATGCAACTGACTATGGCCTTTCGGCTACAGTTTGGACAAGTCACTTAGACCGTGCCAACCGTGTGTCGGCTGCTCTTCATAGCGGCATAGTGTGGGTAAATTGCTGGCTATTTCGCGACTTGAGAACCCCTTTTGGTGGGGTAAAACATAGCGGTATGGGTAGAGAAGGTGGCTGGGATGCGTTAAATTTCTTCACGGAAAAGAAGAATATCTGCGTTAAACTTTAATTTTGTGACGTACAGCAAATTAAATGGTGTGAATTCAACCCTAAGTGTGGATTTCGATGTGAATAACTTTTTTGAATTATTGGTTTGTTAAATTTTATTTAATAAAAAATCCTACTAACTTTGACTTCACATGAGGAAGAAATTCCTCTCCTCCAAAGACAATTCGCGAAAGCAATTAAAGATAAGTCTGGGTGTAGGAATCGAAAGATTCACTATGAGTAGTTAGTTACCCAGGTGTTTAGGTGAAAGGGAGTCGCTCCAACGGGAGTGACTCTTTTATTTTAGCCCCTTGTCTTTAAGCCTTACTCTATGCCTGCCATGCCCGTGAATATTTAGCTTTTTTTTGCAACTTTTTGAAAATCAGCAAGTCTCTGATGTAATCTTTTAGGTACCAGGGTCGTCTTAGAAGACAGACACAGAAAGTCGCAACCAACTAAACTTAATTCAAATCGCCATGGTCAAAAACTATTTGAAAGTAGCATTGCGCTCATTGCTCAAAAACCAAATCTTTTCTTTAATCAATATTACAGGTCTTGCTCTGGGCATTGCCGCCAGTCTGCTCATTATGCAATACGTTAGTTATGAGCTGAGTTATGATAATTTCAATCAGAATGCGGATCGTATTTATCGGCTGAAAACCAACCGGTACGAAAAAGGAGTATTGAGCACAGAATGGGCTGCCGGTGTGGTTTCCATTGGGTATTTGCTCAATGAAAACCTGGCCGATGTAGAGGCTTATGCCCGACTAACCCAAACCAGCGGTGTGTTTTCCAGAGGAGACATAGAGTTTGCTGAGAGCAAGGTGTATTTCGCCAATCCATCAGTGTTCGATGTTTTCGATACTAAAATATTATATGGCGATAAGGAAACGGCTTTAGTTGATCCCTCTTCGGTAGCTATTTCAAAGACAACTGCACAAAAATACTTTGCCAAAGTAGATGTGGTGGGAGAAACCATGTATTTCAATAAGAACCGGCCCATTAAGATTACAGCAGTGTTTGAAGACGTGCCCCAAAACTCCCATTTCAAGTACGATATTTTGGCCTCATGGAGCACCATGGCACAAGGAGAGAGAGCTCAACAGGCCAACAGTGTCTGGTATTGGGATGGCTACTTTAATTATGTGATGCTCAAAGAAGGGGTTAATCCGGAAGAGTTTGCCGGCAAGGTCGATGACTTTGTAGAGGCTCAGTGGGGAGATGAAATGCGAGAGAATGAAACCTGGATGGACTTTGATCTTCAGCCATTAAGAGACATTCATCTCTACTCGAACTATATGATGGAAGCAGAGGTAAATGGCGATGGTGATGCGGTATATGCGCTTCTTGGCATTAGCTTCTTTATCATAATTATTGCATGGGTCAACTACATTAACCTGGCCACAGCCAAGTCCATGGAGAGGGCTAGAGAAGTAGGTCTGCGTAAAGTCTTAGGTTCGCTGCGAGGGCAGTTGATCAGGCAATTCCTTACCGAAAGCTTTTTAATTAATCTGCTGGCAGTAGTACTGGCCTTTGGTATTGTGGTTTTGGCTCTGCCTTCTTTTGCGCGTTTGGCAGACCAGCCCATAACCATGGAGCTTTTTATGCAGCAGGGCTTCTGGGTAGGCCTGGGGGCACTTTTTTTAGTTGGAACATTTCTTTCAGGGTTATATCCGGCTATGGTGCTATCGTCTTACAAACCCATTGATACCCTGAAAGGTGGTGCGGTGTCTGGCTCAAGGGGTGCTTGGCTAAGAAAGGGGCTGGTGGTTTTTCAATTCATGGCATCTGTGGGCTTGATTATCGGCACTTATACGGTTTATGAACAGATTTCATTTATGAGGAACCAAGAGCTTGGGGTAAACATAGACCGGACTTTGGTAATTGAGGGGCCAAGTGTCAGAGATTCCACTTATCAGGAAAAACTCACCGCTTTTGGCGATGTAATGGAAGCCAATGCGAACGTCAGGAAAGTGGTAGTAAGTACCGGTGTTCCAGGTAGATCGGTCGATTGGAATGCAGGAGGAATCAGAAGACAGGGAGAGCCGGACACCGAAGGTAAGCAATACAGGGTTTTGGGTATAGGTTATGATTTTGTGGAAACTTATGACCTGAAGTTGGTAGCTGGGAGAAGCTTTGATGAGAGCTTTGGCGATGAAGGCTCCAAAATTCTTTTCTCTCGGTCGGCTGTAAGGCAGCTTGGTTTCGATAATATTGAAGATGCACTGAATGTGGATATATACTTTTGGGGGCAGAACTATACCATAATAGGGGTTCTGGAAGATTATCATCATACTTCGCTCAAGGAAAATTATGATCAACTGATTTTTAGGCTTATTCCCGATGCCAGCAACTACTATTCGATAAAGTATGAAGCGGCCAATACTCAGGAAGTCATTCGACTGGCGGAGGAAAATTGGGCCAGGTTCTTTCCGGGAAACCCATTTGAATACTTCTTCCTGGATGATCGATTCAATGAACAGTACAAGGCCGATCAGCAATTTGGTAGTGTATTCACCATTTTCTCAGGCTTAGCCATTTTCGTAGCCTGCTTAGGATTATTTGGATTGGCTGCCTTTATGACTGCCAAGCGAACCAAGGAAATTGGCATTCGAAAAGTGCTAGGAGCTTCCATTTCAAGTATTCTGCAATTGCTTTCTACGGACTTTATGAAGTTAATTTTAGTGTCGGTGGTTCTGGCAATTCCTGTAGCCTATTATGGCATGGAGCAATGGCTCAACGGCTTTGCCTTTAGAATAGACCTCTACTGGTACATTTTTGCCTTGCCGGCCGTGCTGGTTTTGACTATTGCCTTGTTAACGGTAAGCTTCCAGACTTTCCGGGCGGCTAAGTCTAATCCTGTGGAGAGTTTGAGGTATGAGTAGATGTATTTAAAGGTATTTTTTGACTAGTCACCTATCCAAAAAATACCTTTAACATCAATTGCCTCGAAATACCCGGTTTCGATATTTGCCCATCCCAACAAACCGAGTTGTGTTTTGATGAGATAATAGAATTCACTCAAGTTATCTTTTTTATAGGCTAACACCACCTCTATTTTATAGTTTGGAGGCAATGATGCGATCTCTGTGTTCATTTGTCTATCCGTATATAGTTTGATGCTCCTTAGGGTTTCGGTTTGTAAGCCTAGATGATAAAATTCAGGTTCTATTTCGACTGTTTTGTAGTTCTCTAGGAGAACAAACTTTTTTCTTATAGTGAAGGGAGCGTTGTAGCGTCCTACTGTATAGAATTTGTCATTTTGAGGCATAAATAACTCTGTGCCTCCCATGAAATTTCTGCCAATCGAGTCATTTTCTGAATCAAAAACATAAAAATGAGGGTCGCAACTTGGTCCCCAGGAAAAAAGTAGGGCTAATTCCTTGTTTGGATTTTCGGGTGGGTTAAAATAGAGCACGAGAATGTCAGTATCTCTCAATTCATCCCTCAACGGGTTATGAGTTTCTAGATATTGAACCTCTTTGTTGACTATTCGAACTTTATTGGGGTCGAAGTGGATTTTAGGCTCAGATTTCACCCCTTCTATTTTACAGGCATCAGCGTTGCCTAATTCCAAGCTTGTGAGGTATGAGAATGCTTCTTGGCCCATCAAGGTGAAGGAGCAGATTCCAAAAATGATTATGAAAACTGAGCGCATGATTAATTCAATCTAGTGATTTGATGTATGCTTCTCAAAATTACTTTCGTACTTCTCACTTTCTGTTCTCATCAACTTGTCCCAAAAGGTAAAGTATAGGCCAAAATTGTATTTGTATTGAGTGTGATGAAGGCTGTGATGCGTGGCACCAATAAACCATTTCCCTAGCCAATGTTTATGAAAGCCTTTCGGGTAAATCTCCACATTGGAATGATTGATAGCACTAGTGATGGTCATAAAAGTGAGTAAAGCCACAATGGTCCAATAATGCATTGGGAGAAAGAACACGATCATAGGAATGATCAAAGACTGAAGCAATCCCTCTCCCGGGTGGAATGAAAAGCAGGTCCAGGGGGAGGTGATATGACTGTCATGATGCGTCTTATGAATTAGTCTGTAAACCCTTGGTTTGTGCATCCATCGATGAAACCAGTAGTAATAGGTTTCATGAATGAAGGCGGCAATCAAAAAGCTCGTAGGAACCCACCACCAGCCGAACCGATCGATCTCTTCATAAATGGCAGTATACCCCAATTGCCACATCACCACCATGCCTGCGCCCGCCAAGGCAAAAAGCATAGAAGTAAAAGTTGACCAGAATATTTCCTTTCGAAACTGCTTTTTAGATGTGCCCGAGCTGAATATTTTTCTGCTTCGGGTCGATTTTGGGTCAATTACATAAAACACCAGATAGAAGATGCCTGCTACAAATGAGTAGCGAAAGACCACCACCAGAAACATAAGTCCTGTAAGAATAAGGAAGTTTTCAGGTTGGGTAAAATCGTGGTCACTCATTTAGATTATTTATACTTGAACTGGCTTCGAAGGACTTTTTCGAGCTCTGCTTTTTCAAACTTATTGAGTAACGGAATTCGTAAAACTTTACCCGTTTTTAATGTACAGATTAGCACTTCTCCTCTACGTAGACCATTATTTAGACAAACAATTCCCAAAGCAAGTGGAATAATTGGTACCACAAATTGCTCAATATATATGATGTCATCAGTGTTAATAAGAAAGTCTATTAACCTAATAATATAATAGCTTGCGAACGCTATCAGACCAAGCCCCATACTTAACAGAACCATCCAGTTCTTGACCTGGGGCCCTCTTGTAATGTACACTTTTACTAAGTCAGTCTTAAGTAATGTTTTATAGTCAAAGCCGTTTCGGAGTAAGTGAATACCATCATTCTCAATATGGAAATTCTTGTGTGTAAAGAGGGGTGTGCTCATGGTATTCTATCGAGAGAAATGAATGGAACATTAACCTATTTGATGTCGTTAGAAGATTGCTAATTTAATCAAGTAATGAAAGGAAAATTTGATGCTTTAGTGAGTCAGGATCAGCCGGTGTTGGTTGATTTTTATGCCGATTGGTGTGGCCCTTGCCAAATGATGGCACCTGTGTTGAAGGAAGTGGCACAGGAAATGGGCGACAGGCTTAAGGTCATTAAGATTGATGTAGATAAGAACCAGCCGATAGCTCAAAGATTTGGCGTTCGGAGCATTCCAATGCTTATTCTGTTCAAAAGCGGAGAGATACAATGGAAGAAGGCAGGGGCCATAACCAAACGAGAACTTACTCAACTACTCAGTCAGGTGTAATTAGAGCCTGTCATCCCAAAAGAAATTTTCCAGAGAGGCAATGCTCACATTCTTAAATGCAGGGTGCTTTGTATTGATCACATAGTTGAACTCAGAAGGTATCAGTACCGATGGAACCTTTAGCAAGAGTTGCTTACTTTCTTCATACCATTGAGAGCCTATTCTCTGCAACTGCGGATATGCCTTTACCGATTTCCAGTTTTTGGGGAGTTCTTCATCGGTTATTTCTTCAATCTTTGTTTCTGGGATTTCGATAACCATGGTTCTATAATTTCCGGCAGGAACCACTCCATTGGTATGGGCCAGTAGTTCCAGGGCACACAAGGCTCTGGATTCAGCAGCGTAAATCACATGCTGGCCATCTTTGTTCCACCGGTTCATTCGTCCCGATGCCACTAGCTCAAGGGAATATTCCTCCCTACAGATTCTGAAAACCCTCATTTAAATAGTGTCTCCTGATTCTATAGAGCACAGCTTATGATCTAAAAACTGTATGCCCGATATAGTTTTGAGAAATTGAAATGGCGGCAGGTTGTCAAAAAAGTAATTGGGCTTCTCTAGCCATTCGGTGAGTTTCTCTTTGCTGCCAAACACCTTAACTCCATGCTTCAGAACCGATAACATGGCCAATGTATGCTCTTGCTGTATGGGCTTTAACTCAACGGTTTTGTCTCGGTAGCTTCTATAGGTTTTTACGTTGATGTTCAGGCACTCGGAAATAATTTCATCATTGAGAGTGGTGAACTCTTTAATGAATGGCACATAGTTGGAGCTTATGGTATGGCCTATCAAATAGGCCACAAACGCCTCATCTACGACTGAATCTGGAAATTCGGGTATGGTGTATTCTTTGCCCATACCCTAAGGTATTAATTTTTTCTTGAATCAGGTAATTTTACCTAAATAATTTTCCAAAATTACCTTAATCTGATTTTCGTCTTCAAACATGCCCATATGCCCAATTTCTGGCAGAATATAACCGTCTATCTTGTCTCTCGCATATATGTGTTCTTCAGAAACCCGGGCGGGAATCCTTATGTCTTCACTCCCTCCTATATAAAGGCAGTGATTCGCTATGTTTTGCCATACTTCAAACCTGTTCTTTCGGTCTCTCATGGCCAGAGTATAAGCCACTATGGTTTCAACTTTCGTATTCACTCCCATGGCATGCACCATGGCAACAGCCTCTTGGCAATAGGCAAGGTTGTTTTTTGCGAATAGACTTGGAGCAAAAGTCTCTATCCACTTTTCATGACCATGCTTGCCAATGAATTCAATTACCCTATTTCTATTGATTTTTCCTTCCTCCGAGTCTGCAAAGGCAGTAGAGTGTACCAAGCCCACACCAGCTATAAGTTTAGAGTACAGCTCGGCCAGGGCCAAACAAACGTAACCTCCAAGCGAGTGGCCAATAAAAACTGCTTTATCAATTTTCTGATCCTCGACCCAGTCGGCCACTGCAGAGGCTACTGACTCCAGGCTCACTGTGGTTTGCCACAATGGCGATTGACCAAAACCTGGCAGGTCTATGGTGTAAACCTTATAATTCTTTGATAGAGTGGGTACAAGGTGCTTCCACATTTCCAGGTTTTCACAGAAACCGTGGATGAGGACAACCGGCAACCCTTCACCTTCAACCTTGAAGTTAATTGCTGGCATAGGAGCTCGTCACCTTTACTCCAAGCATTTGTCTTACGGTGTTGGCAATACCCAGCGGATCGAAACCACATTCAGCGTGCAGTTCGAGTTGAGTGCCATGTTCAACAATTCGGTCGGGGATACCCAAAATTTTGATTTGAGCAGAGTAATTGTTTTGAGCCATAAATTCTAAAATGGCGCTGCCGAAGCCACCCATCACACACCCATCTTCTACCGTAACTACTTTCTTGAAGTTCCTGAAAATATCGTGCAATAGTTCTTCATCCAGAGGCTTAACAAAACGCATATCATAGTGAGCGGGAACAAGGCCCTGCTCAGCCAGCATTTCTTTGGCTTCTACGGCATAGTTGCCCATATGGCCAAGGGTTAAAATGGCCAAATCCTTTCCGTCAGAAATTTTTCGGCCGGTACCAATGGCTATTTTTTCCATGGCCGTGCGCCACTCAGGCATTACACCTTCCCCCCTGGGGTAACGAATAGTAAAGGCCTGTCCTTCGCGCGGAAGCTGAGCCGTGTACATCATGTTGCGAAGTTCGGCCTCATTCATTGGGGCGGCCACAATCATGTTGGGTATGCAGCGCATGTAAGCAATATCATAGGCACCATGGTGTGTGGGGCCATCTGCACCGGCAAAACCGGCTCTATCGAGGCAGAAGTTGACCGGTAAATCCTGAATGCACACATCGTGAATTACCTGATCGTATGCCCGCTGCATAAACGTGCTATATATGTTACAGAAAGGTACCAGTCCTTGCGTAGCCAACCCGGCAGAGAAAGTAACCGCGTGCTGTTCGGCAATTCCTACATCGAACGCCCGATCGGGCATTGCTTTCATCATTATGTTCATGGAAGAACCTGAAGGCATAGCCGGAGTTACCCCCATAATTTTATCGTTCTTTTCGGCCAGTTCTACGAGTGTATGACCAAACACCTCCTGATACTTAGGAGGAGTTGGTTTGTCTTGAACTTTCTTAAAAACCTCACCTGTCACTTTATCGAACTTGCCGGGAGCATGCCAGGTAGTGGCATTTCCTTCTTCGGCCGGTTTGTAGCCTTTTCCCTTTACCGTAACACAATGCAATATTTTCGGACCCGGAATATCCTTCAGGTCATTCAAAACATGGGTTAGGTGGTGTACATCGTGTCCGTCTACCGGTCCAAAATACCTTAAGTTGAGCGACTCAAAAAGATTGCTTTGCTTGAGAAGCAATGCTTTAAGGGAATGTTCTACTTTAGAAATTATGTCTTGGGCACTTTTTCCAAACTTGGAGAACTTGCTCAATATTTTCCACACATCGTCTTTTACCTTGTTGTAGGTGTGGGAGGTTGTCACATCAGTAAGGTAATCTTTGAGTGCCCCCACATTTGGGTCTATCGACATGCAGTTATCATTCAGGATGATAAGTAAATTGGCATTAGTTGAACCCGCATGGTTCATGCCCTCAAATGCCAGACCGCCAGTCATGGCACCATCACCTATAACTGCAATGTGCTGTCGGTTATCGTTCTTGTATTGGTTGGCAATGGCCATACCCAGAGCACCAGATATGGAGGTAGAAGAATGACCTACCCCAAACGTATCGTACTCACTTTCTTTTCTTTTTGGGAAGCCCGAAATACCGTTGTACATCCGGTTGGTATGGAAAATGTCGCGTCTTCCGGTTAATATTTTATGGCCATAGGCCTGGTGCCCAACATCCCAAACCAGCTGATCGATTGGCGTATTGAATACATAATGAATAGCCACCGTCATTTCTACCACCCCCAAACTAGCACCAAAATGGCCTCCATATACAGAGACGTTGTCTATGATGAATTGTCTGAGCTCATCGCATATCTGAACCAGTTGGGCCTGATCCAGTTTTTTTAAGTCTGCGGGAGAATCGATTTTCGAAAGTAGTGGCCCTGGCTTTATCAACATTGCTTAGTTTGAATGTCTAATGAACAAACAGATACTACAAATGTTTTCATCAGACTTTTATAACAAGCCGTAAAATTAAAAATAATTTTTGCTCCATCCGTTCCATTCTGTCAATCTCTATATATTTGATTCAAAAGAAATTATCCGGTGAGTTTCGAAATAAAGCTTCCATTGTTCGAAGGCCCTTTCGACCTGCTGTTGTTTTTTATTCAGCGAGACGAGCTGGATATTCATGATATTCCCATCAATAAAATCACTAAGGACTTTCTGGACTATCTCCATCATTTGGAGCAACTCAACGTTGAAGTAGCCAGTGAGTTTATTTTAGTGGCAGCTACGCTCATGCGTATCAAAGCTAAAATGCTTTTGCCTCGTCCTGTTTTAGACGAAGAAGGCAACGAGGTTGATCCGCGAGAAGAGCTGGTCAGGCATTTGTTGGAGTATAAGAAGTACAAATCGGTAGTAGAAGAGCTGGCCAATATGGAACACACCCGTTCCTTGCAGGAGTCTCGTGGCAACATTGCCAGGGAACTTAAAAAGCTTGCTGAAGGAAATAATGTGGAGGCAGAGCTGCAAGATATTGACCTCTATAAATTACTCAGGGTGTTTCAAAAGGTAATGTCGCGCTATGAATATGAGCAAAGCAAACCGAAGCACGAAGTAGTGCAATATCCCTATTCCATTGCCAAACAGCGCCAGTACATACTGGACCAGTTGGTAGAAATACCGCGACTTTCATTTACACAGCTCATTGAGTTTGAACCCAACAAAATTGCAGTCATATTCAACTTCCTATCCATTTTAGACCTGTTGCAAATGAGGCAAATTACTATGCACCTGGGAGAAGGCTTCAATAATTTCTGGATTGAGCGTTTGGAAGAAGACCTAGTATCGGAGGGGTAGCATGGAGCGGGCCAAGGCGCAAAAAGTTCTCAACCCTAAGAGTGTTTGGTTACCTGTTGTTATTGGCATTTCTATAGTAGTCTTTCTGGCTTATAGAGACGATCAGTTTTCAGGCCGTTCACTTCAATTGTTTTCCGATTTCCGGGTGGCTTTCCTGCTTTTTGTGTTTTTTCTACTGCTTATTAAAGACGGGCTGAATGCTTTTCGTATTCGGCTGCTCTCTCATGGGCAGTTAAATGGGCTTTCGGCCATACGCATTGTGCTGCTTTGGGAGTTTGCCATTGCCGTAACGCCTCCCGTTATTGGTGCAGCTGCTGTTTTGGTTTTCATAGTATACAAGGAAGGTCAGCCATTGGGAAAGGCTCTTGTCTACACCTTGTTGCTGGCCATTCTCGATAATCTTTTTTTTCTAACAGCTTCTCCATTGGCAATTGGGTTGAGCAACGGAGCGGTATTTCCGATCTTAAAAGAAGCTCCGGCTTATTTTGAATCGGGAGTGAGCCGGGTTTTTTGGTTGAGCTATACCTCCATTGCTTTTTATACCTTCTTTATGCTTTCGGCACTTTTATTTTTTCCTGAAACCGTAAAGAAAATACTCACCTACCTAATGACTATCAGGGTTCTGAGGCGCTGGAAGGAGCCAGTTATTCAGCAAAGTGAGGAGTTGGTGTTAGCTTCAAAAGTGCTGAGGGGCCAATCGCCAGCATATTGGGTTAAGTTGCTGGCTGCCACCTATGCCATCTGGATTTTTAAGTTTGCTCTAATAAACGCCTGGGTGAGTGGGTTTAATCAAGTTTCTGTAAACGACCAGCTTCTCATGCTGGGTCGGCATCTCACCATGTGGGTGGTCATGCTGGTATCTCCTTCTCCGGGCAATGCCGGCACAGCCGAGTTCATTTTTCCGGTTTTCTATGAAGATTTTGCGGGGAAGTACACCTTTATTTCCGGCCTGTTATGGCGGCTCACCACTTATTATCCCTACTTAATTGCCGGGGTTTTGCTTATTCCCAAATGGTGGAAAAAATAAAAGCGCCTGAGTGTTTCTCAAGGCGCTTTTAAAACTTGCTTAATGCTTATGCTTAGAATCTCTCAAACTCAGAGAAGAAGAAGTTACCTTCTATGGCTGCGTTTTCGTCAGAGTCAGAGCCATGTACAGCATTTTCGCCAATAGACTTAGCATATAATTTTCTAATTGTTCCTTCAGCAGCTTCGGCTGGATTGGTAGCACCAATAAGGGTTCTGAAGTCGGCCACAGCGTTGTCTTTTTCCAGAATAGCGGCTACAATTGGTCCGGAAGACATGTACTCAACAAGCTCTCCGTAGAATGGTCTTTCGCTATGCACAGCATAGAACTTTCCGGCCAGTTCGGCAGAAAGTCTTGTGTATTTCATAGCGATGATTTTGAAGCCTGCCTCCTCAATCATTTTCAAAATTGCTCCCATGTTACCATCCGCCACAGCATCAGGCTTAATCATTGTAAAGGTTCTGTTACCTGCCATTTTATTTGTCGTAAAATTGTTGCGTTTCAAAATTCGGTCGCAAAAATAGAAGATAATTTCGATTTAAACCCCTTAAGCTACGTTCTTTTAAATTCTTAATAATCAGATAATCAAGGCCTAGCATTGTTTGGTAAAACAATTCTTGTCAAATTTGCCCTCCTTTCAAAGGCCCTTAGGGTTGTTGATTGCATGCAAGACATCAAAGAACTTCAAAATAAATTAGCCAAACCCTCTAAAGTCGTCATTACAACCCATGATAAGCCAGATGCTGATGCACTGGGCTCTTCACTGGGAATGGCCAACTACTTGCTCAAGCTTGGGCATGAGGTTACGGTAATTACCCCTTCAGATTATCCGGCTTTTCTTCACTGGATGAAAGGTAACGATAAGGTGAAGATTTTTACGGAAGAAGATCCTAACGACTGCCGGCAGTGGATCGAAGAGGCCGCCCTTATTTTCTGTCTCGATTTTTCAGTACTGAGCCGAATCAACGAATTGGGTGAGATGGTTAGAGCGGCCAGCGGCTATAAAGTAAATGTAGACCACCACCTGGATCCGGAAGATTTTGCCGATTTTAGGTATTGGAGTACCCAGGCCGCTGCTACTTGCGAACTTTGCTACCAACTTATTGTAGACCTGGGCCATAATAACCTCATCGATAAAGACATTGCCGAATGTTTGTATGCCGGTATTATGACCGACACAGGAGGTTTTAGGCACCCAAACACAACCAAAAATGTACATGAGGTTGTAGCAAAGCTTATTGAGAAAGGAGCCGATAACAGTAGAGTAGCTAAAAACATATATGACAGAAACTCCCTGAACAGGTTGCGTTTTATAGGCTATGCCCTCAGTGAAAACATGCAGGTGTTGCCCGAGTATCGAGTGGCCTATTTTGCCATTACTGAAGAGGAATTGGCCAGATACGAATCGAAAACCGGTGATACCGAAGGGCTGGTAAATTATGCCCTGTCCATAGAAGGAGTTACATTGGCGGGCCTCTTTAAGGAGGCCGATGGCAAAGTGAAAATATCTCTCCGCTCCATTGGAGACTTCCCGGCCAATGAACTAGCCGCAAAATATTTTAATGGTGGAGGCCATAAAAATGCGGCCGGAGGAAGGGTAGAAAAAAGCCTTTCCGAAACCATCGAATACTTTAAAAGCATACTTCCGGAGTATGCCAACCAACTAGAAGACGAATACAAGAAACTATGAGAAATATGAAGAAATATCTTCCTGCGGTTGCCCTTGCGGTAGCCTTGATGGGCTGTGACAGCACACCAAAATACGTTGAGCTTGAATCTGGCCTGAAATTTAGAAAATTGGTGAAGGGCGATACCACCAAAGCCCAACCTACCGATGTAATGAATGTGGTAATGACCCACGTAGAGGGCGATTCAGTGCTCTATGATTCCGGCTCCGATCCAGGCTATTTTGTGAATCCAAGCGTAGGGTTGCCGCCCAACTTGCAAGAGGCTTTTTTACTTTGTAGCAAGGGAGATAGCGTTCAGATTGAAATGCCTTACACCGAGTATGCCACAATGACCGGCAGGCCGGTGGGAGCTGCAGACAGCTCGAAAGTTGTTACCTGGAATATTAAAGTACGCGAAATAGAAAATGAACAGGTGGTAATAGACCGACTGGTAGGCGAGCAGTTGGAGAAAGACAAAGTAAAAATCAACGAATACCTCGTTAACAATAATTTAGAAGCTACTGAAACAGAAGAAGGTGTTTCGGTAGTAACTTTGAAAAAAGGAAATGGAAAGTACCCGGCTTCGGGCGATAAAGTGGGAGTGAATTACGTTTTACGCCTGTTAGACGGTACTATTATTGACACCAGTTATGAGGAACTAGCTAAAGAAAATGGTCTGTATAATCCAAACAGAGATTATGCACCCTATTCTTTTACTTTAGGTAACAGAGAAGTGATTCAAGGCTGGGATGTGGCCATTCCTAATGTGGATCAGGGAGGAAAAGCCAGGCTCTTAATTCCTTCTAAGTTAGGTTATGGCTCAAGAAATACAGGAGGACCAATACCTCCTAATTCCGTTTTGGTTTTCGATGTTGAAGTAGTTGAATTGAACAAATGATGAAAGTAAGGTTTTTGTTAATGGTGTTGTTCGTTGCCCTGATGGGTTGCGATGGTGAAGAGGTTTTTGACGAGGCGCAACAATTGGCCATTGATAGAAAGCTCATTGAAGACTACCTGGCCGAAAATAATATTGTAGCTCAGGAGGTTGGTGAAACCGGAATCATGTATGTGATTCATCAGGCCGGTTCAGGGCCCAAAGCCGCTTTTGCCAACTCAGTTTTCACCCATTACAGAGGTTATTTGCTCGATGGCACCGAGTTCGATACTTCCTCAGGTCGGGGCGTTTTCGATTTTGTGATTGGAGCCGGACAGGTAATAAGAGGATGGGAGTTAGGTTTTCAGGAACTAAACAAAGGGGCTAGTGCCACATTGTTTATTCCTTCTAAATATGGCTATGGTTCTACCCGTCAGGGTTCTATTCCACCTAACTCCGTATTGCTTTTCGATGTAGACGTGGTAGACATTCGCTAATAATAGCAGCAATGCAAATTTGCTTTACCACCAATAACCAACACAAGCTCCAAGAAGTAAAAGCCATGCTTGGCGATAGCATCAAACTGCTGTCGCTGAGCGATATTGGCTTTGAAGGAGAAATTCCTGAAACCCACGAAACCCTGGAGGAAAATTCGTTGGAGAAAGCCCGGTATATTTTCGATCGGTTTGGTACAGCCATTTTCTCTGATGACTCAGGCTTGGAAGTAGATGTGCTAAATGGTAGGCCGGGCGTCCATACGGCCCACTACTCGGGTAGCCGCCATGCCGTAGACAATATGACCAAGGTGCTAAACGAAATGGGAGATACCTCCAATAGAGCCGCGCGTTTCAGAACTGTAATGACCTACATTAACTCTCAGGGAGAAGTTCATCAGTTTCAGGGTATTGTGGAAGGAACCATTGCTGCAAAAATAGCGGGTTCCGATGGTTTCGGATATGATCCCATTTTTATACCCAATGGGTACAACAAAACTTTTGCAGAATTGCCGGCAGAGGTTAAAAATAGTATCAGTCATAGAAAAAGAGCCCTAGACAAGCTTATTCAGTTTCTTAATCAATAAACATTTTCAGTTCCTTTCTAACTTTGCACGATGGAAAAGCCCTACATCATTGGTATTTCAGGCGGAAGCGGTTCAGGGAAAACACTCTTTCTCAACGAACTTAAAAAGTGTTTTGATGCCAAATCGGTAACCTGCATTTCACAAGACGACTACTACATGCCACGTGAGTATCAGTTGGTAGATAAAAATGGTCAGCACAACTTCGACAGGCCCGAGTCCATAGACCATGAGCACTTTGCCAGCGACCTCAAAGCTCTGAGTGAAGGCAAAGAAGTGGAGAAGGAAGAATATACCTTCAACAATCCGAGCATTGTGCCCAAGAAGATTATTCGAAGACCGGCTCCTGTTATTCTCGTAGAAGGCATATTCATTTTTCATTACAAAAAAGTGGCCGAATTGCTCAATCTGAAAGTGTTCATTGATGCTAAAGACTATATTAAGCTTCAGAGAAGACTTAAGAGAGACAGGGAAGAGAGAGGATACGATGCAGACGATGTGTTGTATAAATATGAGAACCATATAATGCCCTCTTTCCAAAAGTATATAGCCCCTTACAAAGAAACGGCAGACCTGATAGTGCCAAACAATACGGACTTTCAGAATGCTTTAGATGTACTAAAGGCTGTAATAACCTCAAAAATACCGGTTAAAGCCTAGGATTTTCGGTGCATTTGCTACATTTGTGACCCAATATGAGAAAAAAGGCTACATCCATGAACAAACTAAAACATACCCTGGTGTTTCTGCTAGGCTTGTTTGTGGCTGTTTTTGTGGTAGCCCAGGAGGTGCTGGAGATTCCGTGTGAAGAATCGAACGAAAAACAGGAGCAAGCCGAAGGAGAAGATTCTCAAGAGGTGGTCTATGAATATACCTGCGATGCCCTTTTACCGGCCAGCGGTGTTCATATAGAACCCTTTGAGGCCATACTTATTGCGGAAATAGGTTTTGAGATTACCGAGGAGCCACACCCGCTAGTGAGTGTTCCCTTATGTAATTCGCCTTATTACAAGACCCTATTCAGGCAAATAATATCGCCTAACGCGCCATAGGGAAAAGCCCTTTTTCCCTGATAGAACCCAACGGTTCACCTTTATTATTACTCCAATTTTTGCAAAACATACTATTAACATGAAGAATAAGAATACCATTGTATTTCTGACGCTCGTAATTACAGCACTCTGTCTGTATTACTTGTCAATCACCTTCTTTTCGAGGGGTATTCAGGCCGATGCCATAGAATATGCCAAGAATGAGCAAGGCGTTATCGATCAAAGTAAAAAACAAGCCTACCTGGATTCCATTTGGTTAGAGCCTGTTTTGAATCTGTTAGGTGCCGAGTTTACCTACAAAGAAATTAAAGAACAAGAACTCAATCTGGGGCTCGACTTGCAGGGAGGTATGCATGTAACCCTGGAGGTTTCTCCGGTAGAAATTATTAAAGGATTGGCCGGAAACAGCCAGGACGCTAACTTTCTGCGAGCACTGGAACTGGCCACAGAGCGCCAGCGTAACAGCCAGGCACCATTTACGCAGTTGTTTCAGAATGCCTACAACGAAGTAAACCCTGACGGGCGCTTGAGCAGAATTTTTGCCAATGCGGCCAACCGAGGAAAAATTAGCTTTGAGTCTACCAATGCAGAAGTAATGCAAGTGATTGAAGAAGAGGTAGACCAGGCCATAGATAGGGCTTTCCAGATTTTGAGAACCAGAGTAGACCGCTTTGGTACGTCTCAGCCTAATATTCAGAGAATTCAGGGTACAGGTAGAATTCAGATTGAACTACCGGGAGTAGATAACCCTGCTAGGGTAAGAAAACTGCTTCAAGGTGTGGCTAAGCTCGAATTCTGGGAAGTGTACCGTGAAAATGAGATACTGCCAACACTCAACGCCATAAATGAAGAGGCATTAAAGATTGAGAAGCTTAGCAACAGCAATAGCCTCAATACAGAAATTAACACTGCCGCCAAAGAAGGTGAAACACCTAATTCACTGGAGGCTAAAATAGCTCAAACAGATAGTGCCAAAACAGACTCAACTAGCCTCGATGCTGCTACCTCCGGTTTATCTAAGTTTTTTAGTCTTAGAAGACAAGGCCCTTACCAGGGATTTTTCTATAATCTGGCGGATACGTCTCAGATTAACAGAATTCTTAAGCATGAGCGCATAAAGCGTGTTATTCCTGCCAATCTGGACTTTAAATGGGGAGTAAAACCGGTTGAAGAAACTGAGCTTCTTATTCTATATCCCATCAAAGTATCGCGTGGAGAGGCTCCTCTAACCGGAGAAGTAATAACCGATGCCAGACAAACTTTAGATGAAAGAGCACGACCTGCAGTAAGCATGCAAATGAATACGGTGGGTGCAAAAAAATGGAAAAACATAACCGGCCAGAACATTAACCGACAAATCGCCATTGTACTGGACAACTATGTATATACGGCTCCAAATGTAACTGGAGAGATACCAAACGGCAGCTCTTCGATTTCAGGAAACTTTACTCAAGAAGAGGCAGAAGATTTGGCCAATATTCTCAAGGCCGGTTCTTTACCAGCACCAACCCGAATTGTGGAAGAAGCGGTAGTAGGACCAACTTTAGGTAAGGAAGCCCAGCGTCAGGGAGTTACCTCTATAGTAGCTGGTCTTTTGATAGTGATTGTGTTCATGATCTTCTATTATGCCAAAGGAGGTATTGTAGCCAATGTGGCTCTCTTGTTCAACATCTTCTTTATTCTGGGTATTCTGGCCAATATTGGCTCTGCTCTTACCCTTCCGGGTATTGCAGGTATAGTACTTACCATCGGTATGTCTATCGATGCCAACGTACTGATCTTTGAAAGAATAAGAGAAGAACTAAGAAACGGTATTCCGTTGCTTCAAGCCATAAGTTCAGGTTATCAAAAAGCTTATAGCTCTATTATAGATGCCAACGTAACCACTTTGCTTACCGGTGCAATTCTTTACTTCTTAGGTCAGGGGCCTGTGAAAGGATTTGCCATTACCCTGATAATAGGTATCATTTGCTCATTCTTCTCAGCGGTATTTATTACCAGAGTAATTGTTACCTGGATGACCAAGAAAGGAAATGACAGCAATATTTCGTTCGAGACCCCACTTTCAAGAGGTTGGTTGTCCAATATCAACCTGGACTTCCTTGGCAAAAGAAGAATGGCCTACATTGTTTCTGCGGTGGTAATTACTTTGGGTATTTCTGCCCTCTTTACCAGTGGTCTAAGACTTGGGGTAGACTTTAAGGGAGGTCGTTCTTATGTGGTTGAGTTCGATGAGCCCATGGTGGCTTCAGATATTAAAAGTGCTCTTTCTTCGGGCGTGTTTACTGAGGCCGGTGTGGAGGTGAAAACCTATGATGCCAGCAACGTGCTTAAGATTACCACCTCTTATCTGGTAGACGAAGAGTCTACTGAAGCGGATAATCAGGTTAAAGATGCCCTAACCCAAGGTATTGAAAACGCTACCGGAAAAACCTTTGTGGATGGTACGGTAGATCTCAGCGAAGGCCAGTTTACTATTGGAGCTTCATCTAAAGTTGGAGCAACCATTGCCGATGACATCAAGAAGTCTTCGTTCGAAGCCTTCGGGTTGTCCATTCTGGCCATATTCGTTTACATTCTGGCCCGATTTAGAAGATGGCAGTTCTCGTTAGGTGCCATTTTGGCTCTGATTCACGATGCCACAATTGTACTTTCTGCATTTGCTATTGCAGGTTGGTTTGGTCTGAGCTTTGAAATCGACCAGGTATTCATCGCATCCCTGTTAACCATTATTGGTTACTCCATCAACGATACGGTGGTTGTATTCGACAGGATCCGTGAAAACCTTCAACTTAAGGGAGGGAAAGACCTGATCGGAACCTTCAATATGTCTATCAATTCTACCATCAGCCGTACACTCATTACTTCTATGACAACCCTCATTGTGGTATTGGTGCTATTGATTTTTGGTGGTGAGGTATTGAGAGGATTCTCGTTTGCCTTGTTGGTGGGTATATTAGTAGGTACTTATTCTTCAGTTTTCATTGCCACCCCAACAGTGGTAGACTTAACGAAGAAAACACTTACCGCAGCTGCCGATAAAGAGCAGGCAAGTGCCAGAGCCAAAGCTGCCGCCAAGGCTGAAGCTTCAGCACAGCAAGGATAATATCAACAGAGGGGCTTTGGCCCCTCTTGTTTTAAGCTATAAAAAAGGCTACCCCACAACTCTAATCCGGAAAGGGTATGTGTTAACCAACATACCGCTTCGGGAATAAAGTGACGGAGGTAGCCTTCTTGTTTTGAAAAATGAGAGCTATTCTCCAAATAGTTCTAGCCATGCCGCTTGCACAGCCCTCGACTGATTCCCCTTCCATTCCGGAGCTCCCGGTATCTCATTGGCTTGAGCCAGTTCTTCTTTTGTCTTTCCGTTGGCTTTCCCTTTCTTCACAAAACTTAGTACCTGGGCCAGATAGTTCTGAAAAGCTTTGAGGTCTTCTCTGTTGCCGGTTATTTCATAGCCCTCTCCGGAGTGGCCATAAACAAACAAAGTGTCTGCATCGAAGGTGTTGTAGGCTTTTTCAAGCACCTGTTGCCAGTTGGCTATGTCGGCTCCTGCCGATTTATCGATGTAAGGCACCCGTCTGTTAAACAATAAGTCTCCGGTGTGTACAATGTTTGCATTTTCAAAATGTACAAACGAATCACCGTTAGTGTGTCCTGCGCCAAAATAATGGAGAGCTATGCGTTCACCACCTACCCTTTCTCTGTGCACACCACTCTTATACGTAGTATTGGGTAATAGCTGGCCATCTAGTCCACCGCGGGCTTCAGCAGTAGTTTTCTGGTTGAGCATAGAGTTTTCATGGGCCACCACTTTGTTCACCAAGCCCTTAAAGGCAATGTTGCCGGCTGTGTGATCGCCATGGTGATGCGTGTTTACCAGAAGGTCTATCTTCCGCTCCGATTGTTTTTTAATCTCATCAATAAGGTGTTGCGATTGATCGGGGAACTGAGAGTCTACCACAGCTATTCCTTCACTACTGATCATGTAGGCAATAGTTCCGCCCCTTTCCGTAAAAATGCCCACATTGTTGCGGAGTACCTTCATTTGATATCCGTTTTGAAACAAGAGCTTTACCAGAGGCGAAGAAAGGCTAAGGCCGGCAGTGCTAATAATGGATTTTTGAATAAAGTGTCGTCTGCTAATCATGGGATTCAATTTGTATGAAATTACACGGTTCGTTTTCCAAGTACCAACCACTTATGTAATTGAAAGTTTAGATACGGCCTGTGTTGGGCGTTTTTTGGTATTTTGGGCGACTAAATTTCAACTCATGAAGCAAATACTGATTGTTCTTCTCGTTTCATTAACACTTTCCCTTCAGGGGCAAGAATGGCCCAGGGAGTTGCTTACTCACCCCGAACTGACAGCCTACCGCGAAACCTCCAGCTATGAACAGGTGATGGGCGTGGTAAAGGCCGCCATAAAAGATAGCCCATATGCTCACCTCATTTCTATGGGGCAGTCTAAAGAAGGAAAAGATATTCCCGTTGTAGTAATGGCCAACCCGAAAGTGACTTCGGCTGAAGAAGCAAAAGCTACCGGAAAGCCTATAATTTATGTTCAGGGCAATATTCACTCCGGTGAGGTGGAAGGCAAAGAAGCTCTGCAGGTACTGTTGCGCGAAATATTAAAAGGAGAGCGTAGCTATTTGCTCGACAATCAGATATTGCTTTTTGCACCCATTTACAATACCGATAGCAACGATAAAATGGAACAGGGCAGAAGACCTTCTCAGGAAGATAGCCCCGTAAAAGTAGGGATTAGGGCCAATAGCCAGGGTTGGGATCTCAATCGCGATGGAATGAAGGCTGAGGCATTGGAAACACAAGGTCTTTTTCAGAACATAATTGTTCCGTGGGACCCCGCCCTGTTTGTAGACTTACACACCACCAATGGTGTGTGGCATGGATACTCCCTCACCTGGGCACCTAGTTATCATACGGCCGGAGAGAAAGCACCATTTGATTATACCTGGAATAAAATTCTGCCTGATGTAACAGATAGAGTACTTAAAGATTATGGCATTTACCTTGGGCCATATGGCTACTTTTATACCCGAAGTGAAGGCTGGCCCATAAAGTCTATTTATACCTACAACCACCATCCGCGTTATCTGGTCAACCAGTTTGGTTTGCGGAATCGAATGGCCATACTCAGCGAAGCATTCGCTCATGAGCGCCTTTATCAGCGAATGGCCAGCACTTACGCCTTTGTGCGCGAAATTTTGGAATATACCCACAAACACGGCCGCGAAATACTGGAAGTGAACAAGACAGCAGAAGAGGCTGCCATTCGTTTGGTTAAGGAACAAGCAGGAAAGGTTAAAAAGGGAGTTCGGTTTGAAATGGTAGCCATGGAAGAACCCATAGACGAGTATAGAATATACAACCACGCCAAAACCACCAATGCTCAAGGACAGGAACAATACATTCGTTTGCCCGAAATTATTACCCTCAAAAATGTAGAAAATCACAGTGCATTCAATGCCACCGTTACTGCCACGCTTCCCAGGGGTTATGTAATACCCAAAGAAATGGGGCACATAGCCGCACATTTACAAATGCTGGGAGCAAAAGTAGATACCCTTACCCGAAATAGCCGGGCCACGGGCGAAGTATTTACTGCCACTGGGTTGGAGTTGGCCAATCGTCCTTTTGAAGGCCACAACATGGCTACGCTAGAAGGTTCATTTAGTAGCCAAACCCGCAGATTTAGCAAGGGCGATTTTTACATAGATCTGGCACAGCCACTGGCCAATCTTATTTTCTACCTTATGGAGCCTCAGTCAGACGATGGCCTGGTCACCTGGAATTTCTTCGATGCTTATTTTGAAAAGCAGAATATTGCGGAAAAACCGGTAGAATATCCCATTTTTAAGTACTTCGAACTAAAGTAAACTATGAAAAAGAGACACCTTACCCTAATGTTGGGGGCCTGCATACTTTCACTAGGAGCATGTGCCCAAAAGACCGACCTGGAAAAAACCCTGGAAACGGTCAGTCAGCAAACTATAAAAGATCACATTTACTACCTCGCGTCCGATGAAATGCGTGGTAGAGACACTGGGTCTGAAGAAATTTTGAAGGCGGCCGACTATCTGGCCAAACAGTTCGAAACTTATGGTGCAAAGCCGGTTCCAGGAGCCGATGGCTACTTTCAGCCGGTGCCGCTGCGTATGAAAACGCCTGCTACTTCGGCTTCTTTGGAGTTTAGCAATAAGTCTTTTGAACTTAATAAAGACTTTCTGATTGTAGACGGTCAAAGTGCTGAGGTAGAAGGAGAGGTAGTGTACCTCAATTATGCCTTTGAAGAAGATTATACCAATGCCGATGTGAAGGGTAAGATTGTATTTGCCAAAGCTGGCGATGGAAAGGTGTCTAGCCGTCAAGAGATACTACGCCTTAGTCGGGAGAAGTACGAAATCGCCAGAGCCAACGGAGCTCTGGGGTTGGTGGAGTTTTATAGTTCGCCCTCTACTCCATGGGAGCAGCTGGGTTTCCTTTTCAATAGGGTCAATATTAGCCTCGATAGTTTCGAAGATAAGGCAGAGATAATTCCACACCTGTGGTTGAAAGACCTGGACAATGCCAACCAACGGTTTATGATGACCAAGAGTATAAAACGTGCTTCAATTGGCATTGAAGGAATGAAAAATGAGCTTACCAAAGATAAAAACGTGGTGGCCATGGTAGAAGGAACAGACCCCGAACTGAAGGATGAATACATCATGTTCTCGGCCCATTACGACCACGTGGGTGTAGGACGACCCAACGAAGAAGGAGACTCCATTTATAACGGTACCAGAGACAATGCCATTGGTACAGTCACTGTGCTTTCAGCTGCTGAAAATATTGCCCGGTACCCCATGAAGCGCAGTGCTTTATTCGTGTTGTTTACGGCCGAAGAGAAAGGGCTAGTGGGTAGCCGATACCTGGCCAACAATCCAATTATTCCTAATGAGCAAATTGTATTCTGCTGGAATAGTGATAATGGCGGGTATAATGATACCACCATTTCTACCATTATTGGTCTGGAAAGAACCACTGCGGCTCAGTATATTAAAGATGCTAATGTGGCATTTGGACTCACGGCCATCGATGATCCGGCTGGGGAACAAGGGCTTTTCGATAGATCTGATAATGTGAGTTTTGCCCGTAAGGGAATTCCAGCCCCCACGTATAGCCTGGGCTTTAGAGCCTTCGATGCAGAGATTATGAAGTACTACCACCAACCGGGAGACAACCCCAACACGGTGGATTATGACTACCTGGAGAAGTTTTTTAAGAGTTACGTGTATGCTTCGCGCCTGATAGGCAACGCTGCCGAAACACCTTTCTGGTTGCCCGGTGATAAGTACTACGAGACGGGACTTGAACTGTACGGAAGGGATAACTAGGGTTTATAACCCCTGCGCGCAAGCCCCAATGATAAATGGAGGCTGTCTTAAAAGCTAGTTAGCGTTACCCTAAACTTGCCTGCCTGTCGGTAGACAAGTTTAGGGTGATGAGTTTTGATGCTTTTGAGACAGCCTCTTTTTTGGAGCAACTTGTTGATCTTGGGCTCAAACGTCCATTCTAATGAAGGAATTGTCAGGCTAGTTTACTGTGCAGATGTCTCGGCTTCGCTCGACATGGAAAAGGGAGGTGGAGCCTGATTCTGTACATTCTTCCAGATGCTCTGAACAACTCCAATTTTTATCCTGACGAAGGAAGGAGCTGCAGAGATAGTTTGCCTTGTAGATGTCTCGGCTTCGCTCGACATGGAAAAAGAGGGGTGGAGCCTGATTCTGTAAATTCTTCCAGATGCTCTGAACAACTCCAATTTCTATTCTGACGAAGGAAGGAGTTGCAAAGCTAGTTTGCTATGTAGATGTCTCGGCTTCGCTCGACATGGGAAAAGGAAGAAGATTTGAACCCCTATTCTTTACCCTGCTTACTCTGAAACTTCTCCTTTAAATATTTGTATCGGTACCAGCCAAACGCTACCCCCGCGGGTATAGCAATAATCAGGTTAATTAGGTTCTTTTCCGGCTCCATAGGTTTGGTATCGTCAAAATATGGAATACCAATATAAATGATCAGCCACACGGCCAGCATGAAAATAACGCCTTTAACGGCCCAGTTATACTTGCGCATCTTTGTTTACAATTTGGTGAATTAAGCGAAGGCCATCCAGTGTTAAATGTCGTTTTACTTCATCGAACCGCTGATGGAGGGGATGCAATATAGACGAAAGACCTCCGGTGGCTACTACCTTCGTTTTTTGGCCCAATTCTGCATGAATTTTATCGAGCATTCCTTCAACCATGCTCACATAGCCCCAAAGCACTCCCGACTGAATGGCATGTATGGTGTCTGTACCCAGTACTGAGTCAGGCAATTCTAAAGGTACTTCAGGCAGTTGAGCAGTATTGCCCACCAGTGCCTTGATAGCAGTTTTTAATCCGGGAGCAATGTTAACCCCCTGAATGAGTCCGTCTGCCCCCACTATGGTAAAAGTAAGCGCGGTACCAAAATCTACGATCACAATATCTTGTTTGTACAGCACATGACCGGCTACTGCGTTGGCTATTAGGTCTGTGCCAATCTGGTACGGCCTTTTAGTGCGAACAGGTAAATACTCATAAATCTTTGGCCCAACGAACAGCGGCTCGCGCTTAATAAGCGGTTTAGAAAACTCAGAGAGAATATCATTGAGTTGTGGAACCACCGAAGAAATCACAATACCATCAACCTCTTCGAGTTTAAGGTTTGCCTCAAGAAAATTGAGCCTGAGAAACATTTCGTACTCAATCTGATTCTTAACAGGCACGGTGTTAAATCGCCATTCATGGATCCACTCTCCCTCTTTGTAAATACCAAATACTATGTTGGTGTTACCTGCGTCTATAGCTAAAAGCATCTTTTCAATTTGACATTCAAGCTTTGGGGCTTAAAGTTGCCCAAAACTTTCAAGCTTTAAACATTATACAAACTAATCGATAAACTTTGGCGGGTGTTGCTCATCGTACTCAGTGGCCTCCTGATATGCTCTGGCCACTGCCAGAATGGTTGCTTCATCGAATAAGTTGCCTATAAACGATATACTCGTAGGGCTGCCATTGGTGTTGTATCCATTTTTGAGTACCACACACGGGTGCCCTGTCAGGTTAGTGGTGAGCAGTTGACTTCCTCCAAAGCTTGGAGTCACTATTACATCGTAATTTTTCATTAGCTGATTTACTTTTTCTATCAGCTCGTATCGTGCCCTGTTAGCATTGATGTAATCTACGGCAGAAGTGAAACGCGCTGAGCGAAACAGGTTGGGCCATGCTCCGGCATTTTGTCTAACTAACAGTGTGTCCTGATCAGAGCGGGTGAGTGCATCGAAAGCTGCTGCAGCTTCGGCTGTTAATATGGCTTGCATTCCACTGAAAGGCATGTCTGAAACCCATTCTACCGGCTCTAAATTGGCTCCTAACGACCGCAATACCTCCAGTGTTTGGTCATCGTTTTCTTTTTGACTGCCTCTCCCATTTTCAAAATAGTCTTTGAGATAACCAATCTTAAGCTGGCTTAAATCTACTCTGCCTTTAAAATTGAAGGGATGATCTTCCACCGTAAGGTCTATTCCATCTGTTCCGCGAATGGCTTCAAAAACCAGAGCACAGTCAAGAGCGGTTCTGGCCATAGGGCCAATTTTGTCCATGGTCCAGCTTAGAGCCATAGCTCCTGCCCGACTCACACGGCCAAAGGTTGGTCGAAGTCCGGTAACACCATTTCGGGTTGAAGGCGAAACAATGGAGCCTAGTGTTTCTGTACCAAGAGCAAACGGAACCAGCCCCGCAGCCGTACTTGATCCTGAGCCTGCGCTCGATCCGCTGGAGCCCTGTTCTAAATTCCAGGGGTTTTTTGTGGTGCCTCCATACCAGACATCGCCCATGGCCAAGGCTCCCAGGGTAAGCTTTGCCACTAGCACGGCCCCGGCCTCATCGAGCTTCTTTACCACTGTAGCCAGTTCATCGCCCCTGTACTGATCTTTAAAAGGGCCAGCACCCCAGGTGGTTTTGTATTCAGGAACAGCCAGTAAATCTTTTGCTCCGTAAGGAATGCCATGCAGTGGTCCCAAATAAGTGCCGTTTTTGAGAAGTTCATCGGCTTTTCGTGCCTGTGCCATGGCGCGTTCTTCGGTAACGGTAATTACCGACTGTAGAGTGTCTCCATACTTCTTTAACCGTTCAATGAAAAACTCTGTAAGCTCTACACTGCTAATTTTTCGCTCCCTTATTAGTACCGATAGTTCAGCCACGGTGTAAAAAGCCAGATCGTTTCGGTTGGCCGGCAAATCTACTTTTTCAGGTAATTGCCAACGCAGTGTTTCCTGTCTGGAGGCAATGGCTTTGCCTGTTTGTTGAGGCTTGAACCAAACAGCGGGAGGGGTGCTGTTGTCTAGTTCATAGGCGTGTAGCTCTTGTATTCCATTGAGGTTGCGGTTCACATTGGGCAAAAGCTGTTCTATTTCATTATCTGTAAAGTTCAGGTTCAGTATTTTCTGTGCAGCTTTAATGTCTTCTGCCACAATGGGGCTGTCTTGAGCCACTTTATAGCCGGCAAAGAAACTTAGGCCTACAACGGCTATAGTGCCCAATGCCTTGTGGCTTGTAAGAAATGAGAAGCGGTTTTTCATAGGTTAGAAGGTTAAGCTTAATATTGTAGCGGCTTATCGCAATAAGTCTTCAACAATAAGAATGGACATAAGTTATATAATCGATGGAAACACCACAAAGATTATTTCCACACTGGATGAGAGGCCTGCTTCTGGCTGCAGCAGCGTATAATATTTTATGGGGAGTGTTTATTGGATGGTTCCCTCAAACCTTTTTTCAATGGGTGGCCGAAACCGAAGCGGTGGCACCTTCTATTATTCGTTGGCAGGGTAGAGGTGTTTTGGCTATGGCACTGGTATATCTTTTATGTGCCATACACCCCGGCAAACTTTGGTTTTTGGCGGCTTTTGGTGCCCTTACCAAATTACTGGGAGCCTTGTGGTTCTATCAGGTGGTATTGGAGCAATTCTTAGGTAAAAAGGCCTTGTTTCATCTCATTATGAATGATCTGGTTTGGGTGCCATTGCTCTTCTGGATTTCCATTAGAGCCTATCAATACAAAAAAGAGAAAACATGAAAGAACGCTTTACCAGACTGTTTGAATATAACTTATGGGCCAATGGTCAGTTGGCAGAATCGCTGAGGGTGAATCCCATAGAAAACGATAAAGTGCTTAAGCTTACCAGTCATTTGGCCAATGCGCAGGTTATTTGGTTAGATAGGGTTCAGAGGCAATCGTCTACGGTTGGTGTTTGGGATGAGTACTCTCAAAAAGAAACCCTTGAGTTGTTGGAAAGATCGAGTCAGGATTGGCTAGACTTTCTCTACTCTGCCGAAGATTTGGAAAAGGTTATTGAATATAAAAACTCAAAAGGGCAAACCTATGAGTCGCGTATCGAAGACATTCTGAACCATGTGGTAAATCATGGTACCCACCATAGAGCTCAGGTAATGCTCTTGCTGAGACAAGAAAATATAGACCCGCCCTCGTTAGACTTTATCTTCTACGTGCGCAGCTAGAAGAAGATAAACTTCTTGCGCTTATAAATAGGGGTGCGCTGCTTTCTTACCATTGCACTTCCCACACGCGAACTTCCAAAACAATAAGGCTTTCTGGCGTTGGCTTTCAGCTGGCTGATGGAGATGCTAAAGAAAAAACCGGCCGAGGTTTTCTCTTTCTTAAAGAGTGTTTCTAAGGTATGAGTGCCAATGGTGAATGGTCCATAACGAGCTGCCAGCCCCACTTCGGTATCGTTGCTAAAGTTGTACATTATGGGAAGGTACACTCCATAAAGCCCCGTTTCGTAACGAGGTGTTAGCATAAGGTGATTGATATACGATACTCGAAAGTCTGCCGGCATAGCCCAACTCAAATCGGCCAAAGCAGCTGCATTAAAGTAAAAATTGTTGCCAAAGTTGTAATCGTAATTGAGTCGCAGGGCGGTTGGTAAACTCACAGTGTATGTGCCTGTAACATCGGTAGTGGTTAAGTAATTTTCAAGACTATTGCGAAAGGCTCTAAAGCTTGTCACTCCGGTGAACAAGCTGTTGAAGTCGGCACTGTTTGCATTGGGATTAAGTCCGGTTGTTGCAAAAGAAGCTGAGCCATAGTCCATGGTCATTGTGCCTATGTCGGTGATGCTGGCACTTACTCTGAATTCATAAGTAATGTCGGGGTGTAGGCTTGTGCCGGAGGCACTCTTGGGGTCGGCTCTAAAGGCAACCCGTTCATAAACCAGACCTATGTCTGCCCCGCTCAGTTTATAACCTGTGCCTTGGGGAGGAATGCGCATGGCATTAGTTCCGTCAAAAGGTTCATAACCGTCAAGGTTGGCAGAGTAGCCCGCGCGTAGGTTAAATCGGTTTACGTCCAGTCTACCATCCGCCAATACATCATAGTCTGCACGTTCTAAAACTGCCCAGGCATGGCCCATGGGGTTTACTGCCTTAAGAGTAACACCCAGTTTTATGCGATTCACCCCGTCATCTCTGAGTAAGCCTCCATAAGTAAAGGCCAGTTCTTGCCATGTGGCCGAAGAAAAATTCAATTGTTCATTCAGGTAAGTTCGCCCGGTGTATTCAGGTGAGTTGAATCGGTTGATTTGTGCAACAAAATTGGGCGATATTTCGGTGCCGTTCATTACGCTTCTCACATTGTAACGAATACCCACGCCTCGCTTGCGGCTCAACGAAAGCAATACAGAAAGTCCGCCAAGACTGGCGTTTCCTTTCACATATTTTGTTTCGGTATCATCGAACCGAATAAGCCGAATGGCTCCTTCGGAGTTTTTAGCAGTGTGGGCAATGTTGTTGGCGAGGTATATATTGCCATTCACCAGATTAAAATCGTATTTGTAAGGCGAGTTGGCTACTGAAGCAGGCTGCTCCCCCAAGCCCAATACTCCCGAGAAATCTGAAGTAAAAAAGCCATTGAACTGTTGAGCCGAGAGCCTTTGAAAACAAAAGGTTGTTGATAAACAGAGACTTATGATCAGGCTAAAATGTCGCACTTACCGGTTGGTTTGACCAAAAATAAGCGATGAAAACTAAATTTTTTTTCATTCTCAACGCATTTGGCATTTGTGAATCTTTAACGACTAAAACAACAGGGTCTTCTCTCTAACACCAAATAAAATTCCACTAAATAAGAAATGTTACATATTTTCTATTTATGGGTAAGTTTAGTTATTGTCTTTAAAATGCATAAAAATGTATGTCAACGACCATATTTTTTGTACGAAATGCGTTTTTCTGTATCTTTGTAGCACTTTCACTTACCACCTAGAGAACTCCTTCTCGCAGTAAAACTTCCCTTAGACTACTTTTCCAAACAACCTGAATCGAACTAGCGACTACGCTTTGGCGTGCGCTCATAAGTATTTTTCCTACGCCCTGATATCAGGGTGACAAGTAGGTGTTTTACGATCGAACTAAGTAAAATACCCAAAATGAATGACCAGTAAATCGCTCTCATTATAGCGAGCCTTTACAGGGAATTTTAGGCTGTTATGGAACGCACCTTACAGCCGCTTGAACATCGCCCTGATGACCAGTCAACAGGGTTAACGATGAACAAGAAATTGCTTAGTAGCGCATTCCTTTTAGTGCTGATCGGCATTGTGTCGATTGTACCCATATCCCTTTTTGCCAACAACAACTTAGATCGACTCCTATCCCGCGAAGCTGCAGCTGAAGATATTGAGCTTTATTTCAGTATAATTGATCAGCAGCATGGGAATCCATACCAATACATTTCCCGAAAGGAATTCAGACAATTGGTCGATGAAACCATTGCCCGCTTGCCTGAGTCCATCCCCTACAAAGAGTTTGACGTGTTGCTCACGCAGCTCAACAATAAAATCAGATGTGGCCACACTGTGGTAAGCCTAGACACTGACTTCTTAAAGAGTGCCACTAACCTTGCTCAGTTTTTTCCTTACCCGGTAAGAATTATTGAGGGCAGGTATTTCATCGATTTTGAAGATGGCGATCTACCCCTTGGGTCTGAGCTTATTTCAATTAATGAGCAGGCTATTGCGGGCATGACCGAGCAACTCAGTGCACTTACCGTGACAGACGGCTTTAGTTCAACCAAGCCCATTAGAGAAATTGAAAGCCGTTTTGGCTACTACTTCTTTTTAAAGTATGGAGCTGCCAGTAGTTTCATGGTTACATATAAAACGCCCAATGGTTCTATACACCAAGCCGAAATTGCGGCTATAGAGGGAAATCGTATGCTGGCCAATAATTACTACAGACCGGTGTACAAACAACATGAGAGATACTATCACTTTACACATTTAGATGCGATCGACTCCCTTCAGACATTGGTGCTCACCCTAAATACGTTCCAGGCTAACCCTGACTGGTTCTATGAGAAACTGGCATCGCGATACAACGAGGAGACCAAAGAGTTCGACTTTGAAAACCTAGTGATCGATTTACGATTGAATGAGGGGGGCGATCGCAGAATATTAAACTTCCTTTATGAATTTATTGGAGGAGGTCAGCTAAACGATCCGTCAAAAACGGTGGTTAGAAACCAAGATATTGCCCTGGCAGACTATCTGGTGGGTATTAACGGGTCTAATAGTTCGGCTGAAGTGATTGCCAAGGCCGATGCTTACCTGAAGCAGCATTTTACCAATGCCACCGAAAAAGGCTTTGAAGGTGAGGTTCAAAACTGGCACAATACCTTCGACCTTGGTATTCACTGGAAAGGAACGGCATTTAAAGGGCAAATTTATGTGCTTACTTCAGGCAAAACCTTTTCTGCGGCTGCAGACCTTGCCCGAATTTTGAGCGATATGCCCAATGTTACGCTGGTTGGCGAAGAAACAGGCGGTGGTCATAAAGCCCGTACGGCCAACATGCTGCTCAATTATAGCCTGCCCAATACCGGAGTAAACTTGCAGGTGCCTGTCATATATGAGGAATTCCTGAACGTTTCTAATCAGTCTACTGGCCGCGGTACTTTCCCCGATCATTTGGTAACCCAAACTTATGAAGACTTGCTGGCCAAAAAAGATACGGCCTTCGAGTTCACCCTTCAACTAATAGGCCAGCGAAGCTCGTTCGGCACGAATTAGTCAGAAACATTTTCCTGACTTAGCCCGAATAATTTACCTTTATGGAATGAGTAAACCCGAGAAGACCCTCTTCTTGCTCGATGCTATGGCGCTTATTTACCGAGCCCATTTTGCATTTAGCAAAAACCCTAGAATTAACTCAAAAGGACTCAATACAGGAGCTCCTTTTGGCTTTACCAACAGCCTGTACGAAATCATAGAAAAACGAAAGCCAACACACATTGGTGTAGCTTTCGATACCAGTGCCCCAACCTTTAGACACAAAGAGTACAGCGAGTACAAAGCTCAGCGAGAGGAAACCCCGGAAGACATAAAGATTGGGACACCTATTGTTAAAGATATAGTAAGAGCTTTTAACATTCCCGTGCTGGAACTTGACGGTTACGAAGCCGATGATGTGATAGGTACGCTAGCTAAAAAAGCAGCCAGAGCAGGGTTTGAAGTATTTATGATGACCCCCGACAAGGACTATGGGCAACTGGTGGAAGAGCATATTTACTTATACAAACCTGCTTTTATGGGTAATGGGGTAGACATAATGGGAGTACAGCAGGTTTTGGATAAATGGGATATTGAACGGATTGATCAGGTTGTAGATATGCTTGGCCTGCAGGGCGATTCTGTCGATAACATTCCGGGCATTCCGGGCGTTGGGCCCAAAACTGCTTCCAAGTTGCTGAAAGAATACGGATCAATGGAGGCCATTATTGATAACGCGGCCGATATAAAAGGAAAGCTCGGAGAAAAGATTGCCACTTTTTCAGAACAGGGTCTGCTTTCGAAAAAACTGGCCAGGATTAACATTGAAGTACCCATAGCATTCGATGAGAAGGCCTTGGAATATACCGGGCCCAATGTAGATAAGCTAAAGTCCATTTTTGAAGAACTAGAGTTTAGAACAACCCTAAAGAGAATATTGGGCGAGTCTACCGGAACAACCGCCAGACCAAAACCAGTGGCTTCAGAACAAATGGCTTTGTTTGGAGAGGCTCCCCCTCTAATGGAAAAAGAAGTGCCGGTTGTAGAAGAAAAATTGAACATTTCTACCACCCGCCACCACTACCACCTCATAGATACACCCAGCCTCAGAAAGCGCCTGGTGAATTACCTCCTGTCCCAGCCAGAGTTTTGTTTCGATACAGAAACAGACAATCTGGAGCCTATTGAAGCTAATCTGGTAGGGCTGGCCTTTGCCTACAAAACAGGTGAAGCTTACTACGTGCCAACTCCAGAAGACAAAGAAGAGACCCGTGCTATTTTAGAGGAATTTAGACCGGTATTCGAAAACCCAGAGATTGGTAAAATTGCGCAGAATGCCAAATATGATATACAGGTGCTCAAGAACTATGGTATTCAGGTAAAAGGCAAAGTCTTCGACACCATGATTGCCCACTACCTTATTGACCCGGACACACGCCACAACATGGATGTGCTGGCCGAAAATCTACTCAACTATACCCCTATTTCTATAACCGAACTCATCGGTAAAAAGGGTGTGAAACAGGGTAATATGAAAGATGTAGCTGTTCATAAGGTGGTGGAGTATGCGGCAGAAGATGCAGACATAACCCTACAGCTTAAACATAAACTCGCTCCCGGCCTAAGCGAGGGGCAACTACAAAAGCTGTTCGATGAAGTAGAAATGCCTCTCATGCATGTGTTGGCCGAGGTAGAATATAATGGTGTGAAAATAGACACGGAGGCCCTTGCTGCTATGTCTAAAGAGCTGGAAGAAGCCAGTGCCATCGCTCAAAAAGAAATTTTCGAAATGGCCGGGGAAGAATTCAATGTAGCTTCTCCCAAGCAGTTGGGTGTGGTGTTATTCGAAAAACTTCAGTTGGTTGAAAAGCCCAAGAAAACCAAAACAGGACAATATGCCACTGGCGAAGATATACTTTCCAAACTGGCTGTAGAACACGATATTGCCCGTAGGATTCTTGAATTTAGAGAATATCAGAAGCTAAAGTCTACCTATGTAGACGCTCTTCCTAATATGATTAGTCCGGTAGATGGTCTTGTCCATACCGACTATCGACAAGCCGTGGCGGCCACCGGAAGGCTAAGCTCCAACAACCCCAACTTGCAAAATATCCCCATCCGTACAGAAAAAGGAAGGGAAATACGAAAGGCATTTATTCCTCGTTCGCAAGACCATGTACTAATGGCGGCCGACTACTCGCAGATTGAACTTAGAATTGTGGCCGCATTTGCGAAAGATAAGAGCATGATCGAAGCCTTTAGGTCAGGAAAAGATATTCATGCAACCACCGCCAGTAAAGTTTTTGGTGTGCCACTAGAGGAGGTAGACCGAGACATGCGTAGAAAGGCCAAAGAAGTAAACTTCGGGCTCATATATGGTATTTCAGCCTTTGGTTTGGCACAAAACATTGGCATATCCCGTACAGAAGCTCAGGAAATTATTACCGCTTATTTCAATGAATTTCCGGGAGTAAAGGAATATATGGATGCCCAAGTGAATAAGGCCAGAGAGTATACGTACGTAGAAACCATTTTAGGCAGAAGAAGGTATCTCCGCGACATTCATTCAAAGAATATGACGGTTAGGGGCCATGCCGAAAGAAATGCTATTAACGCGCCCATACAAGGGAGTGCAGCCGATATGATTAAAATTGCCATGATTAATATTCATTCATGGATGAAAGAAGAAAAGCTGAAATCTAAAATGATTATGCAGGTGCACGATGAACTGGTATTTGATGTTCACAAAAGCGAGCTTGACTTAATGAAAGAGCGAATACCAGAACTTATGAAAAACGCTATGACCTTAGAGGTTCCTATGGATGTTGAGGTAGGCGTAGGAGAAAACTGGTTAATAGCACACTAGCATGGCAACATTTAATGTATCGTGGCAAGATATTGAGCAGGCCCATGAGCGGGTTAAGCCCTATATTCACCGTACACCGGTGCTCAGCTCAGAAAGTATTAACACTATAGTAGGTGCAGAGCTTTATTTTAAATGTGAGAACTTTCAGAAAATAGGTGCCTTTAAAGCACGAGGAGGGATAAACGCTGTTTTTTCACTACCCAAAGAACAACGTTCCAGGGGGGTTGTCACGCACAGTTCGGGCAATCATGCCCAAGCCATTGCTTTGGCAGCGAAAATGGCCGGTGTACCAGCTTACATTGTTATGCCCAAAACCGCTCCGCAGGTAAAAATTGCGGCTGTAGAAGGCTATGGAGCTCATATTACACTTTGCGAGCCTACTCAGGCATCGCGCGAAGAAACTTCTGCACGAATTCAGAAAGAAACAGGAGCCGTATTTATTTCGCCATACAACGACTTTAAGGTTATTGAAGGGCAGGCCACTTGTGCCAAAGAGCTTCTGGAAGAATTGCCCGAATTGAACACCTTAATAACCCCGGTTGGTGGAGGAGGCCTGCTGGCCGGAACCGCATTGACTGCGCACTACCTGAATGACAAGGTAGAAGTATTGGCCGGTGAACCGGAGGGAGCAAACGATACGTATCTTTCTATGCAAAAGGGAGAGCTTGTGAGAATTGACGCACCGAAAAGTATTGCCGATGGACTTCTGGCTACTATGGGAGACAAGAATTTTGAGATAATTAGGCCTCTTGTAAAGCAGATATTGGTGGTTTCTGATTCAGAAATAATTGATGCAATGCGGATGATTTGGGAGCGAATGAAAATTGTCATTGAGCCCTCTTGTGCAGTTCCTTTTGCCGCCATCTTAAAAAATAAAGAACTGTTCGAAGGTCAAAAAGTGGGCGTCATTCTTACCGGAGGCAATATAGACCTAGGGAAGCTGCCCTTTTAATTAGGGAGTATACAGGAATGCCAGAGGCTATTTTACCGGGGCATAGGGATTAATCTCTTTCAGTTTTTCTTCTAAAGCACGCAGGTCTTTGAGTCGTAGCCAACTCACTTTTATTCTGTGCTTTCTAAGTTTCTCCTCCTCATCAAGCACGTTGAGGCCAATGTGAAGATGGTCTGTTTCAAAGTAGCTATCGAAGTTGTATTTGGTAACCACCAGCGAGTTTCTTTTTTTGGAAAAGAGCTTTTGCGTATTAATAACCACTCCGCCATCGGCTTCTGTAGCATGCACATATACGGGCCAATTGACAAATGAAGACATAAAGCCAAACAATGGAGCAAATGCGGCAAGTAAAATGAGTCGTGGTAAATCAGGAGCTATAATAAAAGTGTAAACAAACATGAAGAGCACAAAAAGCCCGTAGAAATAGAGCAGATACTTAAACCGGTTTACTCTTCCTTTGTTGTTAATGTCTTTCATAATGGGTTAGTGTTATGTAGCCAATTATAGCATATAAATACGGTAATGTTATGAGCAGTCAATACAAGCACTTTTGCTTGGGGGTCAGGCTCGCCTTACTTTGCTGAGGATGTCCCACAAAACCACCCCAATACTAACGCTTACATTTATGGAATGTTTAGTGCCGAACTGAGGGATTTCTAAACACAAATCGGCCGATTTAACAATGCTTTCTTCTACACCAAATACCTCATTGCCAAAAACAAGAGCTAGCTTTTCGTCAGGCAGAGGGTTAAACTCATTTAGCAGAATACTTTGATCTGCCTGCTCAACGGCTGCAATGCGATAGCCCGCTTTTCTCAAATCTTCACAAGCCTCATTGGTGGAGCCAAAGTATTTCCACTCTACCGAATCAGTAGCTCCCAGTGCCGTTTTATGGATTTCGCGGTGTGGTGGTTGGGCGGTAATTCCACAGAGATAGATGGCCTCAATAGCAAAAGCATCGGCCGTGCGAAAAGCAGACCCCACATTGTGCATGCTTCTGAGGTTGTCCAAAACCAAAACTATGGGGTGTTTGGGTAGTTCTCTAAAGGTTTCTATATCGGGTCTGTTGAGCTCCTCGTTACTGATTTTTCGCATGATTCAAAAATAGAAAAGATTTTGGAGCCCAGGAGAGCCAGACTTACCCTATCAATAGGAGAAGCCCGACTCTCCAGCCGGGCTTCGTGTCCCGAAAAGGGTTTCGGGATCAACACCAACCAACAACTCAAATTTTCTTTGATATCACCAGGTATTTGCTAACCTTCCAGAAGCGCTCAGGATCGGTAATCTCCAATACCTTTTCGGCTTCAGATTCTCCCGGCAGTATTTGGTAAGATCCTTCCGGATGGCTGCTCACCAGGTCGAGCATAGAGGCTTCAATTCTAAGGCGTTGCAGGTTTCTCCGGTCCACGGTCATAAAGGCAGCTTCATCGGCTTCTTCCTGAAGTTTCCAGGCCTTGCCAAATAAGCCCAGAAAACCACCTTCTTTCATTACTACTCCTTTGGCTTTTAGGTCTTCGTATGTGCCAATGGCGAGGTAGCTTTTGTTGAGCTCATTGTTTTGAGCGGTGAGCTGCTTTACCTCTAACGATCGCTGTTCAAGGTTTTCCAACTGGGCGTGTATAGTGCTGTGGAGTGAATCTTGCTCAACAATAAGTTTTGCAAGCGACTCATCTTTTTTACTGAGCTCTTCTTTTAGCGAAGCTATTGTTTCAGAACGTGTGCTGAGTTCGGCTTGCAGGCCTGCAATTCGTTTTTCAAAAAGCCCTAGTTTTAGGTTAGCACTTTTGGCTTCATCCTCGAGCTGGCGTAAGTCTTGCTTCGACCGAAAGATAAGGTCATCAATCATGCTAATCTGCTTAAAGATTTTTTGCGGATTGCGCTTATCGAGCTGGTCGGCATTGTGCTGCTGAACAAGCCTTTCTCTCTCCAGGATATCACCTATCTGTCCTTCCACCTTATCATAGAGGGTCAGGATGTCGTTAAATGCCAATTCTTTCTGCATTATTTCCGCCTCCAGTTCGGTGTATTGGTTGGTGAGCACTTCTTTTTTTTTGGATACGGAAGATATTCCGAACCACATGGCTATGGTAAGGGCGCCTAGCAGTACCATGCCTACTTTCATTGTTTGTTTCATCTTGCTTTTATTTAAAGGGTTCAAAAAAATTCACTACGATTTCCGTTTTCGGAATGTGATGAAACTGGGGTTAAGGGTTGGTTGTTGGTGGTTTGGGTTATGGTTAGTGTTGCACAAAAGCGCCCGGCTTACCCCGTTAAGGTGGAGGCAGCGCCACCGTAGGCGGCTGTTGCCTCCTGTGCTTGTCTACTTAAAACCTAAACCTAAACTCAGCGTTAATGCAGAGTTTTTAGCATCTTCAGTGGCTTCTCCTGCAAAGGAGCCGCTACGACCAATTTCTCTCATACCATAGTTGTACCTTAGCGATATATGGCCTCCGTTAAAGGTGTAGGCCAGTCCTAGCGCGGCACCATAGTCGAGTGTATTGAAATCGTCCCTGTCTAATTCCGTGATTTGGTTGATGTTGCCGTTGCTGTCTACATCTTTTACATTGGCACTAATGAGGGCGGCAATGTAGGGTCCGGCATGGAGGTCTAGCGAGCCGGCTTTGGCCGATAGCATGACGGGAAGTTTAATGTAGTTGAGGTTGAACCTATAAGTGCCACTTCCCTGAAAGAAGTTGTTGTAATAGGCCGATGCCCCTTTCTGGCTGTAGAGCAACTCGTGTCTAATGCCCACATTGCCGGCTAAATCCCAGCGATTGTAAAGGCCCAGGTTCAAACCTATTTTGGCATTTTCATCGTCTACATTATCTATGTATAGGTTAGACATGTTCGCTCCTATAACAAAGCCTCCCTGGGCTTTTAAACCGATGGTAAGGAGCAACATGGGTACTATCAATAAAATATTTCGCGTTTTCATGGTTGTTATGTTTTGGGTTGTTTTAGGTGAGTGCCGACCCGTAATGACCGGGTCGGCACCGATCTATTGTTGAGGAATTATCCTTTGGTAGTAACTACCAGGTAATTCGAAATTTCCCAGAATTTTTTGGCGTCTGTCACCTTCAGGTATTTTACGTTTTCGTTGATTTCATCCTGCACAATGGTGTAGGAATCCTTAGGGTGTTCGGTTACCAGTTCAAATTTGGAAGCATCTATTTTGAGCTCAGAAAACTCTCTTATGTCAGTTTCAACAAAGTCTTCTGTGTTGGCTGTGGCCTTTAAGTCAATGGTTCGGCCAATCCATAAGAAGCCTCCTTCTTTATCAACAAGCCCTTTTTCTTTTAGCTCTTTGAATGTGCCTACTGCGTAGTGCACTTTGTTAAGCTTGTTGTTGGTGTCATTGAGCAATTCAATTTCTCTGGTTTGCTCAGCAATAAGCTGTTTTTGGTCTACCGTTTGAATCTGTATAGAGTCGTACTTAGAAGAGATCAGCTCAATCTGTTGATTTTTGCTGGCTACTTCGGCTCTCAACTGCGTAATGGTTTCTTTCTGAACATCGAGCATGTCAGAGAGCTTATCGATCCTGTTCTGGAAGGCATTGAGTTGCACATTGCTCTTTTTTAACTGAGCTTTCAGGTTCTGAATAGAGGCATTCGACTCCTTTACCAGTTCGTCAATTAGCTGTAATTCTTCTAGCAGTTGGCCCTCCTTCTTTTTTCCTTCTTCACCGGAAGTACTCACCACCAGGTTTTCTCTCCTTGAAATTTCAGCTACTTGCTCCTCTGCTTTGTTAAGCATTCCAATCAACTCATTGTATGTTGAGTCCCTCTCAGCTAGTTCTTGCTGAATAGTTTCTATCTGGCTAGACTGCTGAGCAATTTGCTCATCTTTCTTCTTGCTACAACTGCTGAGCACCACAGCTCCGGAGAGCATCAGTGCCATGGGCAGTTTTATTTTGTTTAACATTGTCTTTTTCATGGTTATGCGGTTTTATGGTTTATTCTAGAAGAATACTTTTACTCCAAATCCGGGGTCAATTCCAAAGTAGGCATTGCCCGTAGTGGCCACCTCAAAGAATGGCTTAATGTCTAAGCTCAAGGCCAGCGGAGTTTGAGGAATCATCAACTCAAGGCCCAAAATAAAATCTACCCCCAGGCCAAAGGCATCATCTGCATCGTCAAACCGGTTGCGATCTACCCCGAGGTTTGAATCGGATTGGAAGACAGCATGGCCACCAAAACCGTAGTAAAGCTCCAGGTAGTCAGAGTCGAATGGCGCTGCATATTTTTCGGCCAAACCGGTAATGCTGAACGAGTTGTTGCCAAATCCAAGAATGGCCTCGAAGGCATTTCCTTTTGCATTAAAATGCTTGTAGGTGAGCCCGGTAGTACCCACGGCTCTAATACCCAGTGCGTTGATGCCGTAGTTATTGGCTACTTGCAACATGGGGTCTCGGTATATCACAGAGTCTTCAGGTTGTGGGTCGGTAGCGGCATTGAGTTTATTGGTTGTACTTACTAGTGCCATGATCATCACGGCAATTCCAAGTATGGTTAATGTTGATTTTTTCATGGTTTTATGTTTTTAGTTCATTTGGTTGAATGAGGCCTGAGGCTGTTGAGTATTTCGGTTTTGTTTTGGTTTTGCGCCAGTGCGCTCATTCATTTGCCTTTGATTATGCCAAAATGAAACCAACAATAGAAACCAATGTAACTAACTGATTTACAGTAGTTAATGATGGTAATAAATAAAAAAGCCTCTACTTTTGAGAGGCTTTTTATCAGTTTGACAAAATTTTTGAGATTACATCTCCTTGAGCATACGGTAGATGGTGGATTGTCCTATGTCTAGTTTTTGAGCGACTAGCTTAATGTCGTCATCATAGGTTTGTAGGTAGTGCTTTACAATTTTGAGGTTGTACTCTTTCAGGGTCATTTCTTCACCGGAGAATTCGGCAATGATATCTTTTGTTCCGAAAGAAATGTCTTCAGCCTGAATGGTGTCGCCTTCGGCCATTACTACCGAAAGCTCTACTACCGATTTTAGTTCGCGAATGTTGCCGGGGTAGCCATAACCCATAAGCTTTTTGCTAGCTTCAGAGGAGAGCTTCTTTTCAGCCATATTATTTTCCTTACAGAAGGCCTTAATAAAGTGCTTGGCCAGCAATAAAATGTCTTTGCCTCGTTCGCGCAATGGAGGCAGGTTAATGGTAAGTCCAAACAATCTGAAGTAAAGATCTTCTCTAAAGTTGCCTTCTTTTACTTCGCTCAGCAGGTCGCGGTGAGTAGCGGCAATTATGCGGCAATCAATTTTAATGGTGTCTTTGCCACCCACACGTACAATTTCGCGTTCCTGCAGTGCCCGAAGTATTTTGGCCTGAAGGGTTTTATCCATTTCGCCCATTTCATCAAGAAAAAGGGTTCCTCCCTTGGCCTGTTCGAATTTACCTATGTGTCGGCTGGCGGCTCCTGTAAAGGCTCCTTTCTCGTGACCAAATAGCTCACTTTCTGCCAGTTCTTTTGGAATGGCACTCATATTTACCGCCACAAAAGGATTGTTTTTACGGTCTGAATTGTAGTGAATAGCCTTGGCTATTACTTCTTTACCGGTACCGGTTTCTCCATTAATAATTACTGAAATATTGGTAGAGGTAGCTTTTTGAAGCAGGTGGAAGACTTTCTTTAGGGGTTCGCTTTGCCCTATTATTGATTTCTGAAAGTCGTATTTACCCTGTACTTCTGTCTGAAGTTCTTCAATGCGCTCTTCCAGGTCGGAGCGTTCCCGAATGTGTTTAATCACATTGTGAAGTCTCTCTTTAATGTCTTTGGTTTTGGTAATGTAATCGAAGGCTCCCGATTTGAGCAGGCTGACGGCCGTTTCAATTTCGCTCTGCTCACTAATTACGATCACTTTGGTGTGAGGAGAAATGCTAAGCACCTGCTTGAGGAGGTCTTCTCCATTAATATCGGGCAGGCGATAGTCTAGCGTAAGTACTTCGGGCCGCTCTTTCTTTACGGCTTTCAGTAGCGTGGTGCCATCTTCAAAAGCTGTTACCTTAAAATCGGGGTTAAGCTCCAGGGTGTATACCAAAAGTTTCCTGTACCAATCGTCATCATCGACAACATAAATGGAATAAGAACTGCTGTTCATCGCTAAAAAGTTAGTAGTTAAAAGTAAGGTCTTAAACCTGGCTTTCTAAGTCTTTTTTTATCTGCGAGTAGATTTCTTCTACAATTTTAATCTGCTCATTGATTTCTTCGAAGCTAGCCTGCTCTGCCATGCGCTGTAGTTTTTCTATAGATGACACCAGGCTGTTGGCACTGAGGTGTCGGGCAGGCGGAAGCATTTTATGGGCCTCTTCTTTAATGCTCGACCTTATTTTGAGGTCTACGGCTTTGTATAGGTTTCTGATGCTTTTGGCAGCGCTAATTTTAAAAGTATTCACCATTTCGGTTACAAAATCTTTGTCTCCAATGCTTTTTAAGGTGCTAAGATCATAAAGACTTTGTCCGTTCATATGCTGTGAATGCTGAATGCCGTTACGGGTTTTGGTTTTTTGAGCAGTAAGTTGGTGTACGGCTTCAAGAAACTCGGCTTCATCGAATGGCTTACGCATAATATGGTCGAAACCAATTTTTTTACTCATTAGGCGCTCTTGGTCAGAAATAGTGGCGGTAAGCGCCAGGGTTGGTGTTTTTTGGTTGGGGCCATCATTTTTGCGAAGCTGTTCCACCACTTCAAAACCGCTCATGCCCGGCATTTTCACATCGAGTATGGCAATATCAAAAGGCTGCGAAAGTAAGGCTTCTAAAGCCGACTGCCCGTCATTGGCCAAAGTAAGCTCTACCTCATGACTCTTGAATACCGCTTCGAGTAGTTTTAAGTTGAAGGGCTCATCGTCTGCTATGAGTATAGTTAATTGCTTCAGGTGTATTTGCGGTGTTTTGGCCTTATCTTTTTTGGGAGTCAGAGCCTCGCCAATTTCATAAGGAAGGTAAAGAATCATTTCAGTGCCTTCGTCTACCTCGCTATCGATGTCTATACTGCCGCCATGCAGGTTAACGAGCATACTGGTAATGGCCAGCCCTAGCCCGGTGCCCTGTCTTTGGTCGCTTGCCTGGGCCTGTTCAAATTCTTCAAATATTTTCTGCTGTTTTTCTTTTGGTATGCCCACACCGGTATCTTTCACGCTAATTTTAAGGGTCACCTGCTTGTCGGTCTTTTGTTGGATCGAGGTGCTTAGGGTAATAGAACCACTGTCAGTGTATTTTATGGCATTGTGTACCAGGTTGGTAATCATTTGCCGTAATCGGTGAGGGTCACCATTCACATATTTGGGTACTCCTTCAAACTCAGATTTTAGTTTGAGGCCTTTGGCCGATGCTTTGTCTTCGAAAATGCGGATTACTTCCAGCAGAGTAGCTCGAACATCGAAGAGTTCTTTTTCTAACTCAACTTTATTGGCCTGGAGTTTAGATAGGTCCAGTATATCATTGAGCAGGTGAATGAGGTGGTCTGAAGAGTTTTTTACTACCTCTAGCTGATCGCGTTGCTCGGGCGACATATTCGATTTAAGAAGCTGATTGGTGAAGCCGGCAATGGCATTCATTGGGGTTCTTATTTCATGGCTCATATTGGCCAGAAAGCGCTCCTTGGCATGCGCTAACTCTTCGGCATTGCGCTTGGCCGATCGTAAGGCCTGTTGGTATTTTCTGTTTCTGGCCAGGTAGTTTACTTGGGTTACAATGGTAATGAGCAAAAGAATGCTAGTGAGTGCCGAAAAAACTACAATTTCCTGGTTGGTGGCTTTAGCCAGAAGCTCCACATTTTTCACGTTTTGTTGGTCTTTCTCTACTTCTATGGCTTCCAGATTGTTAATGAGCGAAACAATTTCATTCTGTAGCTGAGCCGACTCCTGGCTGAGATTGGCCAGTCTGTTTTTGAGGGCATCGCCCTCGCGGCTGCTTTGAGACTTGGCATTGGATAGTTCAGCTAAAATTTCTTTTTGCAAACGTTCCGATTGGCTAGGACGTGTGGTAGTATCTTGTTGATTTTTTTTCCTGCCAAAAATTCTGCCCAAGAAACGTTTCTTTTCTTCGGGTATGGTGGCCGTGTCATCTTCGGCCAATGTTTCGGGTAGTTGTGCAATTTTCTGGGTTAGGTCATCTAAAGTACTCTCAAGAATATCTGAGTTTAGTGCCCCTATTTGGGTTTGCACCTTGGCCCACTGACCTAGCAGGCTGGATAGGGAATCATAAAGGCCTACGACTCTGTTGTCGTCTATGGTTTCTTTTAAAGAGTCTATAAGGTATAGGCTCTCATCGAGCGCGGTGTTGAACGATCTCATATGATTCGATCGGGAGTCCACTCTGTAGGCATCTATGTTTCTTTCCATTTCATTGATGTAGAAGGACAACTCGTTCAGGGTAATCAAATTATAATTGGGCTTGGCACTCTCTTCCAGTGTATCTACCATGGTGTTGAGTTTAGTATAGGCTTTATAACCCATAAAGAGAACCACTACCGTAGTTACGGGAAGCGCGATATTAACAATCCAGGCGAGTGTCCTTCTCTCAATAATTTTCATAAGAGGCTAAATAAGTAGAAGGTCTTTTAATTAAAAAGTGACGTTTGTAACTTATTTAACTCCTGGCCTGAACTATTGTTATCGACTAGTGAAAAAAAGACCCTGACTGAGCAGGGTCTTTTGGGTTTATGTTCTATGCATTAGAATATGTCAATTAACAGGCTGGTAACTGATCGGGCTTTTACATTGAAGGCCGACATTACACTACCGTTGATCTCAACTTCTACTTTGGTAGACGATTCAAACTCTACCTCGTTGTTCAACTGGTTTTCTTTGTACTTAGCTACAATCAGCTCGTACTTACCTTCTGGCATAAAGGCCAGCGTAAAGTTACCGGTGGCAGTGGCTACTGCACTGTTAATAGATCCTTCAAATCTGGTTCTACCTTCAGCTGGTTCATTTTGCTCAGCCTCGTTGTAGGTTCCTTCAAGGTAGGCATATACCACTACTTTGTCAGCATCCTGCATGTCGTCCATATCTACTTTACCCTGAATTGAACCGGCATTGGCTTTAGATACTAGTCTGGCAGTAGGTCTTAGCTTAAAGTCGCCATTTCCTTCTTTAACCAAAGCTTTTCTAAGGTCAACGTCCAATACAATTTCAGAAAGTCCGTTGGCCAATACTTCAAAGTCTCCAAAGATTTTGTAACCTGAAGTTGATCCGCTAGGCACAGAAATCTGCTTGGTGGTATTGTCAGTAAACTCTACCCAGGCTTGAGAGGTGCTGTTCAAAATTAGTCGTACCTCATCATAGCTTCCGGCATCCAAGTCAGTCTGTCCTAAGAATTTGGTTTGCCCGTTCTGATAAGCCATTAAGTCGAACGTTTCAGGCTCTTCGAAAGTAATTGTGTTTTTTACTTTTCCATTGGCAATTACCTGAAGTTCATCTACCGAAAGGTAAACACCTGAAATATTCTCAGCATCTACTGCTGCATCTGTAGCTTCAAAACTGGCCGAACCAGTTCCACTCATTTCATTATCATTGTCATCGCAACTCGTCAAGACAAAACCTGTGGTGACAATAAGTGCTGCAATTAATGTTTTAATAGTTTTCATCGTTTTGGGTTTTTAGTTTCAAATTGTTGTGCCAGTCTTATTTCCAAACTGATGCCATTGACGTAAGTAATTGATATTCAGTGTGTAAAATTTTCGTATTCCTTTGTTTTTCTATCATTGAGAGAATTTCTCTTTCATTTTGAAAAAGAAATTGAGGCGGAAAGCGAACTGTACAGGAAACTGTTGGCAAATGAGTAGACTGAGCCCTAGTAAGGCAGAGGGAATTTTCTATTTTTGAGTTTTCAAAAAGTCAACCACATAAGCATTTCTTACCCTATGGCTTCATCCAAATCTGCTAAGGAAACACCGTTGATGAAACAATACAATGCCATTAAGGCGAAGTATCCGGGTGCACTGCTATTGTTTAGGGTGGGAGATTTCTATGAGACCTTTGGAGAAGATGCCGTAAAGGCCAGTAAGGTGCTTGATATTGTACTCACTAAAAGAGCCAACGGTGCGGCCAGCCATATTGAATTGGCCGGGTTTCCACATCACTCCCTCGACACGTACCTTCCAAAGCTGGTGAGAGCCGGCAATCGGGTAGCTATCTGCGATCAGCTAGAAGACCCCAAATCAGTAAAAGGCATAGTAAAGCGTGGCGTAACAGAGTTAGTAACCCCGGGGCTATCCTTCAATGACAATGTGTTGGAGCAAAAGCGCAATAATTATTTATGCTCCTTGTTTTTTGGAAAAGACCAGGTGGGTGCCGCTTTTCTCGATCTTTCTACAGGAGAGTTTCTAACCGCTGAAGGAAGTGCCGGATACATCGATAAACTGGTTCAGGGCCTTATGCCTTCAGAGTTTATTTATGCCAAAAATCAAAGAACCCAGTTTGAGGCTCACTTCCGGGACGACTACAATACCTATACTATAGACGACTGGGTATATGCCTTCGATTACGGCTATGAAAAGCTAACCAACCACTTTGGCACTAATAACCTGAAAGGCTATGGAATTGAAGAAATGCAGTTGGGTATTGTGGCTGCAGGAGGCATCTTACACTATTTGGAAGATACAGAACACAAAGAGGTAAGCCACATTGCCAACATTAGCCGCATAGAGGAAGACAAATATGTATGGCTGGATAAGTTCACCATTCGCAATCTGGAACTCATACATCCGCAACATCAGGGAGGAGTACCGCTGATTGATATTCTGGATCATACCCTTACCCCCATGGGGGGAAGGCTCATGAAGCGGTGGCTGGTTTTGCCTCTCAAAGAGCGCAACAGAATTGAAGAACGTCTCTCGGTGGTCGATGCATTTTATGAAAATCCGGAACTGCGCGACCAAATAGCTGAACACCTTGAGCAAATCAACGATTTGGAGCGGCTGATTTCCAAAGTAGCGGTTGGACGCATCAATCCGCGCGAAATGCTGCAGTTGCGTAAGTCGTTGGAGAACATAGCTCCTATCAAGGCCTATTTGGAAAACACAGGAGTGAAATCGTTGGAGCGTCTGGCCGACCAACTTCAGCCCTGCCAAAAACTGGTAGATAGAATTGTGGCCGAGGTAAAAGATGATGCCCCCATGCTCATGCATCAGGGAGGTATTATTAAAGAAGGAATAGACAAAGAGCTTGATGAACTACGCAAAATAGCTTTCAGCGGAAAAGACTATCTCATCCAGATTCAGCAAAGAGAAATAGAAAACACGGGAATAAGCTCATTGAAGATTGCTTACAATAAGGTATTTGGCTATTACCTGGAGGTGAGCAATACTCACAAAAGTAAAGTGCCGGAAGGGTGGATTCGCAAGCAAACACTGGTGAACGCTGAACGGTACATTACCGAAGAGCTGAAAACCTATGAGGAAAAAATTATTACCGCAGAAGACCAGTACAAAGTCATTGAACAACGCCTTTTTCAGGAACTGGTTGCTTTTGCCGGAGACTATGTAGGGCAGATTCAACAAAATGCACGCTTTATTGCCACATTAGATTGTCTCATTTCATTTGCTATAGTGGCCCGTCAAAACAACTATTGCCGCCCCGAAATGAGTGATAAAATGGTGATTGATATTCACGAAGGACGTCACCCTGTTATTGAGCAGCAATTACCCGTGGGAGAAAGCTATGTGCCTAACGATGTTTCTCTGGATGATCATAATCATCAAATTTTGATTATCACCGGGCCCAATATGGCGGGTAAGTCCGCTTTGCTTAGGCAAACCGCCTTAATTGTACTTATGGCTCAAATGGGGAGTTATGTGCCGGCCAGCAAGGCCAACCTGGGTATTACCGATAAGGTATTCACGCGGGTGGGAGCCAGCGACAACCTTTCTAAAGGGGAATCTACCTTTATGGTAGAAATGACCGAAACAGCCAGCATACTTAACAACCTTTCTAACAGGTCGCTGGTGCTCATGGATGAGATTGGGCGTGGAACCAGCACATACGATGGTATATCCATTGCATGGTCAATAGTGGAATATTTGCATAACCATAAAAAGTTCAAACCCAAAACTCTTTTCGCCACACACTACCATGAGCTGAACCAATTAGAGGAAGACTTTCCGGCCATTAAGAATTACAATGTTTCTGTAAAAGAAGTGGGCGATAAGGTAATCTTCATGAGAAAACTTAAGCGTGGAGGTAGCGAACATAGTTTTGGTATACATGTAGCCCAGATGGCCGGAATGCCCAATCAGGTGGTCATTCGGGCAGCAGAAATCATGCAACACCTAGAAAAGGATAAGATTCGGAATAAGAGTGACGAGAAGATTAAATCCATTCCTAAGAACAATTATCAAATGACACTTTTTGAGGCTGACCCGGCATTTACGGAGATTAAAGAGATTCTGGAGCAAACAGATATCAATACCATTTCGCCAGTAGAAGCCTTGTTGAAGCTGAACGAGATAAAGGGTAAGTTGAAAAAATAATTTTTTTTGAGATAGCCGTTGCATATTCATAACCCTTGGTTAAATTTGCACTCCCAATCGCGAGAAGAGCGGTTCAGTGGATTGAAATAATAAGCGAGAGTAGCTCAGTTGGTAGAGCACGACCTTGCCAAGGTCGGGGTCGCGGGTTCGAATCCCGTCTCTCGCTCTGAGGCTAAAAAGCGTGTTTGACACGCTTTTTTAGTTTAAGGCCTGTGGCATTTGACTATTCAAAGTCCGGAGTGGGCAGAGAGTATATTAAGAATATTACAACTACCATGTAGTTGAAGCCGGAGTGGTGGAATTGGTAGACACGCAAGACTTAAAATCTTGTGACCTTTTGGTCGTGCGGGTTCAAGTCCCGCCTCTGGTACAGAAGCCCTGCTGAAAAGCGGGGCTTTTGTTTTAAACCCTCCTCAAACCTTACATCTTCATTTTACTGCAACTAATGATTGTCTATGTGAAAGTCGCCCTATATATTTGCGACTCTTTAGAATTAATCTAAATAAGAATAGAGATGAAAGGATTGAGAAGATTGTATGGTTTAGGCCTATTGACAGTGATTTTAACCGTAGCTGCTTGCAGCGATAGTGATGATACCCTGCCAACTGTTGAGGCTCCTGCCACATATACATTTGAGAGGAATGGACAGTCAACGGTTTCATTTAGTGGACAAACTACCCGAATACAAATGGCCACTGAATTGGTAAGTGCCATGAAAGATTTTGACAATAGCACAGAAGCGTTGTTGTTGGAAATGTTCAGAAACGAAACGGCCAATGGTGGAGATGCCAATCCTTTCAGCAATGCAGACCTAAATGCTTCTACCAAAAGCGTAAGAAGTAAAACGGGGGCATCTAAAGACTATTTCTTTACCAACGCCACCGAGGCTGCTCAAATCAAAGCCGACTTTGAAGGCTGGATCAGTGCGCAGGTGTCGGAGGTGTTTCCTGCAGAAAATCAAATAGCCACTCCGGGCAATCCCGGTCAATTGGCCGATGGTTCATCCACTCGTTACGTGAATGGCAAAGGTCTTGAATATGATCAGGCCGTAAATAAGGGACTTATCGGTGCCCTTATGCTCGATCAAATGCTTAACAATTACTTGTCGGTTTCTGTGTTAGATGAAGCCGATAACCGTGCAAACAATGACAATGAAGTATTGGTTGAAGGGAAGATGTATACCACTATGGAACATAAGTGGGATGAAGCCTATGGTTATTTGTTTGGTACAGCTGCCAATGCTGCCGATCCTGTAGCCACTATCGGTTCTTCCGATGCCTTTTTGAACAAGTACCTGGGCAGAGTGGAAGGCGATCCTGATTTTGCCGGTATAGCACAAGAGGTATACGATGCTCTTAAGCTGGGCCGTGCCGCAATAGTGGCTGGTGAGTATGAGGTAAGAGATGCACAGGCGGCCATTGTTCGGCAAAAACTTTCAGAAGTAATTGCCATTAGAGCCATATACTATCTTCAGCAGGGTAAAAATGCGTTGGCTCAAGATCCTCCAGCCTATGGTACCGCGTTTCACGACCTTTCCGAAGGTTTCGGGTTCCTGTACAGCTTGAGGTTCACACGTCAGCCTCAGGGAGACATGCCTTACTTTACCAAGGCCGAGGTAGATGGGTTTATTCAGGCCGTATATGGTTCTACCAACGGTTTCTGGGATGTAGATGCAACCACACTGGATAATGTATCGGGCCAAATAGCCGCAAAGTTTGACTTTACGGTAGCTCAGGCAGGAAACTAATCACATAAATATAAAAGCGAAGATGGTAGTGAGAGGAGTGAAGAAACTGTGGACGTTATGGGTTTTCATGCTGATGGGTGCAGTGGCCTGTTCAGATTCAGACCCCAGTACGGAAGAACCTATTGATGATTTCGATCGGTCTGAAATTCTGGTGAACTGGGCGGACAACATCATCATTCCCAACTATCAGGACTATGTGGAAAGCCTGACTGATTTAAAGGCTGCGATTACCACTTTTGGCCAGACATCTTCTGCAGATCTGTTGGCCGATGTGAGAGAGGCCTGGCTGGAAGCCTACCTGGACTGGCAACGAGTGAGCATGTTCGAGATTGGCAAAGCGGAATCGGTGTCATTGAGGAACTTCACTAACATTTATCCGGCCGATATTCAAAAAATCGATGAAAACATAAACACGGGTAGCTACAACTTGGAGTTGCCCTCTACCAACGATGAACAAGGGTTTCCTGCCCTGGATTATCTGCTTTATGGTAAGGCCGACACCGATGAAGGCACGGTGGCCATTCTTAGTACTCCGGCACACAAGGAGTATCTTCAACAGTTAGTAGAAAGACTGCATAATCTGGCCTCAGAAGTACTCAATCATTGGACCTCAGGTTATCGGGATACTTTTGTGGCCAACAATGGTTCTTCGGCTACCAGTTCGCTCAATAAACTAGCCAATGATTTTATGTTCTACTACGAGAAGAGCCTGAGGGCCGGTAAAGTGGGAATCCCTGCCGGAGTCTTTTCAACATCGCGACTACCTGAAAAAGTGGAGGCTCGTTTTAGTGGAAAAAGTAAATTGCTCTTTTTGGAATCGCTCGATGCTGTACAAGACTTTTTTAATGGTACGGGCAGCTCCAACACGGGCAAAAGTTTCGCACACTATCTTGACTATCTGAACACCATAAAAGAAGGTGAAGATTTAAGTGCGCTGATCAATTCGCAACTGAACTTGGCCCGGCAAAAAGCCGAAATGCTCAACAGCGATTTTGCAGCTCAAATAGATGATAACAATGTGTCTATGCTCGAAACCTACGATGAACTTCAGAAGGTTGTGGTGCTTTTGAAGGTAGACATGTTCCAGGCATTGAGTATTCAGGTAGATTTTGTGGATGCAGACGGAGATTAATGCTTTCCCGATTCCAAGGCTATATCGATAAAAATGCAGAGGCTGCCCCATTGGCAGTCTTTCGCATTTTCTTTGGTGTCATGATGTTTCTGAGCATTGTGAGGTTTTGGAGCTATGGTTGGATTGATAAGCTATACATTCAGCCGCGTTTTTTCTTCTCTTATTATGGTTTTGAATTTGTGAAACCACTTGGCAGTTATACCTACCTGCTTTTTGCTCTTTGCGCAATGGCAGCCCTTGCCGTTGCGGCAGGTTATCGCTATAGGTTAGCCATCATTACCTTCTTTCTGAGCTTTACTTACATAGAGCTCATGGACAAAACCACCTATCTCAACCACTACTACTTCATCAGTCTTCTTTCTTTTCTCATGATTTTCCTGCCGGCACACAGGTATTTCTCGCTCGATGTTCGGCTGGGTTATGCAAAACCGGTGCAGTATGTGCCTCAGTGGAGTTTAGACTCCGTGAAATTATTGCTCGGCATAGTTTATTTCTATGCAGGATTGGCCAAGCTCAATAGCGATTGGCTAATTCATGCCATGCCGCTTAAAATTTGGCTGCCCTCCAAATTCGATATTCCTTTTTTGGGGCAGTGGCTACAGCAAGAGTGGGCTCACTATACCTTTAGCTGGCTTGGGGCACTGTACGATTTAACCATCCCCTTTCTTTTGCTCTATAAAAGAACCAGACCGTGGGCATTTTTGGCCGTAGTGGTCTTTCATGTGCTTACTCGTGTGTTGTTTCCTATAGGCATGTTTCCATACATAATGATAGTGAGCGCAACTATATTTTTTAATGCGCAATGGCACCATAAAATGCTAAGCGTTTTGGCTCGGTTAATTCGGGTAAACAAAGCAAAGTGCGACAATGGGCTGGTAATGGCACCTACCAAAATGCAATTGGCAAAAATTGTTTTGGTGCCCTTTTTTGTGTTGCAGTTGCTCATTCCTTTTCGTCATTACCTCTATCCCGGAGAGCTGTTCTGGACAGAAGAAGGCTACAGGTTTTCGTGGCGCGTAATGCTTATGGAAAAAGCAGGTTATGCCAGTTTCAAGGTAGTAGATAAAGAGAGTGGCCAACGTTTTTATGTCAATAATGCCGATTTCTTAACCCCATTTCAGGAAAAACAAATGGCCACTCAGCCAGACTTTATATTGGAATATGCACACTTTCTAAAGCAACATTTCGAAGCTCAGGGCCATAAGAATTTAGGTGTTTTTGTGGAAAGCTATGTAGCCCTGAATGGGCGTAGAAGCAGGCCATACATAGATCCTAAAGTAGACCTCACACAACAGCAAGAATCGTTTAAACACAAAGACTGGATTTTACCATTCGAAGATGAAATTAAGGGCTTATAGTTTACTTATGTTGGCACTGTGTTGTGGAGCCAACGCTTGGGCACAATACAGCATTAAAGGAAAGGTTGTAGACGGAGCAACAGGTTTGCCGGTGCCTGTGGCCGAGGTATATAATGAGGAGACTCAGTACATTGCCCGAACCAATGAAAAAGGCGAGTACGAAATACCCAACCTGAAACCCGGCACCTATAGCCTCGTGGCCTACTCGTTTTCCTACAAAGTAATTGAGCGCAAAGTTACCGTGGCAAGTGCCAATTTGGAGGTAGACTTCCGTCTTCAGGAAATAACTCAGGAATTGTCAGAGGTGGTTATTGCTCAAGAGAGAGAAAAGATATTCAGCATAAACCGACTGAAGCCGGTGGAAGGTACCGCTATATATGCCGGGAAAAAATCTGAAGTGGTATTGCTCGATAAGGCATTGGGAAACCTGGCCACCAACAATGCCCGGCAGGTATATGCTCAGGTAGTAGGGCTCAACATATATGAAAGTGTCGATGCCGGCTTACAACTTAGTGTGGGTGGTCGTGGGTTAGATCCCAACCGAACATCTAACTTCAACACCCGTCAAAATGGTTATGATATAAGTGCCGATGTGTTGGGATATCCCGAAAGCTACTACACCCCTCCGGCCGAAGCATTGAGTGAAATACAAGTAATCCGAGGAGCGGCCTCCCTTCAGTATGGAACGCAGTTTGGTGGCCTGATTAATTTTAAAATGAAAGAGCCAAACCCTAAGAAGAAAGTGGAGCTGACAAGCCGGCAAACTGTTGGGTCTTTTAATCTCTTTACCAGCTTTAACAGCCTTTCCGGAACCACGGGAAAGTTTAGTTACTATGCCTACTTTAACTATAAGACGGGCGATGGGTTCCGGCCTAATTCGGGGTTCGATTCAAAGAATTTCTTTGCGAATATGAACTACCAACTCAATGAAAATACCCGACTGTCGTTCGACTATACCCATCTAAACTACCTGGCACAACAGGCCGGGGGCCTTACTGATACCCAGTTCAACAGGAACCCCAATTTTAGCAACCGGGAACGCAATTGGTTTGAAGTGCAATGGAACCTAATGGCCTTAAAGCTGGAACATAAGTTTTCAGGTAATACAGACTTTAGCCTGAACCTCTTTGGGCTTGATGCTTCCAGAAACTCCGTAGGATTTAGAGGTAACCCTACCCAGTTGAATTCAAACCCCGTGTCGGAGCTGGACGAGCAAAACAATGATGGTACCTATGTGACTCCTCGGGATCTTATTAGGGGAGACTTTAATAATTGGGGTCTGGAGTCTAGGCTGCTTACGCGCTATAAGCTGGGGGAAAAAAATGCTGTTTTTCTCATTGGTACAAAATTTTACAAGGCAGAAAATCGGTCGCAGCAAGGCCCCGGGTCGTTAGGGGTAGGGGCCGATTTTAATTTTGCCAGGCAGGAGTTTCCCGATTACCCCAATCAATCAGACTTTCTGTTTCCAAACCTCAATGTATCCCTGTTTGGAGAAAATATCTTTTACCTAAACAACCGTTTATCGCTTACCCCAGGCTTTCGCCTGGAGTATATTAAAACGGAAAGCCAGGGTACTTATACGCAAGTCAATTTCGACAATGCCGGCAATCCAATTTCCAACCGTACACTACAAGACAACCGGGAACTCAATAGGAGCTTTCTTCTGCTGGGTTTGGGCCTAAGTTACGATCACTCAGATAATTTGGAGGTGTATGCCAATCTTTCTCAAAACTACCGCTCCGTAACGTTTAGTGATATTCGTACGGTGAACCCTACGTTTATCATAGACCCCGAAATTAGGGACGAAACAGGATTTACGGCCGATTTCGGACTTAGGGGCAAGTGGAACGAAACTGTTTCATACGATTTGGGCGGCTTTGGCCTGCTGTATAACGACCGCATTGGCATTATTCTGGACGACAGGGCCAACAGGGTGAGAAAGAACATTGGTAAGGCATTTATTTACGGACTGGAAACTTTTGCCGACTGGAATCTGGCAAGAACACTTCAACTCGATGCTAACCAATTTAAGCTCAATTGGTTTGTGAATGCAGCTTTTACCAGTTCAGAATATTTAGCGTCTGAAGAGAACAATGTGGTAGGCAAAAAGGTGGAGTTTATTCCCACCGTTAACCTCAAAACGGGGCTGAGCGCAGGATATAACAATCTACTTTTGAGCCTGCAGTTTACTCACCTCACCGAGCAGTTTACCGATGTACAAAACTCGGCAGTGCCTGAAGAGGGTGATGCCCGAAACGGTGTGATCGGAGAAATACCGGCCTACAGTGTAATGGATCTGTCCATGTCCTGTACCCTGGGGCGCTGGAAAATTGAATCGGGAATAAACAATTTACTGAACGAGCGATATTTTACACGCAGAGCCACCGGATACCCCGGACCGGGTATTATACCTTCAGACCCAAGAGCCTACTATTTTACTTTGCAGCTGAAGTTGTAGTTCATTCTAAGGCGCTTTTTACATGGAGCCTTAGACTTTTCTTTTATTTACTTAACAAATATGAAAATAATAATTACTTTTACTTTTGTTAAGTAAATAGTAGGCTATGTCAGATCGTACTTTGGGAGAATTTGAAGAGTTGGTTTTGCTTATGGTTGCCGCTTATCATCAGGCGGCCTATGGGGTGTTGATTCTGGAAAAGCTGGAGCAACAGCTCAACCGAAAACTCAACATTAGCGCCATTCATGTAGCGCTTAAGCGATTGGAGGGTAAAGGATTTGTTACCTCTAGTTATGGGGGTATAACAAACGAACGTGGGGGGAGACGCAAGAAGCTTTATGCCCTTACCGCGGCAGGAAAAAAGGCTCTGGATATCAATTATGAGCTTAGAACCGGCATTTATCGCCAAATACCCAACATCTCCTTTGGTCAATGAATCATTTTCCTCCCAAATATGCACTTAAATTTTTGCGCTGGTTTTGTCGCGAAGACTACTTAGAAGAGATAGAAGGCGATTTAGTTGAGGTTTTCGAGAAGCGTATGCCCCGGTCAGGGTTTTGGGCCAAAGTCTACTTCTATTGGTTAGTGCTCCGGTGTTTTAGGCCGGGTTTTGTGAAGTCATTTATTAAGGTCAATTATTCAAATACAACAATCATGTTTAGCAATTATCTTAAAGTTTCCTGGCGGAACTTACTCCGGCAGCCATTCTTTTCATCTCTCAACATACTTGGCCTGTCCATTGGTATGGCAGGGGCACTCATTATTGGTTTGTTCATTCATTTTGAGCTCAGTTTTAATCGTTCTTTTGCTGATTCTGAACGAATTTTTAGAGTTAATATAGACAACAAAATTGCGGGGGAAGTCAATGAATATGCAGCCGTATCAGGCCCGCTGGCCAATGTTATGCTTCGTGACTTTCCACATGCAGAGAGTATAACACGCTTTCGGCATACCAACAGCATATTTATTCGTTCGGAGAATGCAACGCACAATGTAAAGGAAGAACAGGTGGTGGGAGCTGACTCCGCCTTTTTTAGTTTTTTTGGGATAGACTTGCTGTATGGCGACCCACATTCTGCGCTGTCGGAAGTGAATAGTCTTGTGCTCACAAAGAGTGCTGCTGAGAAACATTTTTCTATCCATGAGGCCGTAGGGCAAATAATGATTCTTGACAACGACCAAAAATATTGGGTCAGGGGCATAATAGATGATTTCCCCAAAAACTCATTATTTAGAGATTACACTGTTTTAATCTCCATAAACAGTTTTGATGATTATGACAGTCCTGCCTGGAACAATTGGAACTTTCCCACCTTTATAAAACTAAATCCCGAAGCCACTAAGGCACAACTGGATGACTACCTGGCTACTGTTAAGGAGCGCTACCTTATTCCCTGGGCCATGCAGTTTATCCCCGGGCTTACAATTGAAAGCGCTCAGGAACAAGAAAGGACCACAGGAAACTACATGCGTTTTGAGTCCATAGCACTCACAGATATCCACCTCAAATCGCCTAATATTTCTGGTGAGTTTAGCCTGAATGGTGATATTAAAGACGTTTATATTTTAAGCTTCATAGGTCTGCTGCTCATCTTTTTGGCCAGTGTAAACTTTACTAACCTTTCTACGGCTCGGTCGCTCAACAGAGTTAAAGAGGTGGGTATTCGAAAAACATTGGGTTCTCATAGAAAAAGCCTTGTTCATCAGTTTCTGGTAGAATCCGGTTTGGTGTCTTTCCTTTCCATGGTTTTGGCGCTTTTGCTTAGTTTTTTGGTCTTGCCCTATTTCAACTACCTATCCAATCGCTCGCTCGAAATTCCGGCAGGTCAATGGCAGTTTTGGGCAGTGCTTCTGGTTGCTACCCTGGTATTATCATCGCTTTCAGGTAGTTATCCGGCTCTTTTTCTTTCCCGATTTTCCCCTATAAAAGCACTCAAAGGGCAAGGGGTTCAACCGTCCAATGGGGCTCATATTAGGAGCTTGCTCGTAATTGTGCAGTTTATGGTGTCGGTGTTTCTTATCGCCAGTACTTTGGTGGTATTTCAGCAGCTTTCCTTTATCAGAAATAAAGATCTGGGTTTTAAGAAGGAGCAGGTAGTTGTACTCAACGATGTGCAAGTACTTGGCAATAATGCCCTTACTCTAAAACAGGAAATAGAAAAATTATCTAACGTAAAAAGCGTGTCATTGAGCAGCTATTTACCAACACCTTCGGCCCGCAGCGGACTCACCTATTTTCCTGAAGGTCATGTGTTTGAACCAGATAAAGCAATAATAATTGGTCAGTGGGAGGTAGACTTTGACTACCTGCGTACCTTAGGCCTTGAGCTTGTGGCCGGTAGAGATTTTGACGACAAGTTAAAAACCGATTCGAGCACAGTCATTCTCAACGAGGCCGCTGTTGCCATGTTGGGTAAAACACCCCAATCTGCTATTGGGCTAAGACTAACGCAAGACTTTAAGCGTGAAGACAAGGAGAATATGGAATTTTCTACTGTGATTGGAGTAGTGAAAAACTTTCATTTTGAGACTCTTCGCAACAGTATTGACGGGTTAAGTCTGGTATTGGGTAAGGAAGCCAATCGAATGATGATAAAATTAGAGACAACTGATTATTCCAAAACCCTTGAGAAGGTAGAACAGCACTGGGCCAGCGTGGCAGATGGTCAGCCCTTTGATTATTACTTTATGGACGATTCCTTTGCTACGACTTATGACACAGAGCAACGTCTCAGTAAAATGTTTATCATTTTCACCCTCCTCTCAGTATTCATTGCCTGCCTTGGACTTTTCGGTTTGGCGGCTTTCAATGTTCAGAGGCGATCCAAAGAAGTTAGTATCCGAAAAATATTGGGAGCCAGTGTATTTAATATTTCCGTTAGCCTTTCTGCCGGATTTTTACGGTTGGTGCTGTTGGCCATACTTTTGGCTACACCACTGGCCTGGTACGCCATGAACAGGTGGCTTCAAGACTTTTCCTATCGTATTGATTTACCCCTTTGGGTATTTGTCTTATCGGCTATTCTTGCTATTGGAATCAGCTTGCTTACTGTGAGTTATCAAAGCCTTAGAGCAGCTATACGCAATCCTGTGCATGCTATCAGAAATGAGTAAGTCGCATTTCGTGCAATCGTAGCCTTAAATTTATTTCTGGCCGTGGAACAAATTTTTTGAAGAGCCCTATCTTTGAGTCCAAACAGAAATAACATGAGAAGAAAGATTATAGCAGGAAACTGGAAAATGAATAAAACCCTTTCAGAAGGGCTTGCATTGGCCTCTGAGGTGGTAAACATTGCTCAAGACGAAGTTCCCTCAGGAGTGTCGCTGGTATTGTGCACTCCGGCCATTCATTTGTCTCAGGTTGCTGCCATACTAAAATCTGCCGATCGTGTATTTCTGGGCGCTCAAAACATGAGCGAACATGAGTCAGGTGCATACACTGGCGATATTTCGGCCGATATGATTAAGTCAGTGGGTGCAGGATATGTGATTTTAGGCCATAGTGAGCGCAGAGAATATCACCACGAAACGAACGCTCAACTGGCGGCACGGGTCAAGTTGGCCTTAAATAAAGGGTTGACTCCCATTTTCTGTTGCGGGGAAAGTCTTGCTACGCGCGAGGCAGGAGAGCATGTAGGTTTTGTAAACAACCAGCTGAAAGAAAGCTTGTATGAACTTTCGGCCGAGGAGATGAGCAAAGTAGTAATTGCCTATGAGCCTATTTGGGCCATTGGCACTGGAGTAACTGCTTCTTCAGATCAGGCACAGGAAATGCACCAGAGTATTAGAGCCTCGTTGGCCGGTCAGTTTGGAGAACAGGTAGCCGGTCAGGTATCCATACTTTATGGTGGCTCGATGAAGCCCGATAATGCTGCAGAACTTTTGGCCCAGCCCGATGTGGACGGAGGATTGATAGGTGGTGCCTCTCTGAAGGCACGCGACTTTATTCAAATTGCTAAGTCGTACTAATGGACTTTATACAGATAAACGTTCACTGCGACCCGCCATTTCGAGAAATACTCATTGCAGAAATGGGCGAACTGGATTTTGAAACCTTTATGGATACGGAAGTAGGTTTCGAAGCCTATATTCAGGAAGAGTTGTTTAGCCACCCTGCTTTGCAAACGCTCTTTAACCGGTATAGAAAACAGACCAGAATTTGGTACGAACTCAAGAAAATACCTAAAGAAAACTGGAACGAGGAATGGGAGAAAAATTATGACCCAATAGCTGTTGGAGATCAGATTTATGTAAGAGCCACCTTTCACGAAGCCAAGCCTCAGGTGCCTTACGAGATTATTATTAACCCACAAATGTCTTTTGGCACCGGCCACCACGAAACTACTCACCAATTGCTGGCACTTCAGTTGACGGTAGACCACAAAGGTAAAAAGGTACTGGATGTAGGCTCGGGAACCGGTATTTTAGCCATTATGGCCGCCAAGCTGGGAGCCCTTTCCGTGGCGGCTACCGATATTGACGATTGGTGTATTGAAAACGCTTTGGAAAACTTTGGCCTTAATAATATAGAACCGGCTTTTGTGAAACAAGGTACCATTCATGAACTACGGCTCGGTGAGAGCTACGAAATCATACTGGCAAACATTAACACTCATGTACTTCTCGATGAAATGGAGGAGTATAACAAACTACTAAGCCCGGAAGGACATTTGTTCTTGAGTGGATTCTACGACACCGATAAGGCCAGAATAATGGAAAAAGCAACCTCATTGGGGTTAAAAGAGGTAAAATCTACAACCGAGAAAAACTGGGTTGCGTTAGTTCTTGAGAAAGTGGAGTAATCGCTCAAGAATATCCTTAATTATTCGTTCTTTAAGATAGCCAAATCCAGAACCCCTATGCACAAGAGCATTCTTTGGTCAATATTGCTCAGCTGTTTGTTAGTTCAGTCGCTTGCCGGACAGTCTTCCGAACCTGCCGACTCAGTAGTGCTTACCCCAAATGTTAAGACTATTGTTGAGGCTGCAGATGCAAGCATCTTTCCTCAGGAATATCACTTCTTTATAGAGAACTACCAGAACAATGGTTTTTCTGCCGTTACTAAAAACAATCTTTTACATGCTCTGCTAGCACTGGATAAAAAGCGAGTGAGAATTCGCTACGACATTAAAGAGCTGCTCGATGGTTTGCGTTTGGCCAGAGAGGAAAGAAGCTTTTCTTCCGAAGCCATGGAAAAACTGAGCTATTCTATTCGGAAGGCCGCAGAGAACTACGACAGGATTCAGCTCGACTACTACATAAAAACGCTTTATACATTCTTAAAAGATCAGGCAATTTATAAAGACCGTTACCAGGCAGTATTTTTTAGAAATGCCGAGTATGAAATTGCTTTCAATGAAGACAACTACTCTGACAATCTGATCATTGTTCAACAACCCGAAGAACCGGTTGACATTGAAACCTTAAAGGCTCAGGCGAGAGGAGAATATATTGAGCCAAAGAAGGAGGTTGCCGACCCCTTTACCAAAGAGATGCCCGAAATATATCGTGAAATGGGTTCAGTTATACACTTAAAGCGAGGCGATATAGTACTGGCCAGTCAGACCGATACCTTTACAATTGAGCGAACAGAAGGATATTTTCTGTTCGATCAGAAGTTGTTCAGAGGTCAGGATGGATACATAGACTGGACGGCCTTTGGTGTGGCCAAAGAGGCCATGCAAGTGAGGTTGGGTAGCTATGAATTTCCGGTAAATGCTCACGATTTTAAGTTCGAAAACGTATGGTTCAATCAGCCGGCTAAAATCGATGAGCCAATATCTGGCGAATTGACCCTGAACTTGCGTCCGGCCCGTAGCGAAAGAGGTACCTACCCCAGGTTTATCTCATACAATGCCGGAACACCCATAAAAGGACTTGGCTCTGAAAAGCTCACGTTCAAAGGAGGGGTCAATTATCAGGGCATGAATTTTTATTCGAAAACAGCTTATAATGAACCCTCAACTCTCATTGGCAGAGTAAACGGAGAGGTGCGATTTAAGGCTATTAGCAAAGACTTTGTATTTAATAACAAAGACTCGCTGGTTTCGGCAGTTCAGGCCAATATAACCCTCTACCACGCGCAAGATTCTATTTTTCACCCGGCCATAGAGTTTGTGTATGATTACAAGCGCGATCGTTTGGTGTCTAAAACCAGTGTGCCCGGTTACAAAACCACACCCTTTCGGTCATCTTTCTACAATATGGATCTTACCGGAGACCAGCTTTCATGGGATCTTAACAGCGACTCACTCAATATTTTTATCAATTCAGCCAGGGCCGATGTGCCCTTGAGCATAGAGTCCAAAGATTTTTATAGTGCCGATAGATTTCATGACCTGGCGCAGATATACAGTTTTCATCCGCTAATTGCCGCGGTAAACATGGCCAAGAAAAACGGGGGTGTTTTCTATACCTCGCAAATGGCCCGACAATACGGGGTAGATGAAGGTTTGGTAAAAAAGACCATGGAACTGCTTATGTCTAGGGGGCTGGTGCGTTTCGATGAAGTGTTGGGCGAGGTTGAGGTGTTGGCGAAGGGATATCATTACCTGGAGGCCAGCCGACAAAAAACAGATTATGACGACCTGATCATTTCTTCGGTGATAGCCAACGCTCCCAATGCCACTTTCAACTTTAAAGACTCGGTACTCACCGTGCGAGGGGTAGAAAAATTTTTAGTGAGCGACTCATTGGACGTAATCATTACCCCTACCCAGGGCGAAATTAAAGTGCTGAAGAACCGGGATATTGAGTTCGATGGTGCTCTAGATGCCGGAAATTTCCAGTTCAACGGAGAGAATTTTACGTTTCGCTACGATAGTTTTCTGGTGAATCTGGTAAAGATTGACTCCATAAAGCTGAGGGTAGAAATGGATGCAGGAAAGAAGGATGTGCTGAGCAATCAACTGGTAAAGACATCGGGTATTTTGCGTATCAACGATCCCGGTAATAAATCGGCTCTTAAATCAATGCCACAGTATCCTATATTCAGCTCTTCAGAAAGTGCAAGTGTTATTTTCGATAAGTCCGATGTGCTAAAAGGAGCCTATGATTCTACGGTCTATTTCGATGTACCTCCTTTTGAGTTAGACAGTGTGGCCGATGCGGATCCTTCCCAATATGCTTTTCAGGGAACCTTCTACTCCAACAATATTTTGCCCCAGTTCAAAGAGAATCTTAAGGTAATGCCCGATAAGAGTTTTGGATTTATACATGCCATTCCCGATAGCGGCTATAACCTCTATCAGACGGGAGGCCGTCTTTATGGAGAGGTACACCTCAACAAACAAGGTATTACATCGCCCGGGGTCATTGAGTTTCTCACCGGTAGGTTCGACAATGAGAAAGCCACCATGTTTTTAGATTCACTGGTGGCAGAAAAAGGTATTAAGGGAGAAATGCAGGCAGGGTTTATCGATACCGTTTCTTATCCGGCCATGAACATTGAGGCCTATTCCATGAATTGGCTGGCCAAGAAAGACAGCATGATTCTCAAAAACCTTCAAAAAGATAAGCCCTTTAATATCTTCGACAATCAAGCCAGGCTAAGGGGGAGCTTACTACTGAGAAAAACAGGGCTTTTTGGTTCCGGTGAACTAGAGCTTTCCGGTTCGGTACTCACCTCAGATTCCATTGCCTTTACCATTAATGATTTTGAAGCTAAAAACAGTGACTTTACACTTAAGGCAGACAATTCGGCCAAGCCTATACTTAGCTCTAAACAAGTACGAATAAACTTCGATGTAGAAAACCAAATGGCCACTATTGAACCGGAGGTGGCTGGAGCGGCAGCTTTGGAGTTTCCTTATGCCCAGTTCAAGACCTCCATACCCTCGGCTGTGTGGGATGTGAACAACAAACTGGTGACCATGAGTAAACCGGAAGATTCGCCCATAGAACAATCGTTTTTTTACTCTACCAACACTCGTTTAGATTCACTGGCCTTTAATGCAACCGATGCGGTGTATAACATTGAAACTAAAGAGCTTGATATATCCGGTATTCCGTACATAAAAGTGGCCGATGCCCTCATTACACCGGAAGGAAGCAAGCTCACGGTGTTGGAAAACTCCAAAATTGAAAAGCTTCAGAATGCGGTTATTTTAATGGATACGGCCGGGGCTTACCACCGACTCTACGATGCCGAAATTGAAATACTTTCCAGAACCAGCTTTAAAGGGCGCGGAACTTATGAGTTGGTGAATGCTGTACAAGATACCTTCGCCATTCAGTTCAACGATTTCCAATTCATTCCCAAAGACAAAGAGCATGGGCCACATACCCGGTCTAGCGGCCATGTATCGGCCGAAGAAGGTATTCGTATTTCTCCCGGTTTTATCTACGAAGGAAAAGTAACCATGTATGCCTATAAAAAAGCTCTGGAGTTGGACGGAGCAGTGAAGCTCGATTTAGAAAAGCTTAAAGAGCGCAATATCTGGATCGAATACTCGTCTAACGATGACATTGAGGAGGTGATCATACCTTTTGATGAGGCTACCACCCGTTTGGGGCAACCACTCAATGCCGGCATTCACTTCGATCAGGGGCAGCCTTACATGTCTTTTATAACCGAAAAGCGCAACCGGTTGGACGATGACTTTTTTGTGCCTCGCGGAGGGGTTCTTTATTACGATGCCAATAGCGGATCGTTCCGAATAGATAACCCTAAAAAGAAAGAAGATCCCTCCTACAATTTTGCCGGAAGCATGTTTAGTTACAACGAAGAACAGCAGAGTGTGACCTTTGAAGGTAAGCTCAAGTTCCTGTCGGGTAACAACATGGCCAATGTTCAGGCTGCGGGCAAGGGTAAAGGTAATCTGGATTCGGCCAAGTTTCAGGTAGACGCCATGTTTACCATGGGGTTTGGTTTGCCGCTGGAAGCTCAAGCCGCAATGGCCGGAAACCTGAAAGAGATGGGCGAAAAACTGGGAGTACCCAAAGCCCATGAAGACCGTTCGGAGCTTATTTACAAAGTGGCAGAGTTTATTGGAGACGAAGCCACCCGCACCTGGGATAGGTCGTACCAAACCATTCCCACTCCTTTGGTTGCTGCATCGGGAGGGGTGCTGAATAAAGACCTGGTGATAAGCAATGTTCATTTGGAGTGGTCTCAGCAGAACAAAGCTTTTTACAGCAAGGGTAAAATAAGTCTTTCCAATGTGAGCAACGTAGACCTGAATATGGAACTGGATGGCTACATGGAAATTAGAAAAACGCCTGAAGGAGACATTATGAATCTGCTTTTGGAAATGACCGATGGTACATGGTACTACTTTATGTACGATGGCTTTGTGTTAGAGGCGTTTTCTTCTAACGATGCTTTCAATGCCCTTATACCGAACATCAATGCGGGTAAGGCCAAGGTGGGTAACTTCAGGGCTATTCCAAGTACCAAAGAACGTGTTATTCAGTGGGTAATCGATTATAAAAAACTGTATTTTGGTGTCGATGAACCTTATCAGTTGCTAATGGCTTCAGAGTCTAGCCAAACACTCAAGAAGAAAGGCACTGTTGAAGGAGATGGTTTTGAAGAATAAAACGTATGAGAATTATATATCTGCTCATTTTTACACTTATCCTTCCGGTATTTGTTCAGGCCCAAGACTACGACTTTCTTAACAAGGAATGGAAGCGGCTTGACAGCAAACGAAATATTCAAATAGACATCACGGCTTTGGAAGTTTACTTGCACGATGGCACCAAAGTACCTTCGTCCGAGTTTATGCAGCACTTTATGAGCGTGGATCTGATGACCGCCTTCTATGTAGATGCTCACGGAACACCCAAAGCTGCTGTTTTTGAAGTGGCCAGCGAAGAAGCCAGACAAGCCAAAATCAGTACGTTCGAAAAAATGAAGGGGAGCGACTTTATGCTCAACAAAAAAGCTCCTGATTTTACACTAAAAAATTTAGAGGGAAATTCCATCAACCTACAAGATTTTAAAGGGCAGTATGTACTCCTCAATTTTTGGTTTGCAGCTTGCAAGCCCTGCATTATGGAAATGCCCGAGTTGAATGAGTTAGTGGAAGAGTTTAAACCTAAGGGAATCAACTTTTTGGCTATCGGACTGGATAACCCCGAACGTATCACAAAGTTTTTAGAGCAACACGCCTTCAACTATGAGCTGTTGCCTAATGGTCGAAGGGTGGCTCATTCTTACGGTGTAACCAGCTATCCTACCCATTTGCTGCTCGACCCCAACGGAAAAGTAATCTTTTCTCAGGAAGGCTATTTTCCAGGACTTAAGTATACTTTGCGCAAACGCCTCAAAGACGCTCTCGGCCAATGATAATCTTGTGACCATTGGTCTGTTATTTCTTTGTTAATCCATTAAATTGCACTCAAACGGACGATTTATATGAGTGCAACACAAGACTTTATCAACCAACATAAAGACCGGTTTTTAACCGAACTGTTGGAGCTACTTCGAATCCCTTCAGTTAGTGCAGACAGCCGCCACAAGGCCGATGTAAAAAAAGCAGCCGAATATATTCAGGAAAAATTAAAGGCAGCCGGGGCCGATAAGGCCGAACTGTATGAAACAAAGGGGCATCCGATTGTATATGGAGAAAAGTCTGTAAGTAGTTCGGCACCCACAGTGTTGGTTTACGGACACTACGATGTGCAACCGCCCGATCCCTTACACCTTTGGGATTCACCTCCTTTTGAGCCCGTAATTAAAAAGACGGACATTCACCCGGAAGGAGCCATTTTTGCCCGCGGAGCGTGCGATGATAAAGGCCAGATGTACATGCATATTAAGGCCTTTGAAGCCATGATGGCGGCCGGAGAATTAGATTGCAACGTAAAGTTCATTATTGAAGGTGAAGAAGAGGTGGGCTCTGATAATTTGGAGGTTTTTCTTCGAGAGCACCAACAAATGCTGGCCAATGATATTGTATTGGTTTCCGATACCGGAATTATTGCCAATGATGTACCCTCTATTACGGTTGGGCTCAGAGGACTGAGCTACCTGGAGGTAGAGGTTACCGGTCCTAATCGCGATTTACACTCAGGCTTGTATGGCGGGGCAGTTCCTAACCCCATCAATGTTTTGGCCGAGATGATTGCGTCACTCAAAGATGAAAAGAAGCGTATTAATATACCCGGGTTTTATAACGATGTGCTGGAACTCACTGCCGAAGAAAGAGCTGCCATGGCCAGGGCTCCCTTTAATCTGGAAGCCTACAAAAAGTCTATAGGGTTGAAAGATGTGGAGGGAGAAGAAGGCTACAGTACCATGGAGAGAGCTTCCATTCGCCCTACCTTAGATGTGAACGGAATTTGGGGAGGATATACCGGAGAGGGAGCCAAAACCGTGATTGCCTCAAAGGCATATGCTAAAATTTCTATGCGATTGGTGCCACATCAAGACCCGGATAAGATCACCGAGTTGTTCAAAAACCACTTTGAGTCAATTGCACCTCCATCAGTTAGTGTAGAAGTAAGGCCTCATCATGGAGCCTTGCCGGCCGTTACCCCAACCGACTCACCCGCCTATCTGGCTGCCGCAAGAGCAATGAAAGAAACATTTGGAAAAGAGCCGGTTCCTTTTAGAGGCGGAGGTTCCATTCCTATTGTAGCCTTGTTTGAGCAAATACTGGGTAGCAAGACCGTGCTCATGGGCTTTGGCCTCGACTCAGACGCCATCCACTCGCCCAATGAACACTACGGACTTTTCAATTATTATAAAGGAATTGAAACTATTCCGCTGTTCTACAAGTATTTTGCAGAGATGCGTTAATGAATCAGCCACTAATTTATACCTATGAATAAGCTAAAGTTACTTTTTGTTATAATAGTCGGGCTCATGGCTTTTAGCCAATCTTGGGCTCAGCTCAAGATTACCACCAACTGGACCTTCGATGCCTCCAAAACCGAGGTGCAAACCGGAGAAGTAATAGAGCTTATTTTTAAGGTGAAAATAATAGACAATTGGTACCTCTACTCTAGTGATATAGATCCTGACGTAGGGCCAATGGTAACAGAAGCCATATATGAGGATAACGACAGTTTTGAAGTGGTTGGAGACCTCATTCCCATTGATGCCAAAAAGAAGTTCGATAACATTTGGGAAGCAGATGTGACCTACTTTGAAGGTAAGGGTGAATTTAGGCAAAAGGTAAGGGTGCTGAAGAAAGACCTCAACATTTCCGGAACACTTTCATTTCAGACTTGTACCGATATAGATGGGCAATGCATACCCGGCTATGCCGATTTCGACTTCAATTTTATAAAAGTAGTTAGTGGAGAAGATCAACAGGCTGAGGGAGATTATAGTGTGCTTTTGCAGACCGATGATGGTGGCTCGCTTTGGGGATTCTTTTTGGCGGCTTTTCTCTTTGGTTTGGCTGCCCTTTTAACCCCCTGTGTTTTCCCTATGATTCCCATGACTGTAGCCTTTTTTACCAACAGCACCCAGTCAAGAGCCAAGGCCAGATTAAAAGCGGCCTCTTACGGAATCTCTATTATTCTCATTTATATTCTGGTGGGGCTTATCTTTAGTAGCTTCTTTGGAGCCGGTATTGCCAACGATTTGGCCACCGGAGCCATAGCCAATAGCCTGTTCTTTATCGTATTCGTGATTTTTGCCATATCGTTTTTTGGCTACTTCGAAATTAATCTACCAACCGGATTTGTCAATAAGATGGACAAGAAAGCTAATAAAGGAGGCTTTTTAGGGGTGTTCTTTATGGCGTTTACCCTGGTGTTGGTGTCTTTTTCTTGCACCGGCCCCATTGTAGGTACGGTTCTGATAGAGTCTTTTCAGGGGGCTAAGATAAAGCCATTGGTAGGTATGTTGGGCTTCTCTATCGCCTTTGCTATACCATTTACGTTGTTCGCCTTTTTTCCGGGTATGCTCAAAGAGTTGCCCAAGTCTGGCGGATGGCTCAACTCGGTAAAGGTAGTGCTGGGTTTTATTGAGCTAGGCCTTGGGTTCAAGTTTCTCAGTGTGGCAGATCAGGCCTATCATTGGGGCTTGCTCGATCGTGAAATTTACATAGCCATTTGGTTTGTGTTGGCACTAGGGCTCACCTTGTATTTATTAGGCATTATTCGCTTTCCGCACGATAGCAAAGTAAAGAAGCTTCATCCATTGCGGTTGGTGGTGGCCGCTATATCGCTGGCCTTTGCGGTATATCTGTTTCAGGGCTTTAGAGGAGCACCACTCAGTGGTTTGGCGGGGTATCTTCCTCCCGAAAAAAAGAAAGACTTTTCCTTTGCGGTTACCCTTGGATTGGAAGAAGCACCTGAGGTAGTAGAGGTGGCACCGGTAGGCTTTGACGGTGTAGTAAAATATGCCGACTTTCTGGAGCTTCCGCACAACCTGAGAGGCTTTTTCGACTATGAACAGGCGCTGGAGTTTGCCAGAGAAGTAAACAAGCCCATATTTATAGACTTCACAGGCCATGGTTGTGTAAACTGCCGCAAGATGGAGCAAAACGTGTGGTCTGCCGATCCAGTTTTAGAGCGGCTAAAGCAAGATTATGTGGTGCTGGCCTTGTATGTAGATGATAAAACCGAGCTGCCCGAATCGGAATGGTACACGTCCTCTTTCGATGGTAAGGTTAAAAAGACCATTGGCAAACAGAACTTCGACTTTCAAATCACCAAATTCAATGGAAATGCCCAGCCATATTATGTGTTGCTCGATACCAACGAACAGCCTTTGGTAGCTCCATTGTCTTACGATCCGGACGTTGAAAATTTTGTAGACTTTCTGGACAAAGGCAAGGCTGAGTTTGCCAGAAGAATGAGTGCCACTGCGGCATCGAGCACTACTCTTGATGACTAAGTGCCTTTTGGCAAAATTCAGTGCATGTTGAAGCAAACAAACGGTAATCGACTATAATTAGTCCGATGTTTTTTGAGGTACAGTTTCTAAAAAACCGCCATATACCGGGTGCTTAGGGTTGCTTAACAGCCTAAGGGTCAATACTAAAAAGTATTACTTCCTATACTTTTTTTCTACATTCAAACAGAAATGCTTTACTTTGACGTTAAGCTCAAAACGATAGGTCAATGAATAAACGATTTGCCGGAGTGGCAGGGGCAGTAGCAGTATTGGTTGTTGCAGCATTATTAGTGTTTAAAACACAGAAAAACAGGGGGTTAGAGGCAGAAGAAACGGATTTATCCGCAGAGGAGCTTGTAGAAGAAGCTATAGAGCCTCAGTTTAAGTTTGGCATACCATTAGACCTTTTTGAGATTGAGGAAGGGAGAATTAGAAGAAATCAGACTTTTGCCGATTTGTTGTTTCCTTTCAATCTGAGCAATCAGGATATTTTCACCATCGATCGTATTTCCAAAACAGTTCATAGCGTTCGCAATCTGGTAGTTGGCAAACCCTATACCATTTTTTATACCAACGACTCCATAAAAAGAGCATCCTACTTTGTGTATGAACCCAACGATTTGGAGTATGTAATCTATCAGCTAGATGATTCTCTGGCGGTATTTAAGGAAGAGCGGCAGGTAGAAGTGGTTGAAAAAACCATGTCAGGACTTATTACAGTATCTTTAGACCATGCCATTAGAGAGCAGGGTGGGTCTCCTGCCCTTGTCAATGCAATGGCCGATTTGTATGGTTGGCAGCTTGATATGAGAGCTTTGTTTAAGGGCGATTGGTTTAAGGTAATTTATGAAGAGCGGGTGGTTGATGGACAGCCTGTGGGTATAGGTAATATTATTGGTGCTGAATTTAATCACAGGGGCAATTCCTACATGACTTATGCCTACGATCAGGGAGATGGATTGAACTACTTTGATGAAGAAGGCATGAGCGCACAAAAGGCTTTTCTGCGCTTCCCTGTGGAATACTCAAGGATTTCCAGCCGATATAACCCGAACAGATTTCACCCGGTGCTCAAGCGTAGAACACCTCATCTGGGAACTGATTTTGCGGCCGATAGGGGCACACCTATCAAAGCGGCCGGAGATGGAGTAATCATTGAAAGAGGGTTTACCAAGGGCAATGGCAACTATGTAAAAATAAAGCATAATGGCACCTACACCACCGGGTATTTACACATGAGTAAATTTGGTAAGTACAAGCGAGGAGATAAAGTAAGAAAGGGAGATGTAATTGGTTATGTAGGTAAAACAGGTTTGGCCACAGGCTACCACCTATGTTTCAGGTTCTGGAAACGAGGGGTTCAGGTAGACTTCTTAAGAGAAGAATTACCTGCCGAAACACCACTGAAGGCCGAGCATAAAATTCCTTTTGAGGCGGTGGTTTCTCTCACCAATAAGAAACTCAACGATATTCCTAAAACCTGGGGTAGCAAAGGTATTTCGGCCAGTAACTAAAAAAATTAATCTAAACTTAGAACAGAGCAGGGTGCATTGCCCTGCTTTTTTTGTTTATTCGAGACATGAAGAGGGCTTGTGTCATTGGCTTGATTTTCCTGTGCTCCAACCTGTTGGCTCAACAACAAAAGGTAGGTCTGGTGTTGAGTGGAGGCGGAGCCAAGGGATTGGCACACATTGGGGTCATTAAAGCCCTTGAAGAAAATCACATTCCAATCGATTATATAGTGGGCACCTCTATGGGGGCAGTGGTGGGGGCTTTTTATGCAGCTGGCTATAGCCCCGATGAAATTGAAATGATCGTAAAAGACCCGGCTTTTCAAAATTGGGTTCAGGGAACATCTACCGAACGCTACCAGTACAACTATACGCGGGCCGAAGACAACGCTTCGTGGATTTCGCTCGATTTGATTCTCGACCCTCAAACAGGGCCTCAACTTAACACCCCGTTGGCAAACGACCTCATTATTAACTTTGTGCTCAATGAATACCTTAGCCAGGCTGCTCAGGCTTCCGGCTTTAACTTCAACAAGCTATTGGTGCCGTATCGCGCCATTGCAGCCGATGTGTTTACGCAGCGTACTCTGGCTCTCGACTCGGGTTCGCTTATGAAGGCCGTTCGCTCCTCAATGGCGGTGCCGTTTTTTTACCGACCGATTAAAAATGAAAATCAGTATCTGTTCGATGGAGGCATATATGACAATTTCCCGGTCGATATTATGAAAGAGCATTTTGCGCCCGATGTGGTCATTGGAAGCAATGTGGCCACTAAATTGAGTGAGACCTATCCTTTTGACAAGGATGAAGAGATTTTAAATGACGCCTTGTTGTTTATGTTTCTGGATAAAACAGATCCTTCGGTAATCAAGGAAGGGGATGTTTATCTGGAGCCAAGTATTGAGCAATATACCGCGGTAGATTTCGATAAGGTGGAAGCGCTCATAGACTCGGGCTATTCGGCAACCATAAGGAGTTTGCCTGAGCTAAGACAAAAAGTGCAGGGGCGAAGAGACCCAATAAAACTCACTATTGCCAGAAGAGACTTTCATAATGCCTTTAAGCCCTATTCGTTTGGTGAGTTAAAGCTCTTTGGCTTTACCACAGACCAGCAGAAGTTTATTCGCAAACTCATTGATTTTGACGATGGACCCCAGTCTATCACCCAAGTGAGTAGAGCCTATTTTCAACTGGTTTCTGAACCATATTTCAAGCACATTTACCCCAATTTTGCCTACAATGAAACCAACGGTCAATATGTACTGGAGCTCTATCTTAAACCCACGGCCAAAAATTCACTGACCATAGATTTTGGAGGGAACATATCTACCCGGCAGGTAAGTACTTTGCAGGTGGGTGCCGAATTGAATTCCTTCAACAAAAAGCTAAACACCTACCGAATGTTGGCTTCTACCGGGCGGTTTTATGAGAGCCTGAACCTTGCAACACGGTTTAATGTCAATCCTAAGACCCGATTCTTTGTAGAACCAAACTTTCAATACAACCACTGGGATTACCTGAGTACGGAAGACTTTTTCGATGAGTCGGTTCAGCCTTTAGTACTCGATCGCATCGATCGAAGACTGGGCGTTGTGTTGGGTATTGGTACCGGCCAGCGAAGTGTGGTGACATTAGAAGATGGACTGTTGCGCAATCGTGATGCATATAGCAATACGCCCGGTGTTTCTTCCGATGCCCTGCTCGACAGGCTAGAGCTTACAGGGTTTAGGAGTAAGCTGGCTTATGAGAGAAATAGTCTGAACAAAAAACAGTTCGCTACTGTGGGCTCCCGGTTTTACACATCGTTAAAATACATCAATGCTACGTTCGACTATATGCCCGGTTCCACCTCAACACTGTATAATCCAAGCAACCCGGTTACCTATCGATCTGGCCGCAGCTGGCTCACTTTTCAGTTGAGTTTTGAGGAATATAGTCAGGTAACCTCTCGCTACACTTTCGGGTGGATGGTGGAAAGCTCTTATTCAACCATTCGGCCATTAAGGAACTACCATGCTACGCAGCTCTATGTTCCATCGTTTGAGCCTATGTTCGATTCCAAGACCTTTTTTCTGGAAGATTTTCGAGCCCCCGGATATGTGGCTACCGGAATGAGACACCTCTATGGTTTGGGCCGAAGTCTTAGTGTCCGCGCAGAACTTTATGCCTTTGTACCCTACCGTCAAATTGCAGATGTAAATCAGGAGGCTGTTGTGGATGTGGGTTTCGTAAAGCCTCGCATTAAAGGAATGTTGGCTTTTGTCTATGAAGCCATCCCCGGCCCAATAAGCCTGCGGCTCAACTACATTGAAGGGAATAGCGCACCCGTGGGATTGATGCTTTCATTCGGTTATCTCATTTTCAACCAAAAGTCCCACGATTAGCTATATTTTTTGAATTGTGACAGCAGGCAAAGTTAGTTATCTTTAAATTTGGTTAATATTGGATTGCGCTCAGACGCGCGACTCACCATGAGACACTACCTAAGCCTACTATTCATAGTTAGCACTTTTTTGTCGTTGAGTGCCCAAACCACCGTGCAATGGGCCACTCGGGTAGAACAGGTGTCATCTGAATTTACAGAGTTGGAAAACTCTGCCAGGCAAGCTCTTCTCAAACCAAACATTCTACCTTCCGGTGGCAGCAATCCCAATGCCTGGAGGCCCTACAAACCTAATACGGTAGAATTTATTAAGGTGGGTTTTGATTTACCCATGCCCATAGAGCAGATAGCCATTGGCGAAACTTACAATCCGGGAGCAATTACAACCGTATTTTTATACGATCAGCAGGGCAATGAATACAAAGTGTACGACAAGCCGGCCGAGCCTGTGCGTGAGCGTTGGCGCATGTTCCGTATTTTTATCGACAAAACGCCATACAATGTAGCGGCTGTGAAGGTGGTACTCAACGGGGCTGCCATTGATGGGTTTAGCGATATAGACTGCATTGGAATTTCTAATTCTAAAACCCCTATTGAAGCCAGAATTAACCTGATGCCCAACATCAACACCAAGCTTCAGGTATACCGATTGAACGATTTGGTGAACAGTGATAAACGAGAGATTAAGCCCTTGCTCACCAAAGATGGACAAACCCTGTACTTTAGCCGGAGAGGCCACGAAGGTAATGTTGGTGGTCTTGATGATCTGGAAGATATTTGGTATTCCGACTTTGATAAGAATACTCAAGATTGGGGTCTGGCCTTTAACATTGGTGAGCCTCTAAACAACCTGGATCCCAACTTTATAAGTGCCTTTCTTCAGGAAGATGAGGAGCTCATTATTCTCGGTAATGAATATTTAAAGGGAGGCATGAATTATGGGCTATCCAAAAGCAGAAGAATAGACAAAAGAACCTGGACTTACCCGCAAAATCTTAAGATTTATAATGACCTGAACGTACATGAAAATGTGAACTTCTGGCTGACCCCCGACAGTGAGGTGCTTATTATTTCAGAAGAAGGCCGGGGTACAGAAGGGCAGCGCGATTTGTATGTGAGTTTCCTTCAAAAAGATGGTGTTTGGACAGAACCCGTACATATGGGGCCGGTAATCAATACGGCAGGAGAAGAGGAAGGGCCATTTCTCATGCCAGACAAAAAGACACTTATTTTTACCTCTAACGGGCATAGTGGCTACGGTAAGAAAGACCTGTTTATGACCCGAAGGCTCGATAACTCCTGGCAGAGCTGGACAGAACCTGAAAATCTGGGGCCGGTGATCAACACCGAGGTGGACGATATGTTTTTGTTCATACCCAAAAATGGTGGCTTTGGCTATTTCTGTCGCGAAGTAGAAGGCAACGATCTGGACATCCATTCTTTTACCTTGCCTTTGGTTACACGCCAAATCAGGCTGGTGTCACTGTGTGGCCGAATTGTGGATCCCGATACACAGGAGCCTCTCGATGCAGAGGTTGTATTTTCCAGGCTACGAGATGGAGTAGAAGTAGGAAGAGTAAGAACCGATGCGGGAGGCAATTACTGCATTGAACTTCCTGCAGATGAAATTTATAGTTACAGGGCAGAGATTCCCGGCTATATTCCTGTAGGAAGTACCATCGACTTGCTCGATGTTTCCGACCTCAATGTGTATGCAGTATCGTTAGACAGGCTAGACCTCGATAGTGCCCAGATAGCTCTTGGCGAACCAATAGCAGTGCCGCAAGATGTAGTCAAAGCAGTGGCCATTACATTGGCTCTTCCCGAAATTAAGCGCGATACGTTTGAGGTACTTAACGCCCAGCGCAGAGAACTTGGTTTGCCCGAGCTAAGCCAAAATGCGATACTTTCTAATGTAGCCACTCCAACCGTATATGCTACTCCTGAGATTGTAAAGGCCGCAGTAGGTAAGTCGTTCATCATCCGCAATGTGTTTTTCGACTTCGACAAAGACTTGCTCAAGGAGCAATCGTGGATAGAGATGCGAAACCTGGCTAAGTTTATGAATGATTACCCCAACGCCATTGTAGAGTTGGCTGGTCATACAGACAGCTACGGAACAGATGAATACAATGTGGATCTTTCTTATAGACGCGTAGAGGCTGTAAGAAAGGGGTTAGCCACCTTGGGTATAGATGAAGACCGGTTGAGGTTTGTTTGGTATGGCGAAACAATACCTATAGCTTCTAACCGCACCAGGGCGGGTAGAGCGCTTAACCGAAGAGTAGAGTTCAAAATTCTGAAACTGGAATAGAAATATAAGCCCTTCTTTACCAGAAGGGCTTTTTTGTAAGCATGTATTTGAATTAGGGATAGTATCTGGGATTAGATACTTATTTTGTTTGAGATATTTTTTGTCGCTTTACGAAGCGTACATATTTTTCCAGATACTGATTTTTTACCTCCTCCTTAATCATGTCGTACTTCAAAATCTTGTTAATAATCAGTTGCATAAGTTTTTCGTTTCTTTCTGATGGATACAGATCGTAACCCGTCATAACCATTTCCATTGCTGTGATGTAATCTTTAGCCAGGTAGTGTTTCACAGACTCGTTGAAATATTGTAAGCCTGCTAGTTGCTGAAGGTTGATGGTTTTGTACTGTTGCCCCGGTATTACCTCGAAGTTTTCGAACCAGTCTCCAACCGTACTCAACTGGCTTATTCTACGATGATTGACCCATGGTTGTTCCAAAAGTTTCTCCAATTCTACTGAGGTTTTACGGAAACCACTCATGGGTAATGTCGACTCATAGACATACGAATGATCATCGACCGTGAGGTGAATGAATACATGGTTGGGCAATTCAATAATCTGGTAGTCGTAACCGAAATGTTCTAGCAAAAGCGCATAAACCGCAGTACCGGTCAGGCAACCAAACTTACCGTTAGACAGCGTCTGATTCATGGTTGCCAGTCTGTCGTACTCTTTGAGAATACCCGAATGAGTGCGGTAAAAGAGTGCCTTTAGAAACGCGTAGTCGGTCTTTTTTCGAGTTTCAACCCGTTCCAGTCGTTCAATCAGCCTATCGAATGATTGGAGAATGGCCGAGTCTTCTTCTGAACCGGTAAGTGCTAAAAACTGAAGCAGTTGCTGAGAGGTCTTGGGGCTGTTTTCTATCAGTTTACATGAAAGGTCTTGTCCTAAGCCCGAACTTAGGATAAACGTAGAAAGCCATATGTACACCAACCTCTTCATGTCTCTGTCTGCGCACTGGTTTTGAGTAGCTCATGTAAACTGTGATTAATACAAAGTTAACATTAAATTAACATTAAGCAACTTTTTGGAAAAAATGCCCGACATATCATAGGTTTTTGTCAGTAAGGGAGGCTATATGTTAACTAACTGTTAACATATAAATCTACTTGCGCTCATTCTGGATTTTACAGTTATTGCGCTCCTTTAATTATGGCGTCTCAAAACCTTTCGAAATCACTCAGGAGTTACCGCAAAATTCATAAATGGATAGGGCTGGTGCTGGCTCTCTTCTTATTGCTTTCCGCAATTACCGGCATTTTACTGGGGTGGAAGAAAGACATTGCTTTGCTACAACCGCCTACCCAAAAAGGAGTAAACCAGTCGCTCGAAAACTATCAGTCGGTAGAAGCCTTGGCCAAAGCCTCTTTGGCAGCCGTAGATTCTCTTGGGCTCACGGCCGATAATTTCGACCGGATTGAGTACCGCCCCGGTAAGGGTATTGCCAAGGTAATCTTTGATAGCGGTAGCTGGGAAGTGCAGGTAGATGCCACAAACCTGGAAATTCTTTCTGTGGCCAAACGTCACTCCGACTGGATAGAGCACATTCATGACGGATCTATTGTCTCCGACTTTTTTAAGCTCATTTCTATGAACATACTGGGCATTGGACTGGTTTTTCTTATAGTTACTGGTTTGTGGCTCTGGTATGGGCCTAAGCGAATCAGAAACATAAAAGCGAAGGGCTAATCTGCCGTTTGGAGAGGTTTGCTTCTTTACTTCTCATTAATAAATCTTGAAGTATTTAAACTTTCTGGTGGCAGCACCCGAATATCGCTAAATTGCTTTCGCGTTATTAAGGTTGAATTATGAAGAAGGTTTTTAAGATTCTGTTGGGTTTTATTTTAGTGCTTTTTGTGGCACTGCTACTCATTCCTGTCTTTTTTAAAGATAAAATTAAGGCACTCATCATTAGTGAGTTTGAGAAAAATACGGAGGCCACACTATACTTTGATGACTTTAACCTTTCCCTACGAAGGAACTTCCCTGATTTCACTCTTTCACTATCTGATATGGGCATTATTGGAAAAGGAGTCTTTGATCAGGATACGCTCTTCAAAGTACAAGAGCTTTCTGCCACTGTCAATCTTAAAGAAGTAATGTTCGGAGAAAGCATAAGCCTTAAGTCTATAATGGCCGATGGTGCCGACATTACCATCATTGTTTTAGAAGATGGTACGGCCAACTACGACATCGCAAAGGCAACTACGGAGGAAATTCCAGCTGAAGAAACAGGCGATGGCGAAGGAGTTACTTTTGGTTTGCGCTCCATTACCATCAGTAATAGTGAGTTTGTTTACTTTGATCAGGGCCTATCTTACTTTATGCAGCTGGCGGATATTAACGTGAAAGGCGAGGGCGATTTTGCCAATGATATTTTCGACCTGAAGACCACCGGAACGATTGGAGATGTTGAGGTTACCTATGAAGGAATAGACTACTTGCATAACAAGTCGGTCGATCTGGATGTGGTTCTTTCTATGGATTTGCCAAACTCAACCTATACCTTCAAAGACAATGTGCTCAAAGTAAATACATTTCCCATTTCGGCCAGTGGCTCGTTTTCTATGTTGGAAGATGGCTACGGAATGGATCTCTCCTTTGCTTCTCCCGGAGCCGAATTCAAACAACTTCTATCTCTCGTGCCGGCCGTATATTCCAATTCTTTCAACGAATTAGAGGCTACGGGAAGACTTAATTTCGAGGGCCACCTGAAAGGTGTTTACAATGAAAGTAGCATGCCGGCCTTTCATTTCAATTTGGCTATTGACAACGGCTATTTTCATTATCCCGATTTGCCCGATGCCATAAAGAACGTTAAGGTAAAACTTGGTGTAAGCAACCCTGACGGGGTTGTCGAGAATACCCGAGTAGATCTGGAAACATTGCATTTGGAAATGGGGTCGAACCCGTTAGACGCCTCGCTGGTGGTTGAAAACCTGAAAGACTATCGAATGAAGGCTTCTGTAGACGGGCAACTTAATTTGGCTGAAATTGGAAGATATTACCCCATGAAAGGCTATGAGCTAAGGGGGCTACTCTCTATTAAAGCCGATGCTTCGGGTATTTACGATAGTCTGAAAAAGCAAGTCCCGCTAATGGATATTGGTTTGAGCCTGGAAAATGGCTACATCAAGACACCAGAGGTGCCTGCGCCTGTGGAAAAATTAGTGCTTTTAGCCGGTGTTACCAACAAGACAGGCAAACTGGCGGATACCGAAATAAAAGTCGACAACCTCTCACTACAAATGGATGGTCAGGAGTTTGTGGCTCAGATGAAACTAGAAAATCCGGATAATTTTAAATGGGATGTGAGATCTTCAGGTTCACTGGATTTAGAGAAATTGATGGCGCTTTATCCTATGGAAGGGATGAAGCTGAAAGGGAAGATTGAAACCGATTTGCAAAGTAGTGGCCGAATGAGCGATTTGCAGGCCGAGCGCTACAGTAGCTTGCCTACTTCGGGCCAAATAATACTTACCGGTTTTGCCTATGAAGGCGAGGGGATAGAGCAGGAAATTAGTATTAGCAGCGCAGAGGCTCGCTTCGACAATAACTCCATTGCATTGACCAATTATGTTGGCAAAGCCGGCTCTACCAGTTATAGCATGAGTGGTAAGCTGGAGAATTTTCTTGGTTTTGCCCTAAATCATGAAGTCTTGTCCGGTAGACTTAATGTAGAAGCCGACAGGCTGGATGTGAATGAATGGATGACAGAAAGCGGAGAAGAAGAACAAACTACATCGGGCGATGAACCTCTTGAAGTCATGCGAATTCCGGAAAACGTACTATTCAATCTCACAGCCAAAGTAGGTCAGGTAAAGTACAACAGCCTTAACCTGAACAACATGGAGGGACAAATTGAAGTCAAAAATGGTGCGATTAGCCTAAAAAATTCAGGCTTCAACGCACTTAATGGAACAGTAACGGCCAATGGTCTGTACGATAGCAAACCCGCCAAACCTGTCTTCGATTTCAAGTTCGGAGCCGCAGGAATTTCCATTCCATCTTCATTTCAAAGTGTAGATATGGTGCAAAAACTGGCTCCTGTTACCGAGAAAATGACAGGGCAGTTCTCCACGGACTTCTCTATTAAGGGAGCCTTAGGTGCCGATATGATGCCCGATTATTCTACTTTGACAGGAGAGGGGCTTATTCAGATTTTACAGGCAAGTTTGGGCGAATCGGAAGTATTGGCGGGTTTGGCTTCTGTAACCAAGCTTGGCGATATTGGAGCTGCTACGCTTGAGCGAGTGAAGATGAGTGCTGAAATTAAAGACGGACGCTTACATGTAAAACCCTTCGATGTAAACCTGGGACAATATAAAACAACCATATCGGGCAGTACGGGTATCGATGGCTCCATAGACTATGTTTTGCGTATGAATGTGCCGGCCGGTAAGGTAGGAGCACAACTTAATAGTCTGGTGTCTTCTCTTACCGGAGGCAATAACCCTTTGGGAGGCGATAACCTAATACTCAATGTGGGAATGGCAGGCCAGTTTGCAAAACCTCAGTTTACACTAAAGAGTATTGCCTCTTCCAATGGTAAAACCGTTGAAAATACGGTGAAAGAAGCGGTAGCCGATAAAGTGGCAGAGAAGAAGGAGGAGGTAAAAAAAGAGGTTCAGAATAAAGTAGATGTAGCTAAAGATTCGGCCAAGAATGTGATCGAAGCAAAAAAAGATACCTTGAAGGCCAAGGCCGATAGCCTGTTGCAGGTGAAAAAGGATAGCCTGGCCAGATTGACTGCCGGAAAGTTAGGGGTTGAAAAGGACTCCGTAGATAAAAAGCTCGAAGACGTAAAGGAGAAAGCCAAAGGAGTGTTAGAAGGTATTCTCAAGAAAAAGAAGAAAGATAATAAAGACAATAAGGGAGGCGGAGACAACCGCTAAGACGACCTGCAGTAGATAAAAGTTACAACCTAAAGTTAGAGTTGACGGAAGCTTAATATTGGCTTTCGTCAACTTAACAAAATCTTAAATAGCTCATTATCAATATTATTCCATAAAACTGTTATGCTTGCATAATAAATGGAAAAGGTAAACCCACATATAGACTTAGGCACCGGTTATGTGCTCATATCACGGCTTCCGTTCGATCAGGCCATTAAAATCAGAGAGTTTTTGCCCGAGTCGAGCACGCTTTCATTCAACACAGCCGAGGGCTTTGTTAGCGATGCTCTCGAATACAGCTTGTATGAATATTGGTATGACTTTCATCATACCTCGCCCGAGCCGGAGTTCGATTTTTAGGCCTTCCAGCCGTTTTTGGATACAGCACTAATGCTCTCCTCTACTTTAGCCTTGAGGTTTTCTTTGTATGTCTCAAGTTTGTTGGCAACGTCTTGGTCAAAGGCACCGACAATTTGGGCTGCTAAAATACCTGCGTTTTTTGCCCCATCCAGGGCCACCGTAGCCACAGGTACTCCTCCCGGCATCTGAAGAATAGAAAGTACAGAATCCCATCCATCGATGGAGTTACTTGATTTTACAGGCACCCCAATAACAGGCAAAGTGGTAAGTGAGGCAACCATTCCGGGCAAGTGGGCTGCTCCTCCTGCTCCTGCAATAATAGCCTTAAGTCCTTTCTGGCGAGCTGCTTTGGCGTAATCGAACATACGTTCTGGTGTTCGGTGGGCCGAAACAATGGTGAGTTCGAACGATACACCCAGTTCTTCTAATACCTGAGCAGCATCTCGCATTACCCTCAGGTCTGACTGGCTGCCCATTATTATTCCTACTTGTGGTTGGCTCATGCTTTTACTTTTAAGGTGCTTTTCACGAAGTTAACGGTTTGTTTTAGTTGGTCAATGTTGTGGTTAGCCACGGTTATATGCCCCATCTTTCGAAAAGGTTTGGTCAGTTTTTTTCCGTATAGGTGCACATGCACACCGTTTTTGGCCAGCACTTGCTCCATACCTTCATAGCGAGCCTCTCCACTGTAGCCATCTTCTCCCAACAGGTTTACCATGGCCGAAGGAATGAGAGTGTCTGTGTTGCCAAGGGGCCAGTTTAGTATGGCTCTGAGGTGCTGTTCGAATTGCGAAGTGACATTGCCCTCGATAGTCTGATGGCCACTGTTATGAGTTCGTGGTGCTATTTCATTAACCAACAGTTGGCCTTCTTTGGTAAGAAACATTTCAATGGCCAAAAGACCAACCATATCTAATTTTTCTATGAGCTCCTTAGCGAGTTGTTGAGCTTGGTCTTCAATTTCAGGGCTAATGGAAGCAGGTGAAAATAAGTATTCTACCAAGTTGTGTTCCGGATGAAAGACCATTTCCACCGTAGGAAATGTTTGCACCTGCCCGGCCTCGTTGCGGGCAACAATTACCGCTAACTCTTTATCGAAATCGACCAGTTTTTCTACAAAGCCGGGAGCATCAAAAGCCTTCCCTAAAGCATCTTCTGTACGAATAACCTGTACACCACGTCCATCGTATCCGCCAGTGGCCAGTTTGTTCACAAATGGCAAAAAATCTTTCTTTTGGGCTACTTCGGCTGCTCCTGAAACTTCTTGAAATTCCGCAGTAGGGATGCCATTGGCGGCATAAAATTTTTTCTGATGTAGCTTGTTTTGAATAAGCTCTATAACCCTTGGTTGAGGAAATACCTTCTTTCCCTGCTTTTCCAGTTCGCTGAGTGCTTGCGTGTTTACATTTTCAATTTCTATGGTCAACAGGTCTTTGTCCTGGCCAAAAGCCATTACCCGCTCATAGTCTGTTAATGAACCGGTTTCAAAGCTTGTAGCTATGCATTTGCAGGGAGCATTAGGGTCAGGGTCAAGTACGTGAATGTCCAGGTTGAAGTCAATAGCCGATTGAATCATCATTCGGCCCAATTGCCCGCCACCAAGAACTCCAATTTTTAGATTTGAATCGAAGGCCATGATATTTTTAGAAATGAGCCCAAAAATAAGTAATTCAACCCAAAGCAAAGACTGTTTTAAGCATCTACCTCAATACCCATAAGCTGCATTAGTTTGGTCGCATTAAAACTTTTGCAAATGCCCGGGGTCAGCCTGTAGTCAAAGTGTATTTGGTTGCCCGAAATGGTGCTGTTAAAGCTATAGTTTTTTACCCCTTGGAGTTCGTTGGTCATGTTGCCCAATACAATGTCGTGAGTAGAAACAAAACCAAAGGCATTTTGCCTGTTCAGTTGTTTAATAAGAGCTGTTGCACCTCTGTGACGGTCGTCTGAATTGGTACCCTTCAATACTTCATCGATCATAAAAAGAGTGGGTCTGTCATCATCAATTTGACCCAATAGTTGCTTCAACCTTTTCAGTTCGGCATAAAATGAAGAAACACTTTCTTCCAGATCGTCTTGGGTGCGCATGCTTGTAAACACCTTTAGCTCGCCAATTTCCATGGCCTTGGCGCATACTGGTGCACCGGCCAAAGCCAAAACACTATTTAGGCCAACAGTTCTTAAAAAGGTACTTTTTCCACTCATGTTAGAGCCTGTAATCAGGCAAATTCCTCCGCGACCGGTAAATTCAAAGTTATTACTCACTCGCTTGCCCGGGTTAATGAGCGGGTGTCCCAGGTCGGTCGCTTTAATGGTACAGGCTTCTTTAGAAAGCACAGGGAAGCAATAGTCGGGGTTAGCATAGCCAAAAGCAGCCATGCTCATAAGAGCGTCAAACTCACCAATTATGCTAAACCAGGATTCGAGGTTGGCCTTATTCTCTTTTTTCCAACGGCTTATTTTAAGGTACCAGTATATGTCTAGCAGTAAAGTAAGGTTAAAGAGCAAATAAAGCAGATTGGAGCGGTTTTGCAGGTTGTCCAGAATGTTCGACAATTCACGCAGGGTTTTGGAAGCCCTTTGGTTGTTTCCGGTTAGGTCATGTTTAAGTTGACTAAGTAACGGGCTATTAAAGCTATGGCTTTCAATGAGTGCTATTTGTTCTTTTAGCGATCGCAATGACCGATAACCGTTTTCCGTTTGTTTGGTAATATCGAGGAGTTGACGAAACACAGTACCCAAAACCGCAATATTCACAAAAATGAGAAGGGCAGGTAGCCCTATGGACACAAGGCCGATTGCGCTGACTACAATGGAGGCTAATGTGGCTGTGGCCAGTACCGGCAACAGCACTTTGTACAGACCAAAGTTAGAACGCTGCTGCTCGGTGTTAAGCCAGTTGATTAGCTGCTGTACCTGAGCAGCCTCCGGTAGTTTTTCTGACAAGCCCTCCGCCTGAAATTGCTGACGAAGGTCTATGGCGGGAGCTAATTCCTGAATAGCCACCTGCCGATTGTTTATGGTTTTAGAAGTGGCGTGTGTGCTTAGCCAGCCTGCCAGTGTTTTGCTTCCATAAACCGAAGAGGTTCGATTGATAAGCTGATACAACGAGTGACGACCGAAAATATCCAGATCGATGTGGTATGGATGGTTGGGTTCAAAGAATATAGCACCATCGTCCAGATGTGAAAACTCAAAACGCATTCGGCTCAATTCGTCCGAATTTATATCAACCAGATTGTCGAGCAGCCGCAATTCTCTTTTCAGCCCTTCGTGCTTTTTTAGGAGATAGAGGTAGAGAACTACAAAAGCAAGGCTTATATATACCATTACCTCAGCATGGCCCCGATCAGCCAGGTACACAAAGCCAATCAAATAGAGTATAAAACTGCCGATTCTTAACCAAGAGTAGGTCGATGCTTTCTTTTTAATGAGTTGTTGCCTGCTCTGAAACTTTTCTAGCCTGTTCTGAAAAACAGTTTGCGGTGTTTCTTTCAACGTATTTTGTGTTTTAGACTTGGAGTTACGTATAAAGTAATGGCTAAGTTGAAGCCTGATTGGCTTACTAAGCACTTTCAGCTTGCAATTAGTAAAAACTTTATAAATTCAACCCCAACGAGAAACTACCAAGAGTGTCCACAAGCGAAAGTAAGTTGTTAGAATCCTTTTCAAAGGGAGATAAGTCAGCCTTCGAAAATCTTTTCAAAGAATACTACGAACCTACTTGCAGGTACGTAATGCGCATTGTTAGAGACCAGGATACTGCCGAGGAAATTGTGCAGGCAACATTTGTTAATCTTTGGGAGAAGCGGGAGATGATTCGTTCGGACATCAGCTTTCGTTCCTACTTGTTTAGAGCAGCCTACAATACTGCTCTTAATTACATTAAGCACAAGAAGGTAGTGGCTCGGCACGTAGCCAGTAAGCAAGAACGTATTGAGGAGGTGAGAAGAAACTTTGTGAGCCATCAACCCGATTTTGAATTGCAAAAGCGAATTGACGATGCGCTGGAAAGTCTTCCTCCACAGTGTCAGCGGGTTTTCCGTATGAGCAGGGAAGAAGGGCTTAAATATCACGAAATTGCAGAAGAATTAGGGATTTCGAAAAAAACGGTTGAAGTGCACATGGGTAAGGCACTAAGGATACTGAGGGATAGTTTAAGTGACTACCTGATGTTTTTTTTACCAATTATAACTTTAATGTAGGGGTAAGCGTGCCTAAAATTGTCAGATTATTGTAGATACAAAATACAATGGAAGAGTTGATAGCCAAATACTTGGCTGATGAGATGGGAGCCGAAGAAAGAAGCAAATTTGAAGAGCAATTGCTTCTTGATGAACAACTCAGCAATGAGGTGCAAAAAACCACTGCTGCCTGGGAGATTTCTGGTCGTACCAATCAACCACCTTCCTTGAATTTAAACACCCCACAGGCCTGGGAGAAAGTGGCGCAACAAACCACTAAGCAGCGATCGTTGGTTGCAGAAAAGGGTCGATTCTCTTTCTTAAAAATTGCCGCAAGCATAGCGTTTATTGCCGCTCTTGGCTATATAGGCTGGCAGAACATTGCCCAAAAAACCACTGCCGAACAATTGGCTACAGTGGCTTCATCGGGCGAAATTAAAGAACTTACCTTGCCCGATGGCACCTCGGTGAAGCTCAATGCCTTTTCTACTGTATCATACGATGAAGATTTTGGCAAAACCAACAGGAATATTTCTCTCACCGGTGCGGCTAATTTTGATGTGGTGAGGAATGAATCGTTGCCTTTTGTTATTTCTACCGAAAACAGTGAGGTAGAAGTTTTGGGTACCAGCTTTGAAGTTAGAGCCTATGAGGCAGAAGCGGTAGAGGTCAATGTATCTTCCGGAAAAGTGGGCTTTAGGTCTAAGAAGGCCAAAGGAGAAGAGCAGGTATTAGAAGCCGGAGAAAAAGCCGTGCTTTCGGCCGATGGAACCAAAATGGTTCGGGACAAGGTGCGGAATAAAAACTACGCGGCCTGGTGGACAAGAGAGCTTATTTTTGAAAACGCACGCATGAGCGAAGTGGCCAGAGACCTCGAAAAAACCTATTGGGTGAAAATAGAAGTGGCAGAAGATATTCGCGATTGCCGGATTTCTCAAAATGTAAAAGATAAGTCGTTGGATGAAGCGCTTGAAATACTAGAAGCCACCTTCCCCTCTATGACTATTTCCAGAGTTAAAGAAAATCGTATAAAATTAGATGGTGTTGGCTGTACTCATTAAATTGGTACATGCATCGAAACATCATTGTTTCCCTACTTTTATTCGTTGCTATTAAAATTACTGCTCAAGACAATCAGAATTCTGTTCTTGACCACAAGCTTTCTATTGAGTTCGATGATGTGTCACTTCCCAATGCCCTGCGGCAACTCAACCGGGAGGTAAGCCTCAGCTTTTCCTATAACAGCAATATTATTCCGCGAGATACCCGCATTACAGAAAGGTATGAGAACGTTTCTTTGAGGCTCTTGTTAGACGATTTGCTTTCAAAGGGGAACTTGTATTACCGCGAAGTACAAGGCACAATAATTATTCTCAAACGCATTTATAGCGAACGAAAAATTCAGGGAAAGGTGGTTGATGTTGAAACTCAGGAGCCATTGCCCTTTGCCAATGTGTTTATCGATAACAGTACCCTCGGGGTGGCTACTGATTTAGATGGCAATTTTGTGATTGAGAATATACCTGATATCGGGTTTAACCTTGTGGTGTCTTATGTTGGCTATGAGTCAAAATCTATTCCTTTTAATTACAAGCAGGAGGTTGAAGATCGCAGGTTCATTATTGAAATGAAGATAGACCCAATTGCTCTGGAAAGTATACAGGTAATAGGCAAAGCGCGAAGGCGAAAGACCCGTGAGGCGCGCAGACTCTTCAAACGATTCGAAGAAGAGTTTCTGGGAAAGTCTGAAAACGCCAAAAGTTGTGTGATTGTTAATCCCGAAGTTTTGGAGTTTGAAATACTCGACAGTTTGGATAACTACCGAGTGACTGCCGAAGACATGCTTTTTGTCGAAAATAGGGCCCTTGGGTTTAGGGTTAGTTATTTGCTCGAAGAGTTCAGGTTTGAAAATGGTTTGAAGATGAACATTGGCAAAGCTCAGTTTAAGGAGCTGGAGCCTAAGTCGCGCAGGCAATATCGCAACTGGGAAGAAGCCCGGGAGAAAGCCTATAAGGGTTCTGTGCAGCATTTCCTCAATGCCCTAATTACGGGAAAGCTCGACCAGGAAGGTTTTAAGATCAACGTCATAAACTACGACTCTGTCACTTCAGAGTATACCACCCCCCTTAATCCGGCTCCGGTGAGTGAGATTATTCAGGTAGAAAAAACAGACAAAGAATACCTATACACATTAAAGGCCCGGCAAGATATTGAAGTGACTTATACCGGAGAATATGAAGACGATGAGTATAAAAAGCTCTACCGTAGTTCCAGTAAAAGCGGAAACTACAAGTACACAGACAAAAAAGCCCGCACCTCTATTGAGTTTTCGAACGGACAAAGCCTAACCAGTTACCAGGTGTTTGGAATGGATCTGGAAGATGTAGAGCTTTTTCAAAAGTCCATTATCTTTTTCAATAATCATGAAACTCCAATTGGCTTTCCCGGCCAGTTTTTGAGGCCAAGGGATGTTACTTTTGGTGGTTGGTGGCGATGGGGAGCATTTTCTGACTGGCTTCCGCTCAACTACCGCCCCAATTAATGGCGAATGCCTACTAATTAATTGATGCCTGACTAATTATAACCAACGCATTGATTTATTAATGAGGTACTTTGCAGAGCCTAAATATCAACTAGCTGAATATATTGTAAGTGGCCAGTGCAGCCAGGTAGGCTACCGCACTCATGTATATGGTTTGAATAAATGGCCATTTCCACCCTTTCGTTTCTCTATACACCACGGCCAGCGTACTCATGCACTGCATGGCGAAGGCATAAAATACCATTAGGCTAAAGCCAAGTGCCGGAGTGTACATTTTTTCACCGGTTCTGGGATTAATCTCTTTGGCGAGTTTTTCTTTTATAGTGAGCTCGTCTTCCTCATCGGCTCCAATACTGTAAATAGTTGAAATGGTACCTACAAAGACTTCTCTGGCGGCAAAAGAAGTGATAAGCGCTATGCCAATCTTCCAGTCATAGCCAAGAGGTTTTATGGCAGGCTCTATCAGTTTTCCGAACCTTCCGGCATAAGAGTGCTCAAGCTTATAGGCACTCAGGGCGTTTTCGAACTCCTCTTCCGTAGCCGATTCAGGAAGTTCACGAAGCACAAACTCTTCTGCATTATTAAATCGTTCTCCCGGTCCGTACGATGCTAACACCCACAGAATGATTGAGATGGCCACAATTACCTTTCCGGCCTCAAAAACAAAGGTGGTAGATTTTTCATAAATCGTAAGGCCTACGTTTTTCCATTTAGGGAGCTTATAGCCCGGCAGTTCCATAATAAAGTAACTGCGCTCTCTAGATTTCAGAATGAATTTCATAACCCATGCCGAAAGTATGGCGGCTAGCAAGCCAAGCAGGTACAGAGAGGTGAGCACAAGTCCTTGCAAATTTATGAACCCGAGAACATCTTTTTGCGGTACCACAAGGGCTATGAGTAATGTGTATACCGGCAGTCTGGCCGAACAACTCATAAAGGGTGTAACAAAGATGGTAATGAGTCGATCTTTCCAGCTTTCAATGTTTCGTGTGGCCATAATGGCCGGGATGGCACAGGCCATGCCGGAGACCAACGGAACAACACTTTTTCCGTTAAGGCCAAAGCTTCTCATTATCCGATCCATTAGAAATACAGCCCGAGACATATAGCCCGACTCTTCTAAGAGCGAAATAAACCCGAACAACAGGGCTATTTGAGGGATGAACACAACTACTCCGGCAAGCCCGGCAATAATTCCATCCGTAATGAGGTCGTTAATAACTCCGGCCGGCAGGGCTTCTTTTACCCATGTAGACAAGTCGGCCATGGAGGTTTCAATAAGAGCCATAGGCCACTCTGCCCAGGCAAAAATGGCCTGAAAAATGAGCAGTAGAATGGCAGCGAAAATTGCGTAACCGAATACCTTGTGTGTAACTATCTTATCGATACGCTGAGTTAGGCTAAGTTCATTGGCCTGCTCAGTTTTAATATTTCTATCTACAATTTCTGATATGAGGGCATAGCGACCAAGAACCTCTTGCGACTGTGTGGGTACGTCATAAAAGCCATTATTGCGCTTAATTTCCTCAATTTCTTCGCGTTGTGCCTCGGTAAGAAAGCTCAGTCGTACATTTTGCTGAGCATACTGGTAGGCTCTGTAGTCTTCATTGAGATTAAAAACACTTTTAATTTCCTCAATGGTTTGCTCGGCTAGGTCTTTAACGGGATAAAAGGGTTTTTTGGGTGTTTTTAGTTCTTGAACGAGTACGTTCTTGAGTGTTTCTATGCCCACTCCCGATCTTGAATTGGTAGGCACTATTTTCACCCCTAAATCAATGGCCAATGAGCGGAGGTCAAACTTGAGCTTGCGTCTTTCGGCAAGGTCCATCATGTTTAACACCAGCACACACGGAATATTCAGATCCCTGATTTGGGTAAAGAGCAGTAGGTTCCTTTTTAAGTTAGAGGCATCGGCCACAACAATGATGACATCCGGATGCTGTGGATGATCCTGATCGAGTAGAACCTCCTGAACAATCTGTTCATCAAGTGTTTTCGGGTAAATACTGTAAGTGCCGGGAAGGTCGGTGAGTTCGGCAATTCTGCCATCAGGCAGTTTGAGCATGCCCGATTTTTTGTCTACTGTAACGCCCGGGAAGTTTCCTGTTTTTTGCTTGAGACCAGTCAGCAAATTGAAAAGGGTAGTTTTTCCAGAGTTTGGATTTCCAACAAGCGCTATTTTCAGGTCTTTCTTAGCTGCCATGTTTGCTAGCCTTCAATCAATATACTTGAGGCCTCTGTTCGTCTTAGTGAAAGTTGATACCCGGCCACACCAATGGCTATTGGACCACCCCAGGGGGCAGTTAGTTCCAACGAGATTTCAGTGCCCGGCAAACAGCCCATTTCCATCAGCTTTACCGATAGTACCTCATCAGTAAAACCTTTGATAACGGCTTTTTCATGAAGTTTTAAATGGGTAACGTTTCTCAAGACTTTATTTAGATTAATTATAAAGAGCGGCAAGTTAGCTGCGAAAAACGGTTTAACAAAACCTTTAATACTATTTGTCAGGGCTTAAAATCCATTCGGAATGTTTAAGTGGTTGCCAGGGCATTTTGGCCAGATCTACCTCCGGATCAATAAGCTGAACGAGCGGTTCTTTGTTTAGGCTCACAAAAGCTTCGGCTCTTATTTCAACATCGCCAAAACCCTCCTTCTCGTATTTTTTATGCAAGTAGCGTGCAAACTGCCATATCATGTCCGGATGCCCAGGCAAAGAGGCCGACTGCTGGGCGGTAAGGTGTTGTTTAGGGTTAACTATCCAACTCGAGTCGGCCTGAGGAGAGTATACAGTATAGTTGGTATAGCCTGATTTATAACGGAGCATCATGCGCCAGGCAAGCCGATGCCCTTCTTCAGTGTAGAACACATCGCCTTTGTACAGATGGTGTCTAACAGGTAGGTAAATTTGATGCGCAAAGTAGACTACAAAAAGGGCCACCAGGCCAATGCAACTGGGAGTGAGCGATGGAAGGCTTTTCTCTGTGGTGATAATAGGCTTCTTTTTAAAGAAGATGCGTCTTATGGTTTCCGGCTCAAAGAAGAAGACCATGAGGGCGATCATGAGGTAGGGAAAAATGCCAATGTGGAACACTAAGGAGTTGAATAAGTTAAAAACGATGGCTAGTACAAATGCTGCTTTTCGGGTCTTTTTCCAGAGCAACAAGTAAACAATACAGGCATCGAACAAAATACCACCATAAATTACCAATTGCTGAAGCCAGTCTTTTTGAAGCCAGGGGCCAATTAACCAGCGGTTTCTTTTGCCAAGAAAATTCATGGCTATGAAGTCTGCGTTGAGCCAACCAGGATACAGCTTATGAGCAGCTGCAAAAGTGAAGACTATCCACAATTGAACAATAAAAATGGTAATGCACCACCTGGGGCATGTGGTAGATACTACCGAATTCCACCGTTTTGCATCTCTTGAAGCATAGGCATGAGCCGGCACTATAAGCATGAACAGGCTCAGGAGTATAAGGAGGTAATAGTGGTTGTTGTAATGCGATTTTTGCATCCAATACACCAAAGTCCAAAGAATCGTAAAGAGTCCTACCCCCATTCGATAGTAGTAGCCAAACATAATCATCAGACCACAAACGGACATGGCATAAAAATAAACGTACATCCACGGTCCGTCAGGAGGTTGCAGCCATTCCATGCCTATTAATGTAAAATTAAATTCAGGCTCTATGAGGGCTCTCTTTACCCATCCGGTAAGTGTAGCTACAAAGCACTCCAAAAAGACCAGCGCTCCAAAACAAATTCTGAATAGAATAAGCGGTGAATTATCTACAGGTTGAAATTGTGATTTTAGCCAGTTCAATGCTAAGTTGAATTATTGAAGTCAAGTTAAGGTTAAAGTGGTATGGCTAAAAGTAAAATGAAGGCTTTGAGCAAAAAGTTAAAAGAAAAAGAGAAGGAAAGTAAGGTAAAGCACTATACTGCCGATAATGACTCTCTGGATTTTGGTGGGTTGCCTAAGGATAGGGATCTGAAAAAGAATATAGGCTGCGGGGGCTAGTTATTCCGAATAGAACACACGCTTTACACGGCTACTCACGTTGGTCAGTATTTCGTAAGGGATGGTGTGTGCCCATTCGGCTAGTTGGCTCACGGTAGGTTCGTTTCCAAACACAATCACCTCGTCTCCTTCTTTAGCTTCTATGGCCGTCACGTCAATCATGGTCATGTCCATGCATACATTGCCTATAGTGGGGGCTGGTTGTCCCTTAATGCAAACAAAAGCCTTGCCCTGGCTGAAGGCTCTCAAATAGCCATCAGCATAACCTATGGCAATTACTGCAACAACCATGTCTTTTTCAGCTTTGCCTTGCCTGCCATAGCCTATGGTTTCACCGGCTTTCACCTTTCTTATTTGTGAGATTATAGTTTTTAATACTGCAGGGCGTTGCAGGTGGTTTTGGTATTTATGATTAACCTCCACCCCGTGTAATCCAATGCCAAGTCGAACCATATCGAGCTGATGCTCAGGAAAACGTGTAATACCCCCTGAGTTGAGAATATGCCAAAGCGGTTTGTAGTTCAAAAGCGCTGACAGCTCAGAGGCCATTTGCTTGAAACTTTCAATCTGTGTTAGGGTAAAATGGTTGTGCTCATCTTCATCGGAGGCGGCCAAATGAGAGAATATGCTGTTTACCCGAATGCCCGGATTATAGCGCAGATATTCTTTCAGACTTTCCAGGTCGGTTTGGTTAAAGCCCAGGCGATTCATTCCGGTGTTTAGAATGAGGTGAACTTCTAGTTCTTTTTGAAAAGCATTGTAGGCCTCATGAAACTCACGAAGCAGGGACAATGAATATATTTCAGGTTCCAGCTTATACCTTATCATATTGAAGGCATCGTCCACATTGGGATTCATTACCATTATAGGACTTTTGATGCCGTCTTTGCGCAAAGCTATACCCTCATCGGCATAAGCCACCGCCAGGTAGTCTACCTTATTGTATTCCAGAAGACGCGCCACTTCACTGCTGCCCGACCCATAGGCAAATGCCTTAATTACTGCCATGATTTTGGTGCGAGGCTTTAGTAGCGAACGGTAAAAGTTAAGATTGTGCCGAATGGCATCCAGATTGATTTCGAGAACTGTGTGGTGCACTTTCTCTGTGAGCACTCGAGATACTCTTTCTAATGCAAACTGACGAGCCCCCTTGATCAAGATGAGATGATCTTTCAGGTCTTCCAGGTCGTCCGACTCCAGAAGTGCTTCAGTGTTGTTGTAAAACCTTGCTTCCATATGAAAGGCTTTATGTGCCTCCTTTAGCTGAGGGCCAACGGCAAACAGTTTTTCAATTCCCTTGGCCATTAGAAGCTCATTGAGACTTTCCAGGTCGGCCTTCCCAATGTTGGACTGTATGAAGTCTGAAAGAATTAGTGCCTTTTTGTGGAACATGTGTTGCTGCTCCATAAAGCTTAAGGCTTTACCCAAGCCTGCCAGATCGTTGTTATAGGTGTCGTCAATAATCTGATTGCCCCTTACACCGCGTTTTAGTTCCAGACGCATTTTCACGGGCTTTATCTTGTTAAGCCCTTCCTGAATTTTATGCAAGGGGGTTTGGCAATAGAGCGCAGCAATTATACAGTGTGTAAGGTTTTGCATGGAGGCTTCATCTGTAATGGACGTGCTAAAGGTTAGCCGCTGTCCATTCCATTGAACTGACAATTGACCCGGACTATGGCTTACTTCAATCTCGGCCCGACCTTTTCTGGACCACGCCAGTTTATGCCCGGCAAACACTTTGTCGATTACTGCAGCAAGTTCTTGCTGATCAGCCTCGTAGATCAATACATTACTCCTTTTAAAGAGTTTGAGCTTTTCACGAATTTTTTCTCCTATAGAATTGAAATTCTCCTCATGAGCAGGTCCAATATTGGTGAAAATACCGAGGGTAGGAGCAATCATGAGTTCCAGACTATCCATTTCTCCGGGTTTAGAAATACCTGCTTCAAAAATGCCCAGGTCAAACCGATTGGAGAGTGGCCACACGGAGAGTGCTACGCCCAACTGAGAGTTATAACTTTTAGGATTGGACAGTGTATATTGGGTTGGTGCCAATATGGCGGTAAGCCATTCTTTGACAATGGTTTTGCCGTTGCTGCCTGTTATACCAATTACCGTTTGCTTAAAGGCACTTCTTTGGTAAATGGCGAGTTGTTGAAGGGCTCGGAGACAAGATTCAACCCGTACCACATTGGCATGATCTGGCAGTTCCACTTCTTCATCGACCAGAAAGTGCCGGGTGCCTTGTGCTGCCAGACCCGAAATAAACTGATGTCCGTTGGTATGCTGCCCTCTTAAGGCTACAAATAGCTCGGTCTCTCTAAAAGTGGCCTGCCGACTGTCAAAACAAATGGTTTCGAAAGTGGGGGTTGTGGTTTTAGACAACAACGTGCCACCAGTGATTGCTACCAGTTGATCTATTTCCAATGGCTACAGGTTTAAAAGAGTTTTGCCCCGTTCGGAACAGGTACGTCAGGAGCACAAAGTACTACATTTCCATCCGAGTCAGGAAAGCCGGTAACTAAAACTTCAGAGATCATTTTTCCAATTTGCTTGGGAGGAAAGTTAACCACCGCCAGCACTTGTCGACCAATTAATTCTTCTGGAGTGTATCGTTCCGTAATCTGTGCGCTCGTCTTTTTATGACCGATTTCTTCTCCAAAATCTACGACCAGCTTATAGGCCTTTTTACGAGCCGAATCGTTTATTTCGGCCGAAATAACAGTACCTACACGTATTTCCACTTTCTCAAAATCGTGCCATTCAATAAGGTTCATATGACTTACAAACAAAAAAGGTTTGACAATTGGTGTAATTCGATAAACAAAATTATTTGCCTAACGTTAAGCTAGTTACAATTTTTGATTAATTTAGGCGTCCAGTATTTAAAGTATGGCTCAAAAGATATCAGTTTTTACTCTCTGTTTACTAGGAATTGCTTTCCTCAACCAGGCTGCTTTGGCTCAGGAAGAGGGAGGTTCAGTAGATAAAACCGAAAATGTACAAGTGTCTCCCGTAGATTCTTTAAGCACTATGGAACGGGGAGAACAAGAATCTGTATCTGAGCCAGTCACTACACCTTTCAATATTCCTTCCAACGAATTGAGAAAGACGAAACCCCAGCCCGTGAATAAAGTGAATACTGGCGATAAAACAACTCCTGAGGGACAGGTAAAACCAAAGGAAAATAAACAAGAGGTTTCCTTTAACATCATCTACTACCTGATCTATAAGTTCAAACAGGTCGATAACTAGACTTCTTTTCTTTTACCAACCATTCAAGTAATTACTTTCTTTGTTTTTGCAATAGTGTTGCAATGCTGTATACCTTTGCCGCATGATTCAGCGGTCGCTTTATAGTCTGATCTTCTTTTTATCTGCATTGGCCCTTATGGCTCAGGAGAACTGCTCCTATTCACTCAAGGGAAAAGTAAAGGCCGCTATAACCGATGAAACTATACCGTTTGCTACGGTCATACTCAAAGGCAACACAGAACTCTCGCAAGTATCTACAAGCAACGGTAGCTTTAATTTTTCAGGCCTGTGTTCTTCAGAGGTTATTCTTACTGTACGATTCGTTGGTTTCCAGACTTACTCCGATACATTGACCCTAAGTTCGGGAGGTAATACCGTTGAAGTATTGCTTCAGGAGAATGTACATGAACTAGAAGAGGTACTGGTGATAGAAGAGGGGGTTGAAGAGGTAGCTACAATTGCCCGGGCGGAAGTAAACGCGAAGGCTCTTGAGAAATTAGGAGGAGAGTCGTTGGGTAAAAGCCTTTCAGGCCTATCAGGAGTGAATATGTTGCAATCGGGTCCCACCATTGCCAAGCCGGTAATTCATGGGTTACACAGCAACCGAATACTAATTCTTAACAACGGTATCCGCCAGGAGGGACAGCAGTGGGGGCAGGAACACGCTCCTGAAATCGACCCGTTTGTGGCAAATAACCTGAGGTTGATAAAAGGAGCAGCGGCTGTTAAATATGGTTCCGATGCCATTGGAGGAGTTATTCTTGTTAATCCGGCCGAGCTGCCCCGAAGCGAAGGATTGTCAGGAAAGGCAAGTATGGTTGGTGCGAGCAATAACGGAATGTATGCTGGCTCTATGCTTGTTGAAGGAGGGCTGAAAGGGCTCAGAGGTTTTGGGTGGCGTTTTCAGGGCACTTACAAACGGGCTGGCGATGCCAGCGCACCTCAATACAGACTTACTAATACGGGAACCCTTGAAAGAAATTTTTCGCTTGGTGCAGGGTATCATACCGATGCTTTGGGGGCAGAGCTATTCTATAGCAGTTTCGATGCTGAAATTGGCATTTTGAGGAGTGCTCACATTGGCAATCTCACCGATCTTGAGCGGGCCATAGGACGAGATAGGCCTCTTTTTGTGGAGGATTTCAGTTATACGATAAATAATCCTTATCAGGCCGTAAATCATCAGTTGCTTAAGGCCAATGGGCATATGACCCTCGAGAATATTGGTGAGCTATCAGCTCAATATGGGTTACAAATTAATAGAAGAGAGGAGTTCGATATTCGTAGGGCAGGGCGTTCTACAATTCCTGCCCTTGCACTCGATTTATATACGCATACCATCGACCTGGACTTTGATATGTTGCCTCAGGGAAGCTGGAAATGGGATGTGGGAGCAAGTTTTATGTATCAGAACAATGAAAATGATCCTGAAACAGGGATTAGACCACTTATTCCGGATTTTGAAAACTGGACTGCCGGAGCACATGTAATCTCGCGGTTCATTCAAACCAACTACGAATTAGAAGCCGGGGCAAGGTATGACTTTAGACATTACCTCATCAAACGGTTCGATCGAAACAACAATCTGTTAAAGCCGGAGTTCGATTTTAGCAACCTCACAGGCTCGGTGGGAGCACTGTTTTTCCTTTCCAATAATCTTCAGCTAAGAACCAACATTGGCACAGCCTGGAGAGCACCTCATGTCAACGAACTATATAGCGAGGGGCTTCATCATGGTGCAGCGGCTGTAGAAGAAGGGAATCCCGAGCTTGAGAGTGAAAAATCAGTAAAATGGATAACCAGTCTGGAAAAGAATACGGAGAAGCTCGCTTTTAATTTTTCAGGATATATCAACCTGATTACAGACTATATTTATCTAAGGCCAGAAGATGTGGCTCTGACCATACGTGGTGCTTTCCCTGTGTTTCGATACAGGCAAACCGATGCGCTTCTTACCGGAATAGATGCAGATGTTAGCTATAAAATTAGTGACCGGCTGGAGAACAAAAGCAAACTCTCCGTTATTTATGCTCAAGACCAGCGCCTGCGATCGCCACTTATAAATATTCCGGCCAATTCCGTATCAACTGCTTTGGAGTACGCTCTTAATTTAAAGGGCTTTGAGTCTTCTCATATAGGCTTTGAACTGGCCTTTACAGATAGACAGAGAAATGCACCCCGAGTGGTTTCAATTGCTGAAATTTTGGAGGCTAATGAAAGCGATTCGGACTTGTTTGCGTCAGATCAATCGGTTTTCGATATTCTGGATGTACCCGGAGCGTATGCCCTCGTAAACCTGGAGGCAGGTTTGGAAAAAAGGCTTAGAAATTCAGCACTTCGCGTCAACCTGGCGGTTACCAATCTTTTTAATGTGGAATATAGAGATTATTTGAACCGGTTCAGGTACTATTCGGCTGAGATGGGGCGCAACATTACCCTGCGGTTGAATTACGAGTTTTGAGTTAGAACCAGAAAGAAAAAGCCTACTTCAGCAGGCTTTCAATGTCTTTGAGCGTCAGGTTACCCTCGTAGTATGCCCTTCCGAAAATAACGCCTTTCACTCCAATATCTTCCAGTTTCTTGATGTCATCTACAGAGCGAACCCCGCCACTGGCTAAGAGGTGTACGTTGGGGAAGGTTTTAACCAGATGTTTGTAAAGGTCAAAGTTAGGGCCCTCTTCAATACCGTCTTTGTTCACGTCAGAACACTTCACGTATTTAATACCCCTCATGTAGAAGTAGTCTATATGCTCTTCTACATCGGTATTGGTTGCTGTTTGCCAGCCTCTGATGGTTATTTTACCATCTTTGGCATCGGCTCCAAGTGTAATTTTCTCGCGGCCATAAGACATAAGCCATGAAGAAAACAACTCTCGCTTGTTTATAGCTACTGAAGAGGCGGTTACTGAGGTAGCTCCGTGTTCGTAGGCTTTCGAAATGTCACCGTCAGTTCTTATACCCCCACTGAAATCTACCTTCAGGTCGGTATAGCCCGCAATCATTTGCAGTATGTGGTAGTTAATAGGAGAGCCCTGGCGTGCGCCATCAAGGTCTACAATATGAATTTTCTGGATGCCATAATCTTCAAATTGTTTTGCAATATCTACAGGGCTATCCTGATACACAGTTTCTCTTGAATAATCGCCCTGCTTTAATCGGGTAAGCTTTCCGTTTATTATAGATATTGATGGTATAATCTGAATCATGGTTATTGAGCACTTTAAAAGCGGCTAAAACTAGTAATTTTTTAACCAGAAAAATGAAGCCCAACTTTAATTATTTATTAAAAGCCGGTTGAATAAACTAGTAAAAAATACAGCTTCCTGCAAGCTTTATGCTATGAATCAGTTGGTTAATTGGGCATTGGTAATGAGTTTGAATCCAGAGCCGTGCAGTGTCATGATCTGTACAGAAGGGTCTGCCTTTAGGTGCTTTCGCAATTTGGCAATATATACGTCCATGCTTCGTGCATTAAAGTAGGAGTCGTCTCGCCATATTATTTTTAGTGCCGTACTTCGGTCCAACGGCTGGTTTAAGTGAAGGCAAAGTAGTCTTAGAAGCTCCGATTCTTTAGAGGTAAGTTTGGTTTGGTCATTTCCATGCATGAGCAGCTGCTTATCATAGTCGAAGTGAAATGAGCCAAAGTGAAACTCCTTCTGATCAGAAATTTGAGGGTTCTTTTCTGCTGTTCTTCTCAAAATTGCCTGAATTCGCAATAGCAATTCTTCCATGCTGAAAGGCTTGGTAATGTAATCATCGGCCCCAATTTTGAACCCTTCGATTGTATCTTCTTTCATTGATTTGGCCGTGAGAAAAATAATAGGGGTTACCGAATCATTTTTCCGTATTTCCTTAGCCATAGAAAAGCCATCTTTTTTGGGCAGCATAATATCGAAAAGGCACAAATCGAAGGCCTCTTTTTTAAACGTTGAGAGACCTTCTTCTCCATCTCTGCAAAGTTTGGTTTCGTACCCTTTTAGGGTAAGATATTCGTTGAGAATCTGCCCCAGATTGGGGTCGTCTTCAACCAGCAAAATTTTAAAACTAGCCATGAGCAAACGGTAAAAATACTTTGAATGTGCTTCCTTTTCCGGGTTCACTCTTTACACTTACTGAACCCTGGTGCATATCTACAATGTTTTTGACATACGAAAGGCCTAACCCAAAGCCCTTTACATCGTGAACGTTTCCTGTAGATACACGATAAAACTTGTCGAATATTTTCTGAGTGGCCTCCTTAGACATGCCAATTCCTTTGTCAGATATTTTAATGATCACTCCTGTAGAAATACTTTCTGTGCGAATGTGAATTTCCGGAGCATCGGGCGAGTACTTATTGGCATTGTCCAACAGGTTATAAATTATGTTGGTGAGGTGCACCCTGTCCGCCTCAATCACTGAATTGGAAGCGAGTAATTGGCTGGTTATGGTACCTCCCCTTTTTTCTACCAATATGGTAATGTTCACCAAGGCCTTTTCTATAATGTCGTGAACATCTGAAAGCTCAAATTTGAGCCTAAAGTCTTTTTTATCCAGGCTGGCAATTTGAAGTACCTTTTCAACCTGCATTCCCAGGCGCTTATTCTCATCTCGGATTACCTGTACATAACGGTCAATAATGGCCTTGTTGCTTTTAATATCATCATCTTGCAAAGCTTCTGTAGCCAAAGACACTGTTGCAATAGGAGTTTTAAACTCATGGGTCATATTATTAATGAAGTCGTTCTTGATATCCGAAAGCTTCTTTTGCCGCAGTATTACCATAATGGCATAGGCAAAACAGCCTACCACAATAAACATGAGTAGGCCTGAGGCCGAAAGCGGCAAGAGGGCCTGTTTTAAAAGGTAGTTGCGTTCGTTAGGAAAATCAATGGCCAGAAAATAGTCTTTCACCTCCAGATCCATGGGGAACAGATTGGCCTTTAAAGGAGAAGATTTTATGCTTTCGGCATCTTCTTTAACATTGGCATTCAAGAGCTTAAGCTCGTCTTTGGCGCGGTCTATAATGCCATAGTTATACTCCAGGTCAATACCACGGTTGGTTAGTTCCCTGCGCAGCAGAGTGTCCAGGTCGGCAGGGTTTACACGCTCAAAAAGATTGTTGCTTCCCATTAGATGTTCCAGCCAACTCTGTTTGAGCATGTCCATGCGCTGGTTCATTTGGCGTTCCATGAGCAAACGCTGGCCATTATCAGTAGGAGGCATGGGGCCATAGCCCATGGGAGGTTGGTTTACAAAAGCATTAAAATTGAAAGAAAAAAGAATTTCGCCCGCTTGTTCGTTTACCTCAACCTGTAACATGCTGTTAAACACCTCTTCTATGTTTTGAACCTGGGCATTGCCAGCCCGCTCATAGGCGTTGTTGTTGGCAAATCTGTTAAGGGTGTCTCTCAGAGCTTCCAATCGGTTTTGCTGAATAGGCATTATGCGATTGGCATCGCGCTGCAGAAAATTATAGTCGTTTTGTATGGCCAGTTTGTAGGTCACTTCGTTGAGCGCATCGTTAACCGCTTTGGTAAAACGCTCCTTATTCACTGCGCTTACCTCATTGATCCAGTAAAACTGGAACCCTATGAGCCCGAGCAGTGCTACACTCAACAAACCAATCAACCAACGAATCTTTCTCTGAGTCACGCGACTAAATTACGGCTAAATAACAGGCCTAAAGTGCTGCTTAACAATTATTAACATCGTTTAACCGGCCTTTAACAACGTTTTGCAGCTCTGCCCAGTAATTTAGCATAGTCAAAACAAGAAACTATGAAAAGGTCAATTTTCCACCATTTAAAGTTACTGCTGGGTATGTTTGCCCTGTTGCTGGTTGTGGGCTGCAATCAGGCAGTGCAGGCTCAGAATGAACAGATAAAAGAGAGCCAGTCTGTTTCAATATCTACTACCGAAGAGGGAAAAATCAAGCTGAAAGTAGTGCAAAAGAGGGGCGATGATGAAACTACTTTTGAAAAGACATACGATTCTTATGAGGCCATGCAAAACGACCCCGATTTGGAAAAATACGGCATTAATAAAAATGCATTAGGCTTTACCGGAAGCATGGGCAAACCTCAATTCTTTTTCCACAATGGGCCGGCTCAGGGTTTTTGGAACGATGATGATTTCTCCATGGCTCCTTTTAGAGAAATGGAAGAGCGAATGAGAGAAATGATGGAGCAGTTCGGCCACAGAGGTTTTGCTTTTGGGTTCGATGATGATGACTTCATGAATATGGACTCATTGGTGCAGCGCTTTAGTTTTAAAAATGACAATGGCCGGTTTTTCTTCAACGGGAAGGAAATTACCGATATGGACTCGCTAAAAGAGGTTATGAAAGACAAGTTTAAAAACTTTCATTTCGATTTCGATTTTGGCGATTGGGAAGACGATTCTTTTGGAGCTTGGGGCTTTAGCCATGACGATGATGACGTAAGAGTAATTACACGAGCCAAAGTAATGGTGAAGTCGGCTAGTGAAGAAGATAAAAAAGTGGTAGGAACCGAAAACATGGAAGCACTGGAGTTGAGGGACATTAGTTTCTACCCCAATCCAAGCGATGGCCGCTTCGATGTTGAACTAAAAACGAAAGCCGATTCCCCCATTCAGGTGATAATTGTAGATGACAATGGCAATGAAGTCTTTAACAGAGTCGGCCGTCCGCAGGCCGGAGAATATAAATTCAACGTAGACCTAACGCACGAAGGCAAAGGCATTTACGTTATGAAATTGATTCAAAACGACAAAGCGCTTACCAAGCGAGTGGTAATCGAGTAAATTTTAGTTTTAGTTGAGTATTTCGAAGAGGAAGCCGGTCAAGCTTCCTCTTTTTATTTTATGGCTCTATATTTGGCGCTCAATTAGAAAATTATGGAATTAGTGAATGGCCGATACAATATTCAAGGGATTGACTTAGAGTCTCTTGCTGAAGAGTTTGGCACACCCGTATATGTGTATGATGCGGCCAAGATAAAATCGCAGTTCGATCGTCTTTCCGGAGCTTTTCCTCAGGTAGACCTCCGAATTAAATATGCCTGTAAATCGCTTACTAATATTTCCATACTTAAGCTATTGAAGAGTTATGGTTCTGAGTTAGACTGTGTATCGGTTCAAGAAGTAAAATTGGGTTTAAAGGCAGGTTTTAGCCCTGAGCAAATATTATATACCCCAAACTGTGTTTCGTTTGAAGAGATCCAGCAAGCGGTAGAACTGGGGGTGATGATAAACCTCGACAATATCTCGCTTCTTGAGCAATTCGGAAACAAGTACCATAATACGGTTCCCGTTTGCATTCGCCTCAATCCTCATATAATGGCCGGAGGCAACAAGAAAATCAGTACGGGACATGCCGATTCCAAATTCGGTATATCTATCTACCAAATAGCTCACATTCTCAAGGTGGTTTCTACCTACAACATCGATGTGGTAGGGCTGCACATGCATACAGGTTCCGATATTTTAGACGCGGAGGTGTTTCTAAGAGGAGCCGAAATTCTTTTCGATGCGGCCAAAAACTTCGATGCCCTTCGGTTTATAGACTTTGGTAGCGGTTTTAAAGTAGCCTACAAAGAAGGAGATATTACAACCGACATAGAGGAAGTGGGGGCAAAGCTGTCTTCGGCTTTTGTGCAGTTTTGCGAGACCTATGGTAAAAAACTCGAAATGTGGTTTGAGCCCGGTAAATTTCTGGTAAGCGAGGCCGGTGTTTTTCTGGTGCGGACCAATGTGGTTAAAACAACTCCCGCCACAGTTTTTGCGGGCGTAGATTCAGGATTAAACCACCTCATCCGCCCCATGATGTACGATGCCTACCATGAGATTGTAAACATTTCGAACACCTCTGGCACAAAACGTGTATACACTGTGGTTGGCTACATTTGCGAGACCGATACTTTTGGTTTAGACAGAAAATTGAGTGAAGTAAAAGAAGGAGATATTCTGGCCTTTAAGAATGCCGGAGCCTATGGCTTTAGCATGGCTTCTAACTATAATTCACGCCTGAGACCGGCCGAAGTATTGGTGTATAACGGCAAGGCCCACCTGATTAGGCAAAGAGAAACCTTCGATGATATTCTGCGAAATCAGGTAGAGATAGATATCTAATTTCAGGGCTTCAGAAGTCGGTTTTTCGACTTGCTAAGCCAATTAATTACCCGTTTTGCAACGTGAAAATTGCGAAACTTCATTAGTTTAGAAAATTCAAGAAGAAACGCGCTTATGAACACTAAGAAAATGACTTTACTAGCCCTGTTTGGAGGGTTTTTGTTAGCCTCTTTCTCATTTAAGTCAGTCGACCAGAGCGATGCACTGAAAAAAAGTATGGCAGCCGGAAAGACTACATACGATGCCGTATGTTTGGCCTGCCATATGGACAAAGGCCAGGGAATTCCTAATGTTTTTCCTCCTTTGGCCAAGTCTGACTACCTGATGAAAGATGTAGACCGCAACATTAAAAACCTTATTCAGGGCTTGAGCGGAGAAATAACCGTAAACGGTAAAAAGTACAATCAGGTAATGCCTGCCTCTGGCTTAGACGATGAGGATATAGCCAATGTATTGAACTACGTGATGAACTCGTGGGGCAATAAAGCTGAGAAGATGGTGACTAAAGAGCAGGTAGCCAAAGTAAGAGCAAGTCTCAAATAAGCAAGTATCCGAAAAATAATCGGTCGAGAAAGCAGTTAACACTTTGAAACCTGTAGTGCATTTTTGCTTAATGAATCAGTGGATGAGAAGTATGACTGCTTTTTTGTTTGTATTGCTGTTTTGTGCTCACGGATGTAAAAGTCCGGAAAATGATACCAATCCGCAATTCAGCGATCAGGAAGTGTCCAATGCCTTTGGCCGGGCTCAGGAACAAGCCCAGATTCAGATTCCTCAGTTAGACGAAGCTTCTGGGCTGGTCAATAGCCGATCCAATCCGTTTTACTTTTGGTCTCACAACGATAGCGGAGGAAACCCTCAGTTTTTTCTGTTTACTCAGACAGGAGCCGATTCCAGTCGGCTTATTCTTAACGGGGCTCAAAATGTTGATTGGGAAGATATGGCCATTGGCCCGGGTCCTGTAGATCAGGTAAATTATTTATATGCCGCTGATATTGGCGATAACCGTGCGGTTCGGGCCAATTGCGTTATTTACAGAGTGCCTGAGCCGGACCTTACGGTGGCCGATATACCCGCTACCTATACAGTAAATGCAACAGATTACGAAACCATAACCTATCGGTATGCCGATGGTGCCAGAGACGCAGAAGCTTTGTTTGTGGATCCGGCCACACGAGATATTTACATTGTCACCAAACGAGAACCCAGTGTAATTGTCTATCGCCTGCCTTACCCTCAAAGCCTTAGCTCAGAAAATGTTGCTGAACGTGTTGCGGTCATTCCTTTCACTTTTGTTACGGCAGCCGATCTTTCGGCCGATGGAACCGAGCTCTTGCTCAAAAATTATGAAAACGTATACTATTGGAAGCGATCAGCAACAGAAAGTATACAGGAGATGTTAAGCAAAACCCCTCTTAGGTTAAACTATACCAGAGAGCCCCAGGGAGAAGCTATTGCCTGGGACTCCAGCCACAATGCCTATTATACCATTAGCGAAGCCAACGGTTCCTCACCCGTAGTTTTGTTTCGTTATAACAGAAATTGAGCTGCTCTAGCTGGCGCTAATGGTGTTCAGTGTTGCGGTAAAGGCATTGTAATACGACCTGCCAATTGGAATTTTCTTATTGCCCAGATACACATAGCTGGTATCGATGGCCGTAACCGAGTCTACCAATACCACAAACGATTTGTGTACACGCAAAAACCGGTCTTTTGGCAGTCTGTCGGTAATTTCCTTTAGCGACTTGCGTATGGTAAAATCTCTGCCGTCTTTGGCATGAATCGTAATGTGGTTTCCATCGGCTTCAATCCATTCCAAATCCTCATATTTCACCTTCTCCAACAAGCTTTTCTTCTTAATAAAGATGGAGTCGTTGTTATAAGTAGTTGGGTTGTTTTCGGGTAGTCGCTCACCCTGAATACTCGCCAGGCGATTTTTGTTGAACAAGGCCACTTCTATGGCGGCATAAACATCGTCTTTTGTAAAAGGTTTTACAATGAAGCCTAAAGGCTGAGTCTGTTTTGCACGACTAACGGTTTCTTTGTCAGAATAAGAAGTGATATAAACAAAAGGAACTTTATACTGCTCTTTAATAATACCGCCTAGTTCAATACCATCTTGGTCACCCTTAATTTTAACATCGAGCAAGATCAAATCAGGTCGGGAACTTTTAATCGCTTTAATGGCCTGATTGGCCGAATTGGCTATTTCTGTATTCTCATAGCCAAAGATGCCTAGCATCTCTTGAAGATTTTCAGCAATGAATGGCTCGTCCTCAACGATCAATATTTTGGGACTGTTCTGGTAATCGCTGTCCATGATGTCAGTTATTTGGTTAGGTGAATATCTTAAATATCGAGGTTAATTGGTCGAAAACTACTAAAATAGTAACTTAAAATTATCCAAAATACGCCCTTCTTAAGCGCTCAAGTGATGGAAAACATTTTAAAAGATGTTACGAACGAATTAATAGATGTAAAAAGCAGATCGGTTGAGCTTCAGTCTGTTATCAATAACTTGACTGAGGCAATTTGGTCAATAGACCTCACTTCTGAGCCTTATGAAATCATCTATCACAATAATCCAATCGAACGATTTGGTAACCCTGATGAACTGGATCCGCCACCCCGAACCATGGAAGAATGGCAGCAATGTATACATCCCGATGATCGGGAACGAGTGCTGGAAGAGGTGGTCAATGCGCTTAGTTCAGGCAATGCGAGCTACTCCTATAGGGCCCTTCGTAAAAAAGATCAGTTTCGTTATTTCCGCGACCGGATCAGTGTGCTTTATGAAAATGAGAAACCTGTTCGGCTTGATGGAATAACCATAGACATAGACCATATAAGGCGTTCCAGGCTCAATCTGGAGCTTAGTCAGCAGCGATTAAAAGCAATTGTAGATGCACTGCCCGACCCGGTTTTTATTTCTACAAAAGAAGATGGTCAGGTCATTTTTGCCAATGAAGTGCTTTTTAAGGTTTATGAGATGTCTCCCATAGATTTTCTGGGCAAAAAGGTAATTCAGTTTTACCAGAACTTTGAGGGTCGGAAGTCTTATATAGAACGATTACAGAACGAAGGCCATATTCAGGGGCATGAACTTGTGTTGCGCAACAAAAAGGGCGAATCGTTTTGGGTAAGTGCTTCCACCATGCCACTCGATTTTCAGAATCAGGAGTGCTTTATTACCATTCTACAAGACATTACCGATCGTAAAAATCTTGAAAAACAGCTTCAGGAGAGTAATGAGCGATATCAGTTGGCGGTTGAAGGAACCAATGATGCTATTTGGGAATATGACTTCCACACCAAGAAGTCTTACCTTTCTCCTCAGTTTTGGGAAGGTATGGGGCTGCCTCCGGAAGAAAACCCACTGGATGATCAGCTGATAGCCAAATACCTTCACGAAGTAGACCGAAAGGAATTCATTGTGGTGCTCAACCAGCACCTGGAAGAGAAGAAGGAAAAACTAACACTGGAGTTCAGGCTTTCAGGAGCCGAAAACAAAATAATCTGGGCCCTTTTTAAGGCTGGCATTATTTACAGCGACAAGGGAGTTCCCCTTAGAGCTGTGGGTTCTCTTTCCAACATTACCTCCCTCAAGGAGGCTCAAACCAAACTGAGAGAAAGCGAAGCGAAGTATAAGCTTATATCAGAAAATTCGAGCGATTGTATATGCCTTCAGGAGCTCAATGGGCGCTTTGTTTTTGTGTCGCCTTCATCGAAAGACGTCCTGGGTTACACTCCGGGCGAACTAGCTAGTATGAGGCTAAGAGATATTATTACCGAAGAATATTTACATAAGGTGTCAGACACCATGCTGGGCGTAATTCAAGGTAAGCTAAAAACCGTTTCCATAACTTTTCAGGCCAGGCACAAAAATGGCAGCCTCGAATGGCTGGAAACTGTTGGAGGAGCTATTCTGGACGACCAGGGCGAGCCTATGTTTTTACAAACAAGCACAAGAAATGTAACGGACAGGGTAGAAGCTCAACGACAGCTAAAGGAAAGCGAGGAGCGCTACAAGCTTATTACCGAAAACTCCAACGACATTGTGACGCTCATGGATGTTGAAGGTAACTACGTGTTTATTACTCCTTCTATTAAGGAAGCAATGGGCTGGGAGGTAGATGAGGTAATTGGTCAGAATACACGCAACTTTGTGCATCCGGAAGACCTGCCCGATATTGAAAAAGGCTTTTTAGAAACCCTTGAGAAGAAGATCAAGGAAAGAACGATGATCTTCCGATACAAGCACAAGAATGGCAGCTGGCGATGGATGAAAGCCACAGGCGGAATTATTCTGGATGAGCATCAGAACCCCATCTACTTTAGAGCCAATAAAATTGACATCACAGACAAGAAGCTTACAGAAGAGCGCCTAAAGGCGAAAGAAGAGCAGTATAAGCTAGTGTCTGAAAATTCTGCCGATGTTATTTGCTTACATAAGCTCGATGCTACTTTTACTTTTGTATCGCCCTCTTGTTCAAGGCTGTTGGGCTATTCCGTAGAAGAAAAAATGGAGCTTACCCTAGCAGACCTTATTCACCCTGATGATTATAAGCGAGCCATTGAGGTGTTCGAAGAAACCGCAAAAAACAAGCGCAAGAATACCATTACGCAGTATCGTTACAAGAAAAAGAATGGAGAGTATTTCTGGGCAGGAGTTTCAATGAGTGCGGTCCTGAATAGCGATCAGGAAACACAATTTGTACTTACCTCTACAAGAGACATTACGGAAATTGTGAACGTAATAGAAAAGGAGCGACAGCTCAACAAGCTTAAGTCGAGCTTTATTTCCATGGCATCTCACGAGTTTAGAACACCCCTCACCACCATTCAGTCCAGCAACGAGCTCATAAGCATGTATCTGGAAAACAAGGCAGAAATAAACGATAACCGTCTGGTGAAACACGTGAGTCGAATTCGTACAGAACTGGATCGCCTCAATGCTCTTTTGAAGGACGTGTTTACCCTGGGTAGGCTGGATGTTGGAAAAACCCAACTGAAAAAAGACATTACTTCGCTAACGGGAATTGTTCGCCAAGTAATACTGGAGTGTCAGGTGCAGTTTAAAGACCGCAAGGTGCAATTGAAAATTGAGGGGCAGGAAAGACAGCTATTACTAGATAGCCAACTCATTTCTCATGCCATATCCAACCTCATTAACAACGCCCTTAAATATTCGGGGAATAAAAAAGATCCGGAAGTTATCATCATTTACGAACCTGATTCGGTACAGCTAAAGGTCAAAGACTACGGAATAGGAATTCCTAAGAAAGATCAGGCCAGCTTGTTCGAGTCGTTCTCAAGAGCCTCCAACGTGGGCGATATTGACGGCACCGGTTTGGGGCTGGTAATAGTCAAACAATTTATTGAGATGCATGGTGGTACCATTTCCTTTCAGTCGGAAGTACACAAAGGAACTACCTTTACCATTGCCATTCCCAATGTTTAGTTAAAAGTAAAAACCGAGCCTGAAGAGAGGCAAAAGAGTTTCTTCAGATTTCGCCAGTAGAATGTTTACAGCAAAACGGCCGAATGGAGTAAGGTATACCCCTCCACCATAGCCATGATGCCATTGGTTGGAGTTTTCTCCGCTTACCCATACCCTGCCCAAATCGTTGAAAAACAGAAGACCAACTCTGGCCGGCAGAAAGTAATTCCTCCACTCTAGTAAATCTATTCTTAGGTCTAGCTGATGGTAGAAGCTGCTTTCACCCGCAAAGCGGTATCTTCTATACCCTCTCAGGGTATTGAAGCCATCGAGATAACTGGCCTGGAAAAACTCAAAATCGCCAAACGATTTGTGGTAGCCTACACGGGTAGCCATTGAGGTGCGCCCGAAGCCATCCATAATCCAACGAAATGTAAGGTCGGAGCGCCAGCGCGCACTGTTTGCAGATAGTTCGTTTAGCCCGTTGTCATACAGCAGTTCGGTGTTAAAAGTGATGCCCCGCTTGGCAAAAACGGCATCGTCTCGGGTATCCAGATAAAAGCCCAGGTTAGCCCCTAAATAAGTTCTGTGATTTTCCAGTAGACTTGGATCAAGTCCATTTTCTGCAAAGTTGGAGATAAAACGGTTGTCATTCTTTTCAATCTCCACGTCCCAAAACCTAAGGCCTACCTTAAAATGAGCCTTTGACCCTACCTGAAAGCTTAGGGCCGGGTTGATAAAATAGGATTCGTAGCGGGTGCGGTAGTAGGTTAGGGGTTGGTCTTTGTCGTAGGTCGACTCATTGCCCAAACCAAAGAAGTTGTTCACAAAGTTAGGGGCCTTTATTTCCATATCGAGCAACAGGTTGGCTTTGCCCAGAGCATCAACCCATTCACCGCTGTAGTCCAGGCTATATGAGCTGGTGGCCAGCGCATAGCTGGCCAGCAAAGTGTGCTTTGCAGCAAAAGGCTCCTTGCGAAAGCCATCACTCTTATACATAAACCCACCTCCAAGAAAAATACCATCGTCCGGGTTATAGTTGAATCCAACAAGTGGCATTAGCACGTCAAAGTCGAACTCCTCCATATTGTAGTGGTTTATGAGCGGATCCTTATCGCTGGTCAGGTCTTTGGTTTCTTTGCTGGGGTCCAGGATTGTATTGAGGGACTTGTCGTAAACCACAGTGTGTTTTTTTAGTCCTTTTACCCGGCTTTTGTCTACTACCATATCTTCTCCATCTCCGCCAATGATTCGTACAACTATACTTTCGTTTACATTGCCCGACAGTTCAAACTCATCTTCCTGGTCGAAACCAAAAAGTCGTATTTCTTCAGTTTCTGAAGTCTTAAATGTACGTTGATAGAGCAACTGATCCCGGTTGCCCTTATCAGATATTTTATACACTTCTACCTGGGTTTCTTCATCGCTAAGGCGTTTTACTATAAACCACTCTCTCTTGTCGCTGCCCAGTACGTTCACCGTTTTCGACAAAAATTTGTAGTAGTCAGCGGCATATTCATGAAGCCGGTCTCTGCGGTTTTTGAGCTTTCGTATAATCTCCTCGCCATGCAGGTCGAAGATTTGCTTTGGCCAAACTTTGAATGCTTGTTCAATCACTTCATCTGTGAGGGCTGCTTGTAGTTCTTTGGCCTGATTCACCCAGTCTTCTTCAGAAGGTTCCGTCATAAAGTACCTGTCGAACCACCGAATTCTATAAAAGCCGTAGGCAGGGGTATAGTCTATTTCATCATGAAAACCCCTTAGTGCAGGCTGAGCCCATTTGGAAGCGGCCAGTTTCTTAAAGACACCCTCACCGGCAAAGAATACCACATCGCGATCGCGGGGTATTGGTTTATACAGCTTCTTATCGTCTTTCAGGTCATATTCAACCCATCTCCATTGGTCATCGTGCCTGTCCCAATCGCCTAGCCACATGTCGAAGAGCCTGTTTCGCACCACAAATACCTGATCGACCTTTTCATCATTGTCGTCTCTGAGTTTTTCGTACAGGTCTATGCTCGACTCTACATCGTCTCCGGCTCCAAAAAAGGATTCTTCAATGTGTTCTTTATTGGCGCGTTCTTCAAAAATGGCCATAGTGTTGGCAAAGTCTTCGCGGTATATGCCAAAACGGGGATCGTCCGGTATAAAATAAACCTTAGGATTGGCGTGGAATATTCCTGCAGCTTCGGCCAGGGGCGGAATTACAAATGGTGCATAGGGGTGAGAAGAGGAGATGCCATCTTGAACAATACTTTTTATGAAGGTGCGTCTTAGTTCGGGAGGCAAGGTCAAAGCAGGGTTTTTGTCCATAGATCGTAAGACATACTGTTTGCCGTCTTGAGCCTCCAGTCTCAGAGAGGTGGTTTGGTGTCCGCCTCCCTTTTTTAATATTCTCAATCCTCCTTTTACACTGCCAATATCAAAAACCGGCAACTCAATTGGTGTGGCCCATTCCTGCCGGTAGTTTTCTCCAAAGAGTGCTTCGTGCAGAGCACTACGGTTGTGGTATTTTAAGCTAGCGGCAAATACAGTGTCTTTATCCTTGAATTGATCGGTATCGAACTCGGCCAATAAGTCTTTGGGCGAGGGCTGCCATTCTCGTTCGGAGAGAGTGGCCTCATATAATGTTTTTGCTTCACCGTTTTCAGGGGTAATGAACCGGAGTACGACTTTGCCGTTGTGCAGGTAGTCTATTCGTGCAAACCCCATGGTGTTTTGGGCAAACAAGGCATCGCCTTTCTGTTTTACATGAGCATTGTTTTTAGCACCTGAACCGCTTACTACAAAGTGCATTCCTTCTTTTGCAATGTGTTCAAGGGCGTGTTCATGGCCTGCTGCATGTATAACATCGGGGTGTTGTTGCATGAGTTGCACCAGCCCATCGCGAAACTGCTTGTAAATGGGGTGGGTATTGTCTTGAATATTGCCAAACACTTTGCGATAGAGCGGATAAATTGAGCCCAGCCCCGGTAAGGGGAGGTAAAAATTCTTGAGTCGTTTGGAGGCCGTAAGCGGAAATAGGTGGTCTTTAAGGCTGAACACTCCTCCATGAATACCATAGGTATACATAGGGTGATGAGAGACCACCACCAGCTTCTTGTGAGTATTTCTCCTAATAATATCCTGAAGTTGTTCTCCGGCCTCGGCCAAAGACGATACGCCACAGTCGTTGCTGTTTTCGGGCTTTTTGCCCTTATGAAGAAACCACTGAGTGTCTATGGCTACAAGTGTAATGCCCTCGGAGAGATTAATCTCTACAGGGCCGGGGCAACCATTGGGAGGCAGCCAGATATTAGTGTTGTTAAGCGCCTTTTCTACATACCGCTGCTGAATTTTAAGCTATTCCAACCCATAATCTTTTCCCTGAGCCCAATCGTGGTTGCCGGGAATAAAGATGGTTGTGCCTGCAAAGCCCTTTACAGCGTTAATTTGTCCATCAATGGCCTTCTCCGCTTCGGCACGAAGCGGATGGTCGGCCGGAGGCATGCCCTTTGGGTATATGTTATCGCCCAGAAAAACTACTCCTGCATTTTCTCCTGCTGCCGTTAGCTCTTGTCTGAGCAAGGTGAGTACCGGGTTTTCATATGGTTCTCCCGCATCGCCAATTAGAAATAAGGAATATCGCGGAGGTTGACTTTGAAAAGCACTGGCGGTAAAACCAGCCAGCAAAAAAAATAGAATGAGCAGTGGCCTCGACATGAATTTTGTTTTGGTGGCAACAGAAATGTACATCTAAAGGTTCTATTGGCTGCGCTAATTTAAAGATAAACAGGTCTTATTAACTTTTACAGCCGAAAGAGGCCCTGCGTTAATTGCCGTTATTCAGTTTAAACCAAAGCAACGTGCCTCCATCGCCCTCAACTTCATTGGAAATGAACAAGTCGCCATTGGGGGCAAAGGCAATTCCTTCCGGTTGAGGGAAAAGACTTCTTTTCAGTTCAGTTAGATTCTTGGGTTTTCCATCTGTGCCAAAGACCATAAGAGCCCTTTTGTGTGCAGAGAGTACATAAGCCTCTCCGGTGAGTGGGTGAATGGCTATGCCCGAAGGATGAAACTTAAAGTCTTTGCCCACTACCTGTTCTAGTTGCTTATGACTCACCGAATAAATAGGGAGCTTGATGAACTTCTCCTCCTTTAGATCGAAGCCGTAAATAGCCTTCCCTTTCACTTTTACTTTATCCACATCGCCATCGTCTTTTAAGGCAATGAGCAGCAAATGTTTTTGGGCATCGTAGCCCAAGCCTTCTACATTATTGCCTACATGAAAAGGAGTGCTTATTTCTTCCACAACCCCTTCTAAGCCCACATGAAAACGGTATAGTTTGCCATTGCTTTTAATCACATAAATGTGATCTCCTATGCGCTCAATTCCTTCAAAATCGCCATCACCTCCAAAACGCACACGTTGTACAACTTTTCTTTTTTCCAGGTCAAACACATACATTCTGCCATTCTCATCGTTGTGCATAGCAAGTTGACCCGGGGCATAGTAGGTGAGTCCGGAAACCTCTTCCAAATAGTCTGGGAGCCTGTATACGGCTGTTGGAGAATCTAAGGAATAGGGTGGTTTTTGATGTTTTTGAGCCCAAATGGAGGTTCCCAAACTTAGGAAAAGGAGAATGACAAAGCAGAGTTTAGTTGGCATGACGATGGAACAAAAATAAGCTTTTGATCATTCCTAATAAGTGTTGATTTTCAGGTAAATTCAGACAGAGCACATATATTTAGTTCATAATCCGAAAAAGTGGCAGAATCGCTCATAGCTAAAGTTCAATCGTATTGTAAGGAGTTGCTCGAAAGAGAGCTTCCTGAAAAGTTTGTTTATCATAACTACAATCATACAGAACGAGTGGTAGATGCCGCCCGAATGATTGGGCGTGAGTCAGGGCTGAATGAGAAGGAGCTGGAGACGGTAACCATTGCTGCCTGGTTTCATGATGTGGGGTATACGCATGGCTGCGATTACCACGAAGCCACCAGTGCCAAGTTGGCTCGTTCATTTTTGGAAAAAGAGAAGGTAGAGGCTGCAAGAATAGAGGCTATTGAGGGCTGTATAATGGCTACACGCATTCCTCAATCTCCTAAAAACCTGATGGAAGAAGTGCTTTGTGATGCCGATTTGCACCATTTGGCTTGTACTGACTATGAAATGATGTCGGAGCGTATGCACCGGGAGATTGAACACGTAAAAGGCAAAGAGATTGACCCTTCTTTGTGGAACGAGATGAATTACAACTTCTTCAAAGACCATGAGTATTTTACTGAATTTGCCAAAAAACACCTGCAACCCATAAAAGAAGAAAACCTGCAACAGATAAAGAAAGCCAAAAAGGGAGAGTCTGACAGTAAGTATGTGAAGAAGCTCGAAAAAAAGCTGGCTAAACTGGAGAAGAAGGCCGAACAAAAGCCGGATAGGGGTATTGAAACGATGTTTAGGACTACCTCTAAAAACCATTTGGAATTGAGTGCTATGGCCGATAATAAGGCCAATATCATGATTTCAGTCAATACCATTATTCTGTCGGTGGTGGTTTCAGTACTCATCAGAAAACTATATGAATATCCGAACCTGGTAATTCCTACCATTGTGCTTATTGTGGTTTGTCTTACCACCATAGTATTGGCCATTTTGGCTACACGGCCAAATGTATCTTCAGGTGTTTTTACCGATGCAGAGGTTTTGAGCAAGCGTACTAACCTTCTTTTCTTTGGTAACTTTCATAAGATGGATCTGGATCGATACGAGTGGGGTATGCGCGAAATGATGAAGGATGGAGATTACCTCTATGGTAGCCTTATCAAAGACATTTATTTTTTGGGTGTGGTGCTGGGTAAGAAGTACAAATTGCTACGGGCATGCTATACCTTTTTTATGATTGGCTTTGTTATTTCAATCATAGCCTTTGTATGTGCCATGCTTCTCTTTCCTCCACAAGAACAAACCGGCTTCTATACCTTTTAGCTTGATTTTCTTGAACTTACTGGCTAAATAGGTTCATGTTAAAGAGTTATTTTCTGGTAGCCTTGCGTACCATACGCAAGCACCCGGGTTATGCCGGGGTCAATATTTTTGGACTTACTCTCGGTATTTCATCCTTCTTATTCATTCTCCTAATTGTTCGGTTTGAGCTTAGCTTTGATAAATTCCATAGTCATTCCGACAGCATTTACCGAATAAACAATGAATTAAGGCTAAGCAGTGGTAACTACAAGTATCCTACATGCCCTTCGGCCGTAGCACCTGCCCTTACCAGTCAGTTGCCGGAAGTGTTGGATTTTACACGTTTAAGTGGAGGAGGTCAGCAATTAGTTATTGAAGTAGGAACTGAGCTTTTTAAGGAAGATGATTCCTTCTTTGCCGACCCGAACTTTCTGGAGTTTTTCAATTTTGAGCTGCAACAGGGAAGACCGGCCGATGTACTCAATGCTCCCAACCGAGTGGTACTCACGGAGGCGGCCGCCATAAAGTATTTCGGCACTACTCAGGCTGTAGGGAGAACTCTGAAAGTAAAAGGCCAAAATGAGACAGAATATGAAGTATCGGGCATACTAAAGAATCTTCCGGGCAATACTCATATTCAGTTGGATATGGTGTTTTCCAATCTTACCCTTCGCCAAATGAACAATGGCAACATACTCAATAGTTGGGGTAATGATGGGTTTTATTCTTACATAAGACTTGCCAGGCCAGAAGACGTAACAATCGTTTCTAATAAACTAGAAGAGCTGAAGATAGCCAATGTGGAGGAGGCCAGGCAGCACATGTTTAACCCTGATTTTACGGCTCTGGAAGATATTCATCTCAGCTCCAACTTGCGCAATGAGATTGCTGTGAATGGTAGCATGGATTTTGTCTATATATTTTCGGCCGTAGGCTTGTTTGTACTCATCATTGCCGGAATCAACTATATGAATCTGGCAACGGCCCGGTCGGCCCGAAGAGCCCAGGAGGTAGGTATAAGAAAAGTTTTAGGAGCCTATAAAAAACAGCTTATCGCTCAGTTTTTGGGCGAGTCGCTTGTTCTTTCGGTGATCTCCGCGCTCTTGTCTCTGCTCATTGTAGGGCTGTTACTGGGCTGGTTTGCCAATTTGGTTAACAGGCCGGTTAGTACGGATATGCTCTATCAACCGGAGGTAGTGTTAATTTTAGTGGCCATAGTGCTCATTATTGGTCTGGGTTCAGGGAGCTATCCGGCCCTTTTTCTCTCAGCTTTTAAGCCCGTAGTAGTACTCAAGGGTAAGCTTGTTCCGGGCATGGGCAGCTCCGGCTTTTTTAGAAAAGCACTGGTCGTATTTCAGTTTGTTATTTCCATTGTCATGATTATTGGTACGGCCATCGTTTACAAACAACTCAACTTCCTTACAAGTAAACCTTTGGGTTTTCAGAAAGAACATGTGCTAATGGTTTCCAATACCAACCAGGCTATTACCCCAAAGCTTGAGGCATTTAAGAATGAACTAATTAAAAGTCCCGATGTGGAGGCCGTTACGGCCACTTTTTCTAAACCCGGTGGCCTTCGGCCTATAGTTTTTGTGAAATCAGAAACGGTTTCGGAAGAAGTTGATGGACTCAATCTGGCCGGTATCAATATTGACCTTAACTACCTTGAAGTAATGGAGATAGAGCTTCTGGAAGGCCGCAATTTCGATCCGTCCATTCCAACCGATTCAACAGAGGCTATTATTATCAACAAAAGAGCTTCGCGAGAGCTCAATATGGAGAATGATGCTGTGGGAAGGTTTATCGATGTACAAAATTTTGGTGGTCAGTGGCAGCGTAAACAGATCATTGGAGTAATCGATGATATTAATTTTGAACCCTTGCAAAGAGGTACGGAGTCTTGCTTTTACGCTTATTTCTTTCCCAATTTTCAGTACGTTTTTGTAAAACTCAGGCCAGAGGCCTCTGGTCAGGTAATCGAACACGTTCGGTCGGTTTGGTCATCCATGGCTCCTTCCCAACCTTTCGAATATTCGTTTCTGGCCGATGACCTGAATACGTACTATGAAAATGAGAAAGAGCTGGGGCAATTGGTGATTTTCTTTGCCGCCCTAGCCATTGGAATAGCTTGCCTGGGGTTGTTTGGCTTGGCCTCCTACAGCACCGAACAACGCATAAAAGAGATTGGTGTACGAAAAGTGTTAGGGGCCTCAATTGGACAGGTGTTGTACCTGCTATCGCGCGATTTTGCTTTGCTCATTGTTGTGGCTTTTGTTATTGCTGCGCCTGCGGCATACTACCTAACCGGTTGGTGGTTGCAGAATTTCGCTTTTGCTATAACGCCTTCGATAATTACTTTTTTGTTGGCAGGTCTGGTGGCTATGTGTATTGCTCTGCTCACCGTAAGTTATAAAACCTATCAGGCCGCGCGCTCAAACCCTGTTCGGGCCCTTCGGTCAGAATAGCGTGTCAATAATGAACAAATGTGGCCGATATTGTACACTTTGTAGAGCTGATGAAGCTGCCAAATGGCTAAAATCAATATATTCGCTATTGGCATATCAATTGTTAAACCCATTAGGTCAAAACTTAAACTAATCAGATGATAAAACTTCGCGACATCGACAAGTTCGTTGATTCAAAATACCAGAGAACCTTCATACTTAAAGGCATAGATTTAGATATAGAACAGGGTGAATTTGTAACCATAATGGGCCCTTCTGGGGCGGGTAAGTCCACTCTTATGAACATTATTGGAATGTTGGATGAGCCATCACAGGGAGAGTATTACTTCTTCGATGAACCTATTCACCGCATGAAGGAGCGCAAGCGTAGCGATTTACATAAGCATCATATTGGATTTGTCTTTCAGGCCTATCACCTTATTGACGAACTCACTGTTTACGAAAACATTGAAACCCCGCTCTTATACAAAGGAGTAAAGAGCAAGGAGCGTAAAAGCTTGGTGGCCGAAATGCTCGATCGCTTTCAAATGGTTGCCAAGAAAGATCTCTTTCCGGAGCAGCTTTCCGGTGGTCAGCAGCAGTTGGTAGGGGTGGCAAGAGCCCTCATTGGGCAACCTAAATTGCTTTTGGCCGATGAGCCCACCGGAAACTTACATTCCGATCAGGCAGAAGAAATCATGAAGCTTTTTCAAAAGCTCAATCAGGAGGGAATGACTATTGTTCAGGTGACCCACTCCAAAGAGAATGCCGCCTATGGCAAGCGTACCATCAATTTAGTCGATGGAGCTATCGATAAAGACGATAGACACTAAAAGGCTTTTCTTAAATTCAAGGGGCTGTTTTAAAGGCTGTTATACGCAAAGGCTCACAGAGATATAGCATAGGCAGGCTTTGAGACAGCCTTTTATTTTTGCCTGGCCGCATAGTTTTCTTTAACCTTCCAGAGCATCCACCAAGGTGTGCCGGGTGAAGCATGGTGCTCATAATGATAGCCAAAAAAATAACAGCTAATAAACGCCCACACATGGTTTAGTCGCTGACTTCCCGATTTGTGAGGGTTTTCGGGAGCGTGTTCACCCCGGTGGGGCAGGTAGGTGCCAAAGTAGAAAAGCTGCAGGGTGGAAAGCACAGCCGGGAGCATCCAGTATACTATCAGCCTATCGGCAGGAATCCATAGCTTTAGTACATTGAACGAAATAGCCATGAGTACAATCTGTTGCCATGAAATGTACTGCCTCAAAAAGCTGAAGTACCAGGCAAGAAAACCTCCCCTGTGGTAATCAGGGTCTTGGTCTGTAGCTACATGTCGGTGGTGTAAGTGGTGTTTTGGAAACAGTCTGTTGTAGAAATTATAGCTAAACAGTAATGCGCTAAGGTGACCGATAAAGTGATTTATTCTACTGTTTTTGGCCACTGTTCCGTGCATGGCATCATGGGCTGTAATAAAAAGGCCGGTATAGAGATGTGTGAGAATGGCTATCAGCAAATAGGTGATGAGTGCACGTGAATTTACCGGTTGTTGCAAAGCCCAGGTCAGCACACCAAACCAAAGCGCTATAATGATTAGCGCCACGTATATGCCCCTATTGCTTTTGGGTGTGACCATAACCTAAAGTTAGTAATTATAGCTTTTCTAAGTGGTTTTTAACCTCTTCCATAAGCCACATGGGGGTAGAGGTGGCTCCGCAAATTCCTACAGTCTCGTTTTGAGCAAACCACTCGGTTTTTACATCGCTTATTGACGATACAAAGTGGGTACGCTGGTTTTGCTCGGCACATATCTTATACAAAACCTTTCCGTTGGAAGATTTGGTGCCACTCACAAATACAATTACATCGAATTTTTTGGCAAACTCCCGTAGCTCTTTGTCGCGGTTAGAAACCTGCCGGCAAATGGTGTCGTTGGATTTCACGGCTATACCATTGGTTTCAAGCACCTGATTTATCTCGTAAAACTTATGGGTACTTTTAGTGGTCTGAGAATAGAGGGTAATCTCCTTCGGGAGTGCTGCTAAGTCTAGTTCTTCCAGGTCTTGAAAAACCACTGCCTCGTTGTTGGTCTGGCCTAGAAGCCCTACTACTTCAGCATGACCATGCTTACCGTAGATATAAATTTTTTCCTCCTTGTCGTAGCTGGTTTTAATTCGGTTTTGAAGTTTGAGTACTACCGGGCACGATGCATCGATGAGCTCAAGATTGTTTTGCATGGCCAGTTGGTAAGTGCTTGGGGGTTCTCCGTGAGCGCGGATAAGTACTTTGGCATTTCGCAACGATAATAGCTGCGTATGGTCAATAATCCGAAGTCCCTTTTGCTCTAATCGTTTTACCTCTTCATCGTTATGAACAATGTCGCCCAGGCAGTAGAGTTGACCTTCTTCATCCAGAATTTCTTCGGCCATTTCTATGGCATACACTACCCCAAAGCAGAAGCCGGAATTAATGTCTATATCCACGCTGAGGTTGAACATAATACATAAACTTAGAAGGGGTTCTTATGTTTGAAAATGTGGGGTGCTTAAGAAAGATTTTTTTGTAGGGCCTAGATGGCGTGAATGCGGTGCCTGAAATATATGCCCAGTAGCATGGTAAGCTTGCGGGTGTCGGGTATGCGAATTCGCTCTTCCTTAATGCGCTGCGGAGGACAGGCTTTTATTTTCTTGAAGAGTTTAAGGTAATATCTATAGGCCAGGTAAACCCCAAGCCTTGCTTCTGCGGGTAGCTTTCTGATTCCCGCCAGCGCTTCGTCAAAATCGTGTTGAATGTCTGCTTCTATGGCTTCTTTGGCCGATAGGCTAAAGTCGTTAAAGTTGACTCCCGGAAAGTAAACGCGACCACGTTCTTCATAGTCGCTTTTGATGTCGCGAATAAAATTAACCTTCTGAAATGCTGCTCCCAATTTTTTGGCGGGGGGTACCAACTCCTCATACAGGTGATTGTTGCCATTGCAGAATACTTTCAGACACATGAGTCCAACTACTTCGGCAGAACCATAAATGTATTCTTCGTAGCCTTCCTGATTGTAACTTGTTTCGCTAAGATCCAGGCGCATAGAATGCAAAAAGGCTTTAATGAGCTGATGGTCTATTTGGTATTGGTTCACAACCAGCTGAAAGGCATGTAACACTGGGTTTAGACTTATCTTTTCAGAAATGGCCTCAAAGGTATCATGCTCGAATTTATCTAGTAGGGCCAGTTTATCTTTAGAGTGAAAAGTATCCACTATTTCATCGGCATACCTCACAAAGCCATAAATGGCATAAATAGGAAAGTGGAGCTTTTTGTGCAGGGTTCTAATGCCCAGGGTAAACGAAGTGCTGTAGCGCTGAGTAATCAGCTTGCTGCACTCCAGTGTGGTTTGATCAAATAGCTCCATAATTAAAGATAACTAAATATGAGGTAAGAGGTTTATGAAAAATCTTTGGCCACCTCATTGGCTACTACAATTCCTGAAATCAGGCTGGGAGGTACTCCGGGACCGGGTACTGTTAGCTGACCGGTGTAGTAAAGATTCTTGAGGTGTTTATTTTTGAGTGCCGGTTTTAATATGGCTGTCTGCCGCAACGTATTGGCCAGTCCATAAGCATTGCCTTTGAAGGAGTGGTAGTCGTTTACAAAGTCGGTATGGGCAAAGCTCCTCTTATAAACGATGTGCTCGGCTAAGGTTTGGCCACAGTAGTCTTCCATTCGTTTCAGGATTAGTTCAAAATAGTGCTCCCTTATGGTGTCGGTGTCTTGCAGCCCGGGGGCTACGGGAATAAGGAGAAACAAGTTTTCACAGCCTTCCGGGGCAACGGTTTCATCGGTTTTAGAAGTAACCGAAGCATAGAACAGTGGTTTTTCTGGCCACTGTGGGTTGGTGTATATGTGATGGGCGTGGGGAGAGAAATCCGTATCGAAAAAAAGGTTGTGGTGCAAAAGCCCTTCGAGCTTTTTGTCGAGCCCAACATAGTAGAGTAAAGAGGATGGAGCGAGAACACGCTTGTCCCAGTACTTATCGGAGTAATTTCTTGTGGAATCGTTGAGCAGTTGAGTATCTACATGGTGATAGTCTGCCCCGGCAACAACCACGTCTGCCTGAAAATTACCTTTGTTGGTTTCTACATGAGTTATTTTTTGTCCGTGACTAACAATGGAGGTCACCTCATAATCGGTTTTTATTTCAACACCAAGTTCGGAGGCTAAGCTGCCCAGGGCTTCCACAATCTTATACATACCACCTTTTGGGTACCATGTGCCTAAGGCCATGTCGGCATAGTTCATCAGGCTGTAGAGCGCTGGAGTATTTTGCGGTAAAGCACCTAAGAAGAGTACCGGAAACTCCATAAGCTGAACCAACTTTGGATGCTTAAAGTATTTTCTGACATGCCGGGCCATGGACTGAAACACATCCATTCTTACCACATCAAAAAGTAGTTTCAAGCTGGCAAATTCTTTCAACGATCGGCCCGGTTTGTATACCAGTTGGTTAATTCCCACTTCGTACTTATAGGCTGCCTGCCTCAGAAATGCTTCCAGCCGATCTCCCGCACCTTCTTCCAGAGAGTCGAACAATTTTTTAAGCGCGTCCATTTTTGCAGGTATAGGCATGGCTTGACCACCTTCGTAAATTACCTGGTAGGAAGGGTCGAGTCTTATCAGCTCGTAATAATCGGAAACTGACTTGCCAAACCGATTGAAGAAGGACTCGAACACATCGGGCATCCAGTACCAACTGGGGCCCATATCAAAAGTAAAGCCCGACTCGGTAAATTGTCGGGCTCTTCCTCCAATGGAGTTATTTTTTTCTAGAATAGTAACACTAAAACCTTTGTCGGCCAGATTAATGGCGGCAGACAGTCCGGCAAAACCAGAACCTATAACCAGTGCCTTTTTCCGATTCATTTAGGCTAAACTAGCACTAGCCTCTATATGTTCTAAGTTTTTCTTTCAATTGCTTTCTGGCAATATGAATTCTATTCTTTACCGTACCAATAGGAATTTCGAGTCTATCGGCAATCTCATGATACTTAAACCCTCTGAAATACATCATAAAAGGAGTTTTATACACATCGTCCAGCGAATCTATCGCATGGTTAATGTCTTTCAGTGCAAAATTTCCGTAGGCTCCATTTTCAATTTTAGTATTGCTAGAGTTAATAAAATGAAGATTGTCGGTAGTGTCAATAAAGGTGCCTCTTCTTACCATTCGTTGGTAATTGGTAATAAAGGTGTTTTTCATGATGGTATATAACCATGCCTTCAGATTGGTGCCTTCAGAAAATTTCTCCCTGTTCTTGTAGGCCTTCATGAGTGTTTCCTGAAGCAAGTCGTTCGCATCTTCAGAATCCTTTGTGAGCTTTAGTGCAAATGGTTTTAAGGACTTGGTCATTTGCGTAATGGTGTAACTATATTCCAGAGCAGTCATAGTGTTTGCTTTAATGTTGAACAAATATTGTAAAACGTTAAACAAAAGTCAAGTATATTTTGTGGAAATATTTATTTCAAACGTTAAACAAAAAAATACGTTACACTCGTTTTGATTAAAATTTGGTTCAGTATTGCCATGAATCATTAAACACTTTGTGTTTAAGGGTATGTACATATAAATATTTTTAGAATGCCGTAAGCCGCACTTTACATCCTGAGTGCCACAGTTTATATACGGTGTAGGGAAGTGTTAGAGATTGAGGTAACTCAAAACTTTTACCAAAGGGGTGGTATCTATCTTATAGAAGTAAACCAACAACATGAGTTACAAGCTTTGACTTAAGAGCGTCTTATAAGAGCCGTTTGTGAAGACACAAATAATGTCTAAACGTATGTTATACGATTTAACTAGCTAACCCTCTAAAAATATTGGAGAAACTATCGGCTAACTGAGTGTCCCTGCTGCTCTTCTATGAATTCAAGCAAATGATTGGGGTTGGCTATCTGAACAATATTTTCTTTCAATTCCAAATCTTGTCCAATTACCTGGCTGCCGGCCACCAATATGGGGGTATCCGAAAAATTATCGGCCAGATTGGCCAGGTATTCTTCCGTAGAAATGTTTCGGTCTTTGGTGGTCATAATGGTGAGAAGGTAGTCAGGTTTATAGGCGTTGAAGGCCACTTGTAAATCTTGGAAAGGCATATTTTGACCAAGGTAGACCACGCGATTGCCTCGAGCACGAATAAGGTAGTTGGCAAACAAAAGACTTAGTTCATGCAGTTCGCCTTCGGGCAGAAAGAGCATATACTTCTTGGCTTCTTCATCATAGGTTTCGTATTGCCCGTCTATGGCTACGATTACTTTTTGCCGAATGAGATTAGAAATAAAGTGCTCTTGAGCCGGGTTGATGGAATCGGTGATCCACATGATTCCTATTTTGGTGAGGAATGGATAAATTATATTGAGCATGGTGCGCTCAAAACCAATTTTAAGTGTATTGGATGAAATTATTTTTTCGAACCGTTGTTCGTCAAGGTCTATCATGGCCAGAGTGAGGCCATAAATCTGATCGGCAAAACTGGTGGCCTTGTCGGCAATTTCCAAAACGGTTTCATGCATCTCCTCTTTGCTCATTTGAGCGATTTTGGAAATTTTGAATCCGTTATCTTTCAACAAAGACACGTTCAATATCAATTTCAGATCGTCCTGATCGTAAAATCTGATATTTGTATCTGTTCTTTTCGGGTTGATGAGCCCATATCGTTGCTCCCAAATTCTGAGCGTATGCGCTTTAATTCCCGAAAGGTGTTCTAAATCTTTAATCGAATAATTTGCCAATCCCCTACTCTTTATTTCCTTCTTCCTTCAAAAACCTTCTCGGCACGACAAATAAGCCGAAAGACACAGCATTTTCTTTCTGTGTTTGATGATGGGCCTTATGGGCTTCTGCTATAGCTTTGAGGTATTTGTTTTTGGGTTTGTCGAACCATTTTAACCTTCGATGTATAAGTACATCGTGAAGCAAAAAGTACGACATTCCATAAAGACTAATACCGCAGCCAATCCAAAAACGATAGTCTAGCTGTTCTACTCCCAGAAGAATGAGCGCAATGGCCGTACCTCCGAAGATGCAAGTAAACACATCGTTGAGTTCAAAGAATCCTTTGCCATGGGTGTGGTGAGTTTTGTGAATATTCCAAAGTACACCGTGCATCAAATATTTATGAATTACCCATGAAAAGGCTTCCATCAAACAAAAACCCATTAATGTCCATAGAACTGCGTTCCACATTTGCTTTTCAAACTCTATGTATTATCAATTGTTTTAAACCCTTCAAATTAAATTGAGCACGGCAAAGAAACCGGCTAGTATAAATAAAAGCTTAATAGCCAGAGGATTGTTTGACCGGGGAGCAAGAAAATTAAAGAGGTATTGAAGCCCAAGGCTCAGCACAAACCAGCCCACGTAGTTGGTCATTGGAATTTCGCTGCCTTTCCATTGCCAGAAGTCGTAGGTAATGGCCACAGGTTCTATGAGTAGGTCTAGCAGAGTCATTATAAGGGCTCCGAGCAGTGCCGCCACATGCAGCGACTTGGTGAGCTTTTTGGACAGCATGCCTGCACAGTATACCAGTACCACCCAGTTTAATCCAATGGCAAGAGGAACGTCCAGCAATTTCCAGCCCAGAGTGTTTCCGTATGTGTAGTGGCCGAATAATAGGCCTGTTTTTACGCCCACAACCTCGGCAAAAAAGCCAATTCCAAAGGTGAGAATTATGAACAGGAAGTAGCCCCTTTTCTTTTGTTCTTCGAAGTGGAGCACAATGGCAGCCGTAGCCAGCAGATTGAAAGGGGTAAGGCTCTGGAAAAGCGATTGTGTGCCTTGAAAGTATAGTCCTACTGCACCGGCCAGGTGCATGGCCACCAAAAGCCACAAGGCATTTTTTTGATTGACAAAAGGAAGTTGGTCTATCTTGGCAAGCATAGGGAGAGAAACTCGGTTGGCTTAAAAAATGTTTGCTCAAAAATAAAGGTTAATTTTGAGGCCAAAGGACAAAAAATGATTCTATATAACGTTACAGTAGCGATCGATAAAAAAGTGGAGAAGGAGTGGGTAAAATGGATGAAAGACATTCACATACCGGAAGTGCTGGCTACCAACCAGTTTTTAGATCATAAGTTCTTTAAGGTGCTCAATACGGACGATCCGGAATCTTCTTCTTACAGTATTCAATACTTTGCTGAGCATATGAACAACGTACAGATGTATCTGTCAATGTTTGCCCCTGAACTTCAGCAGAAGCATCACTTACAGTTCCCTAATCAGTTTGCGGCCTTTAGAACCTTGCTCGAAACGGTTTAATAGTTGGCTATTTGTTTGGCAGTTAGCGTGCAGTTAATCCACTCACCGTCTAAGTGAGCGCCTAGCTTTTTGTAGAAGTTAATGGCTGGTTCGTTCCAGTCCAGCACTTGCCACCTGACTTGCTTCGATCCGGTTTGTCGAGCTTCTTCCACAATGGCATCGAGAAGCTTTTGACCATAGCCCTTTCCACGGTGCGATTCTTTAACCACCAGATCTTCCAGGTATATGGCTTTGCCCTTCCAGGTAGAATAACGAAAGTAGTAAAGTGCCAGGCCCACAATTTGTTCATTTTCCGTTGCCACTAAAAATTGGAAAACCGGCTCTTCTCCAAACCCGTCTTCTTCCAGTTGTTCAAGGGTTATTTCTACTTCATGAAGCGCCTTTTCATAAACGGCTAGTTCTTTTATGAGCTCAAGTACAGACGGCAGGTCTGATTTTACACCTTTTCGAATTTTCATAGAGGCAAGTTAAGCCATGAGTTTGAGGCCTCCTAGCCAAACGACTCTTTAGGGTTGACGAGGCTTTGCAAGTGGGAGGGTATAAAAAAGCAGGTCCTTATATATAAAGACCTGCTTTTCATGAGTTTTTATGGTGTCATTAAATTCGTTCGAAACCGGTGTACATATGCAGAACCTCCGGAATGGCGATGCCATTTTCATCTTGGTTATTTTCCAAAATGGCTGCCATAATTCTCGGCAGAGCCATGGCACTACCATTTAAGGTGTGCAAAAGAATCGACTTTTTGTTTTCGTCTTTGTAGCGCAGTTTAAGACGGTTGGCCTGATAAGTTTCAAAGTTAGACACAGAGCTAACTTCCAACCATTTTTCCTGAGCGGCTGAGTATACCTCAAAGTCATATGTTAGAGCAGAGGTAAAGCCCATATCGCCTCCACAAAGTTTCAGAATTCGGTAGGGCAGGTTGAGGCTATTCAGTAGGTGCTCTACATGTGCACACATTTCGTTCAGCGCCTGATAAGACTCCTCAGGTTTTCTAATCTGAACAATTTCTACCTTGTCGAACTGGTGTAGCCGGTTCAAGCCCCTTACATGTGCCCCCCAGCTACCGGCTTCTCGCCTAAAGCAGGGTGTAAAACCAACGTTCTTCACCGGTAATTCGCTTTCGTTTAAAATCACATCGCGGTAAAGGTTGGTAATGGGCACTTCTGCCGTTGGAATCAGATATAGGTTTTCGGCCTGTACATGATACATCTGTCCTTCTTTGTCGGGCAACTGGCCGGTGCCGTATCCGCTGGCTTCATTTACCACTATGGGTGGTTGCACTTCGGCATAGCCTGCTTTTACAGCTTCATCGAGAAAATAATTGACCAGGGCTCTTTGTAAACGGGCACCCTTGCCCTTGTATACAGGAAAACCCGCACCGGCAATTTTTACCCCCAGGTCAAAGTCTATGATGTCGTATTTTTTAATGAGATCCCAATGGGGGACTGCCTGTCCGTGCAATTGCGGAATTTCGCCTGCCTTTTTAATCTCTTCATTGTCATCGGCCGAAGTACCGGCAGGAACCGATTCGTGCGGTACGTTTGGAATGTTGTACAACTTATGAGTGAGTTCCGACTGAATTTCATTCAGCCGATCGGCAAGTTCTTTGTTCAGTTGCTTGAGTTCTGCAGTACGTGTTTTTATTTGTTCTGCTTCTTCTTTTCTGCCTTGCTTCATAAGCGCCCCAATTTGTTTGGCTATGGTATTGGCTTCGGCCAAATTGGAGTCTAATTCCTGCTGTGTCTTTTTGCGCGATTCGTCTAACTGAATCACTTCGTTCAACAAGGCTGTGGCGTTATTGATGTTCCTTTTCTTAAGGCCGGCCACATATTTCTCTTTTTCAGCAAGAATGTTATTTACCTGAAGCATTAGTTTTTGAATTTGGGCGCTAAATTATCTATTTCGCCTGAATAAAAAGCCCAAAAACGGCCATAAAAGCTGCAAAACGAATAAAAACAATGGCTAAATTTTGAGAGTTTAAATGTTTGGTCTAATATTGCGTTGTCCTTAGATGATCGGATGCTTTCCAACAATCATCTCTAACTACAAATCATTTAACCGAAATCATTTTTAAAATCCTCAGATTCGAGGGTTCCCAATAAATTCATTTATGTATAACATCGAAGAACTGAAGCTCAGACTTCTTTCAGAGCTGAAAGAAATTGCTGAAAATCTTGGTGTAAAGAACTTCAAAAAGCTGAACAAGCAAGATCTCATCTACGCTATCCTCGATCAGCAGGCGATTACACCAGACGAAAAACTGCCCAAGAAGGCAGACTCCGACACCGGAGCCGACTCCCCTAAAGATGAGAAAACCACACAAGAAAAGGAATCTAAACCAGAGCCGCGCGAAAGGCGACCCAAGTCGGACAACAAGTCTGGCAGAAGGCCACGCAGAGAAAATGTGACGGATACTGCCGCAGCCAGCAACCCGAAAGAGGAAGCTCCTACCGAGGAAAAGAAAGAGGTTTCGAAAGAGAAGAGTGCTGAAAACCAGCCTGAAAAAGCAGAGAAAACCGAGCAGAACGAAAAAACGGAACGTTCGGAGAAAAAAGAAAACAAGCGCAAAAAGCAAGAGTACAATCAAAACATTAAAGATTTTGATGGCCTGATTGAAAATGAAGGTGTACTTGAAATGATGCAGGATGGCTACGGTTTCCTCAGGTCTTCAGATTATAACTACCTGGCCAGCCCGGATGATATTTATGTTTCTCCTTCCCAAATTAAGCTGTTTGGCCTGAAAACCGGTGATACGGTGAAAGGACAGATTAGACCACCAAAAGAAGGTGAAAAGTATTTTGCCTTACTGCGTGTTGAGTCTGTAAACGGAAAAACCACAGAGGAAATCAGAGACAGAGTACCGTTTGAATACCTGACTCCACTTTTCCCTGAAGAACAGCTTAAGTTGAGCACCAAGCCAAGCCTTATGTCTACCCGTATTTTGGACATGTTTGCTCCAATTGGTAAAGGACAAAGGGGAATGATTGTGGCTCAGCCCAAAACGGGTAAAACCGTATTGCTGAAGGAGATAGCCAATGCTATAGCAGAAAATCACCCGGAGTGCTACCTCATTATTTTGCTTATTGATGAGCGTCCGGAAGAAGTAACAGATATGGCCAGAAGCGTGAAAGCAGAGGTAATATCTTCTACTTTCGATGAGCAGGCCGAGAGACACGTGAAGGTGTCGAACATAGTACTGGAAAAGGCTAAGCGTATGGTAGAGTGTGGACATGATGTAGTTATTCTACTCGACTCCATTACCCGCCTGGCTCGTGCTTACAATACTGTGGTGCCTTCTTCAGGAAAAATTCTTTCCGGTGGTGTAGATGCCAACGCATTGCACAAGCCTAAGCGTTTCTTCGGAGCAGCCAGAAATGTAGAAAATGGTGGCTCGCTATCTATCATAGCCACTGCACTTATTGAGACTGGTTCAAAAATGGATGAGGTGATCTTTGAAGAATTCAAGGGTACCGGTAACATGGAACTTCAGCTCGATAGAAAACTGGCGAACAAACGAGTATACCCGGCTATCGATGTTCCGGCATCGGGTACCAGAAGAGAAGATCTGCTTATGAGCAAAGAAGAATTGCAACGCGTATGGATACTTCGCAAGTTTATGGCCGACATGAACTCTGTAGAAGCCATGGAGTTCTTGCTCGACAGAATGAAAGGTACTCGCGACAACAACGAGTTCCTGATTTCAATGAACGGATAAGATAAATAATTCGAAATACACGAAGCTGTCTGGAAGGCACTTCTCATTTACTCCCTAAGTAATGGAGACTAACCAGAATCTCTGGAGTAAATAATGAGAAATCTTTTAGACAGCTTTCTTTTTTCACTACCGTGCTGGAAGTGGCTTTGAGCTACGGTGGTTCAAGGTTTTAATATCCATTCTTTTAGTTCGTAGTGTAACGAATTCACCCTTCGCCAGTCTTTTAAGCATACGTTTCTCTCAAACCCGGAGCCGTATGCTTACAAACTACCTAAAAATTGCTTTCAGGTCACTGCTTAAGAACAGGGCCTACTCTTTCTTAAATATTTTTGGGCTAACCATTGGTATTACCTGTTCATTTCTCATATACCTCTATGTGCAGGATGAACTGACTTTTGATAGCCAACATACCAAAGCAGACCGTATTTTCCGGGTTGCCTGTGAATACTCACTTCCCAACAATGGAGGTACGGAAAAGTGGGCGGTTATGTCAGACTGGGTGCCGCAGTATTTTGTCAAAGATTACCCGGAAGTGTTAAAAGCAGTAAGATTTAGAAAGAGCCAGAATGTGGTGGTTGAGCGGCCGGAAGGTGTGGAGCGGTTCTACGAAGAGGTAGTATATGCCGACTCTGCTGTATTCAGCGTTTTCGATTTTCCTTTGTTAAAGGGCGATTCTCGCACGGCTCTCAATGAACCCTTTACGGTAGTGATCTCAGAGCACATAGCCCAGAAGTATTTTGGCAGTACCGATCCTATGGGCAAGGTGTTGAGCCTCCCCGACTTTAACACCCAACTTACAGTTAAAGGTATTTTGGCTCCAATTCCTCACAACTCTCATCTAAAGTTCCATGTGCTAGCCTCTTTTGAAACTCTAAGAGCTACCAATAGAACCTCTGAAAACAACTGGTGGAATTTTAGCACTTATGTGTATTTGGAAACCCAAAAAGGGACAGACCCTGAGGATTTGGAGAATAAAATAAAACGCATTTCTGCCAAGTATATACTGGATCAGGAAGAGAGTTCGGGCTATAGGCAAGAGTACTATCTAATGCCGCTGAAGGATATTCACCTGAAGAGCAGTTTTAGGGCAGAGTTTGCTCCGGGAGGCAACATGAACAATGTGAGGATATTCGCCCTCATTGGTCTGTTCATACTGCTTATTGCCTGCATTAATTTTATGAACCTTGCCACCGCGCGTTCGGTAAAAAGAGCCAAAGAAGTGGGAGTACGAAAGGTGGTGGGAGCCTATAAGAAGCATTTGATTGTTCAGTTTTTGAATGAGTCGGTGGTGCTTTCTTTTCTGGCTATGGTGCTTTCGGTGGCTCTTATACTTTTGGCTTTACCCTTGCTCAACGATTTTACTAATAAACAGCTTGTTTTCAATCCACTGTCAGATCCGGGGCCGGCAGTAATTCTTCTGGGCATCACCATGCTTGTGGGTTTGCTGGCCGGTAGTTATCCTGCTCTGGTGCTTTCTTCTTTCAAGCCTGTTGAAACGCTCAAAGGAAGCTTTCAGAATTCTTCAAAAGGGGCAATGCTCAGAAAATTTTTGGTAGTCTTTCAGTTCGTAATCTCTATTGCGCTCATTATTTCTACCTATGTGGTTTTTAACCAATTACAATACATGCGTCAATTGGAACTGGGTTTTCAAAAGGAGCGAATGATATACCTACCTACTCGTTTTGGACAGGGTACAGCTGAGAAATTTGCTGTGTTGCGCGATGAGCTAAAACAAACGGCTGCGGTAAAGGGCACTGCCCTGTCTAGCAATGTGCCCGGTGTAGAGCTTGGTAACAATGTTGTGAGACTGGGGTGGGACAATAATGCCGAATGGAGCGACATGCGCTTTTTGGCGGTTGACTATGATTTCATTGACCTGTACGGTCTGAAAATGGCCGCAGGCAGGGGCTTCGATCGATCCTTTCCCAGCGATGAAACGGAAGGGTTCATTCTCAATGAGTCAGGGGTAAAACGGCTAGGCTTCGACTCGCCTCAAGCCGCCCTGGGCAAACCTTTGCGCTGGCAGAACCGCCAAGGTAGGGTAATTGGAGTTGTTAGAGACTTTTACTTCATGTCAGTTCAGCAAGAGGTGGAACCTTTTATAATGGTAATGCTGGCCGACCGAACACCCGGTTATCTGTCGGTAAATGTAGCCACCGATGGGTTTGGTCAGGTGGTAAATGAAATTGAGGCCAGGTTTAATGAAATAATGCCAGACCGGATTTTTGAATACTATTTTCTTGATCAGGATTTTGATGAGCAATATAAGGCGGAAGCCAATTTCAGTCGCATATTTACTGTTTTCTCTTTTGTGGCCATATGGATTGCCTGCATGGGGCTCTATGGTTTGGCTTCCTACACTGCCGAGCAAAAGATGAAGGAGATTGGTGTTCGAAAAGTGTTGGGAGCTACCGTGGCCGGAATTGTGGCACTGCTATCAGGGGCATTTATAAAGCTGGTAGTAATAGCCTTTGTACTGGCCTCGCCATTGGCCTATTTTGCTATGGATAACTGGTTGGCGGGTTTTGCCGAACGTATTTCGATAGGAGCAATCGCTTTTATAATTAGCTTGGTTTTTGCGTTACTAATCACCTTGCTCACCATTAGCTATCAGTCCATCAGGGCTGCAAGAGCCAACCCCATAAAATCATTGAGGTACGAATAAGGAGAAGGTTTCTGTGAGGTATTGTCAGTTGAAATCCTATATCTTTAATTTTGGATTTCAACAGAGCCTATGAACCTACAACTCTTCTTTAAAGCCCCTCCAGAAATTAATGGTTTGCATGAGTCTGCACTGGGCAATAGCATTAAGCAGCTAAATGACCCTGGCTTAGATATTACCAAAACAGACATTGCCATTGTGGGCCTCACCGACAATCGAGGTACTCGGGTAAACGTGGGAGTTAGCAGTGCAGCCGATCGGATTAGAGAAAAGTTTTACCGGCTAAAGCGAAGCAGCAATACCTACAGGTTGGCCGATCTGGGGAATCTTCAGAATGGAGAAAATCATGAAGACACGGCCGAACGACTGCGCGAGGTTTGTGAACATTTGCTGGCCGCTAAAGTGATTCCTATAATTATAGGAGGTACCCATGATTTTGCTCTGCCGCAGTACCTGGCCTACGAAAGTAAGAAGGATCTAATATCGGTACTCAACGTAGACGCCAAGCTGGATGTGGAAGAGGAAGGCGATGCTAACGAGACCTTTCTTTCACGGCTAATTACCCATCAGCCCAACTTTATGTTTAGCTACAATCACTTGGCACACCAAAGCTATCTGGTGGAGGCAGGAGCCTTAACGGCCTTAGATAAACTCTATTTTGAGGCCTTGAGACTGGGCGAGCTACGCGAAAAATTCGCACATGCAGAACCCATTGTGCGCATGGCCAATATGATGACTTTCGATATTACGGCCATTAGGGCGGCCGATGCTACAGGCAACGCAGCCGCACAACCCTTTGGCCTTACCGGTGAAGAGGCCTGCCAGCTGATGTGGTATGCCGGCATGAATGAGAAAATGAGCTCCGTAAGTATAGCCGAATATAACCCCGACCTGGACGATCAACACTATTCTACGGGAGCCATAATCAGTACCATGATTTGGTACTTTATAGAAGGCTTTTATAACCGAAAAGATACAGGCCAATTTAACTCAGACCAGTACACCAAGTACACGGTGAGCTTTGAGGGTACTGACGATACCATGACCTTCTTTAAAAGTAAGCTCACCGAAAAGTGGTGGATGCTGGTGAATTATGGTGAAAACTTTATGGACAGGGCTTACATTCCTTGTTCATACGAAGACTATACTACCGCAACACATGGCGATTTTCCTGAGCGCTGGATAAAAGCTCAGGGCAAACTTATTTAAACCACACCATACAGATAGTTCAAAAGGCGGCCTCCCCACCATCCATGGAGAGGCCTGTTTTTTTGGATTGCCGACAATCCAAAAACCTCAACTGTTACACCAAAGATCAATGACGGCTGAAGTATTCTTTCAGGTATTGTTTTGCCGCTTCGGTTTTCATGTAGCCCGCAGCTGCCGATATGCCTCGAGGTGGATTGGAGGCATTTTCTAATTTATTAAAGGTGGCTTCATACATGGCTTTCTCGTACTCTTCGAACTTACCATCTTCTACATACCACTCAAAAACGCTTACCTCAGAGGCTACCCAGGGCAGATTGCCGCTATTCTCAATAATCTTTTGATAGTTTTCCAGCTGCACATCCATGTAGGTGTTTGTAGTTTCTGCATCGAAGGGAGGAAATATGGCGAACTCCAGTTCATCGAAACCTGTATATGACATTCTGTTCCAGAATTTTCGTTCGGTCATCTGATAGTTAGTGTACAAATGGGCTACCACTATGCCTCTATAATGGGTCTTTACGGTAGATAGTATGCGATCTTTAACTTCGTTGGCAAAGATCAATATTTCATCTTCAGTGGCTCCGGCTAAAAATCCATCGTCATAAATACCCCCGACTTGTGTAATGAACAGTTCAAACTCTATGGGCCATGGAATGTATTTCTCAGCCTTCATGAGTTCTGCAGCTTTGGCTTCGGCCTCTTTTTCAGGGAGGTAACGGTCTGCAAACCAGGTTTCGAATTCTGCTTTGGTTTTGAATACAGGCATGTCTATGAAAGGAGGATAAAAATTGACCAGAATGGTGGGCAGACCCAATTCTTTTTCGCGTAAGAAAAGCACGGTAGTTGCCCTGAGTTTAGCATCCAGAATGTCTAACGGATACGGTACTACAATTTCGCCACCGTTGGGGCCATCAAATGGAGGAACTGAGGTAAAGAGCGCGCTAGATTCATTAGCTCCAAAATTTTCAACCAGCTCTGCGTGGTGGCGCATCAGGTTGGTCATGTAATCGAATTGCGGATCGTTGAAAGGGTTTTCCTTCCCATCCGGATCGGCCCAGAAGAGTGCCCTTTTCTCAAATGAGGGCAGAGGAAGCCTCTCGGCTTTATCCGTAAATCGTTTCAGTACCTCCCAACTGGGAATAGTATCTGTTATTTTTCTCAGAATGGTCGTTAGGGAAGCGGTATCATAGAAGTTGGCTGGAAAGTCTTCTACAGGAATTTCAGGAATAATGTCTTCTTTTTCGGTACAACTCAAAGCCAGGGCCACTAGGCCGGCCAGTAGAAATTTGAATGTCTTTTTCATGGTTGGATGGATTTAATGATGCATCCAAGGTGGGCATTTTGATGGTGCGTGTTTTCGAAATGTCAGCCAGTGACAGGTTTCTGTAAGCCAATGAAGCTTTGAAGTAAGCCGAAGTTTAATATCGCTTTAGTTGAGCATAGAGATTCTCTTTAAAGGTTCGGCCCAATGGAATTTCATTGCCCCCAACCACTACTGTTTGTTCCTTTTCATTGATGCTTTCTATGTGGTTGCGATTCACTACAAAAGCACGGTGTATTTGTATGAACAAGCTTGAGTTGAGCTCTCTGACCATGGCCTTTACAGTATGTCGGGAAACCAGCTGATGCGTAGAGGTTACAATTTTGCAGTAATTGTCTCCGGCTGCTTCCAGCCACAGAATATCCTTGAGCCATACTTTTTGTAGTTTGTTGCCCGATTTTACAAAAAGCGATTCCTGATCGGTGGTTTGCGGTAAGGCGGTCGGGCCGGTGCGAGAGTTAAGTGCCAGGGTAATTGCGGCTTTTAGATTGTGGGTGTCAATAGGTTTTACCAGGTAAGATACAGGAGCCGACTGAGCCGCTTCAGATATGGTTTCAGTGTCGTTGTAAGATGTAGTGAAAATAACAGGCGGGCCTCCTGACTCGGCCAGTTTTTTGGCCAGACTAATGCCATTGTGTTTGCCGGGTAGTGAGATGTCCATCAGTACCACATCGGGATGTGCCTTTTCGATGGCGCTAAGGGCCATGTCGGCATGAGCGCACTCACCAGCTAACCGAAAGCCTGCTTCTTCTATGCTCAACTTGGTGTTTTCGGCATGGATTAGCTCATCTTCTACCACAAATACGGTCACCTCAGGCATGTTTTAAATATACTAAAAAGGTGCTTCCCTCATAGGGTTCGGATCTTACGGCTACTTTACCCCCATTCATTCGTACAAACTCATGGGCCAAATGCAAGCCTAAACCGGTTCCCTTCTCATTCTGTGTTCCCCTTCTTATTTTTTGCTCGTTTATGGAGAATAACTCGGCCTGCATAGGAGCGGGTATGCCTATGCCCGAGTCTTGAACACCTAGAACCACCCAGTTCTCTTCAATGGTTGAAAAAAGCTGTATGCGGCCTTGCTCGGTAAACTTAATGGCATTGGCCAGCAGGTTGCGCATTACTACAAAAAGGCTCCCCCGGTCGGCCATCACTTTATGATTATCATCTATGGTGCTATGGATTGAGAGCCCTTTGGCCAACGCCTGAGGCTCGTAGATTTGAATAAGTTCAAGGGCTACCGCTTTGAGCGAAAGCGGCTGTGGTTTAGGTTCATAGCCGTGTAGCTGATCAATAGACCATTGCAGCAGGTTGTCTAACAAATGACCGATGTTGTGTGCACTCTTGTCTAGTTCCTTACTCAGAGTTTCCAGTTTGTGAGTGTCTTTGCCGGCCATATAGTGTTTCATAAGTCGGCCAGAGCTTTGAAAGGCGCTGATATGGCTGCGGAGGTCGTGCGAAATAATGGCAAAGAATCGGTCTTTGGTTTTATTCAACCGTTCTAGCTCCGCGTTTTCCTGGTTCAGTTGTTTTTTACTCAGCGCAATTTTTCGATAGAAGTAGATAATGAGGGCGGCTAGAATAAGCGCACTGGCGAGCAGAGCAAGCAGAAGGTTGTGCTCTGAGTTTGCCTTTTCCAAAGCCAGGGTTTGAAGTGCTTTTTCTTGGTTGAGCTGAAGAATCTGAGCTTCTCGCTTTTCTGCTTCATATTGGGCGCTGAGCTTTTCAATTTGCTCTGCTCTTTCCAAAGAGTAGAGGTCTTTGTCTGTCTGTTGAAATAGCAGTGAATATTCATAGGCCTTAGTATAGTTGCCAACTGCTGCATAGGCCTCATAGAGGTTTTTATAACTGCCGGCCATTAGTGCTTTTGTGTTTAGCCTCTGCCCAATGGATAGTGCTTTGGCAGAAGTTTCTATGGCTTCACCAAACCGGTTCATTTTTAAGTAACCAAGCCCCAAATACATCAGAGCCAATCCCTCCGATTGCTCGTTGCCTATTTCCTTGTTCACTTCTGTGGCGCGTTTGGCATAAGTCATTAGCTCATTCCTGTTGTTTAACTCTGCATAGCACAAAGCCATATTGTTGTAGAGTTTGCCAAGAGAAAACAAGTCGTTTTGGCCGGCAAAAACCGGTTCTATACTTTTAAAATAGAGCAATGCCTGTTCATAGTTTTTTCGGGTGAGAGCCAGATTACCTAAGCCATTTTGCGCTTTGGCAGCGTTGAGGCTGTCTTTAACCATTCGGGCTTCATTGAGAGCCAGGGTAAAGTACTTAGCAGCCTGAGAGGTATCGCTTTGGTTGTCGTAGGTAATGGCCACATTGAGCAATGTGGAAGCCAGGTCGACCTCTTTTGAATCAATAGCTCCCCGAGCCACCAGATCTTCTTTAATTCGAACGGACTGCAAAAAATTTTGACTGGACAGAAGCCAGTCTTCAGCATACAGAAAGTTAACCCCCAGGTTGTTTAGTGTGTATGCCATGTTGAGTGAGTCGCCAATACGGGTATAGTAATCTAGGTTTTGTTGCATGTAGTTAGCGGCTTGCTCAAAGTCTCCTTTTATGGTATAGGCTATACCCAGGTATTGGACTCCCGTACTTTTATGTTTTGGGTTTGCTAGTGTTTCACCCAGTGCCATTACCTGCTCTGCATAAAAAATGGCCGAGTCTACTTTGGAGTAGACATATCGGCCAAAAAGTTGCTTGGCGGTATTGAGCTTAATGGTGTCGTTGGGAGCCTTTTCGAAGGCGATGCGCAGTTGTTGAATACTCTGTGCCGAAAGGTTTGGAGAAAAGCTTGCTGCAAATCCAAAAAAAATAATCAGGAGTGAAGCTCTCATGGTTAAAAAATGCCCTATCTAAAGTACAGATTTATTGGCTAATAACAGTGATAATGAAAAAGCCCTGGTCACCGTATGTGGCAGGGCTTTTCGCTGGGTCATTAAAATAAATGGTTTTTTAACGCTTTATGTAAACTCAATCAACTATGAATGTATATCTCTTCAGATATTGTTAATACTCTCTTTACAGAATATACCCTATGTGGATTCTGATTTTTTTAGAACTTTCTGAAGCAAAACATACTGATAATGAAAACTTTATTTAAGTATTGTGCCTCTCTAATACTCTTTGGCTTACTCTCTTGCCAAAATGAAGAGCAAAAGTGGTTTAAAGGAAATTTACATACGCATACCTATTGGAGTGATGGTGATGCATTTCCTGAGATGGTCTTGGACTGGTATAAATCCAATGGTTATGATTTTGTGAGTCTTACTGACCATAATATTTTACAACAAGGCGAAAAATGGAAGAAGATTCCTAAAAGCCATATCTATCAACAGGCGTTCGATGATTATCTGTCGGCTTATGGAACCGACTGGGTAGAGTATTCCAGAGATTCTGCCGGACTGATGGTGAGACTAAAAACAGAAGAAGAGTACTTGCCGCTTTTTCAAGACAAAGACTTTTTAATTATGCGAGGGCTGGAAATCACCGATAGTTACAATGGCAAGCCTTTGCACATGAATGCCACAAATGTAAAGAACCTGATAGAACCAAGGCATGGCAATAGTGTGGCCGAAGTGCTGCAAAATAATATCAATGCTGTGCTGGAGCAGAGAGAGGCAACCGGTCAGCCAATAATGCCTCATATTAACCATCCCAATTTTGGTTGGGCTATTTCACTCGAAGATATGATTGCCCTCAAAGGGGAGCGCTTCTTTGAAGTGTTTAACGGGCATCCTTCAGTAAATAACTATGGCGATTCAATTCGCCTGAGTACAGAGCAAATGTGGGATGCCATTAACATAGCTTATCTGGAAAGAGGGCAACCCATAATGTATGGTATTGCTACAGACGATAGCCACTACTACCATCAGTTTGGCCCGCAGTTTAGCAATAGCGGTAGAGGTTGGGTAATGGTTGAGGCCCGTGAACTTAACGGCAATGCAATTGTAGAGGCTATGGAAGAGGGTAAATTCTATGCATCTACCGGAGTTAAACTGAGCAACTATCGGGTAAAAGAGGGTACCATTTCGCTGACCATTGAAGCAGAAGAAGGAGTCACCTACAAAACGTCTCTGATTGGGGTGAGAAAAGGCAGGAAGAAAGCGGAGGTTTTGGCCATTAAGGGAGGAGCGGAAGTGCAGTTGGCCATTCCTAATGATGTGCTCTTTGTGCGCACCAAAATCGTGTCTTCCCGACTCAAAGAAAACCCTTTCGAAGAAGGAGACTTTGAAACGGCCTGGACCCAGCCTGTGGTACCACAGGGCCGGTAGTGTTAAAGGCATTATCTATTCAGGTGCCTCTTAAGAGGCACCTGAACTAATTGGAGTATTTGACCTTATCTTTCCCAAAAGAAAGGTGGCGCAATTCCGAGCGACCTCAAGTAAACATAGCCCTGAGCCCTGTGGTGTATCTCATTGTCGATAAAGTAAAATAACGTGTCGTAGTTGGCATTTTCATACTGACCAAAAGCGATTTCTACCTTCTGAAATCGTTCAGGAGCTATGGTGGGCCACGTTTTGTCGATCAGCGCTGTTACCTTATCCCACCGCTCTAGCAGGCCTTCTTTGGTTTGGGGCATTGTTTTGGTGTGGTCGAACTCTTCTACCTTTTCCCAGTTTCCGGTGGCTAAGCTTTTCACGCCAGGCTCAGCAATGTCAATCATTTCCATTACCATATGGGCGAAGGGTCGCATTCCACCAATGGAATGAGAAAAGAGCTTGTCTTCCGGAAAGGCTTCTATCACTCTTCTGGTTAGGTTTCTGTGACCTTGCCAGTGCCTTAGCATTACATCGGTTGAAACAAACATTTGTTCTTTGGAGGTTAGGGGTTGTGTTTCCATTTCTTTAGTGTTTAAAAAAAGTATGAATGAATTGATGGTGCCAAGTAAACAGGCTCCTGTGACAGCCCTATGTCAGTAGAGATTAATAAGGCTACTTTTTTTAGTGATTTATTAAATAAGGCTTAGGCCTCTGTTTTGGCTTAGGCATAGTGATCAATGCCGTTGGGGTTTGAATTGCTCCTTCCCGTGAAAGATTGTTTTTCTTATCTCCATCAAACTCTCTTGTCGAGCACTGCACATTGCTGCATGGCTGATAGGCTCAGGGGTTTTTCTGAAAACCCTGAAGGGTTAGCTTAATTACCGAAAAGGGAACTTCTTGAATGAAACCAGACCCGATGGATTTTTTTCATAATGGGCGATCGCCTGCTGGTTGTAGGACGAGCTGAAATATGGGGCCGAACCGTTAAGTGTTGTAGGAACATCTTGTCCTTCTAAAAAGAAGAACACCTCGGTAGTGCCGAGTTTTGAGTGTGGCTGAAAGTTGCCATACGCTTCCAGATCTGTCCAGTTGGTGTCGTTAACAGCAACTACATACACACGCCTGACAGGGCCGGTATTGTTCTCGTTTCTATAGCGCGCTACCTCTCTGAAGTTTGTATCGAGATGGCTTACTCCTTTTTGGCTAAAAGTCTTCCACATCATTAAAATGAGGATTGTGCCAACAGCTAATCCAATAAGGCGCTTTGCTTTCATAGTCTAATTGGAGAATAAGTAAAACCAGTCTTTTTTAAAGCTATCGAGGCGTAGATTATATTCTTGCAAGTAGAAAAAAAGAAGGATGACAAACAGGAGTAGGGCTAAGAATATGAAGTTGGCAATGTTGGCTCTGTGTTTCCACTTCAAGAGTGTTTTTGAGTCGTCCGGCTCTTTGTTCCACCAGAATGTAAAAAAGCAAATGAGTAAAAACTCTTGGTCTCTACCCATATGATTTCCATCGACCGTTGGGTCTTTTATATCAGGATGCTTCTTTCTTAGCTTTTCAATATCAGCTGTAGACTGGCCTAGATACCGTTGTTTTAAAGCGTCAGTTCCTGTGACATTGGGGTGGTAAAATGGAGATTGGGCTTTTTTATAAATCCACATGTGCAGAAAGATGCGGAATGCCGCAAATACCCAGAATATAGTGGTCCACAAACCCTGAGTCTGAAATAGAAATCTATCGCCAGCAGACATACGTTCGTAGTAGCTAAGCAGAGACTCGGTCATATCAGCCCTCTCGATTTAAGCTCAAGGTACTTATTAATAGTATTCACACTTAGCTGTTCTGGTGGTGTTAGAATGCTGTGGATTCCGTGCCGTTGCAGCTCTTTGGCAATCAGGCGTTTTTCCAGAAGTAGTTGTTCGGCAATACCCTTTGTATATACTTCTTCCAAATCACTGGCCTTACTTTTGGTCAACTTGGTTACTTCTGTGTTTTCGAAAAATATGCAAACCAGCAGGTGATGTTGTCTAATGCGTTTTAGGTAGGGAAGTTGGCGGTGCAAAGCCGATAGCGACTCAAAATTGGTATAGAGCAATATGAGGCTGCGCTGAGTGACCTTCCGTTTAATATTGGCATATAGTTGCCCAAAATCTGATTCTTTATAGGCTGTTTTTTGTTTGTAGAGGTGTTCCAGAATAAGGTTTAATTGCATGTTTCTGGAAGAAGCCGGCAAAATGGAGTTCACCTTGTGTTGAAAGGTGATGATGCCTGCTTTATCTCCTTTTTTGAGGGCAATGTTAGAAATTACCAATGAGGCATTGATGGCATAATCCAGCAAGCTGAGCCCTTCAAAAGGCATTTGCATTACCCGACCTTTGTCTATCACCGAATAGACCTGCTGCGACCGCTCATCCTGATATTGGTTAACCATTAATGCCGCTTTGCGAGCCGTAGCTTTCCAGTTCACCTTTCTGTAGTCGTCTCCCGAAACATAGTTTTTGATTTGCTCAAACTCCATGTTGTTTCCAATGCGCCTGATCTTTTTTACCCCAAAGGCCTGGAGCTGGTTAGACAAAGCCAAAAGCTCGTATTTGCGCATTTGTACGAATGATGGATAAACACTCACTGTTTTCTCAGTACCCAGTATGTAGCGTCTTTTTAATAAACCAATAGGCGTATTTACCAACAGGTTGATATTCCCGAAGTGATACTCCCCCCGTTTTGTGGGCCTTATGGAATAGTTAAACTCCTTAACTTCTCCGGTTTTTAAGGTGGTAGAAAATTGCTGATCTCTTATTTGCAGCTGCTCAGGTAGTTCATCGTACAGGGCAATACCCACCGGATTGGCGTAGTGGTTTTCCACCCAAACAGATACCTGATTTTCATCTCCGTTAGAGAATTTTTCGGCACAATGGCGTTCGGCCGAGAGGCCCTTTTTTGTAAGAAACAGCCAGCAATAATCTATAATTAAGAGTGCCAGGGAGAAATATAACAACAGGTCGGCTATTATACTCACCGCGGGAAGAAGGTAGGCAAATATATAGGAGAACACCAGCACAAAAGCCAGCGTGTGAAAGCGGGGTGAAAAATATAGAGCCTTGAACAAGCGCATTAGCGAGGTACTTCTACTTTGGCCACCAACTGATTGATTACCTCATCTACCGAACTGCCTTCCATTTCTTTTTCTGGCGTAAGTTGTATGCGGTGCTTAAGCACAGGAGCCGCCAAAAACTTAATGTCGTCAGGGGTTACGAAATCGCGACCGTTGATGGCAGCAAAAGCACGGGCGCCATTGAGCAGTGCGAGTGATGCACGGGGCGAGGCTCCCAAGTATATAGACTGATCGTTGCGGGTGTGATTTACAATCTGAGCGATGTATGAGAGCAGTTTCTCATCTACCAGAATCTGATGAATTGTTTGCCGATAGGCTTTGATCTCTTCGGCATTAAGCACCGGCTCAATTTGGCTTAGCTCATCTCCTTTTCGGTTGGCATGCCTTAGAAGTATTTCTGTTTCCTCTTCCAGGTTAGGGTAGTTAATTTCTATTTTAAAGAGAAACCTGTCGAGCTGAGCTTCAGGCAGGCGATAGGTGCCTTCTTGTTCTACGGGGTTTTGGGTAGCCAAAACCATATATGGAGCCGCCATACGATAGGTTGTACCATCTACCGACACTTGTTTTTCTTCCATTACCTCAAAAAGTGCAGCCTGGGTTTTGGCCGGGGCCCGGTTAATTTCATCGATGAGCACTATGTTGGAGAAAATAGGGCCTTTCTTAAATTCGAACTCAGAGCTCTTCAGGTTAAAAACACTTGTGCCGAGCACATCAGATGGCATGAGGTCTGGAGTGAACTGAACCCTCGAAAAGTCTACCGATATACAGCGAGCCACAAGTTTGGAGGCCAGAGTTTTGGCCACACCCGGCACACCTTCCAGCAAAATATGACCATCGGCCAAAATGGCTGTAATAATAAGATCGACCATTTTCTGTTGCCCAACAATGACTTTGCCTATCTGTTCGCGGATTTTCTCCACTCCGGTTTTCAATGGCGCCAGGTCTATTCTGCTTTCGAAAGATTCTTGATTCTCCATATTATTCTATTCCGTAAAATTCGTTCAATGTGTTTTCAATTTTCATCAGGTGCTCATTAGAAACACTTGCACCTGTTTCAACTTGCTTAAATAGTTCTACCAGTCGCTGACATACCTTCAGGTCTGCACCGCTTTTTTGGGCTAGTAGTTCTATAAATTCAGCGTTCCAAAGGGGGCGTAAATTGTACCTTCGGTATATATAGTCTACCCAGTATTTCATCCGCTTTTCGGCCAGTTTTCTATGGTCTCTTTGCCTGTAGTAGAGCCTGCCCAGGGTTTGGGTAAATTCAAGCGATGTGTTTTGCAGGGTGCCAATAACAGGGATAAGTCTTTGCTTACGCTTTGTACCAAAGAGCAGAAACAGCAAAAAGCCAATGAGCATTATGTAAGTAGCTGCACGAAGGTTTTCGTCTCTTAAAAGTACCCTTAGCGGTGTGGAGCTTTCCAGCCTGCCCAAATGATAATATTCGTTGTGTACCACCGGGATATTTTCGGGGAAATAATTGAGCAAGTGCTCGGTAAATTTGTAGGCTTGGTCATCCATCACCATGTAATTGGTAAAGGCCAATGGAGTAGAGCATAGCAAAATACTTCCTTCGCCAACCTTCCATCGAATCAATACAGGATTCCCCTGGGCATCTTCAGCCAGAACTTCCAGGTTGCTGTCTTCTACCTCGGTGAAATAACCCGTGGCAGCCAGTGAGGGTACGGTAATCGATTTTTTGCTTTGCGTGAAAGTTATAGAGTCTGAATGCTGCTGTCCAAGAATTTGCTCTACACTGGAAGAATTGAGCGTCCGTACACGGATGGTCTCCCAGGTAGAAATATTCAGGCTGTCGGCCAGTGCGCCCCCAAAATTATAGGCTGCCACAAGAATGGTAAAGCCCTGTTGCGCATGGCGCACCATAGCGTTAAAGTCGTTTTCATCGGTTGAGAATGACTGAGTCACAATCAGCAGGTTTTCTCCCAGAGTGTCTGTTTCTACCAACTCATACACGGTTCGGAATACGGAGGGTACAGGTTTACCCATAAAAAGATCGGGCATAAGCTCATGCACCAACTCGGCTCCGAATGGGTTTTTATCGCGGTGATGGAAAGTGGTAGTCCAATCTGTGGCCTGCTTTTGTGCGAGCTGATACAGCACAAAAATGGCAATAGCGGCTGCCGTAAATATGAGGTAGGCTCTATCCTTTTTCATGCCTCACATTTAGAGGGTCAACAATGGCTTTGCAGTAAGCCTCGGCTTTTTGTACATGCAGCTCAGAGGCATCGAAATGACCATACCAGGTATAGTCAAAAATAAAGCTCAGTCTCTCAAAATCGCTGGCCAGTGGCCTTTCTTTAAGCTCATAAAGGTATTCCATGTTGGTTTTCCCTTTACGAACCGATACGATTTCCTGTTCCCAGAGAAATTTTAGTGATTTAAGGTAAATGAGCCGGATACTAAGGCGCCAATCGTTTTGGTTTTTTGCTTGTGCAATGGCAGCATCAAAATCTACTTCGTGGAGCTGTGTTTCGTCTACCTCAAGTTTTACATTGGGCTTTGATGCCCTGAAAACTCCGGAAATCTCTGTGCCGGTAAGTTTTACAATGAGGAACACAAAGGCAACGAGTAAAAGAATTTTTATAAATAGATTAATGAGGCTGCCGGTATTTTTGGAGGCAACCAAACTGAAAAACCAAGCCTTGAGCCGGTTCCAAAAGCGTTGAAAGGCCCCTTCCGCAATAGGGTCGGCCACCTCATAGCTGTGTTCTTCTTGCAACTGTAGCCTTTTTTCAGTGTCGAACGTACGCACTGAATCTCCACTTTGTGCCGCAAGAGGAGCACCAGCTAAAAGAATAAGTATTAAAGAATAGATCAGTCGATTAATAATGTTCATCATCATCGGCCGCAGCCTTGTCCATCCCCTCAATTTGACTCATGAGCCCACGCGACTCCCTTCGTTCTACCAGGTTGAAATACTGAAATGCAATGGCAATATAAGACAAGGAATAGAGCAGTATAGAACCAAAAGTTTCAAACACTGAAAAAAGTATACTTAAGGCTTGCTCACCGGTGGTCATTTGAGTAACGGCAGATAAATCGCCATCAGAAAAAGTGGTGGTAATCGCCTTTACACTGAACAGTAAGGTTCTGGGTAAGCCAAAGAAGAGGCTAATCACATAGCCGATTATTCCCATTACGATTACCAGACCAAATGTGCTCCACCATTTTCCTTTAATAAGGGTAAAAGCTCTACTGAAGGTGTCTATTGGGTTGTTTTCTTCAAAGAGTATAATGGCAGAACCCAGGCTGAGCACAATGCCTATGTAAATGGCTGGCAAAACAAGAAAGAACATAGCTATAATTATGGCTATGTACATAAGAATGTTAAAGCCCAGCAGATTAAAGAACTTGCTGCCCAAATTTTTAAGCACCATAGCTGCCGATATTTCATTGGGAGCGTGGTTTTGGTAGGCTTTCATGTAGCTAAAAGTAATGATTGGGACCAGCGTGGCCGTAACGAGTGTACTCAGCAGAATAAGCCCGTAGAGTTTGAAAAAGTCTAAAATCATACTAGCCGTTACATCTTCCGGACTGAACCCGAGAAAGCCAATGCTCAATTGGTTGGTAAGTATGTTAGTGAGTAAAAGTATAGGGCCGGCTATCATCAGTTGAATCTTGATGTAGGGCCATGCATTTTCTCTTAAAAAGGTAAAGGTTGCGTTTATTTTGTCGCTGAATTGCCTCTTTTTATAAAACTCAATTTGAGGTGAATACGCCATTTTTATAAAGTTTTCTAGGGTAAAGAATAATGTAATATACCATTGAAATTAACGACAACACAATAATGGTTGCTTTAAGCACATTAGGCATACCAAAAAGCCGGGTAACGAACGACTCCAGAAAGCCGGCAATAATGAATAATGGCACTAAGCCCAGCACTACCTTGGCCCCCTTTAGGGCGCCTTGACGCAAAGAGTGTAGCCTGGGCAAGGTACCGGGAAACATCCACGAATTGCCCATTATTAGCCCAGCTCCTCCGGCCATTATTATGGAAATAATCTCTATTGTGCCATGTATCCAAATGGTGAGTACGGAAGTAAGCAAAAGCCCTTTAGAGTAAAAGAAGTACTGAAAAGACCCCAACATTACACCATTTCTGAACAGCAAATAAACGGTGCCTACTGAACAGGCAATACCAAAAGCAAAGGCTACAAAAGACACCCGAATGTTATTGAATGTGATGGCAAAAAACATATCGGTTTGGGCCATAGAGCCATAAATACCCATAGGTTCGCCTTTTTCTATATTGTCAAGCGTGAGATTAACGTAGGTGTCTCCTAAGATTAAGCGAACAAAGCTTTGATCTTGAGCAGCCGAAAACGCTCCTATAATGCAAGAAACCAGAAAAAAGAGGAAGGAGGCCATGAACTCTTTTCTGTGAGCCCAAAAGATTTCGGGCAGTTCATATTTCCAGAAACGGACAAAACGGTTTTTGCGCTCTTTTCTATTTCGGTAGATGTCCTGATGAACCTTGGTTGAGAGGTTGTTCAGGTAGGAGGTAACATCTGATTTGGGGTAATGCGTGCGGGCAAAGGCCAGGTCATCGGTAAGCTGAATGAACAATGAGGCTAGTTCATCCGGATCCTTTTTTTCCTTAGACGAAATCAGGCTTTCGAACTTTTCCCATTTACTTATATTTGCCTTCACAAAAACCGATTCCCTCATTACAGATTCGTATTTAAGCCAAAAATTATTCAATAAAGATTCATATGCAAGCAGTAAGTATTCAAACCTCACAAAACATTCAGCTTGACTATGAATTGGCAGGTATAGGTGAGCGTATTTTGGCGTTCGTTATCGACATACTCATTATTCTTAGTATCAATTTGGTGTTGAGTTTTATATTCTCCAAAACCGGTATAGAGAGTATAGCCCTGAATGTCATTATCTACATTATTTCATACCTCTATAGGTTTATCTGCGAGGCCACTTGCAACGGACAGACTGTGGGTAAAATGGCCCTGAGTATTAAGGTGGTTAAAATCGATGGTAGCTCCCCGTCATTACCGTCTTACTTTTTGAGAATGGTAATGGAGGTGTTCGATTTTTTTATTGTGGGCTTGGCTGTGGTACTGATTATTCTCACTCGCAAGGGGCAGCGGCTGGGCGATTTAGTGGCCGGCACCACCGTAGTGAAAATGCGGAAAGTTTCGGCCACGAATGTGCAGAACAAAGCCATTATGGACAAAGTAGATGAAAGCTATGAGCCGGTTTTCTTTGAGGCCAGTCACCTGAGGGACCACGAAGTAAGGCTCATTAAGGCCGCACTTAAGGCTTTTAGAGAAGATGCGAATCCCGTGCCCATAGAAAGGCTGGAAGAAAAGCTAAAAGAGAAGTACAATATTCATAGCGAACTACCTACCGTTAAGTTTCTTTATACGCTGCTGCGTGACCATACCTACTACATGACTCGCTGATATGCCTCTGAAATCATATACCAAGGCACAATTGGCGCTTAGAAATGGCCAGGACAAACCAGAGGTTTGGGTGGCCTATAAGGGCCAAATCTATGACGTGAGCGATTCCCGGCTTTGGAAAACCGGCAAACACTATGAGCACTGGGCCGGTCAGGATTTGACAGATGAGTTGCCAGATGCCCCTCACACGGATAAGGTGTTTGAGCGGTTTGAGCTTGTTGGTGTATTAGTAGATTAGTTGATCATTCAACGGGCCGTTGGACAACGATGCAATAGTGCTAACAACTATTGACCGATCTTCATTGGTGATTAATTTGTTGTCAGCACCTAAGAGGACGCCTAGGACTTACTACGAGATACAAATTCTGATGACTATAACGCATGCCTCCGGCTGAGAAAGGAGCACTGACTCTTATACGATCAATAAATAACGAATAACCAATCAGCTATTTACCGCCATTAGCTGATAAGTCGGCCAGGCAGTTAGCATCCAGATCTGGTGGGCTGCTCATGCCTAACAAATCGCTGAGGCCGGAAGTACTTTCAACCGAGAAATACATCAGGCAGTCTTCTGCAGTACAGTGAGCACCATTGGCACTGTCGTGATGATTGGTTTGCATAGGGCTGCCGTTGTTAACCAGGCCTAAAAGATGACCTACCTCGTGAGCCAGTACGGTAGAAGTAAGGAGTGAAGTGGAAACCTGACCTACTCCACCGGAGACCTCTTCTATTCGTTTCTGGAATAGAACTATTGAAGTGTTTCGGTGAGCAACGCCAAGCACATTGTTGTTTTGGTCGTAGCTACCATCGGCCAGATATATGTAAACGGCCATCTTAGAACCGTTGGTAAATTGGGTGCGCTTTTCATCTTCCATAGCGCGTAGCTCTGAAATACTGTAGCTGCTTTGGCCGGGAGCTTCTACCTCAGTAACGTTTACGGTTATTCCGGCAGGTTTATTGAGCCGGTTGTTTAGAAAGTTTTGCAAATAATTGATGCTCTGACCAGGAGGCGCGTAGCCGGCTGCATACTGTACCTCTACTACCAGAAAGTTGTAGTTTTCTGCCGAGAGCAAATCATTGGCTGAACTACCTACCGGACCAATATTTTTTGCATTATCCGGTTCATTGCCTCCCGAAGGATTGGCATCGTCACTTTTACTACACTGGGTAAAAAGCAGGCATAAAGTGCCAAGAAGTACAATCTGTAAACTCTTTATCTTTCGCATAATTACAAAACGGCCAAAAACGGTGGTTGTTTATACCTTTGAGGCTTCAATTTTCGCTAAAATGTTGCTTTCTCCAAAAAAGGAGGTCTTGTTTCTATGCCTTACCAAATAACTTTTTAGCCTCCCGGTCAATAAATACTTTACCCACCAATGCTGTAGATGTAGAGGCAATAGCAACTGCCCACCAAAAGTGTTGTCCGTTGAGAAGTCTGGTGCCTGTTTCGGCCCAAAAAGCGCAATAGAGCCCCACCACTGACCAGCTCATGAAGTAGAAGTGCCTGGGGTACCAATTTTTGTGTTTTTTGGTAATAGCTGGTACAATACCTGCCACAAGAGTTGCCAAACTAATGAGCGCAAAAAGATGAAAGAGAGAAGGTCTATTGCCAAAGTTGTAAATGAAAAAAGCAGAACCATTGAGAAGCAACATGCTGGTTACATATATATATCCCCATTGTTTATGCCTTTTTGTGCCTTTGCGCATAAAAATTACTGTGGCCCCGGTGGCCATGGCCAAAAAGGCCATAGCCGTATGGAAGAGGCCAATTGTTGAATGAATCATATCTGAGTTTTTATATTAATTTCTGTAAGGAGTAAGTGATTAAGGAGGAAATGAAAAACCCTAAACCCTGAAAGGAGGACCTCCCTGGTTATCAACTTTCATCATTCATGCCTGCCTTTTGGAGGCAGGTTTCAGAGTCAGGGCCAATGTTGCATTGCCTATTTTACTCTCTTTAGCTGCATTTCCATGGTAGGGTACCAGGTACTGCCATCCATAGAGAAAGCGCCTTTTTCGGTCCAGGTGTCACCTTCGATGGTTATTACATAGCGTACCTCGCCCTGCGGAACTTTGAACCCCCAAACAAACTCACCTTTATCATTAAACTCCCCTTTGGCCATGGTAGAGTGTCCTTGCATTACCAGAGAGTGAAAATCGTAGTGTCCGGCATCGGCATTGTAGTAAACCATGGCCATAGCATGGTGCCCCAGAGTGCCGTTGGAAGAGCCCTTACCTTCAACAATCAGTGCCATGCCATCCAGCCGCTGCTCAACTTTCTCTACTACGGTGAAGGTGATTTTCTGCCTGGTTTGTTGGTCCATCTGCCAACCTTCCCCTTTCCATTCACCTACCCAACCGGATAGTTTTTGCATTTCATCTTTTGAAATGCGGGCGTTTTGAGCTTGAGTCTTCTGACTAATCAAGGAAGCTGCAACAATCATCATCCCTAGGATGAAGTGCTGCATGGAATGGAGTAATGGAGTTGTTTTCATGATTTTATTCTTAAACTGGTTTATATTATAAACTAACTATTTAAAATTTTTTAAGGCTTGAGGTATTGTTGAATATTCTTCACGTAGTTCTCGAACGCATCGACACCCGTTTGGGTAATCTTGCAGGTGGTTTTGGGCTTCTTCCCTTCAAATTTCTTTTCAACAGAAATATAACCGGCACTCGAAAGTTTGTCGATCTGGACGCTCAGGTTGCCGGCAGTGGCGCCTGTCTGCTCCTTAATGTATACAAAATCGGCACTTTCTACACTAATGAGCAGGGACATAACAGCCAGCCGAAGCTGTGAGTGCAATAAAGGATCGAGTGCTTCAAATGGCATTCTTCTTTGCGTTTGATTTCATAATGTAACCCGGAATCAGGTAGCCGAAAGCCACTCCCGAGGCCATTAGTAGCATTTGCTGGTTTGGGTCTACCCTAAAGGCCGCCAAAGCTAATAACCAAAAGATGACCGCACCAATTCGGAGGGGCAGAAAGTTCATCATGGCACCAGATACGGAGGTGCCAATGCCTGCAAAAAGCAATATGAAAGGAACCACACTCCAACCCAGTAGCTGCCCATTAAAAATGATGGTGAACATGCCTATCCCCAGGCTTGCCCATAGCCATCCATACATTTTATCGGTGTAGTTGTGTACTTTGGCCGTTCTGCCATCCTTACTCCCTTTTACCATGGAAACAATAGCTCCTACAACGGTAAGGCTCCATCCGGCATAGGGGTATTCAAAGCTGGTGTAGGAGGCCGCAACATAGTGGAATACACTCGCTACAATAGTTATCCAACCCCACAACAAGAAATAGAAGCTGTTATCTGTATAGCGCTTTCGGGCTTTACCAATCATTTGCTGAATTAAATCCAGGCTTTCCTGAGGGGATAGTTCTTTGTCTTCCATGGTTGAAAATTTTACAATTATAAAGTAGTTTATATTATAAACCAAATGAATACACGATGTATCTGGGTTTCAGGTTTCGTTCGAATAACTATTTTTGATGCTTTCTAAGAAATATGGCGAAAGTTCTCATAGCAGATAGTGGTTTTACCAAAACCGATTGGCGGTTAATTCAAAGCGATGGTTCTATTGAGCAGGCCCGAACGGCCGGTATTAATCCTTATTACCAGACCGAGGAGGAGATGCTCACGGTAATCAAAGATTTATATGATCAGATTCCGGACAAGATCCATGAGATATACTTTTATGGAACAGGTTGCTCTTCCGGAACCAATAGAGAGAAAATTGCCCGATTACTTGCTAAGTACTATCCCACGGCCAAAATAGATGTAAATCATGATTTGCTGGCTGCTGCCCGTTCGCTTTGTGGGGAGGAGCCCGGTATTGCCTGTATTATTGGCACCGGCACCAATTCTTGCCTCTACGATGGTCGCAAGATTATCCAAAATGTTCCTTCTTTAGGCTGGGCCATTGCCGATGAAGGAGGAGGAACTTACCTGGGAAAGATGTTGGTAACTGACTACTATCGCAAGGACATGCCCGCACACCTGAGAGAAATTTTCAAAGAAACCTTTGGTCTCACTAAAGATAAGTTCCTTACCCATATTTATCAGGAGCCAATGCCCGGTCGTTTTTTGGCCAGCTTCGCTAAGTTTATAGGTCAGCACATTGCCGAGCCGTACATGCACTCATTGGTTTCAACCGGGTTCGATACCTTCATTACCAGAAACGTGATGAAGTATGAAGGCTACGATACGCTTCCGGTGCATTTTACAGGTTCTGTAGCTTATTACTTCAGTAACATTCTCAGAGAGGTAGCTCAGGATAAGGGAATTTTAGTGAAGCATGTTTCGGAGTATCCGATAGCTGGACTCACGTTGTTTCATAAGTAGTGGTTGAGTATTGATACAAAGTAGCTAGGCTCGAGTACTTTCTGTTTCGTCCATGATAATTTAACTGAATAGCCGCTACAATATTCGCCAAGACTTAATAGTTCAAGAACAAACTTTCTGGCTTGCTGTTACCTGCTCCCCTCCTGACCAGGAGGGGATTTTAGATTCGAGATTCCTTATTACTTACTCTTCTTTTCTCAAGCCTTTCAAGTAATTTGATAGTTCTATTCAAGCGCTTGTTGTCTACTCCTGCGTTGGTAATTGATTTCAAGAGTTTGCAGAACTTATTATCAAATTCTGATCCTAAGTCTAAATCTAGAATCGAACCGGATCCTCCAATTGCTCCTGAGTTTGTGATCAAATCCACAAAACGTTCATAATCTTGCTCATAAATGGATTTGATAGCTCTTTTAATTAATCCAGAATGAGCTCTTAGACCATTGTTGTTTAGTTCAGAATAGACTAATAGGAGATTTTGGCAAATAATCTCTTGATCAGACTTCTCAATAATTATTGGTTTTTTCCGGAATCTAAACACCTCAATACTTTCTACTTAAAATCTACTCGATACTACTTGTCATCACCCCCAAAATCGTCTTGATTCCGTTTCTATAATGCCCCATACGTATGTTCTCATTTGGGCTGTGCTGGTTATTATCGGGGTTCACCAGAGGAACCAAAACCGCGGGTATATCAAGCTTGTTTACAAAGAATGCTATGGGCACGCTGCCTCCGGCCAAACGGATTCTGGCTACTTCCTGCTGATGAACATTTTTTAAGCTGTGGTAAAGCCACTCTCCCGTTTTCGAATGAATGGGTGTATTAAAGGCTTTCCACATTTCCGAGGGGTCATGGTCAAACCGAATGATTTTATCATGTGTCAATCGCTCCTCTTCCGAAGGGTCACGGTCTTCAATAAGATAATACCCTTGCGCCAGAATATGCTCTTTAACCAGCTTTACCAACCGGGTACCGTCACTCTCCGGTACCAACCGAATATCCAGAGTAGCTACAGCTTTTTCAGGAACTATGGTTCGGGCTTCTGCCCCCACCCAACCCGATCGAAAACCTCTGATGTTTAGACTGGGGTATTGCATAGCCTCCTGATAATTGGCTCCAACCTTATCGGTTTCGGCAATTCCCACCCTCTTTTTAATCTGAGCGACATCGTCTGGTACGGCCGCTAGAATTTCCTTGATTTCAGGGGTAAGGTCAATACCGTCATAAAAACCGGGAATAGTAACCTTGCCACCTTCGTCTTTCATAGAAGAGAGCAGTTGAGCCAAACGCAAGGCCGGGTTGGGGGCATAATTGCCAAAATGTCCGCTGTGCTGTGGTGTTCTTGGACCATAAACTGTTAGTTCAATGCCGGCAATACCTCTACACCCAAATACCAAAGTGGGTGAATTGGAGTCGTGAACCGGTCCGTCAAAAATTACCATATGATCTGCCGAAAGTAAATCGCCAAACTGGTCGATAACCTCAGGCATGCTTTTAGAACCTTGTTCTTCTTCCGGGTCGAGAATTACCCTCAGGTTGAAAGAAGGCTCAAGTCCTGCAGACTGTAATGCATCGAGTGCTGCCAAAAACATGATAATGGGCGACTTATCATCAGAAGCGGATCGGGCAAAAACTCTATATTCATCAGGTAGTGTATTTGTAATAGTTTGCCAATCAACGGTTTCATATGAGCCATCAGCCAGTGGTCTTTTTAAAACCGGTTGGTATGGATCGGCCTGGTTCCATTGACGGGCATCTACCGGCTGGCCATCAAAATGCATGTAAACCAGTACAGTAGGAAGCGATTTTTGAACTATGCGCTCAGCAAAAAAGGCCGTTCGGCTGGTGCTGGGCAATCGTTGGGTAGAGAACCTTCTTTTTTCAAAAGCCAGCTCCAGAAACCTAAGGTTGTTTTCTACGTGCTCCTCGATAAGAGCATTGTTTGGAATAGAAAGGAAGGCGCGTAGCTCTGGAATGGAAGCCAGGGCATATTCCCTGCTAAGGGTTTCGTATTGATTGGTACTTAGCTTTTGCGACTTTAAGGGGAAACAATACAGCCATAGAAATAAAACTATAGCAACTCTAATCGGGGATTTGAAAACCATATGCATTAAGTTTGAATGGAATTTAGACCTTTTTTGAAAGAATTAAAATGAACGTAACCGAGTCAGAGTCCAATCATAATCACCTGGAGCAAATGTCTGTAAAGGAGTTGCTTGTAAACATCAACCGCGAAGATCAGACGGTAGCACAGGCAGTTGAGAAAGTGATTCCCCAAGTGGAGGCCTTGGTGAAAGAGATTGTACCGCGAATGGAAAAGGGAGGCAGGCTATTCTACATAGGTGCTGGCACCAGTGGCCGACTGGGGGTAGTTGACGCCTCTGAGTGTCCTCCAACTTACGGAGTGGAGCATGGAATGGTGGTTGGCTTGATTGCCGGAGGCGATGGTGCCATCAGAAAGGCCGTGGAATTTGCCGAAGACGATGAGGAGCAAGCCTGGAAAGACCTTCAGGAATACATGATCAACCATAAAGATACCGTCATCGGAATTGCTGCTTCTGGCCGAACTCCCTATGTGATTGGTGGAGTGAAAAAGGCCAAAGAACATGGTATTCTCACCGGATGCATTACCTGTAATCCGGATTCTGCTTTGGCCTGGGAAGTTGATTACCCCATTGAGCCCATTGTAGGCCCTGAATTCGTTACTGGCAGTACGAGAATGAAAGCGGGAACAGCTCAAAAATTGGTGCTCAATATGATTTCAACTACGGTAATGATTCAGTTGGGCAGGGTAGAAGGCAACCGTATGGTAGATATGCAGCTTTCTAATAATAAGCTGGTTGACCGCGGAACTAAAATGGTGATGGAAATGCTACAGGTAGACTACCCCACAGCAGAGAAACTGTTGAAAGAACATGGCTCTGTGAGGAAGGTGATTGATTTTATAAAGAACTCCTGACATGCACCAAATTGAGCCTTACTATTCCTGGCTTAAGTATTACAATGTGGCTGATGATCCTAACTCTCCTTATTCCGGAAAAGAGTATAATTATGAACTCTATTCCGAAACCATCTATGGCTATTATATAGATCCGGCCTGGGATTTTATGGGTTCGGAAACCCTCTTTATTAAAATCCTTTATGTCGATTATAACCGGGGTTTTATCATCATAGAGTTCATCGGGGAGTGGAACGATGCGCTGAACAATGATATAATGCACTTAAAGCGCAATATTGTTGACCATTTCAACTACCATGGAATTAATAAGTACATTCTTGTAGGGGAAAATATTCTCAACTTTCACGGCTCTGACGATAGCTACTACGAAGAGTGGTTCGATGATATGGAAGATGGCTGGATAACCGCCATTGGTTTTCGCGACTTTGTAGTGGATGAAATGAAGAACTATAATGTGGATAGTTATATCAACTTTGGTGGAGACCTGGAGGTATTGGAGTGGAGAACCTTAAAACCTGTTGTTCTTTTTGAGCGCATACACTCCATTATTGGTAGAAGAATTGGCTTGATTTAAACGCTCACTTTTAAGGGAGTGCGCTAAAAGGGAGCTGCTTAACCATCTACTTCAGCCACCAAAGGGATGAGGTATCGCTTCTTGTTTTCCAGATCCAGACACAGCGCACGTGTGCGCTTTACTTCCAGCTTGCGGAAGTACCTTTTTCTAAACCGAAATTCAGCTAGGAGCGGCAAGCTGGCAATGGTTGACCTTTCTGAGTTTGCTTCAAATTGCTTCAGGGCTATCATTAAGGCAGGATCGGCCGAGGTGCTTGCCTTTGGATTTTTCATGTGCCGGGCAAGTGGTCCAAGTACGGTGTTTGGAAATACCTCTGGCCTAAGCAGCGGAAGCATTAATCGTCTAAACTCATTTTTCCAGTGCAGTCCATGTGGTTTCAGGTTTCGGTGTTGTTCGTGCACCCTCCGATGGGCTACTTCGTGCACATAGGTGATTAAAAACTGGTAAGGATGCAAGTCTTCATTGACAGTTACTGTATGACTTTTGGCCCGCGGGTCGAACCGATAGTCGCCTAGTTTTGATTGCCTTTTTTTGGAAAGCCTGAACTGAAATGGCTGATCTTCATAGAGTTGTATGCAATAATCGAGAGCCTCCTTTGGCACTTTTCTTGTTATTAATTGAACAAAAACATCTCTCTCCATGAATCGATTATTTGCCTTTTTCCTTCCCTTTCTTCTTTGCCACACTTCTCTAAATGCTCAATGGTTTTCCCGACTGAGCGTAAGTACAGACACTTACAGCATTGGAAATATTAATAGGTCCAAAATAACGCAAATCTATGTAGATGAAAGTGGTTTAAATGAAAACCTCGAATTACTTCCCTACCTGCAGAAGGTGCGCCTGAGGTTGTATGATCTGGGCTATTCCATTAGCCGAACGGAGGAGTCTGCCAACTTTACCCTTCGCTTGGAGGTGTTTGTAAGTGCACCAATACTCAGGCAAACGGAAGATTCTTACACCATACGGGGTGAGTCTCAAACCATTGAAAAAAAGACTGCCGAAGGAAAGAAAGAGGCCATTACTATTAGAGGTAGCGATCGCTCGGTTCCTGTTATCAGAGAAGAGATTTATTTTCAAAAAGTTATTCGAATGAAGTTATATCAGTTAAACAACAACAGGCTCATTTGGCAGGCCGAATCGATTATAGCTGATGAGACCGACAAGCACGGTAACTATGCCGATATATTGGTATATGAGCCCTTGCGTTATTTTTTGAAAACCACACCGGCACATCCCGTAAGGAATGCCTATACACGCAGACACAGGCGTATAATTGCTGAGCTATTTACTGTGCCCAAGTACTAGGTGTGAGTAGCTAAAACCGGAATTCGCGGCTATATCTCCAAATGGCACTCAACAGCAACAGTGTTCCTCTTTGTGTTTAGAGCAAAACCTTCAATAGATTGGCACTCCAACTTATTTCTTTCTGAATACCAGCTTTATCGGTACTCCCTCAAAATCGAAGTGTTCTCGGATTTTATTTTCCAGATAGGCTTCGTAAGGAGCTTTAATGTACTGCGGTAAATTACAGAAAAATGCAATAGTTGGAGTGTGGGTTGGCAACTGAGTGATGTATTTAATCTTCACGTATTTGCCCTTAATGGCCGGTGGAGGGTATCGCTCAATTTCCGGCAGAATTGCATCATTGAGTTGTGAGGTGCTTACCTTTCTTTGTCGGTTTTCAAAGACCTTAACCGCCAGTTCTATGGCCTGAAAAATGCGTTTCTTTTCGGTTACTGAAGTAAAGATTTTAGGTATCCATGTGTTTTGGCCTAGCTTTTCGTCTATTTCAGCCACAAACTTGTTCATGGTGTTGGTTTCCTTTTCAATCAGGTCCCACTTATTAATCATAAGCATAATGCCTTTCTTATACTTTAGGGCAAGGCTAATGATGTTGACATCCTGAGATTCCAGGCCACGGGTGGCATCTACCATTACCACACAAACATCGGAATCTTGTAAGGCTTGCAGAGCCCTCATTACGGAGTAAAACTCAATGTCTTCGTGTACTTTGGATTTTTTTCTGATTCCGGCCGTATCGGTAAGAATAAAGTCTTTTCCGAACAGTTTATAGCGGGTGTTGATGGAGTCGCGCGTGGTACCGGCAACATCGGTTACAATAGTTCGCTCTTTGCCAAGCAAGGCATTGACAAACGATGACTTACCGGCATTCGGGCGGCCCAGAATGGCAATTCGGGGTACATCGGCCTCAGGGTTGTCTATGCCTTCGTCTTCAAAGTGCTTCACCACCTCATCGAGTAATTCACCCGTTCCCGACCCGTTGGCGGCCGATATAGGGAATACCTCTCCGATGCCTAAAGAATAAAATTCATGCGACTGAAAGGACCATTCCTGGGTGTCGGCCTTGTTGGCTACTATATAGATAGGCTTTTCCAGCCCACGCACTACTTTGGCAAAATCTTTATCCAACCCGGTAAGCCCGTCATGACAATCTACCATAAACAGGATCACCGAAGCTTCATTCATAGCTTCTACTACCTGCTCGCGAATAGCTCCTTCGAAAACATCGTCTGAGCCGGTAACATACCCACCGGTATCAATTACTGTAAAATGCTTGCCGATCCACTGGCCATAGCCATAGTGTCTGTCACGGGTTACGCCACTTTCATTGTCCATAATGGCCTGCCTTTTCTCCACCAGTCGGTTAAAGAAAGTTGATTTACCCACATTGGGGCGGCCCACTATTGCGATTATATTTGCCATCTCTCTGTTTTCAATTACGAATTAAGAATTGCGAGATTTCAGTTTTACCTTAATGCTGCCTAAAATTCTTAATAGTTCTTCACATTTCTCCAGGAGGCTTTCTGCTTTTGAAACTCTAAATTCTTCTATGCCTCTTAGCCATGAGATCCATTACTTTGTTTCTCTCGCTTCCTGAAAGGAAATGCTAATTCTATGCAAAAATCCCTGTCTTATTGAGCTCCAATAGCTTCTTCTACATCAGCCCCAACGGGAACTCCGGATCGCACTAATTGATTAATCAAAACTCGATCTGTAGACTCAGCTCTTAGGTTTTTTGCTATTCTCAAGATTTCTAATGCAAACGCATAAGACTTCTCTTGAATAATATTATATCTCTTCATTGTGTGTATTCGTAGTCTCCGAATTCCCTTGACTGAAAATTCGTAATTCTTAATTACTATACCCGAACCCCTTGAGTTTCTGTTCTTTCTTTCTCCAGTCTTGCTCAACTTTCACAAAGGTCTCTAAATGCACTTGTTTTCCGAAGAACTTCTCCAATTCTTCTCGTGCTTGTATACCAACTTTTTTTATGGCTTCCCCCTTGTGGCCAATTACAATGCCTTTCTGACTTTTTCTTTCCACGTAGATGTCTGACATTATTCTAATGATCTTTTCATCTTCCTTAAAAGAGTGAGTTACCACCTCACAGCTGTAGGGAATTTCCTTTTTGTAGTTGAGGAAAATTTTTTCCCTTATGATTTCATTCACAAAGAAACGCTCGGGTTTGTCTGTGAGCTCTTCTTTGGGGAAATAGGCGGGGTGCTCTGGAAGTAACTCAATGATCATCTGGAAAAGGCTTTCTACGTTGAGCCCTTCTAGTGCAGATACCATTATCTCGGCATCGAAATCGTACATTTCTTTCCAGTAGGCCATTTTGTCTTCAGCCTGAGACCCTTTGGCCAGATCTACCTTGTTCATGACCAAAATTTTAGGAATGTCCAGATCTTTTAAGAAGTCCAGTTGCCTTTCGCCATCGTATTTTTCGTAGAGGTCTGTTACAAACAGCAGTACATCGGCATCTTCAAACGAGCTGTTTACAAAGCTCATCATGGTTTCGTGCAGTTTATATTCCGGCTTAAGAATTCCCGGAGTATCCGAATAAATTACCTGAAAATCATCTCCACTCAAAATGCCCATAATTCTGTGTCTGGTGGTTTGCGCCTTAGAGGTAATAATGCTAAGTCGTTCGCCCACAAGGGCATTCATTAATGTTGATTTGCCAACATTGGGTTTTCCAATAATACTGATGAACCCGGCTTTATGTGGTTTGTTAGACATTGTTAAAATTAATGGTCAAAGGTACTTGTTTAGAATGGAAATGTCACATACCTTTGTAGCCCACTTCGGAAATCGTCTGAAGATGTTTATATCGCGGGATGGAGCAGTTGGTAGCTCGTTGGGCTCATAACCCAAAGGTCGCAGGTTCGAGTCCTGCTCCCGCTACTGAATAGGACACTAAGAAATTGGTGTCCTTTTTTTGTGCCTTTTGGTTGATGAAATCAGGGTTTCCAGCCATTAAGGCAGTGATCAGTGGGTTGACTGTTGTAGTTCGATATCCTTTTTCATCAAACGTTGGTTTTTTAGGAATATGGAACGGGTAAGCTCTGTCTTCGTGTCCAAATCCATATCTCTTAGAGAGTCGATGTTTTTGAGTACTAGGTAGGTGTCACTTCACCCAGGTATCATTCTGTTCGTCAACCCCTTTTCTTGGCTTAGTGGTTCAGTAGTTCGATTTCTCTTATGCGCATGGATTTGCTCCTCTCCAAGACTTCCTGCTTGACATGTCCACCAAACACCATGTATTCCGCTTCGTACTATCTCTTGGTTTAGATCAATAGTTTCTTACAGATCTCTTTCAGATATTTTTTCTGTCTTTCTGAACCTGCCGCAGCTCTCTCGTAAGCAACTCGTTAAACAGAGCCAATTCTTCTGGTTGATACCTTTGGTTGTATAACTGTTTTGCAGGCGTAACTGTAATGCATAGTTGATATATGAATATGGATTTAATAATTTATAATTGAACTATTGAATATGTAAATACCTTCTTATTTAATTGATTAAGTCTTTATCATTACTAATTACAATGGCTAAACAATAAACAGGTTTGATATTTTAAGGAGATTCATTAGGTTAGCATTTCTCAACCACAATAAACACATGACTTTTTTGAGATTGGATTTTTACTCTAGTACCCTATTGGTGAAGATAGGGGTCAGTGTCTTGTTTTTATTAACATCTCTAACTACTCGCTCCCAAACCCATATTGACCAAGACCCAATTAAGGTAAGTGTAATCAGTGGGTTGACTGCGGACGAGAGTCAAGCTAAGCGGTACGAAGTGGCTACCGTAGTTACCAATTCTCATCATTGGCAGTATGGTGGCTCAATGATTGTTGAGCTCTTTCATCAATATTATGGAAGTGGATATGAAAAGTATTTTGTAGAGATCAGTCATTTACAGGGAAATCAAAATACGTCTCCGGCCGTCTATTTGGTCGAATCGACAGGAAAATACCACAATGCTATGGTTTCAGTTGGACCCTCTTCCGGCACCAACACGTTTAGGTCTGGTTATGAGAATTTATCTTACCCCGTCTATATAGATGTCCGGAACTATTCGAACTACACTGTTCGAATTACTTACTTAAGGAGTAGGGTGGATACAATTACTTATGACAACCAGATCGTTATTCACACTTCACCGACATCCTGGGATATATCCAACTTTACTCCTCCAAGTACTAGCCTTCCTGTTAATGGTGTCGACCCTTTTATTGAATACACGGCAAGTAGAATATGGAGATTGGGTGAGTTGAATGGTGCGAATTTTATTCTGAAGCAGCAAACAAATGGTTTTAATGCTCTGATTGTTGACGGTATTAATGGGCAGGTCAATCTGGGTAATGGTAGTTTAAAAATAGACTATGAGGGAGGGGTTAATGCAGGAGGTGATCTCATGGTACAAGGAGATATTGAAGCTTCTAAAGTAAGAGTTACCGCCACCCCGGGTACGTTTCCGGATTATGTGTTTAAGGAAGGATACGAACTCTTGAGTATAGAACAGCTCGCTGCTTACATTAAAGAACATGGCCACTTACCCAAAATGCCTACAGCTGAAGAGGTGGAGGCGGATGGTCAGGACTTGGGGCTTATTCAACGGAAGCTACTGGAGAAAATAGAGGAGTTGAGTTTGTATATAATAAAGTTGGAAGGAGATAATAACTCACTTAGAGTTGTTGTAACAAAGCTGAACAAAGCTCTCGATGATCTAAATAAAAGACTTGAATTGCTTGAAAATAAATCTGATGTCAAAAAACAAAATTAAACTCGTTTTACCCGTACTTTTTGGTTTGGTGAGTCAATTATGCTTTTCCCAGAGTTTAGTTGACAATATACCTCCATCGCCTTCGGCTGCAAGTATAATCAATGCCTCCCAAATAGAGGCATCGAAGTTTACTGGAAGTCCTAATATTGGAATTCCGTTAGCTCAAGTTTCTTTTATGGACTTGTCATTGCCTGTTGGCTTGACATATGACGCTTCAGGAATAAGAGTCAATGATGTGCCAGGTTGGGTTGGTACTAATTGGGCACTTAATGCTGGAGGTGTCATTACCAGACAGGTGAATGGTCAAGCTGATGATGCACCAATCTCCGGCTATATGGCAGTATATCCACCTTATGAGAATAATGGAATATCAAAAGTGGATGATTTGGTGTCATTTGATAAAGGAGAATTGGATGGACATCCCGATGTGTACAACTATAGCTTTCCAGGTGGATCAGGCAAGTTTTATATTAATTCGAACTATGAGGTTATCGTTAATCCATATCAAAAAATCAGAATTGAGCTTAAAACAAATAACACCATAGATGATGGTTTTGTAATTACCACTCTAGATGGGGTTAAATATACATTCGATGTTGATGAGATAACTCAAGTTGGAGCTACGGCTAACAATCCATCTGATCAGTATGTTTCGGCATGGTATCTCAGTAAGATAGAGTCATCTAAGTATGAAGGAGCAAATATTAATTTACATTACGTAACCGTCCCTTTATTGTCGGATGTGGTGAAGATTAAGTCTTACTCCTCAACAAGGAGGTATAGATCTGGCGCTCATTACCCGTCAGGAAGTACCATTCAGGTTAGCGAGAGGTTTGCTTCCTACCAGTCTAAAAGACTAGATAGTATTTCATGGGGGAACGGCTCTATGGTTTTTGTTTCTACTACCAGTAGGTCAGATTTATCAGGAGATAAAGTTCTGGATAAAATACAAGTTAAGGGACCTACAGGAGACCTAATTAAGGAGCAGAGATTTACATATGGTTATTATAGCGGGGCGTCCAATAAGCTGAGGTTAGATAAGGTGCAGGAGTTTGATAGTGGAGGACAAAGCTTACCGGCTTACGAATTTACCTATGAAACATCCGCACTGCCTGCTTATAACTCTACGGGCCAAGACTATTGGGGGTACAACAATGGGAAGACTTCCAACTTGAATTTGCTTCCTACTATGCGTGTAGCTGAGTATATAGCTCACCCTAACGTAACCTACGACATACACTATCAGATAGGGGATGCAGATAGAAACCCTAGCGAGTCTTATTTAATGAGAGGTATACTTCAGTCAATCAAGTATCCTACGGGAGGGGTTAGTGAATTTGATATGGAGGCCAATCGCTTCACTTCAAGGCTAGCCTATCAATTTCCGCTGCAGTTTATGTCTGACATGACATGTAATCTTAATGATTTAAACTGCGATTTTGAGAATAACTTTGATTATGTAAGAAATACCTTTGGAGACCAAAATATTGATTATGCGTTTGCAGTGGCTGTGGCAGAATCGGGACCTGAGCAAACAGCCAATACAGAAATCACCTCCTTTACAATACCTCAGAACCAGATAGTATCTTTTGATATTGAGATAATGAACTTCAACTCATCTACTGTTGATGCGAGCCTTGAGAAATTTGAGAATGGGTCGTGGGTAACTGTATTTAATAAAACCTCAACAGATGAGGAAAGAGTACAGCTCAACTCTGGTGTATCTTATCGTTTAAAGTGCTATGTATCTGGTGGAGCAGGTGATAAAGTTAAGATGAGGGCTGATTGGATAGTTCCAACGGGCGATACTGTGCTTTTGGGGCCAGGCTTGAGGATTAAAGAAATAAGGCAACGCGAAAGTGTTGGAGGGCCGGTGTCTAATGTAAGAAGATTTGAATATCTGGACGAACAGGGAAATGAGAGTGGGGTACTGTTTCAGGAAAATATTTTTGCTTACCGTAAGTTCGCAAAAGACAATCCGAATACAGCTACTGAGACAATTTTTCCAATCTTAGTCCATTCTTCTTCTTCCAGGTTTCAGCACAGTGGGCCTGGAGTTGGTTATGAACGGGTAACGGAGCTCTTTGGAACAAATGGGGAGAATGGTAAAATTGTTGATGTTTATAACGCGAATCCATCTTCGATATTAAATAGCCTATCTCCTGAACATACACAGATTTATGCACCACAGCAGATGCCCTTTGCTCCTTCTTTTTATACCTACTGGCGATTTGGGCAGCTTCTGGAGTCCACTACATACAGGAAGAAGTATACTGGTGAATTAGGGGCAGACTATAAGAAGGTTAGCTTCACAAAAAATACCTACGACTATCAGGCCGGAGATCTAATCAAAGGTCTTGCAGTTGCTTCAGTCAACGTGGATGACCACACGCAGGATGTAAACCTTTCAGGAAACCATTTCTACGAGGAAATTAACTACAGAATGGTGGCGGTATGGGAAAAATTGATTAAACAAGAGGTGACAACTTATAGTGATTTAGAAGATCCTCATACGGTAATTACGGATTTTATCTATGAGACGGTTCCAGATCACCTTCAGGTTAGATCCAAAACGGTGACAAATGCTGATGGTAAAAAATATATAAGTGAATATTGGTATCCACAAGACTATAGCAGTAATTATCCCGGTGTAGCTCAACTTCAGAGTAGTTTTCTTCACGGTGAAGTTATAGAACAGTTACAGATGGTGGAAATGGGAGGGAATAGAACTATTACCAAAGGTACTCTAACACATTATAATACAACTTCCCTACAGCCAGAAAGAATATATACACTCAAGAGTTCGGTAGGAATTTCAGAAAGCTCCTTTTTTAAGAGTAAAACTTACACCGGTACGGGAAGCAACAGGGACTCTAACTATGAAGAAAGAATTAGTTTTACTTATAATAATGGTAGATTGGTTCAGCAGCAACTTACAGGGGGGGCACCACAAAGCATTGTTTGGGGATATAATCTTGAATTTCCCGTAGCCAGAGTTTCGAATGCCAATCTTTCAGATGTAACCGTGGTCATTAGCCAATCTATTTTAGATAACCCCTCTAGTGATGCTGCTTTGCGTACAGAACTGAATAAACTCAGAACGGCAACAGCCCTTAAAAATGCTCAGGTAACTACAATAACATATAAGCTTGGGATTGGAGTGAGTAGTGTTACTAGTCCTAACGGCTTGATCACTTATTACGAGTACGACACTTTTGGTCGGTTAAAGTACATAAGGGATGATAGCGGGAATATTTTAAAGAAGAACGAGTACGTATATCAGCAAAATGCCAACACCACAAACAATTAGAGAATGACACACACGAAGATAAGATATGCAACAGGGGT
>NZ_BNAG01000002.1:0-764139 GCF_014653175.1 Roseivirga thermotolerans
TGGTACTGCCCTTACAGGTGGGAGAGTAGGTCGCTGCCGATCTTATTATAGGGATCCTTATCAAAGGGTCCCTTTTTTTATGCCCTTATTTTTTAAACATACCCTATCTCAACTCCATATCCCACTCGCACTATATAAACCCGCTTATACTTCTTGTCAGGCTTTCGGTTTGAAGATGCGTAGAGAGGACCTGCTGTATATCTTCTCTGCTGGTGTTGTTTATTGCTTCAAGGTAATTATTATAGAAATCAGTGGGAAGGGACTGCGTGGCAAGGGTTTTGTATTTGGTAATAATTGAGAATGGACTCGATATGGCATTCAGGTAGTTGCCTATCATGTAATTTTTGACCACTTCTAACTCTTGTGCTGAGACGGGCTCTTCTTGTAACCGTTTAATTTCTTTGTAGATTTCGCGGATAGTTTCTTGTTCATATTCAGCTTTGACATCAGTAGAAATAACGAAATAGCCACTGTGATTTAAGGGATAAAGGCTAGAGTATATACCATAGGTGTAGCCTTTATCTTCTCGGATATTCTTCATTAGTCTTGAGCCAAAAAAACCGCCAAGTAGTTCGTTGGCCACCATGAAGCGAAAGTAATCGGGGCTGCTACGTGTAAATAGCCTTTTACCTAATTTAATGGAGCTTTGTACAAACTTTGAGTCTCTGTGGCTTGTGTCTTTGGGAGCATTACTTTCTTTAAATGAGGGAGTCTCAAACTGCTTGGGTACTTCAGGCTGTCTTTTGGAAAAGTAGCCTGAGATTATTTGATAGTAGTTGCTTGGAAGATCTCCTGAAAGAAAGATGTCGAATGAGCAAGTATAGTTTTTATGAAATGTTTGTAGCTGTTGAGAATTGATTGAATTGATATCTGAAGGATAGAGGCGGTAGCCATAGGGATGGTCTTTGAAAAGGGCGTTCCTAAGGTTTACTGAGGAAGTATAACTTCCCTTTTGCATATTCAGTTTAAGCCTGTTTTGCTCTTTTTCTTTGAGTGTATTTAGTGCTTGATCGTGAAATGAGCTTTCATATATGATGTCGCTAAGAAGGCCTATATTCTCATTGAAATGCTTTTTGAGACCATAGATTGAGATAGAAGAGTGGTCGAAGCCGGGGGTTATTTCGACAAAGCTACCCAGTTCATCTATTTTCTCCGACAGTTGTGCTCCGCTGTATCTATTTGTGCCTTCCAGGAGCATCTTGATGGCCAGTTGAACCTCAGCTGCATTTTGCGCATTAAGATTGCTTCCTTTTGTAAGTAACTCTATTCGAAATGCCTCTGTGTTTTTTTCAGGGTATGCATACAGGTTACCTCCTCCAGGAAGGGAGAACTTTTCGATCGGTGGTAAAGATATTTTTTGAACTTGCTGAACCGAGGGGGCCTGAGTTCTGTCGAGCATATTAATTATCCTCCTTTTTCTTTGAGAAATTGATTATGGCACCAAACCGCAACGTTTCGGCCAATGGATGCTCTTGTAATTGTGGTACTAGATAGGAGAAGTTCAATTCGATCTTCTCCAGCTTGAAGCCAAGCCCGGCTGTGAAATACTTTCTATTTCCTTTGTTTTCGTGTTCGTAGAAGTAACCGGTTCTGAGGGCAAATTTTTCATTGTATTCGTATTCGGCACCAATTGAAAACATTATTTCTTGCAGCTCTTCATTGAATCCTCCGGGGGCATCTCCGAACGAACTAAAAATTCCATCCAAAAGGCCTTTATCTCTATGTGATCCATCGGGTTGTGGGGTTGGAACCATCAGCTTACTGACATCTAAGGCAATAGTAATTTTATTGTAGGGGTCGAGGAATGAAGAAAGTGCAGTACCTAAACGCAAGGTGGTAGGTATGAAGTCTTCTTCATCAGCACTGTTGTATGAAATCTTAGAGCCTATATTGGTAATGGTGGCTCCGTAAGATATTTGAGACTGTTTGTTTAATACCGTTAATTGTGTTCTGTAGTATACTCCAATGTCTGCTGCAATGCTGGTTCCTGGTTTAGGGTCAGAAACAGGGCTGGTGGTAATATTGCCTGAGAGATTGGAGAGAATGTACTTACCGGTTACGCCAAGGCTAAGGTTGTCGCTTAGTTTACGTGAATAACTTGCGGCAATGGAGAACTCTCTTGGAGTGAAACTTCCTATGGGTTGTCCGGCTCCATTGGTTAATTCTATATCGCCAAGATTGAAGTAGGTAAGTGCTACACCAAAGGCTTGTTCATCATCTATTTTTTTAAAACCGGAGAGGTAGGAGAGCGACATATCGTCTACATATTTTTTTAACCATGGGGTGAAGGTGATGCCGAGTCCTGAGTTTTGGTTTATTTGGGATAGTTTGGCCGGATTCCAAAATGTGGCATTAAGATCTGGGTTAGTAGCTACACCAACGTCTCCCATGGCTCCTGATACAGGGTCTGGAGCAATGGTGAGAAAAGGTACGGCTGTTCCAATTACATTTCTATCTGTATCCTGGCCACTTATGTTTCCTGAGTTTTGTCCAAAGGTATTGAGAGTGATGTAGGAGAGGAGTATGGTGAAGATGAAAATCCTATGTTGCATGAATTTTTTGTTCAAAGATAGTACGTAATAGTTAATTTGAAATTATGAGTTTTCTGCGTACAAAGTCGCTTTTTCCCGTTGTTTTTGAAACTATTTTGAGTGTATAAAAGTAAATGCCGGCATTTAGTCGTTGTTGGTTACTGTCTTTTCCGTTCCAGTTTATCTCTAATGTAGCTTCTGCACTGAGCACTTCTTGTTCTATTCGGTGTACAGGTTTGCCTTGATTACTGATAATATCAACACTTACCAGAAGGTTTTCCTGTACCAATTTGTGAGATACTTTAAAAAAGGTTTCCTCTATAAACGGATTCGGATAGGATTTTATTTCTGTGATGTACGATGAATTCTCCATTACCTCAAACTCCAGGTATTCAACGGCTGCATTTCCGTGTGAGTCTCTTGCTCTTACTTCTATGCGGTGTTTGCCTTCTGGAAGACCTTGCAACAAAGTGGTTGCCATACCACGCCCCGCTTTGTCTGGCAGAGTGGTGAAGGTTTCTCCCAGATCTATCTGTAGTGTGTCATTAAGAATGAGCAATAGGTTTTGACCCAGTACGGCATTGGAAATGTTTATACCGGTTTGGTCTCTAAGCTTTACAATGGCTAAAACATCAGGGTCGAAGGGACTCTGAGGGGGGGGCAGGGTATCATTGAGGAAAATTCTGATTTCAGGGGGGGCGGTATCTGTGACCGGACTGGGGTGTGTGCCACCAAGTGTGAAGGAAAGAGTGCTACCTAAAGCCTCTTGATGGTTGGTTTTTGCATAGGCCTGAATTTTTCCATGACCGAAAGAGTAGTCGATGTTTTTAGGGATTGTAAAATTTATGGTAAAATGGCCAGCTTCTACTGTGGCTTCTCCTCTAAATAATACCCGGTCTCTTTCCTTATATTCGAAAGGAGCATTTTCTGAACCAAGGGTAATTTTCGGTTGGGTCTTGTCTAATAGTTCTATGGTGGCTATTCCGTTAAAGTTGGGGGCAACAGAACCATTGGAGATAATTCGGCCACGAACTTGAATCGGTTGAAGCGCCCTTAGTGTATCTGTTTCAGTGGGTTCTTTTTCATTTATGTGTGTTATTTCTACCTGATTCTGAGGATATGCAAGCCTCATGCTTGGGTCGCCAAGGAGGATGAAATTTCGGTTTAGGCTTCCTTGTAGTGAATTATTTTTAGTGAATTTGATGACATCCCCGAGTCGTTGGTACTCTCCGTTGTTTTGTTTGAGCATGGAACCGTAAAGAGCTTCGTTCAGGCGATAATTGGTGCTGGAAAATACAGGCCGGGCGGTTGTTAAGAGTCCAATAGCTCCACCGGTGTTTTTAAAAATCAATCGTTCCGCTCCCGATTCTGTATTAGGATCGTCATTTCGTCCGAACTCGCAAGTGGCAGTAATCAGAAAAGGCATTTTGTAGGTATTTCGCCACTGATCTATATGATTGAATGTGAGTATGCGTTCTTGGGTCCAACCAAATTCAGCACCATGACCTGTAAAGTTGATGATCAGTTTTCCCTGGTTTACGGCATCGAGCAATGCTTTTTCTGCAGCCGGAGAAAACTCGCCATTAGGCTTTCTTTCCTGTTCGAATGCATCGAGATAGAACTTGTTTACCCGAAATTGATGATAAGTAGTGTCTACCAGAGTAGCGAGCTGATCGGCATCGCGCTGGTGAATATTTCTGTCTCCATCGTCTGCAACAAAGAGAATTTTACTTTTCCAGTTGCCCATAGTGTTTGGATGGGTATGGTATAGAATGATTTTATCTATAGCTTTTTTGGCCTGATCGTAGTTGCGTGCAGGTATGCGTCCTATACCAATGTCTAGTTGATGATCTCCTGATGTAGACTCCTCCCAGAAGCCCTCGTCATTATCCATAAAGCCAAAGAAATCGTCTGAGGAATAAGACAATAGCGGGTGTATGGAGTTTCTCGACTCATAAGTGGGTACGAAGTTGGTATTGTCTGATACTCTGTTTTTATAATCAAATGAGCCTTTTCCCAAAAAGAGCACATACTTTAAGTTGCCCTGATCGTATTTGTGTCTAATGAAATCGCGAATGGCCACAATATCCTGGCGGCCGCTGCTAAACTCATTGTAGATTTGTGAGGTTGAAGCTACTTGAACGCTCATAAGGTCGTGCGTTCTTCTAAATGTGGCTAAACGCTCGGCCTGTGATATTAAACTCTCATGAGTAACAATTAAAAAGTCGACCGAAGGGGTTGCTCTGAGGTTTTGATTAGCTATGGACTTAAACTGAAGGGGCTCTGGTAAACTTGATGGATTAAAAACCTGATATGTAACTTGTTCTTCTGCAAAAGCTCCAAACTGGGCTTGGTTGTTCGATCGGCTGAATTCCTGAATAGCAATATTGGATGGGTCCGAAATATTCCAAATGACCAGATCGTTGCCTGAAGTTTCTAACTGATATGTAACTAAGCCCGAATGGTCGGGGGTGAACCGGAGTGTTTTCTGCTCAGTTTGGAATGCAGCTTTTGCCTCTACCTCTACAAGGTATTTATCTAAATAGGCCACGGCATTGCCTGAGCTATTTCTGTCATAAGAGAAACTAACTTCTAAAGCACCAGAACTGAGTAGATTTAACGGAATAGAGAAGCTGTTTTGCTGGATATTGCCTTTTATGGTGTATTGTGAGTTGGGTATGGCATTGAAGTTCATTTGTCCGACTTCCGATCCATTCACTTTTATGGAGGCTTGGGTAGTGGTAAAGGCCTGTGCCACAAGGCTTGCATGAATTGTGGCCTGGGTTGCTTCAGCTAAACCGGTTAGGCTGTGCTGAAAGGAGATTGGAACGGAGGTAATGCTTTCGCCAAGCCATTCTCTACCGGAAGACAGCAGGTTAATTAGGTCATTTTCATGATAAAACAGATACCTGGATTGAGTGATTTTTTGATGTTCGGTGCCTAGATTGGGAGTCTGTCGAGCCCTTTTTCCGGCAGAAGGTTTATGTGTAAGGAAATAAAATACACTGTCGGAATAGAGATTTTTTTCTACCTGAAATGTTTCCGTAGTGCCATCGTAGATGGTTTTGTGGGGTGAATCTACATAGAACAGGATAAAATCGTTTTCGTTGAACACACCATCGTTTGCTCCCGACACCACTATGGCGTTTTCAGTGAGGTCAATCGGTCGTTGGTCGCTGTTAGATTGAGGGAGCATGCCTCCCGGATTTCCGTAAACGGCCAATTGGCGAGGGTCTATGCTTTCCGGAGAAAAGCCCATTTCGCGCAGTTTGTTCCATGAGATTTTATATACACCGGGAGAGGTAAAGCCCATCTTCACCCAGTGCCCTTCGGCCAAAACACTTGCTTGCTGGGCATGCAGTATAGGCTGCATGAAACAGAGGAGCGCAATAATGAGGTGTTTGGCTTTCAATGTTTTAAGTTGCTGATTTATAACGTTTAAACTTTGTGGGTTGTATTTTCGGAGCTTCTAAAATTAACGGTGAGCGACAGCAGCAAATAAAGCATCATTAGGTAAGGAGCCGAGTCGAACCTAAACACGGCTACCAAGGGTATAGTTGAAAGTAGTAGTGTATATTTCTCCCAATTATGCCTAAAAGCAAATCCTTTGAATTTTAATGAGATCATTTTCATGGGGCTTACCATAAGAAATGAAAAAAATACGGCCAGTACTATGAACCAATAGCTTGCTTCATGAAGGGTTTGCCCAAAGTAGCTCGATTGATTGTATATAACTATGGGGAGTGCGGAAACAAACAGTCCATGGGCCGTAGTAGAAATGCCCTTAAAAACGGCACTTTGATTATCTGAGATATTGAAAATGGCCAGTCGTATGGCCGAACAAACGGGAACTAGTAAAATGAGATATCCCCAACCTTCTATCGGGAAATAGGATGCATATATAAAGGTGGGGAGCACCCCAAATGTGACCAAATCGGCTAGTGAATCGAGCTGCACACCGAATTTTGAAGGCACCTTAAGCGCTCTTGCCAAAGCACCATCGAGCAAGTCGCAAAAGGCAGCTGCAAAAACAAAGTAGTGCACTTTGGGTTCACTGCCCTCCGGGGCGGAAAGTATATGTTCTATAGCCAAAACCCCAAGGACCAGGTTGGTTAGCGTAAACAGGTTAGGTATGTTTTTTATAATCCATTTCATTGGATGGCGCAAAAAGGGTTGTACTTCTTTTCGTGACTAATGGTGGTGGGAATGCCGTGACCTGGATACACCAGAGTTTCATCATTTAACTTAAAGAATTTCTCCCGAATACTGGCAATTAAGGTGTCGTAATTCCCTCCCGGTAAATCAGTTCTGCCAATGCTTTCATGGAACAGAACATCTCCACCAATAAGAAATCCGTCCTTCCGGTTATAAAAAGCTATGTGTCCGGGGGCGTGTCCGGGTACAAAAAGTACTTCGAGTTGGCCACTGCCCACCTCTACGGTATCACCTTCTTTAAGGAAGAAATCCGGTTGCGAGGGGGTATACTTTTGAAAGCCGTAGCTTGGTGCATAGGCTTCTACCGATCTGAGCGTATCAAGATCGTTTTCTCCAATGTAGAGTGGGGCGTTAAATTGACGCATAGCAAACGCATTACCCAATACATGGTCTATGTGGCCATGTGTATTCAATATTTTTTCTATGTGAATGGATTCTCGTTCTATGTAGCTAACCAGTTGAGATTCTTCGGCCGGATCGAAACATCCCGGGTCAATAATAACTCCTTTGCCCTCTTCATATACCACATAGGTGTTTTCCATAAAAGGGTTGAACGTGAATGTTTTTACGTGCATACTTTAACCGTTTAAAAGCTCTAAATTTCACCGTTTATTCAAGAGTTATCAAGAATACTTCGATAATTTCGCTGCATGAGGGTGGACTATCTTGTGGTTGGAGCCGGGATTGCCGGTAGTGTATTAGCAAGACAACTCTTGGAGATGGGAAAACGAGTTATGGTTATCGATGAACCATCGCTTTCCAATAGTTCGAAAGTTGCAGGAGGGTTGTATAATCCCATTACGGGTAGAAAAATGGTTAAGACCTGGAATGGAGATGTGTTGTTTGAATATCTGGATGGCTTTTACCGGGAATGGGAAAACGACCTGGACGAGTCTTTTTTCTATAGTATTCCTATTTACAGGCCTTTCTTCTCTATAGAAGAACAAAATGAGTGGATGGCGAAGAGTATTGAGCCAGCCTATATCTCTTACATTGCCGGTATTAAGCAAAAACCTTTTTGTGAAGATGAAGTGCAGAACCCTTATGGAGGAATTTTACTGAATAAATCAGGATACCTAGACACAGCTACTCTGTTGAAAAGTTTCAGAGCTTATTTAGTAAAGTCGGGCTTGCTTCTGGAAAGCCAATTCAACCCCAATAAGCTTCAAAAAATGGGAGGGAACTACACCTACGAAGGAATAGACTTTCGCCATTTGGTTTTTTGCGATGGTCACCTCTCAACCACCAATCCATGGTTCAGTTGGTTGCCATACCGGCCGGTGAAGGGGGAGTTACTTTTCATTAAATCTAGCGTTATGCCAAGGGTAATTTACAATAGAGGTGTATTTGTTATACCCTTGGGCAGTGGAATGTGTAAGTGTGGATCTACTTACGATCATGGCCAACTGGACGAAATTCCAACCATTGCCGCAAAAAGTGAGTTAATAGATCGTGTGAAGAGCCTGGTGAATTTTGACTTTGAGGTGATAGACCAGAAGGCAGGAATAAGGCCTGCCACAAAAGACCGAAAGCCTTTTGTTGGCAGGCATTTTGAAGAGAGAAATATCTGGATTTTCAATGGGCTTGGAGCTAAGGGAGTGTCGTTGGCCCCATATTATGCAAGACAACTTGCATTACATATGGAAGAAAACGGAGCACTGGATGATGAAGTCAATATTGAAAGGTTTTTTTCGTTATTTTAAGAGTTTCTTCGACAACCACATATGGTTATAAAGTATTCCAAAACGTACCCGCTTCTATTTGTGCTTTTCACTGTGCTGTTTGTGGTGAATGAGGCACAAGCACAAGCCTTCAGAGAGAAATTTGGTAAGAATAGAATTCAGTACAAGTATTTCGACTGGAGTTATTTTGCCTCAGAAAACTTTGAGGTGTATTATTATGAAGGCGGGCAGGGGTTGGCTCGAAAAACCATTGAATATCTCGAAAGTGAGTTTAACAGGATAACTGAAACCATTGGTTACCCGCCTTATGCCAAAATCAGAATCTTTCTTTACAACTCTGTGGCAGACAAACAGCAGAGCAATGTGGGGGTAAATGCCGGAGATTTTACGGTTGGTGGAGAAACCGAGTTTGTACAATCTCAGGTAGAGTTGGCTTATTCAGGCGACTACAGTTCTTTTAAGAAGAAGGCATTATACAGTGTCACCGAGATGCTGATAGAAGAAATGTTGTACGGTGGCAACATTGCAGAAATGTTCCAAAGCTCTTTCACCAACCCCATTCCGGTTTGGTTTACAGGCGGTATAGCCAAATATGTGGCCTACGGATGGGATAAAGAATCGGACGATGCGGTAAGAGAATATGTTTCTACCACCTCAGAGGATAAGTTTATTCGCTTGAGTGCTGAAATGAACAGACTCCTGGGGCAGTCTATTTGGAACTATATTGCTCAGAAATACGGACAGCGCAGTATTTCCAACATTCTAAACCTTGCCCGAATTATTCGGAACGAAGAAAACAGTATTGAGCGTACTCTTGGAGTACCCTACGAACAGTTTATGAACGAGTGGCGCATTTTTTATAACAACGCCAACATTCAGCTTAAAGAGAATAACTATTCTGCTCCCGATCCCGGCACCAAGGTTTCAGGTAAAAATAAAAACGAAGACCGCTACACATCAGTGAAGTTTAGTCCTGATGGTCGTTTTTTGGCCTATGCAGCGACCAATGAGGGACAGTTTAAAGTAAGGGTACGAAATATGACCAATAATGAGGAGCGGGAGATATTTAAAGGAGGACTTAAGCTAATCGATCAGGAAGTTTACACACACTATCCTATCCTCAGCTGGGCCGACACGACCACACTGGGTATTGTTTATGCTGAAAATGGCGCAAATGTTTTGGCAGTAAAGCGATTGGGCGAAAAAGGAGAGCAGAAGCTTAAGATACCTCTTTTGGGTATTATTCAGAGCTTTGATTTTAAAGATGGAGGACGACTTGCGGTAATGACCGGCTCAATCAATGATGTTTCTAATGCCTATGTATACAATCTTGTAAGAGGTCAGGTAAGGAAAATAAGTGACGATCGTTTTGACGAACGAGATATAAGCTTTTTTGAGGGGTCGAATCAGGTGGTTTTTTCTTCAAACCGATCTACGGATAGTGTTTTTGTATCCGGCCCCGACAGTCTGGAACATGTAATGGGTAACCAGTTCAACTTATATACCTATGACATCGACTACCCCGACAGCTCATTTAAACAGCTTACTAATAGCCTGGCTATTAATGAACAACCCAAAGCTTTTGGTGGCCACACTGTGGTATTTGTAAGCGACCAACAAGGGATTAAAAATCTTTACTCATACAGTCTGCAAGATTCTACCACAAGGCAGCTTACTAGTTTTGTTTATAGTATTAAAACCTATGACTATCACCCTCAGAGTGGACAGTTGGCCTTTGTGTCTAATCTGGAAGGAAAAGAAGCTGTGTTTTCACAATCTATTGATTTGACTCAGAGCATTTTTACCCCCGTTACTCCCCGAAGGGCTTTGGAGGTAGCAAAGATTATGGCTCAAAGAAGAAGAGAGAGATTGGGAGAGCAATACAATAAGTTGGATTCTGTGCGAAATGCCGGCCCGTTGGTGCCTCAGAATGTAAGGTCTCCTTTGCAGCAGTTAGATTCCCTCAAAGAAGGAGCTATTAATACGGAAGAATATGAATTTAAGATAGAGTCTAAAGTCAATACCAAAGACTATCAGTTTGAGAAGCCTTCAGAAGACCCAACGGTGAGTAGCCGGTCTTTTTTGAGTATATACCAGAACACGCGGTCTACAGATAAAATACAAGGGCCGGCACCTTATGAAAACCGTTTTCAGACGGACAATCTGGTGACATCTTTTGTAATTGATCAGTTACGATCATTTAGCCAGCTCATGGAAATCCAAATGAATGATTACTTACAAAACCATCGGTTCAAAGGTAGTTTGCTGGTGCCGTTGAGCTTCAATCAGGGATATGACATATCTGGTGAGTACGAATATCTCAAAGACCGACTCGACTACAGTGTGAAATACTACCGCAAGAGCATCGTACGAATCGATCCGCAGCGTTTCTTGAATCAACGGTTCAATCTAAGCACTTTTAGTGTGGGAGCCAGCTATCCGTTCAGCCATAAGTTGCGCGTAGACTTTAACCCCTTCTTGGCTCAAACCAACTACATAGACAGAGATATACGTTTACTTATACCAAGTAATAATCCCTCCCAGTTCGTTTCGGAGAGTACAGCAACATATGGAGGCTTTAATACCTCTTTGGTATTTGACAACAGCGTGGTGGTGGGAACTAACCTTCACCAGGGAACTCGTGCAAAGGTGAGGTTTGAGTCTTTTCTGAAAATGAATTCTGAAGCTGTAAGCTTCAGTAATGTACAAGTAGACCTAAGACATTACTTTAGAGTGAACAAGGGGATATACCTTGCCGGTCGATTCTTCTATGGATCGTATTTTGGCAATGCACCTAAGAAGTATTTGTTGGGTGGAGTAGATAACTGGGCCTTTAACAGTACCGAATCTTCGAATGCCGAAGTTAATCCGTTGGACTTCCAGACCTTGTTCGATAATAGCGATGTGCTGTTCCATCAGTTTACGAACCTTAGAGGTTACAACTACAACACATTTCAGGGTAAGAATGTAATGACCTTTTCAGGGGAAATACGTTTCCCAATCAACCAATTGCTTACCAATTCTGAGCTTAAGTCCAACTTTTTGAGGAACCTTCAGGTTATTGGATACTATGACATAGGTTCGGCCTGGGACGACCTTTCTCCGTTCAAGCCCAAGAACAATCTGAATATTGAGGAAATCAGGAATGAAGGTTCTCCGTTTACTGCCGTAATCAACAATTTTTCAAACCCATGGTTGCAAAGTACCGGGGTGGGGGTAAGAACCATGTTGTTTGGTTTCTTTAGCCGAATAGACTTTTCGTTCCCAATACGCAATTTTGAAATGCTCAACCCTAAACTGCAACTGTCTTTTGGCTACGACTTTTAGTTTATTAGAAGTCAATTAACCTATTTTTGTGCATTAATTAGAAAGCATGCTAAAGTCAATGACCGGCTACGGCCGCACCAAAGGTACCGTTAAAGGCTATCAGGTAGATGTTGAAATTCGAACGCTGAACTCTAAGTTTCTCGATGTTCAACTTAAAGTTCCACGCCTGTTTCAAAGCAAAGAACTGGAGATTCGTTCCTTACTTTCCGAAGGTCTTACCCGGGGTAAACTGGCCGTGACCATAGACATGGTTCAGGATGCAGAAGCCGATAGCTCTAACCAGGTAAACCATGAATTATTTAAGAAGTATTACAAGGAGTTTGAGGCTTTGGCAAAGGAAGTAAATGCCAACCAATCCGATCTTTTTCGTTTGGCTTTACATAGCCCCGATGTAATGAATGGATCTGCTTTAGATGAAGAAGAACTTGAAGAACAGTGGAAGGGAGTAAAAAAGTTATTGGCCGAGGCTATAGTGTCTTGTAATAACTTTAGGCAGCAGGAGGGTGCAAGTTTGGCTGCCGAGCTTGCCAACTACATAGATAGTATTGGTAGTTTTCTGGAACAGGTGAAAGCACTGGATCCCGAGAGAGCAGAAGCCATACGCGAACGGATACTGAAGCATCAGAAAGAGATAGAAAGCTCCGATGAATTTGATAAAAATCGGTTTGAACAGGAAATGATCTACTACATCGAGAAGCTTGATATTTCTGAAGAACTGGTTCGGCTGAGTAACCACCTCAGTTACTTTAAGGAAGTAATGGGCGAGAGTGACTCGCAAGGGAAAAAACTGGGTTTCATAAGCCAGGAGATTGGTCGCGAGATAAATACTATAGGCTCAAAGGCTAACTATGCACCTATTCAGAAGTTAGTGGTTGGAATGAAAGATGAGTTGGAGAAGATTAAAGAACAGTTACTCAACATTATATAGTTTTTTCAGCCTAACAAAAGGGGCCTTCAGGTACTTCTTTTGCTTTCCGAATACTTCTGTGTTTTTTACTTGAGGGCCTGACACTGCTTTTTGTGAGTTTTTGCGGATTGCCCCGGTAATGCGAGAACCTGGGATATTGTCCTCATATTACCGGAGCGTTGCTGAATCTTTTATTTAAGTACAAAGTGTATAAACATGGACATTCTTGATTTAACAGGATTGCCGCGTTGAAGCCCTGGATTCCATTTGGGCGACATCTCAAGCACGCGTTTGGCTTCTTCATCACAGCCGCCACCAATTTCGCGAAGTACTTGCACGTCAGATATATTACCCTCTTTATCTACCACAAAGCTCAGAAGTACTTTGCCCTCAATCCCTGATCGTTTGGCAAACTTAGGGTAGTTAAGGTTCTTTTTAAGAAACTTGATCCAAGCTTCTTGACCACCTGGAAAGCTGGCGTTAGTTTCTGCAATGACAATTTCATCATTAGTTACTTCATCTTCCTGTTTGGTAAAGACGAAGTCCTCCATTAGGTCTTCTTCATTGTTTAGGTCAATAATAGGATCTTCCAGCTCGGGAAGGTCAATTTTATTCTCTACCTCAATGAGTTTTATAACCTGTGGTACCTTAGGAGGTTTGGGCTGTTCAAATTCCGTAGGAGGAATTACCGGATCTTCGAATACTTGGTTCTCATTGAATACAATGATTTCCGGTTCTACAGTAGCCTTAATCTGAAAGGCTGAGAATACGAGCAGAAGGCTGCAACAGAGACCTATGCTAAAGAAAAGGCTGGTTTTTCTCGCATAGTCGATAGATTTGTTCTTCTTGAGTTCCATACTAACTAATTTTATAGTATTAAAACTAATAAATTAGTTAATCACATCAAAGAAAAAGCCCACTCATTTGTGGGCTTATTATTTACTTCAGTTTAAATACTATTCTGAATTGCATTCTGGACTTTACTGGTCTACCTCTTTGTTTTCCAGGGTTCCATTTTGGAGACTCTTTAAGTACTCGAACGGCTTCTTCGTCACATCCACCGCCAATACCTCTCATTACCTGAATGTCTGAAATGTTTCCTTCTTTATCTACAATGAATGAAAGGAAAACGGCACCTTCAATACCCATTCTTTTTGCTTGACGCGGGTACTCAAGGTTTTTATTCAGATACTTATACCATTCAGCATCTCCACCAGGGAAAGAAGCTTGCTCTTCTACAATCATGAATACCTGATCGGCTTCTTCTTCTTCTGGTTCTTCTTCGAAAACAATTTCTTCTACTTCTGTTTCCTCAGTGATTTCCACATCTAAGTCAATCTCAATTTCTTCTTCGATTTCCTCTTCATCAGGGATTTCGATAATCTGAGGTTGCTTGATTGGTGGAGGAGGTGGTGGTGGCTGCTCGGTAGGAGGTATCTCAGTCAATTCCTCAAAATCATCCGGAGCCATACCTAGATCCATTAGCTCACCTTCTTCATATTGTTTCCATTCGAAGGCGGCCAAAGTGATCGAAAGGCTCAAGATGAGGCCAAGTGCCATAAACATGGTGGCCTTTCTGTTAACGTCCGCCTTTGGACTCTTCTTTAATTCCATAACACTGTTTAGTTAGATTCTAAAACTATAATATTAGTTTTTCAAACGCAAGCTTATTTTTGATAAAAATCATAAAAACAATCACGCCAAACAAGGCTCCCAGAAAATTTGCCAACAAATCGTAAATATCTGCCATTCGGCCGGGTATCCATTGCTGGAGAATTTCTAGAATTGCACCGAAAACTAAGCATATAGTTAACGATAGCTTCTTGTAATTTGTTTCCTTGCTTTCCAGTTTTCCTTGCAGCTGATAACCAGACAGAACAAGAATACTGAATATGAAAAACACCCCTAAGTGGGCTAATTTGTCATATGAGAGAAGTTTAGACTCTGGAAAGGAGTCTTGAGGCAGCAGCATTAAAACGGCCACAATGGTACCCCAAACTCTGGCAGGCCATAGTGCATAGGGCCTCCAACGTTCCAGCATCTTAACCTCCTATATGTGCTTTGTAGTCATCGGCCGACAGCAGACCATCTAATTCCGATGGGTCAGACAATTTTATCTTAATCATCCAGCCATCTTCGTATGGACTTTCGTTTACCTTTTCCGGGGAGTCGTCCAGGTCTTCGTTTACGGCAATTATTTCACCGCTTACAGGCATAAACAGGTCTGAAACTGTTTTTACAGCTTCTACTGTGCCAAAGACCTCGTTGGTATCGATGGTCTCTCCTTCGGTTTCAATTTCTACATAAACAATATCACCCAATTCGCCTTGGGCAAAGTCTGTGATACCTACGGTAACCTCATCACCGTCAACCTTAACCCATTCGTGGTCTTTTGTGTACTTTAAGTTTGCAGGAACGTTCATATGGTCAATTCTCAATTTGCACCAAAATTACATGCTTTCATGAGAATTGCAGGCTTTATTGTGACAAACTGAACTGAATTCTTCCACCAAAGGTGGTGCGGGCGTTTAGGAAGCTTGTAGACACTCTTGGGTCATTAATATTCTTGTCGAAATAGAAGGTGACTAGCAGGGCCTCACTAATCTTGTAGTCTACGGTTGGGTTTAGTCGGAAAACCCTAATACCATCAGTTATTATCGGTTCTTCTCCAATTCTACGTTGCACCACCTTGCGGTCGCTTATGTTCATTGTGAGGTTAAACCGCAGCTCATTGGGGAGCGATTCTTTGCGCCCATTAATTCTGAAAGGAATTTGAACTCCTGTACGGGCAAAGTTTACAGTAAGTCTAAAGGCCTTATTGGTCATTTCTGTTACTTGTATGTTAGACAGGTTCAGGGCCAGGTTTCTTTCCCTGTCATAGTTCAGGTTGAATCCCCAACTTGACTTTGTTCTCAGGTTAATGCCAATGAATGGAGCCATTCTTTCGGTGAGTACAACCTGTTGGGCAAGATATACGGGAACCAGGTCTCCGTTTTCGTTCAATTCTGAGGCCAGCCCGGCTTCTCTCAGATTGTTGTCTAAGGTGAGCCCAGAAGTATAAAGGGGGGAGTTGACAAAATTGGAGACATCGTATTTGCTACTGTATGCATGAGAAATAGAAACGGTGCTAAACACCTCATTGATGGTCGGTATTTTTGACAGGCCGTTGTATTGCAAACTCCAGTTGGGTATGGGCCACTTGGGAAATGGGCTTGTGTCGGCTTTATCGGGCGATTGCCCACTGTAGGCTGCAACGAAGGCAGGAATAACCACTTCCTGAGAGTTAATTCCATACTCTCCGTTGTTGTTCAGTCCATCGAGTCTTTGTTTAATACTGCTTCTGTAGGCTTCAAAGTTTTGAAAGAGGGGAGAGCTGTTGTCGGCATTATCCTTATCAAAGGCTGTTTTTATCATTAAGAAGGAGATGCCGTAGGTTCCTGTTCGGTTTGGGTTAATGCTAATGAAACTGTCGGTATCGGGGTCGTTGCGGAATATTTCCTGATAGTTTTCTGTGAAGCTCTTTCGGCCTGAAAGGGTTACCCTAAAGTCTTGGAAGGGCTCAACCAGAGCTTCGTAGCTGAATTGAGTAGCCCGGTTTTGCTGGAAGGGATTCGTTAGAAACTCGCTTGGTGCATACAGGTTGTTCGAAGCCAGCACATGCCGGATGTCATTGTCTTGAGAACCAAGTATGAAGCCCAGTCCCGGATTTTCGAAATCACGGTCTAGCCCAAACAGGTAAACATCTGGCATGTAGCCCGGTAGTACGGTTCCTTCGCCTTGAGAATAGCTAAAGTTTATGCTTCTCAGTGCCATTAAAGTTCTTAGGAAACCCTTGGTTAGGGGTATGTCTGCCAGGCTTTTTCTAGCCGAGGTATCGGCCGCAGCATTTCTGCCGGTTGGCCGTGTCCGGCTTCTCGAAGGAGAGTTTATCTTTCTGAGCACCCCAATGTTATTGTATAGTTTTACAAGATCTATTTTGCCCGAAAGTCCAATTTCGCGGGTGTTGTTGGCTAGGTTGCCCAACGTATCTCGCTGCCCAATGGCACCGGCTTTCCAATTGAAGTTGGTGGTGTAGCTCAGGTCGGAGTTAATCCAGTTGGTTGCCGGAAGTTTATCGAACGGCAGCGTGTAGGTGCTGCGTATGTTGTGAGTATAGTTTTTAATTCGCCCCAACTTCTTAAAGTTGGTGAGTACAGAGTCTCGTTTCACTTCTGTGTCTATATCACCTTCAGGCTCATCAATAATAGCATTTACTCTTGCCGTATAGTCGAGGGTGAGTCGTTGCGCAAGATCCCAGTTTACGGCATAGGTTCTGTCGAAGGTGAATGACTTTTCATAATAAGGATCAATGCCATCTGTACCCAGGTCGGCATTTCTCAGTTGGGTTTTTAGAAAACTTCGGTTTACGTCTCCATTAATGGAAATGGAGGTAGGAATCGGGTTGAAGTTGAAGTCTTTGATTAGTTGCAGCCATTTGGAGTCGAAAAGGCTTACGTTTTGAAAAGGAGCAATGTTGAGGGCTTTGGGTTTGTAGTTGTAGTTGACCGCACCACGGTAGTTTCTAAAATCGTAAAGAGCGGTGTTGATGTTGCTGCGAGTTATTTCATTGTAGGCATACGTAAAGCTGAAGTTTTCGATAGCCCAGGGCAGATTAAGACGATTTTCTCCGGTAGCTCGTTTTCTTACGTTGGAGAAATTGAAGCTTCTTCTTTTAGATATGTCTATTACTTTGTTCAGGTAGTCGTCTCTTTCTTGTTCTTCTTCAAAACTGTCCAGAACATCTTCCAGTGGTAAATCAGGATCCAGAGGATCGAATTGAGGTACCGATCGGGCATGTTCAACACTAAAAAAGGCAGGTATTTCCAGTCCCCAGTCTTCCGGGAAAAACTTGTGGAGGGCCACACTGGTAGAAATATCATAGGCGGTAGTTTTCTCGCGGTTTCTTTCCGATACCTTGTCCGATATCCCTCCAAAACCTATGGAAGAATGAGCAAAGCTTGCGCTCAGGTTGCCCAGGTCGGCCAATTGAGCATCTAGTCGGGCATTGGCCGCCCAACCCGATTTTGAGTCGAAGTCGGTAACTCTTAGCTCATTGGCCCACAGATAGAACGATTTGGGTTCTGCATCGGGCGAGCTTGGGTTTCTTACACCAATCATTAGGGTTTGCACCGAACTCATGTCAGGGCGACCCACCACTGTAACATTGTATTTACCTACTGTTTGGGTGAAGGGCAGGTTGAGGTTGGCATTTTGCCTGTTTCTTGCCGCTTTTACTTCATACAACCTGTCAAACGCTATATCTATCTCATTAGCTTCGGGCCAAATTTGTTCGGGCGATAGTTCTCCCGGTTGTGTCATGGTGAGCGGGACCTCTATCTCATAGTAATTCTCTGTAAAATCGGTTCCCAATCGTATAAAAGCAGTCACTTCTCCAGGCTGTAAGTCGTCTGGGCTATCGGCATGTAAAAACATCTTTATTCGACCATAGTTGATCATGTCTTGTGTTACCGTTTTGTATACAGCTCTTGCATCGCGATCCCGAAGGTTTTCCACTTGGAGTTGTAGCGACTGTTCATTACGCCTTCTTTCAATGGTAGAGGTGTTGTCTCTGTCTCTTCGAATACCGGGAGGTAGTACATAAGGCGGACGCCCATCGGCCGGTTGGCTGTTTTCTTCAATACTTACTACACCCACAGTAAACTTGGCATCGGAAGGTTCAGGAATTTCGAAAAGGCCTTTTTCGTACAGACTTTCCTGAAAGGTTCTCCATTGGCTGCCCACCATTCGGAAATTCACAAATCGTAAAACCACTGGCTCGCTAAATTCGGTGAGGTAGGTTCTTATATAGCGAATGGATTTGAATCCGTTAATATTGCCTTGTACACGATCGGGCTTTCTCACCGGAATTCGGAAGAGGTACCAACTCACCTGATCTCCATTTACCTCGTTGGTTACTTTATCTACAATATTGTTTTTTCCTACCTGAAACTGCCCGGGCTTAATGTCAATAGCATATTCATAGTACTCCTCTAAATCGGCCAGTGTATTGTCTCTGTTTAGGTCTTCATTGTCGGGTAGGTTAGAGTTGGAGGGGGTAAAATTAAGGTTGCCCGTAGAAACGGGGCTATTGCCTTCCATGCCGTTAAAGTTTTTATAGCGGGCCAGTATTTTTACATCGGCAGCGTCAAGCTCATCGCTAAGGTAATATTGAAAATTGTCTCCGGAGGGGTCGTTCTGAAGGGCTTGTCTAATGGAAGGGTCCACGTTTACTGAGCTTAAGAAGTCACTGAAAAATTCAGCCTCTTCGCTAGACTTGAGACCATCGAGCCCAACATCCTGATTGGCCCTGGCTCCCTGGCTGTTGTCGAAAGCCGGATTAAGGTAAGGCTGGTTGGTTACCCTTCCCCATTCGTTAACAATCACGTTGTCATTGGTTATTTGCCCATCGGCTGGTAGACCTTGTTCAAAAGCATGTCTTTCATCGCGCATCAGGTCTTCAGAGATACTGCCCAGGTTTATAAACATCTTTCCACCTGTAGTGTTGGCCTTTGCCGGATTGATTCCATCATCGATTAACCCCCGAGGGTTTTGAGGTGTGTTGTTGCTCACATTTATAAAGGGGTCCATCATCCAGAATTCGATGTACTCAATGTTGGTTTTGTCAAAGTCTACCTCGTTGGTAATGGCGCGTACTATGGCCCCAAAGTTCTTCTCCGGTTCAGGTAGCGAGCCATCCCTTTGTAGGTTGGGGTTGTAGTTGTACATGCCTCTTTCTGCGGGGTAGTAGGCAATATCGAACGAAGGCTCATTGACTACGATTTGCTGAGGATCTCTTTTAATCACTTCCGTTTGGCCTACCGATCGTACGTAGTGGTTTTGTAGGTCTTCGGGAGTAATATTCTGAGGTCTGTTTCTGCCGGAGGATCGGTAAAAAACGTTGTCTATAGTATACCAGGCAATTTTTGCTCTTCTATAGTTAGTGCCCAGACGTGTACCGGCCTGGTTGGAAAGATCGAACTTGTTGTCATCGGTCTTTGGGGTAGAGCCCAGTTTCCAGCTTTGCGCATTGCTTAAACTAAAGGGAGTTACAGTTGCCTCAAAGTCATCGATATACGATGTGCTGGTGCCGTCTACTTCGTTGGAAGTGCCCGGAAACAGTTGGGCAAACTCTCCTCGCAAGGTAATTTTAGATGGTGCTTTTGTGTCAATAAAGGGTAGGGCATCAACCATCCGTGTGAGGAAGCGCGAATTGGCGCTGTAATTAAAGTCAAGCCCCACCATGGTGTTGCTTACCGGTTCGTTACCGATATTCACTCTGGTGAGTTGGGGGCGTTCGTTGAGGTGAAGCAAAGTAAGTCCCACGTTGGTTTTGTCATTTACCACGTAGTCCAATCGGGTACCTAGGAGGTTGCGGGCCTGAAAGCTAAACAGGTCGGCTTTTTCGTAAGACACACGAATTTTTTTTCCGGAATTGAGTATGAGTGGATTAATGATGGTGACTTTTCCCTGCACATAGTCTACTGTGTAGTCGGTACCTTCTACCAACGGGGTGCCTCCGGCAGTCACCACTACACTGCCTTCAGCCACCTGAAAGGCATTGAGGTTGATTTCGTTGGTAGAGCCTGACTGTAGGCTACCTTTTATAAAGTACTTATTGAGTCTTGATACCAGTTGAGCATCGGCACGGGTGGTTCTGTATAGGGTATCGAAGACATACTTTTCTTTGAGAAACTGCTCAGAATCTAAAAACTGACTTTCCAGTCGCTGACCAAAAGGTTCCAGGTAAGGAAATATAATATAGCCTCTTTCCGGATTGATGGTAACTCCCTCCACATAGTCGAAATTTCCGTCTTTTTGTGGGTCGCCATTTTGGTTCAGCCGGTCGAGTCCCATAATCTCAATTAGTGGAATATCTTTAGTGCGCTGTCCCTCATGTAAACTTGGGTTGTCTATTCCAGTATTATCATCGCGGTAAATTACTCTTAACTGGAAGGACTGGCGATCTACTCCTGCAGCATTCAGGTTGTAAATGTTCTTCATCATAAGGTCCCAGGTAGGTACCCTCGTATTAATTTTGCTGGGGCGCAAGAGTTTGAGGAAAATGACGTCATCTTCCGATCTTCCCTGATAGTCTTCAGTAAGTTCTCCCACTTTGTAGCGTCTGCCTTGATAGTTGTATTCGAATGATACAGCCAACACTTCGTCATTCTGTAATTGTCTGGTGAGTGAAATAAAGCCTAGTTCTCGGTTAAAGTAATACTCAGAAGGATCTAACTTCCGGGCACCGGTTACTCTCTCAAAGTCCTGTCCTTTTTCTAATCCATGCTGCCCTTCCAGTATGGAACTAATCTGATCTGGTCTTCTGAGATTGGGATTCGCCAACAGGTTCTCAAACAGGTTGTTGGCTGCGTTGCTGGTAGGGCTGCCGCTATTCCCGTTGCCCACAAAACTATTTCCTTGCTGAAATATCACATCGCCTTCACCCAGGTCCATAAAAGCGGCAAAGTTTCTAAGGGTTTGCGTGTTGTTCGTTCGGTTGAGAACATAAACTTCTAATCGGCTTATTTGTAGCCCTGAGATGACTGTTGGGATGCTTCTGAGCCAATTCTGAAAGTTGTTTCTGAAAAAATGCCCCAGAAAGAAGTGTCTGTTTTCATCGTAGTCACTGGCGCGAATCTGAAATTCATTGCGCTGTACACCTCCTTCTATCTCAATAGACTCGGAGGTTCCTCTTTGCGAAGCGGCAAGAGCGGTTACATAGAGTCTTCCAAACTGAAGCTGCGTTTTGAACCCAAACAGGTTTTGAGCCCCGGCAATCAGGCTATTGTCAATGGGCAGACTTACGTTACCAATTTCCATGCTTTTAACGATGTCCGATTCCAGTCCTGAGAAATCTACCTTAAGCTCGTTTTCGAAGTCGAATGAGTTGTTGTTGTCAAAATTGGCATTCATTCGCAGTTTGGTGCCAATGGTGCCATCGAGTGACATCTGAATATTTTGGTTGAACTCAAAGGTTCCGTTGCGTTGCTGCCTGATAGGGATGGCGGGGTTGTCTACGCGCTGAAACCTGCCGCCAAAATCGAGCTGAACGGTTCCGTTGGTATTAATGAGAATCTGGTCGCCACCAAAGAGCCGGTCGAAGAAGGGGTTTAGGGCAATGGGAGGGATGAGACGCCCTCTGTTACTAACGGCACTTTCTCCATCGCGCGCTTTAGAGCGCTCCATTAGAAACTCTTTATTACCCTGTTCTATTTTCTTTCGGAGGGCTTGATTGAAAGGTACATAGGCTGGGGGGCGAATAAACTGATTGTCGAGTTTTTCGGATACGATAATGTTTTTACTCGTGTCTACCTGATATTGTCTGTTATAAAACCCTGCATTATTAAAGAGCAAAGGTGAGTTGAGCGGACGTCTGTATAGTGGGTCTCCAAAAGGATATCTTGGTCTAAAAAGTGGGTAGGGGGAAGGGGTGTATCTGGTAGTGTCTTGTACCGAACGGGTGCTGTCCTGACGCTGAGCATAAACTGATTTAGGCGCGAGAAGGCCTTGTACCATCAGGCCAAAAAATAAGAGAAATAATATTTTGTGCTGTTTGCCGATCAAGACCTCAGAAATACCTCAAGCCGCTTTGAGGGCTAGTTTTATCAATTGTTCCAGGCTAATATCTCCTGTCTGCTCCTTTAAAATTTTGTCAATGCTCTTTTGTGCGGCCGCCTTGGCAATGCCCAAGGTTACTAACGCTGCGAGAGCCTCATTTCTTATGGCGCCTTTAGAAGAAGATGGAATGTTTATCGGGTCGCCAGCATTGGCCGCTTTACCAATTTTGTCTTTAAGCTCTAAAATAATGCGCTGAGCGGTTTTTGCTCCTATACCTTTTACCGCTTGAATGGTTCGTACATCTTCTCCAAGTATGGCCTGTTCCACCTCTTCGGGGCTAAGAGAAGATAATACCATTAAGCCGGTCGATGGCCCTACTCCTGAAATAGAGATAAGGTGCATGAAAATGCTCTTTTCATGTGGGTCGGCAAATCCAAAAAGAGTTTGGGCATCTTCCTTTACATGAAAGTAGGTAAACAACTGAATGTTCTCCTTGTCTTTAATCCGGGAAAAAGTGTTTAGTGAAATCTTTACTTCATAGCCCACACCTTGTATATCTATAATTACATAGGTGGGATCTTGAAAAGCAAGTTTACCTTTTAAGTAAGCAAACATAGTGGAGGTAGTCTTATGAAAAACAAAAATGGCAAGTTACCCTTGCCATTCCTAAAATTAATAAGATTCCTCAATTCAACCCTAAGGTTGTTGTGTTTCTATTAGGTTGTTCTGAAGGTGGTGAGTAGGGATTCCATTTCTCGAATGAGTTCTCTGTGACTTTCATTCGGATGAATTACGAAACCTTCGATGTAGTAAAGTTTACCTTTGGCTTCGTCTACAAAGGTGTAGCTCACAAAAGTACCTCCCACGGAGAAGTTGTTGGTTTTCCATGCACCGCGCATTTCTACGGTGTATTTATCTCTGAAGTTTATGTTTCGGAAAACAGGCTTCATGTAATTGGTTTCCGTAATCATATAAGACTCAGGATTCTCAGGGTCTCCATAGATGTACTTTTTTGCGATTTCATTTCTCAGAGCAATAATGTTCTCTTGCTTAAACTCATCTTGTGAGGTATAGTCTTTGGTATAAACGAACAGATTTTTACTCGGACCTACGGCTGGTAAATAACGAGCCCACATGAAATCATCTTCTAGCATGGCCAATTCGTAACTGGCAGGGATTTTAATGCTCACTCCCAACTGATCGATGACCTTATTCACAATATTTCGTGAAGCTACTGACATTTGGAGTTTGTCCGCCAGACGCTCTTTCTCCGCTATATTGAAATAGTTTTGAATGAGCTGGGCGTTTTCCCGAATGTTTTTAGCAAGGGTTTTATCGTCTTTACCAAAGAGCTGAAGTACTTTTTGATTTTTGGCAAATTGATTGTCAGAAGTTTGCATAAACCGGTCGGGGTTATTGAAAATAGTTTCTTTCGAACTCTCACTAAAGGTGGCTTGCAGCCACTTGTCGGCCGCAGATTGGCCTTCATAGCTCACTACATATACCAGGTTTCGCGCAATCTTAAATATACGGTTGAATTCAAAGGGTTCGATAACCCGAATGGTAAACATGGGTTCTGAACGAGAAAGCCCTGGAACCGGCTCTCTGAATACCTCCTTTATAGCCTCGCCAAGTTCTGCATCGTATTTGTTTTTATTCATTACGACAACAATCTCACCGGGCTCCCCAGAGGCCTCCGGAAGAAAATTCTCATTTTTGGCAGTGGCATTGCCCTCAGCATCTACATTGGCTCCTTCTTTTCTTTGGTTACAGGCCACGGTGAGCAGTGCTGTAAAAACGAGTATTGCGTATAGTCTTTTCATAGCGCTCTAATTAGTTGTTTTGAAGGAAATGAATTCTGCCTGTATTAACAAGATAAATCTACTAAAAGTTTAGTTGTTAATTTGGCTAACCTATTCTGAGCTTCATGCCGGGCTTAATGGAGTTGCCTTTTAAGTTGTTGAGCTCCTTAATCCGGTCTATGCTCAGGCCTTTATACATACGAGAAATATCCCAAAGGGTGTCACCCGGTTGCACTACATGCAGTTTGGAATCAGGGATGGGCTGATCGCGTTGATTGGCCGTAACAGAGGAGGCATCGTAGAAATCGGGGCCAATAAAAATATCGAGGCGCTGGCCCACCCGAATGAGTGAACCTCTTATGTTGTTCCAGCTTTTTAGGTCTTCCAGCCGTACGTTGTGTTTGCGGGCAATTGTTCCCAGAACATCGCCACTTTTTACCCGATATACTACCTTTTCTTTGCCAAACGTACTGCCTGGCATATTCTTGGCAATTTTTTCGAACTCCACTTTATCGGCCTCTGCTTTGGCTAAAATAGATTCTTTGTGGGTTTGGAAGTAGCGCGATTGATAACGCGGTATTCTAAGCTCAAAGTTTTTGAGATTGGCCGGAATGGCCCCCTTTTTAATGGCCGGATTCAACCGTTCTATCTCCTCTATGTCAATTCTACCTTCATCGGCTAAAGTTTTCAGGTAAACAAACTGATTGGTTTTTACTACATCGTAGTCTATAGGGTAGAGTATCTCGGTGGGGTATATGTTGTGCACATCGGCATATTCCATTGCGTACAGTATGGCGGCAAACTGGGGTACGTAAGAGCGTGTTTCTCTAGGCAGGTAGTTGTAAACCTCCCAGAAGTCTTCTTTGTGTCCTGCTCTTCTCATGGCTCTCCAAACATTGCCAATGCCGCTGTTGTATGCGGCCAGGGTCATCTTCCAGTCTTTAAAAATACCGTAGAGCCAGGCAATGTACTTGCAGGCAGCTTCTGTAGATTTTTCCGGGTCCATTCGCTCATCAATGTACCAGTCGATGTGTAAACCCTGCTCTCGAGCGGTTGGAGACATGAATTGCCAAAGGCCTACGGCCTGAGGACCTGAAACTGCTTTTGGGTTGAGGCCTGCTTCAATTATGGGTAAATATTTGAGTTCCTGAGGCAGGTTGTACTTGGCCAGGTATTTCTCAAAAATGGGGAAGTAGACTTCTTTTCTCCGCAGCATTTCGCGGGTGTAATCCCGATCGCGAACCGTAAAGTAGTTGATGAAGGCATGCACACGATCGTTAAAGGCAATGTCAATTTCAAGATCTAGCTCGTTGTACCTTCTTTCTATTTCTTCATAAGGAAGATCAGGCGCATAATCATATACTTCATGAGGAGCCAAAGCTTCTTGAGCAAAGGCTGTAACTGTGAAACATAGCAACAAAAAGACGCTAATCAACTTTCTCATAGACTGCTTTAACGCGAATTGTTTTGCTGGATTTTCGAAAATGCGAAAAGTTTTTCTTCCTCAAAAGCCGCTCCCATAATTTGCATCCCTATTGGTAAGTTTTTAGCATCATTGCCCATAGGAACGGAAATGGCCGGTAACCCACAAATAGAGGCCTGCACTGTGAACAAATCGGCCATGTACATAGCCAATGGACTAGCGTGACTCTTGTGTTCAAAAGCCGTGGTGGGGGTAGTGGGAGTAATTATGAAATCTACCTTTTGCAATATTGCTTCCGTGGCCTCTTTAATGAGGCGTCTTAGTTTCTGCGCCTGAGTAAAATAAGCATCGTAATAGTCGGCACTTAACACAAAAGTGCCGAGCATGATCCTTCGCCTTACTTCGTCTCCAAAGCCCTCCGTTCTCGAGTTTTTATACATGGCTTCCAAATCGTTGGAGGTACCACTTCTTAAGCCATAGTGAGCTCCATCGTAACGAGCAAGGTTGGTGCTGGCTTCGGCCGTTGTAAGTATGTAATAAGTGGGTAGTATATATTCGGCAAAAGGAAAACTTTCTTCTACTAATGAATGACCTTCTTTTTCTAACTCACGCACCCAGTTTTTATAAGCCTCTTGTATTTCGGGCTGTAGTCCGTTGTGGTCAAACAGTTCGGGGAAATAGGCAATTCGATAAGTACCGTGGGGTTGTGCATTACTATATTGTGCAACCTGACGCGATGAACTGGTAGCATCTTTTTCGTCTCTACCGGCTATGGCTTCCAGTATTCGGGCATTATCTTCAACAGACCTGGAAAATATGCCTATGGTATCGAACGATGAGGCGTAGGCCAGAAGCCCCCAGCGGGAAATACGAGAATAAGTGGGTTTTAAACCATAGATGCCACAAAAGGCAGCGGGCTGTCTTACCGAGCCTCCGGTGTCGGTACCGAGTGCTACATGACACATGTTGGCGGCTACGGCAGCAGCTGAACCTCCTGATGAGCCTCCTGGAACACGCGCGGGATCTACAGGGTTTTTGGCAGGGCCATGGGCTGAATTTTCATTGGAAGAACCCATACCAAACTCATCGCAGTTTTGCCTGCCAATGAGTATTGCGTCTTGTTGGAGTAATCGCTCAACAGCAGTTGCGGAGAACTGAGATTCGAAACCCTTAAGGATGTGGCTGGCCCCCGATACTTCATGGTCTTTGTAGCATATGAGGTCTTTGAGGCCAAAAATTAAGCCGACCAACGGGCCGGCTGTTTTTAGCTCAATTTTTTTATCTAACTCGCGCGCCCGTTGTTTGGCTTCTTCTGCATATACCTCTACAAAGGCGTTGAGTTGTTTATCTCGCTCAATGTTGGTCAGGTAGTAGTCTACCAACTGTGAACAAGTTATTTTTCCAAGCGAAAGGTCTTCCTGAATCTCATCCAGTCGATGATATTCCTTCATTGAAACCTATTGCTTATCGATTTCCTTACCTGCTTCGTCTACTTCTTTCTTAATCTCCTTGGTAGCATCTTTAAATTCTCTGATGCCTCGGCCAAGGCCACGTGCCAAATCAGGTATCTTTTTGGCACCAAACAAAAGAAGCACGATAAATAAGATGACAAAGATTTCGGGTCCTCCCGGCATTCCTAGCGCTAAAATTGTTTCCATGGACATAAATTTCAATTCGTCAAAGATAGGCAAAAACTATGATTCTAAGCCTAGAAAACCAACTACTTTAATGGTAGTTCCTGATTTTTGCTGACAGATGGCCTAAAAAATACGATAGACTACTTACTTAGGTCGTATGACGTATGTTTCTACGGTCTACTATCATTTAGTCTTCGCAAATAGCTGTGAACAGACCGCTTGCGGCCGGGAGAGTTCTATCCGATCTAAGCAAGTAACCCACAAATATGATATGCGGCTTAAGGCTTATTATTTTTACGCTGCAACCAGGTTTCGGGGTTAACTGTTCCGTTGGTGGCATTGATGCGGAACTTCATTTCCGACACATTTTCATTGTTGGTGAGAACTTGCCCTAATACATCTCCTGCCTGCACCTGCTGATCTTTTTTGACGGTTACAGCTTTTAGTTTTGAGTATGAGGTAAAGTAATCGCCATGCTGGAGTATAACGGTGATTCCCTGACCCGGAATAGACATTACGCCAATTACTTTGCCGGGAAAAACGGCCTTGACGGTTGCATTGCTTGAGGTTTGTATGTCTATGCCTTTGTTATTGATTTCTACTCTTTTGAGTGTAGGGTGGGCGTGTAGTCCGTATTTCGAAGAAACAAAGCCTTCATCTACCGGCCAGGGGAGTTTGCCTCGCTGTTGTTCGAAAGCCGTACTCAGGGCTTTCATGTCTACGTTGGCCAGGGCAGCGGCTCTTCTTTCGGCTTCTATTATATCTTCTATGCGGCTGGTGAGTTCGCGTTCGGATTCCCGTTGTTTCTCAAGTTCTTTTTTAATGCGGTTCTCTTGCTGCTCCAGTTGGGCGATAAGCTTCTTTTGCTCCAACTGCAAGCCTTGTAGTTTTTGATTTTCGCTCAACTCATCATTCAAGAGGGCTTGTTTTTGTTCTTTTTGTCGAGCCACCTCAGCTATTTGCTCATTGAGGTTTTGCTGAACAATCTCAATTTGCCGAACCTGTTTTTTACGCGCATCTCCATATTGCCTTATGTAGCGCATGCGCATGAAAAGCTGGTTGAATGTACTGGAGGAGAACAAAAACGTGAGTTGATTAAAGCCGGAACTGGTTTTTTGTGTGGCGTAAATCATTTGGCCGTACTCTTTTTTTAAGGCCTGAAGATCCCTTTCCATAGCATTGACAATGCTTTGATTTTCGGCAATTTCAGCATCGAGTAGGTCTACCTCAGAATTAATGGCCTTAATGAGGGAGGCACGCGAAGAGATTTGATTGTTTAGAGCCTTGAGTCTACCCAAAGAGGTGCTTCTTTTTTCGGTAGTCTGATTTAGTATTTTTTCGTTTTCCTTAATTTTTCGCAGTATCTCTGCTTTCTGTTTTTCGAGTTTATCACGCTCATTTTGAGCCAATAAGGTATTGCTCCAGCTCAAGGCCAGCACAAAAAACAGGGTAAGTAAAACAGACTTATTGGCGCTTCTCATATCGGTCTGGGATATTGAAAGGAAAGCTAAGCGATTCGTCTTCAATTTTCACACGGTTGTGTTCAATGTCAATTTCGGCCTCCTGTTTTTTGCCGTCCTGATAGTAGGTGAGAATCATAAGGGCTTTGTAAGCAAAAGGCTTGTCTTCTAAGGGTTTGAAGTCGCCATATTTGAGTTCCAGTGTGTTGTCATTTCTAAGTGTGGTGGCAAACACATTCTCCAGTCTTCTGTTTTTTGAACTTACCATATTGCTAACCCTCAAATCTCTTACGCGCTGAGTGACATAGAAATTGTTGTTTTTTTCTACAATGTCATCGTTTTTGGAAAGTGGTACGGGTAAATCACCAATAATTATGGCCTGAAAAAGAGAGTAGCTAAACTCAAACTGAAACTGTTCGCTTAGTTGCTCAAAACTATAGGCATATATGTTTCGGTTTATTCTGTCCAGAATAATCACAGAGTCACGGGTAATTTGCCCTCTAGCCCCCTCAATACCCACTCCATTGCTCAGCGTGAACCAAATAAGGCTGTCTCTCTTAATGCGTATGTTGGCGGTAGCTTTGGTTTTATCTTCCTGATTTTTGTACCTGATTTTGGAGCGGGTAGAAATATATTCGTAGTCAATTTCTTCTATAGTAAGCACCTCTCTGGGTGAAAACTTAAACCCTAAGAATCGTTTGTTACAACTGCTAAAAAGCACTAGCATGGCTAGCATGCCCAGATATAATGCCTTTTTAATTGATTTGTCCGCTTGCAATTTTCTGATCTAATTTTTCTGAACCCCCACCGAGTTCTTTTGCCATTTTCCAGTACTTGACTGCCAACGCGTTTAACTTGATCTGAAAGTAGGTATCTCCAAACAGTTCAAGAGTAGCGCCATCGTTCAAATCTTCAAATGTATGAATATAATGTAAGAGTGTAATAAGGGCTTGATTATACTGTCCGTTGGCGTATAACTTTTCGGCCGACTCTTTCACTTTTTTGAGCTCTGCACTTTTTTCGGATACAGGGGCTGCATTTTTTTCCACCCGGCTGAGGAGTATTTCTCCGTTTTGCTTCAACGCATCGGGGTGAACTTCCTCCAGGCTCACGGCTTCTTTCAATAGGCTGTCGGCAGTTTCGGTTTGTCCGTTGAGGAAAGCTATTTGGGCTTGTTTGGCCAGTATCTGACTTTTAAGCAAAGTGTTTGCACGAGTCATTCGGGTGGCCTGACCAAGTAAGTCGCTGGCTTCATCCAATTCGTTCAGCTCTATTTTAGCGCTGGCCAGATAAATGTAAAAAATGGCCTGATTAGGGAATAGGCTTAGCGCTTCTTCAGCATCAATATTGAGTTGCTTCCAGTTTTCGTTTTCGTAGGCGTGGGTTAATACTTTATCCCATACTTTAAAATCGCCCGGCTTTAAATCTTTGAGTCGCTGATATTTTTCTATGGATTTTGTTCTGAAGAGGGCGCGTTGTGGATCGCTGGTTTGTTCGGCTAGTTTGGTGTAAACGTAGGCTCCGTTTTCTATAGCCAGAGGTTCATTAGGGTATTGGTTTTCCAGAGCGGTCTGTAAACTGTCTATGAGACCAACCGGAGGTTGGCTGCTATTTTCTAGTATCAGTTGCCCGAGTAACAGTACTTTATCTGAAAGTGAAGCATTTGGATCGTTAAACGAGCGGGTTAATAGTTGAAACTTGGCGTCCGATTGCCCCTGAGAAGCATAAAGATCGGAAAGTAGCAGGCGCATAGCGGCATTCATGGATGTTTGATTTTCCAGAAACTGTATGGCTTCCGTTTGTTGGCCTGAGCTACTCAGTACATTGGCATACTGGTACTTGATGTCCATATCGAGCGGATAGTCTATGACCAACTGCTCCATGAGTGTAATGGCCTCTTTTTCTTTTGAGCTTTGCATGAGCATTTCAACCAACTTCATGCTTTGATCCAGCGTTAGGCTTTCCTGTTTGCGGAAGAGTTCTATGGCTTCTCTGGTTTTACCCACGGCCTGAAAAACATTAGCCAGCTCCACCAGGTATACCTGATAGTCAGGGGTGTAAGAAGCCATGAGTTCGTAGTAGCGCGCAGCACCTTCGGGGTTTCGGTTTGCTTTTTCCAGTTCAGCAGCCAATACGTAGTAGTACTTGTTGTTGCTCGACAAGGCAATGGCTTTTTGAATGGCCTCCACACCTTTCTTAGTGTCGTTTTTCGCTAAATAAATTTCGGCCTTTTTAAACCAGGCAGCGTGGTTTTTTTCATCTACGTCAATGGATTTATCCAGAAAGGCAATGGCTCGCTCATAGTCTTCGAGCAAAAAGTATTTTTGGGCTTCAATGAGCAAGTATTCTGCATTGGCCTGGTCATACTTGCTGGTCTCTTTTTTAAGCGTACTTTCAACCTGCCAGGCCTTAAGGCTAAAGGCACTCAAAATCCAGATAAGTGCAAGAAAAAGGAGTTTGTTAATCTGCTTCACAATCTGTTCACGCAACGACATTCTTTAGCTGTTGGTTGTAAATACTTGATCTAACTACCGTGTAGGATTGCTTACGGTTTTGTAGTTCAACGATTTACCTTCCCTGAGATACATAAATACCGCAAAAATTAGAGTAACAAACAAGTCTAATCCATACGAAAGCCACCCATTAGTCAATTGAATGAACTCCACACCATAAATTACCCCCATGGCCAGAAGCAGATAGCCGGCCAGTGGTTTGAAACGATAGGGGATAGCAAACTCACTTTTGCCTTTTTGGTAGCATAGAAAAGACATTACGGCATAACAAAGCAAGGAAGCAAAGGCGCTTCCGTAGTAACCCAATAGCGGAATGAGGAGTACATTGCCTGCGAGGGTAACCACAGCACCAATAAGCGCAAAATAGGTTCCGAAAATGGTTTTGTCCTTTAGCTTAAACCATACGCTGAGGTTGACATAAATACCATATAATAGTTTGGCTAAAAGCAATACGGGCAATACATAAAGCGCTTGTTTGTATTCGGGCTTGCGCAAAAAAAGATCGCTAATAAGGTCTATGTTCAAGGCTACGGCCACCATCATAAAGATGTTAAACACTATAAAGTAGTGCATGATTTTAGCAAAAAGAGCGGGTGCTTCGCGGTTTTCGGCATGGTTGAAGAAAAAGGGTTCGGCAGCATAGCGGAAGGCCTGAATACCCAACATCATAATTACACTGAGTTTTACAGCACTGGAAAAAACACCCAACTCCGATTCTCCAAGTAACTCAATCATTATCAGGCTATAACCTTGTTCGTTGAAGATGCCACCCAAGCCCATTAGGAAGATGGGAAGGCCATAATTGAGCATGGGTTTGAAGGTTGGCCAGTGGATTCTCAGCCTTAACGACTTGAACTCTGACCACAAAAAGGGTATGTAGAGTAGATTGGCCATTAAGTTTACCTGGAAGATGTAGCCAACTCCATAATCGGTTTTATAGAAACTCTCTACAAAGCCTGAAAGAGATGAGAGGTATTTGCCTTGTAGTATATCCGGGAATACAATTATGAAAAGAAGGTTGAGCAGAATAGTAATGGTAATCACCCCGGTTTTGATGAGCGCAAATTTTAGTGGTCGTTCTTCCAACCGTAGCTTGGCAAACGGAATGGCCACTACCGCATCTATAAAAAGTATAGCGGCCATGTATTGAATGTACTCCGTTTGAATTCCCTTATCGAGCCAGCGGGCTATGCCCGGTGCTCCTACATACAGCAGGCCTGAAAGTAAGCCGGAGACCAGTAAGACTGCCGTAGCCGCATTATGGTATGCCTGGCGCGCATCAATTTTTCGGCTAAAACGAAAAAAGGCCGTTTCCATACCAAAGGTATAGATTACCAGCCCCAGAGCCAGGTATGTATAAAGATAGGTAACGCTTCCATACTCCTCGGTGACCAAACGGGCGGTCCATATAGGTAAAAGCAGGAAGTTGAGCACCCTTCCGAGAATGCTGCTAATGCCATAATAGGCGGTTTGTCCTGCCAGTTTTCTGAGTTGACTCATAGAAAGCCCGGGCTTTTAAGGCCCAACATGTGAGTTGTGTTGGTCATGTATTTTCACCACCATCACTCAACGTAAAAAAAGCAAAAATGGTGTTGGAATCAGTTACTCTCCTTTAAAAGTTGCCGGTCGTTTTTCAAGAAATGCAGTGGTGCCTTCTTTGAAATCAGCGGTTTTGGTACAAGCTGCAAAGCTATTGGCCTCGGTCTGGTAACCATTCTCCTGTTCATTGAAAACGGCATTGACACAGTCTATAACCAAACCAATGGCTATGGGTGCTTTGGAGGCAATTTTGCCCAATATTTCTTCGCACTTCGCCTTTCCTTCTTCTATGGTGTTTACCACGTGGTTGGCGAGTCCAAGACTTTTGGCCTCTTCGGCACCAATCATATCGGCAGTCATGCAGAGTTCAAACGCTTTCGCTTTACCAACCAGTTGGGTAAGGCGCTGAGTACCTCCATAGCCCGGAATTATGCCAAGCTTCACTTCGGGCTGTCCAAATTTAGCCGTAGCTGTGGCTACACGCATGTGGCAAGCCATGGCCAGTTCGCAACCGCCACCAAGGGCAAAACCATTGACCAAAGCAATAACCGGCTTATGACAGTTTTCTATGGCAGCAAAAACCTCTTGTCCGCTTTCTGCAAATTTTCTGGCATTTACCTCAGAAAGACTGGCTATTTCAGAAATATCGGCTCCTGCCACAAAGGCTTTGTCTCCTGCACCGGCAATAACCACTCCTCTTATGGAGTTGTCGTCATAAATGGTTTCGAAGGCCAATTTTATTTCGTCAATGGTTTGGGCATTGAGCGCATTCATTTTGTCGGGCCTGTTAATGGTTAGGTAAACAATGCCCTCTTTATTTTCGAAAAGGATGTTGCTAAAAGCAGTCATATTCGTTTGAGCTAGGTGCCAAAGATAATAGCCATAGGTGGTAAACTAAAACGGCACCATCCATTCCTATAAAAAATGATCTAACAATTGGCAGATTTTGGGGTTTAAATTCCGAAAACAAACAATGGTCACTACCTTTGCGGCCGAAAGACTAACCCCAGAAGAATGAGTAAAACAGACAGAATTACAGTTGCCTATGGCGATGGTATTGGTCCTGAGATTATGGATGCTACCATTCGTATTATGGATGCCGCAGAAGTTGGCCTAACTTACGATGTCATAGAAATTGGAGAACAAGTGTATAAAGCAGGCCATAAGTCGGGCATAAGCCCTGAGTCTTGGGATATACTGCGTAAAAACCCTGTTTTTCTCAAAGCTCCAATCACTACCCCTCAGGGTGGAGGTTACAAAAGTTTGAACGTAACCATTAGAAAATCGCTCGGCCTTTTTTCCAACGTGCGTCCGTTTAGAGCTTACCCGCCTTACGTGCCGTCTCATTTCCCCCACATGGACGTGGTAATAGTGCGCGAAAACGAGGAAGACTTATATGCCGGTATTGAACACCAGCAAACCAGTGAAGTGGTGCAAACCCTGAAGCTGATTTCTGAACCCGGCTCTGAAAAAATTATCCGATATGCCTTTGAGTATGCAAGAGCCTATAACCGCAAGAAGGTGACTTGTATGACCAAGGATAATATTATGAAGCATTCCGATGGATTGTTCCATAAGGTGTTTAATGAAGTGGCTAAGGAGTACCCTGATATTGCTGCCGATCACTGGATTATAGACATTGGGTCGGCTGTTGTTGCAGCTCGTCCGGAGTCGCTCGATGTGGTGGTAACCCTCAATTTATATGGCGATGTGATTTCGGATATTGCTGCTGAAGTGGCTGGTTCTGTGGGAATGGCCGGTTCGGCCAACATTGGTATGAACCATGCCATGTTTGAGGCCATTCACGGCTCGGCTCCTGATATTGCCGGACAAAACATAGCCAACCCATCAGGCCTACTGAATGGAGCTACCATGATGCTTGTGCAGTTAGGCAAGGCCGATAAAGCCGAGCTTATTCAGAATGCATGGCTCAAGACATTGGAAGATGGTATTCATACCGGTGATATCTATCGAGCGCAGCGCAGTGTGGAGCGTGTAGGTACCAAAGAATTTGCCGATGCGGTGATAGAGCGACTAGGCCAGAAACCAACTAAGCTAAAGCCTGTACACTACGATGAAAATGTTTCTATTAGTATAGATGTAAAGGAAAAACCGGCTAAGAAGAAAGAGCTTGTTGGGGTAGATGTGTTTATCGACTGGAGGGGCGAAAACAGAGATGCCAATGAAATAGGCGATAAGCTGCTCAACGAAGCTTCTACCGAGCGCCTAAAGCTAAAGCTTATCTCTAACCGTGGGGTGTTGGTATACCCTAATGGTATGCCTGAGACTTTCAAAACCGATCATTGGAGGTGCAGGTTTACCAATCCAAATGGAGAGGTTTTACAAAACTCTGATGTAATTGAACTGCTCCAAAATGTGCAGAAGGTCGGTTTCGACTTTATTAAGACGGAGCACCTTTATCAGTTTGATGGTGAGCGAGGCTACTCGCTAAGCCAGGGAGAATAATTGAAACGAATGTCTGGAGAAAACACGCTGGTCTGCTGGGCTAGCGTGTTTTTTTATGATGCAGGCTCTACGGCATAAATAGCCACCGCCTCTTCCTTACCCTTTAGGGGCATTTCTCCCATAAAATGAAAAACGAATTTCCTACCAAGAATTCGGTCTTTGAGATGTTGAGAAACCAGAAGCGGTTTCTCCAGCTCATTGCATTTGGCCTGAATACGAGCGGCTGTGTTGAGCGTGTCTCCGTGGTAAGCTATTTCTCTTTTGTATTTGCCCACTTCGGTGGTGGTAACTTTGCCCAGATTTACACCGGCTTTAAAAAACGGCACAATGCCATAGGCTTTTTCATAATGCTCTTTGCGCAATTCTATTTGGTGTTGAAAAGCATAAAAAGCTTTAAGGCAGTTGTTGTTTCGAATGCCGGCAGGGGTTGGCCAGGTGAGTATGGCCTCATCGCCCACGTATTGATAAATTTCGGCCTCATAGGCCAATACCACTCCTAAGTCGTAAAAGCAGTCCTGGATCAGGTTGCTATAGGTAATGTGGCCAAGTTTTTCAGCAAGCTGGGTAGAAGATTGCAGATCCAGAAACATAAATATACGCTCTTCTTCATGCGGTTCGTAGAATTCGCCCATCAGTAACTTGGTGAGGTTGCCTTCGCCCAACATTAAATTAACCTGTCGTAAAACCAACATAAACAGATCGAAAACAATGATGTAAAGATACACCACGCCACTACCGGCATCGGTAGCAAACTCCCACAGACCAATCTCAAATTTTAGAATATGTACAGACATTAAGTAGGCCACAAATATCATGGCGACTACAAAAGCCAATAGGTATACCCCCTTGATTATAAGGAGTTTTTTAATGGAGGTCTGCCGATAGATTTTTTCTTCCAGCAGAAACTGAAAGTAGCCTGAGATCATACCAAAGAAGCCTCCCAGTAGTCCGGCAAAGAAAATAGCTACGTCCAGGCTGGGGTTAAAGCGACTTACCTCTACAGTGCCCACACTCCTGATAAAAACCAAAAATATAAGGCCTGCCATCCATCCCAGTGTATACTGGCGAATGATGGTCTTCTTTCGGTTGCGGAGTGGCTTGGAAAATTGCACGTTCAAAGCTAGTAAGATTGGGCAGTTTAGGTAGTTGGAAGAGGAAGATTGTGCACGCGAAGGAATGAAAGCTTATCCCAATAGCCTCTTTGAAACACTATTTTTCCTTCCGAAACCTGAAAAAAGCCACAACCTCGTAGTCCCAGAGGGTCTTTCCATTCTAAAATAGCCCAGTCTCCATCTTCGAAAATATGCTCAACTATACAAGTCATTTTGGCCGTAGCAAACTCGGTTTCAAAACTGTTGATGATGGCTTTTTTGCCCTTTAAGGGACTATTGGCTACCTGATGGTTTATAGCATCTTCGGCATATAGTTGGCCTAATGCCTGGGCGTTGCCTTCGTTAAAAAGCCTAACCCATTCTTCAACCAGTGTTTTTGGAGTCATGTATTGGTGATTAAAAAGTAAAAACCTATGATTTTCTTCTGCTCAGAAGGTAATCATAGGTTTACTATCGTTTCTAAAAGTGCTTTGGTTGCGTAGGCCGGGTTGTTTTTTGTCTGCAGATCAGTTGAGGTGAATGATAGACAAATACAAGGGCATGCCTAAGGTAATGTTGAGAGGAAAGGTAATGGCCAGTGCCATAGGTATATATATGCCGGGGTTAGCTTTAGGGGCAGCCAGCTTCATGGCGGCCGGCACAGCAATATAAGAAGCACTGGCTGCCAGTATGGAAAACAGCAGTTGGTTGCCAACGTTATCTGTAATGTATTGGCTCACAAAGGCAACTACCGACCCGTTAATTAAAGGCACCAGCACAGCAAAACACAAAGTGAACCAGCCGTTTTTCAAGAATGTGGAGAGTTTCCTGCCACTGGTTATTCCCATATCTAGTAAGAAAACCGCCAAAAAGCCTTTGAAAATATCGGTAGTAAAGGGTTCTATGCCTTGAGCCTGTTTGTCGGAGGCAAGAAAGCCAATGACCAAACTACCCAGTATGAGTACCACACTGCCATTGGTTACCGAATGCTTTAGGATATGGCTGAAAGAGACTTTGTGCTCACTTTCTTCTCTGAAAAGAGCCATAAGCAGTACTCCTATAACAATTGAGGGGGCCTCCATAAGTGCCATTACAGCCACCATGTGGCCATCGAAAGCTATTTGCTGCATTTCCAAAAAGGAAACGGCCGTTACAAAAGTTACTGCGCTTACCGATCCGTAGGCTGCGGCTATGGCCCCCGCATTTTGTACCCCAAGTCTCTTTTTTAGTAGGAAAAAGGAGTATATAGGTACAATAAGAGCCATAACTACCCCAAAAACCAACGACCAGAGGATTTCCGCATTTATGGTTTCGTGAGACAACTCCTGACCTCCTTTAAATCCTATGGAGAAGAGAAGGTATATGGAGATGAATTTGGACGAATTGGCTGGTATTTCCAGATCGCTTTTTAGCTGAACGGCCAACAGACCCAGAAAGAAGAAGAGCAAGGCCGGGTTGGTCAGGTTATCGAACAATAATTGTAATTCCATGAAGGCTTGGCAAATCCGGGCCGTAGGCCCAGTCTATCGGGTTAGTTTAATGTTGAATGAGACCGTTGCTTCAATATGGCAACCCAGCTGTTCTGCTAACATAAACCGTTCTTGAAGTTCTTGCTTCTGTTGCTTTAGATGGTCTATATAAGCTTCTGTATCGGCATTGGATTTTAGCTGATTTGGTTGCTCAAAGGCCCTAAGGTTTTGAAGGTTTATTTGCTTTATCAATCCGTCTACCATGGCAGCCATTTGTTCAAAGGCTTGTGAAGGAGACAGGGTTTGGTTCATTAGCTGTATTTGATTTTCTTTTTCGTGAATCATGACTTTTGATTGGTTTTACTTGATTGTATCAGGTGAATAATAGAAGCGAAGAAAACGATGGCTCCTGAGGCTATGGCGGGGGCCTTTAGGGCGCTGGCATAGGTGAAGACCAGCATAATCCAGCAAGCTAAAGCCAACAAAACTGTCCCTATGAAAACCAGGCTTTGACTTACTATGAAAGCTTCTGATTTGACAGGAGAAGCATTTTCTGACTTGGCTCGCTTTTCAGTCCATTCGGTTGTCGATGTTGTGCGCATAGTTCTTTTTTTAATGCGGCACAAAGATGAAGGCTGTGATTGATAAATTTTTATTTATCTTTCATATGTTAATCATAAACATAATTTATGGATTATACCCTGCATCAGCTCAAGGTTTTCCTTAAGGTAGTTCATACACAAAGCGTTACTAAGGCTTCAGAAGAGCTTTTTTTAACTCAACCAGCAGTTTCTATTCAGCTCAGAAAATTTCAGGATCAGTTTTCTGTACCGCTATTTGAGGTAGTCGGTAGGCAATTGTACATCACCGATTTTGGAAAGGAAATAGCTGTGGCTGCAGAAAGGATTCTCAACGAGGTAGAAGCCATTAATTATAGAACCTTGGCCTACAGCCAGCAATTGGCAGGTCGGCTCAAGGTTTCTGTAGTTTCTACAGGGAAGTACGTAATGCCCTATTTTCTGTCTGAATTCATGCGAAAACACAAGGGTGTCGATCTGATTATGGACGTAACCAATAAAAGTAGGGTGATCTCTAACCTGGAGGAAAATGAAGTTGATTTTTCGTTGGTGTCGGTTTTGCCTGCCCACCTGAGTATCGATAGGCTAGAGTTGCTTCAAAACAAGCTATATCTGGTGGGCAGTCCGCAACTCAGGGCTTTGGCCGATTCTGATAAAAAGGATTTTCTGCAACAATACCCTCTTATATATAGAGAACAAGGCTCGGCTACACGCAATGCCATGGAGTCGTTCATTCGTTCAAAATCCATTTCTACTTATAAGAAGCTTGAGCTTACTTCTAATGAAGCCGTTAAGCAGGCAGTAATTGCAGGACTTGGTTATTCTATTATGCCCCTTATAGGGCTCAGAAATGAGCTCAGAAATGGGCAATTGGAAATAATTCCATTGAAGGGCCTGCCGATTGTTACCCGTTGGAATCTCATATGGTTAAAAGGCAAAAACCTCTCTCCGGTAGCACAGGGATATTTAGATTTTCTAAAGCAGAAGAGAAAGAAACTGGTGGAGGAACATTTTCACTGGTACGAGCAATATTAATCTCTGGGTTTTCGGTAAGAGAGTAACTTCATAAACAGAATGATGCCCGCCAGTAGAGCCGTAATAATATTGGCGATTATGAGTGGGCGATTATCAATGGATAATCCATAGGCCAACCAACAAAGAGTACCTAAAAACATCATGGCAAACGTTGTGAGGCTCAGGTCTTCGGTGTGCCTTGTTCGAATGGTTTTTATGGCCTGAGGCAAGAACGCTCCGGTGGTAAGTATTGCAGCCAGTATACCCAAATTTTCCATAACTCTGGTGTATTTAAGGAATTGGCCAAAGGTAGAATAATTCATAATCTACGATATGAAAAGTAAGGAAAACTAATGCACCGTGTTGCATCGCTGCATTAGTTTAGCTGGCTTATTGTAAAGCAATGGGTGTTTGAGGTCTCTTGTGGTGCGCGTATTCAAGCAAGGTTGCTACCTCGGTTTCTGCATTGAAATGAATTTTGAGCCACCCGATATGATACTGACCATTCTGGTAGAGCTGAATAGCCAATACTTTGCTACGTCCTATCCACGCACCTTCATGGCTTACCGAACCGCTATTGGTGGTCTTGCGTATGGCTATGGCGCCATGTTCACTGGTCCACTGTTCATTAGGTTTGAGGCTAAAGTCCAGTGTGGTGGGGGGATTCTCTGCAATAAGAAGCCCCATGTTTAAAAAGTTATCGTCAGAAAATGGCCCCGATTTGACTTTATGAGGGCCAATTGGGTTTACGCCAACATAGAGTTCGTCGCCCTCCTGGTTGGCCGTAAGTTCTGCAAACACGGTAAAATCTACTATGCCGTCTTTGTTCATGTCTATGGTCAGAGGGTTGCCACTTCCCTGTTTGGCGGTGCGCCCGTCTATCACCCGAATAACTTCAGAAGGTGCAATGGGTTGGGGGTCATCGTTAGAGCAGCCCCATAGCCCAATGGTTAGCCCAAGTAGAGCCAAAAGGCTAAAGAAAGGCCTATCCGACAACTTGCGGATAAGCCTGTTACTGAATGTATAGTACATTTGAGTTTTTGAGTTTTGCTTTAGACAACACCTCTCAAAGAAGGGTTGTAAGTCGTGTTCGAAAACTCTTTAAAAGAAAGCCGATTTATTAGGGATGGAGAAATAATATCGATAAATCAGGCCTAAAGCCGATTCTTACAGACAACGGAATAACCCTAAAAAAATGGGAAACTTCGGGCCTCTCTGGTATTAGCCTTAGTTTTCATAGACCCGAATCACTTCTCCATGACCTTTCCCCATAACGCTTCTTACGTATGCATTCACGGCTTTGTGCATGGGCACGGGGTTGTGGCCCGGAAAGTAATCCTTGTATTTCGCATAGGCATCTTCTACCATGCCCAACGAAACCACATTGAGCCTGATACCATTGTGCATTTCCAGAGCGGCCGCTTTCACAAAGCTGTGAATGCCACCGTTTACCATAGCCGCACTGGTAGTCTTTATTACCGGGTCATCAGCCAAAATACCGGTAGAAAGAGTAATGGAGCCGTTGGCGTTTAAGTGCTGTCTTCCGATTCTCACCAGGTTTACCTGCCCCATTAATTTGCTCCTCAGACCAATGTAATAATCCTCTTCGCTCAGCGAATCGAACGGAGCCCACTTGGCCTCACCGGCTATGCATATAAAGGCATCAATAGGGCCAGTTCGTTCAAACATGTTTTTAATTGAAGCGCTATTGGCAATATCTACCACTACATCTCCGGCCGACCTTCCGGCAATCAATACCTCATGCTCTTTTCTGAAATGCTCTGCAACAGGCTTTCCTATAGTGCCATGACCACCTACTATTAATATTTTCATAATTCAGTTGGTTTAAAAAATGGTTAATCACTCTTATCGTACACAATTATGTCATCTTCAGTTCCAAAGAGACCGTCTTTACCGGCCGATGTGAGCGTGTAAGAAGAGTCGGTACGTTCGTACTTGTAATTTTGGTTCCAGGCATCGTTCAGCCAGCCTTGCCAAATCGGTTTACTTTGTACAAATGAAGAGAAACTGTCAGGAAAGGTGTCGGTGTTGTTTTTATACCATTTCAGGGCTTCCTGGATTTCCTGCATTTCATCGCGGGTAAAACCCTCATTGAGATACTGCTTACGAACATATTGATTTCCATTAATTACAGAGAGTTGAAACAAAAAAATCAATGTAGGAATAATGATGATCACCGTGATTAATCCAAAAATAAGCTGAATCATGGCTTTCTTTTTGCCCTCCGATTTAGAGACCACCTGATAAATTTCGATAAAGGAGATGATCGCAAAAGTGGGGTATATAAAAAGTGCAAAATACGGTAATAGAAAAATAAGGAGAATGGGCAATAGTAAGTTTAGCAGGCCCGAAGTATACCTACCCATATAAAGCTGACCAGTGCCAGGAATAATTGCTGAAAGAATAAACGGAATTAGACTATTCATTTTATCGAACAGCAACGAATATATCCACTTCTGCCTGCTCCCAATTGTGGCTTCGTTCGTCATACACTTCAAAATCGAAGGTATAAGCTCTCTTCAAGTCGCTAGACCAAATGTTTTTCCAGCTATCTGCCATACAATCGGGCATTTTACCTTTAGCTTGTATCAGTGCATAGGTTTGTTCGGGTATGGCCAGCTTGCTCAATCCTTCTGGTGCCTCAGTGCCACTTTTTACACGACATCCAACAAAATAATTGAACGCTCCCGTGTGGTCGCTTTCGTAATCGAAGTACACTGCGTATACAGCCTCATTTAGCTTATTCGGTATGGTCTGAGCTAGTTCTTGTGTTTCAAACTCTTGCCAGAGACTTCCACAGTCTTGCATGGACTGGCCATTTTGATTGCTTGTTTTTGTTTTTAGCCTAAGGCCGATTAGTTCAAAAGATGAGTGTGTCATAACAAGTGAAAACAATAATGATCAATAATACAAAAATGAGGGAGCATTACGTATGCCGGAGATGAAAACTAGTACCGTTAAAAGCTTGGATGGAAAATCCTTCATTTCATTTATCATGTTGATAGGGTATAGATTATATAAATATGATACGGTCGATTATTTATAAATTTTATTGCAAATTGAAGTCACTGTTGAAATTTAAAAAACACGATATATGGAAAATCACAACCCACACGGCAGCGCAAGCTACAATACCAATGACGCGGCCAATTGCCCTTTTCTAGGAGGAAAGCTCAATCATAGTGCCGGAGGAGGTACCTCAAATCAAGACTGGTGGCCCAATGCTCTTAAGCTGAATATTTTAAGGCAGCATTCCAGTCTTTCAAACCCAATGGGAGAAGACTTTAACTATGCTGAAGAGTTTAAGAAGCTGGACTACGAGGCACTAAAAAAGGACCTTCATGCACTAATGACTGATTCTAAAGACTGGTGGCCTGCCGATTGGGGGCACTATGGTCCGTTGTTTATACGCATGACCTGGCACGCGGCCGGTACTTACAGAATTGCCGATGGAAGAGGTGGTGGAGCCACCGGTTCACAGCGTTTTGCTCCGCTAAACAGTTGGCCCGATAATACCAATCTGGATAAGGCAAGAAGATTGCTATGGCCTATTAAACAAAAATATGGTAACAAAATATCGTGGGCAGACCTGCTCATTCTAACCGGTAATGTGGCGCTGGAGTCCATGGGATTTAAAACCTTTGGCTTTGGTGGTGGTAGAGAAGACATCTACGAACCTGAGCAAGATATTTATTGGGGTTCGGAGGGCGAATGGTTGGATGATAAACGCTACTCAGGAGACAGAGAGTTGGAGAATCCGCTGGCAGCCGTTCAAATGGGCCTTATCTATGTAAATCCGGAAGGCCCTAATGGTAACCCCGATCCCATTGCAGCCGCTAAAGACATTCGCGAGACATTCGGACGAATGGCTATGAACGATGAGGAAACCGTGGCTTTGATAGCGGGAGGTCATACGTTTGGTAAAACGCATGGAGCGGGAGATCCTACCAAATATGTTGGCCCTGAGCCAGAAGGAGCCACTATGGAAGAGCAGGGTTTTGGATGGAGAAATACTTTGGGCAGCGGACACTCCGAAAATACCATTACCTCTGGTTTAGAAGGTATTTGGACCGATACACCAACCCAGTGGAGCATGAAATACCTTGAAAATCTCTTTAAATATGAGTGGGAGCTGTACAAGAGCCCGGCAGGAGCCTACCAATGGAGGCCTAAGAATGGTGGTGGCGAAGGAACCGTACCCGATGCTCACATAGAAGGCAAGTTTCATCAACCATTTATGCTCACCACCGATTTGTCCTTGCGCTTGGATCCGGAATATGAGAAAATCTCACGCAGATTCTTAGAAAATCCCGATGAGTTTGCCGATGCATTTGCAAGAGCCTGGTTCAAACTATTGCACAGAGATATGGGGCCTAAAAACCGATACCTGGGGCCGGAAGTACCCACCGAAGATTTGATTTGGCAAGACCCCATTCCGGCAGTTGAACATGATCTTATCGATGCGGCTGATATTAAGCACCTGAAGGCAGAAATACTGGCTACAGGTCTGTCAGTTTCTGAGTTGGTGTCGACAGCCTGGGCTTCGGCTTCTACCTTCAGAGGTTCCGACAACCGTGGAGGAGCCAATGGCGCCAGAATTAGGTTTGAACCTCAAAGAAGTTGGAAGGTAAATAATCCCGAGCAATTAAATAAAGTGCTCAATGCTCTGGAAGAGGTACAAAAAGCGTTTAATAGTGCACAGTCGGGCAATAAGCAGGTTTCTATGGCCGATCTGATAGTGCTTGGTGGCTGCGCGGCTATCGAAAAGGCGGCCAAAGATGCAGGCGTAACCATTGAGGTGCCATTTACCCCGGGCAGGGGAGATGCTCTGGAAGAGCAGACCGATGCCGAATCGTTTGAGTGGCTAAGACCAAGAGCCGATGGTTTCAGAAACTATCAGCAACAGAAGTATTCCGTATCGGCCGAAGAGCTGTTGGTCGATAAAGCACAATTGCTAAAGCTTACACCTCCGGAAATGACAGTATTGGTGGGTGGAATGCGTGTGCTCAATACAAACTATGATGGCTCTAAACACGGAGTGTTTACCGACAAGCCCGGAGTGTTGAGCAACGACTTTTTTGTCAATCTTCTCGATATGAACATTAGCTGGAAGGCAACCAGTGCCGATCAGGATTTATTTGAAGGTAGCGACAGATCTACCGGAAAAGTGAAATACACCGGTACCCGGGTAGACCTTGTGTTTGGTTCAAACTCCGAGCTACGGGCGTTGGCCGAAGTATATGGTCAAGGCGATAGCAAAGAGAAGTTTGTCAAAGACTTTGTAGCAGCCTGGAATAAAGTAATGATGAATGACCGGTTCGATATTGCCTGAAAAACGGCACAGAACTAGAGCGAAAGGTGTCTCGAGGGGTAAAGCCTGAAAGACACCTTTTTTGTTTGGTCGTTGGTGGTTGGCTGTACAGTCATGTATGGGGGAGTGGATCCTTTTTATGCACGACTCATTGCATAGATTGAATTCAGTCTAAATTGAAATTGACTGATTATCAAACATTTAAAGTCTTATTGAGGTATATTGAGAGTAGCGTAAACGAAATAATGATATGTCTATACGATTAGCTTCCAGTTGTTCTCATTGTGAGTCTCTTACTTCAGATAATATATGTTCGGTTCATAAGCTTAAAGTCAATGAAAACTATACCTGCGATAGGTTTTCACTCATACCAAAGCTTGATACTTCCAGGCATTGCGGCAACTGTGCCCGTCATCAAACCGATGCATGTGCACATCCAAACAAAGCGAGTGAGGGCATGCTCTGTTCTAGCTGGGCTCCGCAGGCGTAGCCATTAGTAAAACATAACAATAGTTAGCAGCCTTAAAGCTCCTGACTACCTCTAGTTCCCGGCTTCGATCGGGAATTTTTTAATTGTCTCTATAACCCGTTCAGACACCCTGTTAAAAAACTATAGTTAGCAGAAGACCGGGGCCATCGAGAATAGGTGGCTACCGATATCACCTTTTTAGAGCATGTGTCAGTGTTTTATGACGGGCTGCCGTTCAGGTGGTTTTACTTTTTTCTGTTGGCGGACGAAAAGACTACTTCCTTACCGTTGGAGTCTATTAGTCCTTCCTTGTTACCTTTCACGTATTTGGCATAATTCGAGAGACCTGTCGACCCAAAATCGAAAATGCGGTTATAGATTGGCTTCACAATTTCTTTTCCCGATGAATCAATAAATCCATACTTTTCATCCTTTTCTATTTTTGCCCATGATATACCGCAAGTGCCAAAATCAAAAATTCGGCTGTAGATTGGGGCGACTACTTCTATACCTGATGAATTGATGAAACCAAACTTTCCACCCTTCTCTACTTTAGCCCATGAGATTCCATTAGCTCCGAAATTGTAGATTCGGTCATAAACTGTGGGCACAACCTCTACTCCCTGGGCATTTATGAAACCTATTTTACCTCCTTTTTCCACTTTGGCCCATGAAATGCCATTAGAACCAAAATAAAATACTCGATCATATATAGGGGGAACAACTTCCCGGCCCTGGCTATCGATAAAACCAAACTTACCGTTCTTTTCTACCTTGGCCCAGGAAATACCATTAGAACCAAAGACGAAAATCCTGTCGTATTTGGGCTCAACAATCAACTTGTGGTTGGCGTCTATAAATCCGAACTTATTTTCAGACTCAACCATAGCCCAGGAAATACCATTTGCTCCAAAATCATAGATTCTGTCGAACTGTTTGAGTGTTTTGAGGTTTTCTTCCTGCGCAAAGATTTGGGCGGAAATGACCAGCATGAATAGGCCGGGTAGCCAATTGGTGTGTTTTATTTTCATAAGGAGATCAGTTTTAAAACCATAATTTAACACATTTTTTTTAGTACAAATGGTCATTTGATATTGCTCCTTAAAAGAACAGGGCTTCATGTGACATGAAACCCTGCTTAATTCGGTCTATAGCTTAAAGAGTGCTTGTATTTATAGCCCTCTGTTTAAATCGAACTTTTCGAGGTAGTCGGCTACTCTTCGAACGAACATTCCTCCCAATGAGCCATCTACAACCCGATGATCGTAGGAGTGGGATAGGAACATTTTGTGTCTGATTGCAATAGCATCTCCATTTGGTGTTTCTATTACCGCAGGCTTTTTAACTACGGCTCCAAGTGCCAGAATACCCACTTGTGGTTGCATAATGATGGGGGTTCCCATTACGTTGCCAAAAGAGCCAACGTTAGAAACAGTGTAAGTGCCTCCTTGCAAGTCGTCTGGCGAAAGCTTGTTTTCACGGGCTTTCTTAGCCAGCTGATTTACTTTTTTGGTGATACCCACAAGGCTTAACTGATCGGCATTGTGAATTACAGGAACAATGAGGTTGCCGGTGGGTAAGGCTACAGCCATACCTATGTTAATGTCTTTCTTCTTGATTATCCGCGTACCATCTACCTGCACATTCATCATTGGGTAGTCCTTAATGGCTTTTACTACGGCTTCTATAAAGATGGGGGTAAAGGTGATTGGCTCTCCTTCGCGCTCTTTGAATTGCTGTTTTACGCGGTTTCTCCAATACACAATATTAGTTACGTCTGCTTCAACAAATGATGTAACATGAGGAGAGATGCGCTTTGAATCGACCATGCGCTCGGCAATCATCTTACGCATACGATCCATTTCAATGATCTCATCTTCACCAGAGATGCTTACCGGCATTGGTTGAGGGGTACGAGCCGGAGCGGCTGCAGGCTGGGCAGCAGGTGCCGGGCTGGAAGTGGCCTGTCCGGCCGCTGGTCTATTTTTCACATAGGCCAGAATATCTTTTTTGGTCACACGGCCTTCGCGTCCGGTACCCGGTACCGACTCAAGCTCTGCCATGGAGATGTTTTCCTGACGAGCAATGCTCATTACCAGTGGAGAATAGAAGCGGTCTGAACTGGTTTGTCCATTACTTGATTGTCCGTTGCTGGAGGCTGAAACTGCTGCTGGTTGAGCTTCGGCTTGAGGTTGGGGTGCTGAAGCCGTGGCAGCGGGAGCAGTAGTCGGCTGGCTTTCGGTTTCCACTGCGGCATCCGTTTCAATTTTAGCAATGGGAGCACCTACGGCCACCACATCGCCCTCTTTCACTAAAATTTCTTTAAGAATTCCTCCGTGAGTTGCAGGAACTTCTGTGTCTACTTTATCGGTGGCCACCTCCAAAACCGATTCATCGGGTTCTATGGTGTCTCCCTCTTTCTTTAGCCAGGTGAGCACAGTACCTTCCATTATACTCTCGCCCATTTTTGGCATTACCATTTCTACTATAGCCATTTCCTTATTTTTAGTGAATTAAAACGTTTGCACTAACTCGCAAAAGTAAACGAATTACCAAATATTATCAAAGTTTTATTGGCTTAAACTTTTTCTAACCAAATTTAATATTGCAATTTCTGTCAATTCAATATTTAATAGTCTGTTCTGAGTTAATTGCAGTTTTTTGGTGATGGTTTTTTCGCCATCGGCAAAAGCAATCCAAACTGTACCTATTGGTTTTTCGTCTGTTCCCCCTCCTGGGCCGGCAATTCCACTCGAAGCAGCACCAATATCGGCATTAAATAGCTTGCGTACGCCTTCAGCCATTTCTTTTACGCAGGCCTCGCTTACGGCTCCATAGGCCTCCAGAGTTTCTTGCCGTACACCAAGTATTTGCATTTTAAACTGGTTGTGATAGGGTACAACTCCACCCTGGAAATAATTACTAGAACCGGCCACTGTGGTTAGTTTGTGTTGGGCGTAGCCTCCAGAACAGCTTTCGGCCAATGCTATGGTTTTGTTTTTGGTTTTGAGCAATTGGCCTACGGCTTCTTCCAGAGAGGTTTCATCGTAGCCGTAAATAAATTCCCCTGCCAACGGAAGAAGCCTTTCAACCTGCTGCCCGACTTCCTCTACCAATTGTTGCTTGTTTTCACCTACGGCTGTCAGTCTTAGTTTTACCTGCCCTACACTCGGTAGATAGGCTAATGAAATATGTTCGGGTAGGTTGGCCTCCCAGTCCTTTATAATATCGGCCAAAAACGACTCGCCAATACCCACCGTTTTGATGAGCTTATGATAGATAACCGGGGTTTGAAAGTGACGGGATAACTTAGGCAGCACCAATTGCTTCACAAGATTTTTCATCTCGTGCGGAACACCGGGCAACGAGACAAAGACTTTTCCGTTGCGTTCGTACCATGTGCCGGGCGCAGTTCCAAGCTCATTGTGCAATACCTGGGCTACTTTAGGCACCAGGGCCTGTCTTTTATTAAGTTCAGTGAACTGTCTGCCCCTTCTTTCAAAGAAGTTTTTTACATGGTTTAAGACCGATTCGTTGAGTACAATTTCACTATTGAAATACTCCGCCAACATGGGCATAGTCAGGTCGTCATTGGTAGGGCCAAGGCCACCGGTAATTATCACCATGTCGGCTCTTTTTTCGGCCTCGGCAAAAGCCGTTAAAATGGCCTCTCTTTGGTCGCCAACAGTTGTTTTTCGCACTACTCTAACCCCTAATTGATCCAACTCTGCACTAATCCATTGTGCATTGGTATCTGTGATTTGCCCATAGAGAATTTCATCTCCAATGGTGAGAATCTCGGCCAGTATCTGTTTCATTTTATGCTTTTTCTAAAGCTTGTTGAATGTCTGAAATAATGTCGTCAATGTGTTCTAAACCCACCGAAACGCGAATGAGTTCTGGCGTGATTCCTACTTTTAATCGCTCCTCTTCGGTTAGCTTGGCGTGGGTGGTAGATGATGGGTGTGTGGCAATGGTTCGGCTATCGCCCAGATTGGCAGTGAGTGAACAAAGGCTAAGGTGATTCAGGAAATTGCGTCCGTTTTCTAACCCACCCTGAATACCAAAGGCAACCAAGGCTCCGCCCTTACTCATTTGTTTCTGTGCAATATCGAATTGAGGGTGGCTTTTAAGGCCGGGGTATTTAACCCAGTTTACCTTGGGGTGAGCTTCCAGGAATTCACTCAGAGCAAGTGCATTTTCGCAGTGTCGTTCCATGCGCACAGCCAGTGTTTCCAGACTTTTGGAAAGGACCCAGGCATTGAAAGGCGAGAGAGCTGGTCCCGTACTTCGGCTAAAGGCGTAAATTTCTTCAATAAGGTCTTTTCGACCAACCGTAATTCCTCCCAAAACGCGTCCCTGACCATCTATAAACTTAGTGGCAGAGTGAATCACCAAATCAGCTCCGAAGCGGATAGGCTGTTGAAGGTAAGGGGTAGCAAAGCAATTGTCTACAATAAGTATTAGTCCATGCTCTTTGCAGAATTGCCCGGCAAACTCAAGGTCCACCAAATCTACACCCGGGTTGGTTGGTGTTTCCAGGTAAAACAACTTGGTGTTGGGCTGCACGGCATTTCCCCAGTCGGCAGTGGAGTTTACCTCTACATAGGTGGTTTCTATTTTCCACTTAGGCAATATTTTGGTGAAAACGGTATGAGTAGAGCCAAACACCGAACGGCAGCTTATGATGTGGTCTCCTGCATTGGCCAGGGCTGCAAAAGTAGAAAACACGGCAGCCATACCTGTAGCAAAAACATAGCCTGCTTCTGCACCCTCCATTTGACATAACTTGTCGGCCAATTCCCCAAAATTGGGATTGCTGAACCGGCTATAAATATGGCGGTCGTTTTCACCGGCAAAGGCAGCCCGCATTTCTTCGGCATCATTGTAAATAAAGCTGGAAGTCAAATACATGGGCGTGGAGTGCTCCTGTGCATGGGTGGGTGCAATCTGAGTTCTTATGGCCTGTGTTTCGAATTTCTGGTCTTTGCTCATGGCTGTGCTTGTGTGTTCAAAGTTAATTGAGTTTTATAGTTATGCTAAGACAAAAGCATTGTTGTTTGCTCAAAAATAGCTTGTCTAACCGACTATGGTTCTGAAGGTGAGATTAATTCGTGCACCATCGGCTTTTTTGCTGGGAGGCAGGGCATGCTGCCAATAGTCTTGTGTAGATCCCTTCATGAGTAACAGGCTTCCATTTTCCAATAGTTGTTCTACTTTGTTGCCCGAGTGTTGGTGTCGGAATACAAACTTTCGTTCGGTTCCCAGGCTTATAGAAGCTATAGCGCCTTCTCGTTTTAATTCGGGCTCGTTGTCGCTGTGCCAACTCATGCCCTCTTCTCCCGAATGATACAGGTTAAGCAAGCAGGAGTTGTATGTTTCTCCGGTAGCCAGTTCAGCCTTTTTTTTCAGCTCAATGAGTTCGTTAATCCACGGCAAGGCCTTTTTTGTGGTCTTAGAGTAGGTGTAGTCAAAGGGTTTGTCTCCATACCAGGCTACTTTTCGTTTAGTGGTAATCCGCTTGCCAAACATGAGCAACTCATCGTTTCTCCAGGCTATTTTCTCGAGCAATTTGCGAAAATAACGGTAGGCATCGTCAGGATGTATGAGAGCCCGGTAGTAATGAACTATACCGTCTTCCGGCAATATGTTTTCTTCCGGTTCGGGAGTGAAGTCAAATAATTGCATCGCTCGTGTTCAGGGGTTTGCCAATTGAATGGTTGCAAGTTGATCAAAAAATGCGTGAAATCGGTTCGGTTTTTAAACAACTCATGTGCCCGGGAGGCCAAAGAAGTCATCGGCCGCTTTTCATTCTGGCTAGAGCAATTTCGGCCAGAGCAATCCATTTGTCCATGTCGGTGGTCAAAACAAACCAGTCCTTTAGTGGCGGTTTGGTTTTGAAAGGATTGAGAAGAGTATAGTGATGAATACCCTCGGAAGCCGGGTCGAAGTCTCTCCCGAGCCGGAAACACATTTTGTTGTCCCAGTTGAATAGAAAGTTTTTGCCTTTGTATTGCAGGCCACGAGACGACATCATTTTGCCCTCCGTCACGTCAGCTTGGGTAGCAAAGTGACTGACGAGTGTTTCGAAAAATTGTTCTGCCTTATTCATATTACATTGTATGAGTAAAATATGCTGTTCTTCCGCTGTGTTTGGTTGCCTGCATCAACCGTTTGTAGAATAATGGGCTGTATGTTGGCTAACTGACACACTATGAGTGGTAAGAACTTCAACTTTGTAAAAAGTTAAACTATGAAAAAGATTGTGCTTTTTTCTTTAATGACGCTGCTATGGGCCTGTGAAGGGACAAAAGTAGAGCAGAAAAAGGAAGAAACAGCTAAGGTAGACTATACCGCGCACCACGTTGAAGCCATAGATAAAGTATTTGAAGCTCATGGTGGCTATGAGCAATGGAGCAAGCTCAAAACCCTTGCTTACGAAATGGGCGGAAGCAAAACTCTGGTTGATTTGCAAAACCGCTATACTCGTATTGATTCGGAAAACCAGACAGTAGGTTTTGATGGCGAAAAGGTATGGGTAAATCCGCCCAGCGAAAATGCTGACCGTCAGCGCATGACTTACAACCTGATGTTTTACTTCTATGCCTTCCCGTTTGTGGTTGGTGACCCCGGAGTGAATTATGAGCCTTTGGAGCCAATAGAGCTTGCCGGACAGACTTATAACGCAGTGAAAATAACCTATAACGCAGGTGTTGGAGATGCCCCGAATGATCAATACATCATTCTTTCCGATCAGGAGACCAACCAGATGGAATGGCTAATGTATACCGCAACTTTTGGAGGAGAGCCTAGCGACCGGTTCAACCTAATTCGCTATAGTGGATGGCAAGAAGTGGGGGGTGTTAAGTTAGCTACGTCTTTGCAGTGGCATCGGTTTGCCGATGGCGTAGCCGGAGCCCCTCGCGGTTCGGCCACGGTGTTTGAAAATGTGCGCGTATCGGTAGAGTACCCTTCGATGGATAATTTTAGAATGCCCGAAGGTGCTGTGGTGGCCAAAGACCCGGCCGGAGAATAGTTTTGTAATACCCCCTCTGCCCGGAGGGGTTATTGTTTTATTTGTGTGGAAGGTCGAGGCCCCACAACCAAGAGTGGTGGGAGTTATTTCTGCCAAACTTTCCTGTCAATTTCAGCTTACACTTTTATACCTCCGATAAAAGCATTTTCATTGTCAAACTGACAATGATTTTCTCATTTAGAAAATATTTTCATTTTCGACATCCACTTTCAGTGCCTTTTACGTTTAACGCGCTGATTGGAACACTATTTGTCCGATCGAAACAGAAAAATGAAAAAAAAGAGCAATTCTAAAACCCATTAAATTCAGATGAACAAAACAATCAGAAACCTAGCGCTACTTGCGCTTCTCCTCGTTTTTGTGGCTTCTTGTAAGAGCCAGAAAGCAGTGGTAGATGCCACTCCGGATGAGCCGGAAGTAGAACAACCTGCTCCTAAACCAGACCCTAAGCCGGAACCGGAGCCCGAACCCAAAAAAGATGTAAGAAGTGCTCCGGAACCTTCGCTGGACATGCGCCTCAATAATTACTTTGAAGCCATTGCCAATGCCAGTTCAACCGATGTGGCCAACCGAAATATTCGTGAAGCACTAGGGTTGTTTAACAGTGGCAATGCCCCTGTTCTCATTATTTTTTATCAGGCCAATGGTACTGAAGACTATGACGAGCCAACGGACATTACCAAGTACCTCAATTACATTAAAGACACAGGTAACAATGTGCACAAAGTGAAAGAAGTGGTTCGCGACCCGAGCGGAAAAATCAAAGAATTGGTGTTAGTGAGAAAATAAAATGAAGATGAACAGACGATATAATCAAATATTGGCCGTTGCCTTATTGACAGTGCTTACAGCATTTTCGGCTGTAGCTCAAAATGCAGTAGATCCTAACAGGGAAAAGGCCATCGATTCACTAGCCTTAGAAAAGGTTAGAGATTTGGGTAAGTACATTAAAATTATTGGCAACAAAAACACTCCTTATACCGAAGCTACCCGTGTGATGGACAGGGCAGAAGAGCTCTTTGCTCCGGGCAGTGAAATGGGGGTTTCGTCTTTAGCCAAAGAAGAGATTGAATACTATAAGGTGAGAGAGTACTTCAGACGCCTGATGGCTCTGAACTACGACAAAGTGACCATTGAATGGTACGATATTCACTACATCTCTAAGTTGGAAAGACAACCCGATGGTCGTTATGTAGGGGTGGTAACCATTTACCAGAAGTTTGAAGGTAGAAATGGTGATAAACTCGCCTATAAGGATACCACCAAAAAGGACATTACCATCTATGTGGAGAAAAAAGAGACCCAGATTGCCGGACGAACTATTGAGTTCTGGGATGTAATTTTGGGTGATATTCGAGTATCTGAAACAACCATATGATAAAGCAAGTACTGCTCATTTCGGGCATATTCATTTTCCTGGCCATTCAACCACTATCTGCACAGATTATTACCGATAATCAAAGAGTGGAGGAGCAATTACTGGCAAGTACAAAGCAGCTCAATCAGTTCTTCAGCCGCTTTAATGGTGAAGAAGATACCAGGGGAAGAGAGTTTGAACCGGATGACAGGCAATATCGAAATTCAAGATTAAGAAAAAGATACCTGAGCATTCTCTTCGATGAAGAGAATGCCGGGTTTTCTGAATCTCTCTTTCAGGAGTTTGTAGATAGGGTAACCAGTGATGCTGATCCGGTTTTTTTGAGCTTACGCTCAGACAACTGGTTTGCGGTGGTCAATACCACTTTTGCCTACAAGGGAAAGTCCGTTCCGCTCACACTCTATATGCAAATTCAGCAAGAAGGGCTGGGGTATGAGTGGGTGATTTCCGACCTTTCTTTCGAACCTTACAAGAGCCTGTTTAACAAACAGCGTGGTCAAACTAAGGAGTTTTTACACCCCATGAGTCACGAGCTGGACTTTATGAATCTGCGCAAGGCTATGGTAAAAAACGGAAGCCCTGAGTCCTATACACTCGCAGACTTTAAACCCGATTTTTTAACCCTTTTTCTCTATGAGGTTAAGATGGGTCACCTTGTATTCGAAACCGTAAACAGGGTTAATTTTCATTTCTTTACCGTTGATGGCTGGTATTTCTCACTCAGCAATTTCAACAGGCCGGGCTACAATACCGGTTGGCTCATTTCAGACCTGCTAAAAATTAATGCACAGCAGAAACAAGATCTGTTAAAGTTGTTGTATGACAAGAATTAAGGTTTTTGCTTTACTAGTACTGATGCTGGGCTTTCCTGGTCTTCAGGCACAGGAATTTGGTCCCGGAGCTCAGTCCGATCCTAAGATCGAACAGGCCAAGGGTATGGTCAATACGTTGGCCTATTATTTCAACCTTATTGGAGGCCAGCGAACCTCTCTGGCCGAAAAAGAGACCATAATCAATTCCAGCTACCTTAAACTGTTTGCCAATGAAAAAGTGCAGATAGAAGATGATTTGCAGGAAGACAGGTCTACCGTTATCTACAAAGATGTTCAGGCATATTTGAAAGACATTGACTTCTTTTTTGAAGATGCCCTTTTTGAGTTTGAAATCGATACTGTGCAGCGCCTGCTCAAAGCCGATAGCACCCCTTACTATCGGGTGGAACTCATACGCAACCTAAGCGCTGTTAGTTTATTGGGCGATTCGGTAAATACCACACGCAAACGGTACATAGAACTCAATCTCGACACCAAAGGACAGGAACTAAAAATTGCCAGTATATACACCACCAAAATGAGCAAAGAGAAGCAATTGCGCGAGTGGTGGGCAGGCTTAACTCTTGCCTGGAAAAAGGTTTTTCAAAAGAAATTGGGTGTTTTTTATGATAGCCTCTCCAATGATGAACTCTTTTCGCTGGTTACCATGGATTCACTCGATATAAGTGGTAATGATCTTATTCTGGATATAGAGCCCATTTACCAGCTTACCGCACTAAAACACCTGAAGATAAGTAATACCTGGGTGAACGACCTGCGGCCATTGCTGTCCATTAATAAGCTGCAATCGCTCGATGTTTCCAATACCTCAGTTTTCGATCTGCAATACCTCAAATACCACAAAGACATTCGAAAACTCAATTTGAGCAACTGCCATGTAGAAGATTTCGGTGTTCTCAAACAGTTCGAAAAGCTATCAGAGCTCAATCTGAATGGTATAGCCGGGACCAACCTTACATTTTTGGGCGATCTTAAGAATTTGGAGGTTGTCAGACTTCAAGACGCCAAAGGCTTAAATGGATTTGATTTCGGCCGACTCGCGAAGGTGAAGGCTCTTTATTTAAAGAACAGCGATCTCACCGGTCTCAATGGTTTTGAGCGACTTACCCTGTTGGAGGAACTGGATATTTCAGGTACAGAGGTGCAAAGCCTTGATGCGCTGGGTCAACTCAGGCAACTAAAAACCATTCGGTTGGATAATACCGAAATTCACGATATCACTCCTCTCATGGGGTTGCCCCAATTAAAGCGTGTGTACGCCAATGGAACCAGCATGACTAACGAAATGGTGGCTGAATTTACAGCAAAGAGCAAGGCATTACTCATCACCAACGCAGATCAACTCCTTGCCTGGTGGCAAAACATGCCCGTGGGTTTGAAGGCCAGATTGCAACCACTTCTCGATACCATGTTTCCTTCAGTAGAAGAACTATCGGCTCTCACACGCATTGACTCTTTGAATGCCGAAGATGCCGGTCTTCAAAATCTGGAATTTTTGGAGCGATTTCAATCCTTGCAATACCTTAACCTGAGCGGAAACCGAATCAATCAACTGGATGGAGCGAGGTTATCGAGTCGCCTGGTGGAAATTCAAATGAATAATACCGACCTGAATGCCCTGGTAAACTTGTCCAGGCTACCGCAACTGGAAGTGTTTGAAGCAAGGAACACCGCGCTGAAAGACCTAAAGCCGTTTGTGGAGACTCCAAAAATCAGGTTGATAGATGTAGATGGTGCTCAGGCAGGTACTAAAGAAGTGGCCGAACTATTGGCCCGAAGGCCACAGGTGAATATACGCTTTAAGACCAAAGAACTAGTGAGCTGGTGGTCGTCTATGCCGCAAAGTGTAAAAAAGTCTTTGAGAGATCAGGCTGCTCTGGACGATAAGCCAAATCCGGACGAGTTGCATGCACTAATTGCCAGAGAGCAGCTTGTTTTCCAAAACATAGCGTTGACCGAGAGCTTTCAAGCAAGCCTTGATCATTTCTACCGTTTAAAGTCCCTAACCCTTCAGCAGTCTCGAGTGTCGCAAGTAGCTGATTTGCCGCAGTTGCCTGCATTGCAGGAGTTGGCGCTTTTGCAAATGCCTATTAAAGACTTAACGGGGCTTTCAGCAAAATACCCGCAGCTTAAACGACTCAACATTACCAACACGGCCGTGGAGGATTTACGACCTTTGGAATCGTTGGTTAGTCTGGAGTATATCAATTTTTCCGGAACACCCGTCAAACGATTCAGAGGACTGGAAAAGCTGACTAATCTAAAAGAAATAGATTGCTCCAACACCAAAGTTTTCAAGTTGGATAAACTTACCGCCCTTAAGAAGCTTGAGAAAATTACCTGCTTTAATACCGGGTTGCGTCAAAACGATATTGATAAACTTCTGGAAAGCCTCCCCAATGTGGAAGTAGTGTTCTATTAAGGCACCGTTCATCGTGCTTGTTTACAGCGAATTACCTGCCAACAGTTGGGCACCCATTATTCCGGGCGGACTTTTAAAAAGCCGGAGATGTAGAGGGTTTCTACATTTGATGTGCCTTACACGGCCCTGGCGGCCTGGTTCAGCCGCCAGAGAGAAGGTGCACAAGCGATTATTCGAAGCGTTTAAAAATAGCGGTGGCAATATGACCGCCAAAGCCAAATGTGTTGCTCATGGCGTAACGAATATCGTGAGCCTGCGCCTTGCCTAAGGTCAGATCGAATTTCTTGTCCCAGTCCTCATCTACTTCTTTGGTATTAATGGTCGGAGGAACAGTACCGTCTTCAATTGCCTTAATGCTGGCAATTGCCTCTATGGCTCCCGCTGCTCCAAGCAAATGGCCTGTCATAGATTTAGTGGCCGATAGCTTTAGGTTTGGCTCTGTTCCAAAAACTCTTTCAACGGCTATTAACTCGCTCTGGTCTCCAATAGGGGTGGAGGTGGCGTGAAGGTTAATATGGTCAATGTCATTGGCGGTAATTCCGGCATCTTCCAGTGCTTCATTCATGCCCAGAAAGGCTCCTTCACCCTCAGGGTGTGTGCCGGTGAGGTGATAGGCATCTGCAGCCATTCCGCCCCCTGCCACTTCGGCAATTATGTTGGCTCCGCGAGCGCGGGCATGTTCATACTCCTCCAGAATCAAAGCCCCGGCTCCTTCGCCCATCACAAAACCATCGCGGGTTTTATCGAAAGGCCTGGAAGCTGTGGTTGCTTGCTCGTTGTTGGTACTTAAGGCCCTGGAGGCAGTAAAACCACCGAGTCCGGCTGCGGTTATCGGTGCTTCAGAGCCACCGGTAATTATCATGTTGGCCTTGCCCCAGCGGATGTAGTTAAAAGCATCGATTATGGCGGTAGTGCCTGTGGCGCAGGCCGAAATACAGGTAAAGTTGATGCCCCGCAGCCCATATCTCATAGAAATGACACCCGAAGCAATGTCTGCAATGATTTTAGGAATGAAGAAGGGGTTGAATTTTGGATTCTCTTCGCGCTTTACGTAGTCAATCATTTCTTCTGTAAAGGTTTCGATACCACCATTACCCGAGCCCCAGATTACTCCAATCTTATTTCTGTTCAAAGTTTCAAAGTCTATTTTGGCATGTTGCACCGCTTCCTCAACTGCCACCAATGCATAAGATGTAAATCTGTCATACTTGCGCGACTCACTTCGCGGAATATGGTCTTCCAGGTTGAAGTTTTTTAGTTCGCAGGCAAAATGCGTTTTAAACTTGCTGGTGTCGAAGCGGGTAATTTCTCCCGCCCCGCTTACCCCTGCTTTCAGGTTGGCCCAGTAATCGTTTAGATTGTTACCGATTGGGGTCAGTGCCCCCATTCCGGTTATTACCACTCTTTTCATTGCTTTAATTCCTTTTCTACTATTGTTTTTAAATGATTTAAGAGGCCATGAAAGCCTCTGGCGTTTTGTGTGCTTTTAGCCAAAAGAATGGATCCCTCAATGCCTGCTATTATCAGATTGGCCACATCGCTCGCCTCTATTTCTGCCTTAAATTCACCGGATTGTTGTCCTTCCAGGATAATTCCTTCCAACTCATGCTTCCAATTTTCAAAAGTTTTTTTAACCCTTTCTTTTAGTAGTGGGTAGCCGTCATCAGCTTCTACAGAGCTATTCATCAGGGCACAACCACCATTGTTATAGACTTGCTCAAAACTGTCTTTATAAAACTGAAAGAACCTTTCCACTTTGGTCCAGGCGTTGCCCGTTGAGGCCAGAGCTTTATAAAGTCCCTTCTGAAAGAATTTAAGATTATGTTCAAAGCAGGCCAATGCCAGCTGGTCTTTGTCTTTAAAGTTGCCATATATAGCTCCCTTTGTTAAACCTGTGGCAGTTGTAATATCACTCAGTGAGGTCCCGTATGCTCCCTTTTTGTTAAAGATGGGGGCAACCCGCTCTATTATAAACTGTTTGGTTCGGTCGGCTTTGGACATGTAGTACAAAAATATACCAATCGGTATAAATATTCAAATTTTCAATGAAGATATGCGATTTGCCCCTGAACCACCGTTAGTCAATCATTTCAGTATCTAAGTAATTGGACTACTTAATAAAGCCGCAAGAAGTAAATTTCTGGAGCTTGCATCCATACCATATAAATGAGTAGTGCGATAAATAATAATATGCTTACTTTTCTACATCGATAAACAATTAAGGTTATGAAAATCAGATTTTTAGGAGTGTTTTTTTTGATGCTGTGCTTCCATCAGAGCTTTTCTCAGCGAGAGTGGGCCAACCCAATTATCAAGGACTATGGGCGCATACTGGACCTCGAAGAGGTAGATGTGCGGCCCGATGCTTCTATGGAGTATAAGATTGTGATAGAGCTTATTCATAAAATGGATAACCCTGAACGTATTAACTTTTCGGCTACAAATGTGGCCAGGCTCATTAATCTTCATGCGGTGGGTGGTGTGTCTAAAGACAAGTTAAAGGTGGCGGTGGTTATTCATGCCGAGGCTACCAACTCAGTAATCAATAATGAGGCATATCGGGATAAATACGATGGAAAAGACAATCCATACATTCCCTTGTATGAGCAGTTGGCGGCCAATGGAGTGGAGGTAATCGTGTGTGGTCAATCGCTCAATCTCTATGGGCACGATAAATCTAAAGTTATTCCTCAGGTAAAGGTGGCCACTTCCGCGTTGACAGCCGTAAGCACCTTTCAGCTGAGGGGGTATGCCTACTTTAAATGGGATTAACCCATGGCAATGGTATAGGCTCGGAGGTATTGGTCTACCAATTGATGCCAATCGAAGGTTTGAGAGAATTCTTCCAGCTTATTGCGTTTTATGGCGCGGTAGTTATAGTTGGTTTTTGAGAACTGAAGCATCATTCGTGTAAGGTCATTTACCACTTCATCTTCCGATTTGTTCTTACGTTGAAGCACAAAAACACCTGTTTCTTCAGAATCGTCATTGATGTTTTGGGTGTAACTACCAAAACCCGAAAGGTCGCTGGTAATGGTAGGTACTCCCCGGGCAATACATTCCAGGGGTGTATAGCCCCAGGGTTCGTAGTAGCTTGGAAAAATACCAAGGTGGCAACCCCTTACAAACTGTGAGTACTCCAAGCCAAACAGTGGGTTGGTAGGGGCAATGAATTCCGGATGAAAAACCACCTTCACCTTATCTAATGGACTGTTGAACAGCTGTTGCTCTCTCAGCCCATTGAGAATAGGGTCTTCCTGATCATTTTCCAGCAAGTGGGTGACAATCAAAGGCCATTGGTCAGTTTTCCACGATTGAATAGCTCTGCGGTACCGTAGGCGCCAGTAGTCCGACACAAATTGATTGAGGTCGGGGAGTTGATAATTATCTTTGGCCGATGCTGCACTTTTTAGAAGGTTGGAGGCAATCTCTTGCTCTACCGATTTGCAGGTGTTTTTAAGTTCTTCTAGCATGGCTTTGGCTTCCAGTACCACAGGGTTAAAAGATTTAACCCTGGCATTGGTAATAAAAAACATCACTATGGTCACATCCACACGCTCTTGTATGAGTCGCTCGTTGAGCTTCTTTAGGGCTTTAATGGTAATGTCGTAACCTTTGTTTTCATATTCATAGCGGCCGCTGGTAAAGAAGAAAAGAGTTTTGTCCAGGTCGAAGGGGGAGGAGTTAAAAAAGTGGCCGATTACAAAGTTTTCAATGTTCTTCTTGTACTTTTCGTGCCGTATTTGCACTCTGTGCAGGTTTTGAAACCGCTGAATGTTAATGCCGTTTGGGGTAATGTGATGGGGTTTTTGCCCCAGAAGTGCCTCACATTCCTGAGCCGTTATCTCGCTCACCGTAGTAAAGCAGTCAGCCTTTTGAGCGCCTTTTTTTTCTAACTGATGAATAGAGGGAATTCCGTAGCGTTTGGCCATAGCCTCATCTTCAATCTCGTGCATTATGTCGTAAAAATTTTTGTGTGTTATGGCTAAAACCCTGCCCAAGCGGGTGGCATGTGTTGTAAAAATGGTTTTTACCTTTTGCAGCTCTGTACCTACCTGAAGTAGAGCTGGGCATACCATCCACTCGTGTCCGTGAAAAAGAATTGGGTTCTTTTCCTTTTTTTCCAGAACCTGAAAGAACTGAAATACCATATCGCACCATTGCAGGCATACATCGTAAAGTGAATCATCACTACCCACCGGTATGCCAAACTGGTCGTTCAATTGTTTTTTAATGCTGCCCAGGCGGCTGAAGGCATTTTCCGGATTGAGTAAAACAGTTTTGGGCCTGCCACTCACCAACCAAGTGCCATAACGCACCTCGTAGCCTTTGTTCTCCAACTCGGCCACGGCCTGGCCTATGGGAGAATCTCTTTCTGCAATGGCTTCAAACTCTGCGTCTACCCCATCATTGACCAAGGGTCCCAAAAGACAATAATTCGATCCAAACTTTTCGATTGTAGCCGGAAGCTTGGATCGAATTACTGTGTATATGCCTCCCAATTGGTTGCAAATTTCCCACGAAGCCTCAATAAGTAGTTGGTTGTTGGGTGCCTGAGCCATGCGCTTAAAGTTTGTTTCAATATATGGTATGAGCGTATGCTTATCAAACCTCAACACCTCGAAGCACTTATTTTTAACCGTGGTTTAACACAAGACAGCCATTCTTCAATATGCGCTGTAGTTTTCTGGCTATTTTTTGTTAATTGACCTCAAACCCAAAAACACAATGACCAAGATATTTTGCATACTCCTCATTGGCCTTGCGTCCTGCTTCGCTATACAAGCTCAGGAAATGGTGAATCCTGTGATTCAAAGTTTTGGTGCTATTATGAATGCCCCGCATGCCACCGAAAAACCCGATCCAACTATGAAGTACAAAGTGGTAATAGATATTGCCACAGGAAGTTCAAACCCCAAAGAGCCTATGTACTCGCTGGTGAATGTGGCCCGGTTACTCAATTTGCATGCTATGGGAGGGGTGCCCAAAGAAAATATGGAAGTAGTGTTGGCTATACATGCCGGTGCTGTTTGGTCGGTGCTAGACAATGAAGCTTATAAAGCCAAATACGAAGTAGATAACCCCCATTTGCCGCTTTTTAAGGAGCTGCAAGAAGCCGGGGTGAAAATCTTTGTGTGCAGTCAATCCATGATGGGCAGAAACATTGATCATACGCGGTTGGCTCCGGGGCTGGAAACAGCCACTTCAATGCTCACCACCATGACCACCTATCAGTTGAAAGGATTTGCGGCACTAAAATTCTAATAATAAACCAAGGAGACACCGGGGTGTGGCCGACTCTTAAAAGCGAGTAATTATGCTGACGCCCGGGAGCCCTTCGGTGCCTATTTTGGGCAAAAGCCTGCAGGCGTCTTCCAAGCTAATTTCGCTGTCAATCATTCGTTCAGGCTTAAGTCGGCCGGAAGCTATTTGTGCCATCATCTCTGGATACGCATGAGCCTGCATACCATGGCTTCCCAGTATTTCCAATTCGTTGGCCACTACTAGTTGCATGGGCAGCCTGGGTTCAAAATCGTTGCCTGCCAGTAACCCCACCTGCACGTGGCGTCCGCGTTTTCTTAAGTTGGCCACCGAATTGTAAGCAGTGTGTTTGCTACCCAAAGCATCAATAGAAAGGTGAGCCCCTCCATGACTTGCTTCTTTTACGGCCTCAATCACCTCCACTTCGCGTGCATTTACCAGTACATCGGCACCCAAGTGCTGAGCCAGAGAAAGTGCTTTTGGCTGAATGTCTATGGCAATTACCTGTGCTCCGGCTGCTTTGGCAATCATAAGGGCCGAAAGGCCAACACCACCACAGCCATGAATAGCTACCCATTCTCCCTGTTTTAACCTTCCCTGATGAACCACAGCCCGATACGAGGTGATGAATCTACAGCCCAGGCTGGCTGCAGTTCGGAACTCCACACTGTCTGGTAGCTTTACCAGATTCACATCGGCATAGTGAATACTCACATACTCCGCAAAACTGCCCCAATGGGTAAATCCCGGCTGAAATTGGTGGTCGCAGACCTGATGATTGCCGCTGGTGCATTGTTCGCAGTGGCCACAGCCGCCTACAAAAGGCACGGTTACCCTGTCGCCCACCTTAAAGCGTTTTACACCCTTGCCGGTTTCTACAATGGTACCGGCCAGTTCATGTCCCGGTACATGGGGCAAACGAATGTCTGCATCGTGTCCCATCCACCCATGCCAGTCCGACCGGCATAAGCCGGTAGCATTTACCTGTAGTACTACTCCCCCGGCTACCACCGAAGGATCCGGAACGGTTTCTATAGATATGGGGCCACCAAACGTATCAAAAATCGCAGCTTTCATCAATCCTGAAAATTATTCCATCATTTCACACCTCAATCGTCTACGGTGTTTACATGATCGTTACATTTGAATATAAATCAATAGTTATGAAAAAGTTATTTCTCCTCCTAAGCATTTGCTCAATTGTAGTCTTGAGCTCCTTTACCTCTGAAACTAAACGTTTTGAAGGCGACATAATCTACAGCATTACCTATGTGCAATTACCAGACGATTTGAAAGGCTATGAGTCTATGCTTCCCGGTGAGATCACCATGACCATTTCCGGCAACAAATCAATGTTGCGTCAGGAGGTTATGGGGGGTAGCCAAACTATTATCTCAGATGAAACATCGGGTACGGGAGAAATAATGATGGATATGATGGGGCAAAAATTCCATATCAAGCTAAGCAAAGAAGACATTGAAAAAGAAGAAGAGTCCATGGGTGAATCAACCGTAAAATCGCTTGAAGGCTCAAAAACCATTTTGGGTTATAAGTGTCAAAAAGGCCAGCTTATTAATGGTGGACAAACCATAGACGTTTGGTATACCAAACAAATCGATGCCACTCATAAGGAATTTGAAAAGCTTAATGGTTTTCCTCTGGAGTATGAAACAGAGGAGCAGGGCATGAAAATGCGCATAACAGCCACCAAGGTAGCCGAGCGTAAAGTAGATCCAAAAGAATTTGCCGTTCCCGAGGGATACACCACTTACACCATGGCTGAGTTCGAAAAGCTTATGGGGGGCGGCTATTAATTTTCAACCTTAAACAATTATCTCATGTATACAGGACTTTTACATGCACATTCGGGCCTCCGGTGGGTAGTGCTCATTCTACTCATTGCGGCCATATTCAACGCCTTTGGTAAGAAAAATGGAGGCGTATGGACGGCCAAAGACAAAAAGATTACACTTTTTGCTATGGTGTTTACCCATATCCAACTGGTCTTGGGTATTATACTCTATTTTATGTCGCCTAAGGTGCAGTTTGTTGAAGGGTTTATGCAAAACCCGGTATATCGTTTCTTTGCGGTAGAACACATCACGCTCATGATCATTGCTATAGCCCTCATCACCATTGGCTACAGCAAGGCTAAAAGAGCTGCCACCGATGCCAAGAAATTTGGTGCCGTGGCCACCTTCTATCTTGTGGGCCTTATTTTAATACTTGCTTCAATTCCCTGGCCCTTCCGAAATCTGGGCTCAGGCTGGTTCTGATAAAAGCCCCTGCCGGTAGCAATCTAGCTGCTGGCAGGGATTTACCTTTCCCCTTAGTTTTAGTCTTTATAGTGGCCCTTTCAAGGCGCAACTAGAACATGGCCTGTGTCCAAGGTGTCGGGCATATATCTATTCTGACACATAAGCTACTTGCTTTTTTTGGGCGTGCCCCAAGGGTCGGGCTATTCGCTACTACTCCTCACCCGAGTAACTCGGGTTGCGGGGTATCCGCTGCTATCCCTCACGCTATAGCCAAGACTCAGGAGGTACCCTCCATAGTTGGGCGATTAAAGAGACTTCCGGCCTCTAGTTGCTGTTTATAATCAGCTGTCGGTAAAAACGGATGGCGTTGGCGTAGTCTTCCAACAAAATATGTTCGTCAATACCATGAAAGGTATTAATGTTATCCTCGTTGACGTGGTAAGGTACAAAGCGATACACATGTTTGCTGATTAAAGAAAAATGCCGGGCATCAGTGGCTCCAATTACCAGGTTTGGTGCAGTGTGGGTATCTTCAAAAATTTGCTTTATGCTTCGGTTAATCCACTCATAGCCTTGACTGTCAGTGGGCGAAACAGGCGATGGGTTGGAGTTGAAACCATAAAACCGGGCCTTTACCCTGTTATCATCAATCACCTCAATAGCATGTTTCAATACTTCCTCAGCCGTTTGACCCGGAATAATTCTAAAGTTTACTAGAGCGCGGGCTGTAGTGGGAATCACATTTTCTTTAATTCCTGCTTCGAAAATGGTTGGAGCAGTGGTGGTTCGTACCAAGGCATTACCGGCATTGCTTGCGTTTTCGTAGGTGGTTACAATCAGTGAACTGAATAGCTTTCGGTTGGCAAATGCCATTTTATTAATAAAGCCCATTTCTGGCCCAAGTTGTTCTATAAAACCCTGCATGGCATCGGAGATTGAGGCCGGCAGTGGCTCGGCCTTTAGTTTGGCTACCGCTCCGGCTAGCACATCTATAGCTGTTTCTTTAGCCGGTTGAGAGGAGTGGCCGCCCTCCATATCTACTGTAAATTCAATGGTAGTGGAGCCCTTTTCTGCCACACCAATCATGGCTACGTCACGGTCGACTCCCGGCACCAGCCCTTGCGTAATGGCGTAGCCTTCATCCAGTACGTATTCTGCTTCAATCCCCTGATTTTTCAAGAAGCTTGCTATGGTTTTGGCTCCCAGTTCGCCTCCCACCTCTTCATCGTGTCCAAAGGCCAGGTAAAGTGTTCTTTTCGGTTGAAAACCCTCGGCCAGTAAGAGCTCTACAGCTTCCATAATGCCCACCACCGAAAATTTATCGTCAATGGTACCTCGTCCCCATATTTTGCCATCCTTTATTTGCCCTTCAAAAGGTTCCACCGTCCATTTCTCGGGAGAAGCTATCGGTACCACATCAATATGCCCCATTAGTACCATGGGCTTTAATTCTGTGTGCGAACCCTTCCATTTGTAAAGGTGGCTAAAGCCGTTAAATACCCTATGTTCCAGAAGGCTATCGGCCAAAGGGTAGGTTGTTTTAAGGAATGCATTGAAAAGGCTAAACTGCGAAGAGTCAAATTTGGCCGGGTCTTCGAAGGAGATGGTTTTTAGTCTCAGCGCCTCTTGCAAATGAGCGGTAGCACTAGCCGGAACGTCTATCTTTTCTACCAGGGCAACCTCCAGCTGTTTGGAGCTAAAAGTAAAGGTTTTAAAGAGAATATAGCCTACAAGTGCTACTAATAGCAGAAGTACTGAAACCAGTAGTTTTTTCATACTTAAAGTTAGCCGAAAACCTGTGAAGCTTTAAATAAAACTGAGTTCGATGTACGAAAAGAACGTCATACCGGAAAAACAGGCCTTAAACTCTCAAAAAAGGCTGTTTTATCCGGTATCTCAACCGAGCCTAAATGAGATTGCGGATATTTTCCTTTGCGTATATGAAGTTTTCAGAGGAAAATTCCGCAATGACGTCCTAAGAGGGGATTTTTACTACTTACTTACATCGAACTCAGGTTAAATAAAGCATCTCAAAAGTGGTACAGGCAGGCTATAGGAAGGCTCTTTTACCTCGCCACCTTTGAGATTCTGACACTTACTTTTTGAGCAAATCTCTTATTTCAGTAAGAAGTAGCTCTTCTTTAGATGGTGCAGGAGGAGCTGCCGGCTTGGCTTCTTCTTTCTTCTCCCACTTTTCCTTCATTCGGTTATATCCCTTTACAATCATGAATACGGCCATAGCCACAATAAGGAAGGTGAGTATGGTATTGATAAACACCCCATAGTTGATGGCTACCTCTGCCGTGCCTTCTGCGGTTGCCTCTTGCAACACAATTTTCATGGTAGAAAAATCAACGCCTCCAAGCAGCAAGCCAATAGGCGGCATGAGCACGTCATTGACCAAAGATTTGGCAATAGCTCCAAAATAAGTGGCCATAATAAGACCAACGGCAATTTCTACTACATTGCCTTTCGAGATGAATTTCTGAAATTCTTTCATTAGTAATTAACGTTTAAGGTTGATTGTTGGCCCCGAAGGGTATGAAGAAAGATAAGAAATAATCTCTGGTGGAGGGAGGGTGAATATACACACTTTTTTGATAATGAGACGATTGTAACCAGAGACCCCCTAGACTCAAACAGCTACTATCTTGCAAAAAATCAGATTTATCGGGCTGCCCTTTTCTCAAGCGTTGCTTTGCACCTGTAACCAGTAGAGCCTTATTGCCCTGACATTAATTGGGCTATCATTCGGGTGCTTTTGTATTGCTCGAAGAGCACTTTTAGAAAAACCGTAATAGGAATGGACATTATGAGTCCGGGTACTCCCCAAACAAATCCCCAAAGCATAAGGGCAATGAGTATGGTAATGACATTGATAGAGAAAGACTTGCCCATGAAAATGGGTTCCAGAACCCCGCCAAATAAGGCCTGAACACCCGTGGCCGATAATGCGAAGAACAATAGCATAGACGCAGAGTCTATTTCTACAAAAGCAAAAATGGTAACGGTTATTACGCAAATTACGGACCCCACCATTTGAACAAAGTTGATGGCAAAGGCGAACAGACCCCAGAAAATAGGGAAGCTTACGCCAAAAAACCAGCAGACCAGTCCGGTGCCAATTCCCGTAAGCAAGCTCACAAAGAACTTCACCTTAATGAAGGTGAGCAGGTCTTTTTCTATTTTCCGGAAGGTCTTTATAGAAGCAAACTGCTGCTTTATAAGCGTAGATCGCATTATTTTTTGCACATCGAACGACTCTGCCAACAAAAGAAGTACAAAGAATATGGTGGTGAGCAACATAGATATTGTTCCACTCACAAAATCGACCGTAGGTACCAGATTTTTCATTACGGCCTCTTTGCTCACCAGGTCTTTGAGTGTTTCTTCGCCTTTGAGAAAATCTACACCAAAAAAGCCTTCCAGACTTGCAATGAGCTGTCCTAGTTTAGCTTTGGCTCGTTCAAAAAACTGATTGTCCGTAGCCAGAATTTCACGACTAGAAAGCTGCATGAGTTCTCCAAAGAGCTTAAAGCATATGGCCATAATAACCACCACTATAAATATGTTGAGGTATTTGGGGCTGCCTTTCTTTTTGAGCCACCGCATGAGTGGTAGAAATATGAGTGCAATGAACATGCTCGATACCAAAGGAATGAAAATAAAAGACAGGGTTTTGAGCATGTAGAAAACCAGTGGCACCACTATTATAAGCAGTAATATGTTGGTTGTTTTTCTGTCGTTCATTGCTGTGCGTTAAGGCCCGCAAAGTTATACCACATAGGGCAAGAAATGTTTAGTACACCCAAATAAGTTTATGTGAACTTATTGGCTCACCCGAAAGTACAGTTCATCGACTCCCGTGTTTTTAGACTGTATATGGTAGGCGGAAATAATTACTTCATAGGAGCCCGTTTTTTCCAGCGGCAGATTGGCCACGAAAGTATTGTCTTCCTTTAGTTGCATGGTTACGGTACGAACATATTCACCATCAATAGAGACCATTGCCTCTACCTCCATGCGCCCCGCATCCCAGAGGCCTCCGTCAGAAATGGTGCAACCACACATCATTACTATATTGGCTTTTAATTCTACGCTTGTCGTTTCTTTCAAAGAGAAACCCTGATGGGTCTGTGGGTAAAGGCCATCGACCACAAAACCCGGTATTTCCACAACAATTCCCTCGCCATCCATGGGTTTGCCGGGAATGAGCCATGCCTGAGTTTGAGCCATAACGCGTGCTTCTTCGTGGTGTGCTGGCGCCTGCGCTTCTATGGTTACCAGCAAAGGCTTGCTCAGAGACAAGTTGGCTTCAAAGTAGGCAGCCCCATCGGTGATGGATTGGTACCGCTCTCTGGCAGTGCGCATAATGAGGTCTGTATTGCCCGTTCCACCTTTGGTATATCCTTTAGCCAGTATTTCATTGGTTTGGGCATCACGGATTATGATAAGCGAACCGCCCATGCTGGAGCCAATAAATTTGGCGTCTTTGGCCTGAGTGCGAACCACAACTTTCGTAGCCTTAGCTTGTTGCGCCATAAGGGTGGGAGCAGCAAAAAGGAGAATAGCAATCAGAATATTTTTCATGGTAAAGAGGTATACTTCAAAGTTAACCATTCGCCACCGCAAATTCATAGTCCAGAAGAAGACTACTGCACGGCTTTCCCTTTTAACAATCGGTTCAGGCTATTGTTCTTTGTGCATTTAGAGCTAAATTCGAAACCAAACAAACGTTAGTTATGGGATTGACAACTGCACAAAAAGAAATTTTAGATAAAGCCATTGAGGCATTACACACCCGGGTTTTTCATGCCCAATATCCTGAACACCCATCTCCGGCCATTTATGGAGAAACAGCCGATGAGGAAGGTAAGAATGCCTTTAAACAACTACGTAAAGGTAAGTTTGAGGAGCTACAACAAAGTGGTGAAGAGGCATGGGTAGGCGAAGAGCACTCTCCTTATTTCGATGAACCCGTAGGTACTACCTATCCGCAGTTTTCTAATGATGTACTGCTTGAGCGTGCTGAAAAAGCTTTCCATAGCTGGAGAAAGGTATCTAAAGAAGATCGGGCAGCGGTACTAATCGATTCGTTAGAACGATTTTCTAAGCGATTTTTTGAAAATGCCTATGCTACTATGCATACCACAGGGCAGGGCTATATGATGGCTTTTCAGGCCTCTGGTCCGCATGCGGCAGACCGGGCACTGGAGGCGGTAGCAGCCGGTTATGAGGAGTTGGGTCGTTTCCCGGAAAAAGCAGTTTGGGAAAAGCCCATGGGTAAGTATAACCTGACTATAAACAAAGAGTGGAGAGCTGTGCCAAAAGGCATTGGATTGGTAATAGGCTGCTCTACCTTCCCTACATGGAATTCTGTGCCGGGCGTTTATGCCAACATGATTACCGGAAACTCAGTAATTGTAAAACCCCACCCGGGAGCAGTTTTACCAATGGCCATTGTGGTGGCAGAGATTAGAAATGCCTTGCGAAGTGCGGGCTTCGATCCGGAGGTTTGCCAATTGGCAGTAGATACCAAAGACAAACCCATAGCCAAAGAATTGGCCGAACATCCCAAAGTGAAGCTGGTAGATTTTACCGGTAATTCTGAGTTCGGAAGCTATCTGGAATCTTTGCCCAAAGCAGTATTTACTGAGAAAACAGGGGTGAATTCTATGATTTTGGATTCTACCGATAATCTGGATAAGATGATTCAGAACATTACATTTTCGGTAGCACTCTATTCCGGGCAAATGTGTACTGCTCCACAAAACTTTTTTATTCCCGAAGGCGGAGTAAAGACACCGGAAGGAGTAGTGAGCTTTGATGAGGTGGCTCAAAAGATTGTAGAATTTACAAACGGACTTATAGATAACCCGAAAGCCGGACCTTTTGTAGCCGGAACCATTCAAAACCCATTGACAGCCGAAAGAACAACTTCTGCTGCCAAGTCTATTGGAGGCAAGGTAAGGTTGGAAACCCGTAGCATTGAGCAATCGGTGCCTTATTTTAAGAATGCCAGAACCCAAACACCTACTTATATTGAGCTGACTGCGGCCGATAAGGATAAGTTTTCTAAAGAAATGTTTGGCCCAATAGCCTTCCTCATCAAGACTAAAGATACACGCGAATCAGTGGCACTGGCTCGTGAAATGGCCGAAACCTATGGTGCAATATCGTGCGGAGCTTACACCACAGATGAGGAAATGAAAGAATATATTGCCGATGAGATGTCACTGGCAGCAACCCCGGTCTCGTTTAATCTTACCGGTCAAATCTTTGTAAACCAAAACGCTGCGTTTTCTGATTTCCACGTAACAGGAGGCAATCCTGCCGGAAATGCTTCTTTCACTAACCCGGACTATGTCAACAGACGGTTTACCTGGGTGGGGATGCGAGAACCTGCATAGGCCGGTGAAATATTAGGAATTCCCTGTTTGAGGGTGGGTCGGGGATGACGGTTCCGTATGATTGCCGTCATCCCTAACCTGATTGGCAATCACGAACCATCACCACAATCATCATCCCCGACTTAATGATCAGGAATGACAAACCCTCATCAATAGTGTCATCCCCGACTTGATCGGAGATCTCTGTTTTAAGCTCATCTCACTTTTGCTTTCTTAATCATCCTTGCAAACAATCCGGGTAGAAAACGCTTAGCGTAAGCTCCGTAAGATTCTTTTCCAATGTAGACTTCCCTTTTCTCTTTAATCATTGCTCTGATAATGGCTTTGGCGCATTCATCTGGTGTGAGTCCATTGGCCTGAGCACTGTCCATACTGCCCAGTGCTGAGCCATCACCAGTGAAGGCATTAATACTTACATTCGTTTTAACAAAGCCGGGGGCGGCAATGGTCACTTTAATACCACTGTCTTCCAATTCCGCTCGCATGCTGTCATAGAACCCATGCAGTGCATGTTTGCTTGCTGCATAACCAGATCGATATGGCGTACCGAAGATTCCGGTTAGGCTGGTAACCACTACAAAGTGTCCAGAGCCTCTTTCCAGCATATGAGGGAGAAGTGCCTTTGTAAGCCCGACTGACCCGAAGTAGTTTACTTCCATCAGGTCGCGGTCCACTTGAAGAACTGTGTCTTTGACCAGCGATCTTTGGCTGCGGCCTCCATTGTTGATTAGGATGTCTACTTGGTGAAAGGCAGAAATGGCTTCCTGAACTTTAGGCTCGAAGGTTTCCGATTGCATCAAATCGAGCGGAAGCACTTTGATTCTATCCTGATTCGAACATTCAGATTTTACCCTTTTGAGTTCTTCTTCTCTTCTTGAAGAAAGGATAAGATTAATTGGAAACTGGGAAAGCCGTTTGGCGAGTGCTTCGCCAATGCCTGACGATGCTCCTGTGAGCCAGATGGTTTTGTTTTGTAGGTTCATACCCATATTAGTTATTGTCTGACCTGCGTAGGCAGGAATCCCTCTTAATTTGGCCAAATTAAATCATGGGTAAAAACGGTTATGTATACATCCTGTCAAATACTCATAGAACTGTATTTTATACCGGAGTTACTTCCGATTTGGAAAGCAGAGCCTATCAGCATGAAAATGGTTTAATGAAAGGGCTTTCTAAGAAATACAATTGTGTTTGATTTACTATGAGGGTTTCAATCATATTGAGCCTGCAGTTGCTCGAGAGAAATTACTCAAGAAGAGGAAAAGGGAATGGAAGGAGAGAATCATTAAAGAAATGAATCCGGAAATGAGAAGGTTGAATGATGATGTTTTTCGAAAAAAAAAGGAGATTCCTACCTGCGCAGGAATGACAGACCTGGAGTTGGTCAGGTCCCGATAGTTATCGGGATTGGGCTCAACGCGCGCGAATCAGCAAGCATTAGTTAAGTCCATGGACTTCTGCCACAGATGGATGATGGCACGGACTATCTCCCTCTTTGAAAAAGGAGGGGTAGCCTATTTCTTGAGATAAGTTACAAAGTCAAAGGCATATTGGTGCTTTTCGTCTGCCGGGTGGTGAACGCGGGTTTCTTCCTTCCAGTTTTTGTGTTCGAACTCGGGGAAGAATGTGTCAGCCTCTTCGATAATGGCATTGACCTCCGTGATATGCATTTTATCGACCAGTCCTTTGTCTAGCGAGTCCTTGTAAATGACTCCGCCACCAATGATGAACACTTCCTCTACCTTCAGTTCATTTTGGGCTAACTCAAAGGCAGCTTCGAGACTATTGACGGCAAAGTGACCTTTCGGAGCCTCATAGTCTTTTTGTCTGGTAACGATAATGAAGGTTCTTTTGGGGAGAAGTCCGGGCAGCGAATCGAAGGTTTTTCGACCTAAGATCACAGCATGATCTAAGGTGACTTGCTTAAAGAAGCGGAAGTCATCGGGCAATCGCCAAAGTAGGTCATTATCCTTTCCTATGGCGTTGTTCTTTGATTTTGCGACTACTATTGTTCTGATCATAGGCTATTCCCTCTTAAGAAATCTTCAATCTTCATGCGCTTTTTGCCCTGCATTTGCAGTTCTTTAATGGCCAGTGCCTTTCCTCCGGTTTGTATATGGAGGTAGGTTTTATTGTCAGTAGAGTAGTCTCCGGGATTTTCTCCGGCCACAGCAAAGTCGAGCTTCTCGGTGTCGTAAATCTTAAACTGCACCCCATTTATTGTGGTCCAGGCTGCAGGGTAGGGCGACAATCCACGGATGAAGTTATACACTTCTTCCGAAGATTTTTTCCAGTCGATTTCGCAGGTTTCTTTAAAAATTTTGGGGGCATGTTTAATTTCTCCGCTTTCGTCTTGCGGTAGTTGCGGATAGTCGCCCTGTTGAATGGCTTTAACCGTTTTTAGCACAAGATTGGCTCCCTTCGCCATTAAACGTTCATACAAATCACCCACATTGTCGTCTTCTTCGATAGGTTCTTTTTCCTGAAAAATAATATTGCCGGTATCGATCTCATGCTTGAGGAAGAAGGTAGTTACTCCTGTTTCCTTTTCCCCGTTAATAATCGCCCAGTTAATTGGCGCTGCTCCACGATATTGTGGAAGCAGTGAAGCATGCAAGTTGAAAGTTCCAATCTCTGGCATATCCCAGACAACTTCCGGCAACATGCGAAAAGCGACCACAATTTGCAGGTTGGCTTTGTAGCTTCTCAGCTCTTCAATAAACTCAGGAGACTTTAGATTGGTGGGTTGAAGCACCGGAATGTTTTGAGAAACGGCATAGCCCTTTACAGGAGAAGTGGCCAGCTTTTGTCCCCTGCCCTTGGGTTTGTCAGGAGCTGTAATCACTGCCACCACATTGAAGCCATTTTCAACCAGTTTTTGTAAGCTTGGTACCGCAAATTCCGGGGTACCCATATATATAATTCGGAGGTCTGTCATTCAGTGATTTTCTGAAGGCAAAAATAGGGAATGTATTGGAAGGTTCATTGCCTTTGAAAGTTCAAGTATCCATCCCCAACTCCTTCCGATAGCTATCGGGAGCGGTGTCCGAAGGCCGGAGGTGGATTTTTCATCCTGACCTAAGGAGGGATCGGCTAGAGAGGTTTCTAGTTATTGATATTCAATTTACTTTTCTTTTGATTCTCCAAAAGAAAAGTAACAAACCTGCCTTTGCCGAAGCGGCTACGCGCAGGCAGGCATCAAAACCATCGAAGTAACAAGGTGCTTTTAGCTAATAGCTCAGTCGATGGTCACGCTGATGCTGGATTCCAGCCCTCCTTGGGAGTTAGAGGCTGCTGGTTACTAATTCCTTTCCTTAATTAATGTCATTCCTGCGCAGGCAGGAATCCCCCAAAAAATATCAGGAGATTCCCGTTTACACTGGGATGACGCTACTTTCTTCATGTTTTAAATCTTAAGGAGCTGCAGATAGGCGGAGTGGGTCACTCAAAATCCTGATACAACAAGTGCCTCTCACGCATGGCTTTGGAGAAACCTCGGTACTTAGTTCTTTCTTGATCTATAATACTCAATTCTATCATTGATTTCTTCAGCATGTAGATTGAAGTCACCAATATTCAAGATTTGGCCACTTTTATTTGTGTTCAGAATTAAATCTTGGTCTGACCTTCCTCGGATGCCTTCTCTAGCTTCAAATTTCATTATTTCTTCCCATCGATATTTTTCGTCATTTACAGAAACTCCATTATGGTCAATAGAAAGGTTCAGTCCTAATACTCTCTTAACCTTTTTTAATCCTTGGCTGAGTCTGTAGATCGAAAGTATAATTATAAGTGCTCCTAAAACTTGGTTTCCGGAAAACACCAAGTATCCTCCAACCAAACTCATTAAAATGGGTAATAATAAATCTATAAGCAGATTTGATTTTGGATAATAGAGTCTGGTAATGATTGGGAAATCCCTCTCTATTTCAATTTCAATTGAAGAGGGTTGATCCGCATATATCCGCAATAACTCTCTTTGTCGTTTTGTTATTAGGGCTGTTCTATTAAACCAGCTTCCTTTTGGCCACAGTAGTTGGCCTTTTACAGCTTCGCTCTCCAACATTTCTATGTTATTAACATTCTTGTAGGCCCAAACTTTCCACCATGTGATGGATAAGCTCCAGTAAAACCAACTGAAGATAAAGCCCGCCAAGAAAGAAACTAGATAATAGTTGCTAGCATCTTCCAGCCCTCTAAAGGTTATTAAACCAGTTATTGAGGTTCCTATTAATAGAAAAATTGCTGGGAGGGTAACTAACAGTTGACCTTTTTTAATTGCTCTATTGATAAGTTTTTGTTCCTTCATTGAAAGTCAGGGTACATCAAATACTTCTTGCGAATTGCTTTGTAAGCATTCAGCTTAGGTTGCCAGGTGGCTCTGATTTGCTCTTCAGTTAAGCCGGCTTCTACTTGCTTACGAAATTCCTTGGTGCCTGCTAGCAGGTCAATGTAATCTCTGAAGAAGGTGGTGTCATCTTTCAGTTCATTGTGATACAGAAGCAGATATTTGAGGGTGAATTCATGAGGGGCCTCTATGCCTACAAAACTCTGCCCAAAACATTCTTTCCCTTCCAATGGTGGGTATTTGGAACCTGCATTGGGCTTTGGAGTGAATGAGTAAGAACCAAGCGTATAATCAGGGTGGCCAATAACCTCGAAAGGATGGTCAGTGCCTCGCCCCACGCTTACTACAGTGCCTTCAAACAGGGCCAGACTGGGGTAAAGGACAATAGAATTATCTGTTGGCAGGTTGGGCGATGGACTGATAGGTAATGAGTAGGTCTGCGTATGGTCCCAACCTTTCATTGGAACGACTGTCAAGTCGGCCTTTACTTCCCCTTCAAGCCAACCTTCACCATTAATCATCTTGGCCAATTCACCAACAGTTAGCCCATGAACTACGGGTATTGGATGCATGGCCACAAAGCTGTTGATGTCGTCATCTTTGACAGGGCCATCCACATACATGCCGTTGGGATTGGGCCGGTCGAGAACCAGCACTTTTTTGCCATTTTCGGCTGCCGCTTCCATCACATAATGCATGGTGCTGATAAAAGTGTAAAAACGCACGCCAACATCCTGAATGTCGAAAATGAGTACATCCACATCGGCTAGCATTTCGGCCGAAGGTTTTTTGGTTTTGCCATAAATAGAAATGATGGGCAGGCCGGTTTTAGGATCTTTGGTATTGTCGATTGTTTCACCATCGGGTGCTTCTCCTCTAAAGCCATGCTCGGGAGCCATCACTTTCACCACATTCACCCCTCTGCTTAAAAGGGTGTCAACCAAATGGGTTTGACCTATGGTTGAGGTTTGGTTTACCACCAAAGCCACTCGTTTGCCTTCCAATAAAGGTAGGTATGCGTCCATGCGCTCGGCACCCAGGCTTAGGTCTTGAGTTTCTTGTGCTTGCGAACAGGCAAAACATGAAAAAATGAGAAGGGATAGGAATAGGCGAATCATCTGCTTCGTTTATCTTTGAGCGTTGAGGCTAAAATAACCATTATCTTGAACCTCCCTTACTTCGTTTCTAAAAGAATAAATAATACTGAAAAAGGTAGTTTTTCTGGTACCATCCATAAAGTGGCTATCGCTAGTGTGGCATTGGGTATAGCCATTATGGTTATTTCTTTTATGGTTTTGGGAGGTTTTCAGAACAGCATTAAAGACAAGATTTTTAGTTTTTCGGGCCATCTGCAAGTTAGAAAGTTCACTCTGGCCAACGCCTACGAAGAAGATCCTATTACTTTGGAAACCTCTGTACGCGAACAGGTATTAGCGCATTCTCAAATACGCCACATTCAGGAATTTGCTCATAAGCCGGGCCTCATATCTATGAACAATGAGGTTTTTGGCCTTTTATTTAAAGGAATGGGGCCTAGTTTCGATACACTTTCTTTTGCTCCTTACTTGCAGGAGGGGAGTTTTCCTGTGTTTTCTCAGTCGGGCGAGTTTTCGAACGAGGTACTCATTAGCGAGAAACAAGCCAGACAAATGCAAGTGGGAGTTGGCGATAAGGTGGTGGCGTATTTCATAATGGATCCTCCAAGGGTTCGAAGCCTGGTGGTTAAGGGCATCTTTACTTCGGGTTTGGAAGATTTCGATGCTCAGGTGGTGATTGGAGATATTGGACTTGTGAGAAGTCTAAACGGATGGAGCGATGATCAGGTAGGGGGCTATGAGGTTTTTGTAGAAGACTATGCCCATATTGAAGCGGGACACGATGCGCTCAACGACATAGTTAACGGAGAAGAGTATGGCTATCTGACTATCCGAATGGATGAGAAATTTGCCAATGTGTTCGATTGGCTCAATTTACTGACTCAAAATGTGTACATATTGATCGGCCTCATTCTATTTGTGGCCTGTTTCAATATGGTTTCGGTGCTTTTCATACTCATTATGGAACGCACCTCAATGATTGGTTCATTCAAAGCGTTTGGGGCTACCAATCAGCTCATTAGGCGTATTTTTACTTTTAATGGTGTAAGGCTGGTACTAAAGGGGCTATTAATAGGAAACGGCATTGCCCTTATTTTTGGTTGGCTACAATACAGTTATCAGGTCATTCCTCTCGATGCGGCCACTTATTACATGGGCCATGTACCAATTGACTGGAACTGGTGGAGATTTGTGGCCATTAATGCAATTACCTTACTGTTGGTTGGAGTAACACTTATTTTACCTACGGCTATTATTTCACGGGTTAGTCCCGTTAAAGCCATCCGCTTCGATTAGTCCGGGCTGAAGCGGCATTTCTCTCCTAAAGGTTCGAAACAGGCTGTTGAGTTTAATTTGAATAACCCCCAATACGGCTTCTTTTATAATACCCCCACTCATTTTCGATTCACCTTTGGTGCGGTCTGTAAATATGATGGGTACCTCCTCAATACTGAATCCGTATTTCCAGGTAAGAAATTTCATTTCTATTTGGAAGGCATAGCCCATGAATCGAACCCTGTCCAGTTCAATGGTTTCCAACACAGAGCGATGATAACATTTAAACCCCGCAGTGGTATCGTTAATGGGCATGCCCGTAATAAGGCGCACATAATGGCTGGCAAAATAGCTGAGCATAACCCTGCTCATGGGCCAGTTTACTACATTCACCCCTGTAACATAGCGCGAACCAATAGACATATGACTCCCTTTCAGAGCACAGGCTTCATAGAGCCGGATAAGGTCTTGCGGATTGTGCGAGAAATCTGCATCCATTTCAAAAATATACTCGTAGTCGCGCCTGAGCGCCCATCTGAAGCCATGAATGTATGCCGTACCCAAACCCAATTTGCCCTTTCTTTCTTCCAGATAGAGCCTGCCCTCATACTGAGGCATAAGTTTTTTTACAATTTTGGCCGTACCATCAGGAGAATTGTCATCGATTATCAGTAGATGAAAATCTTTTGGAAGAGCCATTACGGTCTGAATCATTTCCGCAATGTTCTCTTTTTCGTTATAAGTGGGAATTAATACAATACTATCACTCATAGGAATCGGCAAAGCTAAACGATTTCCAATAAAGAGCGATTCAGGGATGGAAATTAACTTTCCTTATTTTAGCTCTAAATTGAATATAAGGAGAAACGACTGTTTGAGCACAGCGTTGATCGGTTTTCTATAAAAGATGTTAAGATGAATCTTGCGAAATGCGTATTTCTAGATAGAGACGGGGTGCTCAACGAAGAGTTGGGATTTCAGATTACTGATCTGAAAGATTTTAGGCTTAAGCAGGGAGTAGGGGGCTTTTTACGAAGCTTGAAAGATGCAGGCTATCTATTGATTGTAGTAACCAACCAGAGTGGTATTGCTAAGGGGAGCTATACTGAAGCATTTGTGTATGAATGTCATGCCATTGTACAGCATGCGTGCGGAGGGATAATGGATGCCTTGTATTTCGCACCGGGGCACGAGTCGGTGAGTAAAAGTTTACTGCGCAAGCCGGATTCGCTCATGTTTGAAAAGGCCATAGCCAAATTTGGAATTGATCCTACCCAAAGCTGGATGATAGGAGATAAGGAAAGAGATCTTATTCCGGCTAAAAAACTGGGCATAGGAGCTATTCATTTGACCGACAAGCAAGCTTCTGAATACGCTGATTTTAAGGTGAGTGACTTAGTCGAAGCAGCCGCTGTAATTTTGAATGATGAATAGTTACTTCCGTCTTCCGACTTCGGTCTTCCGTCTATGTACCCACTACTCATTACCGGCCTTGGCCACGTTCATCCTGAAAATCACCGTGTTCACCGATAAAATTTGAGTAGGTCTGAGGGTTCGGCCACATTTGAAGCATGAAAAGTCAAAAACTCAAAACCATGAAAAAGTTAAAAGTATTTGCGGCCTTCAGTGCTTTGGTCTTCCTGATGAGCTCTTGTGTGTATTCTCTATTCCCAATCTATACGGAAGACACCCTTGTTTATTTGCCTGAACTAGTAGGTAAATGGTTTACTGACCCTAACGATCCAGATGACTATATAGAGTTTACTCCAATGGGTGAATCTAATAATGAAAAGGAAGATGGAATTACAATGAATGAAGACAGTGATGGCGATCAGGATACATATTCCTATGCTATGCAAGGTGACGGATGGAGCATTAAGTCTGATGATCCCATTACAGTAGAAATTGATGGCAAGGAGGTTTCTGATCCCGTAAAAGTTAAAGCTTACTATGATGAGCTGTTTTCGGGAATGAAAACTGATTTGAAAAAGGGAGTCGGGGAAATGGCTGGGCAACTGGATTCAGCTATAAACTCTGAAGGCAACGAGTTTGGAAAGATGCTGAAGGACCTGGGGAATGGTGTTGGCGAATTGGGCAAAGCTCTTAAAGAGACCGAAGCGAAATTCAAGGGTTCGGCATACCTCACTAGGGAGCAAAGCTATAAAATGACCGCAATGAATGATGGTGAAAAGGAGGTGTACCAAGTACACGTAGTAAAGATTGGAGAGGACTATTTCCTAGATATTTACCCTTTGCCAGAATTCACAGATTCTTCTTTCGGTGAAAATATGTTTCCGGTTCATTCCTTTATGAAAATGAATTTAGAGGAAGGTAAGTTGAAATTAACATTATTCGATCTTAAAAAACTAAATGAGCTTTTCGAAAGAAACTTAGTAAGACTTAGACACGAAATGGTAGATGGAACGGTGCTAATTACCGCTCAGCCCAAAGATATTCAGAAATTCCTTAGTAAATACTCGAATGATGAGAGGGTCTTTGAAGAAGGAGAAATCTACACCAAAATGGCTCAATGAGAAAGTTACAGCAGGTCATAAACTCAAAATGGATTCAGCACCCGGTTTTCTGGGTGCTCTCCGTTTATGCGATTGGTAACTATTTCGCCATTTCCAACCTCTTGAAGTTCATCGACTTTTTCTACTCGCTGCTGTTCCACATTCCTTTGCTCTTTTTAGTTTATGTGAATCTTTTGATTCTCGTTCCGAAACTTCTCAAGAAGGGCAAATATCATTTTTATATTCCGGCCGTAGCGTTACTCCTATTGGTTACCTATGGTGTGCATGAACTCACGTTCGAATTGATTTTGCCCGCCCTTCCAACGGAGTACTACATGGTATCCTTCACAGATGCTGAGGTGCTGATCACCATATTTATTATTTATCTGGTATTAAGCACACTCCTCACACTTTCAAAGTCGTGGTATAAGCTCCAGCAGGTGGAAAAGGAGAAGCTTTCCATTGAACTGAACTCCTTGAAAACTCAGGTGAACCCTCACTTTCTATTCAACAGTTTGAACAGTATTTATTCTCTGGCCCTAGCCAAAAGTGAACGGACTGCGGAGACCGTGTTGGAGCTTTCCAACCTGTTGCGTTACATGCTCTATGAAGTAGGAGAAGAAAAGGTGGATATTGAGAAAGAGGTTGAAATGATTGAGAATTACATTGAGCTGCAAAAGTTGAGGGCCGATGATTCCACCAAGGTTCATTTTGAGGTGCAGGGAAATTTGAAGGATAAGAAAGTAGCTCCTTTACTCTTCTTTCCACTGATTGAAAATGCCTTTAAGCATGGAGTGAAAGGTGTTTCTGAGTCGGCTTTTATTGAAATGACACTGAATGTGGGAAAGGGAATTGAGTTTAACATTATCAATAATAAAGGCAAAGTAGATGACCTGGAACAGGGCAAGTACGGAGGTATTGGGCTGGAGAATGTAAGGCGTAGGTTGGAGCTGATTTATCCAAAATCTCATGAGTTCGAAATTGCTGAAACTGAGAAAGTTTTTGAAGTTAAATTGAAACTGAAATGATCCGATGCCTAATTGTTGATGATGAACCATTGAGCCGTCAGGTGCTGAAAGGCTTTGTGGCTGATCATCCGGACTTAGAGTTGGCAGGAGAGAGCAAAGATGCTCTGGAAGCCATGAGCTTTCTAGAGAAGTATGAGGTAGACCTGCTCTTTCTGGATATCAATATGCCCAAGCTTTCTGGGGTGAATTTCTATAAATCGCTACAGAAGAAACCGGAAGTAATCTTCACCACCGCTTATTCTGAATTTGCTGTAGAAGGCTTTGAACTGAATGCCATCGATTACCTGATGAAGCCTATTGCTTTCGAGCGTTTTATCAAGGCCATTCAAAAGGTGAAAGATAAGCTCGGTCAGAACAGCACTTCTCTTCCAGTTCAGGATTACATTATGCTGAAGGCCGATAAGAAGATGTACCGAACGCCTTATGAAGACATTCTTTTCTGCGAAGCCTTAGGTGATTATGTGAAAGTTCACCTGAAAGACAAAGTGCTGATTGTCACTACCACCATGAAGAAGCTACTGGCTGAACTGCCAGAGCAAATCTTCCTTCGCACACATAAATCATACATCATCAATAAAACCAAGGTGGAGTATATTGAAGGCAATCAGATCAAGATTGGTAGTCAGATGATTTCCATTGGCCAGAGTTATAGAGATGTGGTTTTAAAGGCCTTGGGTTGAGCAATTAATGGAGTCCTGTGCGAGAACAAAGTTTGACTTCAGTCAAACTTGGGACGTGGCAATCCGCCTGTTCCGGCACAAAAGGATATTAATTACAAATCGACTGCTCAGGCATCTTCGTTACAAACGAAGATGAGTTTAGAACTGATACTCAAGTTTTTTGACTGTTTATCTCGGAGATATCATGGTAATAGGCAACCAAGACTTTTGAATTCATTGATTTAACCCATTGCGTTCTAATTAGCCTAGATTCAATTTTTATTTTCCCAAAATTGAAGTCTCTACTCTTAAATATGGTGTCAATTAGCTCTTGTTTGGAAATTTTTAGCCATTTCCCACCATCTTTATAGCCTCCATGATTTCCTCTTTTGGCTACCAGCCTTCCACTTTTCATGGTTACATCAGTAAAGGCACCGTTGTCACCATGAGGCCATGGTTTATCGTCTTTCTGTAGACCGTAAAAAGCATCATAAAATCTCAAGGTCATTCTGTGATCTAGTTTTGAAACCAAGGTCTCAATCTCTGACTTACTTGTAGATTCATTCAGTTCAATTGATATGATTCCCTTTTCTCCATACTTAAAACCTCTGATTCTATCAATGAGCGTTTCAAGCAGGTTTTTAATAGGGGATATTCGAGGGTTAATCATGGTGTGATTTATTAAGTAATTCAACCAGTGCTCACATTTTAAGAGTGCTTAACTTGAATTTGGGCTTTAAGTCCAAGATAATATATGTTCGCACCACAGGTGCTAACTAGTAAAGAGTTTTAAAGGTGTTGGGTTAAACAGCCGCAGTTAAAGCACCCTGTCATTGCGAGAAATGAAACATGCATCAGCAAGGTTTCATGACGAAGCAATCCGTCTGTTGCTGGCACAAAAGAGTGTCGATTACAAATCGACAGCTCTAGCATCTTCGTTACAAACGAAGATGAGGTTGAGTTCTTTTCCATCCTGAGCGAAGCCGAAGGATCTGCCCAATGCCTGGCCGATCCCTCGGTAAACTCGGGGTAAAAAGTTTAGCTGATTATGCCCAACGCCTTGGTTTCTTTCCATTCCACATGAGTAAAGTCCGGGCAAGCTTAAGGTATTAAATAGTACCGATTACAAATCGACAGCTCTGGCATCTTTGTTACAAACGAAGATGGATTAATTTTTTCCTATCCTGAGCGAAGCCGAAGGATCTAAAGGTTGTCCTTTTAGAGTATCATTCTAACTGAGTCTTTGAGCTTGCTTTTCTTTTGACTCTCCAAAGAAAAAGTAACAAACCTACCTGTCGGGAGGCAGGAGAAAAAGCGACCAACCTGCCTTTGCCAAAGCGGCTACGCGCAGGCAGGCATCAAAACCATCGAAGTGGCATTGGCATTCTTAGATTCGGTTGCGGTCGATGGTCACGTCCCGACAGTTATCGGGATTGGTATAATTATAAATAAAAAGCTTGCTCTTCGTAATAAATAAAGAGCAAGCTTTTAAAAAGTTTTTATTGCTGTTCAGCTTTAAAGATAAGTTAATTAAGCATTATTCAACTTTCTCAAGAGTTGATCATGTCATAGTTTATTTAATCAGTTGCAATTTAGACTTTAGATTATCAGGGATTTCGTCTATGGATAAAATCTTGAATTCTTTTGAGTCGGTGGAAGCTACAGATTGGCTTAAAGTTTCATTAATATAGTCTTGTTCCAATTTGTACATCGCTCCAGTTGCTGGATCTACGATTAACATGCCAAGAATACCTCCTAAAAGTAAGTTTCCCCAGTACCATCCATCTACCTTAAATGTAACCGGTACAACTTTTTCATTATAGCCTGCTTGGGTGAACTTTATCTGATACTCGGCTCTTTTGAAGAAACCGTCCCCAGACTTCAGAGTAACCGTTGCAGGGGTATTCCCTTTATAAATTTCTACCCCTTTTGAGTTTGTTACTACTATGTTGGAATTTGGGTTGCTACTGATACTTAAAGGATAAGTGCTTTTGCTTAAGATGCTGGCACAACCTGTAGATAGGAGGCAGATTATTGCAGCTCCAATGAGTGATAGTGTTTTTTTCATTGTTTTTAATTTGTGAATGAATTGGTTGATTTAAAGATGATCAGTCCTAAAAAACAATTAAACATACAAAAAAATGTCATTAATATCATTGGTTGTCATAAATCATCACAGATGAGATGGATTTTAGTTGCTTTGAATTTCTTTCACATATATTAAGAACAAAGACCTTAATGAGTGATGAAGACATAACAATGGTGCTAAATCTTATCAATTTTGTCACTCCGATAATTCTTAGTGCGAACTAGTTGATTTGTTTCTTACTTTCCCATCCTGAGCATTACTTATAGCTATCGGGGGAAGGATCGGCAAAATGTATGGCCGATCCCTCGGTAAACTCGGGATAAAAAAAGGATTAGCTAATTATACTTAAAGCCTTAGTCTCTTTCCATCCACCACGGGTAAAGTCAGGGAAAGCTTGAGGCATGCCGCCTTCAGCTACAGATTTCTCACTCAAAGGACCAACCGCGCTCCAGAAGCAACCTTCGTATACGTTTTGATCCAGAGGGGTGCCGGTGCGCAGACACTCTACAATGCGATAACGCATAATGCCGTCCATTCCACCGTGGCCACTGTTTTTGGTGCTCTCATTGAGCTTCTTGTACAGCGGGTGATCATATCTTTCATATAAAGCCGCCAAGGCCTCTCTTCCTTGAGCCCACTGATGATGGTTGTCGGTAAGTCCTTCCACACCACCCTCCAAAGCAACGCGTGTGGGGAAGCCGGCCAATGTGCCCAAAGTACCCTGTATTAGGTTAAGTCTTGAGTACGGACGCGGGCTGGTTTCGTCCCATTGCACCATAATGGTTCTGCCAAGTTCAGTTTTGATTATAGAGGTGTTCAGGTCGCCTCCTTTATACTCTAATTGATTCCACTTATGATCGGCTGCATAGTTGGCCTTGGCATATTTGGCCCTGCCCATTGCCGGGGTAGAGTAGGATACCATTGTGCCGAAATTATCGTCAGTTCTTGCCAGGTTCATATACTGTGCCACCGGACCCAAACCGTGAGTAGGGTAGAGGTTACCGTTTCGGTTGGCATAGTGGTGGGTTCTCCATGAGCCTGTCCCACGTTCCTGCTCTTCCATCTGGAACCGCAGTTCGTGTATGTAAGAGGCTTCGCCATGTAAAATATCGCCAATCAACCCTTGCCTGCACATATTTAAGAACATGAGCTCGTCTCGGCCATAGTTTACATTTTCCATCATCATGCAATGCTTTCCCGTAGCTTCAGAGGTGTCTACAATAGCCCACATATCTTCTATGGTGGTGGCCATAGGTACTTCTACAAATGCGTGAGCCCCCTGCTTCATGCTTTCAATAGCCATTGGTGCATGGTTCACCCAATTGGTGCTTATAATTACCGCATCCGGTTTAACTTCTTCAAGCATTTGCTTCCAGCCATTTTCACTGCCATGGTAGAGCTTAATGTCCTGATGGCGCTGTCCGTTGCCTGCTTCTTTACATCGGTCGGCTGAACGCTGCGCCCAGTCTTCGTATAAATCGCTTATGGCCACAATTTCAGTGCCTTCAAGACTGGCGAAGTCCCGGGCATGCCCGCTGCCACGAGCTCCCACTCCAATAAGAGCTATTCTTACACGGTCTAGTTTTGGGGCGGCAAAGTCTCCCATGTATTGAGAGCCGCTAGGTCTGGTTTGCTCTTCCTCTGAACAACTGGTAAATGCCGTTGCTGTAGCCAGAGCGGCAGCCGAAAGTGAGGTTTTCTTTAAAAAATTCCGTCTGTCGAGTTTAGACATAGTTTGTAGTGAGTTAACGTTGAAAGGGCATATTCTTACCTTTTTGGCATAAAGTCAAACCCTTTCTTAAGTTTGCTTGGCTTTCCTTTGATTTGCTGAAGTCTCTGATCATTTTAGTTCAATGAAAAAAATATTTCTGCAAGGGATTTTTGCCCTACTGCTGTGTGCCTGCTCCAAGCCCGGTACCACCGATCTGGTCAGCTTTGAGGTATATTGCGAAATGGTGGCCAATGGCGCCAAACCAATTGCTCTCAGCCACCCCATGACAATGGAGGAGGCCGATCGGGCAATGCCAGAATTTGCACAAGTGGCCCGGAAAAATAACTTGTATGTATATAGGGAAGATAACTTTCCGGTTAGCGCTTTGTTCCCCGCTGAGACTACCAGGGAAAGGTCTGTCTTCGTTATCTTCAAAGACAGCCTTCGGTTAGAGCAGTACAGACAACTTAAACAAGACATTGCCGGAAGGAGGTGGGACGATCAGTTGCTTGCCAGGCGCATGGGGCGTCTTTTAGGATATAGTACTCAGGGTATCAACCATTTGTTGATGGAGAACACCGCCTTTCGAACAATTAACTCTTTTGGTATTAAAGAGCAAACCACTCACCTGTACTATAATGATCTTGCAAGGGCTAAGCAGTTCTATGCTGAACAATTGGGATTTACCCCGCTTGAAGATAACCGTTTTCAAATAAGCTCTACGTCCTACATTCAGCTGCATGCTCTATCTGCTGAACACTCCAAAGAACAACCTAAATCAACGGCCATTGCCCTGCTTACCGATCAGTTGCCTGAATGGTACGCCTATGTTCAGAAGCTGGGAATTCCCATAAAGTATAGTTACAAACCTAAGGAGGGTGGACCACACGATGGTTTTGTGGCTATTGATCCTGAAGGATATCTTCTGGAGTTTGAGCAGTTCAAGCAGCATCCGGAAAATGAACTACTAATGGCTGCACTGAGTAAGGTGCCGTATTTGACAACTACTGTCGATTCTTTAGGCTTCTATGGCTCTATTACCTGGACATACCACCAAGATTTATTGGCACAACAAAATTACTATCAAGAGATGTTGGGTTTTGAAATGGTAGCTGACCAGGGGTGGACAAAGATATTTCAGACCTCCCACAGTAGCTTTATAGGGTTGGTGGATGAACGAAGAGGCATGGAGAACTATGCCAACGAAAAAGCAGTGGAGATTGGCTGGAAAGTAGAACGATTGGAGGCTTTACAAAACTATTTGAGAACCAGTAATCCCGGCTTCTCGGGTAGTCTGATTGGCCCTGAGTTATATACCTACCGTTTTTATTAGAGAGGAGTTATCTACTAAAATTAGGCTCTAAAAAAAAATGTCATTCCGAACTTATCCGTTTAAGGTAGATAGGTTCAGAATGACATAAAGTCATTTTCAAGACAACCTTTTTTTTGACTGGGGCTGTCGTGCTTCTTATTGTTTTTCCAGGTTGAAGACATAACGCCCATCAGCCCCACTAACCCCGGCAGCTACACCACCAGAGCGGGTGTAATCAACGGTCATAGTAAGTGTAGGTGGCGTAGCACTTGCATTCAGCGATATGCTGTACACATTGGAATTGTCTCCATCGAAAATTACCTCATTGATGTTGTTTCCATTAAAGTCCCAGGTGCCGCTGGCTCCAAAAAATGGATCACCATCAGTACTGGTGTATGTTTTGCTGGTGGCATTTCCCCTAATGGTCATGGAGAAGTTTTCCAGCCCGTTGGCAGGAGCGCCATCGAAGGTAACCGATGTAGCTACCCAGGTAACACCGGAAGTACCCGCAAGGTCTACTAGCCGTTGTTCTTCAGGGGTAAGGCTGGGACCATCATCGCCACCGCCTCCGCAAGAGAAAACAGTCAATACAATAAGCAGCAGGCTGAGGGGTAGAAAGTAGCTTTTAATCTTGTTCATGTTGGGTTTGTTGTAGAATCAATAATAATTACTTTTTCAGAAAAAATGAGCTTATACCAAGACTATTTGAAGTCGGGAATATGTAAGCTCTCTGTACAAAATTCATATTCATGTTTTTGGTTGGAGCTTACTAATACTAGCTTATCTTCTAAAATAGGCTCTACTGACTTCCTATACCAGGCTATTCCTGCCGTATCTAAATTGGTAGTGGGTTCGTCTAAAAGGCATATCTCGCTTTGCGAATAAAAACAAAGCCCCAACTTAAGTCTCTGCTTCATGCCCGAAGAAAAATTTCGAATAGGTTTTTCGGCACTATTTTGCAGGTACACCAATTCTACAAAGTCATTGATGGTTAACCCTACTTTGAGCTTCTTAAATTTAAAATGGAAGGTTAGGAATTCACGAAGGGTAAACTCCTCAATAAGCTCCAGGTATGGTGTAGAAATATCGAAGTGTTGATAGACTAATTCTGTCGGTACCGGTTTGTTGTTGAACGTATAGGTGACCTTACCTTCTGAAGCCGGAATATACCCACATAGCACCTGTAAAAAGGTAGATTTACCACTGCCATTGCCGCCTGTTATAGCACAATGCTTGCCTTTTTCGAAGGCTATGGATAGGTTCCTGAATATCCACTCACGGTTAAATTTTTTACCTAAACCTTCAACCGCAATCTGCATATTACTTGGCGCTATATCCTTTCATTACTCCCCGGTCAGAATTTCTAAAGAAATTGATGATTTCATCGCGTTCTTTCGAGGGGGTCATTTCAAGTTCTACCAAATCGAGGGCTTTGGAGTTGTTCAACCCTTTAAGGAATATGTAGCGATAAATTTCCTGGATCTCCGCAATCTTCTCGTTGGAGAAACCGCGTCTTCTAAGGCCAATGGAGTTAATGCCTGCATAGCTGAGGGGTTCACGCCCGGCTTTGGTATAGGGAGGCACATCTTTTCGCACCAATGAACCACCGGAAACCATGGTATGGGCACCAATATTCACAAACTGGTGAACAGCGGCTGCTCCGCCAACAATAGCCCAGTCATCGATAGTTACATGGCCGGCCAATTGTACGGCATTCACCAAAATACAATTGTCGCCAATTATACAGTCGTGAGCTACGTGTGTATAGGCCATAATCAGGCAGTTCTTGCCAATCACAGTTTTGTTGGTGGCGTCTGTTCCCCTGTTCAGGGTTACACACTCACGGATTACGGTGTTGTCGCCAACCTCTAAAACGGTGTCTTCACCACCAAATTTCAGGTCTTGAGGAATGGCCGAGACAACTGCACCGGGGAATATTTTTACGTTTTTACCAATTCTTGCACCTTCCATAATGGTCACGTTGGAGCCTATCCAGGTGCCTTCTTCTATGACCACGTTTTTGCTAATGGTTACGAAAGGTTCTATCACCACATTTCGCGCAATTTTGGCTTCCGGGTGAATGTATGCTAGGGGTTGATTCATTGATTCTTTACAATTCTTGCGGTCATAGATGCTTCGCACACCAGGGTGTTTCCAACGTAGGCGTATCCATTCATTTGAGCAATGCCTCGTTTGATTGGAGCCGTGAGTTCACACTTGAACTTGATGGTGTCTCCGGGGATGACCATTTTTCTGAATTTACATTTGTCGATACCGAGGAAATAGGGTGTGTAGTTCTCAGGATCGGGTACGGTGTTCAAGACAAGGATACCACCAATTTGAGCCATAGCTTCAATTTGTAGCACTCCCGGCATTACCGGGTTTCCGGGGAAATGGCCTGTAAAAAAGGGTTCGTTAACGGTAACATTCTTTATACCTGCTACGGTAGTTTCATCCAGATGAAATATCTTGTCTATCAGCAAAAACGGATATCGGTGAGGTAGAATTTGTGTGATTTGGTTGATATCCATTACCGGCTCAACGTTCGGGTCGTAATATGGTGCTGAGCTCTTATTGGCCATCATAGCCTTCTTTAATTTTTTGGCAAATGCTACGTTGGCAGCATGCCCGGGCCTTGCGGCCAGTATTTGTGCTTTTATGGGGCGGCCAACGAGCGCTAAATCTCCTACTACATCCAATAGTTTATGGCGGGCAGGTTCATTGCGGTGTCTAAGTTCAACATTGTTTAGAATGCCCTCCTTCTTTACCTCTACTTTGGGTTTGTTAAACAAACCGGCCAGGTAATCAAGCTCCTCGTCTTTAACCACTCGGTCTACCACCACAATGGCATTGTTTAGGTCGCCACCTCGAATGAGGTTGTTTTTATAGAGCATTTCCAGTTCGTGCAGAAAACAGAAAGTTCTGCTCGAGGCAATGTCTTTTTTAAAGTCTTGAATATCGGTTAGCGAAGCATGCTGGCTACCTAGTACTGGCGAGTTGTAATCGACCATTACCGTAACCCGAAAATCGTCTAGAGGGAGTGCTGCAATTTCTACGTCTCTTTCCGGGTCGCGGTACATTATGCTTTCGGTGACCTCCAGAAAGTTTCGCAGTGCATTTTGCTGCTGTACGCCCACCTTCTCCAAAGCCTCGATAAACATTTTAGAGCTGCCGTCCAATATTGGAGGCTCGGGCCCATCAATTTTAATGAGTACGTTGTCTATTTCCAGGCCTACTAAAGCAGCCAGAGTATGTTCTACGGTATTCACCCGGGCTCCATTGTGTTCTATGGTAGTGCCTCTCGAAAGGTCTACAACATAGTCTACATCAGCATCTACAACCGGCTGGTCGGGCAAGTCAATTCGCTGGAATTTAATGCCGTGGTTAGGTGGGGCAGGAGTGAAGGTCATATTGGCAGTGACACCCGTATGGAGGCCAACTCCAGATACCGTTATGGATTCCCTAATCGTATGCTGCTTTGTCTTCATGCTTTCTGCGAAAATGCCGCAAATTTATAACTTTTTTTCCAGTTCCTTGACCCGTTCAATAAGATTAGGAAGGTTGCGGAGAATAACGCTTGCCCGCAGAAAATCTTTGTGTTCCATAATAGGTGAGCCGAACCAGACTTTGCCCTCCTGACTAATGGTTTTAGGCACACCCGCCTGGGGGCCGATAATGGTTTTGTTGGCAATACTTAAATGGCCGGTAATACCTGCTTGTCCGCCTATTTGGCAATTTTCTCCGATTTTGGCACTTCCTGAAAGCCCGGCTTGAGAGGCTATTGCCGTATTTTTACCCACTTCAACATTGTGAGCTATTTGCACCAGGTTGTCTATTTTGGCTCCCTTACGAATTACTGTAGATCCCATAGTTGCACAGTCTATGGTGGTATTGGCTCCTATATCTACGTTGTCTTCTATAATTACATTTCCGGTTTGAGGAATGCTTTTGTACGTGCCATCGGCTTGGGGTGCAAAACCAAACCCATCGCTGCCAACAACCACTCCTGAATGCAGAACGCAGTTGGAGCCTATTTTGCAATTGGCATATACCTTTACTCCGGGATATAGAATGGTATTATCGCCTACTTCTACATGGTCTCCCAAATACACCTGCGGATATATTTTGGTGTTTTTGCCCACTTTAACGTTTTCGCCCAGATACGAAAAAGCCCCCAAATACACCTGTTCTCCATAGCTGGCCGACTCGTGCTGAAAAGAAGGCTGCTCGATGCCTGTTTTTACTTTGGCTGTCATTTTTTCGTACTCCTCGAGCAATCGGGCAAAAGCACTATAAGGGTCATCGACCCGAATAAGAGCTCCTTTAACCGGCTTTTCGGGTGCAAAATCACTTTTTACAATAACTGCACTTGCGCTAGTTGAGTAAATGTATGGTAGGTACTTGGGGTTGGCCAGAAAGGCTATGCTACCCGGAGTGGCTTCTTCAATCTTCTCCAGACGGTTCACCCTGGCTGTTCCATCTCCTTCTACTTTTCCTCCCAAAAGAGAGGCCACTTGTTCTACAGATATTTCCATGGTTATATTTCTGAGAGTCACAAATTTATGTCTTTTGGCCAGCATCGATAGTACTTGCGCACTATTTTACTCATGGCCTTAATGTTAGGCAGGTCAGCAGCTTCTACTACATCTCTCACCTCGCCATTTTTAGAGACAATCATTATCTTTTTATCGTTGGCCAGATAGGCATTATTGGTTACCTGGCCTGTTGAAAAGAAGTACTTTACATCTTTGGGTTTTATGCCGTAAGCCTCGGCAATTTTAGTCTGAAACGCTTCTTTTTCTTCCCTGCTGGTAGGTTCCTGGCTAAAATGTATTTTAAAGAGTTCCCGGTTCAGTAACATTTGGCACAGTTTGGAGAGTATTGGGTCTTTATGTTTAGCCCAAATTTTAATGGCTCCCCAGAGATCATAATCATCAAGGTCTAAGAAGGCTTCCAGTGTCTTGGGGTTCTCGGCAAATTGTTCCAGACCTATTTCCTGTTCAAAAAACAGCCTGAGGCTGTCACTCATAAATAGAGTTTCCGGCTGCTTCCGGGTTAGCTTTTTTGCTCTGTTAATAATAGATACCAGCATTTTTTCGGCACTTACACCCGCTTTGTGCAGGTATACCTGCCAGTACATAAGGCGTCTGGCACTCAAAAAGTTTTCTATGCTGTAAATTCCTTTTTCCTCTACCACCAGTTGGCCGTCTTTTACATCGAGCATTTTAATGATGCGGTCGGCCCCTATGGTCCCCTCTGATACTCCGGAAAAGAAGCTATCGCGTTTTAGGTAGTCGAGTCGGTCTATGTCTAACTGACTGGAAACCAGTTGGTGTAGAAAGGGTTTGTGACAACTGCCGTTGAATATATCGAGTGCCATTGTGAGTGCACCATTAAACTCCTGATTCAGCCGCGAAATAATTATGCGGCTCAGGTGTTCGTGCGGTACATCTTCCAGTAGGCTAAATTCCAGAGCATGAGAGAAGGGGCCATGGCCCACATCGTGTAACAAAATGGCAATAAGAGCACCTTCATATTCACTTTCTGAAATTTCTACACCTTTGTTTCTCAGGTTGTCCAGGGTTATAGACATGAGGTGCATAGCACCCAGCGCATGGTGAAACCGAGTGTGGTGAGCACCGGGATAAACCAACTCTGCCAACCCCATTTGTTTAATACGTCTGAGGCGTTGAAAACTAGGGTGGTTTATAATATCGAAAATCAGCTCATTTCTGATGGTGATGAACCCGTAGACCGGGTCATTGATTATCTTCCGCTTGTTCAAACTTTGTGCTTTAATTCTCTTAAATTCGAGCTTCTTCTCAATTTTGATTCATGCAAAGATATAACATTTTGTGGGCTGATGACGAGATCGATCTGCTGAAACCGCATATCCTTTTTCTAAAAGACAGAGGCTATGATGTGACACCCGTAACCAGTGGTGCCGATGCCATTGAGGCGGTGGAGCAAAAACCCTTTGATCTTGTTTTTTTAGATGAAAATATGCCGGGTATGACGGGCCTGGAAACACTGAGCTATATTAAAGGAAGCCGTCCGGCTCTTCCTGTGGTTATGATTACCAAAAACGAGGAAGAACACATAATGGAAGAAGCTATTGGTGCTAAAATTGCCGATTACCTCATAAAGCCACTTAACCCCAATCAGATACTTATTTCGGTAAAGAAACTGCTGGACAATCGCAGACTAGTGAGCGAACGAACCAACCTACATTATCAGCAAGATTTCAGGAATATCAGCATGAAGGTCAATGACTGGATCGACCACCACGAATGGGCCGAAATCTATAAAAAGCTGGTGTATTGGGAACTGGAAATTGAGGGGACGGAAAACAAGAGTATGGCGGAGGTTCTGGAAATGCAGAAAGTAGAGGCTAATGCTAATTTTGCCCGTTTTGTGGCCGAAAACTATTCGGAATGGCTTAATAATCCGGAGGCTGATAGACCGCTAATGTCGCACCAATTGCTTGCCAATAAGGTGTTTCCTGCCCTTAACGACTCTCCGGCCTTTCTCATTATTATCGATAACCTGAGGTTCGACCAGTGGAAAATTATTGAGCGCGATATTCTTGGCTATTTCAACCTGATGGAAGAAACAGCCTACTATTCTATATTGCCAACAACGACAGCCTATGCCCGAAATGCTATCTTTTCCGGTGAACTGCCTCTGGCCATGAGCCGGAAGTATCCGCAATTGTGGGTACATGACGATGACAGCGAAGAAGGCAAGAACAACAATGAGGAGGCATTTTTAAAGGAGAACCTTAAGAAGCATCGACTGAATGTTAAAACGAGCTATCACAAAATAATCCATGCTAATCAGGGTAAGCAACTCAACGATAACTTCAATAACCTGCTTAACAACCAGCTCAACGTAGTGGTCTACAACTTTGTAGACATGTTGTCGCATGCTAGAACAGACATTCGAATGATTAAAGAATTGGCGGCCGATGAAGCGGCCTACAGGTCGCTGACCAAGTCGTGGTTTCTGCACTCTCCTTTGTTCGATTTGCTGCGGCTCATTGCAGATAAGGGTTTGCGGGTAATGATTACTACAGACCATGGCACTTACAGAGTGAAACGCCCTTTTAAAATTGCTGGCGACAGAAATGTGAATACTAACCTTCGTTATAAGCAGGGTAAGAATTTGGGCTACCATGGTACTGACGGAATTTTTGAGGTACGAAAACCAGAAGAGCTCCATTTGCCAAAACCCAATGTGTCTACCTCGTATGTATTTGCTACAGACGATACTTTCTTTGCCTACCCGAACAATTACAATCACTACGTTAAGTATTACAGAGATACTTTTCAGCATGGTGGCGTATCGCTAGAAGAAATGATAATTCCTTTTATTTCATTAATTTCGAAGAGGGCTTAAAGCAGGAGAATGAAGCTAAAGGCAAACAGTGTGGGAGACCTCCCTGAATTGGCCTCCAAGATGGTTGAATGGGCCGGAGGTGAAAAGATTTGGGTATTGAATGGAGAAATGGGAGCCGGGAAAACAACACTTTCTAAGGCTATCGGTCAGGTACTAGGAGTAATAGATACGGTGCAAAGCCCAACATTTTCTATCGTCAACGAATACCTGACATTATCAGGAGATTCGATTTACCACTTCGATTTTTATCGCCTGAAACATCCTGAAGAGGCTTTGGCCATTGGGGTAGAAGAATACTTCGATTCCGGCAATTTATGTTTGATCGAATGGCCACAGAAAATAGGTAACTTGTTGCCCGAAAGGCATTTGGCTATACGTATTGAAGACTTAGGTAACGAACAACGAGAATTTACATTAACGCATAATGGCAGGTAAGGAAAAAACAGGGTTTGCTCAATTGGCTAAAGAGGGTAGTTTATATCCTCAGGAGCAATTACTCAAGGTAAAATCCGGGGCTAAAAACATGCTCATTTCTGTGCCCAAAGAGGTGTCTTTTCAAGAAAACCGGGTAAGTCTTACTCCAGCCGCAGTGGGTATACTGGTAGCTAATGGCCATGAGGTGCAGGTGGAGCAAGGAGCGGGCGAACATGCTCATTTTTCAGATGCAGAGTATGCTGAAAACGGGGCCAATATTGTGTACTCTAAGAAAGAGGCTTTTGAAGCAAACCTTATTGTGAAGGTAGAACCACCAACCAGTGAAGAAATTGACCTGATGAAGTCAGGGGCTACGGTATTTTCGGCCATGCAACTAGCCAATACCTCGGCTGCCTATTACGAAGCGCTTAATAAAAAGAAGATCAGTGCACTGGGTTTTGAGTTGCTTCAAGACAAAGCCGGAGGCTTGCCTATAGTGAATGCAATGAGCGAACTGGCCGGCAGTTTGGCCATACCCATAGCGGTAGAGTATCTGAGCACAGCCAATGGCGGAAAAGGAATCATTCTGGGAGGTATAACAGGAGTACCACCCACACGCGTAATTATTTTAGGAGCAGGTACTGTGGCAGAATATGCCTCCAGAGCTGCCTTAGGATTGGGGGCAGAAGTGCGTATTTTCGACAACGAAATTTACAAGCTCAGAAGAATAAAGCACAAGCTGGGTAATCAGGCTTTTACTGCGGTAATAGATAGTGTCACGCTGAGTCAGTCTCTACTCTCGGCCGATGTAGTGATAGGAGCGCTTAGAGCCGAAAAAGGCAGAGCCCGATGCGTAGTAACTGAAGAAATGGTAGCTAGTATGAAACCCGGTTCGGTTATAATTGATGTTTCCATAGATCAGGGCGGCTGTATAGAAACTTCTGAGATTACCACGCACGATGAACCGGTATTCAGAAAGTTTGATGTGATTCACTATTGTGTGCCGAATATTGCTTCCAGAGCTGCAAGAACAGCCACTACAGCCCTCAGCAACATACTTACTCCCGTGCTGCTTAAATTGGCCGAAACAGGTGGAATTGATGATATGATGTATGCGTACAGTTGGTTTAGCCAGGGTATTTATGCCTACAAAGGCTGTACAACACATCTGGAAATTGCCAAGCGATTTAACCTGCCATACAAAGATTTAAGTCTGCTGATGGCCGCACGGTTTTAGTCTTTTACTATTTGGCTACTCAATGCTGTAAAGAGGCTCTTGGCTATTGTGCTTTCTTTCTTTTCAGAGTCAATTTCGGTAAACTCGGTTACTCCGGAGTGATCTTTCAGGTTTTTATCGTCCAGTGTTTTAAAGGCCATCGTCCAGTTGGGGTAAATGCGGTACTCACTTTCCTTCATATGCAGTAGCAATACATCGTAGTGGCGTGGGTCATGTTTTATCCGATCGAATAAATCGAGTAAAACCTGGAATTCTCCTTCCAGTATTTGTAAAAACTGCCCACCATGAAAGAGCAAACAGCCTGTAATATGGTTGGCTTCGTTGAAGCTTCTGGCAGTAGAAAGTATGTCATTAAAATCTTTTTCGCTAAGTCCGGAACTGGCCGTACTTCTGTAAATGAGTTCGTATAGCATAGGCATTACACTAGGTGTTTCAATATACTAAAAATGCATTTACAGAAGGCAGGTCAACCATACCTTACTGCATAAAGATGGCCAATCACCTTTTGAAAAAGATTGGAGCAGCTCCTGAACGAACAACAATCTTTTTTTGAGTAAGAACCAGCAATAAATGGGGTATATCCAAATGGCTGACAGGATGGTGTACAGGCTGAAAGAAAGTGTTTTGCCTGAGCCCCTTCTTTGCGCATTTGAATTACTGCCAGACAAGGTGCGCTGCCGGTAAGAAGGTGGAACTGTATAAATGAATACAATAACCGTTCTTGACGGCTCATATCACTGTTTTCACAGAAGCCATGTGTTTCAGGTTTTCAGCCGCGCTGTGAGTAACTGAACCAGGCTGTTCAATACTTTAAAGCCGTGCTTTTGTCATACCATGAGTTAATTATTTTAACCTGAGTTCGATGTAAGAAAAGAACGTCATGCCGGAAAAACAGGCCTTAAACTCTCAAAAAGGCCTGTTTTGTCGGTATCTCAACAGAGTCTAAATGAGATTGCGGATATTTTCCTTTGCGTATGTGAAGTTTTCAGAGGAAAATTCCGCAATGATGTCCTAAGGGGGACATCTTACTACTTCCTTACATCGAACTCAGGTTATTTTAGGTTGCGGACTAGTCTAAATTAGATTCCTTTGGAAGGGAGTGTTCTTAAAATATGAGGCTATAATGGCAAGCGGGTATGGAAAAGTATCGCTAAGTTCTGGAAGTCTTTATGCAGATGTTTAGGCGTTTATTTGAGGCTCAGACCGGCTTAGTAAAAACTTTAATTGGGCTGCAGTAAGGCTTATAAAAAATCTCAAAACTATTTCATTTCTTTGCACCATGTTGGAGTTGAAAAGGGACGTTTTCCGAATGTGTTCGGAGAAAGTCGGTGCACGCATCAATACCTTGGAGGCCGAGCTCAGAAGCCTGAGCGAGTCTGCAGCCTCAGATACAAAAAGCTCAATGGGCGATAAGTATGAGACTTCTCGCGAAATGGTTGGGTTAGAGCAGGAGAAGGTAAGTGAACAATTGGACGATGCTCGTCAGATGCGTAAAGTGCTGGAAAGCCTCAACGTAGAGCATAGTGCTTCCAAAATTATCCAGGGTTCGTTGGTCCGTACATCAACGGTGCTTTTCTACATTGCCGTTTCGTTGGGAAAAATAACCGTAGGGGGTAAAGATGTCTTTGTTATTTCCCCCGTATCGCCCATAGGTAAAGAGCTAATGGGAAAGGAAGTTAATCATTCCATTGCTTTCGCAGGTAAGATGGAGCGTATTATTGCCATTGCCTGAGTAGTTTCAGGTATTTTATCCTTCTCTTTTTTGGAATTAGACTGTATTAAAGGCCACCTGAAGCAACTACTGATCATTGTAAGTGCTTCAGAGGGCCTTCTGGTCAGGTGCTATCACATAATCTATTTTTCGGTCAGTTGGCCTTCAAAAAGTAGCCAGCTATTAGGGTCTAACTCAATCTTTGAAGGTCGGGTACTCAGTTCGGGAGACCATACCATCTGTTTTTGGTGTACCGGAATTTTGCGGAGCTCCGACTGTCCGTTGGGGTAGGTGATTTTCACTTCCAGATCAAATAAAAACTCTTCCTGTTGGCGCTGGTTGATTTCCATTTCCAACTTTCCGTTTTTATAGGTCCATGTGGCTTCTATCTTCGGTTGTCCGGCTTGCATTATCCACTGCTTAAAGAATTGCGCCAAGTCCAGTCCACTGACTTCTTCGAATACCTTTCTGAGGTCTTCGGTATAGGCGTTGGCTAGTTTGTACCTGGCATAATAGGTGCGGATGGCTTGCCAAAACAGTTCATCGCCCACTTCTTTTCTGAGCATGTGCAATACCCAGCCGCCTTTTTGATAAGAGTTGGTATTGAGCAGTTGCATATAATCTTCTATGGCTTTGTTTACAACGGGCACTCGGCTTTGTTTGCTATAATCAATGATTTGCTGGCGCTGCTCTTTTACACGCTGCACAAAATTGTCGCGTCCATATTTCTGCTCCATGTACAGGTTAGTAAAGTAGGTAGCAAAGCCTTCGCTCAGCCATACATGATGCCAGTTGGCTTCAGAGGCTGAGTTGCCGAACCATTGGTGGGCTATTTCATGAGCAATTAATCCTTCAGAGGTGCGCTGCCCGTTTACAGAGTTTTCGGAATAGAAGATATTGGAGGCATTCTCCATTCCGCCAAACTGTGTTTTAGATTGTACGTTGGCCAGTTTGGAAAAGGGGTAGGGGCCAACATGGTTAATGAACCAATCGGTGATGGGTAGGGCAAGGGCATAGTCATGAAAGCCTTTTTCCCGATCTTGCGGATACACCCAGGCAGAAATTGGAATGCCATAAATATCTCCGCTATTTTGAATCGCAAACCGGGCAGCTCCAATAACCATTACTTTAGTAGGAATGGCCACTTCCGATCTCCAATGAGTAAGGGTTAACTTGTCATCGATGTTCGATCGCTCAACCAGTTTTCCGTTGCCAATAACCTGATAATGTGCAGGGGCTGTCACAATCCACTCCACCGTAGCTTTGTCAGAAGGGTGATCCACAATGGGCAGCCAGTGCTTTCCGCGATCAGGCCAGTTGTCACCAAAAAAGGTGCGGTCGCCATACTTGTTTTTAGAAATAATCAGACCGTTAGCAGGAACTCCTTCATAGGCTATGAGAAAGGTGACCCTTTCTCCCGATTTTGCCGGATAGTTAAGAGTAAGTTGGTTGTTTTTGTGGCTAAAATCAATACGTTTGCTATTGGCCATTACCACGTTTACTTTCATTCCTTTTCCGTTGTTTTCGTTCACCAGGTCAAAGTGAAAGTCCGGGCTATCTTTTAAGAAATGAACAGTTACGTGAGCAATGCCTGTAATTTGGTCATTTACATCTGTTAGTTGTAGTTCAAAACGATAGTGTTGCACATCAATGGTGGCTAACCTTTCGTAGTGCTTTTGGCTATATACACCAACCGATAGAAGCCCCAGTAGTATAGAGGTAAGAATGAATCGTTTCATTTTACCAAGCTAACTAAAAAGTGATTATTGGGAAATGATTTCTACCTCCCTCTGTTTTGAAAATGAATCAAAAAATTGATGGAGTACTGGTTAAATCAGAATTTGAAGTCGATTAAACTTGTTTGAAATCAAATTTTTCAAGCCAGCCAAAAGAGGAAAACCAAAGGGAAAGCCACTCCGGCAAGGGCCAGCCACCAACCTCTTTTCTTAAAGCTATACTTACCACTGGCAATGAACATACCCGTTAGCGCAATGATGATCATGGCGCCACCAAAAATATCGGAATACCATATCCAGGCCGAGTTGGTGGTTTGGTGCAAGTCGGCCATTTCGGCCAGTCCATATCTTCGGCCAAAAAAGTCCAGAGTACCTTCTCCGTTTTCCAGACTTACCTCTGCCATAGCATCTTGAAAGTAGATTCTTAGGTTACCGTTTTGTATTCTAAAGTTGCGGTATTCGTTGCCGACACCTGTCTGCGGAATTAGTGATTTCACTAACTCATCGTTGTATTCTTCAGTGTCCGGCAGGTTTAGCGTAAGAGGTTCCGAACTGAGGGTGTATTGACGCGAGTTAAAGGTTCTCCTGTGGTTCAGTGCTATTCCCGAAATAGAAAAGGCTAGAATGAGCCCTACAAAAAAGTAGGCAATGTCTCGGTGGTAGTTGCGGCAGAAGTTCTTAAACTTTCTCACTTAATTTTATTTAGACTGATTATAGATAGCGGCAAAAATAGTGGATGAGTGATTCGAAACAAGTGCAACCGACAATTTTTTTAAATTGGCCAGATGAAAATCTGATGAATGGAAAATCTGGTAAACTTCTTTGCTGATATACCCACCGAATTTCGGGCGGGGATCTTAATTGGTGGTATAGTGGTCTTTTGGATACTGGAAGGAACGCTGCCCCTTTTTCGCTTTCAATACAAGAAGATTCGTCATGCCGGAATTAACCTTTTCTTTACCCTCACCACTATGATTATTGGGTTTGGTTTGGCAGGAGCACTATTGTATGCTTCAGATACGGTGGCTGCCAACCATTTTGGATTATTGTATATTATAGACCTTCCTCTTTGGGCTCAACTGGTAGTTGGTGTACTTCTTCTCGATTTAATAGGGGCTTACCTTGTGCATTGGACAGAACACAAGGTTAAATGGATGTGGAAATTTCATTTGGTTCACCATACCGACACTACGGTAGATGTAACTACAGGGCTGCGTCATCATCCCGGAGAAACCGTGTTCAGAATAGGGTTCACTATTTTGGCCGCAATTATTGTGGGGGCACCTATGTGGATCATCATGTTCTACCAGAGTATGTCGGTGCTGTTTGCACACCTTACTCACGCCAATATTAACATGCCGAGATCGGTGGATAGGGCTTTATCTTGGGTTTTTGTGACTCCACTCATGCATAAGGTACATCACCATTATACACAACCACTTACCGATACCAACTACGGAAATATCTTTTCCTTTTGGGATCGCATTTTCGGCACTTTTGCTCAGGTAGATGATACCCGGGAATTGAAGTACGGCATCGATACCCATATGGACCCGAAAGAGAATGATGAAATGGGTAATCTGCTAAAGATTCCTTTTCAGGCTTACAGACCTCCGGTGGGCACTAAGTTTGGAGGGGAATAGGAGTATTTCCTTAAGTCGCTAAATGTCAATCGGTTGATTTGCTAAAAAGATAAGCCATATTCCACAGTTCAATATTTTAAAACTATAATTTTAGCCTTAATTCTGTCGGTAAGTTGCTTTCAGACTCACCTCACCACTTCTTTCTAAGTGGCTCTTCCAGGGGTAAGTACCACCAGGCCCATCCCCACCACGGACGTTTTACGTTGGCCAGATCTACCGTAGGGTCAATAATGAGTTGTGGCTTTCTGCCGTTGAGCGATGCAGTAGCCTGCGCAAAAACCATTACATCCATATCCATCAGTGCGTATTCTTGCTTCAGAAACTGGGCAAACTCCCAAATCATATAAGGTTTGCCTTCCATATCATTAATTTGCCATTCTTTCAGGTAGCCTCTCAGGTCAACCAGTATGCGCTCCCCATTGGCCTTGTTTTCCAAGATAAAATTGGTTTCGCCCGATTTACTTCTAAGCTTCATATGCCAGGCATACCGATGTCCTCCTTCGGTCCAGTGCACATTACCGGGAATAAACCAATGCCTGAATGGAAGAACAAGCTGTAAGGTTACAAAAATGGCCAATGCCCAGAGAACGAGCTTTCTTTTGCGAACACCCGGCATTACATGGGCGGTTTCAAGTGCAGCCGGACGAGCTAGCTTTAAGCGCACGAAAAGCTTTCTGGGCCAGTCAGGAGCAAAGAATATAGTAGTGGCACCAATCATAAACCACGGAAATATGCCTATGCTAAAGAGTTGAGAGTTCATTAGGTGGAAGGCAGTAATGAGTATAAATGCCGGCCATCGCGACTTTTTCCAAAGTAAAAAGGGCACAATGAGCAGGTCTAGCAGCAAGCCACTATATGAAATGAACAGAACCATCCATTGTTCTTCGAAATAGGTGCCTAAGATGGGGAAATCAGGGTCAAGCCACATGGCTAGTGGATAGCCCTGCAGCCAGTCTGGATTGAGTTTGGCAACGCCTCCAAAGAAATACGGCACTGCTATAATGAACCTTAAGAGCCAGAGTGTCCACAGTGGAGCCGTTCTGTTGCGCAGTTTTTTCCAAATCAGGCTGTCAACGGAGAATCCTTTGTGCGCAGGCAGAAAAATGAGCAGAAAGCTTATAAGTACCACCAAATAGAAATGATTCAGATAGCGGGCCTGTTCCAGCAGATAGGTATAAGTAAAGAGAAGGAAAAACAAACCGGCCGAAACGCGATAGAGAAAACCGATGGCAATAAAAAGAGCTAAAAGCCCCAGAATGAGCCATAGAATAAACATGTAATCTTCCGGTAGTGGCTTGAAGTTAAAGGGTGCATAGCTAAAGTTAAAGTACGGCTCAATCCAATACCTGTAGATCCACCCGTAGCGGAAGTAACGCGTTACCTCCCAAAACATGATGCCACCAAACAGTACCCTAAACAACAGAAGAAAGGCATTGTCTACCGGTTCAAACAGCTTTTCTTTCCACTGTCTGGACCATATTTCTGATAATTCGCCCGAATGCTTTGAGGTCACTGAAAAAGGGTCTGGTTAAAATTGGCGGGTACCTTTTGGTACACGACCTATAAAATTAACTAACCCCTACATTCCTCAATGGCTTTTTCCAATATTCCCATGATTTTCTCCTCATTCATGCCAATCATAGAGGCAGGGAAGCCCACTTTTAGGTTTTGTATACTTAGGGTTTGTGCCGAAGGGTCAAAAGCATAGTCGAGTGAAATGCCATTTTTGCTCAAATAACCGCTATGGGCAACCATTTCAATGCCCTGTCCTTTGAGCTTGGCACTCAGGCAATCGAATATGGAAAGGTCTATGGAGTTAAATGTCTTGTTCATCTTCGTCTTCTTCTTGGGCATGAACGCTCTCGGCTTCTACTTCGGCTACAGGTCTGAAGTTACCTTCAGGAAGCTTTTCTTCGTCTTTATAGTGATGAAAAACCTCAAGAATCGGAGATTCTTTAACCTCCGGTACCACAAAGGTGACCAACATGTTGTTCAGGCTTTCATGAATGCGCTCATAGGCCATCTTTACATCTTGAGCTGTAACCAGCATTATATTAGTTACTTTCTTCTCCTTGCCACTGTCTGCATCGGCCACCATATAAGATACCTTGGCCTGGTAAAATTGATCGGCATCTTTATACTCAAAAACATCTACTATTTTACTCTTAGCAATACTGGTTACGGCAAACTCGCCCATTACCCGCTGTCCCATCTCTTCATAAATTCGGGCTTCAGCTTCAGTAAACGAAAGGGCATCGGCCAGGTAGGCCTCAGTTACATTTTTCAATCGGCCGTGCTCGTCCTCTTTTTGATATTTGACTTTGCAGGTAAACCAGGTTTTCATTTGATGTCTTTTAATTGGAACGCGAAGTTAAGAGGGTAAGAATGAAAAAGAAATTTGGATTGTCACTTTCGAGTGAATTTGACCATTTTCAATTGAACCGGTCTTTCCATTACCATTGGGTGAAGAAATAAAGACCGAAGCCAGCCCTAAAGCCAGCCTGAAAAGGAGAGGGCTCGCAATTCTTTTTAATGGCAACAGAGTTGTTTTCAGACGCTTTATATAGACTTTTCATATTGAGTTTGAGGCCTTGGCTGTTCTTTGGGCAAGTTCAAAATGATAAGTAGGAAAATATGTTCTGCCTGCCTTGGTTTTCTTACCCTGACTTAGGCTGATTAAGCTATGGAGGTACTGTTTATGACGACAGGGAGACACAACACTTAACTACGACTGAAGGCTTCCTATTCCAACAACATAAGGATAAGGCATGGGCATAGTTGGTTTTTTAAATCCATCAATTCTTCCGTATTTCGTCCCAATGAGTAGCGCAGTTTTTCCTTACAAATCGGCCATAGTAGTTACCTGTTTTCCCGAGCAAAGCCCCTGGCTGGCTAGCGAAATTGAAGCGTTGGGGTTTGAGGTAGTTTCCACCAATATTTCTGAAGTAGAAACCGTGGGTTATATGGACGATTGCCTGCGGCTGAATATGTGGTTGCGAACAGGAAGCCGTGTGCTTTATCAGATACAGCGTTTCCCTGCCAAAAATGCCAACGATTTGTACAGCAGGGTGCGAGCTATTCCGTGGGAAAAGTATTTGCATGCAGATGGCTATTTTAGCATTACCTCTTATGTTAAAAACGATACCATTCGAGACGATAGGTTTGCCAACGTGAGGGTGAAAGATGCCATTGTAGACCGCATGGTAGAAAAAACCGGCAAACGCCCGGATTCGGGTCCCAACAAAGATCGAACGGTTATTCACATTTACTGGAAAGAAGATAAAGTAAGGATTTACTTCGATACCTCCGGTGAAACCATAGCCAAACACGGTTACAGAAAACTGCCCTTTAAAGCTCCAATGATTGAATCTTTAGCCGCTTCGACCATAAGGGCCAGCGAGTGGGATGCTCAGACACCCTTCGTAAACCCTATGTGTGGTAGTGGTACTTTGGCTATAGAAGCCGCTCTGTTCGCTATCAATAAAGCCCCCGGGCTGGAAAGAGAAAACTTTGGTTTCATGCACATAAAGGGCTATGATGAAGAGTCGTGGCAAGGCTATCAGCGCTTAGCCAAATTGCAAATGAAGGCACCGGCTCCCGGGCTTAAAATTGTGGCCTCAGACATGAACCGCGATGCCATTAAAGCTGCGAGGGCGAATGCCAAAACGGCCGGTGTTGAAGAACTGATCGATTTTCAGCTTTGTGATTTTCGAGAGACACAAATGCCGGAAGAGCCGGGAGTAATTATGATTAACCCTGAGTACGGTGAACGACTGGGAGAAGAAGAGAAGCTACTGGAGGTATACAGGCAAATCGGTGATTTCTTCAAGCAGAAGTGTCAGGGCTATACCGGTTTTATATTTACAGGAAACATGAACCTGGCCAAAAGCATTGGTTTGAGAACCTCTGCACGAATTCCCTTTTACAATGCAAAAATTGAATGTAGATTACTGAAGTACGAGTTGTACAAGGGCTCCAAAAAACAAAAGGATTGAAAGCATTAAACGCTATTTTTCACAGCTTTCCTATCAAACTCCTGGTGGTGCACATAAAGCACAATCAGTTTTTATTGCTCTACTGGTTTTTCTTGTTTTCTACTGTGGCCGGTGGTTTCGGTAAAAATTTGGGCATTCCCTATTTGTTTCTCGATCCAATATACCTCGATTCGGTAGGGTTTTGGGGCTTTTTTATTATGGGGCTCAGCCTGGCCGGGTTTTCCATGGCTTTTAACATCACTTCTTACATTCTTGACGGATTCCGTTTTCCTTTTCTTGGCACCCTGCCAAGGCCCTTTACTCACTTTTGCCTGAACAACTCCATTTTACCACTCAGTTTCATGACCTTCTATGTGGTAAAAATTATTCAGTTTCAGCGCGATTACGGTCTGTACAGCACTGGTGAAATAGCCAACTCATTGCTTGGTTTATTTACAGGGTTCGTAATTATGCTGGTGTTGCTCTTTAGCTACTTTACACTTACTAACCGCGATATTCGGGCCGTAATGCGCAAAAAGGCCCGCAAGCAAATTAAGGCCGGCATCAGCCAGAAGCGCAATGCCTTTCGGCAGTTGCAAAGGCTGCGCAGGGGCAATGTGCGTTGCGACCATTACGTGTCCATTAGGCTCGGATTTTTTTCCACCAAGCGTTTCGAAAAGTACTACGACCGGGTGGCTATTCTTGGCATTTTTAAGCAAAACCAGCGCAACGCCATTATTGCAGAGAGTTTTCTAATTGTCACTGTTTTTGGTCTGGGTCTTTTTCAGGAGTCTAGGGCATTTCAAATTCCGGCAGCGGCCTCCAGTGTGCTGTTGCTCACGGTAATTATTATGGCTACAGGAGCTCTGAGCTACTGGTTGCGGTCCTGGGTAGTTACGGCAGCCATTGGTTTGCTTATTATTTTTAACCTGCTCTTTAGTGAGTTTAACTGGGGCTATCGTTATCCGGCCTATGGAATAGACTATACCGTTGGAAAAACTCCCTACAACCTGGACGAAATCCATGAGATTTCCGGCAAAGACGATATTGAAGCCTCCAAGGCCTATTGGCTGGATATGCTCAATAACTGGAAAGCCAAAACAGGGCAAGAGAAGCCCAAAATGCACCTGATTGCTGTTAGTGGTGGAGGGCAACGTTCTGCATTATGGACCACCAATGTGTTGCAACATATAGATTCCGTAAAGCAAGGGCAGTTGATGAACGAAACGTTTCTCATTACAGGAGCTTCAGGAGGGTTAATTGGCGCTGCCTTTTATCGCGAGCTTTTCTGGTTGGGCAACGATCCTCGGAATAGCATCCATCGGCACGAGATAGGCAACCAGATTTTAAATCCTTTAATTTTCAAGCTGCTCATCAACGATATTTTCCTGAAAGTAAAATCGTTCGAATATGCCGGGCAGCGATACAAAGTAGAACGAGGCCATACGTTTGAACAGAACCTAGCCAAGAACCTCAATGGGGCACTAGACAGGCCTCTGGCCGATTATCGTTCGCCCGAATACAGGGGAGAGATTCCTGCACTTTTGGTGAGCCCTCTTATTACCAATGATGGTCGTAAACTCTATATTTCGCCACATCCGGTAAGCTTTTTGAACTACCGCGATGAGGAAAATACCATTGTACAAGGCGTAGATTTCAGGTCGCTGCTTAGGGAACATCAGCCCGATAGTTTGCGGTTTCTTACGGCCCTTCGAATGAGTGCTACTTTTCCCTATGTGGTGCCCACCATAACCTTGCCCACCGAACCGCCTATTCAAATTGCCGATGCCGGTATTTCTGATAATTATGGGATTGTAGACGGACTTATTTTTCTCAATGTGTTCAAAGAGTGGATTATGGAAAATACCAGCGAGGTGGTGTTCATTACCATTCGCGATTCCAGCAAAGAAGACGAGCTTACCGCGCCCGAACCACAAAACGTAATGGAGCGGTTCTTCTCCCCAATACAGTCGGTTTACAAGAGTTGGGATAAGGTGCAGACCATAAAGAACGACCAGTGGTATGAACTCACCAAAGAGATTTTTGGAGATCATCTCAAAAGGGTAGAGTTTCAATACACCTATCAAACCCTCAACAGGGCCTCGCTGAGCTGGCGACTCACAGAATTCGAAAAGCAAAACATAGTAGAATCTATTCATTTGCCCGAAAACCAACGGGCTCTGCAAAAGTTAAAGTAAGAGAGATTAAAGCCTACCAATGGTTTTAACCGTTTTAATGAGCGGTGTAAAAAGCTATCCTAACAAGTGTTAGGAAAAAGTCTCATTTTGGCTAAATTTGCCATTCTAGAAATGGATGATATATGCAAGAAGTAGCTCCTTATAAACCCAAGAATAAGATTAGAATTGTTACTGCCGCCTCATTGTTCGATGGTCACGATGCGGCCATTAATATTATGCGCAGAATTATTCAGGCCACCGGTTGCGAGGTAATTCACCTCGGACACGACCGTAGCGTGGAGGAAGTGGTGAACACGGCAATTCAAGAAGATGCCCAGGCCATAGCCATGACGTCTTACCAAGGGGGACATAACGAGTACTTCAAGTATATGTATGACTTACTCAAGGAGAAGGGTGCCGGACACATTAGAATCTTTGGAGGGGGTGGAGGAGTAATTCTTCCGGAAGAAATAAAAGAGCTAATGGACTATGGCATTACGCGCATTTATTCACCGGACGATGGCCGCGCCATGGGATTGCAGGGAATGATAAATGACATGGTGAAGCAGTGCGATTTTCCTACCGGACAAAACTTAAACGGAGAGGTAAATCACTTAAAAGAAAAAGATGTAAAATCCATAGCCAGAGTTATATCGGCTGCAGAAAACTACCCGGAAGAATCTAAACCTGAACTGGATAAAGTTCACCAACTGGCAGAGGCGGTAAAGACACCGGTGCTCGGAATAACCGGAACCGGAGGAGCCGGAAAATCATCGTTGGTCGATGAATTGGTAAGAAGGTTTTTGATCGACTTTAAGGAAAAGCGCATTGGTATTATCTCGGTAGACCCTTCCAAGCGAAAAACGGGTGGAGCCCTGTTGGGCGACCGAATTCGCATGAACTCCATTAACAACCCGCGGGTATATATGCGCTCGCTGGCTACGCGCCAGTCCAACCTGGCCTTGTCCAAGCATGTGCGCGAGGCGGTTCAGGTGCTGAAGGCCGCGGAATATGATCTCATTATTTTAGAGACCTCAGGCATAGGTCAGAGCGATACGGAAATTCTCGATCACTCCGATGTTTCTCTTTATGTAATGACACCGGAGTATGGAGCAGCAACACAGTTGGAGAAAATAGATATGCTCGACTTTGCCGACATAATTGCCCTCAACAAATTCGACAAACGTGGTGCTCTCGATGCCTTGCGCGATGTAAAAAAACAGTACCAACGTAATCACGGGCTTTGGAACGCCAAAATTGACGATATGCCGGTGTTTGGCACCATTGCGTCCCAATTTAACGATCCGGGCATGAATTCGCTCTACAAGTCTATTATGGATAAGATTGTGGAGAAAACACAGGCCGATCTAAAGTCTACTTTTGAGATTACCAATGAAATGTCGGAGAAGGTCTATGTGATTCCGCCTAACCGAACCCGATACCTTTCTGAAATTGCCGAAACAAACCGGGCATACGATGCCACAGCACTAACACAGGCCGAGGTAGCAGATAAACTATATGGACTCCAGAGGTCTATCGATACCCTAAAAGACTCTACCATTGCAGACCGCGATAGGCTGATTAAAGGCCTACAAGAATCTTTTGAGCAAGTCAAAATGGACCTCGATCCTTACAACTGGCAACTCATTGAGCAGTGGGAAGAAAAGAAAAGAAAATATTCGGACCCTGTTTATTCCTTCAAGGTTCGTGACAAGGAAATTAAAATTAAGACCCATACCGAATCGTTATCGCATACTCAAATACCGAAAGTATCACTGCCTAAATTCAGAAGCTGGGGCGATGTAATTCGCTGGTCTTTGCAGGAAAATGTGCCGGGAGAGTTTCCATACACCGCGGGAATCTACCCTTTCAAAAGAGAAGGCGAAGATCCTACCCGTATGTTCGCGGGAGAAGGTGGCCCGGAAAGAACCAACAGACGCTTTCATTATGTGAGCTTGGGCATGCCGGCCGCAAGGCTTTCCACGGCATTCGATTCCGTGACCCTTTATGGTAACGACCCCGACTACAGGCCGGATATTTATGGAAAAATTGGTAACTCAGGGGTAAGTATTTGCTGCTTGGATGACGCTAAAAAGCTCTATTCAGGCTTCAATTTGTGCGATCCGACCACATCGGTTTCAATGACCATCAATGGTCCGGCTCCAATGCTCTTAGGCTTCTTTATGAATGCAGCCATTGACCAGCAGTGCGAAATCTACATCAAGGAGAATGGTCTGGAAGATGAAGTAAATGCCAAGATTGAAGCCATTTATAAAGAAAAAGGAGTAGCCAGACCGCAATATCAGGGTGAACTGCCCGAAGGTAATGATGGGCTCGGGCTTATGTTGCTTGGGGTAACAGGCGACCAGGTATTACCGGCCGATGTATATAACCAGATAAAGGCTAAAACCCTTTCTGTAGTACGCGGAACAGTGCAGGCCGATATTCTGAAAGAAGACCAGGCGCAAAACACATGTATTTTCTCTACTGAGTTTGCCCTTAGACTAATGGGCGATGTTCAGGAGTACTTTATCGAACACTTAGTTAGAAACTTCTACTCCGTTTCTATTTCGGGCTATCATATTGCCGAAGCAGGAGCTAATCCAATTACCCAGTTGGCTTTTACATTGGCCAATGGCTTTACCTACGTAGAGTACTACCTAAGCCGGGGCATGGATATTAACGCCTTTGGACCAAACCTTTCATTCTTCTTTTCCAATGGTATAGATCCGGAGTATGCGGTGATTGGCCGTGTGGCCAGAAGAATTTGGGCGAAAGCTTTGAAAAATAAGTATGGAGCCAACTCACGGGCCCAAATGCTCAAATACCATATCCAGACTTCAGGGCGATCGTTGCACGCGCAGGAAATTGACTTCAACGATATAAGAACCACGTTACAGGCCTTGTATGCTATTTACGATAACTGTAACTCTCTTCATACCAATGCCTACGATGAAGCTATTACAACTCCAACAGAAGAGTCGGTAAGAAGAGCCATGGCCATTCAGCTCATCATTAACAAAGAACTGGGGCTGGCTAAAAATGAGAACCCTATGCAGGGCTCGTTCATTATAGAAGAGCTAACGGACCTAGTAGAGGAGGCTGTTTTAGCCGAATTCGATAGAATAACTGAAAGAGGGGGCGTGTTAGGAGCCATGGAAACCATGTATCAGCGCAGCAAGATTCAGGAAGAGTCGCTTTACTACGAGACGCTCAAGCATACCGGAGAATTCCCAATTATTGGTGTGAATACCTTCCTGAGTTCTAAGGGCTCTCCAACGGTTCAACCCAAAGAGGTAATTAGAGCTACTACGGAGGAGAAGGAGTACCAGATCAGCATGTTGGGCAATCTGCATAAGGGCAATGCTCAAAAGGCCAAAGAAATGATTGACAGGGTACAGAAAGCCGCTGTTCAAAACCAAAATATGTTTGAAGAACTAATGGAGGCTTGTAAGTATTGCTCACTGGGTCAAATCACCAGTGCCTTGTTTGAGGTAGGTGGGCAGTATCGTAGGAACATGTAATGTTTCTGAGGTGGTGATCAGTTAATCGGTGATCAGAAATCAGGGCCTGAAACCCCATTTTTTAGCACCCATTTCGGAATTAAGGGGGGCGGACATCAGTTGATAGGAAATCAGTGTTTTGGATTGTCATTCCCGCGCAGGCGGGAATCTCCAAATCACTGGCAAAGAATATACTAGTAGTGAGCTAATCAGAAATAAAGAGTTGGGAATGGCACGAACCAGTGGTCAGACCAGTAAGCAAAGGTTGCCAAGCCAACCGGATTTCATCATTGAGAGGAGCAAAAGTGACGCAGCAAACGTTTGAGACGCGGGCAATCCCTTTGTTGCTGGCAAGTAGTCATGCCGATTACAAATCGGCTTTTGAGTCATCTCCGTTGGAAACTCGAGTTGTTTACGACCGATAAGTTAATAATTACCTTATCATTTTTGGACGAGCTTCTCGGAACCAGTTTTCGATCTTCATTATTTGTTCAAATTGCTCTTCTAAATTTCTGTCTTTTTCAATTTCATCAAAGGGAGGATAGTAAATTGAGACAAGTAAGAACTCTCGAGTTTTTTTAGTGACGTTAATATTGTTGAGCAAAAATATGATGCCTTTTAATATGTCCTTGAAGAATTCAAAAGAGAACTCTTTGATCAGAGTGGTTGGAGTACTCAATATCTCGGAGCCAATTTTTAACCCCCTATTTTCTTCTATTAGATAATGGTAAGACTCCAGATCAAACCCTTGATTTCTATATATCGCATCATGTCTACACTGTTGAAGACAATGAAAGAAATCCTTCCTTTTTTCTTGAAACCTATAATGCCCCCATACATTGTTTGTTAATGTGTAGACTAAAAAATCAGATTTACTTGCAAAGTCTTTTTCCGTTTTTTGCCCAATAAACTTGCGAGGGAACCAATATTTAAACATAGGATTGAAATATTCCGGTGGTGAGTGTGCTTTAAAATACTCACTAAATCTGTTCCATAGCTTTGTATGATCTTCTTGTAATACTTTGTAATCAGTATGCCACTGAGACTGCCTTTCTTTAAAATGAAATCTGATTGATTCTCTCGGGTTGAATGCTATGTTAATAGATGGTTTGATTTGAAAAGACAAGTCCCCTTTTAGTGCCATGAAACTTTTAGCCGTATGATAACATGAGTTATAGCTCATTATGGCCGATGCGGATTTATGTCTTTTGTCGTAAAGTAGGTAAGAAGCACTGAGATAATTATACGACATCAACAAATGCCTCACACATTGTCTGATTGTATAGACTGCAATAACTTTTTCTTGTAAACATTTGATTTGTTGATCATCTCCTTTGGAAAATATAGGTTCTAACCCAAGACCTTTTTCATTTTGTCCAAAATACAGAGTATACTTATTCTTGTATGCTAAATTGGCGGCACACTGAATACTTTGTATTAATCTTTTCGATGGTTTCATAAATAACTATAATTCGTCTCAGTCCCATGCTTCTCCACTAAACCAGCTTTAACCATTTGAGACAATAGACTTTTTTACGGTTGGCATTAAAAGGGATAATACGAAAATATACGATAATTATACGATCTGGAAATTAGCGAGTATTTAAGCATTCGCTGATGGCACACCACTGGTCAGACTAGTAAGCAAAGGTTGCCATACCAACCGAATTTAGTGATTGCGAGCCGGCCTAAAGGTCGGCAGACATGGAATAAAATAAATTCTTTAAGACATGGCGATCCGTTTGATGATTGTAAGCGAGAATGCCGAGTACCAATCGACTCCTACGAACCGTCCTTATAAGCAAGGGTTAGTGAAGTAACTTCAAAACCTTCTTTCGAAAACGGCATACTTGGTCTTCAAAATTCTTCGGCAACTTATTGGCAGAGGTGTCACGATAGAGCATACCCTGATATTGCATATCAAAGTATATGGAGCTATTCCTGAAAGGAACTTCAAAGCCTTCAGGGAGTTCCGGACTGGCACCTACTGAAAGCAAAAATGTATGTTTACCTGCCAGTTGTTTACCCATGGCTTTGTGTCTTTTGGTTAAATCCGTGAGTCTGTCGAAGAAGGTTTTCATTATTCCGCTCATGGCATACCAATACACCGGTGTAGCAAACACAATAGTTTGTGACTCGTGCACGGCCCTTGCCAGTTGATTGAATTCATCATTGGCCGGGTAGCGCTGACTATAGGAATAGCCCTCAAAAAAGAAGTTTTGCAAGTCCATAATATTTGCTTCTCCCGGAGCAAAAACCTCATTCACCAGTTTTAAGGTGTTGCTATCACTTCTTGCACTCCCTACAATAACCAGGGGCTTGGTTTTAAAACTCATAGGATCGCAACAGCCCCGGGCTATGAATAGTTCGAGAGCTTTGTTTGGTCACTTGGTGGTTCTATGGGATAAGATCGTCAATTATAAATCGAAATAAGCCAGGGCTTGTTGGTGGCAGGGCAGTATCGCCATTGGTTCAAAATTCAAGGTTTTAAGTTTAAAGTTGGCTGTGTCTTGTCCATGGTCGATAGCCCACGGCCAAGTCAATCGGATTCCGTCATTGTGAACCTGCCTGTCGGCAGGCAGGAGAAAAAGCAACCAACATCAAAACCATCGAAGTGGCATTGGCATTCTTAGATTCGGTTGCTGTCGATGGTCACGCTGATGTTGCACCTCCACCCTCTAGCGTGTAAGAAAGAGTGCTGTCTTATCCTATTCCAACTACTTGATCCAATTGACCTGCCAAGAGAAACTTATCGCTTGATATTTCATATTCACTCTCAAGATATAATAGGACTGCATTCAATGAAGGGAAAGAATCATGTTCTTTTCCATATAGCTGATCAGGATCAAGGCTTGAAAAATCATAAATGCTTGTTAACCCTTCATCGCTTTCATCAAATTTTTCAAAGACCAATAGATGAATCCCATGTCGATCCTTTTGGAGAGAGAAGTATCTATAGCATTTGAAGCCTTGATGATAGAATTCACCAATGAATTGCTCTACTACTTTTCCAGCATTTAGTAGGGGTGCTATTTCACATTCATTCAGATATCTCATGTAGATTTAGGTCTCAATACTCAATACCATTCTTCATTCCTCAAAAATATGTGATTATGCGGAGTAGTTTTTTTGATTGAGACTCTAATTACCTACCTCGTCAACCCTATCATCAATCCCCTCACAATTTTCTCTTTCGTATGAATATATTTCTCAAGCTATTTTTTCAGCTTTATGGTTGTTTCACCGGGTTGTTGGAGAATTTAAAATTCTTGGCCGATTGCGGCTCTGGTAGTCCGGGTTTACAGTCTGAGTTAGGAACGAGCCTTCCGGATTGCACTTCAAGCTCTAATACGCCCGCCCAAACATCCAGGTCATAGTCTGCAGAGTCATCAGCTGCTTCAACTTCCCTGACCTTTGCAGAAGCATCTTCAATATCTATGGCTATAACTAGCGTACCATCGAGTTCTTTCTGATTAGGTATTCTTGCTTCGTTCCATCGGCCCGGAATAATGTTTTCCGTAATTATTTCCAAGGCCTCCATCTTTTCGGCATCTTCTTCAATCAACCTGGCCTTTCCAAAAACATTCACCGATCGATAATTTACCGAATGGTGAAAGACCGATCTGGCCAGCACAATGCCGTCCAGATGAGTAACATTGAGGCTTACTTTTTCTTGGTTTAATAAAGAGAGCATCATGCGGTTTTTAAGCGAACCGTGGATAAGTATAGTATTTCCTTTTCGCCCATAAGCGGTTGGAATTACTATAGCAGTTTCCTCAAACACATAGGGGATCTGACAAATGAAATGAGAGTCTAAAATGTTGTAAATGAGTTCTTTGTTGTACTGGGCTCGTTTCGACTCTCGAACCACTTTGTTCAAAGGGTTTTTACTGAATTCTGACATGACCTGAGTTTTGTTCAGTTAAATGTCTACATTTATCGGACTACTTATGTAATCCGGTTTTTAATATATGAGTAGTCCGGTTATGGTGGCACTTCCTCATTTAATCAATATCGATCGGGACACTGAGTTACCAGTCTACCTCCAGATTAGTAATGGACTTATTCAACAGATTAAGGCTGGTGTATTGCGCCCCGGTAGCAGGTTGCCGGGAACCAGGGCTATGGCCCAGAGTTTTGCAGTACACCGCAAAACTGTGGTAGCTGCCTATGAAGAGCTATTCAGCCAGGGGTGGATTGATGTACGGCCATCACAGGGTACTTTTGTGAGCGAAAGTTTACCGAACGTACTGCCCCATAAACTAAGTGAAGTTTCGGAAGGAAGAAGTATAAAACACTCCGGTTTTACTTTCTATACCAAAGCTCATTTGAAAAGGGTTTTGCCTGATATACCTCAGGGGCTGACTCTGGATGAAGGTATTCCGGATGTGCGAATTGCCCCGGTCAATGATATCATTAAACATTATAGAAGCTTTGTTGCCCGGTCGTATAATAGCCGTCATTTAAGCTACGGCTCGGTGTATGGCGATGCTTTATTGCGCGAAACACTGGCCGGTTTTCTTCAGGAAACCAGAGGGATGGCCGTGGATAAGGACAACATAATGATTGTGAGAGGTAGCCAAATGGGGACTTATCTGGCCTCACAGCTACTTTTTAAAAACAAAGAACTGGCCGTGGTAGGCGAGACCAACTACATTGCAGCCAACCTTACCATGCTGGAAGCTGGGGCGAAGGTCAAAACAGTTTCTGTAGATCTTAAGGGAATTCGTACCTCTGAGCTTCGAAAACTCTGTGGGCAGGAAAAAGTAACTGCCGTGTACGTAACCTCACATCACCATCACCCCACTACTGTAACCCTTAGTGTGGAAAGGAGAATAGAGCTCCTCCAATTGGCTGAAGAATATGGTTTTGCCATTTTGGAAGATGACTACGATTATGATTTTCACTATCGAAATGCACCTTTGCTTCCTCTGGCCAGTGCCGATCGTTCGGGGCAGGTAATTTACATGGGTGCCATTTGCAAAATTGTGGCACCGGCTTACCGTGTTGGTTACTTGGTGGCTCCCAAAGATTTTATCGATGAAGTAGCACACCTCAGAAGAATTATTGATAGGCAAGGTGATGCTATTTTAGAAAGATCCATAGCGCTTATGATTCGTCAGGGCGACTACCAAAGGCATACCAAAAAGGCTCTGAAAATCTACAGGGATCGCAGAGATCACTTTTGCCAATTGCTGAAAACTGAGTTGAGTGAATTTGTGCGCTTCAAAGTTCCGGAGGGAGGACTTGCCGTGTGGGTTGAACTTCGGGAGGATATGAGCTGGATAGACATTGCGGAAGCCTGCAGGCAGAAAGGGTTAAACATTCCTGATTATCAAACTTATAACTTCAATCATACGGCTAATAATGGAATACGAATGGGTTTTGCTTCCATCAATTTCCAAGAGCAAACTCAAATAGTTTCAGTGTTGAAGGAGGTGATGAATCACCTCTAATCCCTCTTTGTAAGGAGGAGAATTCGGTATGATCCGGTTTTTTTATCCCGATCGAAGTCGAGGGGTTGGCCAAAGATTCTAGTTGTGCAGATCCTTCGACAAGCTCAGGATGGAGAAAATAATGCAGTTTCGGATAGCATGGATGTCTTCTAACTCTCGATAGTAATCGGGAGAGGTGTCTGCTGGGCGGAGGTGAATTAACTAATATTCTATTTTAACCTGAGTTCGATGTAAGAAAAGAACGTCATGCCGGAAAAACAGGCCTTAAACTCTCAAAAAGGCCTGTTTTATCCGGTATCTCAACAGAGCCTAAATGAGATTGCGGATATTTTCCTTTGCGTATGTAAAGTTTTCAGAGGAAAATTCCGCAATGACGTCCTAAGGGGGATATTTTACTACTTCCTTACATCGGACTCAGGTTATTTTAGGGGTACTTACTTAAGTAGCAAGAAGTATATTTCTGAACCTAGCCTCCATTTGTGTCTTCACAAATGGCTGTTAAAAGACGCTGTGAGGACACAGCTTGTGGCTAAATTAAGATTGTTTCAATTCTAAAAGAGATAATGGAGAACCGTCCCTTAGGATGACAACAGAGAAGTCCTCCTGCCTTCGGCCACCTCCTTTTTTAAAGGAGGAATGTTTCTGCTAGTATTGAGAGCAATACTATCAATCCCTGTTTTCTGATTTCCGTTCACTGATCAACTCATCCACCGATCAACCAGCCACCAAACCCGAGGATTAAAATATTTTTTCTAGATTCTGTCCCGAAAGGTCAAAACGATCGTCAAACCCATGAATCGCGATTTTTCAAAACGAATTTCAAACTCATAATTTTTAAACAATGCAAAAGTATTTATACCTGTTTAGAGGTGGCGATGCCCGAATGGCTGAAATGTCCCCTGCAGAAGTTGAAGCTCATATGGATGAATGGAGAGCCTGGATGCAGGGCCTTGCCGAAAAAGGACAGCTCATTGACGGCTTGCCGCTAAAGGCCGAAGGTAAGCAAGTTTCTAAAGGCGGAGCTGTAGTTACTGATGGCCCTTTTGCCGAAGGTGCCGAAATTGTAGGAGGCTACCTAATGGTCAATGCCTCATCGTTAGAAGAAGCCACCGAAATATCTAAAGGCTGCCCAATTCTGGATGCTGAAGACGGGCATATTGAAATCAGAGAGATTCAGGATATGTAATTCATTAACTTAGGGAGGTGTTAACATACGCGTCATTCCGAACTTGTTTCGGAATCTTTTGTATTAAAGACCCTGAAACAAGCCTGCCTGTAGGCAGACAGGTTCAGGGTGACGGTTGGTTTTTAAGCTAACACCTCCTTTTTCTTATGCCTTCTGCTGTCAATCAAACGCTGGATCATCTTTTTCGTCACGAATATGGAAAGCTGGTTTCCTTATTTGCCAACAAGTATTCTCCGCACCTTATCGATACCATTGAAGATGCAGTTCAAGAGGCTCTCTACAAAGCGGCCAGGCAATGGTCGTTTCAGCCCATGCCCAACAACCCCTCTGCCTGGTTATACCGAGTGGTCAATAATCAGATTATTGATTATTTAAGAAAGGAAGCCAAATCGGTTTCTTACGAACAGGCAGTTACGGCCGATGCCATTGGCGAAGAAGAAAGCAGGCTACCCGAAGAAAAGGTGATTGTAGATGATCAGCTTCGAATGATTTTTGCCTGCTGTCACCCGGCCATGAAACCAACCGAGCAACTTATGCTCAGCCTAAAGTTGCTTTGCGGACTTTCTGTAAAAGAAATTGCCCGAGCATTGTTAAAACAGGAAGAAGCTACGAAACGAGCCATTACACGGGCAAAAGTCAAATTCAGAGAAGAGGTTGGGGCCTTGAAAGTACCTGAGGGTGGCGATCTGGAAAACCGGTTGGAAGCGGTGCTTCAGGTGATTTACCTGCTTTTCAATGAAGGCTATAAGGCTACCGAAGGGAACCAGCTGATGAAGCAAGATTTGTGTGAAGAAGCCATACGTCTGGCCTTTTTGTTGACCAATGAGCGAAGTTGCAATAAAGGCGAGCTGAAGGCGCTTATAGCCATGATGTTGTTTAAGGCGGCTCGTTTTCCGGCACGAACTGATGAGGCAGGTAATCTGCTGACCCTGGAAAATCAGGATCGATCCAAGTACGATGAAGAGCACATCAAGTGGGGATGGCATTTTTTACATGATTCTTCGAAGTTCGAAGGTTCATCGGTTTATCAGTTGGAGGCTGCCATATCATGCTATTACACCACAGCTGAGACCTACGAAAAAACCAACTGGAAAGCCATTCTAAGTCTTTACGATACGCTGGTTAAACTGAAGCCGGTACCCGTAGTACAGATGAGCAGAATATTGGTGTTGAGTAAGGTGAAAGGGGCAACTGCGGCCCTTAAAGAAATGGAGGGCTTGGAAGAAGTAATTGAAGGGAATCAGTCCCTTCTTGCCCTAAAGGCCGATTTATATGCTGAAATTGGTAATTGGTCAGCGGCCAGGGTTCATCTGCAAAAAGCGATCGGTCAGGCTTTGAATATTACGGAGAGAAGGTTTCTGGAAAAGAAGCTCCAGAGTTGGATTGGGAAGTGATCTTGGGTCGATTTTATATTGAGCACTCTGATATATTTGTTGCAAACGAGTATAAGTGGCTTTGACTGGATTGGATGTAGTCTCTTGTCATTTCCGTATAGGAGGGAATGCCCGTCTTTCACAACAGAATAACTGGGAGATCCGATTTCTACCTGCGCGGGAATGACAGCAGAAACAAAGTCTACTTCTTCCTCACACTCTCCAGCATGGAATCCATATCAGATTTTGTGTAGACTTTACCTTGAAGCACCATGCTGCTGATGCTTTGAGTATTGCTAATGTCTTCCAGCGGATTATCATTCAGAATGAGTAAATCTCCTGATTTGCCTGCCTTCAGGCTTCCGTAGAAATCATTCACTTCCAGAAACTTGGCTCCGTTAATAGTTGCGGCCTTAAGGGCCTCAATTTCCGGCAGACCGGCATCGACCAAAGCCTTCAATTCCCCATGCAACGATTGGCCGGGGTACACATAGCTATTGGAGGCACCGCAGTCTGAGCCGGCCAGCAGCTGAACTCCTGCCTTGTGTAGCTTAGGCACAAGGTTTATGAAGGTATTGTTCAGATCAATACGCATTTGAGTGAACGCTTCATTGGCACTCAGCGCGCTACGAATTCGCCCCTGATAGGTGGCAATAATACCGTTTCCTATGTAGTTCAGATACTCATCATTAGAGTGGTCTACCTCTTTGAGGTAAGTCAATGTGTTGCCAATAAAAAGGGTGGGGGTAACATAGGTGTTGTGGTTGCGCAACAGATTGAATGTTGTTTGTTCCTGAGCTTCACCGGTAGAGGCCATCAGCCGATTCATAGAGCCCCAAAAGCTGGCTTTTCCGGCAATCACATCATTTGTTACTTCCTGTTCTTCTGCCGATGTGCCCTTTAGCACATAATATAGATGTTCGATTGAGCCGAGTCCTGCTTCCACCGCTTCATTAAGCATTACCGTAAATGGCATATGACCGGAGGTTTTAATGCCGCGTTTTTGTGCTTCTTCTAATATCCACAGGTAAGCATCGCGTGAAATGCGGCTGTCATAGAGCTTGATAAAATCAACGCCCATGCTGGCGAGTGAATCTACTGCCTTTGCAGCCTCAGCTTGTGTGGTAACGGAAATAGAGCCCGCCCAAGTTGCTCCCGGCCCGTCCAGCTTCGGACCCGAAGTAAAGATTTTAGGGCCTATCATGGTTCCCTCTTTAATAGCCTTCTGCCAGTCAAATATCTGGTGCGTCATATCGCCTCCGGCTTCGCGCACCCCGGTTATGCCATTGGCTGTAAATAGTGGAATCAAATTCTTGTTTTCCTCAATGAGTTCTTCGCCACCCCTAAAATGAATGTGCATATCCCAAAGCCCCGGGATTACAAATTTCCCATCGGCCTCTATCGTCTGCGTAGCATTGTACTTTCTTGAGTAATCGTCAGAGATGAAGGCAATGGAGCCTTCTTTTATGCCAATCATACGATCGCTAAGTATTTCACCACTTTCCACATCTATTACTTCCGCATGAGTAATAAGAATGTCTACCGCTTCTTTGGGTTGACATGAATATATAGCAAGAGCAAAGAGTAAGAGAAGAACGCTGGATTTCATAAGGCTTGTTTTCTTAAAAGTAATTGAATTCCCTTTTCTATTCAGATTGATTTTTTTGAATGGAAGGAACTATCATTCCCACGTAGGTGGGAGTCCACATTGGTTGGTAATATTTCTGAAATCCCGTGCAGGCCTGCGGATTGCAGGCGTGCTGCTATGGCGTTAGAAGGAGAATTTGCGGTAATCCTTACAAAGATTTAGTTCTGAATAACTAGTTTCAAATCCATGTTCAAGGTCATTCTTCGTTTTGGGTTGATAATAGCCGCTTTGTTGATTCTCTTTCAGCTAAGCAGGATGTCGCTATTGATTCCGGATATGTCCTCAGATCTTATTCTGGGTTTAGTGGGTGCCGCGTTTATAGGTTTGGGTATTTATTTAGGGCTTAAGTTCAGAAAGGTGGAAATCGTGGAGGTTGGGACGGTGATTGAAATTGATGAGCAGCAGATCGAAGCCCTCGGGCTCACTGAAAGGGAAATGGAAGTGCTCCGGCTTATTGCCAGCGGGCTTTCTAATGTAGAAATTGGAGAGAAGCTCTTTGTTTCGGAAAACACCGTCAAAACTCATGTATCTAATCTGTTTGTCAAGCTCGATGTGAAGCGCAGAACTCAGGCAGTTACCAGAGCTAAAGAGTTGAGGATAATAGAGTAGTACACTTTCTACTTTCTCTTTTTTGGGGGCTATGGCTAATCTCACTGGATGGCTTAAGGAATAGACACAGAGGGTGGCCACGAAACAGAAATCAATCAAAGATTCACTAATTTCATACAAAAGTATGAGTCCCATTGCTCGCAAAACCGACTGTTTTGGCTGAAAAAAAAGTGAACAAATGAAAAATCTCATTATCAAATTCGGATTGATTGGTGGCCTTTTAATGGTCGGTTTTGGCTTTGTATCTGTTGCGCTTGTGGGCACTGCAGAAGGAGGGTACGCATTGGGAGAAATTATTGGCTACGCCTCCATTCTGGTGGCTATGTTGCTAATTATTGTGGCTCAGTTGAATTACAGAAAGGAGCAGGGAGGGCTGCTTTCATTCAGTGAAGCTTTTAAAATTGGTTTGGGAATCTCCTCTATTGGTGGTTTGGCCTTTGGCTTGTATAATGCCGTGTATGTGTTGTGGATTGATCCAGACTTTATGAGAAATTATTTTGCTTACACGGAGAATATTCAAATTACAGACCCTTCGTTCGAAGCGAAATATCAGGTCCATCTGGATAGTTATGGCTTTTTTGCTTCTACTTTTGGGCAATCACTGCTTATGTTTCTTACCGTATTTCTAATTGGTTTTGTAATTAGTATTATTGGAGGATTGCTTTTGCAGCGAAAACAAACCTTAAAAACCACATAGCCCTTGGGTCGATTTATTCTTACACTATCATTTTTTGCCGTTCTGACCTTGACTAAAGCTCAGAACGGTAGTTATTTACAGGAGGTAAAGGCCTGGCAGGAAGAACTAAATAAAGAATACCTTGACCCCAACAAGTCTCCCTTAACCGAGCAACAGAGACGAAGTTTTCAAGGGCATCGGTTTTATCCCATACAAGAGAAATATAGAGTTATAGCTCGCTTCGAGCCAACGCCCGACTCGAAGCCCTTTCCATTAGGCACCAGCAAGGGTACTACCAAAGTATATAAGAGAATAGGTGTCCTTCATTTTCAACTTGATGGTGAGGACTATACACTGGAGGCGTATGTAGAACAGAGAAGGTTCAGTTTACCCGGTCAGCCAATTTATGTATTCCTTCCTTTGGTGGATGAAACTACAGGTAATGAAACCTATGGAGCAGGACGATATATGCATTATGAGGGAATCCCGGAAGGAACGGAGTGGGTGATAGACTTCAACAAACTCTACAATCCGTATTGTGCCTATAGCGACAACTATGAGTGCCCCAAAGTGCCCGAAGCGAATTATCTGCCCATTAAGATTGAGGCCGGAATAAAGGGGTATTAGAAGTATCGGGGAAATCGTATGGCCACCGAGGTCTATTGAGATGTGTTATTATATTTTCAGAAATTATTGAAAATAAAAAAAATATCATTATCTTAGCACCATGCAATACGATAAAGCGAAAGATCAGTTTATTCAAGCTTGGGGTACATTAGGGTCCGCTTGGGGAATTAATAAGGCTATGGGGCAGATTCACGCACTTCTGCTGATTACTGAAGAAGCTTTGACCACTGAGGACATAATGGAAGAGCTTAAGATTTCCAGGGGCAATGCCAATATGAATCTAAGGTCTTTGATGGACTGGGGCATTGTACAGAAAGTCTTGAAACCGGGGGAGAGGAAAGAGTATTTTACTACCGGGAAGGATATTTTGGAACTGGCCAGACAGGTATCGAGAGAAAGGAGAAGGAGAGAGATTGAGCCGGTAATGAGAGTTTTAAATGAAGTGCAAGAAGTGGAGGGCAATACACCTCAGGTGGAGCATTTCAAAAAAGTAACAGGAGACTTATCAGGCTTTACCAAACAAGTGGATGGTGCCCTAGATAAGTTTATTCGCTCTGATAAAAACTGGTTTTTTCAGGTTTTAATGAAGTTGATGAGATGATAGAGAGGGTGCTAATTTTTTCTATGAATCTCTTCTTATGCTTAATTGCGTATCTGATCTATCTTGGGTCAGAGGGTGAAATGTTCTTTGGTCTAATTGGTTTAATGGGTTTTGCTTTGTTGCAGCCAATGGCCACATTCGGATTGAGGCGCACGACTAAGTCGGCAGGCCGAAAGTTTGTGATCTGTAATAAAGTATACTGGTTAATGTCAGCCATTTGTGTGTTAGCAATCACCATAGTGCTCTTGTTTGAGATTAAGATTATCGCGCATTTGTTCGTTCTCTTTCCTATCAGTATAGCTGTTTATCAACAGGTCAATTTGACTCTTCAGGCTTATTGGAGTAAAAAAATTTAATAATGATTTTCAAAAAATATTGAAAATAATAAAAATATGGAAAGTTATAGAATATACATCAACACACATCTAATAGCATTATTGGCTATTATTTTAATTATCGCAACGGTGTTGGTAAGTGGAGAAGTATCTTATTTCTATCTACTTGCTCTTGTACAAATGCCGTTGGCCTTTATTCAGCATCTCACAGGCATTCATTTTATTACAAGCCAGAGAACGCGGTCTGCCAGAATAACTAAAGGATTCAGGCTTTACTGGATTTTATCCATTGGCTATTGGTTGGGCTTATTTGTTCTCTATGAGTATATCAATACTGGGCGGTGGTTAATGGATATTTACCTTTTTGCTATCAGTTGGCCTATACCTATTTACCAATACTGGTTGGTGAAGAACTCCTATAACGACAGACTGGCTTATGATGTCACAAAACCAGGAGGGCAATGAAGAAGGTTGTTATTTTTGGAGGTTCCGGCTTTTTGGGCTTGTCTCTGGCCGATTATTTAGAGACAAAAGGCTTTGTGCCGATACTCATTGCAAGGCATCATATAGATACGCCTTACCGGCTTATTTTGTGGGATGGCTATTCCATTGGTAGTTGGTGTAGTCAACTAGAAGGAGCTGAAGCCGTGGTGAACTTTGCCGGGAAAAGTGTAAACTGCCGCAAAACACCAGATAACCGCGACCTCATTCTTCGATCGAGGCTCGAGGCCACAGAGGCTATCGGTGAGGCGCTTAAGCGGCTCAAAAAGCCTCCTAAGGTTTGGGTACAAATGTCTACGGCTCACATTTATGGAGATCCGCCAACCAGAAGATGTAATGAGAATTCAATAACCGGAGTAGGATTGGCTCCAGAGGTAGGAAGAGCCTGGGAGCAAAAGTTTCGGGTTATGAAGCCTGATTCGGTGAGGGGTATTGTTTTGCGAACAGGCTTTGTACTCGGTGCATCGGGTGGTGCTTACAAAGAACTGAAAACCCTGGTTAGACTTGGTTTTGGCAGCGCAATAGCTTCTGGTAAGCAGGGGATGAGTTGGATTCACCAAAGGGACTTCAATCGAATTGTATTTCAGGCAATAGTCAACGATTATTACTCAGGAGTCTACAATGTAACTTCACCTTATCCCTGTTCCAATGCCGAACTAATGAAACAACTTAGAAAAGTATTGGGATGGCCTATTGCCATTCCATTACCCACATGGGCATTGCGCATCGGAGCTAGATGGATACTGAAAACTGATGAGGAACTGGCAATATATGGCCGCTACGTTATTCCCGAAAAATTATTAGTTCAAGGATTCAGGTTTCGGTTTACAAAAATACAGGATGCGCTTCTGGATATTGTAGCAACTACTTCTAAATCCTAAACAATGGCACGATTAACTTTTAAAGATTTCTGGAGGAATAAAAGCTTTAGAATAAGTATAGTTCAGACCCTCTTCTTTATGGGCTGGGGCATGGTTTTTTTGCACTACAACATAGTAGAGTATGCCTGGGTAATGTTTCTTGTGTTTCCGATCATTTTAGGTTTAAGTCTGGGCGTATTGCCTAGTACATCATCGGTGGTTAAGGGTTTGCTTGTAGCCATGCTCATATTCTTTGTGTTCTGCATTGTTTCTGGACTGGAAGGACTCATATGTACGGTCTTCCTAATACCTCTCATCTTGCCTCCGGTATTTTTGGGGTTTATTATTGCCCATCTTTTTAAACAGTATCGGTTGTTAAGTCGCAAATCCGAGTTATCTATTCGGCTATCTCCTTTACTGGTACTACTTCTATTGGGGCCACTAGAACATTTCACTCTTCAAAATGATAAGACAGTTAACTCCGTTTCGACTCAGATAATTTTGCCTTACCCACCAACAGAAGTTTTTCATGCCATTAAGTCTATCGACACCCTCTATGGCCCTAAACCCTTCTTAATGCAACTGGATTTACCGGTTCCTCACAAATGCATCCTCGAAAGAGAAGAGGTGGGTGCTTACAGGATTTGCTACTTTGAAGGAGGGAAGATTGTGGAGGAAATCACAATGTTTGAGCCCGGCAAACTGCTTGCAATGGATGTAATTGACTATGAGCTAACGGGTAGGCGTTGGTTAGGTTTTAAAGAAGCCATTTATACATTCGATAGCCTGACTACCGGACAAACAAGACTCACACGAACAACTACCTACACTTCTGAGTTATATCCACGAGCCTATTGGAAGCCTTTTGAAAAAGAGGGCATACAACAGGAACACCACTATGTGTTTGAGAATTTAAGAAGAAAGCTGGGCGACAGAGGACACTAATGTCAACTTCTACTTAAACCATACAGATATTTTTAAGATATTGAAAGTCCTCTACATCTCTCAGTACATATGTTAGAATTGTTCAGACACGTTTTTGATAGCAATTTCATGCCTCATGGGCATTGCTATTTTTGGGAAAAAGAAATACTCATCCCTATTGTTATTGGAGACGGCCTGACCTTCATATCCTATATGCTCATCCCTGTAGTATTGTGGAGGTATGTGAAGGCGCGGAATGACCTAAAGTTTTCTTTTGTATTCAAGGCCTTTGCAGCCTTTATATTCTTTTGCGGCATTGGCCACCTCGTAGACATAGTAAACATTTGGGAGCCTTACTATCGGGTAAGCGCCATCACAAAAATGTGCACGGGCCTGGTTTCACTCGGTACTATTGTTCTGCTCTTTAAGTTTTTTCCAAAAGCCCTTAAAATTGGTCTTCCGGGCCAGGTAGAACAGATTAACAAAGAGCTCAAGCGCCAAAACCATGAGTTAGAAGAACTCAATGATTTCTACAACGACACCATGAAGACCGTTCGGTTAGGCTATTGGCATTTGGACCTTAGAAACAATGAATTGTTTTGGAGCCCTGTAGTGTATGAAATACACGAAATGGAGCCCGGTACTCCAGTTAGTGTAGAGAGTGCCATTAGCTACTATCATCCAGACCATATTCATTTAATCACAGGAGTTGTTCAGGAGGCTATTGAATCGGGAAAACCCTTTGACCTTGACCTAAAGCTCATAACGGCCAAGAAGAATGTGATTTGGGTAAGGGCCATTGGCAAAACGGTATATGAGAAAGGAAAAGCTATCAGGCTCAAAGGACTTTTTCAAGACATTAACGAGAGCAAATTGCGCGAACAGCGACTTTTAGAAAGCGAGTCTGCACTTAATGAGGCCGAAACTATAGCCAAAGTAGGTAGCTGGCGATGGTATGTAGATAAGGATGAGCACTATTGGTCCGATGAACGTTTCCGCATTTTGGGCTATCATCCCAATGAAATTGAACCATCGCTAAAGGCATCTTTTCAGTTGATTCATTCAGATGATAGAGAGAGTGTGCAACAAATGGTTGAACAGGCCATTGCTGAGAGGGCTCCTTATGAGATTCGGTATAGAATTAAGACAAAAGATGGTCAGCATAAGGTGCTCATCGACAAGGGAGTGCCTTCAGAAGACAAATACTCTGACGAAACCCTGTACCTCGGGGTGGTAAGAGACATCACCGAAGAACATACCCGAGAGAGAGAACTTCAGGAATCGCTACAAGCTCTGGAACGTTCTAATAGAGAGCTGCAAGACTTTGCCTATGTGGCTTCACACGATTTACAAGAACCTTTGCGGGTTATAACCAGTTATTTGCAATTACTGGAAATTGGGCATGCCGAAAAGCTGGACGATGAAGCCAGGCACTTTATACAAAGCATTATTAAGGCTTCTGCCCGCATGAAGAACCTCATCAACGATTTGCTCACCATTTCTAAACTAGATACATCTCCTAAAGAAATCGAGCCCGTAGACCTCAACGAGGTTTTAAAAATTGTGTGCGATAACCTCGAGTTTTCTATCAATGAGTCCGATGCTCAAATAGTATACGACAACTTGCCTACTGTAGAAGGCGATAGGAGCAGGCTGGAGCAGTTGTTCCAAAACCTAATGAGCAACGCCATTAAGTTCCGCAGGCATGATGTACAACCCAGGGTAGAAATCACAGCCACCGAAAAGGGACAAAAATTCAGGATTGCTGTAAGCGATAACGGCATTGGCATAGAGTCGAAGTATACGGAGCGAATTTTTACCATCTTTCAGCGACTTCACTCCAGAGACGAATACGATGGTACAGGCATTGGTCTGGCTATTTGCAAGAAAATTGTGGAAAGCCATGGCTCAACATTTACAGTAGAGAGTGAGGTAGGAAAAGGAACAAGTTTTATTTTTGATCTAAAGCCTGTAAATAAATGAAAGAACTCCACATTTTGCTGGTAGAAGATAGCCCGGAAGATGTAATGCTCACCAAGTTAGCCTTCGACCGGTCGAAGGTTCCAACCTCCATTACGGTAGCGGTGAACGGAGAGGAATGTTTGGCTTATCTAAGGCAGCAGGGTGAATATGCCAAATCGCCCTTGCCCGATCTCATTTTGCTCGACCTTAACATGCCCAAAGTCAATGGTAAACAGGTATTAGAAGCCGTTAAATATGATGATAAGCTAAAGCACATACCCATTATTGTACTCACCACAAGCCTGGCCGAACGAGACATAGAAGATAGTTATAAGAGACACGCCAACAGCTACTTGGCCAAACCCATGGACTTTAATGAATTTATTGCTCTGGTAGAGCACATAGAACAGTTTTGGTTCGATATGGTGAAGCTTCCTAAAAACGATTAATAAGCTTTTCTTATATTGCCTCATGAACCAACGGCCTGAACACTAGGTTTTTAGGTGAACAGATTCAACCTTTGAGATTATTATGGGCAAAGTAAGAGTACTCTTAGCCGATGATCAGACTGTAATACGCGATGCACTCAGTACCTATTTTCTCAATGATGATAGAATTAAAGTGGTTGCGGTAGCCGAAAACGGTCACGATGCACTACAAAAAACAGAGCAGTTTAGTCCCGATGTGGTATTAACAGATTTAAATATGCCGGTGCTTAGCGGGCAAGAGCTATCCGTTAGGCTCAGGCAATTGTATCCTTCCGTAAAGGTAATTGTACTCACCATGATCAACGAAGATCGGCACGTAAAGAAAGCCCTTTCTACCGGGGTAGATGGCTATGTGCTGAAAAACTCTGAGAAGAGCGAGCTTCGGGCGGCTATCTTACAAGTGATGAGCGGAGAGTGCTACTTTAGCCCGCAAATCTCTCATAAAATAATGAACAATCTGGCCAGTAGAATAAAGAAGGAACATGTGGTGGTAGAAATGCCACTTTCCTTGCGAGAAAAAGAGATTCTAAGGCTAATTGTTCAGGAATATAGCAATAGCGAAATTGCCAACGAACTGCTAATAAGCACAAAAACTGTAGATGCACACAAAAGAAACCTCATGGAAAAAACAGGTTCTAAAAACCTTATTGGGTTAGCCATATATGCGGTAGAAAAAGGGCTGGTCTGAACTCTAATTCTCTAAATTTTTAGGAAAAGACACAAATACGTTAGTGCCCTGCCCCGGTTTGGTATCTAGCTCTATGGTGCCTCCCAGCGAATTGACACGGCTCTCAATACTATAAAGGCCAAAGCAGTTTTTACTTTCCAGTGTGTTGGTCTTGTCGAATCCTACACCATCATCTTCCACCATTAAAAGTAAGTATTCTGGATATTCAATGAGCTGAACAAAGAGGGTATTAGCCTCAGAGTGCTTAAGCGCGTTGTTTACTAGTTCCTGAACAATGCGGTAAAGAGTGAGCTTTAGTTTTTCTTCCGGTTCTTTTTCCAGGCTGGCCACAAACTCAAACTTTATATCGCAAGCCTTTTCAATATCTTCGATTAGCCCCTCCAGTGCATCAGTAAGTGGCATGTCGGCAATAGACCTTGGCATGAGCGAGTGCGATATATTTCTAATCTCATCGATGGTAGAAGCCAGGTTGGTCGTACACTTTTCATAGTGCTTTAGCGTATCCTCATCCGTTTTTTTAAGCCACTGCCGCAAAACACCCAGGTTTAACGAGACAGCCGTAAGGCTTTGTACCACACCATCGTGAAGTTCCTTGGCTATTCTCGATCGTTCTTTATCCTGTGCCTCCAGCACGGAGTCTAGCAAACGCTCTTTAGCCCGTTCGTTTTCCAGTTTTAACCGGTGCCGCTCTATACCATACTCAATTGATTTTTCCAGCAAGCGAGGGTCATATTCTCCTTTAACCAAATAGTCTTGAGCCCCCTGTTTAATCAGTTGCTTTGCTAAGCTAACATCAGAAAAGCCTGTAAGTATAATTATGGGAGTGCTCGATACATTTCTTTTGATCAACTGAAAGCTATCTACCCCTTGTGAGTCTGGGAGCGACAGGTCTAGCAGAATAACATCTGGTTTTGCATTGTCTAATTTTTCCAGTGCAGTAGAAATGCGCGCAGCCTCTTCCACCTTCCAGTAATTGGTGGTACTGAACGACAGAAATTCCTTTATCAGGAATCGGTCGTCTAGGTTATCTTCAATGAGTAATACTTTCCTTTGATTCATTGAAACGGGCTATTCTTGTTTAGGTAAAATGGCTACACTAGACCAGAAGTTGGTGATCCTATTCACCATAGAGGTTAGGTCGCTTAAGTTGTCTGGCTTATTAATAAAACAATTGGCGTATTTTGCATAGCTATCTCTGACAGCCGAATCGGCCTGCATAGAGGTTAGAACTATCACAGGAATGGTTCTAAAGCGGTCATCAGTTTTTACAAAATCTAAAAAACCAATACCACTCTCTTTAGGAAGGGTCAAATCCAGCATTATTAGGTTAGGTTTGCTCACATGCTCATAGCCCCCTTCTTTCTCCAAGTAGTGCATGGCTTCCTGCACACTGCCCACAACAGCAATGCTCGCCTTAGCGGAGTTATCTTCAATACTCCTTACAATTAATTCGGCATCTCGCGCGCTGTCTTCTAACAGAAGTATATCCAGTTCGCTATGTTTTGGTCTCAATAGGCTCATCGGTAAACTATTTTCCTGAATTAAGGCTCTTTTCCGTATCCAAGAGTGGTATTGAATGTGGGTAGTGAAGTATATTTTGGCGAAAAGCCGAAATTATTCTCTTAATCACTGAATATATAAATCTAAAATATGATTTTGATACACCCAAGTTGTATTAAAAATATTAATAAAGAAGAGTTGGTAGCAGGCACGGAAAAATAATCTTCTTATTCATGCGTGCCATCCTCAATTTGGTGAGTGTATATTGAGTTGAGACAGTAAATTAGTCAGCGAATTGGTAGAAAAGAAATGTTACTACATATAAATATATAACCTTGTAAATAATTCTATTTACAGGTAGGTGAAACCCTTAAAGTGTTATAAGCGAATCGCGGAAATTCGATGTTTCTACCTCTAAAATCTAATCATTCCTAAAGAAATGCTCTCGCAAGTCAGTAGTTTCGAGTCTCTATTGGTAGAAGGTATTGAGGATGAAAGGCAGTTATTTTACAGAAGGCAACGAGCAGCAGGCATATCATAAATCGGACAGCAAGCAGGCATTGGAGCGTCAAATTGCTAAAATGCATGAGCTGGGCGAAATTTTAAAACGATGGAACCCTGTATTGCTGACGGCTTCTGACCTACTGGAGGCTTTGAAAAGCAGGTTTTCTACCACTCTCGTGACAGCTCCTGCCAACGCCTATATAGTTACCGATGGCCTTAGACTGGGTATATGCCTCGAACAGATTTGCGAACTCATACAGCTTAGGGTGAGCCAACCATGCCAGCCCGTTATGTCTATGGACGATTATACGCTGCTAATGCGCTGGAAGACCCAGGAACCTAATGTGCTGGAAAACTCCATGACCGCCTCGTTCGTTTTCGATTTTCTTAAACAAAAAGGAGCTACAGTGTCTATAGCTCCCGAAGAAATCTCTGTGGCTTTTAAACTACAGCAAAAGTAGTTTACTATTGCAAAGAGCAGCTTCCATTAAAATCAGAAGCATCGAAGAAAGTGCTGGCACGTCCTTTCAAGGCACCTCTTTTGGCCTCAATGGTTAGTTGATTGCTGCCGCTGCGTTTGGGAGAGCAATATTCCAATAAGTAATAACTGTTGGCTCTACCGTTTATCAGGTCTCCAATTTCCTTGAACTTATCGAGCAACTCTCCAATGTTTACGGCAGAAACAAAGCTGGTTTTTCCAATGGCTCTTAGCACGCTTTCGTCTATCTCTTGTCCTAGTCCTATGGTGTAAATGGCCATGTCCGCATCGGCCTTCTTAACTGCTTCCAGAGCCTGGCCTTTGGTAGCCCGATTGGCCTGGTCGGTTCCATCGGTAAAGATGACCACCGCGCTTGAGGCTATCTGATCCTGATTACGGGTTTGAGAGAGTTTTTGCGCGGCTACTTGAATGCCCTGAATCACCGCTCCGTATAAGTTGGTGGAGTTATCAGAACTCATTTGTGCATTTATTCTATCTATGGCAGCTTTAAGCGTGGCGCTATTATTAGAAGAAGCCTGCAGTTGCTTAATATTGGCGGCTCCATCGAACCACCAAATTTCCATTTTAATGGCCTGAGCAGATGGCGATCCTTCAGCAGGAACCACTTCATCGATAAAGCTCTTAGCTGCCGACTTCAGGCCGCTTAAATTCTCTCCACCCAGCACACTACCACTAAGGTCTAGCAGCAGAGTAATATGGTAATCGAACACCTGTTCGTTGGGCTGAATTTTGCGCGTAGCTTCGAACTCAGAAATCTGCGCCCCATTTTCAAAAATGGTAAAGTCACTCTCTTTTAAGCCCGCCACGCCATTACCGGCATTGTCTTGTACCCTAAAGAACACCGATACGTTGGAGGGGAGGTTGACAAACTGATCTTCAATAGTTACCATCAGGCCCGTGTCAGTGTCGTCTTTGTTGCCACAGCCGAGCAATATCATGAACATACCAAGGGCTAGGATAGATATTTTAAGGATTGAGTTTTTCATCTTCTTAGGTTAGTGGTTTATCGCAAGAACTGAGAAACTAATAGCCGTATTGTGTCGTTGACGGCATAAATCATTTATTTTTGCGGGCAGATTAAAATCAGCAATATGAAGACAACTACCACGTTACTAGGAGATTATGAGTTTGAGTCGGTAAACCCCAACGGAAATAAAGTGCTGTTGGACATGCGACCTGCCGAAAAAAAGCAGGGACAATCACCCACCGAACTGTTATTATCGGCTCTATCGGGTTGTGCTTCAGTAGATTTGGTTCAGATGCTTAAGAAACGCAAACGGACTGTAAATGGCCTTAAAGTAGAGGCGGAGGGAACCCGAAGAGAAGAGCATCCCAGAGCGTTTACTCATATTAAGCTTACCTTTATTCTCCAGTCGCCCGATGCTACCCAGGAGGAATTTGAAAAACTGGGTCATATGGCAGCTACAAAGTACTGCTCCGTAGCAGGCACACTCAACTGTCAGGTAGACCACTTCTTTGAAATCGTAAGGGATTAAGCCTTGGCTTTTTCTAAGCCGGGCTTTACCAAGCCGTACTCTATAAGTTGAGCCAATAGGTGACCTTAATAACCAATGCCCGGTTTTTATTTCTGAAATCGTCAGGGAAGTAATTATCGGTATAGGCTATAAACACGTCAGAAACCGGCTTAAAGCGCCATTGAATTCTGGAGTTTATGTTCAGGTTATCGATCTGATTGTTGTATTGAATAAAGGTTGTCCAAAAAAGCTTTTTGGTAAAAGTAATATCGAACCTTGGGCCTATCAGAAACAGATCTGCACTACCGTAGGGTTCGGGTAGTCTAATACGGTTGTAGTTAAAATTCATGGTTACAAGCCCGTAAGGTAAAACCCGGTAATTAAGGTTTCCACCAAGCCCTAGCCTGTTTCCATTATAGTAGCCTCCGGCATTGGCAAATACTGTCAGGTAAAATGGCTTTCGGGTATCTCCAGAAAAGAAGGCCTCCACATTGGTATACTCGTAGTCAGTATCGGCCGGTAACCTTTCATTATTATTTCGGGTGGGGTCAAAAGCTCTAAAAAGATAAATGTAGCTTCGATTTACAGAAAGCCTGATGTTGCTGGTGTTCAACATGGCCAGTTCCAGTCCTAATGAAACTTGCGAGTCTGTGGTGCCATTGGTGTCGTTGGTATAAACCTCCGTTTCAATACCGGGACTAATGCGTTGAATAGCTCCTGAGTTGGGATAGAAATTCTTTCGGAGACTCAGAGCGCCACGCTCATAGTTGTTTCGTCTGGCAAAGCCGACTTCCGGATTGTATCCGTTGCCTACCTTTTGAGCCAAACCTTCAATTTGCCAGTTAATGGTAGAATAGAGCAGGTTGGCCGAAGCTGCAAACGAGTTTTGTGAATCATCTTTTTCGAAAGTTCTGTGATAGAAGAATTTTCCGTTCAGTGAATTATCGGCCGATGCCAGATTGTAATCCAGGCCAACCACGCGATTGAACTGATTGAAGCTTGTGTTACTCTTATTGGCAAGGTCTTGTTTGTTCACAAAAATGAGCCCTACGTTAGAGCGATTAAAAACCTTGCGCTGAAGGGCCGTAACCGTATAATTAATCTGAGGAAGGTCAATGTCGTTGATAGCAGCAGCTTGCATATTGAGCACCCCCAGCCTCCAGTTATTGTTGAGCTTGCCACTTAGACGCGCACCAAAGTTTATCTTGTTTTGCACATTTACCCCAGTATTTTCATCGCGGCTTACACCTATTCTTCTGGAGAAAAAAGGCCTGAGTCCATCGGCACCAAACTCTGAAAATAAGTCAGCGTTTTCCAGAAAAAACTGTCTTCGCTCCGGAAAAAATATTTCGAACCTGTCCAGGTTGGTCACTTGCCGATCTACCTCTACCTGAGAAAAATCGGGGTTTACCGTTATATCCAGATTAAGCGCAGGGCCCAGAGCCACTTTTGCGTCAAATCCGGCATCAAAACTCGATTCAGTACTTCGCGGTATTTGTTGCTGATCATCGCGGTTTAAATACCCTCCTTCCTTGATGGTGTTGCCCGATACATAAGGGATAACCGAAACATTGGCTCCCGGTTTTTTGGGGGCTTTATCCCAAACGAGTTTGCCTGTGTGAGCCAATGAATACAGGGCAAAATTACGCGGTACAGGGTTCCATATACTCCGCTCACCAGTGTGCGAGTCTATTCTGTATGAGTTGATGTTCCAAACCAGATTTCCTTCTTTGTACCGTATGCTTTTAAAGGGAATGGCCATCTCTACCATCCAATACCCCTCGTGTTGAGTAGCTTCACCATACCATTTGTTTTCCCAATCGAGCGAGAGGTTGCCCCGCTGGGCTCCACCATTCGAAACCAACCCTTCACGTCTAACTCCAAAGGGGTTAATGCCAAACTGAAAGGCATTGGTCAAATCATCGAACGTATCGAAAGCAATGGTGAACATATCATTGCCTGCTCCGCGAAAATCTCTTCTAAGCGAAGGGGTTACATAAGTGGCATCATCCGGAGCATACAGCTTGGCTCCTACATAAATAAAGCGGTCGTCATAGGTAAACATTAGCTCGGTTTGCGAAGAGGCCCGACTGGTATCGGTAGGGAAATTCAGCCAATAGTCACTACCTTTTTCGGCCTGAGTCCAGCTGTCTTCATTGAGCAAACCATCTATTTTTATGGGGTCTATAGCCTCTTTTATGTGAATGGTTTTAGGTTCCTGCCCCAAGAGTATTTTTGAGAAAATGAGCAGTATAAATGTGGTAATTGCTAGTTTAGACATAGAAAAAATTAGCTCAACATTAAGACATGCCAACGAAAACTGAAAGTTAGTTTTCACGTTTCTGATGAGCGGCTTAACATTTTGTTTTTTGATTGTTTTACTTCGACCTTCACTTGCATGAGAGTAGTAAGAGAATTTTTAGATAAACCATGTAAAGTGACCGTGTTTTCGTGGAATGGTAAGTATATCATTAAACTGGAGCATGGCCCATTTGAGCAGACCTTTAAAGTGAGTGAGTTTGATATGTTGGAAGAAGAGATTGAAGGCTTGTTGAATGATGATTTTTTTAACGATGCAATGAATCGGTTCGATGCAATGGGCCGTTCATTAAAAAATGCCTTGAATGCTTAATTTCGGCATCCATTGTAGTTTACACCTTAACCCAATATGATTTTTGCCCTAATCCTTTCAGGAGCAGTCATTATTGTTTTGGCCATACTTCTTTTTCGCCAAATCAGGGAGAAGAAGAAAATGATGATTGAGCGCAACCTGAATCAGAGACAAAAGGCTGCGCTTAAGCAATCGCTGGAGATGCTTATGGAGCATTCTTCAGACTTTTATTTTCGTTACAATCGGCAGGGGTATGTCAACTACGCTTCCAGCAATGTGGAACGTCTGTTAGGTTATGCCAAAAGCGATGGCGATGTGCATTTCAAAGACCTGATCACCGATAATCCCATTAATCAAACTGTTTTCAGGCATATCGATGACTTATTCAAGCTCAACTTCGACATTATAAAGCCCTACTTTCTGGAGATCTACGACAATTATGGAGATCGGCACATGCTTGAAATTTTTGAAACGCCTCATATCGATGATCATGGCAATGTAAGCTATGTAAACGCTATTGCGCGAGACCTCACGGGCATGTATAAGGCCGAAATGGAGCTTAAGGAAAGCGAAAGACAACAATCGCTAATTCTCGATGCCATTCCCGATCCCATGTTCATGATTGACAGAGAGCTGCGCTACATGGATTATAAAATTGGCAATGAGGAAGATTTGTGGTACAGGCCCAGTGAGTTTTTGGGTAAACGCATTCGCGATGTAATTCCCAGTCCGCTCAATTATGCTTTTGAAGAAGCCTGCCAGAAAGCTTTTGACTCCGGGAAATTACAAACCCTTGAATACGATTTTGGCGAAGGCGAATCGCAGCGTTTTTTCGAAGGTCGGGTCATTAAACTCAATGAGAGCCGTCTACTGGTTATTTCGCGCGATATATCTTCTAGCAAAAGGCTGGAGAAAGAGCTCCGAAAGGCTAAAGAGGCTGCAGAATCGGCCGCTCAGGCAAAGAGTAACTTTTTGGCTACCATGAGCCACGAAATCCGAACCCCCATGAATGGGGTGGTAGGGATGATAAGCCTGCTTTCGGAAACTGAAATGAGCGAAGAGCAAAAAGAATATGTGGAAACCATACAGGCTAGCAGCGATACCCTGCTTAGAATTATCAACGATATTCTGGACTATTCCAGAATAGAATCGGGCAAGCTGGCTTTTGAAGAAAACCTGTTTTACCTCAAAAAAGTGATTGATGATTCCATAGGGTTGGTAAGGTTCGAAGCCAGAAAAAAAGGGATAATTATCAACTCCATGGTCGATGAGAGCGTGCCTAATTTCATCAGAACAGACAGAGGCAGGTTGCGTCAGATTTTGCTAAACCTGCTATCCAATGCGGTAAAGTTCACAGAGCACGGTTCCATCATTCTTTCGGTTCAGGCACTGGAAACGACCGAGAGGCATGTAGAGCTTCTGTTTAAGGTGAAGGATACAGGTATTGGTATTCCGCAAAACAAATTGAACAACCTCTTCAAAGAGTTTACACAGGTCGATTCTTCGCATTCCCGCAAATTTGGAGGAACAGGCCTAGGTTTGGCCATAGTCAAGCGTTTGGTAAAAATGCTTCATGGTAAAGTTACTGTGGAGAGCGAAGTGGGAGTGGGTACTACCTTTTCTTTTTCCATCAGGGCCAAGTTGGCCGGTAAGGTTTCGGCCAAAGAGCAAATGGAAAACCCCGATGTGAAAATGGTTGAATCTACCGAAGAGTATATTGCTGAAGATTACCCATTACAAATTCTGCTGGCCGAAGACAATGCCATAAACCGTAAGCTCTCCATGCTGTTTATGGAGCGTATGGGCTATATACCCGATGTGGCTACCGATGGCCTGGAGGTAATCAAAAAAGTAAAGGAGAAAAAATACGACCTGATTCTTCTGGATATAGCCATGCCTAAAATGGATGGTTATCAGGTGGTTGAGATAATCAACAATCTGGACGAAGAGCAAAGACCTCTAATCATAGGAGTTTCGGCCAACGCTTTTAAAGGAGATATTGAGCGTGCTTTGGCAGCCGGTATGACCGCCTACCTGGTTAAACCCATTAAATTCAACGATCTCAGAGAAAAACTCATTGAAGGTTACAAGGTGATTCAAGAGGCAAAAGCTTAATTTTGCCGCATGAATTATTTCGTCACGGCCATTGGTACCGACAGTGGTAAGACATTGGTGTCGGCCATTCTGACCGAAGCCTTGAAAGCCGACTACTGGAAGCCTATACAGGCCGGATTACCTGCAGATACAGACCGGGTGAAGGAGTTAGTGAAGAATAACAAAAGCCGGTTTCATCAGGAGACCTTTCAATTAAAAACTCCGGCATCGCCTCATGCGGCAGCCCAGTTCGAACATTTGGAAATTGAACTGACGGACTTTATGCTACCAGGCGTAAATAACCGACTGGTGGTGGAAGGAGCGGGAGGAGTATTGGTACCCATTAATCAGCAAAATTTTGTAATTGAGTTGGCCAGGCAGTTAGATCTGGAAATAATTTTGGTGGCCAATCTCTATCTAGGGAGCATCAACCATACCTTGCTTACGGCCGATTTTCTGAAAAGGAATAACTACAAAGTGAAGGGCTTAATTTTTAATGGAGAGAGCAACCCTGAAAGTGAGCAAATTATAGAAAAACACACCGGCTGGCCGGTGTTGCTTCGCCTGCCAAAGTTGGGCTTAATTAATGAAGAAACGGTAAGCTACTGGGCCGAACAACTGAAGATGAATTGGTATGAATGATTGGCTAAGCAGAGATAGAGAGAGCATATGGCACCCGTTTACACCCCTCAAGGGTATGACCCGCCCGGAGATGTTGGAAAAGGGCGAAGGTGTTTACTTATACACCCATGAGGGTAAAAAGATTATGGATGTGATATCGTCATGGTGGGTCAATTTGCATGGTCATAGCCATCCATACCTGGCAAAAGCCATTGCCCGACAGGCAGAGCAGTTGGAGCATGTAATTTTTGCCGGGTTTACCCATGAACCTGCCATTCGGTTGGCTGAGCGTTTGTTGGATATACTGCCTCAAAATCAGTCTAAAATCTTCTTCTCAGACAATGGAAGCACAGCCACAGAGGTGGGCATTAAAATGGCCTTTCAGTTTTTCTACAATCAGGGAATTGAAAAGAAGAAAATAATAGCCATAGATGGTGCCTACCATGGCGATACCTTCGGGGCAATGTCAGTAGGAGACAGGGGCGCCTTTACAGCTCCTTTCGATCCATATTTGTTCGATGTGGAGTTTATTGACTTTCCGGACCAACACAGCGAAGACCAAGTGTTGCAACAGTTTGAATTGTTGGTAGCCGGGGGAGAGGTGGCTGCTTTTATCTTCGAACCTTTGGTACAGGGAGCTTCCGGCATGCGTTTCTACAGCGAGCGGTGGTTGAATAGCGCCATGGAAATAGCACAGCGCCATGGGGTGGTGTGTATTGCCGATGAGGTAATGACAGGATTCGGCCGATTGGGGAGCTTGTTTGCGGCCGATCGTTTGCAGCACAAGCCTGATATCATATGCCTGTCTAAAGGACTGACCGGTGGAGTATTGCCCATGGGAGTAACCTCTTGTACCCAGGCCATTCAGGAGGCCTACAAGAGCGATGATCTCATGAAAACATTTTTTCATGGACACTCTTTTACGGGCAACCCAATAATTTGTGCGGTAGCCAACGCTTCGCTAGACTTGCTCTTAACTCCGGAGTGTGAAGCCAACCGCCAACGAATAGCCCAAAAGCATCAGGAGTTTATGCACCGAATTAAGGGGCACAGCATGGTAAGAAATGCCCGAACCATAGGCACCATTCTGGCCTTCGACTTAAACACAGAAAGAGATAGCTCTTATTTTAATGAGGCGAGGCATCACCTTTATCCTTACTTTATAGAAAAGGGTTTACTCATCAGACCGTTAGGCAATGTTATTTACCTTATTCCTCCATACATTATTACCAATGATGAGCTGGATAGGGTATATGAAACTATTGCTGAGTTTCTGGAGCTATACCCCACGTTGAAATCAAGGATTTGAGTTGTCTATAATTCCTTTTGCATAGATGCCGTCATCTTCCAAAAAGTATTCCTCTTCTGTATAGTTGCCGGAAACAGCGGTCATTTTAAAGGAAAGGTGCCAGCTTCCGTTGTTACGCTTTTTGCCCGTAACCTCTACCGAATTAAAACGGAAAGCTTCAAAACCACAGTAGCAGGAGCGAGTATAATAAACTTCAATGTCTGAGCCTTCGCTAATATCGTTGGTATCGAATTCAAACGCTGTTAAATTTTTTGGTACCTCAACCCAAAAAACTTCGGCCACCTCATCATCAGCAATATCCGGATCATCGGGGTGAACAATTACAAACCTGAAAACTATTTTGTTGCCGGGAGTCCAGTTTACATACATACCCACATTTTCTTCAGGAGGGCTCACTTCCGATTGCTCATAAAAATAGCGAGTTACGCTTCCCGGATTTTCACTATTACAGGCTGCCAAAAGCAAAACAGAGAGTAGACCAAACAGCTTCTTCATGGCTTTCTTTTTTGTTTGTTGACACCCTTTGAAGCTTTTGGGTTGTAAAGCAATCAAACATTTAATGGCCGAAGTAGCTCGGCAGGTTGTCTAAAATGTCTTTAGACATTTCGTCTATGTTAAAGTCAGGTTGCCAGTTCCAGTCTGCTCTTGCCGCAGAGTCGTCAATACTATTGGGCCATGAGTCGGCAATTTTCTGACGAAAATCAGGAGCATATTGAATGGCAAATTCAGGAATAAACTTGCGAATAGAGTCTGCCAATTGAGCAGGAGTAAATGAAAAGGCCGAAACATTATAGCTCGATCTTACTTTTACGTGCTCTGCCGGTGCTTCCATAAGGCCTATGGTAGCTTTAATGGCATCGGGCATATACATCATGGGCAATGCGGTGTTTTCAGACAAGAAACATTTGAATGTTTCGCCAGCCAACGCCTTATGGTAAATGTCTACCGCATAGTCGGTTGTACCACCACCGGGCAAAGACTTGTAGCCAATGAGTCCGGGGTATCGCAACGACCGAACATCTACTCCATATTTCTGAAAATAATACTCGCACCAACGCTCACCGGCCTGCTTGCTAATTCCATACACCGTATTGGGATCCATTACGGTATGTTGGGGAGTCATGTCTACCGGGGTAGAAGGCCCAAAAACAGCAATTGAACTTGGCCAGTACACTTTCTTTAGGCCCTTCTCTTTGGCCAGATCAAGTACATTCAACAGGCCGGTCATATTCAGGTTCCAGGCCCACTGTGGGTTTTCTTCGCCTTTGGCACTGAGTATGGCGGCCAGATGATACACCTGCGTAATCTGGTGTTTGTCAGTAATTTCGCCCAGTTGCTGGGCATTCATTACGTCTAGTTTTTCGAAAGGAAGATGTTTTATGGATGCGCTTGGAGAAGAAATGTCTGAAGCCACCACATTGTTTTCACCAAACATTTCGGCCAACGTCAACGTGAGTTCTGAACCTAATTGCCCGCTGGCACCTATCACCAATACTTTATCCATTTCTATTTTTCGTTTGCGCTGCAATATTAATTAATAGGTATAAGATGCAAAACGTTTGCATGACCAAAGGTGATTGGAATCTGCTGTGTATATTTGGCCAACCATGGAACATCCGGATTTTAAAACCTACCTGAAACAGAAAAAGATAGACCCTAAATCTTTTGCTTCTGCCGAAATGGAAAGGTTTATGGAGCTCAAGAAAGTGTTCGATCTGGTACATCCTAATAGTTTCACGGCACAAAAATTATTTCTTATCAATGCCATAAGAAGAAAATATCCTTTGCAGGAGGAGCAGGAGGTTGCCGTAGCCAGAAAGCCCATGGCCAAACCAAAGATTGTAAAACCTAAAACGAATTAATATGTACAACACCCTCAAACCTAAGCTCGAGGCAGAGCTGGAATCGATAAAGGAAGCAGGACTGTTCAAGAAAGAAAGAATTATTGTTACTCCTCAGGCGGCCGACATAAAAACGGCCGATGGTCGGGAGGTGATTAACTTCTGTGCTAACAACTACCTGGGGCTTTCCTCTCACCCCAAAGTGGTTGAAGCCGCCAAAAAAGCCATCGACACCCATGGGTTCGGAATGTCATCGGTGCGTTTTATCTGTGGTACTCAAGACATTCACAAGGAGTTGGAGAAAAAGATATCTGAGTTTTTGGGTACTGAGGATACTATCCTTTACGCTGCCGCCTTCGATGCTAATGGTGGTGTGTTCGAGCCTCTGCTGGGGCCTGAAGATGCCATTATCTCGGATGCTCTAAACCATGCTTCGATTATAGATGGTGTGAGGTTGTGTAAGGCAATGCGTTTCCGCTATCAGCACAACGATATGGCCGACCTGGAAAAGCAACTACAACAGGCCAAAGATCAGGGAGCCAAAGAAATGGTTATTGTAACCGATGGGGTGTTCTCTATGGACGGTACCATTGCGCAATTGGATAAAATTTGTGATTTGGCCGATAAATATGGGGCGTTGGTAATGACAGACGAGTGTCACTCTACCGGATTTATGGGAAAAACAGGTCGTGGAGTTCACGAATATAGAAACTGCATGGATCGGGTAGATATTATTACCGGTACGTTAGGTAAAGCTCTTGGCGGTGCCAGTGGAGGTTTTACTTCCGGAAAGAAGGAGATCATTGAAATTCTAAGGCAGCGCTCGCGCCCTTATTTGTTTTCTAATACCTTGGCACCTTCTATAGTGGGGGCTTCAATAGCCGTATTCGATATGCTCTCAGAGACTACCGAGCTCAGAGACAAGCTGGAAGAAAACACCAAGTATTTCAGAGAGAAAATGACGGCTGCCGGTTTCGATATAAAGCCGGGCGAACACGCCATTGTTCCGGTAATGCTCTACGATGCTCCCCTGGCTCAGAAAATGGCCGATGCACTGCTAGAAAAGGGTATTTATGTGATAGGCTTCTTCTATCCGGTTGTGCCTAAAGGACAAGCGCGTATTAGGGTTCAGGTTTCTGCAGGGCATGAACGACACCATTTGGACAAAGCCATAGCAGCCTTTACGGAGGTAGGAAAGGAGCTTGGAGTAATTTAAGAGACTAAAACATTATAGTCTGGCAAAGCTTAACTGCCCGGAGGTACCCAGTATCACCGGGCAGTCTTTTTTAAGGCGTTTCTGAAGAAATAGCTATTTTATGAAATGATTCAGAACCCCCTCTACATACTCACCGTGCTGTGTGGTTTGATTTTTATCAGTGAATGGCTCACTAAAAATACCTTCTTAAAACACCTTAGCGGTCCGTTGCTGGTTATTATTCTGGGAGCATTGCTGGCCAATCTGGGGCTTATCCCTTCGGCTTCTAATGCAAGTCCGGTGTACGATTCTATTTTTAATTATGTGGCTCCTGCCAGTATTTTTTACCTGTTACTGGGGGTAAACCTAAAGGAACTAAAGAAAGCAGGCTTGCCCATGCTGTTGGCTTTTGTGCTGGGTGCGGCAGGAACTACCCTGGGAGTATTGGTTTCTCTCAACCTTATAGATTATCAGGAGGTTTTTGGGAAGAATTATGCCGCTATTGCGGGAATGATGACCGGGACATATACCGGAGGGAGTGCCAACTTCAATGCAGTAGCTCTGCACTATGATGTGGTAAGGGAAGGAGCTATATATACCGGTATTGTGGTAGCCGATAATATTGTAACCGCCCTCTGGATGCTCGTAACCCTTAGTTTGCCGGCCCTAATGGCTCGGTGGAAACCACATAAATCCTTGCAAATGAATTTGAGGGGAGATATAGATCAGTATACTGAGCGAGAACACGTGGGGCCACTACGGCTCGGTTTAATGCTTTTTATTGGCTTAACGGCTATGTTGCTGTCCAACCAGTTGGCCGAGCTCTCCGGTGTGCCATCTGTGTTAGTACTTACTACAATAGCCCTCGTCTTGGCCCAACTAAAAGTCATTCAGCAGATTCCCGGAGCAAAGTTACTGGGAATGTTTGCCGTATATCTTTTTCTGGTTGTTGTAGGGGCTTTTTGCGAACTCACCGCATTGGTGCAAGTAGGAGAGCATGCTGTCAGTATTTTGTTGTTTACGGTGGTCATTGTTCTGGTGCATGGCCTCTTTCTAATACTCATGGGGTTAGTGCTTAGAACAGATTGGTGCGTAATAGCCATAGCTTCACAAGCCAATATTGGTGGTGCCAGTACGGCCCTGGCTCTGGCTAAGAGCTTTAAGCGAAACGATTTGCTGCTACCGGCTATCTTAGCGGGATCCCTGGGCACAGGGCTGGGCACTTATTTGGGCTTTTTAGTGGCAGGGCTGGTTTAAAACCGGTGGTTACTCTATAATCTCAAATATCATTCGAATGCCAACAGCTGTGGAGGGACCTTCGTAGGTAAACGACCGGGTAAAGACTTTGCCGGTGTTGGGGTCGCTCCAGCTGCCTCCCATAGCTACTCCTTTTGTAGAAGTCATTTCAGCCACATTGCCAAACACATTGAAAAAACCAATGTCTTCGGCCGATTGGTGATACACCGGTTTCAGATGTTTGCTGGAATTCATTAGATCACTTTTAGAAAGCTTAAAAGAAGACTCATTGGTTTTGGCAATTTTGGCTAACTGTTTGAGCATTCGTTTGTCCTGAATTAGAAAGCGAATTCGTGCCCATTCATTTTCGGTGGGTAGCCTGAACTTAAACTTCTTTGGAAAAGCCTCTCGCTCATTTTTGCTCAGTTCATTCAGGTATTTTTCCATAGCCTCAGTACGCCATTCTGCAAAACTAACCGCTTGTTCAAAGCTAATGCCCATTATGGGCATTAGAGCCAGGTCGTCTGAACCAATGAATTTATTTTTGAGTTCTTCGGCCGAGGTACCTTCAAAAACCGTGGTCCAGAGTTCATAGTCGGGTTCTGCGGCCATAAACTCATCGCTGTCCCTACCATAGGTCTCGGCTATTGAGGCCATATAGTCTTTGTACACAAACGCGGGTACTTCAGAAATATCGATGCACAGTCTGGAATTAATAGGTAATGTGTTAGAAGCGCAGAGATATTCAGTGTCTTGCTTACCACAGTTATAGCAGCTGGTGTCGGGGGGCTTAAAAAATACCAGAAAAGGTAGTAGCCAAAGAATATAAGCTTTCATGAACAGGATTTAAACAACTGTTGAATTTATGCTATTCGGTTAATAATAGAAAATCACTGTTCTTCATGCTCAAAAAGAGCGAAGACTGCCCCAGCCGGATCTTTAATGAAACAGTATTTACCGTATCCGGGCATATGCTTTACTTCTGTAAGCAATTGGCCACCATTAGAGGCAACCGCTTTAGTGCTTTCATCTATATTTTCTACATTGATGTAAAGCATCCATTGCGATGGAATATGCGCATTTGGGCCTTTTTTATGACATATGCCTGTTTTAGGTTCACCATCCAGCGTCATGTTATAATCGTTATAGTCGCCCATCGATACGGGCTGCGGCTCCCAACCTACTACCTTAGCATAAAAATCTTTTACTTCTTCGGCATTTTCTACTGTAAGGTCGAACCAGCCTATGTGTCCGGCTTTTTTATTCATGGTTTTTTCTTTTCAAGTTAACCATCTTTAACCCGGTACAGATCATACTTTGGTATGAATTTGTGAGTGAGGTGTCTGATCTAATGACTACCAGCCCATTCTTTCTTTAAGTCGTAGTATGTGATGCAGGTGATGTTCGCTATGCCAGGCGTAGAGGCCTACAACTTCCTTTAATACATTGATTTTTCCTGTTTCCGGATGAACAAAGGTCTTTTCTAACTCTTCAGGGCTCAAAGCTCGCAGCAATATAGCCCACCGTTTGTGCAGGTTTTCCAGCAATTGCAGCGAGATACTTACTGGCACCTTTTTCTGATAGCTGAGTGCAGCCCAGCTTTTTTCGTCATAGGCCTTAATGGTAGGGTTAGGTTCGGTGAGGGCCCAGTGAAACCGGATGTACGAATTCATATGGCTGTCGGCCACATGGTGTACAACCTGGCGTACAGTCCAGCCATCCGCACGGTATGGTGTGTCGAGTTGAGTGTCTGTCATACCGGCTACCGCCTGCTCATACCTTTGAGGAGCCTCCTCAATGGTGGCTATCCAGGTGTTTATGATAGCCGTATCAATTCTGGTGGGTGGGCTAAATCGGCCAATAGGGTAGCTCAGCTGTTCGTTGTTCATGTGTAGGTTACTTTTTTAAGTGTAAAAGTAGATTGACGAAGCCCTGGTTAGGGTACATTTTCTCCCCGCGAGGCTACCCAAATTTCAAACCATTCTTGTCTGCTTAGTTTTATGTGTTGTGCCTCTGTAGCAGCCTTTATTCTATCGAGGTTGCCCGAGCCAATTACCGGTAATATACCTACCGGATGAGCCAGCAACCAGGCAAGCATGATACGGTCAATGGTAGTGTCGTGCCGATCGCTAATTTTATGCAATACGTTTTTTAACGTGAGCATTCGGTGTGTTTGAGCATTAAAGATACTGCCACCCCCAAGAGGCGACCAGGCCATTGGGTGCAGTCCAATTTCCTGGCAGAAATCGATGGTGCCGTTGTCGAATTCATGCAGCGAAACGCACGAAATTTCTATCTGATTGGTAACTAAAGGAAAGTCTAAGGCCGCTTGCAGGGCTTTGAATTGCTGTGGCAGAAAGTTACTTACCCCAAAAGCTTTTACCTTGCCTTCGGTCTTTAGCTTGTCAAAAGCTTTAGCTACTTCTTGCGGATTTATGAAGGGATCGGGTCTGTGAATAAGCAGTAGGTCTATGGCTTCTACACCTAACTGACGCAGTGAGTTTTCTGCAGACCCTACAATGTGCTCAAAGCTGGTGTCGTAATGTTTGATGTAATGTTCGGGTCGCTGCGCAGAGAGAAGCTTTATGCCGCACTTAGTTACTATTTTTATTTTTTCCTTTAGGTCATTTCGGTTTTTCAAAGCATCGCCAAAAAGCTTTTCGCAGCCATAGTCGCCATAAATATCGGCATGGTCGAAGGTGTCGATGCCCAATTCAAGGCAACCTTCAACCAACTGCTGTATTTGTTCATTGGTGTAGTTCCATTCGGCAAGCCGCCAGACACCATGAACAAACTTTGAAAGACTTACTTCATCATTTAACTTGATTTGCTCCATCAATAATCTTTAGTTTTAGGCCATTGAACGCCAATATTAAACCAGAAAAGTCATGTTAAAAATTTTCCACAACCCAAGATGTACAAAAAGTAGAGAAACGCTAAAAATCATTGAAGAAAGTGGCGAAATGGTTGAGGTGGTGGAATACTTAAAAACAGTGCCTTCTGAAGAAGAGCTTACTGATTTAGTTAAGCTTTTGGGCATTTCGCCCGAAGAATTGGTGCGCAAAGGTGAGGCCATTTATAAAGAGGAGTTTAAAGGGAAATTGCTCTCTGATGAGGAGTGGATAAAGGCCATGGTAATGCACCCTAAGCTGATAGAGCGGCCAATTGTGGTTAAAGGCAACAAAGCGATTATTGGCCGCCCTCCGGAAAAGGTTAGAGAACTGATCTAACAAAAAATAACGGTCTTCAGCCGATAACTCCACAGAGTTACCGGCTGAAGAAGTCTTGGTACTCGGTACTTATTGTGCTGAGTTGCCGAAGTGCCTGTCTATTAGTTCAGCAAGCATTCCCTTGGTTAGTGGTTTGTTCATGAAATCATGAATAACTCCCATTTTAGTAGCCATCTCCCGGTCGTGCGGGTTGAGCGAGGTGGTGAGCATGACCACAACTATTCCACCTTTCTGGTCTTCATCGAGCTTTTCATATTCCTCTAAAAATTCCCATCCGTCCATTACCGGCATGTTGATGTCCAGAAAGATAAGTTCCGGTTGCGGTTGCTTTCCGGCCCTCTCCTTGAGGTAATCTATGGCTTCCTGACCATTGTGAGCCTCTACCACCTCTTTTGCACAATCTATCTGGCTAATAACCATTTTGTGCACAAAGTTGGTGGCTTCATCATCATCAATCAACATGATACAGTCTAGTTTCATACAGTCTTATTTTGGTATAGTAAAGTGAAAGGTACTCCCGGCATTTTCTGCGGATTCAACCCAAATCTCGCCTCCATGCTGGTCGATTATTTTTTTGCAGTGGGCCAGGCCAACTCCCGTGCCTTCATATTCTTTTTTATTATGAAGCCTCTGAAATATTCTGAATATTTTTTCCTGATGCTTTTCGGCAATACCAATACCATTGTCGGCTACGGAAAACAGCCATTTGCCTCGCTTTTCCTGATAGCTGATTAATATTTCAGGCTTTTGGTCTTTCTTTCTAAACTTAATGGCATTGCTGATTAAGTTCTGGAAAAGAAGTCTTAATTCGGTTTCATGAGCTTGTACTTTAGGTAGTTCGGTTACCGTAATAGATGCCTTATGCTCCTTTATTTTGGAGTCCAGATCTTCCTGAACAGACTTCAGCAGCAGGTTACAATCTACCATGCTCAGGTCTTTGTTCTTGCCTATATAGTTATACACCATAAGGTCGCGAACCAAAGCACTCATGCGCTGGCTGGATTGCATAATGTATTTGAGTAGCTGCTGTGCTTCCGGGTCGAGCTTATCGCGGTATTGCTGATCGAAAATGTCGCACATGCTCATAAGTGTGCGCAAAGGCTCCTGCAAATCGTGAGAGGTCACGTAGGCTATTTGGCTAAGCTCACGGTTTTTATTTTCAAGAGAGTGGTGTGCCTTCTTTATTTCCAACAATTGCAGGCGCTGCTCCTTGTAGGTGGTAAAGTAGTCTATGGTTACCCCGATAAACGGTACTATGTAGGAAACGGTCTTCAAGAAGTGGCCCGCATTAAAGTGAGCATCGAACAGTTCGGACGAACCAAAAGCCATGTGCAACTGGGTGGCTATGGCCGGCACCATACTCCAGAGTAGCGCGTGGCTAAAAATACTTTTCTCTTTTTTTCGAAATGTAGGTATTGCCCAAGCGGCCAGTACCACAAACAGGGCCAGAGGAAAAACATCGTAAGGCCTGGTAATAAGCTGATCGGGAAATTGAGTTTTCGGAAGGTTATTGCTTACCGCACAAATGCGAATGAGCAGGTATGATACCGCCAGAAAAATAAGGCTGGTAGAAAGCACAAAGCTGTCTTTTGTTCTCTTACTTTTCTGCTTGTCCAGTCCCAGAAGGAATATGCCAACTCCCGCAAAAAGAATGAGAGCTTTGAACACTCGAGAGAGTGCCCAGCTAAAGGGGATAAAGTTGGAATTATCGGCTACGGAATGGATGATTTTGGAGGCTGATAGGGCATGAAAGGCATCCATAAAACCTGCACAAAGCAGGGCAATGCCAATAATGGCTGTGGCCGAATTTCCCGTAATACGGTATTGTACAAAGGCCAGTATGGCTGTAGCCATGGCTATTACTACGGCAGACCATTCCAGAATTAAGTGAAGAAAAGCTCCAATTAGAGAAGAGACCACGGAATCGAGCTGTTCAGCCCCAGACATTCTACCGAACTCATCGGCATTTAGAGGTGTGCGTTGCCAGCCAAAATCTACTCCTGCCAACATGAATAAATAGGGCAAAGCACTGATAATGACAGTGCTGTATATGATTCCCTTGGTGAGTTTGTTCTTGTTACTTTCCATGCCTTCCCTTTGAAAAATCTAAACTTAGATTGCTACCGCAACCTTCTTAAACCATAGCCAATAGGACTTTCCAAAGGCTACAACCAATATTTTGACTAATCACACAAACGAACCGATGCTAATAGGTTGAGTATCTAAGGGATACGGTTCGAAACACTCAAAAACACTTGACTCTCGTAAGAGGTTTGTGAAATGAATATAAGAAATGAATCGGATTTTTTCTGTGGTGGGTGGTAAAGCACCGGGGTTAAGCGGGTGTTATGTAAGCTGTGAGGTGGCTGTGGAGGGCAACTTGTAGACTAAAAATGAATGAGTTGCCGGCTACCGGTTTGTGGCCCAACAACTCAAAAAAAAATAGGATTACCTATTTAACCTGAGTTCGATGTAAGTAAGTAGTAAAATATCCCCTCTTAGGACGTCATTGCGGAATTTTCCTCTGAAAACTTCACATACGCAAAGGAAAATATCCCCAATCTCATTTAGACTCTGTTGAGATACCGGATAAAACAGCCCTTTTTGAGAGTTTAAGGCCTGTTTTTCCGGCATGACGTTCTTTTCGTGCATCGAACTCAGGTTATTCAGGTCGCATAGAAATAAATAGACCACCTGGGCAACAAGCGGTGTCTTCATAGTGCTTTATAGGAGCCATTTGTGAAGACACAAGTGGTGGCGAAATGTCGAAACATACGCCCTGCGACTTAAGTAAGTAACCCTAAAAAATTAGTATCCCAAGGTTTTAAGCATCGACTCCTCTTTTTGCTCTTCAGCAAACACACGAGTAACAATATTGCCGTTTTCATCATGGTCTACCAACACGTGCTTGGGCGCAGGAATGAGGCAATGCTGAATGCCTCCATAGCCGCCCAGCGACTCTTGATACGCTCCCGTGTGGAAAAAGCCAACGTATAGGTTTTCATCTTCTTCAATAAGAGGCATAAATACCTCAGAGGTATGGGCTTCTGAATTGTAGTAGTCCATACTGTCGCAGGTCAGGCCGCCCATATTCACTTTGTGGAAGGGGTGATCCCATTTGTTGATCGCCAGTAAAATATACTTTTGATTGAGGCCCCAGGCATCGGGCAAATGAGTGATAAATGAGCCGTCAATCATGTACCAAAGCTCCTTATCGTTTTGTAGTTTTTGATCGAGTACGGAATAGATATGAGCACCACTTTCGCCCACCGTAAAGCTTCCGAATTCAGTGACTATATTTGGTACCGGCACATTGCTTTTGTTGCAGATCCACTGAATATTCTCTACAATCTGCTCGACCATATATTCGTAGTCATACTCAAAGGCCAGAGAGGTTTTTATGGGGAATCCGCCACCAATATCTACCGTATCCAGCGTAGGGCAAATCTTCTTTAATTCGCAGTATTTGTACATAAACCGGCTTAGCTCACTCCAGTAGTAGGCCGTATCTTTAATGCCCGTATTAATAAAGAAATGGAGCATTTTTAGCGTGGCCTGCGAGCCTTCTATTTGTTCTCTGTACAAGTCTTTAATATCGCTGTACCGAATTCCCAAACGGGAGGTGTAAAACTCAAAGTTAGGTTCCTCATCGGCTGCCACCCGAATCCCCACTTTAAAGTCGCCCTTAATGTTCTCCTTGTAAAAATCTAGTTCATTGAGGTTGTCCAGAATAGGTACACAGTTTTTAAAGCCATCGTTAATGAGTTCGCTAATATATTGGGTGTACAACGGACGCTTGAAACCATTGCAAATCACCAATATATCCTTATCGATTTTTCCCTTCTTGTGAAGGCTCCTGACAATGGGAATATCAAAGGCTGAGGAAGTTTCAATTTGGCAACCATTCTTAATGGTTTCGTCCAACACAAAGCTAAAGTGCGAAGATTTGGTACAGTAGCAGTACGTATAGGTACCTTGGTACTTATTTTTCTTTATAGCTTTTTCGAACCACTTTTTGGCCAGTTGAATGTTCTGAGAAATTTTAGGCAGATAGGTAATTCTCAGAGGAGTGCCATGTTCTCTAATAATCTCTTTGAGAGGTATGTCATGAAACTCCAGATACTTGCCGTTTACTTTAAATTCTTTGGTAGGAAAATCAAAGGTCTGGTCAATTAGATCGTAGTAACTCTTCATTGATAAAACTCTGTGTAAAGACGAAGCACAAATATTGCAACAAATTACGAGATGCAAAGATGTGCGAAATTAAAAAAGCACTAAGATTTTCTCAGGCGTTAAAATACAAGGTCAAAGTTAACCGAAATGCACAGAAATTAGCATTTTTGCATAAAACTGAATACTATAGCATTATGTCCAATTCACCCATTTCAGCATTTATAGAAAAACACTACCGCCACTTCAATGCCGCAGCTCTGGTAGATGCCGCCAAAGGCTATCAACTGCACTTGGCCGAAGGAGGTAAAATGATGGTTACACTGGCAGGAGCCATGAGTACCGCTGAACTAGGGCTAAGTCTGGCTGAAATGATCAGGCAAGACAAAATAGATATTATATCCTGCACAGGGGCCAACCTGGAAGAAGATATTATGAACCTGGTGGCTCACTCGCACTACAAAAGAGTGCCCAATTACAGAGACTTGACCCCTCAGGAAGAATGGGATCTTTTAGAACAAGGTCTGAACCGGGTAACCGATACCTGCATACCGGAAGAAGAGGCCTTCAGAAGGCTTCAGAAGCATATTCACTACCAGTGGAAGAAAGCTGAAGATGCCGGAGAGCGCTACTTCCCACATGAATACATGTATAAAATGTTGTTGTCGGGCGATTTGGAGCAATACTATGAGATAGACCCAAAAAACAGTTGGATGCTAGCCGCAGCCGAAAAAAACCTACCCATTGTTGTGCCCGGTTGGGAAGACTCTACAATGGGGAACATCTTTGCTTCTTACTGTATAAAAGGAGAACTAAAGGCTTCTACCATGAAATCAGGTATCGAATATATGGTGTGGTTGGCCGACTGGTATAAAAACAACTCAGAAGGTAAAGGAGTAGGCTTTTTCCAGATTGGTGGAGGAATTGCCGGTGACTTCCCCATATGTGTTGTGCCAATGATGTATCAAGATTTAGAGATGCACGATATACCTTTCTGGAGCTATTTCTGCCAAATTTCAGATTCAACCACCAGTTATGGTTCTTACTCCGGTGCCGTGCCTAACGAAAAAATCACCTGGGGTAAGCTCGATATCGATACCCCCAAGTTTGTGGTAGAGTCAGATGCCACCATTGTGGCTCCACTTATGTTTGCCTACATATTGGGTTGGTAACTTTCATAAAACCATGAGAAAGATAAGGCTAGTCGAAGTTCGTTCCGAAATTGCCGCAGGCACTCGCGGAGCGAGCATGGGCATTGATGCCATGAAAATCGCGAGTATCAAGCGGCACTCCGATTTTTTTATGCGCTTTGAACCGGTGAGCATACAAGATGAAAACCGTTTGCTTTTTCGCGAACCACAGTATGCTTTTGCCAAGTATGCCGAAGGAGTATATACCATGGTAAACCGGGTATGCCAGAACATTGCCGACCTAAGAACAGAGGGGCTATTTCCTATTGTGTTGGCCGGAGACCACTCTACGGCAGCAGGCACTATTTGTGGCATTAAAAAAGCACACCCCGAAAAGAGACTTGGAGTTATTTGGATAGACGCCCATGCCGATTTTCATTCGCCATATACCACACCATCGGGCAATATGCATGGCATGCCCCTGGCAATGGTTACTGCTACCGACAATGAGGAGTGCGAGAGCAATGATGTGGAAGAAGAGACTGAAGCCATTTGGGAGCGGATAAAGCAAATAGGAGCCAACGGGCCCAAAATAAGCCCTTCTGATATTGTATATATAGGCGTACGAGATACGGAAAAAGCCGAAGACCACCTGATTGAAAAATTTGGCATAAAGAACTTTACGACCGAAGAGCTAAACGACAAAGGAGTGGTTACCGTGGCCAAAGAGGCTCTTCAACTCCTCAAAGATTGTGATCAAATCTACATTTCTTTCGATGTAGACAGTCTGGATACATCCGTTTCTACCGGCACAGGAACCCCCGTGCCCAATGGGCTCACCAAAGAGCAGGCTTTTGAGCTAAATCAGGAGTTGATTAAAGATAAAAGGGTTTGTTGTTGGGAAATTGTAGAGGTGAACCCAACTTTGGACACTGAAAACAAAATGGCCGAAATAGCATTCGAGATTTTAGAGGCCACAACCGATTCGCTGATAGAGAATTTCTAACTAATGGAGCAAGCAATTAAGCAGGGTATAGCTGAGGCACTCGAAACACTGTATTCACACCAACTGGCGACTGAAGATATAGCTCTTCAGCCGACCCGTAAAGAGTTTGAAGGTACCTACACCTACATCACCTTTCCGCTGAGCAGAGTGTCTCGAAAAGGACCGGAAGAAACTGGAAATGAAATTGGAGAATACCTGGTAAAGCATTGCAAGGCAGTTTCTGCCTACAATACCGTTAAAGGGTTTCTGAATATATCTGTTTCTGAGAGCTCTCAGGTACAGCAATTTGCAGCCATGTTCAATGGCCAAAGCCCTACAGATTCGCCTGTCTTCCACATGGCTCCAACAGGTAAAACTGTGGTTGTAGAGTACTCTTCGCCTAATACCAACAAGCCTTTACACTTAGGGCATTTGCGCAATAATTTTTTGGGTAACTCGGTAGCGCGTATACTGGAAGCAGCCGGAAATAAGGTTGCTAAAGTACAGATTATTAACGATCGTGGAATCCACATCTGTAAGTCTATGCTCGCCTGGCAAAAGTTTGGCAATGGCGAGACCCCTGAATCTTCAGGTATAAAAGGTGATCACTTAGTGGGCAAATACTACGTGGAGTTCGATAAAGCCTATAAAGCTGAAGTGGCTGAGTTGGTAGCCGGTGGAATGGACAAAGAGCAGGCAGAGAAGGAAGCTCCTATATTGCTCGAGGCTCAGGAAATGCTTCGTAAGTGGGAAGAGAAAGACCCGGAGGTCTATGCCCTGTGGGAAACCATGAACGGATGGGTGTATAGCGGGTTCAATGCCACTTATGAGCGAATGGGAGTAGATTTTGATAAACTCTACTACGAGAGCGATACCTACCTTATTGGCCGCGACAGAGTGATGGAAGGGCTGGAGAAGGGAGTCTTCTTTAAAAAAGAAGACGGCTCAGTGTGGGTAGACCTTACGGATGAAGGGCTTGATGAAAAGCTATTGCTTAGAAAAGACGGTACTTCCGTGTACATGACCCAGGATATTGGTACCGCATTAATGCGATTTGACGATTTTCCGGGACTAAGCCAGCTCATATACACAGTGGGCAATGAGCAAGAATATCACTTCAAAGTACTCTTCCTTATTCTCAAAAAACTTGGTTATGAATGGGCCGATGCCTGTTACCATTTGTCCTACGGTATGGTAGACTTACCAACCGGCAAAATGAAGTCGAGAGAAGGCACCGTTGTAGATGCCGATGACCTGATTCAGGAAATGGTAGATACGGCAAAGGCTCGTACAGAAGAACTCGGTAAAATAGATGGCTTTACAGAAGAGCAAGCGGCCGAGCTGTATGAGAAACTAGGGCTTGGTGCCGTAAAATACTATCTAATGAAGGTAGACCCGCGCAAGCGCATGCTCTTTAACCCGGAAGAGTCCATTGAGTTTCAGGGCAATACCGGACCCTTCATCCAATACACTTATGCACGAATTAGTGCCATTCTGCGTAAGGCCTCTCAACTGGGGGTGTCCATGCAGAATATAGACTACGATGGGGTCAAAGAAATTCACCAAACAGAGAAAGACCTGATCTTTGCCATAGGGCAGTTTAAGGAAAAATTGCAACAGGCGGCCGATGCATATTCTCCGGCCGTAATGGCTCAGTATGCCTATGATATGGCCAAAGACTATAACCGCTTCTATACCGAACTCTCCATTTTCAATGAAGACGATGAAACTCTAATGCAGTTTAGGGTAGCTCTTTCTGCACTTACCGCAGAAACAATAAAAAGAAGCATGGGGTTATTGGGTATTGAAGTGCCTGAAAGAATGTAGTGTAGGAGGGAAGGTCCTGAGCTGCAAAGGATAGGCTTCAGTATCATAAAGACTACCACTATGAAGTACCTGAGTATAATATGGATCGTTTTACTGCTCCTAAAACCAACTGATATGACGTTTTACGACTTTGAACTAAAAGGAATAGATGGTAAAAAGGTTGACCTGAATGCATATAAGGGCAAGAAGGTTCTGGTGGTCAATGTAGCCTCGCGCTGTGGTTATACGCCCCAATACGAAGACCTGCAACAGTTGCATGAGCAATTTGGAAATAAGTTGGTGGTACTGGGCTTTCCGGCCAATGATTTTGGCGGACAGGAACCGGGCAGCAACGAAGACATAGTGGAGTTTTGCCAGACCAACTATGGGGTTAGCTTCCAACTATTTGAGAAGATTTCGGTAACCGGCAAAGACCGGCACCCACTCTATGAGTGGCTGGAAAAGCAAAGTGGTAAAGCACCCAACTGGAATTTCTGCAAATACCTGATTAGTGAAAAAGGTGAAGTACTGGCCTTTTACCCATCGGCTGTAAACCCGCTTGACGAACAAATTACTTCTAAGCTGTAGGCATGAAAAAATGGCTCCAGGCATTCAGGCTTAGAACACTTCCTTTGGCGCTGGCATCCATAGGTATGGGAGCATTTTTAGCAGCCGCCTCTGGGCATTTCAATGCGTTAATATTTAGCCTTTGTGCGCTCACCACCATTCTGCTACAAATACTTTCTAATCTGGCTAACGACTATGGAGATACCGTACATGGTGCGGATGGAGCCGAAAGAACGGGGCCTAGTAGAGCGGTGCAAAGTGGCCTGATTAGTCAGAGGGCTATGCTACGGGCCATCATCGTTTTTTCTGTGTTGTCTTTGGCCAGTGGAGTGGCATTGGTCTATGTGGCTTTTGGAAGTTTCGGAGAGTTTTTCTGGTATTTTATGGGCCTTGGAGGCCTGTGTATTTTGGCGGCTATCACCTATACGGCTGGTAAAAGGCCCTATGGCTACGCAGGTCTGGGCGACATTAGCGTACTCATATTCTTTGGCTTTGTAGCGGTACTTGGGAGTGCCTTTTTGTACGAACAGCGCATTAACTGGAACTATATTCTGCCCGCACTAAGCGTAGGATTCTTTTCCGTAGCTGTGCTCAACGTCAACAATATTCGCGATATTGATTCAGACCGAAAGGCCGGTAAAAAGTCTGTTGCGGTACGCCTGGGGCGCAAAGCAGCAGTAACTTATCATAAGCTACTGCTAGGGCTTGGCTTGGTGTTTTCTCTGGTTTATGTGGCCACATATTTTGCTGCACCGCAACAATTGTTGTTTGTGTTGGTGGCCCCTCTGTTACTTATGAATGCCAGAGCAGTAAGTACCAAAACAGCATCCGAGCAACTAGATCCCTATCTGAAACAAATGGCTTTGAGTACTTTACTCTTTGTGCTACTCTTTGGCTTGGGGCAGCTGCTGTAAAGACAGTTGGTTTAAGTTTTGGCAATCCGGCCTCTCCTCGTTAATTTTAGGTGTTTCCACAGCGTATATGAGCACCAGAAAATCTTCCCAAATAGACCTTCAATGCCAGTTTTGTCAATCAAGAGGAGAGTCTCATTTTTCTGAATTGCCCGAAGACGATCTGGAAGTACTCTCTTCTCACAAGTCTTGTGTGGCCTATAAGAAGGGCCAAACCCTGTTCTATGAAGGAACACGGCCTATGGGTATTTTCTGTATTAATCATGGCAAGGTGAAGGTGTTTAAAATGGGTTCGAATGGGAAAGAGCAAATTCTGTTTATTGCTAAACCCGGAGACTTTCTGGGCTACCGCTCCTTGTTGAGCGAGGAATTCTACGGAGCCAGTGCTACTGTATTGGAGCAGGCAGCTATTTGTTTTATTCCCAAGAGCGATTTCTTCACCATCTTAAACCGCAACCCCGCATTCTTTCAAAAGCTTATGAAAGCAGTGTGTAAGGAATTGGGAGTAATGGAAGAAAAAATGGCTCAGTTGGCTCAGAAATCCGTTCGAGAACGTCTGGCAGCGACCATCATTATGCTCAAAGAAACCTATGGAATGGAAGGAGATGGAAGCGATGTGATAGACATTGCCCTTTCCAGAGAAGATTTGGCGAACATAGTGGGTACTGCCACAGAAACAGTAATTCGCTTACTTTCAGAATTTAAGTCCGATGGACTCATTGCTCTCAAGGGTAAGAAAATTGAAGTGATTGACGCACAACGCCTTATTCATGAGGCCGATTTTTATGCTTAAGGAGCCACTACTTTAAGCCCCCTTCATTGTTGCCTTTACAGCAGCCAATCGCTTTGCTCTACTTATAAAAGCTATTTTCGGTGGTTCCCGGTACCTTCCGGTGGCTTGACCCATAAACATGACATTAATCATGTTTTCATCTGATGGCCGTCAATCCCGATGCTTCACAGCCCATTTACCTTTGATTACCCATTGAATTTAAGGCTAGTGAAGCATACCATTCTCATAGTGACCCTTCATTCGAACCGATTAATCCCTCTTTTGGAGGTTATGGAGGATATGCTCCACAAGTCTTATAAGAAATATATAAAGGCATTTACTCTGGAATTTGCTCACAAACCGGGGCAATTGGTAACAAGCGGTAAACCGGAGGCTGAAGGTATTGACTGGCTGGTGAACAGGGTAGAAGAAGACCTGAAGGTGGAAAAGTACGGAGCTCAATTGGGCCATGAGGTAGAGGTTTTTCATAGTGCGGCCAATGATTTTAGAATTGTTAGCCAAAGCACCGTAGCCGATTTGCTAGTGGTGGAGGTACAAGGGTATGCACAATATGCAAACGAATCGGGCCTTTGGCCACTGATTAAATCGGTGAGTTGTCCCGTGCTACTGTTGCCGCAATCAGTCAATGTGCAATGTCATGTGGCCGTACATGCCGCAGGCCAGTGTTCGGTACATATGATGAAGAGCTTTATAAAGCTATTCGGGACTCACTATCGTGAGCTGCCGCTTTCTTTGTTAATGACCGAGCCAGACAGTACTCTTCAGATGGAAAGCGAGCGGGTATTTATCAACTACCTGCAAATGTATTTTCAGAACCTGGGTGCTCAGCATGTGTATGACGACATAGCCAATAGCCTTTTCGACTATGTAAGTCGCGAGTGCAACAGCCCCTTATTGCTGGTAGACCAACAGGTAGGCAAAGTACTGATTGACCAGCCGGAAGCTAATCGGGTACTGATTGATCATCCCATTTTTATTTACAAAGACTAACCCATGGAAGCTATAGAAGTGAGGCAACAAACCAAGTGCTACCATTGTGGCGATGATTGCGGAGCAGAAACAATATCGGCCCAAGATAAAAACTTCTGTTGTACCGGGTGTAAGACCGTATTTGAAATTCTGTCTGAAAACGAGCTTTGCGACTATTACGCTTTGCAGGTCAGTCCGGGCATAAAGCAAAAGGATAAGACCACCTTATTTGATTTTCTGGATAATGATGAGATTGTGCGTGGACTTCTGCAATATGCTGATGAAACTCATGCCAGGGTTAGTCTGGCCATACCCAATATTCATTGTAGTAGCTGTATATGGTTGTTGGAACACCTGAGTAGACTTAGTTCTGGTGTTGTCGATGCCAAGGTAAATTTTAGTGAAAGACGGCTTACGATCCATTTCCACCATCAGGAGTTGAGCCTCAGGCAACTGGCCGAACTGCTCGATCGCATTGGTTATACCCCGGTATTCAATCTGGAAAAACAAGAGGATCAACAGAACCTCTATCAAAAGTTCGACAAACAATTGCTCATAAAAATGGGCATAGCCGGCTTTTGTTTTGGAAACGTAATGCTTTTGAGTTTTCCCGATTACCTGGGGATTTCTGAACTGGAAAAAGACTACCAGGTTTTCTTTCGCTGGCTCAATGTGCTGCTGTCATTACCTGTGATTTTTTATAGTGGATGGGACTATTTTACTTCTGCTGTTAAATCGCTCAGGCAACGATATGCCAATATTGACGTACCCATTGCACTGGGGCTGGCTGTGCTTTTTCTCAGAAGCTTTTATGAAGTAGCCTCCGCTACCGGGCCCGGCTATTTCGACTCGCTGGTGGGGCTTGTGTTTTTCCTGCTCATAGGCAAGTGGTTTCAAAACAGAACCTATCAGGCCCTTTCGTTCGACAGGGATTATAAAAGCTATTTTCCGTTGGCCGTGTTAAAAAGAGAGGAGGAGGGCTACCGGCCTGTGGTGGTTAATTATCTAGTAAAAGGAGATGAGATGCTCATTAGAAATGGTGAACTCATTCCGGCCGATTCAGTACTTATTGATGAGGAAGCTTTTATAGACTACAGTTTTGTAACCGGAGAGGCAGAGCCTATACAAAAAGGCAAGGGCCAATACATATATGCGGGAGGCCGAATTGTTGGTAAACAAGCACGTTTTATTATTCAGAAACCCGTTTCGCAAAGCTATTTAACCTCGCTTTGGAATGAAGAAGGCTACCTGCAACGGGAGCAGCGCGTTAAGCTGGTAGATCGGGTAAGTCAGTATTTTACTCTGGTCATAGTAGCCATAGCCCTTGTGGCGGCTGTTTTCTGGCAGTTCAATGATGCAACTAAAACCTGGTTGGTACTTACATCGGTGCTTATTATTGCATGCCCTTGTGCTTTGGCTCTTTCTACCCCCTTCACCCATGGTAGTTTGTTGCGCATGTTGGGCAAGCATCATTTGTTTTTAAAGAATGCCGATGTAATTGAAGACCTGCAGCAGGTAGATACCATCATCTTTGATAAGACCGGTACCATTACTGACCCGAAAGTAAAGCACATCACCTTTGAGGGAGAAGAGTTAAGTGATGCCGAACAGGCCCTTGTGGCCGCGGCAGTTTCTAGCAGTACTCACCCGCTTAGTCGTTACGTCAAGGATTTTCTGAGGGCTCAACCTTCTGTTTATCAGATTGAGTCATTTAAGGAAGAGACCGGTAAGGGGATTGTTGCCGTAGTTAGCGGAGTGGAGTTAAGGTTGGGTTCAGCCCATTTTGTTGGGCTGGCCCACCGCAATTTACCACAACATTCGGAGGTACACCTGAGCATTGGTGGCCGGTATAGGGGAGTGTTCAACGTTAAAAATACTTATCGCTCCGGGCTTCGGACCGTAGTAGAAGACTTATCTGCAAAGTATAGACTTTTGGTGCTTTCGGGCGACAACGATCAGGAGAAGAAGGCATTGGAAAAAGTATTTCCACCATCTGCTTCAATGTATTTCGAACAAAGACCGGACGAAAAGCTGCGTAAGGTAAAGCAGCTTCAGCAAGAAGGAGCCTTTGTAATGATGTTTGGCGATGGACTGAACGATGCAGGAGCCTTAAAGCAAAGTGAGGTGGGAGTGGCCATTACGGAAGACGTTTCTTCTTTTAATCCTGCATGCGATGCCATTATGGATGCCAATGCCTTTTCCAAACTTAGTAAACTTCTTGAGCTTGTTTTGGTGGGAAAACGGGTGGTAAAGGCTAGTATGGGCATTTCTCTTTTCTATAATTTGGGAGGAATAACCTTTGCCGTAACGGGTTTACTTACCCCACTGGTAGCGGCTATTCTAATGCCTCTCAGTAGTATTTCGGTGGTAGTTTTTACCACCTCAATGATCAGAATGTACGCTAAACAAAAAAGATTATAATATGTCGGTCATTCTTATTCTCATCATTACCTCTATAGTGGTAGCAACGGTCTTTCTCGGGGCATTTTTTTGGGCAGTAAAATCCGGGCAGTACGATGACACCTATTCGCCCTCCGTGAGAATGTTGTTTGACGAAAAGAAAAAAAGTAAAGGCAATGAATGATTTGAGTCTGTTGAGAAAGTATGATGTGCCCGTGCCCCGCTACACGAGTTATCCTACCGTACCCGATTGGAATACCGAACTATTTCAAATAGAAGACTACAGAGAACGGCTGTTACAGGCATTTGCTAGTTACAAGGAAGATGGGCTGTCGCTCTACGTTCATTTGCCCTTTTGCGAAAGCTTATGCACCTATTGCGGATGCAATACCCGCATTACTGTAAACCATGCTGTAGAAAAGCCTTATATAGAGGGGCTTCTTATGGAGTGGAGTATGTATCTCCATATTCTGCCGGATCGGCCCATTCTTAAAGAGCTTCATTTGGGTGGAGGCACTCCCACCTTCTTTTCTCCAGAGCACCTAAAGCTACTTTTGGAGGCACTACTGAAAACAGTGGTGCTGCATCCCGATTTCGAGTTTAGTTTTGAAGGGCATCCGGCCAATACAACTTATGCCCATTTAAAAGTGCTTAGAGAACTTGGGTTTAGTAGGGTGAGTTTCGGAATTCAAGATTTTGACCCCAAGGTACAGTTGGCCATTAATCGCTTGCAGTCTTTTGAGCAGGTGTGTGATGTAACCCGTTGGTCCAGAGAGCTGGGCTATGGTTCGGTAAACTTCGACCTTATCTATGGTCTGCCCTTCCAGACCCGGAAAAGTATTGAACATACTATAGAAAAGGTAGCTGAGCTAATGCCTGATAGAATTGCTTTCTACTCCTACGCCCATGTGCCCTGGAAGCGTCCGGGGCAACGAGCCTATTCTGAAAAGGATTTACCATCGGCTTATGAGAAACAACAACTCAACCAATTAGGACACAGGCAATTGTTGGCTCTGGGCTATGAGTTAGTAGGGATGGATCACTTTGCTTTGCCAGAAGATGAGTTGCTAAAAGCCATGAAGAATGGTAGGCTACATAGAAACTTTATGGGTTATACTACCAATCCCGGCAAACTACTTATGGGGTTGGGGGTGTCTTCTATTTCAGATATACATTTGGCCTATGCACAGAATGTAAAAAGCGTGGAGGGATACCTCAGCCAACTGAATGCGGGTAAACTTCCGTTGTTCAAAGGACATTTAATGACGAGCGATGATCTCAACACTAAATCGAAAATACTTCAGGTAGCTTGTCAGAAGAGTTTTAAAGAAGATGCCCTTCCGAAACAGTCTAAAAAATTGTTGGATGAGCTGATGGCAGATGGTTTACTGGTCAGTAAAGGGGAGGGTTATGAAATTAGCCAAAGCGGCAATCAGTTTTTGCGCAACGTGTGCGCACTTTTCGACCCACATTATCATTCAACTACCAAAAAAGAAAGGGTATTTAGCCAGTCTGTCTGACCAAACACCCCTAGTGTATTTATTCTAACTTTTAAATGCGGAAAATCCATGTAAACGCGGGCAAATGGATGGTTCATTTGGCCCGTGCATCATGGGTACAAACAACCTATCTTAATCGGAGTTCGATGTAAGGAAGTAGTAAAATGTCCCCCCTTAGGACGTCATTGCGGAATTTTCCACCGAAAACTTCACATACGCAAAGGAAAATATCCGCAATCTCATTTAGGATCTGTTGAGATACCGGATAAAACAGCCCTTTTTGAGAGTTTAAGGCCTGTTTTTCCGGCATGATGTTCTTTTCGTACATCGAACTCAGGTTATCTTAATAAAAGAGATATGCCAAAGGTTAGTGTATTCGGGTTCAGGTTAAAATTGAATCGGTCCGATTCGGAGTTTCCTACCTTTTGCGAGGTATAGGAGATGTCGCCAAAGGTACTTTCAAGGGCAACTTTCTCGCTAACAAAATATGAAAGCCCCGGCCTAAAACTTATAGCAAATGAGCTTTGATCTGTAGAGTTTCCCAGTTCACCGGTTCCCATATCTATCTGAGGCTGGTAAAAGAGGTAAAAATTGTCGGCCAGAGACTTATAGAATCGGGCATAAGCTCCGTAGGTAAACAAAGTGTTCTTGGTTCCATTATTCTTAGAACTACTATAACCAAGTACTAAACCCAAATTAGTTTTCTCCGATAGAAATAAACCACCTCGGGTACCGATAAGGAAGTTAGAAATTTCAGTACCTATGGCGTCAATTTTTGTGTACCCCAAATTTCCGTTTAAAAGCACATCGCCTTTTTGAATCTGAGCCTGTGCCGTGAACCCAACGAATAGGAGTAACCCCATTAAAAATAATTTTTTCATAATTCTGAGTTTTTATATGTTGAAAAATGTAAAAATAAACATGTGTAGCAACGTAAGAACTAAGCCTTTGATTGTGTAGAACTATACGACAGGCAGTAAATTATTTTGAATGGTTACATGATGGGTGTTAGGCAGCTATTTGTTCACTAAAAGAGCTCCGGTGTTTCGCCATTCAGAACCAGGCACGAAAACAGTGTTCTCATGGCTTTTTCAGAGTCTACATTTAAGGTTGCTTAATTGCCTATGTGGTTAGATTACAGTCGGTTATTTCCTTTGCTTCAATAACATGATTTATATCAGTTTTTCAGCTAATTACCGTCAGCTTGCAATCCTGTGCACACAGCTACCTTCGAATCAAATATTGATTAACCCAAGCTGTGACTATGGAACTCGAACAATTCAGGTATGACAACAAAATCGTTAAGTACTTTGCTATTGCAACGGTAATCTTTGGAATTATCGGTATGCTGGTAGGGCTGCTAATAGCCACCCAGCTCTTTTTACCACAATTAAACTTTGGAATCCAATACACAACCTTCGGCCGAATCAGGCCACTGCACACCAATGCGGTCATTTTTGCTTTTGTAGGGAATGCTATGTTTGCCGGAGTGTACTACTCCATGCAACGCTTGCTCAAAGCAAGGATGTTTAGTGATTTACTAAGCTGGATTCATTTCTGGGGCTGGCAGCTTATTATTCTGGCAGCAGCCATTACCTTGCCTCTGGGTTATACCACCTCTAAAGAATATGCCGAGTTAGAATGGCCCATAGATATTGCCATCACCCTTATTTGGGTGGTGTTCGGTATCAATATGATTGGGACCATTCTTAAACGAAGAGAGCGACATATGTATGTGGCTATTTGGTTTTATATAGCCACCTTCGTCACAGTGGCCGTCCTCCATGTGGTCAACTCGTTTGAGATTCCGGTCACCTTTCTAAAAAGCTACTCGTGGTATGCGGGTGTACAAGACGCCCTGGTTCAGTGGTGGTATGGACATAATGCTGTGGCATTTTTTCTCACCACTCCCTTTCTGGGGCTTATGTACTACTATTTACCCAAGGCAGCCAATCGGCCTGTTTATTCATACAAGCTGTCTATTATTCACTTCTGGTCACTCATTTTTATATACATATGGGCAGGGCCGCACCACTTGCTTTATACCTCTTTGCCCGATTGGGCCCAGTCGTTAGGCACTGTATTTTCAGTGATGCTCATTGCTCCCTCGTGGGGAGGAATGCTCAACGGACTGCTCACCCTGCGTGGTGCCTGGGACAGAGTGCGCGAAGACCCGGTACTCAAGTTTATGGTGGTGGCCGTAACGGCCTATGGTATGGCCACGCTTGAAGGACCCCTGCTTAGTATTAAGAACATTAATGCCATAGCACACTTTACCGATTGGATTATTGCTCACGTGCACGTGGGAGGCTTAGGCTGGAATGGATTTATCATTTTCGGTATTCTATACTGGTTGGTGCCTAAAATGTGGGGTACTAAACTGTGGTCTACCAAAGCCGCTAATGTTCACTTTTGGTTGGGCACACTGGGCATTATTGTATATGCTTTGCCGCTATATACGGCCGGAGTTGTACAAAGCCTGATGTGGAAGAATTTTAATGCGGAAGGCTTTTTGGAGTATCCTAATTTTCTGGAAACGGTAACACAGATAGTGCCCATGTACATGATGAGGGCCATAGGCGGACTACTGTACTTTACCGGTGTAATTATAATGGCTGTAAACCTGGTGAAAACGGCCCGTCAAGGTAGTTTTATTGCAAACGAGGCTGCAGAAGCCCCTGCACTGCAGAAGAAGAAGAAGGTAGTGGGTGGCTACTGGCACAATCGCCTTGAGCGCAAGCCCGTGTTCTTTACCGTTTTAGTGTTAGTGGCTATACTCATTGGCGGAGTGGTAGAAATGGTGCCTACTTTCCTTATTAAATCTAATATACCCACCATTGCCAGTGTTCAGCCTTACACTCCTTTGGAGCTTCATGGTCGGGATATATACATCAGAGAAGGTTGCAACAACTGCCACTCACAAATGGTAAGGCCATTCCGCTCAGAGACCGTAAGGTATAAAGGCGAATACTCTAAGGCCGGAGAGTTTGTCTACGATCACCCGTTCTTATGGGGGTCGAAGCGAACGGGTCCCGATTTGCACAGGGTAGGAGGTGCCTACAACAATACCTGGCATTTCAACCACATGGTAGACCCAACCTCTACCTCACCGGGCTCCATAATGCCCCCCTATCCGTGGTTATATACTCAAAGCATTGATCCGGAACTTACAGCCGGTAAGATTAAAGCCCTACGTACTGTGGGTGTGCCATATGAAGAAGGCTACGAGAAGGTGGCCAATGCAGAACTCAAAGAGCAGGCCACCCAAATATTAAAAGACCTTGAGGAGGACCCCAGCGGCTCGCTGCGGTCTTATGAAGCCCTGAACGAGGTTAAAATTAGCGAGTCTTCAGAAATAATAGCACTCATTGCTTACCTACAGAGACTCGGAACCGACATTAAAGCAGAATCAACCGAAAACAAATAAGCCATGTTCAAATATTATTTCGAGCAAGTACACAACGTAGAGATATGGCCCATCATTTCGCTCATTATCTTCTTTGTATTCTTTCTTGGGCTAATCGCCTATGTATGGAAAATGCGCAAAGACTATGTAGAGCATATGCAAGAGTTGCCTCTGGCCGATGGTGCAGAAACAGAAATTGAGTCTCCGAAAAAAAGCCTACAACTATGAGCATAATCACCCATTTTAAACGAAAAACCGCTGTGCTTTTGGTAGCTGGTCTTATGCTACTCGGTACAAAAACCTATGCACAAAGCTCAAACTCTGCCTTGAGCCAGGAAACGATGCTCTATATTACCCTCGGACTGGTATTCGTGGTTTCAATACTGGTTCTGCTGGTTGCCATTTATGTGCTCCAATTGCTCAAGATTTTCATTAAAAAGGAAATGACGGAAGAGCAGAAAACCCAGCCATCTTGGTGGGCTAAGTTATGGGCTAAATGGAACGCTTTTCAACCTATGGAAGAAGAGGAAGAGCTTTTGCTCGATCATGATTATGACGGTATTAAAGAGCTAGACAATCATTTACCGCCATGGTGGAAGGGTTTGTTCTATGTAACCATAGTCTACTCGGTAATATATCTCCTGGTGTTTCATGTATTTAAAACAGCGCCTCTGCAAGACGAAGAATACGAGTTAGAAATTGCCGCTGCTGAGGCACTCAAAGCCAATAAGGAAGCCGATTTAGTCATTGACTTCGATGAAAATACAGTAACCGTAACCGATGATCCGGCCGAGCTGGCTGATGGACAGAAGTTCTTTGAGCAACAATGCAGCATTTGTCATAAGGCCGATGGTGGCGGACTGGCAGGACCCAACCTCACGGATAAATACTGGAGGAATGGAGGAAGCATAACCGATGTGTACAAAGTGATCAAAAACGGAGTTCCCAACACCGCCATGATTTCTTGGGAGGGACAGCTCAACCCTTTGCGCATGAGAAATGTAGCCTCGTATGTACTCTCCCTGCAAGGCACAAACCCTCCAGGAGCCTTGCCTCCGGATGGAGAACTGTATGAGCCGGAGAATTAATTGATCGTGAGACAGTCACAAAATGTAATGGGCTGCGTCATTCCCGACTTGATCGGGAATCTCACCAGGCTAGCACGGGCTTAAGGGAGGTTTCCCGGTTTCATGGGAATGACGAATGCGTTTTGAAGTGGCCAGCCGCAGTGTCTCAGGAGACTAAAAAATAATACCGATGGAGCAAGATAAAATAAAGGACCTCTATACTTACGATGACCACTACCGGGACTCTATTGCCACGGTAGATGAAAAAGGTAAGCGTGTATGGGTTTACCCCAAAAAGCCCAAAGGTAGCTACCATAGTAAGAGAATGGTGGTGAGTGTAATTCTTCTCACCATACTCTTTGCCGGTCCCTTCATAAAAATAGGTGGGGAACCTTTCTTATTACTCAATGTTTTTGAGCGCAAGTTTTCAATTCTCGGAGCCGTCTTTTGGCCACAAGACTTCTTTATTCTAGCCTTAATAGCTATCAGCTTCTTTGTTTTCATCATCCTCTTTACCGTAGTTTTTGGTCGGGTATGGTGCGGCTGGGCCTGTCCGCAAACCCTGTTTATGGAAATGGTATTCAGAAAAATTGAATACTGGATAGATGGTGACGCGGCCCAGCAGCGAAAGCTGAAAAAAATGCCCTGGACAGGCTATAAAATTCGAAAGAGATTGGCCAAACATCTCATTTTCTCACTCATTGCCATACTCATTGGCCACACCGCCATGGCCTATCTCATCGGCATTGAGCAGGTGAAGGAAATCGTAAGTCGGCCACCTTCAGAGCACTGGGCAGGGTTCGTAGGACTCATAGCTTTTAGTACCGTTTTCTATGCTGTTTTCGCCTTTTTGCGCGAACAGGCCTGCGTGGCTATTTGTCCTTATGGCCGTTTACAGGGAGTGCTTTTGGTCAAAGACTCCATGGCCGTGATGTACGATTGGTTGCGCGGAGAGCCCAGGGGTAAACTCAAACGAAATGAACAACGAACCGAAAAAGGAGATTGCATTGACTGTAAGCTCTGTGTGCATGTGTGCCCCACAGGCATAGACATTCGCAACGGAACCCAACTGGAATGTGTGAACTGCACCGCATGCATAGATGCCTGCGATGATGTGATGACAAAATTGGGTAAACCCAGAGGACTTATTCGGCCTACTTCTTATACCGCTATTGTAGAGGGTAGACAGCGCATGTTTACGCCCCGTGTGGCCGGGTATACAGGAGTGCTTCTACTTTTAGTTACCCTGCTGGTAGTGTTTGTGTCTGGCAGGTCGGAGGTAGAGGCTACTGTGCTGAGAATGCCCGGTATGATGTACCAAAAACTAGAAGATGGCCACATTCAGAACATCTACAACATACAATTGGTAAATAAAACCGCTGAGGATATAGAGCTGTCTGTCCGGTTAAAAGATCAACCACGTGGGCTTGTTGAAGTGGTGGGAGAAGAAGCTTTGATTTTGCCTGCCAAGGCAAAGTTAGACCGTGTATTCATCATTAAGCTTCCACAAGAACAACTCAAAACCACTAAAACAGAACTCTCCATTCAGTTATGGATGGGTGAACAACTGATTGATGAAGTAAATACTAATTTCTTAGGACCTGTAACACTAGAAAAATGAATTGGGGAAACAGAATCGTATTGGCCTTTGCGTGTTTTATAGCCGGAATATTCTCCATGGCTTACATCAGCATGAATACTGAGTTTAGCTTGGTGGCCGATGATTACTACGAACAGGAATTGGCCTACGAAGATCAAATAGTTCGCATGCGAAATGCCAACCGTTTAGAAGCCGGGCCGGAATTTATTGTCGACCGTCAAAACCTTAAAGTGCAGTTGCGCTTTCCCGAGCAGTTGGCCAAACAGGTTACCGGTGGCAAAGTTAAATTCTACAGAGCCAGCAACGCCAGGCATGATAAAGAGATTGAGCTTAACCTAGGCAGTGAAAATACCTGGGAGGTCGATGTGGCATCTTTTGTTAGCGGAGCCTGGAAACTGCAGTTGTTGTGGACCGATGGCCAAAAGGAATACTATCAGGAAATTGATTTTGTGATCTAATGCTGATGCTGTGGACAGGCTTTTTGTTTGGCTTATTTGGTAGCCTGCACTGTTTGGGCATGTGCGCGCCCATTGTTTGGGCAATGCCGGTTAGGGCCGGCAGTCGGTTCCACTGGTGGAAGCTCCGCCTCAGCTACAACTTTGGCCGAATTATTACCTATTCTTTGCTGGGTAGTTTGTTTGGCTTGGCAGGGCACTCGGTTAGGCTTATGGGGTTTCAGCAGCACCTTTCCATTATTACCGGAGTTTTCTTATTGTTCTTTTTGCTTATTAACAAAGGGCGAATTTCTGGTGGTTTTAGGCTAAAGCCATTGTCTCGCCTTTTATTGAGAGTTAAAGCATCATTGAGCCGGCTCATGAACGGAAATACCGCAAAGACCAATGCCCTTTTGGGCTTCTATAATGGCTTGCTGCCCTGCGGTTTGGTATACATGGCACTTATAGCCTCATTGTCTATGGGCTCAGTGCAAGGCGGAATGCTCTACATGATTTCTTTTGGACTGGGTACACTGCCAATGATGATTGCCGCGGCCTGGATGGGTCGTTCGCTCCGATCGTTAAACCAATCCATGGTCAGGCGTTGGATCCCCCGATTTATAGTTCTGGTGGCGCTATTACTCATTGTGCGTGGTCTCAACTTGGGTATTCCTTACATCAGCCCCAAGCTGGTTAAAGGACAGGCCATTGAGCTTTGCGAACAGCCCTAGAATTCTTGGCTTTATGATCAAAATCATTATTTTCTAAGGAAATAATGATCAACTTGATTCTAACAGAAAACGAAACAAATCAATCATGAAAACTATACTAGTACCTACAGATTTTTCGGAACAAGCTACCAATGCCACAAAGCTGGCAGCTGAGATAGCCCGACATTCGAAAGCCCGAATTGTCTTGCTCAATGTTATTGAGGGTACCCGCAGCTTTGCCTTCAACACCATGGGAGAAGCCTCAGAGCCTGTTGGCGAAGAAGCATTCTTTATTAATAAGCTTATTGAAATACAGAAAAAACATTTAAAGGAAGCGGCCGCTCAAGAGGCACTCAAAGGACTTACGGTTGAAACCGTTTTAGAAATGGGAAGCCCCTACGAAAGTATTTCCAATCTGATAGCCGACTATAAAGCCGATTTACTCATAATGGGAACCAAAGGCTCCAGTGGGTTAGACGAAATACTCATAGGCTCCAATACAGAAAAAGTAGTGCGCTATGCCAAGTGCCCTGTAATAACTGTAAAAAATGAGGTAAGCCTTAAAGACATCAAAAACATAGTGTATGCCACCAATCTGTCTACCGATCAGTCTGCATTTATTCCTCATATAAAAACTGTTCAGTCGTTCACAGGAGCCCGGTTGCACTTGCTCAAGGTAAATACACCCAATCACTTTTACACTCAGCGGCAGCTCAATAAGGAGTTCGCCCGGTTTAAAGAGCAGCATGGGCTTCTTAATTGCACTACCAACATTTATAATGAGGTGACAGAAGAAGATGGTATACTTTATTTTGCTGAAGACCTTGGAGAGTGTATGGTAGCCATAGCCACTCATGGCCGAACAGGGCTCTTGCACCTGCTCACCGGAAGTATTGCTGAAGACCTGGTAAACCATGCCACCATACCGGTAATGACCCTTTCTATGAAGAAATAGGAACAGCTTTATGAAAGCATACTTCAGAAACCGGAGTAGGGCTCAAAAGTAGCTCGATTTCCGGTTTCTGTTTTCACTTTAAGGCAATGAATAACTAATTTCGAAGCATGTCTAGGAAGAACAAAAGAGATAAGGGGAGAAGCGGAGTGGTTTATTCAACCAATCAGGACTTTGCCTATGAATATGAAGGAAGTTTTGAAGAAGAAACACTTGCTCCGGCTGAGCAAAACCTAAAAGTGATGCTCGACAAGAAAAGCCGAGGAGGTAAGCAGGTAACTCTGGTTGAAGGTTTTGTAGGTACAGATGAAGATTTGAAAGAGCTGGGCAAGATGCTGAAATCGAAGTGCGGTGTTGGAGGCACGGCCAAAGATGGTGAAATACTTATTCAGGGAGATTTTCGAGATAAGGTTTTGGAGCTTCTTCAGAGCAATGGATATAGAGCAAAAAGAGTAGGCGGCTAATGCTCAAAAGAAATTACATAGTAAGCCTTCTGCTTCTATTCATGTTAATGGCTTGTGGGTCTTCCTCTTCAGAAATGAAGCAAGGTTACATGATTGTAAGTGGATCAGATGTCTACTATAAAACCATGGGTAGTGGCGACCCCTTGTTGGTTATTCACGGAGGACCCGTACTCGATCACTCTTATTTTTTACCCCATTTGGAAGAACTCGCTAAAGACTACCGGCTTATTTTTTATGACCAACGCGCCTGTGGTAAGTCTTCACTTTCGATCGACTCCGCCACTATGAACCTCAATGGTTTTGTGGATGATATTGAGCAGATAAGAACCAAGCTGGGCCATGAAAAGCTGCACATTATGGGGCACTCCTGGGGAGGTCTGCTCGCTATGAAATATGCTATGGCCTATCCCGATAAGGTAGAACGTCTTATATTGGCCAACTCGATGGCGCCTAGTTCTGCCGACTGGCAAAAAGAAAATCTTGCCGCAGCCAACAACATAGACCCTAAAGACAAGCGGAGGCTAGATAATATTGTGAGCACAGGCTTGCTGCGCACACCCAACCCAGTGCCTTACATAAAAGAAATGATGCTTTTGTCATTTAAAGCACAGTTTTTCGATAAACTCAAGATAGACCAACTGAACCTCAATATCCCGGAAGATTTTCAAAAGAGGAGTGCTGTTTTTGGACTGTTAGGCCCCGATTTGGCACAATACAACTTATATGCTGACCTAAAAAAGATTAAAGCTCCTGCACTGGTTATGTATGGCGATGCAGAAGCGGCCATTAACCTGCATGCTCGAAAAATGGTAGACTCTCTCAACAACGGACGCCTTAAGGTAATACCCACCTCCGGACACTTTCCTTTTATTGAAAATCCTATAGCTTTCAACCGAGCAGTTAGAGATTTTCTGGATGATTAACGGAGAGGTTAATTGCCCTTAGTTCAGTTCCTATCTCACGGTTATGGTACGTGTTACATCAAATGCTTTTTGAAAAAGGCAATGGTTCTTTGCCAGGCCAGAGTGGCAGCAGCCTCGTCATAGCGAGGGGTTGTATTGTTGTGAAAACCATGGTTTACATCAGGATACACAAAAGCCTCGTAGCTTACCCCATTGGCTTTTAGTGCCTGTTCGTAGTCCGGCCATCCGGCATTCACTCTGCTATCCAGCCCCGCATATTGCAACATTAGAGGGGCTTTTATTTTGGCGGCATCTTCATTTGAAGGCTGGCTTCCATAAAAGGGTACGGCTGCACCCAGGTCGGGCAAGCGCACGGCCATCATATTGGAAATCCACCCACCAAAGCAGAAACCAACTACTCCCACTTTTCCGTTAGATTCAGGTCGGTTTTTAAGCCAATGATAAGCCGCTATAAAATCTTCAAGCATTTCATCCCTGTCTCGTTGCCGTTGCAGAGCCCGGCCCTCATCATCATTGCCGGGATAACCGCCCAACGGTGTTAGTGCATCCGGAGCAAGACTCATAAAGCCATCGACAGCGCATCTTCGACCCACATCTTCTATGTATGGATTTAAACCTCTGTTTTCGTGTACTACAATTATGCCGGGTAGTTTGCCAGAAGCACCTTCCGGTTTCGAAAACAACCCTTTAATTTTTCCGCCCCCTTTTGGCGAATCGTAGGTAATATATTCACTACTCAAGCGGTCGTCATCAGCACTCACCAAAGCAGTGGTTTCATAATCGGGCATAATGAAGCTTAGAAGAGAGCTTATAGTGATACCGCCAACGGCATAGACCGATAGTCGTTCAATGAATTTCCTGCGGTCAATCTTATTATGGGCATATTCATCATATAGGTCGAACACTTCTTGGCTAATGTCTTCTTTTTTGAGCGGCATAGTATAAGGGGTTGATTAACTGATAAATAAGTTAAGAAAATACCGGCTGTGTCTTATAAATCTTTTTACTGGCGGATTTGTGCTGGGCTTGAATGGCAACAGGAGGCCTGGTAATTTGTTTTTTAGGCCCGCTAGTTTCTCACAAACAACCACTTAACTCCTGAATAAATGCCTTTGCCAATAGCTCCGATAATACCAGCCTTCTTTTTTTGTTTGAGTACTACATTAATGATAGAGTGATCGATACTCGATTGGAGTCTCTTAAGCTCACTTTCGAGTATTTCTATTTCTCCACTTATTCTCTCCAACTCCTTCTCAATACTCAGCATGTCAGAAACGGAATTGGCTTGTTGTAAAAGGTTCAGGTACCTTTCTTTTACCTTTTTAAGGCTGCTAAGTCGGTCTTGTGAGTTGAATACCTGATTGGTTACGTCCCGGCTATTTATTAGTCTTTGTTTTACTTTCCCTATACCGGCTAAGTCCTCAAGAGTTTTTGAAAAGGAGGCGGAAGGTATTCGATAGCTAAACTGATAGTTGTTTCTCGATATCAAAAGCCCATTGTTTTGGCCGAAAATACGATTGATGGTTTTAAAGCTACTGTCTGGGTGCTCTACTAGTAGTTCCATCAATGCCTCATGAGAAATTAAAGGTTCGGAACTGCTTGGTTCCGTCAACGCTACATCTATGGCTGAGGTATGGTTGGAGAGGCTATGCTGAGGGGGATTAGCACCCCTGCAATTAATGAATAGCAGCAGGCTCAGTAGGGCTAAAATGTAAGTTTTCTTCATGATTGAGTGTTTATAGCGATAATAACGAGCTTCCACTTGATCTAGTACTACCGGTTGGTCTTGGTTAGGAGCGGTTAGGTAGGTGTCATGTTCAATTATTGACCCTGTTTTAAAATCAGCCGGAAAAGTCTTACTTTAGATTACTTTTTTAACACACTAAATATCAGAACTATGGGAAAAATGGACCCGACAGTACTCGGAGCGAGGTTGCTGTCCGCAAAAGAATCACAGGAAATCGATCTAGGTATTTTACAAGGCTTTCTGGGCACTTGGGAAAGCAAACCCGGATCGGGCACAGGTTGGAATGTTATTGCCGTACCAGGTAACTCACCCTTTACTCCTCCGGCCGATGGTTTTGTTCTGGAGGTAATTCCATATTATGAAACATGGTCGTTTTCTCCGGCTGTTATTGCCGGTAATCGTGGTATGGAAGATGACCAGACCATTGTGGGATTAATCTATGAACAGAAGGTCTTTAGCGATTGCGATACTGAATTTTGTAATGCCCGAGGCTTTAGTAAGGGCACCGAAATTCATGCCGAAACAGGAATGTTGCTGAACATTACCAATTTCGATAGCGGCTTTAATGTGGCCAGACTCGGTAATATTCCGCATGGTAATTCAATCTTGTTAATGGGTAACTCCAGCGAATCTAACGGAAAGTTTGATTTTCCTGAGGCTAAAACAAGCCCAACTTTGGTTGATGGAGGAGGCGTGTTTGGTTATGGAGAAGAACAATATACCATGCATCCACGGTTTCCAGATTTCCCTCAGGCCAATCCTAACCAGCAGCTGGCCAATGATGTAAAGGATCAGAAGTTTGGTCAGGTTATTACGCTCAATCTGTCTTCTGAGAACGCCACAGGAGGTATCCTCAATACCCCATTCATAACCAAGAATACCGATGCTACAAAAATGAGCTGTATTTTTTGGCTAGAAGAGGTGTTGAACGCTAATGGTAGCAGTTCATGGCAGCTTCAATATTCACAGACGATCAACCTGGTGTTTCCTCCTTCTACAGCCCCTAACGGAAGGAAGTTTAATTGGCCTCATGTGGATATCAATACCCTGCAGAAGGTGGCCGATGTATAAGAAATTCTAATAGCCACCCCACCCGTCCGACCGATCCAAGCGGTCGGACGGGTGAATCGTATACATTTAAGTGCTCAGGAGCAGGCTTTCAGTAAAATATTCTTTCCATTTTGGCCAGACTTCCTGAAATGCTTTTTGGTCTATTCCTGTCTGCTCAATAAATGCCTTTAAGGTTGGAGCAAATTGTCCATGCATTTTCCAAAGGTTGAGGAAGATGTATTGACCGCGATTCAGTTCGAACAGACCAATTCTAAAGTCTTTTGTCCTTGCCAGAGCCACGTAGGTTGGCAAAGGGGTTGGTATTGCAGGAGACTTGCCTTTAATAGCCTGCTGATAATATTGGCTAATTGGAAACTTAAAAGCGAACAACTCCAGGGCCTCCACCAAACGAAGTTGCTCACTTGGAGTTTTCAGTAAGGCATATTCAAAGGTAGTGGAGAAGTCGGCATCGAAAATGCGGGTGATTTTATACTCAAACCTTACCAGCTCAATCATAAAATCGGGCCAGGTTTCGCGCTCTTCTGGAGCCAGCTCTTTGTCTGGTCTTGTTTCTTCAAGGTATTGAGCAAACCGGTGACCCAGCTCGCTGAGTGTATAGCTTTGCGAAGGATACTTCTGCAGGTAGTCATCGACAAACGCCTGAAATAGCTCTTTTCCGAGAGCCATCTGAAGTACCGAAAATTGCTTTTCCATGCAGTCGCGTAATCTGGCCAGGTAGCCTGTTTGGTAAATTTGCAATCGCTCATTCGCAGAGAGTCTGCTGTTGGGTTTAATGAGCTTCTCTACATCGTTCTTAAATGAGTCCGGCAAATAACTGTTGGGGTCGGTTTCGAAAGCGAGTGGAGACACCAGTATTTGTTGCATCCATTTTTGAGTGGCTGAAAGGCTTGGCTTTGTCATTGTAGTTCCTGGCTAACTTCCGGTACTAAAAAACTCACCGGGTTAGAAACTTTAAGGTCTGTGGTTGATGGTGGGTTCATTTGAATGGGCCCCGGTTCACCCTCCATGTATTCCCTGGCTTTCAAAACTTCGGCATGGTACTCTTCAAAAGAGGGAATATGGTTATCCCACTCCAGAAGCACTGAACAACCTCCGATTTTTTGCCAGGCAATTCTAAACAGCTCCCAGACGGAATCTATTACCGGGCTATCATGTGTGTCTATTATGTGTGTGCCGCAATGCATGTGGCCAGCCAGGTGCATTTGCACAATTCGTTCGTGTGGGAGTTCTTCAATGTATTTTATAGGATCCCACTCATTGTTAAAACAGGTCACGTATACGTTGTTAACATCGAGAAGCAGACCGCAGCCACTCTGCTCGGCCATTTCCTTCAAAAACAAAGGTTCATGAATATCGGAATGCTGAAAGCTCAGGTAAGTGCTTGGGTTTTCGAGAATAAGTGGGCGTTCCAGAAAATCTTGCACCTGTTTAATACGCTGTACTATATGATTCAGAGTTTCTTCATTGAGTGGCACAGGAAGAAGGTCGTGTGTATTTAAGCCCAATACGCCCGTCCAGCAAAGGTGGTCACTAATCCATTTGGGTTGAATTTCGGAAGCTAGTTTTTTGAGCCGCTTTAAGTAGTCCATGTTCAGCGGGTCGGTGCTTCCTATGGAAAGAGAGACCCCATGCATAACCAAAGGATATTCTTCGGCAATTTGCCTTAGAAAGTTCATGGGCCTTCCACCGGAGTCCATGAAGTTTTCGGAGATAACCTCAAACCAGTCTACTGGCGGATGATTTTCAGTAATGTATTTAAAGTGTTGGCTTCGGAGCCCCAGTCCTAAGCCTAATTGCGGCAGGTTTTGCAATTGGCGTTCAAAATGGTCTGTATTATGGGCATGCATATTCAGTGGGGTTAAGCAGAAGCGGGAACTTAACAGCACTACATGCTTCACAGAATTCCCGCTCTGTCATTGATTGGTAATTTATACCGGAAGACCGTTTGCGCTACTGCTGAGCCTGGCTTTCCCTTTTTTCATCTTCTTCTACCTTTTTACATTCGGTACAAGTGTCTTTGAGGGCTTCTCTGCTGGCCTCAATCATTTCTTCAGCATTTTTTGCCGGGCTGTTGTAGCCGAAAGAGCAATATTTATCTCCGCTATTTCCGCAAGAGTCGTACTCACCGTTGGCGGCTACAGATTGCAACCATTTTTGCGGTGGTCCTGAAGGAAAAGGAGAGGGGCCAACTGTTCGGTTGGCTTTGGCCATTCTTTCTTCAAACAGCTTGCGGGCAAGTAGCCAGGTGCTTTTACCGGCATTTGGTCCCTGAGTGCTAAATCGTTCGGCTTGTATGGGGGTGGCGCAGCTGCCTTGCCAGGCGCAGTCGTTGGCTCCCGGTCGGCATTGTTCGGAGGCGTCACCATATAAACCACAACCACCTTGTCCGCGGCAGTTGTTTAGTGTGTGACAAACGTGTGTTTGAGTGGCGCAAAAGCCTTGTCCAGCACAGGCGTTGGTTCCAAATCTATCATGGCCTTTGCAGGCGTTCAGCCCCATGCAGGCGTGCAATTCAAGGGGAGTAGTAATGTCTTTTTCTCCCTTGCTGCTGGAGCCGCAACCGTTGGAGCTTCCACAGCTGCTTCCTCTGCCGCCACAGCTATCGTACAAAAAATGAGTGTTGTTAAAAATATACATACGTGTGAGTTTTATAAGTGATTAACCTGCAAATGAGAGCTTTCCTTTTTCTTTATCCAGATAAGGCTCCAATGGCACATCGGGTAAGTCATGAATTCTTTGTCCGAGATAGGCAATACCATCATAGGCACCTACAGCGCTGTTGAATAGTTCTATTAACTGCGATTTAGGGCTGGAAGAGGTTGCAAAGTGGTAGTCTTCAAAGGTAGGGGCAGCATTATATGTTTTGCCATCTTTGGCCACATAGCTCATTCCTGTTAGTTCACCACAAAGTGAGTTAAGAATGAATATCATAGACTTATGAATGCCAAACATAAAGAGTTCATATTGGGTGTGTCCCTTTCTGCGATAGCAATCTTCGCTCATTAAAAAGATGTAGGTGTAAATGGCATTGGTAAGAGTGGCCACCTTTTGAACAGCAGGGCTGGTGTAATCGGCTACGCTTGGGTTTTCCGGAACATTGAGCACGAAGTATTTGGTAAAGAACTCGTCATTTATCTCGTCTAGTTTGGCGGGATCAAAGTAGGTTTTTGCACTGGCGTCCTGGTCGCCTACATCGCATACCTCTTTGCCCATAGCATGAGCAAACTTATGCAGGTATTTATGCAAGTCACAATACACCTGATTGAACTTAAAAAAGTGTGATTCTTCGTCTCCGCTAGGGTCGTCTGTGTCATCTATATTGCCCGGAGCACAATTCACCGTTCCGTTGGCATTAAGCCCCGTGGTTAAACCACTTCCCGGCTCGGGGGTGTGTCCTTCCCCTTGTTCAACAATTTCCTGCATAGCCGCAATGGCACTTTCTGCATCGGTTACGTATATCAGGTCGCCACTATCTTCTGCATTGGTAAATACCGGTTTGTGTTCGCGGTTATAATATATGGTATCAATGGTGTTGTTTGTGTAGTAGCCTTTGCCGGGAATGAGTTGGGGTCTTTCCGGATGGTACTCCACATCGGCACTACCCAGATACTTTTCAATTTGAGAGTAGAATTCGCCAATGGTGGTATATTCAATAGGTTTGGCAGCAAGCAACATCTCGGTGCCGGGTTCTTTCAGTTTGTCCGGAGACTCAATTTGAAGAAAGGTATAAAGCGACCTGAAAGAAAGTTTCGATCGATTGATCGGAAACTCCGGTATGTGTCCGGGTAAATAGGCCGGCCAGCTGGTCGGGGTTTTGTAAAGTAACTCCGGCTGTCCAACGGTGGCTTGTTTAATGTTGGAAGAAAGGGCCATGTGTAGCATTTCTTCTATTACCACGCTCATTATTAAGGCTCCTGCCCGGTTGGCATAAACCATAATATCAGCCGAAAGTTCCTGAGCCAGAGTGGAGGCTTCTTCTTTTGTTTTACCGGCAGCCAGGAGGTCAGCGGTTAGTTGCTCGATTAATTCATCCTGGTTGGGATTTCTGTTAATAGAGTAATATGTGTACAAATAGACCGGTATAGTGGCTATTTCAATCTCTATGGCTTGTTGAATGGCCTGGGGAAAATTTTCCTTATTGACCACGGAGTCATTGCCCAGCAAGAGTGGGGCTTTAGATGGTGCGTTCATTGAAAAAATAGTTTGGTGTGAAATTACATGTCCCAATTTAAGGAATCTGCAATTAAAAGTCACCCCGGATTATTACCTGTTTTTTTTAAAAAGCCCATCTCGCACGCTACTCAGACCTGAGACTTCTAACCGGGTTGGCCATGGCTGCTTTTATGGACTGAATACTTACAGTGAGCAAACTCACCAATAGAGCACCAAAACCGGCAATGGCAAACACCCACCAATATAGTTCTGTACGCACCGGGTAACTATTTAGCCAGTTGTCCAGCACGGCATAAGCCAGTGGTATGGCAATAAAGCAGGCAATTACTACCAACAGTGTAAAGTCTTTCGAGAGTAGCTTCCAGAGATTTAGAATGCTTGCTCCCAATACTTTTCTAATGCCTATTTCTTTGGTTCGTTGTTCGGCAATGAACGATGAAAGGCCAAATAAACCTAAACAACTAATGAGTATAGCCAACAGGGTAAAGAACCTTGCAAGACTTGCTATGCGAAGTTCCGCCTCAAATTTTTGGTTGTATTGATCATCGGCAAAATGGAAGTCGAATGGAGCTTCCGGTAAAATTTGACGGTAAACTTCGCCAATGGTGGCAATAGATTCGCTCGTACTTACATTCGGATTCAGGCGGATATACATATAGCTGGTGTATTCCTGATCTAAGAACATGATCGACTGATCGGTTCGCTGAAAAGGATCACCTTTGATCATGTCCTTTACCACACCAATAATGGTGTAGTTTACCGCTTCTCGCCAGCCCGGATCGTATCGCACTACTGTACCTACCGGATTTTCCAGTTGCATGGCTTTCATAGCCGATTCATTGATAATGATGGCGTTCTTGTCGGTTTCTCTGGTAGGGTCGAAGTCTCTGCCGGTAATGAACTCCATACCTACGGCATCGGCATATCCATTGGAAATAGTGATGGTGTTGAACGATTGATCGAATCCCGGGTCCATGCCTTCCCATGAGAATCCGTGGTTCCAGCCTAAGGTGCTGGTTACCGGATAGTTGGAAAAACCAATTGCTTCGGCCATTCCTGTTTTCAGAATTTCTTGCTTCAATAATTCCTTTTGCTGACCAAACCGGGGTGAGCCCGGAGCTATTGCGATCATTCCTTCTGGAGAGTAACCGATGGGGCGGTCTTTGGCCGCCTGAATCTGGTTGTTTACGGTAATGGTTCCGATAATCAGGGCAATGGAAATGGTAAATTGAAATACCACCAAAACCTTACGCGGAATAGAGGCGCTTTTGCCAAACTTGAGCCCGCCTTTTAAAGCCTTTAGCGGTTTAAAACTAGAAAGGTAAGCGGCAGGGTAAGAGCCTGAAATAAAGGATGTAAATAGAATGAACCCGGTGCCGGCCAGCCAGAACTCAGGCATACCCCATGGTGCCAAAATGCCTTTACCTGAAGTTTCATTGAACCAAGGTAGTAAGGCCCAAAGTAGTATTAGTGACAGCCCAAAGGCAGAAAGGGTATAAAGGAATGACTCCATATAGAACTGAGTGATGAGCTGTTTTCTAAGTGAACCCAGTGTTTTGCGAATGCCAACTTCTTTGGCCCGTTTTTCAGACCTGGCGGTACTCAGATTCATAAAGTTTATGCAGGCCAGTAGCAGCACAAATACGCCAATTACGCCATAGAGCCTAACGAATTTCTTTTCCTGACTTGTCACAGACATCCCATCTTTCCATTCAGAATTCAGGTGCCAGTCTTTCATAGGGTGAAGAATAAATGTCTGGCCTGACTCTCTTGCCCAATCATCATAATGCCCTTTGATTTTTTCGGTAATGAGCTCGGCAAGTTGAACATGATTTACATTGTTGGCCAGTTTTACATAGATATCGATGTTGTAATTGTTCCAAACGTTCATGGACTCTTCATTCTCCCTAAAAAGCAAGAGAAGCCGTGAGAAAAACGCTGCGTCTGAAAACTTTGAGTTTTTGGGTAAATCTTTATATACCCCACCAACTAACAAGTCTATGTCTGCATTGAGCTTTACTGTTTTTCCAACGGGGTTTTCCTCTCCAAAAAGCTTTTTGGACAGTGTTTGGGAAAGTAGAACCGATCGTGTTTCTTTCAGCCCTTCAGTGCTGCCGTAAATCATATCTAATGTGAGCACACCAGGGCCATTTTCTTCCAGAAAAACACCTACTTCGCGAAATTTCTTGTCACCATTGGTAATTACCGGGGCTTGCTTTCTGGACCTTACCATAAATAGCTCCTCTATTTGGTCGGGGAAAGATTCACGCACCAGGTTGCCCATACCGGTGGCTAATGCGTTGTTCACGGCTATTCCGCCCTGACCATTGGATTCTACCCGCAGTATCTGCGCAATGCGGTCATAGTTTTTGTGATACTTATTGAAATTTAGCTCGTCCACAACCCATAGTCCGATGAGCATGGCCACCACCATGCCCATGGCCAAACCGCCCACATTGATAAAGGAATAGCCTTTGTTCTTGAGCATCTGTCGGTAGCTCACTTTAAAGTTATGATTGATCATAGTATTTGAGTTTTTGATTTTGAAAAAACGAAAGGCAAAGGGGCGCAGGTAATGAATGACCTGATACCAGTAGTTGCGCCTGGCCTTTCGTAGGGAATGGGTTTCTGCAGTTGAATAGAACTTCTCGTCCAGATCGCCCAATACCTCTTCGGCCAGTTCATCTTTCAAAAACCAGAGAAGTAGCTTTTCTGCCAGACGAGGAGGGGTAATATGGTTCCTGGGGTTTTTCATAGTGCCCCACAAGTCTGAGTATGCCAGTCGGTAAACAGGTGAGGTAGGATTGTGGCAATCTTCCAGATTGATGAGAGAATTACTTGGCTAATCGTGTATGGGTGTTTCAACTTCATTCGGATCTTAACCTTTCTGCAGGGTTGACGAGAGCCGCTTTAATGGCTTCAAAACTTATGGTGAACAGGGCAACGGCAAAGGCGATGATCGCAGCCAGACCGAATAGGGGCCACGAAAGTCGGATGGTGTTGGCCATATCTTGCAAAATGCCCTGAGCCAGGTACCAACCAATAGGAATGGCTATAACAATTGAGATAAGAACCAGCCGTATAAAATCGGTGGCTAGAAGCCTGAAAATGCGGCTTACACTAGCCCCCAGCACTTTCCTAACGCTTATTTCTTTGCCTCGCTGTTCTATGGTAAAGGCAGAAAGGGCAAACAAACCAAGGCAGGCTACAGTAACCGACAAAACACTGAAGATAATGAAGATAGTTTTGGCTCTCAGTAAGTCGTCATACATACGTTCGAACCTATCGTCCAGAAAAGTATATCGAATGGGTTGATGGGGTTTAAGACTTGCCCAAACCGAGCTGACTCCTGCAACGGCTTCGCTAAGTTGATCAGTGTTTACTTTTACCGAGAGTGTAGAACTACCTTTGCCCTGTAGCATTGCTAGTGGGCCTATGTTGCCGGTAAGCGACTCAAAATAAAAGTCTTCGACCACACCAATAACGGCATATTTGTTATCGAACATGTCTATGAGTCTTGCCCCAATGGGTTGTTCCAATTGCAGGTATTTTTGCATGCTTTGATTAATAATAATGCTGGCACTATCGAGCGATTGGCCAGTGAGGTTTCTTCCTTCTACCAACCGCATGCTCATGGTTTGGAGGTAGTCTTCGTCTACAAGCCATGTGGCCGCCTCAAACCCGGGGTCAATACTTTTACGGCCATCCAGCCAGTAGCCAGCATTCGAGGTTCGGCCTCCGGATACAGGTAGATAGTCGCCAAGTGTGGCGCTCTCTACGGTTGGAAGGCGGAGCAATTCTTCTTTTAGTACATCGCGTTTTTGAGGCTCGAGTGATTCCAACCCAAGAATATTGATGACCTGTTCTTTGTCATAGCCCAACGATTGGTTCATGTAGTGGTTGAATTGCTGGTGCAAGACCAGTGTGCAGATAATCAGAATTACGGTTGCAGTAAACTGAAACACCACCATGCCGCCTCTCACAAAAGAGGCCTTTCTGCTCAACCGTGTTTTACCCTTTAGTGCCTCGGTTGGTGAAAATTTTGATAGATATAGGGCAGGGTAGATTCCTGAAATAAGCCCAACGACCAATACAGAAAGCAGCAATAGAGGTATGAACCAGGGGCTTGCCCAGGGAATAGTCAGCGACTTTTCGGCAATAAAGTTAAAGGTAGGTAGTGCCAGAGTGACAAATACTAGCCCGAGTAATACAGCCAAAAAGCAATAGAGCACAGATTCTACAAGGAATTGCCAAATAAGCCCAGATCTGAATGAGCCTACCACCTTTCTGAGTCCTACCTCTTTGGAGCGGTTAATTAATTTGGCAGTTGACAGATTGATGAAGTTGAGGCAGGCCAGAAGTAGGATAACCAGGGCAATAGCACCAAAAATCCAGACCAGTTCAATGGAGCCGTGCTGTTGATAGTCTTCAATATCTTCAGGGTTCAAATATACATTGGCTATGGGTTGTAGATAATACGACCTGTATTTTTGCATATCTTCCAGATCGGTTACCCCGGCTTCGCTCAGTTTATCCATTACGTAGGTGTCTCTCACCTTCACAAGTTTCTGTTCAATGGCTCTTTTTTGAGTTTCCGGTTTGGTTCTTATATAGAAGGTATAATTGGAGCAACACCAGCCGGTGGAACCGGGGCCAGATTCCCGGCCCTTTAGAGTGAGTATAAAATCACCTTGCAAATGCATAGTGTTGGGTAAGTCTTCCATTACTCCCCCTATTGTATAGGGTTGAGTTGCTCTATCATTTAAAATAAGCTGCTGACCCACTGGATTTATTCCGGGAAAGAACTTGTCGGCCTTACTTTTGGAAATCACAATGCTGTTGGGTTCGGTGAGAGCTGTCTTTGCATTGCCATATACCATGGGTATTTCCAGAATTTCTAATAGTTCGGGGTCGGCATAGAAGAAACCACTTTCAAAAATGTTAGCGTTTGTGTCTGACCTTCTGATATGATTTTCGCCAACATCTCCCCACTTCCAAAATACAGTGCGGGCTACCAACTCTATTTCCGGAATGTAGTCTTCCAAAATGGGCTTAAAAGGCCCTTGCATGTTTGTCCACCTACCAAAGTCTCCGGTACCGGCATATTGGTTTGCTATTCGGAAAATCTGATCCTGATTTTGGTAGTGCCTATCGTAGGTAAGTTCGTGCCCAATGAATAGTGAAATGAGTATGCAGGCAGCAATGCCAATGGCAAAACCGGTAATTTTTATAGATGAAAAAATTTTGTTGCGCTGAAGTGTTCTCCAGGAGAGTTTAAAGAAATGACCAATCATAAGATTTGTTGTTATACGCTGAGTTTTTGTGGCTTTGAAAGCAAAAGGGCGCATATAGTTAATGACCTGAAACCAATAGTTGCGCTTTGCCTTTCGTGTTGAGTGTTTTTCTGCTGTTGAATAGAACTTCTCGTCCAGATCGCCCAACACCTCTTCCGCCAGTTCATCTTTCAAGAACCAGAGCAGTAGCTTTTCAGCTAATCGGGGAGGGGCAATATGTCTTTTAGAGTTCTTCATTTTAATGAGGCGCCATTGCGGAGTAGTTATGACAGTGGTAGCTTCCTCTTTGTAGAGGGAAACCACCTTGTTGCCAGTCTACAGGACGGCTCGCAGTCACGTTTAAAATTTGAATTTCAAATTGCCGGCAAAAGCAGGGAACTGATTCCAAAGTGACATTTTAAAGTCTTTGGACTCTTCTAATGCCCGTTGTCCTGCGGCAGTGATTTGGTAAATCCGCTTTCTCCGACCGCCTCTCTCGGCAGTTGCGCCACCCATTGCTGAGGTTAAAAAACCTTTTTCGCCCAACCGGTTAAGGGTAGAGTGCACAGCGCCAATGGATACGGCCCTTTTCGTTTGCGATTCAAACTCTTCGGCAATTCTAAAGGCATAAGCCTCCTTGTCAAGAATGCCAACCAACAAAAGAATTACCTCCTCAAAATCGCCCAGTTTAGTTTCTTTCATAACATACTAGATTGTAGAACAAATGTACGGTATTAAAATTTATATGTTCTACTTTTTAGTAAGAAATATAGCCAAACCTCTATTTGGGTTCTTCTTTAAGTGGCTTAATCTTCCTTAAGGTAGCTTAAAGGAGTTTTGAGAATTATTTTGAAGGTTTGAATACTTACAGAAGCTAGGGTGATAAGAACAGCAGAGAGGCCTGCAACTACAAATAACCACCATGAAAGTTCAGTTCTAACCTCATAGCCTTGAAGCCAATTGTCCAAAACATTGTAGGCCAATGGAGAAGAAATAAGACAGGCTATAAGTATTAGAATACCGAAGTCTTTTGATAACAATACCCATAGCCCTTCAGTGCTGGCACCTAATACTTTTCTAATGCCAATTTCTTTGCTGCGTTTTTCTGCCATATAAGAGGCCATGCCGAAAAGCCCTAAACAGCTAATAAAAATGGCTAATGCACTAAAGAAACCGACTAGTTTGCCAAGTCGCTCCTCTGCTTGGAACTTTAATGAGTACACATCTTCAGTAAGTTCGTAGCTTACCGGGGTGTTTGGAAGAATGCTCACAAACACTTTGTCTATTTTGTTAATAGCAGAGGCAGTTTTCTCGGCCGTGTTCAATCGAATAAATAACCACTCCATGTCATTTTCTGAAGGAAAAATAATCGCTGGCATAGGTGGGTCGAAGGGAGATTCCTTAACCATATCCTCAATCACACCAATTACTGTGAACTCTGTCTTTCCATCATAATCATATCTGGATCTTATTCTTTCTCCAACGGGGTTTTCAAGCCCCATCACTTTCACTGCAGATTCACTAAGTATAATTGAGTTTCTATTGGATGAGAATTCTCTTGAGAAGTCTCTTCCCTCGATAATATTCCATCCTACAGTTTTACCATATTCAGGGGAAACCATTACGGTGTTGAACATTGGGTTCGATTCTTCAGGTCTACCGTTCCAATCAAAGCCATTATTGTTTCCTCGTATGGTAGTTAAAGGGTGGTCGGCCTCTGCTACTTCAGAAACAACCCCAGTAGATATGAGGTTACTTCTTAGCAATTCAAATTTACCCGCAAAGTCTGGCGATTTAGAATTAACTGTCAGAAGGCCTTGTTGATTATAACCAAGCGACCTGTTCTTGGCAAACTCTATCTGTTTGCGAACTACTAAAGTTCCAATGATCAATGAAATGGAAATGGTATACTGAACTACTACCAAAACTTTTCTTAGGTTAAATACCCTTTTCTTAGAAGGCTTTCTTTTTAGTGTTTTAGTTGGGGCAAGTGAAGAAAGATAAATAGCAGGGTAACTTCCCGCTATAAAAGAAGTGGCACCGATGAAGATGAGTGCATACAGCCAAAAGCTCAAGTTGGCCCAAGGGAATTTGATGCTTTTATAGGCCAGATCATTAAACCATGGCAGCAGGAGTATTGCTACTATAATAGATAAAAGAAAGGCCAGAAAGGTGTTGATAATGGATTCGCTTAGGAAATAGTAAACAAGCTGGGAGCGCTTTGAGCCCAATACTTTACGAACCCCAATTTCTTTAGCTCTATTTGTTGATTTGGCTGTGCTAAGGTTCATAAAGTTTATGCAGGCTAGCAGCAACACAAATGTGCCTATTAGTCCATAGAACCAAATGAATTTTAAAGACTCACTCATTACCCGGCTGCCGTTTTCAAAAGAAGAATACAAATGCCAATCACTCATTGGCTGAAAAAAAAGAGCACTTTCTGCTTTTTCAGAATGTTGATTCATCAGTTGTTCTATGGTCTCCGAAGCAACATCTATATCTACATTTGGTAACAATTCAGCATAAATATTCATGGAATAAACACGCCAGTTGTAAAGTCTTGGGCTGTCCTTGTAATATCGTTCTATAGGAGAGAAGAAGGATGCCTCTGCGAACGAAGAGTTTTTAGGTAAATCTTCATAAACCCCAGTAACCAGTAAGGTCCATTCGGCATTCACCTTAATGAATTGGTTAATCGGATCCTTGTCCCCAAATAGTTTAGTAGCCAATGACTCTGAAAGCATAATTGAATTCAAATCTTTCAGTCCATCCCAGCTTCCCTTTTTCATTTTTAGAGAGAGGAGCTCAGGTGCGCCATCCTGAATAAAAATTCCGGTTTGAGTAAAGGTTTTCTCATTGGTTGATAAAACATGTTGCTTTGGGCTTGAAGCTAAAACAACATGTTTGAATAGGGATGGGTAATCCTCGTTCAATAATTCGCCAAGTTTGCCCACATGGGTGTCGCTAACTGAAATTTCTCCTTGGGTATTTTTTCTCAGTACTTTAACCACTCTATCGTAATTCTCATGGTACTTATTGAAAGAAAGCTCATCATTGATCCAAAGGGCAACCAGAAGGGCAATGGAAATCCCTGCTGCCAGACCTCCAATGTTTAGAAGGGAATAAATTTTATTTCTCTGAAGGTATCTGAAACTACTTAGAAAATGATGTCTTAGCATTGATGTGAAATTTGGTCAGCTGTTACTGAATTGGATAAAATACCTTTGAGCTCATCTATATCAGTTCCTGTCTTTTATTTGCGAGTTCAAACACTTCATAGATTTTATTAAACCCTGAAGGTTGCATAGCAGACCCCCCCCCTTTTTGGTTTGTTGAGTTTGAACATCCCTTATTTATCGGGATGTGGACTAAAAATGCATAACTAGGCCGATTTGGTCTAACTTGCTTAAAATGTCTGGCAAAAATGTAAAGAGTGCTATGTGGATGTTTAGAAAGGCCTTGATTGAAATATGCAAGGCTGTTTTAGATCAGTTACGTTTTCTTATTCTACCAATAACCACTCAGATAAACATATTTATAGGACTGTTTAGGATAAGCTATTTTTGAGCAAAACCATTTGCTCCATGATTAAATCATCCAAAGCCCTACTCTTTCTATTAGTTGCTTTTACATATAGCAGCTTACAGGCTCAAACAGACCTCTCTTTATTCGAAACCATGAAGCCGAGGTCTATTGGCCCGGCAGGAATGTCCGGAAGAATTACGTCTATCGATGTAGTTCGGCACAACACTAACATTATCTATGCCGGAACAGCCTCCGGAGGTTTGTGGAAGTCTACTAGTGGAGGAACTACCTGGCAGCCTGTTTTTGACAATCAGGAAGTAGCTTCGGTAGGAGCGGTAAAGATAGATCCTTCCAACCCTAGCACTATATGGGTAGGTACCGGTGAGGGTAACCCAAGAAACTCGCTCAATTCGGGTTATGGAATTTATAAAAGCCTGGATGCCGGAAGAACCTGGCAACATATGGGCTTAGAAAAGACAAAAAACATCCATCGCATAATTGTGCATCCGAACGATCCCAATACCGTTTGGGTGGGGGCTATTGGCTCTCCATGGGCCGAGCATCCGGAGAGAGGTGTTTTTAAAACAACTGATGGTGGAAAGACCTGGAAAAAGGTGCTTTATGATGTGCCCGGTGCAGGAATTGCTGACCTTGTGATAGATCCTACTAACCCCAATAAGCTCGTTGCGGCTATGTGGGAGCATAGAAGATGGCCCTGGTTTTTTAATTCGGGAGGGCCGGCCTCGGGTATCTATATTTCGCATGATGGTGGAGAAACCTGGAAGAGAAAGACGGCTGAACATGGGTTACCTAAAGGGGATTTGGGACGAATAGGATTGGCCATAGCTCCCTCTATGCCCGATCGGATTTACGCCTATGTAGAGTCGAAAGAGAATGCCCTGTATCGCTCCGACAATGGAGGTGAAACTTGGTATAGGATTTCCAACAAAGGCGAAAGTGGTATTGGTAACCGACCGTTTTATTATGCCGAGATTTATGTAGACCCTAAAAACGAAAACAGAGTGTATTCGCTGCACACCACAGTTACATTTAGCGAAGACGGTGGCCGAAGCTTTAGCACTTTTGTAAACCCCGGCTATGTACATGTCGATAATCATGCTTTTTATGTGCATCCCGATAATCCCGACTTTATGGTGTTGGGTAATGATGGGGGGCTAGTGCTGAGCACCGACCGCGGTGGTAGCTGGCAATATTCGGAAAACCTGCCGATTGGCCAGTTTTACCATGTGAATTACGATATGGAAACCCCATACAATGTAATGGGCGGTATGCAAGATAATGGTGCCTGGTTAGGGCCAAGTCAGCTGCTGAAGCAGGGAGGAATAAGGAATAGCTACTGGGAAAGAATTGTAGGAGGAGACGGTTTCGATGTAGTACCCGACCCGCTAGATTCACGCTATGGATACTCATTGAGCCAAGGAGCTAACATTCAACGCTACGACAGAGAAACCGGCAAAATGCTGGGTATTCAACCCGAGCATCCTAATGGAGAAGAACTACGCTGGAATTGGAATGCCGGAGTGAATATAGACCCCTTCGATAAGAAGACTGTATACCTTGGAGCCCAGTACTTGTTTAAGTCGGGCGACCATGGATTGACCTGGGAAATTATTTCACCAGACCTTACCACAAATAACCCCGAAAAACAGAAGCAGTTCGATACTGGAGGGCTCAACTATGATAACTCAGGTGCTGAGATGCACACTACCATTACGGTAATAGAGCCAAGCACCAGAGAGCAGGGATTAATATGGGTGGGTACGGATGATGGTAACGTACAACTGACGCGCGATGGAGGTAAAAGCTGGACGAATAGTGCCGGAAAGTTTCCCGGATTGCCGGAGGCCACCTGGGTACAACAAATAAAGGCCAGTACTCACAACGAGGGTACTGCTGTGGTCGTGTTCGATGACCACCGCAGAGATAACTGGTCTCCCTATGTGTATCAGACTACCAACTACGGACGCACCTGGAAACGAATTGTAGACGATACTGATGTGTTTGGTTTTGCCCTTGCTTTTGTGCAAGATCCGGTTGAGCCAAACCTAATGTTTTTGGGTACAGAATCAGGCCTATATGTAAGTATGGATGGCAGCCAGACCTGGGAAAAGTGGACACACGGATTCCCCACAGTACCCACTATGGATCTGGCTATTCATCCCAGAGAACACGATCTGATAATAGGTACTTTTGGTCGTGCCATCTGGATTTTGGACGACATAAGGCCTTTGCGAGAAGCAACCAGCCTGGGTGCCGACAAGCTCATGGAGAAAGAACTGCATCTATTTTCAATTCCTGATGCCACTAATGCCATTATTGGCCCATACTGGGGCTACAGAAGTACAGGTCATGGTATGTTTTTCGGAGAGAATAAACCGTTTAGCGCAGCCATTAACTTCTATGTGAAAGAGAAGAAAGGACGTGTGAAAATGGAAATATCCGATGCCAATGGCGAAGTGATCAGAACCCGGTACTTTGCACCGGATCAAGGGCTAAACAGGGTGTATTGGGGATTCGAAACAGATGGTGTGAGACGTCCCGGTCAAAGAAAGCCCACAGGGGAAGAGGTAACTCCTCCTGGTGGCTACGATGCGCTGCCCGGTACATATACCGTAAAACTTACTTATAACGGAACTTCTGCCTCCGGAACACTCAATTTGTTAAAAGATGAGCGGGTGGAGTGGGATATGCCGGCTTTAGAAGAGAAACAAAGGTTTATTACCCAATACAATGCACTAGTGACCGAAATGACTGAGGCGGTAGATCGGCTTACCGAAGCACAACAAATTGTGAGCAGGGTAGAGGTTCTTGATGAAGACAATGAAGAGCTAAGAAAGAAGTCAGGTCAGGTAAAAAAGGAGCTGGCGGCTTTGAGGGAGTTGATTTTTGAAAAGCCGGTTCAGGGTTTTAGGAGTGATCCTAATGCTATTTCTAACCAGTTGGGCAATCTAAGGAGCAAAATAGGAGGTAGCTACGATCCCTTGTCGCAGGCGGCTCAATATGCTTATAGTAATGTGAGTAAGAATTGGCAACCGGTACTTCAAAGAATCAATGACTTTTTTAATAATGAGTGGGTTGCCTATAAAAGCTTTGTAGAGGGACTAAATCTGGAGCTGGTGAAAGGCTTTAATTAACCAAGAGAGCCCCTCAATTAGTAAGGTGCTGTCTTAAAAGTTAACGTTCTCAAACTCGATCGAGAATCTCCAAAGAGCTTAGAAGCAAGGTCAGTGGAGATTCTGAATCAAACTTACCCTAGGCGTTAGGCAGGGAATGACGCAAGCAATAACTTTTAAGACAGCATTGTTTATTCATTACGCAGGTTGGTGGCAGGGTTTACCCTGGCTGCCTTAAACGTTTGCCCAAATACGGTGAGCCATGCCAGTAACAGAGTGCCAAGGCCAGCCAAAGCAAAGAACCACCATTTCAGTTCAATTTGATACGCAAAGTCGCTCAACCATTGTTGGGCAGCCCAGTAGCTGAGCGGCAGAGCTATGATGATGCCCAGCCCGACTAAAATTGAAAACTGGCCGGTGAGTAGTACAATTATTCGCCATACACCAGACCCCAGAACCTTTCTTATGCTGATTTCCTTTACCCTTTTTTCGGTGGTATAAGCAGTAAGCCCAAACAGTCCCAAACAAGAAATAAGAATAGCCAATATGGCCGAGTAGCGCGATAGTACTGCCATTCGTTGTTCGGAAGCATATAGGGCCTGATAGTCTTGATCTACAAATATGGGTTTGAATGGGAATTCAGGATTGAACTGGCTGTAGAGCTTCTCAATTTGCTGTAAAGTAGTTGAAGTTTGCTCACCATTGATTCTGGCCATAATGAAATGAGTAGATTCCGGACGGTATAGAAAAAGGGCCGGTTCTGCCGGTTTATGGATGGAGGCGATCGAAAAATCTTTTACAACGCCTACAATCTGTTTTTGACCCGTATAATGATAAACGGTTTTGCCAATTGGATCTTCCATACCCATGGCTTTGATAGCCGTTTCATTAAAGATAACTCCGTTCTCGTTTGTCTTAAACTCTTCTGAAAATCCTCGGCCTTTCAGAAATTCCACTCCCAGCAGTTCCACAGAGTTTATGCCCGCATTATATTCCCAAAACTGAATCTGATCCTCGTCCGTTTTGCCCTTCCAACCAACACCTCCGGTAGAGTTCATGCCCCCAACCATAAAGCCCGAAACTGCAGCATTTTCTACTCCCGGTAAGTTTTTGAGTTCAGCGAGAAAGGCCTCGTACTGATCGGTAAGCTGCCCTTCTCGCTCAAAGTAAATCAGGTTATTGCGGTCGTAGCCCAAGTTTTTAGTTTGTACCAATTCCATTTGCCTGAAAATGACCACCACACTTACAATGAGTACCGTTGAAAGAGCGAATTGAAATACCACCAGGGCTTTTCGGCCTATTCCACTTGAGTTATTGGTGGCTTTAAAACCTTTTAAAATAAGCAGGGCCTTGAGTCGGGAAAGGTGCAGGGCAGGATAACTTCCGGCCAACAGTCCTACCACCAACAACAAGACAGTGGCGGCAACAAGCAGTTGCGGACTAAACACAAGACGGATATTTTTTTGGGTGATATGATTAAACTCAGGAAGTAGTAAAAATACCAGCAAGAAGGCTAGTAAAGTGGCCAATGCGCAGAGTAGTACCGATTCGGTTAAAAACTGATAGGCTAGTGATTGTCGGGTAGCCCCCAACGATTTTTTAACCCCCACTTCTTTCATACGTTGCGAGGCTCTTGCGGTGGTTAAATTGATAAAATTGATGCAGGCGATAAGCAAAATAAGTAAGGCAATAAAGGAGAGAAGCCGTACCGATTCTATGCGTCCACCGGCCTGCTCGCCATTAATGAATTTACCATGCAGATATAGGTCGGTGTATGGACTTAGAAACAGCTCTACCCTGGTATCGGGCAAGTTCGCTTTAAAAATAGCATCTATTTTTTGACCCACTACCTCGGCAGAACTACCCGGGCCAATAACCACAGATTGGCGGGCATAGTAGTTACCCCATTGTTTGTAGGTAATGAGTTCATCGTGGAAGTAATTCCATGGAAGAATAAGCTCAAATTGCTCAGAACTATTTTGGGGAATGTTTTCCAACACACCACTCACTTTGAATTCAGTTTTAGAGCCTCTAAAGTGCCATTCTATAGTTTGTCCCAGAGCATCCTGATTGGGGAAAAGGCGCTCTGCCAGCGATTCGGTAATTAGTGCATCGTAGTTAGTTGACAGCAGGCTTTGCGATTGACCCGCCTTCAACGGAAATGAAAAGGCACTCAGGTACTCCTGGTTGGCAAATCTACCTTGCACTTTGAGCGATAATGGCGTGCTTCCGCTCACCGATACAGTGTATTCATGAGGGTCGGTATAGACGGCAGCCCATTGGACTTCGGGCACCTGGGTTTTTATTTCTTCGTGCAACAGACCGGGAGTGCCTTTTATAGTAAATGTGCCACTAGCATCGGTATGGTTAGACATAATATGGTAGAGGCTTTCTTTATTTTCATGAAAACCATCAACCAACAGTTCGTCATTCACCCAAAGATAAATAAGCAGTACACAGGCCAAGCCTGTGGTGAGGCCTAGTAGGTTGATGATAAAGGAGCTTTTGTGTCGAACAAACGACCGGAGCGTAATGATTAAGTTGTGTTTGAACATGTCGTAATAATTGAGTTTTTGATATCCTTTAAAGGAACGAACAATGCCGGGTCTTAGCAGCAGAAGAACATCTTTTGCGAAAAGAAATTTTGCTTTGGCAGAGCCACGTTCCAACTGTCTTTTTTCGAACCGCTCGAGCAAGTCTCCTTCCAGGTGTTCTGCCATATATGGATCGCAAAACCACCGAAAGAAGCGCAAAAGCAACTGAGGAGGGTTGGTGTTTTTCATAACCTTAGGCAAAATCGGGAATGGCGTTCCAAAGCCCGAGGCGCTGTTCCTTGGTTTCCTTAAGCACCGATTTCCCCAGTGAGGTTAGAGTAAAGTACCTTTTGCGCTTGCCGCCACGTATTTTAGTGGCTCCTTTTAGTTCAGACTCCAGGTAGCCTTTGCCTTCGAGGCGTTTCAAAACAGTTTGCAATGCTCCCATGCTGACTGACCGATTCAGACGGGTTTCCATTTCTTCGATAATAGATACACCGTAGGCTTCTTCTTTGAGAATGGCCACGGTGAGCATTACTATCTCCTCAAACTCTCCCAGATGATGTTTGCCCATTTTAATTTTTGCCTTAAATGTAGTTTTTAATAATTCAGGGACAAAGCGATTCAATTAATTTTTACCTTAAATGTAGTTTTTAATGATTTTATCTATCCACAATAAATGAGATGGGAGGGTGTTTGGGAATAATCAGTCGGTAGTAACCTGCTCCAAGGTGAGATACATTGTAGGTATTTCTGTCAATAGGTCTTAGGTCGAAAAACTGTCCGCTGTTGTTGGTTGCTTGCAAATATTCTAGTGGCCGATTACCGGTTAGGGTAAGAATTTCGCTCACCGGGTTCGATACTATTTTCACCTTGAACTCGCGTTTAAAATAGACGCTTTGCACTTCAAAGATTTCGCTCTGCCCGGAAAAATCTACTTGCTTTAGCCTGTAATACGATCTATCGTCAAGCGGTTCTGCATCAACGAAACTGTAGGCTATGGTATGTGTTGCATGAGCACTCCCTTCTACCTTACCCACTACGTTCCAGTCCCATCCGTTCGGTGAGCGCTGCACCTCAAAATGACTGTTGTTTACTTCCCATGCTGTAGACCAGGTGATCATCACATCTGTTGTTCTCGCGATTACTTTAAAACTAATAAGGTCGACAGGCAATGATTGCCCATCGGTTGGGTTACAATTAGGATAATTGGCATAAACAAAAGGCGCACCTCCACCATTGTGCCATACAAGGTAATTGCCGTTTCTTGTAGAGGCCCATAGGTTTTGATAGTTAAAATTGGTGGTAGTACCGTTTACAATAGACTGAAAGTACCTGAAGCCGGAGGGGCTGTTGGCAAACAGACCGTTGTCTGGCCAGGAACTATCGTTAGAAAGCACAACATATACATTGCCAAGGCCTAAACCACACCACCCGGAAAAATTAATAGATGTAAGGTTTATATTATTAAATACCACCAGGTGGCTTCCGGAAGGAATGGTCGAGCCGGAAGAAGCACCAATGAAATTTAGATCGGAACAACCGCTTAGTGGTAGCAGTGCGTTGAGGGTAGAGGCCCATGTAGCAGCAACAGATAGACTTTCGAAGCTATCGGTAAATGTGGTTGAGGCCGGAGACGATGTGCCATACCTTAAGTCGAGCGTAGAGGGAGAGAGGGTGAATGATGAGCCGCCACCGTACACCACTACATACTCTCCATAGCCATCACTTAGGCCGCAGCCGTCAATAACAGCACTTACCATTTGAGGTCTCTGCGCATAGAGTCCATCAATGGGTATAGTACTCCCTAATACAATAGTAAGAACAATTGATTTCATTTATTGGTGTGATTATTTAAATGTTGTGTGTGTTAGGGAGAAAGGAATATTAAAATATAACTTATAAGTTTAATAGTAAAGTTAGATAAGACAATATTTTACTTTAGATTTTAGGGTTACTCATTTAGATCGCATTTGTTAGATCCGGTATACTGGCCACAAGCTGTGTCCTCATAGCGTCTTTTAACAGCCATTTGTGAAGACACAAATGGAGGCAAGGTTCAGAAATATACTTCTTGCGACTTAAGTAAGTAACCCTATTAGTTGCTCTAATTCTTATATGGGCTGAGTGTGTTGCCGGGTTGTGCAGAAAAGTAGTTCAATTTCACCTTAAATGTAGTTTTTAAAATTATTGTAATGTGAAAATTACAAATGGCTATCTGTACGGCCCAACCAGAGAAGGTTGGGTATTTGTATTTCATTTGATTAGGATTCAACAAAGGTGTTAACTGGATCCTGTAGCTGTCGGTAGAGCACCCGCCCCTGCTCCTGCACCAGCACCCGCCATAGCCGGTGTTGGTGCCCCTACCATAGGGGCAGCTGCGGCTGGCATGGCAGAAGCACCGGCTGCCGGAGGGGCAAGCGTAAGAGTACCCATAGCATCAGGATCATAAGTGGCCTGTACTTGTTCAATGATCTGCCGAATCACGGGCAACATGGAGTTGTAGTCGTAAGACGCACCTCCTGACTTTAGTCGGTGAAGTTCTTTATGTAGTTCGGAAAGCGAACCCCTACCACCCCGCTGTCTTTCACCCACTCCAGCATCCATTAGGTTTATGCTGGCCGTTTGTAGACCTCCAAGTCCTTTATTTACCATGTGTTCTTTATTTACATCGTCTGTGATAATGTTATTGATTAGGCCAACTAATGCCGGATGCGCTACAGCAATTTCGTGCAGTACTTCCTGAAATTTAGAGCGAAACTTAGGGCCAACTCTTCCATACCTGCTTCTGGCAGCAGCATCACGGGTTGAAGCCAGACACCGATCCCATGCCTCCCTTAAAACCGGATTAACTCTGAACGATAATTCACCAAACTCTTCGTAGAGGTTCTTTATGGCAGCTTTAGTTTCTTCATCGATATGTCCGTTTAAACTCTTCACCCTGTCTGCCAGTGCGGCCGTTTTAGCCGCAAAGCTTGATGCATCTCCCAGGGTTCCTTCCTGAACTTCATGAAGTGCCTCCAGTGCATCCTTCAATATAGTTTGATTGTCGGTTGTTATCGCTGTTCTGGCTCCATGTGCGGTGCTGAACATCATCTGCTTTACAGAAAGTTGAGGAGACACTGCTTTATTTACAAGTGGGCGGTTGGCCCTATTGTTGCCCCATTGCTCAGCTTTGACCAGTTTACTGTATTTATGTGAAGCAAGCTGTACCAGACCCGATGAAAGCAGTGCGGCTCGTGAATCTTTATTTAGAGCAAGTTGGGCAGGCCTGGTCTGATTTTGAATGGCTCTTGAGGGAGTACGGCTCGAATCTTGACTAGGATTACTGACTTTTTGGTATTTGTGCACATATCTTAATGTCAAATTTCAGAAAAGGTTACCATGCGAATTTGAAATGTGCATTGGTTCACTATCTTTGCAGCGCAATGCAAATGATTCTCGCACATTTCCACGCTCATCATTTCCACCATCTCTCTTGAGAGAGATATTGCAACCCCCTATGTGGCCTACGCGGTCGCTTCCCTTTCCAGTTTTCTTTAATCATTTTCTAAACTTACCAGTTGAATAATTCAGATGGAGAATATATTACGAATAGCTATTCAAAAGAAAGGCCGCCTGAGCGATGACTCCTTAAAACTAATCAAAGAGTGTGGCATAAAAGTGAATAACGGTACCGGCAAACTAAAAGCCGATGCAACCAACTTCCCGATGGAATTTCTCTTTTTAAGAGACGATGATATTCCCGGATATGTGCAGGACGGTATTGCCGATATTGGCATTGTAGGAGCTAATGAAGCCGAAGAAAAAAACAAAGAGGTAACCTGGGTAAAGCACTTGGGGTTCTCAAAGTGTAGGCTCTCTTTGGCCATCGATAAAAATGAGGAGTATAACGGTGTGCAGGATTTTGCAGGCAAAAGCCTGGCTACATCGTACCCCAAAATTCTGGGCGACTTTCTAAAAGCTCAAGGTGTTGAGGCCGATATACATGAAATCAGCGGTTCGGTAGAAATAGCACCAAGCATAGGTTTGGCCTATGGTATTTGCGACATAGTGAGCTCCGGATCTACCCTGCTTAGCAATGGGCTAAAAGAGGTAGAAGTGATTTACAAGTCGGAGGCTGTATTACTGGCTACACCAAACCTGGCTCCCGAAAAGCAGGCCATCCTCGATCGGCTGATATTTCGGATCAACTCTGTTCAGGCAGCCAAAAACAACAAGTACATTCTGCTCAATGCACCCAATAATAAGGTGCAGGAAATCATTAAGATTTTGCCGGGTATGAAGAGCCCAACAGTATTGCCCCTGGCTATGGAAGGGTGGAGTTCAGTGCACACTGTAATTCAGGAAGACGATTTTTGGCAGATTATAGAAGACCTTAAATCAGCAGGAGCAGAAGGTATTTTGGTGGTGCCAATTGAAAAGATGATCCAATGAAAGTCTTTATAAATCCGGATAAGTCTTCATGGTCTCAGTTACTCAAGCGTCCTACAATGGACTTGGAGGAAATAGAGCAAAAAGTAAGACCGGTAATGGAGATGGTAAAGCAGAAGGGAGACTCTGCCCTTCGGCAACTTACCCGACAATTCGATGGAGTAGATGTAGAAGATTTTCAAGTGCCTGAGTCGGAGTTTGAAGAAGCCGAAAAACTGGTTGACTCTCAACTGAAAACAGCCATACTCACTGCCAAATCTAACATTGAAGCGTTTCACAAGGCTCAGGAACAACCCGAGCTGGTGGTAGAAACAATGCAGGGAGTGAAATGCTACCGCAGGTCGGTAGGTATTGAGAAGGTGGGGCTTTATATACCCGGTGGAACAGCCCCATTGTTTTCAACGGTTTTAATGCTCGCAGTTCCGGCCAGACTAGCCGGTTGTCGGGAGATAGTGCTGTGCACTCCACCCAACAAAGAAGGAAAGGTTCACCCGGCCATTTTATACACCGCCAGGGTAGTGGGTATATCCAGAGTTTTTAAGGTGGGAGGTGCACAAGCCATTGCCGCGCTTACTTTTGGTACAGAAACCATACCTCAGGTATACAAAATTTTTGGCCCCGGCAATCAATACGTTACCGCTGCCAAGCAATTATCTACGCGCTTCGGTTTGGCAATAGATATGCCTGCCGGGCCATCAGAAGTAGCGATTTATGCCGATGGTACGGCAAGTCCTGAGTTTGTTGCGGCCGACTTGCTTTCACAGGCCGAACATGGGTCAGACTCCCAGGTGGTTTTGGTGGCCAATTCTCAAGCCATGATACAACAGGTTCAAAAGGCCATAGAAACACAACTGGCTGCACTACCCAGGGCGGGTGTGGCTAGTCAGGCCTTGAAAAATAGTGTGGCCATAGTTTTAAACGAAAACGAAGCCATTGAACTGCTCAATGAATACGGAGCAGAACACTTGATACTGAGTGTGAGCGAACCATGGAGAATTGCTAACCAGATAGTTAATGCAGGTTCCGTGTTTCTGGGCCATTTGACCCCCGAATCGGCCGGAGATTATGCCTCAGGAACGAATCACACCTTGCCCACGAATGGCTATGCTAAAATGTACAGTGGTGTTTCACTCGATAGTTTCGTGAAGAAAATAACCTATCAGGAGATTAGCCCTGAAGGATTGAAAGTGCTTGGTCCGGTGGTTGAAAAAATGGCCGAAGCTGAAGAACTTCAGGCACACAAGAATGCTGTAACCGTAAGACTTAACGCGCTGAGAGATGTTTGACCCAAACGATTTATTAAGGCCTCACTTGAAGCAACTGGTGCCTTATTCATCGGCAAGAGATGACTATAAAGGGAGTGAGGGAATATTTTTAGACGCCAATGAAAACCCTTTAGGTTCCATAACGGAAGATAACTGGAACCGCTACCCCGATCCGTATCAGTACGCTCTCAAAACACGGTTGGCAGAAATCAAGGCCGTTAGTCCTGATCAAATTTTTCTGGGAAATGGGAGCGATGAACCTATCGATTTGCTATTTAGGGCGTTTTGTGAACCACAGAAAGATAAGGTGATTATCAATCCGCCCACCTACGGCATGTACAAGGTAAGTGCAGATATTAACAATGTGCAGGTTAAAGAGGTGCTACTTACCAATCAGTATGACCTGGACATTCAGGAATTACTTTCTATCATTGAGCCCGACACAAAACTAATTTGGATTTGCTCGCCTAATAACCCAACAGGAAACGATGTGAGCCTTGAGAAAATAGAGATTGTGCTAAAGGCTTTCAAAGGCATAGTGGTGGTAGATGAGGCCTATATAGACTTTGCGAAGAGGCCTTCATTCATTCATCGACTTAGGGAGTTTCCCAACCTTGTAGTGCTGCAAACCATGAGTAAAGCCTGGGGCTTGGCTTCATTGAGGTTGGGAATGGCTTTTGCTTCTCCCGAAATTGTGGGTATACTGAATAAGATAAAACCTCCTTACAACCTCAGTGGGCTGACTCAAAAAACCGTTATAGGAGCACTCAATAATCTGGAAAAGAAGGATCAAATGGTTGCGCAGATTCTTGCAAACAGGGAGATACTGAAAACCGAGTTGGAAAAGCTGCCTATAGTGAAGAGGGTGTATCGTTCAGATGCAAACTTCTTTCTGGTGAAAATTAATGAAGCACGAGAGGTGTACTTGAAATTGATTGACCAACAGGTGATTTTGAGAGACCGGTCTAAAGTGGTTTTATGCGAAGAAGGGATTCGGATAACCATTGGCACCCAAGAAGAGAATAAAAAGCTGATTGAAGAATTAAAGAAGTTGTCAAACTAATCCTCATGGCAAGCCTGTCTGTAGGCAGGCCTGCAATGATGTTGAAAAACCAACCATGAAAAAAGTATTATTTATCGATAGAGACGGAACCATTATTGTGGAGCCGCCCACCGACTTTCAGATAGACTCTTTGGAGAAACTGGAGTTTTTACCGGGAGCTATTTCTAACCTTAGAAAAATAGCCGAACAGCTCGATTATGAACTGGTAATGGTTACTAATCAAGATGGTTTAGGAACCGATTCTTTTCCAGAAGAAACATTTTGGCCTGCTCACAATAAAATGCTGAAGACCTTGGCGAATGAAGGAGTTGTGTTCGATGAAATCTGTATCGACCGCACTTTTGAACATGAAAACGCACCTACCAGGAAACCTGGCACGGCATTGCTAACCAGGTATTTAGAGGGAGATTATGATTTGTCCAATTCCTATGTGTTAGGAGATAGAAAAACCGACATTCAACTGGCCGAAAACCTTGGCGCAAAGGCCATTTTCATCTCTCAAGAGAAAGACGAAAGAGCTGTGTTGTCTACAACAAGTTGGGATGAAATTTACAAGTTCCTTCGTTTACCCGACCGGAAAGCCGTGGTGCAGCGCACCACAAAAGAAACAGATGTGCTGGTAGAATTGAACCTTGACGGTCAGGGGGCTTGCGATAATCAAACCGGACTTGGCTTTTTCGATCATATGCTCGACCAGTTGGGTAAACACTCCGGTGCCGATCTTAAAGTGCATGTAAAGGGAGACTTGCACATAGACGAACACCATACCATTGAAGATACGGCTCTCGCATTGGGAGAAGCTTACTTGAAAGCCCTTGGTGATAAGAAAGGAATAAACCGCTATGGTTTTCTACTTCCGATGGATGAAGCCTTAGCTCAGGTGGCGATAGATTTTAGTGGAAGGCCTTGGCTGGTATGGGACGCTAAGTTTAGCCGAGAAAAGGTGGGAGATATGCCCACCGAAATGTTTATGCACTTCTTTAAATCATTTTCAGATACATCTAGAAGCAACCTCAATATAAAGGTGGAAGGAGAAAATGAGCATCATAAAATTGAAGCGATTTTCAAGGCATTCGCCAAAGCCATTAAGATGGCCGTGCAGCGCAATGAAAATGAACTCGATAAACTTCCTTCAACAAAAGGGACTTTGTAATTTGGCCGGTCAATTCTAAATCCATGCGGAATTTTTTTTTATTTCTTTCCTTGTCATTGAGTATTCAGGTCTGTGCTCAGGAAAATCTCGACTGGTGGGATGCATTGCACAACTATCCCAATGCTGCAGGGCCATTCAGAAACCGGTACCAGAATATTTCGCCTGGTTTTTTAGGCCCCAATGCCTTGAGAGTGCCTGTCTTGTACAATGGTAAAATAGATAATGAGTTTTGGTTCGATGCCGGAGGCGATTTTCACCGTGGTGGTGGCGATAAGACCAATAATTTTTTCCTGGCTACCAATCTGCCATTGGCAAAAAACAGGGTTATGCTCTTTGCCAGTAGTATTCCACGCGAATCTTGGGTGGTGTCTGAAGCTACACGAGATCTAAGAAGAATGACAGCCTTTGATGGGAAGGGAAGAAATACAGGCGATATCATAGGAGGGTTCATATTCAGGGTTTTCGATGAAGATCAATCAGGCTTTCTCAACGTAACTTTCCGTACTCAATTTAAGAGTACCACAGGAGGTAATTTAGTCAATGCCCGATTCTCCGATCATGGTATGCTCAACTGGGATGCCCAGTTTAGCAAAACCCTTTGGAACAACGAGCAATCGTCTTTTTTACTCAAATGGATGCTCGGATTTCTCACCTGGCAAACGAATCAGAACGGACTGCCCAATGGTTCCAGCAATTTACAGAACGATGCTCCACTGTACGGAATAGGAGGTGAATTTAGCTACGGAAACTGGTTGATTGGCTCAGACATATCGGGCTACCATGGTTACATTGGCAATAGAGATTACCCACTTTTTTGGCGAAACCAGGTCCTTTACAGGCACAGAGACTTTGGTCTCAGAATGGAGTATAACCATGGTCTTAAGGCGTGGGATTGGAACACCTTTTCTTTTGGTGTTCGGTATTATGTGGGCAAGGCCTTTGATGATCATTAGCCACAGATTATGATCGCAGGTTTTGTGAAATAGCAGGCACCTTTAATGGCCTGAAACAGAAACCAGGTTATCTCAAAAGCTTTAAAGCTTGTCATTCTGAGTTTGTCTACCAACAGATAGGTCCATTTTAGAATCTATAAGTTCGATAATCAGCACTATGAAGACCCTGAACTTGCCTGCCTTTGCCACAGGCAAGTTCAGGGTGAGGCTGACCTGGTTTTTGAGTAGCCTCGTTTTTTAATTCTACTTATGCCTGGTTGCCACCGGTCGTCAGTTGCTTCGTCACGGCCGTACCAATTAAGGCTTCTAGGGGTGTTCCCCTCCATTTTCACCATTTATACAATAGACTTTCGGATTAGGTTATGTTTTGTGACAGCCCACTACATTTTTTAAATAGTTTGGTAACCTTCACTAGGTTGGATGAGTATTATCTAGGAAATTTGAATATATAATTTTCTTATATATGATTACATCTAATGAACTGCTAAGAGGAACACTTCGAACCATAGTGCTTAAGCTCCTCTATGAATATGGCCGAATGTACGGCTATGAGATCACTCAAAGGGTAAAGGAGCTGTCAGGCGGAGAAATTCAACTCACCTTTGGAGCCTTATACCCAACCCTTCACAAGCTTGAAAAAGAGGGTGTTCTCACGACTACTTCTGAGGTGGTTGATCATCGCTCCAGGAAGTACTATGAGTTAACCAAGGTTGGTGAGGCCACGGCTTCAACGAAGATTGAAGAATACTTTGCCTTTATTGGCAATATGGATAAGATCATGTCTGCTCAATCTAAAATTGCCTGATATGAAAAGGGAGCAGGTGCTGGCCATAAGAAGGGAAGTTAGAAAGCGTGGGCTGAACTTCACCTATGTAGAAGATGAAGCGGTTGATTTTATTAGCTGTCAAATTGAAGAGCTACTCACTCAGGGACATTCTTTCGAATCTGCATTTCAGGAGGCTTTCCAGCAGGCTGCTGAAGAAGGCATGTTCAATCTCAAAACCAAGTTAATTACTCCAAAATCGATTTATACCATGGATATGCTCTCCAACTATCTAAAAGTTGCCTTCCGTAATTTCTCTAAATACAAAGCCAATTCGGCCATCAACTTATTAGGCCTGGTGCTGTCTCTTACAGCTTCAATAATCATTGGACTTTATCTTAAGTATGAGTACTCTTTCGATAAAGAATTTCCTGAGTTAGACCGACTCTATAGGGTTAATTCCATTTCCAATCTTAGTCAGAATACAAGCTATTTGAATGCTGTTTCAGGAATGTTGGTTCCGGTTATTGATAGCGAAATCCCTGAAGTGGAGCTGGCTTCTGATCTGGCAATTATTATCTCAAATCAGCCTTTAAAGACCAATGGTTCCGTATTCTTCGATTATCGCTTGTCAGGTGTGAGCGAAGACTTCATTGAAATGTTCAATCTTAAAGAAGTAAAAGGAAGCCTGAAGGCTCCTTTCCAAACGCTCAATGGTATTGCTATTTCAGAGAGCCAGGCTCTTAAGATATTTGGAGAGGAAGACCCGATAGGTCAGAGTTTTTCAATTGAGCAGAACCAAAAGGTATATTCCTTTTTGGTGCAAGCCGTTTTTCAAGATATACCTGCCAATACGCATTTTATGGACGATAAATGGAATGGCTTCGATATGCTGGTTTCTATGGAGACCGCCAGGTCGATACCGAGCAATCAGCCTTCCTGGACCTCGATCAATAGCCCCGCCTATGTGAGGTTGGCACCCGGAGCTTCAGAAGAAACCGTGAACGCCAAAATGAATGAGTTAGTGGTGAAGCATCATGGAAAGGAAATTTGGTATGAACATTATTTACAACCTGTCTCAGATATTCATTTGAATACCAGGGAAGATGGAATATCCTCCGTTGGCAATGTTCAACAACTGAAACTATTCGGTCTTATAGGTGTGATTATACTGGTAATTGCCTGCATTAACTATGTGAATCTGACAACAGCACAAGCCTCTGTTAGATTGAAGGAAGTGGGTGTTAGGAAAGTAATTGGGGCAAGAAGAAGACAGTTTGTGATGCAGTTTCTGGTTGAGGCAGCTCTCATGAGTTTAATGGGTCTGCTAATCTCAGCAGTATTGGTTTCGGTTTTAATTCCTCTGCTGAATGGCAATTTTGGCCTTCATCTTTCCTTAGATCTTTCAAGCGACTGGCAAAACCTGGCTGGCTTTGTTGGCCTGATGCTTTTAGTGAGCCTGCTTTGCGGAACATATCCCGGGTGGTATTTGTCCAGATTGAGAGCCAATGTTTTGTTAAGGTCTAGCTCTTCGGTAAAGTCTGCTGGAGGAATATTTAGAAAGATTTTAGTGGTGCTGCAGTACGCTACTTCTATCACGCTCATTGTAGCTACTCTGATCATTGGTCATCAGATGAACTTTCTGAGTAAGAAAGATCTGGGTTTTGAAAAGGAGCAGGTGGTTTATCTGAAAATGGGATGGCAAGCCGGCTATAAGTATGGTGAGCTACTTTTCAATGAAGTTTCTACCGAGAGCGGAGTGCTTGCTGCATCGCTTACCAGTAATACTTTGGGAGATGGTAGTTTGTCAGGTAATGGAATAAGCGTTGGAGAGGCAGAAGTAGAGAAGCGTGAGATGCACCAGGTTTTAGCTGTAGATAATGGCTATCTGGCTGCTTTGGGACTCGAATTAAAAGAGGGGAGGTGGTTCTCAGAAGATTTCGCTTCAGATAGAAAAGAGGGGTTTGTAGTAAATGAGGCCTTTGTGAAACACTTTAATCTTGAAAATCCCATTGGTACTAAATTGGCTAGAAACAGTCAGAATGGAACTATAATTGGGGTGGTGAAAGACTTTCACTTCAAGTCTATGCATACTGCCATTGAGCCATTGGTCATGTTTGAAGATGACAGAGATAGGTATTGGAACATTGCACTGCGCATTTCCCCGGAAAATATGGGTAATACGCTTGAAAGGCTTGAAACTGCCTGGGCTGGTGTGGTTCCTGACTTCCCTTTTACCTATGAATTTTTGGACGATCAGATTGATCAATACTATAAGTCAGATAGAGATTTTGCCTTGGTTTTTCAGGTGTTTGCCGGTTTGGCTATAGTGGTTTCTTGTTTGGGACTGATTGGCTTAGTGGCCTTTACAACCCGTAGACGGGCGAAGGAAATTGGTGTAAGAAAGGTATTGGGGGCTTCGGTAGGCACAATTCTGCAATTGTTGTCATTAGATTATGTGAAGCTTATTCTGTTGGCTGCTTTATTGGCCATTCCTGTTGCTTATTATGCCATGAGCCAATGGTTGGAGAATTTTGAATATAGGGTGAATATTCATGCTGGCGTTTTTGTGCTAGGCTTGCTGATCACCATAGTACTTTCATGGATTTCAGTGAGTTATCTATCGGTTAAAGCAGCTAAGTCAAACCCTGTAGATTCGCTGAGGACGGAGTAAAAGATAAAAGAGGGTGCTCTTTAGAAGCACCCTCTTTACTTAATTCCCTCCGGTATTGGTGGTCAACTGTTTGGTCATTGCCGCACCGATGAGGGCCTCAAGGGGTGTTCCCCCTCCATTTTCACCGTTGCTCATAATCATGGTTGTAGGGAATTTGATTTTGGCCAACTCCTTAGCAACTCCAATCGCTATCTCCTTTTCCAGCTCGGCACGTTGCTGTGGGGTAAGACCCGCAGAAACAAGTTTGGCGTTCTGGTATGCTTCAGCGTCAGCTTTTACTTTCTGGGCCGAAGCCTTTAGTTTCTCTGTTTCGAGTGCAATGGCCGCTAGCTTCTTATTGGTTTCCTCTTGTTTAAGTTTAGTCTCAATGGAGATTAGTGCTTTTACCTGCTCTTTCTCCTGAGCCACCCTTTCGGCTGCTTTGTCTCGTTCACCCTCGGCTATAATTCTGGCCTGAGCATCTTTAGCGGTTTTTATTTTTTGCTGCTCCAGTTGCCTTTTGGCCGATTCGTCTCGTTGCGCCTCCAGTCGTTGTTTAAACACTTGCTCCAACACTACATCGTCTACAATTACCTGAGCCACTATAATGTTGTTTTCATTAATGTCGTGTGGAATCCGAATAAACTGGCCATGCTCATCCACGCGTTTTTTAACCTCATACCGGGTCTGCACTTCTTTGATCTCTCGGTTTTCTTGCTCAATGGCCGTTACCACTGTATCCCTATACTCTGTTTTTTCAACGCTATAGGCACCATCTTTTAATTGCTCTTCAATGGCTACCCGGAAATCAGAGGCAGAACCTGAGATGTAATCTTGGGCGGCAAACATATAGCCGGTATTAGATACCACCTCCCTTACTGTGGGAATTAGGGTGTTTTGTGCGAGGTTTTGTAGACTACGGAACTCGATAGCCAACTCGATGAAAGACTCCTTGTCTGCAGGTAGCTGAAAACGAGTTGATAACTTTGTTGTAGCTGTAACCTGGTCGATGAACCGGATGGGGATGGGATCCATTTTTCCCTCAATTTCCTCGGTATCTTCTCCTTCTCCCACCACTTTAACATCGATGAATTTTTGCCAGGGGGTGATCTTTGCAAAGCCTCGAAACTTGATTCCCTCAGACATAATGGCGTCTTTTTTTCCATTGGGGTATACCACAAAGTATTGGTAACCCGGTTCGGCCCAAAAGAAAAGGTAGGGTATCATAATCAGGAAAGCTCCTATGGCTACAATGATTAGCGATATTTTACGGCTGAACATGAGAAGCCATGGCGATGCTTTAGACCGGATTTTAATCACCTCACCGGTGGTGTTCTCCTTGAATTCGTCTTCCTCAGCCAGAAAGGGCCTCACAATCAGGGTAATAAACCCTAAAATGATAATAATTATTCCTAAAAAAGTCATAGTTTAAATTGGTTAAAGGTTATACATAGTTTATTTGTTGACCTTCCAGGTCGGTACATAATGGTTCTTGAAATAAAATTGGAAGCTTAGCGGTCTGAGACGCGGTACACGAACTTAAGTCCGGACCAAATACTGTCTACAGCGCATACTTTGACGTCAACAAGCCCTGCTTCAAGACCTGTATTTCTAACAATCATATCACTCAGGTCTGTGGGAACCTTGGAGGATTTCTTTGGCCAGGAAATCCACAACATTCCTGTTTTCTTCAATGAAGATTTGAGTTCTAGAATTTCCGACTTCAGCTTTTCGGCCGAAAGACAGAAGTAGTGGATAAAGTCTATGGCTCCGGCAGGTATTTTATCGTAAATCTCAACCCCTTCCGGAAGCGGGGCTAGATTGTCCCAGTAAGTTTCAGGTTCGTTAATAACGAGCATCCGATGATGCTCTTTTATTCCGAGTTTTTTCACTAAAGGTGTTCCTGAGTATCCTGCCATGTTTATTTGAAATACATTTATTATTACGAATTATATTTTTAAAAAGTTACATATTTCACAATAATATTTTGAAATATATTATATACGAAATTATCTACTGAATTATAAAAAATGCTGAGATGCTCATTATCAGCTATTTCCTAAAGATAAAAGTCTGTATGTGAATTTTAGAAATAGTAGGTTTTAATTAGTGATAAGTCGGGGCTAGTGTTATTTTTGCGCATGGCAGAACAGATCCTCATCTTAGATTTTGGATCGCAGTACACTCAACTGATAGCGAGAAGGGTCAGAGAACTCAATGTCTACTGCGAAATTCATCCTTACAATCAAATACCAGAAATAACTGACAATATAAAAGGGGTAATTCTCTCGGGTAGCCCATGCTCTGTGCGCGAGGCCGATGCTCCTGATATTGATGTAGACCAGTTTAGAGGTAAAATGCCTGTTTTGGGAGTGTGTTATGGGGCCCAGCTCATGGCTCAGAAATACGGAGGCAACGTGCTTCCGTCAGAAATAAGAGAGTACGGTAGGGCCCGCCTGAGTAGAGTAGACACGCATTTCGATTTGATGAAAGAAATTAGCCTCGATTCCCAGGTGTGGATGTCTCATGGAGATACCATTAAAGAATTGCCACAGGGCTTTGAAGTAATAGCAAGTACAGCAAGTGTAAATGTAGCGGCTTACAAGGTACAGAATGAAGCTACCTACGGTATTCAATTTCACCCTGAGGTCACACATTCCGAAGAAGGAAAGATATTGCTCAGAAACTTTGTGGTACACATCTGTGGCTGTGCGCAAGACTGGACCCCTGATATCTTTGTGGAATCTACAGTGGCAGAGCTGAAGCAGAAACTAGGCAACGATAAGGTGGTATTGGGATTATCCGGTGGGGTAGACTCTTCGGTGGCTGCAGTGCTTATTCATAAGGCCATAGGCGAAAATCTGCACTGTATATTCGTGGACAATGGGCTTTTGAGAAAGAATGAGTTTGAGTCTGTTTTGGAGTCGTATAAAGGCATGGGCCTTAATGTGAAAGGGGTAGACGCTAAGGATCAGTTCTACGCTGCGCTGAAAGGTATTTCTGACCCTGAGGGCAAACGGAAGGCTATAGGAAGAGTCTTTATTGAAGTTTTCGATCAGGAAGCACACAAGATTCAGGGGGTAAGATGGCTGGGGCAAGGTACCATTTACCCCGATGTTATTGAGTCTGTTTCCGTGAAGGGTCCTTCTGCTACAATAAAATCACATCACAACGTTGGAGGATTGCCGGAGAAAATGAACTTGAAGGTGGTGGAGCCGCTGAACACGCTCTTTAAAGATGAGGTTCGTAATGTTGGCCGAAGCCTTGAGATTGATCCAAATATTCTGGGGCGTCATCCGTTTCCCGGACCAGGCTTAGGAATTAGAATATTGGGAGACATTACTCCACAGAAGGTAGCCATTCTTCAGGAGGTAGATGCCATTTTTATCAATGGCCTCAAGAACAAAGGGTTGTACGATCAGGTTTGGCAAGCAGGTGCTATACTTTTACCGGTTCAGTCGGTGGGAGTAATGGGCGATGAAAGAACCTACGAACAAGTGGTGGCACTTAGGGCAGTGACCAGTGTAGACGGTATGACGGCCGATTGGGTAGACTTGCCATACGCTTTCTTACAAGATGTATCGAATGAAATAATTAATAAAGTAAAAGGAGTTAATAGGGTGGTGTATGACATAAGCTCTAAGCCGCCAGCAACCATTGAATGGGAATAATGATAAAACGAATTCTGTTTACGTTTTTATTGATTTTAATTTCTGGACTCTTACAAGCCCAGAACATCAAGCAGCTGTTTGACGAAGGGAAGTCTTATTTCGATAAGGAGCAGTATGCATTGGCCATTGGTAAGTTTCAGGCCCTATCGGGCATGGACTCTGACAATGATATGGTCAGATATGCCTCGTTTTATTATGCCATATCGGCCTATAAGACCGGAGATAGAACTACAGCCAAGAATCTGTTTCGGCAAATTCAATCCAAATATCCCAGCTGGGGTGTTGACGAAGACCTTAACTATTGGTTGGGGGTAATTGCCGTTGAAGAGGGGAAGGTGGCCGATGCATTTAGACACCTCAATCAGGTATCTGCAGAAGAGCTTGCGCCTTCGGTAACCGCTTTAAAGGAAAAAGCACTGGTACACATTTCGGGTGTTGACAGTCTTAAGTCGTTACTGACCGAGTTTAATGATGATAAGATTGCTTCGCGCCTAGCCGATGTAATGCTGGATTTGCCTGTGGTAGAACAGGATATGGACCTGCTAGAAGCTCTTCAGCAAAATTATAATTTGGAGCTATCGCTTAGCCTTGAAGGCATTGCCTTTTCTCCAAAAAAGGAAGTATATAATATAGGCCTGTTTCTGCCTTTTGCTTATCGTAATGATTCACTCAGGCGTGTGCAGTTAGAGACTAACTGGACTACCCGAATGTATCATGGTGCTTTGCTTGGGGTAAAGAAGCTCGAAGAGGAGGGAATCAAAGTCAATCTGGTAACCATCGATACGCGCGATGCGAACAGGACTCTCGAAAGTATGATTAACTCCGGTCAGCTAGATAGCCTCGACTTAATTCTGGGGCCGGTAACACAAAGTGCAGTTGAAACCATGACCAGATTTTCGCGAGAAAAGAAAATCAACATGGTGAATCCCTTGTCTTCCAATGGAGAAATACTCATTGATAATCCCTATGCCTTTTTATACTACCCAAGCAACAAATCCATTGCTATTCGGTCGGCCGAGTATGCCAAAAAACATTTTAATAAGAAGAAAGGAGTAGCTGTGTTTTACTCCGGCCAAGCCGATTATGAAAGAGCTAAGCTCTACAAGGAACTGATAGAAAAGGATTCCTTCAATGTGACCATTTTCATGAGGGTTCCGGCTGATCAATCGGTTAAGATTCAGCAGTTACTGATTGCAGAGACTGAGGTAGATAAAGACTCTGCCAAAGTAGCCAGGATGTTTGCCGAAATGGATTCTTTGCGTGCAGCAGGAGACCCCAATTGGGAAAAGTATACCGAGCGTGATTTTGTTAGGGACACACTCAGAATATTGCCAGACAGCTTAGGGCATGTATACATAGCTTCCGATTTCTCTTCACTTTCCACCAGTGCTTTGAGCGGCATTGCAGCCAGGCCGGATGCCATTCAGTTTTTGTCGTCCAGCCGTTTTTTGGCAGCAGAACAATCACTTTCGTTTGGCCAGTTAGAGCGACTAAATACTGTCTTTGTAGGAAGTAACTTTATAGACTATTCCAGCGCCAATGTGGCTGAATTCAGAAGGAATTATATTAACACCTTTCGTGCAAGTCCTGTTAAAGAAGAACGTTTGGGCGATGCCTATTTGGGCTACGATTTGGTGGTGACCTATGGCAAGCTACTAAGCGAGTATGGAAAATATTTTCAGGTGGGCTTGAGAAGGCGTGAGGAGGTTCCCGGAACGCTCACTGAAAAGCTGAATTACCGATTGACAAACGACAATCGGTATATGCCCTATCTAAGAGTGAAAGACGCTCGTGTGGTAAAACTGCAAGATCAATAGCTATGCATCAGATTACAAAAAGCAACAACCTCTTTGAAGAGGCTCAGAAATATATACCAGGAGGTGTTAATTCTCCTGTAAGGGCATTCAAAGCCGTAGGAGGCAATCCCATTTTTATAAAGAAGGCTAAAGGAGCCTTTATTTTCGATGAGGATGGCAATGAATACATTGAGTTGATTAATTCCTGGGGCCCAATGATTCTTGGCCATGCCAATAGCAAAATAGAAGAGGCTGTACAGAAAGCCATTTCAGGATCCCTTTCGTTTGGAGCACCAACGGCCATTGAGATAGAAATGGCCAAAACTATTTGTGAGATGGTGCCCTCTATTGAAAAGGTTAGAATGGTGAACTCAGGGACAGAGGCCACCATGTCGGCCATCCGATTGGCCAGAGGTTACACCGGACGATCGAAAGTGATCAAATTTGAGGGCTGCTATCACGGGCATGGCGATTCGTTCTTAATTGCGGCCGGTAGCGGAGCCATTACGCTGGGGGAACCCAATAGTCCCGGTGTTACGAAAGGTACTGCCCAAGATACGGTTACTGTACCCTTCAACGATGTTAACAAAGTACATGAGGCTGTTCGGGCCAATAAAGAAAATGTAGCGGCTATTATTGTAGAACCTGTAGCCGGCAATATGGGCTGTGTACTACCTGCGGAGGGTTTTTTGGAAGGTTTGCGTGAAATATGTAATGCGGAAGGAATAGTGCTCATTTTCGATGAGGTAATGACGGGTTTCCGTCTTTCACCTTCTGGAGCGCAAGGCGTATTCGATGTGCAACCTGATATTACCACCCTTGGTAAAATAATTGGCGGGGGTATGCCGGTAGGAGCATACGGTGGCAAGCGCGAAATAATGGATTTTGTTTCTCCTGTAGGTCCGGTGTATCAGGCGGGGACTCTGAGTGGTAATCCTGTAGCAATGGCCGCGGGATTGGCTATGTTAAGTCAGATTAAAGAAGACCAAACCTTATATAGCGATCTGGCCCTTATTACGGCCAAGTTGGAGAATGGCTTGCAGGAAGGACTCGATAATCTTGGGCTGCCATATACCATCAATAGAATAGGTTCTATGATTAGTGTTTTCTTTACTTCCGAAAAGGTATCGAATTTTGAAGACGCCAAGAAGTCTGACTTGAACCTCTTTGGCCAATACTTCAGAGAAATGCTGAAGAGAGGGGTTTATTTGCCACCATCGCAGTTTGAGTCTTGGTTCATATCCAAATCTATTACACCTAATCTTGTAGACAGAATTGTAGAAGCCAGCAACGAGTCGCTGCGGGTAATTCATCAGTAGTACCAGAAACTGATGAATATTTCCAGGTAGAAGAATATTTGCAAGAAGAAGGCGTAAACAAAGCCTACAATATTGAATTTAATAAGGGTTTTAAACCATCCCTGCTTATATACTTTCAGAAATGAAATGTAGGCATAAGTACTGGTGAGTATAAAAAATACAACCCCTATAATGGCTCGGGCTGCGTCAATATCCCATGCCGGAAAGGTATTTTTAGTAACTATCTTATACATAATTAATAAGCCCAAACCATAGAGCAGATAGGCAAATGAGTGAATGTGCAGGGCATGAACAATGTGCTTAATGTACAGGTGCTTTCTCCGTACATAGACAAACTTTAGCACTCCGGCAAAAAGCGGAATAAGAATGAACATCATCAGCGGTAGGTTGCCAAGCACAAAACCTTTAAAGCCTTCATCGTTTTCAAAGATTTTTCGGGTTTGGGCATACACATGCACTTTTTGATTGGGGCTAAGAAAATTACCTTCAATATTGCCTCCATTGCCTTGTAGAGAATCCCAAAATACAGAATCGGGCATTCGTCTGTCTCTGGCAAAGCGGTGCATTTTATCTACCCATTCTTCGTCTTCAGACGTGGGTAACTCAACGGTAGAAAGTGACACTTTTGTGTCTTCTATAAAGTCTTCGGAAAAGTCGGCCTCTAGCGAGTCTAACAATTGACTAAAGGAGACTATTCCACTGTATTTCTGAGTCAGTGAGTCTTCTATCAAGGCCATTTTCACACTGTCGGAGAGAACCTTTAAGCGGTCGTTGTCCCTTAAAGCATCGAGGCTGGCGGTAGTTATCTCGGAGTCATCGCTAAGGTCTTTAAGGTTAAAGTCTGAGAGCAGGTAGCTTATGGTAAAGAAGTAAAAAAGGCTCATGACCAAATACAGCCTTACCGGATGAATGAAGTGCTTAATTTTGCCTTCGTGAAAACGATTGGTCAATGCTCCGGGCTTAAAAAGAAAAGGAACGAGGCTGTGGGCAAGCTTGGAGTCAAGCCCCAGGTAATTATCGACAAACTCTTTAATGAGCGTGTAAAATGTAACGTTATTGTCTGTGTTAGCCTGACCGCATACCGGGCAAAAATTATAGTCTTCGTGCAGGCTGGAGCCGCAGTTGTTACAAGAGTTGCTTCTTCTTTTCTTTTCTATCATGCTCTGGTACGACCGAACTATCAAATATAGCAGAAGTAGGCAAGTGGTAAAAGGCTTGCCTTACCGAATCTAATCAATAACGGTGCACCAACGAGAAGAAAAAGTAGGGCTCAGGCCTCGCTTTCTTTGAGTCTGTCTTTAAACATGGCCCTCAACTTCTGCACTTTAGGGTTAATTACTGCCATGCAGTAGGGTTGGTTGGGGTTGTCATTAAAGTAATTCTGATGATAGTCTTCTGCCGGGTAGAATGCCGCAGGGCCGGTTATTTCAGTAACTATGGGGTCTTCGAAGTAGTCACCCATTTCAGTTTTTACTTCTTCAGCAATTTTTTGTTCTTCTTCACCGGAGGTTATAATTATGGAACGATACTGCGTGCCTGTGTCGTACCCTTGCCTGTTAAGTGTGGTGGGGTCGTGAGTGGAGAAAAAGATTCTTAGCAGGTCTGAGTAGCTCAGTTCATTTGGGTTATAAGTAATTCTGATTACTTCTGCATGACCTGTTCGTCCGCTTGTTACTTCCCGGTAGGTGGGTTTTTTAACAGAGCCGCCTGCGTAACCGGATTCTACTTTATGAACCCCTTTTATTCGCTGAAAAACGGCCTCTGTACACCAAAAACAGCCACCTCCAACAATGGCAGTTGCTTCTGTAAGTTCGGTAGAAAGTAACTGCATGGAGGCAGAGTTTACGCAGTATCTAAGACCACTGGGTTCCGGACCATCGGGGAAAACATGTCCCTGGTGGGCATCGCAGGTGTTGCACATAATTTCTACCCTCACCATGCCATAGCTGGTGTCTTTTTCATACTTAATGGCATTTTCTTTTACAGGCTGGGTAAAGCTTGGCCAGCCGCTTCCTGATTCGAACTTCACCCTGGAATCGAAGAGGGGAGTGCCACAGCAAACACAGCCATAGAGCCCCGGTTCATGTCTTTCGCAGAACTCACCTGTACCCGCCCGTTCGGTTCCTTTTAAACGGGCTATCTGGAATTGTTCCGGAGTAAGTATTTCTTTCCATTCAGCTTCGGTTTTTTCTACCCTTCTATCGGGTTTGGGATTTCCGTTGTTGGTGAATTTAATGACATCTGACCAGGTAAGCATAGGCAATTGGTTTACGGCAGAAAGAACAAGTGCTTTTGCCAGAAAGTTTATTGTTTGCCCAAATATCGGTTAAACTCTGCAATTAGTTTTTCTCTTTCGCTTGGCCGTGGTGCATCTTTGTTAACTAGCCGACCATTGTGGTAGATCATATAATGCGGAAGGGCTGGAATGTTGAGCTCTTCCATTTTTTTACGATAACCAGCGTTGTCAATTCTACAATTTAGACAGGAGTTGGGTCGAATGTTAAAGTGATTTGGTTTGGTTCTTTTTTCTCTTCTATAATTCTTTCAGAAGCCTTATCCGAACGCGCACAAAAAAAGGAATGAAGTGTGTTTCATTCCTAAATATACTTGTAATGTTTTACCACTATCTAGTTAGTTTCGTTCTCGCCTAACAATTCTTTTTTGATCACATCCTTGAGTACTTCTTTGGGAAGAGCGCCAGACTGCATCATAGGCTGTCTACCGTCTTTCGGAATGAAAAGAATACTGGGAATACTTCTGATTCCAAACATGGCACTTAGCTCTTGTTCTACTTCGGTATCTACCTTGTAAATGTCTATTTCCGGAAACTCTGCTGCCAACTCTTCGAAGATTGGAGCTACCATCTGGCATGGTCCGCACCAATCGGCATAAAAGTCTATAATGGCCGGTTTTTCACCTTCAAACTTCCATTCTTTTTCTTTCTTGTAGTTGAATACCTTGGTTTCAAAATCAGCCAGACTTAATTGTTTTGTTTTCATACTTCTCAAATTACAAACATTTAAGTCTTGCAGCCAACAAACAGTTCCATAGAAGTATAACCAATGTAACACAGGTTACTTTTAGGGGCATTGATTACTCGTTGCTCCATCGGGGAACACCTTTGTAGCTCTCCCAGGTTGGCAGCCTTTTGGTTTCAGTTTTTGTGGTTTCTAGTGCGCGCAAAAACTTTTCCTCGTGGCCGTTCAACCAGTTGGAGAATGTAGGGCCGGGTGAGTGGCCTTTGGTAATGTGCTTTAACAAGAGACCTATGTTAAAGGTGGTGCTGCTCAGGCCGGCTTCGGCCAGTTTGGCATCTTGTGCATTACAGGCCTGCTCATATTGCCCTTTTACCGGAACCATTAATACAGGCTTGTTTAAGTACATGGCTTCACAAATGGACTCAAAGCCGGCAGTTGAGGCATAACCCGCGCAACCAGCCATTAGGTGTAAAAATTTTTGATCGTTGATGTAGTGAAAGGTGAGGTTTTTATGGGGTTTCCACTCATCGGGCAGTTGTTTGTTATCCCAAAAGCAATGGATTTTGATTTTCTTGTTTTCCTTATGCCACTCTATGATTTCCTGAGCGTAGCCTTTGTTTACCACATAGGCCAGAATGTAGTCTCCGTTTGTCGGAGTGAGCGAAAAAACTTCCTTTCTTAAAAGCGGTGGGGCTATAATGAGCTTGGGTGAGTCGCTTTTCAGGGGTCTAAATGAAAGGGCTATTATTTTATGGCTGCCTATGGCAGTGAGTTGGTTGTTGAGCCGGAAGGCCCATTTCTGGGTTTTGAAACCCTCTGCAAAGGGAAAGCTATTGTGTAGTGCGAGGTATTGATGCGCGATACACACTCTTTGAGTAGAGGGTCTGAAAAGTCCGAAATATAATCCTCCCAGTATGTCGTAGAAGTTTACTATAAGATCGGGTTTAAACTCTTTCCTAAACTTGTGCAGGCGAATGAGCTCTCTCAGAAAAAGGGGGGTACTGAGCAGATTAAAAGTGACTGTTTTCCAAAGGTTTACAGATTTACTGTTTTTGTCGAAGTAGAAATTGGGACTTTTAAATGTCTTTAGGTTAGCATTGGTGTTTTGCGCTACAAATTTGGGGATGCTTCTTCGGTTGCTGGTGCCAACTGCAATGGCGGTTACCAGGTGGTTGGCATTACTCAATATTTTTTCTAAAGCTAAGGCCTGTGTCATGTGTCCTCTTCCTTCGCCCTGAACAATAAAAAGAACTTTCATGTGATTATGCCTGACTTGCTGTTGCTGCTACTTCTTTTGTCCCATTGCCGGTGTAAGCATGAAGAGGAATGGTTTTTTCATCACTTTCATCTTTTTCCTTTTGGTTGCTTTCGCTGTAATACACAAGGCTCCACTCACCCTTCTTGTCTTCTACCAAAGCTGTCATTGATTCAACCCAGTCTCCGGAATTCAAGTAATGTATGCCATTAATGTGTTTAATAGCGGGCTGATGAATATGTCCGCATATTATGCCTTCACACCCTTTGTATAGGGCCATACTGGCGAGTTGTGTTTCAAAATCATCAATATATTTTACAGCCTGCTTTACCTTACCTTTTACTTTTTGCGAGAGCGAAAAATAAGGAAGCCCCTTTTTCAGTCGTCTGTAGTTGTATTGTCTGTTAAGCCACAGTAGAAAAGTATACCCTATATCGCCCAACTTGGCAATCCATTTGAATTGGGTAGTAATTGAGTCGAAAACATCGCCATGGGTGATGTAGTACTTTTTACCATGGCTGGTGTAAACAAGGTCTCTGGCGATTTTTAAATTGCCGACAGCAAAGGGTAGAATCTGATCGAGAAAGTCATCGTGATTGCCTCTCAGGTAGGTTACTTTGGTGCCATCTTCTTCTATCATTTTTAATATTTTGGTGAAGAAGCGGGTGTGCTTACGTTTCCATTTGCCTGACTTTTTGAGTTGCCAGCCGTCTATGATGTCACCGTTTAGAATCAGGTTCTCGCACCTGTATTGCTTTAGAAACCTTACGAGCTCTTTGGCTTTAGAGCCCTTTGTGCCTAGGTGAACATCAGAAACAATGATGGTTTTACATTCATTTTTCACTGTCTGAGGTTTGGGGGTTAGGGTTAAAACAATATCACATCTTTATGTGACCCCTTTATGACCAGTGAATTATCTGAATGCTATAAAAAAGAAGGTAGATACAAGGAGGGTTAAAATTGCCTTAATATAGGCTAAGCCTTGAGTTGTTCGTCTATATATTTCACGGCTTGTCCAACGGTTTGAAGTTTTTCGGCATCACTATCAGGAATTCTGATGTTGAAAGACTGTTCAAACTCCATAACAATTTCGGCATAGTCGAGAGAGTCTATCCCCAGGTCTTTAATAAAGTTAGCATCCAATGTGGCTTCTGTAGGGGCAATGCCTATTTTCTCAACAAGTATTTGGGTTACCTTTTCTAGCGTTTTGCTCATTCGGTTGGTGGTAAAATTGGTTGGCGGAAGTTAAACCATTTCAATATAAATCTAAAACCTAAGGGTAAATTCTGTGCCTTCATTGATCACCGAACGGACCATTATGGCGCCTCCGTGTTTGCGCATAATTTGTTTGGATAATGAAAGACCTATACCGGATCCTTGCTTTTTGGTGGTAAAAAAAGGAATGAAGATTTTACCTAAAGCTTCTTCGTCTATTCCGGAACCATTGTCTCTAATCTTAATGGTTGGTCGACCATATTCATTCACAAACGCATTGATAATTATGGTTTTATCTTCTTCATTTTCTTCCAGGGCGTGCATGGCGTTCTGAATGAGGTTAATTAAAACCTGATCGAGCAGTTCTTTGTCTACATGCAGTTTTAAGTCTTTGGGTACAATATTTACAACAAAGTCAATACCCTTTACTTCCATTTCATGAGAAAGTAAAAGCTTAATGTGGTCAACAAGTTTTCTTATTTCTATCTCCTGGATCTTCGGTTCAGGAATACGTGTGAGGTTTCTAAAGTCAGAAACAAAGCGTATGAGCCCTTCGCTTCTTCTTTTAATGGTTTGCACAGCCAGATAAATATCTTCGAGCTCTTCCTTTTCAATCGGAACATCATCTTCAATATTGTCTACCAGATTTACTTCTACCGTATTGGCAAGAGATGATAATGGAGTGACCGAATTCATGATTTCATGTGTGAGCACACGAATCAGATTTTGCCAGGCATCCATTTCTTTTTCTTCCAATTCCGATTGTATGTTTTGAATAGACACCAGCTTAAACTCTTCGCCTCTTAATACCAGCTCAATCACATAAATAGAGAGTTGGGTTCGGGTGCCTTCACGGGTAAGTTCAATCAGGGCACTTCCTCCGGTTTTTAGTTTTACAAGCGACTCTACGAGCTTAGGGCTTACTTTGCTCAGCTCAAAAATACTGTTGATGCTATCTATGCCAATGAGTTTCTTTGCCGCACTGTTAATGATCTGAACTTCTCCCAGCTTGTTGAAAGTAACCAAGCCAATGGCTACGTGTTGCACAATGGTCCTGAAATAGTGGTAATTGGCCTCTTTTTCGGCCCGTATTTCTCTAAACTTTCTAATTACGGTGTTGAATTCATTGTACAGCTCATTCATGGATTTACCTCTTCCTGAAGTGGGGTAGGTGGTGGTAAAATCATCATACTTAATAGAGCTTAAGAAACCTGCAATCTCTCGGTTGGTTTTGTCCAGGGTTCTTATTAGAAAATAGACCTGAAGGGCCACCAATAGTGCAATGAAGAAAGCATTTACATTATTGGCGGTTTCTATGTAGGCGTAGGCCAAAAGAAAAATAGAGCCAACCAATAAGGTGACTCTAATAATTATGGCCATTCTTAAGTTTTTAAAGCCCATGCTTTTCTAATCTTCGATACAATGAGGCACGTGTAAGCCCCAACTCTTTGGCTGCCTTAGAAATATTACCAGAATGCTTGTTAATGGCTTTGAGAATCACATTCTTTTCCACCTCATCCAGATTCAGATTATCCACACTTTCTGTTTGGGAGTCGGCTTTTTGAACCAGAAAGAAGAAGTCGTCTGGCATTAATACATTGCCTTCGCTCATAATAATTGCGCGTTCAATGGCATGTTGCAACTCCCTGATATTGCCGGGCCAGGAGTATTTCGATAGTTTCTTATAAGTAGACGGAGCGATTTTTTTGGGGGGCTTTCTATACTTTTCACAGTAGACCTTCACAAAATGGTCGGCCAAAAGATTAATGTCGTCTTGTCGCTCGCGCAAAGGAGGAAGGTGAATTTCTACAGTATTGATACGGTAAAGCAAATCCTGCCGAAAGGTATTTTCGGCAACCATATCGTACACCGGCATGTTGGTGGCGCAAATAAGGCGTATGTCAATATCTATGGGTTTATTGGTTCCAATTCGGGTCACCTGCCTGCTTTGTAGTACGGTAAGCAATTTAGACTGAAGAGGCATACTCAGGTTGCCAATCTCATCTAAAAACAACGAGCCCCCTGATGCTACCTCAAATCTACCAGCTCGGTCTTCCTTGGCATCGGTAAAGGCGCCTTTCTTATGGCCAAATAGCTCCGATTCAAACAGTGTTTCCGTAATGGCTCCCATGTCTACCCCCACAAAGACATTGTCTTTGCGCAGGGAACGTTGGTGAAGAGCACGAGCCACAAGCTCTTTACCCGTACCGTTTTCCCCCAAAATAAGCACATTGGCATCGGTGCCCGCTACTTTGTCTATTATGCTAAAGACATTCTTCATGGCGGGGCTGTCTCCTATAATGTCTTTAAAAGGCTTGCTTATATCATCTTCCAGCTGCTTTTTGGCGCTTTTGAGCTTTTCTACTTCTTTGTAGCTCTGCTTTAGTTTAATGGCCGAAGAGAGTGTGGCGAGAAGTTTTTCATTTTGCCAGGGCTTCAATACAAAGTCGGTGGCCCCTTCTTTGAGAGCCCGCACGGCCATTTCTACATCGCCAAAGGCAGTAATCAATATAACCACTGCTTTGGGGTCGGCTTCTAAAATCTGTTCCAACCAATAGAACCCTTCTTTACCACTGGTAATGTCTTTACTGAAGTTCATGTCCAGCAATATGACATCATAGGTCCCATTGTTCATTAAGAAAGGAATCTTCTTGGGGTTCTTTTCTATAATCACCTCTTTGGCGTGCTTCTTCAGTAAGAGTTTGGCTGCAATGAGCACGTCCTCGTCATCATCTATTATCAGTATTTTTCCGAGTTCTTTGTCCACAAGCTTGTATTTGAAAAGTTATTGCAACTGAAATAATGCCAATTGGCATAGAAGCGAAATATAGGGGATTAGTTTTAGAGGATGTCCGATATCGCAACAAAATTAGTCCGATTATGAACGTGTTTTTCTTAAAAAGTATCGCTTATGCGAGCATTGAAAACTCCTGAGCTTTGTGTGTAATAGCAATAAATTGAGGTGAAATTTGCTAAAAACAGGTACGTACAGATATCGGCTCGGGTGCAGACGAAAAAACCTTACTTTTAAAAGAATTTGGTTTTGCAGATGAAATGAAAGTGTTTATATTGCACCTGTTGTTTTGAATTAATTTAAAGATTAATTCAGATATTTTGAGTTTTTGACCTTTGGGCTCGGTGCTGACCATACCGAGCCTTTTTTTATGCCCAATGGGCTCTTCCGGTGTTCGATTGTGTTCGTTTTCGATCAATTTCTGTTTTAATTCTGTACACTTACATGCAACCTGGCGGGGTGGGATATAGTCTATTCGTTTGATTTATAGTGTTTTACAAAAGTGGCACCCTTGTTGTCAATCGGTGATCGGACTAGAAAACACGAATAATTAGCAATGGACAGAAAAATTAAAAAGAAGACTTGGACAACTAAGCGCATAGTGACCATTCTCGGCAGTGCCGCTATTCTATACTTAATACTTTACGTTTTTATTTTTAATGATAACTCGGCCAAGCTCAATGTAGAAATTGAGAAGATAAGTGTGGGTGAGGTTATTGAAGGCCCTTTTCAAGAGTTTATACCTATTCCCGGTACGGTTCAACCCAAAACCACTATATATCTCGATGCGAAAGTGGGCGGCAACGTTGAACGAAAGTTTTTAGAAGGTGGAGTAAGAGTAAAAAAGGGAGATACTATTCTTAAGTTGGAGAACCGGCAGCTCGAAATGAATTACATCAGCGAGCAGACTCAAACCAACCGGTTGAGAAATGAGATTGAAAACACTAACAACAGGTTGCAACAACAGCTTTTTACTTCGAAAGCACAGGTTATATCACTAGACTTTGACATCGATGAGGCCAAGGACCAGTTGATGCGTACTGAGCAACTCTGGAAGAACAAAGTAGCCACTGAGCAGGAGTACTTAAACGCCAAAAGAAGGTATAACCGTTTGTTGGCTACCAGAACAAATACACTCAAGCAAATGGAGTTTGACTCCATCAATAATATTACCCAGCGCGATCAGAATATTGAAAGATTGGTAACCTCCGAAGATGCCCTGAAGTTGGTGCAGCGACAGTTGGAGGACTTGTATGTGACAGCTCCAATAGATGGTCTTCTTTCTACAGTAAATGCAGAGATTGGCCAGCAAATAGGACAGGGAACTACTATTGCCCAAATTGATGATTTGGACGGCTTTAAAGTGTCGGCTTTAGTAGATCAGCACTATTTGCCCAGAATATATGAGGGGCTGGTAGGAACTTATGATTTTGCCGGAAATACCTACAAGCTGGAAATCAGAAAGAAGTTTCCTGAAATCAACAACGGTCAGTTTGTGGTAGAGCTTGTTGGTGAGATTCCTGAAGGAGTCAGACGAGGCCAGGAGCTTTCTGTGCGACTCCAATTGAGTGAGGAAAAAAGAGCTATTCAGATACCTAGAGGTAGCTTCTTTCAAACTACAGGTGGTAACTGGATCTTTGTGTTGAACGAAGATGAAACCGAAGCCGTCAAGAGGAGAATCAAGATTGGAAACCAAACTCCACGGAACTATGAAGTACTGGAAGGTTTAAAACCTGGAGAAAAAGTGATATTTTCATCATACGAAGGGTATGAAGATAAGGACAAGCTTATCATCAAGAAATAAATTAATTCAAACAACTAATTAACTTTTATAATTATGGGAAACAACAAGAGTATCATCACCACTAAGGGGCTGAAGAAGTTCTATTACACGGATGAAATCGAAACGACCGCGTTGAATAACGTAAATCTTCAGATTGCTGAAGGTGAGTTTGTTGCAATCATGGGACCATCGGGTTGTGGTAAATCTACTTTACTAAACATCATTGGTCTATTGGATAACCCTTCTGAAGGGGAGTTCTATTTTTACGATGAAGAGGTCTCAAAATATTCTGAAAGACAAAGAGCAGAGCTTAGAAAAAGAAACATTGGTTTCGTGTTTCAGAGCTTCAACCTTATTGACGAGCTAACGGTATATGAAAACGTGGAGCTTCCTCTAATCTATCTCAAATATCCATCTTCTGAAAGAAAGCAAAGGGTAGAAGAAGTATTGGAACATATGCAAATTATGCATAGAAAAGACCACTTTCCACAACAGTTATCAGGTGGTCAGCAGCAAAGGGTGGCTGTAGCCAGAGCGGTTGTTGCCAAGCCTAACCTAATTCTTGCGGATGAGCCAACGGGTAACCTTGATTCTACCAACGGCCAGGAAGTAATGACACTTCTTAGCGATTTGAATGCAGGAGGTACAACCGTAATTATGGTAACGCACTCTGCTACCGATGCAGAATACGCTCACAGAGTGGTGAACCTGTTCGATGGTCAGATTGTATCTGAGAACATCAATTCTAAAGAGAATTCACTGGTTTAGTAACTCAGTAGAATGCTGAATGTGAGGCGGTCTCAAAAGCTTCAAAACAAGTGATTCTGAACTTGTCTACTGACAGGCAGGTTAATTTCAGAATCTATAAGTTCTACAAAGAGCACTATGAAGCCCCTGAAACCTGCTTTTGCCGCAGGCAGGCAAGTTCGGGGTGGCGCTTATCTGGCTTTTGAGGCAACCTCCTGAAATAACAGGGACATAGGCTTCCCTCAGATCTTTATTGCCTAACGGATAGAAAACATTATTATGAAAAAGATACTTTCAATAGCCCTATTACTGCTAATGGCCATGCCGGGGGTGTTTGCACAAAAAGTGCTTACACTAGAAGAGTGTATCGATATTGCTTTGCAAAACAATATTGCTTTAAAAAGGGCCAGAAACAGTGCTGAAATTGCCAGGGCGCAATATACCCAAAGCAAGTTCAACTTTTTACCTTCTTTGAGTGCGGGGGCTTCCCACAACTGGTTCGAAGGACTTTCTTTTGACCAGACTTCGGGAAATCTGGTAAATACTACTACCCTAAGTGGTGGTGGTTCCATTGGTGCCAGTATGACTCTGTTCGATGGATTTTCGAATTTGCTAGGTATGCAACAAGCCAAGGCTAGTTATGAGGCTGCAGAAGAAAATGTAAAGAGTACTGTTCAGCTAACCCAAGCCAATGTGGTAAACGCTTTTCTTCAGGTGGTAACCACCAAAGAAAGCCTCAAAATTAATGAAGCCCTTAGAGAATTGTTACAAGAACAACTGGAAAGGGAAGAGATTAGAGAACGAGCGGGAGTGGGTAATATGGAGCAAGTGTATAACTTCAGATCTCAAATTGCCCAGCAAGACCTGGTTATAGTAAATAACCGGAATACGCTAGAGTCTTCTAAGTTGCAGCTTATTCAGCTCTTGTTGTTGGATCCTTCGGAAGAATATAGTTTCGAGGGCATAACGCTCAACGATAGTTTGCTGGAACAAGAACTACAAAACTATAATGAGGTGCATGAAAAGGCCATGAGCTTTTCTCCGGGCGTACGTTCGGCCGAGTTGAGTTTAGAAGCTTCCAGAAAAGCCATGCAGTCGGCCAAATATTTGTGGATGCCAAACCTATCTATTTCGGCAGGCTACGGAACCAGTTGGTCATCCAACCTGAGAGACCAAACCGATGGTTCTGTAATTGACCTTTCTACCCAGTTCGATAATAACAGAAGAAAGTCTGCCTCCTTAAACCTTAACATTCCATTGTTTAACAACTTTAGGAATAGAACTCAGATGCAGACCAGCAAGATTCAAATGCTTAATTCTGAGCTAGGATTGGAGCAGGCTAAAAATGACCTAACCAATCAGTTGCAGCGGGCATATCTGGATTTGGTAAATGCTAAAACTACCTATGGGGCAGCTAAGCAAAGTCAATTGAATCTAAACCAGTCGTTTGAATTTGCGAAGACCCGCTATGAAAATGGAACGATAGACTTTGTCACATACCTGCAGAGTCTTAATGCTAAGAATAGGGGAGATTTCGAAATGTTGAGATCGAAATACAGCATATATCTGAGAAAGCTGATTTTGGATATTTATATGGGCGAATTAATTTCTCCCACTAATAATTAATGGTATAGTATTCAACAACTTTACCAGACTGAATGATAATCTGATTGTTTTCCATAAATACTGTTTTAAAAGAAGGGTTGGCACGTCCAACCTTTCTTTTTTGCTTAGAGTAGATATCTACCAGTACTATCTGCCCTTCTTCTATGCTTACCAGTGAGTTTTCTCTAAAACTAAAGTAAGCTCCCCCTTTGAGGGGAATTGTGTCCATATAATTGCCCAGATTATCAAAAACGAGTACTCCTGAATTCTTATCACCAACAAAAAGCAGGTTTTGATATTCGCGCATAAAAGTGGGCTGAATGTTTTTTACTGAAAGACTGAGGGATAAAATGTTATCAAGAATGGTTTCTCCATTGTTTAGGTCAACCTTCTTAACGGCCAATGTATTGTTGTCGAACAACCATAGGTTGTTATCTCCGGAGAGGGTGGCCAGACCACTAAAATTACTTATGCTGAGCGACTGCAGAGGATAGCGCTCAGAATCGGTAAGAAAGCGATTTAAGAAAAGGTACTCCTGAAAGTTCTGGTAGTAAGCAAAAACTCTTAAACCCTGCCAGGCTTCGAGCAAAGTGGGGGCTGCCTTGCGCTGTGGCGAAAAGTGGTATAGCATTTTGCCGTTGCTATCGTATTTCTCAATGGTACCGTCTTTACTGGCAAAGTACAAGTAACCCTGGCGATCTATTGAAGCTGCTTCCGGAATAAAATTAATTTCGAATCGGTGTTTGAATACCAATTGCTGAGCAGCGAGTTGGGTACTGCAAAGAAGCACAAGAAGTAAGAAGCTAGCCCTCATAGGTCTTTAGTTCTACTTTACCTTCAGCATATTCAGCATAAGTAAAGGCACCAAGCCATTCACCCAGGTTAATGTATCGGCTGTTGTTTCCCACCTCAAGATCTAGCGGCAGATGACGATGACCGAAAATATAATAGTCTCTGTGTTTTTCTTTTTCTAAAGACTTGGCATAAGACCAAAGCCATTCTTCTTCTCCCAGAAATCTTTGCTCAGTGTTGTTGGCCTGAGCCCTGCTTTTTCCGGACCAAAAATTGGCCAGGCCAATACCCACATTGGGGTGTAGCCAGTGAAAGGCCCATTGAAAGAAACGATTGGTAAATACTTTTTTTAGAAACTTATAGCCCTTGTCACCCGGCCCCAGGCCGTCACCATGCCCAACATACAAGCTGGTTTGGTTAATGAATAGGTCAATGGGTTCGGTATATACCTTGGCATTAAATTCTTCCTCAAAGTATCCAAACATCCACAGGTCATGGTTTCCGGTAAAAATATGAAGCTCTATACCGGAATCAGCTATTTCGGCCAATTTGCCCTGGAAACGCAAAAAGCCCTTGGGGATGGTGGTCTTATACTCAAACCAAAAATCGAATAAGTCGCCCACTAGAAAAATGGCATGGGCATCTTTTTGGCATTGACTAAGCCAATCAATTATCTTTTGTTCTCTCTCCCGACTCTTTGCTTTGTTGGGTATGCCCAAATGAAAATCCGATGCGAAGTAAACTTTTTCTGATGCTTTAGGCTTAAGCTCCATGGGTTAAAAAAGGAATTGGCGCAAGTTAGCGGAAAGGGTAAAACAAAAAAAATCAGGCGGTAAGCCTGATTTTTTTATGGATTATGATTCTTCTTTAGGAGGGCTATCGTCAAGGCTGGTTTGCTCTTTCGTTTCAGCCGTTTCTTCTACACTTTCTTTTTCTGCAGCTTCTGCTTCTTTTTTTGCTTTTCCATTGCTGCTGTTGGTGTAAGCCTGGTAAGTGGTTTCCTTCTCAAAAGGACGCTTACCAATAAGGCCTTCCAAATCGGACTGGAAAAGAATTTCTTTGTCAAGAAGTTCTTTGGCCAAAATTTCCAGCTCTTTCTTCTTTTCTAATAGCAACTGTTTGGTGCGCTCATAGGCCTGAGCAACAATCTTCTTAACCTCTTCATCGATGGTTTTGGCCGTATCTTCTGAATAAGGTTTGTTGAAACTGTAGTCGTTTTGCTTGGAGTCATAGAACGAAATATGACCAATCTTGTCGTTCATTCCATAAACCGTTACTATGCTGTAGGCCATTTTGGTTACTCTTTCCAGATCGCTTAAGGCACCGGTAGATATTTTGCCGAAAATAATCTCTTCGGCAGCTCTACCACCCAGAGTCATGCACATCTCATCGAGCAATTGCTCAGTTTGGTAAAGGAACTGCTCTTTGGGCAGATACTGCGCATAGCCCAAAGCGGCTACTCCTCTAGGTACGATAGACACTTTAACCAACGGATCGGCATGTTCCAGGAACCAGCCGGCCACGGCATGTCCTGCTTCGTGGTAAGCCACAATCTTTTTCTCTTCAGGAGAAATAATTTTGTTCTTTTTCTCAAGCCCTCCAATTACACGGTCTATAGCGTCCTGAAAATCGGACATATCAACTGCTTTTTTGTCTTTTCTGGCGGCAATAAGGGCGGCCTCATTACACACGTTGGCTATTTCTGCACCGGCAAAGCCGGGAGTTTGGGCCGAAAGCTTCTTAGGGTCTACATCTTTTTCGAGCTTGATTGGCTTAAGGTGTACTTTAAAGATAGCCTCCCTACCCACAATGTCGGGTTTGTCTATGCTTATTTGACGGTCAAATCGTCCCGGTCTAAGTAAGGCATTGTCCAGTACATCGGGACGGTTGGTAGCGGCCAAAATAATTACTCCTGAGTCTGTGGCAAAACCATCCATCTCCACCAGTAGGGAGTTGAGGGTATTTTCGCGTTCATCATTAGACCCCGGCATTTGACCTTTACCTCTCGATCTACCAATGGCATCAATCTCATCGATAAAGACTATACAAGGTGCTTTCTCTTTGGCTTGCTTAAACAAGTCTCTTACTCGGGCAGCACCTACACCCACAAACATTTCGACAAAATCTGATCCGGAAAGGGAAAAGAAGGGTACGCCTGCCTCTCCTGCAACGGCTTTGGCAAGTAAGGTTTTACCGGTACCCGGAGGGCCTACCAGTAAAGCACCTTTCGGTATTTTACCACCTAGCTTTGTGAATTTGGAAGGGTTCTTTAAAAAGTCAACAATCTCTTTTACTTCTTCTTTGGCTTCATCGAGTCCTGCCACGTTGTCAAAAGTGATTTTCACTTTGTTTTCCGTATCGAAAAGTGCCGCACGAGATTTTCCAATGTTGAAAATTTGACCTCCGGGACCTGCATTTCCAGTCATTCTACGCATCATGAGCCAGAAGAAAAGGATAATGAGAATCAGGAAACCCCAGGTGCTCAGGAATTCTAAGATGGTGGTTCGGTTGTCGAACTCAATAGAAACCTTCTGGTTGCTGGGAATATTGTTTTCTCTTACAAACGTATCGTAATAGTCGCGGAAATCTTCAGCAGAAAAGAACTGCTTTTCAATTTTGTAGTGAGGTCCTGTATTGAACCCAAAGGTATTATTCTTCTCAATCTCCGTTTTGTATTTGGCATTCTCTAGAGCTTCGCCTTTGAGAGTGATTTCTACAATGTTCTGATTTTCGATATAAAGTATTTTGCCAACATCATTGCTTTTCAGCATGTTTTCAAACTTGGCTTTGGTAACTGGTATTCCTGAATTGGAATTGGTAAAGAATGAAATGGCGAAAAATAGAATAATCAGTGAGATGAAAACCCATATTTGATTATTCGGTTTTTTACCACCTCCGGGGGCTGGTTTGCCCAGAATATTCTTCTTTCTTGGACTATCTGGCATTATTCAATTATTTGAGTCTTAGATAAATTTTCTTTATAACGCTTTACTGACACAAAGGTTAGCTGGCGTTGGTCACTGAAGTGATCGCGGCATCTCCCCATAGTTCTTCAAGGCCGTAGTAAGACCTCCGATCTTTTCTGAATACATGGGCTACAACGTTCACGTAATCAATAAGAATCCATTCTCTATTGGTGAAGCCTTCCTTTCTCCAGGCTCTTTCTTTGGTTTTTTCTACCTCTTCTTCAACAGATTTAGCAATTGCTTCTATTTGTGTGTCTGAGTTGCCCGAACAAATAACGAAAAAGTCGCAGATTGCCCCTTTAACCTTACGAAGGTCCATGATGACAATGTCTTCGGCCTTTTTCTCCTCCATGCCCTTAACAACCACCTTGCTCAGTTCTTCCGAATTCATTAATGAGTTAGTGAAGTATTTTTGATTTCTTTGCGCGTAAAACTACGAAAACTGTTGTACAAAATTCCTGCTAATACCTTATTTGTCGGTAAGGCGATCTTTTATATGCCATCCTGTCATTCAACCAATGACAGTGCTCGTGAGTTGTTGCAAAACACTGCCACAACCGAAGGGGCAATAATAGTTACTGATGAACAAACCAAAGGGAAGGGGCAACGGGGTAACGCGTGGCTGACAAACCCCGGTGAGAACCTAACGCTGTCGCTAGTTTTAAAACCATCTTTTCTCAGGCTCGCCCAACAATTCTACCTTAACATGATTAGCTCCCTGGCTGTTAGAGATACAATTGCCGGTTTATTGCCTGGGGCTGTTGTGGTAGTGAAATGGCCAAATGACGTATACCTGAATGGTAAAAAAGTGAGTGGAATACTCATAGAAAATAGTTTGAAGAAGGAAGTGTTGGATAACTCGGTTGTTGGTATAGGTCTCAACGTTAATCAACAAAAGTGGAGTCTTGAAGGTGCGGTGTCATTAAGCACTGTGGCAGGTCATCAGTTTGCCCTTTCGTTGGTTTTTGAGAGACTTCTGGAATGTTTGGAGGCATATTATTTGAAATTGAAGGCAGGTAGATATGAGGAGATAAAGCAACTGTATCTGCAACACCTTCTTGGCTATAGGCAGAGGCGAAAATACAGGTCGGAAGTAGTGTTCGATGGCATAATTGAAGATGTGACTGATGCCGGACTGTTGAAGATGAGAACTTCAGGAGGTACCGAATATTTTGACTTTAAAGCAATAGAATTTATCTGGAATTAACATAAACAATTGATCGGCAGAGGCTAAGGTGTTACCTTTGCGCCTCGAAAAAAGAATATTCAATGCAAGAAACAGGAGTAAAATTCAAGGTTAAGGATATTAACCTGGCAGAATGGGGTAGAAAAGAAATTCAATTGGCTGAGGCAGAAATGCCAGGGCTTATGGCTTTGAGAGAAGAATATGGAGCCAGCAAACCACTCAAAGGAGCAAGAATAGCAGGGTGTCTTCACATGACTATCCAGACGGCTGTGCTTATTGAGACATTGGTAGAACTAGGAGCGGAAGTCACTTGGTCGTCATGCAATATTTTCTCTACTCAAGATCATGCTGCGGCTGCCATTGCCAAAGCGGGCATTCCTGTGTTTGCCTGGAAGGGTATGAACGAAGAGGAGTTTGACTGGTGTATTGAGCAAACACTTTTTGCCTTTGAAGGAGGTAAGCCATTGAATATGATTTTGGACGATGGAGGAGACTTAACGAACATGGTTTTGGATCGTTTCCCTGAGTTGGTGCCTGAAATTAAAGGTCTTTCTGAAGAAACCACTACGGGTGTTCACAGATTGTATGAGCGTATGAAGAAGGGTACACTCCCCATGCCTGCCATCAATGTGAACGATTCAGTAACCAAGTCAAAATTCGATAATAAATACGGTTGTAAGGAATCACTGGTAGATGCGATCAGAAGAGCTACCGATGTAATGTTGGCCGGTAAAGTTGCCGTTGTGGCAGGCTATGGCGATGTAGGAAAGGGTTCTGCAGCATCTCTCAGAGGCGCAGGTGTGAGGGTTATTGTTACAGAGATTGATCCAATTTGTGCACTTCAGGCTGCCATGGATGGTTACGAAGTGAAGAAGATGGTGGATGCTGTGAAAAGAGCCGATATTGTGGTGACAGCAACAGGAAATAAAGACATTATTACAGGAGAGCACTTCAAGCTCATGAGGGATAAAACCATCGTTTGTAATATTGGTCATTTCGACAATGAGATTGATATGGCTTGGTTGAACAAGAACTATGGCAGTACCAAAGTTGAAATCAAACCTCAGGTGGACTTATACAATATCGAGGGTAATGACATCATAGTGTTGGCAGAAGGAAGACTTGTGAACCTTGGATGTGCTACAGGTCACCCATCGTTTGTAATGTCTAACTCTTTCACCAATCAAACGCTTGCTCAAATAGAGCTTTGGACTAATTCTGGAGCCTACGAAAACGCGGTTTATACGTTGCCTAAGCACTTGGATGAAAAAGTAGCCGCATTGCATCTGGCAAAAATTGGAGTAGAGCTCGATACGCTTACTCAAGATCAGGCAGAGTATATTGGTGTTACGGTAGAAGGCCCATTCAAGCCGGAGCATTATAGATATTAATCTGATTCAGATAAAATAATAGAAAGGCTTCCTGAAAAGGAGGCCTTTTTAGTTTCTATTGATGTAAACTAGGTTCTCCCCACTAATGCTCTTATCGAAAGGGTATTTGGCAATAGCCTTTTCGAAAACTTCTGTACAGCCCGGTCTCATGCGTTCGTGAAGCTCTATGATGAGCAGCCTCACTTTAGGCAGCCATTCTTCATAGCCCTCCTGAAAAACACTCATTTCTGCACCTTCAATATCAAGTTTAAGAATGTCTATGCTTTCCCAACCCTGTTTGGCAATGAGATCGGCAATGGAGACGGCTTTAAATGCTCCGGCATCGGTGGCATCGCATTCTGCTACTTCAAAGGCCCAATGCTCTGTTTTCGGGTTGATGATTTTCAAGAAAGACGAATTACCCCAAATGGCGGTCTGTATGGGAGTGACATTGGGGTAATGGGCGGTGTTTTTCTTTACCTGCTCAAAATTTGAGTTATCAGGTTCAATAGACAAGACTTCAGCATCTGGGTATTTATGGGCGAAGAACACCGAGGCATAGCCTACGTTTGCTCCACCATCTAGAATGGTTTTAGGACTAAAACCTAAATCCATTTCATAGCGAATATTCATAAACACCTGCCTTAAGGTAGGCTCATCTGAAGTGCCTCTGCGCAGGTAAAGCTTATGCGGATATCCTGCTAGAGAAAACGATGTTTCTTCTCCCTGGCGGCTACTATCGAAAAAGTCTTTATAGAGTTCAAGGCCATCTGCTCCCCATTTTCTAACATACTGTTTGGGTCTGTAATAAAGCTTGAGCTTAGTTTTTAAAGGCTCATAGGCATTGTTGGCAAAGTCCTTAATTTTTCTCCTGATGCTCATAGGTGGGGCACTGGTTCAAATATGAAGTTATTACAATAAGCCTTCTTGTTTAGAATCTCTTTTTTCTCGTCCGTTGCTTGATCTCTTTCAGGATCAAACTCTACCAAGGGCCTTAGTTTACCATTCTTGTAGAAACTTCCTTTATAACCGAGATTTGTGAGGAAGTCAAATACATCAAAGACTGTCTGACTATTCAGGTGACGGTTTTCGCACTCAAATAGTAGCTTTGGTTTGTCTTTTCGAAGTAAGTCTTCAGCACCTTTAAAAACTTCTAATTCATGACCCTCTACATCTATTTTAATGAAGGAAACAGGTTGTGTTCTATTAGTCAGCAGTTCATCAATCTTAAAAACTGGAACCTTGATAGTATGTCCTTCCTGCTCGGCTCTCTTTTCAAAAGTTGCTCCTGGTGAGGTTAAACCTTCTGCTTTGGGTACGAAAAGCTCGAGCGAACCAGCCTTTGAAGAAACACCGGCATGATGTAGCTCTACATTTGAAAATTCGAATGATCTAATGCTTTTGGTTAGGTACTCATGTAAAATGGGTTGAGGCTCAAAGGCAATTACTTTGCCTTTAGGGCCTGTAGCTTTTCGAATCCAATGAAGATAACCTCCTTTATGAGCACCGATGTCGAGCACAAAGTCTCCAGGCTTGATGTTTTTCAATAAATAAGCTAGCTCGGCCTTATCATCAACGAATCGGTATTTGTATGCACGATAAAGGAATTCCGCCTTAGAAAATTTTTTGGACATGGTGTTTAGGGTCGATAGACGAGTTGAAAATTAGCAAATTTTGAATAGTCTCCATTTTCAGCCTCAATACAAGCCATGATAAACTTGGCAAACTGAGATTCACTTGGGAAATCATAGATTAGGCCTGACCAGAGCACCTTAAAATCCTTAAGTTGACCAGCGTTTTCTTCTCTGACAAGAGCTAAGGTTTCTCTTGGGTTTTGATTAATCTGCTCAATGGTAGCATCCCTCTCAGCAAATCGTTTCGCATAAAAGGGAATGTTGTGAATAAGTGTGCCTTCAATAAAAATAGGTGTTTCAGAGGCTATATCATTTTGCTCAATGATTTTACCAATCTCATCATAAGGCCTAAACTGCTCCAGTTTAGGCAATAAAGTGGCAAAAGAGATGAGAAAGAGCGAAATGATCCAGAATGGTGCTGCTAAAAGAAGGTGGTTGTTTTTTTCCTTTTTCTTAAAGTGAAAAACAACAAGCAGGCCCAACCCTACACCTGGAGCCAAATAATTCGCCACATGGAGGTTCAGTTTTTCAATAATTAAAACATGGGCCACAAGAATGAGCGCGGTTGGTATCAGAAACATCAAGCTCCAGATACCTTGAGCCAAAAGATTTTTCGGATTGAAATCTAGAAGCAATGGCACCGTCATGAGCAATAGCCCTGGGTGTGCCTGTATCATGTAGGTTGGTATTTTACCCTTAGCAATGGTGAAAATCACAAACATTACCACCACCCAACAGAGCGGAAAAGCTATTCTTTGCCAATCCTTTCTATTCAATAACCACCAAAAACAGGCATAGAAGAATACCAGAGAATAGGGCAGGATACTCCATGAGATCACTTCCAAATAGAAGAAAGGAGAGCCATTGGGTGTTCTGGATAATGCCCTTCCGAAAGTTTCGCGGTAGTAAACTTCCCAGAAGTCTTGCCCATCTTTCAGGTACATGAAAATTACCCAACTGAGGCCAATGAGTACTACAAGTGGAATGCCTATGGGGAGTTTCAGAAACTTCACATCGCGCCAAATCTCTTTCCAATCGAATGAATTGGTGATCAATGTATATAAACCGATTATCCCTCCAATCACTATAATGTAAGGGAATCCTTTGGTGAGCACTGTAAGCCCAAGGGCTATGTATGACAACCACAGGTATTTGTTCTTTCTGGATATGTAGCCCTTAAGAAAGCCATACATGGTAAGGGTAAAGAAAAAAGTTAATGGTGTTTCTGGAGAGGCATACTGTTTTACCGCCAATAGCTGAACACTAAAGGCCATCATCACTAAAGAATATACGCCTCCCTTGTCACCATAAAGGAGCCTTCCAATTTTGTAGGTGTACCAAATGCTGCCGATTGCTAATAGAACGATGGGAAGTCTGATGGCAAATTCAGTCAGTCCGAATATGGCGGACGATAAAGCGATGAGCCAGTAGGTAAGGGGTGGTTTATTGTATCGTGGCTCATAGTTATAGAAAATCTCCAGAAAGTTTCCGCTCTCAAACATTTCCCGGACAGATTCAGCATAAAAGCTTTCATTGGGAGTCCAGATATCATTGACATGAAAGTTGAAGAGATAGATTAATGATACGAATACCATTAAAAAAATCACTTGCTTTCGATGGTTAGCTTGAAGAGAAATATAAGACCAGATGCTGTTCATTAGATCGATTTCCCCTGATTTAAAAGTTTTAGGTACATGTATTTAAGAAAAGTATAATAGGCAGAAGTTTTACAAATAATAAATCCTTCGAAGCCATCTTTAAAGCCTCCTTTTATGAAGTAGTCATTCAGAAACCTAACAGGGGGGCTCACAATCATTTTGAAGTTACTGGTTCTTTTGCCCATCTGCTTCATGGCCATGGCAGCTTGCTTGGCATAAGAGGCAGATACATTTACCAAGTCTTCATAAGAAGTAAATGAGTAGTGAAGTATATCGCCCTTAATCTTGCCAATAGATGCATCCTCGTCCATTTTCACTCTCGGGTGAGGATCCAAGCCACTCCATAGTCCTTTTCGTCTATCGTATAGTCTCAATTTAGCATCCGGGTACCACCCTGAATGATTGATCCATTTGCCACAGAAATTGGTATAGCGGTTAAAGAAATAACCATCATGCTTCCAATCATTCTTCACCCTTAATACCTCAGACTGCAGCTTGTCTGACAACTCTTCATCGGCATCTAGTTGAAGCACATAGTCATGAGAGGCCTTGCTCTGGGCAAAATTTTTCTGATCCAGAAAACCATTCCACTTGTTCTCTATAAATATTGCACCTAGACCCTGCGCTATCTCTTTGGTGCGATCTGTTGAAAATGAGTCAACTACAACTATTTCATCACACACGGGCTTTAGTGAGTTAATGCACCGCTCGATATTCCTTTCTTCGTTGAAGGTGATAATGACTCCGGATATTTTAACAGCCTTTCCCATTATTGCTTAAACCAAGTGATCAGTTGTTGATGAAGATGTAGTTTCTGTGATTATCTGATTTCGGATATGGAATAGTGTCAAAATCATGAGCATCTACTCTCTGCTCTCCACTAAAGAAAAAGCCCTTGTAACCCATATTTTCCAGAAACCTGAACACATCTCCCTGAAGAACCTCTTCATGATGGCATTCGAAGAGCAAAGTGGGCTTATACTTCTTTAGGGTTTCTGATCCTCCTTTAAAAACCTCTAGTTCATGCCCTTCTACATCACATTTAATAAATGATAGCCGGCTAACATTCTTGTCTTTAAGAAAGGAGTCTAGTGCTGTTACTTCTACAGAAATCTTTTCCTTTCCAGTGGGATCGAAAAGTTTATTGTTCTCAGACTCAATCGTTGCGCCTCCGTCACCAATTTTTCTTCTATAAAGGTTCATCTGTGAAGCTTTCGATGAGAGCCCTTTGTTGACAATCTCAATGTTATTGAGACTGAATGAGCTTTTGATTTCTTTAAGAAAAGCACCTAGTTCAGGCTGTGGCTCAAATGAGATTACTTTGCCGTTTTTACCTACCGCTTTGGACATCCAATAGGTATAAACCCCTTTATTAGCACCAACATCTATGGCAGTGGTGCCTTTTAAGTCTTGAGCCAATAAATACTTTATTGACTCTTTTTCTGCACGCAATCTGAATTCCCAGAAACGGTAAAGGGTCTTTATTTTTAAGCTAAATTGCATTTGATTTAATATATAAACCTGTATTTCTCTTACTTTCGAGCCTGAACAGGTTTTAAAAAAGTTTCCAAAGATCATGATTTTAGTCGACAATGCCGTAATAAGTGACGACATCAAAGAGCAGTTCTTCGTGTGTGACCTCGAGAAGTGCAAAGGGGCTTGCTGTGTGGAAGGAGACTTGGGGGCTCCATTAGAAGAATCTGAGTTGAAGGAACTGGAAGATGCTTATGAGGCAGTTAAACCCTACTTGTCTAAAGAGGGGATAGAAGCCCTGGAGAAAGAAGGGCTTTATATCAAGGATTTTGAGGGGGACTATTCAACAACAACTATTGGTGGAAGAGAATGTGCTTTTGCCATTTATGATGAAAAGGGCATTTTGAAATGCGGCATTGAGCAAGCTTATCGAGACGGTAAAACCACCTTTAAAAAGCCAATATCCTGCGAGCTATACCCGATTAGGATTACCAAATACGATCACTACGAAGCTCTTAATTATGATCGATGGAGTATCTGTTCTGCGGCCTGTACTTTGGGTGAGAAGCTGGGGGTGCCTGTTTATAAGTTTCTCAAAGACGCCCTGATTAGAAAATATGGCGAAGCTTGGTATAATGAGCTTTGTAAAGAAATTGAGGGTGCTTAGTGGCGTGGCTTATAGGCCACACAGAAAGTACTCACTCCAAAGGGAGCATTAAAGGATTTAAGCAATTTGTTTTCAAGACTCAATAGAGCTAACAAGAGTCCATTACCTGTCGGAATACGCTCAATATCACCATGAATGTTTTCAGCCTTGGACTTAGTTAGGTTATTCAACTTTCTTTTCAAATAAAGAGGGAAGAAAAGGGTTACATTCCAATAGCTTGTTCTTTCAATTCGGAAACCTGCTTCAGATAATTTACGGCTTAATTCTTTCTTTGTATATCGCCTGTAATGCATGTTCACTTCATCATGCTGACTCCAAAGAAACATATAGGCCGGAACAAAAACATAAAGCCGTCCACCTGGCTTCAAAGTATTAAACCAGTTTTTAAGTGCCAGTTTGTCGTCTTTCAAATGTTCAAGGTTGTCTGAAGCAACAATGATATCGAACTGTTGATCGAAATCAGGAGAGTGCCCATCCATAACAAAGGCATTTTTTAAGCCATTGCTTTTGCAGTTGCTGATAGCCTCAGGGCTAATATCCAAGCCATAAAGATGATCCGGATTAAAGCCATTCAATGCCAACTCTTTGAGTAAGATTCCGGAAGAACATCCAATGTCGAGAATTGAAGAATTTCGATCAGTTTCCTTGAAAAGTTTCAGGATGAATTCTCGTCTTGCTTTGAACCAAAAATGATCCGTCTCTATGTCGTGGTATTTTTCCTCGTAGGCTTTTTGCATCTATTGCCAGGGTTATTCTTCTACTTTTTTATTCTTTATTTTTTCCCGAATCACAAACAGAGGCCGTTGCTTTATCTGGAAGAAAATTCTAAGTACATATTCGCCTATCAGTCCTAAAGAAAGCATTTGAATGCCTCCAAACAGTACCAACACAAACAATAAGCCCGTAAAACCTTCCGGCACGTTTCCATAAATTAGCTTTTTGGCCAGTACATAGAACAGGTAGCCCAGAGAAGATAGAATGGTGAGCAAACCTAAGTTTGTTATGAGTTTAATAGGAAACTCACTGAAGTTAAATATCCCATTAAATGCCAGTTGCAAGAGCTTCTTCAAGGAGTATTTCGATTCGCCAGAGATTCTTTTCGCCCGGTCATACTCTACTCCAATTTGCTTAAAGCCAAGCCAGCTTCGCATACCCCTCAGGTATCGGCTCTCTTCCGGCATTTCATTCAATAACTTCGCCATTCTGGCGCTAATCAGAGAAAAGTCTCCGGCATCCAAAGGAATGTGCACAAAGGAAATTTTATCCATTATACGATAAAAAGTAGCATAGGCCAGCTTCTTCAGAACTCCCTCTTTTCGGTTTTTTCTGATGGCGTAAACCACATCATAGCCTTCTTCATAAAGCTTATAAAACTGCTGTAGTAGCTCCGGTGGATCTTGAAGGTCCGCATCAATAATAAAGACCGCTTCGGTGGCTGAAATTTGTCTTAATCCGGCAGAAAGTGCTATCTGGTGTCCAAAGTTTCTGGATAGAATGATCGATTGAAATCGCTCGTCTTTCAGTGCCAGTTCCCTTATTAACAGAGCTGTAGAGTCTGTGCTTCCGTCATCCACAAGTATTACCTCAATCTTTTTGTGGAAGGAGTCAATAAGCTTTGTCAGCCTCTCGATCAGTTCTGTGAAAACATCTTCTTCATTATAGAGTGGAATTACTATACTGACTTCTGGCTTACTCATTTTAATCTTCAGTTGATTTGTAGTCTAACATCGAAGGTTTAACCTGAATATAGGCTATTAGTAGTGCAACTATACCAAATGTCATGACCTTATAGAATTGTGTCTGATCATACAAAGCCTTACCAATTATATTGGACGATGTGAGGTTGGTCAAGACAAAGTAGATAATAATTGGGATGAGTATACTCTTCTTAGTCTTCCAAAACGAGCCTTTTTCCTCTTTTGTATAGTAAAGGTATATACTGAGGTAAAACAGAACTGGAAAAATATAATAGAAAGAGTATTTATTCTGTGCAGGGAATATAAGTGGAAAAGCAAAACTGATGTATCCGAACTCCCAGAAAAGCTGCTTCCAGTCGGTTAGTCTTTTGAAAGGAGTCCACTTGGTAAAATGCAGAGTGAGAAGAACTAATAGCACGCGGACAACATTGGTAATGGTTCCGGCTAATTCATAAGAAATAGACATAATGTTCCTGCTGCCTGAAATTCTATCGTCAGGCATTTCTGTTAAGTAGGCGTAGATAAAGGCCGAAAGGTTATAGATACCGGTTTTAGTCTCCAACGTATATTCACTATTCATTGGGTTGATAATGCCATACCACTCTTTAATGAGGAAATTGTTGTACTCCCAACCTACAAACAGGGCAGGGAGTAAAACCAGAATCACGACCCATAACACTGTGTACACCGGAGTTTTAAGGTTGCCCCTGAATACAAAATAGGCAATGAGTACAAGCGGCATTATCTTGGTTATAATAGCCAAACCGAGCATTAACCCGGCCAGAATGTCTTTGTTTTTCTTTGATAAGTACAGCGAATAAAATGAAAGGAATACCAGGATGATGGTGGTTTGACCCAGCTCAAAATTTTGCCCAATCAAACGGATACAGAGGAAGAGCGCGATTCCGGAAACCACAAAAAATGCCTTTGTATCATCTAGCAATTTGGGGAAGAAGTCTTTGAAAAGAACCAGCGTTTTCACTACCAGAAAGGCATTGAAAAATAACCATAGGAAGATATAAAACTGCTTTGGGAGTAACGAGATAGGATAAAGTGCAATTCCGAAAATTGGTGCATATCTATACTGAGCATGTGGAGTCACTATTCCATCAGGCTCTGTTTCTACCATGTCCGCATCAGCATAAGGGTTAGCCCTCTGGTCAATCATTACCCTGCCGGCAGCTATATAGATGCGGTAATCGGCAGCTTGTTGGGTGGTAAATCCAATGGATAGTAGTGTCAGGATTATGTACAGATAAATCCTTTGCCTTTGGTTGAAGAGGTCTTTCATAAAAAACGCCAGTCTGTATAGACTGGCGTAAGTATAAGAATAAAAGATTCTTTTTGTCTTATAATTTCGAGAAATCGAAAGTCTCTAAGTATTTGGTGGTGAAGTTTCCGGATTTAAAACCTTCGTCTTCCATTAGCTTAATATGGAAAGGAATTGTGGTTTTAATTCCTTCAATTACAAACTCCTCCAAAGCACGCTTCATTCTCACAATTACTTCTTCTCTTGATTGGCCACTTACAATAAGCTTGGCAATCATTGAATCGTAGTTGGGCGGAATGGAATAACCTGCGTAAACGTGACTATCTACTCGCACACCGTGACCACCAGGAAGGTGGAGGTTGGTTATTTTTCCGGGAGAAGGTCTGAAGCCATGTGCAGGATCTTCGGCATTGATTCTACATTCCATAGCATAGAGCTTCGGATAATAGTTTTTACCGGATATAGGAATGCCTGCGGCTACTTTGATTTGTTCTTTTATCAGGTCAAAGTCGGTTACTTCTTCGGTAATTGGGTGCTCTACCTGAATACGGGTGTTCATCTCCATGAAGTAGAAATCACCGTGTTTGTCGAGCAGAAACTCAATAGTTCCTGCTCCTTCATACCCAATGGCTTCCGCAGCTTTAATAGCTGCAGCTCCCATTTTATCTCTAATCTCCTGAGTAATGGCCGGAGATGGAGTCTCTTCAACGAGTTTTTGATGCCTTCTTTGAATGGAACAATCTCTTTCAGAGAGGTGGCAAGCTCTACCTGTGCTGTCGCCTACTACCTGAATTTCTACGTGGCGGGGCTCCTCAACAAACTTTTCCAGGTATAGGCCATCATTGCCAAAGGCTGCAGCCGATTCCATCTTGGCATCGTCCCAGGCCTTTTGGAATTCTTTGTCGGACTTAACAATCCGCATACCTCGGCCACCGCCTCCGGCAGTTGCTTTAAGTATAACGGGATAGCCCATTTCGTTCGAAAGCTTTATTCCTTCTTCCACAGAGCTCAATAGGCCGTCAGAGCCGGGTATGGTAGGTACTCCGGCTGCTTTCATGGTTGCTTTGGCCGTGGCTTTATCGCCCATTTTGTCGATCATGTCGGGGCTGGCTCCAATAAACTTGATGCCGTATTCTGCGCATACTCTTGAAAACTCTGCATTTTCAGAAAGAAACCCATAGCCGGGGTGTATGGCATCGGCATTGGTTATTTCTGCTGCAGAAATAATATGAGGTATTTTAAGATACGACTGATTGGAAGGGGCGGGGCCAATGTTCACGGCCTCATCAGCAAATCGAACGTGCAAACTGTCTTTGTCGGCAGTAGAGTAAACGGCCACAGTTTTAATGCCCATTTCTTTACAGGTACGAATAACCCTGAGGGCTATTTCTCCTCTGTTTGCTATTAATATTTTCTTAAACACGGTTGGTTCTTTTTGGATGAAACTAATGAATAGAACGTATTCTTAGGCAGGGTCTACCAAGAACAACGGTTGGTCGTATTCTACCGGAGAGGCATTTTCGACCAAAACTTTCACAATAGTTCCTGAAACCTCAGACTCAATCTCATTAAAGAGCTTCATGGCTTCTACAATACACACCTTATCACCGGCCGATACTGTATCTCCTACATTTACAAATGCAGGGTCTTCGGGCTTAGGCGATCTGTAGAAGGTACCTATCATTGGCGACTTTATTTCTACATATTTTTTAGTGTCTTCTGCCGGTTTTGCCGGGGTGGCTTCGGCAGGAGCCGGAGCAGCGGCCTGAGCCGGAGCAGCAGCTACCGGAGCGGGGGCAGGAGCCGCAGCTGGAGCTGAAACTACATGAGCTTCGGTATCTCTTTTTACCTTAATTTTGAATTCTTCCGTTTCAATATTCACTTCAGCCAAACCAGATTTGGCAATGAAGTCGATCATGTTCTTAATTTCTTTCGGGTTCATAACGAGTTAAGGTTTATTTTACACGCTCACCATACGAGCGGGTTCTTGTATCAACTTTAATTTTATCGCCTAAGTTAATGAATAATGGCACTTGAATTTCGGCTCCGGTTTCTAAAGTAGCAGGTTTACTGGCATTTGTTGCCGTATCGCCCTTTAAACCAGGCTCTGTGTAGGTTACTTCCAGCTCCACATAGGCAGGTAATTCGCAAGTGAGCGGCTGCTCTGTTTCTGCATGGAACAGAATATCTACTTCTTGTCCGTCTTTAATTAGGTCCGATGATTCAATCATGTCTTCAGGAATCATAACCTGTTCAAAGGTACTGCTGTTCATAAAGTGAAAACCGAACTCATCTTTAAATAAAAACTGATGGGTTCTTTTTTCTACACGGGCAGTCTCAATTTTGTGGCCGGCAGAGAACGTATTGTCTACCACCTTACCTGATTTAATGTTTTTAAGACGGGTTCTTACAAAGGCAGGTCCTTTGCCGGGTTTCACATGCTGAAACTCTATTACCATCCAAAGGTCATTGTTCATTACAATACAAAGACCATTCTTAATGTCTGCAGTAGTAGCCATGTATTAATACGAAATTAGTCTGTTACACTTTTGGATCATAAGCCCACTTTATCCAGATAGCCCCCCAGGTAAATCCGCCTCCAAAGGCTGCCAACACAAGGTTGTCGCCCTTTTTCAATTGAGACTCATAGTCCCAAAGACATAGAGGAATTGTTCCGCTGGTGGTATTACCGTATTTCTGAATGTTGAGCATTACTTTTTCTTCTCCCACACCCATGCGCTTGGCCGTTGCATCTATAATACGTTTGTTGGCCTGGTGTGGTACTAAGAACGAAATATCTTCTGCTACCAATTGGTTTTTCTCCATAATTTCTGCAGCTACATCGGCCATGTTGGTTACAGCAAACTTAAACACCGATGAGCCTTCCTGATACACATAATGCTCTTTATTGGCTAGTGTCTCGGCCGAGGCAGGTCTTCGGCTACCCCCGGCTTTCATATGAAGAAAAGGTGCGCCAGAGCCATCCGATCTTAAAATGGAGTCCATTACTCCAACACTTTCGGTGGTAGGTTCCAGCATTATTGCTCCGCCACCATCTCCGAAAATAATGCAGGTGGTCCTGTCTTCATAGTTAATGATAGAAGACATTTTGTCGGCTCCCACCACCACTACTTTTTTGTATTTTCCTGTTTCAATATACTGCGCTCCTGTAGTGAGGGCATATAAAAACCCCGAACAAGCAGCTTGCAGGTCGAAACCGAATGCATTTTTAGCTCCTATGGCGTCACCAATAAGGTTGGCCGTAGCCGGAAACACCATATCTGGCGTGGTGGTAGCACAAATAATTAGATCTATTTCATCGGGAGTGGTATTGGTTTTGGCTAAAAGTCCTTCTACGGCTTTAATACCAATAACCGAGGTGCCCTGATCTTCACCTTTTAATATTCTTCTCTCTTTGATTCCGGTGCGAGTGGTAATCCACTCATCGGTGGTGTCTACCATAGTCTCCAACTCTTTGTTGGTGAGGATGTACTCCGGTACATACCCCTGGACTCCGGTAATCTGAGCTCTGAGCTGAGTCATGCAGTTAAATTTGGTTGGACATGCAGATTTGAGTCATAAACGTCTGCCAATATAAGGGGAAAGGTTTCAGAATCACAACAGAAAATGGACATAAGCCACCCGGCCCCTATAAATGAAAATGCTCCTGAATAAAACAATCCAGGAGCAAGTATCTTTTCAGGACTGACTTAGGCCAATACCTCTTTTTCCATTACTACTTTACCTTTGTAGTAAAGTTTGCCTTCATGCCAGAATGCTCTGTGAGGCATGTGCATTTCGCCAGTTGTAGGACAAACTACCAGGTTTTTGGCGTGTAGTTTTTTATGAGTTCTACCTTTGTCCCTTCTGGTTCTGGAGGTTTTACGTTTAGGATGCGCCATTTCTTATTCTATTTAATGCTTTCGCTATTCTTATTTTTTCAAATTCTTTAAAGCCGCCCATCGTGGGTCGGTAGTGTCTTCTTCTTGTTCAATGTCTTTTTCCAATGCCGAACTGTAAACCATCTGACCTTCCTCCGTGTCCATTTCTTCATCCTCATACCTGGGGTGAAGTTTCTTCATAGGTATTTGTAACCCTATGAATTCAAACAGAATATTAGCCACATTGAGTACCTGAGTGTTTTTGTCTATGACAAATACATCTTCAGAGAGCTCCTTTTCTTCGTCTCCGTACTTGTAAATAATGTTGTGTTCTGTATTTACCGGAAAATCGAAAAGGTCCAGGCTTCGGTCGCAGCTTAGTACTACGGTTCCATCTATTTTATAGTTGACCTGAATCATACTATCTGATTTGTTAAGTGTAACTGCCGCAGCAAGTTTTCCTTCACTTAGCAAATCACCATCGAACATGTCAAAGAACTCATTCCCAATTTCAAAGGTGTAGTCATGAATACCATTTGAAAGCTTATAGATATGAATATCAAATCTTTTTGCGGCTTTCATGAATCACCATTTAAAATTCAGGAGTGCAAAGGTATGGAATTCATCTGTAATAGTAAAAGCTTCTTGAAACGAAGTTTTACCAAAATGCAAGAGAAAAAATAGAATTGTTGGCCAAAGCCTATGGTGTGTTGACTTAGGGGTATAAAAAGTTGATTGCCCGGAATAGGTGAAGTATTAGACTCAATCGCTATCAATTATTAAGTATGAGATCAGACAAAGAGCGATAAGGCTCTTTTGGCCTTATGAAGACAATTGTTTCACCTATTGCTTTCCGGGCAATTCAACTAAGTGTTATTCACCTGAATATTTATACACTTCTTGCAGCCCCTGGTTAGAGTTAATGGTATAGCCAAGGTCTTTAATGAGACCATCTTTGAGGCTATAAACCCAACCATGAATGTAAGGGAATTCTCCCTGATCCCATTCTTCTTGCAAGAAAGATACTTTAGCCAGGTTTTGTACCTGCTCTTTCACGTTGAGTTCAACAAAACGGTTGAATCGATCGTCCTCATTTTCAATCGCGTCTAACTCTTTGGCGTTGGCTCTGTAGGCATCTTTAATATGCAGTAGCCAGTTGTCTAAAAATCCGAACTTTTGGTTACTCATGGCGGCTTTTACACCTCCGCATCCGTAATGTCCGCAAACCACAATGTGTTTTACTTTCAAAACTTTTACGGCATAGTAAACAACACTTAAGAGGTTAGAGTCGGTGTGAACCACCATGTTGGCAATGTTGCGCTGCACAAAGATAGACCCCGGCATGGTGTCTGTAATCTGGGTGGCAGGAACACGTGAGTCAGAACAACCAATCCATAAAAATTCAGGACTTTGCCCTTTGGCCAGTTCATCAAAAAATGTGGGGTCTTTCTCTTTTACAGATTCTACCCATTTGATATTTCCCTGTTTGAGTAGGTTAATAGAATTAGACATGCGTTGTTATAGTTTAGGATTTATACTGTCAATTACTTTTAATTCATTTTCACCGTGCATTTTGGCCTCTTCGGAGGTAACTACCAATTGGCCCAATGACTGATTGAACCCGTTGAGGTCTAAATGATCTAACGGACTTATTTTGAGTTTTATGTTCTTGAATTTGGCACTTTCTTTAAAGTCGCTGATTATTTCCAGCACATCGTGCTCAATGAACACAGTCTTACTCGCATCTATAAACAGCTCGGCCCCATCGGGCACTTTGTTCAGCTCGCGTAAAATCTGGGCCTTATTCAGGAAAGTTACCTGTTCTGAAAGCACAATCTGATAGTGCTCGTCAGTGGCGTCATGGGTAGACTTGAGTACATAAGGATTCTTAAGGTTGGTGAGCAGAATATTGAATACGGCTACGGCCATACCTATGCCTATACCCACGAGCAAGTCGGTAAATACAATGGCAAACACAGTAACTACGAATGGAATAAACTGCAACCACCCTTTTTTATACATCTCTTTGAACAATGCAGGTTTAGCTAGTTTATAACCCACCACCAAAAGAATAGCTGCAAGACTGGCCAGCGGAATCATATTCATGATATTGGGAATGGCCATTGCTGCCAAAAGTATGAGCACCCCGTGAATAAGGGCTGAAAGTCTGGTTTTACCGCCCGACTGGATGTTGGCCGAACTTCTTACTATAACCTGTGTAACGGGCAGCCCGCCAATAAGGCCGGAAACCATGTTACCAATACCTTGAGCTCTAAGTTCCTGATTGGTAGGGGTTACTCTCTTTTGAGGATCTAGTTTGTCTGTGGCTTCTACACACAGCAGTGTTTCCAAACTGGCCACAATGGCTATGGTTATACCCACAACCCACACTTGCGGGTTGGTGATGGTGGAGAAGTCTGGTAAGGTAAACTGACCCAGAAAACCATTGAAGTCTTCAGATACAGGAATGTTCACCATGTGCTCTGAGGTAATCTCATAAGCACCACCGGCAAATAGCTTACCGAAGATAATGCCAAGAACCACTACAACCAATGGCCCCTGCACAATCTGGAATAGTTTGATTTTTTTCATGAACTTCTGCTCCCAAAGTATGAGAAGAAGAAGAGAGGTGAATGCAATAATAATGGCTCCGGGGCTAATGTAATCGACCATGTTCCAAAGCTCAGAGAAGGTGTTTTCCCCATCGGCCTGAACAAAATCCATTTCACCCTCAGGGTCTGCATCATAACCAAAGGCGTGAGGTATCTGCTTTAGGAAAATGATGATACCAATGGCAGAGAGCATACCCTTAATTACAGAGGTGGGGAAGTAGTAGCCGATAATACCAGCCCTGACTATGCCCAGTACAACTTGTAAGGCTCCCGCAATAACCACTGCCACGAGAAAGGTCTCAAATGAGCCAAGGTCTTCGATAGCAACGAGTACAATTACGGCCAAACCGGCTGCGGGTCCCGAAACCCCCAGACTGGAGCCACTAAAAGAAGTAACCACAATACCACCCACCATTCCGGCTATTATACCTGAGAAAAGCGGTGCTCCGGAGGCTAAGGCAATACCCAGGCACAGTGGAACTGCTACCAGGAATACTACCAGTCCGGCTGGTGCGTCTGATTTAATGTGTTTAAAAAGGTCTTTATTCATAGTTAAGAAAAATTGAAAAATTCAATGAGTAGCCCCTGTGGGCAACCAGATAATTAAAATAGTGTTTAATGTGGAAATTTTAAACCAATGTCCGTTCAGGAGGGGGGAGCAGAACCTTGTTAACGGCCGATGAACCCAGTGGTTGGCTTTGTGTGTAATAGTTGACTTTGGTAGTTGCAAAGAAAATATAACGCGTTTGAAAACCCGGAAACTCGTCTTTGTGAAGACCTTCTTTGTTTTCCTCTTTTTCGTTTTCTGTTTCTTCTTCCGCATCGGTTATTTCACAGGCCAACTCTACGGCATTGTCCGATGCTTTAATGTACGTATCCATTGCCAGGCACCCTGTAAAGAATAGCAAAAACAGTATGGTGATGGTTTTAGCCAAAATAGTTGATACTATGTCAATGGTACGAGTCAATGGCTTATACGTTGCTACTATCGATAGAAGTCTGAAATTATTCGATAAAAATACGGTTTTCTTACGACTGTTGTGTCATTCGATTGACCCAAATATCTCTGGCCATGTAAATGGCCGCCCTCATACTTTGCTCATTGGCCAGGCCTTTGCCGGCAATGTTGTAGGCTGTTCCATGGTCAGGAGAAGTACGCACAATACTCAGTCCGGCCGTAAAATTAACCCCGTCTTCAAAGGCAAGGGTTTTAAAAGGAATAAGCCCCTGATCGTGATACATAGCCAACACACCATCGAACTTAGTTTGGCTGGCATTGCCAAAGAAACCATCGGCAGGGTAGGGGCCAAATACCAATTCGCCCTTTTCTTTGAAGGCATTAATCACCGGGCGTATAATTTCGTTTTCCTCGGTTCCCAGCAGGCCATCTTCTCCCGCATGCGGGTTTAGCCCCAAAACAGCCACTTTGGGCTTGGTAATGCCAAAATCTTTCTTCAGAGACCTTAGCATAAGCGATGCTTTTTTCTCAATTACTTCCGCAGTAAGTCTCTCTTTGATTTGTGCTACCGAAATATGGCCCGTGGCTACTCCAATTCGCATTTGCTCACTACAGAGAAACATAAGGCTCTCTTCGGCTCCAAAAGTTTCGGTAAAGAATTCCGTGTGGCCGGGAAACTGAAAAGAATCGCTCTGAATATTGTTTTTGTTGATTGGTGCTGTAACTATGGCATCAATCTTTCCCTCTTTCAAATCCTGACTGGCTTGCTGTATGGCTGCCAGTGCCAAAGCCCCCGCCTCTTTGGTCTCTTCGCCCGGGGTCACTTCAATATCCTCTACACAGTTAATTACATTGAGTTTGTTGTATCGAATCTGATCGGCCTTTTGGGTTTGGTTAAACACAAACTTCTCAATGTCTAGCAGGGTTTTGTAGTGAGAAAGCACCTTTCCATGCCCATAAACTACCAGATTTACCTGATTGAAAATTCTGGCATCGAGTGCCGACTTGATAATCACTTCAGGACCAATACCGTTTACATCGCCAATAGTTATACCAAGTGTGGGCAGTTTTCTTTCTTCTCGCTTAGGTTCATGCATGTTTTGGTGCTCTTTCCTTAGGGTTTGAATCGAAGTTCTAATTTTGTGCGCAAATTAAGCTTTTTTAAATAAGTTGTGACAATGTCTGACGTAAGACCAAAGAAACATTTAGGGCAACATTTTCTAAAAGATTTGTCCATAGCAGAGCGCATAGCCAATGGCCTTACAGGGCATGGAAATTACCGAAGCGTGTTGGAAGTAGGCCCCGGTACAGGGGTGCTCACCCAATTTTTATTAAAGGGCGAGCATAATACCTGGGTAATTGATATAGACAAAGAGTCCATTGCCTATTTACACGAGCATTTTCCGGAGCTTCAGCAACACATTATTGACGGAGATTTTCTCAAGTACAACTTTTTAGATCATACCGGAGAACCGCTGGCCATCATAGGTAACTTTCCTTACAATATTTCTTCGCAAATATTTTTCAGAATACTGGAAATGAGAAACCAGGTTCCTGAAGTAGTTTGCATGATTCAAAAGGAAGTGGCCGACCGAATTGCCGAGCCTCCAGGTTCGCGTACTTATGGCATTTTGAGTGTGCTCCTTCAGGCCTACTACGACATTGAGTATTTGTTCACCGTAAAGCCCGGAGTTTTTAACCCCCCACCCAAGGTCAATTCGGGTGTTATCCGATTGAAAAGGAACCAGACAGAGCACTTAAACTGCGATGAAGACCTGTTTAAACGAGTGGTAAAGGCGGGTTTTCAAATGAGACGGAAAACGTTGCGCAACGCATTAAAAGCTATAAATTTGCCGGCAGAGTTGGCAAACGACCCAATCCTTGACCTACGGGCCGAAGCACTTTCAGTTAATCAATTTGTGGACCTAACCAACAAGATAACAGCGTGTCGTCAGAACGAGTGACATTTGAGCTTTCCAAAGAATATCTAGACCTGATGCTTCAGGCGATAGAGCGGAAAGACGATGCCTTTATCCGCGACACCATGGAAGGAGTGAATCCGGCCGATATCTCTGCCTTGCTCGATGAGGTGGAGTCTGAAGAAGCTCGTTATGTTCTCGATGTGCTCAACAATGCTGTGGGAGCAGAGGTAATTGAAGAGCTGGAAGAAGACACCCGAAAGGAATTTCTGGAAGAACTCCAACCCCATGAAATTGCCCAGTATATCGTAGAAATGGAGTCTGATGATGCCGTTGACATCATCAACGATTTGCCTGTAAAAACCAGAGAAGAAGTAATTGCCGCTATAGATGACCCTGAAAGTGCTGCCTACATTCAGGAACTGATGCGCTACGATGAAGACTGTGCCGGTGGTTTGATGGCCAAGGAAATGATTGTGGCCAATATTAACTGGACAGTCATTCAAACCATTGATGAGATTCGCAGGCAGGCCGAAAACGTAGAGAAAATCTACTCGGTATATGTGGTAGATGATAAAGGTAAACTCCAAGGCAAGGTGTCGGTGAAGAAAATCATTCTTTCAAAAGACAAAACCTTTATCAAAGACATTTATGATAGCGACATTATTCATGTAGAAACCTACATGGATGAAGAAGAAGTGGCAGCCATAATGCGTAAGTATGATTTGGATGCCGTACCGGTAGTCAATTTGCAAGGAAGATTGGTTGGACGAATAACCATCGATGATATTGTGGATGTGATTACCGAACAGGCCGAAGAAGAGCGACAGCTAATGTCCGGTATTTCGGGCGATATTGAGGAAGACGATACCATTTGGGCTATCTCTAAAGCAAGACTGCCCTGGCTACTCATAGGTCTGTTGGGGGGAACTCTGGGGGCTTGGGCCATTGGTTTTTTCGAAGGAGACCTGGAAAAAAACGCTGCCCTGGCATTCTTTATTCCGTTGGTTATGGCTACCGGTGGCAATGTGGGTATTCAATCATCGACCCTCATTGTGCAAAGCCTTGCCAACAAATCGGCCTTTGAAGACACTTTCTCCAAGCGAATTGCCCGCATGTTTTTGGTAGCCATACTCACAGGCATAGTACTGGCCCTTATTAGTTTCTTAATTGTATTCCTTTGGAAAGACGATCAGACCCTCGGTTCGGTGGTAGCCATTTCATTGGTTTGCGTGGTAATGCTAGCTTCTTTTATGGGTACTACAACCCCTTTGGTGCTCGATAAGCTAGGCGTAAACCCGGCACTCGCTTCAGGGCCGTTTATCACCACCACCAACGATATCCTCGGAATCATCGTTTATCTGGCAATTGCCAATCTATTATTACCCTAGTCATGAAGAAAAAGTGTCTCATTATTGATGATATGCACGAGAGCATTGTGCCTCTCTTAGAAGAAATTGGTATAGAACCTCATTATGCACCTAAAATTAGCCGAAGCGAAATCCTCGATTGTATCGGTCAGTTTGAAGGAGTTTTGGTAAGAAGCAAAACCACCATAGATAAGGAATTTATAGACAAGGCCACCAAACTCGAGTTCATTGGCAGGGCGGGTGCAGGCCTCGATAAAATTGACGTAGCTTATGTAGAAGCTCGTAACATTGAAATACTCAATGCTCCGGAAGGTAATCGTGATGCCCTGGCTGAACATGCCATGGGCATGCTGCTCAATTTGTTGAATAAAATCAATGCAGCCGACCGGGAAGTAAGAAATTGGGTGTGGGACAGAGAAGGCAATAGAGGCGTAGAGCTCTCCGACAAAACAGTAGGAATTGTTGGCTATGGCTATATGGGGCAAGCTTTTGTGCAACGATTAAGAGCTTTTGACTGCCGCATATTAGTGTATGATAAATTTAAAAAGGGTTTTGGTACCAAAAAGGTAGAAGAAGTGAGCCTGGAAAAGCTTTTCCAGAAAACCGATATTCTGAGCCTGCATGTGCCATTGACAGAAGAAACTCGTGGGTGGATGAATAAAACCTTTTTTGAGTCGTTCCGAAAGCCCGTTTATCTTCTCAATACTGCCAGGGGCGAAATTGTGCCCATAGCCGATTTGTTGTCTTTGCTCGACTCAGGGAAAATATTAGGAGCCGCTCTCGATGTGCTCGAAAAAGAAAAATTCGAAGCCCTGACCTCCGAAGAAAAGCAAAGGTTTGAGAACTTGTTCGCTCGAAAGAATGTAGTACTATCGCCACATGTTGCCGGGTGGACCTTTGCCTCCTACAAACGAATCAATGAAGTCTTGGTGAGTAAGATTGCCGGTTACTATCGTATCGACTGGAATCGCTAACTTTCCACTTAACTTATTTTTGCTAACTTTGTAGCTATACAATCGCTCAAGGGCGATTTTATTTGTTTAAGGCGGTTTCAGTTTGAGACCGTTGTTTTTTTGTGTGAACACTAAAATATTATAGATATGTCAAGTGTAAGTTATTACACCGAAGAAGGTTTGCAGAAGTTGAAAGATGAACTTCACGAACTAAAAACCAAAGGCAGGGCCGATATGGCAAGGCAAATTGCCGAGGCCCGCGACAAAGGCGACCTGAGTGAGAATGCCGAGTATGATGCCGCTAAAGATGCTCAGGGCCTGATGGAAATGAGAATTGCCGAACTGGAAACGCTGGTTGGCAATGCCAGAATTAGAAAACAGGAAGATGTAGATCTTTCTAAAGTGTCCATTCTTTCGACTGTGAAAATTAAAAACGTAAAGAATGGAATGACCGTAAAATATACCCTGGTTTCTGAAAAAGAGGCCGATCTTAAGTCGGGTAAAATCTCTTATGAGTCGCCAATAGGTAAAGGCTTGCTCAATAAAAAAGTAGGTGAAATTGCAGAGGTGAACGCTCCGGCCGGAAAGTTGGAATTTGAGATTCTGGAAATAACGCTAGACTAAGCTTTTACAATGGCAAGTATCTTCACCAAAATCATTAACAGAGAAATTCCGGGTCACATAGTGGCAGAGAACGATCATGCTATTGCTTTTTTAGACATTAACCCGCTCAATGAGGGACATACATTAGTGGTGCCTAAAAAAGAGATAGACAAGCTGTTCGATTTGGATGAAGATACTTACCTCAATCTTCAGGCCTTCACTTTTCAGGTGGCAAAAGCCATAGAAAAAGCTATCCCCTGTCTAAGGGTGGGGGTGGCTGTAGTGGGCCTTGAGGTTCCCCATGCACACATACACCTTATTCCTCTGCACGGCATGCACGATATTGACTTTGGCCGGCCAAAGCTGAAGTTGTCTCCCCAGCAATTCGAAGACATTCGCCAGCAGATAGCCTCTCATCTATAGTTTTCTTAGCGCAAAACCTGTTTTCTGCCCCTTTCTTTGACCCAAACAGCTGTATGGCCGGGGTACAGAAAAAAACGGCATCTGTTTCCATAATCGGGTTCGGTAAAAATCTGATTTTGGAATTTTGCCGATTCCTTTATCTTTTCGCTTAAAATTGTGCGAACAAAATCCAATTTTTGGAGAAATCGTACGCACTGTATAAATGAGCGTTACCATAGACTATGTGGCCTATGGTTAAATAAATTCACCTATGAAAACAATGGCAGACAAATTGAAATGGACGGCCGGATTGCTGGTGGTCTTCCTTCTTATTTTAGCGACTAATCTCGTAGACCGGCAGCATTTTAGACGAGTGAAAGAATCGGTTGTTACCATTTATGAAGATCGGCTGGTAGCCAAAGACCTGGTATTTGAGCTTACTTTGCTGGTTGAGGAAAAACGTCTGGCCATTCTGCGCGATGATTTGGCCTTTTTTAATGGTCGGTCTAAAATGGTCAATGACTCCATCGGTCAGTTTGTAGAGCAGTTTTATGGTACCCGCCTCACTCGCGAAGAGAAGGGCTTTCTCGATTCGTTTGCCAGCCATATGAAAGAACTTAGGGTGCTGGAAGCCGATTGGGCCTCAAAAAATAAGAATGCTCAAGAGGCCAAGTCAGTATTCTTAGGGAGAATAGATGCCATGGAAAAAGACCTTTATGCGCTCTCTAAAATACAGTTGGCAGAAGGTAAGAGGCAGTTACAGAAGGCCACTAAATCGGTAGATGCCATGGACTATCTTACTCAGTTGGAAGTTATAGCCCTGGTAATTATTGGTCTCTCCATTCAGATTATTGTCCTATACAAGCCCCGAAACAAAGAAGAAAATACCTGATAAGAAGCTGTTTTTAGTACAGACAAACGTTGCATTGACCTTCGGTCGATTTTAATGAGGGCTTGTGGAGTTCTTTCTTCCTCCTTAAGCGCAGTTTTCATAGATTGGGCTTTCTAAAAAAATTCAATTCATGAAGAAACTCTTTACACTACTTTTTTCCCTGACCCTTCTGGCACTCAATGCCCAGGAAACGCCAAAGTGGATTCGATACCAGTCTATTTCGCCCAACGGTCAGCAAATTGCTTTTACTTATAAAGGCGACTTGTATGTGGTGCCGGTTGGTGGCGGAGAAGCCAGGCAGATAACTTTTCACGAAGCGCATGATTATATGCCCGTTTGGAGCAGTGATGGTCAAAAGATTGCCTTTGCATCTGACCGATACGGCAACTTTGATGTATTTGTGATGAGCGCCAACGGAGGCCCTGCTACAAGACTCACCTATCACTCTAACGATGAGAGCCCCTTTACTTTTTCACATGACGACCAGTCGGTGATTTTTGGAGCCCAACGCATGGATACAAAGGAGCACCGTCAGTACCCCACAGGCTCGCAGCCTGAGCTATACAGTGTGCCGATAAAAGGAGGAAGAGTAGATCAGATTTTTACCATTCCTGCCGAATATGTGCAAGTGAGTAAGGATGGCAATACCATGATCTACCACGATAAAAAAGGAGGTGAAAACGAGTGGAGAAAGCACCATACCTCTGCCATAACAAGAGATTTGTGGATTTACGACAAAGCTTCAAACACACACAAAATGCTCACCAATAGAGCTGGCGAAGACAGGCAGCCTGTTTTTTCTGCCGATGAGCAGTCAGTTTATTACCTAAGCGAAGCCAGTGGAACTTTCAATGTGCATAAAATGAGCCTGGCTAACCCATCACAAAGCCAGCAGCTAACATCTTTCGATTTACACCCCGTGCGGTTCCTGAGTTTTGGAGGTGGCACTCTAGCCTTTGGCTATGACGGAGAGTTATACACCATGCGCGAAGGCGGGCAGCCTCAGAAAGTGAATGTGACCATACGCACACAGGAGAAAACCAATAAAGACAAGTTTATAAGTATTAATGGCGGTGTTCGTGAAATGGCGGTTTCTCCCAACGGAAAAGAGATTGCCTTTGTGGCCAGGGGCGAAGTGTTTGTAACCTCTGTAGATGGGTCACTCACCAAACGAATTACCGATACGCCCGAAGCAGAGCAGTTTGTTACTTTCAGCCCAGATGGGAAGTCGGTAGTGTATGCCGCAGAGCGCAACGGTAAATGGAGCATTTTTAAGTCAACCCGGATCAGAGAAGCCCAGGAGCCATTCTTTTTTGCTTCTACTCTTTTGAAGGAAGAGCCCATGATTAGCGGAGAGGTAGATGCCTATATGCCTAATTTCTCGCCCGATGGAAAGAAACTGGCCTACATAAAAGACAGAAGAAATTTGGTGGTTAGAGATGTGGCTTCCGGAAACGAAGTGAGCCTGCTTACACAGGACGACCTCTTTCACATGAGAGACGGAGACAAGTATTTTACCTGGAGCCCGGACAGCAAATGGTTGCTGGTAGACTGGAGCAAGCTGCTGAACAATAGCGAAGTGTTGCTTTTGGCTGCCGATGGTTCTCAACGAGTTAACCTTACAGAAAGCGGTTATTACGATTCGTCTCCTAAATGGGTAAATGAAGGCAAGCAAATGATATGGTTTAGCAACCGGGACGGACTCAAAAGTTTGGCTACCAGCGGCAGAAGTCAGAGCGATGTATACACCATGTTCTTTACTCAGGAGGCCTATGACCAATTCAATATGAGCAAAGAAGATTATGAGCTCATGCAGGAGATAGAAAAAGAAACCAAGAAGAAGGAAGAGCCTAAAGAGGAAGATGGTGATAAAAAGAAAAAGAAAGAAGAGCCGAGAAAAGAAGAGAGTAAAGACCTGAAGTTTGATTGGGACGGAATGAAAGAGCGCAAGGCAAGACTTACCATTCATTCCTCATACCTGGGCGATGCAGTACTTTCTAAAGACGGAGAAAAGCTGTACTACCTGGCCAGCTTTGAGGCCGGACAAAACCTGTGGGTTACTAACCTGAGAACCAGGGAAACAAAGCAGGCCATTCGCTTGAATACCGGTTTTGGTTCAATGACCTGGGATAAAGACATGAAAAATCTCTACCTGTTGAGTGGAGGTAGGATTTCTAAAATTGACCCCGAAAGTGGTAAACAAGAAGGGATTTCCATTCGAGGCGAAATGACTTACGATGAAGTGGCCGAGAGAGCCTATATGTTTGATCATGTGTGGATTCGTACTAAAAACATTTTCTATGAGCCAACCTACCACGGTGTGGACTGGGAGCTCATGCGCAAAGAATACGCAAAGTATTTGCCCTCTATTGGCAATGGCTATGAGTTTTCAGAAATGCTTTCAGAAATGTTAGGCGAGTTGAACGTTTCGCATTCAGGGGCACGCTATGGTAGCAGTATAGAAAACGCAGATGCAACAGCCTCTTTGGGCATCTTCTTCGACTACAAACATCAGGGGAATGGCATACGCATTACTGAAGTAATTAAAGGAGGCCCTCTTGATAAGGCCAAATTCAATGTAGAACCGGGAATGATTATCCAGAAAATTGATGGAGAAACCATTACTCCCGATCGAGACATAGCTGCCTACCTCAACAGAAAGGCCGATAAGTTTACGCTACTGGAAATAACCGATGCGAAGGGTGAAAATAAACAGGAAATCACCATGAAGCCCATTTCTCTGGGAGCCGAAAGAGGATTGCTCTATGAAAGGTTTGTTCGTATCAACGAGGCCGAAGTCAAAGAGAAGTCCAACGGAAAGTTAGGATATGTGCACATTCCGGGCATGAGTGACGGCCCTTACCGTAGCATATTTGAAGATATGCTGGGCAAATACTATGAAACCAAAGGAGTAATTGTAGATACCCGCTTTAATGGCGGAGGCGATTTGGTTGCCGATCTGGCTATGTTCTTTACCGGAGAGCCATTTATAACCTATGCCACGGCTGCCAAAGTAGTAGGGGGAGAGCCAACCTCGCGCTGGACCAAGCCCACGCTGGCTATGTTCAATGAATCGAACTATAGCGATGGTCATTGCTTTGCACAGGGCTATACCGATCTTAAAATTGGTACTACGCTGGGTATGCCCGTACCGGGTACCTGTTCATTTGCCGGTTGGGAAGGTCTGCCTAATGGTGGTCGCTGGGGAGTAGTTCCGGTAAGTGCCAAAGATAAGAGCGGCCGCTGGATGGAAAATCTGCAAACCGAGCCGGATATCAAAATAAAGAATATGCCGGGCCTAATCGATAAAGGTAGAGATGAGCAGCTGGAAAAAGCTATTGAAACGTTGTTGAGAGAAGTAGGAAATTAATCTGTGTGTGGTTATGCGTTTGGCTAGATTGCCAAACGCATAACCACTATTTTTTAGAAAGGCTTTTATGGTACCTGCGGTAGATAGAGGTCAGGTGATTTTTAAGATCACCACCTTTCTTGAGCAAATTGGTTTGTCTGTTCGAGAAGCTATTCTCACCGGTGAAACCTTTGTTCCCGGTATTCGCATCGATCAAGGCATAATTCTCTATGATGAGTCAAAACTTACTTATCCGGGAGACCTTCTCCATGAGGCAGGTCATTTAGCTTTGATGAAACCCGAAGAAAGAGCATGTGCGTCCGGAGACCTGGAGCCGGGGGAGGGAATGAATATTAATAGTCTGGAGCCGGCAGCTATACTTTGGAGTTATGCTGCACTAAGGTATCTTGATTTAGATCCGCATATTGTTTTTCATGAAAACGGATACAAAGACTCTTCAGAATGGTATATAGAAAACTTTGAGGCTGGGAATTACATAGCACTACCACTATTGCAATGGATGGGCCTATGCAGAAGCGAAGAGGAGGTTGCCAAAGGCAGGGCAGGGTTCCCTGTGCTTACGAAGTGGCTCAGAGATTAAGAATCAGATTAAACTAGTTGCTTTCCTATTCACAGTGCCATTCTATCGGAATTCTGCATTCTTTTAAATAATAATCGCGATAGAAGCTGTTTAAGGAGCGGGTCTGCTCCCAGATGAAAGCAGTGAGCACATGTATAGTTCCCACTTCAATAATGGATTATTCAGGCAATCTCATTCTCAAGTCCATATTTGCTAATGAGCTTCTTAGCCAGATCGGTAGAAGTTTCGCTATTCATGGATAGAAGCGATTTAATCATCTCTATTTTGGCAGACTTGGGCTGGCTATCCATTGGGTCTGGTGCTTCTTCTCCTGTACTGATGATACCTTCTTTTTCGAATAGAGAAGCTAGCCAGTCATTTACCTTCAGGTCAATTACTAAGTGAATTCGATCGGTTTGGCCGCCATTGTAAACACTATGCAACTCATTAAAATTGGCAAACCAGCATTCCCCCTCTTTCATGGGTAATTTTTCTCCTGCAACAATAAACTCAATTTGCGGATTGGTTTGCAATGGAATATGCAAACGAACGAGCCCGTCAAAAAAGCTTAGGCTGTGGTCTGAATGCTCTTTTATATGGCTTCCGGGAGTCAATTTGAGAATTCTGACTGCCGTTTTTTCGCAGTGGAAGTAGTCCAGTATGGACTGAGTGGAGCTCATTAAGCCGGAATATTCAGTGTCTTGATAACTATCACTTTGTTGATCTCCGGCACTCAATTCGTGCCGGGCATCAACTGGTTTTCTTAAAGAAAGACCGCTCCATTCCCCATCATAGTAGCCGGTATTGAAATGTTTCTGGCATTCAACGGATAAAGATTGAAACTCCTTGAGTATGGGTTTGTAGTCGAACCGAAATGAAAAACGATGACTTGGTTTCATACTTCGCTGTGGATTTGGTCTGGCTGGCTATTCATTGACTATTCTGGCATTTTCAAACCAGATTTTGATGTCGTTATAGCACAAAGTAAGTCCAAGAACATCGCCTTTTTTGCCAGCTAACTCCTTGTCAAAAAAAGCAATGGCTTGCCCCCAGTGATTGTCCTTTCTCTCTGGAGCACTAGAGATAGATATGTCATTGGTTAGGTTCAGTTTGAACCAAAAGGCCACACCATGAATATTGTCATTCCGGGTTATTTCAAACTCAAGCTCTACTCTTTGGCTATGATTGCCCGGAATGGTTGGCCAGGGCTTTTCGAAGTTCACATGAAGTAAATCCTTTTCATCGGACATAAACTCATGCTCCGTAGCCGATAGCTTCATAGACAGATAGGCTTCAGCTACGCGAAACTTATTGAAAGGAGACAAATCGAAGCCCGAGATGTCTTTTATGGGATGAATTTGCTTTTGTTTCGGTAGGCTAATTATGCGGCCAACTACATTGGCCGATTGGGGAATGGTTTTGCAACCTGGTGCTCCTAAAGCTTCAATGGCATGTCTAAATGAAAATACGGCATGCTCTCCCAGTAGTCCTGAGTCGAATATTTCGGCCACAATAACATTTGGTTTTTCTTTCAGGTCGTTCGGTGGTATTTGCGTAGAGTATTTTTTAAAGAGCGTAATTTTTTCTGAGTATCCGTTTTTCTTGAAAATGTCTAGTGCCGCTTCGGCTAGCAAACCTGAACTCTCGCAGGTATATACATGTTTTGCACCAGCTCTTGCGGCCATCATGGAGAGAATACCACTCCCTGTACCAATGTCAAGAACCACTGAGTTTTCTTTTACCACCGATTCTATAGCCTTTTGGTATGCCTCGTTGCGCTCAAGGTCTGAGAGCATCTCCATGTGCCAGGGAGGAACGAAACGGGTATATATTTGGCTGCGCTTGTTTTTAATTTCCTCGTTTCCGGGGGCTAAATCCAAAGCTTTGGTATAGGCCTCCAAAGCCTTTTCAAAGTTGCCTAACTCTTCATACAAACCCGCCATTTGAACTTGAACCTGAACATTGTGCTGATAGGTTTTTCCCATTTCATCAAGCAAAGAAGCTCCCTGAGCTCCCTGCCCGTTAGAAATGAGAAACCGGGCATACTCAAAAGTGGTTTCCATGAATTGAGGCCCGAGTTCGAGCGCTTTTTTAAAGGCCTTTTCTGCTTCCGCAGTCCTGCCGGCAAGCGAGTATAACCGGGCAAGGTACAGATGGGACTGATGAACTTGAGGAGCTTTACGGGTGAGCTCATTCAGTAGTGCTTCTGCCTCCTGAAGTTTCCCTTCTTTAGCTTTTAAATCGGCCAGATACAAATAAGCATCGGGTATTACCGGCTCTTCTTGCAACAAGAGTTCCAGTATACTCAGTGCCTGACTTTTCTCACCCAGCATGTCGTGTACCTGGGCAAGCTGTAGGCTAACTTCTTCTCTTTGTGGTTTTAGTCGGCTGGCTTTGAGAAGGTAATCTTTGGCCGATTTAAGATCATTGATTTGCGTATACAGATAGCCCAGGTTGGAGAGACTCTCAAAATGATTAGCATCAACCTTCAGAGCCTGTTTCCAATGATTAATAGCTTTTGCTGCATTGCCTTTGTGAGCAGCAAGAATGCCCAGGTAAAATGAGGCATCTATGTTGTCAGGCTCTTTATGGTAAATTTCATTGAGTAATGACTCCGCTTCTGATAGGTTGCCGGAGTTAAAGTGCTTTAAGGCTTTTTCCAGATCTTCATGCATTGTATTGTGTGCATTCATGTAGTTTCGTTTTTTTAGGATTTCTAAATTAAAAGATAAAAATCTGACTTAAGACTTGAAATCGGATTCTTTTTCCACAGTTTTGTCGGAACCTTAATGCCAAACTATTCAATAAACAAATACATACCGAATGACTGATTTTACCCTTGGTGTACTTCTTCCCAGCTCATCTATTCTTCCTATGGCTAAACGTTTTAAAAGTGGGCTAAAGCGTGCTGCTAAAGAAGTGGGTATAGAACAAATGGAGTTAGAATTTATTGGCAACGGAAACCCTCGATTGGTGGAGGAGGTCATGAGGAAAATGACTGAATTTCATGAAGTCGATGCCATTACCGGTATTGTATCTAACCAAACTCTGGCTTTTTGTTCAAAAGTATTCGAGTCGGCTGGTGTTCCTATTGTGGTGAATAATTTGGGAGGTCATTTGCCAGAGCTAAAAGACCTGCCCAATAATGTATTTATTAACTCAGACCACATCTGGCAGCAAATGTGGAGCTTAGGTTATTGGGGCACTGAGAAGTTTGGTTCAAAAGGAATGCTAGTAGGCGGAGTATATGATATGGCCTATAATTTCACCAAAGCAATGGATCTTGGCATGAAAAAGGCCAACCCTGATTCCAAGTGGTCTTTTGCCGTAACAAGACTTCCTCAGGGAGTAGACAATCTTTCAGACCCGTCAGTAGTACTCGATTACATAGAAAAAGATTCTCCCGACTTTCTTATTGCTGCATTTTGTGGGGAGGAGGCGCGGCTGTTTATGGAAGGCTTTATTAATAGAAAGCTCCACCAAAAAGTGCCTTTGCTTGGGCTGCCTTATTTACTTAGAGACCTATCTTTTGAGCCCGAAGAGGCATTTAAAGTGTATTCCACTACACTTACCATGGGAGCTTCGCAGCCGCAAGAGGTAAACTGGTTTAATGGAGATGTTTTTGAAGCCCTTGGTTATGAGTCTGGGGTGTTGTTGGGTGCTAGTCGTGATGGGGGAGGAGTTTTACAGCTTTCGGGTATTGAAATAAATTCTTCCAGAGGAAGTTTTGTTCCGTCCAAAGCTCTGAGAGGAGAAGAAAGTGTGATTCATTTGGTTGAACATTTATATAAGGGTAAAGTAGCTTCCACCCAAAGTACCCTTGGCCGGCAACTAAGAACAGCAGCCCTTCATGAGCTCAATATTCCCCATTCCAATATGGTCGATTCCGGTTGGTTCAACCCATACCTTGGGTTGTAGCTCTGACGCTATGCGCTTTCTCTATTCTTTAGTTCTTGTTCAATTTGGGCAATGACCAGTTCATTGGCGTTGGAATTCATATTTATTAAGAGCTGCTTCATTTCTTGAAGTTCTTCTTTTTGCATTCTCGAATACCCGGTGCCAAATGAAGGGGTGTAGTTGGCCTGAGAAAAAATATTGTCCCACCAGGCATTTCTTACACAATCCATTACTATATGTATTCTATCATGGTCACTTTCATTTCTTATCTCATGAGGCATGTCTAAATCCAGATACCAGCATTCTCCTTCCTGCCAGTCCACGGGTTTGTCATTCAATAGAGTAAGCATTCCATTAGGGTGTGAAACCGGAATATGAATTCGAAAAACACCGTTTTCATAATTTCTGGCTATGTCTCTATGTCTTCTAATTACACCTCCGGACCTGAGTATGTGAATTCGGTACGTTTCCTTATCAGACTTAATGCTGTTATATATTTTGAATAACTCGGGAAACTTAGTTAAAAGCTCATTCGGTATAAACCCTCCACTCTTTAAGTCAGGAGTTACGAGGTGAAGTGAAAAAAGCATGTCACGATCTACGAAAGGGTTGTAAATATCGTGGTAAAGTTCTCGGTCGATTGAATCGACCTCTTGTTTCAGTAGAGATGAGTTGAACCTGAGGGGTAGCTTAATAGATGTCATGTGTGTTTAATTGTTCTGCGTATTGGGTTGGTTAGAATTCCAACGAATATATGGTATGTTGATACCAATAAAAACTAGAGATGGTTGAAAGTCTTCATGCCAATTTAAAGAGCCAGGGAGTTACCTGGTTTACCAAAAGTTATCAACGATAGGGTCAATTAGTATTTATCTGCCGAATCTAACCAATGGCAAAATCATTTTAGGAACTCTTGATTTAATTCGTTTACTTAATCAAAATTTTTTTTCAACAGTAAACATTAAATACTATGGAACCTTTTATAGGTCAAGTTATGCTTTTTGCGGGCAATTTTGCTCCCCGCGGATGGGCTTTTTGTGAGGGGCAGTTAATGGCTATTTCATCCAATACTGCACTTTTTTCAATCTTAGGGACTACCTATGGCGGAGATGGAAGAACCACCTTTGCCTTGCCCGATTTAAGGGGCAGAGTGCCAATTGGCCCTGGGACAGGCCCTGGATTACCAACTTACAGGCTAGGGCAAAGAGGCGGCTTGGCAAACACTCAGTTAACGGTATTGAATATGCCTTCGCACAACCACTTGGCGAGTATGGATAGTGTTAATGGTATAGTGACAATTCCTGTAAATGCCAATTCAGGCGATGAAGATGAAAGTGATCCTTCTAAAGGTGTGCTGGCCAACACGGGAAATGATATTTTTTCATCTGCGCCAAGTTCAAATTCTTTCTACAATGGTGGAAGTGTGGGTGTTCAATTTGTGGGGTCGCCAACTGTGGGTTTAACAGGGGGTAGTCAGCCGTTTAGTAACATGCAGCCCTACCTGGCCATCTACTACATCATAGCTTTGTTTGGAACATTTCCTTCAAGAAATTAATCTGATTGAAATACTATCTTAAGGCCTCTGTCTCTCTTGGCAGAGGCCTTGTCTTACTTAAATTGACTTAGGTCTGAGATGAGTAATTACCCGCAGGAGGACTAGGTATAATTACTTGATTTAAGTGAGCTTCCTACTTTTTTTGTCATCTCATTTAGGTATTCTTATTAGATTTGGAGGTATGACTACAATCGACTCTAATTACTTCACCAACAACCAAAACACCTTTTATATCCAATGAAAAAACTTCTGGCTATCGTATTTTCGCTCATAGGCCTCAATGCATCCTTTGCCCAAAACAATAATGGAGCAATTGATGCCGCGGGCGATATTGTTTTTGTGGCATATCATGATGACGATGATGGTTTTTCCTTTCTCCTTCTGGATGATTGCCCCAACGGAACTAGCATTCGTTTTGTAGATGAGGAGTGGAACGGTACTGGATTCGCTTCTTCCACGTCTGAAGGGGAAGTCATATGGAGCAATAATACCGGTTCAACTATAGCCAAAGGTACTGTTATAGATATTACTGACGCTGATGATAACGGAGCGGGTATCTCCGCGTCTTTGGGAATAGCCATTGAAGATGATCTTGGTTTTTCTACGGCCAATGGCGACCAACTGTTCGCTATTACCGGCACTCGGGCTACTCCGGGTGTGTTTTTGGCTTTTGTGGGCTGCGACACTGGAAATACTCTAAGTGGGACAGGCCTTACTAATGGTAGTACAGCAGTAATAACTTGTTTCGAAGGATACTATTCGGGAACTACCTCTTTTAGTACGCTGTCTTCTGCGGCTACTACCATAAACACCATAGGCAACTGGACTACTGGCGATTTTTCGTTTCCTTCGGTGGTTCCGGATACATTCACAGGGTCAGCCTTTGTTTCCGCAGCGCCCGAAATCAACGTCCAGGGAAATGGGCAAGATATAACGGATGGAGACAATACACCATCCACAGCAGATCATACGGATTTTGGTTCTACAGGTGCGAGTAGCGGAGCCAATATTGTGAGAACATTTACAATTCAAAACACGGGTACCGGTGATTTAGACCTGACTGGTTCTCCAAATGTAACCATCAGCGGTACACATTCGGCTGATTTTACAGTATCGAGCCAACCGGGTTCAGACCCAATAAGTGCCTCAGGGTCTACCACTTTTCAAGTAACGTTTAACCCGAGTGCAGTGGGCCTGCGTACGGCTGAGATAAGCATTGCGAACGATGATGCAGATGAAAACCCCTATAACTTTACTATTCAGGGAACAGGGCTGGATGATACCGCGCCAGTCTTTGAGAATAGCACACCGAGTGCTTCATCGATAGGAGGCACCAGCTTTACTTTGAATACGGATATAGATGAGGCAGGAGATATTTTCTATGTGGTTCTAGCAGACGGAGCTACCGCACCTACCTCTGCAGAGGTGGTGAGCGGCACCGGAAATGGCGGAGCAGCAGCTGTAACCTCTGGCAATGCTACCGTAAATTCTGGAGGCTTTACTAACGCCTTTAGTGTAACCGGCCTGACGTCAGAGACTGCCTACGATGTGTATGTGGTAGCCAGAGACGATGAGGGATCACCAAACCTTCAGGCATCACCAACCTTGGTAAACGTAACCACAGCTGATGTAACTGCGCCAAGTGTAAGTAGCATTACTGTAAGCGGTTCGCCAGCTACCAACGCTACTAGTGTTTCTTTTACAGTAAACTTTAGCGAAAATGTTTCTGGCGTTGATGCAACTGATTTTACAGTAGATGGCTCTGGAGTTACGGGTAACATTACGGGAATGAGTGGTAGCGGAGCTACCTATACCGTGTCAGTGGGGTCTATTTCCGGTACAGGAACAATCAGTATAGATCTAAAGTCTAGTGGGACGGGTATTCAAGATGGTTCAGGAAATGTCATTAGTGGTGGGTTTACTTCAGGGGCTACCCACACAGTAGACACAGAAGCACCGACAACACCAGGCGCTCCTGATCTGGTTGCAGCCTTTGACTCGGGAACTTCTAATACAGACAATATAACCTCAGTAACCCAACCGAGATTTAGTGGAATAGGAATAGAAACTGGCGTTACCATTAAAATTACCTCTTCAATTAATGGTTTGGTAGGAACTACCACCACCAATGTGGGGGGGAGTTACAGCTATATCATAACCGGGACTCTGTCTGAGGGTACACATAATATCACGGTTACCGCTACCGATGGAGCAGGCAATGAGAGTTCATCTTCTGCAGCATTATCAGTGGTTGTCGACACCTCTGCACCAACATTGAGTTCAAGCAGCCCAACAGACGATGCTACAGGAGTAAGCCCCGGTAGCAATATTACCCTGACTTTCAATGAGAATATAGCCTTTGGTACAGGTAACATAGAAGTGATTGACGAAACCGATGGTTCTAATTCATTTACTATCGATGCTGCAAACCCTGGTTCTCAGGCCTCAATTAGCGGAAATGTTCTGACCATCAATCCATCTTCAGACTTGGATGAGTTGGAAAATTATTCGGTAAGAATAGCAGCAACGGCCATAGATGATATTGCTGGCAACAGTTACGCAGGTATCACCGATGCTACCACCTTGAATTTCACTACCGCAGATGGCACAGCCCCAATTTTTGAAAACAGCACACCCAATGCTTCATCGGTAGGAGGCACCAGCTTTACTTTGAATACAGATATAGATGAAGCGGGAGATATTTTTTATGTGGTTCTACTAGACGGAGCTACCGCTCCTACCTCTGCAGAGGTGGTTAGCGGCACCGGAAATGGCGGAGCAGCAGCCGTAACTTCGGGTAATGCCACCGTAAACTCGGGAGGCTTTACCAATGCCTTTAGTGTAACCGGCCTGACGTCAGAGACCGCCTACGATGTGTATGTGGTAGCCAGAGACGATGAAGGTACACCAAACCTTCAGGCATCGCCAACCCTCGTAAACGTAACCACAGCCGATGTAACTGCGCCAACTATTCAGAGTAGTTCGCCTGCAAACGGAGCAACCAATGTTAACTTAGGCCAGAACCTCACCATTACATTTGACGACAATATGGTTGTAGGCACTGGTAATATTACAATCGTTGAAACCGGTGTGGGTAACTTTGAGCAGTTGGACGTTACCAATGGTTCATTGGTTAGTGTTTCAGGTGCTACTGTTACTTTAAACCCTTCAGGTACCTTAAAAAAAGGAACAAACTATCATATAGAAATAGATGCATCGGCATTAGATGATGATGCCGGAAATGATTTTGTAGGTATTTCGAGCTCTTCTACCCTTAGGTTTAGCACTGTTAATGTAGTGATTAATGAGGTGGTTACAGATCCTCAGCGAGACTGGAGTTCTACAAACTTTGCTTCAACTGCAAGTGGAGTGCCTGGCTCAGACGATGAGTGGGTAGAGTTATATATTAAGAGTACAGGTATTGATTTAACCGGTTGGACTATAGAGCTTATTGATGGTTCGGACATTACGGGTGATTTGACCAGCAACGGAGCCTTTGATGTTTCTAATTACATCTCGTCCGGTTCAGGAACGTTCAACAGCACACAGTTTGGAGACTTCCTGGTATTAGGTAACCCCGATGGTTCCGGCCTTTTGAATAACGATGTTCAGATAATTCTTAAAGATCCTAGCGGAGCCACAGTAGATCAGGTAAAACTGGGAGGAGCAGGAGGCGAAGCCCCTACCGGTAATGCTTCTTCTGTGAGCGATGAGTCGGTGCAAAGAAGCCCTAATGGAACCGATACAGATGATGATACAGCCGACTTTACTCGTGCAGCCGCTACAATTGGAGCGGCCAACGATGCATCAGGCCCGGCCATTACCAGCCTCGGACTTCATAACGAAAACACCTTTATAGAAATATTCGCAACTGAAGGTATGTACAGTACCAATGGCGGAACTGGAGCATTGGAGCCTTCAGATATTCAGCTTTCAATTAGTGGAGGATCCGCGCATACGCCAGTAATAACCAGCCTCAAGCAATTGAACGGTACCTCTGATCTGGTTGGTGGTGAAAGCAATATAAGAGTGAACTTTACAACCACAGGAGTGGCAGATGGTGGAGAGACCATTACAGTTAACTTCGCTGATGGAAGTTCTGTCTTTGACGTACTAGGTAATGCTGCGGCCGCCAGCCAGAGCAACAATACCAGAACGTTGAATGACCTGGTTGACCCATTCATTACCGGAGTAAGTCTGGCAGCAAATAATTCTTACATCGATGTGACTTTCAACGAAGCTGTTTATGAAGACAACTGTGGAGGAGGAGGACTTACACCAGCTGATTTTGACTTGAAAATTTCTGGTGGAACGGCAACCACTCCGGTAATATCTAGCGTGAAGCAAAACGATAGCCCTACAGAAGGTTCAGCTTCGGCTTTGACAGGCGGTGAAACTACGGTAAGAATATTCTTCAGTCTTACGGGTACACCTAATGGAGCCGAAACCATTGAAGTAGACCTTCAGGCCAATGAGGTTTTTGATATTAATGGACGTGCAGGTGCTGCCGATCAAACCGCTAACAATACAGCCACTCTTAATGACCAGGCGGCCCCAACAGTAACTTCAATTGTGCGCCAGAGCCCTGCAACTGCCTCTACTAATGCAAGCAGCGTCACATTCCGTGTTACATTCAATGAAGATGTTCAGAACGTAGACGCGACAGACTTTGTCGTAACCGGTGGTGGTTCGGCCTCAGTAACTGGAGTATCGACCGAAACGGCCAACTCAGTCTTTGATGTAACAGTGGGTAATATAGATGCTGAAGGAACAGTAGACCTCGGTTTTGCTGGAGGGCAGAATATTGTTGATAATTCAAGCAATGCTTTTGCCGGTGTCATAGGATCGGAAGAAACTTATACCATAGACCTTACAGCTCCAACCGTTACTAGCGTATCTTCAACCACAGCCGATGGTAGCTACAAAGTGGGCGATATTGTGGTCGTAACCGTAACCTTTAGCGAGGCTGTAACCGTGACCGGCACTCCTCAAATTACTCTGGAGACTGGTACACCCGATCGCACCGTAGATTATACTACCGGCACAGGTACCAGCACATTGAGCTTTAATTATACAGTACAGTCTGGCGATCAGAACAGTGACTTGGATTATGTAAACGTCAATTCATTGAGCTTAAACTCCGGTACTATTACCGATGCAGTGGGCAACAATGCCACACTTACCCTACCAACTCCGGGAGAGGCCAATTCACTTGGTGCAAACAAGGCCATAGTGATTGATGCAGTGCCTCCAACTGTAACCAGTGTGTCTTCAACCACAGCCGATGGTACTTACAAAGTGGGCGATATTGTGGTCGTAACCGTAACCTTTAGCGAGGCTGTAACCGTAACCGGCACTCCTCAAATCACTCTGGAGACTGGTACAACAGATCGCACCGTAGATTACACTGCAGGTACAGGCACCAGCACATTGAGCTTTAATTATACAGTACAGTCTGGCGATCAGAACAGTGACTTGGATTATGTAAACGTCAATTCATTGAGCTTAAACTCCGGTACTATTGCCGATGCAGTGGGCAACAATGCCACACTCACCCTACCAACTCCGGGAGAGGCCAATTCGCTTGGTGCAAACAAAGCTATAGGGGTCGATGGAGTAGCTCCGGTGTTTAGTGCTGTTAGTCCGGCTACAGGTGGTAGAGTCAATAATGCCAATGTAGGTTATACCCTTTCAGAAGCTCTAGCTTCAGGAACAGTGACATTCACCAGAACTTCAGGAACAGCCGATGGCAATTCTCCGCATGTCGTGACCTTGACAGGTAATGAATTGGATGCCGGAGTACGCGCCCTATCGGCATTGACCAATGCTCCGAACCTAGTGGATGGGGCGGTATACACCATCTCATTCAATGGAACGGATGCTGCGGGTAATTCAGCTACCACAGTAAGCAGTTCATCAGTTACCTTCGATAGTAGTTCTCCGGTATTCAGTGCTGTGAGCCCAAGTTCGGGTAGCACGGTTAACCATGCCAGAGTAGGCTATACCCTTTCTGAGACCCTGGCTTCAGGAACAATCACCTTTACAAGAACAGGGGGAACGGCCGATGCCAGCTCTCCTCATGTAGTGAATCTGACAGGTGGTGAGTTAAGTGCCGGAGTGCGAGGAATAGCAGCTCTCACAAATGCTCCTACTTTGGTAGATGGTTCTGTATATACCATCAGCTTTGATGGAACAGATGAGGCGGGCAATACGGCTACAACTGTTAGCTCAACAGAAGTAACTTATGATGTTACCTTGCCAACAATTGTCTCCATTACTGCACCGGCTGACGGATCGTACAAATCAGGTGACAATTTAGAGTTTACGGTAACCTTTAGCGAGGCAGTTAACTTTGATGAAGGTAGCTCGTGTGAACCTCCTCACTTAGTTGTCAATGTAGGAGGAACCCCAAGAAGTGCCTTCTATTCTTCAGGAAATGGAACGGATACCTGGGTATTGTCTTTCACTGTTGGTGGCGAAAACGATTCTGATGGTATAGAAATTAGCTCATTCAATGTAGGTGACCTGGGGGTTGAAGATGCGGCTCGCAATGCCCTGAATAGCACTTTACCAACCTTGCCTAATACTTCGGCTGTGTTGGTAGACAATGTTGCTCCGGCAGACCCTATTGTAACTACTACATCGGCTACGGTAAATGCCGATAACCAAACAATTAGTGGAACACACTCAGAAGATGGAGTTACTATTCATGCCTATGCCGATGCCAACAACGATGGTGTGGCAGATAACGCAACCTCATTGGGCAATGCTACAGTAAGTGGCAATGCATGGAGTTTAAATGTAAGCCTTAAGGCAGATCAAGCCAATAACTTTGTGGTTCGAGCCATGGATGCCGCAGGTAATACCTCGTCAGATGTAGATGTGCCAACCATAATAGAAGATAGCACCAATCCGGCTGAGCCAATAGTTACTACGCCTTTTATGGCAATAACAGTAGACGCTGCTGCGCAAACAATTAGTGGAACGCATGCAGAAGATGGAGTAACGGTTCATGCCTATGCCGATGTGGATAATGACGGATCGGCCGACAACAGCACCTCTTTAGGAAGTGCCACAGTATCGGGAGGTTCGTGGAGTTTCTCTGTGAATTTAACGGCAGACTCTGACAATAACTTTGTAGTTCAGGCAGTAGATGCCGCAGGCAATGTGTCTGGCGAAGTAAATGTGCCAACCATTTCCGAGATAACTCCAGGGTTTACAGTAACCGAAACAGATGGTGGTACTTCTGTTACAGAAGCCGGAGGAGAAGATACCTTTACAGTTGTATTGGATGCTCGTCCGGGCAGCGATGTAGTAATCAACGTAAGCAGTGGAGACACAGGCGAAGGGACAGTAAGCTCATCGACATTGACCTTTACTCCTTCAGATTGGGATACGCCTCAGACCGTTACCGTTACAGGAGTTGATGATGATATTATTGATGGAACACAGACCTTTAATATTACCCTGTCAATAGACGACAATAACAGTGACGATAATTTCGATGCGCTGGGAGATAAAACGGTTTCGGTAGATAATACCGATGATGATGTAGCAGGCTTTACTTTGTCTAAAACCACAGCATCCGTTTCAGAAGTAGGTACTACCGATGACTTTACCGTGGTGCTTACCGCAGAGCCGGCCAGCAACGTGGTGATAAATATTACTAGTGGTGATACCGGTGAGGCCACGGTCGATGCCTCATCCATTACCTTTACTCCGACTAACTGGTATACTCCACAAACAGTAACCATTACCGGAGAAGACGATTCGGATCTGGATGGAGATCAAACCACGACAATTACCTTGTCTGTAGACGATGCCAGCAGTGATGACGACTTTGACGCTTTGGCAGATCAGACCGTATCTGTAGTTACAGAAGATGATGATACACCAGTAATCTCTTTTGCTACAACTACCTCTTCTGGTTTAGAATCTGTAGGCTCTGCCAGCATTGTAGTGAACAATGATTTGGCCAGCTCCAATACCATTACTGTAGATTACACGGTAACCGGTACAGCAACCAATGGAGCCGATTACACATTGGCCAGTGGTACGCTTACTTTTGCAGCCAATAGCACCAGTGAGAATATTGCGATAGCCGGAATAGTGAACGATGAAATAGTTGAGCTGGACGAGACGGTGATCATTACACTGTCTAATCCAACCAACTCCATACTTGGAGCCAATACGGTGCACACCTATACCATTATAGATGATGACCAGGCCACTGTAACAATTGCCGATGTGAGCGCTGATGAAGACGATGGAAGCACGACCGTTTCACTTGTACTTGACAAAGCCGTAGACGGAGGATTCAGCGTTGACGTGTCAACCGTAGATGGAACAGCAACCATTGCCGATAATGATTATACTGCTGTGGTTGACCAGACCATCACCTTTGTAGGTACGGCCGGTGAAACCAAGACCGTTACCATTACTTTAGGTTCAGACAACAAGCTAGAGGCCAATGAGACAATTCAGGTGTTAATGAATAACCTGATAGCCAATACGGTTTCTACAAGCGATATTGATGTAACCGATGGAGCGACCGTCACTATTACCAATGACGATCAGGCCGCGGTGACCATAGAAGATGTACAAGCAATTGAAGGAGAAGGAGATATTACCCTTACCGCTACCCTGGATAATCCGGTAGATGGAGGCTTTACCATCAATGTGAGTACAGCAGATGTTACAGCTCTGGTAGGAGATGACTATCAGGCTATTGTTTCTCAAACACTGACCTTTAATGGTACGGCAGGGGAAACTCAGACCTTTACGCTGACACCGGTAGACGATGGAGTGGAAGAAGACACCGAAACCTTAACTATATCCATGTCTGGTTTGGCAGCTACTTCGCTAGCCGTAGATGTGAGCGATGTTGCTACTGTAACCATTTTAGATGACGATGATAACACCGCACCTGCAGGTTATACCATAAGTTTTGACGATGGCCTGATTAACTCTACCGAGTTGACAACCAGTACCATCACTTTTGCCAATGCAGAAGTAGGAACAACTTATAACTACAGCATAACTTCCAGTGAAGGAGGAACAGCGGTAACCGGTAGTGGAACCATAACTTCTGCCGATGAGCAGATTGTGGTTGCCGACCTGTCGGGTCTTAACGATGGTGTGCTTACGGTGAGTGTAACACTCACTGACGATAGCAATAATGAGGGTGTGGCTGCAACCAGTCAAACTGAAATGAAGAGTAGAATTTCAGCACCAACTCTCTCACCGGCAGACAATGAAGTAGATGTGTTGCCAAACCAAAACCTGGTACTCACATTCGATGAGTCAATGGTGAAAGGTACAGGCTCTATTACCATTAAGAAAAGCAGCGACAATAGTGTGCTAGAAACTATCGATGTAAACAGCAACAAAGTGAGCATAACAGGTGGAGTCATTACTGTTAATCCTGACAATGCTTTGTTACCACCATCGACAGAGTTCTATGTAATGATAGATGCCGGGGCTTTCGAAGACAATTTTGAGAATGCCTATGCAGGTATAAGCAATAATACGTCATGGACATTTACAACCGTAGCAGCATCAGTAGTTACGAGCGTGTCAGTACCAACAGCCGATATCTATGGTATAGGTGATGAACTGGACTTCCAGGCCACCTTCAGTTTGCCAATAACAATTACTGGCACACCAAGTATCGATGTAACCATTGGTTCGAAAACAGTGAAGGCAAACCTTGTAGGTACTGTGTCTGCAGCTACCACAGCCACCTTCCGTTATACAATAACCGAAGGTGACCTTGATACAGATGGTATTGCTCTGGCAAGCTCAATTGATCTCAATGGGGCAACCATGAAGGATGAGTTCAATGTAGATGCCATTACAGGACTGAACAATGTGGGGTCAACCGCAGCCATACTGGTAGACGGAATCAGAGCTATTCCTACACTAAGTACTTCTGCCGGAACTTTGACCAATGCGGCCTTCTCAACCACTGTAACTTACGATGAGCCGGTAACAGGCTTTGAGCTTACCGACCTTACTGTGACCAACGGAGTAGCGTCTAATCTGGAAGTAGTTACAGCCGGTTCTGTTTGGAGAGTAACTATCACTCCTGCTGCCGATGGTACGGTGAGCGTTGCTATTCCTGCCGGAACAGTTAACGATCAGGCTGGTAATACCAGTGCGGCATCGGCCAATACGGTGAGTACTACCTTCGATGGAACTGCTCCACAGGTGAGCAGCATTTCGAGAGCCGAAGCCGATCAAATACCAACAGGAACAACCAGCAGAAAATACACCGTTACCTTTAGTGAAGTAGTAAACGGTGTAGATGCCACAGACTTCGAAGTAGTTGCCACAGGAACTGCAGTAGCTACTGTAGGAGCCGTAACTACAACAGATAACAAAACCTATACGGTAACTATCCAGGGTCTTAATGGTGAAGGTACCCTGAAGTTGAATGCGAAAGCAGATGGAACAATTAAGGATGAGGCCGGCAATGAGTTGGCGGCTGCATTCGAAGGTCAGGTTTACACGACCAACTTTGCTCCAACCAACATTACACTTTCAGCAACCAGTATTCAGGAGAACAATGCGGTAGGAGCCACTATAGGTACATTAACCAGTACCGATGCCGATGCCGGAGATTCTCATTCCTATACCCTTGTTTCTGGTACGGGCGATACAGACAATGCAGCCTTCACTATAAGTGGCAATACATTAAAGACCAATGTGGTGTTCGACTTTGAAACCAAGGCCAGCTATAGCATTCGAGTGAAGGCAGATGATGGATTCAATGGAACTTTTGAAAAAGTACTTACCATAACCATCACCAACGAGCCTGAAGCAATTATTGTAGTTGAAGGAGATGGCGTATTCGATGCTACCATACTTGGTCTGAGCAGCACCAAGAGCTGGACAGTGACCAACAATGGAGATGCTGCCACTGAGGTTAGGGTAATTAGCTCCTCTCAAGGCTTCAGTATTACTCCTGGTTCAGTGCAGGTAGGGCCGGGTGAAACCAAACCAATTACTGCTGTCTTCAGACCAAGAGAGGCCAGAGTATATCAAGGTGTAGTTGTGTTCAACTTCGATATTACCAGCAGAATCAAAGACAATGTGATTGAAGTGGGCTTGTCTGGCGAAGGAGTAATTGTGACGGGAGTAGATAACGACCAGATTCAGGAAGAGCAGATTAGTGTATTCCCGAACCCTGCTTCTACACAGGTGACTATTGACCTTAGTGAACTAAACGGAAAACCTGTTGATATTCAAATGATAAATCCATCAGGGGTGAGTTTACTTCAGAAGAAAGGTTATGACCAACCGGAGCTGACTATTGATGTGGCTAGCTTTGAAAGTGGCCTGTACATTATACAGTTCAGCAATGAAAAGTCACTCGTGAGGAAGAAGGTGTTGATTAGAAAATAACCCAAGACTGTAGATCATAAAACAAAAAGCAAAAGAATAAGGATGAAAACCAACCGCATATATACCTACATACTAATAGCCGCGGTGGCTTTATTGAGTATTTCCTGTGACAATGATGATCCCACAGGACCCACAGCACAAGAGCTGACCTACGAAAAACTGGCCGGACAATGGACACTGGGACAGTTCGGTAGTATTAAGGTAGATGGGAGCAATGTAAGTGCGAATTACCCGGGCTTCGCACTATCGTTTGCTCAGGGAACATATACCACTACCAATGCCGGAGACCTTTTTAGGGCTAGTGGTACTTGGGAGTGGGCAGATACCAATGCCAATGCCGTAGTGTTAGATGACGGAAAGCAAATCACTATTCAGAGTTTATCTCTGAGTAAATTTGTATTCAGTTTTACTAAATCGAATGGGCCGGTACGTGCCGGCCTGGCGGGTGAGTATGTAATTACGGTAGAGAAATAATTAAAAAGGTAAGATGAAACTCGTGAGAAGACTATTCGTACTGGTTGCATTACTTACAGCAGGCTCTCTGACTGCACAAGGCCAGGAGCTTGGTGTTCGTTTCGGAAACGTTACTGCCGGTGATTTTGCTGTAGACGCAGTATTCTCTTCAGGTCAGTTTAGCCGAATACATGCCGATCTATCGTTGAGCAATGATGTATTAGGTATAGATGCCCTATGGGACTTTCTCTATAAACCTTTTGAAGCAGAAGGAGAAACCTTCTTCTGGTATGTAGGGGCAGGGCCATTTTTGGGCATTGGAGATGACTTTTCCTTAGGTGCTGTGGGCGAAATTGGTATCGAATACCAGTTCAGAGACGTACCGCTGGTTTTAGGAATGGACTGGAGACCGGGCTTCCGATTAATAGACGAAACAGATTTTAACGTAGATGGATTTGGATTGAATCTACGGTTTGTGTTCTCCAGATAAAGGAGATTACTTAATAGTAAGAACATTACAAAACCCAGGCTTGCTTAGTAGGTCTGGGTTTTTTATGTCTGCCCTAAGCACAAGTCTAAATTAACCTGAGTTCGATGTAACTAAGTAGTAAAATATCCCCTCTTATGACGGCATTGCGGAATTTTCCTCTGAAAACTTCACATACACAAAGGGAAATATCCGCAATCTCATTTAGGCTCTGTCGAGATACCGGATAAAACAGCCCTTTTTGGGAGTTTAAGGCCTGTTTTTCCGGCATGACGTTCCTTTTGTACATCGAACTCAGGTTAATTTAGTCTGTTGTAAATCATAAGCCCGCCTGCATCATTTTACCCTTTGTCCGTCTTGTTTGGCAAAACGATATAAAATGATGACAATCAATAGAGAACTACCTGTTGCCATAATAGGAGCAGGCCCTGTAGGATTAGCGGCTGCCTCTCATCTGGCGTTAAGAAATATCCCTTTTCTCATATTCGAAAATGGCCCTGAAGTTGGTCATAATGTTTCAGACTGGAAGCATGTAAAAGTGTTTTCACCCTGGCGCTACAACATAGACAAAGCGGCAAAGGAGATATTGTCAAAGTCGGGCTGGGTTGAACCCGACCGTGAGGTTCTGCCCACCGGGGCGGACTTGGTGAACCAATACCTGAGGCCGTTGGCCGGGCACCCTAAAGTAAAACCATATCTACACCTGAATTCCACCGTCTTAAGCATCACTAAAAAAGGAATCACCAAGGTGAATTCTCACAACAGAGATTCTTCGCCTTTTGTAATTTGGGTTAGGCAGGAAGAAACGAACTTATCTTTTGAGGCATCTGTGGTAATTGATGCTTCAGGCACATGGCAAAACCCCAATCCCATTGGCTCAGGAGGTAGTTTTGCACAAGGTGAGCATGAACATCGGCATAAAATTGCTTACCGTATTCCGGATATTTTGGGAAAAGATAAAAAGCGATATGCCAACAAGTCGGTTCTCGTAGTTGGTGGAGGCCATTCAGCCATTAACTCATTGCTTAGTTTGGCCGAGTTAAAGGTAGATTACCCCAATACCCGGCTACATTGGGCACTTCACTCAGAGAGTCTTTCAAAGCTTTATGGTGGTAGAGAGCAAGATGCTTTGGAAGCAAGGGGAGCTTTAGGCACAAGAATAGAACAGTTAGTTAACTCCGGCCAGCTGAGCCTGCACATGCCCTTTTACATTGATAGAGTAAGCTCAGAAGATGGAACCATTGCTGTTCATGGTTTATTAGAGGGCAAAGATCATACGGTTTCTGCAATCGATGAGATTATTGCGAACACCGGAGCCCGGCCCGATTTTTCGATGCTGCAAGAAATTCGGTTGGCGCGAGACCCTGCACTTGAATGTGTGCCTCAGTTGGCAGAGCTTATAGATCCCAATATACACAGTTGCGGTACGGTACGTCCGCATGGAGAGTTGGAGCTCAAACAACCTGAAACCAATTTTTATGTGGTAGGGGTGAAAAGCTACGGAAGGGCACCTACTTTCTTAATGGCTACAGGCTATGAACAAGTGAGGAGTATTGCCGCTTGGCTAGATGGCGATATAGAAGGAGCTAGAAGAGTGGAGTTAGATTTGCCGGAGACCGGGGTTTGTGGTTCTACCAATGAGGGCGATTTATCTTGTTGCGGATCTGTGAGTAGCCCAGCGGAGTCTGATAGTGAAGTTGCAGGATGTTGTGGAGGGGCCCCGACTGAAAACACTGAAGCGTGTTGTAAACTGGATGAGGTAAAAAAGGCAGAAGGAGAGGAAGGGTGTGGTTGTGGAACCACTGCCACGGTTACTCATGCGCACGCTTCTGCCTGCTGTGGTTAGATGCGTTCAACACAGGCAAACTCTGGCCGGTTAGGAGTGGAGAATGCAACCCTGTCGTTGAGGCCAACAGTTCGATCTTCTTTGGCCATGACGCTCGGAGGCATGGCCGATGCTTTTCTCTATGCCTACCTGCCTTTAAATGCTACAACCTTAGAGTTAAACGCCTTTTCAGTAGGAGTCATATTAAGCATTAATAAGTTTGTCCGGGTTTTATCAAATCGATGGGTCAATGCTCTGGCCGCGGTCACAGGACTTAAGCATATTGTAAGTATGGCAATCTGTTTGGCAGCTCTCACCTCAATGTCTTATGCCTTTGAAATGCCTTTATGGTTTTGGTTGCTTGTGCGGGTTGTTTGGGGAATCAGCTACTCCATGTTTCGATTTGCTTCGGTTCAGTATGTACAAGTAGCACCGCACAAAGGAGAAGCCCTGGGTATAGCTACATCGATTAAAGAGCTTGGGCCGGTGCTTGCCTATTGGTTTGGACCAATAGTACTAGCAACATGGGGGGCTTCACAGGTATTCCTTACTTCTGCCGTGGCCACGCTCATGGGGATGGCATTACTCCACAACCTTCCAAATCCTAAGGCTAAGGTAGTGCTAAAAGAAGTCGTACGTTTTCAAAAGCCCAATTGGCTCGATGCATGGGTATTTATTTCGTCCTTTCTAATCGATGGATTTGTGGTAGTGACAGTTAGCATACTGCTGCGGTCCCATGCCAATTTCTGGTCGGAACATGTGCTGATGAATACGGCAATTTTTATCTCTATTAGAAGGGTTTTTCAGATTATACTGGCTCCTTTAACAGGCTCTGCTATTAGGCGTTACGGTCATAGACTGGTGTTTGCCTTATCTTCTGTGTTGATATGCATTGCCTTAGGCTTTATGGCCGGAGGGATTGTAGTTGAGGCTTTAGTAATAGTGTTCGCAGCCGCTGCGGTCAATAATGTTTGCATGCCTTTGTTTGCTTTGCAAAGAAGTTCAACCCGGGAGAATTACAATGCGTTTGCCAAGCTCTCAACAGCTAAAGACATAGGTGCTGCAGTAGGGGCATTGATTGGCCTACCCTTGGTTGGTGTAGTTGAGCCCCGGTGGATATTTAGTGTGTTGTGTGTTGGCTCTATCTATACTCTGTATCGGGTGCTAAGACGATAAACTACGAACAATGGGGAATGAGAGGAGAGACCGGAAGGGAAGTAGCGGCTGTTTTTATATGGCTGAATCAATGCACAGAGAGCAATTGGCCGATAGAAGAAGGAGGCTTGGGAAGAAGGTTAGGCCGGAGAGCTGCTTTTAACTCTAAATCTCATTTTGTTTAAAAGCTGGTTGAGTATGAGCAGTTCTTTTTCCGACAGATTGTCCATCTCCGCATCCAGTTGGGGCATGTGGGTATTAACTTGTTGCAGCAGTTTTTGTCCACTTTCGGCAATAAAAACCTGAACCAAACGGCCATCGTGCGGGCAAGGTCTTTTCCAAATCAGGCCTTTGCTACACAAACGATCAACCAATCGAGAGGTGTCGGCATTACTTACAATCATTCGTTCCCTGATCTCTTTGGTGCTAATAGGCTCCGGAAATTGTTTATCGAGAATAGAAAGCACATTGAATTGCTGTTGAGTAATATCATAGGGCTTCAGAAAAGCCGAAATTTTTTCGCCCAACCAGGCTGCAGTATACTGAAGATTTACGCGCAACCTCTGTTGTTCATTAAGGAACTCACCATTTTTTAACTGTTCTTCCATAGTGGGGCGTTTTCTTGGCTACTCGAACGATTTTTAAATATACTAATGTTCCCACATTAATAAAGCTCTTGGCTGGTGGTGCTTCGCTGTGATTGCCTATGAACAAAGAGAGCCACCCGACTAAGCCGGGCAGCCCTCAACCAACACACACTTAACTCTACCTTTAATGGTTTTCGTCTATGCTTTTAAGCATTAATAGCCTCTTCTAAGGGCTGTGCTTCAGGAAAGTCTATGGCAAAATCAAATAGATTGTGCACGTAATTGGCAAGGGTTTTACTCGCCACAAGGGCAACCAGGTCTACCAGGGCTGCCTGATCATATCCCTGAGCCAAAAATTCTTCTACTTTATCTTCTGAGGCTCTTCCACGATTTTCTACAAGGCTCTTGGCTAAACCAACAATGGCGTTCAGTTTGGCATCGGAAGAGCGACCTTGTCTTAGTGCTATGGTTTCTTCTTCTGTAAAGCCATTCATTTTCCCCAGAGTGGTGTGTGCTGCCTGGCAATAAGTGCAACCATTGACTTGAGAAACAACCAGGTTTACGGCTTCACGCTGTTTTGCATTGAATGTGCCTTGGGCTTGTGCATCCTGAAAGGTTAGGTAAGAAGCAAGGGCATTGCCGGAGTATCCTATAGAGGCATATAGATTAGGCACCATGCCTAGCTTTTTCTCTAGTGCATCGAAAAGTTGCTGACTCTCAACACTAACCTCATCTCGGGTGGGTACATTAAATGTTCTCATAATTGTTTGTTTAATTTTTTCGAAGTTCAGGAGGTTAACTGGTGTTTAAACATTAAAGTTCAAACATTGAAAATAAAATTATGAAACATTTATAGTATGTTGATTTTCAGGTCTTTATTGTTTGAGTGAATACACGGCTTGTTATTAGGTATACAGCCAGGCCCAGTATATGAGCACAAACTGTAGGGGGAGTCTCAGCCAAAGTGCGACTTTGTACCAGCTTTTTTTACCCTTATAAGAAGTGAGCATGTAGAGGTTGGCCGGAAATACGGCTAGCAGCGTGGCAATAAGACCCCAAGCTCCAATGTTTTGAGTGCTTGGGATAAGCAATAGGGCTCCAAAAAGTGCTTCAAACAGGCCACTGAGATAAACCAGTATTCGGTGGAGTGGGAGGTAAGGGGGCATTATTTTCATATACAGCTTGGGCTTTACAAAGTGCATTAGCCCGGCCATGATATAAACAACCCCCATTAAGATTTTTCCTATGTCCATTACTTTAGAACCTCTTTGAGGCTCGAACGTTTGTTAATGAGTTCCGGAATTTCGTCTATTTTCGGATTGATTGCCAGAATTTCGCCATCCGGGCTGATCAAATAATAGAATGGAAGAAAAACAACTCCTAGCTGTTCCAGAAAAGGATTTTGAAACCCTTTTTCAGCAAAAGCCTGTTTCCATGGGTAATTCTTATTATTCAGGTGTTTTAAAGGAAATTCCTTGTTGGAGTCGATCGATACTGCAAGCACTTCCAATTTTCCTTCTAATTCCTCGTAAACTGGCAGTAATGATCCAAACCCTTTAATGCAAGGAGCGCACCAGGTAGCCCAGAAGTCTATCAGAACATACCTATCCGAAAAACTGTTTTGGGTATAAGTTTCACCATTGAACCCTTCAAAGGAGAAGTCGGGAAAAGGATCTCCCGGGTTTATTCGTTCCTGTCGGTCTAAAGAGAGCATAACGGACTTCAGGTCTAGCGGATCGAGAAGGGTGGTGTCTATGGTAGATAATAGTTGCTGTGACTGATCAATGGTAATAAAGTCACTGGTGACTACTTCTGAAGTAAGTTCTGCTATAAATTCGTTTCTGGGATAGAGTTTAGTTATGGAGTCCATGTATAAGTAAAGGGCATTGCCTCTCAGTTTTTGCTCATCCTCCATAATTCCTTCAAGGTCGCTAAGAATTTGCTTCATTTGGCTGTTTGTGGAGCTGTGTACTTCAACGAGCCTAATGAATGGCTCTTTATAAGTTGTTTTAAGCGATATTTCCTCATTGTTTAAGAAGAATTGTGCGCTGTATATTCCATCGGCCTTATGAGTAATGGTGGCGTTACGTACGTGCTCAACCGACCCCGTAAATTCAAACCGTCCATCTTCTGTAAGCGTACTGTCTACGTAATTTCCATAGCGAAGAAATACATAGCCCTCATAGTTTTCAATGGTACCCTGGATATTGAATTCTGGTTTAGAATTACATGAGCAAATTAGAAGTAGAACAAACAGGAATAGAGTAGATTTTGTCATAATGGTGCGTTTTTGTTTAAGTTAATAATTGTTGAAAGCTTTTTAAAAGCAAAAATCCGACCTGTTTATACAAGCCGGATTTTTGCGTTTGCAGGCAAGAGCCTTATTATTTTTTGCTATCGATAGCTTCCGCTTTCCAAACGTTGTTCTCGCGGTTCACATCGGCCATTCGTCCCGATGGGTCGATTTCAACGGAGGCAATCTCCGAGGCTGGTCTATTGATAGTAAATTCATAAGTAGGGTGAGTCCATGGCCAGTCAGGGTGTACCACGCGCGGGTCGTTGGTTTCGGCTGGTTTTTCACCTCGCATCATGCGCAACGCCATGTAGTGTACCTCTTTGGTCCCATCCTTGTAAGTTACGACTACGTCCATTGGCATAGGCATTAACCCAACTCTTTCGAGTGTAACTTTGGTGCGGTTGTTTTCGCCAACTACTTGTTTCACTCCGTAGTCAATGGTTTTAGTAGTGTACACAAAATACTCATTGTACCAGTCTAGCTCCAGACCTGAAACACGCTCAAATACGCGTAGAACATCGTTCGGATTAGGGTGTTTAAACTTCCATGTTTCAAAATACTCTAAGAGTCCTTTGTTAAGGGCTTTCTCTCCAATTACATAGCCCATCTGGCTCATCCAAACGGAGCCTTTACTATAAGCAGCTGCTCCGTAGGCACCATTTAGATGGTAGTGATCTGAATGAGTGCTTAGAGGCTCTTCTACTCCGCTGGTGGCCAATCTCAGGTAACCACCATTGGCGGGCATTCCCAAGTTCTCAATAGTTTCTTCGGCTGTATCGCGACCCGCTATGTGGCTTATGATGCGAGAAGTGGCATAAGAAGTAAACCCTTCGTCCATCCAGGGGTGCAGGGCTTCGTTGTTACCCAATACTCCATGGTACCAATCGTGCATGGCTTCATGCACAGTTACACCTAGCAGACTACCTCGCATACCTGTAATCATGGTAGACATTGGGTACTCCATGCCTCCGTCACCTCCCTGAATAACAGAGAACTGCTTGTAAGGGTATTGGCCGAAGTGTTTATTGGCATATTCAAAAGCTTTTTCAGCCAAAGGCATGAGCTTTTCCCAGTTTTCTTCATTCTGACCTTTTTGGTGGAAGAAGTGAAGCTCCATTCCGTTTTTCATGGTCAGCTTGTCGTGAATGTAGTCTGGGTCGGCTGCCCAGGCAAAATCATGAACATTAGGAGCCACAAAGTGCCATGTAAGCTTACCATTCTTCACTTTTTGTTTTACGGTTTGTCCTTTGTCTTCATATCCGTGGCCAATTTCTAGTGGGTTCTGAAGATAACCGGTACCACCAACAACATAGTCTTTGTCAATCGAAATTTTTACCTCAAAGTCGCCCCATACCCCATAGAACTCGCGGCCTATATATTCATCGGCATGCCAGCCCTGATAGTCATACTCGGCCAGTTTAGGAAACCACTGAGTCATGGTGTAGCGTACGCCCTCGGCATTGTCTCTTCCGGTTCTGCGAATTTGTACCGGAACCTGACCTTCAAAGTTCATGTCAAAGGTTACTTTTTGTCCCGGTTTAATGGGCTCATTGAGTGAAACTTCGAGTACTGTGCCTTCTACCTTATACGTTACATCTTTGCCGTTTTGCTTTAGGGAAAGAATTTTTTGGTAGCCTATTTCATCGTCAGAGAGTTTAGAGATTCTATCGCCCACTCTTCTGTCTGGGTCATCAATGGTTCTGGATCGTACGTCCATCATGCTTCCCGGCTGGAAAGCATTAAAATATAGGTGATAGAACACCTTGTCCAGTTCATCAGGAGAGTTGTTGGTATATTCCAGTTTTTGTACTCCCGTAAATCGGTTGGTATTTACGTCCATGTCTATTTCCATGTAGTACTTGGCATATTGCTGCCATCGCTCATGGTCTTTTCTATCGGCCTTCTTCTGGGCAAATGCCACTGAAACTGACAGGCCACAAAGCAGTATTATCGCTTTAAGTTTCATATTCATTTCAATAGGTTTTCAGACTCGGAAATTATCAAAGTTTGTTTTGCCCAACAAATCAAATGGGTTGAATGGATCGATTATAATTTTAGAAAAAAATTATAGACAAGTATTACTCTTGCTAAGACCTTAACTAGTAAGGTTATATGTGATATCTAATGTAATAACAGGGGCGGGTAATTGCCTGCCTTTACCTGAGCTTGTAGCGAATCTGAAACTTTACATCGGTGCGCTGATTGCCTTCAATGGTTTCGAGTCCGCTTCCTATGGTTTTTCTATCGTAATAGCGCGTTCTTGCCCATCTGGCCCACAGGTCTAACTTTCTACTCGCTTTGTATTGAATGAGAATGTAGTTTCTAACGCCTTCACCACTATAGGCAGGAATTGAAAAAGAATACAATACATCTCTCTCATAGGCATATTGCCTGTTGTTTGCTCCCTCAGTATCGAATAGTGCTATGCGGCCACTAAGAATAAGTTTACCGAAATAATACACCGCATCTTGTATAAAGGCATATCCATCATTCTTTTCTGTATATAGCTGAAAATGGCTGTATTGAACTCTCGATTTTAGTGAAAGGCCGGGAGCCAGCCGATAGTCAAAGTTGACCAAAACCTGCTGCCTGACTCCGGGTCTTATTATGGTGTTGCCGGTATCTGTTTCTGTGGCGTTTTCTTCGCGGGTCTTTTTTCTGTATTGAATATAAGAATGGACTTTTGAGTTGGGTAAGTAGTTGACTCGTAGTAGGTAGTCGTTGCCTTCCGAAGGGGCATTTACCCGGTATCTGAGCCAAGGAAACTGAAAAGAATCGTAGTAGGCCGTTACAAAGAGCGATCGGTTCAGGGTGTATTTAAGTCCCCAATAAATACCGCTTTCATTAATGTTGCGGCTTCCTTCTGCAAATGAAGCTCCCCTAAGGGCATGAAAATCCCGACTGTAGTTGCGCCATAACAGAGCAAAGTCTACCCTGGGAGATAGGGTGGTGGTGAGCCCTAACACTCCGCCTTTTCCTCCACTTTTGGAAACACCTGCTTCACCAAAAAACCTGAATTTGTTGATGTTGAAGTTGGCATAAACACTGCCGTTGCTATTGCTTTGGCCCGAAAACTCAAATAGATTGTAGCCCTGATTGCTACGCTGTATAGGGATGTTAAAGTTGTTGTTGCTGATAACAAAGCCCAGCTGAGTTCTTCCATTCACTTTGAAATGAAGGTTTGCCCCGGCCACTGTTTCGGTAATTTGTTTTTTATTATCAATTTCTGATGGAGTGCGGTGGAACCCCGAGGTTTGAATGGATGAAAAATATTGCTCAAAGGTTTCTTCATCTTCTTGCAATGCGGCATCTTGTTTTAAGCGTGAGAAAAAAGCGGTTAGGGCTACCTTCTCGGAGAGCGAATATGTAGCCGCAACCCCTCGCAAAAAGCCACCTTCTAACACGGAAGTATAAGGCCGAATGCCGAGGTTTACCCTTTCCAGCGTATTGATGGTTTCGGAGCCTTTTCCAATGGCAAAACCTGCTCCAAATATGAGCCCTTGCCCAAATTGCAACTGGTAGTCTCCCACTATTACCTTTTTCCATTGGTTATTATTCTCAAGCATGGCATGTGCAGACCAAAAGTCCATGCCATAGCGCTTGCTGTCAGGATCCCAAACAATGGCTTCGCCCGGATCTTTTTCGGTAGTAAAGCCAAAGCTAAAATCTCCCGGTTTTGCTACCCGATACCGAAGGTATTGTTTACCTCTACTACCTGCATAGCGCGTATCGGTGGGAGATTCCGGAGGATCAAAGCCTCTTTTTTTCTCTAAGGTTTGCTCATAACGGTAAATGAAGTAGTGGTTTCTTTCGCTCAAAATACGTTGCCAGAGAGGCCGGTTGTCGGTAGTTAGGTCTTGTGCATTTATGGTAATAAATGGTAGAATTTTCTCTATAGTGGCCAGGTCGAACTCTGGTACTAGTTGAAGCTCATATTCGGTGAGCAGTTTGCCATTGCGAGCAATGTAGGCTTTCAGCGAATCTATTTGTGGGTCAGAAAGTATGTACAAGCCTCTGAGGTCCTCGATGGAGGCTGTGTTGATGTTTACCGGTGTTTCGTAAAGCAGTAGAAGACGCTCGTACAGGTCTTCATAGTTCAGCGATTCTTCTTGAGTATTGAAGAGTGATTCAATAAAAAGCTGTAAATCAAAATTTTCCCGTATTTGGGCCCTTAGTGGAAAATGGCTGATTACGAGCAGCAAAATCAAAGCCGGAAGCACCCACTTTTTCATGGTTGCTTAATTTGGTAGCCGAGCCCAAAATTATGCGTAGCGCCTGTGCCGCGGTTAGAGCGGACGGCATAATTAATCTTAAATTTCTTGAGTGTAAGGCCTGCCCCAAAAGAGTGCCGATTGGTTTGGGTAGAAAAACCTGTTCTCAACTCAAGGTTTTCCATAAGACCATAGGCTATGCCCAGGCGTAGGTCCGGTTTGTCTTCTACATTCTTATCGCCCTCCATATAAATAGCCAAGGCCTCATCGGGTTGATATTTGAGCGACAAGCGAATGATAGTTGGCACGCGTTCGCCACTTTCTTCGGCAATTACCGATTGGGTGAAGTTATATACGTGGGCACCAAAATGTAACTGCTCCGTGAACTCAGCTAATACGCCCATTTCGCCAATAAAAGTGGCCCTTTTGCCAAAACCATCGATATGGTATTGTAATACGCTGGTTTTAGCTCCAAGACTCATAATGCCAATTTTTCGGGCAAAACCAAGGCTGGCCATTTGGTTGCTAAAAAGCTCGTCTCCAAAGCGATATACTCCAAAGGAGGCAGTTCCCCAGTTGGTCTCATGGTTCACAGCGGCCATGACCGTATTAAAGGGGGCAAAGTTGAAAATGGTTTGATAGCTAAAAGCTGCATTAATGCCTTCATTAGCAATAAGCCCGGCAGGATTATTGAAAACCGACCATTCATTGGCCGTAGAAGCAGATACTCCACCAAGAGCCAGAGAAACAGGGCCTTTGGGAGGAACACCAGCCAATTGTGCGTTCGCCACAAAGATTAGTTGAATAAATAGAAAAAAAGTGAGTGTTACGCTTCGCACTTCCGAATATAGGAAATTAGGGGTTTAGATGGGGAAAATAATCTAAAGTGCCGATCTGAAATTGAAGAAGAAGCCCGTGCTTCCTTCACGGTTAATGCTATACTCCAGTCGAACCACAAAATCGTAGTAGGTGACAATATCCAGACCCACACCTACACTACCAATCCACTGGTTGTTGTAGAAGTTGTTGATGTTAGAAGCCAGTGAATCTCCGGCATAGCCGGTATCCAAAAACACCTTTAAGTAGAAAGCATAAGGTAATGTTCTAAATTGGTCGATCATACTTCTAGGGTTGATTTGCTTAACTCCTTTAAGCACCTCGTAGCGCAAAGCCGTACGGTATGAAGCCAAAAAATCACTTTCAATAACGTAGCGCTCATAGCCCCTGATGAAATCGGGGTTATAACCAAAACCAGCCCGAATCAGATAGGGAATTTCATCGGAGAAGTTTTTGTAAATATCTACTCTGTTGGCGAGGTAGAGTTTTTTGCTCAACTGGGAGAAAGTGCCATAGCCCAGCCGGGTGCTGGTCATGTTTATGTCATCGAATATTCCCAGGCCAAACTGATTGAAGTTGAAGGTAAATTCTGTACCGGTTAGTGGGTATGCAACATAGTCTCTGCGGTCGTGAACAAAGGAATACCCAAAAGCAAAGTACTGTTGCAACTGGGTGTTGGCCTGAAAGTATTCACTATTGAGACGGAAAACAGTATCGGCAATGGAGCCTCTGTTATAATTAAGAATGAACGAATGCCGGTTATAGAATGAGGGGCGAAAGGTTATGGCTCCTGTTGTACTGAATATTCTGCGAATTACGTCTTCGCTCTGCACAAACTGTTGCAGGTGACCATCGGAGGCGTAGCTCACTGTTTTATTGGTATCGAACGAAGTAGAAAGGGTAAGCCCTGCTGTTTGAGCACGGTTTATATATGGCACCGAATATTGAAAACTGTAGCGTTTGGTAAAGCCAAACTGGGTGCGGACAACCAACCTGTCGTTTCGACCAGAAAAGTTAAGGTGGTATAGTTGCATGCCATAGTTTACCCTGGAGAAATCTCTGTTCTGATTCACCCACCACTCCGTAAAGTTTCTGTCGGCCAGCTTAAATATGGGAACCGGAAAAACGTACCATCGCTCTTGTAGCCTAATGAGTACTTCGCACTGGGTGGAGGAAAGAAAAAGCGGCACAATTTCGGCCGTCACAAATAAGCGTGTATTAATGAGCTTTTGTTGGTCCAGCACTATTTTATCGGCTAGATCGCTTACTTTAATTTGGTCTCCCTCAGCAAAACTAAGCTCCCGCAAAATGATGCTTTCCAGGGTACGCTTGTTTCCTGTAACGTAAATCTTACCAATCTTGACCACCGAGGCGGTGTCAATATCAGGCAAAGTTTGTCCGTAGGTGCCGGACTTAATACATAAAATGCACCCCACAATCAACCACAGCCTGAATAACTTTATGAACACTCCCGATTTAAGATTTCTTAGATAATACTATGACTCTTATCAGCATAATTACCCCTACAAGTACCAAAGGAATACTGAGCAGTTGCCCCATGTTGTAGGTCATGTCATTTTCAAAAGGAACCTGGTTTTCCTTAAATAGTTCGTGGAACCAGCGAAGGCCAAATATCCAGATGAGGAAAATACCGAACAGTAAGCCTTCAGGAGTTTTCGACTTCCATTTAAACCAAATGCCTAGCAAAATAAGGAAAAGGAGTACACAGGTGGCCGATTCGTACAACTGTGCGGGATATCTTGCAATACCCCAGGTGTGCACTATGGCCTCCACCTTACGGTCTACAATGTTAATTTCATAATCGAGTGGTTCGTTGGGTTGGGCATAATGCTCCTGTACCGATTGGTTTCCCAGAAGTATCAATCGTACATCATCTTCAATGATTTTTCGTGCTTGAGCTTCTGATAGTTGCCTGTTTTCAAATACTAACCTGAGGTCTACCGGAACAATACCTGGAGCACGCCTTTCGGTCGTACTGCCTTTTGAAGCTTCAGCACTTTCAATACCTAAAGGAGCCTTTTCCAGAGCCTCTTCGGCTACGCGACCAAACACCACCCCGTAGTCCGATTCTGAGGGCTTTCCTATAATTTCTGAATTTACAAAGTTACCAAAGCGAATAAAGGCTCCGGCCAGGGCTACGGTAATCACTATTCGGTCTATAATCCACAAATAGCTTTGTCCCTCTCGTTTTTGTTTAATGAATTTTAAAGGCCATGGTCTGGGTTTTACCACCTTAACCACATAGTTACTATAGAGGTATAAGGCAATGGGTATGCATATGGCTGCGCCATGGCTTGCCAAACCACCCTCCCAGGTTCTGAAAAATACAAGGGGATCTGCCAGGAATCGTTCTGGTTCATAGAATATGAGGTGTCCTAATCTTGCGCCCACAATGGTTGCCACAATCATATGAACAGAAAGTGTATCTACATTGAGTGGGTTTTTGCCCTCCTTCTTAAAAATGTAGACCATTATTTGGTAGCCGAATATGAAACCGGCAGCAAAAAGTACACTATACCATACGGGGGGCTGAATACCCTTGATAATCTCCCGCATTGGATCCCATACAAAGTAAGATAGAACTGTTAATTGGTGCATAAAGCAAAGATATACGAATTGCTGAAAGCAATCCGATTGAATAGCCGTGAAACCGAAAAAACTAATTGTTAAGCTTTATAATAAGGCTAATTCTTCCTCAAAACCAGCCGAGAGAATAGGGAAACGACACCAAGTTCTGGGGTCTACGTTGAACTCATCGAGATGAAAGGCTGGTGCTAAGCGCTCCCGTTTCCACTGATTGCGGCTCCAAAGCCGAAAGAATTTCCTCACGTGTTGCCTCAGCAAATCTTCCGGCTCAAGATCTGCAGCTTTCAATTCAGTAAAAACCTCTAAAGGAGATTTGTGGTCCCTAATAGCTAGCTTTTCTATTTCAACCATTATATGGTAAGGCATCAAATCGTCTTCATCTGTTTGCTTCTGGTCTTGTGGTCTTAGTTCTGCAGTGGGAGGAAGTTGGTTGATGAACCTTAAACCTTCATAACCCATTTCCTTCTGGGCATAAATAAGCCATTGCCTGATAAAGTGCTTGTCAACTGAAGAAATAGGGGCCAGACTACCGCTGGTGTCTCCGTCCATAGTGGCATAACCTACATCGCCCTCGCTACGGTTCGAGGTAGTGAGCAATAAGGTATTGGTAATGTTGGTGAGCATCCATATAATGGGGCTTCTCGAGCGTGCCTGAATATTCTGCAAGGCCAGGTCGTCTTGCTCCCAACTTAATTTTCTGTTGAGTGCCGTTTCAATAATTGAAGTGTAAGCTTCAACGGAAGAGTCGATTGTCCAACTGAAAAATCTTGCACCAATTGAATCTGCCAAATATTTAGCAGCATTTAAAGTAGCCTCTGAGGAATTGACAGTGCCTTGGTAGGCCGTATTGAAGATAGTGTAGACTATTTCCTTTTCGGGTTTTTCAGCCAGCTCATCGAAGCCTATGGCTGAGCAAAAAGACTCTTTTCCCAGCTGCTCAATACCTCTTTTTACCATTTCGGCCACCATAATGGCACAAGTGGCTGAGTCGGCTCCACCACTTAGCGAAAGGGTGTATCCTTTAGTGCGGCTTTTTCTCATATAGTCGAAAAGGGCCAGTGCGCAGGCCCTGGGAAATTCCTCTTGTTTGGAAAGTACCGGGGCAACGGCTTCGTTGTTCTCTTGGGTCGATTGATCGGCTTTGAAATCGCCATAGCATAGCTCAAATGCCCGGAAACTGAGCAGTTGGTTTCTGAGCAGTATTTTTCCTCGCTGGGCAACCATAATTTCCCCATCGTAAATCATGCGTCCGGCCTCATTGCCCAGCAGATTGGCATATACATAGGTGCAATTAAAGTCTAAGCTGGAGTTTTCAACAAGCTTAATGCGGTCCAGTGTTTTTTGCATGGCAAAATGACTGGCGCTAGGGTTAAGAATAAGGTTAACTCCGCGTTCTTTGAGTCTGCAGGCAGGTCTCACGGGTCCGCGCCATGCGTCTTCGCAAATCTCGAAGCCTACCTTCCAATCATCTACATCGAAGGTAAGGTCGCCAATTGGGTATGTTTCTCCGTCAATTTCAAAGTCTTCTACCAAGCCAATGGGCCATGGGTTAAACCAGCGGGGTTCGTAGTGTACACCATCTAGTGCCATGTATTGCTTAGCATATATACCCAGTATTTGTTTGTTCTTAACCACAATGGCGCAGTTGTAGAGCAATCCTTTGTGGCGAAGGGGGAGGGTAAGGGTAGTGAGTAGCCCTTCCGTTTCGGCAACCAACTGAGGGATGAGGCTCAAAGCCTTTTCGGGGAGCCATTGACTTAGAAACAAATCCTCACATCCGTAGCCGGTAATGCACAATTCGGGAAGACAAAGTATTTCTACGCCATTTTTTCGGGCCTCAACCAACACCTTTTTAATGCGTTCAAGGTTACCTTTCCAGTCGAGTGGGGTCTGGTTTATAGTGGCTCCACCTATGCGATATGTTCTCATTGTTCTAGTTCTAGAATAATACAAGCCTCGCGGGCTGCATCTTGCTCGGCCTTCTTCTTGCTTAAACCATGTCCTTTGGCTATCGGTTCGTCATCTACTTTTACTTCAATAATGAATTCCTTGTAATGGCCTTTATCTATGGTATCAATATGCTCAAAGGTAGGCGACTTGGAGTGTTTTTGCGACCACTCGATCAGTTTGCTTTTATAGTTCTTGGTGGTATTAATGATTTCTTCCAGATCGAAATGGGGCAGAAGCAATTTTTTAAGAATGAATTTTCGGCTGTGTCTAAAGCCTTTGTCCAGATAAATGGCTCCGATGAGCGCTTCTAATGTGTTACCATAAAGCGACTTGTGGGAATTGGGTGTTTTGCGCTTTCGGTCGAAGCGCACAATTTGCGGTACGCCTATGGTTCTTGCCACATTGTTGAGACTTTCTCGGCTTACAATACGCGAGCGGAGTTCTGTAAGAAAGCCTTCGTCTTTGAACGGAAAGCGTTTGAAGAGGTACTCGGCCACCACCATGCCTAGCACAGAGTCTCCGAGGTATTCTAAACGTTCGTTCGATTCTTTGAAACCCTTTTTGAGTGCTTTAGCCACTGAGGTGTGTTGCGTGGCTATTTGGTAGGGTTTTAAATTAAAAGGCTTACTGCCTGTTATCATTTTGATAGAGGCAATAAGCGCTTTTTCTTCTTTAGAATATGATTTGAAAAGAGACGTTACACGGTTTACTATCAACCGCACAATTAGTCAATTTTACGGAAAATCACTGAGGTATTGTGTCCTCCAAAACCAAAGGTGTTGCTAAGTGCAGCATTGATTGTTCTCTCCTGGGCCTTGTTAAAGGTAAAGTTCAAACGAGGGTCAAATTGATCATCGTCTGTAAAGTGGTTAATGGTGGGAGGGGCAATCTGGTGCTTAATGGCCATTACACTGGCAATGGCCTCAATAGCTCCGGCAGCACCTAACAGGTGTCCTGTCATGGATTTGGTAGAACTGATATTCAGTTTGTAGGCATGTTCGCCAAATACTTTTTCAATGGCAGCCGCCTCTGAAATATCGCCAAGTGGTGTAGAAGTACCATGAACGTTGATATAATCAATCTCTTCCGGTTTCATGTGGGCGTCTTCCAATGCGTTGATCATCACATTGTAGGCACCTAACCCTTCCGGGTGAGGGGCTGTAATGTGATAGGCATCGGCCGACATACCGCCACCAACTACTTCAGCGTATATTTTAGCACCGCGTGCTTTGGCATGCTCGTATTCTTCCAGAATGAGAGCTCCTGCACCTTCGCCTAAAACAAACCCATCTCTATCTTTATCGAAGGGCCTTGAAGCCGTTTCCGGAGAATCATTTCTCTCAGACAGGGCTTTCATGGCGTTAAACCCACCCATTCCTGCTTCGGTTACCGATGCTTCTGAGCCACCTGTAATCATAATATTGGCCTTACCTAACTTAATGTAGGTCATGGCGTCTATCATGGCGTTGGTAGCGGAGGCACAGGCCGAAACAGTGACAAAGTTGGGGCCATTGAATCCGTATTTGATAGAAATCATTCCTGCAGAAATGTCTGCAATCATCTTAGGAATGAAGAATGGGTTGAATCGTGGAGTTCCATCGCCTTGGGCGAAAGAGGCCACTTCTTCCTGAAAAGTTCTAAGACCGCCAATACCTGAACCCCAGATAACACCGGCCTTTAGCTTATCGATTGATTCCAGGTCAATACCTGCGTCTTGCATAGCCTCCTCGGCTGTTACTAAGGCGTATTGGGTAAATAAATCCATCTTACGAGCTTCTTTTCTATCAAAATGCTCGTTAGGATCGTATCCCTTTACCTCGCAGGCAAACTTGGTTTTGAATTTTTCGGGATCGAACTTGGTGATCGGTCCAGCCCCACTTACACCCTTAATAAGATTGTCCCAATATGCATTGAGATTATTACCTAGTGGTGTAAGTGCGCCTAGTCCGGTTACTACAACTCGTTTTAATTGCATACTAGAGTCGTAAGTGAGAAATTATTGCTGAACGTTTGCTTCCAAATAAGAGATGGCATCGCCAACAGTAGCGATGTTTTCAGCCTGGTCATCAGGAATTGAAATGTTGAACTCCTTCTCAAACTCCATGATCAATTCCACAGTGTCAAGGGAATCAGCTCCAAGATCGTTGGTGAAGCTGGCTTCTGGTGTTACTTCAGAATCTTCAACACCTAATTTATCAATAATAATACCCTTAACTTTTGATGCGATTTCTGACATTTTGGTTAAAATTTAGTTAAAACTCGATGCAAAGAAATGCAATTCTCCCCGAATGTCAAACAAAATTTTTAATCTTGTCCGAGCCCTTCAAAAGGCCTAATTTTGCATCGTATGGCTAAAAATAAGCTTCAGGTTATTTATGATTTCGACTTTCTTCTTTTAGCCCTCAATGCTAACGTGAAACCATACAAGCTCGCGTGGTGCCTCAATAAAGATTTGAAGCTCAACCTGGTAAAAGCAGAAAACATAGAAATAGGTTTCAATGAACAGAAGAGTCTTTCCATTCAGAATTTTCTGGATCGGTCAGAGTTTCAGACGGTTCGATTAATCAGAAATAGAGCCGAAGATACTGATGGAGCTTATAATGCCTATTTGCTGCCTGAATTGAAAAATTTCGACTATCTGGTCCTTTTGGAAAACGAATCCAGCACTTTCGATGAGAATACTTTTATTAGCGAAGTCAAACGAATACCTTTCGTGCAGTTTACAACCAAAATCGATATTCAATCACTAAAATCTAAGGATAACCTTATCTTTTAATATGGGTCAGACTATTTATTCTAAAAGAGCAAAAATTGTGGCCACTGTAGGGCCTGCCAGCCAGTCTAAAGAGGTATTAACCGAACTTGTAAAGGCTGGTGTAAACGTTTTCAGACTGAACTTTTCTCACGGTGAACACGCCACACATGCTCAGGTAATTCAGAGAATAAGAGAGGTAAATGAAGAGCTGGGGACTCATGTTTCTATTCTTCAGGATTTGCAAGGACCAAAAATCAGGGTAGAAAAGGTTGAAGATGGAGAAGTGTTTATTGAACCCGGCCAGGAACTGACCATTACTACCGAAAGTCTTTTGGGTAACTCTAAGCGTGTGAGTACCTCTTACACCGATTTGCCTAAAGATGTGAAAAAGGGCGATATGGTGCTTATTGATGATGGTAATCTCGAACTTTTTGTAAAGGATATTAAAGGTAAAGACGTAATCTGTGAGGTTAAATACGGTGGTTCTTTGAAGTCCAGGAAGGGAATTAATCTTCCTTTTACGGATGTTTCGGCCCCGGCTCTTACAGAGAAAGATAAGGAAGATCTTGCGTTTGGAATCGATCAGGGGGTTGACTGGATTGCTCTTTCTTTTGTTAGAACGGCCAAGGACATTCTGGACCTAAAGAAGCAAATTGAACAATCGGGTAAGGATATTAGGGTAGTGGCTAAAATTGAGAAGCCCGAGGCTCTAAAAAACATAGATGATATTATTGCCGCCTCTGATGCTCTAATGGTGGCCAGGGGAGACCTTGGGGTAGAAATAGTGATGGAAGAGGTACCCATGGCTCAGAAAATGATTGTCGATAAATGCAACAAAGCCGCTAAGCCTGTAATTATTGCTACGCAGATGATGGAAAGCATGATCTCTAATCCGAGGCCAACCCGGGCAGAGACAAACGATGTGGCCAATGCGGTGTTGGATGGTGCCGATGCAATGATGCTATCTGCCGAAACAGCGGCCGGAAAATATCCTGTAGAAACGGTTCAGTATATGGCTAGAACCATTGCTTCGGTAGAAAGTTCGGCCAAAGTATATGATCACTTCTACAACCCTCAGGAAGATAGCGACACCTTTATTAACGACAATGTGATGCTTGCGGCCTGTAAGCTTTGCGAACAGGTAAGGGCAAAAGCCATTATAGGCAACACTGTTTCGGGCTATACCGCCTTTAAAATGGCTTCGCACAGACCTTATTCTAAGATATTCATATTCACCGCCAACAAAGGGTTGCTAACCAAACTGGGCTTGGTTTGGGGAGTAGAAGGATTTTTTTATGACAAACGTCATTCTACAGACCAGACATTCGAAGATCAGGAGGAGATACTAAAAGAGGCAGGCAAGCTGAAGTCGGGCGATGTGTTTATCACCACAGCCAGTATGCCAATTCATGAATTTGGAAGAACAAATACGCTTAAAATAAACGTGGCAAAATAGTTGGTCTTAGAGCGATAGCTGAAGACCATCATAGGCAATATAAATATTGTTGGGCAGTTGCGCTTCTATGGTTTTGTGACTGCCCATTTTGTGGCTTAAGTGAGTAAAATAGGTGGCGTCTGCTCCAATTTTTTGAGCCATGTCTATGGCTTCGTTCAGTGTGAGGTGGCTCAAGTGTTCGGTTTGCTGCAATGCATTGATCATCAGAATTTTTGAGCCGCGAGCTTTTTCCAAAGACTCTTCACTAATGGTTTTGGCATCGGTTATATAGGTGAAGTCTCCTATACGAAAGCCATATACTGGCAATTTGTAGTGTAGTACCTCAATAGGTATAACCTGTATCCCTTCTACTTCAAAAGGTTCACCGTCTAACTCATTTACCTCTACCATGGGCACACCGGGATATTTCTTTTCAGAAAATACATAAGCAAACTCACGTTTTAATTGCTCTATTACTCTCGGGGCGGCATAAACGGGCATGTCTTTTTCTTGCAGAAAATTAAACGAACGAATATCGTCCATGCCGGCCGTATGGTCTTTGTGTTCGTGAGTAAACAGTAGGGCATCTAGTTGGCTGATGCGTTCTCGGAGCATTTGCTGACGGAAGTCTGGGCCGGAATCAATTACAATGCTTTTGCCCGCTACTTCTATATGAACAGAAGAGCGGAGTCTTTTATCTCGAAAGTCAAGAGATTGACAAACCGGGCACTGGCAGCCAATTACCGGCACACCTTGCGAAGTTCCTGATCCAAGAACAGTTACTTTCACAGCTTTAGTGAGGTTTGAGAGAGTTCGTTAAGCAGCTTAACGTTTTTTTCGCTAAGCTGCTTAGGGTCTAGTTCAATAGATTTAATAATGTCCAAAAGGCAGGTGATTTTGCCTTCTGTAGTATAGTATTTGTTCACAATGGCAATTTTGGTGTCTTTTAGAATACAATAGCCCGACTTGAAGTTGCCTTTTTCGTAGCGCAATACGTAGTCAGACTCGGCAAATATGTCTTCTAGTTTACCCAGAAATTGTTTTGTGTACTTTACAGACATTTAGTTGGTGGAAGTATATTTTTTAACCAGCTCAATCAGTTTGTCATAATCGAGTGGTTTTTGAATGTATTCATTCATTCCGGCCTCAAAAAACTCCGAAACCGGCAGGTTTTTGGCGTTGCCAGAAATTCCAATTATTGGAATTTTAGATTTTTTGGTTTTTCCGGCTCTTATTCGCTTGGTGGCCTCCAATCCATTGAGAATCGGAAGGTTTACATCCATGATAACCAAGTCGAAGTCTTCGGCTTCGAACTTGTCTAACACAGCCTGCCCATCCTTGGCAGAGGTGATTTTACAGTTCTCAAAAAGCAGAATCTTCTTCAACAGATTCTGAATAACAGAACTGTCCTCGGCTACGAGCACTTTCTTGTATTCAACAGTCATAACTAATAAATCTTTAACAGTCTTCTATGGTCTTTAAAAAGAAAGTCGCCATATTCTAAAAATTCATCGAGAATAGAAACAGCCCTATCCCATTTTTCTTCTTTAATGTATGACTCTATGGTAGAGGCCATAGAAGAAAGAGTGGTGAATCCGAAAGAACCAGCATTTCCTTTTATATTATGCAAGATACTCAAAATTTCAGTGTACTTATGATTGCTCTTTAAAAATGAAATTGATTGAAGATTTGATTTAGTCTCTTCAACAAATTCATCAATTAATAAGAGTAGTGAGTCTTTATCGGTGTATCTAAGTAGGTCCTGAATTACTTCTTCGTCTACATGTTCATCTTCCTGAAAAGGGCTGGCCCCGTTGGTCTTGCTAAAATTGGTAATCCAGTATTTAATGGTTTCTACCAATACGTTAGGTTTTACAGGTTTCAGAATGTAATCGTTAAAGCCAAATTCAATGATTTGCTTCTTATCGGCATTATCCGAGAAAGCAGTTATTGCTAAAACAGGGCAATATAAACCAAATTCTTCTTTAATTCGGTTGTAGCACTCAAAACCATCCATTTCGGGCATCTGAATGTCTACTAAAATCAAATCGAACTGGCGTAATCGTAATTCTTCCAGAGCCCTATACCCGCTTTCTACTAATACGGGTTCCAGGCTGTTGTTGGAAAGTACTGATTTTAAATATTTTCTATTAATGTCATTGTCATCAATGACCAGAATGCTGTTGTGTCTATTATTCATACTGCAATTTCAATTATAATATATTTGGGTGCGTAAATTCAACATGAGCTCAATAAAAAAGCACTTAATATGTATTGTGGGGCCAACAGCCGTAGGTAAAACGGCATTGGCCATAGAAGTTGCTGAATACTTTCAAACTGAAATACTATCAGCAGACTCCAGGCAATTTTACAGAGAACTTGAAATTGGTACTGCAAAGCCTAACGCTCAAGAATTGAGCCGAGTATCGCATCATTTTATAAATTCTCATTCTATTCATGATTCTTACGATGTTGGAAAGTTCGAAAAGGACGCTCTGCGCTTAATAGAACAACTCCATAGGCAACATGATGTTTTGGTATTGGTGGGCGGATCGGGACTTTTTGTGAATGCCGTTTGCCATGGATTGGACGAGTTTCCCGAAGTGCCCGGGGAGGTAAGACAAAAACTGAATGATGAACTGGAAGAGAACGGTTTGAGCCCGTTGGTAGAAGAGCTGAAAAGAACAGACCCTGAATATGCAGCTGTTGTTGACTTGCACAACCCGCAGCGAGTTATTAGAGCCCTTGAAGTAATACGCGTCAGCGGTAGACCATTTTCTCATTTTAGGAAAAACCAGAACAAAAAACACCGACCGTTCTGCGTTCATAAAATTGGACTGCACATGGAAAGAGAAAAACTCTATGAGCGTATTGATGCGCGCATGGATGCCATGATTGAGCAAGGGCTTTTTGAAGAAGCAGAAAAACTGTTGGCTTTGGAGCATCTGAACGCGTTGCAAACCGTGGGGTATCAGGAGATTTTTCCTTACCTAAAGGGAGAATACAGTAGGGAGGAGGCTATTCGGTTGCTCAAAAGAAACTCGAGGAGATATGCCAAACGGCAGCTTACGTGGTTTAGAAGGGATTCAGAAGTACAATGGTTTAAACCTGATTCTGCCGAAGAAGTAGTCTCTTATCTCAAAGAACAGTTAAAATTGTCTGAAACCGAATGCTGAGGCTACTGCCGAAGCAGGCGATTTGCCAATGAAAGAGTTGTACTCCTTGGCTTTGGACTTTAGGTTTTGAATAAGCTCTTGCTGTCTATGATTGAGCGCATTTAATTTATGAGCTAGGTCTTCATTGGCGAGTTGCTTGGTGGCTTGCTCTAATTCTTCGATGAATTCTTCTTCTTTTTTATAACTCTGAAACCTGTCTGTAGAGGTTTTTCGAAGCTTTTCGGCAAGCTCTTGCAGAGCGGGGTAGTTCTGTTCGTGTTGTAAAACCAGTTGTTTCCTTTCGCGACTGTTGGCTGCCATGGCATCAATAACCCGGTTAAGGTTGGCCTTTCTTGGCTTTATTTGATTGTATGTATAGAGAGTGTAAAGTAATATTAAGCCTAATAAAGCGACAAAAAGTGGTAAAAAGCCCATGGTAGATTCGTTGAGTTTGACCTGTATTGATGGCTGAAATAAGATTTTTTTCTTCTTAATTGCAAGTCTACTATGGAGCGCACTAATTCTGGCAATACTCAACAACTAACCCCAAAAGAGCTAAAGCCTGTTCTTATTGTAACCTATTATTGGCCGCCTAGCGGAGGAGCCGGAGTGCAGCGTTGGCTCAAGTTTAGCAAGTACCTGCCTTCTTATGGATGGAGACCTATAATTTTTACTCCGGAAAACCCTGATTTCGACCTGAAAGATGAATCGTTGGTTCATGATATTCACCCGGAAGTGGAAGTGCTGAAGTTTCCCATTTGGGAACCATACAGTATTTTCAAGAAACTATCGGGGCAAAAGGAGTTAAAACAAGGGCAAATTTTGGAAGACGCCAACAATAGCCTTCTGAAGCAATTAGCTGTTTGGCTTCGTGGAAATTTATTTGTGCCCGACCCCAAAATATTTTGGGTAAAACCGGCATCTAACTATTTACTGAGTATTCTGGAGACCAACCATATAAGGCATGTGATAACCACCGGGCCACCTCATAGTTTGCATCTTATTGGTAAACGACTAAAGATGAAAGTGCCATCGCTTACCTGGGTAGCAGATTTTAGAGATCCATGGACACAATGGGAGATTCTTCAGGAAATGAAAATTACAGCTCCCCTTTGGAAACGCCACCAAAAGCTGGAACAGGAAGTTATAAAGGTGTCTGACGCACTGTTGGTAACTAGCCAAAGTGCAAGAGATGAGTTTAAGCGGCTTGGGGCACGTTCGGTAAAAGTAATTACTAATGGATATGACGATGCTGACGAAATGCCCGAACAGCTTAATCGTGATCAAAAGTTTATTCTAAGCCATGTTGGAATGCTCAGTAGGCAAAGGAATCCGAAAAACCTATGGAAGGCAATAGATGCTTTGGCAGTGACACACGCTGATATGGCACTTAAACTAATTGGGATTTTAAGCGATGAAGTGCGCAACGAGGTGGAGCAGCATGTGGCTTTAAAGAAGTGTACTACCATTGAGCCCTCCGTGCCCCATCAGGAGGTTTTTTCTTTGTACGCTCAAAGCAATGTGCTCATACTTATTCAAACTCAAACGGAAAGGCTCCAAACGCAACTTCCGGGTAAGCTTTTTGAATATTTGAGAGCAAAGAAGCCCATTTTGGCTATTGGCGATGTGCACAGTGATTTGGCGACTATTCTTAGGGAGTGTAATGCTGGAAAGTGCTTCGATTATGATGACTATACTGGCATAAAGGAATTTTTGGAAGCAGCCTACGAACAGCAATTGGATTTGACCTATGAAAATATTGAACAGTATAGCAGGCACCAGCTCACTGGGCAACTTGCCACTTGGTTAACGCAGATTTAATTTCTCCAAAACCTGATGGATCAGATTGTTAAATTCATCCGACACTTTTAGCCAATAAGCCAAGCCAAGCACAAAGAAAGCAATCATGGTAGAGCGAAGCAGTAAATCCAATAAAGGATTGTTGAAAGGCACAACCAAGCTATTTAAAATCAATGCGCCTGCTGCAATGGCCAACAGCACCAGTGTTTTTGAGTTGAAAGGCTGTATGCCAAACTTATACCATACAAAAATATACTTGGTTAGGTTAAAGGTGAGCATGGCTAAAAAGGAAGCCACAGCAGCACCCTCTATGCCAAAAAGTGGAATAAGCCAAAGGTTTAAGAGAATAGTAAGCACGGCCAAAACGGCCACTGCAACAACATTAAACCGAAAGTATTTAGACATGACAATGATTTCGCCATTGGTGCCAAAAGCCATGTCGGAAAGCTTACCTAAGCCAATAAAGAGCACTACATTAACTCCGGTCAGATAGGCCTCGTTATTGGGGATGAATGCATAAATATTGCTCAAATTAGCCCAGATGCCAATAAGAAGCAGCGAGCCGATTAACAACTGATTGATTGATGTTTGTTGGTAAAGTTTTTTTACCGCAGCCATGTCATGCTTATTAAAAGATTGAGCCAGCAAGGCTGAGCTCAGTTGTGCTATGGCTCTTTTGGGCATTTCAATGACTATTCCAATAAAGAAAGCTATGGTATAAATACCGGTTTCCTCCAGCCCCAGGCTACCACTAATCATTACACTATCAATTTGAAGTATTATTTGAGTGCCTCCGGCTCCTATAAGAGAAAATAAGCCATAATGTACAATCCGTTTCAACCGGCCTTGCTTTAGAAACCCAAAGTCTAACGAAAAATGGAGCTCTCTATTTCTGGCAAAATGAATAAGAAGACCCAAAAGTACGGTTGCATATATGGCTATGAGAAGATAAACAAGTTGGTTGAACCGCAGATAGCCAAAACCATAGCACAGCAGAAAAGCCATAGTTAGCACTCTCAGACCAATGTCTTTCATTAGGGTTGGAAAAACTATTTTTAATAGGCTTCTGGAATAAGCTTCTAGCAATTGAAAGAGTATAATCAGGTAAGATACAATGAGTGTCACCTGGAAATATTCTACAAAAAGAGGAGATTCCCTGGAAAAGTAGTTTACAATTTGCCGTTGAAAGACCCCGGTAAACCCACACAGTAAGAGGAATCCCATGGTTCCACCAACGAGGGCAGCGGCAAGGTAGCCCTTCTTGTGTTTAAACTCAGGGTAGAATTTTATGAAGCTCTGGGCCAGGCCCATTTGGCCAAATGTAGCCAGTAAATAAGCCGTACTTTGTATCAGTCGAAACAGTCCAACTTGTTCGGTGCTTAGAAAATAAGGGTATAGCCATAAGATATTTACATAGCCAATAGCTACTCCAAAGTAGGAGATGATTGAGGACCGTATGCTTTGTCTGATGATTATACCCATTATGGTTTTCTCCAGATGGTAGTATTCGTTAGGCCAGTTGTAGTTTCAATTTTTGGCCAACTTGCCAATGCCTCATGAATCCTTTTGTATCTAGCTCTTTCAGAATTATCTAAAACAAGCAGGCCTCCCGACTTAAGTTTTTCAATACTATTGAGTGCACAGGTTGTTCGCGCTCGGCCATCTACCAGCACAAAATCAAAGCTTTCCGGCTCGAACTGAAGTATAAAATCAGTGTATGATTTAAATAAAGAATCAGGCACCGGAAAGAGTTCTACGGGCATAAAAACCTGTTGTTCACTGCTCAAGTGTTGCTGTGGTACATTTTGTTCTGCTTCGATCAGGAAGTATTTTACCTGCGGCAAGGTATTCAGTTTTTCTTTCACAAGGTTGTACCATTTCTCTTCGTGTTCAATGCTTACATAAGACTCAAAGTATGGCGCAAAGAAAGTGGTACTTCGACCACTGCCATATTCTAATCCCTCGCTGGCATTTTGGAGTAATTGAGTAAGGGCGAATATGGCATCAGGACAAAGCCATGGTTCTGTTGGATGTGCTTTTTGATAAAGGTTATACCGGTATTTTAAGTAGGGTCTCCTTAACCGATACGTAAAATAGCCCAGTGTAAGGCTTTTCTTTCGACTATAATTTTTCCTGGCAAATGGCTTGCTGTACACCAGGTCTCTGACCTTATTGAACTGCGATAAACTGATTGGCATGACAAGCTTCGAAACTAATAAATCATAGCATAAAAAAGCATTTGCTTTGATATTTTAAACAGATAATCAATCTTGCCACATGCGCATTGCCTTTTTTTTGGATCAATCTTTTCCACCTGATTCGAGAGTTGAAAATGAGGCTCATTCATTAATTCAAGCAGGCCACCAGGTTCATTTATTTTCCCTCAATTATAAGAAGCTTTCTCCTTCAAGGGTTACAATCAATGGCATAGAGGTTTACAGATGCAAGGCGGGTAAACTACTCTATAAGGCCTCGGCTCTGGCTTATGAATGGGGTTACTTTCATAATAGCCTTAGGGAACCGATTAAGGAGTTCATTGAGGAGATCAGACCAGATGCACTTCATGTGCATGATATGTTACTCGCCAAGGCAGTAATGGATGTGAATGATCGGTATTATAGGCTACCTCTCACGTTGGATTTGCACGAGAACAGACCCGAGATTATGCAATACTACCCGCATTTACAAAAATTCCCTGCCAAGCATCTGGTGAAAATCGACCTGTGGAAAAGCGCTCAGAATGAACTCATCAGGAGGGCTGATAAGGTGGTAATGGTTACCCCTGAGGCAATCGATGTGGCTGTTAGAGACACGCAGGAGCCTAGATCCAAGTTCTTGGCAGTGGCCAACACAATTTCGCCCGAAATTTACTGGAATTACCCCATTGATACGAAGGTGGTAAAGCGGTTTAAAAAGGGCTTCGATGTTGTTTATGTGGGTGACACGGGCTTGCGGAGAGGAACAGATACAGCAGTAAGGGCAATGCAAACGGTGGTGAAGTATATTCCACAGGCTCAGCTGGTTCTTGTAGGTAAAAGCACCGAGGATAGTCAGCTGAAACAACTGGTGGCGGATTTGGGACTCGGAGCTCATGTGCTTTTTGAAGGCTGGCAGGATGTTTCACTTTTCCCTTCCTATATTAAAGGTGCTGAGGTTTGCATCTCTCCATTGCATAGAAACCTTCACCACGATACAACTCTAGCCAATAAGCTATTTCAATACATGGCCGGAGAAAGGGCAGTAGTAGCGAGTGATTGTCCGGCTCAGGTTTCAGTAGTTAACAAAGCCAAAGCAGGGTTGATATTTGAGGCAGCAAATCACGAACAATTAGCAACCTGCCTTTTAGAACTTTATAATAACCCCACATTGGCCAGAGAGTTTGGAGAGAATGGTAAGAAAGCTGTTGAATCAGAGTATAACTGGGATTGTACAGCTAAATCTCTTATTAATTATTATACTCAATTGTCAGAGGTACTCAATTTTCCCTAAGACTAAAATAAACACTCCCGGCAAAAGCTAACAAGACCATTAGGCTCATTACCTGCATCACGGTACTCCCTACAGAATAAATCTTTGGTTCAAAGCTGAACTCAATGGTATGATCGCCTGCAGGTATGGCCAGTGCTCTTAAAATGTAATTGGCTCTGAGCATGTCTACTTCTTCGCCATCAATGGTTACTCTGAAGCCCTTGGGGTAATGCACCTCCGAGAAAACAGCAAAACCATCGGATGTATTGGAGCTTTCATATTTCCAGTAACCCGGTTTGTATTCTACCAAATTAATGGTGCCGTTGGCCGATGTACTGAGCCCCTGAGGCACCTCCCCTGCATTTACTATGGCTGTAATAGCCGGTGTGGTAAGGTTTCGGGTGGCATTGAATTCGCCATCGGCATCTTCCACATAGTTTAATTCTTTTACAAACCAGGCAGCACCAAGGGCATTTGGGTTTTGAATCACATCTCCGGCTGCTTGAGGGGCGGTAATAAAAAATCGTGTATTGAGCATGTTGAGGACCGGAGTCTGGCTAAAGTCCGGTATACTACCTGCATTAAGGGCTTGAGCAACCAATGAATATTCTGGTAGTATTACATTATCAATTAGCTCCTGATACCTTCTGATTCTTGCTCCGTGGTACCCGTTCACCAGATGATGGTGGTAGGCAGCTCTTGCACTGTAGAACTGTGCCGAAAGGTCTATAACTCTGTCCCCGTTCTTTTTGGTTTGCTTAATGTAACGGTCGGCAGGCGTCTCTGCAAAAACATTGCTTCTGAAGTTGGTGCTATAGTTGTCTTTGCCAATGAATCTGGCGCTCACAATTAATATTTCTGAGGAACCAATGACAACGAGAAGCAAGGTGGCCAACCCCTTTTTAAGTTTCCCTACCTTATAAAGGTAGAAGGTAAGAGCAAAAATGCCGATGAAGAAAAAAGCTCTCCATGCATCGGCAGAAAACAGGTCTTTACGGTCGTTTTTTAATGCCCGAGCAAGTTCTTGCGGAAGTTGGGAGTCATATGTACCTCTAAAGCTAAACATACCCGTGCTCAGGCCAAGCAGCAGAGCCAAACCGGCTGTAGAGCCAAGCGCTATCCATAGTTTCTTTTGCAAGGTTTTGTCCCATTTAAGCTCCACCAGCTTTTGAAGTGCCATCATTCCCAGCAGGCCAATGGAGAAGATGGGCATCACCATTGTGAAGGTGACCGATCTAAACTTATTGTAACCGGGAAAATACTCGAACATAAAATTGTTGAACCAGCCAAGGTTGCGTCCATAACTCAGTAGAATGCCTAATATGGCCACAGAAACTAACCAGACCACATACTTACGCTCTACAAGAAAGCAGCCCAGTACAAACAGAAAAACCATAATGGCTCCGGCATAGTAGGTAGTAGGGCTCTCACTACCCCAGTAAGCCCTAAACCGCGGGTCATAATTCAAAAACTGACCCAATTGTAGGTTGTTTACTCCATTGGCTCGTAAAAAATCGGCAGTCTCAGAATCAGTAGAAAGAGGGGCATTACCGCCCAATGCATTAGGGATAAATAGGGTGAAAGGATCCCAAATACCATTGGAATACTGAAAGGCATATGTAGGTGAAAGGCCATCGGCATTCATTTCCTCATCCACCTGCTGAGAAAGTTCTGACTTCCCTCGGTTAGAATATTTACCATATTCATAGGTGGCATAAAACTCACCAAAGAAAGTACCAATGGCCATTAGCGCGGCTACAATTAAAAGACTCAACCGTTGCACATAAAGGCGCAACTGCCCTTCCCGGTAGGCATAGATGAGTTGTATTAGACCATAAATACCTATTATAAAGGCTAGGTAATAAGTAATCTGTAAGTGATTCACCCTTAGCTGCATTGCCAGAGCAAGGGCTGTAAGGCTTGCGCCCAGCCATTTGTTGCGGTTAAAGCAAAGGTGAATTCCTCCCATAACCAGTGGCATAAACGAAACAGCCGATATGCGGGCGTTATGACCGGCTGTGAGCCCGATAATGTTATAAGAAGATAAACCAAAAGCAACCGACCCTATCAGTGCCAGATATGGTTTAACTCTAAAACACAATAGCATAATGTAGAAAGAAAGCATGCTGGCAAAAATTATTCTTACCGGGTGAGGAAGCCCTACAGAATAAACAGCATGTGCATATTTAATAAGCTGATTGCCCCATTTCACACTGATAAGGTAAGCAGGCATGCCTCCAAATATAGAATTGGTCCATAAGCCTTCTTTGCCAGTAGCTTCTCTGTGTTCTATCAACTCCTGGGCACTTGCTTCCCATTGAATAATATCACTCTGGTTCAGGTTTTTATTGTCGAAAAAGACCGGGTTGAAAAAGGCTACAGTGATTACCAAAAATACCAGTACGGCTATCAGATGCGGCAACACATGTTGCGAAAAGTTGATCTTCTTCATGCTATCTATATCAATTTGCGACACAATATGTTCATTAGGCCACTAATAGAAAAGCCAAAGCCGCTATTTGTCTGTTTTACTCGGTTTAGCGGCTTTTTAAGACAGGAAAAATGGCTATTTTTGCAAGCCAAAAGTTGAAAGCATGTTTGAGAATTTAAGCGGCAAGCTAGATAAGGCCTTTAAGACCTTAAAAGGTCAGGGTTCGATCACAGAAATAAACGTAGCCACCACAGTCAAAGAGATCAGACGAGCACTGATTGATGCTGATGTTAACTATAAAGTAGCAAAGGAGGTAACCGACAAAATTAAAGAAGAGGCACTCGGCAGAGATGTACTCATATCGGTTTCTCCCGGCCAGCTACTTGTTAAGATCGTTAACGAAGAACTAACCCAAATGATGGGTGGCAAAAAGGTAGATATGACCCTGCAGGGAGATCCTGCGGTGGTGCTTATTTCCGGCTTGCAGGGTTCAGGTAAAACCACTTTTTCAGGTAAGCTTGCCCGAATGCTCAAATCACAAGGGCGGCAGGTGTTGCTTACTGCCTGCGATATCTACCGTCCGGCTGCCATTGATCAGTTGAAGGTATTGGGAGAGCAAATTGGTGTGGAGGTTTATGCCGAGCCTGAGAATAAAAATGCTGTTGAAATTGCCAACAATGCCATTAAACATGCTAAGTCAACAGGGAAAAAGATCGTTATAGTCGATACAGCCGGTCGATTGGCGGTCGATGAGCAAATGATGCAAGAGATTGAAGGGCTCAAAAAAGCACTGAACCCTTCTGAAACCTTGTTTGTGGTCGATTCAATGACGGGTCAGGATGCTGTGAACACAGCTAAAACTTTCAACGAAAGGCTCGATTTTGACGGAGTAGTACTCACCAAACTCGATGGTGATACCCGCGGTGGTGCGGCCCTTTCGATCAGAACGGTAGTAGACAAACCCATTAAGTTCATTTCTACCGGAGAGAAGATGGAGGCTATTGATGTCTTCCATCCAGACCGTATGGCCAACCGAATATTGGGTATGGGCGATGTGGTGTCGTTGGTAGAAAAAGCGCAACAGACCTTTGATGAGGAAGAAGCCAAGAAGCTCAACAAAAAGATTCGCCAGAATAAGTTCGATTTTGATGATTTCTTGTCGCAGCTAGAGCAAATTAAGAAAATGGGTAACCTGAAAGACCTTATGGGTATGATACCCGGAATGGGAAAGGCTTTGAAGGGGCTTGATATTGATGACGATTCCTTTAAGCCGATTGAAGCCATTATCCGCTCAATGACTAAAGATGAGCGGGCTAACCCAGAGATTATTAATGGTAGCCGAAGAAAGCGAATTGCCGATGGCTCGGGTACTTCTATTCAGGAGGTAAATAACCTTATGAAGCAGTTTGCCGACATGCGAAAAATGATGAAAATGATGAATAAAGTAGGAGGCAAGCGAGCCATGCAAAGCTTGGCTCAAATGGGCGGCAGGAGATAAGCCTCAAGCATTTATAGTACATGTGAACTAAGGAATCATGCAAAGTCTTGCTCTAAAAAGCGCGCGCCATAATTCTAATCGATAAGCAGCGATGAAACTCTACTTTAGCCTCTTGATAATTGTTACATTATCTAGTTGCTCTTTAGATAACCAGGAGGGTATTAAAACTATCGATACAGGTGCATTTGAAATTGATGTTCCAGATAGTTGGAAGTATCACAAAGAAAAAGGGGACGACAGCTTTGTTGGAAGAATTGTTGGTAATGAAATTGAGCTGTTTTTTGATTGGAGTGAAATGGGGTATGCCAACTCTCTTATTTTAACAGAACAGGAATACATTTACGAGCATGATTATTTGTGGATGCCTGTAAATCTGCCTTATGGGAAAGATGGCGTCATTTATACAACAGGAGATATAGAAGGAGTAAGACAACAAATAATGAGAGAGAAAGGGATCAGAGATCCTTTATTAGTCAAAGTTGAACCATTCCAAATTCCAATGAAGCAAGTTATTCATTCAGGTAATGAATACGCTGCAATCCTCACTTACAAAGACACTTCTATTAGGGTAGCTATTGAAATACCCGAGGAAATCAGAAATCATAATATTCAGGTTGATACGGTGGGTCACTATATATGTAAATTAATCACACCTCGCAAAGGGATCGATGGAATGACGGGTGTTTACTTTAAAGATTTAAATTCCAATTTTAACTTTAACATAGTAGGCAGTATAAAACGAATAAGAGATCAAGAATCAGCAATACGAGCCTTCAAAACGATTAAAATTAAAAGAGAGGTAAACTGAGTATAGTAAAACCTATGCTCAATATTGTTCCTGAGGTTGGTTGGCTGAGACTTTCATATCTAACTTACTTGTCTCAGTTTGCAGCTAGGATTTTTCATTGTTCTTCTGCGGGTTCTGCCACAAGCCCTCTAGACTCTTTGTACGATTCCCATTTTATCCATGCCATTTGGTGATCATAGTCGGCTGTTTGAAAGGTGAGCTTGTAGCGCTTTCGGTTGTCGTCTAGCAAGGTAGTGTTGCTTGCCGCCTGTATTTTTATACTGTCCGGCTTCTTATTCACCCGGTATTCAATGTCCATGCTGTCGGCTTTCCATCGAAGAATGTAGTGATCCAGATTCTCGTTGATCCGGTATTTACCTTTTTGATACGATAATACCCGTTCCGATTCTAAAAGCTTTTTATTGTGATAGTCAGTAATATAAATCTTAGCCATTCCGTAGCGGTTGAGGAACTCTTGAGTCTTGTCTTCGCGCAGATAGACCTGGATTTTAACTAATAAGCTATCGATAAAGTATAGGTTAATATCTTCTATGAAGTACGATTCTACCAGGTAGTCCAGGCGGTGAAGCTTGTATATGCTAAAATCATCAGTGTAAAACTCGCCATAGTGTTTGAACACCCGCAAATCCAAATCTTTTAGGTGTTGATTGAGCTCTAGCGAAGAAAATTGAAAGTAGTAATCCGGCATTTCAGCCAATACACGGGTGATGGGTTCTTCTTTTTTGGGCTCGGATTCTACCATTCTTTTTGACGAATCGGGCTCTTTTTGTGGGGGGGTGCAGCCCAATAAGACAACAGAGAGAATTGGTATAACTATGAAATACTTCAAATTAACTAATTATTTCGTTAAATAAAGTGTTTCTATTTCTTAAATCCAAAAGCGTAATTAAATAAGTTGTGCGGCTAAGAGTACCTGTTGAGCGTCAATAGTTTCCGTGCCGCTAAGCATAATATCAGGAGTTATTTTGTGAGGGTTATGATATTTGAGGTGAGAATGCCAAACATGCTCTAAAAACCACTCCGGTTCATTACCCCAGCGGGTTTCCTTCATACGTCTCTGCAGATAGGTTTCGTAGGGAATGTCTATGGCAATGGTAAGAGAGGCGTTTTTTATTATTTGTAGATCTGTGAAAGCAAAAATGCCTTCAGCGACTACATAGCGATTTTCATTCAAAGAACTGTCGATGGTGTTTCTCCATCTGTTCCAGTCGATTGAATCGGGGGTTTCCCAATCAATCCTGTCTTTAATGGTGGGGATTTCCGATTGGGCTTTCACAAATTCATCCTGATCCAGATGGATGGAATCATGCAGAAGGGCACATAGTTCTTTCGAAAATGACGATTTTCCCGATCGGCTGACCCCGGCTACTAAAATCAGTTGACCCATCTGTTGATTTTAAACCTTACTTTCTCTCTCTTCTGAGTTTCCATGGAGTACATCTTTATGTTGCTTTGTACTTCAGGGAAATTAATCTATGTGCTTGTTGGTGCTCTGAGCTAGAGCCTTTTCAACAGTAGGCAATTTAAGTGGTGTTTTGAATTATGAGAAAGAATCCATTTGTTTTCTGCGTTCAAAGAGGCCTCAATTAAGTAGGGGAGATGGGTATAATATTTTCTCCTATGGCGTTGATGAGCATAAAAAAAGCCCTGTCAGTTCCGACAGGGCTCTTTTTTAGTTTTTTCTTACTATCTGTACATAACTGCATCTACCGCGTCTAGTGTCCGCTTTACATTAGGTAGAATGGCATCGATGAGCGTAGGGGCATAAGGCAACGGAAGATCCATGCTGTTTACCCTTTTTACAGGTGCGTCCAGATAATCGAAGGCATCTTTTTGTACGTTGAAGGCAATATCGGTTGAAATAGAAGCCAGTGGCCAGGCTTCTTCAACAATCACCAATCGATTGGTTTTCTTAACGGAGCCTATAACAGTTTTATAGTCAATGGGGCGTACTGATCGTAGATCAATTACTTCTGCACTAATGTCTTTTTTGGCCAGTTCGTCTGCTGCTTCAATGGCAATCTTCATCATTTTACCGAAGGAAACGAGTGTTACATCGCTACCCTCTTTTACAATATTGGCCTGGCCAATAGGCAAGAGGTATTCTCCCTCAGGTACTTCTCCTTTATCGCCATACATGAGCTCAGACTCCATAAAGATAACCGGGTCTTCATCTCTTATAGACGACTTGAGCAAACCTTTAGCATCGTAGGGGTTAGAAGGTACTACCACCTTGAGTCCGGGAGTATTGGCATACCAGTTTTCAAAGTTTTGAGAATGCTGAGAGCTTAGCATTCCGGCATTACCGGTTGGTCCTCTAAAAACTATAGGCATTGGAAACTGACCACCTGACATAGACATCATTTTGGCGGCTGAGTTAATAACCTGGTCTATGGCCACCAACGAGAAGTTGAAGGTCATAAATTCAATGATCGGACGCAGGCCATTCATGGCTGCTCCAACACCAATTCCTGCAAAGCCCAGTTCGGCAATAGGGGTATCTATAACTCTTTCCGGTCCAAACTCATCGAGCATGCCCTGGCTCACTTTGTAAGCACCATTGTATTCAGCAACTTCTTCTCCCATGAGAAAGACTTTTTGGTCTCTTCTCATTTCCTCAGACATGGCTTCCCTTAAGGCTTCTCTGAATTGTATTTCTCTCATTGAACTTGGTTTTTAGCGGGCGTAAAAATACACAATCAGGGTTCAAATCCCAATATAGAATTGCTTTAGAATTGGGTATAAAAAAAGCCCCGAATCACATTCGGGGCTTTCGAGTATTTTTTTAATGATTTACTTATTTCAGTAAGTCAAAAAATGCTTGTGAGCCAGTGTATTGTCTAAACTCAAGGTCGTTAGCAGCTTTAGCTCTCAAAGAAGCATCGGCACTAATGGCATTTCTCAGGTGCTCAATTACTTTGTTCTCGTTGTCCTGACGGGCAGCGGCAACTGCAGCAGCATAGTGAGCAACTACATAACCTCTGTCGCTGCTAATTACACTTTCCAAAGTAGACTGTGCATTTCTGAAGTCTTTTCTCAACAACTGTACAAGGCCTTTGTTGAACTGATCAACAGAACGGTTAGTAGCTCTGTTCAATGAACCAATGGCAAGATCGTAACGACCTACTTTGATTTCTACAGCTCCTTTGGCACCGTTAATACCTTGGCTTACTTCGTTGCTTGGGTTCATTCCGGCTGCTTTTGTAAGCGCATCGTGTGCTCCCCAAAGGTTGCCTTGCATAGCTAGAGCCATACCAATGTTGGCTTGAGCATATACGTTAGCTTGTTTTTGGTTAGAAATATTGAAGTGGTTCAATGCAGTTCTAACATGGTTAGTCATTTCTCTGCCAGAAGTTTGCATGGCTAACTGTAGGTGTACAGCACCTAGGTTGTTGTGCACTACGTAAGTATCGCTTTTCTTGGCAGCAGCTTCGTAGATTTTTTGCTTTTCAGTAAGTGAAGGGTTGTTGGCAGCAGCATAAAGCAATTCTTCAAGAGAAAGAGCGCTTGCCGAAGCCGAACCGTTAGCTATTTGAGTAGCCAGCGTAGCAATTTCTTCTCTCGATTTCTTTGGCTTCACAGTCAACACTTCTGTTTTAGCTGTTCTAAGCTTAGGGTAGATGTCTTTAAACACTTTGTTGTAAGTGCTTAGTTTTTGTAGCTGCTTTTCTTTTTGCTCAAATGAACCGGCTCCATTGATAATGTTAGTCCACTCTGCTTTTTGAGCCGCAGTGATACCATCGTAGCTGGCAAGCATAGATTTTAGACCGTTCCAGTCCTGAACAATTGGCTTAAGAATAAATCTGATCTGATCAGCCATGCCTTTGTAGTCATACTGATCCATTTTTTCTCTATACCACTTTTCAATGGCGGCAGCTCTTTCCTGAGAAAGCTCTGAGTTGAATGTTTCTCTACCTTCAGGAGAGTGAGTACCGGTAATGGTAACAGTTCTTGTTACGTTTTTCTCGGCAATAAAGGCAGCAAAACGCTCACCTCTGTCACTGTTTTTCTCAGAAGTTTTGAATACCGATTTTCCCTGATCGAAGTAGAACTCTACGTTAGTAGGGATCAATTCTTCCTGATCGTTGTAACCGTGAGGGGCATAAGAGGCATAGTAAGAAGACTGTACCAGTCTTGAGGTAGTGATTACGCCATCGGCAATGCCAAGTCGCTCGGTCTCAAGGTAGTTGCCGTTCTTAGGGTTTAGTGCACGGCCTTGAACCTGAAGATTACCTCTTTCCATACCCTCTACAAATGGGAAGGCATAGGTTTCGGTTTTCTTTGGTTGTTCGGTACCAGCATTAGGGTAGTCAACTTCTCTGAACTCTATGGTTTTTAGCTGACGCTCTTGTGTTCCGTAGGTATAGAAAGTATTCAGTTGGTACACCTTGCCTGGTTTAAGCATTTTAACCGGAAGGTTGGCAGATAACTCGAATCTTACAGTGTCTGCATGTACCTCAAGTGGGCTTGGAGTCACCGTTAGTTGTTGATCTTTGGCCATTTTCTTCATGGTGCTGAGTGCACAGCCCGTGAATGAGAAGATGCCCACAAGTGCAACTAGAAAAAACTTTTTAGCAGTTCGGGTTTTCATAAGAATTTTGATTGTTTTCGTCTGTTTAAGCCTGATTTAGCAGGCTGCAAGTTTAATAATTTTTTAGTACTTTCCGATTTCACCAATTGGAATTTGTTTCTAAATTGGTACATCTTTTAGCTAAATGGAAAGAATTCAGCAGTTTTTTGAGAATCAGGCCTTTGGGGTATGCACCAAACTAGGGGAGAAGCTCAATCTTTCTACCTCTAGCATCCGTTTGTTTTTCATTTACTCTTCTTTTCTAACCTTTGGCTCCCCTCTCATTGTTTATTTGGGTTTGGCCTATATCATCAACATTAGAAAACATCTTAGAAGAAGACAAAACCCTGTTTGGTATAATTAGGGTAGGTTTTTTCGGTTCAGATTGGCAAACACTTTCCGGCCTTTTACAAAATACTGCCAGGTTATAAACCCTCGGTAGATTGGAATGTTGGGTAAACTTTGGCTTTTCTTGCTTCTTTTAGCCCATGTTCTTCTCATATACCAAAAAGTGCTCAAGTGGGCGTGCAGAATGGCCAGGCCGTGTTGTGGGCCGCTTTGTACAGAAAACTTGAATACAGCTACCCAATCCAGGGCTAAGCGCAAAGGGAATTTCCACAGCAGGTGGCCAATGGTTTCGTTTTTAATGAGCAGGCTTAGGCCATTTCTAAAGTTGAGGTAAGTTTTTTTGGGTTTCGACTTGTCTAATGTGCCTCCACCCAAATGAAATACGATGCTTTCGGTTGCTACACTCACCTGAAACCCGGCATTCCAAATGCGCCAACAGAGATCTATTTCTTCCATATGGGCAAAAAAGTCTTCATCGAGACCGCCAAGTTTTAGGTAGGTTTTGCGGTGCACGAAAAGGCAGCTGCCCGAGGCCCAAAAAATGGGAGTGTTGGTGTTATACTGGCCGTTGTCTTTTTCGAGCGTTTCAAAAATCCGGCCGCGACAAAAAGGGTAGCCCATCCAATCGATATAACCACCGGCAGCTCCGGCATATTCGAAAGTATCTTTCTTCTTATAATCGAGTATTTTGGGTTGAAGGGCCTTAATGGTTCTGTTTTGTTCTAGCAACTGTAAGGGAGCATGAATCCACCCTTTGGTTACTTCCACATCGGTATTGAGTAGCACCACATACTCAGACTCAATTAGGGGTAGTGCTTTGTTGTAACCACCGCAAAAACCATGATTTTGAGAAAAAGCAATGGTTTTTACGGAAGGAAAATTTGCCTTTACCCACTGGAGTGAATCATCGGTAGAGCCATTGTCTACCAGATATACGGTGTGTGGTTGGCTGTGTGCAACTACCGATGGTAAGAATGTTTCCAGGTGGGCTCTCCCATTGTAGTTGAGGAGAACAACAGAAAGTTTTTCCATTAAAATAAATTGCCCAGATCCATTCCGGGAATATTGGGCATAAGCCCCTCAGTACTTTTCTTAATTTCTTCTTTTGCCCGGATGTCGGCCTTTTCCATGGCATTGTTAATGGCCGCAACGGTAAGGTCCTGAAGCATTTCTTTGTCATCCTTGCTCAACAGGCTTTCGTCAATTTCAATAGAGACTACGCTTTTTTTGCCGTTTACAGTGGCTTTTACCATTCCTGCTCCGGCTTCACCGGTTTCTTCAATGAACTCCAGCTTCTCTTGGGCTTCTTTCATTTTGGCTTGCATCTCCTTCACCTTGCCCATCATTTTCATCATATCAAACATGGCCTGTATTTTTTGTCAAAGCTATCGAATTAATATAAAAGAACCTGTTCTTCTTATGGGTTGGTTGTCCGCATTCTCGAACGAGACACGGTAAAGATAGGTTCCGGATGCCGCGGGCTCACCGTTAAAATTTCCGTCCCAACCTTCTGAGGGGTTGGTGGTTTCAAAAACGAGACTTCCCCATCGGCTGTAAACACTCAGTACAAAGTTGTTATAAATTCCATCACTTACTTTGAAAATGTCATTGATTCCATCGCCATTGGGGCTAAAAGCATTAGGAACACCCAGGTTGGTAGAAAGTATGAGGCATACTTGCTCACTGGTTTCGGAAAGGTTGCCACACGCGTCTTCATAAACCAACCGGTAACATACCTCGGAAGTACCCGGTGGAATGGTGGTGTCTGTTATTTCTGTTTCTGCGGTGCTAAATATCTCTGCAAAGTCTGTTTCAATATCTTTCCTGTACAGAATGTATCGCCCCAAGGGAAAATTAGTGGCTGGCAGAACTACTTCTACCACAGCACCCCGAACGCTTATTTGAGGAGCCGGTGGAGCCGGTAAAGTGAAGGGCTGACCATTAAATGGTTCAAGGCTTTGGCTCAGAGATGTAACCCCGTTAAACACAGACACCATTTGTAGGGTGCCTAGTTCGGTACAGCTGTTGAAAGAAAGGGATTGTCCGTTGCTATTTTCAGCCTCAGAGTAAGTTTGCCATTCCAAACCGTTCAGGTGTAGCCGTATGTCGCTAAAGTCTGTGGTGCTGGTAAGCCAGGCAATGGTCATTTCTATATCATCGTCAACCGATTCATCATATAAACTAAAGGCAATGGTGTAACCTGTCTCCGAATAAATGGTTTGAGTGCCACAGTCATCGGCTACCATCAGGCGGATACCCACATAAGAATCTTTTAAAGAAAGAGCGTTGTTGCTATACTCAAATGAGGTAGGGTTGTTGTCAGGATCAATAGAAGTAACTACCTCAAATCCGTTGCCCCGGTTAATTTCGAGGGTATAATTGAGGTTAGGTTCAAGTTCCTCATAGGCAATTCGAAAACTTTGCTCATCCACTACTTCTACTGTGTTGAGAACGGGAGGAGGGAGGTTTTCAAAAGAGGATACGTTGAAAATAGCTACACGGCAACTGGAGGCATTGCCTGTGTTGAGCATGCCACGCACGGTGAGCCGATAAACTCCGGGAGTGCTATAGCTGTAGTTTAGGGGGCTTTCGCCATCGTGTTCTACTATGTTATTGTCTCCAAAGTCTATTCGATAAAAATCGTATATGTCCTGATCTTTCCGGAATTCCAGTTGCACGCTGTTGCCCTGGCAGGAGTTGTAAGAAACCTGTGGCGGATCGTTAGGATATACAGTGATTTTTAGGCTGTCGTATTCTCTGATTACCCCCTGATCGACCAATATGATATGGTATGTGCCGGGGTCAAGGTACTCAATAGTATTCTCTTCTCCGGGGTCCAGGGCTCCATCTGCATTGGTAAACTGTGGGTTGTTAGGATCGCCATCTATGGTGTAAAATAAGGTGCCCGGTTTAAGGCCGGTGTGTTTAATTACAAATGAAAGGGGGGCACAACCGGCTACAAAATCAGATTCTATCCAACCCTTACTACTATTGAACTGGCCATAAGCGCCATAGGGCAGTGCAAAAAGCAGCATGAGCAGTATAAATTTACCCCACCGGCTTCGTGTCAATAATGAAAGGATATGAACGTGAAGAATATCCATTTGAACTATCCAATAAACGTAGCGCGTATTGGAAACTTATTCAAATTAGGTAAAACAAAACCGTATTTGCTAGTTCGTTTCCTCAAGCAGATGTTTAATCACATCTTCTATACTGAAGCTGTCTTGGTTACCGGTTTCCATATACTTAAGCGTGTATTGCAGGTTTTTCATTTCTTCAGAACCTACCAATAAGACATAGGGAATCCCTTTTTTATCCGCATAACCCAATTGCTTCTTAAGCTTGGCGGGTTCAGGGTATAGCTCTGCGCTAATTCCTGCCGCTCTTAGTTTAGATAGCAGATTAAGCGAATGCTTTTGTGCAGCATCATCGAACGACACGATCAAAAGCTTGCTGTACCTTGCTTTGGCTTGGGGGAAGAGATTGAGTTCTTCGAGAGTGTCGTAAATACGGTCGATTCCAAAAGAAATACCCACGCCTGAAATACCTTCTAGTCCAAAAACTCCTGTGAGGTTATCGTATCGTCCACCGGCCGTAATTGTTCCCATTTTAATAGTGGTAGGTTTCACTTCGTAGATCATGCCGGTATAGTAGGAGAGTCCTCTTGCCAGGGTAAAGTCCACAAGTACTTTGTCGGTCAGAAAGCCCAGTAAACTTAGGTTGTCCAGAGTTTCTCTGGTCTCGGCAATTCCCTTTTGGCCTATTTCAGATTCGTTGAGCAGGGAGAGCAGGGCATCCAGTTTCTCCACATTATTGCCGGAAAGTGCCAGAATTTGATCGAGTCGGTGAAGCGATTGCTTATTCAGACCAAGAAGGGCCAATTCATCAAACACCTTTTCCTTGCCTATCTTGTCTAGCTTGTCGAGAATCACACAAAACCGGCTAAACTCTTCTTTGGCTCCACACACTTCGGCAATTCCTTCCAGTATTTTACGGTTGCTTATAGAGATGCTATAGGCATCGAAAGCAAAGCATTTGTAAACCTCCTGCACCATAGCCAGCAACTCGGCCTCGCAAACCAACGAGTCGGTACCTACAATGTCTGCATCGCACTGAAAAAATTCTCGATACCTCCCTTTTTGAGGTTTGTCGGCTCGCCATACCGGCTGAATCTGGTAACGCTTGAACGGAAAGGTGATGTCGTTGCGGTTCATTACCACATAGCGGGCAAAAGGCACTGTAAGGTCATATTTGAGCCCTTTTTCGGAGATTTTAGGTACCAACGATTTAGTGCCTTCTTCGAAATCTGCCGGTTGAGTCTTGCTCAAAAAGTCTCCCGAATTGAGGATTCTAAAGAGCAATTGATCGCCTTCATCCCCATACTTACCGGTTAAAACACTCAGGTTTTCCATGGCCGGAGTTTCCAGAGGCATAAAACCGTATTTTTCAAATACCTTTTTAATGGTTTCGATAATAAAGTTTCGTTTGAACATTTGTTCCGGACCGAAATCTCTGGTGCCTTTGGGAAGGGATGGTTTCTTAGACATCTATTCAAATTTTTGCCAAAACTAGTAAAACCATGGCTCACTGAGTAGCTCTTCCTAACTTATAGGAAAAAAATGACAGTTTTTCTTCGTCAAAATATTCGCAAATGAATATTAAACCAGTATCTTTGCCCCTCATTTAGAAATAAGGTCTTAGTCATGGGAGTAACAAGATTAAAGAGAAAAGGCAGAAGAAATAAGCAAAAAGCGGCTCAAAGACAGAGCAGAATTAAATTTCTTACCAGCAAACCTGTGTTGAAAAACGTTGATAAAGAGGAGCTGAAGGCGTCTTTCAACGCTGAAGAGCCTAAGAAAGAAACTAAGGCCAAGGCAAAGAAAGAAGAGGCCCCTAAGGCTGAAAAAGCTGCTAAAGAAGAGAAGCCTGCTAAAGAAGAGAAAAAAGAAGAGTCTGCTGAATAAGCATCTTTTAAAAATATAACCTAATGAAAGCCCTGAAGTCAGGGCTTTTTTATTTCACTTCGTTTACCCAATTCAATAACTTCCAGGTTTTGTGCCCTTCCTTGGGCAATGTCGAAGCGCAACAGCGTTCGCACCTGATGAAAACCGTGCCTTCCTGCAGCGCCAGGGTTCATGTATAAAAGTTGGTTTTGCTTATCGGGCATTACTTTAAGTATATGGCTGTGGCCACAAATGAGCAGGTCAGGGGAGTGCTCGGCAATAAGTTCTTTCGCCCTTCTGGCATATTTGCCCGGAGTTCCACAGATATGAATCATTAGAATCTTTAAGCCTTCTAAAGAGGTTGCAATGTATTCCGGAAGCTCCCGCTGCATCTCGGGGCCGTCTATGTTTCCATAAACTGCTTGAGTGGGTTTGAAATTTTGCAAGGCCTCTAACACCCCGCCCTCACCAATGTCACCGGCATGCCATACTTCATCGCATGTCTCAAAATGATGAAAAACGCGATCATCGAGAAACCCGTGAGTATCGGAAATAAGGCCAATTTTCATGTTCCTAATTTGGGAATCATTTCTAGGATGAAGAAACTTTTCTGGCCTCGCTTTGATGCGGATTCAAAAAAAAATGCCATTTTATTTATCGTGTAGTCTCTTTTACTCAAAGACTGTTTATTGTCTGACAGTTTGGTGGTATTTTTGAGTCTGTAACACACAACAAAAACCTTAAATCGATGAAAAAACTTTTACTAACACTTACGGCAATTCTTTTTGCATTTACTGCTCATGCCCAAACCGCTGACGACAAGTGGTGGATTGACATTGACCTCATCAATAACAAGTTTGATTACCGCTACTATGAGAGCCTCTTCAATTTTGGAGACTTGGGTAGTGCCGGTTTTCGAGTAGGGGTAGATCGCTACCTCAACAATAGTTTAGATTTAGAGCTGGGAACCTCTTATGGTAAGTTGAGCCACGAAAATATTTTCGTGGGTAATGTATTCGATGTGGATGCCCGAATGGTTTATAAGTTGGCTAATGGGTATGTCCTCAAAGAAGAGTCTAAAGTAGCTCCGTTTGTTTTTCTAGGCTATGGACTCACTTCTTTCAGCAATATAGAAGGCATATACGAAGAGTTTGAAGATGGCTTGCTGAGTCATGTGCCGATTGGAGCCGGACTTGAGTTTAAGCTAACCGAAGGCGCTAGCATAGAAGTGGGCGCTGCCTATAAAAAGAGTGTTCAGCAGGCTCCTAACTACATGCAGTATTCACTGGGAGTATCCTTCTCCCTAAGCAGCAAAAAAGATTCGGATGGCGATGGCATTTATGATAAAGAAGATGCTTGTCCTACTCAGGCAGGACCTGCAGAAAACAAAGGATGTCCATGGCCCGATACGGATGGCGATGGCGTATTGGACAAAGACGATCAGTGTCCTACGGTAGCAGGAAAGCTCAATGGCTGCCCTGATGCGGATGGTGACGGTATAAAAGATAGTGAGGATGCGTGTCCTAATGTGGCCGGTATAGCGCGATTCAACGGATGTCCTGATACGGATGGAGATGGTATTCAGGATTCAGAAGACCAATGTCCAACCGTGGCCGGTACACTCAATGGCTGTCCTGATAGAGATGGTGATGGTGTGAAAGACAGCGATGATCAATGTCCGACAGTGGCTGGTACACTAAATGGTTGCCCCGACAGAGATGGTGATGGTGTAAAAGATAGTGATGACCGCTGCCCGGAAACTGCCGGACTTGCCAGCAATGGTGGTTGTCCTGAAGTGCAGGAAGAAGTGCAACAGGTATTAGACCTTGCGGTTAAGAGCATTCAGTTCAACTCCGGAAGTGATGTGTTACGATCTAGTTCCTATGCTTCGCTCAATCAAGTGGCTCAGCTGATGAAAGAAAACGACTTCGATATTAAGTTGAGTGGCTATACTGACAATACCGGCAATGCAGCTTCAAACCTTGAGCTGTCCAAAAGAAGAGCTAACGCTGTGAAGAACTACCTTGTAGAACAGGGTATTAGCCCAAGCAGAATTAGTGCCGATGGATATGGTATTGCTAACCCGGTGGCTGATAACAGCACCAGTGCCGGTAGAGCAGCCAACAGAAGAGTAGAGATAGAAATTATCTATAGATAGATCAGTTAATATCTAGTGAAAAGCCAGGCGAATCAACGTCTGGCTTTTTTTATTGAACCCGGTATACCTTTTCGGTGGGCAATGGCTCCAACTTGGGGTTAAAAATTACAGTTTTCGCTTTTTAATATGAACGTATGTTCATATATTTGAAGCAAACCTATCCAAATGGAAGAGCAACTGGACGTAGACAGGGTCGAGAAAATTGCTTTTGTGCTCAAAACAATTGCTCACCCGATGCGAATTGGCATCATCGACCTGCTCAATGAGCATGAGAAAATGTCGGTTAACGACATTACCGCTTACCTTGGACTGGAACAATCACTAACCTCCCACCATCTGGCTAACATGAAAATGAAGGGAATTCTCGGCAGCAAGCGAGAAGGTAAGAATATCTTCTATTTCTTGCGAATGAAGGAAGTACCCGACCTCATTAAAGTGTTAGAAGATGTAGATGTGATTGTGTTCTAGTAAATTCCCGGTTAAGCCGTAACAATTAAGCTTTAGTTTGACTTAATTAGAGTATGGCAATACAATCTGTTAATCCCACCAACAACCAGATCGAAGCCGAGTTTGAACCGCATTCATCGGCCTATGTGGAATCAGCTTTAGAAAGAACCGAGCAGGCCTTTAAATCATGGTCGGCAGAATCGTTTGCTTACCGTGGTAAGCTGTTTATTCAGCTAGCCTCTCAACTCAGATCCCAAAAAGAAGACCTGGCGCGTTTAATGACTTTAGAGATGGGTAAAACCATTAACGAAGGAATAGCGGAGATAGAAAAATGCGCCTGGGTATGTGAGTATTATGCAGAAAATGCGGAGCGATTCTTAAAAGATGAGCCTCTCACAACAGATTCAGGCAAAGCCTTTATTAGTTATGAACCCATAGGCTGCGTGTTGGCAGTTATGCCCTGGAATTTTCCTTTTTGGCAGGTGTTTCGCTATGCTGCGCCAACTCTTATGGCCGGTAATACGGGCATTCTTAAACATGCATCCAATGTTCCGCAGTGCGCCCTGGCTATTGAGCAACTCTTTATAGAAGCAGGCTTTCCCGTTGGGGTATTTCAAAATCTTTTGATCGAATCTTCCGGAGTAGAGGCGCTTATTGATGACAGAAGAATTGTGGCTGTTACACTAACAGGAAGTGAACCGGCCGGTGCTAAAGTTGCGGAGGCGGCCGGACGAAACATAAAAAGCTCCTTGCTTGAGCTAGGTGGAAGTGATCCGTTCATCGTATTGGCCGATGCCGATATTGATAAAACCTGTCGTATAGCAGCCAAGGCAAGAATGATTAATTGCGGCCAGAGCTGTATAGCAGCCAAGCGCTTCATTGTGGTGGAACGTGTCTATGAGGAGTTTATTCATAAGTTTACCGCCTTTATGAAAACCTATATTCCTGCCGATCCGCTTCAAAAATCAACCAATTGTGGGCCAATGGCCTCTCTATCGCTGGCCGAAGAGCTGCAACGACAAGTGAGTGAGTCGGTCAAGGCCGGTGCTCATATAGAATTGGGAGGGAAAATGGCGGGTAATCAAGGAGCTTTCTTCGAACCAACTATACTTACCGGGGTAAAGGAAGGTATGCCTGCATTCGAGGAGGAAATGTTTGGCCCGGTGGCTTCCGTAATCAAAGCCAAAGATACTGACCATGCAGTGGCAATTGCCAATAACTCCCGTTTTGGTTTGGGAGGCTCTGTTTGGACAGCAGACCCTAAAATGGGTCTTGAAGTAGCTCGCAAGGTACAAACCGGAGCCATGTTTGTGAACCAAATGGTAGCTTCAGATCCCCGGCTGCCTTTTGGAGGAATAAAGAAATCAGGATATGGTAGAGAGCTGTCTCATCTGGGTATCCGCGAGTTTGTAAACCAGAAAACCATTGTGCTGCCTTAGATATAGCCCATTACCCGGTACATACCCAATCCAACCCATTCTTTGAAAAGTGTTTCCCATTTGTCAATGGCTGAAGCGCGAGGTATTACAAGGTCATCAAAGTTAAGAGTGCTTCGGTCTGTTAAATACCCGGCCGGAAAAGTATCGAAATCGACACCCTGCCTTTTCAGGCAGAGCGATGCTCTTTTCATGTGAAAAGCAGATGTGATGAGTAGGTAGTTCTGACCCGGAAAATGGTTGTTTAATAATTCGGCCGATTTCACCGCGTTTTCGTGGGTGTTAATGGCATGTGGTTCAACCACAATAACTGAATCGGGTACACCAGCCATAGTTAGAAAAGATTTCAACCTATCGGCCGCTCTGCTATTGTCTACCTGTTCAAAGCCCAGCCCCCCACTTACCAGAATTTTCCCAATTTTTCCCTCGTTGTAAAGCTGAAGGGTGTGGGTGATCCGGTCTGCACCCATATTGAAGTAGATTCGGTCTCTTGGAGTTTTACTGCCTTTGGTAACTCCTGAAAACACCACAGCCACATCGTAGTAAGCCATTTCCTTCATGGGTACCGGCTCAGGTTCCCACCAAAGCATAACCCGGTTGGCAATATATTGATTAGAAAAAAAGGCCAATAGCCCAACAGAAAGCCAAAAACAGCGCTTCTTCCATCGGGAGTTTTTTAAGAAAACAGAAAGTATGAGCAAGCCGATAACCCAGGTCAATGGACCTATAAACAGAGACAGTATCTTTGATAGAATAAAAAACATATGGAATGCATAGCGAAAATAATGTCAATTATTTGATAAACCTTATCTTTTGAAAATCAATGAGATACAATGATCATTGACTCATTTTTTCAAGCATTTTTCAAAACAGTGTAATGCCTTTAGACAAGGCTCGTCTATACAATTGAATGGAGTTGCAGGAATTTAAAACCAAAGTTTTACCGCTAAAAGATCGGCTTTACAGAATAGCACTAGCAATGCTAAAGTCGGTCGAAGAGGCCGAAGATACGCTTCAGGATGTAATGGTAAGGCTTTGGGATAAAAGAGCACAACTAGGAGAGTATCGTAGTGTAGAAGCTCTAGCCGTGACGGTGTGCAAAAACCGATGCATTGATAAACTAAAGTCTAAAAAGCACAAGCATCATGAAGACGTGCAGACACTGGAAGTTGAATCGGGCTTATCCAATCCATACAGGAGTTTGGAGTTGGGAGAAAGCATGAAGCTAATGCTCAAAGCCTTCGATACGCTCCCTGACCAGCAAAGGCTGCTGGTGATACTGCGCGATGTTGAAGGCTATAGCTACGAAGAAATATCTATGCAAACCGGTCTACAGATAAATAACATAAGAGTGGGGCTTTCAAGAGCCCGCAAGGCAGCAAGAGAGGCCTATTTAAAAGAGACAGAATATGAACGCCAATAAAGAAATAGAGCAATTAATAGAAAAATATTTCAGTGGAGAGACTTCTCTGGAAGAAGAAAAGCAACTCCAGGTTTTCTTTCAAAGAGAAGATCTTCCCGCTGAACTGGAATCTTACCGACAGCAAATACTGATGGCTGCCGAGTTAAGGAAGGTGAGAACCGAGCTGAATGATGATGATCTGTTTGCCAAAATAGAGGAGGCAAGTGAGGCCAAAGAGCCTAAAGTGGTAGAGTTAAAAACCAGCTGGCAAACCTGGGGTTTGAGAGTGGCTGCTGCAATAGCACTTGTGCTGGTAGGCTTTTGGGTAGGAGAGCGCTTTTCTCAAAATACCGAGGTGTCTGAGATCAAAGAAGAGCTGGCACTGCTCAAGCAACAGTTATCAAGCAATTCGGCCAGTGGCAGGCTGCAGGCGGTTAGTCAAATAAAGCATGCTGAACGTCCCGATGAGGAAATGCTCATCACACTCTTTGCGGTGATGAAAAACGACCCAAACATGCATGTGCGCATTAAGGCTGTAGAGGCTCTGGCCAAAATGGGAAAACAACCCGGGTCCGTTCAGGCACTCACTGGAGCCTTGTTAGAAGAGAATGAGCCTGCCGCACAAATAGCCATTATTGAGGCTTTGGTGGCCTTGCAGGAGAAATCGGCCATAGAATCGCTCGAAAAACTAACCGAACAAGATCAGGTGCTCAAAGAAGTAAGAGACGAAGCCTACATAGGTATTTTCAAACTCAAAGACATGTAATTCAAAATAGTCAACAAGACAGTCCAAAGAACAAACTCAAATATCTGAAAACAATAAAACGATGAAAATGAATAAGTTAAACAGAATGGTAATGGCAGTATTGTTTACTGCTGCAACACTTACGGGACTCAACGCCCAGGAATTTAAGTTAGATGTATCCAATCCTTCAGGTAAGACCCTTATCCTCAAAGAATTGAACCGTGTTGCTGTAGAGGCTCACGATGGCAATCAGGTGCTTATGACAAGCGAAAATCATGGAGACCATCCGGAAAGAGCGCAAGGCTTAAAGCCATTGAGTGCCAGGGGAGAAGACAATACAGGCATAGGGCTCAATGTGACCACTTCAGGAAACGAAGTTACTGTATTCCAAGCCGCCAGAAGATCGCAAGGGAAATACGTAATTAAAGTGCCCAAAGGCATGAAGGTGCAGATAGAACATACAGGCCAGCATGAGGGTGGTAAAATTGAGGTTAGCGGACTTTCTACCGAACTTGAAATTTCCGGAAGATACAACTCTGTATACCTGAAAAACATAACCGGTCCTGCTTTGGTAAATACCATTTACGGTAAAATTGAAGCCGATTTTGCTTCGCTTAGCCAAAAAGGCCCCACTTCACTGGTTTCTGTGTATTCAACCGTAGATGTTACTCTACCTACCAATACCAAGGCCAATCTGCTGGTAAAAACTCCCTATGGAGAGGCTTACTCCGATCTGAACATTGAATTTCCTAAAACGGAAGAAATGCGCAAAATCAGCTCGGCAATTGAAGGAACACTCAATGGTGGAGGAGTAGAGCTGGAGTTAAAGGCTTCTTATGGCAACGTATACCTAAGAAAGAAATAAATGCAGTAACTGCCTGTCGCAAAAGATAATTGGTATCTCAGCGCCAGGCAGTTTTTTCATCAAAAACTCAAACTATCATGAAAACAATTGCAATAACACTTGCTCTTTTGTGCATCTCCGGAGGGCTTTTTGGTCAAAGTACTTTGGAGAAAACCTACGCACTCGGCCCCCAAGAAAAGTTGACACTCCAATTCGATTATCCTCAGCTTATTCAACTGAGAACATGGAATAAGCAGGAGGTGCTCATTAAAGCCAGGGTTTTTATTAATGGAGAAGAAGTAAGAGACGATTTCAAGCTCCTCGATTCCAGAAAATCAGGAGTACTTCTTATTGAGTCTCAGCTGGAGAATCTGGACAAGTACAAGAGTCAATACATTTTTATCGATGAGGATATCGAAGAATCGAAGAATGTAAGTATAAAACGGGGCGGTAAAACCCTGGTATTTGGTAATGGAAAAGGGAGTTACCACAATGGAACTCGTATTGATATAGAGCTTGAAGTATTCGTTCCCAAAGAAGGAGAGGTTGAGGTTGAAGCCCGGTATGGCCTGGTAGAAGTGGTAGAAATGCCCAAAATGCTAGAGATAGTAGCCACTTATGGTGGTGCTGACGTGAAGGTCGCAGAGCCCAATCTCAAGGAGCTTGAGGTGTCTACCTCCTGGGGACAAATATTTTCTAATCTTACCTCACCCATTCAGGTAACCGGTGGTGAGCGAATAGGTGAGCAAATGGTAGCCAGCTATTCAGCCAGCAAAGGAGCAGAATCGGTCAGGATAAAGTCGAAGTACGGTCACATTTACCTTAGAAATAATTAGCCATGAAAAAACTGCTCGCAATTATCTTCTGGGTAGTGGCTGTTCAGGGAATAGCTCAAACCGAGACTTTTGAAAAACAGGTGGACTATAATGGAAGGCACCTCATGGTAGATGCCGGTCTGGTAGATCGCATTAAAGTGGTTAACTGGGATAAAAAAGAGATTGGAATTCGGGTGCTTTATTCGATAAACGATGGGCAGCTAAATGACCTGATGAGTGTGTCCTTGCAAGAGTCAGGTGGGAATGTAAAGCTCAATGTTTCGTTCGATGATAAACAAATTAAGGCTAGGGGTTACTACAATTGTGACGATGAGAATGCTCTTACCTGGGACAATAAAGACAATGCTACCCGCGTGTGTATAGATGCACAGGTAGAAGTAAGTATTCCGGCCAATGCCGATATATCGGTAGAGTCCATTATTGGAGACTTGGAAATTAGTGGTGTTTATGGGCAGTTAATGGCAAAAACCATCACAGGAACCATAAACCTTACATGGCCTGAAAAAGAAGGAGCAGAGGTGGAGATTAAGACGGTGAATGGAGGAATCTACTCCAACAGAGAGTTTCAGACCAAGGTAGATAAGGGGCTTCCGCTAATTAGTTCTCACAAGATCAACGGGAAGTTGGGAAGTGGCGGAAAACGAATTCGATTGGAGACGGTTACCTCGGATATTTACTTCAGGGCGCAGCGGTAAATGTTAAATTGACTTAACAACTGTTAAAATTGAGGATGTTATGCAACATTTTTGGCTTTGCAGGCATCTATAGAGTATAAATACCAGGCAAAGAAGTAACCAAACTATTGCTTCCGAGTCTAACCACAAAGAACCTGCTAGATGTTTTATCAACCAACTTTTTACCCGACAACCATGAATGGCCAAGATAAGATCACCATTAGCGGTGTGGTTTTTCATGTCGAAAAAAACTGCTGCCCGCAACTAAATGCCTATTTAGATACACTCTGCAAACAAAGTCTTAAAGAACTAAAGGAAGAACTTGTGGCAGAATTGTTACTGGAAGAATTACGGGAAGAGGGCAAAGAAGTGATTACAAAGGTTGAGGTTGAACATCTAATTCAAAAAACGAAACACTTACAAATGCCTGATTAGTTTTTGGTTTGAGATATATTAGCATAAGAAGTGTTTTCTGTCCACAGAGCTCTGCACCAGCAGAGCTCTACTTTTTTAAAGCAAGAATTACCGCTATAACTTAAGGTTCAGGTTCTTTCTTTGTAAGAAAAGAAATGAAACGAACCATAATTATCACTTCTATTATGCTGCTCATGTCTGCCGGAGTTCAGGCTCAGCAGTTTAATTTTTCTCAACAACAAACCAAGGTGTGGGAGTTAGCCAAAGCCAGAACTCTGGCCGTGGCCAAAGCTATGCCGGAAGATAAGTATAGCTATACACCAACAACAGGAGTTAAGTCGTTTGGTCAACAAATGACACATATGGCCAATAGCCTGCTTTCTATGAATACCCGGTTTATTCTTATGAAAAGCTACTCAAGGGTAGAGCAAAATGCCGCTACTATGAGTAAACAGCAAATAATAGATGCCTTGACGGACGCTTTCGATGAAGTAATAACCACGCTTAATGGCATGACAGATAGTGAGCTGCTCACCCAGGGGAAATCACACGGAGCTTTTCCGCTTACCAAATGGCAATCATTTTTGTTTATGAGAGACCATATTACCAACCATAGAGCCAAAGCAGTACTCTATCTGAGACTCAATGGAATAACGCCTCCGGAATATGGGTTCAACTAATTGCTACCAGTCTTTCTTGCTTTTCATGGCTTCGGCCAGTTGGTAAACAGCCATGGCATACATGGGGCTTCTATTGTACCGCGTAATCACATAGAAGTTATAAAAACCATACCAGTGCTCTTTGTCACTTTCGTTGTCCAGAATAACTAAAGTGGCCGGAGTGCTGCCGGGTATATGGTTTGCTGCAGGTTTAATTCCCAGAGCCGTATAGTCAGAAAGTTTGTTTTTGGGTTTGATCACTTGTTTGTTCAGGTTCGTCACCTTGCGGGTAAAAGTGGCTTTGGTGGCCACTGGTTCACCTTGCTGCCATCGGTGTACCTTCAGGTAGTTGGCCACACTGGCAATAGCATCGGCAGGGTCAGAAATCAGGTCAGCACTGCCATCGTCTTTAAAGCTTTTGGCATAGGCCAGGTAGCTGCTGGGCATAAACTGAGAGAAGCCCATGGCCCCGGCATATGATCCTTTTATCGCCAGAGGATCCAGTTTTTCTTTAGAAGTTAGTTCCAGAAATTTGGCCAGTTCCGATTTAAAAAAGCTGGCTCTTCTTGGGTATCCAAAACCAAGCGTGTAGAGGGCGTCCAAGACACGGTAAGTGCCCATAATTCGTCCGAAGTAGGTTTCTACTCCAATAATACCCAAAATGATTTCTTCATTTACTCCCGTTTGTTCGCTTACGGTACGAACCTCCTTCTGGTATTTTTTCCAAAATTCTAAGCCGGCCTGAGTGCGTTCTTCCGTCACAAATATTTTACGATACCTTTCCCATGTCATTGTGCCCTCTGCCGGTCGGCTAATCTTATCAATAATCTCTTGTTGAAACTGAGCCTCATTCAGGATGGCCCTTATTTTGGTTTCATCAGCTCGGTGTTCTTTCACATACTCTTTTATGAATTCTTCAACTTCGGTAGTGTTTACCTGAGCATAGAGGCCGGCAAAACAGAATAGAAAAATGGTAGTCAGGGTGTAGCGCATACAGAACGATTTTGAACTAAAGATAGTGAAGAAGCATTCACTCAGAAATAGATTACTTTTTATTGGACGGATTACTTTTTAGATCACTAATTTCAACTATGCTTTCAAACAAAGATATTGCCAGACTCAGAGCCGAAACGGACGGTGTACAACATGTAATACACTTCAATAATGCCGGCAGTGCCTTACCTCCCAATGTGGTACGAGATACGGTTATTGACTATTGGAAACAGGAGTCTCTGCTTGGGGGCTACGAAATTCAGGCGCAAAGAGCGAATGAGTTAGATGAAACTTATTATTCGCTGGCCAGGCTCATTAATGCGCAGAAAGAAGAAATAGCCATTGTGGAAAATGCCACCTCTGCGTGGAATGCGGCCTTCCAGGCCATAGATTGGCAAGAGGGCGATGAAATAATTTGTAACCGGCCAGACTATGCCAGCAACTACCTGGCCTATTTACATCACCCCAAAAAACCAAAGGTTAAAGTAATTCCAACCACCGCTTCTGGCGATGAAGATCTGGAGGCCTTTGAGAAAATGATCAACTCCCGCACCAAACTGGTGTCCATTACCCATATTCCAACCAATTCAGGCCATGTGGCTCCGGCTGAGCAAATCGGATCAATCTGTCGCTCCCGAAACATTCTCTTTTTGCTAGATGCCTGCCAGTCGGTGGGTCAGTATCCAGTAGACGTGGAAAAAATAAAGTGCGATATGCTTTCTGCTACCGGCAGAAAATACCTGAGGGCTCCAAGAGGTACCGGTTTCTTATATGTGAGAAAAGAAATATTACCGCAGCTCACACCTTATGTGGTAGACCTTCATTCAGCCACCTGGACAGGAGAGCAAACGTATACCATTCGCACCGATGCGCGCAAATTCGAAAACTGGGAAGGGAACAGGGCCAACCAACTAGGGTTAAAGGCAGCAGCCGACTATGCCCATGCCATAGGACTTGAGGCTATATGGCACCGTATTCAGGCATTGGCCCTTGAAGTACGCAAAGGCTTTAGACAAATGCCTCACGTACATTGTCATGATGAAGGCAGCCTGCTGGCCGGAATAGTTTCATTTACAGTCTCAGGCCATAGTGCTGCCCAGGTTCAGCAATACCTTTTAAAAGAAGGGATAAATGTGAGCTGGAACGGAACCCCCAATACCTATCTGGACATGACCGCAAAGGGGCTTTCGGAAATAGTAAGGGTCTGTGTGCACTATTATAACACCGAAGAAGAAGTGAGCAAGCTGTTGGAGCTACTGCAAAAGTTGAAATAGAATTTTACTATTTGTAAATCATTAGTGTTGACAAATATTCAAGTCAATACGTTAATAAAATTTAATCTATTGAAGCCTTCTTTTTGTAAAGAAGGCTTTTCTATTGGTTGTAATAATCTGTTTTTCAGTATTTTATTTATTAACTCTAAGTAAAGAGAGTTACCCTTTCATTAAACAATTCCCCAAGGATTTTCTCGAAGAATTCTCTTAGTAATTTTACCTATATGAACTATTTGGCCACCCATTCAGTCGCCTGAGTTCATGAAGTAAGTCTTGAACAATATGGCGCTCTGGTCGCCTGGGTTTTTAAGAGAATGAGGAATCTGTCCATTAAAATAAAGTGTGTCTCCCTGCTTCAGATGAACTTCTTCATCGAGAAGGCCATAGATAATTTCGCCTTCGAGCATATATACCAGTTCGTACGAATCGTTGGCCAGTGGTTTTCGAAAAACTCCAGGTTGTACTGTTACCGTAACCACTTTGACCGGATGGTTGTGAATAATCTGAGACATCAACTTTTCATAGGTCAGCCCTTTAGAGTCGTAGCGAAGTTCAATTTCTCCTTCACCCTTGCGAATAATGGTATATGAACTTTCAGGCTCATTATCTACCGGTTTCACCAGTTCGGAGAGAGGTTCTTCCAGAGCTTCCGAAATTTTATACAAAACAGGCAGGGAAGGCATGGTTCGAAAGTTTTCAATTTTTGAAAGCAATCCGGCCGTTATGCCGCTCTTTCTGGCCACCTCGGCAAGGCTCAGCCCTTTTTCCTTTCGTACGTTCCGAAGCTTTTTGCCAATGGCGCTCAATATATCCGATTTCATACAATACCCTTTTGGAATTTTTAAATGTAAGCAAAGGCATGAATTACATGCCCAAACCAGTGTAAAGAATGATTAAAGAAAATATAAAGATGGCGGTCTTCGATATGGCCGGTACTACCATAGACGAACAGAAAACAGTGTACCGCAGTGTGGGTGAGGCATTGGCTGAATTTGGTTTTGAGTACTCGTTGGAAACCATTGTGCATAAAATTGGAGGCATGAATAAGCGAGAGGGTATTGCCCTGCTCATGAGAGAGAGTGGAGAGGCCATTACCGAAGAAGCTGTAGAGGTAGTTTTCAGGCTCTTTAAAAAGAATGTAGAGGCGGCCTATGAGAGTGCTCGTGGGTTAAAGGAGATGAAGGGAGCCTCCGCTTTGTTTTCTTACCTAAAATCTAACCACATAAAGGTAGTACTCGACACGGGCTACCACCGGTCTACGGCCGACTTACTCATTGATAAAATGGGATGGGAAGATCAAGACCTTATAGATTTTTCGGTGACTTCAGATGAGGTCGAAGAAGGGCGTCCGCAACCCCACATGATTCGTTTGGCAATGGAGGCTTTGGGAGTTGAAAACCCGCAAACCATTATGAAAGTGGGCGATACCCAGTCCGATATTGACGAAGGAAGGAATGCAGGTTGTGGGATTATCGTAGGCATTAGTTCCGACCAGTACACCCGCGAGCAACTACTCAGTATGGGAGCTACTCATGCCATCGACCAGTTGAGCGAAATCATCCAAATACTCGAGGCCCAATGAGTCCACTGAAAGCATACCTTCTAAAGTCGGACCACCGTGTGGTAGCATTGGTGGGAGCAGTAGCTGCCTTTGGTACATACTCATGCATGTATGCTTTCAGAAAACCATTCACTGCAGCTACCTATGCCGATATGGAGTGGCTAGGTATTGACTATAAAATATGGCTTATTTTTGCCCAGACTATTGGTTATACACTCTCTAAGTTCTATGGTATTCGTTTTATCGCTGAACGTGGAGACAAAGGCAGAGCCAGACAAATTCTATGGCTCATAGCTCTTAGTTGGCTGGCTTTACTGCTTTTTCCTTTGGTTCCGAAGCCGGCCAATATGATCTTACTCCTTGTCAATGGCTTTCCGTTAGGCATGGTCTGGGGGCTGGTGTTCAGTTATCTGGAGGGTAGAAGAGCTACTGAGCTTATGGGGGCCTTTCTTGGGGTTAGCTTTATTTTTTCATCGGGATTAGTAAAGACTGTTGGTGCCCATTTGATGGTCGACTATAGTGTTTCAGCCTGGTGGATGCCCTTTTTTACCGGGCTTGTTTTTGTGGTTCCGCTTCTTGCATTTGTCTGGCTGCTTGACCAGATACCTCCACCAAACCCGGAAGACGTGCGCCTGAGAAACAAGCGTGAATCAATGGCCAGGCCCGAAAGAAGAAGCTTCTTCTGGCAATATGTCAGCGGCATTTTATTACTGGTAGTGGCCTATGTTTTTTTAACCCTCTTGCGCGATGTGCGCGACAATTTTGTGGCTAATATTTGGGTGGAACAAGGCTATGGGGAGCAGCCCGGAATATTCACTCAAACCGAAGTGCCCGTAGCACTGGGTGTATTGCTCATCATTGGGTTACTGGTACTGGTCAAGAATAATCTTCGGGCATTCATGCTCAATCATTGGCTCATAGGAATAGGCTTTGCCATTATTTGCTTAAGCACCTATGCCTTTTCTGCGCAGCGGTTAGAAGCTTTGCCCTGGATGATGCTTGTAGGTTTTGGGTTGTATCTGGCCTATGTCCCCTTCAACTGCGTCATTTTCGATCGGTTCATGTCCACCTTTAAGCATAAAGGCAATGCCGGTTTTCTGATGTACGTAGCCGATAGCTTTGGCTACCTGGGGAGTATGGGCTTTTTGTTTTACAAAGAACTGGCAGGTTTTGGAGAAATGTCGTGGACACTGTTTTTCCAGCAATCCCTTCTGGTAATCTCAGTTTTTGGATTGGCTGTGACCACAGCCGCGGCCATATATTTTAAAAGAAAGTATCACGGTCAGGTGTTGCAAAGCGCGCAGTTGGCATTGAATTGAAATAAATGAAAAAGAGAGCAATTGTAATAGGAGCCGGCATAGTTGGTTTGGCAACGGCCAGAAAACTGGCACAGAAAGGGTATGCCGTTGAGGTGCTGGAAAGAGGAGAAAGAGCACAAGGTGCCTCTATTCGCAATTTTGGAATGATATGGCCTATTGGCCAACCCAAAGGAAAACTGTACGAGCGTGCATTGCGCTCTCGCAGCATATGGAAGGAATTGGCCGAGAAGGCCGGAATTTGGTATGGAGAAGTAGGAAGCTTGCACCTGGCCCATCGGCAAGAAGAACAGGCTGTACTCGAAGAGTTTGTAGATCAAAACCCTCAGTACACCTTGTTAAGTCCATCGGCTGTCCGTTCCGAGGCAGTTGTCAAAGAAGGGTTAAGAGTGGCACTTTGGAGTAATGAGGAGCTAATTGTAGACCCAAGAGAAGCCATAGCCCGGTTGCCCCATTACCTCAATGAACAGCTTGGTGTGAAGTTCCGGTGGAACACTACAGCCGTGGAAGTGAGCCATCCCTATGTGAAAACTGCTAAAGGAGATAAGCTTGAGGCTGATGTGATTGTAGTATGTAACGGAGCCGATTTTGAAACACTATATCCGGAGCGCTTTGCAGAACTGGCCATTACAAAGTGCAAGCTTCAAATGATGCGCCTGAGGGCACAACCCGATAACTGGTCCATTGGCCCTGCCTTATGTGGTGGACTGACCCTCGTTCACTACGAAGCCTTTAAGGGGGTAGCTTCGCATGCAGCACTTAAAGCCTACTTTCAGCAGCATCATTCCGAATACCTCAAATGGGGACTCAATGTAATGGTCTCTCAGAATGGTCATGGAGAGCTTACTGTTGGCGATTCGCACGAATATGGCCGGCAATTGAGCCCTTTTAATCAGGAATTTATAGATCAGATGATTTTGGACTATCTGGCCTCTTTTGCTCAGTTCAAAGATTGGTCAATAGGCTCACGGTGGATGGGGATTTACCCTAAAATGACTAACGGAGCCACCGAAATAGTAGAGAGCCCTGAACCAGGGGTGAGCATAATCAACGGTCTTGGTGGAGCCGGCATGACCCTGTCGTTCGGTTTAACTGAGGAAGTATTGGAAAACTTGTAATGATGAGACGAAAAAAAACTCAGCTGCCTATGAATAGAAACTTCTACTGATATAAAACAAAGAAGTGCCCCTGCAGGCACTCCATTTTTCGCATTCCGAGTCTGAATCTTCTTGGCGGAAACCTCAGACTTCGGCTAACAAAAATTTACTAAAGCAACCAAAAGACAACTTTAATAAACGTTCAAATTTATGAAAAAAAGTGCTAACAGGCCTTTGCCCGCTGGGCCTTGGCTTACTCTTCTGGCAGTGGCAATAGGGCTCTTTATTCGCCCAACTGCACAGGCCAATATAGCTTTTCCACAATCGGGAGGAGCAGAAAAAACCATCACAGGAACCGTAACCGATGAAGCAACCAATCAGCCGTTTCCATTTGTAACAGTTTCAGTAAAAGGTTCTACTGTAGGAATGGTTACCGATGCCAATGGTAAGTACTCGCTTCGAGTACCGGCCGATGCTAAAACACTCGTGTTTTCATTTGTAGGCTACGTGCCGGTAGAAGAAACTATTGGTACCCGCACAGTAATTAATGTATCGCTCAAAGAACAGGTAACCTCACTGCAAGAAGTGGTTGTTACGGCTCTTGGGGTAGAACGCGAATCCAAAGCCCTGGGCTACTCTGTTCAGGAAATCCAGGGCGATGAAATGACGGAGGCTCGGGAAACCAATATGGTCAATGCCTTGAGTGGAAAAGTAGCCGGAGTACAGGTTACCGGTTCAGGTACTTCCATTGGAGGTTCTGCCAGGGTAATTATTCGTGGAGAATCTTCTCTTAACATCAATGCCAACCAACCGTTGTTTGTGGTCGATGGAGTACCTATAAGCAACAATGTGAGCGGCTCTTCCGGAAGCGGCAATCTGGAGGTAGATTATGGCAACTCAGCCGGAGAAATTAACCCGGACGATATTGCCTCAGTTTCCGTATTAAAAGGACCGGCAGCCGCAGCTCTTTATGGATCCAGAGCAGCCAACGGAGCCATACTCATCACCACTAAATCGGGTAAAGGCCGCAGAGGCCTTGGGGTTACTCTCAATTCCAATGTAAGCTTTGAAAATCCATTGCGCCTGCCGGAGTGGCAAGATGTATACGGCCAGGGAAACAACGGGCAGTTTGCTTTTGTAGACGGGTCTGGCTCAGGAATAGCCGATGGTGTAGATGAAAGTTGGGGTCCCAGAATGGACGGGCGACTAATTCCTCAGTTTGATTCGCCCAGAAATGTGGATGGTTACAGGGGAGGAGATTTGAATGCCCCGGCCGGAAGCTCAATTATTCCAACCCCTTGGGTGAGTAATCCGGACAATGTGAGCGACTTTTTTGAAACAGGAGTCACCCTATCCAACAACATAAGCGTTACTTCGGCCAGCGAGTTTGGCAATGTGCGATTCTCTTACACCAATCTGGACCAAAAGGGAATGGTACCCAATACGGATTTGCGAAGAAACACTGTTTCTTTAAAAACCGACCTTAACCTGACCGAGAAACTCAAGTTTAATGCCTCTGTAAACTATGTAAATTCACAAAGTGACAATCGCCCAGCCATAAGCTATGGTACCGAAAGCTTAATGTATCTGTGGATTTGGTACGGTAGACAAATCAATACCAAAAACCTTCGCAACTACTGGATGCCGGGGTTGGAAGGTCAGCAGCAGTTTAATTACAACTACAACTACCACGATAACCCTTACTTTACTACCTACGAGAACACCAACGGTCAGAATAAAAACCGAATGTTTGGTACAGTATCGGCAAGCTATCAGTTTACCGATGAGCTCAGTCTAATGTTCCGCACCGGAATAGACTTCTACAACGAACTGCGAGATAGAAGAAGGGCCTTCAGCACCCAGCGCTTTCCAAAGGGTATGTACCGAGAAGACAAGCTGTTCTTCTATGAGCAAAACACCGATTTCCTATTGACTTACAGCAAAGAGTTGAATCCGGATTTTGAATTTACCGTGTCAGTTGGAGGTAACCAGATGAGACAAACCAATAACTACAATGAAACGGTTGCTCCTCAGCTGTTAATTCCGGGTATCTACAACTTCTCCAACTCGGCCGTAAACCTTCAGGTAGAACAATATGATCAGGAAAAGAAAATCAATTCAATATATGGCTACGGACAGTTTGCCTATAAAAACATGATTTTCCTGGATGTTACAGGTCGAAACGACTGGTCTTCTACCTTGCCGGTAAACAACAATAGCTATTTCTACCCTTCAGCCACTCTTAGTGCAGCTCTCAGCGATATTTTCTTGTTGCCAAGCTTTATCTCTTTTGCTAAAGTGCGGCTTGCATATGCCGAGGTGGGGAACGATACCAACCCATATAGCCTTTCCAATGTTTATAACTCCAGCACACCATGGGGTGGTACCCAAGCCAAGTCAGAGTCTTCTACACTGGCCAACAGTGAGTTGAAGCCCGAAAGGACCAATTCGTATGAGCTTGGAGCCGATCTGAGGCTATTTGCCGGCCGATTGGGCGTGGACTTTACCTACTACGACAATCGCACCAAAGATCAGATTATTCCCATTACACTCGACATTGCCACAGGCTATAGCAGCCGCATTATTAATGCCGGTGAAATTCAGAATAGCGGAATTGAGCTAATGGTTTACGGTACACCACTGGAAAATGCCAGCGGATTGAAGTGGGATGCCTCCGTGAACTTTACCCGCAATAGGTCTAAGGTAATTGAGCTCGATGAAAGTGTGGATGCTTACACGCTAACAGCGAGAAATGGAGCCTACATACAGGCTAGAGAAGGAGAGCGAATGGGCGACATTTACGGAGTTGGCTTTGCCAGAGTAGAAGACAAAAACAGTCCGTACTATGGCCAGATTATACATTCAGCCGAAGGAACTCCTTTGAGAGGCTCAGAATTGGTGAAACAAGGCAACTATAACCCGGATTGGATGATGGGCATTCAAAACAGTCTGTCTTATAAAAATCTTTCCCTGGGCTTTTTGTTCGACATACGCTATGGCGGCATTGTGGTATCGCGTACCAAAACGATTGGTAGCACATCCGGTCAGTTAAAAGAAACTCTTTACGGACGCGAAAACGGATATGACCTAACCGAAGAAGGTAATGGCATAGTCTCCCCCGGAGTTATTCAGAATGAAGACGGCTCATATTCTCCCAACACGGTGAAGATCAGTTCCAGAAACTGGCACAATCGCTACTATGAGAGAAACAACGTGGAGGCTGCCAAATACGATGCCTCTTACGTAAAACTGAGAGAGGTGAGGGTGAGTTACAACCTGCCTGTTAGCTGGTTCCAAAACAGCTTCATTCAGTCTGTTAGAGCTTCTGTGGTGGGCAGAAATCTGGCCCTTTGGACAGAAAACCCTCACTTCGACCCGGATGTTATGGCCATGAGTGGAGGAACCCTGCAGCCGGGTATCGAAAACATGGCTTATCCATCAGCCAGAAGCATAGGCTTCAACCTTAATATCAAATTTTAAGACCTTTTAAAAACTACTGAAATGAAAAGTTTCAATAAACTATTTGTAGTAGCGGTCCTAGCCGTATGTTTTGGCCTGGCGGCTTGTGACGATGGCTTCGAAGAGCTCAACATGAATCCCAACAGTCCGGAAGAAGTACCGGCTTCGTTGCTGCTCCCTACGGTGCTGAGAAACGGAATAAACGAGAGTGCTGGTCTGGCCTGGGGCCTTGGCAACGTAGTAATGCAATATTCTGCCAAAATACAGTTTACCAATGAAGACCGGTACAACTGGGGTCCGGAGTCTTCGCCCTATAACTCGTACTACAACATTATGCGCGATGTTGAAAACATTAAGAAAATAGCCACAGAGTCGGGCAACAACAACTTTCTGGGAGTGGCAATGGTATACCAGGCCTGGTTATTTTCTGTACTAACCGATGCTTACGGAGATGTGCCCTATTCTGAAGCTACTATGGCCAAAGAAGGGGTGAACCTACCAAAGTTCGATGCTCAGCAAGAGATCTACCAAGGGATAATTGCTCAGCTCAATGAGGCAAATGACATACTCGATGTGAATGGACCGGGTATTGAAGGCGATATACTGTTCAATGGTGATATACTGCGCTGGAAGAAGTTTGCCAACTCTCTATTGCTCAGAATACACCTCCGCTTGTCTGATCGTATAGATCCAAGTGCGGCCATGCAGGCCATTGTGGGCAACCCGGCCGATCACCCGATAATGGAGAGCAATGCAGACAATGTAGCTCTGCAATACCTGGCCGATTTACCCAACCAGCAGCCTTTGTATACCACCCGTTCGGGCTCTTTCGATGAATACCGTTTGAGTGAAAAAATGGAGAATACACTCAAGTCGCTCAACGATACCAGGCTTTTTGCCTATGCTCAGCCAACTACCGACTCTGGAGCCGGGCTGGTTGGCGACTGGGATGACTACCAGGGAGTGCCTAATGGACTGGCCGATGAGGAGGCTCTTCAGTATTCGCCAAGTGGCGATCCTGCCAAGGGAGGTTCTAACTTCATCTCCAGACTGGGGCTTATGTTCTCTTGCTCGGCTTGCAATTCATTGGCCTCGCCAATTGCCAGACAAGCCATGATAATGAGCTACTCCGAGCTTCAGTTTATATTGGCCGAGGCTAGAGAAAGAGGGTTTATTACTACAGGTACAGCAGCAGATTATTACCGAAACGGTATTCAAGCTTCATTCGATTATTACGATGAACGCCTGGAAGTGGGAGGCTACCATGCCATAAAAGATGCTGTAGAAGCCGATGCTCTTTATTACGCTCAACCGGAGGTGGCTTATGTGGGTACTCCTGCTCAGCGATTAGAGAAAATTGCTATGCAAAAGTGGATCGCCAACTTTTTCAGTGGTTTAGAGGCTTGGTTCGATTGGAGAAGAACCGGTGTGCCACAGATAACTCCCGGACCGGGAGCTGTGCAGGCCACCGTTCCGGTAAGGTTCATGTATCCTTCAGGTGTTCAGGCACTCAACAAAGAAAACTATAATGCCGCTATACAAAGACAGGGGCCGGACAACCTAACCACGCGGGTTTGGTGGGATGTTCAGTAATCATAGTTGTTAGTTAATTTTTAGATTTAGGGTTATGGTCATAGTAAGGGTGGCCATAACCTCTTATTAAAAAAAGAAGAAATGAAAAAAACTATAATAGCCCTGGCCTTGTGCCTTGTAACACTAAGTGCCTGTGGCCAATATAAAACCGAAAATGTATTCATTATTACGCTCGATGGGCTTCGTTGGCAGGAACTCTATACCGGTGCCGATGAACAACTCATAGGCAACAAAACCTATGTGGGCAACGCAGAAGAACTGAGGGAGCTTTTTTGGAGAGAAAATCCTGCTGAAAGAAGAGAGGTACTGATGCCCTTTTTCTGGAACACCTTGGCCAAAGAAGGTCAGCTGTTAGGAAACAGAGAGTTGGGGAGCTTGGTCAATTGCACCAACAATATGTGGTTTTCCTACCCGGGGTATAACGAGATTTTGACAGGTAAAGCAGATGATGAGAGAATCAACTCCAACGCAAAAATTCAGAATCCTAACGAAACCATATTGGAGTTTGCTCACAAGCAAAAAGGTTTTGAAGGCAAAGTGGCAGCTTTTGGTTCCTGGGATGTCTTTCCATACATTATCAACGAAGAAAGGAGCGGAGTTCCCGTAAATGCCGGGTTCGAAAAATCTACTGATGAGCCGCTTTCTGAAAAGGAGCAATTTCTTAATAAGCTTCAGGACGAAATTCCAAGCCCCTGGGGAGGAGTGAGGCTTGATGCTTTTACGCACCATTTTGCCATGGAATATGTAAAAAAACACTCGCCAAAGCTCGTATATATTGCCTATGGCGAAACTGACGATTTTGCTCACGATGGGGAGTATGATCACTACCTGAAGTCGGCCAGGCAAACCGATCAGTTTATCAAAGAAATTTGGGAGTACATTCAGTCTACCCCTCAATACAAGGATAAAACCACTTTGATCATTACTACAGATCATGGCAGAGGAACAGAGCCTTTGGATACCTGGAGAAGCCACGGAACTGACATAAAAGGAGCAGATCAAATCTGGATGGCTGCTATTGGCCCCGATACTCCGGCCTTGGGAGAGGTAAAAACAGGTCAATACTATCAAAATCAGGTGGCAGCTACCGTAGCTAAACTGTTGGGACTCAACTACCAACTCAAAGGAGCCGGAAAGGCCGTTGAAGCCTTCGTAAAATAGATTTAACAAAGGGTTCATGCCCTGAGCCCCACATCAACAGCTATTTAAAGTAGATTAGGTTTATTTTCAATTAGTAATGGTGATGAGGCTGTTTCGAACGTTTATACGGTCATTCTAAATAGATACAAAGCCCCGAATGGCTTTCCATGAGTTTAGGATGATGGAAACAAGTTTTAGAAACAGCCTCTCACACTTTCAATCAAGACATGACCGCCAACAGCAGACGAAAGTTCATCAAACAATCAGCCGTTGTGAGCCTTGGCTTTATAGCCCTCTCGCGATGTGCCGGCAAAGCGATATCCAATAGTAAAGTGCAACTTATCAGTGATCCTAAAGGCTACCTGGATTTACCCGAGGGCTTTTCTTATAAGATTATATCCAAATGGGGAGACCCCATGGACGATGGCCTGAAAGTGCCTGCCCGACCCGATGGAATGGGAACTTTTGAAGCGGCAGACGGCAAAGTACTAATAGTCAGGAATCATGAGAATAGCCCGGGCCGAAAGGAAGAAGGTGCTTTTGGCAATGAAAATGAAAACCTGAAGTCTTTTGGGACAGAAAACCTGTTCGATGCGGGTAATTCGGAATACCCGGGTTTAGGAGGAACCACCACTTTGGTTTACAATGAAGAAACCGGAGAGGTTGAGAAACAATACCTGAGTCTGGCAGGAACCTACCGTAACTGTGCCGGTGGAATTACCCCCTGGGGTAGTTGGCTCACTTGTGAAGAAGACGTAACCAGGCCTGAAGGCCCGGTAGAGCAATATCATGGATATGTATTTGAGGTGCCGGCTTCTGAAAACATTCTGGTGGCCGAACCCAAGCCAATTAAGGCAATGGGGCGCTTCAACCATGAAGCTGTGGCGGTAGATCCGGAAACACATTATGTGTACCAGACCGAAGATACTCATGATGGACTGATCTACCGGTTTATACCAAACAACAAAAACGACTTGCATAGCGGAGGTATCTTACAAGCCCTTGCCATAAAGGATAAACCAGGTTTCGATACCCGAAACTGGGAAGAGATCACCATTCAACCCAATGAAAAGTTAGAAGTAGAGTGGATCGACCTTGACAATGTAGATTCTGAAGAAGATGATTTAAGATACAGAGGTTTCGACAAAGGAGCGGCTCGTTTCGCCAGAGGTGAGGGAATGTGGTATGGCAATAAGGAAGTGTACTTTGCCTGCACCAATGGTGGCCCGAAAAAGTTTGGTCAGGTGTTCAGATACTCACCGGAAGACCAAACGCTGGAGCTATTTGCAGAGTCTGCCGATAAAACCATACTCCATATGTGCGACAACTTGTGCATTGCGCCCTGGGGCGATGTGGTACTTACTGAAGACAATGGAGAGTTGAACCATGTACGCGGTATCAATCAAAAAGGAGAGTTGTACGATATAGCCTGCAATAGGAGTTCCAAGTCGGAATTTGCCGGGGTTACTTTCTCACCTTCAGGAAAAACCCTTTTTGTGAATATTCAGGAAAACGGAGATACCCTGGCCATTACCGGCCCTTGGGAGCATATTGCCAAACCTTAATATGGGCTGAGTATGTTGCGAACCTTAATACTCGTGTGTGTGCTTTTTTCAGGGCTATGTGCTCATGCACAAAAGCCCCTGCCAAAATCTCATGCCCACAATGATTACAACCATGAAAGACCACTCTTAGATGCCTATTCCTTCGGGTTTACTTCAATTGAAGCAGATGTGTTTGAGGTAAATGGTGAACTGTTTGTGGCGCATGATTATGAAGATATCTCGGTAGAAAGGACACTCGAAGCACTTTATTTTCAACCCTTGGATAGTATAGTGAGGGTTAACCATGGCAGTGTCTATGCGAATAGCGACTTGCCTTTTTACTTAATGGTAGACTTTAAGAGCGATGCTCACACCACGTATATGGCTTTGGCTGAGTTGCAGAAAAAGTATGCACACCTATTTACTAAACTCACTAAAACTGGAGTGGAGAAAGAAGGGCCTGTTACACTCTTTATTTCTGGCAACCGACCGCTTGGGTTGGTGAATGACAACCCCGGTTTAGCCGCACTGGATGGCCGGCCGGACGACTTAGGTAAGGGTATTGGTAGCCACATTATGCCGGTAATTAGTGTGAGCTTTAGAGCCTACTCTCAATGGAATGGTGAAGGAAAACTGCCGAAGGCAGATCGAAAGAAAATCAGCAAACTGATAAAAGAAGCCCATGCTGAGGGGAAGAAGTTTCGTTTCTGGGCAATTCCGGATAACCGGAATAGTTGGCAGCAAATGAAAAAGTTGGGTGTAGACTTTATCAATACCGATAAGCTGGAAGAGTTCTACAGATATGGCACCGGGGCATAGAAGCTGTAGTCCTAAGTGCTGGTAAGGGCAATAGAGGTTAATTAAAGCACTTTTTCGATCAGCTCCTTGACAATTTTAGCGGCAACCATTCCCGTTACACCATTCAGGTCTCTTTTGGGGTTGTATTCTACCACATCTAAACCCACAATTTCGAGCTCAAGTGACTGAATAATATCGAGTACCTCTCGGGTGGAATAACCACCCGGCTCATGGTGCGAAACACCCGGTGCATAAGCCGGGTCTAGCACATCCAGATCGAAACTCAGGTAAACCGGTCCCTCCAGATTCAAGCCTTTGAGTTGGTGACGGTCTTTCATGGTGTTTACGGTTACTCCAAACCGATCGGCTTGTTCTTTTTGATGCTGAGTCATGGTGCGTATGCCTATTTGCGTGAGCTGTTGTGCATATTGGTTTTCCATTATTCGGGCAAAGGGACACGCATGCGAAAGCTTATTGCCATCCAGCACATCGTAGAGGTCGCCATGGGCATCGAAGTGAAGAATACTCAGTTGAGCATACTTTTTGGCCATTGCTTTAACAATAGGATAGGTAATGGAGTGATCACCTCCAAGACTAAAGGGTATAGCTCCCTTAGCAAGGATGCTGTCAATTGTTTTCTCAATTGCCCAATAGTCAGAGAGACTGGTTTCTCCACACCATTTGAGATGGGGGATATCTGCTATCTGAATGAGAGATTCAGTGTAGAAGTTTGCTGAGTCGGAATTAATGGCATCCACTATGAGCTGGGGAGCCAGGGCAGGCCCTTTCAGAAAAGAAGAGTTTTCATCGTATGGCAGTCCTACAAGGGCTATATCGCCCGGAGATAGTTGGTGGATACGGGTGGGGTTAAGACTCATGGCAAACAAAGAGGTTGGCTCAAAAGTAAGACTTTATAGTGGCCTGCCGAAAATGTATTTCCGTGGGTGGCAGGTGGTAAAATCTGGTTTTGAACTCACCTCTCTGTATAGCTTGCCTTATTTTAGGGGTACTTTTTGAGCCGTGGCCAAACCAATAAAATTGGTTGAGATAAGCTTCATTGGGTTTCTGACCTTTAGAAACTTGAGAATAGCCCCTTTCATATCGCCTGGGAATATAATAGAAAGCATGTGTGTGAGATCGGCCATAGGCTTTGGTTTCAGCAAGTACTCTTGCCCGTCTACTTTTATTTTTACCAAAGCTCGGGCGGCCACTTCAATGGTATTGGTTTGATCATACTTTAGTGCCATTTTAAAATACCCGTTGGCGTCTGTTTTGGCCGATGCAATATAGTTGGTCGAAGACATGGCGTAGCCGTTCTCATGCCACAGCCCTACCAATTCCACATTTTTATTGGCCACCGGACTATCGTTTTTAATCAGCTGACCCGTCACAATCAGGTATTTGTCATGATCCTTGCTTTTAGTTCGTGCCAATAGTCCGCCCGGCCGAGCACTCCTGCTTTTTTTATTTACACCAATGAGGGAGTAGCTTTGGGCTACACCGGGTGCTTTTAGCTCTTGTTGTATAGATAATATTCTGTTTCTCATGGCAGTGTTATTGAATAGTTATGTCTTTGATGGCGGCAATCCCAACGAAATTGGTGGATATCAAACTGAATGGATTGGGTGCTTTCAGGAGAGTAAGAATAGCGTCCATAGTAGTGGTAGGGAAAACTGCTCCCATGGCAGCTCTTAAGTCTATTCCGGTTTGGGTGACCATATTGTGGTTTTCCGTATTAACGGTTACTTCTATAGTCGCTTGAGTGACCGCTGCAAAGTTGTGGTTCTCATACTGAATGCCCATAAAAAACTCTCCGTTCTGATTGGTTATAGAGCTGCCTGTATGGACCTGATAGTTCATGCGTTGGCCGGTATCGTTTACCATTTGTACAAATGCCACTTCAGCACCGCTAACCGGTTGTCCGTTTCTTAATACCCTTCCTATTATGGGTAGGTACTTATCGTAATTGCTTTTGTTATAGGCGCTGTGCAGGTGGCGCTTGGCACTGGCTTTGGCCACTTTCTTCATTTTTGGGTTATTGGTTAACAACTCTTGTTGTATCGCCAGCATTCTATTTCTCATCACTATGTTTTTTTGTATTGTTCAAAAGGTTTAAGTCTTCGTTTAATTCATCTTCGCCCATGAGTGGCGGAGGTGTTGAAGCATTGTCACTGGTTTCGATAGAAAATTCACCCAGGCTTATGGCTTTCGTTTTGGCTATGTTATTGCCAATCTGATCGAATAAATGATGTGGGTCGGAATAGTCGACAGGTACTGTTTCGGCCTTAGGCTGTGAGTACACCGACTGCTTCTTTTGCTTTGGTGGAGCTGTGCTTTGTTCACTACTGGTCTGGGGAGAATGGTTTATCTCTTCCAGGTTTTCGTTAAAAAACTCATTGAATTGATCTTCGAAAGCGGAGTCCATAAAGTCTGAAAACCCATCAGTTATATCGGTTATTTCCAGTTGCTTTACTTCGTGGAGTGCATCTTTGGCCTGAGAATAATCGGGAGAGTTGGGTAGTACCGGAATGGTTGGCTGTTCATTACAGCTCAGTTCAATGGCCTTTAGGTCATCGAAGTAGCCAGACCTTACCTGACCGGACTGAACCATGCGTGCTTCAGCTAGCCGGTCAGGAGCAGGTTTGGCCTTTTTATGACGTTGAACGTCATGATGTAATATGAACAGTTTACCCCTTTTCATAGCGATCAGACTGATGGAGTAGAGTCGTTCCGGTTTTCAAGTTTTTGCAGTATGGCCTGCTTCAGGTCGTAGCTCACGCTATAGGCACTGGTCCATTCGTTGCCAACAGCAATCAACTCAAAGTCGTTGAACAGCTGATAGGTTTTATGTCCTTGCGGAGTTATTACCACCAACTGGGCATCTATAATTGCCGCAAGCTGTGAGGCATCTTCTTTCTGGCTAAAGTCAATTCCATTTACAAATTGCTGAATGAATTCTGGGCTGTTTTCCATAACGGCATAATCGGCAGGGTTAGCGGGGAAATCGTCTAACCCGGCTGCATGCAGCATGATGGCCTTTATGGATTCGGTTGGTGTCATATCAATGGATTTGGCTTTCGAAAGCTTAAGTTTTTTGCTCTCGGTGGGTGTAGGAATTGGGGTTGGAGCCGGTTTGTTCGGATAGGCCACCTGGTGTTTAGAACCGCTTTCTTCAGAAAGCGGATAAACCTTGCCGGTGGGAGCAGAAACTTTTACACCTACTATATCGGCTATCTTCTTGAGCTTGTTGGCCCCCTTGGTACCTGCTCCTGTATTACAGCCTCTCAGAAAAATTTCACCGGTTTCTGCAAACTTGCCCTTAAGTCTTTGCAGTTGTGGTTTCCACTCTGATTCGTTACTGTTTATGTACTTATTGGTCTTTAGTACTTTGGCACTACCCATTACTATAATGCCTTTGTTGCCATGGCCAATAATGGTAAGCTTGCCTATCTTTTGACCTTCTTTGAGGTGGTTTAGTACCTTATCGACCATGTCTTTCACGCTTCCGGCCCTTAACTCACCGAGAGTGAATAGTGCACTGCCTCCCAGGTAACCATCATTGTTGTGATCAATCACCGTAATATCTACGGTGGTGTTAGTACCAAAGTCTTCAGCCCTTTGCGAACTATTGTAAGAGAGTTTGGAGTTGGGATCGAAGAGGGTCAATACTTGCTCGCGCAAGTGGGGGCTAAGTTCATAGGCCAGGGTAAAGTCTTTGTCTATCAAATGGTGGAAGTCGTTGAAGATTGTAAGGTGCTGGTATTGGCCCCCTCGTTTGAGGAATACAAGGCCATTGGCTTTGGCCGCAAGCCCTTTCAGATCGGCTGCATCGGTGGGTGTCAACTGGGTTTGGAAGTTGCCAATCCACTCGCTATCGGTTTTGCTAATATCGGCCTGTTCCGGTTTCTCGTTCCAGTTTATTTCTTCACGGGTACTGAATAGTATTTCTTCTAAATCTCTAAAGAGCATACTGTTTGGATTGGTGTGGGCTGTGGCCTTGGCTGCTTTTTCTTCGCTAGGTGTTTTTTTGGGTATTGGAGCCGGAGAACCCGGGAAGGCCACCTGATGCACCGAACCGGCTTCTTCGGAGCTGTCGTATACCTTGCCTGTGGGGGCATATACTTTCACGTTTAGAAAATCGGCCAGTTCCTTAAGTTTTTTACTTCCGGCCTGTCCGGCTCCCACATTGCAGCCTCTGAGAAAGAGTTCTCCACGGGTTTCGTCAAACTTATCCTTTAACTTAGCCAGCTCCGGTTTCCATAGGGTAGCATCACCATTGATTATCTTACCTCCGATGTTGCCCATACCGGCCCCTACAGAAATATTGCCTTTGGCTCCGTGGCCGCTTAGAGTGAGTCTTCCAATTTTTTGTCCCGGCTGCAAGTGTGCTAATACTTTCTGTACCATGTCACTCACGCTGGTGGCTCTTAATTCTCCTGCTACGGCAGAGGCCCTTTGCGGAATAAAGCCATTGTCCATGGTCTTATCGGCTTGCTCCAACACCTCTATGTTCACAATGGTGTTTTTAGATTGTGCTGATACCGGAGGCATTTCCAGGTCTTCAAAGGCCAGGTAATCATCTTCTATGGCAATAGAGGCTCCCTTTTCCGTACTTCGGTTTTTCTCAATCTGCTCGAATAAGTCGTAGGGTTCATTGGTAACCTGAGCAGGGGTCTGCTCTTTTGGGGGAGTAGCTTCGGCTTTGGCAGGGGCAGAAGGAGCTTCGGGTACTTCATCGTCCAAATGCACCTCTCTTTTGTGATCTACCAGGTTTTTGGTTTCCGGATCGTAGAGTTTTTCACCACTCAGTATGGCTTTTAGATCTTTGGCAAAATCTATTTCCTCTTTGGTTTTTGAATCGGGTTTATCGGGAACTTCCTCTTCCAATCGGTCGAAGTCAGGAATGTCTTTGGCCAATACGGCAGAACCGTTGCCACCGGAAGGATTATCGAGCTTTTGGTCAATGCGATTCATTTCCCTGTCTACCTGATCGGAAGGTTCTGCCGGTTTAAGGTCCGAGAATTTATCTGTTCCAATGGTAGCTCTTCGGGGAGAGGCGGTGTTAGGGGAGTCGTCTTTGTATACATAGTCATTGTTTACCAGCTCAAAAGAACCTTGCGCTTCGGCTTCTTCTGATGGACTGAAAAACTCTTTAATTGCGCTTTCGGCTGATTGTTCGTGGGTTATTTCAATAGATTCTGAGTTGAATTGAAGTTGAATGGCCGAGAGGTCGTCATAGAACTGCTCGGAACGGCTTTGTCGGGTTAGTCGAAGCGATTGAGCTACAGCCTGGTTTTGAGGGATTTCGATATGGTAGGCAGGGTCGTCCGGTGGCAAAAAATACCTCGATATTCGACTTTCTGTTTTTATGGCTTTCTCGAAAGCGGGTTTGTCTTCTATAGATGATGGTGCAATGTCAATGATGTTTACCTGGCTTGGATCGGCCGTATGTCGCGAAACGTTAGTGGGTCCCAACGCATTAATTTTGGCTAGCATTCCGGCTATTATTTCACTCTTGCTTTTGCCTTCGGCTTTTAATCTCACGTACTCCTGAATTACTTTGTCTCCACCGGATCCATAGAGCCTCAGTTGAGCTTCTACTCCCTCATTTTCAAGATTTCTGTACATAATGGCGGCCTGATCTTCGGGTGTTCGGGTACTGTCTGAGATAGTGGCCTTGGTGAGATTGGCAGCTTTGAGCAGGTCTTTTATAACCTGAAGAGAATAATCGGAAACGGCTGCCTGATTGACTCCATTTTTGAATGAAACAATAATTTCGCTTTTGTTGAACATGTAAGGACGAGAGTCCCGGTGTCGTTTGGCAGGGGAGGTTCGTTTCAATTCTTTCTGAAGGGCGTTTAATCGATTCTTCATGATTAGTTCTTTAAGTTCAGTGTGTACAATGCGTATGGGTCAAAGGCAATCATTACCTCATTGGCTTGGCTAAGTGTCTGGTCTTGAGGGATTATAACCCTAACCAGTTCTTCGGAGGCTTCCAGTACCTGTGCTTCCTTATTGTTTATTTTTACCACCGGGGTAAAGTCGCTGCTAAGAGCCAGGTATTCTCCGCGAATGTCTAGCAGGCGGTTGTTATTGGCCTGAGAGAGGGATACTTTTTGAATGCGCGGTGCGTGCTGATCTCTCCTGGATCTGTTAATGAGATTGGCCAGTTTGTTGTAGTTAATGGGTTTGCCGGTTTTTTTGAGAATGGGTTCGGTCTTCTTCAGATCGCCCACGCTGGTGATTCCTATTTTTCTAAGCTCTTTTTTGGTTTCCTGATCTATGTCTTCCACTTCTTCAATAGAAATGTCATTGGCACTGGGGGCCTTAGATGTTTCCCTCACCTGTCTGTCGGTAATAGAACCCAGCTGTAAGGAGACTTTGGAGGCTCCCTGCTGACCTGGTTTGGCAGTTAAGAAGCGGATGTCGTCACCATCGAATTCAGGAAAAATCTGTAGTTCCAGTTCAACATCTTTCACCGAATAGGTGAGTGGCTTGTTGAGTGCCTTTACCGCCAAAGTTTCGCGCACTTTGTCTAATTCTACAGTGAGCGTGTCAATGAAGGTTTCCAGTTTCCACGATTGATTGTTACTTCTCATCTTTTTCCAGGCTTATGTTTACTTTGAGTTGATGAAAAACAGGCATAAATGAGGTTTCTACAGTTTGTGTGGGTGGAGCACTACCTAATACCATCTCTCCACTTTCTGTCATTATCACATCCATTTCTATGGGAGTAGAAATGCTCATATTTTCCAGGTAGAGACTAAGGCCTTGTTCCTCATCGCGCAATTCTCCGGCTATGTCAATCATATCGCTGAAGAACCCGGAAACTGGGGCTAGGGCCTCATCAATCAATTGGTAGAACTCTTTTTCCATATTATTTGTGGCTTATGTTCACGGTCTTAATGGGCATGAGGCTTACCTTTTCTTCGAACAATACCTTCATTCCGTTAATCTGAATGCCCGATATGTTCATGTTTTGGCTCAGGCCCTGTTTTATGGGATATTTTGTTGGGTTTTTCATGTCAATGATTTATCGGTCTGAACTTACTCCTATAAAGTGCACCGCGGCAGGTAGCCCAAAGTGCACGGTTTCTTCGGTAAAGGCTGTCGGCTGGCCGTTGAGGTCGGCCTCAGCTGTCTTTTTCAATACAATCTCTCTGATTTGCAGTTCGGGAAATATCCAAAGTGCTAAAGTGTCTCCGGTTCTTCCTCTGAACTCCAGTTGTGTTCGGGCCGAAAAAGCAGACTGCCCTACAAAGTGGTCGCTGCTTAGAGCCTCCAGTTGATCTTGGGAAAGCGAAGGGTAATCGCTTACACGAGGCAATAGCTGGTTGAGCAATGTAATGCTTGCTTCAAAGCCACTAAGCAACTTGCCCTGTACGTTCCGCTCCTCTCCAAACTCTGCCGGGTTATTCCATTTTATCCGGGTTTGGTTCTGTGCATTCCTGCTGGTTTGGTTAGAAAGCTGATAAATGTACTTGGTGTCGAAAGTGACCTTTCGTGTAGAACCCTTAAGGTCGGCTTGCCATACTTTGTGCCAGAAGTCCCTGTGCTGGTTCACATCGTTTAGAGGAGCCGATGAGCCTACCACACCTCCCACGTGGCCAAACATATAGGCCGAAGTAAAGGTGACCAGAGTAGTTTTCTGAGTGCCTATTTTTTGTCCCTTACTGTTTTTCCAGACCAGCGAGAGGCAAAGCAGCAGGTCTTTGTTAGAAGGTACATCCAGCAGTTCATGGGCTTCGAAAGAAATGGTGTCCAAAACTTCCCCATTTTGGAGGGTGGGCACTTTGAACTTCTTTTCTACAAACACCGTGAGTTTTTCAGGGTCTTTGATAATTACCTGCACAATGGTTTCGGGCAGGGTTTTGGGGGTGCTCACCTGAATGGGCACCCTAATGGCAGCACCTTTGAGAAAGGCTTTGCTCTGAGACTTGCCCGATTCGGCTCTTTTGAGTTTAAAGTCGAAATCTACTGATCTGATCTGCTTAAACGGGATGGCCTTGGCATTACTTGCCAGCATCAGGCTCATTCCGGCCAGAATTCGTTCCACTGAGGGGTCGTCTACACCAGGGTTAAGTTTTTCCAGGTGCTCCATATCTTGCTTGTCTAGCTTGGCCGTGCCATCGATTATGGTGTTCAGCATTTTATTCGGGCTTTCTATTATTGATTTCATTACCTCCGGAGAAAGCACCTTCTGGAGCATGGGAATCAGTGCAGCCAGTGCCGGAGCCACCTTGGCTTCGGAATATTGGCTTTGTGCCCTGGCGGTGGAAAGGTTGGGGAGTTTTTCGAGCACAGTTTTGACCAGGTTAAGAAATTCAGGACTCGTAAGGTCTATGGAAGCTCTCCCATTGCCTGCCTGGGCAGGAGCGGTTGCTGTAGCTCCACCGTTGAGTAGGCCTCCTCCGGCACCACCTAACAGGCTGCCTACAATATTGGCTATGCCCGATGCTCCTCCGGCACCCGATACCAATCCTTTGAGTATGGGGCCTGCAGCACTTATAACTCCCGGTATGGCTGCAATTAACCCTTGAATGAACATGGCATCGCTATATTGCTCTTCTTTTAGTGTAAGCGGTTTATGGTCTATGTTAATTGTATTCATGGTTTGTTGGTTTGAAAATCCTAACTCTGGCATGGTGAAATCTCCACCGTTTCCATTCAATGAAGACAGTATTCGAATGCTTATCAGGTCGGAGAAGGTTGCCCCCGTTTGTTTGCGATCGGCATAGCTAATTAGCTGCACATACGACTGCCTTTCCTGAAGGCGTTCGTTAGGCAATACTATCTTACCTCTTCCTAGGGCTTGCTCAGGTATGTTTTTGAGCGGGGTGGTGTAATAGACGTTGTCTATAAACCTAAGCCCTGATCGCTTGGATCTTCGGGTTTCGCGCCCTACACCCAACTTGAAGAAGCGATTGGCTCCCAAGTCGAAGGTGAAGTGATGATTTCCTCCGAAGCTACCTTCATATTTTAGATAAGCCAGGGCCACAACTACTTAGGTGTTGGACTGGTTGGTGGAGCGGCCTGTTGCGAACCGTTGTTAGTAACGGGGCCGTACATCTGGGCAAAGTTATCTAACTGAAAGTGGTCGGTCTTAAACACAATTTCCACTTCACCCATAAGCTTGGCTTTGAGTTCGTCATTGGCCACACTTTTGGCCGAGCTCACGCTCATGTTGGTGTTTCTGGTACTGCTTGTGCTACCACCTCCGGCTCTGAAAATGCCAAACAAACCTCCACCAACACGGCTCGACTTGCCACTGGAGGTTGAGTTTTTATTAAGTGCTTTGTCTTGTTTTTGCACATTCCGGTTGGCCTTAAAGTCGAACACTACCCCGGCTTTTACCTTACCTTTTTCTACCACCAGGCGCGTAACCCCCATGAGTATCATTTCGCGCAAAGCGGTACGGTGTTCTTTGGCCATGGCTATTTTAGCCTCCATTATTTTGGCTTTTATCTGGTTGTCTCCCAGGTCTACAGGCTCACCGTTTGAGTTTGTTAGCACCGTCTTTTGTCCATCGCCACTATTGCCGCTGTCTGAGTCATCATCCAGGTCTTGAAAAGACATGCCGAATTCATCGCTGTTGTTTTCGGCCAGATAGGCAAAAGTGGTGGTATCATCAATTTTGTTGATGAAAGAGGCCAAATCGGTTGTGGCCTGTTTCATCAGGCGGATGTAATCGTCTGTTTGCGACTTCATTACGTCCATGTTGGCATCGAAAACCGAACGCAGTAAGTCCCCTACAAAATCGGCAAAGTTAATGTCTTCCTGAAGGTCTTTGAAGGCATCCACTCCAGCCTCATAATTGGGGGCATGGCGACTGTCGTCAATGTTGTCGCTGGCTTTGGGTACATTGGCCATGGCGGTGGTTAAACCACTCTGGTGGGCCAGCTTGTCGTATTCTGCTTTTACGGTTTCTCTATAAATAGACTTCTGGTCTTTTATGGGCATGCTTCTGAAAGAAGGGGAGAGTGCCAGGGCATTGCGCGCCTTAGACCGGGCTATTTCCTTTAATTGTTCTTCTTGTGTCATCGTTGAAATGATTTAATGGTTTTTGAACATGAGTGAATGGTGGCCTCTGGGTTTAGAAGTCCCAATCATCATTATCCTCATCCAACATGTTGTCAATTTCTCTCTCGTTATAGCCATCATTGTCATCATTATCAATGAGTTGACTTTGAGATATGATGAAGTTCTCGGCAATGTGAAGGAATTCAACAAAGTTTTCTTCTGTAACAGAACCTTCATCGAAATCGGCTATCCAACGCAACAGCTTATTGCCTTCTATGGCAGCTCTTCTCAGGGCCGAAACGTTCGGAATAGAGTCAAACTCTGACTGGCTTACGCGCTCTATTACCTTCCACATGCTTTTCTGATAACCATAGCCCAGTTGGTCTACTACGGTTTGCTCACGCAGTATCTCAATGGCGCTTTGCAGGTGGGCGTACATTTCGCGGGTCATGGCTTTTACCATGCCGCTGGTACGAGTGGTAAGGTTATACTGGATGTCTTTAAGCGATTGGTAAACAGGGGTTTTTGAAATATAATCGGGGCTGTCGGCCGACTCATATTTTTCTATGTAGCGTACAACTTCTTCCATGAGCACCTCCCACAGTTGTGAGAACTCCTCGTTGGCCACCATGTTATCGAGCATTTCGGCATCGCCAATGTTGAGCACCTGTTTGTAGAACATGGCTCTTTCTTCCATAGTGGTGCGTTCTTCACGAAGCTTGTAGTAGCGATATAACTTTGAGGAGGTTTCTCCCTGTGGAATGTCCAGTCGGCCTTGAGTCCAGGCCAGAATAATGGCATCGGCAACTCTGAAAATACCCAGGTCATCGCCTAGTGTTTTAATGTAGAAAAGAGCCGCAGCGGCATAAATATTTTCTTTGTCTACTCCTTGTTCTTCAATCGTTTCAAAGGTATCTACCGAATAGTCCCACTCGCTGTCATAAGTGTTGGAATACAAATTACTTATGGGGTCTTCACCGTTCGAGCTTTTTTTAATGGCCTGAGCATAGGCGTAAAACAGAGCTTCATCGAATTTTTGAGAGGGGTTGTTAATGGCGTCCTGAGTGACCACCAGACCTACACTCATAAGGTAATTGGCCATTGATTTTTTGACTTCATCGGTGGCTTTGGAAGGGTCTACCTCAGGTTTGGGGCGCGAAAAGAAGGCCTCAATGAGATCAGGAATAAGGCCCAAATCGTCCAGTTCATTGATAAGTTTTAGGATGGGCGATTGAGTGGCATTAATAGAGGGGTTCTTCTTTATCACCTCCGTTAATAGGGCTTTGATGGAAACCGCTTGTTTGTCAATGTTGGCATCGTCCATTACATGCCTGATAGCTTCGCTGAAGAACTCTACTTTCATGCGATTGGTCAGGGCCGATACTCTGGAGTATATACCCTGAGTATCGGTAATTCCTTCTTTGAGAATCACCTCATGAAGAATGGTTACATAGAGGCTTTCTTCGGCCAGCAGATACCGGAGGGTATTGTGTATACCGCTCTTATTGATTTTTTTACTCACTTCATCGATAGTGAGGGAGTAGCCCGCTTTAATAAGCTCTTGCCTCTTGGCTTGATGCTCCTTAGAGGCTTTCTCTTTAAGGATTTTGAGGGCATGTTTGCTGTGCTCATCTGCCGTTAGCCGGGGAGCTGCAATTCTAAATTCATTGGCTACCAGTTCCAGTAATTGGTAGTCTAAACCTACTGATTCTACGGTGCCGTTGTTTTCGTTTTTGGTTTTCATAATGTGTATCAGTTTAACTTATAATCCAGTAGCTTAAGGGCGTCAACAGGGTTGACGGCACCGAAGCCGGTTTTCATTTCTTTTAGTTTTCTTGTTTTTCGATCTGCCGTGAGCATTAGTAGTTTTTTAATGCTCGAGTCGGAGAGGGCTTTGTCTCGTTTTTTGGCATAAGACTTCATAAGCGCAATAAGTGCGGTTACAAAAGGAGCTGCCTGGCTGGTGCCGCTAGAGTAGGCATACTTATTTTCCAGGTAAGTGCTGTAAATAGTGGTGCCCGGAGCCACAAAGGATATGTGGGCACCGTAGGTGGAGTAGGGGGCAATTTCACCGTTGGTATCTAAGGCACCAACGGCAATTACATAAGGATTAGCTCCGGGATAATACATTTGGTGCCTGCCGTCATTGCCGGCTGCAGCCACAATGGTTACCCCTTCGTCTTTGGCATAGTCGATTACCTCCTTGTGAGGGAGGCCGCCACCGGAATGTTTAATGCCCAGGCTCATGTTAATAATGTCGGCCTTGGCATCGATGGCGAATTTTAACCCAGCATTGATATTATCAACTATGCCGGCACCAACCACTGAGTCACCTTTCCTCATGGCCCCTAGTACTCTCACCGGAATAATTTTTGAGCGTGGCGAAAGCCCCATGGGCATATGAAGCCCGCGGGCAGCTATAATGCCGGTTACATGAGTGCCATGGCCAACCTCATCGCCCGGATCATTATCAAAACCTAAAAAATCGCCAACAAAGTCGCTTTGGCCATCTATAATGTCTACAAAGTCTTTTCCGTCTAAGAGGGCATGGCGCAGCTCCGGATGGGTAGCCGTAATGCCCGTGTCTAACACGGCCACTTTTATGGTGGGGTGGCCCTGGGTGAACCGATGGGCTTCTTTTATGATTTTTTCCTGCGCTCGCTGTGGAAACTGGTCGTTCAGTACTGAATGGGCTTCGTACTTTGGCAGCTCGGCCGATGCAATTTCAAATTTTCGAACATACTCTACTTCCGGAAGCAAGGCTATTTGGTCTACCAGGCTTTGGGGTATGCTGGCTTTGTTACGAAGAATCAGACGGTAGATTCGGTTGAGCCCATTCTTTACTTCTGTGGGCGACCATCCTGACTTTTTGGCCTTTTCATATTCATGGGTTACCCAAACGGGTACTTGGTTTTTCTCCAGTATGGAGTCTACATCGGCTGCAAGTGAAAATTGTGGAGAGGATTTATCATGAATAAGCTGTTGCCAGGAGCTGAACTGCCCGGAAACAGGTTTATGGAGCTTTATGATAAGGTGTTCTCTCATTTTAAGGTGCGTTTTCGAGAAACTTTAGCACCCTTAATGGGAGAAATAGAAAAAGGTAACCCAGGCAAAAGAAAAAAAATTGAATTACCGTTCAAAGACGCCTGAGCGACTCAGGGGTGCCTTACTTTTTGTTAAGCATACAATTGTCTATTTTGAATGAGTTTTTGAGAAATCTTTCCATAGTGGAGGGTTACCTTTTTCACTATAAGATCATTAAAGGATAGCATTTGAATGGATAGCGGATCGCTGATTGACCGTATTAGGCGCGGAGACAATGCTGAATTGCAAAAGGTCTATGAAATGTACAGAGGTGAGTTTATGGTATGGGCCAACAAACACTTCGATCTTGATTTTGAAGAGTGCAAAGAGGCCTACCAGCTCAGCATGGTACAGTTCTATGAAAATGTGGTTTCGGGCAAGTTGCAGGTGTTTACCAGCGATCCTAAAACGTATATTTTCGGTATTGGGAAAAACAAAATCCGGGAGTTGCGCGAGCTTAGGTTAAAGCAGCCCGAAGCGGGCCGCTTTGAGGCAGAATCGACTGACGAACGATTGAGCAGAGAATCGCTGCTCAACAAGGTTGAACAGGCATTACATCAGTTAGGAGATCCCTGTCAGAAATTGCTGGAACTATACTACTATAAGAAAATGAGCCTGGCGGAGATTACGCTGGCGCTGGAATATAAAAACACTGATACGACCAAGAATTTGAAGTATAAGTGTTTGAACAGACTACGAAAACTATTTACCGGAGGGAATTAGATGGAGGAGAAGGAAAGAGACTTAGAGCGTATAGAACAATATTTGAACGACCAGTTGTCGGCAGAGGAACGGACTGCGGTAGAGCATCGACTGTCCGAAGACAAAGACTTTCTAGCTCTGAAGGAGGATTTTGTAGCTCTGAAGGAGGGGATAGAGCAAGCAGGTAGAAATGCGCTGAGGCACACTATGGATTCTTGGGAAAAAGATCTTGGAAACCCTTTAGAAGAGCCGAAAGGTGAGCAGAGAAGTTTGGGGTCTTCGCTGATTATGCGCTGGGCTGCCGTTTTTCTGGTGGGAGTAGTAAGTGTTGTGGCCTGGTATTTTGGAGCAAACCAAAGCCATAAAAGGCTGTACAATAATTATTTTGAGGTATATGCGAATGTGGTGCTTCCCAATACGCGTAGCAACGAAACACTTACTAAAGAAGAACAGGCCTTTTTGGCCTATGACAATGAAGACTATGAAAGAGCTGTGCAGCTCTTTAACCAAATACTAGAAGCAGAACAGAAAGAGTATGTGCTGTTTTATAGTGCTCAGGCTCATATGGTGTTGAACGAACATGCCGAAGCCATAGAGCACTTGCAAGATGTACTCCGAAGGCAAGGTCTACTTGTAAGCCAAGCGCGATGGTATTTGGCACTTTGTTACTTACATACAAAAGAGACTGAAAAGGCAAAGGAACAGTTGAAGGTATTGGCAGAGGGCGATTCGTCTTATTCAGAAAGGGCAAATGAACTCCTACAAGAGATGTAATATTTTTTAACCAAAACCAATAAGCCATGAGTGAAACTGATAATGATGACAGCACAGACAACCGAGTACTTGAAGACCACAAGCCACCACCACCGCCTCCGCCAGTTTATTTTGGAGGGTACGCTGTTGGTGCTGCCTCTATAGTGTACATACTGTACACGCTTTGGCAGTGGATTGTTTGTGGTTGCGCTTAGCAATATCAAAGTCTGGGCTCAAGAATATTGTCCTTCTTGGTCCGGGCTTTTTTTAACACTACCATGCCTATTGTGGTCAGAGCAAGAGCCAGTAGCCAGTAAGCCCGGCTTTGTTGGGGCGCAGGCTCAAAAGTTTGTCTGGCATTGCCCAGTTGAATGAATCCGGCCCAGTTGGCGGGGTGAGCACTTAGCTCATCGGCCCGGTTGAGGTATTGGAGTTTTGCCTGCCTGAGCGAGTTGCCCACAGGTTGGCCAGCAGCTATTTCCCTATAAAACTGTTTAAAAAGTTCTGCAGTAGCCCGGTCGGCTACTTTCCATAAAGACATAATAAGGTTGGGGTTATTGGCATAGCTAAAGCCCTTACTCAAACTAAGTACTCCTTCTCCTTTTTGCCATTTGCCCCGGCCGGTTTCACAGGCCGATAGAATAACCAGCTGAGAACGAATTCCTGATTCATATAGCTCATAAAGCTGAAGCCTGTTGTTTGTATTTTCCCCTTGGCTAAAATAGATACTTGAATACAAGGGAGTAAGAGTATCGGCCGAGGCATGAAGGGCCAAGTGCAGAATATTGTGGTCTGACTTTACCGACTGTAGCCATTCTGCTTTAGTAGCTGCTGGCCCTCTATAAAATCGACTGTTTTTAACCGACTCTTTAATGTATTGCAGCTCGGTTGTGGAGCCTTTTAAGGAGCTGAATTCCTGCGAGGCTGGTTCTCCAAAGGCAATGACTTTAGCAGGTTTGGTGGTGGTTTGTGCTCTTATTTGGCTCAACAGTTGGGCAGCCGAAAATGCATAGGCAATTTCCTTTTGATGAATCAGGTAGTCGAGGCTTTTGTAGTTAATGGTTTTGTGGGATGGAAGCCGGGTAAGGAGTGCCTCGAAAGGAAGCTGGTTGAGGGCACCATCGGGAATGATGGTCAACTGTTGTGAAGAACCTTTGAACCCTGAGGGTATTAGTTTGGTGTATAAAGCATAAGCTGAGTTGGTGAAAGTGCGAAAATCGACAGACTCTCTATTTGCGAAGAGCAGCCTGTGGTGTACCAGGTTCTGAAAATTATTTAGTTCCTGTGTGAACTGATGGTCTATGGGTTGGCGGCCAAACGCTCCTCGATTACCCGCTATGGCCAGGTAGTATACATAGTGTTGCCCCATAAAATACATGATGGTCTGGTTGTTTTCCATCTGCTTCGCATAATCATCTAGCGAAATGGCTTTGCTACCGGCCAGGGCCTGATGGTAGGTTGGGTATTGCTCTTCTACAAGTAGTCTTATCTGCTCCAGGTCTTCGTTAATCTGCAGCAGTTGCCTTCTGCGGTTTATAATGAGAGAGTCGGGGCAGGCAGACACTTCGCAAGCTTGCAAACTGGCCGTAAGGCGTACCAGTTTGTCTCTTAGATCGCTTTCGGCCTGAAGAATGGAGTCACTTACCGCTATGAAGGCGTAGTTTTTGGCCCTACCAATAGATTCAAGGAGGTCTTGAGCCTTGCTGTCTTCCATATATGCCCAGGCTTTATTCCATACCTCTTCGGCCGGTAGGGAATCTTTACTTAAAAATAGGGCCTCTAAAGCCGATTCATAGTGGTTATGTGCATAACCCTGAAAAGCCAGTTTTGCTTGTTCTGTTACAAACTGTTCTCGCTGCCTGCCGGCAAAATCCAACAGACGGTCGTAGCTATCGAGAGCTTCTTTGAGCCAATGGTATTCCGAACTGGTTTTAAAAAGCGTCACTTTGCTGCGAGCAAGGTGACTCTGAACTCTGAAAAGAAAAGGATTGGGGGTTGAAACCTCGGAGAGAGATACCGCCTCTCCCAACATTTCTTTGGTTTCCAGTTCAATGGCCAGGTTGTAGTGGCTTATGGCCTGGTGCAGGTGATTGTGGTCTTCATAGGCCCTGCCAATTTGGGCGTGAATCACTGCTTTTTCCCTGTTGCTATTGGAGTTGTTCAGTGCATTGTTGTAAAGCCTGTTTGCAGCTGTGGGCCGATTTTGTTTTACACGTAGATTGCCGTAAATAAGCCAAATACGAGCCGAAATGGGTTTTCCTTGTTGGAGATCAATGGCTTGCTGTAAAGCGTGTTCGGCTTCAGTAGTCCGATTCAAGTCCAGATAGGCCGTGGCCATATTGTTATAATCTGTAACCAATTCAGTGGCTGTTTTGGATGAGGCAGGTGTAAGTTCAATCTTAGCCTGATAGGCTGCTATGGCTTTTTCATTTTGGTTTAGGGCGTTGTACAGATTGGCCATTACAGAATAGCTCAGGCTTCTAAAGCCATCGTTGTTTTCATTGTGTGCAATTTGCAGGGCTTTGTATGCATAGTTGAGCCCCATTTCATGGTCTTCAATTAACCGATAAGTAGTAGCCAGATTATAGGCATTGTAAAAAGAGGTTTGTGCATCGAAGCTTTCAGGGTGGTCTTCAATGCAATGGGCCTGCTGCCTGTAATTGAGGAGCGCCTTGCGATCGTCATATTTATAATACCTGTACAGATAGCCGAGCATAGCGTAGGTAGGAGCTAGCAAGGTGTCTGTTGCAGGTAGGTATTGTGAACGAATATGCAAGCTTTCCTCATAGGCTTCAATGGCATCGTCAATGCGGGAAAGATTAAAATACGAACGGGCTATTTTGGAAAGGAGGGATGCCCTGTCTGAATCGGATGAAGACAGGTTTTTTAATTGATGAAAAAGTGCCAGGGCTTCGGCCCATTGCTGAGCTTTATAGAGCGAATCGGCCTGTTCTTTTAATAGAAAATGCTTTTGAGTTGGCTGCCATGCAGTAAGCTCAAAAGCATTTAGAGTCATTAATAGAAGACAAAAAAAGACGGGTAGTCGAAGGGTCATTTCATGAGTGTTAGTCTCATGAATTTAACCATTAATTCTGTTTACCCCAGTTGTCTCTTAGTGTCACTGTGCGGTTAAATACCAATTTGTTAGAAGAACTGTCTTTATCTACAATAAAGTATCCCTGACGCTCAAACTGAAATTGGTCTCCGGGCTTTGCGTGGGCCAATGAAGCCTCCAGCTTGGCGTGCTCAATCACCTCCAGCGAGTTGGGGTTGAGGTGATTCAGGTAGTCGTCTTCTATAGTGTTCAGGTTCTCTGTTCTGAAAAGACGGTCGTAAAGCCTGATTTCTGCTTCAACGGCATGAGCCACAGATACCCAACCCAGGGTTCCTTTCACTTTTTTACCACTGGTGTCTTGTCCGCTTTTTGTTTCCGGATCATACTCACAGTAGATTTCTTCAATCTCTCCCGATTCGCTTTTTTTAAAGCCCGTACATTTCACAATGTAAGCATACTTCAGCCGAACCTCTCTGTCGGGGCCAAGGCGGAACCATTTTCGAGGCGATGGAGGATCTTCCATAAAGTCGTCTCGTTCAATATAAATTTCGCGCGAAAATGGCATTTCACGAGTTCCTGCCGACTCATCTTCAGGGTTGTTTACGGCCTGAAGCATTTCTACTTTATCTTCCGGCCAGTTGGTAATCACCACTTTTAGCGGATTTTGAATACCAAAAACACGATTAGCTTTCTTATTCAGGTCTTCTCTTATGGAGTGTTCCAGTAAGGCAATGTCTGTTATGCCATCTCTCCGGGCTACTCCAACTTTTTTAATAAAGTTCTTAATGGAGTCCGGGGTGTAGCCTCTGCGTCTGTAACCACTTATGGTAGGCATTCGGGGGTCGTCCCAGCCGGAAACATGCCCTTCTTCTACCAACTGTAGCAGCTTACGTTTACTCACTACAGTATATCCCAGGTTTAGCCGGGCAAACTCGGTTTGCTGCGAAGGGAATATGCCCAGTTTCTCTATAAACCAGTCGTATAAAGGCCGGTGGTCACGAAACTCGAGGGTACAAAGGCTGTAGGTAATTTCTTCTATGGAGTCCGACTGCCCATGGGCAAAATCATAGGTAGGGTAAATGCACCACTGGTCGCCTGTGCGGTGGTGCTTCACCTTGCGTATGCGATACATAATAGGGTCGCGCATATGCATATTGGGCGAATTCATATCTACTTTGGCCCTAAGTACATGCGAGCCTTCTTCGAATTCACCATCGCGCATTCGTTTAAACAAGTCCAGGTTTTCCTCTACCGGTCGGTTTCGGAACGGGCTTTCAATCCCGGGGGTAGAAGGGTTGGTGCGACCTGCACTTATTTGTTCGGCTGTTTGCTCATCTACATAGGCAAGTCCTTTTTCAATGAGGGCTACGGCAAACGTGTAGAGTTGCTCAAAATAATCTGAAGCATAACGCGCCTTTCCGTTCCACTCATAACCAAGCCATTCGATATCGGCCTTAATGGCGTCTACATATTCGGTGCTTTCTTTTACCGGATTGGTATCGTCAAACCGAAGGTTGCAGGTGCCATTGTATTTTTCGGCCAGGCCAAAGTTGAGCACAATAGATTTGGCATGACCTATATGCAGGTAGCCATTGGGCTCAGGAGGAAAACGGGTATGCACGGCCTGTCGTTTGCCCGATTTCAAATCAGCCTCAATCATTTGCTCAATAAAGTTCAGGGATTCGTGCTTTTCGTTTTCGCTCATGGTCGTTTCAATTAGGCTGCAATTTTAGTGAAAATGCCTCAAATGGCAGTATAAGATAGAAAGCTTCTTATGGAAACCGAAAGAGGCTTAAATAGGAGGTAGAAGATGTTAAATGATTGAAGCTGAGAGATGTGTGTATAACTATGTGGATAACCCTGTGTATAACCTTGTGAATTAGGGAGTGGGAAACTTGTTGAAAACTAAGGACTTACAAAGTTTGCGCGTAAAATTATTAAGGATACCTTAGACATACCAAGTGAGGGATAAAGAACTGAAGCATGGCTTCAATCTCTCTTCAGGGGAAGCCTGAAAAAGTGTAATGAAAGGGTTTACTCAGGTAAATCTGAAACAGCAAACGTTTCGAATCGACCGTTGAGGCAATAGTCTCAGTGGTGTGGAACTGAGGCTTTCAGGGACTCACTCCACAGGTGCCAGATCACAACTTTGAAAGGGAGTAATCTGAAGACGTTTTAAAAATCTTTCTGCTGAAAGGTGATTAAAGCAGGCCGTAGATGAGAAGCGGCCGTAATGTATGTTACGGCCAACGCAGCCACGAGCTGCGTTGCAATGCCCCACCGGAAACGGTGCGCCAAACTCCACGAGAGCGAGGAATTTAGAAAAGACTTGTTCTTAGTATAAATAGGCATTGGCATGTAAATGCTGGAAGCTGCAAAATTCACCCTCCCTTGTCACGAAGTGGCTCGGGTAAGGCGAAGCTGAAAGGAGATAGACCAAGGTAGGTTTTCCTATTGACAGTCTGGTTCTGAACAGTACCTTGGCATCCTGTTTTAACACTAGTTGAAACAGGGTGAGTGGGGGCGAGTAATCGTCCCCCGCTTTTGTTATTTGGGGGTATTTGTAAAAATACGGAAAGGATCACTGGGGAGTGATCCTTTTTTTGTGCCCGGTCTGAAATATTTTATCGCGTAGTCTTCTGTAAGTCAGGGGTTTGAAACCTCATTGAAAAAATATTCTCGTTTTTTTTCGCAGCCAATGAACAAAATTAAACTGCCTACGTTGTATTACTGATTTTAACAATAGTAATACTATCATTATCTAAAGTAAAATTAACCTACTAATGCATGGCCACTCTGCTTAAGTTGCAAATGAATGAATGCCTGTATTTAAAAGATCCTCAAGACACCGAATTGGGGAGAAAAATAGTACAGCAATCCATTCAAATGATTGACGAGTTGGGGCTCGAAGCCTTTACATTCAAGAAACTTTCTTTGGTTATAGATTCTACCGAAGCTTCGATATATCGATACTTTGAAAACAAACACAAGCTTTTGGTGTATCTTATTACGTGGTACTGGACGTGGCTGGAGTATAAGATTGAATTTGAGACCAACAACGTGGCCGACCCTTACCTGAGACTATCAAAAGCTTTGCGCTTGGTAACGGAGAAAAAGACATACGATAATTCATTTCCAGATGTAGACGAAACAGCCTTGCAGCGCATAGTGATTAATGAATTTGACAAAACATATCTAACCAAACAGGTAGATCATGACAACAGCTTTGGCCTTTTTAGAGGGGTTAAATCGCTCTGTGGGCGCATTGCAGATATAGTTAAGGAGATAAACCCTGATTATCCGTATGCCCATTCGCTGATAAGTACCTGTTTGCAGGCGGCTCATCAGCAAGTCTTCTTTTCGGAGCATTTGCCTTCACTTACCGATCATTCAGGAGCCAATGACAAGGTATATACTCAAAACTATGAGTTTATCCATCAATTAGTTTTAAAAGCTATTCAAGAATAAAACATGACCAATCAGCACATTGCTAACACCATAAAAGAAGTAAAGCTATTGCTGGGTGAAGGCATCGAAGATGCTTTGTACCAGGATTTACAGGTGGGTACCCGGCTGTATTCCATCGATGAATCGTACGAATTTAAGCGTGACTTGCTAGAGTCGGCCAACAAAGTACGGGTGGTTTTGCTCGATCAGCCGTTGAAAGACGATGAACTGATTCCGTTTCTTAAGGAAGTAAGCATTCCTTTGATTGCCCTGAAGACTACTGAGTCGGGTTTTGCTCCGGTAATTATTCACAAGGACAAGAAGGGTGAGGTGGTTGTTCAGGAAGTAACGGAAAGCGAGACTCAGGAAATAACCCTTGAAGAACTTGAGGGCCGTTTAATCAAAAACGAGAGTGGCGAGATTATTCTGCTGGGCACGTTTAGTTACAAGAGCCTGGTGTCTGAGCATGACGAAGACGAGGTGCCTAAGCCTCTTTCGCCCGTAAAGCGACTGCTAAGGGTATTGGGAGAGGAAAAGAAAGACATCTTCTATGTGTTTATTTATGCAGCCTTTGTGGGTATTGTATCGCTCACCCTGCCATTGGGCATTCAGGCTACGGTTGAATTGGTTTCCGGTGGCGTGGTGTTTAGCTCCATATACCTGCTTATAGGGCTTGTGTTGCTTGGCATTTTGGCGGCCGGAGGGCTACAAATTATGCAAATAACCCTAGTGGAATATATTCAACGAAGAATCTTCACCAAAGCAGCACTGGAGTTTACGTTCCGAATTCCACGCATGAAAGTGGAGGCGCTTTCTAACCTGCATACCCCCGAACTTATGAACCGGTTCTTTGATGTGCTTACTCTGCAAAAGGGATTGCCCAAGTTGCTGGGCGACCTGATGTCAGGCGTAATACAGATAGTTTTTGGTTTGCTGCTTCTTTCTTTCTACCACCCATTCTTTGTGTTTTTTGGTTTGGTGCTGGTACTTACTTTGGTGCTCATTTTCAGATTAACCGGCCCCAAGGGGTTGGAGTCATCCATTCAGGAGTCTAAGTACAAGTATAAGGTGGTGTATTGGTTGGAAGAAATCGCCAGGGTGCTTAACTCCTTCAAAATTTCGGGCAATACCAACCTGCCCATAAAGAAGACAGAGTACAACGTAAACAACTACCTCAAAAACAGAAAGAACCATTTCCGGGTACTCATTACACAATACAGTTACATTGTACTGTTTAAGGCAGCCATTACGGGAGGGCTCCTCATTATTGGTACTTCACTGGTTATTAATCGGGAAATTACCCTCGGACAGTTCGTAGCTTCTGAGGTAATCATTATCCTTATTCTCAACTCTGTGGAAAAGATTATCACCTACATGGATGTGGTCTATGATATGCTCACGGCAGTAGATAAAATTAGCCAGGTAACTGATTTGCCGCTTGAAAAAGTTGGTGGGATTGATTTACGCAAGGAAGATGTAGACCGTGGTTTTTCTATCGAAGTAAAAGACCTTAACTACTCGTACCCTGGTGCTGACGATCTAAGCCTCAAGAATATTAACCTTTCCATTGCCTGCGGAACCAAGTTGTGTATTGCCGGAGGCAACGAGTCGGGCAAAACCACTCTCACCAACATGTTATCCGGACTCAATCATAAGTACAAAGGCCTTATCACCATTAACGGATACAGTTTGAGAGACCTGGATTTCACCAATCTACGCGATAAGATTGCCAAGAATGTGTCTCAGGAAGATATTTTTGAAGGTACAATTCTGGACAACGTAACGGTGGGCAAACCTCAGGTTTCTGTGAGCGATGCCATTGAGGCCATTCGCCTGGTTGGCTTGCAAGACAAGGTGAACATGTTGCCTAACGGAATGAATACCCATATTTTAAGTGGAGGCAAAGGATATTCCACTTCTTTTGTGAGCAAGCTCATATTGGCACGTTGCCTGGTTAAGAAGCCTAAGCTCATGATTCTGAACGACTTCTTTCATATGTTTCAGCGTTCGGAGAAGCTCAAGCTCATACAATTGGTTATGGAAATGAGTGTGTGCACTGTGGTGGCCGTTTCTAACGATCCGGCCGTGATGTCGGCCTGCGACCGTGTGGTACTGATGGAGGACGGCCAGATTAAGGCCGATTCGACCTACGAAGAATTGCTTTCTAAAGGATATTTACAAGACCTGGTAAACGGATAAGCTTATGTTGAATATTTCTGAACAAACCGATAACAGGAGTGTAGAGCAGAAAAGCATTTTGTTCAAAACCCTCAAAACTCCTAATGCCGGCAAGCTTCTGGCCAAGGTGTTGGTATCCATTTCGTTGGTCTTCTTTGTGCTATTGTTTTTTCCTTGGCAGCAAAACATAAGAGGAAAGGGAAAAGTAACTGCCTTCTCTCCCGGGCAAAGACCTCAGTCGGTAGAATCGGCCATTGCAGGTAGAATTGAAGCCTGGCATGTAATTGAAGGGCAATTTGTAGAAAAAGGAGATACCATTCTCACTCTTTCAGAGGTAAAAGACGACTATTTCGATCCGCAATTATTGCAGCGTACCCAGGAACAGATTGAGGCTAAAAGACAGAGTATAGATTCCAAGAAGGAGAAAATTACCCAACTGGAAAATCAGATTGAGGCACTGCAAAACTTAATGAAAGTTAAGTTGGAGCAGGCGCAAAACAAGCTCAGGCAGTCTCGTTTTAAGCTGACGAGCGATAGTGTAGATTATGAGGCCGAGAAAGTAAGATATGCCAACCAGGAAAATATATTCTACCGGAACAAACAGCGCTATGAGGCCGGAAACATTGCCCTTACCAAGTTTCAGGAGTTAGAATCTAAGTATCAGGAGGCAAAAATGAAGCTCATTAGTGCTGAAAATAAATTTCTGGAATCCAAAACGGAAGTGATTAATGCACGGGTAAATATTACCGGTGTGGAAGCCGAGTATCAGGACAAAATCAGCAAGGCAAGATCTGACCTGAATAACACTGCGGCCGAAGTTTTTGAGGCAGAGGCCGGTTTGGCCAAACTGGAGAATCAGTTTAGCAACTATCAAATACGCACCCAGAACTATCAGCTGGTGGCACCACAGTCGGGCTATGTAGTAAAAGCACTCAAAGCAGGAGTTGGCGAAACCATAAAAGAGGGAGAGTCCATTGTGCAAATCATATCGGAGAACCCTCGATTGGCAGTAGAAATGTATGTGAAAGCCATGGATGTGCCGCTTATTCAAAAGGGTAGAAAAGTGCGAATTGAGTTCGATGGTTGGCCGGCATTGCAGTTTTCCGGCTGGCCGAGTGTTTCTGTTGGTACTTTTGGAGGTGTGGTACAGGTGATCGACAGGGTAGAGTCCAGACCGGGAGAGTTCAGGATTTTAGTAACGCCAGACCCGGCCGAAGAGGAGTGGCCGCAACAGTTGCGAATGGGCTCAGGTACCAAAGGTTGGGTTATGCTAGACAATGTGCCCGTTTGGTACGAGATATGGCGTCAACTCAATGGTTTCCCTCCAAGTTTGTATGAGGCTCCGGAAGATGCGGTTTTGGTTAAAGAAGAAAAGAAGTAAAAAGCTCATGAAGCAGGTACTGATTATTCTTTCATCCTTTTTTATGTGCGTAAGTGCTACGCTGGCGCAACAAATTGAGGTAAAAACCATTGCCGAGATAGTGGCACCGAGCGATAGTGCAGAGGTATTTCCTCTCGAAGCCTACGTGAAAGTAGTTTTGGCCAACCATCCGGTGATCAAACAAGCCGATTTACTGCCCGAAAATGCTCGTGAAGAAATTCGCCTGGCTCGTGGAGCCTTCGATCCCAAGCTTACCGGTAACTGGGATGTGAAAAACTACAAAGACACGGAGTACTACGATATTTTCAACACCACTCTAAAAGTGCCCCTGTGGTTTCCGGTAGACCCTAAGATTAGCGTAGACAGAAACCGTGGGGTATACCTAAACCCGGAGCGTTCTATTGCCGAAAGCGAAGACTTTAGACAAGTAACGGCCGGTTTGAGTTTGCCGGTGGGCCGGGGTTTGCTAATCGACCAGCGAAGGGCAGCTGTGCAACAGGCTGAACTTTTTGCCCAGATAACAGACGCTGAACGCATAAAGATGATTAATAAGGCACTGCTTTCGGCTGTTAAGGCCTATTGGGACTGGTATTACAGCTATTTTCAGTTTCGAATGGTTGACCAGAGTTTGGTCATTTCACAGGAAATTTACCGTAGAGTTAAAGTAGACTTTGAGCTTGGCGAACTAGCTGCTGTAGATACTGTTCAGGCCGCCATTACGCTGCAGAACAGAAGTACGGAAAGGCAGGCCGCTCTCATTCAGTTTAAGCGTTCTGGCCTTATGCTTTCTAACTTTTTGTGGGGTGAAAATGAGGAGCCATTGGAATTGCAGGATGATGTAGCCCCACGTTGGGATGCCGAGTTTACCCTTCCGGAAGAATCACTGGACAGCCTTCTTGATTTTGCCGTTCAGAATCACCCTGAACTTCAGAAGTTAGGCTTTAAACTAGAGCAGTTGGGAGTAGATGAACGACTGGCCAAAGAAAACCTTAAACCAAGAGTAGACCTCAATTATAACTTCATTAATTCACCCATAAACTACTCTGGCGACTTCACAGATATTGCTTTGGGTAGTAACTACAAGTTTGGCCTGGAGGTGGAGTTTCCGTTGTTTTTGAGAAAGGAAAGGGCCAAGTTGAGGCAAACACGAATTAAGATAGATCAAACCAGTTTTGAGACCCAGTTTGCGCAACAGCAAATTCTTAATGAGGTTGAGGGTGCCTATTTTGAAATGGTCAATGGTCGCGAAATGGTGAGCCTTTTACAACAAGCGGTGAGCAACTATGAACGATTACTGGAGGCCGAGATTTTTAACCTCAATGTGGGCGAAAGCGACCTGTTTAAAATCAATTTCCAACAAGACAAGTTGCTGGAGGCTCAGGTGAAACTTATTAAGCAGCGGGTGGCTATAGAAAAGGCCAAAGTAGAGTTACTTTGGGCGGCAGGTAAACCTTATCTAAACTTTAGATAACCGATGGAAAGTGTGCATGTGAGAGTAGCCGAGCTACTGAGTCAAATGGGTTTTGAAGAAGACCTCAAGCAGGATATTCTTCAGACAGGAAGACCTTTGAAAATAATTCAGGGTCAATCGCTCATTGAGCCGGGAATGAAAGCAGCGGAAATGCCTCTGGTGGTTTCCGGTGTTTTGCGGGTGATGCGTGAGGAAGACAGCGGGCGAGAACTTTTGCTTTATGATTTGGAAGGAGGCGATGCTTGCGCCATGTCCATTTCCTGCTGTTTGGGCAATCAGTTGTCTTCGTTCAAAGCGGTAGCGGAAGAAGATACATGGTTGTGGATGGTTCCCATGAGTCAAATCGATCATTGGCTGGCTCGTTATCAGTCGTTTCGAAAGTTTATTTTCGATGCCTATCACAATCGGTTCGATGAAATGCTTAGCACGGTTGATAGTATTGCTTTTATGAACATGGATGAGCGACTAATGAAATACCTGTTGGACAAGAAGCAAAGCACCGGTTCTTACATTATTCATAAAACCCATGAGCAGATAGCACAGGAACTCAATACCAGTCGGGTGGTGGTTTCGCGTTTGTTAAAGAAGTTGGAACGACAGGAAAAAATTGAGCTGCACCGCAACCGAATAGAGGTTTTGTAGAGTGCCTTTTACTTCGAGCCATGCGGGTAAATAGTCGTCCTGCATTTTCTAAAGAAATCAGAGTCTGCAAGACTGTACCGTGTAGCAAAAAATCAGTAATCTCTGTCAGTCTTCCAGTGCTTCACAGTGTAGTCCCCATGAGTTCACAATATCCATAATGTCTGCCTCTACAACTTCGTCTTCGGCTTCTATGCGTAGTATTTTGTCTCTATCTTCCAGATCTACTGACCAGTCCATAATTTCAGGGCTGTAGGCCAGTAAGGCATTGACCTTTTTTACCTTCAGTTCGTTTTCAATGTTGGTTTTAAAAATAAGGAGTTTCATGACCTTGATATTTATATCTGCAATGTGTTCAAAAAATCACCTAATCGACTGAATATCTTGCCGAAACGGTGAATGAAATGCCCCAGTTGTTGCGCTGAGTTGCTGAGTGGTTATTCATTGGAAAGTGTAACCACCACCTTGCCACCGGAATGCCCCAATTCCTGATAGGCTATAGCCTGTGGCAGCTCCTTAAATGAGTAAATCTTGTCTATAACCGGTACTATGGCCCCGGCTTCTATCAGGGAACCAAGAGTGCTAAGGTCTGCTGTGGAGAATTGGGCTGTCAGTATGCTGATTTTTCTATCCGTTCGAAGGCCTATCCACCAACCGTACAGAATATAGCTGATTAAGTGGCCAAATCCGCCCCAGCCAATGAGCAGGCAGGTGCCATTGGGTTTGAGTAGTTTTTTGGCCGTGCTGGCCGAGCAATTACCTACGGCATCTATTATGAAGTCGAATGCTTTTTGGCAGTTTCTGTAATCTTCCCGGGTGTAATCTATTATTTCAGTAGCTCCAAGCATTTTTACTTTCTCCGCTTTGCCGGTGCTGCACACCGCAGTTACCTCGGCTCCATAGTGCTTAGCCAGTTGCACCAAAAAAGTGCCTACTCCACCTCCGGCCCCTATAATCATTACTTGTTGGCCGGGTTTCAATGAGCCGTTGCTGGTTACGCTTTGCAAAGCAGTAATTCCGGCAAGGGGCACCGCGGCAGCCGCCTGATGTGAGATGCCATTTGGTTTTCTAACCAGATGTTGCTGTTTTACGCAAATGTATTCACCAAAGGCTCCTGCTCCCACCGAAAGAATGTCACTGAAAACTTCATCGCCTACTTGCCATTGATTTACGTTGGCTCCTACTTTTTCAATGATACCTGAAAGGTCGGCACCCAGTTTTGGGTTTTTTGGCCTGGAAACACCCAACATTAACCTATAGAAGTAGGGAGTGCCTCGCATGGTGTGCGAGTCGGCCGGGTTTATAGAGGTTGCTTGTACCTTAACGAGCACTTCATCCTCAGCCGGTTCAGGAGTTGGTATGTTCACAACTTCTAGCCCTTCCGGACCGCAGTACCTTTTTCTGATATACCTTTTCATGTTGTTTTGAATTTAATTAATGGAATGACCAAGCTATTTTGAGTTTTTGCCTTCCGGCTCATAAGAAAATACTTCATGTAAAGGAACCTCAAATACCTGGGCAATCTTGAATGCCAGTTCCAGAGTGGGGGAGTATTTGCCCTTTTCTATAGCCACAATGGTTTGTCGCGATACGTCCACTTTTTCAGCCAATTGCTGCTGGGTCATTTCTTCGTTCAGGAACCTGAGTGTTCTTATGTTATTTTGAATTTTATACTTTGCCATTAAAAGCCTCTTTGGTAGTAAAATAGCTGCACCAGATTTTCAACGATTTCTGCAATTACTCCTCCAATAAGAAAAGCCAGGAAGAAAGTGTTTACGGACATTTCCAGGGCTAGTGAACCCATGCCGGCTATAATTCCGAAGATGAAAATAACCTGACTGATGTTTTTAGACTTTAGCTCAATGATCTTGTCGCGCTCATCAGTTTTTGGAATAGACTCACGGGTAATTACCGCATAGAGCACAGAGTACAGTATTTCTATACCTATGCGCACTCCAATGGCTACCAATATGTAGGTCATCATTTCCTTACCCCAGAACTTAAGCAGTTCGGCAGTGTCCATGTGTTCGTAAGGTGAGTTTTTGAAAATGAAGAAAAAGTAAATGGCCGGCACCGCTATGGCACTGACAATGTTGACCAGGTTTTTGTTTTCTCGATATGACATGACTTTAGTTGTATATAAAATTTGACCTTATGTAAAAAATGACGTACCAAAGGTATATAAAGTTTAACATGATGTTAAAAATTTTTGACATTAATTTATAAATAACTGATAATCAGTTATTTGTTCAGTGGAAAAAAAGTGGTGGCTATTTTATGGGTCGGGCTTTTACGCCTTCAAATGTCATTTTCACAGGCTTAATGGTTCCGTCACTATTGAACTCCATTTTGTCGATGCAGGTCACGCGGTGGTCACGGTCTTCGTTAGGAATGGGGCGTCTGTGATATACCATATACCATTCATCTGTATGGGGCACATTGATGGCCGAGTTATGTCCGGCTCCGGTGGCAACGGTGGTATCGGACTCCAGAATTGTACCAATTCGGTGGTATGGGCCGTCTACTTTATCGGCCATGGCGTAGGCTACCTTATAACTACCGTTGGTCCAGCCACCTTCTGACCACATGAGGTAGTACTTGTTGTTCCTAAGGAACATAAAAGGGCCCTCTACATAGCCCTCGGGTGTAATTTCCTTGAAAAGGTTTTCTTCATCCCATGGAATAATCTCTTTAAAGTCAGCACTGAGCTTACCAATGTTGCAGTGCCTCCAACCGCCATAGAAAATATAGTGTTGGCCATCGGTGTCTTTAAACACAAATTGGTCGATCGGCTGGGCATCGTTATAGAAATCATCGATCAGGGGTTTACCCAGGTAGTCTCTATAGGGGCCACCGGGTGCATCGGCCACGGCAATACCAATGCCACCCGTGTGGTTAATGTTGTCGTTGGCATTGTATAGCGAGCTGCCGGGGCGCTGTATATCATTGGCAGAGAAGAACAGGAAGTATTTGCCGTTGTTTTCAATAGCAGCAGGAGCCCACATGGCCTGCCGGGCCCAGCTAATGATGGTAGTGTCGAGTATTCTCTCGTGTTTCTGCCAGGTAACCAAATCTTTAGACGAAAATGCATCGAAGAAAACCTGTTGTTTGTATCGGTTGCTGTAGGTAGGGAATATCCAATACTCATAGCCAAAAACAGTTCCTTCGGGGTCGGCATACCAGCCTTCAAAAATCGGATTGCCCGAGGTTTTGTCGGTATCGGCCTGCTCTCCGGAAGGATGGCAAGAGAGGCTAAAAAACAGGATAAACAGGTATGGGTACACCGAAAGGCTATGGAATTGGAATTTTGACATGGCTTTAAGATAACACGAAAAGTACAATGTTAGAATATTCGTTTACTCTGCTTGGAGGCTTTATGAAGATGGGTCAATGTTTTGGTTGATAAGGGATAGGATCAGGTCTATTCGCTCCCTGAGTTGCGGGTAGTAGTTATCCCTTAAAAAGGTGTTGGTAAATATGAATTCCAGCAGCTTATTTTCGAATTCTTCAAGCTGTAAAACGTTTTGGTTGTTGCCCTTAAACTTGCTTGGCCCAAAGCCTACAACTGCTGCGTATTTGGCATATGATCCTCTTCTTTCGTTGACTTTATCAGACAAGAAATTTAAGATGCCTAATCTTGTGCGCTGTACTTCTTCTTGTTCCTGAAATCTAACTCTGGAAAGAATGGATTCCCAGGAGGCCAGAGCTTTTTTAAGCTCGACATCTGAAAAATTGCCCAGCTTGCCGGAATTGGTAATCTCGTTCAATACGCCCGGACTTGGCAAAAATTGCACTTCGTTGACGATGGATCCATATAGTAGAGAGTCGAACTGAGACTCAGTTAATTGAGGAGTGCCCGGGCCGGTATATTTAATCAGTTCCAATGCGTGCCTGAGGTTGGTTTCGTTTATTCTGAATGCTTTGAGAAGGGCCTGTTGATTGAATTGGAATTCATCCCTTAGCCCGAGTAAGTAAACTTGCTCTTCATTTCGGGTCTTCCTTCTTTCGTTCCAGTTGTTTATGCTCAGAGCTATGAGAATACCAATTACCACCAGAGTAATTTCTCCAATGGCATATTTTAGATACTTGCTTTTCTCTTGAGAAACCATGAGTTGAAGCCTTATTTTCCTGAAGAATCCAATCATTTGTTCGGCCTGGTTATGGTCAGAACCTGATCATTTACTCCTGTCATTTGCCAGTGGCCCAGAGATATTGGGATATTGCCAATGCTATTGAGTTGATCGAAAAATTCTTTCAGCTCAAAGTCTTGTTCATTTATGCGGGCATAATCTGCCATGGCGGCTTCCAAAAGGTATTTACCTGTAATGTAGCTGGTGCCGTAGCCGGGCTGTCTGAGGTAGAGATGTTGTTCGAAAATGAGTAACTCCTTTTCCGTTTTCATCCATCCCCTGGGCGTATATTCTGAGTGGATTCCACCGGCTTCTTCCATAGTCATCTCATTGGCATGAGCATAGAGTGAACCCAGGCCTCTGGCTGCCCGTTGGGCAATCATTATATAAACAATTTCTCTAACCCTTGGGTCATCGTTATAAAGGCCAGCCTGCATAAACATTTCTTCTACGGCAGTGGCTGTTCCTTCATTTCTGGAGTCAAAAATATTGTAGAGCAGAGGTCCTCTTCTAATTTCGCTAGAGTGGGGTTCATTGTCCATTCTGGCCAACTCAAACCAGTGATAGAAATGGGAGTATAAGGGGCGCGCATCATAGTGCTCACCAATGGTAAAGAAGTTGCGCTTTTCTTCGGGAATATATTCTCCCAGATGGGCCCTGAGGGCTGGAGCAAAGTAATCTTTAACGCTTACTATGTCTTCATTATTCAGAAAGTTAAGCAAGCTTTTGGCCGACTGCTCGGCCATTTCATTGTAGGCTTCAGGAGAGCTTACTGCTTCGAGCTGCGGAAGAGTTCTGTTTCGGTGCTCTTCGAGCTTGAGGGAAGACCATGCTCGGGCTAGCTCTCTTTTCAACAACATTACCTCATCTTCCCAGGTCAGCGGTACTAAATGTACATTTTGTAGATACCAGGTATAGTTTTCTTTACCAATGCCGGAAGGGCCTGTTTTATTGGCTGACTCAGTCTCCAGCCATTCTGCAAAGCTATTTGTAGATGCAATGGCCTTATCTATGGCCTTGGTCAGTTCCTCGTCTGCCAGAATGCCTTCCCTTGTTTTTATGGAGGCAAGGTTGGCCGATTGTGTTTTGATGTCTCTTATACCGGCTATCCAAAGATCTCTGGCATTGCCGATTAAGTTTTCTTTGGCTTGATCATTAAATGCAGGAATAGCCTGAATTCCTTTCAAAAAACTATCTCTCTTATCCGCACTCAAAGGAAAGTCATAAGTCCATACCTCAACGGTGCCGTGATTGGTTGGGCCTTCATGGGCTGGCACATCGCTTCGTTCCATCCAAACGACTTTGTAGTAGGCCGGGTCTCTTTGCCATGGTTTCAATATGCGATGGTTAAAATCATAGCCATTCATCTCTGCCCAAACAATATGATAGTCTACCTGTTCGGAAATGCTCCAGCCCGCGGTGTCCATAGATAGTAATCGGTTTTGAAGCTTCTTGAACTCTCTCCACCTCTGGTTAAAAGTGGTTTCTCTATAGTCAGGAGCCTCATTGTGCAAGGGTGGCTGCTCAAAAGTGCGCCATTCTTTGAAGAGAGCTGTCAGGTCTTTATAAGATGCCTGGATTTTTACATCGGTCTGATTTTTAGTGTTTTGACAACTTAAAAAAGAAGCAAAAATGAGAAGGAGTATAATTCTTAAGGTTGGCATAGGGTAGATTTTGCTATGATCAAGTTAAGTATTCCTGAGGCTATTAAAAATCCTTCCGGAAAATCTATGATATGCAAAAACAAGCAGGGTGACCGTGCGATTACCGAGCACCAAAAGGCAGAGATGCCGGGCACTCCGAGAGCCAATTTTGCGTGTAAAGCCACCTCCAAAGCAGAGAAAATGCTAGGTTGAGCCTTAAACCCAATGGTAGCCAGCCATGGTAGCTTCTGCCTTCCGTAACTTTAGTTACTTTTACAGCTTCTGAGCCGGCCTACTTTTGTGTCAGCTAAATCAGAATAAAGTGAAGCAGTTTTTACCAATACTTTCCTGGCTACCCAATTATAAAAAGTCGCAGTTCAACGGTGACCTGTTTGCAGGTTTAACGGTAGGGGTTATGCTTGTGCCTCAGGGAATGGCCTATGCTTTGATAGCGGGGCTGCCTCCCGTCTATGGTTTGTATGCTTCGGTAGTGCCTCAACTCATCTATGCCATTTTTGGTACCTCAAGGCAACTATCGGTTGCTCCGGTGGCTATGGATTCACTGTTGGTAGCTACGGGAGTATCGGTAATGGCCACTGAAGGCAGTGAGGCGTATATTACATATGCCATCATGCTGGCCTTTTTTATGGGAGCTGCCCAGCTTTTGCTGGGGCTTATACGTATGGGGTTTATTACCAACCTGTTGTCGAAACCTGTCATTAGTGGCTTTACCTCGGCTGCGGCACTCATTATAGGGCTCAACCAACTCAAATACATTTTGGGGGTAGAGTTAGAAAAGAGCAATCAGGTATATAAAATACTATGGAGTGCCATAGGAAAACTCAACGATACCCATAGTATTACCTTACTGATAGGCATTTTGGGTATTTTTCTTATAAAAGGCAGTAAAAAGATTAGCTCCAAATTGCCGGGGGCATTGTTGGCCGTGGTACTTGGTATTGCCGCGGTAAGCCTTTTAGGACTCGATAGCCGCGGAGTGAGTATTGTAAGAGATGTGCCGCAAGGTTTGCCGGCCCTGGTTATGCCCGACCTTTCGTTGGAGACTTTTCAAAAGTTGTTGCCACTATCGCTTACCATTGCAGTGGTGGCCTTTATGGAGGCTTTTTCTGTGGCCAAAGCCATAGAAGCTAAAAAAAGGAATTACAAAGTAGTACCCAATCAGGAGTTGGTTGCTCTGGGGGCGGCCAATATAGTGGGGTCCCTATTTCAAAGTTATCCTGTTACCGGGGGCTTTTCCCGTTCGGCTGTTAATTATCAGGCAGGGGCCAATACACCAATGGCATCCATTATTTCGGCTGTTTTAGTGGCTCTAACCCTGTTGTTTCTTACCCCACTCTTTTATCATTTGCCGCATGCAGTTTTGGCTTCCATTATAATGGTGGCTGTGGCTGGGCTTATAGATCTGGGCTATGCCCGAACTTTGTGGAAAACCAACAAAATAGAGTTTGGATTGTTGCTGGCTACTTTTCTGGTCACCCTCCAATTTAGCATGGTTCCCGGTATAGTTACTGGCATAGTGCTTTCCATCCTCATTCTTTTATTCAAGGCTGCCAATCCCCATATAGCTGTGTTGGGCAGAGTAAAGGGACTGGAGGAATACCGAAATGTGAAACGATTTGTTGATGTGGAAACCTGGCCTGAACTGTTAGTCATGCGGGTTGATGCACCTTTTGCCTTTGTCAACATTCAAACCATTAAAGATAGAATACTGGCAGAGGTCCATAAAAGAGATGGCAAGCTTAAATTTGTGGTGCTCGATGCCGCTTCTGTGGCCTATGTAGATGCCACTGGTGTAATCGGGTTGAGGGAGTTGATGGATTCGTTGGCCGAAAAAGGAATACGTATTCTCTATGCAGAGGTAATTGGCCCTGTAAGAGATACTTTCTATCGAAACCGGTTGGTTGAAGGCGAAGCCAGCGAGGTGTTTTTTCTGACCACCAACGATGCGGTAAACTACTGCCTCTCCGGGGAGTATGCCAATGAAAAAGTGGCCTTGGTAACTCAACGCAATACCTAGTGTAACTTTAGTTACCACCGATAAAAGTAGAAGATGTTTACTTTGAACTATACGAACTGAAAATTGAGTTTACAACGATAATAAAGAACAATGAAGATAGATCAGATTTACACCGGATGTTTGGCCCAGGGAGCCTACTACATTGAAAGCGATGGAGAGGTGGCCATTATAGACCCACTGAGAGAAACCCAACCTTATGTGGATATGGCTGAAAAGAATAATGCCAAAATCAAATACATATTCGAGACTCATTTTCATGCCGATTTTGTTTCGGGGCATCTCGACCTGGCGCAGAAGACAGGAGCAACCATTGTGTATGGTCCCGGAGCCACTACGGAATTTGCCATTCACCAGGCAGCGGATGGAGAAGAGTTTCAACTCGGGAAAGTGAAGATCAGAGTACTTCATACGCCTGGTCATACGCTGGAAAGTTCATGCTTTCTGTTGATTGACGAAAAAGGAAAAGAGCAGGCTCTTTTTAGTGGAGATACACTCTTTATTGGAGATGTGGGGCGCCCTGACCTTGCTCAAAAAGGTGATATTACTCAGGAAATGCTTGCCGGAATGCTGTATGACAGCCTGCGCTCTAAAATAATGACCCTCCCTGATGATGTAACTGTGTATCCGGCTCATGGTGCCGGCTCCGCCTGCGGAAAGAACATGAGCAAGGAAACAACGGATAGTCTCGGGAATCAGAAAAAAGTGAATTATGCACTTAGAGCCGATATGAGTAAAGAAGAGTTTATTAAAGAGGTGACGGACGGACTTTTACCCCCTCCTCAATATTTTGCCCAGAATGTGGCCATGAATAAATCGGCCCAAACGCATGGTGTAGACAAAATTTTAGAGCGAGGTAAGGTAGCTCTCGATGTAGAAACTTTTGAAGCCATGGCCAACCACGAAGGAGCCCTGGTATTGGATACCCGTAAACCTCAGGAGTTTGCTTCAGGCTTTATTCCCAACTCCATCTTTATTGGAGTTGACGGAAGCTTTGCCCCCTGGGTGGGTGCTCTGATCCCCGACCTGCAACAACCTATTGTCTTTATTGCCGAAGAGGGCCGTGAAGAAGAGGTAGTTACCCGTTTGTCACGAGTGGGCTACGACAACACCCTGGGTTACCTTGAAGGAGGTATCGAAGCCTGGAAAAAAGCCGGTAAAGAGGTAGATACAATCACCTCAGTGAAGGCCGAGGTGCTAAAGGAAAAGCTAGAGGAAGGTAGTGCCAACGTATTGGACGTGCGTAAGCCGGGAGAATATGAGGCCGAACATATTGAGAAGGCTAAAAACACTCCTTTAGACTTTATAAATGACGAAATGCATCGCATTGAGAAAGACACGGAGTATTACATCCATTGTGCAGGAGGCTATAGATCCATGATCTTTTCATCGATACTAAAGTCTCGTGGCTATGACAAAATTATTGATGTACAAGGGGGAGTAAAGGCCATAAGAGAAGTTGGTATTCCTCTTACCGACTATGTCTGTCCTTCTACACTCAAGTAGATAAACCGATAACAAAAACCCTCAAGGCCGGCCTGCTTACATGAACTCTTTTAGAGGCCGGCCTTGTTCGGAATTTCTTTCCAGCTATTTCCAACCATTAATTTATCAATACAATGTTAGAAGCTATTAAGCAGCCATGGCCGTGGTATGTGGCCGGGCCGGTTATTGCCTTTGTCATGTTCGCCCTTATTTATTTCGGTAACAGCTTTGGCCTTTCAGCCAATTTTAGAAATATATGTTCTGTATTCGGTGCCGGTAAGTCGTGCGATTTCTTTGCCTTCGATTGGCGCAAGCAGCTCTGGAACCTCGTTTTTCTTGCCGGTACGGTACTGGGAGGGTTCGTTGCTTCGCAGTTCTTAATGAGTGACACCTCAGTGGCTATTTCCGAAGCTACTGTGGCCGACCTTAAAGCGTTGGGTATCAATAATCCGGGAAATGGTTTTGTGCCAGCCGATCTCTTTAGCTTTGAATCGCTACTCTCGCTAAAAGGAGTGGTGTTTTTTGTTGTAGGAGGCTTTTTAGTCGGTTTTGGTACGCGCTATGCCGGTGGTTGCACCAGCGGACACGCCATTAGTGGTCTAAGTGATTTGCAGCCGGCTTCGCTTGTTGCGGTGATTGGCTTTTTTATTGGTGGCTTACTTATGACCCACCTTTTACTCCCTCATTTACTCACGCTCTAATTCTGTTGCCATATGAAATATCTTAAATATCTGGTACTTGGGATTGTCTTTGGTATTACCCTCACTAAGGCAGAAATCATCTCTTGGTATAGAATCTATGAAATGTTCAAATTCCAGGCTTTTCACATGTATGGGGTAATAGGTTCTGCCGTAGTGCTCGGCATCGTCATCACCCAAATCATAAAACGAACCCGTATGAAAACCCTGTCGGGGGAGCCTATTGTTATAAGTCCAAAGAAATTTTCAATAGCCCGTTACCTAATTGGCGGAATCATATTTGGGCTGGGCTGGGCCATGACAGGCGCCTGTCCGGGGCCAATGTTTATTTTAGTTGGTAATGGTGTATTCGTTATATTGGTAGCCATTGCATCGGGTTTGCTAGGAACCTATGTATATGGACGCATCAAGCATAAACTTCCACATTAGTGATAAAGCGATTCATTCTTTTACTGGTGCTTTTAAGCACTCCTTTTTTAGGCAAAGCGCAGAAAGAGACCAACAAATCACCTCTGTCAATTAAAGGAGTCTTGGGTAGCCGTTATATATCTACCCACAACCGTGGAGAACTGGCGGACTTCAATGCTCTGATTGGTCAGGGTATGCTGAAGGCGAGCTATAAGGCAAAGCCCTGGTTAAAGTTTTCGGTCCAGTTCAATGGGGTGTATATACCTTTTAAAGACGGGTTGCTGCGTGTAGATGCTGCAACCGGATCGGGTCCCATTTATGAGGGCAACCTTTGGAACGATAGACTTATGTCCGGCAATACGCAGTTTAGTCTTCCCGTACTGAATGCCGAACTAGAGTTTAAGAGTCAGTTTCTTACGCTGGGTCGTTTTACTAAAGAGTCGCCCATCATTAACCCGGAGCCATGGCCCTTTCCCAATACTATGGAGGGTGTTTGGTATGAAAACTATAGTGCAGAATCTACCTCGTGGCAACTCGGAATAATCCGGAGGGTTGCCCCCCGGTTTTCTGGAGCCTTTGAGGTGGTAGGGGAGAGCATTGGTGTTGGTGCAACGGGAGTGGACTTTGATGGCAATACTGCTCAATACAGAGGGCAGATCGATGCCGGGTTAATGCTCATTGCCAATGTTCAGCAACAACTCAACGAAAAGGCCTCTATGAATCTTTGGAATTACTTTGTGCCGAACGTTACCAATACTTTTATTGCTGAGTCTAAGCTCCATTTGGCTGATCCGGCCATAAACATTTCCGGAATGGCCATAGTACAAAACCGTTTAGGCGATGGAGGCAATGCCGCTGAGAGCCTGACTTATCAGAGGGATGATTTAGCGTTGTATCTGGGACTCAGATTGGAAAAACATTTGGAAAAAAATGTTTTTCAGATGAACCTATCCCGGATTAGTGCGGATGGACGACTGCTGTTGCCACGGGAGTGGGGGAGAGAGCCGTTTTATACGTTTCAACGCAGAACCCGGGTTGAAGGCGCGAGTGATGTTTGGGCCATAATGCTTAGGTGGCAAAGGTCTTGGGTAACGGATAAGTCTCTCTATCGCTTCTTTACTTCTATAGGAAAAAACAAGATGCCATTGGCTACCGACTATCCGAAGAACAAATATACTTTACCATCGCATGTACACTGGGACGCTTCCCTGCGTTACCAGCCCATTGCCGGAGATGGTAAGATCACTGCAGAGATTTACCTTGCTTATCGCTTTCTGGCCGAAGACATTCAGACTAACTATAATGTCTTAATTAATCGGGCGGACTTCTTTCATGCCGACATTATTTTCAATTATAATTTCTGAGGTCTAACACTTTGAGTCTCATTTTAAAATATTGAAATTCAGGGGTATGAAAGAGTTCCGTACGGCCTTTGCTCGCATTCGTCTGTTGTTGTTGCTTTGCGGCTTACTGCTGGTAGTTGCTTTTTCCGGAATTCTGGGGGCTCAGCTGGGGTGGGCGGATGCATGGCTAAGCTATGAGAAAGCTGTGGAGCCGGAACCCTGGAGACCCAGAGATATAGCCACAGACCTGTCAGACCAGCAAGCCAATGCCGGGTTAATCAGGCTGGGGCATGACCTTATTACCCGTACACCTGAACTCATAGGTCCGTTGGCTGAGGATGTGTCTAAACGATTTGCCGGAAATAACCTAACCTGCCAGAACTGCCATCTAAAAGCAGGTACCCAAGCCGGAGCAGGGAGTTTTGTGGGAGTATATAACCGATTTCCTCAGTTCAGGGCCAGAGAAAACAAAGAGGGTTCACTCTTTGAGCGCATTGATGGCTGCATGGAGCGTAGCATGAATGGAATAAAATTGCCGGCTGATAGTGAAGAAATGAAAGCGATGGTGGCTTATATGCAGTGGTTGAGCGAAGAGGTTCCGGTGGAAGAAGAAGAAAAATACAAAGGTTTTACTACACTGGAGTTACCGGAGATAAAAGCAGATTTAACTATCGGAGAAGCTGTTTTTAAACGCTACTGTGTGGCTTGTCATGGCGAAAATGGTCAGGGAATAAGAGCCGGTGAGAATACGATGTATCAGTACCCTCCGCTGTGGGGCTCCGATTCGTACAATCATGGAGCCGGTATGCATCGGGTAATTACCGCTGCTGAGTTTATTAAAGCAAACATGCCTTATTTACTGGCTACCTATGACAAACCCGTGCTTACCGATGAAGAAGCCTATCATGTGGCGGCTTACATCAATAGTTTTGAAAGACCCCAAAAACACAATGCTCAAGCCGATTTTCCCGATGTAAAATTAAAGCCTGTGTCTACTCCCTATGGACCCTGGGCTGATACTTTTCCGGCAGAGCAGCATAAATATGGCCCATTCCAACCCATAATGCGGTTTTACGAGCAACGGTATAATATCAAAAAGAACAAATGATTAGCTCATTCTTCCGCTCAGGTTGTTGACAATAAGCGGTAGACAATCGGATACGAAGCGATCTTCTTTGCAGTAGTGGATGTCGGCAGTGCCACTGCTTTGAATTTCAGGAGGAGTGATTCCGCAGCAAACTATGATTTTTCGATTCTCAAAATTTCCAGACTCAGTAAGTTGTTTGACCAGACGATAGTTTTCGGAGCTGTTGAAGCCAACATTGAAAACATAGGTATCAAAGTCCTTTGATGACATTTGATTTTGAAGTTGACCGAACGAGCACGATTCGACCATTAATTCCGATTCTTCTAACCAATAATTCTGAATTAGCTCAGAAAAAAGCTCCCTCAGATTCTCTCGGTCTTCCACCAATAGGACTTGAGCCATAATTTTATTTTGAGTTCTTAGTTTGGTGCTTTTGCACCGTTTACGAATCTAATTCTATGTGTGACAAATAACAAAAAAATGTATGTCAAAATTTTCTTGAAAAGTGTTAAACGGCAAAAAAATGACAATGATCAGTTCGCGAGGTAATCTAAGTTGGCGAACCCGCTTACAATCAGTTGCATCTTTGCATTGTTCAAGCCACAGTCACAAACTGTAAAGTATGCTTTTGAGAACCTCTTTTAAGAGTGTACTCTAAGCTGGCATTCAGGCTTAGAACGAGATGATTTTGAATATCATTGTTTAGTGATATTGGTAAGTTGATGGTTGGAAGCCCTGACGATACGCGTCAGGGTTCTTTTTTTTGAACATTTATTGAGTTACCGAATTATATAGGCATGACTGATAATGGTAATTTGAAAGAACAAGAAATTGACAGAGTAATAGAAATGGCCTGGGAAGACTGCACACCCTTTGAGGCCATTGAGCATCAATTTGGATTGACGGAAAAAGAGGTGATTGCCTTAATGCGCAATGAGATGAAAGCGAGTTCTTTTCGGATGTGGAGAGCCAGAGTTCAAGGGCGAAAGACCAAGCATACCGCTTTGCAAGCCTCCGATAAATTTAAAAGTAGTCTTCAGAGAGAGATTTCCGGAAACAAGATTAGTAAGAGGTAAATGGTTGGTTAGACCACTGCAGATGGTCGGGCCGATATAAATAGTTAGGAAGTATCACAAGGGCATTTAAGGGCCTTGCCACCATAAAAGGAAAAACCCGGAATTTCCGGGTTTTAAGTGCGCACGAGAGGAGTCGAACCTCCATGCCCGAAGGCACTGCCGCCTGAAGACAGCGCGTCTACCAATTTCGCCACGTGCGCAAGGGAGGGCAAAGATAACTGAAAAATGATTCAATAATCAATGCCCAAATCATAAGATGTTAATCTACTTCCCCAAACCTTTCATCGCCACACATTCTAACCACCTTGGGTTCGAAAGTGCCTAGTACATCAATCAGGTCGGTTTGCTTGGCCATTACTTCATGAATGTTCTTATACACCTGAGGGGCTTCGTCCAAACCGGAACCGATCAAAGTCACTCCGGCCTTTTTGATGTGCTTCTTCACTTCCTTTTTAGAGAGTGTCTGCTTGGCTTTGGTTCTGGAAAGTACCCTTCCTGCTCCATGAGAAGCCGAATTGATGGAATCCACATTCCCCTTGCCTTTTACAATAAAGCCTGGTGAAGTCATTGAGCCAGGAATTATTCCCAACACCCCTTCGCCTGCAGGGGTAGCACCTTTTCTATGCACAATGATCTCGTTTCCATCTGCATCTCGCTCTTTCCAGGCAAAGTTGTGGTGGTTTTCGATTAGTGCCAATGGTTGCTCACCCAGGGCCGCAGCGAGCCTATCGTGGATTTGGTGGTGGCATGCCGAGGCATAGTCACCTGCCAAATTCATGGCTTGCCAGTATTCCTGACCCGCTTCAGTGTCTAAATCCAACCAGGCCAGATGTTTGGCTTCTCCCGGTAACTTGGTCATATCCATGGCCAGCTTGGTGTAATGTCTCGCGATATTCGCACCAAGTCCCCTCGATCCCGAATGGGAGAGTACCGACAGATACTTGCCAACCGGCAGGTTGAATTCATTGATCTCCGAGTGGATTTCAGTAATACCGAACTCCACAAAGTGGTTGCCACCTCCGGAAGATCCAATTTGCTTCCAGGCCGTGTCTTTCAACGATTTCAAGATGTTGATTTCATTGAACAGTCCTCTATCTAACACCTCATGGTCTTTTGGCCTTTTAAATACCGCCTGACCGAATTTGGTGTTCTCCATTAGCATGTCTTTCAACTCATCAGTGTTCTGATGGACAAAAGCAAGAGGGATGTCATACATGGTCATGCACATTCTGCAGCCAATGTCTACTCCAACTCCATAAGGGATCACTGCATTTTCAGTAGCCAATACACCGCCAATTGGCAGTCCGTAGCCCTGGTGTGCATCGGGCATCAGTGCACCGTATTTAGTCACCGGCAATTTCATGGCAATCTCCATTTGGTTGATTGCTCCTTGCTCAATGCCGTCTGCCCCATATATATGATATGGTATGCGCTTTTCCCTCAAAGCCAGTGTTTCATTGTGCTCAGTTTTGATGATCAGGGCCATCGCTACCGGACCCCAAGCCTCGTGTTTTAAATAAAGACCTGGGTTTTCGACCACCTTTTTCAACATGGCTTTTTTATGCAGTATGGATTTGCCCTTGTAATGCTCATCCATGGCCTTGATGGCTTCGCCAATGGCTCTACCTTCAGGGAATCCGAGCTTTCTCAGGTCTTTTCCGCTTAATTTTCTCGTTGCCATAATTTCCAACGTTTCTTCAATCGTTTATACTTATTTCGCTTGATGTGGTCTTTCAAGTCGTCCACATCGTAGTTGTCAAGGGCTTGCATCATGCCTTTTCGGTATAAGGCAATAGCCTTCTTAAACTGACCCTGAGCCTCTGCTGCCTTGCCTAGGTTTTCATAAGCAAAGGTTTTATTAAAGCCTTCCACCTTGATGGCCTTTAGCATAAGGTTTTCCAGACCCGGGTACTTCTCATTATCCAGATAGAGCTGTGCCAGGTTGTCGTATGCATTTCTGTAATCTGGCTTAAATTTTATTGCCAGCAAATAATGCTGTTCAGCTCCCGCTTTATCATCAAGGCCGTATTGAAGTAGGCAAGCCATTCTAAAATGAAGTTTGGCACTACCAGGTTCTTCACACAATCCTCTCTCAAACCATCTTTTGGCCTCATCATCTTGGCCATTATCTATAGCTTGATCTGCCATCTGAATAATACTTTCTATGTATTCTTCGTAAATGTCCATTTTCGTTTGGGAGGAATACCCGAGCTTTTGGCTTTTGAACCTCGTCATTCTGAACTTGTTTCAGAATCTGCTTGGATTGACAGACCCTGAAATAAATTCAGGGTGATTGTTCAAGAGGTACATGGCGAGAGCATTCCTCGTTTTTATGTAACTGTTTCATGTTCTTAAGATGCCCTTTTTGGTACGTCATCCCCGCGTATGCGGGGATCTCAATGTTCTAGAGATTCCCGTTTTCACGGGAATGACATACTAATTAGGTTCGTCTAAAGTTGACCAACTACCTGGAGAAAATCTCCTTCAATTGATCTACCACCTGGTTACCACCAGACAGAGAGATGTTGTTGATCTTATCTGCAATTCTTTCAATGTATTCCATCTCTTTCAACTTGAACAACATTTCGTTGTTTTCCATCAATTTGGCAGTGTTCAGCAAGCTTCTTGTGGAAGCTGTTTCTTCTCTTCTGGTAATCACGTTGGCCTGCGCTTGTTTCTGAGCCACCAATACCTGGTTCATGATGTTTCTCAATTCACCGGAAAGAATGATATCCTTGACACCACTATCCCTGATTTCAATTCCCAGTGTATCGGCTTTGCTCTTCAGAACCTCTTTCACATAGTCTGCAATGGCAGATTTTTGTTCCAGCAATTCATCAAGCGTGTAGTTGCCAATGTATTCTCTCAATGCCAGCTGCATCAGCACATATAGCTGCTTATCAGCGTCTTTGTTGTCGATCAGGTATTTCACCAAATCGACTACTTTGTACTGGCAGTTGAAGTTAATTCTCAGGCCGGCTTTGTCTTTGGTCAAGATTTCCTGACCTGAAACTTCCATTTGAAGGTGTCTCATATCGGCCTTCAAAACGCTCAATGCGGTGGTGTTTTTCCAGAAGTAGTAAGTGCCTTTATCAAGCGCTTTTTTCAACTTTCCATCTATCATTAAGAGTCCTCTTTCGTAAGATTCAACTACGTAAACTCTGATGTATCTTAGCAAATCGGTGCTGGTAAGCACAGCTTTGCTAATGTCTTGAGTGATGTTGAAATCGCTTAGGTCTACTCTGGTGAAAGTGTATTCCACCAAACCTTTCCAGAAAGCATATTTTCCTACCGTCAAAACTTGTTTGAACTTGCCGTCAGCATATTGAATGACAATCTCATTGTCTTTCACGTCTACCACTTCAAGCATTGCAGCCAAGGCTTCATCCTTCAAAAGGATGTTTAAGTTTTTAGAAGAGTAGAACTGATCGGTAAGGTTGTAAACCATTACAGTGTCCGCTAGCGATAACCAAGTAGTACCTGCAGTGATCACTTTGCGGTAATCTCCATTTCTGAAAACCAAACCGACTTTTCCATCGTTGATTCGTATTCTTTTCATTTTTACAATGGTTGTGAGGTTTCCCTCGGTTAAACATTTATTTATCGCTATTGGCCAAATAGTTTCGTTTTATGAAAGGTTGAACAGTTTGCCATCTATCCAAAGCGAGGTGTTTATTGAGTCTGAATTCAGAAGTGAGTTCTAGAGTCAGGGGAATTTGCTTGGAACTGAAGTTCGCAACGTCTTCCTGTGACAGCAGAAGTCAAATCTTGCATCGGGCGATATCCTAATCCACCTTGGCTTTTTCAAAACTTTCCTCATCTACCGAAGTAGGTAAGGGGCAAACTGAATCTTCCTTTCAGTATTGGCATCGGTTTTTAAAGAAGACCCGATGAACTTCTGATCGATAGAAACCAAATCTATTGCGTCTGCCAATTTCGCCATTCCAGTCACTTGACTAGAAGTGGGACTCGAACCCACACGATTGGTCTTGCTGTTCTAACCACTGAACTATCCCTTCCCGATAGCTATCGGGAGAGAGGAGGAGTCGAACCTCCGACTACAAGCGTGGGAAACATCAAGCTAAGTAGGATACCGTGGCCTACCGGCTCGGTACTATGGGGTTATACAGAAACCCTCATCAGGTCTTCTACCTGATTTATCCCGTGGAAATGGTAGGATTCGAACCTACTCAGCCTGAGGCACTGGTTTTACAGACCAGCATAACTCTCCCTCGTTATCGCATTTCCATTGAGGTCATTGTTCCTTCCAATTGGCACTCAACCAATATTCCGGTTCAACGACCTGCTATTTGCATTGGAGCTTTTTCAAACATCACAGTCCGAACGAAAGACTGCTTGAGGGCTTTAACCCTGCCTGCGGCAGGCAGGCTCTCTCCAAGTTGAGGAGACGCTCGTTCTGCCTCTCCTTTAGCTTCTTGACCCCTTTGTCCTGCGGACATTTCCCCTTGGTAAGGGGAAAGAGGAAGGGGCGTCTTCATCATCAGTGATCTATTACTGCCACTGAACTACGGTATCATTTGTCGGCCCACGGGGACTTGAACCCCGAACCACCAGCTTATAAGACTGGCACTCTGACCTGTTGAGCTATGGGCCGTTTTGAGTCGGGAACCGGATTCGAACCGGTGATGTCAGTTTTGCAGACTGAAGCCTTGCCACTTGGCTATCCCGACAATAAAAAAAGCCCGGCCTTATGCAGACCGGGCTTTTCAATGCCGTGTATACGGAATTGTCAAGTCATATTCTTCCCGATCTTATTTTGCAAAAGACATATTTCACCCAGGCCAAAATCACTGTGATTTGGATAGGCTGCCGGTGATAGCCATGTAACCTCTAAGCGTATACTGTTCTTTTGCATTTTCAAATTCATTTAAAACAAAAAACCCGAACCAATTGGCCCGGGTTTCTAAGTGTCTTTATACTTAAGCTTAACTTATATTCCGGAACCGTAGCACATCACAATCATTGTAACCCAATGTTTCCATTGATTGTATACTGCTGATATGTGATAATAGTGCTTTCATTTCTTATGTGGCACAAAGGTAGAAAAAGAGATTTTAAATTTGCAAGTGTCTGTAAATCAGAGGTCAAATTACTTCTCTATATATAAAAAAGTTAAGTTACTGAAAATCAGAAGTTTAATTTGAGGGAAAAAATTAAAAAAAAGATTAAACACAAGTAAAAATTCGCAAAACCGTTTAAGCAATTATTTAAATGAATCATGACTTTTAGCCAGAAGGGAGAACGGTTCTTGTGAAAGCTTACTATAATGCATCACAATTAAAGTCATACCATGAAGCAGTTGTTCACTCTATTTTTACTGTTTTTCGTTTTAACTAAGGCTCAGGCTCAAACCTCGGTTTGGAGAGTTAGTTCAGGGGAAAATGAAATTTACCTTGCAGGTTCTATCCATTTGCTAAAAGAGTCGGATTACCCGCTTCCAAAAGAGTTTGATATTGCTTTTAATAAGTCCAAGAAGGTTGTCTTTGAGACGGATATTGACAAGTTAAATGATCCTCAGATTGCTCAAGTTTTGCTTTCTAAGGCCATGATACCTGATAATGAAACTCTGAAAGATGTTTTGAGTGAGGAGGTCTATAAAAAGTTGGAACAGGAGTGTAGTAAACTGTCAATTCCGCTGGCTTCTCTTTCCAGGTTTAAGCCTTCTATGGTTATAGTAACCATGTCCGGAATCAAGCTCCAACAAATGGGCGTTACCGCAGATGGTGTTGACCAACATTTTCATAAGAAAGCTAAGGAGCATGAAAAGACTTTGGGGTTTTTAGAAACTGTTGAGGAGCAACTTGATATACTCACTAGCATGGGCGAAGGAAACGAAGATAGTTTTGTTAACTATTCTCTAGAGGATATGGACGATATGGAGTCTGCGATGGATGAAATGACGAAAAACTGGAGAAATGGATCTTCAGACCTGATGATTACTCAGTTAACCGAAATGAAGAATGAGTATCCGGATATATACAAATCAATCATGGTGGATAGGAATAATAATTGGATGCCCCAGATTGAAGGGTTTATAAATGATGAAGTAATTGAATTCGTAATTGTCGGTGCACTTCATCTGCATGGTCCAGATGGCCTTTTAAACATGCTAAAAGCAAAAGGGTATAAGGTTGAACAACTTCAATAGGTTGCACACCAACCCATTCTAAAAAGGGGTAGCTACTTTACAATGGCTACCCCTTTTTATCTTTTAGGTCTTGAGGTTTGTAATATTATAGGGTTATTCATTTAGATCACATTCGTTAGATTCAGTATACTAGCCACAAGCTGTGTCCTCACAGCGTCTTTTAACAGCCATTTGTGAAGACACAAATGGAGGCAAGGTTCAGAAATACACTTCTTGCGACTTAAGTAAGTAACCCTATAATATTATTCTTTCAACCCATCATAAATGAGTTCATACATCTCTGTCCAGAAGCTTTCCCCTCTAAACCCACTGATCTGAGTCATACCCACAAATACCATTTGTTCTTGTGGGTCGATGAAAAACTTGGTGTTAAAATATCCACTCCACTCATAGGTGCTCGGAGATTTTGGGCTTCTTTTAGTGGGTTTATCTTGGTACAGTTGAAAGCCAAGAGCAAAGCTTCCATCGGGGCCTTTTGGGTAGTTTTCATAATCATTGATCACTGTTGGCAATTGGTCTCGGGTCATCTCATTGAGGGTTTCTTTTTTGAGTAGTTTACCTCCTCCCATCACAAGAGTTTGTATAAATCGGGCGTAGTCAATAGCCGTGGAGCTCAGGCCAGCCCCTCCGGCAAAAAAGTCGCGAGGGCCTTGTTTGGGGTAGTCAGTAAAAGCAGACATGCCTAGTTCATTGGTGTTTTTAAAGCTTTCACCTACTTTAACCATTACCGGTGTAAGCCGGGTATGTAACGACTCCGGCAGGTAGAAGTGCGTGTCTGGCATGCCTACTACATCAAATATTTTTTCTTTGAAATAAATATTGAGCTTTTGGCCCGATACAACCTCAATAATGCGTCCCATTACGTCCATGTTGAGCCCGTAAGAAAACCGATCGCCCGGTTGGTGGGCCAGTGGTACTTTGGCCAGCCGGTCAATCCATTCCTGGGTGGTCCACTCTTCATGTGAGAAACCCACATTCATTTGGTGTTTTTGGTATACAGCCATGAGCTTGCCCGGATTGAACGATCCGTAAACAATACCTGAAGTGTGTGTCATGAGGTGTCGAATGGTAACCGGCCGATCTACAGATACTGTAGTGTAAGAGGAATCGGCCGGATTAAACTCGTCCAGAACTACCTGATTGCTAAACGAAGGAATGTATTCATAGACCGGATCGTCCAAATTTACCTTTCCGGCTTCTACTAACTGCATCATGGCTACAGAAGTCATGGCTTTGGTCATAGATGCAATTCTATAGATCGACTCATTAGCATAGGGTTGGTTTGGTCCGCTTTCGCCAAAGCTCTTATGGTATACAATGCCTCCATTTCGAGCAAGTAGAAAGGTGCCTCCCGGTATGATATCGGCATCTATCGCCTTTTGAATGTGTTGATCGAGTTGGCCTTCAAACGAGGAACTAAATCCTTGTTTTACAGGGGTAGAGGTGGATAATATGTTTGGTTGTTGTTCTGTAGTCTGCTGGCAGCTCGCTAGAGCGTAAAGAAAGAGGCAGAAGATCAGTAGTTTGGCTTTCATGGTCATGCGGTTTCTTCCAAGTTATAAAAAGTGTTTTGTTTATGGGGCGAATGATTTACCAATGAATGGTTAAAGAAACAGGTGGTTGTAGAATTTTGTAAATTCCAGAGATAACTGCTTAGCATGCACGCAATTTTTATTTTTTCATGGGTGATCGGATTCTTTTTTTCGATTCCCCACAGGTGGAACTCTGAGTATGTCAATGAAGACCTCGTGCTTCGTTATGCGAACCATTGGGTACTGAGGCCGGTAGATGGCACCACCAAAAGAAACCTGTTGCTCGAAACAGAGAAGTTTAGTGCCTGGAGTCCTCTGATGCCTGATGAAGATAGAAAAACACTCAGGCTTACCATGCCCAGTTCAATGTATTATGGCAAGAAGGTGTCGTTGCGAAGGTTAGAACGTGAGCTAAAAAAGCAGGTCAAAAGTCAAAAAGAGTCGGCCGAGTGGATGAGTAATGAAGACGGTTTAAAGGATGGTGTACCCTTTATTCATGTGGTATTCAGCTACAAAACCGGACGGGCCTATGAGGTTGTTGAATGCTACCTGTTTGCTGTGCACAACAGGCCGTATGCATTGTATATGACAGCCAGCCGTAAAGAGTATCACACTCAGCGTGATCGTTGGGATGAGGTATGGGAGAGCCTTCAGTTTAAAAAATAGTGAGCCGTTGTGAACCAGCGGCTTCTTCTTACGACTCTAGGGTAGTCTATGACAAAGCGTTCAGATCAGGTTTTTGATGAATTGCTGTTGCTTCAATACCAACAAGGTGACCAAAAAGCAGCGGGTCTACTGTATAAACGATGGAACCCCAGGGTATTGAAGTGGTCTGCAGAGCTTCTTCGCGATGATGATCTGGCACAGGAAATTGCTCAGGAATCATGGATTACGATCTTTAAGGGCTTAGGCAGTCTTAAAAAGTTAAGCCTCTTTCGGTTTTGGGCATACCGCATTGTGTATCGCAGAGCCATGGATTATTACCGGAAGCAAAAGCGCGAACTGGAGCTTGAACGAGAGGTTGAACTCGAATTTTCCGGACCCGACAGTCAAGAGGGGAGAGAAGTAGATAGGGTGGAGCTGATGCTGAAAGCTATACAGGCACTTCCACTCAGACAGCAGCAAATACTACGGCTCTTTTATTTGGAGCAGTGCAGCGTAAAAATAATTGCCGGGCTAATCGATTTGCCTGAAGGTACGGTTAAGTCCAGGTTGTTTCATGCCAGACAACAATTGAAAGAATTAATAAACGATATGAGCTATGAATAGTACAGAAAAGGAGCTGGATGCGCTTATTGAAGAGGCGCTAAGCAAAGAGGAAGCCCGCTATTTCGAAGAAATGGGTGAACAGAGTTTGCCGCAGATGCTTTTGGGCTTGTTCAAAGGTAAAAACAGTTGGTTCAATATAATGATCATGATTGTGCATTTGCTGGTATTTGCGGCAAGTATCTACACTTTTATTGAAATGCTAAACAGCGAGCAAATGACTCAAAAATTAGAGTGGATGTTTTACACCCTTATTGGCTTTATTGCCATGGCCATGCTCAAAATCTGGAGCTGGAATCAGCTGGATAAGAATGCGCTTTTGAGGGAGATTAAAAGGCTGGAATATCAGGTAGCCTTACTGAGCAAGAAGAAGTAATGGCGAGCCGATAAAAAAAATAAAGCCTCATACACTACGTATGAGGCTTGTTTGTGGGCCCACCTGGGCTCGAACCAGGGACTTTCTGATTATGAGTCAGATACTCTAACCAACTGAGTTATAGGCCCTAAAAGAGTTTCAAGTTTTATGATCAATGCTTGAGGTTTACTTTGAACTTTAAAGCATAAACTTTGAACTCAATCTCCCCTTGAATATGGGAGTGCAATGTTACATATTTGATGTTAATTAAGCAACGCTCATGCAAACAGAAATATCAAATTTATCCTACATCATTTTCGATCTTGGAGGAGTTATTATTGACTTGGACGTGGAAGCCACCTACCAGGCGTTTGCGCAACTGTCCGGAATGCCGCTCGATAGGGTAAAGGAATTTGCCGCCAGCGAGGAGTTTTTTAAGCAGTATGAACGAGGAGAAATTGACGACCCAACCTTTAGGGCCCACTTGCGAGAGGGTTTGAGGTTTACCGGAGGAGAGGCCTTATTGGATGAGGCCTGGAACGCAATGCTCGGCCCCATTGCTGCTGAGCGATTCAAGAAGCTGGAGGAACTGGCCAATAGCTATTCACTCTTTGTTATGAGCAACACCAACGAAATACATGTTAGACGTTTTCTGCAAATTGCCAGACATACTTCTCCGCATAAGGACTTTTACGACTATTTTAAACAAGTGTATCTCTCACAAGAGGTAGGTGCAAGAAAGCCCGAACCTAAGGCCTGGCAGGTGATACTGGATGATCATGGGTTGATTCCCTCTAAAGGGCTGTTTATCGATGATAACCTCAGCAACATCAATGCCGCTGCGGCTTTAGGACTCAATACTTACCATAATCAGTCAGTAAACGACTGGATGAAACTCTTTTAGAGTCCGGCTTCGCGGTATGCCACTATGCCGCCTGTCATATTCACCACTCGGGTAAAACCTTGCTGTTTTAGGTACATCTGAGCCTGAGCTGAACGGGCTCCGGAGCGGCAGTGCACTATTATTTCTTCATTTTTTAACGAAGTCAACTCTTCCAGTTGGTTTGGCAATTCAGCCAATGGTATGTTTCTAGCACCGAGGTTGTCTTCTTCATACTCCCAGATTTCGCGTACATCGATGAAGTGAAACGATTCTCCATTGGCCAGTCGCTCACTAACCTCTTTTACGGTGATGTTCTCCATGCCTAGTCTTTTAGTATTATTCGTTTATAGCTTACTTTTCCTCCTTGCCTAAAGCGCAGCAAATATATGCCTTTTTTGTTCATGCTCAGGTCTACCCTTACGCCATTGGTAACGGTGCTGAGCTGATAGCTGGCTTCCTGCCCCCAGTTGTCGTAAACTTGTAGTTGGCTGAGTTCTCCCTCAATAAAGACTACACCTTCTGTAGGGTTAGGGTACACTTTTATAGGTTCATTGGGGGCGGCTTCACTGCCGGGAGTATTGGCCGCAATGGTCTTGTCGAACCTTGGTCGCATCAGAAAGCTACCTCTCACATATTCGTTCTCTCGCCATTGGCCACTTACATTGTAGAACATACGATTGCCGGTATCTGTGTTTTTGTCCAGGCCGACAGCCAAAAACTCATTGGTTGCCTGTTCGAACCCTATGTATATAGTGTCTTGTACAAAGATGGGGGTCTCCAACTTGTAGCTCCTTAGCTCTCCAATGGTGGCAGGTCTTAAAACACTGTAAGACGACCGAAAAAGAACAGACTCCGGGTCATTATCCAAGCGGCTCCAAACCATTAGCTCTATGGGTTGGCCAGCTTGTTGAACAAACGGAAAATTGATGTCAATATGAGTGAGCAATGCTTTTTGTTCCAAAGAGAAGGAATAGGCCAGCTTGCCTCCCCGTTGGTTGATGCCTGCTGCAAAATCAGGTTCACCATCATCATAGGCCAGATAGTCATCGAGTACTGTCACTATACGAACCGTATCATTAAGCCGGTAGTCTATATTGGTGTTGAAGGTGGTGTCAACCCCGGGGTTTATGTCTTCAATAAAGTAATTGTCTCCTGAGCGAATGTAATAGGTGGTTTCCAGCCAAAGAGAGTCGGCCAGTGCATTGAGGTTGCTGGCATTGAGGGCTCGCGAAGTAAAAGTTCTGCGTTCAAAGGCACCTGGTAGTGGATTGGCCAGTTTGTTGTCGTTTAAAACTTCAATTTCTTCATTGGCTACAAGGTCTCTAACTATAGTAGAAAACTGAATAGGCTGAAACTCCGAGTTAAGGTTATAGAATTCGGCATGGGTTTCTATAAGATACCGTGAAGGATTGGCAAAAAATTGTTCGGTGGGCATGGCCGAATAGGGGGCAGTAAGAAAGCTCGGGCGCCTGGTAAGCGCGCGATCTCTATAGGCAATGTCATCAGGGTGTCGCGAATCATTAAGGTAGACATAATCCAGCAGCCAGGTGTCAAAGGCTCCGGACAACCGACTGTAGGCCTGAAACCGAAACTGGAAGCTGTCATGAAAAAAGCGAGAAGGTACTTTTACCAGCTGCTGAAAGAACTCTCCGGTTTCCAGATCTTTACCTCCTCTGGTAGACCATACACTTTCCCAGGTATCGTTGGCAGTTTTAAACTGTAGGGCCAGGCTGTCGTTCTCATCTGGCAATTCACCATGGCCGGTTACCTGCCAAAAAAAACTTAAAAATACTGAGTCTTGCTGACTGGCCGGCAAATTGGCCAGATTGATGGGTTGCGAGGTGAGCTGATCCGTGGCTCCGTTAATCAGGCTATTGGCATCGTAAGGAGAACCATTGGCTCCAACACCGTCAAAAATAGCAACGTTCAGAGTGGGAGCGTTTATACCAATACTGCTGCTCACTCTTACATTTTCTGGCGATTGCCACAGCTGCGTTGAGGGCACAAACCCCGATGTTGAAAAGTCGTCCCAAAAAGGCAGGCTCAGCACTTGGGTTGCCTGACTTGCTCGTGGTTGTATTTGGCTTTTACCACTGTTTTGGGCCGGCAAGGGTACTTCTATTATCTGCCCCTGAGAGAGCAGATTTATACATAGAAAACCGATGAGCCAGGCTGCTTTATTCACTCTATAGGTCGTTGTTGGTAGTAGCAGGCTTCTTGCTGTTTATCCACACCTCAATTAGGTCGCCTGTTCTTATCATGGCTCCTATGGGGGGCAACTGCTTATATACTCTGTTCGGAGGCACCGTATCGTTGAGTACGTAATTTACCTCATCCAGCCTCAGGCCAGAGGCTTCGATCTGAAATTTGAGCTCTTCCAACGTTTTGCCCAAAAAGTCCGGTGTAGCAAAGCGTTTTACCCCTTCACCATCGGCTATCACCAAATCGATTTTAGAGCCTTTATAAACCAATGTTCCGGTAGCTACATTTTCACCGTTATACTTTTGTGCGATAACCGCATTTTCGCGTCTATCGGGTACATAAGAAATTTCACCCAATTCAAGTCCATTACTTTCCAGAATATCGCGGGCATTGAGCAGGTCTGTATTAATAAGGTTAGGCATTTTTACCTGAGGAGGCACGTTGGCATTAAGTGTTAGGTATATCTTCCTGTTTTCTTTCACCTTGGCTCCCCCCTTCGGGTTTTGACTAAGTATTACTTCAGGGTCAAAATCGGCTGAATATCCCGAATCGCGAGTAACCTCATAGCGAAGGTTTCGATTGGTAAGAAAATCATCTATCTCGGTAAAGGATTTCCCCACCAAATCGGGCACAGTAATGGTTTCGTTATGATTGGTAGTGGCAGGCAGGTATATGTAGAAGAAAAAAAGGAGTACCACAATGCCAATGCCGGCCATTATGCCAATGTGTTTAAAAAATCGAAGGAAGGTGAAGGGTTTTTTACTCATTTTCAAAGTTTAAACGGCCAATCGCACATTTCATTTTATACCTAATGGTGATTATCCGAGCAAAGATAACTAATAAGTGAAAGTGACAAGTGCAGGCTGTTCAATTCATTGAACTGCTGAGGTAAATTGATGATGAGTTTAATTGGGTAACAACAAAATGAAAAAGAGACTGTCTCTAAAGCTGGGTGGATTTACCCTGTACTTTTCTGTCAGTCGATAAACAAGTTCAGACTGACGAGTTTTAAGCTTTTGAGGCAGTCTCTTTAGTGGTGATTATTCAGTTCTTTACGCTTCGGCCACATTCACGGCCACCACCTGCTTAATTTCAGGAATATCTCTTTTTATAGCCTCTTCAATTCCGGCCTTCATGGTCATATGCGACATGGGGCAAGACTCGCAGGCTCCTTCGAGCTCCAACTTCACTACTAAATCGTCTGTCACTTCGAGCACCTTTACATTGCCACCATCGGCAATGAGAAAAGGTCTTATTCTCTCCAGTGCTGCTTCAATTCTTTCGAGCATATGTTTTAAACTTTAATTTCAACCTTTTTGGTTTGAGCCTTTTCGGCATTCCTTATGGCTATTTGCTGTGCGGTAGCTTCTGCCACTTTCAGAAAGGCCTCTCCGGTTACATCGTCTTGCATAATAGCCGGATAACCCACATCACCACCTTCGCGAATACTTTGCACCAGAGGAATTTCTCCTATAAATGGCACTTTGTGTCTTTCAGCCAGTTTTCTTCCGCCACCTTTGCCAAAGATATAGTACTTGTTTTCAGGCAGTTCTTCGGGTGTAAAGTAAGCCATATTTTCTATCACTCCAAGCACCGGTACGTTGATTTGCGGCTGCTGAAACATGTTAAGCCCTTTTTGAGCATCGACAAGGGCTACTTTCTGAGGAGTAGTAACCAATACAGCTCCTGTAACCGGCACAGTTTGTACCAACGTAAGGTGAATGTCGCTGGTGCCGGGAGGCAGGTCTATAAAGAGATAGTCCAAGTCGCCCCATTCCGTATCGGCTATAAATTGTTTTAGGGCACTGCTGGCCATTGGGCCACGCCAAACCACCGCATTTTCTGCAGGGGTAAGCAAACCAATGGATATAAGTTTTACGCCATATTGCTGTACGGGTACAATCAGGTTCTTATCGCCCACTTTCTTAATGCCCGGTTGTTCATGCTCACAATTGAACATGGTGGGCATAGAAGGACCAAAAATATCGGCATCAATTACGCCTACTTTAGCTCCTTGTTTAGCCAGCGCCACAGCCAGGTTGGCCGTTACGGTAGACTTGCCAACACCACCTTTACCGGAAGCTACCGCAATAATATTTTTAACTCCCGGCAACAGTGGAGCATTGTCTCTTGCTGAAGTTACGTGCGAGCTCATGGTTATTTTAACCACCACATCTTTGCCAATATGTGTGGCAATAGCCTGTTCGCAGTCTTTTCTGATGAGCTCCTTCAGCGGGCAGGCCGGAGTAGTGAGCATTACTGTAAAAGCAAGCTCGTTTCCATTAATTTCAATATCCTGAATCATGTTCAGCGTAACCAGGTCTTGCTTTATGTCCGGATCCTGAACATGCCTGAGTGCCGCTAAAACACTTTCTTTAGTCAATGCCATCTTCACAAATTTGGGTGCAAATTAAAGGCTTTCGCCCGACATTCATAGAAACATCTGTTCGCTATATTAGTTCAGGTTTACCGCTACAATCATTCTATATTTGAAGCGCGTTATGGCAATTAGTGAGTCTACCATTCAGGAAATTAAAAACCGCATAGACATTGTCGATGTCATTAGCGACTTTGTGAGCCTGAAAAAAGTGGGGAGCAACTATAGGGCACTGAGTCCTTTTACCAACGAGAAGACCCCCTCATTTTACGTTTCCCCCAGCAAAGAAATCTTTAAATGCTTTAGCTCCGGCAAAGGGGGCGATGCCATTACTTTTGTGATGGAAGTGGAGGGTATCAACTACATTGAAGCCCTGAAGTACCTGGCCGCAAAGTACGGCATAGAGGTGCAGGAAGAAGAGCAGACCGATGAGCAGATTCAGGCCCAGAATGAGCGTGATAGCCTGTTTATTGTGCTCAATTTTGCCAACGAATACTTTAAGAAACAACTCTTTGATTCAGACGAAGGTCGATCCATAGGTCTGAGTTATTTCAAAGAAAGAGGGTTCAACGAGCAAACGCTTAAGACCTTCGAGCTGGGCTACTCGCTCGATGTGTGGGACGGGCTGCTCAAAGAAGCCAAAAAGAAGGGGCATTCGGAAGAATTGCTGGAAAAGGCCGGTCTCATTTTAAAGCAGGAGAGCAAGATATACGACCGCTTTAGGGGCAGGGTCATGTTCCCCATTCAGAATGTGGCGGGCAAGGTAATAGCCTTTGGTGCCCGAACGTTGCGCAGCGATAAGAAACAGCCCAAGTATATCAATTCGCCTGAAACAGAAGTTTACCACAAGAGTAAAATTCTCTATGGTATTCATCAGGCCAGGCAAGCCATTCGCAACGAAGATCTTTGCTATTTGGTAGAAGGCTATACCGATGTGATTTCCATGCACCAGGCCGGTGTACAAAATGTTGTAGCATCGAGCGGTACCAGCCTCACCAAAGAACAGGTGCAGCTCATTAGCAGGTACACCAAGAATATCACCGTTTTATACGATGGAGACAGTGCCGGGATCAAGGCTTCTTTCAGAGGAATTGACATGATTCTGGAGCACGACCTTAACGTGCGGGCGGTGGTTTTTCCTAACGGTGAAGATCCCGATAGTTTTTCCAGAAGCATGACTTCAGATGCTTTCAGGGAATATCTGGAAACCAATGCTCGCGACTTTATTACCTTCAAAACAGACATCTTAACGGATGGTGGCAAGCAGACAGACCCGGTTAAGAAGGTTCAGGTAATTCGTGAAATTATTGAGAGTATCTCCCTGATTCCCGATGGAATAAAGCGTTCGGTTTATATCTCTGCTTGCGCTGACTTGCTCGATGTAGAAGAACAGGTGTTACTGAGCGAACTGAACAAGTTGCTGATTAAGAAGCAGCGAAAGGATAGGGCTCAGCCAGAACCTCCGGAGCCGGAAGACTTGCCTCTAACCGAGGCTAAACAACCCAAACCGAACCTGCAGTCGCTGGCTTATCCTGTAGAGCGCGAGTGCCTGCGCTTGGTGGTTAATTATGGCAATGAGCCCTTTGATGAAGAAATGACCATAGCCGAATTTATTCTTGGCGAGACTCAGACAATTAATTTCGAAAATAAGTCTATTGAAGAAACCCTGAACCTGGCCGCTCAGGTAGTAGATGAAGGAAAAAAAATAGAACCCGACATATTCATCGGTCCTGAAAACCCTACCATGAGTCAGTTGGTTATAGACCTGCTGGAAATGAAGTATTTTGTAAGTGAAGGTTGGGAGAAGAAGCACCGTATTTCTACAATGCACGAATCGGAAGACCTGCCAAGTGCTGCTTACACGGCTATTTTAAGGTTGAAACGAAAAAAACTGGAGTCGCTCATACTACAAAATGAAGAAACCCTGAAAAAGTCGAAGAGCGTGGAAGAACAAGAAGAGCTGATGACAATGCATAAACACCTGAAAATGATGCTCAAAGAAATTGACGATGAGTTGGGTATTGTGATATCGTCTTAATTTTTTAGGCTCCGCGAACTTTATACCTTTGCATCGCTTTTTATAGAGTATGTCCGAAGAAATTAAGCTCAACACCATAGAAGAGGCTATTGAAGCCATTAGGAATGGCGAGATCATTATTGTTGTAGATGATGAAAGCCGCGAAAACGAGGGGGATTTTATCTGCGCAGCCGATAAGGTAACCCCCGAGATCATCAATTTTATGGCTACCCATGGCCGGGGCCTCATTTGTGCGGCACTTATTGAAGATCGCTGCAACGAACTGGGACTCAATCTAATGGTGGATAATAATTCGGCCGCCTATGAAACGCCATTCACAGTGTCGGTGGATCTGATTGGCCATGGATGCACCACGGGTATTTCTGCCTCAGACAGAGCCAAAACCATTAAGGCTCTGGTAAACCCCGACACACGTCCTGAAGAACTGGGTAAACCCGGACATATTTTTCCCTTAAGAGCCAAAAGAGGCGGAGTGTTGCGAAGGGCAGGTCATACAGAAGCTTCGATGGATTTTGCTCGATTGGCCGGCTTGAGCCCTGCCGGAGTACTGGTAGAGATAATGAATGAAGACGGTAGCATGGCCCGTTTGCCTGACCTGGTGAAGGTAGCTCAACGCTTTAACCTAAAGCTGGTTTCCATAGAAGATCTTATCTCTTACAGGCTTGAGAATGAAAGTCTTATTGAGCGCGATTTAGGTATTGATTTACCCACCGAGTACGGAGATTTTCATTTGCAGGCCTATAAGCAAATCAACACCAACGAGATGCATCTGGCCGTGGTAAAGGGTAATTGGAAGCCAGATGAACCGGTACTGGTAAGAGTGCACTCGTCTAGTACACTTGGCGATATTTTCGGTTTCAAGTTCGACTCTGGTAACCCCATCAAACATGCTCTGCGCATGATTGAAGAAGAAGGTAAGGGGGTGGTTCTTTACATGAATCAAAACTCCCGTGGCCAGCGACTTATTCATGAAATGCAGATGCTTCAGAAGAAGGGCATTAACGATGAACCCCTGAGCAGAAAGTTTGGAGTGAAAATGGACACTAAAGATTATGGTGTGGGTGCACAAATACTCCGCGATTTGGGCATTTCTAAAATACGACTCATTTCTAATAACCCGCAGAAAAGGGTAGGGTTGATAGGCTATGGCCTTGAAATTCTTGAGTACGTACCTATGAAGAAGACACAAAAGGTCTGAAATTGCTTATTTTTTCTGCCGGATTGTAACATTCCACCCCATATCCGTTGTTTAATGTAGTGATGAAACAATGGTTGATTTCTTCGGTATGGCTATTGGCTTGCATTGCTATGCAAGCACAGGAATTTCCTAGTCAGAAATTTCATAGAGGGCAGGTAACGCTCACCGATGGTGGTGTGCTTAGCGGACAAATTAAGTATGATCTCAACTCAGAAGTAATACTCCTTAAGCAAAACGATAAGAATGGCATTTCTACCCTCAATGCCAGCCAGTTCCAATCGTTTGTGATAAGTGCAGGCCCCAATGCCGGTGTAAGAACGTTCTACTCCATCCCTGTTCTCAATGAAACAGGCTACCGTAGACCCCGTATTTTTGAACTGATTGCTCAGGGAAAGGTCTCGCTTATAGCCCGTGAATTTATTGCTACCCGGTCAAGTAGTGCCAATCGGTCCATCTACAGAAGAAGCATTTACGATCCGTATTACGTTCCCGCCACCAGCCTTATGACCTATCAGTTTTTGGCCTATGAGCTTTGGTTGATTGATGAAAATGCAGAATTAACAGAGTTGGGCAATAGCCGAAGCGATGTAATCAAGGCTTTCGATAGCCACCATTCTGAGCTGCGAAAATACATTAAGAAAGAAAAACTCAAGGTTGAGAAACTTCTGGACCTTAAACGTCTGGTGGACTATTACAATAGTTTGGACACCCTTTAGCCGTAAACCATTAAATGCTTCTGGCCGTAAAGAGGTCAGCACCTTCTACCTTTATTTTCCCTGATAGGAAATCGCCATAAACTTTGTCAAACTAGCACTTAGTTTGTGCTTCTCAATCTTATATCCAATATCTTTAGGGCATGTCAAAACCACTTATTCTAGTAACCAACGATGACGGAATTGTGTCTAACGGTATTCGTGTGTTGGCTGAAGTAATGTCAGAAATAGGCGAGGTAATTGTGGTAGCCCCCGATAGTCCTCAATCGGGTATGGGGCATGCCATTACGATTGGCGAACCACTACGTCTTATTCCTTCCGATTTGTTCGATGACTTGGGCATAAAGGCCTTCAAGTGCTCTGGCACACCGGCCGATTGTGTAAAGCTGGCCAAGCACCATGTGCTCAAAGAGAAAAACCCCGACCTGGTGGTTAGTGGTATCAATCATGGAAGCAATTTGGCTGTGAGTGTATTGTACTCCGGCACGATGTCGGCTGCTATTGAAGGAGCTATAGAAGGCTACCCTTCCATAGGCTATTCACTGGCCGATTTTAGCCATGATGCCGATTTTTCGCACACACGAGACTATGTAAAGAAGATAGCCCAAGAGGTGCTTTCCAAAGGCCTGGCCAAAGGAGTAGCTCTTAATGTAAACTTTCCTCCCAAACAGAATCAGCGTATTCAGGGCATAAAAATTTGCCGACAGGCCAAGGCCCACTGGGAAGAAGAGTTCGATCATAGAAAAGACCCATACGGACGTCCGTACTTCTGGCTGGCCGGAAACTTTGTGAATAATGACAAAGGGGAAGATACCGATGTGTGGGCCGTAGACCACAACTACGTGGCGGTGGTGCCTTGCCAATACGATATGACGGCCCATCATAGCATTGCCCAAATCAATGACGATTGGGATATTTAGACCATCAAGAGTTACTGGTTTTGCACTGTGGCTTTAGTTGAGATGGTGCTGCTTAAAAGGTTTGGGTTTTAGGCTTTTCGATGAAAATACCAGGGCCTGAATGACGATACCAAGAAAAATAATAATGCCCATTTCCAGTTGAGATGAGGTTAAACTGCCCAAAATAAGGCTTTCAGACTTATCGTATAGCGAAGCCCCCTCATCGGTCTGAATGGTGGAAAGCGCATTGAGGTGCTCTATGGCTTCCTGATTCATTGCTGTTTTTTCAAGACTGGCATCATGCTGATCGAACCGGGCCAAAGTAGCTTTTAGTGCTTCAAAGTGTTCTTTCTCTTCCGGAGTCAGGTAGGTTTTGGCATAGAGACTAAGCAGTTGCTGTCGTTCTTGTTTCAGGTCGTTCAACTGGGCGGTGAGTTGCTCACTGCTGCCCAACAGGCAATCGTTTTGCTGTTGTAGGTTGTTGTAGAGTTTAAAAATATAGCTTTCAACCAACAGCCGGTCCTGATAGATAGAAGAAATAGATTCTTCAAGTTTTTTGAATCTTCTTCTTTCCGAAAGGTTGTTAAAAAGTATTAGGGCCATAATTGCAGCCAGAATACCTGCAGCAGTTAGCTTTTGTTGAATGCCGTATGTCCACTTCATAAGTTTAGTCTTTATATAAGTCGTCAATTTCTATTTTAGTCATTCGCATCAGGGCTTTTTGCGTTCGGGGAGCTGTTTTTGGATCGGTCATTAACCGCCCCAAAACGGATGGTATAATCTGCCATGATAATCCGAATTTATCTGTAAGCCAGCCGCAACGTCCCGGGTTGCCCCCTTCGCTTAGTTTTGCCCAATAGTGATCAATTTCTTGCTGGTTAGCACACTCCACTACCAACGAAACGGCAGGGTTGAGATGGTAGGTTGGGCCTCCATTCATGGCCATGTACTGCTGGCCATTGAGCCTGAATAACGCCATAAAACCATTGCCTCCGAGGTGTTCGGAGTGTTCGAACAAACTGCAATAGAACTCAGCGGCCTGTTGGGCTTCGTTGTTGTACCATAAGCATGTATACGGTCCGTTCATGGCTGCCGAACTATGTTTTTTCTTTACGGTATAAGGGTTTCCTGACACAGTGAGACCAGACAAAAAATGTATGACTTAAGTTGAGATAAAAAAAGGAATAATAAAAGTCTTCTGTGATTGGAAGAGTATGATTGAAACGACCGGCAGGTAGCTATTTGCTATTTCAACAATAGATCATACGTGTTGTTTTTATGAGCAACAAAGCCAAGCCTTTTATACAATTTAAGGGCTCTAGTATTGGTGGGAGTCACTTCGAGCTGGAGAGCTACTGCCTGAGCAAAGCGTGATTGAACCAGATAATCAATAAAACGGGAGGCTATTCCCCGTGAGCGGTAGTGAGACTCAATAAACAGCTCATCGATGGCAAGGATATTACCTCCAAACTCATTGCTCCAGAAGTTTATAAGAATGGCATAACCTATAAGTTTTCCGTCTTGCTCCATAACCATTATGGTGCCTCTTTGGGGCTCGCTGGCAAGTATGGAAAACGTTCTTTGAATTTTTTCTGTTGTTACCGAATGAGACCCTTCGTCTTCCCGGTAAAGCTTGATTATCATCGCTAATATGGAAGAATAATCTTTCTGCGCGAAAGGTCTGAAAACCGTTTTCATCTTATTCGTTTTTTGTGGGTTACTGAAGCAAACGACATAAAATGATCTGCAGACAAGGGATGTAGTAGAAATGGTCATGTGAATGTCAATATCGAACGACCAACGCATTGTTCCGGCCTCTAAGAGGACAAGAGCAGGCATGGCAAGTAGAAGAGCAGCATAGTGATAATCCGTCAGCCGTGAACAATAGGCTTGCAGGTTCAGAAAGTCATTTATTTAGCGAAAGGTATGGTGCCATTCATTGGCTAGATGAAAGACTTCCATTCACCCGATTCGGCAATTTGTTTTATTACATGATTCCGTTTTTTCAATAAGTTGGTCATGTAAGCTCTGAGAAAGAGTATGTTGGCTAATTTTCCTATTACTCCCAAAGGTGACTGGAACTCAAAGATATCGGTCATTAAGGTGTTATTTTCTATTCGTTCAAAAATGTGCTGGTGCTCGAAACTCCGAAAGATTCCTTTTTGCATGACATCGATAAACTGATGAGGTCTTTCTAAGTGAGTAATTTTAACGGTTAGTGTTTGGTAAATTCCAAGGTGTCTTGCCCTCCAGGTCACAGTTTCGCCTAATTCAATGAGGCCGGTGGTTCTTCCACGTATTGCTGTTTCATTAGTATGTCGGGTTGAAAGAATATGTATATCAATGCTTCTGCTAAGGTCAAAAACCCTTTCGATTGGGGCCTTAACCAAAGTCTTAATGGTTATTATGGGCATTTCGGATGGGTTGGCAATTAGTCATCATTACATCTAGCAACTGTTAATCCTAAAACCACCTTTGTCCCTCTCTTTTGGGCACCGGGTCGTAGCCATGGCCTCCCCAGGGGTGGCAACGACTAAACCTTCTCAGACCCATCCAGGAACCTCTGAGAGGCCCCCATTCTTTAATGGCCTGAACCGTGTAAGAGGAGCAGGTGGGGGAGTAGCGGCAATTGGCTCCCAACATGGGGGAGATGGCATACTGGTAAACTTTTACCGGAAAAATGAAAATAGCGATTAGCAATTTGCGCACGCTGAAAGATACGGGCTGTGCTTAGATATAGCAACAATTGCTAAGTAGTTTACGCGATAGTTTTGGTGCCAATCAGAGCGGAATTGTAAAGAAAAACGTACTGCCTTTTTCAAGTTCAGATTCTACCCATATGGTACCTCCATGAAGCTCGGCTATCTTCTGGCAATGGGCCAAGCCTATACCCGTGCCCTGGTAGTCATCGTAGCTGTGAAGCCTGTGAAAGATTTTGAAAATATTGGTTTTACTTTCCTTATCGATACCAATGCCATTGTCTTTGACCCCAAATTTCCAGAAAGTGTCAACCAACTGAGCAGAAATCTCAATGGTTGGGGGAATATCCGCTTTATGAAATTTGAGCGCATTAGAAATGAGGTTTTGAAACAATAATCTTAGCTCGGTTCGGTAACACTGTATCACGGGTAGTTTCCCTATGATTATCTTGGCTTGTGCTTCTTTAATGGCCAGTGAAAGATCGTTTGTTACCGCTTCCACCAATTCTTGGCAGTCGGCAGTAACGAGCGTGCGGTCTATACCTATTTGGCTATAGTCCAGCAGATCACTAATGAGCTTGCTCATTCGGTTTACGCTGCTGTTCATGAGGTCTATGAGGGTTTCTCCTTCCTCATTGAAGGAGCCGCCATATTTCTTTTGAAGTAAGTTGCACACACTGCTCATGGTGCGGAGGGGTTCCTTGAGGTCGTGGCCGGCCACATAGGCAAAGTTTTCCAGTTCCTTATTCTTGTCCAGCAACTGCTGATTAAATTCTGCAAGCTTCTTCTCGTCAGCCTTTTGCTTAGTCACATCCTGGCAGGTGCCTATCATTTCTATAACCTCACCCCTGGCATTGGTAAACACCTTACCCACCAGATGAATAATTTTAATCTGGCCCTGACCGGTTTTTATTCGATGAAAGAAATCATAGAATTTTTTATCCCGGATTATACGCTCAACCTGTTCAGTCACATACTCCTTATCTTCCTCATATACATAGCTAAAGTAAGTGGCGTATGTAAGATCCTCTTCTCTACTTTGATGGAAAAGGGTATAAAGATTGTCGGACCAGATAACCTCATTGGTCACAGTATCCCATTGCCAGTGACCAACCTGAGTCAGCTCTTCCGCAAGCCCCAGTAGTTCATTCTTTTTCACCAGTTCGGCCTCGGTTTTATGGCGCTCCGTGATATCCAGTATAATTACCGAAACAAAAGTGCCTTGCTCAGTTTGAAAGGGAGAGAGACCAATTTCCATAGGAAACTCTTCTCCGCTTTTTCTTAAGCCTACGGCAGGCACTCCATTGCCCACTGTGTAGGGAGTAGGGTTTTTGTAATACTCCACTCTTTTTTCGGCATTCATACTGGTGAAGTAGCCTGGCACAAGCATGCTTGCTTTCTTACCCCTAAGCTCACTGGGCTTATAGCCAAAGGTGGACTCTATTCGGTGATTGGCGAATACAATTTCGCCCTCAGTGTTTACTATGAGTAAGTTATTGGGGAGTTCTTCTACAACGGATGGGGCAATTTTATTCATGAAATCATCTGTAGCCATACCTTTCGTTTATTGTTAAGCTGTTGAATTATAGCTTAATATATGTCTGTTGAGGCTGCTTGAGCCTTGGCTTCTGGGTGAGGGGTGAGGATTAAGTTGGGAGGTCTTGAAACAGACCACTGGAAGTCATTCCTTGCCGCTTAATCCATAAATTAATCTCACAATATACGAAAATCAATGGAAATAGCCTCGTGAATCTAGGGATAACCGAGGTTTAAATAATAAGTGAATAAGCATGGTTTAGGAAGAGAACCTTTTCTGCTCAACCCAAGTTGGGGTAGGCATGACTCACTAAATCCATTCAATTCCTTATCTTACAGAGAACATCCACTTAAACCTATGAATAAGCTATTTTTTTGTATTGCACTTATCTTTTCAGTATTGGAGGTTGCCGCACAGTCGGCCGATCAATACTTTCAACCTTTAAAATATAGAAACATTGGGCCCTTTAGAGGGGGGAGGTCAGTTAATGCCATGGGAGTTGTGGGCAACCCCACCACCTATTATATGGGTACTACGGGCGGTGGTCTTTGGAAAACGGAGGATGCAGGTCAGCGCTGGTTTAATATTTCCGATGGCTTTTTTAAGACGGGCTCCGTGGGGGCAATAGCCGTTTCAGAGGCTCAACCCAATATTATTTATGTGGGCATGGGTGAACATGCTCCAAGAGGGGTGATGACCAGCTATGGCGATGGTGTTTATAAATCAACCGATTCTGGCAAAACCTGGAAACATATGGGCCTGGAGGCCACTCAGCATATTGCAAGAATTGTAGTACACCCCTCCAATCCCGACATAGTTTGGGTGGCCGCTCAGGGAGCCTTGCACGGCCCCAATAAGGAAAGAGGTATTTACAAGTCGGTCGATGGTGGAATGACCTGGAAGCAGGTGCTTTTTGTCAATGAATCGACAGGCTGTAGTGAACTTTCTTTGGATATGAATGCCCCTAATACGCTTTATGCTACCATGTGGGAACACGAACGGAAACCATGGAAGGTAATCAGCGGAGGAGAAGGTAGCGGAGTATATAAAAGTATGGATGGTGGTGAGTCTTGGTTCAAGATAGAAAAAGGCCTGCCCAATGAACTTGGTAAAATGGCCATAGCGGTGAGCAGGGCTAACTCTGATAAGGTGTATGCACTCATTGAGAGCGATTCTAATAAAGACCTTGGTGGCTTGTTTGTGTCTAACAATGCCGGCAAAAGTTGGAGCCGTGTAAGTGACGACAACCGGCTTACACAAAGGGCTTGGTATTACACGGAAGTATTTACCGACCCAAACGATGAACATACGGTATATGTGCTCAGTGCTCCTGCCTTAAAGTCTATTGATGGTGGTAAAACCTGGCAAAGAATTACCGGCACACACGGAGACTATCATGATTTATGGATTAACCCAAACAACTCCAAAAACATGGTTATTGCCAACGATGGAGGTGCAGCCATTAGCTTTGATGGGGGTGAGCACTGGTCTACCCAGTCGAATATGCCTACGGCACAGTTTTACAGGATTAACGTAGATAACCTCTTTCCTTATAACATATATGGTGGTCAGCAGGATAACAGCTCTGTGAAGATTGCCAGCATGGCTTTGGGATCCGGAAGTATTGGAGAGAGAAACTGGTGGCCATCGGCCGGTGGAGAAAGCGCCTTTTTGGCTTTCGATCCGGATAACCCTCGTTACGTTATGGGCGGAAGCTACCTGGGCACAATAGAACTAATGGATATGGAGTCTAACGGAAGTACCAATGTGATGGAGGCACCCATTCAGTATTTGGGAAAGGCAGCCCGAGACATGAAGTACCTCTTTAACTGGAACGCGCCCATCATTTGGTCTAAACATGAACCTGGAACCTTCTACCATGCTGCCCAAAAGGTATTGAGAACCAGAGATAAAGGAATAACCTGGGAAGAAATATCGCCCGATCTCACCAGGAATATCGATGAAAAGCAAGGTAACGGTGGAGGACCATATACCAACGAGGCGGTTGGAGCAGAAAACTATGGAACCATTGCCTACCTTATGGAGTCGCCTCATGAAGCCGGAGTTTTCTGGACGGGCAGTGACGATGGTTTGGTGCACCTGACCCGAGACAACGGAAAAACCTGGCAAAACGTGACCCCTAAGGGCTTGCAAGAGTGCCTGGTTAACGCCATTGAAGTGTCTCCTCACGATCCGGCTACGGCCTATATTGCCACCACCCGATACAAGTTCAATGATAAGACCCCTGCCATTTACAAAACCACCAATTATGGCCAAAGCTGGACCAATATAAGCGAAGGAATTCCTTATGGAGCCTTCACACGGGTGGTTAGGGAAGATAAGAAGAGAAAAGATTTGCTCTATGCCGGAACAGAAACCGGTATCTATATCTCCTGGAATGGTGGTAAAAAATGGGAGCCTTTTCAACTCAATATGCCCGTTACACCTATTAATGACCTGATGGTTCACCAGGACGACCTCATTGTGGCCACCTCGGGCCGATCGTTTTGGATATTGGATGATTTGAGCCTGCTTGCACAGTATGAGAATAAGCCGGGGGTAAAGCTATATGAACCGGCCAAAACTGTATACGGAAGTTGGAGCAGTCCGCTGAACGGAAATAGTGCTGATGGTACCAGCGATTTTGCCGGTGTAAATCCGGCCAGTGGTATGGTCATATACTATGAGTTACCTAAAGGGTTTTCGGGCGATGTGGAGTTGGAGATTGCCGATGCCAATGGGCGCCTGATACGGAGGCTGAGCTCCAAAGAACAGAAAGATTTTGTAGCGTACGATGGTGGGCCTTCACGTGCTCCAAGACTCAGTGCCAATGAGGGGTTAAACCGATTTGTTTGGGATACCCGACACCCCATTATGCCCGGAGTTACGCATGTGTATATTGAGGGTAGTTATAATGGGCATAAGGTGGCTCCCGGTGAATATCAGCTTAGGCTGAAGGCGGCTGACCAAACACTCACAACCAAAGCCACCATTGTAGCGAATCCGTTGTACGATGTAAGTAATGACGACTACATGGCTTACGATGCCATAATGTCGGAGATGGAGGCTAATCTAACACAAATGCACCGTACGGTTAATCAGCTCTATAAAGTCCGTCATCAACTCAAGACCATCACTGAAACCCTGGAAGGAGACTTGAAGGAGGAAAGCGAGGCACTAATTGAGGCGCTCACAGCCTGGGACAATGATATGGTTCAGCGTATGTCTAAGGCCTATGACGATGTGGAGAACTTTCCAAACAAATTTACGGCAGAGTACTTGTTCTTAATTAATCAGGCTGAGAGCAGTATTCCTAAAGTTACGCAGGCTGTTCGCGACCGCAAGGCGGAGCTGGATGCTCAATGGAAGAGGTATGAAGCCCAGGCCCGGGAGTGGATGAATAGTACCATACCCGGCCTCAATGAGAAATTGTGGAATGCAGGCATTGGCGCCATACGTCTCGGAAAATAAACGTGTTTTTCTGGGTTGAACCAGAGCACCCGGCTTGGTCGATACAAATAGAGGTGGCTGAGCAGATAGATAGCTAAGTCAAACGGCTCTGAACTTTAAAGTGACTAAAAGTGCAGAGCCGTTTTCTGTGTATAAAGCTTATTTCTTTTCGAAGTCTTTATAAAGCATACTGGCCTGAATGCCATTGTTGTTTTGGTATTTGCCGTTTTGGTAGGTATCGTAGTCGCCTTCAATAGTGTGGTAAAATATCTGGCAAATATCTACTCCCGCATAAATGCGAATAGGCTGCACACAGAAAATCTCCAGTGTCCAGAACCCGTTAAAACCAACGTCCCCAAAGCCTGCGGTTACGTGAATGAACAAACCAAGGCGGCCAATGGAACTTCTTCCTTCCAGCATTGGAACAAACTTGGAAGTTTCTGTTTTTTCAACCGTGCGCCCCAGATAGAGTTTACCTGTTTCCAGGAGCAAACCTTCTTCAGGAATGGTAAGGCGTTCCACTGGGTTAGGAGTCTTCATGTCCAACACCGGATTGGTATATACCATAAGCTCATTGTGAAGCTTAAGGTTGTAGCTATTGGGGTTTAGCTGCGACTCATTGAAAGGCTCAATGTTAATGCCTTTGCCAATCTCTCGCTTTATTTCTCTTCCTGAAAGAATCATAGGTTATCACAAATCTATACGTTCATTAGCCAATTGTACCCAGTCATCTTAGGCAATGGTCTAATGCATTTTTCTATCGTTAAGGCCTTGTATATTTTAAGCAGTGTTAGTCTATGGTGTAAGACATTTCACCACCTTTCTCATCTTTGAGCTGAATACCTGCGGCCTTCAAGTCGTCTCTAATTTTGTCAGACAGTGCGTAATTTTTGCTGAATTTAGCTTGCTTTCTTAGTTCTATCAATACCTGCATGGCCCCATCCAACACATTGTTGTTTTGCGCCAGGTCTGTTTCGTTCTTTAGGCCCAACACATCGAATATAATGCCTCTGAAGTGTGTAATTACCCAGTTAAAGATGTCAGCATCTATTTTTGCCAGTTCAGCAGGCTGCTGATAGTAGGTGTTTATTTTGGTGCTTACTTCGAAGAGGTTGGCAATGGCTTTGGCCGTGTTAAAGTCATCACTCAGATCTTTAAAGGCCTGCTCAATGTGCTGTTTTAATTCGTTCGATTTCTGCTCATCTACACTGCCTGTTCCGGCAGAAGGAAGCTTTTTTACAAGCGAAAGGCTGGCCATCAAACGCTTATAGCCTTTCTCCGCAGCTTGTAGAGCTTCATTGGAGAAATCGAGTGTGCTGGCATAGTGCGACATGAGCATAAAGAAGCGCACGGTCATGGCCGAGTAGCCTCTTTCCAGCAGCTTGTGGTTGCCTGTGAGGAGCTGCTCAGGGGTAAATCCATTGCCTTCAGATTTGGCCATCTTTCGGCCGTTCACAGTCAGCATGTTGCCATGTACCCAATAATTGGCGCCCCCCTTGTGGCAACAGCCTTTGTTTTGGGCAATTTCGGCTTCATGATGGGGGAATTTCAGATCCATGCCACCACCATGAATGTCAAATTGTTCGCCTAAGTATTTGGTGCTCATTACGGAACACTCCAGATGCCAACCGGGAAAGCCAACTCCCCAGGGCGATGGCCATCGCATAAGGTGACCGCCTTCGGCTTTTTTCCAAAGTGCAAAATCGAGCGGGTCGTTTTTCTGATCCTGGCCGGTGAGCTCTCTGGTATTGGAGAGCATTTCGTCTATGTTGCGGCCACTCAATTCACCATACTGATGGTCTTTGTTGTATTTTCTAACATCGAAATAGACCGAACCATCTTTTTCGTAGGCATAGCCGTTGGCAATAATTTGCTTAATAAACTCTATTTGCTCCACAATATGGCCGGTGGCCGTTGGCTCAATGGAGGGGGGCAGAGCATTGAATAGGCGCATTACATCGTGAAACCCGTTGGTGTACTTCTGTACAATTTCCATGGGTTCCAGTTCTTCCAGTCGGGCTTTTTTGGCAATCTTATCTTCTCCTTCGTCTGCATCGCCCACCAGGTGGCCCACATCGGTAATATTTCTTACATAACGAACTTTGTAGCCTAGGTAAAGTAAGTACCTAAACATGATGTCGAAAGACACAAAGGTTCTCACATTCCCCAAGTGTACATCGCTATACACGGTAGGGCCGCACACATACATGCCTACGCGGCCTTCATGTATGGGTTTGAAAACTTCCTTTTGTTTGTTTAGAGAATTGTAAATACTTACCGGATACTGTTCGTATAGGCTCATTTCAACGGGTTGTTGATGTAAGTCAGAAATTCTTTTTTAGTTGTTTCTTCATTGAACTTGCCACCATACTCTACCGTAACGGTGCTGGAAGATTGGTCAGAGGCTCCACGAGAGCTCACACACATATGTTCGGCATCTATGTACACGGCTACGTCTTCAGTGCCGAGGCTTTGTTGCATTTCGTTGAGAATCTGTAGGGCCAATCGCTCCTGAACCTGCGGTCTTCGGGCATAATAGTCTACAATACGGTTGATCTTAGAAAGACCAATTACCTTATCGTTGGGTATGTAGGCCACATGTGCTTTTCCCACTATAGGTAAAAAGTGGTGTTCGCAGTTGCTGTAGAGTGTAATATTCTTTTCTACCAGCATTTGGTTGTACTGGTATTTGTTCTCAAAGGTAGACATGGAAGGTTTGTGCTTCTCATTCAGTCCTTTGAAAAGCTCATTCACATAAAGTTTAGCTACCCGTTTTGGAGTACCTCGCAGGCTGTCATCGGTTAGGTCGAGGCCAAGAGTATGCATAATCTTCTCGAAGTAGCCCTGAATCAGCTCTATTTTCTCAGCATCTGTCAGGTCAAAAGCATCTTCCCGCAGGGGGGTAGCTATCGATGTCATCACATGGTCATTTCCCAGCTCCTCAATTTCCTTCAAAAGCTCCTCAGACGACTTGTTCGAATTTTTTTCCATTCAATTGATTTCTTGCGTTAACACTTCTACTCGCCAACTGCGAAAAAGTTGGGCAAAAGTACGATTAATTCCTATGGTATTAAAATTGGTCTTAGATAACTATTCAATGCTCTAAATGATTCATTATTTACCCCTGAAGCAGATAATTATTTATAAATAGTTGCTTGTTCAATAGCCGCTTTGAAAGGGCTAAGTCATTGTTGGTCTGAGTATTGAATAGTTGTCCTCTTAGAATCTGGGTTTTTGGATGGTTTTGGTAAGATGGCCGGCATGAAACATTCGGGCCGTTTTAGCGCTTTACTATGCTAAAACACTCCAACCATTCATAAGGACGGGTGGGGGCAATTCGAGAAAAAAAGCTTACTTGAGAAACTGAACGAGTAGCATTTTTTATCTCGACCTAAAATACCTCTCTGTATATTTGGGTGAAAAGGAAGTGACCAGCCAAAAGCAAACGGCAATTTTTAAGCATGTTAACTGTTAATTGACCTAGATGAATGCATATAACCTGATCATAGTTTTAGCCTGCGTAATTATTTTTTCGCATGTTTTTAATTTCATTTCTAAGCGTACCAATATACCGAGTGTAATCCTGCTCATTTTATTGGGTATTGCAGGCAAGTACGCCATGGACTACTATAACTTCAATCAAGATAAGCTCATATTCGGCACTCTTGAGGTGTTGGGTATTGTGGGGCTTATAATGATTGTATTGGAGGCGGCTATAGACTTAAAACTAACTCGTGAAAAATGGCCAATTATCTGGAAATCTTTTACGGTAGCGCTCATTTCGCTGGTAGTTTGTGCTTTTGGTATTTCATTCATTATCAATCAGGTTTTTAGAGAAGATCCCATTATTTCGTTGGTATATGCAGTGCCGCTTTCCATTATGAGCAGTGCTATTGTAATTCCTTCCGTGACACGGCTTGCAAAAGACAAAAAGGAGTTCATGATATATGAGAGCACCTTTTCCGATATACTGGGCATTATGTTTTTCTACTTTTTGGTAGAAAATGTGGGAGTAGAGTCTACCAATCAGGTTATCTATAGCATTGTGGGCAATATCATTATTACCATAGTCATTTCGGTGATTGTGAGCTATGCCCTGGTAATGTTGTTTCAGCGCTTGGAGGGCGATGTAAAATTATTCATGCTCATTGCCGTACTCATTTTGCTGTACGCCATAGGCAAGCAACTACACCTTTCATCGCTTGTCATTATTTTGGTATTTGGCCTGTTGCTCAACAACATCAACTTGTTTTTTGTGGGTAAGCTCAAGGAGTTTATCAATGAAAACACGGTAAACAGTATACTAAAAGACCTGCATCTGGTCACACGCGAGTCGGCCTTTGTGGTACGTACCTTCTTTTTTGTGGTGTTTGGCACTACCATAGACCTCAAGGCCTTGCTCAACCTGGAGGTGTTTGCTGTGGGATTGGGTATTGTGGTTTTCTTTTTTGTGGTTCGCTTTGTTTTCTTGAAGGCCTTTATGTGGAAGAAATCCATATTTCCTGAGTTCTTCATTACCCCTCGGGGGCTAATTACGGTACTCTTGTTTTTTAGCATTCCGGAGGAGTTAACCTCGCTTACTTTCAATGCCGATATTATTCTGATTACCATTATTTGTACCAGTATTGTCATGACCTGGGGACTGATTAAGTTTGGTAAAGAGGGCTTGGAAGAAGGGCAGCCTGCGCCTTTAGAAGACTCCGGTCTGTCGTACTTTTTGCAGCGAATGAGCAATTCTTCGCCTGCATCGGCCAAGGAAGTTGTACTGACTGAACAGGCCGAAGAAGCCGTAGAGGCTACGGAAGTGGAGCCGGAGGCCAATGAAGAAAAAGGAGAAGGGGAAGAGCATAAACCTGATAAGGAAGAGCCCGAAAAGTAATATCAATAGGGGTCCACATCAGCTACTACTTCTACCGATTTAAATTCGTTGGTTTTAAGCAGCTCCAGTTGGGCCTTTTGGATAAGCTGTTTTACAGCCTCCATCTTGTACTTCTTCTCAATTTTCAGGAAAATATCCATCAGGAATTTGTCTCTGATTTTGTTAATGAGCGGTTCTTGCGGCCCCAATACTCTACCGGCTCCAAGGTCTTCTTTTAATAGATTGCTAAGGGTTTGGGCAGCCTGCTGAGTAAGCTTTTTGTCCTTGCTTCTCAGCAATAGGTGTATCATGCGGGTGTAAGGAGGGTAGTGATATTGCTTTCTTTCACGCATTTCTCCGTGATAGAAGGCGTGGTAGTCTCCTTTTCGGATGAGCTCGATAATGTGTTGATCGGGGTTGCGACTCTGAATAACCACCTTACCCTGGGTTTCCCTTCTTCCGGCACGGCCACTTACCTGAGTGACCATCTGAAAGGTGCGCTCAAAAGACCGAAAATCAGGGAAGTGGATCATGCGGTCTACATCGAATACGCCCACAAGGCTGACCTTGTCGAAATCGAGTCCCTTAGAAACCATTTGTGTACCCACCAGAATATCTATTTCACCTTTTTCGAACTCCTGAATAATGTTTTGGTAGGCATATTTGGCTCGGGTAGTTTCCAAATCCATTCGCTGCACACGGGCTTTAGGAAAAATGAGCTTTAGCTCTTCTTCAATTTTTTCGGTACCAATTCCTACGGTATGTATTTTTGTACTGCCACATGCAGGACAAACCAGAGGAACGGCTTGTTTGTGGCCGCAATAGTGACAGTTGAGCTGGTTTTTATACTGATGGTAGGTGAGGCTTACCGCACAGCGCGTACACTCCGGTATAAACCCGCAGGTTTCGCAGGTGAGGTAGTTGGAGTAGCCCCGTCTGTTCTGAAAAATAATGGCCTGTTCTTTTTTTTCAAGCACTTCGGCAATGGCCTCAATGAGTACGGAGCTAAAGTCGCCCACATTGGTTTTTCGCTTACGTTCTTCGGTAAGATTGGCCACTACTATGTGCGGCAAGCTCGCTTCGTTGTATCGCTCAAAGAGTTCTACCAGTCCATATTTTTTTTGCAGGGCATTGGTATAGGATTCCAATGAGGGAGTAGCCGAGCCAAGCAGTGTTTTGGCACCATGCAAGTGAGCCAGAAAAAGCGCAGCATCTCTGGCGTGATACCTCGGAGCCGGATCGTATTGTTTGTAGCTCGATTCATGGGCTTCGTCTACTACAATCAGCCCCAGATTGTGGAAAGGAAGGAAAATACTGCTCCTAACGCCTACAATAAAATCAAAGCGGCCCTCCATAAGCCCGTACCAAACTTCTACCCGTTCGTTGTCAGAGAATTTAGAGTGATACACGCCCATTCGGTCGCCAAAGATTTTTCGAAGCCGCTGTACAATTTGCGCGGTAAGTGCAATTTCCGGCAAGAGGTACAATACCTGCTGGCCGCTTTCCAGTGCTCCTTGAATAAGGTCTATGTATATTTCTGTTTTTCCGCTTCCGGTAATGCCATGAAGCAACACGGTAGGATGCTCTTGAAACTGACTGATGATTTGGTGTCGTGCTTCTTCTTGCTTTTCGCTTAGAACCAGTGGTTTTGGCTCAAAAGCCTGGTCTTCTTCGAAACGAGAAATAATTTGTTCAAACTCTATAAATATCCCGTTTTTGATCAATGTTTTTAAAGAGGAGGCCGATAGACCGTTTTGTTGAAAGTCTGACTTAGGTAGGCCCTGTTGGTTTTTATTTGGTTCCTGAAACACGGGCACTTCGCGCAGATAATAGAGTAGTATATCGGCTTGTTTGGGGCTCTTTTCCAACTGCTGAAACAGTTCGTCTAATTGATTTTCATGAGCCAGAAAATCGCCATGCAATCGTACTTTCTTAATTTTTCGGGGTTTGTAGCGCTCTTTTACTTCTTCATAAATAATGATGAGTTCCTTTTGAACCAGTGATTTTATGTACTTGTAGGCACTTTTGAGTTCGAGAATATCGGCTGCTTCTCTATAACTCAAGGAGTCTTTATTTTCCAGGGCCGAAAGCAGCAAAACCTCCCGATCGTCTAAAGTCAGATCTGTGTCGTTCCAGTCGTAGTGAGGGTGTAGTTGTATTTTAGATTCGCTGCTCAGTTTTAGTCCTGAAGGAAGGGCGGCATTGAGCACTTCTCCAAAGGTGCAGAGGTAGTAGCTGCTCATCCACTTCATTAGGCTGACTTGCTGTGGAGTAACTATGGGTTCAGCATCGAGTATATCGAGCAGGGGTTTGGCCGAATACACTTCGGGGGCCTTCCGGTGTATGGAGTCTATAATGCCGGTTACTACCTTTTGTCTGCCAAATTGCACAATTACCCGCACTCCGGGCTTCGCCAGTTCCTGAAACTCGGTAGGAACTCTGTAGGTGAAAAGCCGGGCAATGGGTATGGGTAGTGCCACATCGGCAAAGTAGGTAGTCTCCCCTTCAGGGGCATCGATATTGAGTTGAAGTGACGACAATTGGCTCCTCTAAATCAAGGGTTGAAGATATTAATTATAGCCTAGTGAGCGATGGCGTATGGCCGGAATGTGGCGGAAAATCTCGACAATGTGTGTGAACCACCTATTGCGATGCATTCTTTGATGCCTGTTGCATTTGTGCGAAAACATCTTCTACGTTGTTTACCGGCAGCTGGCAGGTTTTGTTGTAGCATACAAAGTAAGTGGTTGCAGAATTAATCATTTCTCTACCTTTTAGGAGGGCCAGGCCCGATGTGGCTTGTGGTTTTTTGCCGGCTATCACTTTATTGGGTTCGTATTGTTGATGCAGGGCTTGCACCTGGGCTAGGTTGTTGGTCACCATTACTACCTCTGCCGTGGGGTAAGTGTGCAGGGCATACAAGGTGGCCCACTGAGCCAAATCTTGTGGAGCCAACATTAGCACCCTATTCATGCGATCTACCATGTCGCGAGCAGCTTCAGTATATTCTTCATGACTCAACAAGTGCCCGAGTGTTTTCAGGTTGGTGGCCATTAGGGCATTGGAAGAGGGAATTACATTGTCGAATATTTCTTTTTTGCGTGCAATAAGCTCTTCGGCCCTGTTAGAGGTATAAAAAAACAACCCTTCTTTCTCATCATAAAATTCTGAGAGGGTGATGCTCGTAAGGGTGTTGGCAAGCATGAGCCAGTGTTCGTCAAAGCTTACCTGATAAAGTTTGGCCATGCCTTCAATCACGGCTGCGTAGTCTTCCAGATATCCGTTTATGCCGGCTTTTCCATTCTTGTAATTTCGGAACAGTCGCTTGCCATCGTCCATCATTTTTTGCTCAATGAACTGGGCGTTTTTGAGGGCTAGCAATAGAAACTTTTCTTCACCAAAGGTGGCGTAGGCATCGCAAAGCCCCGATAGCATGAGGCCATTCCAACCGCTGAGAATTTTATCGTCCAGTACGGGTTTTACCCGTTCGTTTCTGGCATTGAGTAGTTTTCGGTTGGCTATGCGCACAATATCCTTCAACTCGTCAATATCCAGTCCGTGGGTTTTGGCAAAGTCTTCGTCAGATGTTGCACGAAACGGAATGTTTTTACCGGGTTCCCAGTTGCCAGCAGTCAGGTTATAGTAGTCAATCATGAGTTCGGCATCCATCTGGAGCAGGTCATAGAACTCTTCGATTGTCCATAAGTAAAACTTGCCTTCTTCTCCTTCGCTGTCGGCATCCAGTGCGGCATAAAAGCCTCCTTCTTCCGAAGTCATTTCTCTTTCGAGCCAATCGATGGTTTGAAAAACAACCTCTTTGTACAGTTCTTTTTTAGTGGCCTGATAGGCCTGTGAGTAAAGACTTACCAGCTGACCATTGTCGTAAAGCATTTTCTCAAAATGTGGAACAAACCAATCCATGTCGGTAGAGTAGCGGGTAAAGCCTCCGCCCACCTGATCGTAAATTCCTCCCCGAGCCATGTGGTCAAGAGTGCGCTCCACATGGGTTAGTGCTTCGGTGTTTTGATTTACGTGAGCCTCTTTGAGCAGAAACTGGTAAACTACGGGCATAGGAAATTTAGGAGCCCGGTTGTTTCCTCCCTTTTGCCGGTCGAAATTTTCAGCAAACTTTTGGTACATCTGGTGGACAGCGGTTTTTGTAAATGCCTGCCCCTGACCAATCAGTCCGTATTTTTCTACTTCGCTACGCGCCAGGGTGTTCATAAAGCCATCGGCCGATTTGGCCAATTGGTCATATTGTTGGCTAAAGGCCCTGTGAATTTGTATGCAAAGCTGAGCCCAGCCTTTGGGAGGAAAATAGGTACCTCCGTAAAATGGTCGCTGGTCGGGCAAGAGAAAGACATTGAGTGGCCATCCGCCCTGCAGCCCCATAGCGTGAACCGCCTCCATGTATACCTGGTCTACATCGGGCCGTTCTTCCCGGTCTACCTTAATGCACACAAAGTGTTCATTCATTATGGAGGCAATGTCTTCGTTTTCAAAGCTTTCCCGTTCCATTACATGGCACCAGTGGCATGCCGAGTAGCCAATACTTACTATAATTGGTTTGTTTTCCGCTTTGGCCTTGTCCAGAGCCTCTTCGCCCCAAGGGTACCAGTCAACCGGATTATGGGCATGCTGAAGCAGGTAAGGAGAGGAGGTTTCTATAAGTCTGTTGGCCATTACTGAATCTGTTTTTTGATTTGTGCTATTTCCTCACTAAGCGAAAGGGTGTGGCTCAATGATTTAAGTTGTTGGAGTGTGTTGTGCAGAAATTTCTGATGTCCTGCCGACTTGGGGTTAAATGGCCGGTGGTTAAGGTTTTGTCTTACTTTTTCCCACTGTTCCATTAGCTCCAGGTCTTTGGGGTGAATGTAGGCCGAAACGAACTTTTGCCAGATATAGTCAATGGCTTGTTCATTGGGATGGATCATGTCTTTTTCATAGAACCGATAATCGCGAAGGTCGTCCATCATGATCTCGTAGGCCGGAAAATAGTGTACATCATCTGCCATTTCGGTAATGTAGTGCGCAGCTAAACGGAGTACCGATTTGCTGGCGGAATTGAAGGGGAGTGTATCTCGTGTGTGCCGCACCGGACTTACCGTGAGCACAAACTCAATAGTGGGGTTGTATTGGTGAATGAGTTCTTTGAGGCTAAAAAATGCCGACACTATTTCTTCTGAGCTAAGTAGTTTTTTTTCGAACTCCTTTTGAGGTGTTTTATGGCAATTGGTCACCAACATGCGGGTCTTTTTTTGCTCATAAACCCAGGCCGTACCCAGGGTTATAAACAGCACACTGGCCTTACTGATTTGCTCATAGACTTTATTCAGGGCATCGTCCATGCGCTTGTGCAGAGTAGCTTTGGTTTTGGCACTGAAGCTCGAATGGAACTTGTAGTTCAGGTAAACGCCATCGCGTTTCAGAGTGGCCTGTTCCAATACTTCGGTACGTTCCAGAGCCAGTTCTAAAAGCTCAAAGATGGAAAGCGGGTTAAAAATTGTGCCCAGCGGATTGACCATAACCTCAAACTTGGCCGCCTCGAGCCGTTGGCCGATGGAATCGGAGAAGCAGGAGCCTACGGTAAGAAGCGGTGACGAATAGCCTATTTTGAGCCGGCTTTTTAGTTCTTCAATTTCTGTTCTGAACATGTGCAAAGATAAGGCTTTCCCGTGGCCACTGGTTCCTTGGAACGACCAATTTGAGAGACTTCTTTGGTTGACCACCCGCTACAGCAACTCTGTAGCTTAGTTTTTCTTTTAATTATATGGGGTTGAAAATGTGTTGATATTGAGTGAGTTATGAATGCAATCGTTTCACTTCATTTTTTCGATTTTTTTTGCTGTGCCTTCAAATTGTAAGAACATTTGTATGGTAAACTTTTTAGTGATGAGTATTAAAAAGCAGTATCTGAAAACCAAGCCGGTGGCTAATGTCACTTTTCAGTTGCCAGCCGAAGCTGCTGAGGGCGCCAGCAAGGTAAATCTTGTGGGCGAATTCAACGGTTGGGACAAGGCGGCTACTGAAATGAAAAAGCTTAAAACAGGAGACTTTAAGGCTACTGTTAAGCTAGAGACCGGCAAAGAGTACCAGTTTCGTTATCTGATCGATGGCGAAGTTTGGGAAAATGATTGGGAAGCCGATAAGTATGTTCCTAATCAATTGACCTTTGAAGACAATTCGGTAGTAGAGCTATAAGAAAGACATTTAGGACTTTCCATAGGTGAGTTCTCGTTTGAGACGGGCGGTTATTGGAAACAATACCGCCTTTTTTTGTGCCTAATGGTTTGAGTGAGGGAGGTATCCCGAAGGGTAAATACAGTAGTAGTAAAATGTCCCCCTTAGGACATCATTGCGGAATTTTCTTCTGAAAACTTCACATACGCAAAGGAAAATATCCGCAATCTCATTTAGGCTCTGTTGAGATACCGGATAAAACAGGCCTTTTTGAGAATTTAAGGCCTGTTTTTCCGGTATGACGTTCCTTTCTTACATCGAACTCAGGTTAATTAACAAAAGCTCGATTGCATATACACAATGTGTATACCTGGAACGGTAAAAGTGAAATTCTGACCCTAATGAACTGCCCCGTACTTGCTCGTCTGGTCAGGCAGGCTTAGGGTTCCTTTAAAAAGGCGGATTGTTAAGCTTCAGCTCTCGAATTATCTGATTTTCAGCAGAGATTTTAATCTTATCGGGCCACCTGCTGTTTTATGTAGCTTAGGTCTATGTTGATTTCCCGGGCTATTTCTTCCAGCGTGTCCATCAGGCCATTGTCATTCTCGGCAATCGGTCTGTTTTTTGCGTAGATCGATCTGCTCAATTCGAACACACTGTTTTGCAGGTTTACCAAAATGGGGTTTAGCTTCACCTTTTTATATAGCCGAATGGTGGCCAAAATGTCTTTAAGAATTTGTTGATTGGAAAGATCGAACAAAAACTCGGTGAACATTTCGTAGAGTTTATCATTGAGCCGGGCATTCAGCAGGTCTTCGTTCAGTTTTATATTCCACTTGAGCACTTCGTCACACAGTTCGTCCATTTTTTGAATGCTGAAATGGCCGTTGCTAAGCAGGTCTTTGAACTCAATATTAATTACGTCTTCAATATTCTGTTTGAGGGTTGGCGGAATTTGAAGGTTTTCTACCTTCATTACATTCAGAATGTTGTAGTTGCGATCGTAGATTTTTCTATAACTATCATAGGCCAGTTCTTCGCTTTGGGCCAGGTATTGATTCACGAGTTTCATTTGCTCGTCTTTGAACATACCAAAGAAGGAGAAGGTGTGGGCTTTAAAGCTGGCTTTGATAATGTCTACCACCGAGGCTACGTTGCTGCGTTCGAAAGCTGCATTGAGGGCATCGGAGATAGGAACAAATTCTTCGGTAGAGAGTCTTCTGGAAGTGCCACCTATGAGGTGGTGTTGCCCCAGGTAGAGCACCACAAAGCTAAATTCCTTCTTGGAGGTGGTCACCTTAGATTTCACCTGAGTGGTGCCGTAGGCGAGTTTTTGCATTCCTGCACTTTTGCGCTCAAAGAATATGCTGTTGCAGTCGTAATTGAGCACTGTAAGGCTTTGAGGATAGTCTGCAAAAAGAGAGGCTACCGCATAGTGCATTCCTACCTGTGTAAGGGAGAGTTGGTAAGGTTTTATGTGTTTCAGGTAAATGTCTTTTCCCGTTCCCTGACCCGGTACGTTGCTTTCGGCTTTGGCAAGGTCTTCCAGTAGTTGGTTTTCAAACCTTACCTCCGACTCGCTTTCGCCCAACTGAATGGCACGACAGGCATATTGCAGTATCTGTAAGGTTTCAATACCTGAAATATCGTTGAAGAACCAACCACAACTGGTATACATGAGCATGGCATTGCGCTGCATTTCCAACATGCGCATGGTGTGTGTGCGCTCTTCATCGGTTAGTTTACGACCTACATGCCGTTTCAGAAATTTGTTTAGGTTGGGTTTAGACCTATCGAGAATTACTTCGATGTACTCATTGCGCATGGCCCAGGGATCTTGAACCAGATTGCTTAATCCGTTTTCGAAAATAGCGATCATGGTTTGGCGGGCATTGTCCAGTGCCTGACGTAATGGTTCTCGCCACTTCTGATGCCAGTGTCCTTCGCCACCGGTATGGCAGCCGCAATTAGATCGCCAGCGTTCTACTCCATGTACACAACTCCAGGAGCTGTTTTCATGAATTTGAACTTCATGTTCTGGCTCAAACATAGCCAGGTATTGGGCATAATTGGTCAGCTGAGTCAGTTGGTTTTCTTCGATATATCGAAGACAGTAGGCCAGGGCCATGTCTCCATTTTTGTGGTGGTGGCCATAGCTTTCTCCATCGGTGGCTATGTGTACCAATTCACGCTTCTGGCCTCTATAGCCTTCCATAAGGTCTTGGGCAAAGGCTTTTCCGTTGCCTAAAACTCCCTTGAAAGCTACATTCTGAGACCTGGAGCCATCGTAAAAATAGAGTGCTATGCGCTCACCGTTGGGCAGTTTATACCAATAATGTTGGTTAGGGTCAATGCCTTCTGTCCAGTTGTCTTCTCCAATTTTTCTAAAACGGGCGGCTTGTCTGGGTGCGAGAAGAGTAAATTTTATGCCCTGGGCAGCCATTATGCTCAATGTTTCTGTGTCAACAGCGGCTTCGCCCAACCACATGCCTTCCGGGTTCCTCCCAAAGCGTTTTTTAAAGTCTGCAATGCCCCAAATAATTTGGGTTTCCTTGTCGCGCCTGTTGGCCAAAGGCATAATCATATGGTTGTATACCTGCGCCATGGCCGAACCATGGCCACCAAAGTTTTTCTGACTTTGCTTATCGGAATCGAGTATGGCCTGGTAGGTAACGGGGGCGTGTTGCTCCATCCAGGAGAGCAATGTTGGTCCAAAGTTGAAACTGATTTTGGAGTAGTTGTTGACTATATCTATAATCTTTCCCTCGTCATTGAGCACTCTGGAAAAGGCATTGGGGTAGTAGCACTCTCTGGTAATGCGCTCGTTCCAATCGTGGTAAGGGAAAGCACTGGGTTGAATTTCAATTTTTTCGAGCCAGGCATTTTCTCTTGGGGGCTGATAGAAATGCCCGTGAATACATAAATATTTTTCCATGTAGCAGACCTACTTCTTCTTGTTGGTTTTCTTAGTGCCCTTTGTGGGCACTTGCTTTAAAATAATGACCGAAAGCGGAGGTAAGGTAAGCTCCAGCGAGTTTGGTCTTCCATGGTGAGGGTGTGCTTCAGAAACCAGTTCTCCGGCATTGGAAACTCCGCTACCCCAGTAGTCTTTGCTGTCGGAGTTGAAGATTTCCTGCCAGGTGCCGCCATTTATGCCAATGCGGTAGCCGGTTCTTACCACGGGGGTAAAGTTACAGACTACGGCCAGGTTATCAGATTCTTTGTGGCCTTTTCTGAGGTAACTAATTACTGAATTGTGGTAGTCGTTCAGTTCAATCCACTCAAATCCTTCGGCCGAAAAGCTGTACTCAAAAAGGGCCGGTTCTTGCCGGTACAATTGGTTGAGGCTTTGGGTAAGTGCCTGAATCCCCCGATGCGGAGCATGGTCTAGCAAATGCCAGTCTATTGAGTAGTCGTGCTTCCACTCTGTGGTTTGACCTATCTCTCCTCCCATAAACACCAGTTTGGTTCCGGGGTGGGTATACATATAGGCATAGAGCAATCGCAAGTTGGCAAAACGTTGCCATTCATCGCCCGGCATTCGGTCAATTAATGGCCCCTTTCCATGAACTACCTCATCGTGAGAGAGGGGAAGCATAAAGTTTTCCGTAAAGGCATAGTTCAGGCTAAAGGTTATGTTGTTTTGATGGTATTGTCTGAAAAAAGGGTCTTTTTTGAAATATTCGAGTGTGTCGTGCATCCAGCCCATCATCCATTTCATGCCAAAACCCAGGCCTCCAATATAGGTTGGGCGCGAAACTGATGGCCATGCGGTAGACTCTTCGGCAATGGTTTGTACGCCTTCAAAGTTTGCATAAACGTATTCGTTAAGTTCTTTAAGAAAAGAGATGGCCTCCAGATTTTCGCGCCCCCCGTACTGGTTAGGAATCCACTCACCTTCTTTTCGCGAATAGTCAAGGTAGAGCATAGAGGCTACGGCATCTACCCGAAGACCGTCTGCATGGCACACATCTAACCAAAAACCGGCACTGCTAATGAGAAAAGCACGCACCTCGTTGCGGCCGTAGTTGAAGATATATGAACTCCAGTCGGGGTGATATCCCTGCCGCGGGTCGGCATGTTCGTATAAGTGGGTGCCATCGAACGTATAAATGCCGTGTGCATCGTTGGGGAAGTGGGAGGGAACCCAGTCTAGAATTACCCCAATTTCTGCCTTATGGAAGGCATCTATCATGGCCATAAACTCTTCGGGGGTGCCGTAGCGAGAGGTCGGGGCAAAATAGCCCGTACACTGGTAGCCCCATGATCCAAAGAAAGGGTGCTCCATAATGGGCAGCAACTCAACATGAGTATAGCCCATTTCTTTTACGTAGTGTACCAATTCTTTGGCCAGCTCATTATACGTGAGCGATTGGCCATTGGCCTTGCGTTTCCACGAGCCCAAGTGCACTTCGTATACAGCATAGGGCCTGTTGAGCGCATTGCGTTCTTTGCGGGCTTTCATCCAGGCCTTGTCTTTCCACTTATAATTGGCTTCCCATACCAGAGAGGCTGTTTTGGGCGGAACTTCCCAATGTAGGGCAAAGGGGTCGCCTTTTTCCAGTACTTGTCCTTCCTGGTTGGAGTGAATCTTGTATTTATATACTGTGCCTTTTCCTATACCCTCTACAAAACCTTCCCAAATGCCGGTGCCGTCCCAGCGAGGGTAAAGTTCGTAGCCTTCACCGTTCCAGAAATTGAAATCACCAATTACCTGAACCTTACGGGCATTGGGAGCCCAAACAGCAAAGAGAGTCCCTTTTTTGCCTTCATATTCGATGATATGCGATCCCAGCTTTTCGTATAGTCTAAAGTGTTTGCCCGACTTAAACAGGTCGCTATCAAAATCGGTCATTAGCGAATGAGCACTTACGTATTGATGTTCTTTCATGATAATTCGTCTAAAATCTGCTTTATTCCTGTTAGCGGAATTATTACCCAATCGGGCCTGGCCTTCAACTCATAGCCTATTTCATATACTGCTTTTTCCAGCAGATGATATTGCAGCAGGTATCGGATTTCGCTTTCGTAGCCAATGTCCAGGTTATTGGCCATGGCCTCTTTTACATAGCTATTGAGAAAAACTGCCGAGAGAGCTCTGTAGTACTTTTCACCTACCAAAAAGCGATCTTCAACAGACAGCTTATGTTTGGATTTTTCATCGAAAATAACCGCGTAAATACCGTAGTGAAACGAACGAAGCATACCGGCTACATCTTTAAGCGGAGTTTGCTTAACCTTGCGATCGCGAATGGTGCTTTCCGGTTCGCCTTCATAGTCAATTATGTAGAAGTCGTCATTCGGGGTCATAAGAATCTGCCCCAGATGCAAGTCGCCATGTATGCGAATGCGGCTGGAGTTGAGTCGTGTTTCTTCAAAGGCCAGAAACTGGGTAGTAATTTTTTCTCTCGATGCCACAAACAGTTCGGCATATTGACGCGCAAGGCCTTTGAGTTTACTCAGGTTTTCTTCAACCAAAATAAAGCGGGCGTTGAGTTGGTAGATGATTCTGTTTTTGAGCCATACGGTGTAATCGCCATTGAATGGAATAGGGTTAAACTTGGTGTCTACTTTGTTGCTAAATAGGGCAATGTGCATTTGTGCCACTCTAAGGGCCATGCGTTCTACTTTTTGCAATGCATCGTCACCTATGAGCAAACGAAAGTCAGACCTGAGGGCCTCTGTTTCTCTAAGCTCGAAATTGAGAATGTCTTCGATGTCTTTGGGGGCAATTGAGGTGGCTTCAATACGTTCAAAATACCCCTTCATCATGTCGAGGGTATGGTTCCATGCTTCGCCCACATTATCAATGCGTTCCTGAATTATACCTATGGAAAGTACGGCATATTGATTTTTAACCCAGCTTATACTACCACCATACTTCGGGCTGTTTTCAAAATAGCTCTCATCAGATAGAAACTTGGTAATTTCCAGATCGGGATTGGCATCTTGAAAAAGTCTTCTGTAGGCCTTAAAAAAGTATTTGCCGTTGTATTCTATGGAGGTATTGCTTTGGTCGAAGCCCATTACTTTAGAAGATTCATAGGGAGGGCTATTGCGCAATACTTTGCCGCGTTCAAAGCTTAGCTTGGTGTGCCCATCGGTTATACTTTTCTGGGAGAGAATTTGATGGTACAGGGCTTTTCGAAATGGTTCGAAGTATAGCGCATCAACAATAACTCCTTCATGCGCATCTATTGAAAGGGAATGAACAATGGCTATTTCATGATCTACCGCTGAACGGTCTTTTACAAAAGCCAGAGTCATAAAATAGTACTCGGTGAAGCCTGCTGCAAAGTTGACCTCAATGGTAATGAAGAAGGCCGTTTGGTGGTTGGTAATAGAGAAAGGCATGGCCATCTCTATCCGGCAGGTTTTTACCTTTTGACTTTTGGCCGCGTACCACCGCGTACCCATCATGTAAGAGGGTAATATTTCGCTACTCAGCTTGTGCCGAAAGCTATCGTTCCGAAAATGTTCGGTCCAGGCGGTATCGAAGGATGTGGTGGTGTTGGCCATGGCTTAGTAGTTGATGGTAAATATGTGATAGGGGAGTTGGTAAGGATCCAACTCCACATAGTTCCATTCCTGGTTCCATATGTAGCTATTGCCCGTAACCAAATCGGTTACCCGCATGGGGTGCGTGCCGCCAATACCCATTTTGTGCCTGGGTACCTGCACCCAGCCGCTTTGTCGGTTGTAGGGGTCAAGATTAACCACGCAGAGTATATGATCTTTCTTGTCTTCGCTTTGTTTGAAATAGGCCAGAAGCTGGCCATTGTCTATGGTACAAAAGTCTATGTTGTTGGTATAATGAAAAGCCTTATGGTCTTTCCTTATTTGGTTTATTCTGGCGATCAGTCGGGTGAGTTTATTGGTTTTGGACCAGTCCCAGTGCTTTACCTCATATTTCTCAGAGTGCAAATACTCTTCTTTGCCAATAACTGCCTGGTGCACAATCTGCTCATAGACGGGGCCATACATGCCAAAGTTGGAGCTAAGTGTGGCGGCCAGCATGTGGCGAATAATATATAAGTTCTCATTGCCTCCCTGAAGAATCCAGGGGTTAATGTCGGGGGTGTTGGGCCAAAAGTTTGGTCTGAAGTAGTCTTTCATGTGCCCCCTGGTGAGCTCGGTCATGTACTCAATAAGCTCCTGCTTGTTATTGCGCCATGTATAATAGGTGTATCCCTGAGTGAAGCCAATTTTAGCCAAACGTTGCATGGTTTTAGGTTTGGTAAAGGCTTCGGAAAGAAAAAGCACATCGGGGTCTTTCTTCTTTACTTCCGCAATGAGGTACTCCCAAAATCCAAATGGCTTGGTGTGTGGGTTGTCTACCCTGAAGATTTTTATACCCAACGCATTCCAGTGGAGTACAATGCTTACAAATTCATCCCACATGTTTTCCCAATCTTCCGATTCGAAGTATATGGGGTAAATGTCCTGATACTTTTTGGGCGGATTTTCCGCATACTGTACGGTTCCATCAGGACGCCATTTGAACCAGGAAGGGTGTTGTTTTACATAGGGGTGATCGGGAGAGCATTGCAGTGCAAAATCCATGGCTATTTCAATACCATGTTGGGCGGCCGTTTCAATTACTTTTTTAAAATCATCGAAGCTGCCTAATTCGGGTAAAATATCCTTATGTCCTCCGGTGGTATTGCCAATGGCCCAGGGCACTCCCACATCATCGGGTTGAGCGGTGGTAGAGTTGTTTTTACCTTTTCGGTGGTTGGACCCAATAGGGTGAATGGGTGGGAAATAGATTACATCGAACCCCAGTTTAGCCACATACGGAATCACGTCTAAACAGTCTTGAAAGGTGCCGTGCTTACCCGGCTCTTTGGCCGTGGAACGAGGAAAAAATTCATACCATGTGCTAAAAAGCGCTTTCTTACGATCTACATAGAGGGGTAAGTTCTTTTCGTAGGTAGTAGCAAAGGTTTTAACCGGATTATGGAGGAAAATGGAATGGAGTGTTTCCGATCTTGCTTCTTCTATGGCCTGCTGGTAAGCCTCGGGTTTTTGGAAGATTTCAATGAGCCCTTCCAGATAGGTTGCATTTTTTTTGTCTTTCTTTTTGGCCTCTTTCAGATACTGAATTCCATCCAGAAGTTCTACGTCAACATGTTGGTTATCGGCTATTTTGCGCTCGATGTTGTGTTGCCAGGTGAGCGGATAATCTACCCAGGCTTCTACGGTATAGAGGTAAAGCCCTTGTTTTTCTACCTGAAATTCCCCTACCCACCGGTCGTTGTCGCGATGTTGCATGGGGGAGTATTTCCATGTTTTGGCTTTCTCGTGTTTGTATTTGATATGGGCATTGAGCACATCGTGTCCATCGGCCAGAATATCGGCCGAGACTTCGAACACTTGGTCTACCACTCGTTTGGCGGCATGTTGCCCGCAATTGATTTCAGGGGAAACGTTTTCGATGACAACACGTCTTTGACCGGATTTCATTTTATGATTGTTTTTTGGTGTAAATGAGGCGAAGTAGTTAAAACTCAAAGGGTATTGGCCTTTATGCCTTAATGAAAATAAAGAAAAATATATGGGCTTATCAAACGCCCGTAGCCTAATTCTGATGCAAACGGTTGCTCTCTTTTGGTTGTGCTTTTTTACTCGTGCACAGGGTTGAGGCCGACTTTTTTGGGACGAAATTCAAAGAGCCTTAGGCGATGAGACAGCAGGATAAAAAAAGCTAGCCCATCAGGCTAGCTTTTTTTGTGATAAGTGTTTAGGTGTAAGGGTGTTTTTAGCTCCACTTGAGAGCAATTTTTTTAATGTCTATATCCCACGAGTTCTCTGCCTCTTCTTTGCTGCTAAGCTCGCTTCGTATCTCTTGCCACAGGGCCTTGTTTCCGGTGAAATAGGAGGCCTTGGGCACTATATCGTCTTGCAAGGCTATGCGGTTATCGTCCGCGTCTTTGAGGTTGTTGTTCCAGTCCAGCTCATTCACTTTGTATTTCATTCGGAATAATTCCAGAAACACCTTTTTGATTTGAGCATTACTGTCGGTAAGCTGTATTTGAGCAAAAAAGAGCTGGTCTCTGTAAAGGTGCATTTGAAGTATACACTTAATGCCCTTCACATTAAGTTTATAGAAGAGGGTAATCTGAGTATCGAGGGGGAGACCCTTTTTTTGTGCAAAGTTTGGCTTGCCAAACAGCCTTCTTATTTCTTTTTGGGTTTTGCCAAATTCTACTCCATAAAACCTAATGTGTTTTTCTGTAGAATAGCTTTGGTTGGTGTCTCGGCTATGAAAGTTAAAGGCCGATGAAACATTGAGGGCATTCCTGGACTGGTAGAAGTCTTCCTTGCCCAAATAATAGAGCTTTCTCCTTTTCCTGCTGCCAAATAATGACAAGAAAGGCAAACTATCAGTTCGCATAACATTTAGTGTTTAGGTGGTGTTTGTTCGTTAAGAACAAGGTGAAGTTAGAAAAACTAGCGAGAAAAAAATAATCTGTAGCAACATAAAAATCGGCTTTTAGAAAGACTAAAAGCCGATTTTTAGAAGGGATCAGATGGAAAACAGTTGTCAACGGCAAAAAAATGTATTTATAAAAAATACTACTTTTTTTGGCCCTTTTATTCTTCTTATCTAAAAGTGAAATTTACAAAATAAATTGTCCTATCCCATAAGAGCTCTAAACTGCCTCCGTCTTTGGTTTCTACCACCTGGATGGTAAAATCTTCAATGGTTTCAGCATTATTTTCGCGTTGCATGGGTACTCTCATAAGGTCTCGTGATTGATCGTAGGCTTGGCCGTTTTGTCCGGTTTGTTGGTTAATGATGAGCGTGCCACCTTCTTCTTCAGGAATGGAGAAAAGGGTGTATTCTCCGGCCGGAATTTTTTGCCCGTTTATATATAGGTCTTTGCTTGTAGAAAAGTGGCTGGCGGCATTGGCTCCGGTTCTCCATACTTTGCCATAGGGTACTATGCCTCCAAAAATTTCTCTTCCGCGTTTTTGAGGAGAACCGTAGGTCACTTTAAAGTCGGAGCCGCCAAAGCTAAATTCGGCTTCGCGTGCTGGTGATAGAGTGCCAAATGGAGAGCCTTTTTCGTCTATGGCCAAATATCGCTTGGTCAGTGCATCAAAATCTAGTTCGGCCACGCGCTCAACAATCAGTTTACGTGTTGTTTCTTTGGCGTCTAGCTCTATCAAGTCTCCTGATGCATTGGTTTTTACATACATCACTCCGCGGCTGGGGTGTCTGAGTGTGTAATTGTTGGGTTGGGTACGGTGAATAATAAAGTCAGAAGCTCTTCTGCCTGTAAGCAGGTATTGATGAATGGAATCGGCAGCCGAATTATTGGCTCTATTGAAGGCTATGTCGTACGGCCAGTGCACCATGTCTATGAATGGCAGGTATGTGCCGTCATTGGCCATAGAATATGTAACCGCACCGTTGCGTCCCTGAGCAGTTATCTTAAGGCTATCGCCACTGGCACTTATTTCCTGAACAACACGGCCTTGTTCCGAATTAGAAAAGTCATCTTCGTAGGTGGTGGCTTCCATGGCAATGAGGCGGTTGCTATCGTCCCACTCTATGCTGTAGCTGGTGAGGCTGATTCTCGGACTCCTCAATACCACATCGGCCTCTAACTGGCGGCCAGACTTACTAATTCGCTCAATGGCCAGGGTGTCGTTGCCCAGTTTAGTTACCAAATAGTAAGTGTTACTTGCTTTACTGTCTGTTGAACCGGGCTGGCAGGCTATTATGAGCAAGCCAGCCATTAATGATAGAATTACTTGTTTCATGGGGTTAATGGTCAGTTTCCATGAAATTAGTTGGCGAGAGGTGCTTCTGTAACTTCTTTTATATCAGTGGTTAAACCTTAGTTTTTACTTTGGACCACTCTTTTATTTGCCAGTAAATTCTGCCGGTAGTCAGGTGGTTTCCTTCTTTATCATGAGCCTTAACCTCGCAACACACCACCACGGCTTCATTTTTTTCTAAGGGGGTAATGACCTCTTTTTGCAGCCATTCCTGGCTAATGGCAAAACTTACGGTGGTTTCCATCTTGGCTTGGTAGTGATAATCCATTTCCAGCTTTTGCATTATAATTCTATACTTTTTAGCCCCCAGACAATTGAGCAGTACCAGTCCGGTGGAGTATTCGGAGGCTGTGGCTAGAGCACAGGCGTGGATTCCTTTTATATGATTAAAGTTGGCCCTTTTGTACGGTATATGAATGTCTACGCCAAAATCGGTTAGCGACTTAATACGAAAGCCATGAGGTTTGTTGAAGGGAATCATTCGAGCCAACCCAAAATTGAGTAGTGAAAGGTGTTTTTTAGAGGTTTTGGCTTTCGCCATTAGAGTAGCCGTATCGAACATGGGTAGAAGAGTTTGTTTTAATTTATACATTCTTGCTTAATTTCCGCGCATGTTGAGTTTTTGGGAGTCAGATTTCTATACTAGTTATGATCATATAGTGGTAGGCAGCGGTATTGTGGGCTTGTCTACTGCGCTTTCTATTCGGGAAAAACTACCCAATGCCCGTGTACTGGTGCTTGAGAGGGGACATTTTCCAACCGGAGCAAGTACTAAAAATGCAGGGTTTGCCTGCTTTGGTAGCCTTTCTGAGATTGCGGCTGATTTGGAAAAACTTTCTGAAGAGGAAGTGTTGAAATTGGTTCAACTTCGGTGGGAGGGGCTTCAACTGCTGAGACAGAGGCTGACCGATGAGGCTATCGACTTCAGAAATTATGGAGGCTATGAGTTGCTTCGTGCCAATGAAGTAGGAGTACTGGAACAAATGGATAGGGTAAATACTCTGCTTAAGCCCCTGTTTGGCCAGCCGGTCTATTCGTTGGTCAATGAACGGATTGAGTCTTTTGGTTTTCCTAATAGCCGGGTTGAGGCTCTTGTTTTCAACCCTTTTGAAGCTCAGATTCATTCAGGGCGAATGATGAAACGACTTACGGCTCTTGCGACCTCCAAAGGAGTGGAGGTGATGACCGGTGCTCAGGTAGTTGCCTTTGAGGAGCAGTCGGGTTGTGTAGAGGTGGCGCTGGCCAATGGCCCTAAGTTGAGGGCTGGGCAGTTGGTGTTTTGCACTAATGCTTTTACCCGATATTTCTTTCCTCATGCCGACCTGGAGCCGGGAAGAGGAGTGGTGTTAGTTACTCAGCCAATTGAGGGGTTAAAGCTCAAAGGAACTTATCATTATGACGAGGGCTATTACTATTTTAGAAACTATGAGAACCGGGTTATTTTTGGAGGAGGAAGAAATCTCGATCTCAAAACAGAAAACACTACTGATTTTAACATCAACGATCGTATACTCAACCAACTGAAGACGGATTTACAAGAACTTATATTGCCGGATACCCGCGTAGAAATAGATAGGGTATGGACCGGGATAATGGCTTTTGGCCCTAATAAGAAGCCTATTGTTGAGCGGGTATCTCCAAGGATCACTATGGGAGTACGGCTCGGAGGTATGGGGGTTGCCATTGGCAGCAAAATTGGCCAGCAGCTTGCGGAAATCGTCTGCCAATAATTAAATATTTGCTATCTTCAACGCTTACCTATAAGACGTATGAGTTACCAATATCAGAAGCCGTCTCTTTTTCAGGCATTTATACCCATAATTTTTCTGGTTGCCGTATTGGGAGTCAATGTGGCCATATTTGGAGATTCTTCTCTGGACGGATCGAATCAAATTATTTTAATTCTTTCGGCCGGAGTGGCCGCTCTTGTAGCTCTCAAGCTAGGCATGAAGTGGGAGGCCATTCAAAACGGAATAGTCAAGAGCATTAGCTCGGCCATGGCCTCGATTATAATTTTGCTCCTTATAGGTTCATTGGCTGGCACCTGGTTACTTTCGGGCATTGTACCGGCCATGATTTACTATGGTCTTCAAATCCTGAACCCAACATTTTTTCTGGTTGCGGCTTGCATTGTTTGTTCTATAGTGTCTGTGGCTACGGGTAGTTCCTGGACAACGGCCGCTACGGTTGGTATAGCCCTGATTGGAATTGGCAAGGCTCTTGGTTTGCATGAAGGTATGGTAGCCGGAGCGGTTCTTTCAGGGGCCTATTTTGGCGATAAAATGTCTCCACTTTCCGACACTACCAACCTGGCTCCGGCCATGGCAGGAACCGATTTGTTTACACACATTCGGTACATGACTTACACCACTGTGCCATCTATTATTATCGCCTTAATACTGTTCCTTATTCTTGGTTTCACCCACGGTGGAAACGGAGACATTGGAGAAACAGAAGCTATACTCTCGGCCATTTCCAGCCAGTTCAATATAAACGGCTGGTTGTTTTTGGTTCCCCTCGTAGTAGTGATCTTAATTGTAAAGAAGATGCCGGCTATTCCGGCCATTCTTATTGGGGCCTTGCTGGGAGCAGTTTTTGCGCTTGTATTTCAACCGGAAATGGTCAAGACAGTTTCCGGATGGGAAGGCAGCAGTGTGGAAATGAGCTTTGTGGGCATAATGAAGTCGCTTTATGGTGAAATAGCCATAGTAACAGGCAATGCCACAGTGGATGATCTCTTAAAGTCAGGAGGTATGGCCGGTATGCTTAAAACTGTATGGCTTATTCTTTCGGCCATGATTTTTGGCGGTGTAATGGAGGCCAGTGGTCTGCTCAAACGTATTGCCGAAGCGGTAATTTCTAAGGTAGAATCAACCGGCTCGTTAGTGGCTTCTACGGCCGTGACTACCATTTTCTTTAACGGAACAGCCTCAGATCAATATTTAGCCATTGTGGTGCCCGGCAGAATGTATGCCGATATCTACCGGAAGAAGGGATTGGCCCCGGAAAACCTAAGTAGAACGTTGGAAGATTCCGGTACGGTTACCTCAGTGCTCATTCCATGGAATACCTGCGGTGCTTATCATTCAAAAGTGTTGGGGGTAGCCACAGGGGCCTACTTGTGGTTTGCTTTCTTCAATATTATAAGCCCCGTAATGACTATAATTTACGCATACTTTAACATCAAAATCAGAAAAATTAAACCTTCAGAAACACCGGCATAGATAAGCTTCCATATGATGTTTCCACTATCCATTAGCAAAGACGAGGTGATGCAGTTTCCCTTACGACACTATGAGGGGAAAATTGTGGTAGCCGCTACAGAAGAACAGATTGAAGAAGCCATGCGGGAAATTAACCAACATGGGGTAGTGGGGTTTGATACAGAGGCCAAACCTACTTTTAAAAAGGGGCAAGTAAGAAATATTGGTCTTATTCAGGTGGCTACAGAGCAAAAGGTATATCTGCTTAGAACTCATCAATTGGGTATAATGGATAGTGTGCACCATTTTCTGGAAAATGATGAAATACTCAAGGTAGGCATAGGACTAAAAGATGATTATAACTTGCTGGATCGTTTGCGGCCTTTTGAGCCAGCCGGTTTTTTAGACCTCAACGATACATTCGAAGAGTTGGGGGCCGAAAATATAGGAGCCAGAAACCTGGCTGCAATGATTTTGGAAATTAGAATATCAAAATCGGCTCAAACCTCTAACTGGGAGGTAGACCAGCTCACTAAAAAGCAACTTCTGTATGCTGCCACCGATGCCTGGATATGCCTTGAAATATATAAGAAGCTCGATGGTTGGGGCTATCTTTAAACTACCAACGGCCGGCATAGGCTAAAGACTCTCCCGTGATGCTCTGCAAACAAGCTCTTTTCAGTTGAATAATTTGTCTGAGGTGCATGTAGTCATGTGCCACCCAGTTCGCCAGTATGTTTCGGGCTGTCATTTGACCATACTCAGGATGAACAAGGTGTGCCTCCCAGTCTGTTGGTACTAATTTCCTGAGCCACTCTTCCGATTGCTCTCTCTCCTTTGCCCATTCATTTAATTTTTGGGTGAAATGTTGAGTGGCGTAGCTTTTTTCAGTAACCCAGGCCTCCGGATCGATTGGTAGAAAAGGAAACTGATTAGGGGCTAAAGCTACCTGCATCCTGTACTTAAAATCATGTTTTTCCTCATCGGCCAAATGGCAAATAATTTCCAGCAGGTTCCAACGGCCGGGTTCCGGCTTCCAGCTGATTATGTGGGGCGGAGTTTTTTCAAGCAGGCTTAAAAAGACTTCCTTATTATCAGCGAGCTGGTTGATTAGCCAGTCGGTTTGTATGTTTTTTTCAGCTTCGTGCATCCTTTTTGTTCAAAGTATGTCATTCCACCAAAACCTACAACAAAATGCAACAACTCAAATCGATCCTTACCCTTCTTGCCCTGACTTTTACCATTACTTTCACTCAGGCTCAGGAGCGAATAGAAAAGACTTTTACAGGTATTAAATCCATTCGGCTGACAACAGCTTCCGGTAATGGCACCATTAAAAAAGGCAGCGGAAATCAGGTGAAAGTGACTGTGGAATATACTTATGATAAAGAGGACTATGAACCGGAATTTGAACAGAATGGCGACCGCCTGACTATTAAGGAAGAATTTAGGAGAAGCCGTTGGACTCGCGGTTACTCTGAATGGACGCTTGAGATTCCGGATGGTCTTGAGCTTGATTTTAAGACAGGGTCTGGAAATATTGAAGTAAACGGGCTGACTGTGGAGCTTCGTACAAATACGGGGTCCGGAAATATTCGATTGGATGATGTGCGAGGCGATGTTCATGCCAACACCGGTTCGGGAAATATTTCGCTAAGAGCCGTTGATGGTGCTATGGACGTGAATACAGGTTCAGGCTCCATTAGGATAGATCGTGCCAAGGGGAATACAGACCTGAATACTGGCAGTGGTAACGTGAGAGCCAATGGAATTGAGGGCGGCCTTAGAATTAACACCGGCAGTGGCAATATTGAAGTAGATGAAGCCAAAATTCGTGGAAACTCTTCGCTCAATACAGGTTCTGGCAATGTAGAAGTAACTCTGGCAGGAGAACTGGACTACGACTTGTCTTTAAACACCGGCTCAGGGAATGCCATGCTCAACTTTAATGGCCATGAAATAGCGGGGGAATTTTATATGAGGGCTAATGATGAAGATGATATTAGCGCACCTTTCCGTTTCGACAGGTCGTATGAAGACGATCGTGGTTCTAACTGGAGGGGAAGAAACAAGGGGCATATCAAAGAAGCCAAAATTGGGAATAAGACCATCAGAATTCGTATTAGTACGGGTTCAGGAAGGGCTGTAGTAAGAAAATAGCAGGTCATTGTAACGAATAGCTATTTATTCAGTCTCTAAAACAACCATAACGCTCAGGTCAAATGCTCAAAAACTTTATAGTGGTTGCGCTGCGCAACCTTAAGAAAAACTCGCTCTATTCGGTAATCAATATCTCCGGGCTTTCTGTAGGTATTGCTTGCAGTATGCTTATTCTGTTGTGGGTAAAAGAAGAAACTTCGTTCGATAAGTTCATTCCAAAAGTAGACAGGCTTCACCAGGTGTGGGTCAATGCCTCAATTGCCGGAGGAGTTTCTTCCTGGAATTCAGTGCCTCTGCCCACATACATGGAAATGAAATCGGCCCATGCCAAAATAGTCAACTCGGCAGTAGCCGGATGGGGAGGTAACCGATTGATAACCAATGGGGATAAGCGCATTAATATTCGTGGCTACTTTGTGAGCAACGAGTTTCTCGATATGTTCGAGTTTCCAATGGTAGAAGGAGATAGAAGCCTGGTACTGGACGATCCTTCTTCCATTGTGATTTCAGAAACATTGGCATCAACTCTTTTTCAGGAAGGAGAAAATCCGATTGGTCAGTTTGTGAAGGTCGATGATTCTAGCACTCTTCAGGTAACGGGTATTATTAAAGACGTACCCCAAAACTCATCTTTTCAGTTTCATTACCTTATTCCCTGGAAACACCGCGAGTCTATACAACAATGGGTGAGGGACAATACGGACAACTGGGGCAACTATTCTTTTCAGGTGTATGTAGAACTTGCCGGAGAAGGTGACGAGAAAGAAGTGGAGGAGGCTATAAGTGGTATTCTTACTGAAAAAGGGCAGGACGATGTGCCGCGGGAGTTCTTCCTGCACCCGATGAGCCGCTGGAGGCTGCATAGTAATTTTGAAAATGGAGTGGAAGCCGGTGGGCAACAAGAGTATGTTACTCTGTTTTCTGTAATCGCCATGTTCATATTGCTAATTGCCTGTATCAACTTTATGAACCTGGCTACAGCCCGTTCTGAAAGAAGAGCACGAGAGGTAGGCATCAGAAAGAGTCTGGGCAGCAAGAGGGGGCAACTCATTATGCAGTTTTATGGTGAGTCGTTGATCATATCGGTTATATCTTACCTGTTCGCCATTTTGCTGGTGTTGGCCTCTTTACCGGCCTATAACAATCTGGTTGATAAACGGCTTTCTATAGACTTTCAGTCGTCAGAATTCTGGCTGTTCTCGCTCACCATCATTTTGCTCACTGGTATTATTTCCGGAAGTTATCCTTCACTATATCTTTCTTCATTTAACCCCATTAAAACACTTAAAGGCAAAGTAGCGGTGGGTAAGAATGCCAATTTGCCACGCAAAATACTGGTCATGCTTCAGTTTGGTGTTGCCATCATACTAATAGTAGGCACTATTGTTATTCTAAAACAGATAGACCTGGCCAAAAGCCGCGACATTGGCTATAGTCAGGAAGGCCTTATTACCGTATCGCTGACCGATGACATTACCAAAAACTATGAGGTAATAAAGAATGAACTGATACGAAAAAACCTCATTGTGAATATGACAAGGTCTAACAGTCGCATTACGGATATCAACTCCAACAACTTTTTGGGGTGGCCGGGAAAACCGGAGTCGGAAAAAGTAATGTTTGTAACTGTGGTGAGGGGATATGATTATGCGGAAACAATGGGAGCCAAAATGCTCTATGGCAGAGACTTCAGCAAAGAGTTTTCCAGCGATTCTTCGGCCATTATCATCAATAAAGCAGCCCTGGACTTGATGGGCCTGGAAGGAGACCCCATTGGTACTTCACTAGATCTTTGGGGCGATAAGCGTAATCTGGTAGGTGTGATCGATAATATACTTATGGGCTCTCCTTATGAAGAAGTTCGGCCTATGTTTATGATTATTGACAATTGGGGTGGATCGGTAACCCTAAGGTTGAGGCCAACAGATAATATGCAGTCTACTTTGGCGGGTGTGCAGGAGGTTTTTGAGCAATATAACCCTGCTTATCCGTTCGAATATCAGTTTGTAGATGAGGCTTTTCAACGCAAGTACACTACAATTAATCTAACCAGAAAGCTATCTACCATCTTTGCTGTACTCACCATTTTTATAACCGGCCTGGGCTTGTTTGGCTTAGCCAGTTACATGGCCGAACAGCGCATAAAAGAAATTGGTATTCGCAAGGTTCTTGGAGCCTCGGTCACTAGCCTGGTGGGGCTCATGTCTAAAGATTTTGCCAAGCTCGTGCTCCTCTCTTTTGTGATTTCAGCTCCTTTTGCCTACTGGTTGCTACATAATTATTTGCAGCGTTACACCATTAGAACAACTCTTGACTGGTGGATTTTTGTGCTTACAGGAGCTCTGGCGTTATTCTTCGCCATAGTGGTGGTGGTTAATCAGGCCAGAAGAGCTGCGTTGGCCAATCCGGCCAGTTCGCTACGAAATGAATGAGTAGCTATACTTCACATTGATATAGATAGCAGGGTGAGCTAAGGAACTCGAATTGAGGGCCTCGGCTCATTCCATTTTTTTGAGCTACCTGTTGAGAGCCCACATTGTCTATGTGAATAATGGAGACAACGCGATTGGAAATTTGCTGGTGGATAAAATATTGCTTGAGCGCAATGGCCATTTCAGAGGCCAGCCCTTGCCCCCAAAGTTCCGGAATCACCGAGTAGCCAATTTCAAACTCAGGCTTCCCTAAAATATCATCGCGCCAAATGATGCCGGCATTGCCTACCAAACGATGAGATTGCTTGTCGCAGGCAGCCAAAATACCTATGCCGGTTTCATCATAGCGTTTCATTTGCCGGTCAATCCATATTTCCGACTGCAGCTCAGGAGCCTTTTGGTCGGTAACTCCTACAAAGTGAAGGTTAGGGTTGTTTATAAAAAAGGTGGTCCATGCGGGAACATCTTCATGAGAAAGTGGCCGAAAATAAAGACGTTTAGTTTCTATTGGAAAGCTATAGGAATGCAGTTTCATGGTATCTTGTACTGAATGGCGTGGCTAAGATTTTGTAAAAGTATAACCTTGTTTTCAAACTCTTCTACTTTACTCACAATGAGTTCGGCCTCAAGACTGCATTCCATTTCAAACTCCTGTCGGGTAATCTGCATTTCAAAGTCATTAACCAGTTTCATGGCCTCGTTCATTTCTTCATATGGAAACTGAAGCTTTATGGTTTGGGTAATGAGTTTTTCTTCAATGCTGGTGTTATCAAGAGCCAGAGCGGCAGCTGTTTTATAGGCATTGATAAGTCCGCTCACCCCCAATTTAGTACCTCCAAAATAGCGAACTACAATAACCAGCGTGTTGGTGAGTTCTTTCGACCGTATTTGTCCAAGTATTGGATCTCCGGCCGAATGATTGGGCTCTCCATCATCATTTGCCCTAAACTGCGTCCCTTCATGACCCAGAATATAGGCATAGCAATGGTGGCGGGCATCATAATAGGTTTTGCGAGTTTCTTCCAGTCTTTCTTTTACCTCATCTTCTGTTTTTACCGGAAAAGCCAGGCCTATGAATTTGCTGCCTTTTTCCTTGTATAATCCTTCGGCTGGTTGGCCTATGGTTAGAAAGCTATCCTGCATGCTACAAAGCTTTCAAAATCTCCTGATAGCTCAAAAGGAATATGACCACTAATGCCAGTCCTACCCCGATATAATTGATTCTGGAAAGTCTCTCTTTGAAGATTACAATGGCCAGGAGTGTAGAAACTATGATTATGCCAATGTTGAGAATAGGATAAACAATGGCTCCATTGTTATTAAATGCGCTTAGTCCTTTGAGTTTAAAGAAGATAGAGAAGTAATTGGGAATACCCAGGCAAATGCCACCTACCAATTCTTTCCATCCGAATTTTACGCGTTTAACAAGGCAGAACAAACTGCCTGAAACGAAGGCCGACCCGAAAATGAAGATTGGAAATATAGGCTCAACCGCTTCTTCTATGTAGTTGTGGTTGGCATAATTGATAGAGCTGTCTATAAGTCCGCCCAACACAAAAATACTCATGGGCAACAACAAGTACTTGAGCGTAATGGGCTGCATTGAACTATCACGCTTCTTCCGGCTTACCAGTGCAATGGAAACAAAAGTAAGGGCTATGCCCAGGTAGTTCCATGAGTCTAATTCGTTGACAGCATATTTAAAAACAAACAAACTGAGTATTACGGGAAAGGCAAGGCTCATTTTGCTGGCCACCGTAGCTACCGATACCCCTCTTTTCTGTGTGGTGTAGGCCATAAGAAAGAAAGAGGAAATGAAAACAATACCCAATGCCAGGGCAAAAGGAAACCAGGGAGCTGAGGGTTCAACATGCGTCTTTAGACTATTAGCCCCTACGAAGGAAACCCCAGTTACTACGCATACCCCATAGTTAACCACAATGGCCGGTAGGGTATTGACATTGAATTTACTGTATGACCTGAAGGCCATAAAAATGGCCACATTGGCAAGAATAGTGATGAGTAAATACACCATAGCCTGCGAAAATACGGAAAAACTTTGTGGCAACAGTGTTTCCCCGTGCCCTCTGGAGAGGAATAACTAAGGGCTGTATTTTGGAATTACCAGTGGGTTCAATCAAATTGGGCTTGCGGCTACACCAAATAATTTTTGTAAGATTGACCATGCGCAAAAAACCTGAATGCTATGAGTTTAGTACCCGAATGGACCAAAGAGGACGGCTCAATTTTCTGGAGGAGCTCAAAGACGTACCTTTTGAGGTAAAAAGAGTGTATTGGCTCACAGGAGTACCCGAGCAACAGGTGAGGGGAGGGCATGCTCACAAAACAGGAGAACAGGTGATTGTGTGCATTCAGGGGCTGGTAGAAGTGGTGTTGGAAGATACGGCCGGAGAGCTGTTTACCTGCACGCTCAGCTCGCCCGATCAGGGGCTGTACATTCCTCCCATGTGGTGGGGGAAGATGCTGTTTAAAGAAAAAGCCATATTGCTGGGGCTAGCTTCAGACGAGTTTTCAGAAGAAGATTACATTAGGCAAAAAGCTGACTTTAAATGATTGAACTGAGCCGTGAATTGCCTGATAAGAGCATGGCCAATGAGCCGGAACAATTGCTGTATGGCCTGCCGGCTTACGGTAAAGTAAGCTCGGGCCAGGAGCCACTTTGTTTCTATGGGCTAAGCCTGGGGGGCTTGTGTTGTCGGGTAAGCTTTACAGCCGGAGAACATGAAGCGATTAGTCTCATGAATGCCCCTTTTTCAGGTATAGACATTGCTCCAAGTTGCACTCATTCGGAGGTGCTGGCTTGGCTGCAACAAGTAGAAAAGCACTTGAAGTCTGCCGGCTACAAGACCGTCACTTTACACCAACCTCCGGCAGTCTACGGCAATCAGTCATTGGTAGAGCGAGTGCTTACAGCCAGCGGCTACCAGCTCATAAGCAGTCGTAATTTTCATGTGATTTCGGTCAACGAAAGACCTCTAACCAGTCAAATGTCGGGCATGCAACTACGCAGATTCAGGAAGCTCTTGCGGGAGGAACCCGTGTTTGAAAGCTACGACTCGTCTGCTCTGAGCACTGTATTCCGGCAGATTGAACAATGGCGCAACACGGTAGATCAGCCGGTGAGCTTAGGCAAGGAGCAGGTTTTGGAACAAGCCAAGGCCTGCAAAGGGCATTATCATGCTTTTGGTCTCAGTCTTAAAAATCGGTTGGCGGCAGCTACTGTAGCTGTACGGGTGAGGGAAGATGCTTTGTATCACTTTTTACCGGCTAGCGACAGGGAATTGCATTCTGTGAGCCCTATGGTTGGGCTCGTAAACGGGCTGTACGATTGGTGCAGGCAACAGGGAATTACTATGCTCGATTTGGGGTCGTCCTATGTTCGGGGTATTGAAAAAGCTTCCCTTGTTCGGTTCAAAGAAAGCCTTGGAGCAAAAGCCTCAGTGGCTTTGAGTTGGCAGAAAACACTATCTTAGCAGCAAAAGATTGCGGTTGAAATCTAATTTTCTGAAAAGTTCTTCTTGGTCTTTTACCGCGGTGGTATTCAGAGCCTTGGGAGGCTTTACTATCAATAAGCTTTTCGCGGTAATGCTTGGCACCTCAGGCATTACACTACTCTCACATTTTCAAAACCTCACGTCTTTGTTTACTCTTTTGCCCAGCGAAGGGGTGAACCGAAGCATTATGAAGTACTGGTCTGATGAGACCCTGACCGAAGAGGAGAGGAAAAGGGTTTTTAAGACGGGCTTTTGGGTTACCGCTCTTCTTTTCTCCATTACTTTGGGGTTGCTTTTCTTCTGGAAGCAGGATTACTTTTTCGATCGGTTTATGCAGGAAATGAGCCCCTCCCGGTTTCTGCTCATCTTTGTTCCGTCAGTGTTTCTCATGCTTATGTCGGGCTACCTCAATTCGGTTATTCTGGCCTTACGTAAGGTAAAAACGTATGCCATTATCAATATTGTGGGCCTTGTACTACTGGTAGCAGTGGTTTATGGAGGGGTAAAGTTTGGTACCATAGATATGGCACTGCTTAGTTTTGCCATTGGTTACGGCTTAATGGCTTTTGTGGCACTGGGCTATCTGCTGGCCAAAAGAAGATCCATTAAGCTGGGTTTTGGGAGCCCTGATAAGCAATCGTTTCAGCGCATATGGAAGTTCGTTCTCATGGCCATTAGTGCCATTGTTTTCGGCCGATTGTTAGACTTTGCAGTTAGGGATTATGTAATAGATCTCTATGGTTTGGACAGAACAGGTCTGTGGCAGTCTGTAGCCAAAATGTCTACAAGCTATCTGCTGGTGTTTACCGGCACCGTGGGAGTGGTTTATTATCCTAAAATGGCCTCTCTAATCCATGAGCCGGGAGCACTGAAGTCGTACGTACTCAAGGTGATGGGTTTTGTTGCGTTTGTTACGGTGTTGTGTCTGGGGGTATATTACCTCAACAAGGAGTTTTTTCTCAAGTTGTTTTTCAGTCAGGGTTTTGAACGAGCAGCCTACCTTGTTCGCTACCAGGTAATAGGCGACTTTTTTGCCATACTCTCATATCTACTGGCCTATGTGTTGAGTGCCAGAGTGGAAACAGTAAAGTATATAGGAGCTCAGTTTGTTTCGGCCATTATTTACTTGGGTACAGTAGGCTTGCTTATCGATCATTTTGAGCTGGAAGCCCTGACTCTCGGCTATTTATGGCGCTATTTGGGTTTCTTTATTGTCCTCATCATATTTAACCGCAGACTCTTGTTCCGATGAAGCCGCTGGTCTCAGTAATTTGTATAGCCTATAACCACGCACCCTATGTGCAGGAGGCACTTCATTCGCTCTTTGAGCAAACTTATGCTCCTTTGGAGATCATTGTGCTAGACGATGCCAGCAAGGATAACAGTGTAGAGAATATTGAACGCGCCATAGAAGGCCGTTCGGTTAAGACTGTATTTCATACGAGTAACCGGGGTTATACCAAAACCTTCAACCAAGGACTAGCCATGAGCACCGGGCAGTACATAATTGACTTTGCGCTCGATGATCGCATGAAGCCGGACTTTATTGAAGAGAGCATAAAGGCCTTTGAGCAGGGAGAGAGCGATTTGGGAGTGGTTTTCTCCAATGGAAATTATATTGATGCCCAGGGAAATTTCATAGCCAACCATACCGAGGAGCTCTTGAGGAAACACCTTATGCCCTATATACCCAGTGGAGAGGTGTTTCATTGGGTACTGCGCAGATATTTTATTTGTACTCCGACTATGGTAGTGAAGAGAGAAGTATTCGATAGACTGGGTGGATACGATGAAACGCTGGCATATGAGGATTTTGACTTTTGGGTGCGTTCCAGTCGCTTCTGGCAGTATAGGTATGTCGATAAGGTGTTAATCGAAAAACGCAAACTAGCCAATAGCATGTCCAGTCAGCGCTATGCTCATCATCTCAACGAACAAATGAACTCTGTTTTCAAAGTGTGCGAAAAAGCCTTTCAGCTTTGTAAAAGTAAGGAAGACTTTGATGCACTTGCCGTACGCCTTAACTATGAGTACAGGCAATGCCTTCGCTCCGGTCACCTGGTGCTGGCCTCTCAATACAGGCAACTGATGCGCGAAGCCGGTGTTCAATTTAATCCTGTTTCTTATTTGGCTCGGTGGGTAAATCGGGTAAACCGAAAGAAGATCCGTGTATAGCCCTTAAGCCTTTTTGTAGTGCTTATCTACCAATACTTTAGCGTATTGCCAGAGGCTTTCCGAACCTTCTTTTATTCTTTGTTTTTTGGCAATTACTGTTTCGTACGCCACGTTGTGCTGCGCCCATGTACCTCCTTTGTTCGAAGCATTTTGCATCATTGGAGCCAATCGGTCTATGGCTTTGGCAAATTTGGCCTCGTTGGTTTCTGCCGCTTCAAACTCCTTCCATACCTCAATTAATTCTTCGGCCTGATCTTTAGGTAAGAGGCCAAATATGCGATGAGCAGCTCTTAACTCCTCTTCCATATTGTCATGGCTCTTCTGCGTATCGAACAGAAAGGTGTCACCGGCATCAATTTCTACTATGTCATGAATCAGCAACATTTTTAGCACCTTGAGCATATCCAAAGGCTGGTCTGAATGAGGGGCCAATATCAGGGCCATCATACAAAGGTGCCAGCTGTGTTCTGCATCGTTTTCGTGGCGGTTACTGTTAAAAAGGCAAGTCATTCGTTCAACGTACTTGAGCTTGTCAATCTCATGAATGAACTGCACTTGCTTACTGAGGGTAGAAGATGAAGACATAATTTAGAGTAGGGTTTACGAAAAAATAAAATGGGTCTACTTGTTCAAATACTGCAGGTGTACTCGACTATTTATACCTGAGGCACTATACATACAGACCCTGCATTGGTTATTGCCGAAGATACAAATGGGGTCAAAGTATAGAAACCTAATTTTCACCATTTAACAGGTAGCCCGGAATTAAAATAAAAAAACCCGAACATTACTGCCCGGGTTTCAATGTGATTGAAAAAAGACTTATTCAGCTACAACAGTGAATTTAACGTCTTTCTTAACTTCTTTATGAAGGTCGATTTCTACTTCGTATTCACCAACCATTTTTACTTCGCTCTTGAAAGAGATTTTCTTTCTGTCTACTTCAATTCCTTTAGCTTTTAGGGCGTCAGAGATCTGAAGAGTAGTAACCGCTCCGAAAATCTTACCGCTTTCACCTACTTTAGCTTTAATCTCTAAAGTGTCATCGCCAATTGCAGCAGCAATAGCTTCAGCGTCAGCTTTAATTTTTTCTGCTTTGTGAGCAGCTTGTTTTATGTTCTCTTCAACGAGTTTTTTGTTAGACTCATTAGCGATAATGGCAAAACCCTGAGGAATAAGGTAGTTTCTACCATAACCGGGCTTTACACTTACTGTATCGTTCTTGTACCCTAAACCTTTAATATCTGTTTTCAATATTACTTCCATGACGTCTATACAGTTTAGGTGATTATTTCAATCCATCAGTTACATATGGCAACAAGGCAAGGTGTCTTGCTCTTTTCACGGCCTGAGTAACTTTTTTCTGGTACTTTAAGCTGGTACCTGTAATTCTTCTTGGAAGAATTTTGCCCTGCTCGTTCACGAAGCTCAACAAGAAATCAGGATTCTTGTAGTCTACGTATTTGATACCGTTTTTCTTAAAGCGGCAGTACTTCTTTTTCTGCTGCTCTCTGTTTACTGGTTCGTTTACAAGTGTCATGCTGCTACCTCCTCTTTCTTGTTTTTCTTAAATGCGCCAGATCTTCTTTTCTCGTTGTATTCAACAGCGTGCTTGTCTAGGGCAACGGTCAGAAATCTCATTACTCTCTCATCTCTTTTAAATTCGATTTCAAGAGTGGCAATTAAACTTGGGTCGGCTTTGAACTCCATCAGGTTGTAGAAACCGGTAGACTTGTGTTGAATTGGGTAAGCCAATTTCTTAAGTCCCCACTTTTCTACGTTGATTACTTCAGCTCCACCTTCTTTGAGGAGTTGTTCGTATTGGCCGACAGCATCCTTCATCTGATCTTCAGACAAAACGGGATTCAAAATGAATACTGTCTCGTAGTTTTTTAACATTTGAATTAAATTAAGTTTTGGGCTGCAAAGGTAGGTAATTCAGTCTAAAAAACCTTGCCTTGTAAAAGATTGTCACAAAATTAATCAGTCAGCTCTTGAATGCTTAATTTCAGGAGATTAAAATTCTTTCTCATTGACGCGCTCGGCAAAAAAATCTCTTGTGGCCATATTGCTTATACTGGTGTTGCCGGTGGTAGCGTATGGCGTATTTCAGCTCAACTCGCTTACTGTAGATGAAAGAGAGCTTACCACCATTTACAGAAGGCAGTTAGAGTCGGTTTTGTTTTCAGTAAACCAAACCGCACAAGACAAAAGCGAAGAGTTTTTTGGAACCTTACAAAAGGGAGAGTGGAAGCAACAGCCCGATCAGGTTTTAGACAGGCTCGGCAACTATAGATTCTTCTTTGCTTTGTATTCCAAAGAATTGGCCGGTGAGGAGGAGATTCTGCTCGCTCCGCAGCCTGACTGGCTCACTCCTGAATTTAGAAGTAGAGCCGATAGCTTGGTTTGGGCTCACCGACCCATTGTAGACCGTCTGGTGCGCTATCTCAACGAAGGAAATTTTCAGAAGGTGCAATCTTTTGAAAGCTTTTTGGTGCACAATAAAAAAGAAGTCGATTTTCAGTTCTTTGCCTCCAAAGCAGGAGACAAAGTCTTTATCAATATCTATTTTTTCAGTGCCGTTGGGTTTATAGAACAGGCATTGGTACCAAAGTTTCAGGAAATGGCTCAGGGCGATTTTATCATTACCTGCAACCGAATATCGGATGGTACCCAGATTTACTCTACCTCCGGTGAGTTGGTGGGCGATATTGAAAGCGAACCGCTAGATCTTTTGCCACGATTTGAAGTAGGCATTGCCCGCGAAGGTGGCACGGTAGAACAAGCAGTGAACCGTAGGAAAAACCAAAACCTCATAGCCCTGGGCTTGCTTATGATGGTTATGATTATTGGCGTTTGGCTGGTGTTTAGGAATGTGCAAAAGGAAATGGAGCTGGCTCAGAAAAAAGCCGATTTTGTTTCCAATGTTTCGCATGAAATCCGAACCCCGCTCGCTCTCATTAATATGTTTGCCGAAACCCTGCTGCTGGACAGGGTTAAAGAGGAAGCCAAGAAGAAAGAATACTACGAGATCATAACCAAAGAAGTGAGCCGCCTAACCAATATGCTCAATCGTATTCTGAGCTTCTCTAAAATTGAGGCCAACAAACGGGAGTACAAAAAAAGTAGGTTAGATGTCTCAGCAGTGGTTGAAGATGTAATGAGTACTTACTCCTACCACTTAGAAAGCAATGGTTTTGAGCACACCATGCAGCTACATCCCAAACCCCTTGAAGTGATGGCCGACAGAGAAGCCATTACCGAGGTATTGGTTAACCTTATAGACAACGGTATGAAGTATAGCCCAGAAAGAAAACAACTGGAAGTGCGGACTACCAAAACCGATGACTTTGCCTGTATTATGGTAAAAGACAATGGACTGGGAATTGCCAAAAACCAACTGGATAAGCTGTTCGAGAAGTTTTACCGGGTTCCTACGGGAGATGTTCACGACACCAAAGGAGCGGGCCTTGGGCTCTCTATCGTAAAACACATCATCGATGATCATGAAGGAAGAATAAAAATTGATAGCCAGCCGGGAGAGGGAAGTACCTTTAGCATTCTCCTGCCTTTGGCCAAAAAGCATTAACAGTTAAACAGAACTAAAGAAATGTCTAAAATACTCATAGTAGAAGATGAACCGGCCATGAGATTAGGGCTGAAAGACAATCTGGAGTTTGAGTCGTATCAGGTAGAGTTGGCAATTGATGGAGCCGAAGGCTTAAAGAAGGCCACAGCGAGCCAGTACGACTTGATAATATTAGATGTGATGATGCCCAAAATGTCAGGCTTTGATGTATGTAAAGCCATGCGAAAGGCCGGTGTACTCACCCCAATAATTTTTCTGACGGCTAAGAGTGAAGAGATTGACAAAGTACTGGGGCTAGAGCTTGGGGCAGATGATTACCTCACAAAGCCCTTCAGTTTGAGGGAATTAATCGCCAGGGTAAAGGCCATTCTCAGGCGCAGCCAGGGGAGCTCCGATAAAAACTTGAAAGGAGAGGTTAGCATTGGCAATCTTACGGTAGATTTTGGGCAGTTTGTAGCCCGGACACACGAAGGAGAAGTGCGTATGTCGCACAAAGAGTTTGAAATACTCCAATATTTAATGGAACACACCAACGAAGTAGTGAGCCGGTATGATCTACTCAATAAAGTATGGGGTTATGAAAGTCAGCCAACCACACGAACTGTAGATAACTTCATATTAAGGTTGAGACAGCGAATTGAAGAAAACCCAAACGAACCAAGGCATATATTAACGGTGCATGGTGTAGGCTATAAGTTGCTTAGGGCTTGAGGATGGAAGCGCGAAGTGGGGAGATGGCTGACAAAGGGATTAACGTAAAAGCCCGAGAATAACCCATTGAAGCACAGTGCTTTTAGAGGTCTACGGTTAGAATGAGTCAAAACCTGAAAAGAGAAATATGGGTCTGAAATCAAAGAAAAACCAATATCTAAAACCTAGCTTATGACAACTTATGACATTCGTTTACTACCCAATGACACCGGCTTTGGAATTACAGCGTAAAATTGTACCATAAGCTCAAAGATCAAATAACTCGAACATCACTAAAACTAAAACTACAGAACCAATGAAGAAGCTGTTTCAGAACTTAACGAAGCCCCAAGCCAACAAGCTCAGGCTTGCTATCGTTGATTTTTGAGACAGCTTTCATTGAAAGTTAACCGATGAGAAAAACACTGATAATAGTATTGATAATAGGGGTTCATAGCCTGGCATTTGGTCAGCATGCCAGACGGTTAATGAACCTTAGAGGCGATTGGAAATTCTCTATTGGAGACAGGGAGGAGTGGGCCTCTCCGCAATACAACGATTCAGACTGGGAAGAAATATATGTGCCTCAACGCTGGGAGCGAGAGGGGTTTAATGGCTACGATGGTTTTGCCTGGTATCGAAAAACATTTGACGGCAAGGGGTTAAAACGCGAAAAGGTACACCTGCTCAGGTTGGGATATATAGATGATGTAGACGAGGTTTATGTAAATGGAGTGAAAATTGGCTTTTCAGGAAGTTTTTACCCCAACTATTATACGGCATGGAACGCAGAAAGACAATATGTTATTCCTCCTGAGCTCATTAACTATCAGGGCGAAAACCTCATTGCTGTGAGGGTCTTCGATCAGGGAGGCGAAGGAGGTATTTATAGTGGTGAAGTGGGGATTCTCTATCTCGATGAAGAATTTAAAGACAGTTATTACCTGGAAGGCCTCTGGAAGCTTAAGGTGGGCGACAGGCAGGAATATGCCAGGCCAGACTTTGACGACTCCCGCTGGCAAGATATTATGGTGCCCTCCAATTGGAAAACCATAGGAATATTCGATCTCAATGATTTTGCCTGGTATCGTAAAAAATTCACCATTCCTGCCAATGGTAAGCTCGATGAAATGACCCTTGTATGTGGTAAAATAGACGATTTCGATGAAGTATTCATTAATGGGGTGAAGGTAGGAGAAACCAACGATGGAAGGCCTCTTGGTCGCTCGGGTAGCTACGCCAAACTAAGGGTTTACGACATTCCAAAAGGGGTTCTGAAGAAGGGTGAGAATGTGGTTTCTGTACGGGTAGAAGACATAGGAGCCAATGGTGGTATTTATGAAGGGCCCGTATTGATAATGCCCACAGCCGAGGCCACGCGGATGGCCAGACGCTGGTCTTATTGGCGATAGGGGCGGGCGGCTATCTGCTGCACCACTTCCTCATTAATTTCATGACGACCATCAAAAGTTATTACCTCCGGAGTTACCCGTAGTTGGCGGGCAATTCCATTTTGCTCAGCCATTCTCTCATCCGAAAGAAATTCATCGGCCAAGCCGTATACCAGTAAACATTCTTTGTTACGGAGTCTGTCAGAACTTTCGATAGGAGGTAAATCAGGAGGGAAAATACCTGCCCATAGCACCAGCCTATCGAAAGGAAGTGAAGTCATAGTGGCTAGTCGCGATATGGTTGCCGCTCCCTGAGAAAAGCCAAGAAAAGTGATTTTTAGAGGTTTATTCAATGGCATGATCACCTCCCGGTAAACCGCTGAGAGATAACTGATGTAATTGGTAATGTCGCTTACACGGTCTTCGCGGGTCATCCAGGTAGCACCTACTCTTCCGCTGTAACCCTGCAGATAGTAACGGAAGAGTCCTTCCGGGGCAACTATCAATCTTTTTTCATTTGCAATGGAGCTAAACTTTCGAATGAAGTAGCGCGCCAACTGGCCGTGGCCGTGGCAAACCAGCCATACTTCATCTGTCTGTGGCCCCGCTGTGCCTAGCAGTTCATAGCGCGCATTGAACTCAAAGCCAATTCTCTTTTCCATTATTCCTTTAGATGCTTGTCTGAAAATTTAAAGGGTAGAATATTGTCGATAGACTCAGATTCATACACCTCATTCTTCTCATTGAGCAAAAATAAACGAATAGGTTTTGTTTGCTGGTTCTCGTATTCACTCATCACTTGTCTGCAACTACCACAGGGAGTGGCTAGCTTAAAGCTTTTGGCAGTTTTGGGTTTAGCCACTATGGCCACCATTTCTATTTCTTCCTCAGGGTGTAAGCTTTTGGCAGCAAAGAAGGCTACCCTTTCTGCACACAATCCACTGGGGTAGGCGGCATTTTCCTGATTGTTGCCCTGCACAATTTGGCCATTGCTAAGCCGGAGAGCCGCACCCACCTGAAAATTAGAGTAGGGACAATAGGCCCTTTGGGCTGCTGTTTGTGCCTCTTCCAGCAATTGAACCAATTGCGGATCGGCATCATTTATGGAGTAGACGGTGAGTTTTGAGTTTTTGGTAATTTCTCTTTTTATCATACGCTTTCTTAAAGAGGGCGATGAATATACAAATCTTTTGGAGGATAGTTAACAAACGGCCGCACTCCCGCTGTAGCAATTTAAGATCTTCCTGTCTGCGAAAGAATCGCTCAATAAAGCCTTTTTTAACTGTTTTTTATAGAATCTACTGAAAAACAGTGTGTTATATGGTTTTCTATTTGGCCTTGCCCGGTAATCGCCAAACTAAGTGACTGTCAAATTTGATCTTGGCCCTCATTTTTGCCTAATTCGCTGAACACGTATTTGTGAACTACCTATGGAGAAAATTTTGATACTGGGAGCGGGTCGCTCTTCCAATTCTTTGATAAGCTACTTACTGGATCATGCCAAAGAACGCAATTGGCAGTTGACCATTGCCGACTATGCACTGCAACTGGCCGAAGACAAAGCCAGAGGCCACGAGCGGGCAAAAGCTGTGGCATTAGACATTACCAACGATCAGGAGCGAAAAGGCTTGGTAAAGGAGCATGACTTTGTGGTTTCAATGCTTCCTGCCAAATTTCATCCGGTGGTAGCCGAAGATTGTCTGCAATTAGAGAAACACCTGTTTACAGCCTCTTACGTTTCGCCCGACATGAAGGCTATGGATGACCAAGCCAGGTCTAAAGGGCTATTGTTTTTAAATGAGTGTGGATTGGATCCTGGTATAGACCATATGTCGGCTATGAAGGTAATTGACCACATTAGAGAAGAGAAAGGCTTGGAGTTAAGGGCATTTGAATCGTTTACAGGCGGACTTTTGGCACCAGACCCTACCGATGATAACCCCTGGCAGTACGGGTTTACCTGGAACCCCAGAAATGTGGTGTTGGCAGGTCAGGGAACCGTAAAATTTATTCAGGAAGGACGTTATAAATTCATTCCTTACCACAAGCTTTTCAGGCGAATAGAAATGATTCACATTCCGGGGTATGGCTATTTTGAAGGCTATGCCAACCGAGATTCCCTCATGTATTTGGACGTGTACAACCTAAGAGGCATTAAAACGCTTTATCGGGGAACTTTGAGGAGGCCTGGATTTTGCAAGGCTTGGGATGTATTTGTACAGCTTGGGGCTACTGACGACAGCTACCTGATGGAAGGGGTAGAGGGTATGACCCACCGCCAGTTCATAAACTCTTTTCTTTCTTTTAACCCTAAAGATTCTGTAGAGCTTAAGTTGGCGCACTACCTGGGGTTAGACCTGGAAGGGCCCGAAATGCACAAACTTCAGTGGCTGGGCATGTTCGATGAAGAGCCTGTGGGCCTAATGAAGGGTACACCTGCCCAAATTTTAGAACACATTCTCAAGAAAAAATGGACCATTGGCCCTGATAAGAAAGATCAAATTGTCATGTGGCATTTGTTCGATTACGAAGAGGAGGGGGTGACCAAACGTATTCGGTCGGCCATGGTGGCTACTGGAGAGAATGCTCGCGAAACAGCCATGTCTAAGACCGTAGGTTTACCTTTGGCCATCGCCATACGCCTATTCTCTGAAGGCAAAATTGAGTCGAGAGGGGTTCAGGTTCCTATTTCCAAAGAGTTCTATGCACCTATACTGGATGAGTTGGATTCTTTAGGGTTTCAGTTCATTGAGGAAGAAGTAATACTAGACTAACTAGAACAAGTGGGCAAACGAGATAACCTCTTATTATGAAAGACTAATTGTCTTTCTTATTCTTCTTTTTAAAGATGTTGCCAATCTTCTTGAATAGCCCTTCTTTTTTGGGAGTTTCTACAGCCGTGCTGTCAATCTCCAGCCGGGTAGTTTTGGGTTTGTCTGTGTTCACAAAAATTCTACGCAGAAAACCCGCTTCTTTCTCCGGAGCACAGTTCATGAGGTTGAGTACGCGGGTAGAGGGCGGAGAAAACCTGGCATAGGCAATGGACTGATGATCGGTAGAGCGGTTCATTTTCTGCTGAAAGAGCGCATATATGGGCAGGGCAGAGTTAGCCCCCTGGCCCATGGCCGTGGTTCTAAACCCAATGCGATGGTCGTCTGAGCCAACCCAGGTAATGGTAATGAGCCTGGGAGTAAGAGCCACAAACCAACCGTCTTTGTTGTCTTGCGTAGTGCCTGTTTTCCCGGCTATATCATTCGATAGGCCGTATTTCCAGCGTAGTCGCTGAGCGGTGCCCTCAGCTACGGTGCCCTTCATCATTTCTATCATGGCCTGACGATTTTCTTCGGAAAAGACAGGAGTCTCGGCCACTTCCGGTTTAAACTGTGCCAACTCTTTGCCTTTGTTGTCTTCGATTTTCTGAATGAAATAAGGCTTAGCCGGTTTACCAAAATTAATGAAAGAGGTATAGGCTTTGGCAAGCTCCAACATGTTCATTTCTGCTGTGCCCAGGGCAATAGAAGGAACATAGGGTATGTCGGACTCTATGCCCATACGATGGGCCAGATCGATGATTTCGGGTATTCCGGCATCTTCCATTACTTTCACGGCCACGGTATTTATTGATTTGCTCAAAGCAGTTTTCATTGCGTAGTTCAGGTCGTAAGATTCACCTCCTGAGTTGGTGGCCGTCCAGTTATCGTAGTTGGCATATGTAACCTGTTGTCCGGAATAATAATCGCAGGGTTTGGCCCCTTTCTCCAGAGCCGCAGCATACACTATGGGTTTAAAAGTAGAGCCAACTTGCCTCTTGGCCATACTCACATGGTCATATTGAAAGTGTTCAAAGTTAATGCCTCCCACCCAGGTTCTAACCGCTCCGGTAAAGGGGTCTACAGAAAGAGCTCCGCCTTGCAAAAACTTTAGGTAGTGCTTCACGCTATCGAGATGACTCGCCTGAACCACTCTGCTACCGTCCCAGTCCCAAAGTTCCATGGGCCTTTTAAGTTTCAACGAATCCTCAATTTGTTTTTCGGTGAGTTTCTGAGCTTTCAACTTCTTGTAGTAGTCAGATTTTCGTACTGCGTCCTGAATAATGGTGTTGTTCATTAGCCAGGGGGCACGTCTTCCATAACTATCTTCGAATTCATCCTGAAGACTGCTCAGGTGTTCGGCCAAGGCCTCTTCGGCCATCTGTTGCAGGTTATAGTCTAATGTGGTATATATTTTAAGTCCACTGGTAAAAAGATTCAGATCGGTATTGTTCTCTTTGTTGTATTCTTTAAGCCATTTTTCCAGTTTTTTCTGCAAGCTGGCTCTAAAGTATGGTGCAAGGCCGTCTTCATGGCTGAAGGATTTATAGCTTAGTTTGAGTGGTTTTTTACTGGCAATTTGTCTTTGCTCATTCATTAGGTAACCGTAGCGTTCCATTTGAGCCAATACCGTGTTGCGTCTGCTTACCGAGCGTTCCGGAAAAAGCCTGGGGTTATAGCTATGTGAGGCCTTGAGCATACCTACTATTACTGCCGATTCTTCCAGGGTGAGGTCTTCTGTTCGTTTGCCGAAAAACTTTTCGGCAGCGCTTTCAACACCATAAGTATTGTCGCCAAAAGGCACGGTATTGAGGTATAGCGTAATGATTTCTTCTTTGGAGTAGAGCTTTTCTAATCGTGTAGCGCAAATAGCTTCCTTTATTTTACTCACAGGCATGGAGAATATGCCGTGGTCTTTTCTGGGGTATAAATTTTTAATGAGTTGCTGGGAGAGAGTGCTGCCACCACCGGCCGACTCATCGCCCATAAGTATAGATTTGAAGATAACCCTGAGTAAACTTCTACGATCTACTCCGTTGTGTTCATAAAAGCGTGCGTCTTCTGTAGCAATAAGAGCCTCAATAAGGTGCTTGGGAATTTCTTCAAAAGTGACGGGTTGGCGATCGAAAATAAAGTATTTGCCAATGAGTTCTCCTCCCCGGGCATAAACCTCAGTAGCTTGGCTCTGCTTTATGTCAGCCAGTTGTTCAGAAGAGGGGAGAGGCTCCCAAATTTCCCAGCGTACGGAGAGGTAAAAAGAAAATAGGGCAAGCAGCCCCAGGACAGCGCTAAAGCCTATCCACTTGATCCAGCGTTTCCAGCTATTTTTCTTTTTTCGGCTTACCATGGACTTTGGGAAAAACGTATGTTTCTTGTAATTCTTGCAAAATTATAAGAATAGTTTTCCAGAGTGAAGCGTGAACCATAATTTGCTGGTCAGATGGATGTGCAATCGAAGTTTTTGAAGCGCGATGCGGTGGTAGAAGTAGTGCAGGAACTGTACAAGGCCTCTGTGCCAATGAGCTATGATTTTGAGAAACACAGGCTGGAATGGGAACAGGAAGGTCTTCCCTTTTCCTTTCGGTTGCCTATTACCCTGTTTTTTGAACCCAACGGGCAAATGCAAGAGCAAAAGGTGGTTAAATACCTGATGTTGTTGGTGCAGACAGGAAGCGCCTCTGTAGGTGTATTTAATGGAGAAGACTGCCTTTCGCACAAAGTGTTTACGGCTTATATGGTTCGGAAAAAGCAGGGGAAAAGCCAGATAAAGCACTTAAAGACCAAGGGGAAGTCCAGAGCAGGAAGCCGAATAAGACTGGCAAGTGGAATTGAATTTTTCGAGAATATAAACGAGAGGGTTTCAAGGCATTTTCAGGAGCACGAGTTCGACCGTATAGCTTTTAGCTGCTCTAAAATACTTTTGCCTCATTTGTTTGGGGCCAAAATACAACCGCCTTTCGAGAAGAAGGACGAACGCCTATACAAAATACCCAAGCACCTTCATCAGCCTACTTTTGAAGTAATGTTGGGTATGCAGCGGTTTATTAACCAGGGGGAGCTTATTCTTCCTGCTGTTGTAGACCCGGACGATTTGTTTTACCTGTAAGGTATTATTTGTGGTGATCGGCTGCATTTACAGCAGCACCGATGATTCCGGCATTGTTGAGTTTTTCTGAAACTACAAATGGAGTATTAATTTCTATTTGATCCCGAAACTTATGGATGTGTTTGCTCACTCCACCTCCCAAAATAATATAGTCCGGAGTAAGAATGCGCTCTACATGTTTTAGGAATTTGTTAAGCCGCTTGCCCCACACTTCGAAGCTCAGGTCTTCTCGCTTTCTGGCCGAATCTGCTGCGTAGTATTCAATAAGTTCTCCGTTTTTGTAGAACATACGGCCCAGCTCAAAATTGGGGATAATCTGACCGTCCCAAAAAACTCCGCTACCCAAACCAGTGCCAATGGTTACCACTATAACCAGACCGGCATGATGGTGTCTTCCGGCTCCAAACCGCATTTCGGCTATACCGGCCGCATCGGCATCGTTAATAACAGTTACTGTTTCTCCGGAATACTCACAAAAGAGATCGTCTATTTGAGTGCCCTTCCAGCTTTTGTGCAGGTTGCTGCTATACATGGCCTTTCCGTTGACCACCACTGTGGGGAAGGCCACGCCTATGTTTTCTTTCCAGTTTAATTGGTCTTTGATTTCCCTCACCACATCGGCAACAGCTCCCGGAGTAGAGGGTTTTGGGGTAGCAATTCTAATTCGGTCCGATATAATCTTGCCTTTTTCGGTATCTACAATGGCTCCTTTTATACCACTACCGCCAACGTCTATTCCCAAAATTTCCATACAAACAGTTTAAAGGCGCACAATTTATTGCAAATATTCTAGGGCTGCAATTTAAGAGTGGCTAATCGTCTAATTCCTGAAGCAGGCTTTGGGTGTTGAGAGGCCGGGTATACATGGCTATTTCTCCCTGAGAATTGACAGGCCACTGTTCTTTGGGTTTGTCCCAATATAGCTCTACACCGTTGCCATCCGGATCGTTGAGATATAAAGCTTCAGATACTCCATGGTCTGCATAGCCGGTAAAAGGGTAGCCTTCATCTAACAGTCTGCGAAAAATAGTGGCCAAGTCTTTTCTAGTTGGGTAGAGAATGGCTGTATGAAAAAGCCCCGGATGGTGACTGGGCGCTGGAGGTTGACCCTTACTTTGCCAGGTGTTGAGGCCAATGTGATGATGATAACCTCCGGCTGAAATAAAGGCTGCCTGTGAACCCATGCGCTGTATAATTTCAAAACCAAGCAGGTGACAATAAAAGTGGATAGACTGGTCTAAGTCAGATACTTTTAAATGCACATGGCCAATTCTGGTGTTGGCAGGAATAGTATAATGGGTCATAAATGCAGATAATAGGGTTGTAGCAGCCCAACAAATTCTTTGGAGTATTCATTCCCCACCTCCCGAATGATAAAGTTTTGCTTTGTTGTATTGATTGGTGTTCGTCCAATACTCACCACTTCTCTAAAAAGAGCCGAACCGGGCCGGTTATAGATACTCACTTTTTGCTGAGTATATAGGCCCAAATCCTTTGCCAGAGCTTCGAAAACCTGCATTGGTTGTGGAGGCAGAAGTATGTGAGCATTGCCCTTGGGAGATAACAAGCGATTGATGCAAACAGCTAACTGATGATAACCTAGCGTGTTGGTGTGCAGGGCCTGGTTTTTGGCAGAATTTCCTCCCTGAAGATGATTTTCAAAAAACGGAGGATTGCTAATGATAAGGTCATAGGTCGTATTGGGCTCAAAATGGTCTATGTCTGTGTGGAAGAGTGACAATCTGTTTTTCCATGGCGAGACGTAGAAGTTCTCACGCGCTTGTAGAAAAGCCTCATCGTTAATTTCTACAGCATCTATAGCGCACTGCGTATGCTGAGCTTTCATGAGGGCGAGCAGACCGGTGCCAGTGCCAATGTCTAATATACGATTTGGGTTATGAGGTTGTGAAAGCTGAGCAGAAAGTGCTCCAAAAATACAGGCTTCGGTGGTTACCTTCATGGCACATTGGGCCTGTTCTACTTTAAATTGCTTGAACCGGAAGAAGGTATTTGCCATGGCCGGGTTTACGTTTGAATGATTTAAGTTCAAAGCTCATTGAAACCAGAACCAACTTCCCCAAAATCTCCCAAAGGGAACTTGGATACACTGCTTGTCTTTGCCCACATTAGATTAAACTCCTATTTTGAACATTGAACCATCGACTTTGAGCTCTAAGAATAAAGCCCTGATTCAAAGCCTTCATCAATCAGCAGGTTGGAACCTTCTGCGGCTTGTACAGCCAGTTGGTCGCATCGTTCATTTTCAGGAATTCCTGCATGGCCTTTAACCCACTGAAAGCTCACCCTGTGCTTGTTGTATATTTCAACAAAGCGTAGCCACAAATCTTTGTTTTTCTTGCCTTTAAAGTCTTTTTTAATCCAGCCCCAGAGCCAGCCTTTAGTTACAGAGTCTATGACATACTTAGAGTCTGAATAGATTTTGACGGGGGCATTGGGTACTTTTATAGCCTCCAGGCCAACAATAATGGCCAGTAGCTCCATACGATTGTTCGTGGTTTTTCGGTAACCCTGAGATATTTCCTTTCTGTGTTCTCTGAACTTCATGACAACCCCATAGCCTCCCGGTCCGGGATTGCCTCTGGAGGAGCCATCGGTGTAGATGGTGATCATAGGTTCGCAATATTGTCTTTGAAGAGCTTAATGGCAATGGAAAGCAGAATTATTCCGAATATCTTCTGCAAAATACCTATGCCGCCTTCGCCAATTTTGCGCTCCAGCCAGTTGGTAGATTTTAAAACCAGATAAACAAACCCCAGATTAATAATTATACCGACAAGAATGTTGAGTTCATCGTATTCTGCCTTAATGGATATAAGGGTGGTTAGGGTTCCGGCCCCTGCAATTAAGGGGAAGGCTATGGGAACTACAGAGGTGTTGTTGGAGGCCGTGGGTTCATTCTTAAAAAAAGCCCTACCCAAAATCATTTCCATACCAATAATGAACATAATGATGGAACCGGCAATGGCAAATGAACCTACATCGATACCAAAAAGAGCAAGCAGGTTGTCTCCGGCAAACAGGAAGAGTATCATGAGGATGCCGGCTACTATAGTGGCTTTTTCGGATTGTACATGACCTACTTTTTTTCTTAGGTCAATAATAATGGGTATAGAGCCAAGAATGTCTATTACTGAAAAAAGAATCAGGGTTACGGATAGTATCTGCGTAAAGTCCAGCATGGCAAAATGTTTTTGCAAAGCTAGGGAATCGGGCAAAGAATTAGGTTAAGTCTTTCTGTCGAAATCGTTACCTAAATGAACAAATCTTAACAATCCTTGAGATAGTAAAGAGCCATCTCATAACCCTTCAATCCAAAACCGGTAATCATACCGGCACAATTGGCGGTGATCAGGCTTAGGTGACGGTACTCTTCACGGGCATGGATATTGGAAATGTGTACCTCAACCACCGGGGTTTTAATGGCAGCCACCGCATCGGAAATGGCTACAGAAGTATGGGTATAGGCTCCTGCATTCAGGATTATACCATCGTATGAAAAACCAACTTCGTGTAGTTTGTTGATCAGTTCACCCTCCACATTACTTTGGTAATACTCCAAATCCAGATCGCTGTGTTTTAGCTTCAATTCCTTAAGGTAATCTTCAAAACTTTTGTTTCCGTAGACACTTTTCTCTCTTACCCCAAGCAAATTCAGATTCGGACCGTTGATGATGATGATCTTCATAGGGCTAAAACTAAGACATTTTCCTCATTTTGGAATTGAAGAGATTCCGGACATTTTCCTTTCTCTATAATTTTGGAAGAAAATTTACGGAATGACGCTTCTGATGGAGCTAATTCATTAAACTTGAAAATGGCCTGGGATATATACATTCAGGAATATGAAAACTACCTTAAGCTCGAACGTTCGTTGAGCCCCAACTCTGTGGAAGCTTATGTGCGCGATGTAACGAAGTTTAAGCAGTTTCTGGAGTTGAATAACTCTGAAAAAACGGCTCAACAGGTTACCATGGTTGAGCTACAGAACTTTGTAGAATTCATTAATGAGTTGGGAATGAGTGCCTATTCTCAGGCACGGATTATCTCTGGCCTAAAGTCGTTTTACAAGTTTTTGGTTTATGAAGGTGGTTTAGAAACAGACCCTACCGAACTTTTAGAGTCTCCTAAGCTGGGAAGAAAGCTACCCGATACGCTTTCCGTTGAAGAAATAGATCAGATACTCGCGGCAATCGATCACTCTACTCCCGAAGGAATGCGTAATAGAGCCATGCTGGAGACGCTTTATAGTTCAGGACTCAGGGTTTCGGAGCTTACAGGCCTTAGACTGTCTAATGTGCATTTCGATGTGGGCTTTTTACGCATTTTAGGTAAGGGTAGTAAGGAGCGACTTGTACCGGTAGGCCGCGAAGCCTTAAAGTATATTCGTCTGTACATGGAAGAAGTACGCGTACACCTGGATATTAAGCATGGGCACGAGACGTTTATGTTTCTCAATAGAAATGGTAAGCAGCTTAGCCGTCAAATGGTCTTTATTATGATTAAAAATCTGGTGCAAAAGGCCGGCATCAAAAAGGCTATTAGCCCACATACCTTCAGGCACTCTTTTGCTACCCACCTGATAGAAGGAGGAGCCGATCTTCGGGCCGTACAGGAGATGCTTGGTCACGAGTCTATTACCACCACTGAAATTTATACCCACCTTGACAGGGACTACCTCAGGCAGGTGATTCAGGAATTTCATCCACGGAGTTAGTTCAGGGTTCAAAGTGGGGTAAAATGAGCTTGGGCAAGTGATGAAGCCAAGGGCTCATTAGAAAAATTGGTTTATGGTTTATAATCCAAAGTGATGGAAGGCATTATAAAGCCCACCTTTAAGCGAGAGTGGTAAGGAGGGGTAATTCCTCATTTAGTGGTCGACCCGGAATATTACGTTTGGAGCCTTGAACAGGTTATAATTTCTCTTCATAGGGATGTTTATCTTCTATAGTCACTCCCCGAACCCGGGCAATTGATCTGGCAGTTTGAATTATCTCGGAGTTGAAATTGGCATCTGATCGATCTATTTGAACCTTCTCGCCATTAAACAATACCAGATGTAGCGTGCACTCATCGATAACGTACTTGTTAGGATAATCGACAAGTACTTTTTTTACGTCATCAAATTTGATCCGCTTTTTGCCGTAGATGTCCGCTGTTCGCGTGTTTTTGGAAAAGGTAATTTTGCTGGAAGAGAATCCAGAAGTTAAATATTTAAACGCTTGGGGTATAAGCAGAAGCGGGACGAGATAAAAAATAAACCCCCAACTATCTGTAGTGCTTTTGTGACCTCTAATTAGAGCAACATACCATATGATGGTAAAAAGAAGAATAAGGTAGAAATTAACTTTAGCCCTTGCCGGATTCTTAATGATTATAAGTTCAGTGTCTGTATTTGAAATAAGATACCGTTTTAACATTCGAATAATTTAAAATCACCAAATCCGAGCATTAATAAAAAAATACAGACAGCCACTTTGTACCATAAACTAAAAACCATGAACCAACAAGCCCCAAACTATAACCACCGTTTGCGCTTGAAGTAGTAGATCATGCCTGCCGCAACAATAACAATAGCTCCCCAGAAAATGGGGTAAGAGTATTTATAACTTAGTTCCGGCATGTGCTCGAAGTTCATTCCATATATACCCGCCATAAAGGTGAGTGGAATAAACACCACAGAAAAAATGGTGAGCACTTTAAGCACATCATTTAATTTATTGGTCATGTGCGTGTGGTAGGTGTTGAGGTTGTCGTTTATGGTTTCCCTATATACCTCAATGGTTTCAGTAACATTGGTTATATGGTCGTGTAAGTCTTTTAAGAAAGGGCGTGTTTTTTTGTCAATGACCGGAAGATCCGATTTGTTGAAGCTAATCACCGTATCGCGCAGTGGCCGGGCAAAGCGCCTCAGATAGTTAACTTCTTTTTTACTCAGGTTCAGGTCGTTGAGAATGCCCTTATTGTAGTTGCCCAGTAGCCGGGCCTCTTGCTCATTAATTTCATCGCCATACTCTTCAATAATCGCCAGGTAGTGGTCCACAATTACATCGAGTAAGGCAAAGGCCAAATAGTCCGATCGTCTGGTTCGAATACGCCCTTTAGCATTACGAAGCCTGTTTCTTACACCATCGAAAATATCGCCCGACTTTTCCTGAAAGGTAATGATGTAGCCTTCACCCACAATCATACTCACTTGCTCAGAGATAATGGCTTCCTGAGCGGTTCGGAACATCTTAGTAGCAATAAAGAAATGGTCGTCATATTCATCGAAAGTAGGCCGCTGGTGTACATTCAGAATGTCTTCCATAGCCAGGTTATGAATATTAAAAGCTTCGCCAATGGTCTTAATATACTCCGTGTCGTGTAGGCCTACCACATTGAGCCAGGCTACATGCCCGTTGCCTTTCACGGTAGATACTTCATTAAGATTAAGGCTACGCTCTTCCAGGTGGTCGGCATTAAACATTATTAGGTCCAGACTTACCTTGTCTACATGCTGCTCGCCCGTATAAATTAGCGAGCCGGGCATTTGGTTGAGCTTTTTAGAAACTACACTGGTTTCAGCTTTCTTTTTTCTTCGCCTCCTTATAGACAATAGTTCGGTAGGGGAAAGGTATTTCAATTCCTTCACGATCGAATCTTTCTTTGATTGACTTATTAATATCGCACTTTAATTCAAAACCCTTCATAGGGTCTTCTGTCCATACACTAGCCCTAAGGTTTATGCTCGACTCTCCAAAATCGATAAGGCGCACCACTACAGGCGGCACTTTACGGGCCTTGTCTTCATCGCTGCGCTGGTCAATAAAATGGCGATGCTTCATGGCCTCTTGTTGAATGATCTTTATGGCCAGGTCTATGTCAGAGTCATAACTGATACCATAGAATATATGGTTGCAGACCTTTTCATCTACAATATTAAAATTATGAATGGTTTCGGCACTTATTACAGAATTGGGAATAACCAGTCTTTTGTTTTCAAAATCGCGGATTACGGTGTGCCTTAGGGTAATATCTTCTACCACCCCGGAGTAGCTGGAGCTTATTTTAACGATATCGCCTACTCTGAAGGGTTGAAAAATAACAATGAAGATACCGCTCACTATATTGGAGAAGGCGGCCTGGGAGGCAAAACCAATAATGGCGGCTATAATACCCGCACCAGCAAAAAGAGTTACACCTAGTGTTTTGAGCTCATCGATGGTAAGAAAAATAACAATGAGGGCTATGGTGTAAATAATAAACCCCAGGGCATTGCTCAAAAATGTGTATTTGGTGGGGTCTACCCTCATTTCATCGCTCGACTTATTGATGAATTTTTTGAGAATAGCCCTGAGCATTCGCAACAAAATGTAGGCAATAAAGAATATGCCTATGACGTAGCTGGCTAGGTTTACCCAACCGTATGATGTATAGTTTAAAAATTCAAAAGGTAATTCCATCAGGCTTGATTAAGGTTAAATGTCATTACCGGAATATCTGACCTGGTAATGAGGTACTCCGTAATGTTTCCCTTAATAAGATCGCGCAGCGACTCGGAGTGTTTCGAAAACAGAGCGATCATGTCCGATTCGTAGAAGTCTGCTGCGTTGAGCAATCCTTTCTGAAGCTGCTTGGTATTATATACATGCAGCTGATGTCCGCTGAGCCCGTGTTTTTCGAACCAGATTCGGCTGCGTTTTCTAATTTGTGGCGTGGTATGAAAATTGGCGGGAGTGTTTACAAATACAAACTGTAGTTCGCTCTCAAACTTTTGTGCAAAGGCCAGCAGGTCATTCATTTTTTGAGTGCAGTCATCCTCTAAATTCGTAGGCACCAATATTCGGTTAGGGCTAAAGGTCTCATCAGTGTGGTTTACCGTGATTACCGGGTTTTGAGCCAGTTTGGCGATACGCTCCGGGTGGGTTTTCTTAAGGAACTCATCGAACCTCTGGTGTTCGTAGTTGCCCACTATGGTCAGGTCATAGCCTTCCTCGGCCACCAGCTCGGCAATCTTATCGGGCGAACTGTCAATCTTTAATTTATATGAGATTTTCAACCCTTCTGATTCGAGCTTCTCCATGTACTTTTCCATCTTGCGCTCGTTCTGCTCTATAATCTCTTCCAGAAACTTTTGCCCTGTTTTAGACTTACTCTTGTATATACCCAGTTCGTCCATATATACCGCCAGGGCAGCCTTTACTACATGAATAAGCGCAATTTCTGCATTGGTTTTTTTGGCAATGCACTTGGCTACATCCAGAGCTTTTATGGTTTTGTCCGTAAAATCTACCGGCACAAGTATCTTCTCGTACATCTATCTTAAGATTTTTATCAAATTCAGACATATTCGAGTAATCGCCAAAACAATTTTTGGAAATAGTTGAAAGGGTAGCTTAAAATTTCAATTCTGCTTCAACTCACTTATTTTTGCCCGAAATCTTCAGCCTTGTATAAGTTTCTCATTCGTCCGTTTTTATTTCTCAAGAATCCAGAGCCGGCTCACTATTCTACATTCAACCTGATAAAGAAAACATTTAGCTGGCCGGGTGTTCAGGCTATGTGTCGTGCTTTATTTCGATACGAGCATCCTGACCTACAGGTAGAGTGCATGGGGCTCAAGTTTCCAAACCCTGTGGGGTTGGCAGCCGGTTTCGATAAAGATGCGCGCCTTTTCAACGAGTTAGAGGCATTTGGATTTGGGTTTATTGAAATAGGAACTCTTACCCCCAGACCTCAGGAAGGTAACCCCAAACCCAGGTTGTTTAGGCTGCCCGATGATAAAAGCCTTATCAATCGTATGGGATTTAATAATGAAGGGGTGGAGGCTGCTATCGAACGACTCAGAAAGAAGAAAACCCGCGTTCTAATTGGAGGAAACATTGGCAAAAACAAAGTAACCCCCAACCACGAGGCGGTAGAAGATTACGTGTATTGCTACAACGCCCTACTGCCTTATGTAGATTACTTTGTGGTAAATGTGAGTTCGCCCAATACTCCCAACCTGAGAGAACTACAAGATAAGGAGCCTCTTACTGCGCTGCTCAATACCTTGCAAGATCGCAAGCGGCAAGCCGGGGCCAGTCAACCTATTTTGCTTAAGATTGCTCCCGATTTAACTACCTCACAATTAGACGATATTATTGATATTGTAAAGGAAACGGGCATTGATGGTGTTATAGCCACAAACACTACTATAGACCGCGCGGGGCTAAGCACTCCGGCAGAAACGGTTGAGCAAATAGGAGCCGGAGGTTTAAGTGGTGCTTCCGTAAGGTCAAAGTCTACCGAAGTTATTCGTTACTTGCACACCAAATCGGCCGGAGCTTTTCCAATCATCGGGGTAGGGGGTATATCTACTGCCCGCGATGCCATTGAGAAGTTGGAGGCAGGCGCAACGCTCGTTCAGGTATACACAGGGTTTATTTACGAAGGCCCGGCAATGGTGAAGAAAATTAACAAAGGAATTCTTCGTTGGAAAAAAGCGCACGATAGAGGCTAGTGCCAATGTGCGGTTTCCAAAATTCATTTTAACTTCGTACAAACTGGTTTAAAATTTTTCAATGGCCCAAAATACCTACAAGTCCAATACATTTAAGAGTAACCAGGGAAAACAGGCTAAGGCTAAAAAGAAGCTATCGCTAAATCTTAAAATCCCCTTTTTAAAGGATAGAAGGTTTCAGCTCTCTCTCGGATTCTTTCTGTTGTTGGCTTCGGTATTCATTTTCCTCTCTTGTTTCAGCTATTTGTTTACGGGTAAGGCCGATCAGAGTGTTGTAGAAGCCTTTTTCGATAAAGGAGAATCTGTAAAATCTTTGGGGCAAGAGGTAGCCAACTGGATGAAGCTTCTGGGGGCACTCACAGCCCATAAACTCATCTTCTCGTGGTTCGGAATTGGGGCGTTCCTTATTCCTCCCTTCCTGTTCATTCTGGGGTATAAGATTGTATGGGGCAAAGAACTCATGAAAATTTCACGGGCTTTGGTTACAACCCTGTTCTTCTTAGTATGGATAAGCCTGCTTATGGGGTCAATGATCCGGTCAGACGATTCTGTTTCGGAGTGGAGTTTCTACTCCGGGGGTATGGGATACGAGCTTTCGTTATTCTTCGATGGTCTTTTAGGCTATGGTACCATTCTCTTTCTTGCCTTTACTCTATTGGTGTATGTTATCTTCTTCTTTAACATTACCGAGGTGTTGAGCCTGAAAAAAGCTGCAGTAGGGCCTGTTGAGAAAGATAACTCAATGCCAGAAACCAAGAGCACAGCAACAGAACCGGAAAGTGAGGAAGAAGCCGAAGAAGATATGGAAGAAGAGTCTGAAGAGGCACTCGAAAACTGGGTGGTAACTGTAAAAGACGAAGAAGAAGCAGACTCGGAACCGGAAAAGGAAGAATCGGCTCCAACCATAAACCTTTCTACTACTCCGGCCCAAAATACACCAAAGCCTCAAGTGGAAGAGAAGACCGATGAGCTAGAATTGGAAATTGCTCCGGTAAACACCCCACAGCCCAAGAGTCAGGACAAAGAGCCCGCTTTTGAGGTAGAAATAAAAGAAGCCTCAGAAAAGTTGGTGGAAAAGGCAGGACACTACGACCCAACACTGGACTTACCTAAATTCCAGTTTCCGAATGTAGACCTACTAAATGAATATTCAACGGGTAAAATACAGGTAACCAAAGACGAGCTTCAACAGAATAAAGACAAAATTGTAGAAACGCTTACCAACTTTAAAATTGGCATAGCCAGTATTAAAGCAACCATTGGCCCCACCGTGACCCTCTATGAAATAGTGCCGGAAGCAGGGGTTAAAATTTCGAAGATCAAAAACCTGGAAGACGATATTGCCTTGAGCCTAAGCGCATTGGGTATTCGTATTATTGCCCCAATTCCGGGAAAAGGCACCATTGGTATAGAAGTGCCCAATAAAAACAAAGAAATGGTCTCCATGCGCTCGGTTATTTCAACCGATAAATTCATGAATTCCGATATGGCGTTGCCTATTGCGCTGGGCAAAACCATTACCAACGAAATATTTGTAACCGACTTGGCCAAAATGCCCCACCTGCTAATGGCCGGAGCTACAGGTCAGGGAAAGTCCGTGGGGCTAAACGTTATACTTACTTCCCTGCTGTACAAAAAGCATCCGTCTCAGCTCAAATTTGTGTTGGTAGACCCCAAAAAGGTGGAACTTACCCTCTTCAATAAGATTGAGCGGCACTATCTGGCCAAGTTGCCCGACAATGAAGAACCCATTATTACCGACACCAAAAAAGTAATCTACACACTAAACTCCCTGTGTATAGAGATGGATCAGCGCTATGATCTGCTAAAAGATGCGGCTTGCCGAAACATTAAGGAGTACAACAAGAAGTTTGTAGACCGAAAGCTCAACCCCGAAAAAGGACATCGCTTCCTGCCTTATATTGTGTTGGTTATCGATGAGTTGGCCGACTTGATGATGACAGCCGGTAAAGAGGTGGAAACCCCCATAGCTAGGCTGGCACAGTTGGCAAGAGCCATTGGTATACACCTGGTAGTGGCCACACAGCGACCGTCTGTCAATGTAATTACCGGTATTATCAAGGCCAACTTCCCCGCACGCCTCTCGTTCAGAGTAACCTCTAAAGTGGATTCACGAACTATTTTGGACGCTGGAGGGGCCGATCAGCTCATTGGGCAGGGAGATATGCTACTGTCTATGGGTTCCGATATTATAAGATTGCAGTGTGCATTTGTAGATACGCCCGAAGTAGACGAAATTTGTGAATTCATTGGTTCTCAAAGAGGTTATGACTCAGCCTATCTGCTGCCCGAGTTTGTGGGCGAAGATGAAGGTGGAGGAAGAGCCGATGTAGACCTGTCGGAAAGAGATGCTCTGTTCGATGAAGCTGCCCGCCTTATTGTCGCACACCAGCAAGGAAGTACCAGCTTGATACAGCGTAAGCTCAAATTGGGATACAACAGGGCTGGCCGACTGATTGATCAGTTGGAGGCAGCCGGAATTGTTGGCCCGTTTGAAGGAAGTAAAGCCAGAGAGGTTTTAATTCCCGATGAATACAGTTTGGAACAGTTATTGAACAACCTGGGCAATAACTGATTTCGAGAAATTGATAAAAGAATGAAAAGAGTATTAATTGTGATGATTTGGATGGTTGCCTCCTTGGCAGCTGTGGGGCAAAATCAGGATCCGAAAGCCATTTTAGACAAAATGAGTTCGGTCTATAAAGCCATGCCAGGCTTTGAAATAGGGTTCGTGCAAAAAATTCTTAACGAATCGGAAGTTGTGGCCCGGTTAACCGGTGAGGCTTCGGTATCGAAAGAGAAGTTTCGTATAAAGTTTCAAGATCAGCATATCTATTGCAATGGCACTGTGCTATGGACCTATCTTGTAGAGTCTCAGGAATTGACCATTAGTAATTTTGAGCCGGAGGAAGCCGTCATTAACCCCTCCAATGTGTACGACATTTATAAGCAGGGCTTTAGCTTCAAATATAAAAGGCAAGACTCTATAAATGGTGAGCTTGTTCATGTTATAGAGCTAATTTCTACCGATAAGGAATCTGACTTTACCAATGTGATCATGTATATCGGTCAGAAAGACTCTTACCTAAAGGCGTGGGATCTCATTGATTATGACGGAGCCAAGACTGCTTTTGAAGTCTCAAAGTTTACGCCCAACAAAACCTTTCCACAGGGATTTTTCGAGTTTGACGAAGAAAAGAACCCGGTTCAATACAAAGAAGACCTTCGTAATTAATGAACAAAAAACAACTGTTTGATCAAATCAGAGCCAAGGCATCTTATTTGTGCGTGGGTCTTGATAGCGACATTCATAAAATTCCGGAACACCTACGAAAAGCGGACGATCCGCTTTTTGAGTTTAATAAGCAGATTATAGATGCAACTATAGACTATGCTGTGGCATATAAGCCCAATATAGCCTTTTATGAAGCACATGGACTAAAAGGTTGGGAAAGCCTTATGAAAACCATAGCCTATTTGCCCGATGATGTGTTTATAATTGCCGATGCCAAGCGTGGAGATATTGGTAACACTTCCAAAATGTATGCCCGTGCATTTTTTGAGCAAATGAATTGTGACGCCATTACTGTTGCTCCATACATGGGAGAAGACTCAGTAAAACCTTTTCTGGACTTTCCTGAAAAATGGGTCATTCTATTGGCTCTCACTTCTAATGCAGGGGGTAAAGACTTCCAAAATCTTGCCCTTACAGAAGGTGATCAACTCTATGAGCGAGTGTTAAAGAAAAGCCAGGATTGGGGCTCAGACGAAGAACTCATGTATGTAGTTGGGGCTACCAAAGCGGAAGCCCTTACCAATATTCGCCAGATTGTTCCTAATCATTTTTTGCTCGTGCCCGGGGTAGGAGAGCAGGGGGGGAGCTTGTCTGAGGTTTCAAGGCACGGGCTCAATAGTGAGTGTGGGCTTCTTGTCAACTCTTCTCGGGGCATTATTTATGCCGATGGGAGCAAGTCGTTTGCATCTGTAGCAGGTAGCAAAGCCCGTGAGCTTCAGCAAGAAATGGCTAACTATTTGGAAAAATATTGCTAGATTCATCGGTGTAAGCACACACCGATGATCAAAGAAGACTTTCTACACTTCGTTTGGCAACATCAGTATTTTAACTCCAAAGCACTTAGGACAACTGCCGGTGAATCGGTTGCTGTTATAAAACCCGGAGTAGTAAATCAATTAGCTGGTCCTGACTTTAAGGAGGCATTGGTCGATGTGAACGGAATTCAATGGGCTGGCTCAGTCGAAATTCACATCAAATCCTCCGACTGGAAAGCTCATAAGCATCAAGGCGACCCGAACTACAGCAATGTGGTACTGCATCTGGTTTACTTCAACGACTATCAGGTTTGTGACAACGAAGGTAAACCCATTCCTACGGTAGAACTTAAGGGCCTTATAAAGCCCGGCTTACTCAACCGATATCAGCAAATTATTAAAAGCAATAACCCAATTGCCTGTGCCGAACTTTTTCCAAAGGTGCGCTCGGTTACCAAGCTAGCCATGCTGGAAGCTGCCCTGATTCAACGGCTGCAACGCAAAGGAGCACTTTTTAAGGAGTTACTTGTTAGGAATAAGCAAGACTGGGAGCAATCAGTCTATGAGTGGCTAGCACAGGGCTTTGGTTTCAAAACCAATGCTCAAAGTATGCTGGCTCTGGCACAGGCTGTTCCTTTGCGTGTATTGCGCAAGCACAGCGACTTGAAGCAGTGGGAAGCATTGCTTTTTGGGGCCAGCGGGTTACTCAATACCCGTCACACCTCATCCTATGCCTATGAGCTAAAGCGAGAGTATACCTTTTTGGAGAGAAAATACGCTATCAATTCGCAGTTAAGTTTCAACCAATGGCATTTCTCGGGGGTTCGGCCAACCAACTTTCCAACCGTACGAATAGCCCAATGGGCGGCACTTGTACATAAAAACCATAGTCTCTTTTCCCTATTCACAGACTTTTCCAATACCCGAGAGCTACAAAAACGCTTGCAGGTACAGCAAAGTACATATTGGCAGCAGCACTTCAACTTTGGGGTTGAAAACAAGCAAGGCAACGATCTTCTCTCCAAGTCTGCCATCTCCAATCTCATGATTAATACAGTAGCTCCGTTGTTGGTAGCCTATTCCGAATACAAAGACGAAACCGATATGTTGGAGCAAGCCATGAATGTGCTCATGAGTTTGCCGGTAGAAAACAACCATATTATTCGTAGTTGGTATGAATTGGGGTGGAATGTCAACTCGGGCTTCGATACTCAGGGTTTAATTGAGTTGTACAACGAGTATTGTAAGCACAACAATTGCCTCAAGTGTAAAATTGGAGTAGAACTCATTCGGTCTTAAAGGTGCTGAGCCTCAGTAGCTCAAGAAGCTTTTGCCATAACTTACTTTTTGCCATGAAAAGCCCTAACTTTGCAGCCCGCAAATAAAAGCTATGGAAAATCCTGTTATAATTTTTGGTGCCAGCGAACTGGGAAGAGCAGCAGTAGAGATATTCGAGAGCAATGATATCATCGTTTATGGCTTTCTGGACGACAAGGAGGAGCTGCATGGTCAAACCATTGGAGAGCTGGCCATTTTGGGGCATACCGAAGACGATGGCTTTTTAAAGTTGATCGGTAAAAAGTGTGAGGCATTTATTGCCGTAGACGATCGGCCTTTGCGAAAAGGGCTGGTAGAGCTCATTAAGACAAGGCGAAAAATGATGCCCGTAAACGCCATTCATAGCAATACAGAAATTGCTCCCTCGGCTCATGTAGGCCATGGAGAGTTCATCAATAGTGGAGTGGTAATTGGTGCCAATGCCCGTATTGGCGACCATTGCATTATTCATACCAATGCCACTATCGATTATAGCGCCAAATTGGGCGATTTGGTGCAGGTGGGAGCCGGCTCAGTTATTGGTAGCGAGGCCGAGATAGGCGAAAACGTATTTATTGGTTCGGGAGCAACCATAGTACCGGGTATTAAAATAGGTAAAAACGCCCGAATAGGGGCCGGTTCGGTTGTAGTGGCCAATGTGGAAGAAGGCCTAACGGTATTTGGAAATCCGGCCAAAGCAGTTTAGTGTTCAAAGGTTCAAGTTCATAGTCGACTTGAAACGTGGAGTATAAAATTTTGAACTAGAAATTCACCCTACAAGCAATAGGGCAGAACATATGGAAAAGAAGTATTCAATATTATTGTATTACTGCTACGCTCAAATCGAGGATTATGAAGCGTACAGAGAAGAACATCACCTCTTTTGTATTGAAAACAACCTTAGAGGAAGAATCATTATATCTCCTGAAGGCCTGAACGGAACGGTATCGGGGTTAAAGGAAGATTGTGAGCGCTACATGGATTATGTAAAGTCAGATCCGCGCTTTGCCGATACAGAATTTAAAGTGGAAGCGCACGACCAAATGGCTTTTGCCAAATTGCATGTACGCGTAAAACCTGAAATAGTACACTCCAGTCTTCGGCATATTAACCCCAGAGAAAGAACCGGGGCTTATGTAGAACCCATTGAGTTTAAAAAAATTCTTGAGGAGCAACCGGAAGATACCGTTATCCTAGACGTACGAAGCAATTACGAACACAATGTAGGTCGATTTAAAAATGCTCTTACACTCGATATTGAGAACTTTCGCGACTTTCCTCAAAAAGTGAAAGAGCTGGAACACTTAAAGGGTAAAAAGATTGTAACCTACTGTACGGGAGGTATTAAATGCGAAAAGGCAAGTGCATACCTTTTAGAACAAGGGTTTGAAAACGTGTATCAACTGCATGGAGGTATAATAAAATATGGGCTGGAAGCCGAGGGTAAAGACTTTGAAGGCAAGTGCTATGTATTTGATAATCGCATAACGGCCGATGTAAACAAGGTCAACCCGACCATTGTTTCGCGATGCCATATTACCGAAAAACCTACCGATCGAATGGTGAACTGTGCCAATCCGGAGTGCAACGCACACATACCCATGTCGGAAGAAGCAGGGTGGTTAATGGACGGGTGTTGCTCTGAGGAGTGCCGAAAGAACCCGGCCAGAAGACCATACGATGGCACCGGTTATTACCAAAAAAATACCAACCACTATAACCCTTTGAAAGGGGTTAAGAGAGAGCCCGCAAAAATTGTTCAATGACATCACGTAGAATTCCAGAGTCTGAGCTCATTCTCAACCCAAATGGTAGGATATATCATTTGAACCTGGAACCTGATATGGTGGCAGATACCATAGTGGTTGTGGGCGATCCGGAACGAGTGCCTAAAGTGAGTCGCTATTTTGATAAAATAGACTTACAGATCAACAACCGTGAACTGGTTACTCATACAGGGTTTCTGGGTGGAAAGCGAGTGTCGGTGATAAGTTCCGGCATGGGCACAGACAACGTTGAGCTGCTCATGACGGAGTTGGATGCTCTGGTGAATGTAGACTTTCAAACTCGAACGGTCAGAAAAGAACTGCGTCAGTTAAAAATTGTGAGGGTTGGAACATCAGGCTGTATGCAGCCTGATATTCCATTAGATACCCTTTTGGTTTCCAGAGCGGCACTGGGATTGGATAGCCTCATGAGTTTCTATGAGCGAATCACAAGTGAAGAGCAACAAATCACGGAAAATAAGATTCAGAGAGTGCTGGAACTTCCTTTTAAACCTTACATAGCTGAAGGTTCGGAGGTGCTTTTCGATTTGTTTAAAAGTACAATGTATACGGGCGTTACAGTAACTGCACCCGGTTTTTATGCACCTCAGGGGCGCGAAATAAGATTGCGACCTAAGCTTCCCGGCTTTTTAGAAACTCTGGCTAAAACCGATACCCCTTGGGGAAGGTTTACCAATTTTGAAATGGAAACAGCAGGCTACTATGCCATGGCACAATTGCTGGGTCATGAAATGATTAGTCTGAATGCCCTTATAGCCAATAGAGCCCAGGGCACCTTTTCTGCTCAGGCAGAAAAAACTACTCAGAAGCTTATTGAGCTTACGCTGGATAAGCTCAGTTCTTTTTAGGTTTTAAATTACCCTGAATGAGTAGATTGAATTCTACACAGGTGAGTACACCATTGGTAGAATAGGGGCAGGTTTTGTAGAGTATTTCACCGAATTGGTCTCTTCGGGTTATTACATCATCTCCCTTACAAACCGGGCAGACAATGTGATCTTTCTCGTCACAATTAATAGTGTTCAGATAGAAAAACTTGGCGTTAACATCGGCCACACTCCCCGTGCTTCGGTTGTTTCTAAAAGCCTCTTCGGCCTTTTCCAGCAAATCGAGTGTTTCGCGAGAGTACTGGCCTCGGCTTCCTTTCAACTCTAAATACTTATTGAGCCAATCAATGCTTTGGGCATATTTATTCAGGTAGAAAGAGTTTTTACCAAAGAAAAAACAGAAATCGGCTGAGAGCACATCAATTTTTTCCAAAGCCGTCATAAAGAGATCATCCGCTTTACTATACTGGCCAAGGTCCATAAAATAGACGGCCGAATCGATATGTCTTCGGGGGTCAGCGGTTTGCTGTGCATTTCCTTGTGAAAGCCCAAACACACAGAGATAAAAGGAGATGAATAGAAGCTTTTTCATGAGAAACAATGTTCCGCAAAAATACCAAACTCTACAAACTAAAAAGCCTCGGAAAACCCGAGGCCTAACTACTTAACAGTATTTAACTCTTTTGGTGTAAGATTTATTTACTAGTGCCCTTTTTCTTTGGCAACGCAATTTTCTTGCCCGCAAGACTATAAATACCAAGACCGGTGGCAATTACAGCAGCTGTGAGTAAAATAGTTTTTGTTTTCATTTTATTTGTGATCTCCCTGTTTTAAGACAATGATTGTACCAAATTTGTTACAGTCGTCAGAAATTATTCTTTTGTCTTAGAAAAGTCTCATCTCTAACACACTCATACAACGCAAAACCCCTACCGGTTGGATTCATTTTTTAAAGAAATTTTTCCATTGGTCATTTATCCGTTTTTGGCGGTTGAATTCTTTCTTATTTTGACCTTCCTGAGAATCAAATGGATATGAAAAAACTACTAACCTTTGTATGTGCACTGGGTATGGCCTTGCTAATGACTCCGCTAAAGGCACAACAGGCCCCTCCGGCTATTGATACCCGAATTTATGACATAATCTCATCTGTGTCAGCCGACCGAATTGAAGCAGATATTCGAAAACTGGCCGGTTTTGGTACACGGAATACCTTTTCCGATACGGTTTCCGATACCCGTGGTATTGGAGCGGCCAGGCGATGGATAAAAGCCGAATTCGAAAAAATATCACAAGCCTGTGGAGGATGTTTAGAAGTGTTTTATCAAAAAGACCTGGTGACTACCGAAATGGGAAACAGAGTACCGAAAGATGCCTACATAGTAAATGTGGTAGCGGTTTTACGAGGAACAGACAATCCAAACAACTACGTAATGATGTCGGGCGATATCGACTCAAGAGCGTCTAATACTATGGATTATGAAGTAGATGCTCCCGGAGCGAACGATAATGCCTCAGGCATGGCCGGCACCCTTGAGGCTGCGCGGGTGCTCTCTAAGTACAAGTTTAAAAACAGTATTGCCTTTGTGGGGCTTTCCGGTGAAGAACAAGGATTGTTTGGAGGGGCAGGGTTGGCTCGCTATGCCCAGGAAAAAGGCTGGAATATAATCGGTGTGCTTAATAACGATATGATTGGCAACATTGAAGGAGTGGATGGGGTAATTGATAACCGAAGTTTCAGAATATTTTCTGAGCCAACACCCGCCAACGAAACAGACCGTGAACGTGCCTCTCGCAGATTTACAGGGGGAGAAGTGGATGGTAACTCCAGGCAATTGGCAAGGTACATACACAAGCAGGTATTGACCTATATGCCAGAGATGAATCCAATGATGATATATCGGTTGGACAGGTTCGGACGAGGAGGTCATCATAGACCATTCAATGATTTGGGCTATGCCGGTGTAAGAATTATGGAGGCACACGAAAACTACAACCGACAACACCAGAACATTCGTGAAGAAAACGGAATTAAATACGGAGATGTAATCGAAGGAGTGAATTTTGACTATGCGGCCAAGCTCACAGCGGTAAATGCCATCTCTCTAGCAGGTCTGGCCTGGGCGCCTCCCGCCCCTGAAGAAGTAAGAATTGGAGGTGCAGTGCAGCCTTCTACCACTTTACAATGGAAGGCATCGGACGATTCGGATGTAGCCGGATATAAGATTTACTGGAGACTGACCACTTCCCCAACATGGGATAATTTTGTGTATGTAACAGGTGTCAATGAACATACGCTGGAAGGTATTGTTATAGACAACTATTACTTTGGAGTGGCTGCCGTAGGTAAAGATGGCAATGAGTCTACGGTTGTATTCCCTTATCAGCAGATTAGAAGAAGGTAATAACCTGCCCTGGTTCGTAAAATCTCCACGGGTTAGCTAATCGGTGGAGATTTTTTTTATTCAGGAGTGGAACCTTTAATCGTTATCCCTTTCAGGAAATTTAACCTTACCGTATTCATCTACTGTGGTAATGAGTACTACTCCATTGGCGCCTCTAAAGCCCATAGGAGCTCCATCTTTCATCACATTTATGGCCTTAATTTCTTCGGGTCGTAGCACCGAAATGTCTTGCCATATTTGCCCGTCTACCAGATATAGGGCGGTGTTGTTGCCATCGTTGCTGAAGTACTGAATGTCTCTGATGATTATGCGTTTCTCACCCAATACGTTTTCAATACGTACGCCCGGGAATTTACCAGCGATCAGCGTGAAAATGTCGGGATAAGTGTGGTAGTCATTGTTGTATTCCAAAAAATTACTGGTGGCGTAAGTCAGTGACTCTCGGGTAAGATGTCCCGAACCAATAGCCACTTCGGCATTCCGTTCACCTTCCAGAAAGAGCATTTTTATATTAAGCTGTTCTCCGGCAGTAACCCGCTTCACCAGTTTTTTAAATCCTGAGCCTTCAAAAACCAGCTTATCGTCTGCTTTGCATTCTAAACTGAATTCACCTCTCATATTTGTGGTGGTAGTTTTTTTAGACTTCTTGGCGGTGACTTTAATGTTGGCAACAGGGGTGTCCTTAAAAGCGAAGACCTTACCGCTTACCTGACCTTCTTGAGCCAGGCTGAGCATAACCGTCAATACCAACAGACAAATGGATAGAGCTATCTTCTGCATGTTTTAATTTATAGAGTTAGGGTTACTTACATAAGTCCGCATGACGTATGTTTTGACACTTTGCCACTAATTGTGTCTTCACAAATGGCTTTTACAAAGTGCTGTGAAGGCACAGCTTGTAGCTTAAGTGAGCTATTTAGTTTATGTGATCTAAATAAGTAACCCTCTTAATTTATTAAAATATGAGTAACGAGTCAAAAGATATTGATAGTCAGTGCGTTGATTTATACGTGATCGGCCCACCAGGCATCATCATGGGTGTCTGTTACACCGAAAATTTGCCCCGGAGGTGGTGCGGTTACCATTAGGTTGTCTTTGCGGCCTACGGCCACAAACTGCTCGGCAGGTTCGGTCCAGCTGTGTTGTGCCAAGGCAAAAGCACCCCAGTGTACGGGCATGGCTTTAGAAACCTTTGCCTCCTTTGCAGCTAGCACCGCTTCTTGTGGAAACATGTGTATTTGATGCCAGTTTTCGTTGTATTGGCCGCATTCCATAAACCCAAAATCGAAGGGGCCAAGACGATCTCCTACCTGTTTGAAATGCTTTCCATAACCGCCATCACCACTAAAGTAAATGTTTTCATGAGGCGTTTTAATAGCCCAACCACCCCAGAGCGACTGGGAACGATCGGTAAGGCCTCGGCCGGAAAAATGCCGCGAAGGAGTAAAGGTTATTTCAATACCCTCAAAAACCGAATGTTGCCACCAATCGAATTCTTTGATGTTCGACTCAGAAATGCCCCAGTGTTTCAGATGTCTTGCACAGCCCAGAGCTACATAATATTGCCTGATTTTAGGTTTAAGCTTTTGCAGGGTTGCCAGATCCAAGTGGTCATAGTGATCATGGCTAAGTAGCATCAGGTCTATGGTCGGAAAATCATCGACCAGTTTGAGGGTGTCTGGTGAAAAGCGTTTGGTTTTGAATGGCGCAATGGGCGAAGCATCAGCCCCCAGCATTGGGTCAATCAGGATAGTCTTACCCATAATGCGCATCAGAATAGCCGAATGACCATACCACACCATTTGTGCTTTTGAAGGTTCGGCAAAAAACATCTCTCTATTGAAAGGCGGTATAGGGAGAGGCTGTTTCGGTACTCTGCCTTTGGTTTTAAAAAATTGTTTGTAAAGGATTACCGGCAACGTACGCCAGTCAATATTCATACTGGTTTCTTCAAGGTTTTGAAATCGGCCATTGAGCCAATGGTTCGATTGGGCGTACTGATTTTTCAGTTCGGTGGTCAACCGGCCTCCAAATTGTTTCAACATATATGGCAACTTAAGTCAAGAGTTTCCTCACCCATCGAAAATAGCGAAACGGAGGGTATCGGAAAGGTAAATCTATCCAAGTAGGTGACTTCATAAAGGAGCGTACATGGGAAAAAGTTTCATAACTGTGTTTTCCGTGGTAGTGCCCCATTCCGCTTATTCCAACACCTCCAAAAGGTAGAGAGTGGTTAGATATATGAATGAGTGTGTCGTTTAGGCAGGCACCGCCTGAAGTGGTCTCGCGAAGTAATTGCTTGTTGGTTGCCGAATCGCCAAAGTAGTAAGCGGCCAAAGGTTTGTCTCGCGAGTTAATAAAGTCAATCGCTTCCTGAATCTGACTATAAGTAATTACAGGAAGTATTGGGCCAAAAATTTCTTCCTGCATTACGGGAGCATCAGCCTCTGCAACCTCTAAAAGTGTAGGGCTGATGAATTTGCTTTCCCTATTTACATTTCCTCCATACAGAACTTTCCCCTGATTGAGGTAATTGGCTACACGATCGAAGGCTTCGGGGGTAATCATACGGGCCAGGTAGTTGCTTTCTTCCGGTTGTTCACCAAAAAAGCTTTTCCAGTAATACCTGATACCTTCAACCAACTCGTCTTTAATGCTCTCATGCACGAGCAGGTAGTCAGGAGCAATACAAGTCTGACCCAGATTGACTGTTTTGCCCCAGGCAATACGTTTTGCCGCAAGATTTACTTTGGCCGAATGGTCTACTACGCAGGGACTTTTCCCGCCCAACTCAAGCACTACAGGGGTTAGAGTATTGGCTGCAGCCTGCATTACGATTTTTCCGAGCCTTGAGCTTCCTGTAAAAAATATTTTGTCGAATTTCTGGGCCAACAAAGCCTGATTAGTCTCTTTGCCACCGTGTACCATTGCTACATGGTCTTTTGCGAATACCTCGTCTGTAATAGTATTCATAACCTTGTTGGTGTGCACACAGAATTCAGAAGGTTTAAGCACCACACAGTTGCCGGCAGAAACGGCACCAACAAGTGGGGTCATTAAGAGCTGAAAAGGATAATTCCAGGGAGCGATGATTAAAACAACCCCCATGGGTTCGTAGCGGGTGTAGCTGGAAGAGGGGAGTAGATAGATAGGGGTGCTTACACGCCTGGCCTTGCTCCATTTGCGCAGGTGTTTGATATGATAGTCTATTTCCTTAATAACCAGTCCAATTTCTGTAATAAGGCCTTCTTGCGAGGATTTGCTAAGGTCTTTGTGCAGCGCTGCGAGAATATCGGGTTCGTGTTTTAGAATGGTGGTTTTGAGTAATCGGAGTTTTGCAAGTCTCGATTCTACGCTGCGCGTGTGGCCGCTGGCGAAATAAACTCTTTGCTGTTCTACTATTCTGCTTATGGTATTTGCTCCTGTATTCATTGGCCGGTAGTGGTTGCCCTGAAATTTAGCAAAATATAGGTAGGCATGGTTCTGTGCCTTGGGATTCGGTCAAAATCTCGGGCTATTATATTCGCACGAATATTTGTTCTACAAGTATAGAGATAATATATTTGTTCTATGTTTGTAGATGTTTTATAATGAAAGGAAAAGGAAATTACATCGGAGAACTGGAAGAGCTTATACTGCTTTTGGTGGGTATTTTGCGCGATGAAGCCTACGCTGTTTCGGTTTTGAAAGAAATGAAGGAACAGACGGGTAGAGAGCTGAATATTAGTGCTATACATGCCGTGCTTAACAGGCTGGAAGATAAAGGTTGGCTTTATTCAGATATGGGGGGAGCCACCGAAGAACGCGGTGGGAGGCGAAAACGCTATTACCACCTTACTGCGGCAGGTAAAGCAATGCTCGATGAAGTAAAACATCAGAGAGACCAGCTCTATAAACAACTGCCTACCGATTTTGCCTATTCATTTTTTGCATGAGTAAACGGTTCAAGCACAGTCCGCCACGTTGGGCCGATTGGTTTCTCGGCCTCTTTTGTAATCCCGATTTACTCGAGCAGTTGCAAGGCGATGTACACGAACTCTTCTATTGGCGGGTGGAAGAAAAGGGCTATTCTCATGCAAAATGGTCATTTATCTGGGATGTAATCCGACTATTCCGCTGGTCTAACATCAGACGAACAAGAAAACAAGGTCAAAAACTAAATCAAATCGGAATGTTTAAGAACTATTTTAAAATAGGTGTCCGGAACCTGTGGAAGCAGCGAATGCCTAGTGCTATTAATATTATCGGTCTTTCCATTGCTGTGGGCTGTTCCATTGTGGCTTTTAAGTTTGTGGAATTCAGCTATGTAAAGGATAATTTTCATAAGAATAAGGAAGACCTCTTTCTGGTTACACACTGGGAGGAACTAGAATCTAATAAGGGTAGAAACGGAGCTACCAACAATGAATTGACAAGAGAAATTCTTGAATCGGTTCCTGGCATAAAGGCTTCTACCCGCTACAACCGTCTGCAGTTAGAAGCACGGGTGAATAAACACATCACTTATAATCTTACCCACTTCGTAGATCCGGCCTATTTAGAGATGTTTACTTTTGAGCTTCAGGCCGGAAATCCCAAAACGCTCAATTCGGCCGATCAAGTAGTGATTGATGAGAGTACGGCCATCCGGCTTTTTGGGGAGCAGTCGGCTCTGGATCAGTCCATAGAGCTGAAAATTGGAGAAGAGTGGAAGGTGTTTTCGGTGGGGGCTGTATACAAAGATAAACCCCACAACGGAAGCCTTCAGTTGGGTATTCTGGTCAACTACCAGCACTTTGAGCAACACTTGTCTAAACTAGGGCAGGATGACTGGAGTACTAATTTCTTTATTCAGCGGCAGGCGGGTATCCAACCAGAGTTATTGTTGGAGTCTATGGACAAGCTTTTGCCTATTTACAACAAAGACAATGAAGATGGGGCATATAGTAATTTTGAGTTAGAGCCAATAACTACTATGGCCAACAATGCCTACGAAATGAGTAATAGTATTGGTTCCGCACCCAACAAAGCTCCTATTCTTACTCTTTCTGCCATTGCTGTATTTATGTTGCTGCTCTCTACGCTCAACTACGTCAATATTTCACTGGCCATGATAATGAAGAGGCTAAAAGAGATTGGGGTAAGAAAGGTTGTGGGTAGCCCCAGAAGACAACTTATCATTCAGTTTCTTTGCGAAAACCTGTTGCTGTGCTTGCTCTCCATGTTCGTGGGACTTTTGCTGGCCCAAGGGTTGTTTTTACCTGGTTTCAATGAAATAGCAGGTGTTAGTTTTCAGCTCAATTTGCTGTCGCACCAGAACTTTTTAATGTTCCTTGCTGCCCTGTTGTTGTTCATAAGCCTGGCTTCAGGTCTTTATCCTGCCGTTGTGGCTTCGTCATATAAGCCCATTTCTATTTTGAGGAAGGCTACTCAAAGAGGAGGAAGGCGCATTCTCAGTAGTGTTTTTCTTACTTTCCAGATGATTTTGGCAATGGTTACCATTGTTGCGGCCGTTATGTTTGTGTATGCCAACCAAGTCAATGAGTCCATAGAATGGGGTTACGACCAGCACAACAAGTTGGTAATTGGTATTCCGGAAAGTGATTACAGAGATGCTTTCCGAGATGTGTTATTGGCCGACCCAAGCGTGGAAGTAATAGCAGGTACACGATCTAATATTGGGCAGTCTCTGAATGGTGTTCAGTTTAAAAACGGTGAGGTAAAAACCTATGCCGAACTGTTTGAAGTAGGTCGTAATTATCCGGAAGTACTAGGGCTTAAGTTGGTTGAAGGCAGACTGTTCGATGAGAACCTGGAGAGCGATTTTCGGAAGATGCTCATTGTTAATCAATCGTTTTTAGAAGACCTGCAGCTCACTTTCGATCCGGATGGTACAACAGTAGTTCAGGATTCGGTTGAATATTCCATAATTGGTGTTGTGGAAGACTACCATTATTGGAATCCCGGAATGGAGATTAGGGGCGCTGCAATGCGCGCAATTCCGGCTAATCTATACACTTCCTACCTTGTTGAAATGAGAGAGGGCAACATCTTTGAACACCGAGGTCGATTGGAAGAAAAACTACAGGCTATGGTAGAAGAGAAGTCTGTGTATGTAGGCATTCAGGAATTGATGTTTGAAGGGTTCTATGACGAAACCCGAGGAATAGGAAACATTATGATCTTTACGGCCAGTATAGCCATTTTGCTGGCTGCCATGGGGCTCTATGGCTTGGTGAGCATCAACATATCCAGTCAGATTAAGGACTATGGTATTCGAAAGGTGCTGGGCGCTTCTTCATTCAACTTGGCTAAAGCCATTGTTTTAAAATTCCGTTTTGTGCTACTGCTTGCGATATTGGTTGGTTGTCCTTTGGCGGTATTGCTGGTGGGTGCGTTGGTAGATAATGTATATGCCTATGCTCCCGGCATAGGAGTGGGACCTCTGGCAGTAGCGGTTTTTATTCTGCTTTCAGTCACCCTTTTTACTTTCAATCTTCAGATAAGAAGAGTGAGAAATATGAATCCGGCAGAAACTTTGAGAACCGAGTAGCCTATAAACTTTTGTTCTGGCATTAGGATGAAAGACTGTTCCACAGGTAAAAAACCGTATACGCCTCCCAACCGGGCATGGTTTTAAAAAAGGCTCTAATAGCGTCTTCGTTTTTCCGGTCATCGATAAGCCCCAGGTTAAAGAGCGCCTGTGTAAGGCCAGTGTCACCAAAAGGAATGGCTTTAGGGGCACCAAACGACTTCATTAAGGCATAGTTGGCCGACCAAACGCCAATACCCTTTACTGAAGTAAGCAGCGCTTGTTTGCTCTCAAAATCGGGTAAAGTCAGCAAACGTTGATGGCTAATGTTGCCCGAAACAAAAGCTTGAGCCACGTTTTTTAGGTACTTCAGTTTGCTTCGCGAAAATTGCTGATGGTTGTGGAGGTATTCCTCATCTATGGTCAACATTTTTTCGGGGCTAGGGAAGTGGTAAAGATCCATTTCCTTCCATGTTAACTTTTCGCCATAAAGCTCAACCAATCTTCGTTTGAGTTTATGTGCAAAAGAGAGGTTGATTTGTTGCCCTATAATACTCCAGCATAAGGCTTCGAACAAATCGGGTATGCCCATTATGCGCAAACCATGCAGTTGACTGCTCAGATGGGCTAGTTTTGGGTGGCTTTCCACTAGTGCGTAAAAAGGTTTCAGGTCTCGGTCTGCATCGAACCATCGGCCTACGTACTGCTTTAGTTGTTCTGTTTGATGGGGAGTGAGGCTTTGAGGAGTTTCGATGATGATTTCATTGCCCCTGCCAGTCAGAGCTACAGGTATGTACTCATTTTCCAGTTTAATTAGCCGAAACACCGAACCATCAATAACCTGATAAAGTATTTCATCTGTGCTTCTGTACAAGGCGTTTAAGCACTTATTAAAATCGAATGGAGGGGAGCAAGCAAGGTTCAGTTGAGTTTTCACAATTCAACTTAGAAAAATATGGTCACCATATGTGAAGACAAATGAAAGAGTTTGAAAATTAATCGATGACTTCTCGGGTTAGTCGAATGGTAATGTCGTGTGGGGCTGGCTGATTTCCTCCAAAATAAGGCCATAGCCAGTAGTTCTCACCACTTTCACAGTTGTCGGTGCGCGGCATGCGAATGGTATTCATTCCATCTCCAGAATACTCATAATGGTCGGTAGCAATCTTTATTCGGAGGCTTAGGGACTCATTAATTTTTGCCGTACCCATCATTTCAAAGCTAAGTTGCCCTTCCCGGTAAGTATAGGCGAGTATTTGCAGCTCGTCATTAAACCAGCGCCAACCAATGCGGGCGCTTTCGCTCTGATGATCCTGACCACAATCCGAAAACCCTACCAGTTTATTAATGTCGGCCTGATCGGAAGCAACTTCTAAAGTGTATCGGGCGCTTTCATCGAAAAGAGCTGTTACCGATATGCCATTGCCTGAAAAAGGTTCGTTTCGGAAAATAGAACTGTGAGACCCTTCAGGAATGGTAAACACTTCAAAGCCTGTGTCCGGGTCAATGTCTATGCTTTGGTTGCATCCTAATATGCTGATTACTAGCAGTATAAAGGCGTAATTTTTCATGAGTAGTTTGTAGTTACTAAGATAGCGAACTTTTTTATAGCGGGTTCAAAAGTCAACCGGCTGTCCTATTTATGTATGTTTTGATGTAAAAAGTGAGAAATAACTTGCGCCTAAAAATGGATAAGCTACTTTTGTAGCCATGTTATTCGCAAACGCATATTACTACCACTATTACCATGCTACGCCAGCGCGGAACGGTAGTTTTATGTTTTGATTGATTTAAACTCATTGAAAATAGATAAACCCGGTTCCGCAAGAGCCGGGTTTTTTTTGTGCTTAAAACTTAGAAAACCATATGAAACAGATTTACGAAAATTACACAGCAGAAGACCAGAAAGTATGGAAGATTCTGTTCGACAGGCAATTTCCTGAGTTGCCCAAAGCGGCCACTAAGGAGTTTCTGTTGGGCCTCGATAAGGTAAACTTTACAGCCGATGCCATTCCCAATTTTGATGATACCAACAAAATTTTGCGGCAACTTACCGGTTGGGAAATCTATGCCGTTCCGGGAATAGTGGAAGACGGTTTGTTTTTCGAGCTAATGTCGAACAAAAAGTTTCCGGCTACAACGTGGGTTAGAAAAATGAGCCAATTGGACTACCTGGAAGAGCCAGATATGTTTCATGACGTGTTTGCTCATATTCCTTTGCTCACTAATCAAGCCTTTGTAGATTTTCTTCAGGCCATCAGCCAATTTGGTCATGAGTGGATTGAAGACGAGTGGGCTATTCACTTGCTTTCTAGAATTTACTGGTTTACGATTGAGTTTGGCCTTATCAGAGAAGCGGAAGGTCTACGTATCTACGGAGCCGGTATTTTGTCTTCATCAGGAGAAACCAAATATTCCTTGTCTAATGAACCTAACCATTTTGCTTACGATGTAGATCATATTTTAGATACGGGCTACCGAAAAGACCGAATGCAGGAAAACTACTTCATTATCGATTCTTATGAGCAGCTTTACGAGTCGATTCCTGAAATAAAAGAGAAGATTGAAAAACGATTGAAGGAAAGACCGGTTGTATCCTAAGCTTAAAAGATTTCAAGAATATGAGTGTAGCCATTGTGAATTACAATGCCGGTAATGTGCAGTCAGTAACCTATGCCCTGCAACGCTTGGGGGTAGAGCCTGTACTTACCGATCAGGCTGAAGTGCTTCAGTCAGCCGAAAAGGTGATTTTTCCGGGGGTGGGAGAAGCCAGCACGGCCATGGAATTTCTGAGAAAGAAAGGGCTCGATGTGGTTATAAAGAATCTGAAACAGCCTGTTTTTGGAGTCTGTTTGGGGCTTCAGCTAATGTGCAAGCATTCGGAAGAGAATAATACCGATTGCCTGGGTATTTTTGATGTGCAGGTGAAGAAGTTTGCCCCAAAGCTGAAGGTGCCACAAATGGGTTGGAACAATTTGGAGCAAATGAATTCGCCCCTGTTTAAGGGCTTGCCTGATGAGCCCTTTGTGTACTATGTACATAGCTATTATGCCGAACTGAGTGATCATACGGTGGCAGAAACGAACTATGTAAACCGCTTTTCTGCCGCTTTGCAAAAAGAAAATTTCTATGCCTTGCAAGCGCACCCCGAAAAAAGTGGAAAAGTTGGAGAGCAGATTCTACGCAACTTTTTGGAGTTGTGAGAGATAGTTTGGAGTTGTGGGAGATAGTAAAAACCGCAAATCGATAGTTATTGAGAGGCAAAAAGAGCTTGTTTCTCAGGAGTCTGCAGTATCAGCCAGGCTAAAAAATCATTGACGAATAAACCCTAAAGATTTCAGCATTGAAAATAATACCCGCAATAGATGTTATCTCCGGCAAGGCCGTTCGCCTTACCAAAGGAGATTATAATCAGAAAAAAGAATACTCAGATAGCCCCTTAGAGGTAGCCCAAAGATTTGAGCAGGCCGGAATTACTCATTTGCACCTTGTGGATTTGGATGGTGCAAAAGCCCAAAAACCTCAAAATCTGGAGGTTTTAGAGGTTATTTCTTCCAAAACCCGGTTAAGAGTAGACTTTGGAGGAGGAGTGAAGTCTGGCGAATCGCTTGAGGCTGTACTCAAAGCCGGTGCACAACAGGTAACAGCCGGAAGCATTGCAGCCAAAGATCCGGAGATGGTTTTCTCGTGGCTGAAGCACTATGGTGCAGAAAAAGTTATTCTGGGGGCGGATGTAGTCGATGAAAAAATAGCCATAAGTGGTTGGCAGGAAGACTCGGGGCTCGATTTGTTCCCCTTTTTAGAGCAGTATTTAGCCAAAGGCGTAACGTATTGTATTTGTACTGATGTGAGCAAAGATGGAATGCTTCAAGGACCTTCAATCGAGTTGTATAAGAAGATAATTAAAGAGTTTCCCCAGCTAAAACTTATTGCTAGTGGAGGTGTGGCCGAATTGAACGATTTATATGAGCTCCGCGAAGCAGGTCTTTATGGTGCCATAGTTGGCAAAGCCTATTATGAGGGGAGAATATCTCTGGATGAACTAGCCGCCTTTAATAAGTAGAACAGGCAAAACTGCCTTTTATAACTGAAAACCATAGATCGTATATCTATATCATGCTAACAAAAAGAATTATTCCCTGCCTCGATATCAAAGATGGCAGAACGGTAAAAGGAGTCAACTTTGTGGGCTTGCGCGATGCCGGAGACCCGGTGGAACTGGCGGCAAGGTATGCCTTAGAAGGTGCCGATGAACTTGTTTTTCTGGATATAACCGCCACGGTAGAAAAGAGAAAAACCCTGGTGGAACTGGTAAAACGGGTGGCGGCAGAAATCAATATTCCATTTACAGTAGGAGGAGGCATTAGCTCAAAAGAAGATGTGTCGGCTTTGCTTAATGCCGGGGCAGACAAAATCAGCATCAATTCATCTGCGGTTAAACAACCGGGGCTGATCAACGAACTGGCTCAGGAGTTTGGTAGCCAATGTGTAGTGGTGGCCATAGATACCCGTTGGCTTAATGAAGAGCATATTGTTCATGTGAGGGGTGGCAGAACCCCCACAGAACTGAGGACTCTTGCCTGGGCAAAAGAGGTAGAGGAGAGGGGAGCCGGTGAAATTTTGTTAACCTCCATGGATCATGATGGAACCAAAGCCGGGTTTGCGAATGAGCTGACGGCCCAAATCTCAACCATGGTATCTGTGCCCGTAATAGCCTCGGGTGGAGCAGGAACTATGGAACATTTTGTTGAGGCCTTTTCGAAGGGCAAGGCAGACGCTGCTCTGGCCGCTAGTATCTTTCACTTTAAGGAGATTGGAGTGCCCGAGTTGAAGACATATTTAAAAGAGAAAAACATCCCTGTAAGAATAGAACAATGAGGAAGCTAACAGACATAAATCAAGTAGATTTTGAGAAGGAAAATGGGCTGGTGCCGGCCATTATCCAAGACCTTAAAACGGCCAAAGTACTGATGCTCGGCTATATGAATAAGGAGGCTTTGGAGAAGACTCTCCATACCGGAAAAGTTACATTTTTTAGCAGGAGCAAACAGCGCCTATGGACTAAAGGTGAGACCTCTGAAAATTACCTTCAACTAAAGTCTGTGGCCGTAGATTGTGATAGCGACTCTCTATTGGTTTTGGTAGAACCAAAGGGGCCAACCTGCCATACAGGATCCGATACCTGCTGGGACGAAATCAATGTGAACAACATCCAATTCCTTTCCTATCTCACTCAGGTTATAAAGGAGAGAAAGCAGCTGCCGACCGATGAATCTTACGTGGCCAGACTATTCTCAAAGGGAATAAATAAGGTGGCTCAAAAGGTAGGAGAAGAGGCGGTAGAAGTAGTGATAGAGGCTAAAGATAATGATGAAAAGCTGTTTCTAAACGAGTCGGCTGACTTACTTTTTCACCTAATGATGCTCCTTGAGGCCAAAGGATATACGCTAAATGAGGTAGTTTCAATACTTAAAGAAAGACATGATAAATAGTTTGGTAACTGTTTGATTTAAAAATAATTAATTAATATAATTTAGATTAGTCTAAAAATAAAATTAGAATAAAGTAAAGTATTATTTAGTCTTATGATTAGAAGTGTTTAACTTTGTCGAAATATTTTACTGCGATGAAGGCTGTTTACGTTGTACTGATACTCTTTTGTGCTTTCCAAATTCAGGCACAATCTGTGATAAAAGGAAAGGTAGTGGATGGCGATGGCCCTGTAGCCGGTGCAGTTGTATTTGTTCAACAGAGTAACATATCTGATGTAACTGACGCTCAAGGGCGGTTCCGGATTGAAGTGGCCGAGGCCTTGCAAGTCACACTGGAAGTTCGATTTGTGGGCTATAAAAGAACACTCAAAAAGCTTAATCTCAAGCAAGGTGAGACCCTGGAGATAGAGCTGGTTTTAGAGTTGGATGTGCTGGGTTTAGATGATGTGGTGGTAAGTGCCAGTCGCTATGAAATAGACAAAAAATCAGCACCAGTTGCGGTGAGTGTAATCGGTCAAAAATTGTTCAATGCTACCCAGTCTCAATCGCTGGCCGATGGCCTCAATTTTCAGTCGGGAGTAAGAGTTGAAACCAATTGCCAGAACTGCGGATTTACCCAGGTTCGGTTGAACGGATTGGAGGGGCCTTACACACAAATTTTGGTCAACAGTCGGCCGGTGTTCAGCGCGCTAATCGGGGTATATGGTTTGGAGATGATTCCGGCATATATGATCGAGCGGGTAGAGGTTGTAAAGAGCGGAGGTTCGGCACTATATGGTTCCAATGCCATTGCGGGTACAATCAATATTATTACGAAAGAGCCGGTTCTCAATACCTGGGAGGCCAGAAGTAGTTTTGCTTCCATTGATGGACGAGCCAGCGACTGGAATCACTCTGTCAACGGCTCCTATGTTTCCAATAGTTTGAACTTCGGAATCACAGGCTTTGCCACCAGCCGCAGTCGTGAATCTTTCGATGCCAATAACGATGGCTTTACAGAAATGGTGAATCTGCAAGCCGAAACGCTAGGGCTAAAGAGCTTCTATAAGGTGGGGCGAAACACAAAGCTCTCGGTAGATTTTAACTACATCAATGAATTTAGAAGAGGAGGAAACCGGCTGGATTTGAGGCCTGAGTATACTGATATTACCGAGCAACTCGACCATGAAATAGTGATGGGGGCCTTTAATATCGATCAGTTTATTGGTGAAAGAAACAAGCTTTCGCTATATGCCTCCATGCAGCAAACAGATAGAGGGAGCTATTATGGCGGGTTGGGAGGAGCCAGAACACCTGAAGATAGTCTTTTAGCTGCCAATGCTTACGGTATTACCGATGATATGAGCTGGATTTCAGGCTTGCAATGGGTTCATTCCAATGATGGCTCTCATTCATTCACCTCAGGTATTGAATTTCAGGAGAACACCACAGACGATGGTATTCCCGGCTATAACCGTGTGGTGGACCAGTCGGTGAAGAATATAGGCTGGTACGGACAATGGGAGTGGCAGCTCAACTCAAAATTAAAGACCCTGGCAGGGGCTCGTTTCGATAGGTCTTTGGTAGAAGGTACCTATCAGGTTGGTGATTTTGATCGAACTATTGACAATGATTTTGGAGTGATTAGCCCACGATTTACGCTGCTCTATTCTTTCAGTTCCAATTGGCAGTTTAGAGGGGGCTATGCTCGCGGCTTCAGAGCTCCTCAGGCGTTTAATGAAGATTTGCACATAGCTTCGGCCGGAGGAGAGCCCGTATTCGTTTTGCTCTCCAACGGGTTGGAAAAAGAAACTTCCGATGCCTACACCGGTTCGTTGAGCTATACCCGGGCAGAAGGGCAGCGGCAGTTTGAGCTGAACTTGCAAGGATTCTATACCCAACTCAACAATCCCTTTGTTTTGGTAAATACCGGGAGTCAGTTGCCCAATGGTTCCATCATAGAAGAAGTTAGAAATGGTGAAGGGGCTTTGGTAAAGGGACTAAACCTCGAACTTAACTATACCCCTTCGAGCCGATGGGTGGCTCAGTCGGGTTTTACCCTCCAAAAAACGCGTTATGAACAAGAGCAAGTACTTTATGAGCCGGAAAACCCGGGAGAAGGGCAGTTGGTGACAACTCAACGATTTACCCGTATGCCCAATGCATACGGCTTTTGGAACCTGACTTATGAAACAACTACAGACTGGCAGTTTTTTATTTCCAATGTAGTTACGGGCCCCATGGTGGTGCCAGAAATACTGCAAGAAAGTGGTGTGCTGGTGCTGCGTAATTCCGGTTGGTTTTGGGATACAACCCTTAAGGCATCGCATCATTTTCACATTGGTAAGAACCTGCACATAGAACTGAGTGGGGGTATTCAGAACCTTTTCAATAGCTATCAGGCCGATTTTCAGACCGGGCCCACAAGAGATTCTGACTACATCTATGGCCCCGGACGTCCCAGAACCTATTTTGTCAGTCTTAAACTGAGCAACAATGATTAAATCGGGGCTCATCGGGTGTTTGTTGTACTGTAGCACGACCGTTTGGGCTCAGGTCAACTGGATGAATTTTGAACAGTTGGATAGTGCCCTGACCAAAGCCCCAAAACCTACCGTGGTTTTTCTTGAAGCCGAGTGGTGTGCCTACTGTAAGAAAATGCAGAAAGAGGCTTTTACCGATACAGCGATACAGCAATTACTGAACGACAAATTCTATGCGGTGAAACTGGATATCGAAAACCCAAACCCGTGTGTTTTTGATGGAAAGGTATTTAACGGTGCTTCTAATAAGGGCTTTCATGAAATGGCCTACCTTTTTGCCGAAGAGGGCGAAGAGCCTGTTACACCAACCCTAGCTATATTGGATATGGAGTTCAAATTTTTGACAATTAAAAGGAACTACCTCTCCAGAAAAGAGCTACTCAACCTACTACGTAAGGCCCATTAATTTTATACATTTGTGGCTTATGAAACAGGTAAGTCAATTCATTTGTGTGCTGTGTTTTATGGCACTGGTTGTACAGGCCAGAGCACAGAATATTTACACAGACAGGCCCACCCAAACCACCTCTTCTGCCATTGTTCCCAAGGGAGCATTTCAGGTTGAAACAGGGTTTTATTTGCTGGAATATTCGGTTGCCACCATGCAACCGAATGGCAATAGTAAATACCAGTATTTCTCTCTAAACAATACTCTGCTACGCTATGGTGTTTCTGAACGGTTTGAATTGCGCTTTTCCCAGGAAGTAGGTAAAAGAAGACAGGTAATTGATGGTAATATTCTCTTTGTGAACGATGCCCAAGTGGCTCCTACCATGTTTGGCGCCAAAGTGGGATTGGTTAAGGATAATTCTTCCCTACCGGATATAGGGCTTATTGTAAGTGCCGGAGGCGGGATTTTTGAAGAAACCCAAAGTGGCCTTCTTACCGATATACGGCTGGCAGTAGATGCCCCTCTGGCTGAGTCGCTGGCTCTTTCGGCCAACCTGGGAATGACCCACAACAATGGTTTTGAAAACAGAAATACCTTTTACACCCTCATGTTTGCCTATGGGCTCAATGATAAATTGGGAGTGTTTATTGAATCTTATGGAGGATTTCCAAAGGTCGGACAAAGCGAACATGCCATGGATGCCGGCCTTACTTATTTGCTCAGCTCCAGTTTGCAGATAGATGTTTATGGAGGTACTGGGCTTTCGGACAGTGCTTCCAACCTGTTGTTGGGCTTTGGTTTGAGTAAACGATTTTTAAAATAGAAAATATATGAAGCAAGCGGCTGCTAAGATAATGATGGTTCGACCGGCACATTTTGGTTACGATCCATCTACCGCAGAAACAAATTCATTTCAACAAACAGAAGGAGCAGAGCAACAATATGCAATTCAACGTCAGGCCGTAGAAGAATTTAATGGTGCGGTGGCAACCCTAAGAGCTACGGGTATCGATGTGGTGGTGATTGACGATACCGATGAGCCAAAAAAGCCAAATGCGGTGTTTCCGAACAACTGGGTTTCCTTTCACGATGGTCGTGTAATTCTATATCCCATGTTAGCCGAAAACAGGCGATGGGAAAGACGAATGGATTTGCTCGATGAGTTAGCTGAGGCAGGAGTACCTGTGAAGGAGGTAATAGACATTTCGAAATATGAGGCCGAAGATAAGTTTTTGGAAAGTACGGGAAGCGTGGTCATAGATTATGAAAACGACCTGGCCTATGCTTGCCTTTCTTCGCGAACGCATAAAGACGTTCTCAATAAGCTCTGTGAGCTCAACGGTTATGAGCCTGTCCTTTTTGAGTCTTTTAATAAGGAGGGAGTTCCAGTATACCACACCAATGTGGTTATGTGCATAGCCAGTAAGTATGCCGTTATTTGCGCAGAGTCTATTAGAGAAGACCAGCGTTTTGATGTCTTGCAAACGCTTAAAACAACCGGTCATGAGGTGGTTGAAATTACCATGGATCAGATGTACGGATTTGCCGGTAACATGCTGGAGGTTGAAAACCAGCAGGGAGAGTCCGTTTTGGTAATGTCACAAACGGCCTATGACAGCCTCACAGAGGCTCAAATACAGTGTCTGTCGGCACATTCTAAAATTCAAACCGTACAGATTCCTACTATAGAAAAGTTTGGTGGTGGTAGTGTGCGCTGTATGATGTGCCGCGTACTGTAAAGGAGAGCGTACAGTACAAACAAAGAAACCAGGCTGTAATGGTATGAATTGGTCTCGGGGCAGGTCTATCTTATTTGCCCCCGGGCCCATATGGCCATTGATTAAGAAGGGGGAATACCTTTTTTCCTATAGAATATTTTCCCGGAAAACGTGGTGCATAAAATTATTGTTAACTATCTGATATTTAAGAAGTAAGGTTTGATTATGATGTCTTTCTTACTAATTTTGCACCCGCTTTTGAGAGAAGGGTCTTTGAGATGATTAAGGTTGAAGTGGTTGATAGTTTAAAGCTGGTCTCCGGCAAAATTGAAGGAGACCTGACCAAAGAAATCGCCAAGAGGTACTTTGAACAAGTAGGGAAGATTGCAAATCAGAATGGGTTGAATAGAGTGATAACTGATTTGCGTGAGGCGAGCCTCAAGGCTGATGAAGTCGATATGAGTGAACTTTCTCAAGAGCTTGCTCAGCTTGGAGTGTCATCTTTTTACAAACGTGCAGTTGTGGTTAGGGAAGATGTAAAAGGATACAAACAGTGGGAGAATCATAATCTAAGTGCAGGCCATAGAGATATGCGTTTGTTCGTAGATCATGAAACGGCTATGGAGTGGTTAGCTGAGTGAAAATTTGAGGCTGTCGGGTAGGGCAGCCTCTTTTTTTTGTCCTTATTTTGCCCTTTTTCTTTAGTTTAGGCCTTCAGTACTTTTTTAAATAATGCACCGGATTTTCCCGCGCTATTCGGTCGAATTCAAGCTCCGTTAATCCCCCTCTTAACTGCGCAAGCAAATCTTTTTCAGAAAAGTGATTACGCACCACGTAAAAATCAGTGCCAAATAATACCCGTTGGCTCAACTGCGGATTTATATCAGGGTTAATGGTCTCCTTAAGAAGAGGAAGTATTCTGGGCTTACTCAGTATATAGCTAATGTCGGCATATACATTGGGGTATTGCACCATAAGGCTGCACATAATGGAATACCAGTCTACAAACCGCCATACCTGCGAAAGGATGTTCCAATTGATGCTTGAGTTTTGGTTGAGACGAAAATCAATACCCCTACTTCTGTCCTTAATTAACTGTTGCGAAAAAGAATACCGGTCCGATTCCAAATACTTTACCCATTCCTCTTCACCTCCAAAGTGAGCCAGGCATACCTTTAGGTGAGAAAGGTGGTGAGCCAATGGGGTCTGCTCATCTACATATCCAAAAAGCTCTTTAAGGACAGGTTTGGTCGATTTGGCTACCAATGTTCTCAACAGAGGTTCGCTGAGCAGGCACAGATAGTTGAGCGGATGGGTGAAATTGATACTGAAATCGTAGTTCTTTTTTTCAGGAAGGCTCAGCGGTCTCATATTTCCTTTGCCATCAGACTCCTGAAAAACCGGATGCTCATTCCATTCTTTTTTCTTTTTACCTCTGTAGAAAATTGTGCCTGCTATAGCGTGGGTCATTATAGGAATCCCACGGTCGGCTGCATATTTCCATAAGGGCAACAAGTCTTCATCGAAAGGATAGTAACCCAAGGCAGGGTAAATTTTAAATCCGCTGAACCCTTGAGTTTCTATGTATTCTTTAATAGCACAATCGTTCAGGTTTACTTTTCCATTGTCTACGGTATAGCTAAAGAATGAGTCGCCTTCCTCTCTTATTCTTCTTGGGTCTATGAACACAAAGGGCTCGAGCCACTGCCCCGAACTGCTTTTCTTCAACTTTACCAGCTCAGCCATTTGTTGTTTAAAAGCGCCTTGAGCGGGCAATTTTCCAGCTTCCATGTATTTCATATCCATGGGTAGTACTACAAATCGGGTTCCTGAAGGATATTGATTTTTTAGACGTGTAAACACTCCGCTCTGCGTTTTATACAAGGCAAACCGGCCCAGCAACAAGTATCTTTCCAATAATTCGAAAGTGCGTTTGCCGGGAATAAACCGAAGGAACCTCCAAATGAGCTTAAGCAGTGTAAAAATGATCTTGCGCGAATTAGGAATTAAAAAAACAACGATTACTACCAGACTGATTTGCCAGACCACAGAGGGGTGCTTTAATACCACAAACCATTCGGCTAAACGCGCCTGAAGCTTTTCGATTTGTGCTAAGAACCCGCTACTTGCCGGGCTTATGGACGAAAGCCAGGAAACCAGAACAAAGAAGGCATTAATGGATAGCCAAAAGGCCAACACTTTGAGAAGAATACCCGAGAGTATGTGATTGTTGATGGCTTGAATAAAGTCTTTTACGCGGTTGTAAAGCGAGTTGGGGGCATATTTCTGCCGACCGCTGAAGCGAAGCCATTTCTTAATGCCCGAAGTGATCCATCGTAGATTGATAAGATAATAGAAAGGCCAAAACACAAATGATTTGGCTAAAAAGGGAGGCACATGGTCGCGGGTGAAAATATGCGTATGACAATTGATGATTTCTTTTTTGGCTGAAGGCATAAGGTATGTGCGTTAGGAAATGGAAATTACAAAAAAACAACTGTCGTTCAATGGGTTAGAATATGGGCTGAGGAAGAGATGTCTGTTTTTTGGCCAAGTATGTCTGAATTTTAAACCTTGTTTTTTATTGAATAACCTGAAGACTGGGTAAGTTTACACTTGTTCATTGGAGCAAAACACTGCAATACCACAATCAAACCAAACAAGATTATTTCTCTTGATACTTCTGCCCAATTTTTTGATCAGACAGTCTGTTCATTGAAGCGAATCTGTTTAATACTCTAAATAAATATTCACAACAAACCAATTACTATGTGTACAACATTTTACATGCCGTTCAAGAATCACCGCATTAGCGGAAGAACTATGGATTTTGAGAATATGCGCGATGCAGCATATCTGTATTTTATGCCGAAACACGAGGATTACATGCCCTCAGGAATTAGAAAAGTGTTATCGGAAATTGGAATAAACTTATATGAACAGGATGGAGGAAGTCGCTATTCTTTTATAGGGGTTGCGAATGAATGGGGCTCGAAACAATGGCACACTCAGACAAGGGTTTTTGCCGATGGATTGAATGAATGTGGAATAGCCGTTTCTATGCAATGGTTGCCCGGCTCTGAGTTTCCTTACAGTCCGCAAGATAAAGAGAATAATACCCTTTTCTTGAGCTGGTATTTGGCTAGCTTTATTCTGGGTAACATCGGCAATTTGGACGAGTTGAATGGGCTTTTTGCCCCTAAAGGCCCGTTAAAAGTGTTTGAGCTCGAAATCGGTATTGAAAAGAAGAAACTGCCATTCCATTTCAATGTGCAAGATGTAGATGGTAACAGTGTGGTTATTGAGTTTATTAACAAAGAGGTCAAAATCTACGATAGTAGAGACAAAGAGCATAACCCTTTTTTACATGCCTCAGGAGCTTTGACTAATTATCCCCCATATGATGAACAAGTGAAGAACTACCAGTCTTTTCTACTACAGCATGAAGGCATAGGACCAACTAATAGGCAAAAGGGTCAGAATGATCCGCAAGAAGTGAATGGGAGTGGGCTACTCGGTATGCCGGGAGATGGAACGCCAATTTCCAGATTCATAAGAACTCATTTACTTATGGAAACAGTCTATAACGATCCTATTGAAAATATGGACGCAATAGGTGCTACTATACAGATGTTGGGAAATGTGGCCGTGCCTATAGGTACCGTTGCACCGCATGAGCATCCGGATGAAGTGGGAGACTCAACTCTATGGAGTGCTGTGCGAGATCACAAGAACCTTAAGTATTACTATTTTGACCAGCACAATAATCAGCTGAGGATGGTTGACTTGGGAACCTTGATGAAAAGCAATGATGCCAAAATAAAGTCTACACCACTGGAAACAAATGAACTTTGGTATATCGATGAAACTTCCAAGCTGAAAGAAAGACAGAAGTCAGTGTAAAATTTAGCTTAAAGTGCATTATGCTATTTTGCTTGTGACTTTAGAGGCTATGAAAAAGAGCAATTAATACATTGTAAGTATGAAGTAGCACGATGTAATTTATAACACTAAAAAAGAGGGTATTTCAAAACTTCAAACTGATCATCTGAACTTGTCTACCGAGACAGGTAGGCGCGTTCAGGGTGATGCTTGCTTAGCTTTTTAAATACCCTCTTTTAGGTTCGTTATCTATGAGTCTTTGCGATTGGAGCTAGAAGACTTCAGGCTTTAAGCCCCAAGTTATGGTTTAGAAAGCCCAAGCTCTACCACCCCCAATCAAGGCTTCCTAATACTTGGCCGGAGTACCGGCAGGAGGTATGCTCTTGCGAATAAACTCACGAATATCTTCATTGGCTTTCTCCAGATCTTCCGCTCTAAGGTACATCATGTGTCCACTTCGGTAACCCTTAAAGCTAAGGCGGTCTTTCAATTTACCACTTGGGTCTAAGTGCCACATGTTGTATTTGGCATTGTAATATGTAGTAGCTCCATCGTAATAGCCCGACTGGGTCATTACATGCAGGTAGGGGTTCATGGCCATGGCCTGCCGCAGGTTCTCACCCGTATTGTCTCCGCTTCTATCCCAAGGGCTTACCGGACCGAACATGTTGTATTTAATATCGGTTTTGTAATTGAGCACATTAGGGAAATAGTAGTTAATGGCCGGGGTAAAAGAGTGTAACCAACTGGTGAGCTCCGAATTGAAGTCAGGACTTGTCCCTGCGTCCATTCGGTCGATACCCTTATATCGGGAATCCAGTCGTCCTACAGTGAATCCTTCGTGCCTGAGCAAATCTTTCCAGAAGAAATTCTCCGGTACATCCAGGTTATGTTGTCTTACCACTTCTTCATCGAGACCGGAGTATCGGGCGAACATGCGAATGGCTTCGTTCTTTTCGCTATCACTGGCCCAGGCACCTTTGGCAATCACCGGAAGTAATTCGTTTTGCGTGTATTGCTCCGACATTTCCAGTACTTCCAGCAGGTCTTTGCTCTGCAAGTCAGAAGGTAGCTGTTTGTGATACCAGGCTGCAGCGGTATAGTACGGAAGTCTGTTGGCCATTTCTACAGGGCCACTACGGTCGATACCCAATTCGGTAGGCGATACTAATATAACCCCGTTCAGGTACATCCAGTGGCTGCTTTGCAGGCGATATGCCAGGCCGGACACCCGCGTGGTTCCATAGCTTTCGCCAATCAGGTATTTTGGAGAGTTCCATCGGTTGGTTCTGCTCACAAAGGTATTGATCCACTCAGCCAGGTAGCTGATGTCTTGATTTACTCCGAAAAACTGACGTCTGTCGGCTTCCGGGTCCACGATTCGAGAATAGCCCGTATTCACAGGGTTTACAAACACAATGTCAGCCACATCCAGAATGGAGTGGGGGTTGTCTTTCACACCATAGGGTTGAATCGGGTAGCCTTCGTCATCAATCCTGAGAATTTTAGGTCCGGTGTAGGCCAGGTGCATCCACACAGAGGCCGAACCTGGTCCACCATTGAAGCTGATGACCAGAGGCCTACGGTCTTTGTCCGTGACATCTGTTCGTTCATAATAAGTATAGAAGAGGGTGGCCACCGGTTTACCGGCATCGTTCCACACGGGTTGTGTGCCGGCAGTAGCTTCATACTGAACTTTTTTACCTTTAATGGTTACCGCATGCAGGCTTTTAACGGCCGATTCTATTGGGATATGTCTTTCGAACTCCTGGGCACTCAGACCAAGGCTAAAGAGTACCAAAAGAGCTATTGTCCATAGTTTCATTGTTCTCATAGTGTTGAAATTAATCTAAGGTGTATCTGAATTCTCGTTTTAAGCCTCTGTTTAATTGAGGAATAGTGTTTTTAATGATTTGCTGGGTTTCATTGGCCAGTTTTGGCAGCATTGAGTAGTAGTAATCAAATTGCGCCTTCTGGTCGCCTGTCCAGGGGCCAATCCATCCACTCGACTCATAATAGAGTGAGCGCACCCTACTGAGCAGTTCACCATAACGGTCGTTGAGTTGGTGAATGGCTTTTGCAGCGTCTTCATTGTAGCTTACCTTTTCTCTATCCAGTTTGTTCAGGTGCCAGCCCATTTGTTGGGCCGGTAGCATACCATCAATCACGGCTTCGTATAGTTTTCCTATTTTGAGCAATGAGGCATGCCATTCCTTTTGCACATTGATGCTCACGTCTAGTCGAGGGTCGTTTTTAACCCTAAAGGTTTGCTCTATTACCTTACCGTCATAAGATAATCTTGCTTTGTAAAGCCCGGGAATTACCTCCGGTCCGCCAAGGCCGAATCCTCGACCCCTTCGGTTACTGTTTGGATCGGAGTTCATGGCTTTGAAGTCTGGTCCACGGAAATTCCAGTAGGTCCGGTGAATTCCTGCTTTGCCGGAGGTGTTTACTTCGGCCAGTTCGTTGCCGGCCATATCATGAATGGTGAGTTTGAGCTTTCCGGCATCAACAGAGTCGCGCAAGTAATAGTCAATGGCTGCTCCGTAGCGCGGATTTTCTCCACGATAATACATGTCGCCTGTATGTGCTCCACCAATGTTTCGGTTAACCATTTCTGCATCGGCAATGCTAAAGAGTGCCATTTTTTGATGCCATTGAGAGCCAATTTCCTGCAAAGCCGAGAGGTTATCGAGAATCCAAACCCCTCTGCCATGCGAGGCCAAAATCAGGTCGTTATCTCTGGGGTGAATTACCAGATCATTGAAGGGGAGGGTAGGCATATTGTTTTTAAGCTCCACCCAATTCTTGCCTCCATTAAAACTAACAAATAAGCCAAGTTCAGTGCCCAGGTATAATAAATCAGAGTTTTTAGGATCTTCGCGCAGTACCCGGGCCACCCGGTTGGCCGGAAGGTCGCCTGCAACAGACTCCCAGGTCTTTCCACCATTACTCGTTTTATAGATGTAGTTGTTGAAGTCGTTGTTTCTGTAGTTGTTAATGGCCACATAGGCTGTACCGGTATGGTGCGAAGATACTTCAATGGTGTTGATCCATGAGTCTTTTGGCAAACCGGGAAGTTTATCGCTTACAATTGTCCAGGTGTTACCATCGTCTGTAGAAACCTGTAGTAATCCATCGTCAGTACCGGCATACAGGTGTCCGGCAACAAACCGGTCTTCGGCAATTGCGGTCAGGGTAGGATAGTAGGGTATACCGTCATCGAGCGAATGGGTAGAGGTATCCGCTCTTTGTCCCATAATGGTGAGCTCTCTGCGGTTGACACGGGTGGTGAGGTTACCCAGGCTTTTCCAGGTAGCTCCTCCGTCAGTGCTTTTCCAAAGCTGGTCGGTTCCAGCATATATTGTGTTGGGGTCGTGGTAACTCAGGAAGAACGGGCCGTCCCAGTTGGCTGGTGCCATGGCGTTGCCGAGTTCGGGCTCGGGAATACCGGGCCCCCAAGCATCCCAGTTTCGTCTGGCACTTATGTGTCCTCTGGGGTCTCCCGGACGAATGCTTTGTCGCTGACCGTTTTTCATGTTAAGTCTGGATAAGCCCAGATACTGCGATTCGGTATAAACAATGTCAGGGTCGGTAAGGTGGGGAAGGTTCAAAAAGCCGTCTCCGCCTCCTAGTTTTTTCCAGTCTTCGTTGAGAATGCCCGCACTTCGGTAGGTTTCAGAAGGGCCTACCCAGCTTCCGTTGTCTTGCAAGCCGCCATACACGTTGTAAGGAGTGGCCATGTCTACTGCAACTCTATAGTATTGAGATACGGGAAGGTTGTTAATAAATAGCCAGGTTTCGCCACGGTCGTAGGAGATGCCAATTCCTCCATCATCGCCTTTCATTACATGGCGCGAATCTTTTGGGTTCACCCAAAAAATGCGATCATCTCCATGCAGGGACTGCCGGGCCGGACGGAAGGTTCTGCCAGAATCGCTTGAATAGCTGTACTGGTTCATCATGTATATGCGTGAAGCATCACTAGGGTCAACCAGTGGCTGGCTGGCATACATTGGACGAGGGTTCCAATCACTCATAAACTCCCAGCTCTCGCCTTTGTCTTTCGATCTGTAAACGCCTGCTCTTCTTTCATTATAGGCAGTAGAGGCATTGTATTGATAGCCTTGTTCTACGGAGACATAGACAATGTTAGGGTCTTTACGGAAGATGGAAATTCCAATTCTTCCATAGTCGCCCTCGGGTAGTCCGTTTCTTAGTTCTTTCCAGGTTTTACCTCCATCGGTAGATTTGTGAAGCCCTGAACCCGGTCCTCCACCATCAAAGCCAAAAGGTGTTCTTCTACGTTGGTAGGTGGCGGCATAAACTATTTCAGGGTTCTGCGGGTCCAACGCTACGTCAACTACTCCGGTGTCGTCATTCACATAAATAATTCGGTTCCACGTTTTTCCACCATCAGTGGTTTTATAAAGACCACGCATATTGTTGGGGCCCCAAAGGTGGCCCATTGCAGCCACATAGGCCACGTTGGTGTCGGAAGGGTGCAAGGCAATTCGGCCAATGTGGTGAGAGTCTTTGAGGCCCATGTGTTGCCATGTCTTTCCTCCATTGCTCGATTTGTAAATCCCGTCTCCCCAGGAAGAGCTTTGTCTGTTGGCTCTTTCACCGGTACCTACCCATACTATGTTGGGGTGTTTTTGATGCAGGGCAATGGCTCCAACGGAGTGGGTGTTTTCATTTTCGAAAACCGGCTCCATGGTTACTCCGTTGTTGGTGGTTTTCCATACCCCACCGGTAGCTGTGGCAATGTAGAAGGTATAGGGATCTTCTTCATATACGGCCAGGTCTACCACACGACCACTCATGGTGGCGGGGCCAATGTTTCTAATGTGTAGGCCGGATAAGGTTTGAGAAGTGATTTGAGCCTGCAGTGAGGCGGTTAGAGTAAAAAATAGGCTGAATAAAAGCAGAAGCGTTTTTTTCATTTGGTTTTTTGTTGAATGAGGCCTCAAGATAAAAATTATCGCTTCTGCCAAAGTTCATTTTTTTAAGAGTGGTAGCTAATCTGCGCTAAGCAGGAATTTCGTTTATTTGAAGTCTTGCTTGCTAAAAACTACTAACAACCAAACCTATGCGGAAGTACATTCTGCTAATAGCGGTGCTTAAATGTGTATGCTTTGCTGCTTTTGGGCAGAAACTGATGACTTACAGGCCAAGAGTGTCGGAGGTTACCGTATCTTCTATTGGTAACTACAGTGCCATGGGTCCCGATGGGCTTACCACAAGAATCCAAACCGATAGGCTTTGGCAGTATCGCTTTGGCATTCCGCTGGTGCTTAGAGAGAAAACACTTTTTGGTGTACAGCTTAAGCATACAGAGTTGGCCTATCAGACTTTGTCTCTTTCGGGCACCAACGAACCGCTCTACGAAAAGCTCGATGAGGGCAAACTCTTCAATACGGGCATAAACTTGCTTTATCAACGAACGCTGGAAAACAGTAAACAGCTTATTCTTATTGGAGTGTCTGAATTGGCCAGCAACGAATTCAGCTTGAACCGATTTGCCGGTAGACACTATATATCGGGTATGCTTACCCGGAAACCTAACGAACGGGTTCGCTGGGGCTATGGAGGAGTGGTTAATTATGCACTGGGTGTTTGGAATGTATATCCTACACTATTGTATCACAGGCAGTTGAGGGATAAGTGGTTGCTTGAACTCAATCTACCGGGTAACGCTCAGCTAAGGTTCCACCCAGATAATAAGACGCACATTATAGCAAAATTGGCTTTTGACAACTGGCGATATAATGTAACAGACGCTTTGCAAGACGGGTCGGGTCAATTTACGCTGCAAAGAGCCGATATATATGGTGGGCTAATGCTTGAGAAGCAGCTCTACGATTGGCTTTGGCTGGCCGGTGAAGTAAGCTATCTGAGCAACCTGAGCTTTTTTGTGGCCGAACCCGGAGAGCGATTGCGCAATGCAGTGGAGGAGTTTAAGGTAGATGACAGCACTCAGCTGAAGTTTTCCCTGTTTCTTGTGCCTCCACAAAAGCTTTGGAGTGGCATAAAGGCCAGGTAAGGGCATTGGTACGGCCCCGGCCGGGCGTATTAATTCATGTGAAACACCTTACTTAAAACTAATTTTAGTAGCCGCTTTTTATCTTTTCCAGCATGGTTCCCATGGAGCTGCGAATGGTGCCGGTGGGGGCCGTAAAGTGGTTAACCATAAGTGCAAAGTAAAGCAGCTTGCCTTTGTCAGTGCGAATGTAGCCCGCGAGGCAATGATTATGTCGCAGGGTTCCGGTTTTGGCATACACGTAAGGGCCGTAGCGGCTTTGAAGGGTTCCTGAAGTGCCTCCCTGAGCCATTAAAGGTAAGATGCGCTGTTCACGGAATAAACTCAGCAGGGCAATGAATTCTGAGGGTTTAAACATATTGTAGCGCGAAAGCCCCGAACCATCTACCCATACTAAATCTTCCGGATTGTTGGTTTGTTGTTTCCAGCTATTCACTGCTGCCTCAATGCCCTTTTCTGTGTTTAGAGTATCGCTCATTTGTCCGCTAATCATGAGCAGAAGCTGTTCGGCAAAGAGGTTGTCAGAAGGTTGGAGAGTCCACTTATAAAGACTGTCTGCAGGAACTCCGGGCAGGGTTTGGTAGTACTGTGGACGCTTATTTAAGGCAATGCGTTCAATGGGTTGGCCTACTTCTTTGGCCAGTAAATCGGTAAAAAGAGCATGATTATAATGGAAAGACCTAAGAAGAGTGTCGGGCTCATCCGAATCAGAAAAATCAATCGTAAACTCATTCCACCATTCATCTCTTACCACTCTGTTTCTCCGTGCATTCAGCGAGTCGGTGGTTACTCTAAATCCCTGATGGTAAGGCTGGAGACTATAGGTTTTGTTTTGATTGTTGAGAATAAACCTCACGCTGTTGCCATACAATGGAAATACAGACTTCTCAGCTCCGTAATAGTAAGGGTAGTCGTCCCAGCCCCAACCCGGGCCAAAGCGCGAATCTTTGGTAGGCCGAACCCAGTAGTAAAGCCGTTTGTCAGAGGCTTTTAAGAATTGTATGACGGTAGAATCGGGATGATCCGGATGAAGGGTTAGCGGATAACCTGTGCTCCAAAAAATCAAGGAATCTCCCTTTATTATGTATTCCAAAGCCGGTAATGTGTCGGGCAAGTGCTGCATGGCTCCAAACACCGTAAAGAGTTTGGTTGTAGATGCCGGAGTCATGTGCTTGTGAGCATTCTGCTCAAAAATTGGCTTAGATCGTTCGGGGTCAACCAATGTAAAGCCTATATAGGCGTTTTCGAACCCCGGTAATTCTTGCAGGTCTTTTCGGATTTTGCGCTTGGAATACCGTTGGCCCCAGATGCTCTGGCAGGCCAACAAGAGTAACAAAACCAGGCAGAGTATTCTGCTATTCATAGAACACGGCCATTTCGTCCAGGCTTTTTCTCTTAATGTTGGGCACATAAACCTCATTGGCTTCATAGCCTACAGGAAGGAGCAAATAAGGTCTTTCATTGTCCGGACGGTTCAGGATTTTTTGCAGAAAATTCATGGGGCTTGGCGTATGGGTGAGAGTAACCAAACCCGCATCGTGAATGGCCGTTATGAGCATTCCTGCGGCCAGACCAACCGATTCGTTGACATAATAATTCTGATGTTTAGACCCATCATCATTGTATTCAAATGGTCGTTTGAAAACTATGATTAGGTACGGAGCTATCTCTAGAAAAGGCTTTCTCCAATCCGTTCCCATAGGTTTCAGGTCTTGGAGCCACTCATCGCTCATTCGGTTGGTATAGCTTTCGTATTCTTCCTTTTCAGCAGCTTCCCGGATTTGCTTTTTGAGTTCCGGATTGCTTACCACACAGAAAGTCCAGGGTTGTTTGTGTGCGCCTGAAGGGGCTGTTGAAGCCGATTTAATAATATTTTCGATAACTTCTTTAGGTACCGGCCGATCCGAAAATTCGCGAACAGACCTTCTTGTATCCATCCACTCAAAGAAGTTGCGACTTCTCTGAATCATTTCTTCGGGCTCATAGTGTACATGGCTGTACTCAATGTGCTCATATCCTTCAATTACTTTAACCGCTGGCTGTTTTTCCATAGATAGTCGTTTCTTAGAATTTCGAAGTTAGGGAAAAATTGCTTTTGGCGTGTTTCGTTTTCTTTTGAAATCTAATGCCAAAACTGTGGTAGGTGGGGTGGGATACTTACGTTTTTGTGCTGAATTTGAATAAGGATACTGGCATTGGCATAACAAGGCTGTGCGCAATAGCACAATTCCGTTATTTTCGGCCCCAAACAACATCAATGTTTAAAAAGGGTGGGCTACTTTTGGCCACTGTAAAATTTAAAGAATGAAGAGAGTTATAATTTTCCTGCTAGTTCTGCTTACTTTTTCATCGTTAAAAGCTCAAAACATACCGGGAGACCAATTGGGCGCCTGGTACATGTACTTCTTTAACAAGAAGTTTGGTGACGGCCCTTTTGGTATTCAGGGCGATTATCAGTTCCGTTTTTGGAATGCCGGAAGCGACCTTGAGCAGTTGTTGCTACGCACAGGTATCACCTATACTCCCGAAAAATCGAACGTATTGCTTACTTTGGGGTATGGCCACATCACCACCGGAGAGTTTGGAGATGGTACGAATACTTTCAATGAAAGCCGCATTTATCAGGAGGCTTTGCTTCCTCACCGCCTGGGCAGCAGAGTGCTCCTCACGCATCGGTTTAGATACGAGCAACGTTGGGTAGCCGATCAGAATTTTCGAACCCGATACCGGTACAATATTTTTGTGAATATTCCGCTCAATGCTACGGAGCTGAAGAAGGGCACAACATATATAGCCCTGTACAATGAGTTATTTATTAATGGCCAAAGAGGTATTGGCGATGGAAGAAGCGTACAATACTTCGACCGAAACCGCACGTATGTGGGAATGGGGTATGGTTTGAATGACAAACTGCGTATGCAATTGGGATGGATGAAACAAACCACCAATAACTGGGATAAAGGCCAGGCGCAAATCAGCCTTCATCATAACTGGTAAAGCGTCTATTACTGAAAATATACTTAGAGCGCCCCTGTTTGTTTAAGGTATAGGCGCTCTACTTTTTCTCGTGCCCAGGGAGTTTTTCGCAAAAACTTAAGGCTGGAATTAATGCTAGGATTGCTTTTAAAGCAATTAATGTTGACCTGCTCGGCCATGTGTTCCCAACCCATGTCGGCCACCAAATGCTCAAGTATATGAGCCAACTTTACGCCATGTAAAGGGTTATTGGGCTGGCTCCCAATTTTCTCGTTCCGGGTATATTCAATTGCCATAAAACACAAAGGTAAAGAATTGTGCGAAGTGGTAGTGAAGTTCTGGGCGAAGGCATTTGCTTTTTTGCTGTAGGCTGCTCATCGTTAAAGGTGGCCGAGTTGCATGCTTTTTAAAATAATAATAGGGTTACTTACTTAAGTCGCAAGAAGTACATTTCTGAACCTTGCCTCCATTTGTGTCTTCACAAATGGCTGTTAAAAGACGCTGTGAGGACACAGCTTGTGGCTAGTATACTGGATCTAACAAATGCGATCTAAATGAGTAAGCCTAATTAACCTGAGTTCGATGTACGAAAAGAACGTCATGCCGGAAAAACAGGTCTTAAACTCTCAAAAAGGGCTTTTTTTTCGGTATCTCAACAGAGTCTAAATGAGATTGCGGATATTTTCCTTTGCGTATGTGAAGTTTTCAGAGGAAAATTCCGCAATGACGTCCTAAGAGGGGATATTTTGCTACTTCGTTACATCTAACTCAGGTTAATTAATAAACAAAAAAACCCCAGCTGCAAGCAGCCAGGGCACGATTTGGATGTATGTTATCCCACGTGTGGGATATTAGTAGGACGATTTGTCGTTGGGAATGTTTCCGCTGTTCGCTAATTATTTTTTCTTTTTCCTTAACTGGTTCCAGGCAATACCTCCCAAAGCTAGTGCACATAGTCCCCAGGCTATTTCCAGGTGTACATAGGAGAGAGGTATACTGGCAAGAACAGTCAAAATGCCAATGGCCCAAATCAGGTCGGCTTTGGGGTTACTTCTTCCGGTACTTATCTCGCGGGTAGCCATATGCCTTTCGGCAAAGATGAATCTCAGCTTGGGGTAGTCATAAATCAAAAGCCACAGATTAAGAACAATAAGAAAGGCGTTGACATAAGGAGTGCCCTGCCAGCCAAGAGAAACCGTAACCATGAAAATATTCGAGATCATGGGCAAACACATAATTGCGCCAAGGGTGGCAAAACGATGAGTAAGGAGTAGCAAACCTATGGTTACCTGACTGGCTCCAATAAACCGGGCATATAGCCCAAGCCCGTAGGTCGAAAGTTCATCTTCTAACCAAACAGGGCCAATAAAACCGGGGAAACTATGCTCGAAATACAGTTTGGCCATGCCGGAACTGAAGAAAGTAAGCCCTAAAAAAAATCGAATAACAACGAGTAGTCTGGGCTGATGTTTTTGGAAAAGAGCTATCATATGGCTGAGGTTAATGCTAAATAATTCGTTTACGCTGCGTATCAATGGCGGCAATGGAAAAGACCACCGCGGCCAAAGCCAGACTTAGGTACACCGGTTCCATGTGGCTCCAGAGGCTAAAGTTTTCGGTACCAACCGGCCCGGAAGACAATACATGATAACCGTAGGGGTGATACCTGGCATATTCCCATCCTTGCACCAGAATCATAAACGATACAATGCCACCTACTCCAATACCTAAGGGTAGAATAAGGTTTTTGGTGCGCTGGCTTAAGTAAAAGTGTATGGATCCAAAGCCCAGCGTGGCCAGAAAGATGGTAAAACAATTGCCAAGTAAATGCCACAGATTAAACGGATCGGCAAAACCCAGGTCAGGGTTGGCCAGGTGCACCAGCCAACCAACAGCGTAGGTCATCAGACCAAAGAGCATTAGGCTGCAAAACAACATGGCTATATACACCAGCATTTTGGAGCAGAACACATTCAGTCGGGAAAGCGGCTGAGCATAAATGAGTTTCCATGTGTTGGAGTTAGATTCTATGGTGTTCACAAAGAGTGCTACTATAATCACAAAGAAGGGAAACAGAAAGTTGGCAGGTCCGCTGCTAAACTGCATCAGGTTTTCCCAGGCCGTACCACCCCGGGCAACAATGGCATCGCCTCTTCTTAAAAAGGCAATGAGGTTTATGGCCGGAATAAAGGCCGGGGCCAACAAAACGAACCAAAATACAAAGGTGCTTCGGTACTTATATATTTCTGCAGAAATACCTTTTTTCAATGCTAGAATGGCCATTACTGATCAAGTTTTTTAGTGAGATTAAGAAATATCGATTCGAGATTTTGAGCTGTTGTGCTCAATCCGTATACCTCCAGGCCGGCATCTACCAACAGCTTATTTACATGCGCAATCTCCTGCCGGGATTGAATGGGTAAGATCAGTGACTGCCCGTTTTGTTCGGAAATGGTGAAGTTGCCGGTTTTGAGTACCTGAACAGCGGTGGCCACATGGTTGAGCTCTACCCTGAGCTCTGTTAGCTGGGACCCTTGGCGGAGTCCGTCCAACTTGCCCTGATAAAGCACCTCTCCCTGATCAATAATTGCAACGTCTGTGGCCAGCTTTTCAATTTCTGAAAGTATGTGGCTGGAAAGGAAGATGGTTTTCCCATGTTCGCGATTAAGGCGAATAATTAACTCCCGCATTTCTATAATCCCGCTGGGATCCAGGCCGTTGGTGGGCTCATCCAAAATCAGTAATTCCGGATCAGTCAGTAAGGCAGCCGCTAAGCCTAGCCGCTGACACATACCCAGAGAGTAATGCTTGGCTTTTTTGTCGGCATTATCAACAAGGCGAACAATCCTGAGCACCTCGTCTATCCTGGATACAGGAACGTTCACCATTCTTCTAATTACCTCCAGATTTTGGCGGCCGGTGAGGTGTTTGTAAATACTGGGGTTTTCGATAAGCGCACCTACCTGTTTTAGAATAGCACTGCGGGCTGTTTCATAACTCTTGCCAAAAAGTTTTACACTACCACCTGGCGCATGAAAAAGGTCGAGTAAAATTCTAATGGTTGTGGTTTTGCCTGCTCCGTTGGGGCCTAAAAATCCAAAAATACTACCTGTGGGTACTTGCAGGCTAACATTGCTCAGGGCTTTAAAGTCTTTAAAGTAAAAATTGAGCTCCCGGGTTTCTATGCTGTATGACTCCATAAAAATGGCTGATTTGACAGAATGACGAACCGATGAAGCACTTGGGTAACAAAGACCAGCCAAAAACACAAACGGCTTAGTCCTATCCACCAGAGGAGGTAATAAAAAAACTGTGTTTTAAAGGACACATTCGGCTTAAATCGTCAACCTTTTTCATATAACTGGTGTTAGTGAGGCATGGAAGAATCAAAAGCGGCAAAAGCTACCTCAAAAAAGTCGCCAGACCAGAAAATAAGGGACGGCTACATTGGTCATGTGCTGGAACACGGCAAGGCACCGGCTTCAATTTACCAGTTCATTAAGTCGGTAAAAATTAAGGAAGAAGACTTCTACAACCACTATAACTCGTTCGAAAGCATTGAAAAAGATATTTGGTTGCATTGGTTCAGACAAACAGTAGACACGCTAAAGACCGACCCGGTATATGATGAATATTCGGTACGCGAAAAAATGTTGGCTTTCTTCTACACATTTATAGAGCTACTTAAAACTAACCGTAGCTACATTTTGCAAACGGTGCCGCGCAAAATAAGACCTGAACTTACTCCATACTACCTCACAACCGTACGAAAGAGCTTTAAAGAATGGGTGGGAGAGTTGTTGCTAGAAGGTGAAGAAACAGAAGAGGTACAAAGCCGTCCGTTGATTGGTAAAAGATATGACGAAGCGCTTTGGTGGCAATTTCTATTTGTGCTCGGATTTTGGATTAAGGATGAAAGCAAAGCTTTTGAAAAGACCGATGCCGCTATTGAAAAGTCTGTAAACCTGGCCTTTGATCTTTTGGGGCGGGGCCCGCTCGATGCCATCGTAGACTTTGGCAAATTTTTATTCCAGAACCGTTAATTCCAGTTCATGAAAGAACAATCTAAAATACCTACCTCTAAGGTGCAGCGTGCTGCCAAATTTGTGACTACCGGAGCCAAGGTAGGGAGCAATTATGTAAAACATTATGCAAAGAAGGCCATTAACCCTTCTCTGGGAAAAGAAGAATTGCATGCCGATAATGCCAGAGATATCTACAATTCGCTAAGTGAATTGAAAGGTAGTGCACTAAAAGTGGCGCAAATGATGAGCATGGATAAGAATATGTTACCAGCCGCTTATCAAGACAAATTCTCCATGGCTCAATACAGTGCGCCACCACTTTCTTACCCGTTGGTAGTAAAGACTTTTCAGCAGTATTTTCAGAAAAATCCGATGGAGATTTTCGATACATTCACCAAGTCGGCTGTCAATGCGGCCTCTATCGGCCAGGTACACCAGGCAACCCGAGACGGCCATAAGTATGCCGTAAAAATTCAGTATCCTGGAGTGGCCAATTCGGTAAAGTCCGACCTCAAGCTGGTACGTCCGTTTGCCGTGCGCCTAATGAACCTGAACGAACGAGACCTGGATCATTACATGGAGGAGGTAGAAACCAAGTTGCTGGAAGAGACCGACTACCATCTGGAAGTAGAACGATCTATGGAGATTTCTGAGGCTTGTTCGCATATTCCTAACCTAAAATTCCCCAGATATTACCCCGATCTTTCGGCCGATCGAATTATTACCATGGACTGGATGGAAGGCAAAGTGTTGAAGGAGTTTATTAAGTCTAACCCCGATCAGGCCACCCGCGACAGAGTGGGACAAGCTATGTGGGATTTCTATGACTTTCAAATTCACACCCTCAGGCAGGTTCATGCCGACCCGCACCCCGGTAATTTTATAATTGATGACGAGGGTACACTGGGTGTAATTGACTTTGGTTGTGTAAAGGTGATTCCCGATCGGTTCTATGACCCTTACTTTAGCCTTATTCGAAAAGATATACTTACGGCCGACAATGAGCTGGAAAACCGATTTAAGGAACTTCAGTTTATTTATGACGATGATATGGCTGAGGATAAGGCCTATTTCTCAGGTGTTGTGAAAGATATGATGGGCTTGTTGGGAAAACCGTTTCATCAGGACGAATTTGATTTTGGTGACGATACATACTTTCGACAGATTTTTGAGATGGGAGAAGTAATTTCTGAATCCAAGAAATTCAGAGCGTCTGAAAAGGCCAGAGGAGCCCGGGATGGTTTGTATATAAACCGAACCTATTTTGGACTATATAATATTCTTAACGAATTGAAGGCCAGGGTGAAGACTACTAAACCTGAATGGGCTGCCCGTGTAGTGGCTTAAGGTAAATTGGAAGGAAGGGAAATGGAGCCTAAAAGGGTACTGGCTGTTACCGACTTTATGGTGAAGTTTAGGTTTTCGAGCTTTTTGAGCTTCTCGTGTTCAAAGTCAATGGGCTGCTTTAGCGTAGTAATGAGTTGGCCTGCTTCATCATAAATCTCAAAATAAATAAGCCCTTGTTTGCTTATCTCTTTCATGTCTTCTAGCAGCTCCTTGCGTTCCTTTTTCAGGTTGCGTTTTACAATGCCCAAAAACTGATCGGAAAGATTGTCTGGAACAAGTTGATAGCTGAAAAGGCATAGGGCAAACAGGCAAGCTGCCAAGAGATAGGTGAAAAGTCTGCTCATCATTGCAACTTATACCAGACAAAGCCAAACTACCCTACCTGCCTCTCAAAAATTAGGAGCAAATAGGGGATACGCCTAAGCTATTTCCAGTCATCGTTTATTTCTATCCAGTAGCCGTTCGGATCCTGAATGTAGATTTGCCTTACACCATCGGGTCTGATCGTTACTTTACCCGCCTCGCCTTCCCAGCTTTCGTAGGGTATTTGATGTTCTTTGAGTCGGTTGATAATGGGCATGAGAGCTTCTACCGCTAAACTAAGGTGGAATGATTTGGTCAATTGTATGGCGCTCATATCGCCCTGAAGCATATGAATTTGCTGGCCTCGACTGTTGCCCATCCAGTCAATTAAAGGATTGCCCGTTGGGTCTTCAATGGGCTTAAAGCCGAGGGCTTTGGCATAAAAATCTTTGCTTTGCTGTAGGTCTTTGACCACTATGGCCAGGTGATTGAATTGGGTTTGTGTTTGGGCATGTATCTGCGATACAGCCACTGTTGAAATAAAGAACAGAACGGGAATTAATTTGTGCTTTATCTTATCCATATTTTTTGGTCATATAATCGTACGATTCTTGAATAAGTTGTTCCAATACCTCCAGGTCTATATCTTCCAGCCTTTTTACGTACAGGCATGACTTTCCGGTTTTATATTTCCCCAGTTTTTTCATTAGGGAATCGTACCGCTCAAAGCCGGGCATTATGTAGAGGGTCAGATTTTGGGAGCGTGGAGAGAAGCCTACTTTCATAAAGTCACCTTCCCGGCCGCTGTCATATTTGTAGTGGTATACATCGAAACCAACAATGGCCGTGCCCCACATTTTTGCTGGTTTGCCGGTTATTCGCTCCATCATGTTTTTGATGGCAAAACTATCGGCACGTTTCTTTTCGTCTTTTACCGAATTTAGAAATGCATCAACGCTGGCGTTGTTTTCCGTGGTTTTGTTTTCGTTTTTGCCCATTGGTTCTACTATTTATCCAGTACAGGGATTTTGAATTTAGCTATTTCAGGCTCTTCATGTGCCTCTTCCATTGCTTTTCTTATCCGTTCCACAATATCGGGGTGTTTATTAGCCAGATTATGCTGTTCAGCCGGGTCGTTTTCCAGATCATACAGCTCTATGGCTAAGTTGCCTTCCATCATGTCTTTTCTAATACCCTTCCATCGGCCCATACGTACAGCCTGTTGGCCATTATAACTCGGAAATTCCCAGTACAGAAAGTTGTGAGTGTTTTTGGCTTGCTTGCCATTAAGTACCGGAACAAGGCTTTTTCCATCGGTTTGGGGTATAACTGCGCCAGCCAGTTCGCTAATTGTGGGCAACAGATCGTAAAAAGCACCGATGTGTTGAGATATGGATTCTGAAGGGATATGTCCCGGCCATGAGGCAATAAGTGGTACACGAATGCCACCTTCGTATGTAAAACCCTTGGTGCGACCATAAGCGTTGGGGAATGGCCCCGCACTATTAAAGTATTCGGGGTCTACTCCTCCCGCATAGGTTGGGCCATTGTCGCTGGTGAAAATAATTAAGGTGTTCTCGTAAATACCTTCTTGCTTTAATAATGCAACGAGTTCTCCCACCTGATCGTCCAAGTAGTTGATCATACCTGCATAGGCGGCCTTCGGAGAGGGGTGGGGAAAGTACCCATTCTGGCCCAGGTAGGGTTTTTCTTCACCAATAATGTCTCGGTACTTTTCTACATATGGCTGTGGCACCTGTAGTGGTACGTGGGGGAGAGGGCTGGCATAGTAAAGGAGAAAGGGAGACTCTTTATCTCTGTTTTTTATAAACTCAAGTGCTTTCTCCTGCATTTTTTGCGGTGCATAGTCCGTTTGAGTAAAGGCATCGTAAGCTTGCGGATTGTATGGGTTGGCTTCTGCAGTTAGCTTGGTGCCTGGAGGCACCGTGTCGTTGTTCAGGGCAACTTTAAGTTCGTTTTCCCACAAGTGAACGGGGTATAAGTTGTGTGCCTGGCGCTGACAATTGTATCCGAAAAAATAGTCGAACCCCTGCCGGTTAGGTGTGCCTTCTGTATTTGGAGCTCCTAGCCCCCATTTGCCTACCAGAGCCGTTTGGTAGCCTGCCGATTGTAATACTTCCCCCATGGTCAGGGTAGAAGCAGGGATGGGACGTTGACCTTCGAGCTCAGGGTTTTTTATGGCCTCTTTATAATTCCAAACATCTCCACGTTCTGTCCATTCGTCATTACCTCTTATAAAGGCATGACCCGTATGCCGGCCGGTGAGCAGTACATAGCGTGAGGGTGCACACACGGGAGAACCTGCATAAAAATTGGTGAAACGCGTGCCTTCTCTGGCCAGTGCATCCAAATGGGGAGTTTGAATCACCTGCTGACCATAGCTACCCAGTTCGCCATAGCCAAGGTCATCGGCCATAATTAGCAATATGTTAGGTGGTTTTTGCTCCCTAGGTTTAGTGCAGGCGATAGTAAGGAAAAAGCAGAATAGGACAGCGTAGCGTAAAGGCATAGAAAAAATCGTTTCTCCAAAATAGAAAAACGATTCGAATTATTTTTTTGATGAACAGGGCCTTGGACCGGTGGTTGTCAATAAAGCCCCGGAAAATTAGGTTGCGGCTAGTTGTTGCCTTTCAAGGCTTTAAAAATGTTTTTACTGTCTTTTCCTTTCTTTAGCTTAATAATGATAAGGCCTTTTTTATTTTCCAGATCATAAATTTCGAGTACTTGTTTTTGTTTGATTACCTCAATAGTTTGAATGTTTTCCGGGCCAATGGAGTCTATGTTGTCGTTGGATGTCAGTAAATAACTTTCATTGCCATATCGTACCAAAAAAGCAACATCTTCCATGGCCGGGTTTTCTATGTGGCTTCTTACTTGCACTTTGGCCTCGCTTTGATTCGTAATACTTTGGGATTCAGAGGCATTGCCTAAAACAGGATGTACCTCCAGTAGATGGGAGCGCCTTCCTTTTTCAACGTTAAAATAAGCTCGTGTTTCAGGGCTGTCTTTCAACCATATTTGAATGAGCCCATTCTTTGCTGCATTTCCATACAGAGCCGTGGCCGATTGTCCCTTCAATACGGTTATGCTCTTTATGGCCTCCTGATCAATTTGGTCTAGCCGGGCCAATGGAGAGAGCAGAAGTTTTTCGTTTCCTAAATGTATTTCAATAAGAGGTTTCTTCTTTTGATCAGTTATAGAAGTATCTGAATGAGTGACCGTAAGTTGAAGTTTTTGTTGTTGGGCAACAACAGAAGCGGATAATGCAACAAGCAGAACAGGTAGAATCAGTAAGTTTTTCATAGCAGTAGTTTGGCGCATTTGTCTCAAAAATAAGGCCAAAGTTTTATTTTTTAGAGGATAATTTAAATTATACTGTGTGAATAGGAACTCTGCTAATTGCAGGGTTTTGCGTCTAAGACACGGAATGCACAAACCGCTATGTTTTGTTCGCCTACACCAAACAGTTTTATTCAACTTTACATTGTTTGAGCAGGAGCTAAGGTGTAATTTGCCCCTCCAAAGGCATGAAGAAAGTATTTCAGTTAATTGTACTAGTGAGTCTATTAGTGGCTTGCGACTCTGATCAAGACAAGGCGGGTAGGTTTTTCATTAAAGGAAACGAAGCTTTGAATCAGGGGCAGTACAACGAAGCCGTACGTTATTATACAGAAGCCATTGCTCTGGCACCTTCTATGAAAGAGGCCTATAATAACCGTGGTGTGGCCTATTACAAAGATGGTCGCTATGCGGAGGCTATTAATGATTACAGCTATGCGTTGGTACAGATAGATGAACACTATGCCGATGCCATTCGCAACAGGGCCAACGCCTACCTGGCCGACCACCGGCATAGCAAGGCCATAGAAGACCTAAACAGGCTACAACGCATTTATCCAGACTCCTCATTTGTCTATTTCACCAAAGGCATTGCGCTGCACGAAGATAAGGCCTATGCTGAGGCAATCGATGCATTCGAAAAGGCCCTCACAATGCAACCGAACGATGCAGAAGCCATGGTGAACCAGGCCAACAGTTTTTATATGCTTCAGGAATTTGAGCAGGCAGAGCAGTTGTTGAACAGAGCCGAGTCTATTGACGCATCGGAACCCAATATCTATAACACCCGAGGTCTCATAGCCATGGAAAAGAAGGAGTATAGTAATGCACTCAACTGGTTTAACATAGCTCTAAGAATGGATCCGGGCAATGCGTATTACTTGAACAACAGAGGGTATCTATACCTTCAGATGAACCGTATAAGTGCAGCAGAAGAAGATTTGCGCAGAGCAATAATTGGTGCGCCAAACAACGCATGGGCTTACAGAAACAGAGGTTACTACTTTCACTTAAATAAGCGATACGAAGATGCCATTCGTAACTTTGAATTAGCCGCTAAAATGGACAATGAAGTACCCTTGCTTCATTTCTATTGGGCCCAAACGCTGCAAAGTCTGAACCGTGGAGAAGAGGCTTGTGAGATTTTATCTCGTGAAACCACCACTTTACCCGAGGTTGAAGACCTGCGTCAGCAAGTTTGCCGATAGCCCGATTTGGCCGTATATTCAGATATCCAATATTTTTTTTTCATGCCTGTGTTAACATCGGTACATCACATGGCGTCTCACTTTTGATTATGGATGTATCGCGCTTCAAAGCAGAGATTTTACCTCTTAAGAATAAACTCTACCGCTTTTCGCTCCACATTGTAAGAGATGAGGAACTGGCGAAAGACGTAGTGCAGGAGAGCCTTATAAAGGTTTGGGAAAAGCGGGAAGAGCTGGGGCAAATTCAAAACATAGAAGCCTGGTGCATGCAAATTACGCGCAACAAGTCGCTCGACAAACTCCGAAGCAAGCACGTAAAGAAGACCGACCTTTTTGAGGTGGAATTCGATACCCGAAAGGAGAGAGATACACCCTTTGTGGTTACGGAAAGAGGCGATTTGATGCAACGAATTATGGAACTGATTGAAAATCTTCCGGACAGGCAAAGAGAAGTAATGCACCTAAGAGATATAGAAGGGTATGCCTATAAGGAGATTGCCGAAATGTTGGGCATAGACATCAATCTGGTAAAAACCAATTTGTTCAGAGCGCGAAGAAAATTAAAAGAGAGCTTAATAAAAGTAGATGCTTATGGACTTTAAGACATCAGAACTAATAAAAAAATATTGGGAGGCAGATACAAGTCTTCAGGAAGAAGAACAACTGAAAAGAGAGTTGCTTTCTGCCACCAACGAAACCGATTGGGAAGAAGAAAAAGCATTATTCGCCCACTTTAAACAAGCCAAAGAAGCAGAACTGGACGATTCGTTCGATCAGGCCCTTCTTGCTGAGATTGACTCTCGTGAAACGGCCGGAACCAGGCAAGTGCAATGGACCGACTATTTTAAGCAGTACTACAAAATTGCGGCCGCAGTGGTAGTGCTTCTGGTTTCAGGAATGCTCTATCAGCAACAACAAAAAGAAGTGGTGGTAGAAGATACTTTTGACAACCCTGAAGTAGCCTATGCCGAGTTGAAAAAGCAGTTACTGATTGTTTCGCGTTACCTGAACAAGGGGCAACAAACCGTATCGGAGCTCAACAACCTAAGCAAGGTACCCTCCGAGCTGAAAGACTTTGCCAAAATGAGTGAAGCCTCTGAAGGCCTGGAAATGTTAAGTGAAATGAATGTTGAAAATTAAGTTAGAATGAATATGAAAAAGTTAGTATTAACAATGGTTATGGCTGTGTTTGCTGTAGGAGCAAAGGCACAGACTGATGCGATATCGAAGTACTTTAGCAAGTACGTTTCTGATACTTCCTTTATGCACGTAAACTTTAGCGGTAAAATGTTTCAGATGATTAGTCGTCTGGAAATGGATAACGCTGAAGAGCAAAAAATGATGGAAGAGTCGCTCGGCAAAATTAAGCGCGTGCAGGTGCTGGGGAAAGATAAGAATGTAGACGGAAGAAAAATGTATGCCGAAGCCATTAAACTAGTAGAAGGTAAAGGTTTTGAGGAGCTTATGTCCGTAAGAGAAGATGACAAAGACATCCGTTTCCTTATCAAAGAAAGCAACAATAAAATCGATGAGTTATTTATGGTAATGGGTGGCAAAAACGAGTTTGGCTTGCTAAGCATTGTTGGAGACGGAATCGATTTGAACGCCCTATATAAGCTGTCCAAGAAAATAGGAATGGATGGTTTTGAGGAACTTGAATTCCTGGATCAGCGCAAAGGAAACTAAATTATACCCGAATTGTGGCGGAGCTTTACGATTGGCTCCGTCCCAATTTTTTAAGTCAAAAGCTCACTATTTGGATGTATGAAATGAGCTGAAACCACCCTCCGGAGCCCTGTTTCGGAACTACACTTTTGCGGTTTTAGCAAATTTCATGTGTGCAGACAACACAAAACGATTACACATGAAAAAAATCTTATCCCTTGGTCTATGCCTATGTATGGTAAGTTTTGCCACAGCGCAAAGCAAGCATGTAGAGCGGTTTCGAAAAGACCATAAACCCACCACATCGCTCTTCTTTTATAAGAGTACATTAAAAATGTATGCTCGAATGCAGCAAAGTCTGCAAGGTCAGTTCGATGCTGAAGAGTTTTCAGAAATGCCACAGTTGGCCGAAATGATTGATGGAATAGAAAAAATCAAATTCTTTTTATACGAAGATTGGACGTCTCAGCAAGACAGACAATTGTTTGAAAAGCTGACAGAAGATGTGCGATCAGAAGGCTATGAGGAGCTCATGTCCGGCAGGGTTGAAGGTAATCAAATGAGTGTTTTCATGAAAGAGGGCAGAAGCCGTCCGCAAGGCTTTGTGGTGATTGTGCGAATGGAAACCGGATATAGCATTATAGATATTGAGGGCTATCCTAATGTCAATAAGATCATGAAGCTCTCTAACCTGATCAATAATAGCTCCAATAGCCTCAATCTGTCAGAAGCAATTAAGTAAGGTCAACCTAAAATTCACGATTTGGACACAGTATTATCAATAAAAGGTCTTTCCAAGCACTATGGGAAGATAAAAGCCCTTGATGGCCTCAACCTGGAGGTAAAGAAGGGTAATGTATTTGGCATATTAGGCCCCAACGGAAGTGGAAAAACCACTACACTCGGAATGATTCTGGATGTAATTAACCCCACAGCCGGGCAATTTGAGTGGTTTGGAAAGAAAAGTGGACCTGCTACGCGTAAGCGCATTGGCGCCATACTGGAGCACCCCATTTTCTACCCATACCTTACCGGTAGGCAAAACCTCATGATTGTTTGCGATATCAAACAAGTACCCTATGAAAGGGTAGACGAGGTATTGCTTCAGGTAGGGCTGGAAGAACGCAAAAACTCAAAGTTTAAAACCTATTCTTTGGGTATGAAGCAAAGACTTTCTATTGCTTCTGCTTTGTTGTGCGATCCTGAGGTAATGATTTTGGACGAACCAACCAATGGGCTCGATCCACAGGGTATTGCCGAAATCAGAGACCTGATTATATCCATTGCCAATAGTGGTAAAACCATCATCATTGCCAGTCATTTGCTAGATGAGGTGCAGAAGGTATGTACTCACTTTTGTGTGTTGCAACGAGGCAAACTCATATACAATGGTTTGGTAGAAGATGTGGGCAAAGGAAACCTGAGTGTAGAAGTAAAGGCCGATGATGAGCGACTGGAAGAAGTACTTGGAGCCTGCAATTTACACCTCGAAATGAAAAGGGAGTTAGATAAATACATTCTTACCATGCATGATGGCTACAGTGCAGCCGATGTAAACAAATACCTTTTCGACCACGGTATTACGGCAAAGCATTTAATTGTAAAGACTAAAAGTCTGGAAAAACAGTTCTTAGAAATTCTAAAAGACCAGGAAGGAGGCAAACAATGATACGACTATTAAAAATTGAGCTTAAAAAGGTTTGGCCGAGCCGGGCGTTTCGTTTGCTTTCCATCATGTATATGGTAGCTATGGTAATCATAGCCATGGGCGTAATGCCGTTTTTACGGTGGATGAAGTCTAAGTTTGAAGATTTTGATCTGGACGGAATTGATCCCACCATAATTCCTTTTTATGAGTTCCCCGACATTTGGCAAAACCTTACCAGCGTGGCCATTTGGTTTAAATTACTTTTAGGTTTTAGCCTTGTATTTTCTATTACCAATGAGTTTTCGTACCGAACCATACGCCAAAATGTAATCGATGGACTTAGCAAGCATGAGTTTATTCTGTCCAAGATTATTATGGCCGGTTTTTTGGCAGCCGCTTCTACAGTAACCCTCTTCGTACTGGGCTTAATTACGGGATTAATGTATTCTACCGAGATTTCTTTTATGCTCATTTTTGAAGACAGCTTTTTTCTGTTGGCCTTTTTTATTCAGCTATTCTCCTTCCTGCTCTTTACTTTGCTCATAGGGGTGCTAATTAAGAAGTCGATTATTGCCATGGGACTGTTGGTTTTCTGGATACTTGCTGTAGAAAACGGATTCTACATTTACAGCCAGGTAAAGAAGATCGAATGGATCGAATATCTGTTGCCCATAAAGTCAATCAATGCGCTCATACATAATCCTTTTCCCAAGTACGTATTTATGGAAATACAAGACTGGGTTGCCCTGCCCGAACTACTGCTTGTATTAGGGTATGGCGGTTTGTTTTATTGGGCTACTATACGACTGGTGGTAAAGAGAGATCTTTAAGAGACCCTGCTGCCTGCCAACGGAACAACCTCAACAGCCCTTACCGGTGGTTGAGGTTCTTTTATTTCTTTTTATGTTTCAACAGCCAGAAAATGCAACCCAGCGTAATGGCGAGCAATAAGAAGAGAGCAGGTAAACCACCCAGGTTAGAAAGCATTTTTATACCCTCAATTCCGGCCATACTCACCATAATATAGGCTACAAGACCTATGGTAGTGCCCCAAACAATTTTAATAAAAACCGGGGCAGAAGGCGCCTGAGGCGAAATACCGGTTGAACTAATACCACCCATGGCTTCGGTGTTGGAATCGGCAGCCGTTACATATGAAAGAAAAGCTGTGAAAAGAAATATCAGGGCCAGCAGGTCAGACCAGGGTAAAGCATCGAAAATACCATAAATCACCGATTCGGGCCCCAATGAGGTGAGCAGGCCAAGAAGATCGGCCTTTTTACTTAGCTGAAAATGGAGGGCAATACCACTAAAAATACTCATCCAGAGCATTCCGAAAATAGAAGGTAGCACCCAGTTGAAAAGCATAAACTGGCGAATGGTATAACCTTTGGCAAGCCGCCCTAAAAACAGGGCTGTAATAGGTGCCCAGGCCATCCAGTTGGCCCAGTTAAAGGTTGTCCAGCTTTTAGGCCAGTCGTCATTTGGGTAAAGCACACTAACCACTGTCATTTCAGGGAGCGATTTAAAGTAAATGACCAGAGCCTGGCCCCATTGCGATAGAATACTTTTAGTGGGGCCAAAGAAAAGTAAGAACAGAGCCAGAATAAGAAATATGCGGGCATTGATGTCCGAAAGCACCCGAATACCTTTCATTAAACCCGATATAGCCGAAAGAGTAAAGCATCCCACTATGAGAAGGGCAATGAACAGCAACAACCAGGGACTTTGATAACCTGTGAGGTTATGAATTCCACCACTAAGGGTTAGTATACCGGCTCCCAAAGAGGCCGCCATTCCAGCAACCAGTGCATAAAGACAAATGCCGTCTATTAACACTCCCAACTTCCCCTTTGGAGTAGCCTTTTGCCAGGGGAAGAGTGTAGACTCCAGGCTGAAGCTTCGTTTTCGGTTATAGAATGCAATCGCGAACATCAGGGCCGGAATACAATAAATGGCATAGGGAGTAAACGTCCAGTGCAGGTACATGTAACTTAGAGCCTCCTGAGCGGCTTTTTCGCTCAAGGCTGGAGTTTCAGAGAAAGCAGGAGGAGAAGAAAAATGAAACAGAGGTTCGGCAGTTCCCCAGAATATGATGCCCGTGGCAATGGTAGTACACAATACAATAGAGAACCAGCGCCACTTGCTGAGAAAGGGTTCCGCATGCTCACCACCAATTTTTTGCTTTCCCAGGGGGTGAAAGCATATTACGAGGCAACAGACTAGCATAAGACCGGTGGTTATGCTGAACAGCCATCCGAAACGAGAAATGATGAGGTCATTGATGCGGCTGGTAGTTTCAAGAAAACCCTCCGCATCTGCAAGACTATAGACAAGAGCTGCGAGAAGGAGGAGAAAGGGAGGCCAGAAAACCTGATGACGAAAATTGGAAAACAATCGATTAATTCTCAACGGTGTTCAGTATATCAGTTATTTTTGAAAGTAAACCATTCTTTATCGTTAAACAAACCATTTGCTATTGGCCATGAAAGCACTGTACACTTCCCTATTCTTTCTTTTTTTTACTGCCCTCAGTGCTCAGGACTTACCTTACAGATCTATCCCTGATGTGCCTGAAGGGCTTTATGCCCAGCAGGCAATGGCACGAATGGTCGATGGTCTGGGGTTTAGGTTTTATTGGGCCTCTGAGTCGCTAAGGCCAGAAGATCTTGCTTTTGGGCCTGAAGGAGAGGGGCGAAATGTAATGCAGACTATTCAGCATATTTATGGCCTTTCTGTCTTTACAATGACCTCTTTAGATAAAACTTTTGAAGCACCCAAGGCAGCCGATACCTATGAGGAGCTTCGTACCCAAACCCTTCATCTGATCAAGGCTATATCTGATAAGTTGCAGCGAATGGATAATGCTTCATTGCAAAAGGTAGAAGTGAATGGACTGCCCTTTTGGTACTTGATTAATGGTCCGATTGCCGATGCTATATACCATACCGGTCAGATAGTGCTGCTGAGAAGGATGTCTGGTAACCCCACAAACCCAAAAGTGAGTGTGCTAAGGGGAGTAGTGGGTAATTAAGTATTAGAAGTTCTTATCGATAATTTTTTTGAGTATTTCTTCTGTAAGAGGTTTGTGAATAAAGCCCTCTACATTGGTGCTTTTGGATTTTTCAAGATCATCGGGGTTGAGCGATGTGGTGAGCATTACAATAACCACTTTGGCCTTTTGGTCAATGTGTAGCTTTTCGTAGTGCTCCAAAAACTGCCAGCCGTTCATGCCGGGCATGTTTATATCTAAAAAAATTAGATCGGGCTGCGGATATTCTCCGTTTTCTGATGACTTCAAGAACTCCAGAGCTTCCATGCCGCTTTTAGCTACCACACAGCGTTCGCAACATTCGGCCTCTTCAACAACCATTGAGTTCAGAAAATTGGTGGCAGCATCATCGTCAACCAACAGAATGCATTTTAGCTTCTTTTCCATAGACTATAAATTAGGGATGTTAAAAAAGAAGGTAGATCCCTCATTTGGGGTCGATTCTACCCAGATATTACCACCGTGCAACTCCACTATCTTTTTGCAATGCGACAGGCCGATACCGGTACCCGGATATTCACTTTGGTTGTACAGACGTTGAAAAATGACAAAAATCTGATCCTGATACTGTTTGTCAATACCTATGCCATTGTCTTCTATAGAGAAAGTCCAGCCATTGTTGGGTTTGGCCGAAACGACCACACGGGGTGGAACGTCTTTTCTTCTGAATTTTATGGCATTGGCTATTAGGTTTTGAAAAAGTACTCTTAGCTCTGTTTCGTAGGCGTTGATTATAGGCAAGTCGTTAATAATAAGCTCTCCGTCTACTTCCTCAATAGAGGTTTTCATGTCTTTCTTTACGGCCTTTACCAGCTTAATACAGTCAACCGATTTCAGTTGTTTGTTTTTTCCAATCCTGCCATACTCTAACAGGCCTTTTACCAGGTTGCGCATGCGGTTAGATGAATCGGAGACAAATGAAAGCAGCTTGTTTCCTTTGGCGTCAAGTGTATCGGCATAGTCCTTTTTCAGCTTTTCTGACAGGTCTATAATGGTGCGTAAGGGTTCTTGCAGATCGTGAGAGGCTACGTAAACAAATTGCTCTATTTCCTGATTTTGTCTTTGGAGTGAAGAAACGGCCCTTCTCAGCTTACGTTCGGCCAATTCGGCCTGCTTGGTTTTTTCGGCTAAATCGTGATTAACGTACTGAAGTTCAAATATAATGCTGGTTAGCTTGGCCATGCCTTCCAGATACTCCTGGTCATGCTCGTCAAAATCACCTTCGAATCGGTCGCTAAGTTGTAAAACACCCACAACTTCACCATTGGGTCGTTTTACAGGTGATGCCAGCCACCCAGGCATAGGAGGATGCTCAAGTCCACGGGCATCTTTAAGTTCGCTAAAGCGTTTGAACATAGGGTGGCTGTAGAGTTCTTCTTCCGTAAATCTCACCGACTTCCTTTGGTCAATAACCAAGCGCCAGATCCCCTTGCCCGTGGGCATTACGTCATAGGAATTATATTTTTCATACTTACTCGAGAAGCTATGGGTATGGACTGCCCGCTGAAAATCTCCGTCTGGTATAAAGCTTACCGCTGATTGATGAGCTCCAATCGATGTTCTTATCTCTTGGGCGATGTCGTGCAAGACATCGGCAAAAGACTTGTCATGAGCCAAGCTCAGCGTGGTGTTTATATTAAGTACCAGCTTTGCTTTTGACTCACGAGAATCAGATGTGCCCAAAGAACTAAACATAGACAATTCTTACGCCTAAAAACTTTAATGGATTAATGTAATTACATATTAATTTACATATAAAATCATATAAATCAATATATGTAAATATTATTCTTTGATATGTTAAGAAGAAAGTTTCTTCGAAGATCTGTGAAGATAGACGTATACGGGGTTCTGTTTATACGTCTTAGTCAACATATTGTTTTAAAAAGTTCTTCCCAAAATTCAATAATGGGGTGGAGGCCATAATTTTCAATTCTTCTAAAAGCCCCGTCTCTTCATCGAGAAACCTAAACATTGTGTGCAGTCCATTTTTTCTGAAAAGAGATCCGAAAATTTCTTCACCGGTATATTTTCCTTCGGCTAAAACCCTCAATAGAGTGGCATCATAGGCTTTGAATCGGGAGGTTTGGTAGGGTAGATGGCTGTCGGGTGCTTTTCCCTTTTTCAGGTTTTCTACCATGGCTTGGAGTATTTGCTGTCCGCGCAGAAATGTGTAGCCCGTAGAGGCCTTGGCAAAGCCTCCGTTAATGCCAATGTTATAGACGTTTTCACTTTGTTTGATCACGAAGCGATGATCCGTCATTGGAATTACACCAAACTCTTCCTCAGCAATGGTGTAGCCTTCAATACCTAATTGTTTAATGTAGCTTTTCAAACCCAGTGTATATTCTGTATCAGAAAGCATAGCAGGGCTAAATAGGGTATATTCAACAAGAGCCCTTTTGCTGCTGAAAGGCAGCACGTAGCCAAAGCGACAATCGCCTTGTTGGTCTACCGAAAAATCCATGTAGGTGGCTGTGTCCGGCAAAAAACTGTCTGATGCAGTTTCAATTACCCACCCTTTAAAGTGCTGTAAAAGAGTAGTGGAGGCTTCTTTTTGGAGCGCGTTAAGGTTGAAAATGCTGGAAAAAACCAATTGTCCTTTATACTCAGAAGAGTCAGTTTTAACCACTCCGTTTGGGCTTATTTGTTCCACCGTTTCCTGTACCCAGACTACTTGCGGCACATTTAGGTTTTCTTTCATGAAGGCATAGAAGTCTATTGCCCGAATCATCTTATAGGAATATGGAGCGAGAGCATAGGTTTTATGCCACTTTGAGGTAGCTACTCTGGCGTTTGCCCATGTTTTGAACACCAGTTGCTCTAGCAGGTTTTGGCCTTTTTGCCAAAAGCACCAGGTGCGGTCGTTGGTGCTTTTTGAGTCTTTTTCGATTATAAGTATGCTTTTTTGCTTATCTTCGAAACCCGTCAGCAGATAAGCCAGGGTTAATCCGGCTGCCCCACCTCCGGCTATTATATAATCGAACTGCTTCATTAGATCAAACTTAATAGAATAACTGCTATTCTCTCTTTTTGATTTAAATGCTTTTTAAACGACTGTAAGACTGTGTGATAAAGGGTTTTTGGGGAACCTCTTTATGTAAAACTTTTTAAATTGGCGGCCAACTGGGAGACCACGAATGACTAAAACACCTGTCATATGCCTTATGGTACTGTGCCTGCTATCTTCTTGCGGGATACAAATGATATGCCCTGCTTACCATTCTTCCTTTGTGCTGGATGAAGATCACCAGCGCGATCTTTACTCTCTTTTTACTGTAGTGGATGGTGATACCGTGCCCAAGCGTCCTTACGGATTTAAGTACAAAGCAGAAGGTGATAGCATGATGGAAAAGTTTATCAAAGGTACGGAAGGTAAAGGGTTTAGAGTACAGACCGGCAGGGTGCATTCTTTAGAAAAGGCCGGTTTTACCTATGAAAACCGGGTGAAAGAAAAACTGTGGGTGAAGATTTTTTCCGGTCGGGAAAAACCTGTTCTTGAAAACCCTTATCTGTTCGACCGTATTACCAAAAAGCGACCGTTCTATAAACTCGACCAGTTGGAGACCGAGCTGGTTCACTTTAACAGTGCTGCCTACGATAGTCTGGTGCGAGCAACTATCAATCGTGGAGATACTGCAGCTTACGATCGTTTAATGCAGGAGTATAATGCGCTACCTCCGGCTATACAGGCACAACATGCCCCGCTACTGAGAGGAGGGTTCAATGTGGAGCAAGATGAATACGATAAGCGTTACAAAGATTACTTTCTGGAACTGCCCGAGCCCCCAGCACCCATAGACAGTAGTTTGTTAAAAGCTCAACAGCCCGACACCCTTGCTACCGATACAACCTCCAAAAAGGGAATTTTAGGGCTGTTCAAAAAGAAAGGGAATAAGAGTGAAGAAAAGCCGCCTAAAAAAGAGCGCAAGCGCGATCGGAAGAATAACGATGAAGGTATCTTGAATGAAGATGATGATAATTAAAGCTTCCGTTTCGGGGGGGCGACTTTGTACTTAGGTCTTCCGTTTTTTCTTTTTAGCAGCCGGAAATAGAATATTGTTTAGAATAAGCCTGTAGCCGGGCGAATTAGGGAAAAGGTTAAGATCGGTCGGTTCTTCACCTACCCGATGCTGATAATCTTCCGGGTCGTGTCCTCCGTAAAAAGTCCAGAATCCCTTGCCATAGATGCCGTGAATGTATTTGTCTTCATTGGCTGCAATTGTTTCGCCCATTACTACCACATCTGGTTTTACTACCCGTTTCTTAAATGACGTGGTTTGTCCGTAAAACCCTTTAATGAGATTGGTATGGTTTTGTGTGAGCATAGTTGGCACCGGATCCCACTTGGCTGAAAACTGAAAGAGCTTAAAGTAATCATTGCCCTCGTTGAGCGAGCGTTGTCTGCGGGCATCCGTGTTGTCTATATCGGAAAATTCATACTCCAGTGGATTGGTTTTGAGCTTAAAGTTTTCGAAGGCCAGCGTTTGTGTAAAGTCAAACCTTCGCTCTGCCCCCGGCTCGGCAGGGTCGCCATCGTACATAGACTCTATAAAGTCTACTCCATTTGCTGCCAGGGCAATGTCGAAAGAGTCGGTGGCCGAGCACATGGCGAACAGAAAGCCCCCCCCGGCCACAAATGCCCTGATTTTTTGAGCAATGGCCAATTTGAGTTGAGAAACTTTTGCAAAGCCATGCTTTTTGGCCGAAGCTTCATAGTCTTTCTGCTGCTGAATATACCACGAGTAGTTTTTAAAGGTGGCATAGAATTTTCCGTACTGACCCGTAAAATCTTCATGGTGTAAGTGTAACCAATCGTATGAGGTTAGTTCATCGTTCATGAGTTCATCATCATATACCACATCGTAAGGAATTTCTGCATAGGTCAGGGCCAGTGTTACGGCATCGTCCCAGGGCATTTTGCTTTTGGGTGAGTAAACGGCAATTTTGGGCACCTTCTCCAGCCGCATCATATCCATGTTGCTCGAAGGAGAGGAGAGGAGTTGCTCCAGCTTGAGGGCATCGGCATCAGAAATTACCTGATAGCTCACTCCCCTTACCACCAGTTCATTTTCAATGCCCGTTCGGGCGGGCAGTAAAAAACTTCCTCCCCTGTAATTTAACATCCAGTCAATTGGTTCGTCTTGACTTAAAACCCAATAGGCAATTCCATAAGCTTTGAGGTGGTTGGTCTGGCTTTCGTCCATAGGAACCAATATCTTATTGGAAAAACCAGTGATTGTAAAAAGGCAGAAGAGAAAGGTGAAAACTAGTTTCTTCATAGCGAACAAGATATTAAACCGTTTAGCTGTGGAATCGTTCAATTTACGTATTAGTTGCTAAAACTTGACCAGTGGTCAATTACATTTATAACGAGGTTAGACTCAAGTATTACGCATGAATTTAAGACAAAACATCTCCGAAGGCATTAGCTCCATAAAAGCCAACATTCTCCGAACTGTCCTTACCGGACTCATCATTGCCATTGGTATTACTTCTCTGGTAGGCATGCTCACGGCTGTAGATGGCATTAAAAGTGAAATTGATGCCAGCTTATCCAACCTGGGAGCTAATAGTTTCGATATTAATTCTCGTTTTTCCGGCCGAAGAAACCAGAATGGTAGAAAGGAGAAGTCTTATGAGCCCATTCGCTTTACAGAGGCCAACCGTTTCAAAGAAACTTTTGAGTTTCCTTCTACCACTACAGTTTATACCCGTGTGAGTGGTATTGCGGAAATAAAGTATGGTAGCAAAACCACCAACCCGAATATTTCGGTTACTGGAGGCGATGAAAACTACATAGCTATAAAGGGTATTAATATTGAGCGCGGTAGAAATTTCTCTTCGTTGGAAATTCAATATGGAAACTACGTGTGCATTTTGGGTACGGAAGTGGTAAAGGCCCTTTTCGAAGCCAATGAAGACCCGCTCAACCAACAAGTGAAGTTTTACGGCAACAATTACCGGGTAATCGGAATTTTGGAAGAAAAAGGAGGTTTTGGTGGCGATACGGAAGAAGATAGAAACATTATCATTCCGCTACAGAATGCCAAACGACTGGATAGAAGAGGCTCTATGCGCTTCAATATTACTACCATGATCCAGAACCCTGAAGATATTGAGTATGCCATGGGTGAAGCCACCGGTTTAATGCGTCAGATTAGGGGCGATAGAATAGGAGAAGAAGACTCTTTCGAAGTAGAAAGGAGCGACTCGGTAACAGAAGCCCTTGATAACATTACCAATGGCATGCGAATGGCCGGATTTGGTATAGGTGCTGTAACCCTGTTAGGAGCGGCTATTGGCCTAATGAATATTATGATGGTTTCGGTAACCGAGAGAACCCGTGAAATAGGGATTAGAAAGGCTCTTGGAGCTACTCCAAAGCGCATACTGCAACAGTTTCTTATTGAGTCGGTAGTAATTTGCCAAATGGGCGGTATTGCAGGAGCTGTTCTCGGCATTATTGTAGGGAACATTCTGGCCAAGTTATTAGGAGGAGCATTTATTATTCCGTGGCTGTGGATTACCGTAGGTCTGATTATTTGTGTTGTAGTAGGAGTTATTTCCGGTTACATTCCTGCCAAGCGAGCTGCCGCTATGGATCCTATTGAGTCGCTTCGCTTTGAGTAAGAAGCTTTCAGATGGTGGGCATAAGAACTAAGGCATTGGTTTACAAAGGTCTGCCGCCTTACTTATCGGATTGACACCTATTGGTAATTGCTGCCTACAATATTTAAATTGAAAAGAAAAAGCCATGAATCTCACCGATCCTGTTCACAAAAAAGTCATTGGTATCATTTTCATTATCTTCAGTGCTTTTGGTCTTCTGAGTATTCTGTTTTATGATCAGTTTATGGATTTTATCATTCGAATGGCTGCGCAAGATGGAGATATGCTTCCGGAAGCTGCATGGATTTTCGATTTCATCAGCTCCTTACTTTGGGGGATAGCCCTTATTTTCTTCATTCCTCGAATTATTATTGGGATAGGGCTTGTTAATCAACGCAAGTGGGCCGAAGTTCCGGCTTTGGTATATGGCATAATAAGCCTTATCAATATTCCTATTGGTACCCTACTGGGAGTCTATTGCATTTTGGTGCTAACGGCCAAAAAAAGGACAGAAGAAGACTACTGAGCCGGTATATAGACCACTTTCTTGGTCTCGAAGAACTCTTCTTTAAAGTGCTCTGAAAGTGCATATGTTTTTATACGCTTCAACTTAGACTCCTTTAGTTCTTCATCCAACTCGCCACCTTTTAGGTACAGGATACCGTTTTTGAGGGAGTGGTTAGACTGCTTCATAAACTTGTCTTTCACCCAGGGATAAAAATTGCCCATACGTGTGACCGCACGGCTCACAACAAAATGGAACTGGCCCTCCACTTGCTCAGCCCTTACGTGCTGACCTTTGACATTTTCAAGGCCCAGGGCTTGGGCTACTTCGTTAACCACTTTGATTTTCTTGCCAATGGAGTCTACCAAAAGAAATTGGCACTCGGGGAAAAGTATGGCCAGCGGAATACCGGGAAAGCCACCTCCTGTGCCTACGTCAAGAATCCGCGTTCCCGGCCTGAAGTTCAATACCTTGGCTATACCCAATGAGTGAATCACATGTCGCTCCATGAGGTTCTCAATGTCTTTTCTGGAGACTACGTTGATTTTATCATTCCATTCGGCATATAGACCCGGCAGACGTTCGAACCGTTCTTTTTGCTCTTGGTTCAGGTTGGGAAAGTACTGAAGCAGATTCTTCATGCTGCAAAGATATATGGAATACCCATTGACTAGCTCCATTCTGCCAATTTAAAGGGCAGAGGAAGATGCAATGACCGTTGGTGCGATTAGATGTGCTCCTTCTTATTTTTCACCAAATCGTACATGAGCTCTCTGGCACGGTGTAGTTGAGCTTTTACAGTACCCAATGGTGCTCCCAGTTCCTGAGCAATTTCATCGTAGCTCAGTTCATCGAAGTAGCGTAGTTTTACTAACCGCTGATATTTTGCAGGTAGTTTGTCTACAAACATATGGACCAGCTCAATTTTTTGAGCCTTTATGGTTTCATCTTGTGGGTTCAGATTTTTATCCTGAACATCAATGGTTACAGCCTCTCCGTTGTCATCGGTAAACGATGTGTTAAGGCTCATGGTGTCAAGCCGCCTTTTGCGAATAAAGTCAATGGTATTGTTAGTGGCTATACGGAACAGCCAGGTAGAGAAAGTAAAGTCTTTTTTAAACTTATGAAGGTTTTTGAAAGCCTTTGCAAAAGCTTCAATGGTCAGGTCTTCGGCATCATCGACATTACGAACCATTTTAAGGATCATATGATAAACCGGTTTCTTATACCGTTTCATAAGATCAGCATAAGCCTGTTCGTCTAGCCCTGAAACTGCTGCGTCAATTAACCTGAAATCTTCTAATGCCTTTTTTGAGAATTGCTTACCTACTTCCATTCAACTTGCTTCGTTGCCAATGCCTTTATGGCGACTAAGGGATAATAAAAACAATAACAAAGATCTAAAAAAGGAAGCGACCAAATTTCTATCTCTGTTTTGAGTTTTTGCCCCAATTGCCTGATGATTGCATAGTTCAACAGACATCTGACGCCAAAGGCCGTCCATATCCATGAGGGGAGTGAACTGGTAGCCAATGCCCAAAAAAACAATCCCCATCCGACCACACAAGATAACGTAAAAATTCCCAAAAGCGTTTGGTCTTTTTTATCATAGTGCTTTCCGGCTGATAAATGTCTGATTTTCTGATGCAAGTATGATTTAAGCGTCTCTTTTGGCGTACTTACAGTGAATGCAGCTGGTTCAATAAGAATTTGTATGGAGTGTGTTTTGCTCAGGTGGCCAACCATTAAATCATCGTCTCCACCTTCTAAATGACCAATCTTTTTTAGAAAATCAAGGTCGTAATGTTGGTGGGTCACCGCCCAGTTTCTTCCCACTCCCATGTAAGGTTTTTTCCACAAGGCAAAGCCCAAATACTGCATAGCTACCCAAAGGGTCTCATACTGAATAAACCGGTTTAGCCAGCCCTTTCTTTTAGCATAAGGCGAGTACCCCAGTACAACCTGATAATCATTCACCAGAGCGTTACCCATAAGCTGAATCCATTGATCTGAGGCTGGCAGACAATCCACATCGGTAAACAGTAGTTTGGAAAACCGGGCTTTTTGTACTCCACAGAACAATGCATATTTCTTTCCGGTCCAACCGGCAGGTAACGACTCCACATCCACTACGGTCAGGGCCTTCCATTGTTTTTGCCATTCGTTCAGTAGTAAGGCTGACTGGTCTGTAGAACGATCATTTACAACAATTACCTCATACGGATACTCCTGGTCTTGTTCTTTGAGCCTTTGGAGTAACTGATTCAGGTTTTTAGCTTCATTTCGAGCGGCAATAATTACCGATACCCCCTGGTGATTGTCAAACGTTTTTGGGTCTCTATGCCTGATTAATGGAATACCAAGTGCAAGGACAAAACCAGTTTGCACAGCCATACAGATTAAAAATGCAATATCAATGAGGCTCAATGAGGAAAGAATAAACGCTAAAGAAAATAGAATTAAGCAATACTGCTATTTTTGTGGCTTCAAATCAAGTCGATGGAGTTTAAGCTAGTAGCAGAAGATAAGGGGTCGAAGGCAAGAGCAGGGGTTGTAACTACCGATCATGGTAGCATAGAAACCCCAATTTTTATGCCTGTGGGTACCGCAGGTACCGTAAAGGCCGTACATCAACGTGAACTACACAATGATGTACAAGCTCAAATTATTTTGGGCAACACCTATCACCTTTATTTGAGACCCGGACTGGATGTAATTGAAGGAGCCGGGGGACTGCATCGTTTCAACGGCTGGGACAAGCCAATTCTTACGGACTCAGGTGGGTATCAGGTGTATTCACTGTCTGGAACCCGAAAGATCAAAGAGGAGGGTGTAACTTTTAAATCACATATCGATGGGTCTAAGCATGTGTTTACCCCAGAAAATGTGATGGATATTCAGCGAACCATTGGGGCTGATATTATCATGGCTTTTGATGAGTGTACTCCTTATCCCTGTGAATATGGATACGCCCGTGAGTCTATGGAAATGACCCACCGGTGGCTAAAGCGTTGTTGTGATAGGTTTGATGCCACCGAGGGTAAATATGGATATTCGCAGACCCTTTTTCCAATAGTACAGGGCAGCACCTTCAAAGATTTACGCATCAAGTCGGCCGAAACAATCGCCTCGTTCGAGAGAGAAGGTAATGCCATAGGAGGGCTTTCTGTAGGGGAGCCTCATGAAATGATGTATGAGCAAACTGAAGTGGTTTGCGATATTCTGCCAAAAGATAAACCCCGATACCTGATGGGGGTGGGCACGCCAGAAAATATACTGGAATGTATAGCTCTGGGGGTAGATATGTTCGACTGTGTTATGCCAACCCGTAATGCACGTAACGGAATGCTGTTTACCTCAGAAGGAATTATTAACATCAGGAACGAAAAGTGGAAGAACGACTATAGCCCCATTGACCCAAATCTTGGTGGCTATGTAGACACTTTTTACAGCAAGGCATATTTAAGACACTTGGTGGTAAGTAAAGAAATTTTGGCTGCGCAAATTGCATCCATTCACAACCTTACCTTTTACCTGTGGCTGGTAAAAGAAGCCAGAAAAGAAATACGAAAAGGCACGTTTATTAATTGGAAAAACCAAATGGTGAAAAAGGTGACCAGACGATTATGATGAGAATTCTCGATAGGTATATTCTCGTTAAGTTTCTGACCACCTTTGTGTTTGTGGTCGGTATACTGGTTTCTATTGTACTCATTATTACCTTCTCTGAGCGCAACGAAAGCTTCATTAAAAACGAAGTTCCCGCCCGCCTGATCATAGAGTATTTCTTAACCTACGCGCCCTATATAGCGAACCTTATTACCCCTATAACGGTTTTTATTGCTACGGTTTTTGTTACCTCCAAACTGGCCAGTCATACAGAGATTATCGCTATTCTGAGTGGTGGAGTTAGTTATCCGCGTATGCTAAGACCCTTCTTTTTTGGGTCAGTGATTATTGCCATAACCAGCTTCGTTTTTACCGGTTGGGTTATTCCCGAGGCCAATAAATTCAGGGTCGCATTCGAACAGGCTTATTTTGGTCAGGAGTTCAATTTTTCGGAACGCGATGTGCACTTTAAGGTGAGCCCCACAACTTATGCCTACATTGCCTCATACGACTCGCGCAGAGATATTGCTTTTCGCTTCACGTTGGAAGAAATAAAAGGAACCGATGTTGAGTGGAAGTTTACTGCCAGGCAGGTAAAGTGGGATTCTTTGCAACAAGGATGGGAGGCTTCAGATTGGACTCTCCGTAAATTTTTGCCTATGGGCGAAGACTATAAATACGGAAAGAACAACGACACGCTTCTGAAAATTAACATGAAACCCAGTGATTTTGGTAACCTGAACAGTTTTGAACAAACGCTTACCCTCAATGAACTGGATCAATACATTGCCGACCTTAAAATGAAAGGGGCAGATAATATACCCATATATGTTATTGAGAAGTATGTTCGGTATATGTCGCCTTTCTCGGCTATCATTCTCACCTTCATCGGAGTTATTCTCTCTTCACGCAAAACAAGGGGAGGTGTAGGCTTTCAAATTGCGCTTGGCTTCATGATTGCCTTCATTTATATCATACTCTTTATAGCCGCAAAAAGCAATGCTGAGGCAGGTTCAACCAACCCCTTGCTGGCAGTTTGGATTCCTAATATCATTTTCTCCATTATTGGTGTACTTTTGTACCGTTTTGTCCCAAAATAATGGAATCGGCTTCTTTAAGAGACTTTTTAAAACTCCACTTTATAGTATTTCTCTGGGGGTTTACGGCCATACTTGGCAATGAAATGAGTATCGATTCAACCGATTTGGTTTTGTACCGAACGGGAATAGCAGCACTGGTGCTTTCGGTAGTCATGCGATTCAAAGACAAAACCTTTAAATTCCCTCCCCGAGGGGTTTTTCATTTGTTTCTCACCGGTCTTGTGGTAGCTGCCCATTGGGTTACTTTTTTCGAAGCCGCCAGAGTATCAACTGTATCAGTTTGCCTGGCCGGAATGGCTACTACTACTTTCTGGACCAGTTTGGTAGAGCCGTTATTCAAAAAACAACGCATTCAGCCTTTTCAGGTATTCCTCGGCTTGGTGGTAATATTTGGTTTGTACCTCATCTTTAAATTTGAATTCACCCATGCCTACGGCCTTCTTCTGGCCATTATTTCAGCATTTCTGGCAGCTGTTTTTTCGGTGCTCAATTCTAAATTCACCCTAAAGTATCCGCCCTACGGTATTACCTTTTATGAAATGCTTTCGGCAGCAGTAGGGCTGTTATTGTTCATTCCGGTGTACAAAACTTTTGTACTGCACAGCGAAATAATGTATCAATGGCCGGAGCCAAGAGACTGGGTACTTCTCTTGCTTTTAAGTGGGGTTTGTACCGTATATGCCTTTTCGGTTGGAGTGGAGCTTATGAAGCGTATTTCGGCTTTCGTGGTTAACCTAACCATTAATTTGGAGCCTGTGTATGGTATAGTACTGGCCCTGCTCATTTATGGGGAAGATGAGCAAATGAGCACAGGTTTCTACTACGGTACCCTCGTGATTCTTGGAGCTGTTTTGACATATCCGGTCATTAGAAGAATGCAAAGGCGCAGGCAGCTCAGCGTTGAAAGCAAGCCTAAAATGGGTGCTTAAAAGCGGTATATAATTCGCCTTCTTGAAGGCTTTGCACTTTGCCCTCTGCTACTTCGAAGCGAACAGGGATAGTAATATATGGCGATTTACCGGTGGTATATACCACAAAGTGGAGATGAGACCCTGAAGCCCAACCGGTAGCCCCTGCGAGAGCTATGGGCTGCCCTTCCAATACTGTATCTCCCAGTGAAACCAAAACACCTCTGTACTTCAGGTGCACGTAGTCTGCCAAGGTTCCATCATCATGCAGAAGGGTCACATAATTTGAGTAGTCGGCACATTCAGAACTTGGGCAGCCTCTTCGAGAGTCTTCTTTTATACGTACCACCACACCCGGTCTGGCTGCCGTTATGGTATCGCCTTCAGGCATCGTAAAGTCCAATGCATTAGAGCCGCGATGGGTTGTTGCTCCGTTATAGCCTTGGCTTAGACGGTAAGATTTGCCTTTGAGAAATGGCAACCGGTAGGTATGGTCATCGTTATGCACGGCCTTGGCGTTGCCTATGGCATAGTTGTAACTGAGTTGATAAGACCATGTCTGATTGTGTGGTTTGGTAATGGAGGTGAGTTTGAGGGCTCGTGTTTTTGGCGGAATTACGTAAAATTCCTCCATATCTTCGGGCAGTTTGGCGTTCACCACTCTCAACTGAAGCGATACTGAAATTGGGAAAAGCTCCTGGTTATCGGCTAGTATCGATACTTCGTTTTCACTATCCTCTGCAAATATTCTTAGTTCCATATCTACGCTTTGAGCAAACGTCCAGTGTACACTAAGAAGTAAAAGGAAGGTCCAACGCATGGATGAAGAAACGAACTTTCTTACTACAGGCACATGGTTTGATAAAAGAATTTGTCTTTTAGGGCCCAAATTTCTTCCGGTTTAGAATTGAAAAGCCCGAAAATACTTGATCCTGAACCACTCATAGCCGCATATTGAGCCCCTGATTGATAGAGTGTGTCTTTGATTGTTTTGAGTTGAGGATGATCTTTAAAAATCGAATCTTCAAAGTCATTGACCAGCTCTGTCCGCCACCGTTCAAAGTTTTTGCTTAAAAGAAGGGGTTCAAGTGCTGTGGGGGCTGCTTTGGGACTCACCCCTGCATAAGCCTTTTGTGTAGCTATATGAATGGCCGGATATACCAGCACCAGGTACATTCCACTTAAATCAAGAGCCAGGGGAGAAAGCTCTGTGCCGGTGCCCGTGGCCATTGCGGCTTGATTACCGATAAAAAAAGGGCAATCGGATCCTAGCTCTCCTGCATATTCTTCCAGTAAACTATCATCTAAGAACAGCTGAAAGTGTTGGTTCAGGGCTTTGAGCATAAAGGCAGCATCTGCCGAGCCTCCTCCCAAACCTGCTCCAATAGGAATGTGTTTATGCAGGTGAATATCGAGTTCCGGAAGCTGAAAATCCTTCTTTAACAGCTTGTAAGCTCTAAGCACTAAATTGTCCTTTCCATCTTGGGGAATGTGGCTTCCGCTGGCCTGAAAGCTTGTTTTTTTCTTAGCGGGTACAAACTCCAGGGCGTCTTTTAGCGGGATGGGGTAAAAAGAAGTATTGATGGCATGATAGCCGTTGCTGAGTTTCTCAGTGATTTGTAAACCAAGGTTAATTTTTGCGTTGGGAAAAACCAGCATGTTGTATAAAAGGGGGCTTAACAACTACTGTGCTCACCCTAATGGCCTGTGTAAAAAGAATTACTAAAGCCCCGATGATTGACACACGAGTTGCTAAGACCCCTGTTTGTATTAGTTGTCTTTCTTCAAATCTTCGATCAACCGATCTGTAATGCCCGAGGTAGAAAATCCTCCATCGTGCATTAGGTTTTGCATGGTTACCATTCGCGTAAAGTCTGAGAAATACATTACACAGTATTTGGCACAATCTTCAGCACTGGCATTGCCTAGTGGAGACATTTTGTCGGCATAATCATAGAATACATCAAAACCTCCAACACCGGTGCCGGCAGTGGTCATGGTTGGCGATTGAGAAATGGTATTTACACGTACTTTTTTAAGTCGGGCAAATCGTTCTCCATAGCTTCTGGCGATAGACTCAAGCATGGCTTTGGCGTGGGCCATATCAGAGTAGTCAGGGAAGGTTCTCTGTGCTGCAATGTATGAGAGTGCCATTATAGATCCCCACTCATTCATGGCGTCTAACTTCTCGGCTGTTTGCATTACTTTATGGAAGGAGATAGCCGAAACATCGAGTGTTTTCATTAGCCAGTCGTAGTTTAGGTCGCCATAGTCTTTGCCTTTTCTCACATTGGGGCTCATGCCAATGGAGTGCAGAACAAAATCTATTTTTCCGCCTAAAACCTCCATAGATTTGGTAAACAAGTTTTCCAAATCTTCTACAGAAGTAGCATCGGCAGGAATAATTTCGGCATTACACTCTTCAGCCAGTTTATTAATTGTTCCCATTCGCAGAGCAATTGGGGCGTTGGTCAATGTAAAAGAAGCACCTTCGGCATGGGCAACTTGCGCCACTTTCCAGGCGATAGAGCGCTCATCTAGCGCACCGAAAATGATTCCTCTTTTTCCTTTAAGTAGGTTATGTGACATGATATTCGATCGTTTTGCGTGTCAAAAATAGGGAATTGGATTTAAAATGGAGAGTTTGCAGAATCACATTTAGCTCAGAATTCAATATAGGCCCTGAGTGCCAGTACAACGGGGTTTTTCATAGGTCTGCGAATTTCGTTCATGCCTATGTAGTGGAAGTAGGGCTGAAGACTGAGCCAGTCGTCAACTTCTTGCTTAAAGTTAATTTCAAGCACTGTTTCAGAGGCCAGCCCATCGGCCAAATTTCCATATTCTGTATTTACTTTGGCATGAGCAACAGCCATTCCCAGAGCATTGGGTCGACTGGAGTTTATGAGATTGTCTATTTTCATTCCCAACCCCAGGTAATAGTCGAGCAAACTTGCCTTTTGTTTAACCGTGAGGTTGTATTGTGCAAAAAGGCTGAGCTTCTTCTTTTCTTGCCATTGCAAGAGCATAAGATCACTCACCAGGTAAAGTCCGGAAAGCCCGTCCGTGGTTGTGTTTGCACCGGGAGTATAATCAGTAAAGGTACCTGAATGATAGTAAAACCCCACTTTCTGCACTAATCGGTTTTTGAACAGTTGGAACCGCGGCTCCAGAACGTAAATGAGTCCCTCTTTTTCATTCAGGGCCCAGTTAATGCCCAGGTAGTTGTTTCGGGGCATGGCAAACTGACCATCGAATATACCGGCTTTAATCCTCACCAACTCGGTAATGGGTATCTGAGTGGTAAGTGAAAAACCGGTTACCGGGTAGGTGGGGGCGGGTACGTTCATAGCGGCTACAGCATCTATGCCAAAAGAGCTATGTGTAAAGAGCAATCCGTTGCGGCTAACGAGAAAATCGGTGTTGATATCCACCTGCCCCAGTTTCACCCAAAAGTCACCTTGTTTGTATTGATAATAGACCTCAAAGAAGCCGTAATTGAAACCGGCTTCAAGGTTCGAGAATGTTTGCAAGTCGCCAACAATGTTGGCTGAGGGTTCTCCACCGTGAGTAAGTGCCAGGCTGAGGTTCAGGCTATGGCCTTTTGGAAAATTGAGTTGACTGGTGTTGAGCAGCCAGCCAATAAAGTGAATATCTTTCCCTGAATTGGACGATGTGTGAGCCAGTATTTCGGTGAGATAGGCCGTATGATTTTCGTAAGAAATTCTTTGGTCTTGGGCTGCCAGGTTACAAACGAACAGCAGGCACAGAACAGCGTATACAGCGCATCTCCTCATAACTTCCAAAATACTAAAGGAGAGGCTAAAAGTAGTGACCTCGATTGAAATCAGAATTGATCTAAATAAACGTTAATGACTGTCTGATTTTGAGAGAGGTGTGGAAACGCCTCAACCCATGTTCATTAGTTCGCGGGCCGAGTCCAAGGCTTTGGCCGATGCTCCTTTGCCTCCAATCATTTCGGCAATTTCCTTCAGGCGATCGGCTTCGTTGAGGAGTTTAATCTGGCTGTTGGTAGTGGTTTCAGACTCATCTTTATACACAAAGTAGTGAGCTGCACCTTTAGCGGCAATTTGTGGCAAGTGGGTAATGGTAATTACCTGATGGTTTTGTGCCATTCGTTCCATCATTTGCGCCATTTTTATAGCAATTTCTCCGGAAATGCCCGTATCTATCTCATCGAATACGATTGTAGGTAAGGCGGTTTTGTCGGCCAGAATGTACTTTATGGCAAACATAAGTCGCGAAAACTCTCCACCGGAAGCCGCTTGTTTTAACGGGCTGGGAGAGATGCCTTTATTGGCCGAAAAGAGAATATCAATTAGGTCTGAACCCGATGGGCTCAATGCAATTTCCTCATGTTTTACCTGAAGGGTGGCACTGGGCATCCCCAGGTCGCTCAGTAGTTCTTTTACCGATTGCTCTAGCTGAACGAATACGGCTTTTCGCGAATCTGAGAGTGCTTTGGCTTGTTGTTGGGCGGCCGCAAGAGCTCTGCTTTCGGCTTTGGCTGCCTCTTCTATGGCTTCATCGAGATTGCCCAGCCGCATTACTTTTTGCCCGAGTTCTTCATAAATATCTAATAGTTCTTCAATAGAGCCTACCTGATGTTTTTGTTGCAGCTTGTAAATGAGGCTCAACCGCTCCTGACATTCTTGCATACGTTGCGGGTCTACCTCTACCCGAGCCTCCTCATTTTCAAGTTCGCTCACAATATCTTTCAGCTCAATTTGCAGACTTTCAATACGCTCTCTTAACTGTTCATAGGCTTTGTCATAAGCGCTAATTGAACTCAGTGAACCTTTTAATTCCTGAATTAGCGAAAGGGCATTGAATTCCGACTGATCGGTGAGCATTAAGGCTTCGTTGAGCTTTGTTTTAATTTCTTCGGCATGTTCCAGCCGGGAAAGCTCTTGTTCCAATTCGTCTTGCTCATTTGGAGACAAGGCGGCTTTGTCGAGTTCTTCAAACAAAAACTGATAATAGTCGGCCTCTTTGCTCATTTGGTTACCTTCTTCAACAAGCTCACGGTGTATTTTCTGTTTCTCTTTGTAGAGGTTATAAGCTTGTTTGTAGGCTTGCTTGAGCGGTTCATTATTGGCTACAATATCAATTACCTGCAATTGGTATGTGCTATTGCCAAGAGCCAGGGTTTCATGCTGAGAGTGCACGTCCATTAGACGTACGCCCAGGGCCTTAAGCACTTCTAAGGTGGTGGGAGAGTCATTTATAAAAGCTCGTGATTTGCCATTGGCGTTTACTTCTCGCCTTACAATGCACTCCTCGTCATAGTCAAGGTCGTGAGCTTCGAACAGGTCTTGAAGTGCGTAGGCTTTTATGTCGAATATGGCTTCAATAATGCACTTCTTGCGCTCATCGAACACTACACTCGACTCGGCTCTTTTACCTAACAGGAGTCCGAGGGCACCCAGCATAATAGATTTTCCGGCCCCAGTTTCGCCCGTAATAATATTGAGCGAGCCCACCGGACGAATTTGCAGTTGCTTAATGAGAGCGTAGTTTTCTATGGAGAGGCTTTTCAGCATGAAGCAAAAGTATCAATTCAGCCTACTCTAAACAACATCATTTTTTACCGGATGGAGCAATTTTAAGAAGGGAGAGAGTGCAAGTGCCGAGGGGCTAAACTCAGTTTTGAACAATCTTTTGGTACTTTGACCTGCGGGTTGGGTCTAGCTTAAGTAATTCGTTGTATACCTGCCTGCGAAGAGACATTTCACCCTGTGAAAAAATATTTACCAATTCGTCATTTTTTGCATCGAGAAAGGCAATAATGAGGATGGCATTGGGTTGAATAGCATTTACTTTTTGAATCTCTACCAGCGATTCATAAATATTTTTACGAGCTTCTTCGGGGGTGTCTTGAAAAATATCAAGTCCGTTGAGGTGGTAATCGTAGAGGGCTTGTCTAACCGGTTGAAACTGACCGTTGCTAAAGAGGTTTTCTACCAGCCAATATCTATTTCTTCGGCTTTGAAACTGCCCCCAGCCAACGGCTCCGGAGTTTTGTGCATTGTTCACTATGGTTAGGGCTCTTTCATAGTGTGATGTACCTCCAAGCGGACTAAAAGAGTCGTAGTCTACGCCTAGTGCGATATAAGCATAGTAGGCCAGAAGGGAGGTGATGTTGTTGGTAAAGCTGTTTTCATTGAATTGCAACGGCTGCGATTGTGTAAATTGAAATTCCCAGTCGCGGTCGGCAAAGTTGAGCAACAACGTTTCATAGGTGCTACCATACACGGGGCGCACCACCTGAATTTGAGCGTTGGCTGTAAATCTGCCAATACTGGGCTGATCTTGAATGGTGAGAATTAGGTTGCCTTTTATTTTTTCATTGTTTCTGAACTGATCATCGGTCCATTTGGTGTCATTCAAAAACCGTTCGAAAGCGGTTTTCATTTCTTCAAAGATGCCACGCTCAGTGGTTTGAACAACATCGGCATTAATACTTACTGTAAAGTTGAGTTCCTGAGCACAGAGTGGTGCCAGGCCAGTGAGTAACAGAAGTAGTGAAAGGCTAAAATTTTTCAACAATGTTTTTGATAATGTCTTTGGCAACCTCGGTTTTAGACTTTAACTCAAAATGTTGAATATTATTGGCTTTGTCAATCAGGGTAATCTTATTGGTATCGTGTCCGAAGCCTGCACCTGTGTCTTGCAACGAGTTAAGTACAATCAGGTCGAAGTTTTTACTTTTTATTTTTCCCTTGGCGTGTTCTATCTCGTTGTTGGTTTCCAGGGCAAAACCCACATTGAATTGTTCTTCTCTTTTTTTAGATCCGAGTGTTTTGGCAATGTCTATGGTCTTGCTCAGTTTGATTTCGAAGGCATCATTTTCCTTCTTTATCTTATGGTTGGCCACCTGAGCAGGAGCATAGTCGGCCACGGCTGCCGCAAATATATTGATGTGCGATGTGGCATAGTGTTCTTCACAGGCCTCATACATTTCTTTTCCACTTCTTACATTGATTCTATTCACCAGGGGATGTTCAATGACTAAGTGAGTTGGGCCCGCCACCAAGGTGACATGCGCACCCATTTGAGCTGCTTCCTGAGCCAGTGCAAAGCCCATTTTACCCGAAGAGTAGTTGCCAATGAACCGTACCGGATCTATGGCTTCATAGGTTGGCCCTGCTGTAATGAGTACCTTCTTGCCTTTTAGAGGGGCGTTTCTGCCGAAAAAATCAGAGAGACTTTCTGTCAACTCTTCCGGTTCGGCCATTCGTCCCTGGCCAACAAGACCACTGGCTAGTTCTCCATGCCGTGCTTCTATGAGTGTATGGCCAAATTGCTGAAGTCGTTGAATGTTGGTCTGCACCGCAGGGTGCTGATACATGTCTAAGTCCATGGCCGGGGCAAAAAGCACCGGACAACGGGCGGAGAGGTAGGTGGCCAGTAACAGGTTATCGCAAAGGCCATTAGCCATTTTGGCTATAGTATTGGCACTGGCCGGGGCTATAATGAATGCATCGGCCCACAGCCCCAGGTCTACGTGGTTGTTCCACTCACCTTCCTGGCCTTGGGTAAAATCAGAAAGCACCGGGTTTTTAGATAGGGTAGAAAGGGTTAGTGGAGAAATGAATGATTTGGCAGCTTCGGTCATTAAAACCTTCACTTCCGCTCCTTCTTTTACCAATAACCTAACGAAAATAGCAGCCTTGTAGGCTGCTATGCTGCCGGTTACCCCGACTATTATTTTCTTACCCTTCAACATGAAGATTATTTATCTTCTGCTGCAGCCTCTTCGGCTTCTTTGAATCTGAAGTAGATTTCACCATTCAAAAACTCTTCAATGGCCATAGCTGTAGGCTTTGGCATTCTTTCGTAGAATTTAGAAATCTCAATTTGTTCTCTGTTTTCGAAGATTTCTTCCAGGTTATCCACAGTAGAAGCGAATTCGGCCAGCTTGCCGTTGAGCTCCTCCTTCATGTTGCTGGCAATTTGCTTAGCTCTTTTTGAGATAATAGCTACTGACTCATAAATGTTGCCGGTTTGAGCGGCTATTTGGTCAGTATCTCTGGTAATGATTGATGGACTTGCTGCCATATTAATCGGTTTTCAGTTTATTTAATTCTTTTATCGATTGTTCGTAATAGTCTTTAACCCGATTGGTATACTGGCTTTCAGGATACTTTTCGGTAAATTCTCTGTAAAGTTCGATCGTTTTGTCGAACCGCTCTTTCCTCTTGGTTGTAATGCTGTTGTCGGCCAGCTTAAAACTGGTTTCAACACTCAGATACAGCAACTCTTCGTTGTACTTGGAGTCGGGAAAATCTTCTTTAAAAGCCTCAAAAGTAACGAGGGCTGCCTCTAAATAGTTTCTGTAAGAAAGCCCTGTTGTGAGTTTGTAGTATAGTTTGGCTGTTTGGTAGGCTTTGGTTTCAAACCGTACCTGAAGCTCATCTATTATTCGGTTGGCTTCCTGATAGCGCTGAGAGGCGGGGTAGCGGTTCAGGAAGTTTTGCATGGCTATTACGGCCTGTTCAGAACTGTTTTGGTCTAGTTCCGCATCGGGAGAGTCAAGATAAAGCGAATAGGCTTCCATGTATTGTGCCTCTTCTGCCAATGGGCTTCGGCCAAATGTCTGGTAAAATTCTTTGAACTGATAGGCGGCCAACTGGTATAGGCCCATGTAGTATTCACTGTAGGCCCAGTAGTATCTAATTTTTTCCGCTTGTTCAGAACCTCTGTAATAGGGATATATGCGTTCAAAGAGCAATTTGGCTCTATCGTATTTGCCTCTTTCGTAATAGGCTATGGCTCCGTTATACAGCTCGTTGTAATCGTTGGAGCGCTCCAGTTTACCCAATGTGGTGGTGCAACTTGAGTATAAACTCACAATGGCTAGTAAAACGAAAAAGAAAGGGGCTTTTTTCATGAGCCTGCAAAATTATCAGTTTGATTAGACTTTTCCAATTTGTTCAAATGGCTTAAGAGCAATTAATGCTATGACGTACAGTAGATTTAAGCCATGGTGCTTCATTTTGAAACGAAGCTCTTGCGTTAAGTATGCTTAGCACAAACGAAGGTAAGAGGTTCATTAATTTTATGTGACTGAGGCTAGAAAGATTAACCATTTTTAACCCGGCTAGCGGTCATATCGTAAATGCCTCGCCACTTGTTCAAGAGTGGGTTTTTCATCGCCAAGCCAATTGAAGCCTCGCAAGCGTCTGTCTAACCGGCTAATCTCAAATTCGGGCTTCACCTGGCCGTCTACCTGTTCATAATTACGGATTTCTGTTATGGTATTTTGGCTAAAATAAAGAGCCATATTGGAGCACTTCATGCTGTTCATAGATACAGCCCCCGAGGTTTCTTTTAGGTAATAAATACTTTCACCGTTTCCGTTTACGTGGGTCTTACTAATGAGCCCTTCATTAAAGTAGACTTCCATATCGCGACCTTTTACCTGATTGTAGTTTCCCAAAGTATCTTTGGAAATCACAAACGAATTGAGCCTGAGGTTCATTTTGTCGATTTTATTGTTTCGAACCTCAATGTTAATGGAGTCTGCTTTTATCTGGCTGTTCTCTACCCAAATAACCGGATCGGTGTACATGTAAATCACCGAGTCGGCAAAATTATAGCTTACCGAGTCGGCCATGCCTTGCATATTCGATTTGAACATTTTTACCTGATGGTATGCTGTGAGGTACTTGTTGTTCTCATCAGATTGGTCAGAGAACAACGTGTCTGCACTAATAAACAGAGAGTCGCCTTCCATCATTTTTCGCAAATAGGCCTGATCGTAGACCAGCGAAGTCTTTTTCAATTTATTGTAGAATCCCTTCTCACCATATATGGTCAGTGAGTCGGGTTTAGAGATAAGCTTGATGTTTCTGCTGGCGTTGTATAACTGCTTTTGGTCGTCTGTAATGAGCGTGTCTGCTTCAATAAAATAGTCCGGGCCATTAATGTTGCCTCGGTAAACTTCAGCATACTGCAACTGACGGTTATAAATAAGCCCATGGTTGGTTCTAAGTGTGTCAGAGTCAGAGGTAATGCCTATGGTTTTTCCCTTGGTTTTGGCCAGAGAGGTGTTAGTGTTGTAGTAAAGCGTATCGGCAGCCAGATCGAAATCAGGGTTGGTCATGGTTACCTTCTGAAAGAATTCGGCTTGTTTGGTTTGGGTATGATAATACCCCCATTGCGACTGCAGCTCATTTTGAGAGTCGATGAGGCGTCCGCCATTAAAGTAGTTTCCGGTTTTAGTAGTGCGGTTGTAGTCCAGAAAATCAGTGTAGAGGGTTACGCTATCGTCTTTCATTACCACATTGTTGCGGAGTTTGGCCCTTCGCGTATTACCATCGTACTCCATGTAGTCGCTCTCGATGTGAAGTGGGTCTACCGTATCTATAATTCTTACTCTGCCAAAAGCTCTGGCCGAATTGGTTTCTTTATTCAGATAGGCCGAGTCGCAGTAAATGTTGGTGTTGCCTTGTACCAGCCAAACATCGTTTTTGAGTCGCTGCACACTTTCTTTGCCAATATTAACTTTTGCTAAAAAGCCTGCTCGTTTGAGCTTTACCTCGGTTTGGCTCATTAATGGGCTGCACAAGGCTAGTATAATTAGGTAAAATGTGAGTCTTCTCATTCGTACGGGGGGCAAAATTAGCGATTTGTGCTATTTTTGGGTCATGTATGATCGCTTTTTACAGTTTATCAAAAAGCATGCCTTGATAGACCCGGGCGATCGCATTCTGGTAGGAGTGAGTGGAGGGGTAGATTCAATGACTCTACTTCATTTACTCAAAAAGTCAGGATACCCTTTGGTGGTAGCTCATTGCAATTTTCAATTGAGGGGCGAAGAGGCAAATAGGGATGAAGACCTGGTAAGAAATTATTGTCGCAAAGAGGCCATCACTTTTGAGGTACAACGCTTCCAAACCAAGGCCTATTCCCAACAAAAGGGTATTTCTACCCAAATGGCTGCCCGTGAGTTGCGTTATGAGTGGTTCGAAATGCTTCGGACAACTCACAATTGCCAGAAAGTGGCTATAGCTCATCATTTAGATGACTCCATAGAAACATTCTTTTTGAATTTGGCCAGAGGAACTTCGTTGAAAGGACTGAGGGGAATTGCGCCACGCAACCGGGAGGTAATACGCCCCTTGTTGGAGTTCACCAAAGAAGAATTGATAGAATTTGCCACAGCAACGGGAATAGAGTGGCGCGAAGATGCCAGTAATGCGGAGTCGTATTACAAAAGAAATCTTATCAGGCATCAGCTCATTCCTATTATGCACCAGCTCAATCCGGATTTTACAGGGGTAATGGCTCAAAACCTGCAAAAACTATCCGCTCGTTATTATACTTCTGAAAGGCTGTATGATGGTTGGAGGTCGGAGTTTATAAAAACCGGTACGAATGGTTTTCATTTGTCCAAAAAGACTGTGCTAAATGTATGTCAGAGCGCGTATGATCTATATGAGCTACTTAGAGACTTCAGTTTTAACTATGCTACTTGCCAACAGTTGTTCGATTGCTTGCAAGAAAATACAGAAGTTGGGAAAGTATTCCTCTCGGCAAGTCATAGGCTTGTTATAGATAGAGAGGATCTTTTAATAGTCAACGACAGCAATGCAGAGGTGCTACCACAGGTGGTTATGGAAAACACCGATAGCTTTAAGGTACATGGGGTTGGCTACACCATTCGGGTATGTTCTGCAGGTCAGGTTGCGGTAGATAAAGCGTCTGAAAATGCCATGCTCGACTTCGAAAGACTCCGTTTTCCCTTGCATTTAAGACCCTGGAAAATGGGCGATTCGTTTGCTCCTCTGGGCATGAAGGGCAAGCGCAAACTGGTCAGCGACTTTTTAATCGATGCCAAGGTGCCTTTATCAGAAAAAGGAAAGGTGATGGTTTTAGAGTCTAAAGGAGAAATTGCCTGGCTAGTTGGTTTCAGAATTTCAGAGCACTTCAAATTGTCTACTCAAACCACTAGCATTTGGTATGCCAGGAAAGAGAGCGTAAGCCATTGATAAAATAATGTGCTAAACATTTGTGCCTGAATTTTATTTAGAATTAAGGCTGCTTAACTTTGCCGCGTTTGTAAAAATAAACCCTTAAACCCATGAAAGTAACTGTAGTAGGTGCCGGAGCAGTAGGTGCCAGTTGTGCAGAGTATATTGCTATCAAAGACTTTGCTTCAGAAGTAGTTCTAATTGATATTAAAGAAGGTTTTGCCGAAGGTAAAGCCATGGATTTGATGCAGACTGCTTCATTGAACAGTTTCGATACAAAAATTACCGGAACTACTAACGATTACACAAAAACAGCGAACAGCGATGTGGCTGTAATTACCTCTGGTATTCCACGAAAACCGGGCATGACCCGCGAAGAGCTGATTAGCACCAATGCCGGTATTGTGAAGTCGGTGGCTGAAAATCTGATCAAGCATTCACCGAACGTAATCATCATTGTGGTATCTAACCCAATGGATACGATGACTTACCTAACTCACAAAGCTACCGGTTTGCCGAAGCACAGAATTATTGGAATGGGTGGAGCGCTTGATTCGGCTCGCTTTAAATATAGATTGGCCGAAGCTCTGGATGCACCTATTTCTGATGTTGACGGTATGGTGATTGGTGGGCATAGCGATACGGGTATGATTCCACTTACTCGTTTGGCTACCCGAAACTCTGTGCCGGTTTCTAAGTTCATTAGCGAAGAGCGCATGGAAGAAGTTAAGCAAGAAACCAAAGTTGGCGGAGCCACACTTACCAAGCTGTTGGGTACCTCTGCGTGGTATGCCCCGGGTGCGGCAGTATCGGCCATGGTTCAGGCCATTGCCAACGATTCTAAAAAAATGTTCCCTTGCTCATGCCTGCTGGAAGGAGAGTATGGCCTCGATGACATTTGTATAGGAGTGCCAACCCTTATTGGAGCTAAAGGTGTGGAGAGTATTGTAGAAATAGAGCTGACAGAGTCAGAAAAAGCAGAGTTGGCCAGCAGTGCAGATGCAGTAAGAAAAACAAACAGCTTGCTTTAAAGAGCCGGTTTGTTAATTAAATAGAAAGGGTTGTCTATTTGAGCATGAAGTGCTTTACAGACAACCCTTTTTTAGTGCTTTTTTCTATTTACTGTTCGTAAATCACCGAACCTTTGTCGTCTACAATCCTAAACTTGCTTTGCTTTAGAATGGAGATTTGCTCGCTGGTTTGCAAAGCATTTTGGTTTGCATCGAGAAATATTAGTGTACCTTCTTCATAAGACTTAAGCTTTTTACCGGGGCCCTTGCTAATTTTTATATTTGTTAGCTTTTCTCCCTGCCCGTAAGCATTAAGGCCAACCTCAAACTGAACTTTGACCTCTCCATTGGCATAAAACTCTGTGAAATCGCCAAAAAGCTTATTCACCTTATAGTTACGAATGCTTTTGACGTCTCCATCTTCAAAGAATTCGGTTGCTTTGCCATGCAATCGGCCATCAAGTGCCGCATAGGTAAACTTGAGAATATTATTCTCATAGTAGTCGATAATTTCTCCCGTAACCGGTTTTTCCTTGTGGATATAAAGTCCTCCGGAAAAGTGAACTTCAGATATAAGTATCTTTTCTGCCACCTTGTCGGCAGAGATACAGCACACTATTAAACAGGTTAGAATCAGTTTGTTGAGTACAAGCTTCATAGGTCTATTTTAAAAATCAACGATTGGCGTGGTTGATTTTCAAGGTTAAGGTTGTTGATATGTGTTTTTAAATTTCTGGGTTAAATGTAAATTTTACAATACAGATTATTGCTGTCTATACTATCTAATTAACCATTTGAATTAACTCGAGTTGCAAAAATGAATTTTGTCCTTGACATCTCCAAGTGAAAACTTTTAAGTCAACTAATTCGCATAAATTGACACCTTTGTGGTTTAAATAGTTGTAAGGCTTATTTAACAGTTCAAGCATTAAACTTTAATTCACCTTGAAGTCTAAAAAAATCCTTTTTGTCGGTTTATTCGTGGTTTTAGCCGCATCCACTTATTGGTTGCTGGAGCTAAAACGGCCAAAAGTCAAAATAGAACACATTTTGCCCGAAACGAGTTTGTTCGTTTTGCATGGTAGCAATTTAAAGGCCAGTTTGTCTTCGGTTGAGAAGTTCGATTGGGTTGAAGCTTTGAAGGAGGTGCCGTTTGTGGAAACCCTATACAACTGGTCGGCCAAGGTAGATTCTCTGCAACAGTCCGGTCAATTGCGATCCGCTGTTACCTCTTTACCATTCTGGATTTCCTTCCATTCTACCGCGAGCGATGAGGTAGCTCCTCTGTATGTTTTGCAAGCCGATGGCTTTCAATGGAATGAAGAGAGCATTATTACTATACTTCAGGAAATCACAGGTAAAACCTTTACCACCAGCCTTCAGGTGTTCAACGACTATGAGCTTATTAATGTGGTGCATGAAGGCTCCAGACTTGTGATGCTCATACAGGGCGATTATTTGGTCATTTCAGAGGAGAATATCCTGGTAGAAGATGTGGTCAGGGCCTTGCAGAATGAATCGAGCCGACTAGTTGTTGGCGCAATGGAGGCTTACCCTGAGTCCGATATTCAACTGGTGCTAAACACTAAGCGTTTGAGTGAACTGGAGCGGGTGTTTTTTAAAGAAGTGAAGCAGTCTCAGGTCAGAAAACCTGAAATTGCATTTGTCGGGCTGAAGTTTACAACCGAGGGTATAGAGGCCAGAGGAGCCGCCTATCTGCAATCTCTATTGGAAGCAGGGGAATCGTCTATTTTTGGTAAAAATCTGGTACCTCTGTCGGCTATAGATTTTTCATGGAGACCCTTTAAGATTAGGATGGAAGAATTCGAACCCTTGTTAAAGGGAGAGCTATTGAGTGTTACCCTCGACATGAATTTTTCTGATGTGTCGAAAGTCTTACTTATAAACACCACCGATACGGTATACTTAAGAAGAACACTAGAACGAATATCAGAACAGTATACCAGTCCTCAGGATTCAGCTGTTTACAGCGAATACTATTTAAGTACCTATTTGGGCTTTGTTCAGCAAGACGACTTTGTAAAAGAGCTTACGGGCCTAGAGGAGCCCATGGGAGCTCCGTATTATGCCATTTTTCAAAATGCGTTGATTTTGAGCGATAATCTTGACGCTTTGAAAACCGTAATGAATGAGTTCGATAATGAATCGACTTGGGGTAAATCGGTACAAAAGAGGGAAATTCTGGATGATATTGTTCAGGAAACTAACCTCACCGTTTTTAAAGATTTTGCCTTTGCTTCAGAGTCAATGATAGATAGGCTTAAACCAAAATGGCATGAATTTATTGAAGAAAAACCGGCTTTGAAACAGTTGTTTAAGCGTTTTCAGTTACAGTTGAATGCGAGCAATGCCAATTACCTTGTTTCTTCATTCGTTGCTTTTAACGAAATAAAACCACAGCTTTTGCCCGGCAATAAAGTTCCGGCTGGCCAAGAGCAAAGAGAGCTGAATATAAGGGCCAATGTATTTGCCGATACAACTCTTATCACCAAGCCATTTGTAGTTCGGAATCATGTGAACGCCAGTTTGGAAGTTATTTTTCAGGACCACAACAATACACTCTATCTGGCTTCGAGGCAGGGCGATGTGCTTTGGAAGCTACCCGTTGAAGCTCCGGTAATTGGCCCTATTCATCAAATAGACTATTTCAATAATAAAAAACTTCAATACCTCTTTTTTACCGACTCATTGGTACATCTTATCGACCGCAATGGCGAAGTGGTTGAAGGCTTTCCAAAACCATACGAGGCGCCCATGGCTATTGAAGGCTCTGCAGTGGTAGACTATGACAATAGCAAACGCTACAGATACCTGACCCGCGACAGGAGGGGTAATATTAGTTTGTTCGATAAAGAGGTAAACCTTCTGGAAGGCTGGAATCCCAATGCTATGGAAGGAAATCTTTTACAAACGCCCTTCCATGTACGAGTGAGGGGAAGAGATGCTTTTGTGGCCGTGGAGGTTACCGGAGAGATTTCTCTTTTGAATCGAAGGGGAGAGTATTATCAAGGCTTCCCACAAAAGTTCGATCAAAGGTTTAGTGGCGATGTAGCCTTTATTAAAGGGCCCAATTTTGCGGGAACTCAAATTGCGGTGATTGGCCAGGAGGGTGAATTATTGAAACTTAATCTGGAGGGTAAACTCGTACAGAGCAAACAGTTCTTTAGGCCAACTACCCGCAGCATCTACAGCATGGTGAGTGATGTGCTGGAAACCGGATATCGTGTTTTCCGAAACGATCAGAACCGAATAGCCTTTTTTGATATGGAAGGACAGGAGGTTTTTGAAATTCCGTTGGAAAACTCGGGCAATCTGGAGGTGGAGTTCTATAATTTCAGGAACGGCCGGGAGCTTTATGTGATCCGTGATAAGACTAAACAAACCCTTCATTTACTAAATGGAGAGGGTGTAGCTATAGCTCCTATCATTCCGGCAGCCCACAGAGTGAGCATTCTATACTACCAGAATTTATCAGAGTACGAAGTCTTTGTTAACTTCGCCAACCAAATGAATATATATACCATAGATGCGAAGTAGTTGTATCCGGATTTTTTTCTTGCTGACCTGCTGGCTGGGTTTAGCTACTACAGGTTTTGCTCAGGCCGATTCTCTGCCCGATGATTTTGCTAATCCCTATGAGGTTATTTACAATCACCTCAATTATTTGCAAGAAGATAATTATCTGCCGGCTCAGTCGGCCAAGTCGCTCTACAGGGGCAGTAGAACTCAAAAAGAAATAAATAACCTCGCCATTGAGCTAAAGCAGATTCTCGATGGCTCCGGCAATTTGGTGCGTATGGAAGACCTGCCAAAGGCCGCCAACTATTACGATTCGCTGCTCAAGCGCAATAGGTATGTTATAACTGATGACTTTCCTGAGCTCTATGTGCAGAAATACGGAGACCGATGGTTGTTTTCAGAATATTCAGTCGATCAAATTGACCGACTCCATAAGCAAGTTTATCCTTTTGGCACAGACAAGCTTTTGAACATTTTGCCCAATTTAGGTACAACCAAATACCTTGGGCTTCACCTGTGGCAGTATCTGGGTATTCTCATTCTACTTACTATTGGCTTTTTGGTGCACCTTATCTTTACGGTCGTACTCAGAAAGATACTTTTTGGCTTGCTGCATAAGTATGGCAAGATAGACCTGGCCAACCAGTTTCTCAATCCGGTGGTTAAGCCTTTCAGTTTAATGATCATTGCCTATTTGGCTAAAATACTGGTGCCGGTATTGCAGTTGCCACCATTTGCCGCTACGAATATTATACTTCTTGTACATGCTTTGGTGCCTCTTTTTGCGGCCATGTTCTTCTATCGATTGGTAGATATTCTGGGGCATTACCTTAAGCGAATGGCCGAGCGGTCAGAAAACACACTCGATGATCAATTGGTGCCTCTGGTTACCAAAGTGCTAAAAGTTTTTGTGGTTATAGTGGGCTTTGTGGCTGTACTGAGAGGGTTCAAATTTGACATATGGCCTATACTCACAGGGCTTTCTATTGGAGGTTTGGCTTTTGCTTTAGCTGCTCAAGATACACTCAAAAACTTCTTTGGTTCACTCATGATCTTCATAGATCGCCCGTTTCAGATTGGCGACTGGGTAACTTCGGGAGATATTGACGGAACTGTAGAAGAAGTAGGGTTTAGGTCTACCCGGGTTCGAACCTTCCGAGACTCCGTAATGTACGTGCCAAATAGCATAATATCGAACAGCATGGTCGATAATCATGGAAAAAGGCAGTATCGCAGGTTTTATACCCGCCTGTCCATTACATATGATACTCCGGCCCGACTCATAGAGGTATTTGTAAAAGGGGTAGAGGAGATAGTGAAACAACACCCTCACACGCGTAAAGATTACTATAACATTTTTCTTAATGAATATGCCGGTAGCGCGTTGGAGGTAATGGTGTATATCTTCTTCAAAGTACCCGATTGGAACAGCGAGTTGCGATGCCGCCAGGAAATTATGCTGGAGGTGAACAAACTGGCGGAACATTTAGGGGTGAGGTTTGCGTTCCCGACCCAAACATTGATGATAGAACAAGTGCCTGGTCAAAAGAGCCTGACACCGGAATACAAACAATCCAAAGAAGAAATGGAGGCCGAATTACAAGCCTTCTTTAATAAAAAGTAAACGATATGCGATTCGACACGAAAGCAGTTCATGCGGGAGTAACTCCCGATCCTTCAACAGGAGCTATTATGACTCCTATTTTCCAAACCTCTACCTATGTGCAACAGTCTCCGGGAAATCACAAAGGTTTTGAGTATTCGCGTACCCAAAACCCCACTCGATTTGCTTTGCAAGACAGTATTGCAGCCTTGGAAAATGCCAGGTATGGCTTGGTGTTTGGTTCGGGACTGGCCGCCATCGATGCTGTAATAAAGTTGCTCAAACCGGGCGATGAGGTTATCAGTGCCAACGACCTTTACGGAGGAACTTACAGAATCTTTACCAAGGTTTTCGAAAACTTCGGTATCAAGTTTCACTTCATTGGCATGGAAGACGTAGCCAATATTGAGAATTATGTGAACGACAATACCAAACTCATTTGGTTGGAGACACCTACCAACCCTATGATGAACATTGTAGACATAAAAGGAGCTGCGGCCATTGCCAAAAAGCACAATATCATTCTAGGGGTAGACAATACCTTTGCTTCTCCGGCCTTGCAAAACCCTATGGATTTGGGTGCAGATATTGTAATGCATTCAGTAACAAAATACCTTGGCGGTCACTCCGATGTGGTGATGGGTGCGTTGGCTATGAATAGCGATGTGCTCTATCAGCGATTGGCTTTCATACAGAATTCATGTGGAGCCGTAGCCGGACCACAAGACTGTTTTTTGGTGCTAAGAGGTATAAAGACCCTTCACCTGCGTATGCAAAGACACTGCGAAAACGGGGAAAAAGTGGCTCGTTACCTTGCCGAGCATCCAAAAGTGAACAAAGTGTACTGGCCGGGCTTTGAGTCGCACCCCAACCATGCAATTGCCAAAGAGCAAATGAGAGGCTTTGGTGGAATGATTTCGTTTACCTTTCACGAAGATGATATGCAACAGTCGTTCAGGGTTATGGAGCGATTCAAAGTATTTGCCCTGGCAGAGTCTTTGGGAGGAGTAGAATCTATGGCTAACCACCCGGCCACCATGACACACGGTGCCATACCTAGAGAAGAGCGAATGAAAGTAGGTTTGTTAGATTCACTCATCCGTTTGAGCGTTGGTATTGAAGACGCAGACGATCTAATTGCAGATTTGGAACAAGCCATTGGTTGAGCATGAGGTAAAAAAATAAGAATATATGAAGTTGAGTCATTAAAATTTAAAGTACTCAACCAAATAAAATTGCTCGAAAATATCCCGCTACAGGCGGGATTTTTTGTGTCTGGCAATTCATCCGCAATTTTATACCGCTTAACTGTTGTTTGAGCAACTCATGAAAAATATTCTACTTTTTTTAAGCTGATCGTTAAACTTTTTCAGAACTTTGTCGTCTAAATAAGCATAGGAAAACGAAGAATATTTGGTAATACTGAATTAACATCATCTAAACACAAACATAAAAATTCGAAACAACATTGGTCATGAAAAAGCAATTCACAACACAAAGAAAATGGTCGGCAATAGTTGCTCTGACCTTGGCAGTGGTAGTTACATTTATGGCGGCCCTTCAGTCTTACGGAGTAACCAAAGTAGAAGAGCTGATAGTATACGATATTAAAGGTTCGTTGGACAGGGCCTATGAAGAGGCTCTGGAGTCAGACAAGCTTTTTGACATAGAAGTTCCTTCGGCTCAACTCCAAACTATTAAAATATTCGATGCGGATGATAACCTTGTGTTATCGGTAGTGATGGAGAAAGATGGAGTAGTAGAAGATGAGAAAGCCAAAAAAATGCTCAATAGAGCAGAGTTTTTGGCCTCCTATTCAAATACGTCTATATACAAACTTATCGATTAAAACACTCCATACCGCATTCTCAAGACCCTCTTAGGAGCAGGCTTCTGGAAAAGAACAGCAGCCTGAAAAACTCCTTAGAGGGTCTTTCTTTTTGCCATTGGTATAAAAAATTAGCCCCTCTTTCTTAAAGTCTTCATCAGTTCATAACTTTTAAGTCTTTGAACTACTCAAATCATCAATATCAAACTAAGAACTATGAAGACTACCACAATTTTTAAGACGAAGCTTCTGGTGCTTGTCTTTGGCTTGCTCTTCTCTACAGTATTCGATGTAGAGGCCCAGCGCAGAAGGCGGGGAGAGCAACCCGAAGCCAGTGCTTCTGATCCTAAAGCCGATGTTTATAAAGGCATCGAGTGGCGTTCCATTGGTCCGTTTAGGGGCGGTCGGGCGTCAACTGTTTCCGGTGTTCCGGGCAAACCCCAGGTATTTTACATGGGAGCAACCGGTGGCGGAGTATGGAAAACTGAAAACGGAGGGCAAACCTGGAAAAATATTTCAGACGGCTATTTTGGCGGTTCCATTGGAGCTGTGGCCGTGAGCCCTTCCAATACAGATGTAATCTATGTGGGTCAGGGTGAACAAACCGTTAGAGGGAATGTCTCATCCGGATTTGAAGGTTTCTGGAAATCTACCGATGGAGGAGAAACCTGGACTAACATTGGTCTAAAGAACGCGATGCATGTAGGGCGTATAGTGGTGCATCCGAAAAATCCCGATATAGTATGGGCTGCCGTTATGGGCGACTTATTCAAGTCGAGCGAAACAAGAGGTATTTATAAGACTACCGATGGTGGGAAAACCTGGAAGCGAACTCTTTTTGCCAATGCCGATGCAGGAGCAGTAGACGTATCTATTGACCCCAATAACCCGGACTTTGTTATGGCAAGTACCTGGAGAGTGCGCAGAACCCCTTATAGCCTAACTTCCGGTGGAGAAGGTTCCGGTATTTGGAGGTCTAAAGACGGTGGAGAAACCTGGGAAAACCTAATGGACAAATCGGGAATGCCGCAAGCCCCAATAGGAATAAGCGGAGTGGCCATTTCTCCGGTAGATTCAGATGTGATCTATGCCATTATAGAAGCCAACAAAGGGGGCGTATATAAGTCTACCGATGGTGGGGAAACCTGGAGAAACACCAACTCATCGAGAGCATTGAGGCAAAGGGCTTGGTACTATTCCCGAATTTATGCCGACACCAAAGATGTGGACAAGGTTTACGTGATGAATGTGGCCTACCATGTGTCTACCGATGGTGGAAGAACTTTTGAGTCAAATGGGGCACCGCATGGCGATCATCACGATTTATGGATTGCTCCGGAAGATAATATGCGTTTGGTGATTGCCGATGATGGCGGAGCGCAGGTATCTTATGATGGTGGCGAGAGCTGGTCTACTTATATGAACCAACCCACTGCTCAATTTTACAGGGTTACTACAGACAATGCGTTTCCGTACAGAATTTATGGAGCACAACAAGACAACTCAACTGTGCGAATTGCCCACAGAACCTCAGGTTTTGCCATCACAGAAAACGATTGGGAATCTACAGCCGGTGGAGAAAGTGCTCACCTGGCACCCAAGCCAGACAACCCCAATGTAGTATTTGGCGGAAGCTACGGAGGTTACCTGGAAATGGTAGATCATGACAAGGGCATAAGCCGCAACGTAAATGCCTGGCCAGACAATCCAATGGGACATGGAGCTGAAGACTACAAATATCGCTTTCAGTGGAACTTCCCAATATTTTTCTCTCCACACAACCCCAATAAGCTCTATACCACCTCAAACCACGTACATGTTTCTACTAATGGAGGAGAGTCTTGGGAAATTATTAGTCCGGACCTTACCCGGGCCGAGCCGGATAAACTGGGTAAATCTGGAGGACCTATTACGTATGACGATACTTCGGTAGAGTACTACGCCACTATTTTTGCTGCCACCGAATCGCCATACGAAGAAGGATTAATTTGGGCAGGCTCAGACGATGGCCTCATTCATGTGACTCGCGATGGAGGAAAAAACTGGACCAATGTGACTCCTCCCGATATGCCTAAGTATCTTATGATTAATTCCATTGATGCAGATCCGTTTGTGAAAGGTGGAGCGTACATTGCCGGTACTCAATACAAGCTGGGCGATTATCAGCCATACCTGTATAAAACCAAAGACTACGGTAAAACCTGGACAAAAATCACCACTGGAATTCCTAACGATTACTTTACCCGTGTACTAAGGGCCGATCCGGAAAGGCAAGGATTGCTTTATGCGGGTACTGAGCGTGGAATGTTCATTTCTTTCGATGATGGAGCCTCCTGGAAACCGTTCCAGATGAACTTGCCTATTGTGCCAATTACCGACTTAACCATTAAGAACAACAACCTGATTGCAGCCACACAAGGGCGTAGTTTCTGGATGATTGATGACCTTACCATACTGCATCAGTTGTCCGATGAAATCGCAGCCAAAAATGTGCACCTTTTCAAACCAATGGATGCCTATCGTTTAATGGGCTCAGGCAGCAGCCGATTCCGTGGTGGTAGTGGTAATGCCGGATTGTTGTACGGAGAAAATGCTCCTGCCGGACCAGTAATTTATTACAACATGAAGGAAGCTCCGGCCAAAGGCACCAAAGTATCCATAGAAATTTATGATAGCGAGGGTAAGCTAATCGATAGCTTCGATCAGAGAGACGTGAAGGCCGGACTCAATTCGTTTAACTGGAACATGAGGGTTGAAAATGCAGAAGGGTTTGACGGCCTGATTATGTGGGCAGCTTCTGTTAGAGGTCCGGGGCCATTGGTGCCAACCGGGCAGTACAGAGCCAGACTTAAAGTAGGCGATCAGGTAGAAGAAACTACCTTTAACCTCATCAAAGATCCCCGTTATCCTTCCACCGATGCCGACATCAAAGCACAATACGATTTCCTCATCAAAGTGCGCGATAAGGTTACCGAAACTCACAGAGCCATTAAAGATATTCGTGCTGCACGCGAGCAAATGAACGATTTAATGGACAAGATTAAAGGACAAGAGGAGTATAAGGATGTAGTTGAGGAAGGTAAAAAGCTAATGGCTAAAATGACGGAAGTAGAAGAAGCCCTCTACCAAACCAAGAATGAGTCAGGGCAAGATCCGCTCAACTTCCCAATACGTCTCAATAACAAGCTGGCTGCGCTTCTTGGAGTTGCCGGAGGAGGAGAGTGGAGACCTACTCGTCAGGCCGAAGAGGTAAGAGTGGAACTGACTCAGCAAATAGATGCTGAGCTGACTAAACTCCGAAATATTATGAACAATGATTTACCGGCTTTCAACAATCTGGTGAAGCAAAAGTCAGTAGACTACATTGTGATTAAGAAAAGAGATAACTAACCTTTGCTGTTAATAGAAAAGAGGCCTTTCGAAAGAGAGGCCTTTTTAATTTCTACTCTCGACACCCTGTAATTTCAGACAGTTTCAGATAGCAACCTTTGCAAAAAGAAGGTATGTTTATAGTTGATTAAAGAAGACCCAACTCAGAATTACCTTAAATGAAACGAATCAAATACTGTAGAGGATTATCTCTCGTATTGATGGTGTTACTATCTTCCACCTCTCTTTTTGCACAGTCCAAAGTAGATTCCTTGTTGTCCGTTTGGCAAACCGCCACACACGATTCAATCCGGGTAGAAGCAGACATTGCCCTTATGAACCACTATAGGGTTCCTAATTCAGACTCTGCCATTTACTATGGAGAGCGGGCCCTCAAAACGGCCAATAACTCCTCTTTGATTGGCCTGCCGGAATATAAAAACAGGGTGCTGACCTATTTGGGCCTGGCCTATGGCTATTCATCCGATGGAAAACGAAAAGGGATTGAATACCTCAAACGAGCCATTCCTTACTTTCAAGCACAGAACAACCTAAACCAATTAGCCTATAACTATTTCTGTATTGGGTATTTCTTCGACAGTCATTTATATGAATACGATAGTGCTGTGGTCTATTTTACCAAAGCCACACAACTCAGCGATACACTAAATACAGCCTATGTGAGCGGAAGCTATAACAACGGTGGTCTATCTCTCTATCGACTTGGCCGCTACGACAAATCGCTGGAATACTACCTTACGGCCTTAGAAATGAGAAAAGAGAAGGGGAGTGTGTACGATGTAGCCTGCACTATTCTTAACATGGGCATGGCCTATGATAAGCTCAACCAGCCGCAAAAAGCCAAAAGTCATTATACCGAAGCACTGGCCGGTTTTATTGAAGCAGGCCATGTGCCCAACCAGGCCGTGAGCTATAAGAATATTGCCGATGTACTCACCGCTCAAGACAGTCTTAGTAAGGCCCTGGAATATTACGACAAGGCCGGTGAGCTTTTTAAGAAGGTCAACAGTACCTATCTTCTTTCAGACTGCTTTTTAAATATGGGTACCATTTACGTGAAACTAGGAGAGTACAAAAAGGCAGAAGATTTTTTGCTCAATGCAGAATCAACAGTACCCAAAGGGGCAAGCGATCGATTTAAAAGTCAGATATACACTCACCTGGCCCGTACCAAGAAAGCGCAGGCCGATTCGCTCTATGCCAACAACCGGTACTTAAAAAATACGGCCCTGCAATCAGGCGCAGTCTATGGAGAAAAAGCCTGGAGCCATGCCAATACCAGCAATTCGCTGGAGGTAAAAGTAATGGCGGCTCAAAGCCTGGTAGATATATATGATGAGCTGGGCGATTATGAGAGAGGTTTTCGCTATGCCAAACTGCTAAACGAAGCCAATCTGGAAACAGGTGAAAAAACTCAGTCAGATGCAATGGCGCGAATGGCAACCGAATATGAAACGGAAAAAGTAGAAGCGGAAAACGCGCTTTTACAGCAAACGCAAAGAACTCAAGAGGCTCGCCTAAAGCAGCAAAACCTCATAATTTATGGAGGTATAGTGGTGTTAGTGCTCATACTGGCCATTGCTGTAATAGTTTACAAGAGTAGACAAAAGCTTCAAAAGGCCAACGCAGCCATAGAAAAGTCACTTTCAGAGAAAGAGGTATTGCTCAAGGAAATTCATCACAGGGTAAAGAACAACCTGCAAGTGGTTTCCAGTTTGCTCGACTTACAGTCCAGAGGTATAGACGATGAAAAGGCACTTTCTACTTTTATGGAAGGGCAAAACAGGGTGAAGGCTATGGCGCTTATTCACCAGAAGCTATACCAGAACGAAAATTTGGCCACCATAGATTTTGCAGAATATGCAGATCAGCTTATGAACGAACTGGCCACCATTTATCCCTCAGCCGGGGGCGTAAAAACCAAAATAAGTGCCAATGGCGATGCCCGTTTCGATATTGATACGGCCGTGCCATTAGGCCTGATACTCAACGAGCTTATTTCCAATGCCTATAAGTATGCCTTCAAAGAAAACAAGGGTGAACTAAGCGTGTCTGTGACCTCTCTTGGGGAAGGCAAGCATCAGCTTACTGTGGCCGATTCGGGTGAGGGATTGCCGGCCGATTTCGATCTCACCAAAGCCAGAAGTTTGGGGCTTAGGCTGGTAAGAAGACTATCCAAACAGCTCTATGGTTCGGCCGAATATTATTATGAGCAAGGCAGTAAATTTATCATTACTTTCACCGATACTTTGGAAAGAAAAGCCATCTGATGAGCCGGGTTAAAATTTTAGTTGTTGAAGACGAAATTGTAATAGCCGATAATATTTGCCTCATTCTGGAAGACCTGGGGTACGAAGTACTTGAGCCGGCTATTAATTACGAAGAAGCACTGCAAACCATAGAAGCCGAAAAACCCGACCTGGCCATTTTAGACATTCAGTTGGGAGGGAAGAAGGATGGCGTAGACCTGGCCTGGACCATTAAGGAGCAGTTCGACTTTCCTTTTATTTTTTTAACCTCCAATGCCGATGCGGGCACCATTGAGCGTGTAAAGAAAGTGGCCCCTCCGGCCTATCTGGTAAAGCCTTTCAAAAAAGACGATCTATATACCTCCATCGAATTGGCTTTGCATAATTATACCGAGCAAAAAAACAACACCAAGGTAGAGGAGGAGCTCCTCATTAAAGATGCCATTTTCATTAAAGAAAAGAATCTCTTCCATAAGGTTAAGCTTAGCGATATTCGGTTTTTACGAAGCGACCATGTCTATGTAGAAGTGCATACCGTTAGCGGGCAAAAGCACCTCATCAGAGGTAGTTTAACAGACCTTTCGGAAAGGCTTCCTCAAAACTTCTACAGAACCCATCGGAGTTTTACTATCAATGTAGATCACATGGAGGCTATTAACTCTGCCTATGTGCTTATGAACAACGAGCAGATACCCATCGGAAAAAACTACCGGGACGATTTACTAAGGAAGATTCGTGTGGAATAAAACCCTTAGAGCCCTTCAACTTGAACTGTGCGTCACCTAAGTAATATCCCACCCTCTATGGCATGCCTACCTCAGTAGCTACCTTCGGCTGCACCTCACCCTAAATAGCACGTGACCGCGAAAAGCAAGTCACCCTAAAAAGTACGTCACCCTGAACTTGTTTCAGGGTCTACTCAAAAAGAACACCGCCCTTAGTAATACGCCACCTCGAATAGCACGTCAGCCTGAGTAGCACATCAACTCGAATAGCGCATCACTCTAAATAGCACGTCACCCTGAACTTGTTTCAGGGTCTACTCAAAAAAAAACATCGCCCTTAGTAATACGCCACCTCCAATAGCACGTCAGCCTGAGTAGCACATTAACTCGAATAGCGCATCACTCTAAATAGCACGTCACCCTGAACTTGTTTCAGGGTCTACTCAAAAAAACATCGCCCTTAGTAATACGCCACCTCGAATAGCACGTCAGCCTGAGCAGCACATCAATTTGAATAGCCCATCACCCTAAATAGCACGTCACCCTGAACTTGTTTCAGGGTCTATTCAAAAAAGAACACCGAAAGCCCGCCAATCAGAAGACAGTACACAAAGCGGTCCCTTGCGTTACAATGGCCTTTCCAGGTCTCTAAAGCTAGTTTTTCAGCCTTTGCTCCGGGCAAAAACTAAACCCGAAAAGGAGGAGGCTCAGAACAAAAATCACTACTTTCAGAACAATTGCTCAGGTTGCCAGCTATACATTATTATCTTTGTGCGCTTACTGCGTAAGCCTCAACGTCAATTTTTGCATTTCTTCCCTTTCACTCTGAGAGGGAGTTTCTGCCCTACCATGGTAGAGTGTCAAAAGCCAAATCGAGGCCCGAACCAAATAGAAATTATCAATCAATTCACATTCAGAACAAGCCAGCCCTAGTTCAGAACAAAATTTTTCATGCTGTATAAACCATTGGTTTATTCGCTACTAACTATTGAATACCGAAACATCAACTTTATGAATTTTAATCCTTTCATCAGACTCGTTGTCTTTGTTGGTCTTTTATGCTTTGGGAGCAACTCGCTTTTAGGGCAGGCAAGCAGAGATCCTTACACTACGTTACCTACGCCCATAGAGGTCACCTCCTTTCCTTACCTAGAAGAGGGCTTTGACTCAGATGCTACAGCCAACGGAACACCCATAGGTATGATGGGCCAATGTTCAGATGTACCTTGTTGTTCGGGAGTGTGGTATAAAGTGACTGTTCCTTCTAACGGATCATTGTTTGCAGCTTTTGATAGGATGAATCCTTTAGGTACAGGCTTAAAGCTCTATAAAGCTGATAGCGAGAATATCACTGAAACATCGGAGCTTACTTATGTTTCATCTCCAATGAACTTCTGTGGCTTTAAAAGTACCATGGGGTCTGATACGGGTTATAAATGGTCAGAAAAGTATTTCTCCGAAGAAGCAAAGAATAGTGATGACTATGATGAAGACTGGGAGTCTTACTATCTAAGAGCTGATGCGATAGAATTTCCTGTTGACCTAAGTAGCTACCCAAGTAATGGTTGGAGGACTGATCGAACACTTTTAGTCAATGAACACTACATTGAATCTGGTACCTATTGGATTTATGCTTTTAATACAAATCAACAAGCAAACCTTCAAGGCGAACCTTCACGCTTGGTGATTGATTTTGTTGAATTATGTCCTGATGGTTTTACCTGTAATAATGTAAGCGAGACCATTTGTAGCTCAGAGAGTTTCACTACAACCGGAGGGCAGGTGATTACAGAAACCACCTCTGTTAAGGAAACCATCGGAACCACCATTACTACTTATAATATCACAGTCGATGAATCCATTACCTGTTGCCCTGATGGATTTACCTGTAACGAGGTGAATGTAACAGAGTGTGCGAATCTTTCCTATACCACTCCACTCGGTAATGTAATTACAGAAACAGGCTCGGTTCTGGACGAAGACACCAACGCCCAAACCAGAACAGTATATAATGTCACTTTCGATAGGGCAGAAGTTGATTTAGATGTTTTTGTAGATGCCACCATTGCCGAATCAGGTAACGTAACCTATCAGGCCAACACCAACGCTACAGGTGTACTTTCCTTCGATAAATCACAGCAATTCTGGGTAGACCTAAATGCATTGCAAGATGATTTAGATGGAAAAAGCCGCTCTGTCTTTATGTGGGTAAAGACAGAAAACAGTGTGAGTAGCAATCAGGTACTGTTTGCGGTAAATGCAGCTAACGGAGATAACCTGTCTTTCCTTTGGGTTGATGATGATGGCAATAATCTGGAAGTAAACAGAGGGGGCACCACCAATGAGTCTTCATCGTACAACATGGGCGGTAACATCTGGCACTATGTAGGCTGGACCTACGATCATACCACAGGTGAAACGGTAACTTATGTTGATGGTATAGAAAATGACCGATTTACTACCGGAACCTCCGTTCCAAATGCATCTGCACAATATTCATTGGGTCAGGAGTTTGATGGAGGTAGTACCAGTGATTTTTACAATGGCGACATGGCAGAAATCTCTGTATGGGACGAAGTGCTTACCGGGGCCGATATTAGAGAAGCCATGAAGGCCAAAATCAATAATGGCCATCCTAAATATGCCAATCTTGTGGGCTATTACTCCGTATTTGGAGATTGCAATGACGATACTGCCGTACTCAAAGACCATTCAGGCAAAGGGAATGATGGAGTAATGAAAAACAATTTTGTCATTGACTTCAGAAATGTTCAGTCGGTTGCTGGTTTCAATGCCGTAGACTGGTATGAGAATATTTCATGGAAAAAAGACGGAACAGAAGTTTCTACAGCTAATACCTTTACCACCAACGTGGAAGCAGGTAACTATACATTTACTGCGGCTCGCAGCTTTATTCAAAGCACCGACACATGGTCTATGACGGTAAATGACAATACCACTACGGTAGACCAAATTACTGACGAAACCCTGTGCTCAAACGATCCCGTAACCCGGACGGTAACAACCAGTCAGGTGAATTATCTGGACTTTGAAGAAACCGAGAGCAATTACATTGAAGTGAACACTGTGGCCAATGCTTTGGTTGGAAAAAACCGTTCCGTCTTTATGTGGATCAACAAAGAAAGTAATATAGGCAGCGGTGATTTCAACAATGTATTTGTGCTTCAGAACACTGACATAGACCAGGAGAGCCGCTTTTACTTAAGAGAAACCGAGAAGCTGGCTGTGTTTGATGGTTCCAGCCGAATTAACTCCTCTACCGCGCTTAGCAATGGCACCTGGTACCATGTAGGCTATACTTACGATCATAGCACCGGTGAAACCAAGATTTATGTAAATGGTACAGAAGAAGACAGTGGTACGCTCAATATGCCTGTTTCAGACGGTTGGCTTGCCCTACTGGGTGCACGCCATAACGATAACAAACCGGAAGGGTTCTTAGACGGCAAGCTTGCGGAAATTACCATTTGGGACAAAGTGCTGAGCAACGAAGAAGTTTCTGCAATTATGACTGCTGCCCCGGCCCATGATGCCACTAATTTGGTAGCAGCTTATGGTACACATAAGAATATTGCAGACAACCAAATGCGCGACCTTACCGACAACGGCAACAATGGCCTGGCCTCTCACAGCACCATATTTGTAACAAACCAGGAAGCTGAAATCACTAATTATGATGCCTCTGCTAATTATTCATTCTCTTGGAAAAAGGATGGTGCTGAATTTGATACCGATGCCACCGGCAACATAACGGTAGAAGAAGGTACCTCACAATATTCCGTAACCTATGGTACACCGCTATTCCAAAAATCAGATGACTTTAGCTTGAGCTATACTAATTTGATTCCTACCCAGCCTGTTTCGAAAACAGCGGGTGTATTAGGCAGTGTTACTTTCGAAGTGGAAGAAATAGCTGGAGCCACTTATCAGTGGTATGAAAAGAAGGACCAAAAAGAGTATACCAACCTAAATGAGATAAATGCATTTGGCACGGGAATAAACGGTAGGGGTCAAGATATTTTTATTCATGAGAATAATCTGCTGGTTGCTACAGGACGTGGTCTATACCTGAGCAAAAACCTGGGACAAACCTGGAGTTATTATAACGCTTTAACCAACGGGTTTTCAACATCAGATTATGTAACAAAAGTTTTTGCAACCGATGAAAAACTCTTTGCAGGAACACTGGAAGGCCTCTCTATATCAGATGATATGGGCGAAACCTGGTCTACCGTATTTGCTAATGAAAGAGTCTACAACGTTTTTGAGTATGAAGGAGACCTTTATGTTGTGGCAGGAAAGGTTTACAAATCCGAGGATGGAGGAGATAGCTGGAGTACTTTTCTTTCTAATATGACTTACGGACATAATACCAGGCTAATTAGCAACATCTTCTTTCATGGCAATACCATTTATGTTTCGAATAGTGGTGGATTATTTAAATCAGAAAATGGCGGTAGTACTTGGGCAGACATCTCTTTAAACTCAAGTGACTCCTATCTAAGGCATACTATTGCAGCAGATGATAATTACATCTTTTACTCCTTCAATTCTGCTCAGGACCTGGCGAGGTCTTCCGATGGGGGAGCAACCTGGGAGATAGTTTTTGAACGATCTAACAATGAGTCGGGTGCAGACTACATTGAAAACATAAAGCTTATTGATGGAGAACTTTATATTTCACATTTAACAGCCCTCTATAAGTCTAGTGACTATGGCGATAACTGGGAGTTGGTCTTCGATATGGAAGCAGGTGATTATAGCTTCGGAGGTTTCGAATTTGTCAATGATGATATTTATGTAGTCCCCGCCCATCGAAACAATGTGGTTATCTATAGTGATAAGGTTCGTTTGTCTAATACAAATACTGGAACCAATCAAATACAAGGAGCAACGTCCCACCAGCTTACCGTTTCGAACCTTAGCTTAGACGTTTCCGGATTTAAGTATTCTGTAGTAGTTACTAAAGATGGTTGTACGCAAACATCAGATAATGCCTCCCTCACAGTACTAGATGTGCCGGTCGCATTGTCCTATACTCCTTCTAAGGCAAGCACCGATATTGCTATCGATACCGAACTGAGCATTGAGTTTAGCAGGCCTGTCTCCAAAGGTACAGGAGAGTTGAAAATCTATGATTATGCTACCGATGCCCTAGTGCAAACACTTACGGCAGATGATCTGACTATTGATGGAACAACGGTTTCTATTACTTCCGGTGTTTCGCTGGATTATGCCACCCAATACTACGTTACTTTGAGTGCCAATTTGGTAAAGGATGAAAGCGATGTCGGAAACCTGGCTATAACCAATAAAGACACCTGGACTTTCCACACAGCGTGTGAGCCTTTGATACTTACACAACCAACAAATACTGTCGGGTATGTGGTAGGGAGTGCTACTTTCTCAGTGCCGGAGGTTTCAGGGGCAAGCTATCAGTGGTTCGAAAAATCAATAGGGGGAGGCACCTTTGAGGAAGCTACAGAAATTACCAATATACCCGTACATCAGTCGGCATTTGCAGGGAACTACATTTCTTCCGTAGCGGCTACCTCAACTAAGTTTTTTGCTATTAACCGAGCCATTGTGCCGGGCGTTAGTGTGTTTGTTTATACCACAGATATGGGACAGAACTGGACCACGGTTCCCCTAGGGCAAAACGGGTTCCCCAATGCCTCATTGATAACACAAGTTCGTACTTCGGGAGACAATGTTTATGTAGGTTCAGATTCAGGAATAAGTATTTCTGAAGACAACGGAGAAACCTGGACCACCATATCGGCCAATGAACGTGGCTTCCCGGATGTTCCTTATGTGGCTTCCCTTGCTGTAGATGCCTCTGCTCTTGTGGTAGGTACAAATCGAGGAGTGGGTATTTCAAAAGATGGAGGTGAAAGCTGGACCTTTGTAAGCACTCAAGAAACGGGTTTCTTAAGTCAGGAAGCGGTTGTAACGGTATCTAAATCGGGTGAGACAATATATGCAGGTACAGGAAACGAAATCTCTATATCTAAAGATGGTGGTGAAAGTTGGAATCTTGTACTTACCTCCGATAATGGATTTAGCATCAACAACATTGTCAGACATATAACTTCTAGAGGCAGCAATGTTTTTGTTTCTACCAATGAGGGATTACTTATTTCAACAGACCGGGGAGACACCTGGACAAGTATATCCAGTAATGAGCAAGGAATCTCAGAGTTTAGTTCGTCAGTAAGTCCAGCTGTCTATGACGGAACCAAACTATATGTTTCACCCAATGGAGTTGGACTGTTCGAGTCTGACGACTTAGGGCAAAGCTGGACCTCGATAAGCAATAGTTTAATAAGTGCTACGAATAAGATCAACAGGGTCGACTTGTCTAACAATGTAGTCTTTATTGTCAATGACGACACCAAGAAAGTATTACAGCTTAATTCAGACAAGTCTTTGGAAAACAACCCAGATAGTTCTGCCGATAACCAAATTCAAGGAGCTACTACGGCTACACTCACCATTAATAACTTGACCGAAGATCTTGATCAATCGCAATACTTTGTAGTAGTCACCAAAGCTAACTGCGAAGAAGTGTCAAATACAGCTGTGCTAACTGTTTCAGCTTCGGTGGATTCTCCTGTATTGAATGACCTTACCCCGGCAGATGATGCCGTGGATGTAGCCACCAACACAGACTTCGAGTTTGTCTTCGATCAGGCCGTTGCTGCTCGCTCGGGAGACATACTCATTAAGCGCACTTTAGACGATGCTACTGTAGCTACCATTGCAGTAAATTCAGACCAGGTAACAGTCAATGGCACCACTGTACAGCTTTCGCTGGGAGATGTTACACTCGACAATGGAACAGAGTATTACATCTTAATTCCCGAAACCGCGTTTTCCGTAGCCAATACAGAGGTGTTCTTTTCAGGAATTGTCAATAAAGCCTCCTGGAGTTTTACCACCGAAGAAGCCGTGGAGGCACTGCCAATTACTTCTACCAACCCCAGTGCAACTAAAAATGCACTTATGGACAGTGATAAGTTGTCTTTCACCTTTGGTGAGTCTATCCAAAAAGGTTCGGGAACACTAACAGTTTACAGAACCAGCGATGATAGCGTGTTAGAAACCATCGATGCTTCTGCTGTAACCATAACTAATCAGCCGCAGTTTTCGCGAGCCTATGCCACCATCAGGTTCTCACAAACCTGGGAAAGAGGAGTGTCTTACTATGTGCAGTACGACCAGGGCTTTATACTAAACCTTGACGGAACTAAAGCGCTTGCGGAAGTAAACGATAAGACAACCTTTACCTTTACTACCGAAGATTTTGAAGAGGACATTATTACCCGCTTCTTCCCGGCCACAGGAAGCTCTTCCTATGAAGCCGATTCGGAAGATGACTTTAAGCTCTTTACCAGCCAAAACGTAGGCCTGGAAAGAGACCCGCTAGGAGCTTTTAAAATATACAAAGCCTCTACCAATGAATTGGTGAAGACCATTGCATACGATGGAGAAAATAGCAGAGACCTTTCGTATGGAAGTGATGAACCTATTATCCGCTTCGAATTCGATGATGATGAACTGGAGCCGGGAACCGAATACTATGTATTGATAGACGATGGCTTTATTGTTTCCTATGAAGAAGCCAGATATCACGTGGGTATTTCCGACCCAACCGTTTGGCGATTCACTACTTTGGCCTTGCCAAGCACCCCAATGCTCACTGCCACAAGTCCGGCAGACGATGCCACAGATGTGGCCATTTCGGCCAACATAACACTGACCTATAGCGAAAACATTCAGGCTTATGTATACGGAGAAGGAGGAACCACAGCCAACAATGTGGTGCTATATGATGCCAATGATAATGTGGTTGAAACTTTCCCTGCCAACACCTTGACCTACAGTGGTTCTAAAGTAACCATCAATCCGTCTAGCGATTTAGCGTACAATACGGCTTACTACCTTCTGATAGAGAACGAAGCCTTCATTAGCAATAATGAAGTGAAAACTGCAGCCATTACCGATCCAACGGTGATTAGCTTTACCACGGCAAGCCAGCCTAACACGGCACCGGTAGCTAGTAGTGTAAGCATTGCTGGTAGCTTAGAAGCCAATCTGCAGCTTACAGGTTCTTATAACTATAGCGATGCAGATACCGATGCAGAATCGGGTTCAACTCTTCAATGGTATGTAGCCGATGATGCGAGCGGGGCCAATAGAACTGCAATAAGTGGAGCAACCTCAGGCACATATACCCTCACTTCTTCTGAAGTGGGTAAGTATATCACGTTTGCGGTAACACCAAACGATGGAACGGATGCAGGAACACAAACATTCGCCACCTATACAGGGCCGGTAGTGGCTGCTGTGGTACCTACGGTAATCAGCACTATACCAGCCGATGGCTCGGTAGATGTGGCCAAAGATGCCAACCTGAGTTTCACCATGAGCGAAACGGTGACCAAAGGAACAGGTAATATCACTCTGACACCTGCAACAGGAACTGCAACTGTTATTGATGTAACTTCTAATGAGGTGGCTATTTCAGGAGCAGATGTAACTATTAACCCAGACAGTGATTTACTGGAAGGGCAATTCTACACGGTTACTTTCGATGCCTCAGCCTTTGTTGATGCCGATGGCAATAATTCAGCAGGACTGACCAGCCAAACCACCTGGAACTTTACAGTAAAAGAAGCCAATGTGGCTCCAGTGGCGCAGGCAGTGGCCATTAAAAAATCATTGGTTGTTGATGGGGTACTGGAAGGTTCGTACGCATATTCAGATGCGAATGACGACCCTGAATCGGGTACGACCTTCCAATGGTACCGAGCCGATAATTCTGCAGGTGCTAATAGAGTGGCTATTGCAGGAGCAACCACCAAAAGCTACACCGTTGTGAATGATGACAATGGTAAGTATTTGAGCTTTGAAGTAACGCCTGGCGATGGTGTATTGACCGGAACAGCAGAAGAAAGCACATTCTTTGGGCCAATAGTGATTAACGATGGCTTTACCAATATTGCTCCGGCCTTTACCTCCGATGCCGTCACCACTGTGATGGACAACGAGACATACACCTACACAGTCACCTATGAAGACCTGAACAACGATGTGCCTACACTGGTAAAACTGGTGGGCCCTACATGGCTTTCAGTAAACGGATTTGTACTGAGTGGTAACCCTTCTTCATCAGATGTGGGAGAACATTTAGTACAACTCGAGCTGGCAGATCAGTTCGATGATAAGGCCTATCAGCAATTCACTATTACTGTTGAGGCAAGCAACACAGCACCGTCAGTAAATGCAGTAAGTACCGATGTAGTGTTCAGTCTGCAAGTAGATGCCCCATTGCGCGGTGTTTATAACTTTATAGATGCCGAATTGGATGCCGATAATTCCACATTTAAATGGTACCGTTCTGACGACAACTCAGGAACCGGCAAAACAGAAATAGCAGGAGCCACCACCACTACTTATGTATTAACGGCTGCCGATGCCGGTAAATACATCAGCTTTGAGGTAACACCGAACGATGGTAAGGTTAGTGGTACCGATGTTGAAAGCCTAGCGGTAGGCCCTATTGCCAAGAAAACGCCAAGCCTTTCACTAAGTGATATAGCCAAAACTTATGGTGATGCCGACTTTGACTTAAGTGCTTCGACCAATTCATCGGGGGCAATTACTTACACCTTCGATAATGACCAAACCGGAGCGGCTATCAATGGTTCTACTGTGACCTTGGGTAATGCGGGTGAGATTACCGTTAATGTAAGCCTTGCCGAAGATGCCGAGTATACAGCTCGTCAGGTACAAGGCACCATAACAGTGGCTAAAAAGGCCATAGCATTGAAAGCAACCGATGCCGGTAAGGTAGTTGACGATACCGATCCGACCTTAGAATTTACCGTAACCAGCGGTTCTATAGTTGGTGACGATGAAGTGGTGACCGTAAGCAGAGATGCTGGTGAAGCACCGGGTACTTATGCCATTAACCTGACTGACGGTACCGATGCCGCTAACTATGAAATAACGGCTGTTCCGGGAGTATTCACTATTTCACAAAGAAGCCTGACCATAACAGCCCAGGCCGCAACCAAAACCTATGGCGACAATGACCCTGACTTTGCTTATTCAATCACCAGTGGTTCATTGAATACCGGTGATGAACTGAGTGGTGCAATTACCAGGGTTGCAGGTGAAGATGTAGGTACTTATGCCTTGCAGAGTAGCCTGTTCAACCCTAACTACGACATAAGTTTCGTGAGTGCTGACCTGACCATCGAAAAGGCCGATTTGACTGCCGCGGCAGACGATCAGACCAAATACTTGGGAGAGGCTAACCCTGAGCTTACCATAAGCTATTCAGGTTTTGTAAATGGAGACTCTAAAGCCAATATTACAGAACCGACCATAGCCACCACGGCAACCGAGTCGAGCCCCGTTGGAACGTATGATATCACCCTTACTGGTGGTGCTGCAACTAACTATAACCTCAATTTAGTTAATGGTCAACTGACTGTAGAGCAGAGACCATTCATTACCACCTGGGAGATAACCAGCAGAGATGTGAATCGTTCCAGAACATTCTTCAACACTTTGGGGAGTCACACCTATCTCTACGACATTGATTGGGGTGATGGCACTGTTGAAACAAACCAGACGGGCGCAGCCTCACATACTTATGTGGCTGAGGGCACTTACACTGTTAAGGTAAGTGGGCAGTTTCCACAGTTTGAATTGTCTTTCTCCAGACTTCGATCTGTTGAGCAGTGGGGCGATATTGAGTGGAAGAGTATGGAAGGTGCATTCATCGCTGCTGATTTCGATATCAATGCTACTGATGCTCCAAACCTTACCCAGGTAACCTCAATGAAACGCATGTTCGAGAGAACCTTCATTGGTAACCCAGACCTAACATCTTGGGACGTTTCTAACATCACCGATATGTCTGAGATGTTCAAAGAGAGCGATTTTAATGGAGACATAAGTGGCTGGAATGTCAGTGCAGTAACCGATATGTCCTACATGTTTGCTCAGGCTGAAAACTTCAATTCATCCATCTCCAACTGGAATACATCCGCTGTTCAAGATATGTCTTACATGTTCAGCTATGCTCAGAGTTTTGATCAACCAGTTGATGCTTGGGATGTAAGCTCGGTAACATCGATGTCGTCCATGTTTGCTGATGCAGCGGTGTTCAATCAAGATCTCAATTCATGGGATGTGAGCAGTGTGACTAAAATGGATAAGATGTTCGATAATGCATTGCTATTCAATGGTGATATCACAGGCTGGAATGTGAGTAGTGTAACCGATATCTCGAACATGTTTGACGATGCCAAAGCATTCAATCAGGACATCGATGGCTGGAATGTGAGCAACGTAACCAGAATGAATGCGATGTTCAATGATGCTGACGCCTTTAACCAAGACCTTAACTCCTGGGATGTGAGCAAGGTGGAAACCTTCCAGGCCATGTTCCAGAATAACGATGCGTTTAATGGCGACATCAGCAACTGGGATATTTCCAATGCCACTAAATTGGAGCGTATGTTCGAAGATGCCCATGCCTTTAACCAAGACATAGGCAACTGGCAGCCGACCAATGCCGAAAACCTTACGGCCATGTTCAGAGATGCCAGATCATTTAACCAGAATATTAGCTCATGGAGATTCCCTAATGCCGACAGGCTAAACCAAATGTTCTATGAGGCAGCGGCCTTCAATCAGGACATTTCATCGTGGGAGACTGGCAATATTGTAGACATGAGTTCCATGTTCGAAAATGCCGAGTCCTTTAATCAGAATATTGGAAACTGGGATGTAAGCTCAGTAACCAATTTTGGCAGCATGTTCAGAGGAGCCTCGGTGTTCAATCAGGACATCAGTGAGTGGGATATGAGTGCCGCCACAAGCATGAATAGCATGTTCAAAAATGCCTCAGCCTTCAACCAAAATATTAGCGGTTGGAATTTGACTACTGGCGATAATGGCATTACCAGCATGAACAACCTGTTTGAAAATGCGACAGCATTCGATCAGGACCTCAGCGCCTGGGACATTTCAGGAGTTCGTAGTCTAAACAGTATTTTTAGCCATTCAGGTATGTCGGTGGCTAACTACGATGCTACCCTTATTGGTTGGGCCGCTCAACAATTACAAAGTGATGTCAATTTTGGAGTTGAAGGCCTTCAATACTGCGCAGGTGCAGCCGCCAGACAATCTTTGATTGACAACTTCAACTGGACAATAGAGAACGATTCGCAGGCTTGTTCAGCCACGGTGACCATTGCCGATGTATCGGCCAATGAAGATGATGGTGCTATTACGGTGACCCTAACTTCCGATGCCTTTGTAGTCGATGGCTTCACGGTAGATGTAAGTACAAGCAATGGAACTGCCGAAGCAGGTACGGATTACACCGCTGTGACTGCTGAAACAATCACTTTTGCCGGAACAGTAGGAGAGACCCAAAGCTTTACCATCACCCCAACGGCCGACTCGAGTGTGGAGAGCGATGAGACACTGATGGTAAGCATGAGCAACTTGGTGACAGATGCTGCGAACACAGTAACCATTACGGATGAGGCGATAATAACCATCCTAAACGATGATGTGCCAGTAGTTTCATTCAACACAACGGCTGAGAGCAGTGCAGAATCAGTGACCAGCAGTAGCATTGTGGTGAACCTGGATCAGGCTGGTCTTTCTGCCGCCACGGTTGACTATACAATAACAGGTACAGCCACAGGAGGTGGAGTAGATTACACCCTTGCTAATGGTTCGCTCAGCTTTGCAGCAGGAGAGTTAAGTAAAACGATAGACCTGACAATTGTTGACGATGCACTTATTGAGGAAAATGAGACGGTAGTGATAACCCTATCCAATGCCTCTGGTGCCAGCTTGGGTACCAATACGGTGTTCACTTATACCATAGTGAACAACGATGCACAGGTGACCATTGAAGATGTGAGCCAGTTTGAAGATGGAGAGTCTTTCCTAATCACAGCTACACTTGAAGGGACTATAGAAGGCGGATTTACAGTTGATTTATCGACTGCCGATGGCACGGCTACAGTGGCCGATGGAGACTACACTGCTGTAAGTGGAGCTACATTAACATTTAGCGGAACCGATGGCGAAACTCAACAACTCGACATTGCACCGGGCGTTGATAGTAAACTCGAAGCCGATGAGACCTTTACCGTTTCCTTGAGCAACCTGGCCGGAACCACAGCCAATGTAGTAATCACAGATCAGGCCGTATTGACAATCAAGAATGACGATGTTGCGGCTGTAACCCTTGCCGATGCCAGCGGAAATGAAGGAGACGGAGCCATTACAGTTACCGCTACCATAGACAATGCCGTTCAGGGCGGGTTCACGGTAGAAGTAAATACAGCAGATGGAACAGCAACACTAACCGATAGCGACTACACAGCCGTTGCGGGACAGGTGTTGACCTTTGCCGGAACAGCCGGAGAAACACAAACCTTTACCGTAACTCCAACCAACGATCTGGTTATTGAGGCCAATGAAACACTGACCGTTTCAATGAGTAAGTTAAGCACTGCCTTGGGGGTTGATATTACGGATGGAGCCACGGTAACCATTGTCAATGATGACTTCAATAACTTCCCAACCGACATCACTATAAGTGCCACTTCAATAGCGGAGAACAATGCGTTGGATGCAGCTATTGGAACACTGACTACGGCCGATGCCGATGCCGGTAACACCCACACTTATGCATTAGTAAGTGGGGCAGGAGATACCGACAATGCCAGCTTCACGGTTGACGGTTCAACCTTAAAAACGAACAATATTTCGTTCAACTTTGAGGATAAAGCCAGCTACTCTGTTCGTATTGAAACCAACGATGGAGAAGGCGGAACCTTTGCCAAGGCCTTTGAAATTACGGTGACCAATGTAAACGAAGCACCATTTACGCTGAGCCTTACCAATGCCACCATTGAAGAAGCCGATGAAGCCCAAGAGGTAGGTCAGCTTATGTCGCTCGACCCGGACAATGGAGACAGCTTTACCTATAGCCTGGTGGCCGGTGATGGCGATGCCGATAATGCGCAGTTTGCCATTAGTGGCAACACCTTGAGCACAGCCGGAGCCATAGATTTTGAAGATGGAGCAAGCCGAAGCATCCGTGTGCAGGTAGCCGATGCAGGAGGGCTTACTTTCGAGCAAACCTTCAGCATAACCATTGAAGATGTGGTGGCCGAGCCGGTGAGGGAATACACCCAGAACCAACCAGGTGCCGATGTAAAGAACGTGTTCTCGCCAAACGGTGATGGAATCAACGAAACCTGGGTGATTGAAGACCTGCTGGACAACCCGTTCAACCAAGTAAAAATCTTTGCACAAGGTGGAAAACTCATCTACAGTAAAGTGAATTACACCAACGATTGGGGCGGAACATTCAAAGACAATCCGGTACCGGATGGTACCTACTATTACGAGATACTCATCTTTGAAAACGAGCAGTCCACAAGCCCAGCCAGAACCATTAAAGGCTTCTTAACCATCATTAGAAACAGATAAACATCAAAGTCATGCATAAGCAAATGAAAAACATCAGAAACAAATTCATCCTTGCCTTCACTATGGCTTTGATTGCAGTAGGGGCCAAGGCACAGCAAGTACCTTTGTACAACCAGTATTACAATGCCGCAACCTTGGCTTACCCTTCCGGGGCAGTCTTTCAGGAGCACCGTTACATAAGTTTAGTGTACCGCGACCAGTTTGGGGGGCTGGTCGGTGCTCCAAAAAACTTCGCCCTGGCCTATAACTCCACCTTTAGAAATAAACTGGCCTTTACCGGTAACCTGACCACAGCCGATATAGGCTTCACCAGCCAGGTAAAACTTTCAGGAGGAGTAGGTTATAAGCTGTTTGGCGAAGGAAACGATGGACTGAGCATAGGTAGCCAGGTTGGTCTTTCCTTCTTCAGTCTGAACGAAGAAAGAGTGAACCCGGAAAACCCATCGGACAATGTGCTGGTAGACCTACTGGGCAATAACGGAAGCTCCTTGAGTGTAGACTTATCGGCCAGCTACAGACGTGGCAGATTAGGCGTAGACGTGGCCGTTCCAACCGTAATCAACCAAAGCCTGTCAGACGATGCCTATATCCGCATTAACGATGACAACGTGCCTGACTTTATAGGAGGCGTGCGTTACAGCTTTACCATTAATCCGGATCTGAGCCTGACACCCTATTTGGGCATGAGGATGAGAGAAACCATAGGTGCCGAACTAGACCTGATGGCTCAGGCCAATTTCAAGGAAAAATTCAGTGCCTCATTAGGCTATCGTGATAACTATGGCCCATCCATAGGCTTTGGTGCCCAGGTGTTGCCCAAGCTGTTGTTTAACTACAACTATGATTTTGGGCAGAAAGACGCCCCGTTCCTGGCCGATGGCTTCAATGAATTTGGTGTTCACTATCAACTCAATACCCCGGAAGAAAAGGCCAATGTGTGTGAAGAAGAAGGGCTTGCCGTAGTGAACAGAATCATAGACCAGCGCATTTTCGATGAGAACCTGGTGAATCCGGAAGACAAGGAAAAGGCCCTGTGCTACTTGAAGAGCCTGGAAGAAGGCAAAAAGAAAGAGAAGAACCAAAGAGCCGAAGAAGCCTACAAAGCACTGTTTGAGAAGATAGAGCAAGAAGAGCTGGCCAAGGTAGAAGCCGCACGACTAGAAGCCCTGAGAGCTGAAAAAGCAAGACAAGACTCTATCAAGAATGCAGAAGCTGAAAGAGAGAGAAAGCGTATTGAGGCTATAGAACTGGCAAGAATGAAAGAGTTGGAGAGACTGGCATTAGAAAGGGAGCAAGAAATAAAAAGAGCCCTGAGCCTGGCTACAGAATCAGTTGCCTTTAACTCCGGTAGTGCCAACCTGAAAGAAGAGTCGCACGATGCGCTCAATCAGGTGGCCGAGTTAATGACTGCCAACCCAGAGTTGAGACTCAAGCTATCGGGCTATACAGACAATAGCGGTAATGCCCAGTCTAATCTGGAACTGTCCAAACGCAGGGCAGAGGCAGTTAAGGCCTACCTGATGAGCAAGGGAATTGAGGCCGACAGGTTAGAGGCCGAAGGCTATGGCATAGCCAATCCAAGGGCTGATAACAATACTGCAGAAGGCCGGGCCCTTAACAGAAGGGTAGAAATGGAAATCATTAAAAAATAAGTTGATGGGCTATTGAAGGTTGAGGTTAATAGCCAAAATAAAAAGCCACCGTACGGGTGGCTTTTTATGGTTAGGTCAAAACGGATAATCTTAGTATTTTCACTGAATAATTAAAAACCCTATACAATGAAAAGAATATTCGCCTCTCTGTTTACGGTTTTTTTGTTGAGCTTTTTTGCAGGCCAGGTTATGGCACAAGACAAAGTAGATGACAAAAAAAACTACCTTATTGTGGTTGCCAATTCGGCCGATAAAGCGGCCAATGAGCAAGTATTGGAGCAAATGAAGAAGAAATTCAAAGATGCCGGTTTGCACTACGATGCCAAGGAGAAGAAGTATTATGTATACATCGAAAAGTATTACAGTAAGTCTGGTGCCGATTATGCCGTTTGGTGGCATAAAAAAGAAAATCCAGACCTACCCAAAGTGTGGGCCAAGGCAGTGCCGGTAGAAACCAGTAACTAACCTTAGAGACTGTCTGAAAATTCAGTCTAGCGTCATCGAGAACCTGTCGCTGTCTACAGCCGGTCTTGTTTCAGGAGCTTTAGGAATTTAATTTCAGTACTAAGGATTCTGACCCTGAGGCTTGGGAGTAGAAGGACGGGTTTTGTGGCTTTTGAGGCACCCTTCTTTACACCTAAAAACTATTTAGTACCTTTTCTTCCTAAGAGATACTAACTTCGCCTAACTTCGCCTAACTTCGCCTAACTTCGTGTATTTATATCATTTTGTTGAGATTGTATCGTAAGTCAGTTATTCTTGTAAGTCTCTTTCTGGCCGTAGGGCTTACGGTTGGGCAGGGTTTGTTTGCCTCTAAAACGGCTCATCTGCATGGCTTGGTTACTGACGGACAAGGTGAGACCATTCAATCGATTCATTCTCCTCTTTTTATCCCCGGATCCTTAGTAAAGTCTGTAGCAACCGGTTTTACTCAGTACTCCGGTGACCCAACGCCTTCCGACCTGCAGAAAGAGAATGCCAAAGCTTTGAAGGCTCTTGATACAGCTCATAGGCTGGCATTTTTTACGGAGAAACGGGTTTTCTACGAGGCTCTTATTTTGGAAAAACTTGTAGCCAGGCTCTATCCAAAACATTTCTTTTTATAGCCCTTTTTTACGGGATAGCTTACTTAAGCCGTTAACATCAGACTTCTGTGGTTTGTCTCCATTGATGTCTTGGGAAAGGAGTGTTTCAGATGCTGTGAAAACACCACCTGAGACGGCCCTGCTTTACGGTTTAGTGGCTAGTCTATTTTGAAGGTATTCCCTTCGTATCGTTCCAAACAGTTTAAGACAGAAGTCATTTCTGTTATCAATTAATTATTAATCAAATGGAGTTTAGAACAACACTATTTGGGCTGGCAATTTTAGCCCTATGCATATACATATTTGTGCTTTTAAAAAGAAGTAGAAAGAACAAAGAGAAAATACTAATCAATCAGTTACAGGTGCTTGCCACAGGACAGGCTACCCAAGTTGAGGCGCATGAGTTGGGACTTGATTTTGGGTTGGGTATCGATGAAACAAACCGATACCTCTTTTATACAAGAGATCAAAAGATTGGCTTTACGAATAAGGTCATAGATTTGGTTGCGGTGAAGAATTGTACGGTAGCAATCCAAAAAAGGCAAGTAGGAAAAGAAGCTTACATGGATAAGGTTTCACTGATTTTTCATCCAGAACCCGGTAAGGCACAAGAGAGGATAATTCTTTTCGATTCGGAGTCAACAGCCCTACCAAATGGAGAACCACTAATGGCCAAAAGGTGGGCCGAAAGAGTCAATGAGCTTTTGAAAGATGCAAAGTCCGGTTCTATTTTTCGGGTAGCAGGTTGATTATAATAAGAAGGCGATCTCAAAAGTCAACTATAATGGTCATGCTCAACTTTATTGGGAATGACATTCAACTTTTGAGACCGCCTCTTTTTCTTTTGGAGAAGCACTTATTGTTTCAAGGCTTCTGTAATGGTCTTTTGGAAGGACTCGTTAAGTAGTCCGTAATCATAGAAGGCCATACCATTGGCTTTGGTGTCTTTTACAAGCTTTACGGCTTCTGCCACTTCCTTATCATTCTTGTCGGCCAGGTAGAAGGCTGTGTACAACGGTTTGCTTCCATTTAAATCGTTCAGACCTTCTTCGGTTGCTCTTTTCATAAAGCCTATATCTTCGGCATAAAACTTATAGTAGACCATGGGGAACACAAAGTCGAGGTTCCATTTGTCCCAGTCTTGTCTTACCATTTTACGGGCGAGCGATGGGGTGGCAAATACGGAGGCTGATATTTGCCTTTTTCTTTGATGAACACCTTCGGCAATTTTATTTACCAAATGAGTGATGGAATCATATCTGAATTGTCTCCATTGGCTGTCAGTGCTTGGGTCATCCAGGTCGAGCGGATCGTATCCTTGTTCAGCTTTGAACTTGTTTCGGCAATCTTCGCAATAACAAAAGTCGAACTCGGGCATTTCATGGTCTTGCACAAGATCATACTTTTCCCATAGTCCTCGGGGAAGAATTACATCGCAGTACCGTACATAGTCGAGCTGAATACCATCTAATCCTTCTATTTCACACACCTCCATCATGCCATTAAAGACAAACTCCTGAACCTCAGGTTTGGTAGGGCAAAGCCACTGGTAATAGTCTACATAAGGCCGTACATCAAAGCTGGAGTTGCCTTCTCGGCTTACTGCATACCATTCGGGGTGTTGCTGGGCGGTTGGGTCGCCCGGCCTGTTCATGGTCCATAGCCAGGCATGTATTTGCAGTCCGTGTTTTTTTGCGGCAGGAATAGCTTTTTCCAGTACGGGTTTTCCACCGCCTACTAAAACACCATAGAAACCCAGGTTCTTAAGACCTTCCAGCTCTTTATCCCAATCGGCTTCTGTTTTATTGCCTCCACCTGTCCAAATCCAGAGTTTAAAGTCGCTGATGGTGTCTTTAGGTTGGCATGAATGAAATAGCAGGGGGCTTCCCACTATGGCCGCTGTTCCAAGGCCTAGTTGTTTAATAAACTGTCTTTTATCCATTACTTAAATTCTTTCCAGAGTCTTCCTGTTTCGTCTATATGCCACACAATGCCTGCATTGAATGGGTGTTGCATAATGGCATGGTAGCGGTATTTATCGGCCTGTAACTGCCATACAATAGGTTTGCCTACATGAAACGTTTTGGCTTCCAGCAATTGATCTTTTGCCGCAGTGTATGAGCCGGTTTTTTTCTTGCTCTGCTGTTGGTTTCGGTGTATATGAGCCAGCAGTTGTCTCACTTCTTCAGAGCCAAAATCAGATACATACTGGTCAGGTTGATCCACCGTTTTGGCCGAAAAGACTACCTGCCCCCAATACTCGGGTTCGTGCATGGCTATAATGCGCTGAGGAGACCACACCCAGTTATGTTCAACCGGTCGTTTGGCTTTGGGGTCAACCATCTTTTCATATCCACCATTTACAATTTTGGTATCCCACTGAACCCGGGAAAAGTTAACGCGCCATACGTCTCGGGCTTTAGGTTTTTTCCCTTTAAAAGCCGCTTCTTCCAAAGCATTCCAGGGCATGGCTACTTCAACCGACCAGTATTTATCCGTGTCGGAGGGGTTGTTGAGGCTCCCTTCAATGTGAACAGCCGAACGAATTCCGTTAATATTCCAGTGATCGATGGCCTGGCCATTGTCTCTATAGGCTCTTGTAAGCATAAGATCCCAGATGGTGTTGAAGGCATTCACTTCATATTCATAATAATGGTGAGTGTCACCGTCAGGGTCTATGAATATTTCGAAGTCGTTGTCGTAAAAAATCACCGTATCGCGCTGTTTTAGTTTGGCCCATATGTGGGGTTCTTCCAATTCAGCATAGAAGTAAAAGTAGTTTTCGTCCCAGAGCATTTTTACCCTGGTACGCAAATGGGGCTTAGGTTTTTTATGCCCTTCAATATCTACAAAATCGTCTGTCCACTGAGCATTTTTCCATGATTGTTCGTCAGCTTTTCCGTCAATCATCAGTGGGTCTATGGGCTGCTTGCATATATAGGCCCGGGTTTCAATGAGGGGGTATTGTGCATAGGCTGATAGGCCTGTGAGTAACCCCAGAAGTAAAGTCAGTTTTAGTTTGAGCATAAAAAAATCCTCTCTTTTCAGGGAGGATTCAATATCTGAAATTCGTGTAAGCTTTAAAAAAGGTTTACGCCAAAGTATGTTTTTAACACTGTAATTATAAAGATAAATGCCAGAATGGTTGGTGCTAAATAGCTAATGGCAAAGTGTAAGTATTTCTGAACAAATGAGCCTTTATAGTTCGGAGATCCGTTGGCAAGTTCTTCGTCCAAATTGTGCTTCTTCCAAACATGAGCGGCAAAGAATACAATTAAACAGCCACCCAGCGGAAGGAAGGAATCATTGGCCACATTGGCAATAAAGCTCAGGAAGTCAGTGGCACTTTCTGCACCGGGGTAGGTAATGAAATTAGAGAAGAAGTCTGAGTAGCCATTGCCAAGTAGTGATGGTATACCAATGAGGTAAATAAGCCCCGCCACCAGCCAAACAGCTCTTTTTCTTTTAACCTTTTTCTCGTCTACCACATAGGCTACCGGTACTTCTAGCAGAGATACGGTAGAGGTGAGGGCCGCAAAACACAGAAGTACAAAAAACACGGTGCCGGCTATGGCTCCTAAGGTACCGCCAATGGTACCAAAAATTTGAGGTAAGGTAACGAATATTAGGGCCGGGCCACTACCTACGCCTTCCATGGTACCGCCACTCATAAAGCCTATTAATGGGAAGATCATCATACCGGCAATCACGGCTATACCCACATCGGCCAGCGTAATGAAGGCCGCAGCAGAGACAATGTTTTCCTTTTTATTTACATAAGAGCCGTAAGTAATTAGTGCGCCCATTCCCAAAGAAAGAGAGAAGAAGGCCTGGCCAAGAGCGTTGGTTACTACTTCGGCATTTATTTCAGAAAAATCAGGTATAAGGTAGAATTTCAATCCTTCTACGGCATTTGGCAGGGTTAAGGAATATACCACAAGGGCTAGAATCATTACAATGAGTGTAGGCATCAGAAACTTAGCTGCCTTCTCTATTCCTCCTGAAACTCCTTTGGAAACCACATAGGCTGTAGTAGCCATAAAGAGCAGGCCATAGGCTCCAACTTTAAAAATGTCTTTAACAAACTCTCCAAACTGCTCGGCTATACCAAAGTTGCCCGAAGCCATTTCGAAAATATAGCCAAAGGCCCAACCGGCAATTACATTGTAAAATGAAAGAATAAGAAAGCCACTGAGAATGCCGAGTTTTCCAACAAAACTCCATTTTTTAAAGCCCAGTGCATTGAAAGCACCTACCGGGTTTTTCTCCGTTTTACGACCTATGGCAATTTCGGTAACCATTACCGGATAGCAGAGTATAAAGCAGAAAATCAGGTACATTACCACAAAGGCTGCACCACCTCCTTGTCCAACTTCATAGGGAAAACCCCATATGTTTCCTAATCCAACTGCCGATCCTGCTGCGGCAGCAATAAATCCAAGTCTGCTTGAAAATCCTCCTCTATTAGCCATTGATAAAAATTTAAAATCCGAATATATGGGATTCTAAAGAGTATTTGGGTGCGAACCTTATAAAAATCTTAAATGAAGGATGAACGGTGCTTCAGAACAGGAGCTTTGAGGTTTTGACCATAAAAACAGCGGTTCAACTAATGAAAAATTCCTATACTTGAAGCCTAACCAAAAAAACAGCCATGCCGGTGTTTACCAATGATGCCATTGTTCTTGGACTACTCATAATGGTGGTAGCCTGTGTATTCTATACTTCAAGTTCTGGAAAACCCTTTTGGAAGAAATTCTACACCATAGTGCCCAGTATTTTGCTCTGTTATTTTTTGCCCGCACTACTCAACTGGCCGCTGGGGCTTATAGACGGAGAACAGTCTAACTTATACTATGTGGCTTCGCGCTATTTATTGCCGGCTTCGTTGGTTTTGCTTTGTTTGAGCATAGACCTCAAAGGGATAATGAACCTTGGACCTAAGGCTATTATAATGTTTTTAGCTGCAACAGTAGGTATTGTCTTGGGCGGGCCCTTGGCTATATTGCTTATTTCTTCTATTGCGCCCAGTGTGCTGGATGTAGGTGAGGGTCAGGAGGTTTGGCGCGGACTTTCTACAGTGGCCGGTAGCTGGATTGGTGGAGGTGCTAACCAAGCCTCTATGAAGGAAATTTTTAAAGTTGGCGAAGACCTTTTCGCTACCATGATTGTGGTTGATGTGATTTGTGCTAACATCTGGACCGGTTTTCTTCTTTATGGAGCCAATATTAGTAAAAAGGTAGACGCTTGGCTTAAGTCTGATACCAGTGCTATAGACGATTTAAAGAGAAGGGTGGAAGAATATCAGGCCGGTATAGCTAAGATTCCCACCCTGGCCGATACTTATATGATTCTGGCAATTGCATTTGGAGGAACTGCTCTTGCTCATTGGGGATCTGACTTGATTTCGCCAATGCTGGCTGCTCGTATGGAATGGCTCAAGCGTTTTTCGTTAGAGTCACTAGCTTCAGGTTTCTTCTGGATTGTGGTAATTGCTACCACAGTAGGTGTTGGGTTATCATTTACTCGCTTGCGGAAATACGAGGGAGCGGGTGCCTCGCGGTTGGGTAGCGTATTTATTTTCATTTTGGTAGCCACCATTGGTATGAAAATGAACATCCGTGAGGTGTTTGATAACTTGGGGCTATTCTCCATAGGTATTACCTGGATGCTCTTTCACGTACTCATTATGGTGGTGGTAGCCAAGTTGATTAAAGCGCCATTCTTCTTTGTGGCTGTGGGAAGCCAGGCCAATGTGGGAGGAGCGGCTTCTGCACCAGTTGTAGCTTCTGCTTTTAGCCCTGCATTAGCACCAGTGGGGGTTTTATTGGCTGTTTTAGGTTATGCCCTGGGCACTTATGGAGCACTGATTTGTGCTTTCCTGATGGAAAGAGCCTCAGCTTTTTGAGCGGTTCTCCAGTTCAAGTTGAATCTTGGTTTTGATACCTCCAAATGCCAGGTAAGGGTAACCTATTCCTACAATGAGAAAAATAGGAGCCATTTTGTATCCTTGTGGAGCATTCCTTAAATAAGAAACTATGACTATTACCACTGCTGCTAAAATTGCAGCAATGGTAATAGCTTTCTGAAGCCTTTTGAACTTGTTCAATTTAGCGTTAAGCTCCTCTTTGCTGTATTCGGAATATTCGTTGGTGCCATTCATGGAGATACAATCGTTATTTCAGACCAATTGTTTAATAGGTCTCTAAAATTTGAAACAGGGCATCTAGCTTTGGAGTGAGTATTATCTCAGTGCGTCTGTTCAAAGCTTTGTTTTCTGGAGTGTTATTAATGGCAATAGGGGAGTATTCGCCCCGGCCAGAGGCTGTAATTGTCTCAGGGTTTACTCCATTGTTTACAAGGATTCTGACAATGGATGTAGCACGCATCACACTCAGGTCCCAGTTGTCATTCATGTACTGAGATGTACGTGAGATAGGTACATTATCGGTGTGGCCTTCCACCATAATGTTGATCTCGTTATTTCCTTTGAGCGCATTGGCCAATTGTTTAAGTGCTTCAATCCCTTTGGCATCAACCTTGGTGCTTCCAGAACCAAAAAGCAGCTTTTCAGCCAAGGAAACATACACTTTGCCATTTTTTACCTCAACTGTTAGTTCGCCCTCATCAAAGTTCAATAGTGCATCTGTAACTCGCTTTTTCAGTTGCTCAACGGCCTTTTCTTTATCGGCAATTAGTTTTTCCAATTCGGCCACACGCGCTTCTCTTTTGGCCAGGTCCTCGGCCAGTTCCTGATTTTTCTTTCGTTCAATTTCGAGGTCATCTTCAATGGCCAGAAGCCGTTGTTGCTGTTGGGCCAGATCTGAATTTAATTGACTACTGTTGCTTAGCAGGTTGTCATAAAGTTGTTTTACTCTGTCGTAATCGGCTTTTACGGTATTGTATTCTTTGGTAAGTAGTTCAAGGTCGCTTTGCAAGGCGGCAGTTTTGCCTTTGTACTCTTCCACCTGAACTTCCAGCCTGCTTATCTTTTCTTCAGCAATTTCCAACTGCTCTTTCAGGTTGGCATTTTCATTTTCTAGGCCTGTTTTTTCATTAAAGAGGGCATCGAATTCTTTTTTGGCCACGCAAGAACTTAAAACTGTGGTGGCTGCAACAAGGAAAATAAGGTGAGTTTTTAGACGGCTCATAGGTTTTTTGACTTATAGGCAAATATGCTCATTTCGTTCGAGATTTAATGAAATGACAGCCAATTTGAAATTTAGTTTTGGGTGTTCAAAATGTTATGCATGCAGAGAATTATTCGATAACTTAACAACAAACCTAAAAACGTAAGAGTTACTCATGAGAACAGATGGAATGTTAAAAGACGATGCACTAAAAGGTAAAACCATAATTGTAACCGGTGGAGGCACAGGCCTTGGGAGGTCTATGGGTAAGTACTTTTTAGAGCTTGGGGCAAACCTTGTAATTACCAGCCGTAAGATGGAAGTGCTCGAAAAAACAGCCGCAGCACTTGAGGAAGAAACAGGTGGCAAGGTACTACCTATTGCTTGCGATGTAAGGGAATATGACCAGGTAGAAGCTGTTCTTAAACAAACTGAGGATCATTTTGGGGCTATTCACGGACTCTTAAACAATGCGGCAGGTAATTTTGTGAGCCCTACGGAGCGCTTGTCGCACCGGGCATTTAATACCATTATAGACATTGTTTTAAAAGGTACGACCAACTTTACCCTTGCCCTTGGGAAACGATGGATTGATAAGAAACAAGCAGGAACAGTACTAAATATTGTAACCACTTATGCCTGGACGGGATCGGGCTATGTGGTGCCATCGGCTTGTGCCAAAGCGGGCGTTTTGGCTATGACACGTTCACTGGCCGTGGAATGGGCTAAATACAATATTCGTATGAATGCCATTGCACCAGGGCCATTTCCTACAGAAGGGGCCTGGAGTCGATTACTTCCAGGAGATTTGGTGAAGAAATTCGATCCAGCCAAGCTTGTGCCCGTAGGCAGAGTGGGGGAACACCAGGAACTTGCCAACCTTGCAGCATACCTCATGTCTGATTTTTCTTCATTTGTCAATGGAGAGGTAGTTACTATTGATGGAGGTGAATGGTTAATGGGAGCCGGAGAGTTTAGTCATCTGGAAAAAATACCTCAGGAAATGTGGGATATGCTTGAAGCTTCTCGCGGAAAAAAGGCATAAGCCCCAAATTACTTTGGGGCTACTGGAAGGCGAAGCGTAAGCTTAGGAATATTGATCTTTAACCCAAGGTTTCAACCTTGGGTGATTCTCATGAATCAATAAGGCTTCTGGTTGAGGTTGTACAATAAGGAGTAAGTTTTTGTGATTGTGAAATATGGCTAATAACTGGCGTATCATCGTCTTTGTGTAATTTGACACCCTTTGATAGTACTTCAAGGAAGCTTCGGTTTTCAGTACTAGCACATTTTATTTTCTCACCCCAAAACTTCACACAAACTTTAAATTGCCTAACCCTTAAGCTAACATTCGGGCTGTAGCTTACCTGAGTGTTTCGGAAGGCTGTACTAGGATTAATTATTCTTGGGCAATCTGCGTTGATTTGGGCGCAGATAAGGAGCAATAATGTACTTATTTCTACCTCCTCCAATTCGGCCAATACACTCTCCGTGCAGCTTAGGTCATTGAATGGTCTGGGCAATTTTTATACCTCTACCGATCCGGATTCTGCCTTTTACTATGCCAAACGTGCGTTGGATGAAGCGCTTGAATCCGGCAACCTTCACCAGCAGGCGCAAGCGCAACGCACCATAGGGCAGGTCTTCTATCTACAAGGGGCTTATGACAATGCTATTGCTTACCTCACCGATGCACTAGCCAAGTTTAGTCAGCTAGAAATGAAAGCCGAGACAGCCCAAACCCTGCTTTCTCTAGGCGCGGCTTATCAGTTTCATAACTTATGGGCCGAAGCGATTAAAGAGTATAAGAGGGCTCGTAGCATTTTTGAACAGCTGGCCGATTCTACAGGAATGGCCGAAACCTATGGCGTTATTGGGCATTATTTTGAAAAAACTGCCCAGGCCGATTCTGCTTTTTACTATCAATACAAAGCATTGCAGCTCTACGAGGCTTTAGACGACCCCAGAGGAAAAGCCACTATTTATGATAATATAGGTAGTGTTTATGAAGACCTGGGGCAGTTCGATAAGGCATTCGAATACTTCTTACTATCGGCTCATTACGACTCCCTGTGTAATAACTTGCCCGCTTTGGTGAATACACTCAATAATCTGGGAGATACCTTTAGAAAGCGAGGCAAAGTGGCCGAAGCTGTTGCCTATACCAACCTAGCGCTGCACTTGGCCGATTCGCTGCAACTCAACTACGAAGTTCTCAGTGCCTATCACGACATGGCCAAAGTTTACCGGTCGAACGGGCAGTTGAGTCTGGCACTTAGTTATTACGACAGTGCCTATGAGTTTTCGCAAGAACTCTTTAACTCACAGATTGCCGGCCAAATAGCCAATTTTCAAACCCTCTATGAAACACAAGAAAAAGAGCAAGCCATAGCCCGCCTGGAGGCTGGGAAGAGAATTGATCGGCAGGCGAAAAATTCACTCGTAATAGGTGGTTTAGGACTGGTGTTTTTTACAGCACTCGTGGCCGTACAAGAAAGAAAACGGAGAAACAAGGCTACTGAGGCTCTAAAGGCTCAAAAAGCATTGAGCGATGAGCGAATACGCAATATTGAGCTGGAGCAGCAGGCCCTTCAGGCACAACTGGAAAATAAACGACTCAAAGAGGAACAATTCTATTTGGAATTGGAAGCCCGAAGCCAGGATCTTACGGCTAAGACATTGCACATTATTCAAAAAAACAGGTTACTCAAAGATATCCGGGAGCAAATCGATCAGCTGGAAAAAGAGTCTAAAATGAAAGCCGAAGTGCTGGAAGGGCTAAGTAACAGCATCGATAAGGGCTTTCGGTTCGATACGGAGTGGGAACACTTTCAAGACACCTTCAATCAGGTACACGATGATTTTACCCTCCGTATTAGAAGCCGGTACCCAGAACTCACCGATTCTGATATTAGGCTGTGCTCACTAATCCGCATGGGTATAAGCTCAAAAGATATTTCAACCCTGCTGGGAATAAATACCGATAGTCTCAGAGTAGCTCGATATAGGCTAAAGAAGAAGCTTCATCTGAGGCATGGTCTCAAACTCAAAGAATTTCTAGCCGAGTATTAAGTAAAGCTTGTTAACATTTTCTGTGTTTATAGGTTTTTGATTTTCAGTAGGTAATGGTTCTCTGTATATGTTTTGTTAACGTTTTTGAGTAGCAATTTATCACTTGCTTAACCTCCGGTTCATCAAGCCTTATCAGGTCATTTTCATATTTGACCCATTCAATTTCACGAACAAAAACAACTATGAAAAGACTATTACTAACCATTGCAATCATTGGCCTTATAGCCACCCCTGCGTTTACCCAAGGGGTAGTTAAAGGCAGGGTGTTGGATGAGCTAGGCCTGCCTTTGCCGGGGGCAACTGTGCTGTTGCCGGGTTTAGAGAAAGGAATGCCAACCGATGCCAACGGCTACTATACTATAGTTGAAGTGCCGGCCGGTGAGCACAACATCACCGTTACTTTTGTAGGCTACAAAAAGATAGAGCAGCAAATAACCGTTTTAGACAACACCACTACCACACAAAACTTTTCTATGGAGCCCGGATACACCACAGGGGGCGAAGTGATAATAGTGGGCGATCGTTTGAAAGGGCAGGCCAAAGCGCTCAACCAACAACGAACCAACGCTAACATTACCAATGTGGTAGCTGCCGACCAGATAGGTAGGTTCCCCGATGCTAACATTGGCGATGCCCTAAAACGAATTCCGGGTATTACCATCCAGAACGACCAGGGAGAAGCCAGAAACATTATTGTGAGAGGCTTGGCTCCGCAGCTCAATTCAGTAACGCTCAATGGTGAACGAATCCCCTCGGCAGAAGGAGATAATAGGAATATTCAACTAGATCTTATTCCGGCCGATCTGATTCAAACCATTCAGGTAAATAAAGCCGTTTTGCCCGATATGGATGCCGATGCCATTGGTGGTTCTGTGAATCTTGTAACCCGCTCGGCCCCTGCAGGAAGAAGGCTGTCCGGCACCCTTGCCTCAGGGTATAACTTCCTGTCCGAAAAGCCCATATGGACCGGTACACTCATTGCTTCCGATCGTTTTGCCAACGGCAAACTTGGAGCGGTCTTTTCGGCCAGCTACAATAATCATGACTTTGGCTCAGACAATGTGGAGGCCGTGTGGTATGAAGGAGACAATGGCGAAGCACTTATCGAAGAATTCGACATTAGAGAATACCAGGTGCAGCGGGTACGAAGAAGCTTTAACCTCGCTCTCGACTACGAAATCAATGCCAATCACAAACTCTATCTATCCGGAGTATATAACTGGCGAGACGATTGGGAAAATAGGTTTAGAATGCGCGTGTCACAGATTGATGACGCTTTTGATGATGGCGATGCCATTTCTACAGGCATGCGCACCTGGAATTTGCCGGCTAGGGTAGAATACCAAACCAAAGGCGGCCTTGACAGCGATAGAGTTAGAAAGAGAAGGTTGGAGGATCAGCGCAACAGAAATATTACCCTAAAGGGAGAACACTTGTTTAACAGCCTGAAAATGACCTGGTCTGCTACCTATGCCAAAGCATCTGAAGATCGCCCCAACGAGCGATATATCTCGTATCGCCAGAGTAACCAGAATGTGTTTGTAGACCTGCGCGACCCGGGTTTCCCTTTGGCCAACCTCATTAACCCTGCCGACAACCTGAACATTGGCTTAAATGAGATTTCTGAAAACCATGACTACACAGAAGATGAGGATTTCAATGCAAGAGTAGACTTTCAGAAGCCATTGACCAGCAAGGCACTCCTTAAATTTGGAGGAAGAGTAAGAACCAAAAACAAACTAAGAGACAACTCTTTCTTCTCATACGAACCTGTCGATGAAGATGCCTTTGGCGCAAGGTTGGGCAATGTACCCAACAGCAGCTACACCAACCCTAACTATCTGGCCGGTAGCAAGTACAAAGTAGGTCGCTTTGCTACTCCGGCATTCTTAGGAGGATTAGACCTTAAGAATCCTGCCCTTTTTGACGAAACCGATGAGTTAGGCGAGTATGCGGCCAGCAACTATAGTGCAACGGAGAACATTTATGCCACATACGCCATGGCCGATATACAATTCAATGAAAAACTCTCAGGCATAGTAGGTCTGCGCTATGAAGCCACATCCATTGATTATACCGGTAATATTTTCGATGTAGATAACGATGTGGTCACCGGAACTTCAGACGATCAGAACTATGGCAATTTTATGCCCGGACTACACCTCAATTATAACTTTAGCGATTATTCTATTTTACGCTTTGCCTGGACAAACACTATTGCCCGACCCAATTATTTCGATTTGGTGCCCTATGCAGAGTTTAGCCCGGACGATCAGGAGCTGGTACGTGGTAACCCTGTCCTGGAAGCCACAACCTCTATGAACTTCGATCTGATGTTCGAAAACTACTTTGAAAACATTGGTATCATTTCGGGCGGTGTGTTTTACAAAGATGTAGACCACTTTATTTATGAGCGGGTTATTGAAGGCTACAACGACCCTGAGTTTGGCAATGATTTGGAATATACCACCTTCGAAAACGGAGGTACGGCTGAAATATATGGAGTGGAAGTGGCTGTGCAGCGACAACTATGGAAAGGCCTTGGGCTTTACCTCAATTACACTTATACGCAATCTTCAACCACCGGTATTCAGGGCCGAGAAGAAGAAGATATTGAGTTGCCGGGAACAGCCAACAATATGTTCAATGCATCATTGAGCTACGAAACGCCCAAACTGGTGCTCAGAGCCTCGCTCAATTATGCCAGCGATTATATAGATGAATTGGGAGGCGATGCCTTTGAAGATCGTTTTTACGACAAACAGACCTTTATAGACCTGAATGGTTCTTACGCCTTTACACCACAATGGAGGTTTTTCTTTGAGGTGAATAACCTCACCAATCAGCCATTGCGCTATTATCAGGGAGTGAGCAGTCGCACCATGCAGGTAGAATACTACAACGTTAGGTTCAATGCCGGCTTAAAATTCGATTTGTTCAACGACTAGTTAGTTTACTATTAACAGATTTAAAGAAGGTGGCCTTAAGGCTACCTTCATTTTTGCTATGATAAAGAAAATTAATCTACTAATCCCTTTGGTTTGGCTTATGGCCATGGCTTGCAACAACCAACAGTCAACTATAAAACCTATACTGGTTACCGAAGCAGTAAAGCATGACTCTGACGATCCGGCCATTTGGATTAACCGCCAGGATCCTTCCAAAAGCCTTGTTATTGGCACGGATAAACACGAAGATGGGGCCTTGTATGTCTTCGATTTGCAGGGAAGAATTTTTCCGGAAAAAGTGGTGAGAGGACTAAAGCGCCCGAACAATGTAGACGTTGGTTATGATTTGGTACTAGGCAAAGACACAGTAGACTTTGCCGTAACCGGTGAAAGACTCACTTCCATGCTTCGGGTATACTCTGTCCCGGACATGAAGCCAATTGATGGAGGAGGTTTTCCTATGTTTGAGGGAGAAACGGCTCCGGAACATCGAGACCTTATGGGCATTGCCCTGTATCAACGCCCTGCCGATAAGAAGACCTTTGTAATTATGGGGCGAAAAACCGGGCCAAGCCAAGGCTATTTGTGGCAATACGCGTTAGAGGCAGACTCGCTGGGCCAACTGCAGGCCCGGTTGGTAAGAAAGTTTGGCAAGTTTAGCGGGGTAAAGGAAATTGAAGCTATTGCAGTAGACCATGAACTGGGGTATGTCTATTATTCCGATGAAAATGTGGGCATTCGAAAGTATTATGCCGATCCTGAGAAAGGTAATGAAGAGCTTGCTCTTTTTGGTACTGAAGGCTTTGCAGATGACCACGAGGGAATTTCAATCTATACTACAGAAAATGGACGGGGCTTTATTCTGGTTTCCGATCAGCAAGCTAATAGCTTCAGAATTTTTCCCAGAGAAGGAGAAGCACAAGACCCTCATTCACACCAGTTGTTAAAGGTGGTCAGGCTATCGACCAAAGAGAGTGATGGTTCTGAAATAACCAGCTTGCCATTGAACGATATGTTTAAAAAAGGACTCTTTGTAGCCATGTCAGACGATCGCACCTTTCAATACTACCGCCCGGAAGACCTGCTCGATAGCCTTTTAAAGAAGTAGCAGCTTACCTTTTGGGCAAGTACTGTAAACTAGAAAACCATAGTTCTTTTCTAGGCAGGCCTGAGGGAAACAAATTCCTCAGGCCTGTCTTCCATAAACAGCTCTGCCAATTTTGTTCTTTGCATGGTTCGTGGCTTTCTCTTAGTTTAGGAGTTCTTCATTCCGATTGTATGAAAAAGACCTCTCTATTCGCGCTGGGAGTTTTGGTCGCTATGGGCTGTAGCCCTACTTCTCAGAACTCGATTTTCGATGAACTCCTTTCTTCCACAGAATACATTGATGGCACTACTGAATACCTGGCCTCGCCTTATGTAACGGCAGGAGACCGGTTATACATGGTGGGGCATCAGGACGGAACTTTTCCGGACCTTGGCTGGCATGTGACTGGTGAAATGGGGGGTATTTGGGATCACCCCATAAAGCTAATGGATGGCTTTAGCATCTCACTCAATAGTAATGGGCAGAGCGTTTGCCTGGAAGAGGCCGAAAAGTTCAGAAATTACCCTTTTGCCAATAAGCACTTCTATAAACTCAACCAGTTGGGCCTGGAGGCCGAGCGAACTCAGTTTGTGCCTGACGGTGAAGAGGCTGTATATGTCGAGCTCAAGTTGAAAAACCTGGGTGGTGAAACAAAAACTGTCGACCTAACCTTCTCTGGTATGATCGATTTGAGGCCCGTTTGGCTGGGCGAACGAACCCAGATGAATGATGGACAGGACAAAGCCCAATATGAAAAAGCAATAGATGGAATAGTGGGCAAAGATGCCGATAACGAATGGTATGTGGCTTTTGCCTCCAATACGCCTTCAGCCGGCAACTCTGTGGGTATGGTGCCTTGCGATTATGAGCGAAAAGGAAAAGGAGTAAATGCTTCGCTGACGTATGCGTTGAAGGTGAAACCCGGAAAAACGGAGACCATTTCTTTCGTAATTGCGGGCTCCCATCAATCCAAAGAAAAAGCTTTGAACACACTCAGTCGGGTGAGGGAAGAGGCCGGAGATATGCTACAAACTAAGGCCAAAAGGTATCAAACCATTGCCCAAACGGCCGAGTTGCATATTCCTGACCAACGCCTTGAGCAAGCCTTTCGCTGGGTAAAATATAATACAGACTGGCTGGTGCGCGATGTAGAAGGCCTTGGAAGAGGCATTACTGCCGGAATTCCTGACTATCCGTGGTACTTTGGGGCCGATAGTGAATATGCGCTGCAAGGGGCGGTAGCCATAGGCATGCACGATGTCTCTGAAAAGACCATTGCTCTTATCGACAGTGTGTCAAACGCTATTAATAAGGGTAGTGGTAAAATTATCCATGAAATGTCTACCAACGGTGCAGTCTTTAATCCCGGCAATCTCAACGAAACTCCTCAATATACCAGCCTTATATGGGAGGTGTTCAAGTGGACAGGCGATATGGATTTTCTTAAAAAGCATTATGCTACGGCTATAGCCGGTTTAGATTGGCTCTTAAAAGAGCATGATGAAAATGGTAATTTGTTGGCCGATGGTTATGGCATGATGGAAATTCATGGACTGGAGTCTGAGATGATCGATGTGGCAGCGTATACCTATAAAGCCTTTATTGATGCTGCTCAGATGGCCCGGGTATTGGGTGAAGAAGAGCGGGCTGCCGACTTTAGTGCTAAGGCCGAGCAACTGGCAAATACAATTAATACCGATTTCTGGGTTGAAGAGTTTGACTCCTATGCCGATTTTATTGGCACGGCTAAAGAGGCCTTGCATTTAATTGATGGAGCCATCGTAAGGGCCGATACTCTGAATAAGCCCTGGGCTGTTTTGGAACTTAAGAATACTCAAAAGAAAATAAGGAGCTATGCTCCAAATAAAAAACAAGGCTTTGTGCTATACCACAACTGGGTGGTAAACACACCCATGGAGGTGGGGGTGGCCAAAGAGCAGTATGCCCTCAGGGCCCTGAAAACAGGTAGTAAATATGTGAATCCGTTTGGTGTATTCGTAACAGGCATCGACAGGGACGAATCGGCCGGAACAGATGATGGTGGCTTTGCCAAGAAGATGAAGATTTTTAGCTATACCGGTGCTGTTATGACTTTACCGACCGGAGTTCAGGCTATTGCAGAAAATAATTATGGCAGACCGGATGAAGCATTGGATTACTTGCAGCGAATGACCAACTCATTTAGCTATGCCCTGCCGGGGTCTATGTATGAAGTGAGTCCCGATTTTGGGATGATTGTTCAGGCCTGGAATATTTATTCCTACGCTTTCCCTATTGTACGTCAGTTTTTTGGAATAAACCCTATGGCCCATCGCTCGGAAGTAATGATTAGCCCTTTAATGCCTTCGGCCTGGAATGAGGCTGCTATAAACAACCTAAAGGTAGGGGAGCATTTGCTTTCGGTGGCGTACAAGCGTTTGGATAATGGAGAAGAGCTAACTATAAGCCAGCCTAAGGATGCCCTGAGTATGGTGTTCGATGAAGAGCGTTATGAAGTAACTGTGGTTAGGGGTGAGCAGCTAAGAAACAACGGCCCCCAAATAAGACTAGAAGGAAAAGAAATTGTAGTGATCCTCCGACCAAGATAGTTTGAATGGCTTTGGAGAAAGTTTCTTTCTCCTGGTCGCATAAGAAAAAAGGAGAAGTTCTGTCAAAGAAACCGGTTTGGTCTTTGATAGTGCTCAAAACTTCTCCTTTAGGTTCTATACTTCAGTGGCACCTGGGCCTTTTCTAAACATTTTCTTTACGGCCTGTTCCAGTTCTTCAGCCGCTTTTCTTAAGTGGAATTTAGCCTCTTCGAACTTAGGCTCATTTTTGGTTTTAAAGTCCTGTAGCTTGTCTTCCAGCTTATCGCGTTGTTTCTTCAGGTCTTCTATCACATCTTCCATTTCTTCGCGAGCCTCGGCTCCGGCCTCTTTGGCCTTTTCTACCAGCTCATCTATTTTCTCTCTGATTTCTTTCAGTAACTTCTCTGTGTCCATTAGTTTGTAGGTCTTGTTTTAATGGTGGTTGAAACATTAATCCAGCAGCCCACTTTAATAGGGTCTCCCTCATTTTTGTTGGCTGTGAATACATCAGAAACTGTGGGAAACTGTGCTCTGGCCTGGGCCATTCCTTCCTTATTACCCGCTTTCTGGTATAAATCGTATGCTGCCATATAAATGGCTCTATCATCGATTTGGCTTTGTTGTTTAGCACATTCGTTGAAGCTATTCATGTACATATTAGCTACCAAAGTAAGTGCCTGCGCTTCATAAGACTTGTGTGTTTCTGCGGCTTGGAAGGCTATTTTTCGGGCCTCTTGCTTGTTGCCCTGGGCTATGTATACCGAAGTGAGCCCCAGTAAAAGATCTGCCTTTTTCTCAGGGTCTTTAGACAAGCTCACAGCTTGTTGATAGAATTTTACTGCCTTATCATATTCTTTAGTGGAATAGGCTCTTTGAGCAATTACTTTGGCCATTCCTTCAGTAGGTTCCAGTTTCTGAATAATCTCGGCCGATTTCAGGAAGTATGTACTTTCGGTACAGCCCTGATTGAGTAGCAATCCGAAAATCTTTTTGGCCAGCTTTAGGTCGTTGGTATTGTTATTCAGGGGAGGGGCCAGGTTGGTATTAATGAAGTCACAATTGAGGTCATCACCAATAATCTGTGTGAGCAAACCATTTACAGCCGCACGGTACCGGTCTAGTTTGTCAGAATCTTCACCTTGTTGTTCTTTGCGGTCAATAACATCCAGCACTTTGCCATAAACATCCAAAACCTGATCGTTCGAAATGGAGTTGCCATAGGCCTTGTAGCGTCTCACCACATCCATGTAAGAAACAATGTTGTTGTTAATAACCTCTTCTGGTTTTTTGTAGGCTTCGTGGTATGCCTCTAGTGCTTCACCTATTTTTTCACGATTCGATTTCCAGTATTTATAGTAGCGATAGGCCTTATTGTTTACTTCCAGGTCGCTTAGACCAAAGTATTTCTCTTTTAAGTTGAAGGCAATAAACATCGAGTCGAGCAACACATTCTGTTTGGTCTCGTCCGTTTCGGCTTCTGCCAGGTTTTCGTAAGCTTTATATGCGTTTATGTACAGACCATCGTACAAATCAGGGGCATTTTTCATGAGCCAGCTAAGCGAATTGGCCGCTTGTCTATACCTATCGATAGACATGGCATCAACCGATAGAGCAAATCTTCTTTTTGCTTCTTCGGCAAGTACCGGATCATCAGGCAATTTTAGCTGACTTTCCTGGCTCATTCCCACTTGAGCAATACATAAGGTAAGTAGTACAAAGAATATCCTTTTCATAACAATGAGTTTTCTAACCAATCATTTAATCAAACATTTAGCCAAAAAGCTAAGGCCACGCGAAACTAACAGGTCTTAGAAAGTATGAATAAATGCATGGATTATCAAATTGTTGTTTTTAGCTCAAATATAACGGTCAATTGCTTACTCTTGTTCTCAATTTAGTGCTTAGCTGTATCCAGCAGTCTACGTCAATTTGGTCTCCATCGAACAAGTTATTTTCGAAAGCTTCTTCCCGCGTTGGGAATCTTTTAGCAGCTTCTTCCATACCCTTCTTGTCGCCTGCTTTTTCGAAAGCGTCATAGGCTACCAGGTAAACGGCCTTGTCCTGAACCCGATCATGGCGTTCGGCACAATCGTTATAGCTGGAAAGATAAAGATTGCCAATGAACGAGTAGGCCACAGAGGTTTGGCCGGGGTCTGCTGCCACAGCCTCCAAGGCACTGGCTCTTGCCTTGGTTTTATCATTGTTTAAAAAATATATTTCGGCCAGACTCAGATATATCGCTGCGCGCTTATCGGCTACAGGTTCCAGCTCAATGGCTTTCACATAGTGGGTTGTGGCTAGGGCGTAATTCCCTTCTGCTGCAGCGTATTGAGCCAGTATTTTATGAAGTCCCGGACTTGGCTCGCTTCTGGAAAGTATATTGAGGGCTTTTAGGTAATGTTCCGATTTTCCACATTTAGAGTCGAGGGTGAGCGATACAATTTTCTTGGCTAAATACACGCTGTCCGGGGCAGTCATGTGGGTAGCTATTTGCTTAATTGCCTGACAATGTTCATTGACGTTCAGTGTTTTAAAAACCTGATCATCGGCATATTTGCTGTAGGTTTCGTACAGCTTGAGATTTTTTGAGAAGTACCTTGAGGCAATTTGCCTGCTGGCCAGTTCATAGTTGGCCAATATTTCTGCCGTTGGCAAAGGCTTCACCAGCTCATGGTATTTGTTGGTTATGTACATAAAAGCTACCAGGTTGTTGTTTATTACCTCATCGGGGCTTTCAAAGAGTTCATGGAAAAGAGGGTAGGCTTCTGCTACTTTCTCCTTGTTGTTCAGAAAATAATCGAAGTACCGAAAGGCCAGTTTGTTCTTTTCAATATCTGTCAGGCCAAAGTGCTTTTCTTTTAGGCGGAAGGCAATAATTAGCGAATCGAGAAGTACATTTTTTTTGGTTGTGTCTTCCACTTTACCGGCTGTTTCTTCCAGCGCTTTGAATGCCATGCTGTAGACACTAGAAGATGCCTTGGGAGCATTCTGAAGCAGCCAGTGAATAGATGGCAGAGCCTTCTCATAATAACCAAAGTGCATGTTGTCTCCGGCCATCACTAATTTTTCATTAATCGCATGCTCAGAAGGAGTGTCTTGAGCATAGGTTAAACCCACCGTGAACACGGTGAGAAGCAGGAAAGTAAGTACTCTCATTTTGTTTAAGGTTTATTGAACCTAGAAGGTAGTGGAATAAACCCTTAAATCAAACTAATTTATTAGTTCAATTTCTAAACAGGTTGGTAAACGAGAAGCTTTCCCCATCGAACAGACCTTTGTCGCTAAGTTTAAGTTTGGGAATCACAAGTAAGGCCATAAAGGAGAGGGTCATGAACGGAGAATTGAGTCTGCTACCGAGCTTCTTGGCCATGGCATCAATAGCCGTATATTTTTGAGCGACCACATACCCGTCTTCGGCCGACATGATTCCTGCTACAGGCAATGGTAAAACCATTTCGTTGTCAGAACCCACGGCACTTACTCCACCTTGCGATTCAATAATGAGGTTGATTGCTCTTGCCAAATCCTCATCGTTGGTGCCAACAGCTATAATGTTGTGGGAATCGTGCCCCACACAAGAGGCAATGGCACCTTCTTTTAGCTGAAAGTTTTTAATAAAGGCTATTGCCGGCCGGGCCTTATGATACCGATTTACCACCACCATTTTAAGAATGTCTTTCCGGGGATCCGAAACAGCCATTCCCTCAGCATTGATTGGGCAGGGAAGCCATAGACTGTTTGTAATGAGCTGCCCATCCATGGCCTCAATTACCTGTACTTCCCGGCCGGTAGCTTTAACAGCTATTTGCTTCGCTGATACAGGCTCACAATCGAAGCGATTAATTATTTCGTTGTCAACTCTCGGAATAAGGGTTTTGCCTCTTTCGGCAACAGCTTTGCCATTAATATAAGTGGCCAATACATTAAACTCCTGTAAGTTGTTAACTACAATAAAGTCAGCCAAATCGCCTGTTTGCAGGGTGCCCACGTCTAAGGAGTAGTGGTCTACAGGGGTAATACAGGCTGCAGTTAATACATCGAACAAATTGAAGCCTTTGGCGAGTGTACGTTTTACGAGTTGATCAATGTGCCCTTCCACAAGGTTGTCAGGGTGTTTATCGTCAGAGCAGAACATGAGCATATCTGGAGCTTCACCAAACAGCTCCACAAGGGCATCAAAGTTTTTGGCCGCAGAGCCTTCGCGAATGGCTATTTTCATACCATGCTTTAATTTGTCTCGGGCTTCATCGGCAGTAAAACACTCGTGGTCAGTACTCATTCCCGCCTTCACATACTTTTCAGCTTGTTCTCCTCTAAGGCCCGGTGCATGGCCATCTATAGGTTTTCCGGCTTTTTGAGCACTTTCTATTTTCTGCCGTACCGTCTCATCGCCATACAATACACCCGGCCAGTTCATCATTTCTGCCAGATACTTTACCTCAGGCTTTTGCAACAAATAGTCAACTTCTGCAGCACTAATTTCGGCCCCGGCTGTTTCAAAAGTAGTTGCTGGTACGCATGATGGTGCCCCAAAGTAAAACTTGAAATTTACCTTACGTCCGTTTTCAATCATGTATTCCACTCCCTTAACTCCGAGCACGTTGCCTATTTCGTGCGGGTCGGAAACCGTGGCTACTGTGCCATGTACCACTGCCAACCGTGCAAATTCAGAGGGTACAAGCATGGAGCTCTCCACGTGCACATGAGCATCGACAAATCCGGGTAGTATGTATTGGTCGGCAACCTGGTTGGTTTCTTGTATTGAAACTATTTTGTTGCCCTCCGTACGGATTTCACCATCAAATATCCTCCGGTTTCTGACATCGACAATATGGCCTGAAATTTTCATGCTACAATGTTAAAGAATTGCCCCATGGAATTCCAGCCGGTGGAGAGCTTAGAGCGAAAAGTAGCTATAGTTTAGGCTAAGTATAGGAGGCTTAGAGCCTGGCTTGTGGGTTTCTTTATTAAAAAATGGAAGATAAGCCTTTGAATCCTACCTTTGCGCAAACTTCTGAAATGACCAAGATTAATATTGCCATAGACGGACTCTCGGGCTGTGGAAAGAGCAGCACGGCCAAAGCCGTAGCCAAGGCACTGGGCTATAAATTCATAGACACCGGAGCTATGTACAGGGCTGTAACCTTATATATGTTAGACAAACAAGTGGATATTAATAACCCTGATGCGGTTGAAGAGGCATTGGCCAATATTCGGATAGATTTTCGTTTTGATTCTGAAACACAGAAAAACGAAACCTTTTTGAATGAACAGAATGTTGAAACAGCGATACGTTCAATGAGGGTGGCAGGCCAGGTAAGTCAGGTGGCTGCCATTAAGGCCGTAAGAAAAGCAATGGTTGCTCAACAGCAGGCCATGGGTAAAGACAAAGGAGTGGTAATGGACGGGCGCGATATTGGTTCTGTCGTTTTTCCTGACGCGGAACTAAAGGTTTATATGACCGCCACTACCAAAGTGAGAGCCAGGAGAAGGCAAATGGAGCTGGCTGAAAAAGGGGAGAAGGCAGACCTCGCTGAGATTATGGAAAACCTGGAAAAAAGAGACCGGATAGATTCTACCCGGAGCGAGAGTCCTTTAATAAAGGTAAAAGACGCTGTAGAGATAGATACTTCTCATTTGAAATTTGAGGAGCAAGTTCAAAAAGTGTTAGATTTGGCCAAGCAACGCATTGAGGCAGAATAGAATAAGTGTATGCAAGTTACCATAGATCAGAATTCAGGGTATTGTTTTGGAGTGGAGTTTGCCATTCAGATGGCCGAAGACGAAATGAAAGAAGGTTCGCTCTATTGTCTTGGCGACATTGTACACAACAGTATGGAGGTAAAACGCCTCAATGAAAAAGGGCTCAAGATTATCGATCGGGAAGACCTGAAAGACATTAAAGACTCCAAAGTGCTCATTCGGGCGCATGGAGAGCCGCCAGAAACCTACCAATTGGCGCTAAAAAACAATATAGAACTGGTGGATGCCTCTTGCCCTGTGGTGCTAAAGCTTCAAAACAGAGTAAAACTGGCCTATGACAAAATGAAAAGAGTAAACGGCCAGATTGTAATATATGGCAAGCTGGGTCATGCAGAGGTCATTGGCCTGTCGGGTCAAACCAACAACGAAGCCATAATAATCATGGAAGAGGCTGACTTGGAAAAGATTGACTTTAACCGTCCGGTTACCCTTTTTTCCCAAACTACCAAAAGCACAAAAGGCTTTTATCACATTCGCGAACTGATTGAGGAGCGCATAAAAGCGGCCAAAGGTGAGTTGGAAGAAATTGACTTTTCGGCCAACGACAGTATTTGCCGCCAGGTGTCTAACCGAGAGCCTCAACTACAAAAGTTTGCAGAAGAAGTAGATGTTATAGTGTTTGTGAGTGGCAAAAAGAGCTCCAATGGCAAAGCCCTTTACACGGTATGTAAACAGCAGAATGAAAGAAGCTACTTTGTAGAAAATGAGGACGAAGTGGATTTTAGCTGGATTCGCCCTTCAGACCATGTGGGTATTTGCGGAGCCACCTCAACTCCTATGTGGCTCATGCAAAATGTGGCACAACACATTGAAAATCATTTCACTGAAACCGTAGAAATATAATATTTCACCTAGCATTTCAATAGCAAGTTTTTTGAACTTAACTTGCGCACCGAAAAGGAAGGCCTAGCCTTTCATTTGAGAGCAAAAGTGTTATTTTTGCCTCGATTTTGATCAACCTTAGTGATTCGCAACTCAATACAGTATGTCTAAAATTGTAAAGCTTAAAAAAGGCTTTGACATCAACCTTGCCGGGAAGGCGCAAAAGAAAATCGCGAATACTCCCCCTTCGGAAACGTTTGCTATCAAACCCACTGACTTTGTAGGAATGAAGAGACCCAAGCTTTTAGTAGCTGAGGGTGACAACGTGAAGGCCGGAACTCCTGTTTTGTATGACAAAATGCAGGAAAACGTGATGATTTGCTCTCCCGTAAGTGGTGAAGTAGTCGAAGTGAAGAGGGGAGCCAAGAGAAAACTACTTGAGATTAAGATTTTGGCCGACAAGGAAGTTGAATATGAGCAATTCAAAACCTACAATGTTTCTGAGCTCAAGAGTCTCTCCAGAGAAGAGGCTACCGCTCAGATGACTAAAGGAGGAGTTTGGGCCAACATCATTCAAAGACCTTATGGCATTATCGCCAAAGAAGAAGATACCCCTAAGTCCATCTTTATTTCTGCCTTCGATACCCACCCATTGGCAGCCGACATTGCATTTACCCTAAAGGGTGATGAAGAGGCTTTCAAAACCGGTATTGAAGTGTTGAAGAAATTTACGGAAGGTCCTATTCATCTCAATCACGATCTAAATGGCGAGGTGTCTTCGGTATTTGCCAACGTAGAAGGTATTCAACACAACAAATTTAGCGGGCCTCACCCTGCGGGCAATGTGGGTGTTCAGATTCATCACATAGACCCAATAGCTAAGGGAGATATTGTTTGGACCATTTCACCTTATGGTGTGGCTCAAATAGGAAAGCTTTTCAGCAAAGGAATATACGATGCTTCTCGTTTGGTGGCAATTGCCGGTTCAGAAGTTAAAGACCCGCAATACTACAAAACCTATACGGGAGCCTGTGTAAATAAAATGGTTGAGGGCAACCTCAAACAAGACCATGTACGCTTCATTAGCGGCAACGTACTAACCGGTGAGCGAGTAGAAAAAGACGGTTATCTGGGCTTTTACAGCAACTTGCTTTCTGTATTGCCAGAAGGAGACCATTCAGAGTTCCTCGGTTGGCTAAAGCCTAAGAAAGAAGTACTGAGTTTCCACAGAGCATGGGGCTTGTTCTCATTCCTGAATGGAAAAAATAAAGAATATGTACTGGATACCAACACCAATGGTGAGGTAAGAGCATTTGTTGAGACCGGGGTGTTCGAGAAAGTGACCCCAATGGATATTTACCCAGTGTATCTACTGAAGGCTATTTTAGCTGAAGATTACGATAACATGGAGGCCCTTGGAATCTATGAAGTGATTGAAGAAGATTTGGCCTTGTGTGAATATGTGGATGTCTCTAAACATGATGTTCAACAAATTGTTAGAGATGGGCTTGAATTGATGCAAAACGGTTAATAGGAATGAAGTTTTTACACAAAATATTAGAAAAGCAGAAACCTATGTTCGAGAAGGGTGGTAAGTTGGAGAAATTCTACTACCTGTTCGAAGCTGGTGAAACGTTCCTGTTTTCTCCACCCATTACAGCCGGTAAGAAAGGCGTTCAGGTGAGAGATGCAGTAGATTTGAAGAGAATGATGATGACAGTGGTTATCGCCATGATACCCTGTCTGATCTGGGGAATATTCAATGTGGGCTATCAGCATCACATTGCAGTGGGAGAGACCACTTCATTCTTCTCGGTAGACAACCTGTTGTTTGGTGCCCGCTGGGTACTGCCAATCGTTTTGGTTTCCTATGCCGCAGGTGGTATAGTTGAAGCCATTTTTGCCGTAGTAAGAAAACACCCCATCAACGAAGGATTCCTTGTAACAGGAATGCTCATTCCTTTAATAGTTCCTCCGACCATTCCTTTGTGGCAAGTAGCCTTGGCGACAGTTTTTGGAGTTTTGGTAGGTAAGGAAATTTTTGGAGGAACGGGTATGAACATACTCAACGTGGCTATGACAGCCAGAGCCTTCTTGTACTTTGCCTATCCGTCTCAAATTTCCGGTGAAGTGTGGACTCAATTGGCCGATAAAACGCCCGTAAACGGCTATTCTGGCGCAACAGCACTAGCAGTTGCTTATGAGTCTTCTACCACTGATACCAGTGTAATCTCTGGTTTAGCCGATACCAATAGTGTACTGGCTGCGCCTTTCGGAGGCGACTTCTTTAGCTTCCAAAACATGCTTATTGGCGGAATTCCCGGATCGATTGGTGAAACTTCTACACTAATGGCCCTGTTGGGAGCATTGATACTCATTGCTACCGGTGTGGGTAGCTGGAAAATTATTGTAAGTGTGTTTGCCGGAGCTTTTGCTATGGGTACCATCTTCAATTTGGTAGGAGCAAATACATTTATGGAATTACCAGCAGAATATCACCTTGTTATGGGTGGTTTAGCTTTCGGTGCTGTTTTCATGGCTACAGACCCGGTGTCTGCTTCTCAAACGGAAACAGGAAAATGGATTTATGGAGTGCTCATTGGAGTGCTTACTGTAATAATTAGAGTGGTGAACCCGGCCTATCCGGAAGGTATTATGCTTGCCGTACTGTTTATGAACGTGTTCGCCCCACTCATCGATTTCTATGTAGTACAAGCAAACAAGAAAAGGAGGTTGGCCCGTGCGACAGTCTAATGCTTACGTAATTATATTCTCTCTCATTCTCACAATAGTGTTGGGAGGATTGCTTTCAGGGGTTTCTCAGGTGTTAGGCCCCATTCAAAAAGAAGCCGTTGATTTAGATACCAAAAAACAAATTTTGGGAGCTATTCCTGCGGAGAAAGCGGCCTTGGCCGAAATGACCAAAGAACAGATTCTGACTAGATACAGCGAAGTAATTTCTTCCGAAGTGGCCGACTATCAGGGCAATGTGGTAACTACCAATGCCAAAGGAGAGCCCGTTGTTGCCGAAAATGTAGACATTGAGAAAAACTACAAAAAGCCAGTAGAAGAAAGACTCTTCCCGGTATTTAAGTACAGTGCCGAAGGTAAGGAAGCCTACATTATTCCAACGTATGGAGCCGGACTTTGGGATGCTATCTGGGGATTTGTCGCCTTGGCGCCAGATCTGGAAACTATTCAGGGTGTAAGTTTCGACCACCGTGGTGAAACCCCCGGCTTAGGAGCCAGAATTACTTCAGACGATGTGCAGCAGCGCTATCAGGGCAAACAACTCTATAATGATCAGGGAGAGTTTGTTTCTGTAGAAATGGTGAAAGGTGAAAAAACACCTGAGTCTGCTCTTGGACCAAATAGGGTAGACGGTATGGCCGGTGCTACCCTCACTGCCAATGGTGTGAACGCCATGCTGGAGAACTACCTGGGCTACTATCAGAACTATTTCGATAAGAATGTTCGGAACCAGGCAATGACCATGAATATTGACAATAACTAAACAGTAATTATAAATGAGTACTGAAACGTTAGAAGCCCCGGTAGTAAAAGAAAAAGAAGCCTTACTATCGAAGAGAAGAAAGAAATTCGTTACCGATCCATTGAGTGACGATAACCCAATTACCGTACAGGTATTGGGTATTTGTTCGGCCCTTGCGGTTACCACTCAAATGAAGCCTACGCTGGTAATGGCTCTCTCGGTAATATTTGTATTGATATTTTCTAACCTCATTATCTCTTTAATGAGGAATGCAATCCCCGGCAGGGTACGTATTATTGTGCAGTTGGCAGTAGTAGCCACCCTCGTTACTTTGGTAAATGAGGTACTCAAAGCCTATGCATTCGATATGTACAAAACCCTTTCCGTTTTCATTGGTCTAATCATTACCAACTGTATTGTAATGGGTAGGCTGGAAGCCTTTGCACTTGGAAACAAGCCATACGATTCTGTGTTGGACGGTCTTGGTTCGGGTTTAGGCTACTCATGGATTATTCTTACCGTGGCTTTCTTTAGAGAAATCTGGGGTTCCGGTAAAGTATTCGGATATCCTGTTTTTGAAGCCATTGGTATGGAAAACTTTGCGACCAACGGACTTATGGTTTCTCCTGTAGGAGCCTTTATTGTGCTTGGTTTCATCATATGGATACAGCGATCTAAAACAGGTTACGTAGAACACTAAAAAGTAAGCAATCATGGATTTATTGAATTTAGGTATTAAGTCGATCTTCATTGAGAACATGGTATTTGCCTACTTCTTAGGTATGTGTTCTTTCCTGGCAGTGTCTAAAAAGGTATCGACAGCCTTTGGTTTAGGACTTGCCGTAGTATTCGTTTTGGGTATGACAGTACCCATGAACTGGCTGCTCAATGAGTTTGTATTGAAAGAAGGAGCGTTAGCCTGGTTAGGGGCTGATTTCGCTACTATCGACCTGTCTTTCCTTCGTTTCATAATGTTCATTGCCATTATTGCGGCAATGGTGCAGTTGGTTGAAATGACTATTGAGAAATTTTCTCCATCGCTATATGGTTCGTTAGGTATCTTCTTGCCACTTATTGCTGTGAACTGTGCTATTCTGGGTTCTTCGCTCTTTATGGCACAAAGAGATTATTCTATTGGTGAGGCTACCGTATTTGGCTTTGGTTCAGGTATTGGTTTCTTCCTGGCCATTGTAGCTTTGGCGGCTATCAGAGAAAAACTAAAATATTCTAATGTACCCGATGGCCTTAAAGGATTGGGCGTAACAATGTTCATTACCGGTCTAATGGGTATTGCATTCATGAGCTTTATGGGTATTTCCATCTAAGGCTCTAAAAACTCTTAGAGAAGACTGTCTTCAAAGGAGCTTTCGTAAAGCAGGCTCGTTTTGAAGACAGTTTTTTTTATGCCTGTCTATTGTTGCGAATTACATTAACCACTGGTGTTCGCAAGCACAATCCCTTAGGTTTGAATCTCTATGCACAGGCTTTACCTTTTTATTTTTAGTGTGTTTGCCCCCGTTGTGGGACAAGCGCAAGACCTTAGTCAAAAACAGGCTACCGAAGATCTGCTTTATCTAAAGAAAGAGCTGGAAGCCTATCACCCCGGAATGTTTCGATATACCGGTAAAGACTCCATCGATTGGTACTTTCAAACTGCGCTGGATCAAATTCAGGAGACAGACCAAATCGGTTTTTTTGCCTCCGTAAGCTTTTTGGTAAATAAACTTCGCTGCGGGCATACCCAGGTGCTGTTGCCCGAAAAGGATCAGCGCACATTTTTGGAGAACCAACTTTTTATTCCATTAGAAATAAGGGCAGTAAACGGTAAGTGGTTTGTTTTTAATGCCTCACTCACGGGTGACCAACTGAAATCCGGTGATGAGTTGGTGTCTGTTAATGGGCTTAAGATGGATGAAATAGTAAGGCGCATATTTGAGCACCAATCGGCCGATGGCTACATCACAACAGGTCGATTGAGGCTTAATGAGCAGTTCTTTCCTTATTTCTACCAATTGTTTGTGGCTAGGGGTACAACTTCCTTTCAGGTAGAGGTCAGCTCCAATACAGGTCTCAAAACTATTGTATTGCCCGGTGTTAGCTACACTAAAATACGTTCCATGCGAAGGCCCTTTCAGCAGCCGCCTCAGTTGGTGCTTAGGCATGAGGCTTCCTACAGCTACATGAAGATCAACACGTTTTCCAGTAGGGCCTTAGGCGATGCTGGTTTAAATTATGAACGATTCCTGGCTGAGAGCTTCAGGGAGTTAAAGCAAAAAGAAGCACAGACCTTGGTTATAGACCTTCGTGGTAATGGAGGTGGAGACGATAATTACGGAGCCGCCTTAGTGGCTTATTTGGCCCGGAACCCTTTTCGGTATTTCGAAAGAATTGAAGTAACAGAATCTTATAGTGGCTATGGAAACATTGTTCGGGAAAAGGGGCGAAGGCTAATGACTTCCCATAAAGGATTGGACGAGTGGAAGCCTGAAGCCCAAAGGTTTAGAGGAAAAGTATATATGCTCATTGATGGTTGGAGTTTCTCCACCTGTGCCGATGTAGCCGCAGTTCTGCATCATAACGAGTGGGCCACCCTGGTAGGAGAAGAGTCAGGAGGAGGGTACGATGGCAATACGAGCGGTTCTACCCGAACTTTGATACTACCTCATAGTGGCCTCCGGGTAAACCTCCCCATGTGGATGTACACCACTGCCAATTCCGGTCATCCATATCATGGCAGGGGAGTTATACCTCATCATAGAGTATCTTACACCCTCCAGCAGCTAATGCGAGAAGAAGATGCGGTTATGGAGAAAGTAAAAAGCTTAATCAAATAGTCCCGTAGGAAAACCATCAATACTTACTTGATTTTTCTCTTTCCAGTAGTCCTTAATTCCCTCTTCTCCCTTGCGTTCGGCCCAGTCGGTTAAAACCTTTCGGTCATCTTTATATTCCATAAGAGGAACCCCAAAGCCGCATGAGGTTTGTACGGAGTCGAGCGCAACCACAAAGATATTGCGTGCTCCAAAGGGCTCAGGAAACAGTTCAAGATATTCTGCCCATTCATCATTTTGTGGGTGAATGGTTTTTGCACTCCCAAAAAGCCTTAAAATCAATGGTTTGCCTTCAAAAGCGCAAAACATAATGGTAATTCGATTGAGCTGTTTTAGGTGAGCAGCCGTTTCGTTACCACTACCGGTTAGGTTAAGCCAAGCCACTTTATTTGGGCCTAAAACCCTGAAAGAGTCCATGCCTTTGGGTGATACATTGACCCTGCCATTTGGGGCTGCTGTACCGGTAAAAAAGACCTTCTGGTTTTTAATAAATTCAATAAGTTCGGGCGATAGCACATCGTAAAACTTAGCCATAATGATTCTTACTTTTTGGTGCCAATTCTAAAGGGTAGAGACTAATGGCCTGGACACGCGGCCAATCGCCTTAGTATGTAAAGAAAAGACCACTGATGAAAAGTTCCTAGCAAGTAGGCTTTGCAGTCAAATATTTTTTAACAGTTGTTCTTTAGGGGCTGATGATCAATTAAATACCCTTCTAATAGCTTTTTAAAGCGAGACAATCGATCAACATAAGGCAGGTGGCACGGTATAACTTTGTGTTAAAAGATTGAAGTAAATTATTTTCAAAGATTCATCTTTCTTTAGTTTTGTGCCCGCTAAAATTAAATCTATGGCTTACGCTCCACTCATTGCTCAAGAATTAAACATAACGTCCAGACAGGTTGAAGCTACCATAAAGCTTTTGGAAGAAGGTGGTACGGTGCCCTTCATAGCCCGATATAGAAAAGAGGTTACCGGCAGTTTAGATGAAGTGCAGATTTCAGCAGTTAGGGATCGGTTGCAGCAGTTAAAAGATCTTGATAAAAGAAGGGAGGCCATCCTGAAATCGGTGGAAGAGCAGGGTAAGCTTACACCTGAGTTAGAGGAGAAGATCAGGGCTGCCCAAACCATGGCAGCGCTGGAAGATATTTATTTACCCTATAAGCCTAAGCGTAAGACCAGAGCCTCTATAGCCCGCGAAAAAGGTCTGGAGCCATTGGCTAACTTGTTGCTCAAGCAGCAGCCCATAGATGTGGAAACTGAAGCAGCAGCCTATGTCAATGAAGAGAAAGGCGTAAAAGATATTGATGAAGCCCTGCAGGGAGCCAGAGACATTATTGCCGAGACCATCAATGAAAATGCTGAGGCTCGCGAAAAGATGAGAAAGTATTTTCAACAAAATGCCATTATCAGATCCAGAGTGTATACCGGAAAAGAGGAAGAAGGTCAAAAGTATAAAGATTACTTTGAGTGGGAAGAGCCTCTTAAAGATGCGCCATCTCACAGAGTTTTAGCCATGAGAAGGGGCGAGGCTGAACTCTTTTTAATGTTAGATATTTTACCGCCTGAAGAAGAGGCTATAACCATACTTGAAAAACAATTTATTGAGGCCAATAATAGCGCAGCAGAGCAAGTGAAGCTGGCTATAAAAGACTGCTACAAAAGACTGCTGAGCCCCTCTATGGAAACAGAAATGCGCATGCTTTCTAAGAAAAAGGCCGATGAGGAAGCCATTGAGGTATTTGCAAAAAACCTTCATAAGTTGTTGATGGCCGCCCCATTAGGAAGCAAAAGAGTTTTGGCTATAGATCCGGGATTCAGAACTGGCTGTAAAGTGGTTTGTCTGGATGCTCAAGGCAAGCTCTTACATTATGAAGCCATTTTCCCCAATGAACCACAAAAAAGGGTGGCCGAATCGGGAGCGGTAATCAAGCAGCTTGTTGACCAGTTTGCCATTGAAGCCATTGCCATAGGCAATGGAACCGCCTCGCGCGAGACAGAAGACTTCGTGAAGTCGTTGGGACTACCAAAACACGTGTTGCAGGTTATGGTCAATGAAAGCGGTGCCTCCATTTACTCCGCGTCTGAAATTGCCAGAAATGAGTTCCCCGATCATGATGTAACAGTGAGGGGGGCAGTGTCTATCGGACGAAGGCTAATGGATCCGTTGGCAGAATTGGTAAAGATTGATCCTAAATCAATAGGTGTAGGTCAATACCAGCACGATGTAGACCAGACTGCCTTGAAGAAATCGCTCGATGATGTGGTGATGAGCTGTGTAAATGCTGTTGGAGTAGAGGTAAACACCGCCTCAGAACAACTGCTAATCTATGTGGCCGGTCTAGGGCCTCAACTGGCCAGGAATATTGTGGAGTATAGAAACCAGAATGGACCATTTAAGAATCGTGAAGCCATAAAAAATGTGCAGCGTCTTGGAGAAAAAGCCTTTGAACAAGCGGCAGGTTTCTTGCGCATAAAAGGAGCCACAAACCCGCTGGACGATAGTGCAGTGCACCCCGAGGCTTACACCATAGTGAGCCAAATGGCCCGTGATTTAAATTGTGAGGTAACAGACCTTATTAAAGAGGCATCGCTTAGGCAGAAGGTAGACCTCAAAAAGTATGTATCTGATACCGTGGGGCTACCTACTTTAAAAGACATTATGGCTGAGCTCGCCAAACCGGGCCGGGACCCGAGAGAGCAGTTCGAGGTATTCAGTTTTGCCGATGGCGTAAACCATATCGAAGACCTAAAGATAGGGATGAGAATTCCCGGAATAGTAACCAACGTAACCAACTTTGGAGCCTTTGTAGATGTTGGTGTCCATCAGGATGGTCTGGTGCATATCAGCCAATTGGCCGACCAATATGTGAGCAATCCGGCCGATGTGGTAGCTGTACAGCAAAAAGTAATGGTTACTGTAACAGAGGTAGATGTAGCCAGAAAACGAATATCCCTCTCGATGAAAGGCGATGGCGCGGCAAAAGGCGGTGGGGCAAAGAAAAGATCATCGGGGAAGAAGCAGAACGTTCCGGAAACAGATATGGCTGCTAAATTGGCCGCATTGAAAGGCAAGTTTGGAAAGTAGTGCCCGGGGCTAACCTCATTTACCTAGTCTTGGCTTACAAGCCTAAACGGCTGTAGCACCTGAAACCATTGGTTGGAATAAAGCAGGCAAGGGTTTATATTAAACCTTTTAAGCTCGGTTTTATACATTCCTAAAAATCCAATGAAAGAAGTTAGCACGGCAAGCTGTCAATCTTGCGGGCAACCGCTGATGGGTAAATATTGCCATGTGTGCGGAGAAAAAGTACTTGTACAGAGCGACAAGGCCTTAGGGGTTTGGGTAAAGGATTTGCTTTCGAATGTTTGGCAGTTAGAAGGAAGGCTCATTAGGTCAATGAAGCTACTGTTGTTTAAACCCGGTAAATATGCCAGCGACTACGCCAGAGGGGCTCGGGTGAAGTATATCAAGCCACTTAATATTTTCCTGATAGTCAACCTAATGTATTTTTTGTTGCCCACCTATGACACATTTCAAACAACTCTGAACAACCAAGTTACGGCCATGCCTTACAGTGCGTGGGCTAGGACAGTTGTACATAATCATGCGGCAAACGAATCATTAAGCATTGAGGAGTTTGAAAAAGCCTATAACGCCAAAACTTCAGAAATAAGTAAGCTCATAATTATTGCGCTGGCACTTATGCTAGGGGTTATAATTTTTTTGTGTTTAAAGCAACAAGGGCTTTATTTAACGGATGGATTCAATCTGGCTTTGCAGTTTTTGTCCTTTTATCTACTTATTATGTTGCTACTATTGCCCGGCATTAACAGGCAGTTGGAAATATGGACAGATCTCGATTTACTAAGGTCAGACCTCCAATATTCCTTACTTGCTTTGATCACTTCAGCGGTTTATCTGGCCTTTGAATTAAGGCCATGGAGAGGCGCCAAGACTTACCTTTTTCTGACTAAAGTTTTAATCATTATGGTGTCTTTTTATCCGGTAGTTACCCTATATCGTCTTTTACTGTTTGGGGCTACCGTTATAGCTCTATAGGCTACAAAGTACTCTTACCATTCTCATACCATTCAGTGCCGGGCAGGGGCATGGCATAGACAATTTTGTTTCTATAAACCCAGGCATGCAAGGGAGCAGAGGCTTTACCATAAAACTTCCACTCATTGCCTTTGTAGTTAGGTTTGCCCAGAAGGGAATTTGCGTCAATCTCCATGTCGGCAGCGTCTTTGTAGTTTACTATTATTTCATAAAGAGGCTCATTTGAACTTTTACCAAAATAGAGAACTACTGTGCTGATCTTAGAGTTTTGAAGCTCCAGCCCGTAAACCCAACGGAAACTCTCTTCTTTTAAAAGCACGAGTTTCGGATTAGCCGATAGAACATCGGTTCGCGATTTCTCAAACTCAAAATGCCTTACCTCTTTAGGCAATAACTTTTTGAGTTTAGGTGTGCCTTCGAACGAATAGTAATAGAGTGCACAAAAAATAATTACCTGGCTTGCCAGTACTATGTGTGTGAATTGTTTAACAGTCTGATTAAACATAATTCACAGGTTTTGAGGTAGTTAAATCTAACCAAAAAAAATAATAAGTAGAATACACCTTATTGACAGAGCCGATAGAGTGCTACCCTAAGGCAGAGGACAACAAGGACCAAAGCAACATTCCAAAGCCTCGCGGCTTGCTTATTCTATACTGTGATTAGTTCGATTGTGGTGTTGAAAGAAAGAGAGGATGTCTCTAAAAAAAATGTAATTGTCTTTTAAAGTACTGAATTAGAGACAATCACATTCGTATTATTCTATAATCGGTATTTTGACCAAACTATTGGTCGAAATCTGTTATTTTCTGATTCCGGGAACTCCCGTAGGAGCAAAATCCTGCCACCAAAGTTTTGGAAGTGGCTTGTTTAGAGGGTAAACCTGGTTAAGCGTGTCATCTTCGTAGAGGCGCCCATTAATCATCACATAACCAATGTCTTTGGAGTTTCTGATATCATCCAATGGATTGCTGTTTAGAATCACAAGATCGGCCAGCTTGCCTACCTCAATACTACCCAAATCATTGTCCAAGCCTATGGCTTCAGCCCCAAGTATAGTTGCTGCTCTTAAAGCGTCTAACTCAGGCATGCCTCCTGACTGAACAGACCATAATTCCCAATGATAGCCCAAGCCCTGTAGCTGACCGTGAGAACCTATGCCCACGCGTCCGCCTTCCTGAACAATAGCATTGGCCACAGCCGATTGCTCTTCAAAAACATGCTCCTCTTCCATAAACCAACCTGCGTTCCTTCTTCTCGATCGGCTATCCAGGTTGTGGTGTGGCATAAAGCGGTTTAGCTTGAGGTCGTCATGCGGTCTCTCCAGAGCATAGAAGTAGTTTTCTGCCCAAGGGCCACCATAAGCAACCAATAAGGTAGGGGTATAGGCCGATTTGGTAAAGGCCACTAAACCAACTACATCCTTGTACAACGGAAATACGGGCAGCGAATGCTCCTGTCCCGGATACCCGTCTATCATCTGGGTAAGATTATTCCTAAAATTAAGTCCACCTTCCGTGGTAGGCATTATATTTTGTTCTCTGGCAGCCTGAATAATCCACTGACGTTGTTGTCGGTTACCGGTGCCATACATTTTGATGGTTTTAGTGTCGTAATAGGCACTGTAGCGTTTCATTACCTTTCTGGCATGCTCAAGACTGCTAACATTCTCGCTGCTGAAAATTCCCGGGCCCGTTGAATAGATTCTAGGCCCAATGAGCTTACCCGCAACCACTAAATCGCCATAAGTGAGAACATCGGTGGTGGCCGTTTGAGGGTCTCTGGTGGTGGTTACTCCAAATGATAAGTTGGCCAGATAGGGCCAGAACTCACCTCTGTGAATGTTGACCGGGTGTCTGAAATGAGAATGAGTGTCTACAAAGCCCGGAACAATTGTTTTGCCGGACATGTCCATCACTTTTGTTTTTCGGTTGGCTTGAATGTTTTTACCGACTTGCTTAATGCGATTGTTCTCAATTAGAATATCAGTGTTTTCAAGAACTTGGTCACCATTCATGGTAATAACACGGGCATTTCTGAGTAATAATGAGCCCTCAGGAATGTCTCTTTGGGCCTTGACTATTACCCGATGCTCCGTGGGTTCATACTCTTTGGCAGCTTCTTTCTTATCTTCTTGCTCTTCTCCTTTGGTGCTGCTTGCCGATTCATTAAAAGCCGTTTCAGCCTCGAAATCCCAGGTTACATGCGCATTTCCAATAGCCCAATGTACTTTTTGAGCATCCCACGACCAGGCCGGAAACTGACCTCCAATATCGGTCAACTGTTTTGCCGGGAAAGCAGCATTTTTGGGGTTAGCCACCGAAATAGTAGGAGCTTCGCTGCCAACTTGCGGTACAGTAACTACAAACAAGTCGTTTACCACAGCGGCCAGGGCCTGATCTCCTTCAGGAGCCATTTTAATCCACGATGCTCTGGCTCCGCCACCGCCACCGGCAGGCGATTTTCCCGTTATGCGCACATGGAACTGTTCATCGGTACCATCCCAGCGAATGGACGATAGCCCTCTAAAGCCCGATAAATATATACGGTTGGAGTTTTTAACGAAGTGGGGATTTTCCCGACCATTGGTATAAGCAATAAAGTTATTGGCCGAACCGTTGGCATCTACCCATATTAGGTCGCTCGTGCCTCTAAAGGCTGTGCGTTGCAAGGCATTTCTAAAATCTTCCGATTGTCCTTTTATAGCTACAATGCGGGTTCCGTCATTGTTCCAAACCGGGTTCTGAAACACTCCATCTTCTTTATTGAGTTGAGTGAGATTTCTACCATTGGGCCTCACTTTGTAGATTTTGCCCCCATCCGGTTGCCAGGTAACAAAAGCAATCCATTCACCATTGGGAGACCAGGCCGGCTCCGCTTGAGTTTCATTCAATTCAACGAGCTTTCTGGGAGTTCCATTTGGTAAATCCATTAAATAAACCTCATTCAGTGCTGTGAAGGCCAACGTTTTGCCATCGGGTGATGGAGCTATGTCGCGTATTTGTGTTACCGTAAACTCCGGCTCATCAGAGATGGGGTAGTCGAATTCAACCAGCGGGCCAATGTCAATACTAGATTGAACTCTGAAAGGGATTTCACGGGCTGTTTTATTCAGTATGTTGATTTTCCAGATTTTTCCACCATACGAAATCACAATGTGTTGTTGGTCTGGCGTCCAGGAAAACCCCGGCAAGACATCGCCAGTGGCTCGCGATTCCTGATCATCGTGCTGAATGGGGTAGGCCAGCCATTCTTCTTCTCCTGTTGCAATTTTGCGAAGAATGAGGCCTGTCTGGTCATCATGTCTTGTGGCATAAACCAACCACTGGCCATCGGCACTGGGAGTTGGTCTAAAAGCCGATCCGTATCGAGAAGTTTCAGTAATCATCTCTCCGGTTTTCCGGTCATATCGTCCAATCTGATACTGCGGCATGGGAGCGTTGTAGGTCGAAGTGCCCTGGCGCTGCGAGAACCACACATAGCGAGGGTCAGCACTAAAAGCGCCTTCAATCATACGGAGGCTATTGGGTTCGTCTACCAAGGCAGTACCCGACCCTCCATCGACATGATATAGCCAAATTTTGTGTGCACCTCTCGATTGTTTTGAGGCAATCATGTATTTGCCGTCCGGTGTCCATTCAGGAGACTGATAGCTATTATGGTTGCCTTTGGTGATTTGTTGCTTATTTTTTGAATCGAGTTCAATGGTCCATACATTTTCTCCACCTGACTCATCTGAGATATAAATAATTTTCTTGCCATCGGGGCTGAAACGCGGCTGAGTGTCAAACTGCATGCCGCTGGTCAACTGGCTCGCTGTACCACCGGCTATGGGTAAGGTATATAAGTCTCCCAGAAAATCGAACACAATAGTTTGGCCATCAGGGCTCACGTCAAGGGCCATCCATGAGCCTTCATTCAGGTCAAATTCAAAGCTTCTGCCGGGCTCGAGAGGCAGGTTCTTGTTTTTTTTCTTCTTTTCGGTTTGAGTAGTATCACCTTCGGTATCTTGGGCATAGACTGCGATGGATAGTCCCAAAACCAGTAGCGATAAGGTCAGGTTACGAAATATTCTCATAGTTAAAGACTTGTTGAATCAGGAAAGTACCGCTAATGCATTAAAGCCACCAATTAGTTTTTATAAGAGGTAGAACAATAGCCAGAGAGTGCGGCACAACTTCTGAATAGTGGAGAGCCTCTTTTGCAAAGGGTTCTTTGGCTTAGGGCTACTTACTTCAGTCGCTTGGTGTATGTGTCGATATTTTTCTACCATTTATGCTTTCACCAATAGAACTGATAAGGCGTTCTGAAGGCAAAGCCTGCGGCTCAAGTCGTCTGTCTACTTTCATGTGATCTGAATAAGTAAATCTGTTTTGCTTTTCATTTTCTCGGCTTTTGATCAAAAACAGATCAATATTCGATAATTTGACCTCCATGAAGGCGTATAAGGTGGCTATAGTTCAGGCGTCTCCTGTCATTTTCGATTTGGAGGCCACATTACACAAGGTGGCAGAATGGGCGAATAACTGTGCCAGGCAAGGGGCACGTTTAATTTTGTTTCCTGAAGCATTTGTTTCGGCCTATCCAAGAGGTTTGAGTTTTGGCACTGTAGTGGGGAGTAGAACACCTGAAGGCCGAGAGCTTTGGCAAAGATACTGGAACTCCTCCGTTGCGGAAGGTGACCCGGCTTGTCAGCGATTGGCTAGAATTGCCAAAGAAGCTCAGGCTTATCTGGCAATTGGGGTAAATGAAAAAGACACTACTTCGGGAACTCTCTATTGTAGCATGTTCTATTTTTCGCCTGCCGGAAAATTCTTGGGTAAACACCGTAAAATTAAGCCTACCGGGCAGGAACGTGTAATATGGGGTGAGGACGATGGCTCTACACTGACGACCTTAGACACTCCGCTGGGCAAAATAGGTGGCTTAATATGTTGGGAAAACTATATGCCTTTGGCTCGAATGGCCATGTATCAAAAAGGAGTTCAGCTTTACTTGGCTCCTACGGCCGATGCTCGAGACAGTTGGCAACATACCATGCGGCACATTGCGTTGGAAGGCCGGTGTTATGTTTTAGCGGGCAATCAATATGTGATCAAAAGCAATTACCCTGAAGACTTACAGGCTACTGATGAAATGAAAAAACAACCCGATAGTTTATGCCGGGGAGGTTCGGTGATTGTGGGGCCTTTAGGTGAATTGATAGCCGGGCCACTATGGGACAAAGAAGGAATACTAACCGCTGAAATTAATTTAGGCCGAGTTACAGAAGCAAAACTAGACTTTGACCCAATTGGCCATTATCATCGACCCGATTTGTTTAACTTAAGCGTCAGAAATCAACCCGAAACAATCAAAGTTGACGAGTGATAAACGACTGTTTTCGGTTAGTTCTCACCATTCTTACCTATTCACAACCAAATGCTATGAAATACAGAGGTTTCTTTATTGTTGTTTTACTTTTTGGTTTAGGCTTTTCGGCCAAGGCCCAAAGTGATTATTTCTTTCCCCCAAATGCCAGGTTCGACAAGAGTATTCCGACTCCTGAAGAGTACCTTGGATATCCTATTGGTACTTTGCACACAAGGCACGATGCCATTGTAGGCTACCTGCGTGAACTGGCCAGAAGATCGCCCCGGGCTCGATTGGATACCATAGGTGAGACCTATGAGCATAGGCAGCTCGTGGTACTTACAGTGAGCAGTTCTGCCAACCTCAATAATTTAGAAAATATTAGAAGAAAGCACCTTGAACTGGTAGATCCTACCAAAACCATTACTGATTTTTCGGATCAGAAATCTATTGTAATGTTGGGTTACAACGTACATGGCAATGAGCCGAGTAGCTCAGAGGCCGCCTTGCTTACGGCCTATTACTATGTGGCCGGATTGCATGCCGAGGTACGGCAAGCTCTGGACGAAGCTGTTCTCTTAATTGACCCGGCTTTTAACCCTGATGGCAGAGACAGGCATAGCACCTGGGCCAATGCCTATCAGGGCAACCCCCTGGTTTCTGATCCTGTAGATGCTGAACATAATGAAGCTTGGCCCGGAGGCCGCACCAACCACTACTGGTACGACTTAAATAGAGACTGGCTTCCTTTAGCTCATGTAGAGAGTCAGGCACGCATAGATTTTTATCATAAATGGTACCCCAATGTGGTAACCGACTTTCATGAAATGGGCACCAACTCTACTTACTTCTTTGAGCCAACAAAACCTTTCGGTTCGGAAAACCCTGTAGTACCTAGAGATAATTATGACGGGCTGAACAACCTTTTTGCTGGGTATTTTCATGAGGCTCTTGACGAGATAGGCTCTTTGTATTTCACCAAAGAGCAGTACGATAATAGCTACCCTGGTTATGGGTCTACTTACCCCGATATACATGGCGCTCTCGGTTTGGTTTTTGAACAAGCCAGTTCTCGAGGGCACTTGCAAGACTCACGCATGGGTAAAGTGGCTTTTGCTTTTACTATTAAAAATCACCTTACCTCAAGTTTGGCTACGGTTCGTGCTTCCGTGGCAGAAAAAGCTACGCTTTTGGCTCATATGGAAAACTACTTTGACTCTGCTCAAAAAGAGGGAGAACAAGCCGGTGGAGGCTGGGTTTTTGGAGACCCTTATGATGACGGACGAAACCAGGCTTTTGTAGATCTTTTGTTGAGGCATAAAATCAAAACCATTGCCTTGAACGAAGATATTTCGCTAGGTGATAAAACATTCAAGAAGGGGAAGGCATATTATGTACCCAATGCTCAAGGGCAGTATAGAATGGTAAGGACCATGTTTGAAAAGGTAACTACTTTTTACGATAGCATTTTTTACGATGCTTCGGCTTGGACAGCCGCCTTGGCGTACAATATGCCTTATGAACAGTATAATGGAAGAAATGAACTGAGGGGAGCGGTTTTAAAACGAAGCGATTTGCAGGGAGAATATGCCAGTGTGCCCAGGGCGGAATATGCATACCTCATAGAGTGGAACGAATATTATGCTCCTAAGGCGCTAAACTACCTTTTAGACAAAGGACTATATGTGAACTCTGCCTTTAAACCGTTCAGCATTGAAACGCACGAAGGTGTGCGCGAGTTTGGATACGGTACACTCATGATTCCTGTAGCAAGACAGGAAGCCAATAGCAATCTGGTGCACGCCTACATAGAGGAGGCCACTGAAATTGCGGGCGTTAAGGCCTATGCGGTATCTTCCGGTTACAGTGCATCCGGTATTGATTTAGGCAGTGGAAGTTTCGAAACTATTCAAAAGCCCCAGGTTCTTATGCTCATTGGGCCGGGAACAAGTAGTTATGAAGCCGGAGAGGTGTGGCATTTGTTGGACTCCAAGGTGGGCTTACCCATTACAAAGGTATGGACAGATAATGTTGGACGTATTGATTGGAGCCAATACAACACGTTGGTACTGGTTTCAGGCAACTACTCTTCGCTGGGTGAAAACACTATAAACCGGATAAAGCAATGGGTAAGAGAAGGGGGCACGCTCATTACGTTGAGAAGTGCCACCAGTTGGGCAGTGGCCTCCGGTTTGGTAAACGAAAAATTTGCAGAAGGCCCAAAGAGAGAAACACCCGAACGAATGGATTATGCCACTGCCAGAGATTTTAGAGGTTCAAATGCTATTGGCGGTTCAATGTATATGGCCGATGTAGATATTACCCATCCTTTAGCTTTCGGATACACCAGCAGAGAGCTCCCGGTATATAGAAACCATAGTATTTTCATGGCTCCAAGTGCCAACCCCTTTAGCACCGTGGTGAGGTATACAGAAAACCCTCTCTTAAGTGGCTATGTGCATAAAACTAATCTTGAAAAACTAGGAGGAACAGCTTCTCTTCTGGTGAATGGTATAGGCAGAGGTAATGTTATTCTTTTTGTAGATAATCCCAATTTTAGGGGAATGTGGTATGGCACAAATAAACTGTTCCTCAACGCCATATTTCTTGGCAATTTAGTAAGTAGGCCTTAGCAAAACAGTTTATTACTGATAATGCAAAAAGAGGCTGTCTCATAAGCTTGGCGAGCGTTACCCGAAACTTGCTGCCTTTCGGTAGACAAGTTCAGAATGACGAGTTTTAGAGCTTTTGAGACAGCCTCTTTATATTTAGTTTATTTAAACTCTGTATTAAATCCGGTATCGGTAAGTTTATACTTCAGTGCCTATTTGGGCTTCTAATTTACCGGTCAATACGCTTTTTGGAACGGCTCCAATCACGTTGTCAACTACCTGGCCGTTTTTAAAGAATAAAAGAGCGGGAATAGATCTAATTCCGTATTTGATAGAAAGTTCCTGGTTAGCATCTACATCGAGTTTAGCTACAACAGCTTTATCGGCATACTCTCCTGCAATTTCCTCTACTACTGGTCCCACCATTCGGCATGGACCACACCATTCTGCCCAAAAATCAACTAAAACCGGCTTGTCCGATTTTAAAACTACTTCTTCGAAGTTCGACTCGTTAAGTTCTACTGCTTTTCCCATTTATGATTCGTTTTATTATTTGCTGTTGATACACGGATTTTACATCAAAAGTAAATAAAAAGTTCCTAACGCAAACCCGAAAATAATTAACCGGCCTTATACTGTGATGAGGCTAGCTCCTTCGCAATGTGTTTTTAAGGCTTTTATGAGCGTTTGATTCGCATCGATTTTAACCTTTCTGGAGATTAGCTCAACGCTTATATTTTCCTCTTTGTCTATGAGCTCAACCTTAAGCATCCGATCGCCCTCATTTTGCCTGGTGAGTTCCATAATGGTTTCAATAAGCTCCTGATCAACCAGTCGGGCATTTAATTTCACATAAACACCCTTGGTGTTTTTTTCCCTCAACTCACTGAGTAGTGAGATACTCTGTGTTTGAAGCTCCCAATCGTCAGGAGTAGGGTTAATGGCCGGGTTTTCCTGAATTTCCTTTTTCTTGCGCCAATTGAGTTCAACCCTTCCGCGTATGTATAGAAACTCTCCGGGACGTAAATAGGGAGCATTGCTAATGTATTTTTCGCCCATAAGAAACAGCTCCGTAGAACCATTATAGTCTTCTATACTCACCACTCCAAAGGGTTTCCCATTCTTGGTCTGGCCATTTCTCACAGAGTTTACAATGCCACCGATGGCAATGTCCTGATTGGGGTATTTATTAATGTCAGAAATGGGTTTACAAAACGAATCGAGCTCAATTTCGAACTGATCTAGTGGGTGCCCTGATACATAGAAGCCTATTACTTCCTTCTCCAGTTTGAGTTTTTGCATTTGGGAGAAAGGCTCAATTTCCGGAACCCGGGGTAGAGGAGTGGCTACTGCACTTTCGCCTCCAAAGAGCGACACTTGGGCCGCGTTTTTTTCGGCCTGCATGGCGTTGGCGTAGCGTATTACCTTTTCTATTAGCGATTGCTCACCATCAGGAGCTTCCAGATACTGTCGTCTGTGGTATTCTTCAAAACAGTCAAAGCCTCCGGCCTGGGCCAAGGCTTCAAAGTTCTTTTTATTAACAGCGCGCAGGTTTACTCGTTCGGCAAAGTCGAAAATGCTTTTGTAAGGGCCATTTTCTTTGCGCTCCTGAACAATCGACTCAATGGCGGCCTCACCAACTCCCTTAATGGCACCCATTCCAAAACGAATTTCACCCTTAGCATTTACAGTGAATTTGTAATTCGATTCATTGACATCTGGCCCAAGTACGGGCACTCCCATGCGCTGGCACTCTTCCATGAAGAAGGTTACCTGCTTGATGTCGTTCATGTTGTTGCTGAGTACTGAGGCCATGTATTCAGCAGGGTAATGAGCCTTTAAATAAGCTGTTTGAAAAGCCACATAGGCATAACAGGTGGAGTGCGATTTGTTGAAGGCATAGGAGGCAAAAGCTTCCCAGTCTCTCCATATTTTCTCCAGCTTATCTTCCGGATGACCCTTGGCTTTGGCTTGTTCTACAAACTTGGGCTTCATTTTGTCAAGAACCGCTCTTTGTTTTTTACCCATGGCCTTTCGTAAAACATCGGCCTCACCTTTGGTAAATCCTGCAAGTTTTTGCGAAAGCAACATAACCTGCTCTTGGTAAACTGTAATACCATAGGTTTCTGCCAGGTATTCTTCCATATCTGGCAGATCATAAGTTATGGGTTCATCGCCATGCTTTCTACGGATAAATGAGGGGATGTACTCCAACGGGCCGGGTCTGTAGAGTGCGTTCATGGCTATGAGGTCTGCAAACTCGGTAGGTTTGAGTTCCTTCATATACTTTTGCATTCCGGCCGATTCGTACTGGAATATGCCTACTGTTTCTCCTCGCTGAAAGAGTTCATACGTTTTTTTGTCATCTAACGGAAATTCGTCAGGCACCAAATCTACGCCATGCCTTTCTTTTACGTTTTTAACAGCGTCTTTGATCAGGGTTAGGGTTTTAAGCCCCAAAAAGTCCATTTTTAGCAGCCCGGCACTTTCTACCACGGAGTTGTCGAACTGGGTACACCACATGTCAGAGTCTTTGGCCGTTGCCACCGGGGCAAACTTGGTGATGTCGTCTGGTGTAATGATTACTCCGCAGGCATGAATACCGGTGTTTCTTACAGAACCTTCAATAACTAAAGCCTGATTGACCGTTTTGGCCTCCAGATTATTGCCTTGAGCTACTTTTTTAAGTTCCTGAGCCAACAGAATTTGCTCCGACCTTAGCTTTTCTTTGAGTTCTCGCTCGCTAAGGCTAAACAGTTTCTGAAGTTTTATATCGGGTACGAGTTTGGCAATGCGGTCGGCATCAGGCAGCGGAAGTTCCAAAACTCTGGCTGTATCTCTAATGGAAGATTTGGCAGCCATGGTACCATAAGTAATTATTTGGGCTACCTGGTTTTTACCATACTTGTCTATAACGTAATCTATTACGCGTTGGCGTCCTTCATCGTCAAAGTCAATGTCAATATCGGGCAGTGAAACCCTGTCGGGGTTTAGAAAACGCTCAAAAAGGAGGTCATACTTTATAGGGTCTACGTTGGTAATGCCAATACAATAGGCTACGGCCGAACCTGCAGCCGAACCCCGCCCGGGGCCAACAGAAACGCCCAGTTCTTTGGCTTTATTGGTAAAGTCTTGAACAATAAGGAAGTAACCCGGATATCCCGTTCTTTCGATGGTGGCTAGTTCGAAGTCGAGACGCTCCTTGATTTCCTCGGTAATTTCTCCATAGCGTTTTTTTGCACCTTCATAGGTGAGGTGTCTTAGGTAAGCATTTTCACCGCGCTTTCCTCCGTCTACGGCATCCTCTTCATGTTGAAATTCTGCCGGGATTTCAAATTTGGGAAGAAGCACGTCTCGGGCGAGTTCATAAGCTTCAACCTTTTCTACAATCTCATTGGTATTGGCTATGGCTTCGGGTATATCCGAAAAGAGCTTCTTCATCTCCTCGGGAGACTTTATGTAGAACTCATCGTTCGGGAAGCCATACCTGAATTCTCTACCGCGTTTGCCAATGTATTTTTTGGGTTTGTTTACAGACTCAGCATCTTTTACACAGAGCAAGACATCGTGGGCAGAAGCCTGGTCTTTTACGGTATAGTAAGTATTATTGGCAGCGACATATTTCACCTGATGCTTTGCACATAGCTCCAGAAGAATTTGGTTTACGTGATCTTCTTCAGGAATACCGTGGCGATTTATCTCGGCATAAAAATCTTCTCCAAAATGATCTTTCCACCATACAAAAGCCTCTTCGGCTTGAGTCTCACCCACATTCAGGATTTTGTACGGTACTTCACCCCAAAGTCCACCGGTGAGAACAATGAGGTCGTCTTTGTATTGGAGTAAATCGTTTTTGTCAATCCTTGGAACATAATAGAAACCTTCAGTAAAAGCTATAGAAGATAGTTTTACCAGATTGTGGTAGCCATTTCGGTTTTTAGCCAGTACAACGGTTTGAAAGCCATTGTCCTGAACGCTTTTGTTGGAACGGTCGGCACAGATGTTGAACTCGCAACCAACTATGGGTTTAATTTCTGCGGCCAATGCGGCACTAACAAATTGAAAGGCTCCCATCATATTGCCATGATCGGTAAGGGCCACGGCTGGCATGCCCATTTCCTTTACTGCATTGACCAGGCTGTGAATGTCTGATACGGCCTGGAGAATAGAGAACTGTGAGTGCACATGGAGGTGAGAAAAGGGGACCTCTTTAAGTTCATTCAGGCCTTCTTTATCTACTTTGAGCCGCCCGGAATCAAGACTTTCCAGTTCTTCTTTTTTGGCAAAGTTGGCTTCGTCTAGCTGAGGAGCTTCGTAGATAATTTCATGTAGTTTAATTCCCTGTGCAGGAGGCACTACTCCCTCTTTGAGCAAGCCAAAGAAGCAGCGGGCAGTAGCATCCACATCGTATGCAGCATCGTGAGCATCGTCAAACCCTTTGCCAAAGAGCTTCTGATGCAGTTCGGTAAGGGTAGGCCACTTGTATTGGCCACCACGACCTCCGGGAATTGCACAAAAATCGGTAGAGACTAGTTTGGTGTCCAGAGGCTCCAGAGGCTCCAGGGCATTAGTTAAACCGGCTCTCAGAAATTCAGAACCTACTATGTTATAGTCGAACTCTATGTTGTGTCCTATACCGAAGCTGGCTTCTTTAATGTCTTCCTCGAACATGGCCAGCACTTCTTTAATGTCCAGCCCTTCTTCCAGTGCTCTTTCGGTGGTTATGCCGTGTATCTGAACGGAGTTGTAGGGTATGGTAAAGCCATCGGGTTTAATAATCAGGTTTCTATTCCTGATCAGATTTCCACGCATGTCGTGCAATTGCCAGGCAATCTGAACCAGTCGTGGCCAGTTCTCAAAATCAGTGAGAGGAGCGTTATAGTTTTGAGGTAAACCGGTGGTTTCGGTATCAAATATCAGATACATAGAGACTTAGTTCGATGGGTTGTTTATACACTGAAACTAAAGATCTAAAGTAAGGAAAAAACATTTTTACAGTTCTGATAAGTACTGCCAACTTGACTGGATTTCTAATTTTCTTCAAAAAAATGAACACATGCCTGAAATATTCGAATACCTTGGAATCGCGTTTTTCTTTTATTCGAATGAACACTACCCTATTCGTGTTCATGTCAGAAAATGGTTAATGCTTCACGATTGTAATCATTGGCGACATTCAGCGCCCTGATCTTACGGCCATCTGAGAGTGCATCACCCATGAAGTCCATGCTCCATGTGTGGTTTGGCATGCTCGGAACGTTTAAAGGCTCCTTAAAGCGATTAGGAAGGCGTTTCTTATGCTTCCTATCTCATCTTCAGATTCATGAGCCTGTAGACTCGTAATACCTTGCTGCGGCTCCACTCATAGCCCTGCTGACGGATCCTGCCGTAGTAGGTATCAAACCCACGGGTAGGCAGTTGTTCAGCTAGTTCTGTGAGCTTATCGATAACCGGACGATCATCACGCGTACTCTTATAGTACCACATGGATCGAGCGAAACACAACACCATACAGACCCTTCTTATGCTCTGTTGGTAGGTCTGGATCAGATGCTCACACATTTGCCGCTTGACAGCAGGGCTTACCACTTTTTTGATAGCACGTCTTTAAGCATCACGTTATCCAGGCTCAACTCAGCGTACATCTTTTTCAGTCGCGCGTTCTCGTCTTCAAGCTCTTTTAATCGCTTCGATTGGATGGCATCCATACCTGAATACTTCTTTCTCCAATTGTAAAATGTACCCTTGTGAATACCCATTCCTCGGCAAATGTCCTCGGTCTTTCGACCTTGTTCATTCTCTTTTAGAGCCTTGATGATCTGGCTCTCTATAAATTTTAACTTTTTTCATTTTGACAGTTTAACGGTACTAATTTGTTCTTTTTTAAACTGTCCGATTTTTAAGTAAGGCTACCTAACTGGTAAGGCTTCATCCGGCATTGTCGGAATGAAAAATTCGAAATCGAAGTTCATAGTTAATTATTCGAAATCGAAAGATTTTGCTACAACTTCTAATGTTGTGTCATGAAAAGGAAATACAAAATGTTGATATTCAGCAAAGAGTTAATCTTTATGGTATGGGTGAACTCTATTAGCCGACTTAATTTTTTCAATAATTTCTGATTCACTCACTTCCACAAATTTGAAAGGAGTTAGGCCGTATTCCGCATATCTGTGTCCCTAAATGGCCTCTTCATTTGGATATCCAAAAGTAAATTGAAGGACAGAATTGAAATTTAATGTTCCTTTATCTCAGAGTCCAATAAATAGAAAGAGACTTTCAGATTATGTTCGTCCGCGTTGATCTCTGGCATAGTTCCACCGGGATCAATATTCATTGGTATTTCAAGTTCAATTAACTTCATCCTCATTACACACAACGGTTTGTCTATGCGTTGTGCGGGATTTCAAGGCATAAACCTTTCGAGTTGCACAGATGATAGCCAAAGCTGTGTCTTTGGGTTTTAATTTACTCATTAAACGTCAAAGCGCGGCTTTGGCGGGACAAGAACCACCTGCCTTGCCTGTACCACTGCAACCCGCATTACGTATAGCTCTTGTTATCGGCTTTTTCTTCATTTCCTTATAAGTCGTTACTTGTCTTGCGAACTTTATCAGATTATTTTGGTGCAAATACCACAAATACGGTTTAAACAGAAAGTCTTGGAGAGACATACGGGTGTAAGTCCAGAGACCTATTCAAAGCACCACTTTGATGAAGTTCGCAGTGACCTCTCCTCTTTTTATTCATTCAATCCATTGTATTACGCGAACTTCAAATGGTCAAGGTGTCTGCCTGAATGGTAATTCGGCAAGCACAGCGATTGATACCCGAAACGTATCAAAATCTCAATTAGAATTTCTGGATTATCTGAAATTTCACGGTTTAGAACAGTTGTCTGAATCATTGAAGTTGATTCATGATTTAGCTCTCTATCATTCAGATGTATCCTTCAACGAAGATGAAGAGTCTGCTCTTTTTGATTTGAAAATCTTGTGGGAAGGCTTTGAACGGATTGGGCAGGAATCTTAAAATTGTGAGAGGGCTGTGTGTTGGCAGTCCTCTTTTTTCATTTTTTCAGACACCTAATACTCATTCATCCAATAGAATAGGCCTGAAACGCCCCAAACAATCAAAGGGATGACGAAAGGTTCTAAAACCATAGCTACCCGTTTCAGCTGAATATTGACCAATCCGATTTTCGAAACTCCCCATTCACGTTGTAATGAGCTTGAGAACATGGTTAAGAGCGGTACCACTATCATGAATGGCCAGAGAGGAGAAAGTAGTGGTACATATAAAATCCATATAAACCTTTTGAAGCAACCTATCTGTAGGGATAAATGAGTCATTGGTTCATCAAACACTGATGTTTTGGTAACTATTTGCATGTCATTAATCATATTAACTAATATGCCGGCCATACCGATTCCAATGCAGAGATAATTGACTGTCCACGAAGGCCAATCGAAAATTCGTAGGGTAATAATTTTAAAAATGTTTTCAGCAAGTGAATTCCAGTTGGATAAAAGTCCGGCAAGTGTCGGTTCCATCCAGAAGAACTCCTTAAATAGACTTAGAGTACCGATGCTTGCTAAAATAAGATATGGGATATTTTGCTTTAGTCTTTCTTTCCAAAGGGCAAAGTAGTAATCATATTCAGCTTTTGTGGATATTCCTTTTTCATCCCATTCTGGATGTCGAATTCTAATAGCGGTCTTTCTTGCTTCAAGCTCTGATTTAGCATGAGTGATGAACAATGTTGGGTGTTTGAATAGACTCATAAACCATACATAATAATGCTAATTTCAAGGAATTTCATTTTGAGCAACTATTGCTGCCAACGTTATGTATCAGTCATAAGTATGACTTTTATTTTTCTATAATATAAGATTTATGACTTATAGCCACCAAATACAGCTGCTATAAGTCGATAACATCATCTTGTAGGTTTAATATATCGAGCGGTGATATCACTTGATCTATTCCATTATTTGAAATGTGTGTATACGTTTCTGTCGTCCGGCTAGAGCTGTGTCGCAGGGCTCTTGTATATATCGTAAATTAACCTGAGTTCGATGTACAAAAAGAGCGTCATGCCGGAAAAACAGGCCTTAAGCTCTCAAAAAGCGCTGTTTTATCCGGTATCTCAACAGAGCCTAAATGAGATTGAGGATATTTTCCTTTGTCTATGTGAAGTTTTCAGAGGAAAATTCCGCAATGACGTCCTAATAGGGGGTATTTTACTACTTCCTTACATAGAACTCAGCTTAAAGTTGAGAATGCGATTGCAGTCAGACCGTTTCAGTTATTAATTTCTTTTTCCAATGGATAAAATTATCGGGTTGACTTTAAGGGGGTTGTCTATTCTTCATCAAAGCCTGATATTAAGAAATTCATAGATGAATATCTGTTCAATTCTTTTCGTATCGAAAATGGAAATATTATCTGGGTAGATTTTGATAGGCTATTTCCTCTTTCGGATCTCTATTCAGGCAAAATTTCTTAAAAAGGAGCCGCATAAATAACTTCTCTGGTGTCCGTTAGCTTTACAAAGTCAACTTCGCCTGCACCTTCAAAATGGTACCTGAAGCCTACAATTTGTCCAATACTGGCACGAACCGGAAGCGTTAGCTTGTGCTTGTCTGCTATGTAAAACTTAGCCAAGCCTCCATTTACCTCCATCTTAACCTTTTGCCATTGGCTATAGTCGGTCTGAAGGCTCCTTAAGTCTATCTGAGTAGGATAGAACTCCTGACCGGCAATAAGTATAGGACCTTCAACCGAACAGGCGCTAATTGAGAGGGGAATAAGGAAGGTGGAATTGGTGCCGACAATTTCTAGCTTGATTCTTTTACAAGGAGCACCATAAGAGTTAAAGGTGCTTCTCAAACGAGTTTCCAGCGTAAAGTCTAGACCCGAAACGGGGTTTATCTGGTCGAAATAGTGAAAGGTTAGGGTAGGGGCAGTGATTTGGGACTCTATTTCTTTTAGCTTATCAGCCGATAAACCTATCATGGCATCGCACTTAATATCGCTTTTATTCAGGTATTCAATGGTTCCCGACTTGTTTAAGGTAGCTACCCAACCAAAGGACTTAACGAAGACGTCATTTACTTTTAACAGCTCATTGTCTGCTATTAACTGTGCTTTGTAGTATCCCGGAAAAGCATAGGTGGCCTTAAATTCTTTTTGCGATTTACTTACTCGTACTCCGTTCAGATCGTCTTTAGATTTTTTAATGTAGATGTTCTCGGAGTTTACCCCACTCAGATCCAGGGCGAAGGTTATTTCGGCAGGTACTTGAAAACTCACGTTTTTGCCCACGAAGGTAATTTCCAGCCAGGAGCCGAGCGTAATAAATGTGGGGAGGCATAAAAAGAGGCATATATAGAATATGCGCTTTCGCCTATTTGTAGGGTGAACCCTGTGCACAAAAGCACGGATTGAATGAATTAAATACATTGGTTGGGGTAGTGGGTCTTAAGAGATAGGCCGTTTATAAGACGCTATGAATGTATAACTTATATACAGAAAAACCAATTACAAATACATGAAATTGATTTTTACATACTGTAAAAGATTATTAGACCAATAGCCACAGAGAGTAATAGAATTATAGTTTGTTTGATAAGCTCTCTTTTTCGCTCAGCTGATAATTGCACTTTTAATCCTTTTAGATATTCAGGGCTGGCTTTTCTAAATCTATACTTCTTGAATTCTGATTCAGCCTTGGGTTTAAAAGTGTTGGCCTCTTTTATGTTGAAAGCATCTCTACGCGCGGTTAGCGCTCTGTTGGCTTTCATTCTTTTGATAGAATCCAATATGTGGCCTGCGCTAGACATAGTGTGTTTTACGGGTATAATAACACTATTATCTATAGTATAAGGACAAACGGGTTTGAGAAGATAATTAACGGAGCCTAATGAGTCTCAAAAACCATTTCAGGTTCTTCAACTTCCACCACTCCATTCTCATTAATTCGCTTCAATTGCACCGTTTTTAGTTCGTTGATTAGCAGTGGATCATATTTTGCGGCCACCCTCACATAGTTTTCAGTAAAACCGTGCATCATGCCATCTTCAACATCGTCTTCAAAGAGAACGGTGCGTGTAGTTCCCAGCTGGCTTTCGTAAAACTGTCGTTTCTTCTTTTCGGATAGAATACGCAACATTTTAGAGCGTTTCTGTCTTTCCTTCATTGGTACAGTTCCTTCCATTTCAGGTGCAGCCGTATTGGCTCTTTCCGAATAGGTAAATACATGCAAATACGAAATGTCCAGTTCGTTCAGAAAGTTGTAAGTTTCCAGAAAGTCGGCTTCTGTTTCGCCAGGGAAACCAACAATAACGTCTACTCCAATGCACGAATCGGGTATAAGGCTCTTAATTTTTGAAACCCGGTCTTCGTACAGCTCTCTCAGGTAGCGCCTTCTCATTTTCCGCAAAATTTTATTGCTACCTGACTGTAGCGGAATGTGGAAGTGCGGTACGAAGCGCTTTGAATTAAGCGTATATTCTATGATTTCATTGGTTAGGAGGTTGGGTTCAATAGATGATATCCGAATTCTGTCAATGCCCTCTACCTCATCGATTGCTTTTACAAGGTCCACAAATCGCTCAGTTCGTTTTCCGTCCTGAATTCCAAAGTCACCTATGTTTACCCCGGTAAGCACTATTTCCTTAGTATCGGTGGCGGCTATTTCCTTTGCCGATTTAATGATGTTCTCTATGCTGTCGCTGCGGCTTTTGCCTCGGGCAAGTGGTATAGTACAGAATGCGCAGTGATAGTTGCAACCATCCTGAACCTTTAAGAAGGTTCTGGTTCGGTCGTTTATAGAATAGGCATTGTTAAAAGTTGTTGCTTCTTTGATCTCAGAGGCCAATACTCTAGCCTGCGGAGATTTTTTGAAAGTAGGAAGGAGGTCCAGAAGTCTGAACTTTTCAGCCGCTCCCAAAACAGCGTCTACTCCCTCAATATTGGCAATTTCTTTGGGTTTTAGTTGGGCATAGCACCCAATGATAGCCACAAACCCGTCAGGGTTGATTTTTTGAGCCTCTTTAACAATCTTCTTACACTTCTTATCAGCATTTTCTGTAACGCTGCAAGTATTAATGATAAAGACATCGGGGGTGTCAGAAAACTCCACCTTGGCAAACCCTCTTTCCTCAAATTGTCTGGAAATAGTAGATGTTTCGGAGAAATTTAGTTTACAGCCTAATGTATAAAATGCAACCTTCTTCATTGACGGGTGGAAAGACTGCAAAGGTAAGGATTATTGAAGAAAGATAGTTGATGGAACCCTATTAGCTTCACTTTTTCAGAAATCGATAGTATTAGGTGTGATTTTTAACCCAAATCTCTTAGTGCAAACGTTTTTCTTTTGAAAACGGATAAAAAAATAAGCTGAAACGAAAGAGGTTTACGTAATTGTGTTAATTTCGGGACGAATTTAGATCACAAAAGTCAACAAAAATGTCGAATCAGCGCCAACGTGCCCTAAACATCGTGCAGCAAAGAACTACAGACAGAGTTTTTGCTCCTTCTGACAAAATTTCTGACTTCTTCGCAGAAGAAGTGTTCACAATGGACAAGATGAAAGCCACTCTTGCTCCAGATACTTTCAAAAAAGTAGAAAGTGCCATTAAAAAAGGGAAGAAAATTGACGTAGAAACTGCCAATGAGGTAGCTTCTGCTGTAAAAACCTGGGCAATTTCTAAAGGAACCACTCATTATACTCACTGGTTTCAGCCGCTTACAGGTGCAACAGCCGAAAAGCACGATTCGTTTTTCGATGCGCACAAGGGCATTGAGGTGTTTAAAGGTAGCGAGTTGATTCAGCAGGAACCCGATGCATCCTCATTTCCTAATGGTGGTATACGATCTACTTTCGAAGCCAGAGGTTATACGGCATGGGATCCAAGTTCACCAATTTTCATTTGGGGACGTACACTTTGTATTCCAACCATTTTTGTGTCGTACACCGGTGAGGCCCTGGACTATAAGGCACCGTTGCTAAAAGCTGTTGAGGCAGTAGATAAGGCGGCCACTAAGGTATGTCAGCTTTTCGATCGAAATGTGAATAGAGTCAGTGCTTCACTAGGCTGTGAGCAGGAGTATTTTGTAGTAGATAAGGCCTTGTTCAATGCTCGTCCTGACTTGGTAATGGCCGGAAGAACCGTGTTTGGCCGCCATCCTGCACGTGGGCAACAGTTGGACGATCACTACTTTGGTGCCATACCAAGTAGAGTATACAACTTTATGAAAGACTTTGAAATAGAGTGCCTTAAACTAGGTATACCTGTTTCTACCCGTCATAATGAGGTGGCACCTTCTCAATTTGAGGTGGCACCAATATTTGAAGATATTAACGTGGCCACAGATCATAACTCACTTATGATGGATGTGATGAATCGAGTGGCCGAAAGGCACGACTTGTCCATTCTGTTCCACGAAAAACCATTTGCAGGTCTAAACGGTAGCGGAAAACACAATAACTGGTCGCTTATCGCATCCAATGGGGTGAACGTATTCCAGCCAAGCAGCAGTGCCAGAGAAAACCTTCAATTTCTTACGTTCCTGGTTAACACCGTTAAGGCCATTCATGAGTATGCGCCTTTGTTGAGGGCCAGTATTGCTTCTGCCGGAAACGATCATCGCTTGGGTGCTAATGAAGCCCCTCCGGCTATTATGTCGGTTTTCCTGGGGTCCGATCTTAATGCCGTTCTCGATGAACTTGAGAACAATGGTAACATTAAGATTGACAAGGGTGAAAATATGTACATGAAGTTGGGAATTGATAAAATTCCTGAGATCATTCTCGACAACACCGATAGAAACAGAACGTCTCCCTTTGCCTTTACAGGTAACAAGTTTGAATTCAGAGCAGTTGGTTCTAACCAGAACGTGGCTGAGCCAATGACAGTGCTTAACCTCATTATGGCTAAGCAACTGAAAGAATTCTATAAGGTAGTTAGCGAAAGGATTAAAAAAGGCGAAGACAAAAAGATTGCTATCGTCAACGTGCTTAGAGAATACATAAAAGACTCGAAGGCCGTTCGCTTCGAAGGAGATGGTTACTCTCAAGAGTGGGCCGATGAAGCCGAAAGAAGAGGTTTACCTAATGTGAAAGATACTCCAAGAGCGTTGGATGCTTATGTATCTAAAACCTCTAAGCATATTTTTGAGGAGTTTGGTGTAATGTCGCCACTAGAGCTAGAAGCGCGAAACGAAATTCAGCTAGAGAATTATATTCTCAAGATTCAAATTGAGGCACGCCTGATTTCTGAAATGTCTATGGCTCAGGTAATTCCTGCCGCAATTAACTACCAGAATAAACTAATTCAGAATGCTCGTGGTTTGGGAGAGTTTGGGTTAGATAATAGCCATATCAAATCGATTCTCGAAAAGGTAAACGCTCAGATTGTTACTATTCAGAAGAATGTAACAGCCATGAACGATGTGAGGGGAGAGATTAACTCTATAGAAGATACCAGAGAAAGAGCCATTGCTTACTGCGATCAAATTAAAGCAGCTTATTTTGATGTGATCAGAGATGCTGTGGATCGTTTGGAAGGTTTGATTGACGATGAAGACTGGCCATTGTTGAAGTACAGAGAAATGTTATTCTTAAGGTAATTTCCTTTTTGAAACCACTATAGAAGGCCTGTTTTCATTAGAGAACGGGCCTTTTCATTTGTTGGTAGTTGTATGCGGTTTCATCAGACCACAGGTAAAACTATGGGGAGATTAATAGCAGGCATAAATTGTTGTGGGCATCCTTTCTTCTTAGACTAAGCAGAAATGTCGTTTGCTGGTCAATTGCAGGGTGATAATAAACATGCTCATTTACAAATAGTTATATTTATAATGAATGCGTGGAATGACCAAAAAGAAGATTAAAATAGGTTGCCTGACTCTTTTATTAGGCTTTATAGTTCTTACTCAAATTGTAAGCAGCTGTGTTAGCCTCACCAAGAGCGATAGGGAGGTAGCAAAGTATTTTCGAGACAAGCCGGTTCAACCACGAAGTGTGTTTTACAATGTGGATGGTTACGCCATTCATTATAAACAACTAGACGTAGCGAAAAACGGTACTATTGTGTTTCTGCATGGTTCACCGGGCGGATGGGATGCGTTCATAGATTATTTTGCTGACAGTACTTTGTACCAGAACGTGACTGTAGTGGCAGTAGACCGCCCAGGCTATGGCAAGTCGGAATTTGGCAAACCGGTAGGCTCCATAGAGAAGCAAGCAGCCTTGTTGCAACCCATGCTTGAGGCGTTGCCTGCTCCCAGAGTTATAGTAGGTCATTCGTTAGGAGGGCCAATTGCTGCCCGGTTGGCAATGGATTACCCCGATTGGGTAGATGGTCTTGTGCTACTGGCACCGGCTTTGGATCCGCGCCTTGAGCCTAACGAAGATTGGTTCAGAAAGCCCATGCGATGGCCATTGCTAAGTGCGCTGGTTCCCAAAATTATACGGGTTTCGAACGAGGAGCTTATTTTTCTTGAGGAGGAGCTTGAACAAATGCTTCTGCTTTGGCCCGGAGTTCAGGCAAAAACTATTGTGTTACAAGGAGGAGAGGATGGACTCGTACATCCACAGAATGCCAATTTTGCTGATAGCATGCTAATCAATGCTCAAAAAGAGGTGATATTCTTACCTAAGCAGAACCATTTTTTACCTTGGAATGAATATGCTCTTGTAAAACAAAAGGCACTGGAATTGATGAGGGAGTTCAGGCAGTAAGGATTAACTCAGTGCTTCTATTTGCTTTAAAACCTCTTCTGCCTCGGCAGTCTTTAAGTCGCTTGCTTTCCGGTTGCTATGTGAAAGTTTGTGAGCTTCTTCAATTAGTTTTTTGTAACGATCGTGAAGCTTCTCTTTTTCTGTTTTTTTAGTAAACCAACCCATGATTTTTTATAGCTCAACAGCTCTTTAAATACAATTGTTTTAGTAGGGGTGCTTATTTAACCTGAGTTCGATGTACGAAAAGAACGTCATGCCGGAAAAACAGGCCTTAAACTCTCAAAAAGGGCTGTTTTATCCGATATCTCAACAGAGCCTAAATGAGATTGGGGATATTTTCCTTTGCGTATGTGAAGTTTTCAGAGGAAAATTCCGCAATGACGTCCTAAGAGGGGATATTTTACTACTTACTTACATTGAACTCAGGTTTATTTAGATAAGACAAATGTAAATAGACCACGTGAACCACAAGCTGTGTCTTTGTAGTGCCTTATAAGAGCCATTTGAGATGACACAAGGTGGTAAAATGTCGATACATTCGCTGTATGACCAAAGCAAGTAACCCTATGATTTAATTAAAACCTCTTTTGGTGCTCACCAGCTCACCATTGCTATAATACTCAATGTCTACTACGGTACCTGATCGAGAGAAAACCTCCCAGCTACCTTCTTTTACACCATCTACTAGTTTGCCAGAGGTGATTTTTCTACCTTTTTCATCAAAGAAAGACCATTGGCCATTAGGCAACCCTCGCTCATAGTTTCCTTTAGAAAACACGGTGCCATCAGCATAATAATTTATAACCTCGCCAAAGCCGTTCTTTAAGCTTCCGGAACTGTGTTTTCTGCCTCGCTCATCAGTGTATTCAGTAATGGACATTAGTCTTCCTTCCACCCATTGCTCTTCTTTCATTGATGCACCGTTCTTATGAAAATAGCCCCAAAGCCCATCTTTCCCGCCTTTTTTATAGCTACCAATAGATTCTAGTTTTCCGGTGCTATAATAATAGAACCATTGACCGGTTTCCAGGTCATCGAGAAAAGAGCCCTCTGCAACGAGTGTTCCTGTTTGGTCAAACGACTTCCAGTTACCAACTCGTTTATCTTTTGAATATCTGCCCAATTCGGAGATCATGCCGTTGTCATGGAAATACTTCCAGGCACCTGTTTTCAGTCCGAGCTCATACTTTCCCTCCGCAGCGAGTAAGCCGTTTTCGTAATACTGCTGATAAAGGCTATCGGCCAGGCCATATTTATAGTGAGTTATCGACTCAAGTTGCTTATTGGGAAACCAGCTTCGGGCAGTGCCAACTGGTTGATCGTTTTTGTAGGTAATTTCGGAAGCGGTGCGTCCGTTCATGTGGTAGGCCACCCAAGTTCCTGTTTTTTTGCCTTTTTCGTAGTATTCAACACCGGCCTCCATATTTGGTCCGTAATAATACTCCCATTTACCATCGCGCTGACCGTTTAGATACAGGCCTTTTTCAATGACATAGCCATCGTAGTCGTATTTTTTCCACTCGCCATGGAGTAAACCGTTTTTATAAGTAGTCTCCACGGTTTTAAAACCATATTCATCGAAGGCTGAGTAGTTTCCATTGAGCAGGCCGTTTTTGTAGTTAGAAATAAACTCGGCCTGACCGTTGGGATGGAAGGCCGTCCAGAGTCCTTCTTTTTCTCCACTTTTAAATGTTCCTTTTTCTAAAGGGGAGGAGTTTTCTCTAAAAGATTCCCACTCTCCGTTTAGCTGATTGTGAGCAAAAATGGCTTTTACTGCAACTACCCGGTTGGGGTAAAATAAATAGTATGGACCATTAAGGCTGTCGTTTCTATAGCTTAAACGTGCCCGTTCAACCCCGTCTATAAATATATTCCAATAGCCCGATTTTTTCCCCTCAAAGTAGTTGCCTCTATGAATGTAGCTGCTGTCTTTGGAGTAAGCTATCCAAAGCCCGCTTCTTAGTCCGTTTTCTTTTTCACCCTTCTCTGTTAGCTCCAGATTTTCTGAAGGAAAAATTAAAGTAAAAGCCTCTTGGGCCTTGAGGGGGAGTTGTGCTCCGGCCAAAAAAACAAGGGAGAAGAGTAATGTTGCTTGTCGCATAAACTATAAGGTGGTTGAGAGTCGCCCTAACGAATCAAATATTAAGCCAAATCAGCCGAGAACCAATCGTTAAAACACTCAAGTGTCAAACGATGGATGGAATTAATTTGGTTCATACTAAACAATCTAAATAACCGTATTGATTGATTTTTTTTAATAAAAGTGGTCGCTTGTGTTATTGACTCTTTGTCAATCAGTAAGTTATGAGTTTCCAATAGCGAGTTAGACCATGGGTTGTCATCCAATAACAGTCGGGTGTTTTTGTTGGCAAGGGCAAGGAGCCGGTCTTCTACATATCGCAGAAAAATACCACTGGCAATAAGGTTACAGGAAAAGTGCCGGCCATACCAAACAATCACTCTGAAAGTAAAAATGTCTGTTTGAAAGAATGAAGAAGGAAAATCGAAAACCTGAAAGGGGTATCCGGAGTGATTGTTTCCTCTACTTATTTTAGAAGGAATGCTCGAAAGACCATCTGGTAAACTCCATATTGGTCTGCTTTTCCATAACTCGGCCAACTTTTGCTGGGTGTAGTATAGTAAATCGTTAACCTGTTTATCCGTTTTTAACTTCAGTTCAAAGAATTCCTTCTTTTCAAGGAAATCGATCAACTCCTAATTAAGCTCTACCATCTGATGAGCGCTGAAGCCCATGTGAAACCACTCCCAAAAGCAGCCAGACAAACAAGGTCTCCATCTTTTATTCGGCCTTGTTCCCAAGCTTCGCTCATGGCGATAGGAATAGAAGCTGCTGTGGTGTTGCCAAGCTTCATTATGTTATTAAAGACCTTATCGTCAGCGAGACCAAATTGCTTTTGTACGAAGTTGCTAATGCGCAGATTGGCTTGATGAGGTACGAGCAGATCAATATCTTCAGGGGTTAGTCCATTATGCTGCAAGGCCTCTTGTATTACCTCGCTAAAACGCACCACAGCATGTTTGAAAACCGCATTTCCATTCATGGTTAGGTTGAATGTTTTGCCATCCAGCAGTTCTTTAGACAACCTTACTTTACGGCTCGATCCGGGGTCTTTTACGTAAAGCTCCTCGGCATAATCGCCATCGGCATGTAGGTGAGTGGAAAGTATGCCTCTGTCCTCATCGGTAGCCTGAACAATAGCAGCGCCTGCACCATCGGCAAAAATGACTGAACTCGAGCGTCCTTCTGTGGATTTATCCAGAGCAGACGATTGAATCTCCGCACCCACAACCAGAACGGTTTTGTACATACCGGTTTTCACAAATTGGTCGGCAATAGATAGCGCATAAACAAAGCCAGAACAGGCATTTCTTATATCTAATGCGCCAATGCCCTGTAGGCCCAGTTCGCGCTGCAAAAGTACCCCGGAACCAGGGAAAAAATAGTCAGGTGTAATAGTAGCAAAAACTATAAAGTCAATATCGTCAGGTTGTAGTCCCGCTCTTTTCAGGGCCAATTTACTGGCTCGTGTAGCCATGTTAGATACGGTGTCTTTTTCCGGATTAAACCAACGTCTTTCCTCAATGCCCGTACGCTCAACGATCCACTCATGGTTGGTGTCCATTATTTTTTCCAGATCGCTGTTCCTCACAATGTTTTCAGGCACATAATGGCCAAGTCCGACTATTCTAGATTTTTTCACAGGCAGGAGTTTTTGTTTGAGTATTATTCATAACCGCTCTTCACAGCATTGTTGCCTTTTTGGGCAACGCACAATTTACGCAAAATAGAACAATGGCGGCATTTTGCCACAAGCCGCTCCGTAAATTGTGGTGAGGAAAGGCTTAAAACATGTAAGAGCTAACATTTTTGGTGAGTGGCTGGCGCACAACCCAAAATAAGCTTTAGTTTGCCTGCTGGAAAAAAAGCAACATACTCAAAACATATTCGTAACAGTGTTGGAAAGTAGTTTGAGAGAAATGATGAAAGGTGGTCTTTGCTGTTTTGTGGCCTTGGTACTGGTGACCTTTACAAGCTGTGGTGATCATGAAAAAGAGCTTACTGCCGATGAGATCATTCAAAAAGCGGTGAAGCGTCATGGAGGCGATAATTACGACAACATGGAAGTGGAATTTGACTTTCGCAATCGCCACTTCAGAGCAAAAATCAGCAATGGAGAATATGTTTACGAACGCAGTTTTAAAAGTGACAATGGCTGGGTAACAGACATATGGTCTAATAAAAAATTTAAGCGCATGGTAGGGGAGAAAGAAATAAAACTCGACCGTGAAGATATGCGCACATACCGTACGGCTACTAATTCTGTAATTTATTTTGCACTTCTTCCCTTTAACCTGGACGATCCGGTGGTGAACCGGCAACTAATGCGTTCGGTGGAAATTAAAGGGCAACCCTACTACAAAGTAGAAATTACCTATGGTGAAAATGGAGGAGGGCAAGATTTTGAAGACGTGTACATTTATTGGATACACAAGGAAAACTTCACGGTAGACTACCTGGCCTACTCCTTTAATATAAATGGAGGAGGGGTTCGCTTTAGAGAGGCCTACAACCAGCGTGAGGTCGAAGGCATACGCTTTCAAGATTATATGAACTATACCATAGAAGAAGACTTTCCTGCCCACGAATTAGACTATGCTTTTGTAACCAACAAATTAAAGCTGGTGTCTAAAATTGAGTTGGAAAACGTTGAAGTAAGACTTTTTCCGCAACCGCTGGCCGACTAGCTAAATAAAGTAAGGTTGCCAAACTGATTGGCAGGAGGCACCTTCTCCCACAAGGCGCTCCCATTAAAATTAGGATCTGCCAAACGCGGGTTAATTGTATAGTGTTTTATGGGCTCGTCACTAAACGGCTTAACAAACTCCAGAATGCTTTCGGCTGTGTTGCTGTCATTGAGCCATTCCATCATTAGGTCTTCATTAAGAATGGCCGGCATTCGAGAGGTAACTTCGCTTACATCGCCAGAGGCCTCGGTGGTCAAGATCATAAAAGTATTCACCTGTTCACCATCTTCTGTTTCAAAGGTGTCCCATATACCGGCTATACCAAAGAGCGAATTGTTTTGCAGATAAAAGCGGTATGGAACCTGTTCTTTTTTGCCCAGGTCTTTCCAATCATAAAAACTATCGGCAGGGATTATACAACGTTGCTGCTTTAGACTTTTACGTTGAGAAGCCTTGCTTAGGAGGGTTTCTACAGGTGCATAGAGCAGCTTATGGCTCACGCCTTTACTCTTTGTAAAGGAAGGGTGGATGCCCCAATAAAAATAGCTTAGTACATCAGGGTCGGCACTGGTTATGGCCGGTAATAGCTGAGTAGGTTGCGCGTTAAAGGTGCCTTGGTGATTGTCGGGAACTTCAACACTAAAATGTTCTTGAATAAGCTGAGCTTCGGATGCAATAGAGAAGTTAGGGAGCATTTAGTCGATCTAAAATTGGTATTCCAAGTTCGTTAAAAAAGCCTTTGGAATCAAATTGTAAAAAACTTGTTTGCAAAGAAAGCAATAGCCCAACAAAGTGTATGACAGATCGGGCTTTATTCTGGTATCTTTAATTTGAATATAGATTGTTTTAAACCTATTTTTGGAGCCTAAATTTTGACGGAGCAATATGGCTGAAATTGTAAAAATGCCAAAGATGAGTGACACCATGGAAGAAGGTGTTATTGCGGTTTGGCATAAAAAAGTTGGTGATAAAGTAGAATCTGGAGAATTGATGGCCGAAATCGAGACCGATAAGGCTACCATGGACTATGAATCATTTCATGAAGGCACTGTGCTGTACCTTGGTGCAAAAGAAGGAGAAGCGGTAGCCGTAAATGGCATATTGGCAATTGTTGGCGAAGAGGGAGAAGATTATAAAGCCCTTTTGAATGGAGCCCAGGAAGAAGCCACCGAAGAAAAGAAAGAAGAGAAAAAGGCAGAACCCCAGAAAGCTGCTGAAAAAATAGATACCAGCAACATCAATGCTGAAATTGTACGTATGCCCAAAATGAGCGACACTATGGAAGAAGGTGTTATTGCGGCATGGCACAAGAAGGTAGGTGATAAAGTAGAAGCTGGAGAACTAATGGCCGAAATTGAAACCGATAAGGCCACTATGGAATACGAGTCCTACCACGATGGTACCGTACTTTACCTGGGAGCTGAGGAAGGAAGTTCGGTAAAAGTAGATGGTATTTTGGCAGTAGTTGGTGAAGAAGGTGCCGATTATGAGGCACTCATTAAGGCCGACCAGCAAGGAGGTACTCCTGATGATGAGCCGACTCCGACTGCCAAAGAAGAGAGCAAACAGGAAGAAGCCAAGAGCGAGCCTATATCTTCGGGTTCTTCCTCAAACAATACATCAGGAAGCAATGGCCGTATCAAAGCCTCTCCTTTAGCAAAGAAAATGGCAGAAGAAAGGGGGATTGACATCAGCCTTGTAAAAGGTAGTGGAGATGGCGGACGTATTGTGAAGCGTGATGTTGAGAACTACGTACCAAGTCAGCAAGCGCAGGCTCCGGCTCAGGAAGCCGCTGCAGCTCCGGCTGTGCAGTTACCCAAAGTAGTTGGCGAAGAAAGCTTTGAGGAGATGAGAGTGAGTCAAATGCGTAAAACCATTGCTAAGAGACTTTCTCAAAGCAAATTTACCGCACCGCACTTCTACCTCACCATGGAAATCAACATGGATAAGGCCATAGAAGCCAGAAAGAGTATGAATGAGGTTTCACCGGTAAAAATATCGTTTAACGATATGGTCATTAAGGCTGCCTCGGTGGCCCTGAGAAAACATCCACAGGTAAACTCATCATGGCTAGAAGATAAAATCCGCATAAATCACCATGTGCACATTGGTGTGGCCGTGGCGGTCGATGAGGGACTGCTTGTGCCTGTTGTACGATTTGCCGATAGTAAACCACTTTCGCATATTTCTGCCGAGGTGAAAGAGTTGGGAGGAAAGGCCAAGAATAAAAAGCTTCAACCCGAAGAAATGTCGGGCAATACCTTTACCATTTCTAACCTGGGAATGTTTGGTATAGATGAATTTACGGCCATCATTAATCCGCCTGATGCCTGTATTATGGCCGTTGGAGGCATTAAAGAAACAGCCGTAGTTAAAGATGGTCAGTTGACCATTGGAAACATTATGAAGGTAACCTTATCGTGCGATCACCGTGTAGTGGATGGGGCAGTAGGTTCCGCCTTCTTGCAAACCTTCAAGAGTCTGCTGGAAGATCCGGTGAGGCTGTTGGTATAAAGAACTAACAAATGCTGCTTTAAGAGCCTCAGACTTTTATGCGTAAAAGTCTGATCCGATTGCTCATTAAAACCAGAATGCCGAAGGGCTACGGTTTTGGGCAATGGCTTTTGAAGCAGCATTTTTCATTAAAGCAAATTGAAAATGACAAAGATAAAATCGACAACTGTTTTGGCCGTAAAGCACAATGGAGGTATTGCCATAGGTGCCGATGGTCAGGCTACTATGGGAAACACTGTGGCTAAGAGCAATGTAAAAAAAATCAGGAAACTTCAGGAAGGTAAGATAGTGACCGGCTTTGCAGGATCTACTGCTGATGCCTTTACTTTGCTGGAGCGTTTCGATGAGAAACTAAATGCCTATGGGGGTAACATGAAACGTGCAGCCATAGAGTTGGCCAAAGACTGGCGTATGGATCGTTACCTGAGACGGTTGGAGTCTATGCTCATTGTGGCCGATAAAGAAGACATATTAATTCTCTCCGGAACCGGTGATGTATTGGAGCCTGACAATGGCATTGCAGCCATAGGATCAGGGAGCATGTATGCCCAGGCGGCAGCTCAGGCTCTGGTAAAGCATGCTCCTGAACTTGACAGCTATAAAATTGTCGAAGAAAGCTTAAAAATTGCTGCTGACATCTGTATTTACACCAATAGTAATTTGATTATTGAGAGAATTTCCTAAATTTGTGTTTAGAAATAGTGCAACTTTTTCTAACACCAACAACACCTATCATTTTCTAACTATTCTGAGATATTCAGACATTGAAAGCGCATGCTTTCTAAAACAAAGAAAATGAAAACCATAGGTAGATTATTAATTCTCTCATTCTTAACTGTAGTGCTTGGGGCTTGTGCAGAGTCTCCGGTGGTTAACTATCAGGAAGCTACAGAAGGCAGACTTCTGTTGGGAGCCAATGTGCACCTGGGAAATGGTGAGGTAGTAGAGAATGCTGCACTTGGTGTAAAAGATGGCTATGTGACCCTTCTGGCTGCCGATGCACTAGATCAGTTAGACCTGAGAAAATTTCAGGTAGATCAGTTAGGGCCGGAGTACCATATTTATCCTTTTAAGAAAATTGATGCCGGAAATTCTGGGATTGTCCTGGCAAGGGCCGATTCAGAACCAATAAATATTGCGATACGCGACAAAGAAGTGGAAAAATGTATAACCATTGGTTGTGAAGCGCAGTTGTTAATATGCTACGGAAGCATTCAAGATATCTCCAAGTTCAGAGTAGACTATGTGGTGATGGGAGGAGAGAAAGTTAAGATAATGAGGCAAAGCGACTACGGTTCCGCTATACTGCCCGATTAAATTGTAACAGTCTGATCATATACATAAAAGGCCGCTGTGATATCATAGCGGTTTTTTGTTTTTGAGCCGTTTTTAAGTACATCAGTCCTTTATTGGCAAGCTTCCTCAATTGATTCACTAATCAACCTTCCGGCAGTTTCTATATCTTCCATACTTATATTGATGGGAGGAGCCAGGCGGAAGCTTTCAGGGCAAGAGAGAAACCAGAAAGTAATAATACCTCTCTTTAAACAGGCTTGAACAATTTTTTGAACCAATTCAGCATGCTCAAATTCAATGGCGAACATTAGCCCCTTTCTGCGAATCTCCTTTATGGCCGAATGTCTAATAGCCTTTTCCAAATGGTAGCCTTTTTCTTCAACCGAAGCGAGCATATTCTCTTCTTCAATAGCCCTGAGGTTGGCCAAAGCGGCAGCACAGTTTACGGGATGCCCGCCAAAAGTAGTAATATGGCCCAGCATGGGAGCATGGGTAAAGAGATTCATTTTTTCATGCGAAGAAATAAACGCTCCAATGGGCATTCCTCCACCAAGGGCTTTGGCAAGGGTGAGGATATCCGGTACTACTTCATAGTGTTCAAAGGCAAACATTTTACCGGTACGACCAATGCCTGTTTGTATTTCATCGAAAATAAGCTGAGTCCCTGTTTGGTTGCACTTATTGCGCAATGCCTCCAGAAACTCCCTGGTGGCTATGCGTACCCCGGCATCTCCCTGAATAGGTTCTACCAAAACAGCGGCAGTTTTTTCAGAAATAAGTTCTACATCGGCTAGTCGATTGAAATGAATGAAGCGAACATCGGGCAATAAAGGTCTAAAACGATACTTCTTGGTTTCGTTGCCCGATACACTAAGAGCTCCGTGAGTGCTGCCATGGTACGACTTGTGGCAGGAAATTACTTCTGTTCTGCCAGTAACCCGTTTGGCTAGTTTTAAAGCTCCTTCAATGGCTTCGGCTCCGCTGTTTACAAAATAGCTACAGTTTAGACTTTTGGGGAGTAGCCCGGCCAGCTCAAGAGCCAATTGGTTTTGAGGTGTTTGAATAAACTCTCCGTAGGCCATTACATGCATATACTTGTCTAATTGCTCTTTAATGGCGACTACTACTTTGGGATGTCGATGGCCTATGTTTGTTACCGCTATACCGGAAATGAGGTCGTAGTATTGCTTACCATTCTTATCAAAAATATATGTGCCTTCGGCATGGCTCACTTCTATAGCCAATGGGTGAGGAGAGGTTTGAGCCAAATGGTGCAAAAAGATTTCCTGCGAGTTCATGTGCGAAATTAATGAAGTTCTGCATTCCCATTGGCACCTATTCATTAGTTTTGACCTATGTTGAATACCACTCCTTTTAGCCCTTTTGAGAAAGGATTTTTGTGGTTCTTTCTGTGTCTGGTTGTATTCGCCTTTTATTATCAGTTGGGTATCTATCCATTGTTTCTGGAGGAGCCCCGTAGGGGATTAATTGCTCTGGAAATGATGATGCAGGACAATTACTGGGTTCCGACACAAACGGGTGATTTGTACTTCAGGAAACCACCATTGTACAATTGGCTTCTCATTTTGTCGTACAAGGTATTTGGTGTCAATGAGTGGGCCACTCGTTTTTTTTCGGTTTCAAGTCACCTGCTTTTAGGGCTTATCACCTATCTGTTTTCTAAGAGATATTTGGGCAATGCATTGGCTGTGCTTGTGGCCTTTAGCTATTTGTTGGCGGTGGATATACTGGTCTATTTTTCGGCTTTAGGCGAAATAGACTTGTTCTATGCGCTGCTTACCACCCCAATACTTTTTGGGATATTCCACTACGGGGAAAAGGGTAGCTACCTTAAGCTTTTTCTTTTGGTATATGGGCTAACAGCCCTGGCCTTCCTCACCAAGGGCTTAAGTGCCCTTCCATTTACTGGCATTAGTTTGTTGGTATATTTCAGTTGGAAAAAGCGTTTTAGAGAGCTTTTCTTTTGGAGGCATTGGTTGGGTGTCTTGCTGTTCTCAGTCCTGGTAGGAGGGTATTTTTATCAGTATAGCCAGTACGAGGAAGTGAGCGGATGGTGGACTACTTTATTCCGCGAATCAGCCGAGAAGGCCACAGGAGGAGGCTTTTCTAAATGGATTAATCATTTAATAGCTTTTCCCCTCGATACACTCAAAAACCTGCTTCCGGCTACTTTTTTCTTGCCCGTTATTTTCAGAAAGCAGATTATCCAGTTGCTTAAAGCCAACCGATTGGTTTGGTATGGTGTGCTCGTATTCCTTAGTAATTTTGCGGTGTATTGGTTGTCTACTGAAGGGCGATCGAGATACATTTACCCCTTGTTCCCTTTCGCTTGCCTGGTGTTGATTTATGCCGGAGAGTTGTCTGGCGTTCGCTGGAAAGATAAGTACCTTAGAGCAGTTTCCATTGTTTGTGCGGGGCTTATGATTATCGCTTTTGCAGCCATTCCGTTTTTACCTTCCTTAGAAGCGGTTGACAATCGATGGGTAATAACCGGTATGGGGGTGTTCCTTCTCACCGTGCTTTTAGGGATTACTTTAAAAAGAAGGGTGAGACCCTATTTGGCCGTTTTGGCCGTATTGTGTGTTTTGCGTTTAGGTTTTTCTTTCATTGTTCCGCAAACAAGGGAAAAGACAACGGGTGCAGCCAAAGACAAGGCTTTGGCAACCGAATTTGCCTTACTTACGGAAGGAAAGCCACTTTACAGGCTTGGTGATGTGCGCATGTCGCTAACTGTAGTTTTTTACCTGGAAAGAGAGCGTGGAGAAGTATTGAAACAGAAAGGAGAGTTTTCGCAGGGGTATTTTTTCTGCTATACAGAAGATTTACCCACCACATACCAACCGGTGGGGGAGCTGAGTTATCACGGAGAGCCCATATATTTAATTCGCTATACACCTTAAGCAATTTTTCTGAATCTGCTGTTAGTAATTGCTGCCTGAATGTGGTGCCTGAAGTAATTGGGTAAAACAGGCTTTTGCAGTACAGCCACTATGTCAGACGTTTTTACATCGTCAGGATTGTTGCCGGTAAGTATAAGGGCTGGCATGGCAGCATTGATTTCGTTGGCTTTTTCAACTAACTCCGTTCCATTCATAAACGGAAGTTGATTATCGCTAATCATTAGATCAAAACGCTGCTCTTGTAACATTTGCAAGGCCAGAAAGCCATCGCTGGCATGGAATACCTCATAGTTCCATGATTCAAGCATTTTCTTATATACCATTAATGATACCCTGTCGTCTTCTACCAATAATATCTTGAGTCTGTTCATAACCTTCCTGTTTTATGATTCAAATATTGGCCTAATAATGATGGTACGTGAGATTCTTCGACCATTGGAAGGATTTCTGGGATGAGCATAAAAAAAGCCCAGATGAGAAACCTGAGCTTTTTGGTGACTTTAGCGTCTATTATTTTCGTTTGAGTACTTTTCTAACCGCCTTGGCTATATTTTCAGCATCAATGCCATATTTTTTCATAAGCTCATCGGGAGTACCGCTTTCGCCAAATGAATCGTTTACGGCTACCATTTCGAGCGGAGCGGGATGATGTAGAGCCAGCGTCTGTGCTATGCTGTCGCCAAGTCCACCGTTCATTTGGTGTTCTTCGGCTGTAACCACACAACCGGTTTTGCTTACTGAAGCCAAAACGGCTTCTACATCCAGCGGTTTTATGGTGTGTATGTTAATTACTTCTACACTTATGCCCTCCTTGGCCAGTTCCTCTTCGGCCACTATGGCCTCCCACACCAAGTGTCCTGTTGCAAAGATGGTTACGTCCGACCCTTCTATGAGGTGGAGTGCTTTACCAATTTCAAATTTTTGATCCTCAGGGGTAAAAATAGGCACTTTGGGGCGCCCAAAGCGTAGGTAAACGGGGCCCTGATGCTCAGCAATGGCTATGGTAGCGGCCTTAGTTTGGTTATAATCGCATGGGTTGATCACCGTCATGTGAGGCAACATCTTCATCATGCCAATATCTTCCAGTATTTGGTGGGTAGCCCCATCTTCGCCAAGAGTAAGACCTGCGTGTGAGGCACAGATTTTTACATTCTTGCCGGAATAGGCAATAGACTGTCTTATCTGATCGTAGACTCTTCCGGTAGAAAAGTTGGCAAAGGTTCCTGTAAACGGAATTTTTCCACCTATGGTCAGGCCAGCAGCAATACCCATCATGTTGGCTTCTGCAATTCCTACCTGAAAGAATCGGTCAGGATTCTCATCAATAAAATCCTGCATTTTCAAAGAGCCCACCAAGTCGGCACAAAGGGCCACAACATCAGGGTTGATTCTACCGAGTTCAGCAAGGCCAGCGCCAAAACCTGAACGTGTATCTTGCTTTTGAGTGTAAGTGAATTTTGTCATGTTGCTGAATTAGTAGTCGCCTAGGGTTTCGTTCAATTGAGATAGGGCAGAGGCCAGTTGCTCATCGTTAGGGGCAATTCCATGCCATTTATGAGTGCCTACCATAAAGTCTACTCCGTAGCCCATTTCGGTATGCATTAGGTTCATTACAGGCTTTCCTTTACCACTCAGGGTTTTGGCTTCTTCCATGCTTTTTACAATGGAAGCCATATCGTTGCCTTCGCTCTCCATTACTGTCCAGCCAAAAGCTTCCCATTTGGCTCTTAAGTCACCTAGAGACATAACTTCTTCTGTTGGCCCGTCAATTTGCTGGCCGTTCACATCGATGGTCGCAATAAGGTTGTCTACTTTATGGTGAGCCGCATACATGGCCGCTTCCCATACCTGGCCTTCTTCTATTTCGCCATCGCCCATGAGTATGTATACCAGGTGATTGTCTTTGTTTAGTTTTTTGGCCTGTGCTGCTCCACAAGCCACAGAAAGTCCCTGGCCCAAAGAACCTGAGGCTACGCGAATGCCGGGAAGGCCTTCTTCGGTAGCAGGGTGACCCTGAAGACGGGAGTTTATTTTGCGGAAAGTGGCAAGTTCGGCCACATCGAAGTAGCCGGCTCTGGCCAATACACTATACCAAACCGGTGAGATGTGGCCATTAGATAAGAAAAAGATATCTTCATTCTTTCCATCCGGATCGAAATGATCTTTCCTCTCCATCAGGTTAAAATACAGGGCTACTAAAAAATCGGTGCAGCCCAACGAGCCACCGGGGTGGCCTGAGCTGGCCCCATGCACCATGCGTACAATGTCTCTTCGCACTTGAGAGGCTATTTGCTCAAGTTCTTCGATGTTCTTTTTACTCACCTTTCAAAGTTGTTTATGGTTGTGGAATTATTTTAAAATTTGCGCTGCGTGGTCTTTGGTTTTTACCTTTTCAATGACCTCTTCAATAATGCCTTTTTCGTTAATGATAAAGGTTGTTCTGGCCGTGCCCATGTACTTTCTGCCATACATTTGTTTTTCTACCCAAGTGCCAAACTGTTCGTGAATGCTCTTGTCTTCATCGGCAATGAGCGGAAAGGGCAGCTCAAATTTATTGATGAAGTTTTGGTGTTTTTTGGGAGAATCGGAACTAATACCTACCACTGCGTAGCCTGCCTTAAGCAGTGCTTCGTAGTTATCGCGCAGGTTGCAGGCCTGGGCGGTACAGCCGGGTGTATTGTCTTTGGGGTAGAAGTAAAGAGCCAGTTTTTTTCCGGCAAAATCTGAAAGTTTTATGGTGTTTCCATCTTGGTCGATGCCTTCAAAGGCAGGGGCTTTGTCGCCTACTGTTAAGCTCATGCTATTCAATGTTTAGTTTTAGAATTGATTCGTTTCCGGCATTATCTGCCACTTTCAATTCAAACTCTCCTTTGAGTGGTTTGTTTTTATGAAGCATTTCTGACCAAATGAGTTTCTTTTTGGGTTCATAATGCATCAGCAACCACTCGCCATTCAATTTCGCTTCAAAGTTATTAATCCCTGAAAGTTTATCGTCAATAGTCAGGCTAATTATATTGTTTTGAACAGACCTTTTCCTGATGGTTGGAGGTTCAAGGTCTTTCAGTAGGGTGTACTTACCGAAACCATGCATAGTAAAGCGGGTTTTTCCGTCCTTAATGGTGCCTCCAACAAAGCCGGCATTTCCGGAACCATCTACCATATAGAGTCGGTATTGGCTGAGCGAATCGTAGCTGCCCAATAGCTCCATTTCTACCTCTATTCCCCCCTTAAGCGGATATATATCTTCTGAGAATTCAAATACATCTTTTCCCGTTTTTTCGTCTACATAATGTTTGGCTCTGAAATACAGCGTATCGAACAGGGTTGATTTAGAAAATTTCAGGGAGTAGGTGTCGGCCAGAAACGAGTGTTCGCTAGCGGCAGGCACACGGTCTGAATAGGCTATTTCCTGACGGCTACCATCTCTGTAAACGACTTCCAGTGGAAGCACTTTTCTCAGGTCTATGAGGTACACGTTCTGTTGGTCGTTGTAGTAGGCGGGTTCATAGACCTTGGATCCTTGTTGGTTATAAACCGTGATTTTATTGTTGATGCTATCTCTGGACTGAAAAAGCATCAGAGTATTGTCTAGCGTATACGAGTTGTACTTTACTTTTATGGGGTCCGACAGACACTCTATTGTTGGTAACCCCTTAATGACAAACCGCACCGTACTTTTGTTGCCGTAGGCATCGCGGGCTTCAATACGCACATTCTTTATGGCATTGGCTTCAACCAACAGATAGCCGTTGTTTTTCTTTTTCGGGTAGAATTTCAACGGGTTGCCATCGTCTACATATAGCTTGTTGAATCTCTTACGGGTTTCTTTGGCAGCCTGATAGTTGGTGTGAATGAGTATATTTTTCTGGAGCGAAAAGTTAATGCTATCAATGTTTTGCTGAAAATAGAGTTCGTCATTTACATATACATCGATAAGCGGTACTCCATTGCGGTTGGAAGCACCGTTCAGTTGATCGTAGGTGTAAATTTCCATGCCTATCTGCCCCAGGGCATAGATGGTGTCGGTATGAAGTCCGCGGCTGTTTTTAGACTGTAGGTCGAATTCAAAGCGGCCAAATTGTTGATTGACCCTGGACTGTATGTTGTTGGTTTTTAAGGCCAGGGTTTCAATTTTAGGAGGAATGTTGTCTTTAATTTGGTTGAAGCCAATGCGCAAAGGATCGAGTACTTCGTGGTTTACTCCCCGGATTTCGAAATGGAGATGAGGCCCGGTGGAAGACCCTGAATTACCGGAGAATCCAATCACTTCGCCTTTTTTAACCGTGAATTCTCCTTTTTTAGGAAAGAGGTTAACCTCGAACGACTTTCTTCGGTACTGCTCTTTCAGAGTGTATTCGGCAATGGCTTCACTGAAATTTCTAAGGTGGGCGTAAACGGTAGAGGTTCCGTTAGGGTGTTGAATATAAATACAGTTACCATAGCCTCCTGTGCCTACACGAATGCGGCTCACATAGCCATCGGCTGAGGCCAATACGGAAAGGCCTTCTACTCCGTTGGTCTTAATGTCGAGCCCGGCATGGAAATGACTGGAGCGTAGTTCGCCCATGTTGCCGCTTAAGAAATTATCCTTTTCCGGCTGAATGGGGAATACATAATAGTCTTTATCTATTGCATCGTATTGTGCAAAAGAATGGGAGCTAAGTGCGACCAGCAGGGCACCTACAATGAACTTACTTAATTTCAACTTCCAACATTTTTGTTCCTTCTATAAACGCTTCTAGCTTATCGCCAATGGCTATGGGGCCAACCCCTGCTGGGGTACCGGTAAAGATGATATCTCCTTTCTTTAATGTAAAGTAGCGCGAAACGTAGGCCACTATTTCATCGAACGGAAATAACATCAGGCTGGTATTGCCCTGTTGTTTCATGTCACCGTTTTGGTGCAGTGAAAAGTTGAGGTTGGCCAGGTCGAAATCGGTTTTTGAAACAAAGTCAGATATGGGGGCCGAACCATTAAAGGCTTTGGCAATTTCCCAGGGCAATCCTTTTTCTTTGCATTGCTGCTGCAAATCTCTTGCCGTAAAGTCTATGCCAATGCCTATTTCTTCGTAGTACTTATGGGCAAATTTAGGGTCGATATATTTACCTTCTCTATTGATTTTGAGGAGTATTTCCACCTCAAAATGAATGTCTTTGCTAAAGTCGGGGTAGTAGAAGGGAGCGTTGTTTCTCAGCAAAGCCGTGTCGGGTTTCATAAATACAACAGGCTGGCTGGGTTTTTCGTTGTTCAGTTCTGCAATATGGGCAGCGTAGTTTCTGCCAATGGCAATAATTTTCATAGAGTAGTTTCAGTTTCGGAACAAATTTGACTCAAATGTATTTAATCACTAGGTCTGATAAACGCTTAAATTTGTGAGCATCTACAGATGCTTAAAAAAGCACATTGGCCAGAACAAATTTAAAATACCCTAGTCGTTTGACAACCTAAAGAGATTGTTCAACTTTGAATAGCTAAAGATACAAACAAGCATGAAAGCAACCTTGAAAACGCGATTTGCAGTATTGATTTTTACACTGATGGTGGGCATTTGGGCCTGCACGACAGTGCCTATTACCGGAAGAAAACAAATGACGGGGCTTATTGGCAACCAACAGGTTATAGCCATGAGTGCCGATACCTACAAACAGGTAATGGATTCTGTAAAACTATCTGACAATGTGCAACAAACGCAAATGATCAAGCGGGTTGGCGGACGTATTCAGCAGGCGGTTGAAAAGTATTTGGCCGATAATGGCAAAGCCGATTTGTTGGAAGGATTCAACTGGGAGTTTAACCTGATTGACAATGATACTACTGTAAATGCTTGGGCCATGCCCGGAGGCAAGGTGGCCTTTTATACTGGTATTTTGCCTATCTGCAAGGACGACCTGGGGGTAGCTGTTGTGATGGGACATGAGGTGGCCCATGCCGTGGCCAAACATGGACAAGAACGTATGAATAATGCCTATGCCAAGCAAATTGGCCTTTCGATTGGGGCTGTGGCTTTGGGGCAAGACCCAACGTTGGGTCAGCGTTTGGTTTTTCAGGCAGTTGGACTGGGCTCAGAGCTGGGGATGCTCGCATTTTCCAGAACGCATGAGTCGGAGGCCGATGAGCTTGGGCTGATCTTTATGGCCATTGCCGGCTACGATCCTTCTGAAGCTCCCAAGTTTTGGGAACGCATGTCGGCCAATAGCGGTGGGCAGGCGCCTCCGGAGTTTCTTTCAACTCACCCTTCTCATGAAACCCGTATCGAGCGCCTCAATGCCAAATTGCCGGAGGCTATGGAGTATTACAGAAACAGCGAAATGAAGTAACAGGGTAGAATTTTAAAGCCAGGAAGTGGATATTAACTGAGTGATTTTAGTTACTGACCCACTTCATTGCGCTTTGAGACACCTTTTACCGATCGTGACCTTTGGCTTTGTCGCATCGATTGTCCGCTCAATTCTCCCTATTTAAGTTCGGGTTTAATAGGGAAAAGCTGGTGCCACCTTCAAGCCTCTGTCATCCTTGTTCCATAACCAATCCTTATAGACGAATCAACCAATTCACCTCTTAGGCCTCTCCACTACGGTCGGGGAGGAAAGTAGGATGGCTAAGATTAGCCCACGGTTTCTCGATTAACTGATAACTGATCAACCAAAAACCTACTGAGGTGCAAAGTCTTGTGAGATGCTGAAACAGGTTCAGCATGACGTGTTATGGTTGCTTTTGCGGTAGCCGTTACTATGAGAAACATACTAATAACCTGTTTTCTGTTTTTCCGATTAACCGATAACCTATCAACGAATAACCTACTCTGGTGCAGGGCTGTGGGAGATGCTGAAACAGGTTCAGCATGACGTGGGTATGGTTGCTTTTGTGGTACACATAACTGTGAATAATGAACTGGGAGCCCGTTTTCCGTTTTCTGTTTACCTGATAACTGATCAATTAATCCTTATAGACGAATCAACCAATTCACCTCTTAGGCCTCTCCACTACGGTCGAGGAGGAAAGTAGGATGGCTAAGATCAACGCACGGTTTCCCGATTTAACTGATAACCTATCAACGAATAACCTACTCAGGTGCAGGGTCTTGTGAGATGCTGAAACGAGTTCAGCATGACGTGGATATGGTTGCTTTTGCGGTAGCCGTAACTATGAATGATGAACTAGGACCTGTTTTCCGTTTTCCGATTAACCGATATCCGATAACCTATCAACGAATAACCTACTCTGGTGCGAAGTCTTGTGAGATGCTGAAACAGGTTCAGCATGACGTGGGTATGGTTGCTTTTGTGGTACACATAACTGTGAATAATGAACTGGGAGCCCGTTTTCCGATTACCTGATAACTGATCAATTAATCCTTATAGACGAATCAACCAATTCACCTCTTAGGCCTCTCCAATACGGTCGGGGAGGAAAGTAGGATGGCTAAGATTAGCCCACGGTTTCCCGATTAACTGATAACTGATCAACCAAAAACCTACTGAGGTGCAAGTCTTGTGAGATGCTGAAACGAGTTCAGCATGACGTGGGTGTGGTTGGCTTTTGCGGTAGCCTCAACTTTGAACATTAAACCTTGAACCCTTGAATCCTTGAACCCTTGAACTGCTTCCCCGAAGCAATTACGTCAATTGCCGTATTGAACTGCGCGTGCCCTGCGGATAAGTTTGTAGCGTACAAACTCCCTTGCATCTATGCGTTTCAAAAATCGAGCTTTCTTACTTCTATTCGTCTTATTGGTTGCCTTCGCTTGTGACCCTAAAGAAGATATTGATCCAACTGTTGAGGCTGCACAAAACATAAAGTTCAGCCAGTTAATGCCAACAACGGCCTATGCCACGGCCACATCCATCATGGTCAGCCCGAATGAAAAGTACATGATCTTCTTTGGTGCTCATAAGCCGTTTTACTCAAAAGACGGTGGGCAAACAGTTGAAGAGCTTTTCGTTTCTGGTAATGCAGATAATATTCCCATCAACATCAGCAACGATGGATTGTTCGTGTATGGCGGTGGTGTTTATGACCTTGATAATATTCGTTCGGGTTCGGCAGCCATTCACTATGCCACTGGTGTAACCGATTCGGGCAAGTTGGTCTACATTCAGAATGATGGTGCCAATGGCAAGACTTTCTTTATCGATGATAACGGAACCTACGTGAGCACAGGTGTTCGTCTGGAAATAGGCGAAGAGTTCTACCTCGGTACCTGGGGCGAAAAAATGGGTTTCTTCGATTGGAGGAACAGAATCATTGCTGAGTTCGATGTAAGCACACAAACCTATACCCAAACTACTTTGACCGACATGAACTATTCCAGAATCTATGGTCCTGGAAACAGCCGAAACAAAGTAAAAACCGCCTACAGCTATGGTTATTTCGCTTATGCTAAGGAGGGAGGCGTAATCATCGTTACTCCGGAAAAGGAAATTCGCTATTACGATTACCCTGAAGACTACCGCATTTGGCAGAACACAGAGGGAGGAATGAAGCTCTATAAAGATCATGCCTATGTGAATATTTTCGATCGATGGGGAGTGCCTAAAATGCATGTGACTACCGGTGATTCCGTGGAGCCTGTCGATCATGGTTTTGCGGTTTGCCATGTAGGTGAAACGGTCTATACACAAGGCTTTATTGAGAATGGCGATCGTTTCAGAGGCGGAATTATCAAAACCGAAAATGGTCGAGAAGAATATCTGCCATTGGATATGGGCTACCAGTATCCATCGGGCTATATGTTTGGAAAGACTTATGTAATTGGCAATTACGCTTATGCCGAAGACAAGGTGTTCGATAAGAATAGCGGTACTTATGCTACTTCTCCGACAGGCGAGATTACCAGCATTTTGCACGATGGAGGAAGAACAATTGCATACACCGAAACGGGTACTTACACTACAACCAATGGAAGGGATTGGAATCTTGAAAGTACAAATCCACCCGCCCCTGAATTGGTAGCCAAAGGCGCTGATGGTATTTACCATGCGCTGACAGTTGAAATAAAGGTTTACGTTTCGCCAGGCACCCAAGCCAGAACCTATTCAGCTGATTTAAAAGCCTATACTTCTGGCAACGGTATCGATTGGACGGAGGTGTCTGGTTCGGCTACCAATCATTTGGGCTACGGGCCTCGACTGATCAGTTCTGATGGTACCGTGTACACCGTAGATACCAATGCTGGAAGCATAGGGTCAGCAAAGTTGAGTGAAGATTATGGAGTCACCTGGCAAGGAATTCTTCAGGGTAGGAACCTGATCAAAGATGAGCCGCTTCCTGAAGGATTCAAAACCAGTCAGTTCGAATTGAGTTCAGGCAAGTTTGTGTCCATTGTATTTGAATTTGGTGGAGAAATGGGCATTTCCGTTTGCAACAGCTCAACGGGTGGATGCACAGAACAGGTGTTGGAAGTGAGTTTTGATGCAGCCGACATGTACACGCATGATGAGGAAATTACTCTCACCGCCAATGATGAATTTGTGTTCAACACCTTAGGTGGTATTTACATTTCCAGCCCCCTGAAATAACCATGAAAGAGCAACTCCCACTTTCACCTGAAGACATTGGCAAGCTGAGAAAACAGCTTATTCCTATGCTGATTTTCCCATTTGCCGTGGTGGCTATGTTTGCAGTGTTTTATAAGCTGGCCTTCAGAAATATGGACGATAGTTTCTTTCAAGACGGCATCAGCGAGAAGATTTTCATGGGGTTTGGGGTGCTGTTTCTAAGCATTCTGGGCTACATGGTTTGGACTTCAGTTATCGACATCAAAAGAGGATTCAAATACCGGGTTACCGGAGTGGTAACAGACAAGCGACTGAATGTGCAGACTTCATCTTCGCATGCCTCAGCAGGTGGCAGGTCAGGCAGCTCAAGAACCAGTTCCAGCACTACCAGACACTATTACCTCTATATCAACGATGAGGAGTTCTCGGTAGACTATAAGCACTATACTTGGGTAAAAGTGGGCTCTAATGTAGTGTTGGATAGGGCTCCAAAATCCAGATTAACACTCTCATTAACCGTCTTGTCTAAGGAGGTCGAAGATCCGCAGGCTTCGAACGATATGCGGGCAGAGAACATCAAGTTTCTGGAGAGCCAGATGCAGGAAGAGCGTTTTAGTGAAAAGGATTTTGAAGCACTGAAGAAGATTTTTAGAGCGCAAACCAGAAAGCGACTGCTATTTATGTTGCCCTTTGTGGTCATCGTTTTTGGAATGATTACCAACGGACTTCTGGGCTTCCTGATCGTATTGTTTCCCTTATTTGTAGTACCTCTCTGGCAGGGAGTGAGTGCCATGCGCAGATGGGGTGAATACATCAGAAACAAGGATTATGCCCACAAGCGAGGAGTGACGGCATTGGTGGAAGACAAGCTCACAGTGACGGGCAACCGCAGACGGGGAGTCAACAAAGTAATCACCACCAAAGGCACATTGCCGGTCAGCACAGTGCTATACGATCAGCTGAGTGTAGGAGAAAAGGTGATTATTTTCTTCCCCAAATACGGCAAGCAACCGCTCAGTATGATGAAGCTAAATAAGGAGGAGTTTTATCTGTTCAAGGGGACTAAGTAATTCGGGAATTGGGAAGTTTGTGAATAGAAAAACCCGGTTTTTTCATCCTGAGCAAAGCCGAAGGATCGGCCAGATTGAATTGTCATTGGTTATTTAGGGGGGCAGGGAATTGGTGAATTAGTATTCAAGGGTCAGAGAACAGATGCAGTCAGTTTAATCCGTCATTCTGCAGTCTCCCACAGTTTTGTTCTTTAAGCTAGGATGGTCTTTAGTTGAGTCGCAGGTTTACACCTGTTTAATTGAGAAAGGCAGCACGGACGGTGCTGCTTTTTTGATAACGGTCTCGTGTATGAGCAGTAGCGGATTTTAAACCACTAAACTGTCAGAAAGCACCAACCTTTGATATATAATTTTATGTTTTATCTTGCTCTTAACCCGCTATTGCTTATACACAATGTTGGCAGTAGTTTTTTTTAAATCTTCGTAATCTATTTTTTTTAGTTTATCACAAGGCATGCAGATTTCAGCCATATTTTTTCTACATAGTAAGTCCGAGTTTCGTTTACTCGTATAGAGTTTTGGTCTGGGAGAATTCTTAGGATAAAAGTCCTTGCGAGCTAAAAATGGTATTGCCCTCTTTTCGTTTGTACAAATGATTCTGCACTTTGATATATAGCATATGGAAACAAGATGGGGGTCGTCAAAATCTTTGTGCTTCTCAATTTCCTCAAGTTTTACTTGGTAGTCATCGACTTCTTTGTCGTCAACCGTAATCACTTTTCTCATCCTTGCAAACTGGTTGAAAACCTTTAGATATCTATAGGCACACCTCAACTCGTCTTTGTATTTGGTGCCGCCAAATACTATTTTTCCTTCCCCTTCAATAATCCAATTATAAACAGGTGCAAAGTCATCATGATCCTGAGCCTCAACGTCAAAAACGGATTTAAATGTATTAGTATCAATTATCAAACACATAAACTAGAGGGATAAAAGATTAAGTTCTTCATTCAGGAAAAACTCTCTAAATGACCTAGGTTGATTTTCTGAGTATTGTCCGTTCTCGTTAATTTCAATTGAAGTGACTTTATTTCCTTCAGTGGTTCGCTCAAAAAACAGTACATGGCTCCTAGGGCTTTTTTTACCTTTCTTCATACAATACCTATATCGATCAATGATGAAGTCGCTGTGCGTTTCAATCAAAAAGCTCTTATTATCTCTAACCGCAGCTTCATAAATAAATTCACCCCAAGCAGCTTGTGCTTTTGGATGAAGGTGAACTTCAGGTTGTTGGATTGAGAACCATCTACCTTTGTAAGTGACAAGAATCTCGGCTAGAAGTGGCAATATTTGACCTACACCGTATCCAACATTGGTTATTTTCAATGGCATGCCATTCAGGTAAATATTTAGTATGAAAGGTGATGACATATCCTTTCCTAAATTCTTCACTTCAATCTTATCGAAGAGTCCACTTTGTTTTCCAAATTGACTTATCCTTCGAGAAAATTCATCTTTTGATATGTTTTTTTTGAATTCGTTTGCCAAAATTGACTTAATCAATAAAGGTGTATGATCACCCTCTGGACTAAATATTAGTTTGAAACTTTCATAAATTCTTTTCGGTTTGGTTCGTATGGGTGCAATCCATGTTGTAAAAGGGAGAAAACTTGGACGAGCCAATCCTTCCATCTTGTATTTCTTTGGGAGCTCTTCTCTTAAGAATCTTCTTATTTCATAAAAGGACACTCTATTGCCATATTCATCATCAGATGAGTACACTTTGTATTTTACATCCCCAAAGTCATTGTCTCCTATCCATTCTTGAAATGAATTGTAAGTACCCTGCAGATAGCGCGCATTTTTGGTGTAGACCCTAATTTGCTTGTTTGAAACCTTTAGAAGAATATTGAAATCCTCAATCAATAGTCTAATTTCAGAAAGCTTTGGAGAACCCTTATCATTTTTATAGGTGAGCAGGAGTGTTTCAAAAGCTCTGTCTCGACCATCAGTGTTTTCGTCAATATGAAATCCAAGCTGGAATTCCTTGATTCCTTTGATGCTTTTAGTGGCAAGTTCATTGAAAAAACCTAGTTCAATATCATTGGTGTTGAAGTCATCATTATTCCAAAATTGCGGAGTAGATATTAATCTCAGAAGAGCTAATACGGAAGATTTCCCTGTACTATTTTCTCCTACGAAGAAATTCATATCTACAAATGGGATATAAGTGTCTTTAAACCCTCTGAAATTATTTAGATATAGTATTTTCATTTTATTTCAAATTACTGCCAACACTCAACTATCGGTTTGTGTGCCCACAGTTGGCAAGTACAGCTAAAATAGCGGAAGTGCACCACAACCACTACGGTAACTATAAAAAACTGCGTTCCACAAGTAAAAGTCCAGAATCACAGAAGTCTCCAAAAGCGATGAAGTTTCAGAAGGTGCACTTCCGTGGGCAATTCCCGATGAAGTTGGCAAAGAGGCAGTTTGGCACATAACCGATAGTGTCTGTTACCTCGCGTTTATTTTGTTCTGGCCAGTTCGAAAGTTCGTTCGTGGAAGGTTAGGAAGTTGATGTTAGCCAGGGATGTTGAGAGTTCGTAGTAAAAGTTCACCAGACAATCACAGAAGGCAATGTCAGCTACATATGTTTCTTCAACAATTTCAACTACGTTACCTGCTGAGTCCAGTATTTCATAGCGTTTAGTCTCTGGAGTTGACATATCAGTGTTATCAATTTTCAAAGTGTCTCCAACAATGGAGATTAAGCCTTTATTTTTCTGTGCGCAATTGGCGACAATTTCAAAGTTCAGGATAGAGGTTCCTGACTTAGAATCTAGTTTCAGAAGGGTAAATTCGTTCGGCTGGTCTTCAGTTGAAACTGCATCTGAGCAGTCCGCTTCAAATTTTGTAATTGACTTGTTGAGGTTGTTCTGCCCGTATAGGTTGTTCACCGAAAAGGTCAGAGTTAATATGATGATTATGCAGGTTCTCATATGCGAGGTAACGTTAGCTATAGGCCACTGTAGTGGCTGTTATATTTTATTAATTAATTAATGATTTATTCCTGATAGCACTCCATACTTGTATGCTATCGGGAATTATTCTCTTTCCAGAAAAGCAAATTAGCTTAAAAAATATGTATGTGGTTTTCTTAATGGAAGTAAATAATTTAATAGAATATTTACAAGGGGCTGCGAGATTGCAATTAGTCGTCCGACCAATTGTCCACAACACAGTCTGGAGTTTCGGCCTTAGTGGCCCTTACCAGTCATTGGTCTGACGACTTGATTGTTCCGTTGCTTAGGGAAGTGAGGCTAGGTGCAAGGCTGTGGGAGATGCTGAAACAAGCCTGCCTGTTGGTAAACAGGTTCAGCATGACGTGTTATGGTTGGCTTTTGCGGTAGCCTCAACTTTGAAGATTATACATTGAACCCTTGAGCTGCTTCTCCGAAGCAATTACGTCAATTGCCGTATTGAGCTGCACTATGCCAGAAGCTAGGTTTGTAAGTATCAACTAGAGAAAAATCAAATTATGAGAAAGCTTCTGTTTAATCCTTTTGGATCGAATCCAATAATGTGCTCACTATCTTTTATAATTCTCTTTTTCAGTGGAAATTTGGCCTTTTCTCAGGTCAGCATTCCACCTGCCAAAATGGAAGCCCACCCAGATTATGCGGCCTATCAGCGTGCCAAGCAAGCCAAAGACTTCAATGCCGCAATTCGTGCCGGAGCCAACCTGATAGAAACCTATCCCGGCAATTCGCTGGCTTTTGACCTGGTTGCGAGTGCCTTTTACAATATGAATAAACCTCAGGATGCAGTCGATTTTTCGAAGTGGGCTGTAGCCTACAATGCTTATGATGGAGCCGGAAGCTTCTATGGGTTTATCCATTCCGTCTTTGCCAATCAGCCGCTGGAAGCTGAGAAATTTGTGAGGAATATGCAGGCGCTTGGTCAGGATGCTGCCGGGATGCAGCGCGACTATCAGAGCCTGAACGGTTACCTTAACTCCTTGGCCAATTACAGCCAGCTTTCGGCCACTGTTCAAAAGGCGAGGGGCTATCTGGCTAATTATAATGAGGAAAGTATTAAGAGAGCCAAGGCCACTTTTGAGAATTTGGCTTCAAGTCTTGGCGCAACTTATGATGATATAGCCAACAACGAAAAAGCTGTTCAGATTTTAGCCGATTGGGTGAAAGCAGAAGAGGCAGTAAAACAAGGTCTGATTTCAAGGTACTTGTATGTCGATGCCCTGGTGAGCATTGCCAGCATGGCTGAAAAAGTAAATTTTGAGTTCGGTCAGAAGTTGGAGCCGCATTTGGAAAAGATCGTTTTCGATCAGTCGAACTATGCATTAGCCTCAAGATATCGCGCTTATGAACGTTTGGCCAGGGTACAATCGGCCTTAAAACGATGGGATAAGGTGGAAGCTTCTTCGAACCTCATTATATCCGATCTCAGTGGTCAAATGCCATCGATTGCCACATTGGGCAAAGCTTATTTCTACCTGGTGATGGCCAAGACTGAAAGCAGAAATTACAAAGATGCTGCTGCTTTAGCCGATTCATATGCGGCTCAATTACCTAAGTTGAAATCTCCTGAATACATTGCCGAAGCCTATTATGTGATCTTGCGCGCCTATGCTTTCAACAAGGAAATAGACAAAGCTCAGGCCATTGCGCAAAGAGCTAAAAACTTCCTTAAAACTCAGGGAATTGAACAAATGAGCTATGTCTCTTATGTGAAGAATGGACTTTCCAGCATTGCCAATTTACTGGATAATGAAGCGGTAGCTTCAACCGGAAATGCCTATAACAATGGTGTCCGATTGATGGAGCAAAAGAAGTATGCTGAATCAGCTGTTGAGTTTGAAAAGGCTAGGGCGGAAGAGGTTGAGTTATTGGAGAAAATGGATCCGCTGGAGCAGCGTGGCTACTTGGATAAATTTCAACGCATCAACGGATTTCTGGCAGGAGCATATTACGAAACCAAGCAGTTCGATAAGATCTATGATGTCATTGAGTCGAACCGTGCTTATGCTTTGTTGAATGACAAACGAAGCGAGAAGAAGCAGCTATCACTGAAAGAATTGCAGTCCATTTTGGGCGAAAAGGAAGCCTATTTGTCTTTCATAGACGTGTCTAAGGGCACAACTTACGAAGGAACCTACCTCATGTGCCTGGTCACCAAAAATAATGTGGTGGTGAAGTATAATCGTTCAGCAGGTGCCTTTATAGATTTGCTCACCAACCAAAAAGCCCAGTTGATTGAGTTGGAAAAAGAACAGGCTCAAATGGAATTCAGGAAGGAGAACCTGGATTATCTGAACGGAGCGAAAGCACGCGTAACCAACACTTTTGCCAAGGGCGAATTCAAACTACTGACTCAATATTTGCGCAAGCACATGGAAGCCAAGGTAGTTGAAGGTAAATATGTTTTCTACCAGAAGGAGAACCTGCCCGACTTACTTAACCGCTTCTATCACACCTTTATCAGTGGTTTGGATGTATATCTATTCACGGTGGAAAAGCTGACAATCAGCCCAGAAGGGCTGTTGGCGACAATTCCGTTCGATGCTTTGATGGATGACAATGGCCAATATTTGGCTGAACGTTTCCAGATCGGCTACATTCCGAATGCTGCCATGCTTTACACACTCAGAAAGCAGCCTAAAAAGACCTATGAAATGAATGTGCTGGGTTTTGGAGGTGCTACTTATGATTTGCATTCGGCACAAAAGGCTCCGCTTAGTTCACTAGGAGACCTTGAAAAACTCCGTTACCGTGTGCGTGAAGATTTGAAAAAGGGTAAACCATTAGACTACGCTTTCGCCACATTTCAAACTGACGAACCCATGTCTTACCTGGAAGGTGGACGCAAAGAAGTATCTGTGATTCAGGAAATTGTTCCGAAAACCGATACACGTATGGATGCTATGATGACAGAAAATGAGCTGAAGCGAATGAGTGCTGCGGGTGAACTAGGCAAGTATCGTGCGGTACACCTTTCCAGCCATGCCAGTGTGCATCCTTATGTCTTCGACCTGAGCAGCATTGCCATGACCGTGAAGTCAACTCCGGTAAACGGAGAAGACGGCATGCTGGTGGTAGGAGAGTTAGAAAAGCTGAATCTGCCGGTAGACTTTGTAATGCTGAGTGCTTGTCAAACGGCTTTGGGCGTAGAATCTCCGGGCGATGGTATCAAAGGCTTGAATCAGGCACTTTTGAATGCCGGAGCCAACAGCACACTAACTTCCCTATGGAGTGTAAGTGATACGGGAACTATGTTCTTAACAGTCCACCTTTACAACCGTGTTTTCAATGGAGGTATGAGCACTTCGGCAGCCATTACCGATGTAAAAAGAAGCTTCATTAAAGGTGAGTTTGAAGGTCATACGCACCCCTATTTCTGGGCACCATTTATTTATACGGGGTATTAAAACGAATTCCAATTAGAACGTCATTCCGGAATTTTCCCTTGAAAATTTCATTAGCTCAAAGGGAAATATCTGGAATCTCATTGAAGTTAAATCTGTCTTAAAAGGTTTTAGTTGATGTCTGGATTAGTCTCTAGGTCGATTGTAATTGCAGGGTTCCTTACCCTGCTTTTACTCTTTTCATATGTTCAGTTTTCTGAGAAAGGCCGAATGAAAATGCTAAAAGTTATTCCGGCACTCACCACCATCCTAGCCATTTGGGGACTCTGCACTAGTTGGTTATGGTTTTACCTTTTCAATCTGTATCTGAGTTTGCCTGCTTTGGTCTTAGCCATCGCTCTCAATGCCTTTTTAACTTGTAAAGGCCTGAACCCCAAACTCGTTCGAATCAATTCAATCCTTATTCTATCCGCCTTCGTGCTTGGTGCTTTAAGCTTTGTGTATTTTGATGTTTAGGGTGGAGAACCCGCGTCATTCAGAAGAATGACATTTCGATAATAATCAGAAATGTACGACTGCAGCATCTCCAAGTGTAGATGTTTCCTTAGGGGATTCCTCGCTTCATTGCATTTCTCTCTGAATGACGGTTTGGAGAGGCTTCTCCTGTTTTCTGATCAACTAATCACCCATTCCCCAAATGACTATTGTCCAATGACAAATCAACCAATCATTTACGTCAATTGCCGTATTGAATGCCGTAGGGCAGTAGTCTAGTTTTGGTACATCAACCTGAAGTGGTTGTGTAAACTGAAATGACTATGAAAAAGAAAATATGTTTGGCGTTGCTAGTTTCGGTATTTACTAGCCTTAGCCTATTCTCTCAAACAGTAGAGGATGTGAATATCAAAAAACTCGGTCCTGCCAATTTGAATTATCGCAAAGAAGCAAAGCGAATTGCTATTGCTGACTTCCAGGTAAACTACCAGACAGCACTCACCTTAGAAGATGAAAAGAAGGGCGGCAAAATGTGGCGTGGAGGAATTAAAGGCGATGCGAAAGCCTCTATTACCGTTGTGCTGGATGGTCTGAATCCGGACGATCTTCAGACCCTAACCGATCAATTGTATGCTGAATATGTGGCCGATTTAAAAGCCCAGGGTTTTGAAATTGCTCCGATTGAGGAACTATGGAACAACAAGGCTTACGACAAGAATCGTGAAGACAGATGGGAATTAAAAGCCGGTAATGGACCTGAGCAAGGCAAGGAATTCGGTGTTATTCTTACACGTCCTTCCACCCAAAAGTTTGTGGTGGCTCGAAGAACCGTAGACAAGGAAAAGGGTAGCCCACTTTCAGCACTGGCGGATTATGAGACAAGTACAGAGAATAAGGTAATCAACCAGAAGACAGGCTATATCTTCAATAAGGTGGTCTTGGATGTAATTGTGTTCGAGAATAGCCAGAGCGAATTATCGAGAACCCTGAACCGTCATGCGGGTTCAGCACAAGTTAAAGCTGAAACTACTTTTAAAATTAGTGAGAGTAGTACTAACCGATTCGGTATGGGCACATTCTTCTCCAAAGGTGGAGTAGAGGTTGCTGATGTGATGGAAAGGCAAAAGTTTGAAGCGGGCCAAAATGCCGACACTGACAGGCTTGGAACAGATATGGGTGTGCTTAGGGTATGGAGAGTTGAAGACAGAGAGAAAGCCAACTTTGCTACCGTAAAATGTGATCCGGCATTATACCTCAAAGGTGCAGAATTGGGAGTAGGTGCTTTCTTAAGAGGCACTGTTCAAGCTATGGCTGACAAAGCGAATTAATTGCTGATGACCCTTCAACCAAAATATTTAGCAATGTTCATGGTACTGCTGTCTCTGTCTTGTGAAAGTAAGGGGCAGCAGGCTTTGAATTCCTGTGGCGAGATTAAGAAACTGGTTTTCGATGCCGATTATGCCAAAGCTTATGGGTTGCCAGAACTTGAGTTCGAATTAGAATACCCTTCAAATATGGCTGTTGATTTCGCTGCTGAAGGTAAGCGTAATCTGAACTACGCAGCCTTCTACACCAATGATGGAGCCGGCAACCGCAGCGATATGGTCTCCATCGGCTATTATACCTTGGAGGGCGACTTAGGCAGAACGATAGACGTACTGAACGAAAGTCTGATCAGCCAGATCAGAAGTCTTTATGTCAATAATTTCGATCTGAGTTTTGAGTTTTCAGGCAAAAAGGAGTTCGATGGCAAGGAATTTCACATGTTCCAGGCTACTGGCTCAATCGACAGGCCTGAGGCAAATTTTGCCGGAACTTATAATGTACAGGCCATGCTGATCAGGCCAACACCTTTAGCCGATACGGGAGTAATTTTTATTTTTCAAGCCAATCAGAACTCTGAGATATCCTCGATTGAAGATTTCGGAAAAAAGGGATGTTCTTCCATTATCTGGAACAGTTTAAAATTCAAAGAGTAGTCCAATTCAATTTGTTGTCTATTTTTAGTGATGCCTTTAGCTAAACACTTGCGCTTCTTAATAATCGCTTCATTCTTGATGCTCTCCGGGCTTTGTTCTTATGCCCAGAATATTACCCAAGCCGATATTGATGCGCTCAAAGATTCTCTCGCTTTAAAAAGTGGGAAAGAGCGTATCGAGTTTTTGGGCGATTTAGGTTTTAAATACCGAACCATTAACACAGATAGTGCCTGGCATTATGCTCGCCAAGCATATAAGGAAGCAGAGGCTTTTGGAGATGATGATCTTCAGGGCAGAATCTCCATGAATTTGGCGATTCTGAAAACCGAAGCTGGAGATTACGAAGATGCTATCAAATCCTATAAGCTCGCCATGAATCTGGTAGACTCAACCAATGGTTCGCAAACACTGAGCTTTGTATATCACAACATGGCCAATGCCTATGAGCGAACTGGGGTGATCGATACGGCTATTTACTACTCACTCAAGGCATTGAGGCGCTATGAAATAGCTAATGATTCGCAGCGAATTGCCTCTGTGAAGCTAAATATTGCCAGTCAATACCGAACCATTAAGGAGTATGGGCTGTCGGAGAAGGTGAACATGGAGTCACTGGAAATGTACAGGGCACTTGGCAATGTGTTCTTTCAGGCAGCCATTGAGAATAACCTGGCCTTGCTGAACAATGATCAGGAGCGATACGAGAAGGCGCTTTCGCATGCACAAGAGTCATTAAGGCTTTGGCAATCGATCAACCAAAGGTTGGTGGTAGCCTATAGCTATACCAATTTAGGAATTGCTCAGAAGGGATTGGGTCAGTTGGATGAGGCGGAAGAATCTTTGAAAAATGCGCTGGCACTTCAACAAGAAAGAGGCGATAAGTACGAGGTGATTTTCCTGAAAATGCACCTGGCCGATGTGCTGAATAGAAGAGGAAACTATTCTGAAGCGGCTAGTTTGGGTCGAGAAGCTTACCAAGGTGCTGTAGATGACGATCTGCTTACTTTCCAACAAAAGACAGCCCTGACACTCTCTAAGATTTATGAAAATCAACGCAACTATAAGGATGCCCTAACTTATTTGCAAAAGAGCACTGCTGCTCAGGATAGCCTGTTTCTGACGGAAAAGGCCAAAGAGGTTTTGAAGCTGAAGGAGCAATACGAAACCGAGCAAAAGGAGAATGAAATTCTGCGCCAACGAAATGAGCTAATTGAGAGTGAGTTGACCCTCAAAAGAAGAAATAATCTGTTAATAGCAGGTGGAGGTTTGGTGCTAGTGCTCTTGGTAGTGGGTGTATCCCTGATTAGAGTTCAGCGATTGAAGGCAGAAAGAATCAAGAATGAAGCTGCTCTGGAAAGGGCACTGGCTGAGGCCAAAGCACAGGAAAACCTGAAGGAACAACGCATCAGAATTGCCAGAGACCTGCACGACAATATCGGTTCGCAACTGACATACATCACTTCGATAACCGACACGACCAGAAAAGGAATTAACAAAGGAGAAGCTTTCCTGGCTGAAAAGCTCATGCAGATGAAACAGTTCACTTTGGTGACCATCTCAGAATTGCGCGATACCATCTGGGCCATGAACAAGGATGAAATCAGCCTGGAAGATATTCAGGAGAGAACGCAGCAGCTCGCAGCCACCATCCACGATGCCACAGATGACAGCATCAGGGTTCGCACCGAAAGTGAGCCAAGCGACAAAGTATTGAATGCTTTTGTGGGAATGAATCTCTTCAGAATCATTCAAGAGTGTATTAATAATGCGGTGAAGCATTCAGAAACGAAAGAAGTGCTGGTGTCCTTCAAAGACATCGATAATAAGATAGAAATTGTAGTTCAAGACTTCGGTAAAGGCTTCGATACCGAAGTTCAAGGTTCGGGAAACGGACTTTATATTATGAAGAATAGGGCTGAAAAGGCCGGAATAGACTTTAGTCTGATTAGTGTAGTAGGTGAAGGCACAAAGGTAGAGTTGAGGGTAGGTTAGTTTGAAGTTTAAAGGTCAATGTAGGGTTGCGTAGAACGGGCAGCCTCTGTTGCCACAATCGGTACCGTCATCCTGAACGTGTTTCAGGATCAACTATATCAAGATCAAGAATTTAAAGACCCCATCCCGAAAAGTCGGGACAAGGTAAGGAAGAGAGATTGCCACAATCGGTGTCCTCACCGATTGGTTGGTAAAAGTCATGATGAGAACACAATAGTAGGCGGTAGGTAAAAACGTATACTCAGTATTTTAAAGAGTAAGAAAATGAAAACAAGGTTGGCGATAGTAGATGACAATACATTCTTAGCGAGGGCTATCAATGAGAAATTGTCTGGTTATGAAGATTTGGACATTAAATACACTGTCCACAATGGCAGTGAGTTTCTGGCCAAACTGGAGAAGAACCATAACCTCGATATCGTACTGATGGACATTGAAATGCCTGTGCTCGATGGTATCGAAACGGTCAATATCGTTAAGCAAAAATACCCCCACATCAAGGTGCTGATGCTTACCGTTTTCGATAATGATGAAAACATCTTCAATGCTATTCGTGCCGGAGCAGATGGTTATTTGCTGAAGGAAATAGAAGGTGAAAAACTCTACAAAGCTATCATGGAAACGATAGAAGGAGGTGCTGCCATGAGTCCTTCAATTGCAGTAAAAACCCTCAAATTGCTTCGTTTTCCTGAGAAACAAGAGTCATTCAAAGTTGAAGAAGACATTACCGAACTAAGTACCCGTGAGCAGGAAGTGTTGGAGCAGTTGGCGGAAGGATTGAGTTACACCGTTATTGCCAATAATCTGTTTCTATCGCCAAGCACGGTGCGGAAGCACATCGAAAACATCTACAAAAAGCTGCAAGTGCATAATAAGCTGGAAGCCGTTCAAAAGGCCAGAAGGCAGAGCTTAATATAGTAGGCCGCTTCACGATTAAGGTATTTTAAAGTTTATGCCTGATCGTCACTTAATAGATATATAGTCAGGGATTTATTAGGTGTTTTTTGAAATTTTTCGTTCAACCATTTATAACCTATGCTATGCGCTCTTCTTATCAAACTACTAGGGCAGATTCTTGGACTGTGCTCAGAACATAAAAAGAAGGGCTGTTGATTGGTCCATCCGATGGCTAATTCCCGGCTTCCTAATGTTCTACCACCAACCACCAGGTATAAACCAGATACACGAGCAGTAGAACAGCAGCCTCCCAACGGTCCAGTTTTTTGCGTTTTCCCATAAACATGGCCAGAAAAAGGAATAACGTGCCTCCCAAAAGTAAGTAGATTTCCCTGTTGAAGTCTGGCTGAAATGGAATGGGACTAATAAGACCGCTCACCGACAGGATAAGCAAAAGATTGAAGATGTTGGAGCCTATTATATTACCAATGGCAATGTCGCTGTTCTTTTTAAGGGCAGCCACCACTGAGGTAACGAGTTCGGGTAAAGAAGTTCCGGCTGCTACTATGGTTAGGCCAATTACTCTTTCGCTCATGCCCAGGCTTTCCGCTAACAGTACTGAGTGGTCTACTACCAGTTTACCACCAGCAATAAGTCCGGTTAAACCGGCTCCAATCAATAGCCAAATTTTGGCTGAAGAACCAGGGCTATAGGTTTCCGGTTGAGCCGATTCGGATTTCATTTGCCGAAACATGTAGAAAAGAAAGGCACCAAAAACAAGCAATAACAAGAACGCATCAGTATTTGAAAGAGTTGGTTCACCACCCAACAACCAGTCGTTGGCCAAAAATAGCAATAGAGCGGTGGCTAAAAAGGAGAGGGGGATTTCTTTCCAAACCATGCCCGACTGTACCGACACAGGGAGTATTACCCCTACAAGACCAAGTATAATGAACAGGTTGAAGTTGTTGCTGCCAATTACATTGCCAAACACGATTTCAGGATGGTCTTGGTAAGAAGCCAGTGTGTTGACAATCAGTTCAGGGGCCGATGTGCCAAAAGCCACTATAGTGAGGCCAATAATCAGGTCGGAGACACCATATTTTTTAGCCAATTGGGTAGAGCCCGAAACCAGCCAGTCGGCTCCTTTGATCAGCAGAACAAAGCCCAACAGGATCAGCAATATTTGAGAAAGCATATGGCCTTTAGACGAAGTGCTTTTAAGAGGTCACCGAAATGGAGGAGGAAAGTTTATGGTTCATAGTTCATGGTTCATGATTTCATGCTTTATGAACAATGAAGGTCTATGAACATAAAACACTAGCCCATTTGAAAGCTTCTCAACTTTATCTGAGTTAGCTTGCGTTTGGTGTCCAGAGGGAAATCTCCTTGCATCATCCAGTCGTAATAGCCCGGTTCTCTTTTAAGAACATCGGCTACCGGGCGTCCTTTGTGCTTGCCAAAGTTGAAGACCTCTTCATTCTTGTCGTTATACACCATGCGCCCGGCCAGGTCTACCATATGGCTGGCTACCAGGTTGTGAATGGAGGCCATATCGTTTTCAATAGTGCCTAAATCTCTTCCGGAAGCATCAGTAACCGGTTGCCCCAAATACTTTTCAATTTGTGCTTTAAACACTTCAAAAGTGGCCTCGTTATCGGCTTCAGCACTGTGGGCCCCTTCCAATTCCTTACCGCAGTAAAATTTGTATGCTGCCGACAGAGTGCGTTGCTCCATTAAAAAGAAAATCTTCTGAGCATCAATTAGCTTTTTCTGGCTTACTTCAAAATCTACTCCCGCTCTCAAAAACTCCTCTACCAGCAATGGCACATCAAAACGAACAATGTTGAACCCACCCAGATCGCACCCTTCCAAAAATTTGGCCAGGCTTTTTGCTATTTCCTTAAAGGTGGGTTTATCGGCTACGTCTTCATTGCGAATACCATGAATCATAGAAGCCTCTTCCGGAATGGGAATGGTAGGATTAACCAACTGCACTTTGCGTTCGGTTTCTCCGTTGGGCATTACCTTTAAAAAAGCCAATTCTACAATTCTGTCGTGTGCTATATTAATGCCGGTGGTTTCCAGGTCGAAAAATACGAGAGGGTTTTTTAGGTTGAGTTGCATTAGCCTGTTATTCTATTCTTAATGGTTTCTATGTCCAAACCTCCGAAATTTCCTGAGCTCATCAAAAGCAGGTTGCGATTATTCCAGTTTTGGTTGAGTAAATACTCTTCCAGCTTAGGTGCTTCTGTAAACAGTCGAATGTCCGGTCGGTTAAAAGCCTCGCGCAGTTCAGCTTCTGTAATCATTTCCAATTTCTTGGCTTCTACTGCTTTTGGGTTTATGAAAATGAGCGCCTCGTGCGGAAGGTTGTAACAGTCTTTGTACTGGTGTATGAATGCCTTGTTGAGGCTGCTAAAGGTGTGTAATTCTAGGCAAGCGGTGAGTTGCCGTTTGGTAAACTGCCGGGTTACAGCCTCAGAAGTAGCTTTTAGCTTAGAAGGGGCATGGGCAAAATCTTTATAGATGCTGCAATTTTGGCCTTCTCCTATTAGTTCCAGCCGTTTAGAAGCTCCTTTGAACGATTGTATGTGAGTGAAAAACTGCTCATTGGAAACGCCCAACTCATTGAGTAAACAGCGAGCCGCATTCAGGTTCTGGAGGTTATGCTGACCAAACACTTGCAAGCCATATTCATGACCTTCCCACTCAACAAAGGTCTTGTTATTCCTAACGGTTGCCGGAAGTGCCTCGTAGGCCAATAAACGTTCTTGTGGTATTTCTGCCCGATCGATCAGACTAACAAGCCGCGGGTCGGAGGCCGCATAAAAGAGTTTGCCTTCCGGAGGTGTTAAGTCAATGAATTGGGCAAATTGATGTTCGTATATGTCCAGAGTAGGGAATACGTTGTAATGATCCCAGGCAATACCGGTTATGCAGGCATAATGGTGTTTGTAATGAAGAAATTTTGGAGTAAGATCCAGAGGGCTTGTGGTGTACTCATCGCCTTCAATTACCATTACCGGAGCGTCAGAAAGTTTTACCATGGTTTCAAAGCCCTCTAACTGTGCACCCACCAGATAATCGAAAGCCCTACCCGTTTTTTGCAATACGTGCAGTACCATAGAAGTAATAGAGGTTTTGCCATGAGAGCCGGCCACTACCACCCGGGTTTTGGCCTTCGATGCCTCGTGGATAAACTCAGGGAATGAGTAAATTTTTAAACCTAAGGCCCTGGCCTTGAGTAGCTCCGGGTTGTCTTTTTTGGCATGCATACCCAAAATCACATAGTCCAATCCACTATGCACTTTGTCGGCATTCCAGCCTTCTTTTTCAGGCAATAAGCCATGCTTTTGGAGGTTAGTTTTAGAGGGGTCAAAGAACATGTCGTCAGACCCAGTAACCTGATTGTCAAGTAGTTTTAGGCAAATGGCAAGGTTGTGCATAACACTTCCGCCAATGGCAATAAAGTGAACCTTCTTATTTTTTAGCATGAATAGTTTTCTGAAGAATGCGCCAAAAATAAAGGAAAACTAAAGGCGTTCCAATCATAAGGTACTGATATACATGCGCGTGGATAATGGTGTGCACAACTGTGCACAACTTGTTTGCAACTGGTCATTATTGTTGTGCATAGAGCGGGGAAAAATAAAGGTTCGCATCTGCTTGAATTTGTGGCCCGGATAAGGATAGTTTTGTGCTTATGGAAAAAGGAAAATCAGCAGCATTGAGGCTCGGATATAAGTCTAAAAACCTTTCGGTGGAAGGTGCCCAGTTGGGTAAACTTCCTCCGCAGGCCATAGATTTGGAAGAGGCTGTATTGGGTGCGCTGATGTTGGAGAAGGATGCACTCACCAATGTGATTGACATTTTAAGCCCGAACTCTTTCTACAAAGACAGCCACAAAGAAATATATCAGGCCATATACGATCTGTTTCAGGCTTCGGAGCCTATCGATATCCTTACCGTAACCAGCTACCTCAGAAAAACGGGCAAGCTGGAAATGGTGGGTGGCCCGTATTACATAACTCAACTTACCAATAGGGTATCTTCTGCCGCCAATATTGAGTATCATGCCCGAATTATTGTGGAGCAATCCATTAAGAGGGAACTTATTCGAATTGCTTCTGAAATTCAGAAAGATGCCTATGAAGATACCACTGATGTTTTTCAGCTACTCGATCGGATGGAGCAGTCGCTTTTTGAAGTGTCTGAAGCCAATATCCGCAAGGAGTACGATAGCATGAAGAATATTATGGCTACGGCCCTTGAAGAAATTCAGGCACGTAAAAACCATCAGGATGGACTGACGGGCGTGCCTTCCGGCTTCACAAGTCTGGACAGGGTAACTTCAGGCTGGCAGCGATCTGACTTGGTAATTATTGCCGCCCGTCCGGGTATGGGTAAGACTGCTTTTGTGGTTTCGGCCCTCCGAAATGCGGCCGTAGACCATGGCCATGCCTGTGCTATATTCTCTCTAGAGATGTCATCGGTACAGTTGGTTAACCGACTTATTTCTGCCGAAGCAGAGTTGGGTAGTGAAAAAATTAAAAAAGGTAACCTGGCTGAGCACGAATGGGCTCAGTTGGTACACAAAACAGCGAATTTAACCAAAGCCCCCATATTTATTGACGATACCCCAGGTCTTTCCATCCTCGAATTGAGGGCGAAATGCCGAAGGTTGAAACAACAGCACGATATTCAGCTGGTGGTGATTGATTACCTCCAGCTGATGTCGGGCGATTCTTCAAAGAGCGGAGGAGGATCCGGTAACCGTGAACAGGAAATCGCATCCATTTCCCGAGCTTTGAAAAACCTGGCTAAGGAACTTAATGTTCCTGTAATTGCGCTTTCGCAGTTGAGCCGTGCCGTGGAAACCCGAGGCGGAGATAAGCGTCCCCAGCTTTCCGACCTCAGGGAATCCGGTTCTATTGAGCAAGATGCCGATATGGTTATGTTCTTGTATCGACCGGAGTATTACGGAATTACGGAAGACGAAAATGGCATGCCAACTCAGGGTACCGGTGAAGTAATTATTGCCAAGCACAGAAACGGATCGCTGGAAAATGTTCAGCTCAAATTTATCGGCCAGTTTACCAAGTTCTGCGACCTCGACTTTAACTATGGTGGAACAGCTACTTACGGAAACACCTTCCCGTCTGGTGCTTCAAGTAATTTTGAGTCTAGTGGCAATACCATGACCTTCCAAAGCAAGGCCAATAGTGGAGATACTCCTAATTTGCCTACTAACGATGAGGAGCCTCCGTTCTAATTTAACCTTTCATGCCACATGTTTTAAGTTTATGGTAGGTCTTACTACTTTGAACTGAATACAATGAACTAAAAACTCATCATGAAATCTCTTTGTATTACAAGCCAACCAGAACCTCTCCAGTTTACTAACAAAGAAGTGCCTGTGCCCAAAGCGGGTGAAGTTTTGGTGAGGATAAAAGCAGCCGCCCTTAATCACCGCGATCAGTGGATAAGAGAAGGTAAATATCCCAATATTCAAATGGGTACTACACTGGGTTCAGATGGAGCCGGTATTGTTTCGGCCGTTGGTGAGGGTGTAGAAGAAGAGTGGCTGAATAGAGAGGTGATCATAAACCCCAACCGATCTTGGGGTGAAAATCCGTTGGTGCAAAGTACGGAATACAATATTTTGGGTATGCCCAAAGACGGCACCTTGGCCGAATATGTATTGGTAGAAGCCCATAGGTTGGTGCCTATGCCAGAGCATCTCAGCTTTGCTGAGGCTTCGGCAATACCTCTCGGGGGGCTTACGGCTTTTCGGGCTGCGTTTCATCATGGCCAATGCAGTTCCGGTAAAAATGTGCTAATCTCCGGAGTAGGAGGAGGGGTAGCTCAGTTTGCCTTTTTATTTGCTGTGCATGCGGGAGCCAGGGTTTGGGTGAGCTCAGGCAGCGAAGAAAAAATTGAACAATGCCTGACCCTCGGAGCTGAAGGCGGTTTTAATTATAAATCGGATTCATGGACCAAAGAGGCCCGACAAACAGGAGGCTTCGACCTGGTGATTGATAGTGCGGGAGGAAATCAGGTCAATGATTTTGTGAAGCTCATGAAACCGGCCGGGAGAATTGTGTTTTACGGAGCAACTAATGGTTTACCTGAAAAGGTGGATTTATATCGAATTTTTTGGAATCAGATCACGCTTCAGGGGAGTACTATGGGTAATGATAAGGAGTTTGCCGAGATGGTTACTTTTATCAATCAGCATAAATTAAAGCCAATTATAGACTCTGTAAGACCATTGGATGAGGTCCTTTCGGCCTTTGATGAAATGAAAGCAGGCAAGCAGTTTGGAAAATTGGTGCTTAGTTTAGAGTGAGCAGGTCGTTTACAGTCGCAACTTTAGTAGAAATTCGTTGGCCGATGTGCTTTGAGTACGCTCGTTAAAAGCGCCACTGTCATAATTAAAGTGAAACTCCATTTTGCCCGAAAGGCGCAAACCAATACCCATTACCAAAACTTCTTCGTTTCTAAGCGAAAATGTAGCCCAGATATTGTTTTTATAGCCCGTTTGAAGGGTATAATCGCGTCCAAGATCGCTAATGTGATTAATGCGCTGCAGTACTGAGGGGGTAAAAGACCAATCGTTTATTTCTAACCGATACCCCAAACCCACAAAGTGTTGATTCTTAATGCGGAAGGTTTCGTGATTACCCTCATGGATGGAATTGCCACTAAACAAACGCTCTACAGAGTAGAATATTCGGGCCTTCGAAGAATATAAGGCAATGCCCAAAGAGAGGTCCAAAAAATCTTGTCGGTCGAAGCCCTGCATGAATTGCTGAAAAGGCAGGTCATTGTCTTCCAAAACAAAGAAGTTATCGGCTATTCGAAGCCGGATATAGCCTACAGAAGCACCGGCACTCATGGTTACTACCGAATTGAGCGGCAGGTGTACGCCATAGTTTGCATGGGCGGTTTGCCTATGGACCAGCCCGAAGTTGTCTTTCGAAATAATGCCTCCGAGAACCTGAATCGCTTTAGGGTTGACGTAGGCAACGGTGCTATTCATTACAGCCTTGGTATCTCTAAAACCGTTGGAAGTAGTCTGGTTTTTACCTACAGGTTTTAAGGCCTTATAGAGCGAGAGGTAGTAACTGTCAGTATTCTTCAGCCAGGGGTTTTGTTGTTTTCTAAAGCTTAAAGCAAGGTTCAGGTCGTTGTTGAGGTTACTGGAAGCTGCATTGATTAGGTAATGATTGTTTATGTATTGGCTGAATTGCGAAATCTGCTGTGCTTTCCCAACCCGTGTAAGAAAGGGGAGTAGCAAAAGGGTCATATAGAGGTGCAGCGGTTTCATTTAATAATGGATATTTCACCTTGCACAAATTCCAGCGGATTGTTAGGGTCGGATATTTGATAGAAATACTTGTCAATGGGTAATACCTTATCGTTCAGAATGCCATTCCAGGGGTATCGATCATAGTTATTGGTAGAGTAAAGCAACTGTCCCCATTGATTGTAAATGCGTACTTCGGCATTGGGTAGTTTTTCTATTCCGGGAATAATGAACTGGTCGTTGAAGCCATCGTTGTTGGGTGTAAAGGCGGTGGGTATTGCCGACATATCTAACAACTGCTTGTAAAGACCAACAGTAATTATGGTTTCAAATACTTCTAGTGCTCCTTTTACAATAACTCCTCCATTGTTGAGGCCCCAGCGTGAATAGGCGGTGGTGTTTTTCCAGCTGCCATTGTTCTGAAACCATATGTGCTCTTTTAGTTTGGGGTCTCGGAGTAGTACTTCATCTTCAAAATACTCCAGGCCAAGCTCCAGTTTGTCGCTGGGTTTCTTACGAGTACTCACTTTGTAGTAGCGCGTTATGCTTTCGCCAAATGGCAATGGGGTAGAAGAGTGGCCCCTTCGAATAATCATGGTGTCTTCCAGGTTAAATTTGGAAAATACCAACCCAAGGTTACCCACATTTTCGTCTTCTAGTGGTTTAGAGGCTATGAGCTTTACTATTTCACCACCACCAGTACTATGGATACGTCTATTGGATGTTTCGCCAACTATCTTACTTTCGTTAAAGGGTAATATAAGTTCGTGCCTGCCCAGGTCTATTTCTCCCTTTACCATCTCTAATTCGGCTGCCACCAGAATGCTTGTGTTCAGCACCAAACGACCTTCTATATCGAGTTGCATGGAATGAAGTTCGGGCATGTTTTTGCCTTCAAAGTATACTCTGCGTTCCTTATTTCGCACAATAAACTGACCTTCGCTTTGCTTTAACTGGCCGTTGTTGATCATGTGAAGATCGTTCAGTGCTACGTTGGTATTGTTGATGCTTACATGACTGCCTTCGGTGGTCACAAACACTTGTGCATGAACCAGATTGATGCCCAGTACGAATCCTAAAACCATATGTAGCCAGACCCTAATCATCTTTTTTGTTCAGTTGATTAATTAATTGCAGAGCCTTGTTTAAATCATCTCTCAGAGCTTCAACTTCTTTTTGTAATGATTCTATTTGTGTTTGCTGCTCCTTCATGGCTTCAACCAATACGGGAGTTAGTTGGGCATAATTAAGGCTTAGGTAGCCATGTTCGTCTGCTTCTACCAACTGCGGAAAGATCTTCTGGACATCCTGAGCGATAAAGCCTATTTGAAGTTTGTCTGAGAAATTACGATCGGAGAACTCTTCTTTTCGCCAGTAGTATGTTTTACCCTCCAGCTTGAGGAGGTTTTCGAGCGCACCATTAATGGGGCTGATCGATTCCTTGAAGCGTTCGTCTGATGTAAAACTGTACCAATCGGCAATTACCCTACCGTTGACATACAATTCGTAAGAGAGTGAAGAGGGGTTATTTAACCCAATGCCCACTTTGCCATTGAAATTGACAATGTCGTTGTCGAAATCGCCATAAATAAGTGGTGAATTGGAAGGGGAGTTCTCAATGTAAAGTTTGTTGCTTCCGGTATGACTGAATCCGGCCCGAAAGCCAATCATAATATTGCCCGACCCTGTGGTGTTCTTTTCAAGCGCCTGATGACCAAGGGCTACATTTCTATTTCCGCTTGTATTGGCTTCTAAGGCTTCGTTGCCTACAGCCACATTCTGATCGCCTGTGTTGTTGAGCCCCGATAGTTTACCAATTAAAACTGACTCTTGAGGGTTGGTGAATTCAAGTGTGGATTTCTGAATTCGAAGCACTTCAGTGCCAGCAGTTTGAAAGCGTATAATGTCATCATTCATACTGTTTAGGTCTGTGGTTACCCAGGTATTGATGTCGGCATCATTTATCCTTCTGTTGTCGCCAATTAACGAGGTGGGTACTCCCCACGATCCGGCTGTTTTAGGACCGAAAAAATCGTAGGTTGAGGTATTGAGATAGAAGTCTCCATCAACCCCAATGGAAGAGTCCGGGTTTGTGGTGCCATTGATAATGGTTTTGCCATCCAGTCCATCAGTTCCGGCTATACCCTGCGGTCCGGGCTCGCCCTGATCGCCTTTGTCGCCCTTGTCACCTTTATCTCCTTTGGGGCCTTGAATTCCTTGTTCACCCTGTGGTCCCTGGATTCCTTGTTCGCCCTGATCGCCCTTGTCGCCTTTATCTCCCTTAGGTCCTTGCGGCCCGGTATCACCTTTTTCTCCTTTGTCACCTTTAAGTCCCTGAATTCCCTGAGGTCCTTGTGGGCCAATAAGGGAAGTTCCACTGCCCCAGCTGCCTGCTGTTTTAGGGCCGAAGAGTTGGTAAGAGGAGGTATTGAGATAAAAGTCTCCATCAACCCCAATGGAAGAGTCCGGGTTTGAGGTGCCATTGATAATGGTTTTACCGTCCAGTCCGTCAGTTCCGGCTATACCCTGCGGTCCCTGCGGTCCGGGGTCGCCCTGATCGCCCTTGTCTCCTTTGGAGCCTTGAATTCCTTGTTCACCCTGTGGTCCCTGGATTCCTTGTTCGCCTTGATCACCTTTGTCGCCTTTAAGTCCCTGAATTCCCTGAGGTCCTTGTGGGCCAATAAGGGAAGTTCCACTGCCCCAACTGCCTGCTGTTTTAGGACCGAAAAAATCGTAGGTTGAGGTATTGAGATAAAAGTCTCCGTCAACCCCAATGGAAGAGTCCGGGTTTGAGGTGCCATTGATAATGGTTTTACCATCCAGTCCGTCAGTTCCGGCTGTACCCTGCGGCCCGGGGTCGCCCTGATCGCCTTTGTCGCCCTTGTCACCTTTATCTCCTTTGGGGCCTTGAATTCCCTGAGGTCCTTGTGGGCCAATAAGGGAAGTTCCGCTACCCCAGCTACCGGCTGTTTTAGGGCCGAAGAGTTGGTAAGAGGAGGTATTGAGATAAAAGTCTCCATCAACCCCAATGGAAGAGTCCGGGTTTGTGGTGCCATTGATAATGGTTTTACCATCCAGTCCGTCAGTTCCGGCTATACCCTGCGGCCCCTGCGGTCCGGGGTCACCCTGATCGCCTTTGTCGCCCTTGTCACCTTTATCTCCTTTGGGGCCTTGAATTCCCTGAGGTCCTTGTGGGCCAATAAGGGAAGTTCCGCTACCCCAGCTACCGGCTGTTTTAGGACCAAAGAGTTGGTAAGAGGAGGTATTGAGATAGAAGTCTCCGTCAACCCCAATGGAAGAGTCCGGGTTTGTGGTGCCATTGATAATGGTTTTACCATCCAGTCCGTTAGTTCCGGCTATACCCTGCGGCCCCTGCGGTCCGGGCTCGCCCTGATCGCCTTTGTCGCCCTTGTCACCTTTATCTCCTTTGGGGCCTTGAATTCCTTGAATTCCTTGTTCACCCTGTGGTCCCTGGATTCCTTGTTCGCCCTGATCACCTTTGTCACCTTTAAGCCCCTGAATTCCCTGAGGTCCTTGTGGCCCAATAAGGGAAGTTCCGCTACCCCAACTGCCTGCTGTTTTAGGGCCGAAAAAATCGTAGGTTGAGGTATTGAGATAAAAGTCTCCATCAACCCCAATGGAAGAGTCCGGGTTTGAGGTGCCATTGATAATGGTTTTACCATCCAGTCCGTTAGTTCCGGCTATACCCTGCGGTCCGGGCTCGCCCTGATCGCCTTTGTCGCCCTTGTCACCTTTATCTCCTTTGGGGCCTTGAATTCCTTGTTCACCCTGTGGTCCCTGGATTCCTTGTTCGCCCTGATCGCCCTTGTCGCCTTTATCTCCCTTAGGTCCTTGCGGCCCGGTATCACCTTTTTCTCCTTTGTCACCTTTAAGTCCCTGAATTCCCTGAGGTCCTTGTGGCCCAATAAGGGAAGTTCCGCTACCCCAACTGCCTGCTGTTTTAGGACCGAAGAGTTGGTAAGAGGAGGTATTGAGATAAAAGTCTCCGTTAACCCCAATGGAAGAGTCCGGGTTTGTGGTGCCATTGATAATGGTTTTACCATCCAGTCCATCAGTTCCGGCTATACCCTGTTGCCCCTGCGGTCCGGGGTCACCCTGATCGCCCTTGTCGCCTTTATCTCCCTTAGGTCCTTGCGGCCCGGTATCACCTTTTTCTCCTTTGTCACCTTTAGGTCCCTGGATTCCTTGTTCACCCTGATCGCCCTTGTCGCCTTTATCTCCCTTAGGTCCTTGCGGCCCGGTATCACCTTTTTCTCCTTTATCACCTTTAGGTCCCTGGATTCCTTGTTCGCCCTGATCGCCCTTGTCGCCTTTATCTCCCTTAGGTCCTTGTGGCCCGGTATCACCTTTTTCTCCTTTGTCACCTTTAGGTCCCTGGATTCCTTGTTCGCCCTGATCGCCCTTGTCACCTTTAAGCCCCTGAACTCCCTGAGGCCCAATAAGGGAAGTTCCGCTGCCCCAACTCCCTGCTGATTTAGGGCCGAAGAGTTGGTAAGAGGAGGTGTTGAGATAGAAGTCTCCGTCTGCACCAATGGAGGAGTCTGGGTTACTGGTTCCTGCATGAAATTTCTGCTGATACAGGTATTGACTTAAATCCACGCTTCCACCTTGTTCTAATGAGAGAATACCGGTTTGTGCATCGAAAGACAGTTGTTGGTATTGCCCTACCTGCACCGATCGGTTGCTCTTAAGGGCTGTCCAACCGGTGGGGGAGTAATAGTAAAAACCAGCCTCACCATCGGTTTGAAAAATGAGCAAACCCAAGGCAGGATTTTTAATATTGTCTCTTTGCTTGAGGGAAATTCGTGGTACCAAAAGTCCCTGACTGTCTGATTTCAGTTCTAAAATGGCACTTTCATCAGGTTTGAAGTCTGTTTTTCCGATTCCCACCGACTGCGCATTTGCCAAATTGATACAGGTCCAGAAAATGACCGTAGTGAGTAGTGTAGTTTTCCATCGCATAACCATAATGTTTAGGCTAGTTGTTGTTTTAAACTGATCTGTTTTATGTGTGTCGCGGTGGGGTCTTGCATTTGGCAAAGGCCATTGAATTGGGCTCCTTGCCTGATTGAGAGTTTGTTGGTGATTAGTTCACCATCGGCCAGAGCATGGCTTTCTAACAGGGTTTCTCCCTGAATTTGAGCTTTTCCTTGCCATTGACCATTAATAATAAGTCGCTCTGCTTTTATTTCGCCTAAGACTATAGAGCCTTTGGTGGTTTCTACCGAGCTTTCTGAACTTATTGTGCCGTGAAATGAACCACTAATAACCAGAGGAGAGTTTGTTTTGAGGTGTCCTTCTAAATGAGTACCCGCATCAATACGATTGATTGTTGGGTGGTTGTTCCTGTTTTGGTTAACTCTCATACGTTTAGCAGTTTTTTGGCTTAATAAACTTAGAGAGCTTGCAGTTCTTACTTCTGCAAATTTTACGCATTCAGTGGATTAGGTAATTCACCTAGCTGGACGGCCTAAACGCGCAAACCACTTATAACATTTCAGTACCGCTCAAGTTTGAGTCTGTTTAAATACGTATTGCCTTTCTGTTAATTCAGTACTTGAATTTTTATCAAAAAGAAACTCTATGAAACACAACTTACAGAAGCTTAGCCTTTTGGTAGGGATGTTTTGTATGGTTGCTATGGCATGGGCTCAGGAGTATACAACACTACCCCAACAGGCTCAAAGGCTGCGTAATCTTGCAAACTCTTCCAATATGGCTTCACTGAAATCGCTCACCAAAACTCTTGGGGGCAAAGACATTTGGATGCTCACGTTGGGTAAGGGCGATGCGGAAAGCAAGCCTGCCATTGCGGTAGTGGGGGGTGTAGAAGGTAGTCACCTGCTGAGTGTAGAAATGGCTCTTCGGTTTGCCGAAGGTATAATTTCAGATCATTCTGATGTACTCGATAACACGACCTTCTATGTCTTTCCTAACATGAGCCCCGATGCATATGAACAATATTTTGCAGCTCTTAAGTGGGAAAGAAGTGGTAATGCCAGGCCTACAGATGATGATCGGGACGGACGATTGAATGAAGATCCGTTTGATGATTTGGATGGTAATGGAATGATTACCTGGATGAGAGTTGAAGACCCTACAGGTGACTGGATTACACACCCGGCCGATAGTAGAATAATGATTAAAGCCGATCGCTCAAAAGGTGAAAAAGGTATGTACAAAGTCTTTACTGAAGGTAGAGATAATGACCTTGACGGTACCTTCAATGAAGATGGTGAAGGTGGAATACACTTCCGAAAAAACCTTACTTATGAGTACCCTTACTTTGTGGCAGGTTCCGGAGAGCATTCCGTGTCTGAGTTGGAAAACAGGGCCTTGCTGGATATGCTCTATACCAAGTGGAATCTTTACGGAGTGTTTACTTTCGGTCCCGGTAACAACCTTTCGAGTCCCTGGAGATACAACAGAGCCGGAGCCTCTAAGCGTGTAGTTACGAGCATTTTGAACGATGATGCAGGGCTGAACAAGTACCTGTCTGATATTTACAATGAGACAGTTTCCCTGAAAAACGCACCGGACTCCGGAGAGCAAGGAGGCGATTTCCTTCAGTGGGCATATTTTCACTTTGGACGCCTGAGCGTGGGTACTCCCGGCTGGTGGGTGCCCACGGTAAAAGATGAAGAAGGGCAAGCTGCCAACAAAGACAAAAACCGAGAGGTAAATTTCCTGAGATGGGCAGAGCAGGAGGGTCTTACCAATTACTGGGTAGACTGGAAAGAGGTAAACCACCCGGATTTTCCTAATCAAAAGGTAGAGGTAGGTGGAATAGCACCTTTCGTGATGAATAATCCTCCATTGGCCAAAATTGGTGATGCAGCAAGAAACCACACCGACTTTATAGTGAAAATGGCCAAAATGCAGGCCAATGTTCAGCTGGTAAATCTTAAAACGGAAGCCGTTGGTAAGGGAATGACCCGAATCACCGTAGATGTGTATAATGGTGGAACCCTACCTACTCATACCGAAATGGGTACCCGCTCCAGATGGTTGCAGCCAGTGAAGGTAGAGTTGAGCCTTGGTAACGGACAAGAGTTGATTTCCGGAAGAAAAATTCAAACACTCAGAAGCCTGGATGGTGATGCATCTGTGCAGTTTACCTGGTTGGTAAAAGGAAGTGGTACTGTCAAAATTCAGGCAGGTGCCTCACATGCCGGAGTAGATAGCCAAACTGTAAACCTTAAATAAGAGAACTGATGAAAAGATATATATCAAAAATATTTGCTGGTTTAGTTCTGGTAGGCTTAGCGCTACCCGGTATCAGTTTTGGACAGAATGCGGACGAAGTGTTCCGTGCTGCAGGTTCCCCCCACAACCCTAAGGTTAATATTGCCTTTAACCGATACTACACGGCCGAAGGCTTAGCCGAGCTTTCTAAGAAAATAGCCGATGCTCACCCTGATTTGGTAAAGCGAATATCGATTGGCAAGTCGTATGAGGGCAGAGACATATGGATGTTGCAGGTTACCAACTTTAAGAAAGGTAACCCCGAAAGAAAACCTGCATTTTATGTCGATGGAAACATTCACTCCAATGAGATTCAGGGAGCAGAAATCTGTATTTATACGGCCTGGTACCTAACCGAAAACTTTGGCGATGTAGACTACATTACTGAGGTACTGGACGACCGTATTTTTTACATAGTGCCTACTATTAACCCCGATGCCCGAAACAATTACATGAAAGAGGCCAATACGGGAAGTTCTCCTCGTTCAGGAATGATGCCATTTGATGATGATCGCGATGGTTTGGTAGATGAAGATGGTCTTGATGATTTGGATGGAGATGGTTCGGTAACGAGCATGCGAAGAAAAAGCGATTATGGAGACTTTATTATTGATCCGCTCGATCCGCGTAAAATGATTCAGATTGGGCCGGACGATGTAACTACCGCTCAGCGCTATGAGTTGCTGGGATCAGAAGGTATAGATAATGATGGTGACGGTCGGGTAAATGAAGACAGACCCGGTTATTATGATCCTAACAGGGATTGGGCCTGGAAATGGCAGCCCGATTATATTCAGGGAGGTGCATTAAAGTATCCGTTTAGTGTACCGGCCAACCGTGCTGTGGCCGACTTCGTATTGGCACATCCCAACATTGCCGGTGCTCAGAGTTTCCATAACTCAGGAGGAATGATTTTGAGAGGGCCTGGTGCCGAAGAAGATCTGGCGACTTATAATCGTGCCGACCTTCGAATTTATGATGCCATTGGTGAAAAAGGAGAGAAGATGCTCCCCGGTTACCGTTACCTAACGGTATATAAAGACTTGTACTCAGTTTTTGGCGGTGAACTCGATTGGTTCTACGGAAGCAGAGGTATTTACACCTTCACCAATGAGATATTCTCAAGCTTTGCCTACTATAAGAATGAGCGTCCGGACAGAAATCAGAGCTATGATTTCGACAGGGAGTTGTTGGCCAACGATGCATTTACCCCCTGGGCTCCATATAATCACCCAACCTATGGAGAAATTGAGATAGGCGGGTTTAAGAAAAACTTCGGTAGGGCCACTCCGGGATTCATGCTGGAAGAAGAGCTTCACCGAAACATGGCCTTTGCACTTTACCATGCCCATCATATGCCTAAGCTGAGTATTGATAAGGTAATGGAAAAAGACCTGGGTGGTGGATTAAGGGAAATTACCGCCATTATTAAAAATGAGCGCCTAATGCCTACCCATGCTTCGCAAGACCTCAAGTATAAGATTGAGCGTCCGGACTACATTTCGATTGATGGTGTAAGTGTGCAGGCCGGAATGATTGTAGAAGACCTGGATCTTGGAATTACAACTGAGCAGAAGGTGAATCCTGCCAAGTTGGAAGTGGCCAATATTCCTGGAAATGGTACCGTTATCGTACGATGGATTGTAAGTGGTAGAGGCACACCAAAAATCACTGTAGACAGTGCTAAAGGTGGGCTGATAACCCGATAGTCATAGTTAGTTAATTTAAATGTGAAAAGCCGGCTTCGAAAGGAGTCGGTTTTTTTATGGAATAGGGTTACTCATTTAGATCGCATTTGTTAGACCCGGTATACTAGCCATAAGCTGTGTTTTCACAGCTCCTAATAAACCTGTTGGTGAACTGACGCCAATGGTAGCAAGGCTTAGAAATATATACCGTGTAGCTCAGGTAATCGTATTCCATAATAGACGTACTTACGTAAGTCGCAAGAAGTGCATTTCTGAACCTTGCCTCCATTCGTGTCTTCACAAATGGTTGTTAAAAGACGCTGTGAGGACACAGCTTGTGGCACAGGTTGTATACTTACTTTTAACCTGAGTTCGATGTAAGTAAGTAGTAAAATATCCCCTCTTAGGAGGTCATTGCGGAATTTTCCTCTGAAAACTTCACATACGCAAAGGAAAATATCCGCAATCTCATTTAGGCTCTGTTGAGATACTGGATAAAACTGGCCTTTTTGAGAGTTTAAGGCCTGTTTTTCCGGCATGAAGTTTTTTTCTTGCATCGAACACAGGTTACTTTTATGTGAGATCGCTACTACGGAAAATGAATTGAGGTGTAGAAAATACCTCTTAGCGAAGCCTAAATACAATTCGGAAGGCCATTCTTGACTTCACGGGTTGCCCTCTTTGTAAACCGGGTAGCCATTTAGAGCTTTCAACTACTCTTATAGCTTCTTCATCACAGCCATACCCTATGCCTTTAAGCACTTCCACATTACTCACCTCACCGTTTTTATCTACTATAAACGAAAGAAACACAGCCCCCTCAATATTATTCCTTTTAGCCTTTTTCGGGTACTTCAAGTTTCGTTGCAAGTGTTTGTGCCAACCCTCCACGCCTCCTACATATTCTGCTTGAACCTCCCTTTCTGTGTAGTGATATATATTGCCCTCTTTGTCCCAACTGGTGCCCGAAACAAACTCACCTAATTCAGAATAGTTCTCTTTATCGAGCGTGCGGCCCTCTTTCCTTCTTACCCATTCACCCACTTTAATACCCGACCTGAACTCTCCCTCAATTGTCGCTTCCACATTAAACGGTTCGGGTCCCTTATAAAAACCAGATCCATCTTTTACTAAAGTATTTCCAAGAGAATCTAATAAACTAATTACGGTATAAAGATTGGAGCTATTGTCGCCCCCAAACTCGAGAGTTGCAAAGGATTGACCATTTTCAAAACCAAGTTTCCAAACACCGATTTTGGTAAGCTTGCTATGGTTTCCTTCCTCTTTTAGCCGACCATTTTTAAACAGAGTTCGGCTAAAGCCCTCCAAGATATTCTGTTTGTAATGGGCATAACCGTAGGGCTCATGACTAGGGAAAAAGCGATCTACTTTGCCTTCTCTGTTTTTACCATTGTTTAGCTCATAGTATGCCGCATGTTCTTTTTCTGAATTATCAAGATGTACATGATATGCCGAATAGTATGTGGTGTCGTTGGCTTGAGAAAAGAGGTTAAAAGACAAAAGGAGGCAAACTCCCGAAAGAATAAGTGTGCGCATAGATCAGTTATTTAAAGGAGCTAAACTAATCCATCTCGAATAATAAATTCTGATAAGCCGAATTTAATTCGTTTAGTATTTTATGGTTGCCCTGAATTTTAGCCAGGGCAATACCGTCTTCATAAACTTCCAGCGCTTTTTCTTCCTGTTCTAACTGTGTCAGAAGTTGCGCTGCCTGATAGTAAGTGGGCAAATAGTCAGGAAAATCGCTGAGCACCTTTAGCAGTATATTCAATGCTTTCGGGGCATCAGAAGCCATATATTCATTGGCCAGAGCATAGTAGTTAAAGGGTTCGTTTGGTTCTTGCTCAATATACTTTTGGAGGAGTTCTATTCGCCCGCTATTCATCTTTTCGCCTCGTTTTTATTTACTTCATTATTGACTATCTTCGGGGCAAATTTAAGGATAACCTTGGGTTTTAAACCTTTCCGATTAGCTCCATTTTTCTGAACACTTAGGCTAACGTGGGGTTGAATTATAAAATCATTAAACTATAAAGCAAGCATGAACATACTCGTTTGTATTACACATGTTCCGGATACCACCTCTCGCATTGCTTTTACCAACGACAATACAGAATTCGATAAAAACGGGGTTCAATTCATTATTGGCCCTTACGATGACTACGCGTTGGCAAGAGCTGTTGAGCTAAAGGAACAGCATGGAGGAAAAATAACAGTGTTGAACGTTGGAGAAGCAGAAACAGAGCCAACCATACGAAAGGCTTTGGCTATTGGTGCCGATGAGGCGGTAAGGGTAAATGCCTTCCCTTCAGACTCTTTTTTTGTAGCCAACCAAATAGCCGCAGTAGCTAAGCAAGGTGAATACGACCTGATTTTGATGGGACGTGAGTCGATAGACTTTAATGGAGGAATGGTTCACGGAATGGTAGGGGAACTACTGGGATTGCCTTCGTTTTCTCCCGTAATGCAACTCGATGTGGAGGGTACTACTGCTAAAATAACCCGTGAAATAGAAGGTGGTAAAGAGAAACTGGAAGTGAGCCTGCCTTTTGTTGCCGGTTGTCAGGAGCCCATTGCCGAATGGAAAATACCCAATATGAGGGGAATTATGTCGGCCAGAACAAAACCGCTCAATGTGGTTGAGCCTACTGATGCTACAGTACACAGCCAATTGAGCAAATACGAGCTACCTCCGGCCAAAGGAGCCGTGAAGATGATCGATGCCGACAACGTGGAGGAGTTGGTAGATTTGTTGAAGAATGAAGCCAAAGTGATATAACCCAAAAGCAAAAGAAATGTCAGTATTAGTATTTATAGAGTTAGAAGAAGGTAAAATCAAAAAATCTTCACGCGAGGCTATATCATATGCGGCAGCTTTAGGCAATACAACAGCCGTTGCTTTGGGGTCTGCCAGTGCCGATGAATTGGCCACAGCAGGAGCCAATGGAGCTTCTAAAGTGCTTCATGTATCTGACGAGCGGCTCAATGCGGGTCTAATTCAGCCATATGCTGAGGTATTGGCCGCTGCCGCAAATTCCACAGAAGCTACAATTATTGTAACCGCCAAGTCGTCTTTGGCCGATGCCGTGGTAGGAAGAGTAGCCGCAAAGCTGGGTGCAGGTCTTGTGTCTAACGTGGTGGCTTTGCCCGATACTTCCAATGAGTTTGTGGTGAAAAGAAGCATATATACCGGTAAGGCTTTTGCCAATACCAGCATTACCACCGACAAGAAAATTCTGGCCATCAAGAAAAACGCCATTGAATTGAAAACCGATGGTGGGCCGGCCGATGTGGAGGCCTTCTCAGTAAGCCTGGATGATGCTTTGTTCAATGCGAAAATAACCGCTACCGATAAAGCCGAAGGTGATGTATTGCTGCCAGAAGCTGATATAGTGGTTTCAGGTGGTAGAGGTCTTAAGGGGCCTGAAAACTGGGGCATCATTGAAGATTTGGCTAAAACTTTGGGAGCTGCCACCGGTTGCTCCAAACCTGTTTCTGATATGGACTGGAGGCCTCACCATGAGCACGTTGGCCAAACCGGAGTTAAAGTTAGCCCTTCGCTATACATAGCCGTTGGGATTTCCGGAGCCATACAGCACCTAGCAGGAGTCAATTCTTCTAAGTATATTGTAGTGATTAACAAAGACGAAGAAGCGCCATTCTTCAAAGCCGCAGACTATGGCATTGTTGGAGACGCGTTTGAAGTATTGCCAAAGCTCAACGAAGCACTTAAAAAGGCGCTCGCTTAGACTTTTTTATCTTGGAAAAAGTAAAGATTGAAATTTTAGGATTGTCATCGAGTCAGTCGCAATCGACTGGCTCGTTTGCCCTTGTTTTAGGAGAAGTAGATGGCGAAAGAAGACTGCCAATTATTATTGGCATGTTTGAAGCTCAGGCCATTGCACTCGAAATTGAAAAAATCACCCCCAACCGCCCCATGACGCACGACTTGTTTAAGTCGTTTGCCCATGCCTTTAATTACGAGATTACCGAAGTGATTATTTCCGATTTAAAGGAGGGGATATTTTTTGCTAAGATTGTCTGTACCGATGGGGTCAGAACCATGGAAGTAGACTCCAGACCCTCTGATGCTATTGCTATAGGTATTCGGTTTGGCGTTCCTTTTTATACCTATGAGTCAGTATTGGCCGAGGCCGGTATAATACTGACAGACGATGAGGAGATTGTCGAAGAGCAAGATGAACCCGTGGTTGTAGAAAAAAAAGGTGATCGGCTTCAGGACTTTACTATCGATAAGTTGAATGAGATGCTGGATGAAGCATTGAAAGCCGAAGACTATGAGCGGGCAGCCAAGATAAGAGACGAGATCAACCGAAGAAGTTAACCGGAACATCGTTGAAGATGCTGGCTACCCGAAAAGTCAGTTCTGAGATGGTTTAGAATATAATGGACGTATTAAGAGCAGTATTAGGACTGGCTATTCTCATAGGGATAGCCTATTTATTGTCAGGGAATAAAAAAGCCATTAGCTGGCGATTAGTAGGAGTGGGCCTGACCATGCAGGTGGTCATTGCCTTGCTTATCTCTGAGGTAGGGTTTGTACAGAATATCTTTAAGCTGATAAGTGAAGGCTTTGTTTCTTTCCTCAGTTTTGCCCTTAATGGAGCCGAGTTTCTATATGGAGATTTGGCTAAAAACAGCGACTCTGTAGAAGACGCCCGTCACAGCCTTGGTTTTCTTTTTGTTTTTCAGGCACTACCCACTGTAATTTTCTTTTCGGCCATAACAGCTGGCTTATACTACCTGGGTATTTTGCAAAAGATAGTGTATGTGTTTGCCTGGGTTATGGCTAAAACCATGAGACTCTCAGGGGCTGAGTCTATGTCGGCTGCCGGCAATGTATTTCTGGGGCAAACGGAAGCACCGCTTCTGGTGAAACCCTTTATTGGTAAAATGACTAAGTCAGAACTGCTCTGTTTAATGACGGGCGGTATGGCCACTATTGCAGGCTCTGTATTAGGGGCATATGTTTCTTTTTTAGGGGGAAGTGACCCCGAGCAACAGGCTCAGTTTGCTACTTATTTGCTGAGCGCTTCTATAATGAATGCTCCGGCCGCAATTCTTATGACCAAGATTTTTATGCCTGAAGAAGAAGAGGTAGATACTGAACTGCGAGTAAGTAAAGATCAGATTGGGGTGAATGTTATTGACGCTCTGGCCGGAGGTGCCAGTGACGGACTTAAATTAGCAGCCAATATTGGTGCTATGCTTTTAGCCTTTATTGCTGTAATATATACCCTCAATTGGATATTGGTTGATGGTATTGGCGAACTGACCGGGCTCAATGCTTATGTGGTTGAAAGTACCGGAGGAGTTTTCAACGGATTTAGTTTGCAGTATATACTTGGGCAGGTGTTCAGGCTATTTGCATTTGCAATGGGGGTTGAATGGCAAGAGACTTTGCAGGTTGGAAGCCTAATTGGGCAAAAGACTGTAATCAATGAGTTTGTGGCTTACCTGAGCCTGGCCGAAATGAAGGCCGATGGAGTACTTAGCCAAAAAGCCATTGTAATTTCTACTTATGCCTTGTGTGGCTTTGCCAACTTTTCTTCCATTGCCATTCAAATTGGAGGTATAGGAGGTATGGCTCCGGAAAGGCAATCAGACCTTTCGAAGCTTGGGTTACGAGCCCTCATGGCGGCTACTTTGGCCACAATGATGACTGCGACTATTGCCGGAGCACTGTTCGGTTAAATGAGTTTGAGTTGCTTGGCCGCCTTATATTATCTTGACATAAACAGCGGCTGGTGTATGGCGGCAGAGATATAAGAAAGAGGCGGTCTCAAAAGCCTCAAAACCCTTCATTCTGAACTTAGGCTACCTAAAGGCAGGTTCATTTCAGAATCCATAAGTTCGTCAATGAGCGATATGAACACCCAGAACTTGCCTGCCTTGGCCGCAGGTAAGTTCTGGGTGACGCCCACCTAGATTTTGAGACAGCCCCTTTTCTGTTTCAGCAATGAGATATGATTATCCTAAGGCTATGTCTTGTTGCACGAAAGGAATTTTGTAAACCCTTCTTCCCGTAGCTTTGGCAATGGCATTGGCCAAGGCTCCACCTGCAGGCGGCAAAGAAGGTTCTCCCAAACCTGTCGGGTGGTTAGTGCCGGGTACAAAATGTACCTCAACATCCGGTGCTTCTTTCATGCGTATAAGCCTAAACTTATCAAAATTGTCGGCTTGTGGTCTACCATCTACAAAGGCAAAGTCTCCATACATGGCGTGGCCTATACCATCTACCACACCCCCTTGAACCTGATTAATGGCTGCTTCAGGGTTTACTACTATGCCGCAATCTACGGCTACGGTCACTTTATCAAGCTTTGGCTGACCGTTGACCTGGCTCATATGTGCAACTTCGGCCACATAGGTGTTGTGCGAGTAGTAGGCGCTAAAGCCTTTGGCTATGCTGGCATTGCCATTGTTCCAACCTCCTTTTTCAGCCGCCAGTTTTATTACCCCAATCATTTTCTCAGGTTCATAGTCTATGGAACCCACCGGGTTGTTTTTGGCACGCTCAAGTATATCGAGCCTCAACTGAACAGCATCAACCCCCATCTCGCCAGCCAATTCATCAAAGAAGGCTTGTTCGGCCATGGCCAGGAAATTGGTTATAGGGGCTCTCCATGCTCCTGTAGTAATATTACTTCTAACATTATGAGAGTCTACTCTGTAGTTTTCAATGCCTCCGGCAGGAAACCAGTTGGAGCGGGTAGAGTCGCCCATTTGTATACCTGCTCCGGTGAGGTGGTAGCCTACCACCTGGCCATTTTTATAGGCTGCCCTGAATTTGTATTTGGATGCCGGACGGTAAGTTCCGGCAGTCATGTCGTCTTCGCGGGTAAAAATAAGTTGAACGGGCTTTCTTATTTTGTCAGAAATTTGAGCGGCCTCCACCGCAAAATCGCCATAAAGCCTTCGGCCAAAGCCACCACCCATGCGAGTCATGGCTATAGAAATTTCTTCGGTTTTACGACCCAGCGCATTGGCCACATTGCTTTGTGTCCATTGTGGGGTTTGAATAGGGCCTTCCATTTCCACTTTGCTGTCTGTAACATTAGCAAAGAAGTTCATTGGCTCCATGGTGTTGTGAGGAAGGAAAGGGGCTTCATAAACTCGTTCCAGTACACCATCGGCCGATTTAAAGGCTTGGGAAATGTTACCATCTTCTCGTTTTAAGCTTTCCTTGCTGGCCACATCCAACAACCGCGATAACTCCTTATCGTGATCGGTAGTGCTTTCCAGATTTCCCGCTTTTTTCCAGTTGGCTTTAATGGCCTTTTTACCTTTAATGGCGGCCCAGGTATTGGTGGCTACTACGGCAATTTTATCTCCGAACTGTACCACATCCAATACACCATTTACCTTTCGCGCTTCAGAATCATCGAACGACTCAAGCTCAGTACCAAAGGCAGGTGGTCTCACCGCGGCAGCATAAACCATTCCTTCTTTTCGGGTATCAATTCCAAATAGAGGTTTGCCTGTAACTATTTGGTCCAAGTCTACATTGGTTTTGCTTTGGCCTATTATTTTAAAGTCTTTGGGGTCTTTGAGAGGAACTTCTTCAGGAATCTCAAATTGTGCTGCTTTAGACGCCAAATGACCATAAGACAGTTTCTTTGAGCCATTATATACATAACCATTTTCTGTTCTTAACGAAGAAGCTGAAACCCCCCATTCCTGAGCGGCTGCCTCTAATAGTAAATGACGGGCACTAGCACCAGCCGTACGTAGGATATTCCAACTAGAACGGATAGACTGGCTACCACCGGCAACTTGTCGCTGAAAGGCTGTACTTAAAGGGGCTTGCTTAACAATCACATCGGCCCAGTTTACATCTAACTCTTCGGCCACAATCATTGGCATTGATGTCTTCACATTTTGGCCAATTTCCGGATTGGGTGACAAAATGGTGACATCACCATTGTCGGCAATGGTAATGAATGAATTGATATCGAACCAGGCGGTTGGTGCTTCTTTGGTGGCCTCTGCCGGGTTGCACCCCCATGCAAATCCAATCATTAGACCACCACCGGCAAGGGCAGAACTTTTTAAGAATGACCTTCTGTCTATTTTAGTCTTTATAAGTGTCATGTTGTTTCTGGTTTTGGATTACATTTCTGCGGCCGTGGCAATGGCGGCTTTTATTTTATTGTAGGTTCCGCATCGGCAAATATTGCCATGGGAGGCATCGGCAATTTCAGAAGCCGATGGTCGTGAATTACGGTTCAGCAAAGCTGCAGCTGTCATTATTTGCCCAGCCTGGCAATAGCCACACTGAGGCACATCGTGCTCCTTCCATGCTTTCTGAAGCGGATGATCTCCTTTTTCAGATAAACCCTCTATGGTGGTTATTTCTGCTTCGCCAATAGCCGATACCGGTAATTGGCAAGAACGCACAGCATTACCATTCAAATGAATGGTGCAGGCACCGCATTGGCCAATGCCACATCCGTACTTGGTGCCTCTTAAATCCACCAGATCGCGAAGCACCCATAACATGGGCATATCTGCGTCTGCTTCAACAGTTCGCTGCTTACCGTTTATTTTGAGCGTATAACTTGCCATATCAATGATTTTTTGGAGTTAAATGAGTCATTGAATATAAGCTTTTCCCATTCAAACTCACAGCTTCGGCTGGTAATTGGACATATGCTGATTTTAAAAAGACGAATGGCCGACTTTTGCCTACCAAAGCAAATAGACAGAAGAGCTTATTAAATACTGGCAGTAGTTTTCCGGTAGCGCAGTTTTAACAAGGTTTTTTGAATGATAAGGGTAGAAAAATGCTTTGTACCCCAGAATGTTACAGGTTGTTTTTTCATTCATTAATTTGGAAGCTGTTACACCTAAACATTGTACGATGAAACGATTGAAACTACTCACCCTTTGTGTGGCTGTATTGGCCATCATTTTCCCAATAGGTGGACACGCACAAATCGATAAATCATTGAACGAAACCCTTGAGTCTTTACTCGATGGGGCAGAAACTTATCAGGACTATAAGGTAATCAGAACGAGCGACCTCAGACGGTTTAAACATGCCATGCAAGATAGTCTAAGCCACTATAGGCAAAGCCTGGCAGATCTGACCGAACAAACCCAATCTATGCAAGCTACGGTGTTGCAACTGAGAGCAGAAAGCGAGCAATTGGCCAACACTTTGGCTACAGCAGAGTCTCGTGCCGATATGATCGGATTTTTAGGGATGGATATGAAGAAAGCTACTTACAGCATATTTGTTTGGTCGCTGGTGGTTTTGTTGTGCCTGTGTCTGGTCATAATGTATGGTCGTATTCGTCATGTGTGTGGAGTAGTGAAGCGTGTTAAGAGCGCCTATTCAAAGATTGTGGAAGATTATCGCAACCAGCGGTTTCAGGCTACTGAAAAGCAGATTAAACTGAAAAGGGAATTACAAACTGCTCTGAATCAATTGGAATTGGTTAAGAGCGCTGAAGCGTAGGATTAATACTTAATAATCAATAGTAGTGTCGGATTGGCTGTGAGGCCAAGAAAAAAACCCAGCGGACGGCTGGGTTTTTTTGTATTGAGGTTGAAGGTGAGTGCTGTTAAGCATAATCTGTTCTAGGCTGTGGGCCTCCTGCCATGATCTCTTCGTTGGCAAAAGACTCAAACTTCTTAAAGTTGTTCTGGAACATGCGCGCCAGCTTGTTAGAAGTTTCGTAGAAGCCTTTATCGTTTTTCCATGTTTCTCTGGCACTAAGCAGTTCGCTTGGTACATCAGGACAGGTCATTGGAATTTCGGCTCCAAAAATGGAGTGTTTTCTGTAACCCACGTTGTCCAATACGCCCGAAAGTGCGGCCGATATCATGGCACGGGTATATCTCAGTTTAATTCTTGAACCAACTCCGTAAGGGCCTCCGGTCCAACCGGTATTAATGAGCCAAACATTTACTCCGTGCTCATCCATTTTCTTTCCGAGCATTTCTGCATAGGCGGTTGGGTGAAGTGGCATAAACGGAGCTCCAAAGCAGGCCGAGAATACCGGGGTAGGTTCGGTAACTCCTGCTTCTGTACCGGCTACTTTAGAAGTATAGCCCGAGATAAAGTGGTACATGGCTTGCCCTTTGTTCAAACGCAAAATAGGAGGCATTACACCAAAGGCATCGCAAGTAAGGAAGAAGATGTTTTTTGGAATGCCACCAATAGAAGGAACTGCAATATTGTTAATGTGGTCGATAGGATACGATACCCTGGTATTTTCGGTTACTGAGGTGTTGCTGTAGTCTACCGTGCGAGTGCCTTTATGGAAACGGGTGTTTTCTACAATAGCACCATATTTAATAGCCCTGAAAATATCGGGTTCATTTTCTTCGGTAAGGTCTATGGCTTTGGCATAGCAACCACCTTCAAAGTTAAACACGTTCTTTTCGGTCCAGCCGTGCTCATCGTCACCAATCAACAGTCGGTTAGGGTCTGCCGAAAGGGTGGTTTTACCTGTGCCCGACAGCCCGAAGAAGATGGCCGTATCTCTTTTGTCAATTCCCATATTGGCCGAACAGTGCATTGGTAGCACACCATCTACTGTTGGCAACAAGAAGTTGAGTACTGAGAAAATACCTTTTTTCATTTCTCCCGAATACTGGGTGCCCCCAATCAGGATCATTCGTTTGGTAAAGTTTACAATGGCAAAGTTGCTTTGTCTGGTGCCATCAGTTTCAGGGTCTGCCTCAAATTCGGGGCAGCAAATAATGGTGAAGTTGGGCTCAAAGTCGGCAAGTTTATATCCTTCCGGCCTAATGAACATGTTATAGCAGAATAGGTTGTGCCAGGCAAGGGTGTTGATTACCCTGAGTTTTAGACGGTGGGTTTTGTCAGCTCCCGCGTAAGCATCGCGCACATAGACTTTTTTGTCTTCCAGATGGCTGATCATTTTGTTGTAAATGCGGTCGAACGATTCAGGTGAAATACCAATGTTGATATCGCCCCACCACACTTTGTCTTCTGTTAGTTCATCTCTTACAATGAACCGGTCTTTTGGAGATCTTCCGGTAAATTTTCCTGTGTCACACATTAAAGCACCGGTGTCGGTTAAGTGGCCTTCACCGTTTTTGATAGACTCCTCAATCAGTTCGGTTTGGCTGAGGTTCCAGTGTGCTTCTTTAACTTTTTTAATGCCTGCCGCTTCCAGGCCTGCTTTGTTGGATTTTATTCCAGTTTCTAACATGATTTTAGGCTTAATTTCCTTGTTTATGAAATCGTTTGCAAAAGTAAGTATCGCGCTCGAAATTAATGCATTATTTGCCGACAATTACATTTTAACATCACAAGGAGCCGAAGTAAGCTCCCTTTAGGCTAAAATGTGGCCTCATTTGTGTGAAATGGCTTGTAATATCTTATGGACGGTCGTAGATTGGAAACTTTGCTGTAAAACTAACTAAAACAACTATGTCAGAATTGAGAAGTCAAGAGCCGGAGATGCTCGGCCACCCGAAAGGGTTATTCTATCTGTTCTTTGCTGAGCTGTGGGAACGATTCAGTTTTTATGGAATGCGCGCCTTGCTCACCTTATATATGGTGAACGAAATTTTTGAAGCGCTTGCCACCCGAGATTTGGCTGCTGCAGCCGTTTATTCTTCTTATGGTTCGTTGGTATATGCCTCTACCGTGGTAGGAGGTAGAATTTCTGATAAGCTTTTAGGCTTTAGGCGTTCCATTATGCTTGGAGGTATTCTCATGGCTTTAGGACATTTTGTTTTGGCCATTGAAAATGACATGGCTTTCTTTTTAGCACTGGCTTTCATTGTAGTGGGCAACGGGTTCTTTAAACCCAATATTTCCACCTTTGTGGGAGCACTCTACAAAGATGGAGATGTGCGAAAAGACTCTGGGTTCACCATTTTCTATATGGGAATCAACATTGGTGGCTTTATAGCTCCCATTCTTTGCGGATGGCTCGGTAGAGAATACGGCTGGCACTATGGCTTTGGCTTGGCCGGTATTGGAATGTTAACCGGCTTGGCCTTTTTCTGGTCTGGATTGAAAAGTGGAATTTTTGGAGATAAGGGATTGCCCCCAAGTGAGGAGGGGCTCAATAAGCCGGTGCTGGGACTTAAGAAAAAGGTACTTGTTCCTGTACTATCCTTTTTGGCGGCACCGTTTATTGCACTTATGCTGGCTTCTTATGAGCCTGTTTTGGGAGGAGAGTCATTCTTTGGCGACCAAAACTTTGTAAACATCCTCTTCAAAGGAATAGGTATAGCCATTTTGTTATACATGGCCTTCATTATTTATCAGGCCACACCTTCTGAAAGAAAGAAACTGGCTGTGGCGCTATTTATTACCCTTTTTATGACGGTTTTCTGGGGTTTTCATGAGCTTTCAGGGAGCGTAATTACCTTGTTTGCCGACAGGAACGTGAACTTGTCTATTATTGATGCCGCCCAGACCAACTCGCTGAACTCCATGTTCATTATTTTCCTTTCCATTCCTATTTCTTTGCTATGGACCTCATTGGCCAAAAAGAAGAAGAACCCCAGAACTCCATATAAGTTTGGAATGGGATTGCTCTTGGCCGGAGTGAGTTTCTATGTGTTGGCTTTAAGTCGTGGTGCGGCCGATGAAAACGGCATGGTGCCATTTGTTTATTTGCTCTTAATGTACTTCTTACTTTCGGTGGGTGAGTTGTTTATGTCGCCCGTGGGGCTTTCTAAAATTACTGATCTTTCACCCAAGCGAATAGTGGCCTTTATGATGGGGGTTTGGTTCCTTTCTAGTGCCTTTGCCTTTCAGGTAGTTGGGTTTATTGGTAAAAAACTAGCCATAGAGAGCGATAATGCCGATATCAGAGGTTTCGATTCGCTTGATGTATACATTGGAGGTTTTGAGATGATTGCTCAATATGCCATTGGTGCAGGACTTATTGTATTTATTCTTTCTCCATTGTTGAATCGCTGGATGCAGAACGTGCATTAAGGATAGAGTCTTTACTAAAGAGGCTGTTTTAATAGCAACTCGTATGAGGTTAGTGGCTATTGAAACAGCTTTTTTTATTCTATAATCTGCTGAACCCTATGCTGAAGTACTGGTAATACCTCTTCTTCAAACCATAAATTCTTTCTCATCCAGATGCCATTTCTGGGAGAAGGATGAACCAGCGGAAAGTACTTGGGTAAGTATTCTTTAAATGATCTCACCGTCTCAGTGAGGTTCTCCTTTCTTCCTTCCAGATAATAGCTTTGAGCATATTGGCCAATCAACAGGGTAAGTTCTATGTTTGGCATTTTTGCCAGTAACCTTTCATGCCATTCAGCGGCACACTCCGGTCTGGGCGGAAGGTCGCCCGACTTGCCTTTTCCCGGATAGCAAAAACCCATAGGGACGATAGCAAAAAGACCGGAGTCATAAAACTGTTCATCGGTTACACCCATCCATTTTCTCAGGTTTTTACCGGAAGGGTCATTCCAGGGAATCCCGGTTTCGTGTACTCTTGTTCCCGGAGCCTGCCCAATAACAAGTATTCTTGAAGAACGATGGACCCGAATCACAGGCCTGGGGCCCAGAGGCAGATGTTCTGCACAAAGTGTACAATTCCTTATTTGTTCCAGTAGGTCTTGCATAACGAAATATCGTAAAAAGCTATGGAACGATAGGTCGTCTATTTGATAGACCAGTCCTGAAAGCCAAACTGCGATAAAATATCTTGTAACGATTTGAGTGGTTGAGGAGAGGCATCGCTCTGATGAAGATCCAAATCCCACCAACTGGTAGTATGCCAGCGGCCCAATTTGTATCCAACGTTTTTCATTTCACCAATGTGTCTAAAGCCTAATGCCTGATGAAACCCGATACTGGCCTGGTTGGGAACGGTAATCACTGCTATGGCCTTACAATAGTTCATGGCCTGCAACATGTGTAGCAGCTGGAGGTACAGCTTGCGGGCTATGCCCTTGTTCCGATGGTTGGGATGCACGTATACGGTTACTTCCTGGTTCCACTGGTAGGCTTTGCGGCTCCGATGATCTGTGGCATAGGCATAGCCTGTTACCACTCCGTTTTCTTCGGCCACCAGCCAGGGGGCTTTTGTCCCATAGGTGAGTATGCGTTGTTCAAACTCCTCCAAAGGTGGGGGAGTCAGTTCAAAGGAGGTAGCGGTTTCCTGAACAATTGGGCTGTAGATACTTAGCATGGGAGCGGCATCGCTAAGTTTAACTATTCGGATAGATATTGCGGATTTCATTATAGAGAAAAAGGGCTGGTTAAGGTAAAGATAAAATGCGGTAGTTTTAAAATGATTACAATCAGCGTACTTTCGTGGCATGAACGACTTTTCCAGCGCGGAGCTAATTTATTATGTTGACCTGGCCGGTACGTTTGTCTTTGCCGTCAGTGGTTGGCTGTTGGCCGCTAAAAAAGAGCTGGATTTTTTTGGGGCCTCTGTTATTGCTTTTGTTACGGCAGTGGGAGGGGGCACACTGCGCGATGTTCTCATTGGTTCAACGCCTGTAGGCTGGATGCAAGATGTTAACTATCTTATTATAATTGCCTCCGGCATGTTTGCAGCGGCATTTTTCAGAAGGATTTTTGAAAAGCTCCGCAAAACCATGTTTCTGTTTGATTCCGTTGGTATTGGATTGTTTACCATTCTGGGCCTGCAAAAAACACTCGATCTTGGACTGTCTCCTATAGTAGCGGTTATGATGGGTACTATTTCCGCAGTTTTTGGTGGTGTTTTGCGCGATACTCTGGTCAATGAAATTCCACTAATATTCAGGCGGGAAGTTTATGCTACGGTGTGCCTGGTGGGCGGGATAATATATCTTATGCTAGGTCAAACGGCCATTAATGATGACTTCAGAATTATAGTGACCATTTCAATCATTATTACTATCAGAATTCTGGCTGTGGTATACAACTGGTCGTTCAGGGCTGTAAAGTAAGGGTTACTTTTTGCGCTTGTTCTTTTTTCTCTTAAAGTAAAAACTATCAGCTTGCGGACTGGTATAGAAGCCCCATATCAAGGAAAGTGTAATTGCATTGCCCGAATAGTTTACAACACCATTCAGCGCGTAGTCCGTTAAGTTATATTTGGCTTGCAGGGAGAGGTACTGCTTGTGACTCAGGTTATATTTATAGCCCAAACCTGCATTGAAATTGTAGGTGAAAACACTCTCCCCTGAAATGCCGTTGTCTTCATCCTCTTTAATGGCGTCAAATCCATCGATGCCGGCACCGGTAAGAATAAGCACTTCATTTCTGTTCCACTCTATTAACTCCCGGCTGTAGTCTATGCCAAAGTAGCCTCCAAAAAAATGCCTCGTACTTACCTCAAGGCCAAAATCTTCTTTACGATAGGCGGTGTATTCGTTTGGTGCATTGAGGAATTTAAAACTAACCGATAGGTCTAGGGTAGACTTGCCTTTTTTGCCACCAATAAAAAAACCAATGTTAGGGTGTGAGCCTACGGCCTGCATTTCACCGGTAGGCATCCACCATCCGCCCAAAATTCCAGAGTGCAACTTGAGCATTTCATCAATTTGTCTAACCTTGGTATCATAAGCGCCCTTAATAGGCGATTGGTGATAAGTGGGCAAACGCATCATTTCATGCAAAGAGGGTTCATCGGAACCATAAAAGGAGGCTAGAAAATGTTCGGTGCTTCCGGGTTCATAGTGGCCTATTGCATTTTTGGCCATTCGCGCCAATAGCGTGTTGAAGCTTCCATTGATGGGTACAAAATCGAAATAAGAGGCTGTCCAATTGTTAAATTCCACCCCATCAGCTGCCAGATATACTTTCGTTTGATAACTGGAAAGGTAGTCCATAATGGCCGGTGTAAGCTCTCCTGAAAAGGATTGATTATGGAGCGATAGAATGGTTTTTGCTCTGAATACAGGTTCGGTAAGGCCACACTTGCCTTGCCAAAAGTTGAGCAGCAATTGTGCAGAGTCTAACTCGCTAGTTACAAAATAAGACTCCAGCATTTCAACCGAATTAAGGGCAATGTCGAAACAGTTTATCGTTCGTTTTACCATTCGGTCTTCAAAGGTTGGTTGTTGTGCTAAGAGGCTGAAGGTGGTGCTTAGAAGAAGGCAGCCAATAAGGAGGTTGTTGCGCATAGTTTATTATAAAATGCAAAGTTAAGTATGTTGCGTATTGATTGTTATGCCCGCGTCTCAATTATTTATGCATAAGCCTTTGATGGCCACAATTGCTCAGCCTGGGGCAGATTTGAACCAGCCCCTGCCTATTCCATAAGCCCTTCACTTTTGAGAATTTTCACCCATAGGGCATAGCCAGCCTCATTTAAATGAAGACCATCGTAGGTCAATTCGGATTTGAGTCGCTGACGATTGTCCAGAAAGAAGGGAAAGAGATTAAGGAATTCTACTTCATGTTCAGCACAAACCTTAAATAGGAGCTGGTTGGTCATAAGTACTCTGTATTGTTTGTCGTAGTGCTGAGGAAACCCATCGAACTCTGGATTTACAGGGAGTATGCTTTGTACGATTATTCTTGTGCGAGGGCTTTCGCTTTGTATTCGTTGAATGATCTTTGCTATGTTGTTGGCAATGACTGCCTCTGGAATATCCATGCCGATGTCGTTAATGCCAATTAAGAGGAACAGCTTGTTTGGTTTGCGCTCTGTGATTTCACTGAGTCGATTGATAATGCCAAAGGAGATGTCGCCTCCTATGCCACGATTGAGCACTTTACTGTCAGGGAAATAAGCCTGCCACTGGCCACCTTCTGTAATACTATTGCCCAGAAAAATGATTTGTCCGGTGGTCATAGGGTCTTTTTCAAACTGTTTTAGTCTGTTTTGGTGGTGATGCATAATGTAGGGCACCGTGTCGAAAACCCTTTGGTGGGTAATCTGTGCTAAACTTTGCGATAAACAGAAGAAAAACAGACTGCCTGCCAACCATTGCTTAGGCTTCATAAACCACCGACTCTTCATGATCGAACCATTGAGGGTACATGGGCATATGGAGGGCTTCTACCCGGTTACGTTTTACCTTGAGCGAAGGGGTCATGAGGCCGTTTTCTACAGACCAGATTTCTTTCATGATTACCGCCTTGGCAATTTTTTCATATGCCTCAAGGCTGGGGTTAAGCTCTTCTATAGTCTGCCAAACGGATTGGCTAAGTTCTTCTTTGCTTTTCTTTTTCCCACTTTCAGAAGGTACAATCAGAGCTATGGGCTGAGGAATACCCGTACCTACCACGCATACCTGGTCTACATCGTAATTTTTAAGCAATTGAAGCTCTATGGGGGCAGGCGAAATGTATTTTCCTTTATCTGTTTTGAACTGGTCTTTTACCCGGCCGGTAATGCTCAGAAAACCATCGTGATCGAACTCGCCAATATCTCCGGTTTTCAGGAAGCCATCTTCGGTAAACATTTCGGCAGTCTTTTCAGGCTCTTTGTAATAACCTTTCATCAGGCAATTACTCTTTATTAGTATTTCACCCTCAGCCGATAGTTTGGATTCTACCCCGGGAAGTGGTTTGCCAACAGTTCCAAACTTGTTTTGACCGGGAAGATTAAAGTGGGAGAGAATACAGTCTTCGGTCATTCCGTAGGCCTGGTTAATGATTATGTCCAGACGGGCGTACCATTGCTTGAGGCTTACGGCTATGGGAGCAGCTCCCGAAAAATTGGCCATTGATGCCGAAAGCCCCAGTTTTTTCTTGATTTTCTTCTTTACCAAGCCACCAATTAGCGGAAGGGAAAGCAGGTGATCGAGCTTTTTCTGTGGCATTTTCTCCAAAATCTTTTCCTGGAATTTTTGCCAAATACGAGGTACACCAAAGAATATATGTGGCTGAACGGAAGATAAATCTTCAGCGAATGTTTCGAGCGATTCGGGGAAGCTTACAATGGCCCCACGAAAAACAGACGACAGCTCTATGCCGGCTCTCTCGGCTATATGAGTCATGGGCAGGTACGAAAAGTGCCTGGGACGCTCCGGTAAGTGAATGACATCGATGGCCGTGTTGATGAGCTGTGCAAAAGCTCCAACCGTATGCATAACTCCTTTAGGCTGGCCGGTGGTTCCTGAGGTATACATAATGGTCATTAGTTCATCGCTAGTTTGTTCATGTACAGTGGCACTTGGTTCGTGCTGAGCAATAAGCCGCTCCCAGGTATGATGCTCCATAGTGCCGTACATTTCAATGCCAATAGTCAATATGTCGGGGATTCCGGCTTTTTGACTGGCATAATCGTCCAGTTTACCAACAATGATTGCTTTCGACTCACTGTGATCGAGAATTTCATGAATGGATTCTGCACCAAGCGTGGGGTAAATGGGTATTGAAATACAGCCTGCCGCCATTATGGCGAGGTCGGCCATAATCCAATGAGCGCAGTTTTTGGAAAGCAAAGCCACGTGGTCACCGGGCTGAATGCCCAGATTGTGTAGGGCAGAGACCATACGGAGAATCTGGTCATTACTTTCGGCAAATGTGAATTCAACAAACTTCCTGTTAACGGGTTGTCTCAGGAATACTTCATTGGGAATGCTCTCAACCCAATGGTTAAAAGCCTCCAGTGGCGAGGAAAATCTGCGCGTCATAAGTCAAGAGTTTGGCAAATGGAATATAATGAAAATATGATAATGTGAGGATGCCAGCTTTAGAAAAGCCAGGCAATTTTCAGGTTCAGATCAAGATTCAGCGCCCACTGGTTTTTTACCTGTCTGTTCGAAGCAAAGTTGTAGTTGATCCATTCCCATTGGGCATTAAAGTGCTCCAGATTTTCAGGAGGGTTTATGTGCTCTACATTTCTAATACGGGCTCCAAAGCCAGCAAACCCATCGAGTATCAGCCGTTTGCCGAGGCTATACTCTATACCCCAGCGGGGTGTAAGGGAGTGAAACTGCTTTTTAATTTGTGTGAGCTGCCACACCACAATATCGCCCTGACCATCAGGTTCGGTGAATGAAAGGCTGGCTTCGCTCGTTTTGTTCAGGTATTCATAACCCAGGCTAAGGTAAAACCGACTGTTTCGCGTGTTTCTGTAAAAGCGTTTTACTTCTGTTGTAGCCGCAAAACCGCGGGCTTCTTTGGCAAGTTCGCTATTAAAGGGAATAAAGTGCTTGTAGGTAAACTGCAAAGAGTGCTTTATAGAAAGCATGTGCTGGTAGGAAATTTCCAGGCCCGGATGCTGCCCTCCAACTGGCGATAGTGGGGTTAGCGCGATGCGATTAGGCCGACTGATGAGCAGGGCACTGTCGGCTGGTAGGTAGGGAGTGTAGAACCCTCCGGCCAAATCGACATATACACGCCTTGGGTACTCCCATTTTTTAGTGTTTAGTTCATCTACCAGAAAGCCTAGAGCGTATGGCGAAAACAGATTCAGGTAGTACAGTTTAGACCTTACCGGTAGAATAGAGATTCTGGTTTGGTGCTGCTCATTGAAGAAGCCAATGGAAAGTGGTTGTGTGGTGTTTTCGAATACGGTTGTAAATGGCCCCGGCATTTTGTTAATGAGTGTGTCTTCATCTATAATAAAATTGGCGGGTTCTGAAGTCTCAATGGTTACGGTACTGTAGCGGCTGTTGAATAAAGATGCACAAGACTGCATGAACAAGCACATGATAATGGTAGCAATGGCCGGAATAATTTTGGCATTCTTATGCAACATGGTTGCAATGTAGCAAAGGCTTTACATACTGCTGTTAAGGTAAAATTATTTTAAAGAGGAGGATAGTTCTTTGCGGAAGCACAGGCTGTTGGTCACTCCTTCGTATTGTCCGTAGTTGGGTATTCGGCCATACCCATTTTTAGTATAGAGTGCAACCGCTTCATGTTGCCTTTTGCCCGTTTCTAGTATTGCTGAAGTAAAGCCCAGGTTGTGCGCCCAGTCTTCCAGACCTTTTAATACAAGCCCGGCAATTCCTTTACCACGGTGTTCTTCGGCTACATACATCCGTTTTATTTCAACTGTGCATGGGGAACTATGGGCCTTAAAGGCTCCACATGCTACGGGTTGATGATTAAGGTAGGCCACCAGACAGTGCTTTAAGGAATCTATGCTGTTGAACCGGGCATAAAAAGCATGTTCATCGCCATCGCGTTGGGCCAACTCCTGATCGAGCAGTTTAACCAACGCTACAAAGTGAGGGTGAGAAGAGTCCGTTTGGGTAAGAGAAGGAGCCATGAGCTTGTTTTGGTAATTGGTATAAAAAAAGGGTTACTCATTTAGAGCACAAAGCCGTATAGACCACTTGAACTACAAGCGGTGTCTTTACAGCACCTTATAGAAGCCATTTATAAAGAGATAAATGGAGGTGAGGTGTTGAAATATGCGTCATGCTTCTTACATAAGTAATCCTATAAAACAAATAACCCTTCGGTAACCATCAGTCACCGAAGGGGGCTAAGGCGTTTATCTTGTCAAAAGGCTATTGCCCTTTGCTTTTATCTGGTTTGGTCTCACCCTTTACTTTTTCGGCCATTTCCTGAATCTCATCGGCCGACTTACCTTTCAGGTATTCAGGGAGTTCCATACCCGCCATATTGAACATTTCTTGTAGTGGAGGTACGGATTTATACAGGCCTGAGATAAAATTAGCGGTAGACGTTTTGTTTTCAGGGCCATTGCCGCTGCCATTGTCCCACACAGTGATTTTATCAATCTTAATGTTTTTAATGGCTTCAGTTTGCAAGCGAACAAGCTCCGGTAATTTATCGGCCACCAACAGTAGAACAGCATTTTTGGAGTCATTTCCGGCTGCTTTCACTATCTGCTCAAGACCTTGAGCCTGTTTGGTGAGTACTTCGTAAATACCTTTTGCTTCGGCTTGCTTCATGTACAATATAGCGTCAGCTTCACCTTTGGCTTTTCTTCTAATCATTTCTGCCTCTGCTTCAGCCGCAATTTCTACCCGTTGCTTGTCTATTTCGGCAGGTACCACCACATCGGCTGTTTGAGTAGACTTGTCGCGTTGGGCACGAGCAATTTCGGCTTCTTTTTCTGCCGCATAGGCCTCTTCAAGGGCTTTTGCAGCCTGTACTTTCTCAGCTGCGGTAGAAATCCTCTTTGCTTCTGCTTCTTTTTCAATACGGGAGGCATCGGATTGAGCTACTTTAATTTTAGCCAGGTTTTCACCTTCTACGGCTTTGGCATTGGCTGCGGCTACTTGGGTGCGTTGGTCTTGTAAGGCATTGGCCTGCCCAATTTGCCCGTCTCTGTCTTTTTCGGCTACACTTTTAATGGCATCGTTAATGGCTTTGGCAGCAGCCTCTTTACCAAGTGCTTCAATATAGCCCGACTCATCTTTAATGTCGGTCACGTTTACGTTGATAAGTTTAAGGCCGATTTTTTTCAATTCGGCCTCAACATTAGAGGCTACATTGGCCAGAAATTTATCTCTGTTGCTGTTAATTTCCTCAATATCCATTGTGGCTACTACCAACCTTAGCTGGCCAAAAATGATGTCTTTGGCGAGGTCATGAATATTTTGTTGAGAAAGACCCAAAAGTCTTTCGGCAGCATTGTTCATTATGCCTTCTTCGGTAGAAATACCCACTGTAAACCGAGAGGGTACATCCACCCGAATGTTCTGACGGCTCAAGGCGTTGGTCAGGTTTACTTCTATAGAGATAGGGGTCAGGTCTAAAAAGGAGTAATCCTGAATAATTGGCCAGATAAAGGCGGCACCTCCATGAATACACTTGGCGGAACGACCTGATTCGCTTCCTTTTTGTCCGCCAACTTTTCCATAGACTACCAATACTCTATCGGAGGGGCACCTTTTGTACCTCCTGAAGATGCCGATGAGCATTACGAATACGAAGATTACCGCAACGGCAATAATGATGATAAATGATTCATTCATATGTGTTGAATTAGTGTTTAGAGACGAGAAGAATATTGTCATTTATGACCTCTTTTACATTAACCACCGCTCCGGTGGGTAAGTCTTCAGGGTCATCGGTTATGGCTTCTAACTCTCTTAGAGAGCCCTGCACTTTTACAAGTACTTTGCCAATGTTGCCACGACTGCCGTGTATGCGCATGTAAACTTCGGCCACAGCCCCTTTGGCGTTATTGATATTGAGGGTGCCACTATCTGTTAGTTTACTAAAGAAATAGAAGAGGCTAGCCATTAGGGTCATCATTAAAAGCCCTGCAATGGTCGATACGATGAGGGTGGTTGCAATGCTATAACCGGAATCGAGCGAGGCAATGCCTGACCAGGAAAAGATAGTAAAGAAGCCTATAAAGTTCTTTAGGGTAAAAAATTGGAAGCCTGCTCCACTGTCGCTTTCAACATCAAAGTCGGCATCCCCGTCTACCTCGATTTCTCCGCCAATAAAAGTGAGTACCATTTGGATAAGGAAAATGAGGGTGAAGGGAATTGCCAGGCCCCAGTAAATTTTGTGGATTGTATCTAATGCATTCCACCATTCTGATAAGTTCGACATGCAAGGAAAAATTTGGTAGAATTAAAATATGGTTTTTTAGTATTCCAATCCAAATAAATCAGGTCATGGGTGTATAATTTTGCCGAGTGGCGAATGAACGGGTTAAAAAATAGTAGGATTGCTATCTGAGGTTTAGCCAACCGGAGCTGCTCGTGCCGCAGGCTAGAAGAGGGATAGAGCAGCCTGGCAGCAGAGCAACTTCCGGAATGTAAATTTTAGGCATATTGACCGACTACATAGCCTCCTGGTACAGTACCAAAAGCAATGTTCAGGCGTGTCCAGGTATTGATTTGGGAAATGGCCAGAGTAATCAGGGCAATTTGATCTTTGTTAAAGTACTTCTCCAGGGCAGCCATTAATTCAGGCTCAAAATGCGCCCGATTTACGTTGGTGATAGCTTCGGTGTAGGCCAACACGGCTTGTTCCAGTTCGGAGTAGTATGGGGTTTCCCTCCAGGCCGATAGCGAATAGAGCCTTTGTGGTGTTTCTCCCAAATGTTCGGCCTCTTTATAGTGCATGTCCAGGCAGTATGCACAACTGTTTATCTGGGCAACTCTTAGCTTTATGAGTTCCAGCAGTTTGTGATCAATACCAGACCTGTACAGAATGCCATCTGTTTTAATAAGGCCGGCAAAAATGGAGTTGTCGATTTCGTTTTGTGCTATTCTTGCTTTCATGATTATGTTTTTTCATTACTACAGTTGAGGGGCAGAAAGTGTGACAATACTTATAAAAATTGTAGGGGCTGATTGGAAGACTTTCCTGTTAGCCAGAATGCCTCTTTCTGCTTTTACAAAGCGGGCTGTTTGAAATTCGTAAGTTTTGCTTTGTACTTTGTTAGACAGGAGGGCAACTGAACCTAGAGTTTTGTAGACCAAAGGCTGCTAAAATGAAACTCGTCAAAGACCGGCTGCTCATGGTGTTTTTTCTCATGGGCTTTGTTAGCCTCTCAATGAGTCAAACCAAAGAGGGAGGTGTTGGCCCAATTCATTTCAATGGGAATGTCTCAATTGGCTACAAGACTTTCGGTTGGAACCTGAGCTTGATTTACAGTTTTAGAACTATCCTCCAAAAAGAGAAATGAGATGCTCAGCAGTTGGTCAGAATGGTTTGAATATTATAAATTTCTAGTCATGAAAAGTGCGGAATCGTTAGAAGAGTTTTACAAAAGAAAGTTTCAGTGGGTGCCTGAGCAAATTAGGAAAGACATTGGGCACTTCAATCTTTTTAGGTTAAAACCGGACTTTTGTGGTTTTGAAAGCGTGCCTTACAGGAGGCGCGATTTCTATAAGGTGTTGCTCATGAAAGGGCATAGTAGGGTACACTATGCCGATAAGGTTTTTGAGGTGAAAAACTATGCATTGTCTTTCTCTAACCCCAAGATTCCTTACAAATGGGAGCATATTGAACCCATGGAAGAATGCACCTATTGCATCTTTAGTGCCGATTTTTTTCACCAATTCGGGCATTTTCAGGACTACGAGGTGTACCAACCCAATGGCACACATGTGTTCGAGCTCTCAGAGGCTCAGGCGGCTGAGGTACGGGCTGTATTCAATAGAATGGAGGAGGAGTTTAATTCGGAGTATAAATACAAATACGATCTGGTGCGAAATCAGATTTTTGAGCTACTCCATTATGCGCTCAAACTCCAGCCATCGGAACAGTTAGATGCGCGGCCTGTAAACGCTTCCCGAAGAATTGCCATGCTTTTTATGGAGCTTTTAGAGAGACAGTTTCCGCTCGATGAGCCCAATCAGTATGTGGCCATGCGCTCTGCCTCTGAGTTTGCCAGGCAACTGAATGTGCATGTAAATCATCTCAACCGGGCCGTTAAAGAAACCACAGAGAAAACCACCACGCAGCTCATTACCGAGCGCATTATGCAAGAGGCAAGGGTGCTGCTAAAGCAAACCTCATGGTCGGTTTCCGAAATTGCCTATTCACTAGGCTTCAAGGAAGTGACTCACTTCAATAACTTCTTTAAAAAGCATCAGGAATTAAGCCCATTGAAGTTTAGAAACTCGTAAGTTTTTGATGGTCTGGCTGGGTTGTCAGCTTATTGATTGTCGTTTCTTAGAACCCATAAATAGTTGCAGGCTATTTTTCGTAGACTTCAGGTTGATGTTTGTCCTGAAAAATCAATCCTTCATCGATACTGTTTGATTTTCGTAAGTGCCTGTTTGAAATGCTTAAGTTTAATTACCTTAATGAAGGTATACTGCATCTTAAAACCATCATAAGAATTATATATGGCTAGTTTTCAATTACAAATTAATGGCGAAAACCGAGCGGTAAACGTAGACCCAAATACCCCATTACTATGGGTGTTGCGTGACCACCTCAGTTTAAAAGGAACCAAATACGGCTGTGGAATTGCTCAGTGCGGAGCTTGCACAGTGCACCTTAATGGAACGGCCGTTCGTTCGTGTTCCATACCCGTCTCGGCAATTGGTAATCAGCCAATTACAACCATTGAGGGACTTTCTGAAAATGGGGATCACTCGGTACAAAAAGCCTGGGTTGAATTAGATGTGGCCCAATGTGGTTATTGTCAGCCGGGACAAATGATGAGTGCCGCAGCTCTGCTAAAGGCCAACCCAAACCCTACCGATGAGCAAATTGCTTCTTCTCTCAATGGCAATCTGTGCCGTTGTGGTACCTACCTAAGAATAAAACAGGCCGTAAAAAAAGCAGCAACCCTTTAATGCCAAAAAGATGAGTAGAACAGAATCGAAACTAAGCCGCAGAAATTTTTTGAAATCTTCAGCATTGGCCGGAGGAGGCTTGATGATCAGTTTTAGCTGGTTGGTTAGCTGCAACTCTAAACGTGAGGAGGCCCTGGGCTTGCCCGAGGAGTGGTTTGAACTGAACGGGTTTTTAAAAATTGGAGATAATGGACTGGTAACTATTATGGCTCCTAATCCGGAGTTCGGCCAAAATGTAACCACCTCACTACCAATGATTATTGGTGAAGAACTGGATGTAGATTGGAACAAAGTAATTGTAGAACAGGCCAAGTTTAATACCGATGTATTTACAAGACAGTTTGCCGGAGGTAGCCAGTCCGTAAGGCAGGGATGGGTAAACGGGCTAAGAGAAGCCGGAGCCGCAGCTAAGTATATGTTAAAAGAGGCTGCTGCAAAACAATGGGGCGTTTCTGCAAGCGATATTACAACCAAAGAAGGAGTGCTTTCTCATGTGGCCAGTGGAAACTCTGCAGGCTATGGCGAAATGGCTTCTCTGGCGGTGGGTATAGAAATACCCGAAACGCTCGAACTCAAAAAACCATCTGAGCTTACACTGGTGGGTACAGCTCGAAAAAATGTAAGAGGAAAAGATATTGTGACCGGTAAGCCCATGTTTGGGATAGACTACGAAGAGGAGGGCATGCTCATAGCCATGATTATACACCCTCCAGCCTTTGGTATGCGATTGAAATCTTTTGATGCCACCACTGCCAAACAGATGAGCGGAATTAAAGAGGTATTTACCATTACTTCTTTTCCCAACGATGAGCCTAGAGGGTACTTTAGCACCGATGCTTTTACTGAAACAGTGGTAGTGGTTGGAAATACCACATGGGAAGTAATGCAGGCCAAAAAGGCAGTGAGAGTGGAGTGGGAACAGAGTCCGGCTACACAGATTACCACCGCTGGGTTTGGAGGAACCCAACAGGTTACCGTTCCTGCGGGTCTCGAAAACAGTACAGATCATTACAGACTCATGCAGCAAATGGCTGCCAGGCCCGGCAGAATAGAAAGGAGAGATGGTAATCCGGAGGCGGCATTCAAAAAAGCTGCGAAGGTAATTGAGCGTACCTATACTGCACCTTTTTTGGCGCACAATGCCATGGAACCGATGAATTTTTTCGCCCGTGTTACGGATGATATGGTTCATCTGGCAGGTCCGTTGCAAGCTCCTGAATTTGCTGAACAGGCTGTGGCCAATCGCCTGGGCGTACCATTGGAAAAAGTAGATATTAAGATGACCCGAATGGGAGGTGGTTTTGGCAGAAGGGCCTATGACCATTATGTAGTAGAAGCTGCTTTAATTTCCCGACACATGAAGGCCCCCGTAAAACTGGTGTATACCCGGGAAGACGATATGACCAATGGAATTTATCGTCCGTCTTACCATGCCACCTACAGAGCTGCCTTGGATGAAAACAATAACCTCATTGCCTTTCATGCCAAGGCCGGAGGTATTCCTGAGAGTCCACTACATGCCAACAGGTTTCCTGCCGGAGCAGTGGAAAACTATCTGGCGGAATCGTGGCAAATCGATTCGAACATAACGGTGGGAGCTTTCCGGGCTCCGCGGTCTAATTTTATTGCCGGTGCAGAGCAGTCGTTTTTAGACGAAGTAGCTGAGGCGGCAGGTAAAGACCCTATTGAGTTTAGGTTAGAATTATTAAAAAGGGCTAGAGAAAACCCTGTTGGCGATAGAAACGACTATGAGGCCGATCGGTATGCAGGGGTATTGGAGCTGGTTAGGGAAAAGTCTAATTGGGATCAGCCGGAAGAAGGAGTATCGCGAGGTGTTTCTGCCTATTTCTGTCATAATAGCTATGTAGCTCATGTGCTGGATGTAGAAATGGAAGGAGGCGAACCGAGAGTTAAGAAGGTAACTTGTGCGGTAGACTGCGGAATTGTAATAAACCCATTGGCGGCCGCTAATATGGTTGAAGGAGCGGTAGTAGATGGCATAGGTCATTCACTTTACAGTTATTTAACCTTCAACAACGGGGCAACTGAACAGAATAACTTTAATAGGTACCGAATGATTCGGCATAGCGAAGCTCCTGAAACTATTGATGTGCATTTTGTTAAAAATGATATTGCACCTACAGGCCTGGGAGAACCTCCCTTTCCGCCTGTATTTGCTGCAGTTGCCAATGCCCTGTACAAGGCCACAGGTAAAAGACATTACAATCAACCTTACATGGTACAACAGCAGATTTCCTTGGGTTAATTTCTACTTGATAGTTCAGCAATCGAAAGAGGGTGTTTCAAAAGCCAGGTCAGCCTTGCCCTAAACTTGCCTGTCTGTCGGTAAACAAGTTCAGATTGACGAGTTTTAATGCTTTTGAGATGCCCTCTTATTTTGTCCTCACCCTAAGGCTCTTGCACAGCTAAACGAAGGTTGCTAAGTTTTTCAGGGTCGAGAACATGGTAAAGGTGCTCAATCTGCCCAAACCTATTGATTTCAAATACCTGGCAAAGTTTTAGGTTAGAAGGGGTCCAATAGAGAAGGGCAGGAAAGTGATTGACTACGGTTGGAGTAATGGTGCACTCTTTGAGAAATCGTTCATAGACCGTAAACAGCAGTTGCGCCACCTCTTGCGCACCTTGAGCCACCCGGGCCAGAACTTTAAGTCCTGAACCACCATCGGCCCTGAACCCTATGTCTTCTTTGAGTACCTGCTCCAATGCTTTCAGGTCTTTGTTTCGAATGGCGGTGAGGTAATGGGCCAGAATGGCCTCCGTTCCCGGTAGTTTCACAGGTTTAACGGCATGTTTTTGCCTCAGGCCGGAGAGTTTCTTTTTAGCCCTGCTTAAGAGCTGTCGTGTGTTTTCAGTACTTTGCCCCAAAAGCTCAGCCGTTTCTTCATGCTTATAGCCAAAAGCTTCTTTCAGTATGAATACAGCCCTTTCTTTAGCCGTGAGGTGGTTGAGTAGCGTAAGCATGGCATACGACAAAACCTGTTGATTATTTACTGTTTCTTCGGCTGAAGCCAACACATAAGGTTCGGGCAACTGATTGTTAAGCTGTTCATTTTTAAGCTTTTGTTCCTTGATGTTGATGGAACGGTTAATCACCGATTTTATAAGATAGTTTTTACTATCAGGATATTGCCCCCGGGTACTACTGAGCTTAGTAACCACATCTTGAATGGCATCTTTGGCATCTTCTACAGAACCCAAAATGTTATATGCATAGGGAAAGAGTAATTGCTGATAGTTGTTCATTTGCTTTTGCAGGCCGAAAGGTAAATCCAAACAATAAAAAAGAGTTGAAGCGGAATTCTGAACCATAGGTAGTTTATTCCGGGACCATCCAATGCTCCGGTTTGATAGTTTAACCCTTGCATGGCTGCGTTTATGTTGGCCGGCAGTACCAGAAGCAAAAAGGCAATAAGCAACCAGCCGGTAGTTTTAGCATATTTTCGGCTTAAAAGGCCCAGAGCAAATACAACCTCAAGTGCACCGGTGAGGTAAACCAACAGCTTTCTGGCCGGTAAAAAGTCAGGAATCATTTGGGCCATTCCCGAGGGAAAAAGAAAATGGCCTATGGCCGAAAAGACAAGCATGGCAGCCATGGCCCACCGACCGGAGGTGCGGAGTCTCCAATTATTCTTTACCCTTTTTAACCCGAGGGCGAGCAGTAGAAACGACCCTAATAGTACGATAAGTGGAAGCATAGGAGCCTAGCGATCTAGGGTTGCGGTTAGTGTTAGGCCCACAGAGAAGTTCCTGGGCAAGTGATGTACTCCAAAAATGGCTCTTGAGTGAGTTCCTTTTGTTCCCAGCAGAGTTAGTAACAATTCAGAAGCACCATCCACAACTTTAGGACCATCATCCCAAGTTTCAGAAGCCTGAAAGTATGCGTCTATGTGGTTGATACCTTCCAGTCTGTCTATGCCCACTTTATAATGAAGCTGCGAAACAGCGTTGAGGGCGGCCAGTTGCATCGCTTTATAACCATCTGCTGTAGAAAGCTCTTTGCCCAGCCTTCCCTGAAAAAGGTATTCCCCATCTTTAATAGGAAATTGAATGGCAAGGTAGATTATGTTTCCACGGATATTCACCGATTGATAGGCGCCTCCCGGGGTAGAGGGTTGAAGCAATTCAAAGCCTTTGGATAGAGCAAATTCGTTAAAGTTCATTAGTAGAGTTTTGTTGTGAATGATTTTCTATAGCATTTGGTTCACCCGGAAGAGGGGCTTTCAATGCTTTTATAGCCAGATAGGCTATCCATAAAAAATAAAATGTAAACCCTAGGCGCTGTCCCAGGCCGGGCATATCGCCACTTCTAAGAAAACCGCTGAGTATGGAGAGCCAGGCCAGTGCCAGCGATGGACCAGTGGCTTTTTTCCAGTAGTAATGCTTTTTTAAAACAATGGGCAGAGTGAAGGCGGCAATCATAAAAGCAATAAAACTACCTATACTACCCACAGTGTGCAGTAGCATGGTAGCTGAGGAACGCTCTTCAAAATCGCCCGGAAAAATACCGGAAAAGGTCATCAGTATACCGGAAAGAGCTAGACTCACCAATACTATTTTGGCGGTACTTTGTCCTTTTATGTGCCGGTAAAGTCCGAGGGCAAACAGGGCTATAAGCAGGCCGGTGAGGCCATAACCAAAAATGTTCCACCACCATTTATAGGGAGCGTCTACATCGCCCAATTCACTAATGGCATTGGTCAGGTGGCTGTATTCAGGCCTTAAGGTCGAAAGAGTTAGGTAAGTGACTAAGAAGAGCAGTGGAGCAAAAAGCCCTGCAAGCGCATACTTTTTCATGGAAGGTACACATGGTTTAACATTGGCAACTGGACGGTGTTGAAATTTCAGTGATTTTTTGAGGGACTCCCGCCTGACAACATTGGCTGATCATTTTTCCGAGCTTCTTTCTGCCGCGTTGTATCTTGGATCTGAGTGTCACGTAGTTCATTCCCAGTTGTTCGGCAATTGTTTTTTGTGGCTTGCCCTCTAATTCTGACCAGACCATGATGTTTCGAAGATCGGTCGGTAACTGCTCCATAAATGGTCTGATGCATCGGTTCAGGTGATCGAAAGAGGCCTCATCGGCTTCCACCGGAAAATCTGGCAGTTCGTTTTCCGGTAATGGACTGGTGATGTGCTTCTTGCTTCTGTAATAATCAATCACAGTGTTTCGGGCAACGGTATAAATCCAGGCTTTCACATGGCTAATCTCTTCCAGGTTGCTTTCTGCAATTTTACAGAAGACCTCTTGTGTGAGGTCTTCTGCGTCTTCTGTCTGATTCACCTTGCTTTTTACAAAGCGCAGTATGTCTGAATATAGCGAGTGTGCCAGAGCACTGGTATTAAGCAAATTGTCTTGATTCTTTGCCATAGTATGGTTTTTTGAACTAACAGCAGGCAAAATCTGCCTGATTTTTAGAACGACTTTGAGCCGGATCGCAACATGGGCTTCCGTCTTTTGGTGGAGCACAGCAGGGTTCGGACGGTGATTGCTTGCTCTTTGGAGAAGCCGAAGAGCAGCATGAGTTTTGACTGGTTTTAACGGTTTTATGTTTCATGGGGATGGCGTTTGTTTCATGTTTTTCATCACCTATTTTGAGGTAGCTGATGTACAATTGATATAAATACTTAGGTATCTGGAATGAGTTTAGTTTTTAACCTGTGCAGTAATGTCTGTAAGAGGAGGGCTAAAGTCTTCAAAGGCCAATTCGAAATTTACCTTCCTTCCAATTTTTTCTATTACCCCGGTTTTTTCTACCATTTCCTGATAGGTATCGTAACAAAGGAGGGCTTTTTTCATGGCCTCCACGTCTTCATTGGCTAGTGGTACAACCACATCAATCAGTGCCTCTTCAGTTAGCTTAAGCCGTGGCCAGCCATTACTCATAAAGGTGGGTTCACCGGAGTCTGGCATGGTGAAAAAGGCCAGACGCTTTAAGTAATGAGCCCCTCTATCACGCATTTGTAAGAAGACTCGTTTTACCACGGCATGAGTCACAATATGATCGTGAAAGCCGCTGGCACCATGTACCGGGTAGGTAACTACCACATGAGGCTCAATTTTTTCTATGCAACGGCTCACTTCTTTCTCCAAAATCCTTGGGTCAAGTTCTTTAAGCCCGCTGTCTGGATAATCGAGTACCTCCATGGAGCTTAGCTTTAGACTCTCTTTAACCTTGAGCATTTCTTTATACCTCACTTCGCCCATTTGGTCTACGTTGAGTCCTAGTTTATGGCGTACCTGAGTGGCGCCTCCCTTGGTGAGTGTAAGTAAGTGCACCTCATGGCCTCCGGAAACCTGTTGGTGTATGGCTCCAGCCGGACCAAAAGATTCGTCATCGGGGTGAGGAAAAATATAGAGTATTTTCATTTTAATTGGTTTTGTCGTGACCATTAATGCTTTCTTTTGCCGTATCAGACGAACATGTTTTAAAATGATGCATACCTGCCGAGTCTTTCTTCTATTTTTTTTGTGAGGTCTTTAAGAGTATAGAACGTCCTTTGGCAATGGCTCTGCTTCGCTGCTCGTTCCAGAGAACACATTGGGCGTGAATAAGCTGATTACCTTTCTTGTCTATAATGGCTTCTGCAATAATGTGGTCATTCACTGCGGCCGCACTCATATATTCAATAGTGTTGCTGAGTGTATTGTAAAACTCCGGCTCGCCCAGTGAGAATACAGCACAGCCGATTGCATCGTCTATAATGGCGGCCGACATGCCTCCGTGCAATATGCCCATTGGGTTGGTCATTTCGGCTCTTATCAGGTACTGAAAATGGGCTTCTCCTTCTGCCACATGCAATAGGGTAGGATTGAACCACCGCATTAACGGTGATGGTGAGTTTTTGGCTTTCTGGCCCACCTGCTGGCGCAAAAATTCAAGTGCTTTGTTCATATTTATCTATAGGGTTTCTATTAAAATGGCTGAGGCACCGCCTCCACCGTTGCAAATGGCGGCTATGCCCCGGTGGCCGGCCTCTTGCTTTAAAACCGAGAGGAGGGTGGTGGCTATTCGGGCCCCTGAGGCTCCCAATGGATGGCCTAGAGCTATCGCTCCTCCATACCGGTTAATTTTACGCTCCGGGATGTCTAGAATTTGGGCGTTAGCCAAAACAACAGAAGCATAAGCTTCATTAATCTCAAAAAAGTCGATATCGCCAATGGAGAGTTGTTTTTGTGTCAGTATCTGTTGAATGGCCAGGGCAGGGCTTGTGGAAAAATCTTCAGGTGCTTGCTCGGCATCGGCATAAGCCACGAGTTTACCAATAGGTTTTAGTCCATACTCCTCTACCAATTGGGCAGAAGCCAGAAGCAAAGCTGCAGCACCATCATTAAGGTTACTGGCATTGGCAGCGGTAATGGTGCCATTTTCTTCGAACGTAGCTCGCAATTGAGCTACTTTTTCTTCTTTAAGTTTAAAGATATCTTCATCGCTGGTCACAGGGTCTTTACCCTTGCCGGGAATTGGATCAATAGCTATAATTTCCCGGTTGAACTTTCCCGACTTTGTAGCACTTAGAGCTTTTTGGTATGATGCTATGGCGTATCTATCCTGAGCAGAACGGCTAATGCCATACTTTCTTACTGTTGTTTCTGCCGCATTCCCCATATGGTAGCCATGGTAGGCGTCTGTCAACCCATCTTTTAAAAGACCGTCAGTAAAAGAGAAGTGGCCAAACTTGTGGCCGGAGCGTAAGGGAGCATAGAACGGTACATTGCTCATGCTTTCGGCCCCAACTGCCACCACGAGTTGACTTATGCCCAACTGAATTTCCTGAGCTGCCAGGTGTATGGCCTTCATGCCGGAAGCACATACCTTATTGATGGTTGTAGTGCGGGTGGTTTGTGGCAATCGGGAAGCCAATGCTACTTGCCGTGCAGGAGCCTGCCCCAGATTGGCAGAGAGTACATTGCCCATAAAAAGGCTTTGTACCTGTTGTTTGAGTTCGGCCTGTGAGTGGAATAACGAGTTGGTCACTTCAGCCCCTAAATCTATAGCTGTCATTGCCGACAAAGCCCCCAGAAAACCCCCAATGGGTGTTCGCTTGGCTTCTATGATGAATACTTCCGGTAGCATATATGACTTATTTTGACCTGGTGAGTTTTCTGAGAATGGCCAGATGACCAAAAATTACTATTGGAACTACAATGCCCGGAAGCAGCACATAGGGAAAGTAAAGTACTGCCAGGTTGGGTTGATCGAACGAGAGTTGTTGTATGGGGGAAGGGATAGAAAGTATTCCGGTAGTTACTACCTGTATGACCAACAAAAGGGCTACAATATTCCATGCCATCAGTGCTTTTGTGCCTATCCGTTTTTTGCGGAAACCATAATAAGCAATGAAAGGCGCAGATAGACCTGACAGTATATCAAAATTTCGACCTTCGAACGACATAGACTCCGGCATGGCCTTGTGTATGACCAGGCCCAGAATTACAAACTCAACGGCTACCCGTATGGTAAAGAGGTAGGTATAGGTTTCCGGATTTACAGCGTCTAACACGGTTTTACCCCGCTGGGTAGTAAAGGCCAGAATTACGGCTATAACGCTGGGTAGTAGCACCGCCAGAAACCGAGGTGGTAGAGAGTCGGTTGCCAGAAAGAAACCGGATAGTGAAAGAATTGACTGCACCGCAAGGAGTACTAAAACTATAAGGATTGCAGGACGCTTAAAAGCTACGGATTTGAGAAATAGGAATACCGTTACTACGGTAATTAGAACAAATCCGATTTGGAGGTAAGTTGGTGTTTCCATAGATGTATATACAAGTATTTATATAAAAATTTAAGAATTGAATTTCTTTACAGATTCAATGATTCCGTCTAGTGCCTGAATTTGATAGTTGCCCAAGTGGGCTGCCATCTTTTCATGCACTTTAGACCAGACCGGTGCTATCTTTTCCAGTAGAGTCAGGCCCGATTCGCTGATAGAGAGCTCGCTGGCCCGTGGATCGTCCTCACTTTTTTGTAGGCTAATCCATCCGTTACCAAGGAGTTTCTTAATGTCTCTGCTTATGGTTGACTGGTCTAAGACCAGATAATCTGCAATTTGGCGCTGGCTGATGCCTGGTTTTTTTCCAATGACAAACAGAATAGAGAGCATACTGCCTTTAAGACCAAACTGCGCCAACTCCTGTTGATAGATAGCATCCATAAGCTTGTGAAGTCTCCTTACTTTGGAATTCAGGCAAAGGTGGGGCTGTATGGTTTCAAAATTTGGTAATGCCGAATTGCTCATGGCGCAAAGTTATAATAAATAGTTGTATATGCATGTATATTGTAATAGAAATCTCTGATTATTAAGTCAGAATAGATGGGGGTGTTTCACCAGGTTTATGCCCGGCTTATGAGCAGAGCAAGGGTGCAGAAACCAAAAGCACGAGTCGTGCTCTTGAGTTTTCCGTACCCTTTTGGATTAGACAACAACAAGTTTCCTGTTTGTGCCTTGGCTGCTCAGGTTTTCTTGATGAGCTCTATTCGACATTCTATGCGCACCTCTCTGCCAATCGAAAGTCCTCCTGCCTCAAGAAATGAATTGTATTTTAGTCCGTAATCGTATCGGTCAATTTCGCCCCATAGCTTAAGTCCTGCACGTGTGCCTCCCCATGGGTCGGCCACAATACCACCAAACTGTCCTTCAAAGACTACTTTTTTGGTAATGCCATGCATAGTAAGCCATCCACTAACCTTGTATTTATTTTGATTTATTTTCTCAAACTTTTCGCCTTTAAAGGTTATGGTAGGGAATTGTGCGGCATTGAAGAAGTCTTCGCTTCTCAGGTGGTTGTCGCGCTCTTCGTTGGCCGTATTAATACTCTTCGTTTGAATGACCACCTCAAATTTGGCATCTGTAAAATCTTCTTTGTCGGCCCTTATCGATGCGGTATAGCTATCGAACTGGCCCACAGTTTCTGATATTACCAGATGGTCAATGGAAAAGCCAATGGAAGAATGGGTAGGGTCTATTTGCCATTCCGTAGTTTGTGCCTGGGTATATTGAATCGCTACAAGGCACTGTGCAATCAAAAGTAGTTTTATTCTTCTTTTCATAAGTAGCGGGTTTAGTTGGCGTAATAGAATTTTTCTCTAATAATCAGTCCATCTTTCCACTCCTGAACAGAAACCTGGGTATAGTTTCTTAAGCCCCATTCTTTGTGGGTATAGTCGTAGTGCCATTCTACCATGCTCACTCCTTCACCCACCGTTACCTTAAGGGGGTTAGCCCCTCTAAACTCAGTAATGTTGGCAAAGAACTCTTCTTCTCTTGTTCTGTTGGCTGCTTTGCCCACAGTGGGAGGAAGGTCGTTTTCTTGCATTACCACGTCTTCGTGGTAGTATTTCTCAAAGGCTTCCATGGCTTTGCCTTGGAGTACCAGGTCGTTTAAATCGCTGATTTTATCTAGTAATGTTGCCATAATTTTATTGATTTTGTTAGGCAACAAAGTTCTGCCCGGGGGCATGACAAGGCATTAAACTAGATTAGAAAAGAAGGTTAAACTAGTTTAATCTAAGTCTTACTGTTCCAGAATGAGCTGATTCCTGATTTTACTCAAAAATTCTTTGGTAATGCCCAGGTAACTGGCAATCATGTATTGAGGTACACGCTGCTCAATGAGGGGGTAGTCTTGTCTGAATTTGAGGTAACGCTCTTTGGCCGTGAGACTATAGCTCCTTACTAAGCGCCTTTCGGAGGCCACATAGGCACGCTGCAAGATGATTCGAAAGAAACGTTCCATTTTAGGAACCTGCAAGTATAGGTTTTCGAGGTTGGTATGGGAAAATTGAATAACCTTTGTGTTTTCAAGGCATTGCACGTTATAGTGTGCGGGAGTTTGTGTGAGAAAGCTCCCGAGGTCGGCTGTCCACCAGTTTTCAATGGCAAACATAACGGTATGCTCCTGGCCTTTTTCATCAACATAGAATGTGCGCAGACAGCCTTCAACCACAAAACTTTCGTGTCGGCATACATCGCCTTGTTGCACTACAAACTGTCCTTTGAGGTAATTTCTTAAGGAGGTGTGTTTTTGAATGATTTCTACCTCTTGCGGCTCTAGTTCTACAAACTTTTGCATGTAATCTATCAATGGGACAATATCCATTTGCTTGTCGATTATTCTGTTTTCATTATAGGGTTACCCACTTAAGTCTCAAGAAGTGGATTTCTGAACCTTGCTTCTATTTGTGTCTTCACAAATGGTTGTTAAAAGACACTGTGAGGACACAGCTTGTGGCTTGTATACCGGATCTAACAAATGCGGTCTAAATGAGTAACCCTATAAAATTATAACTTGTCTTGTGCTATTTACTCTCGTTACATGTATCCCTCAAAGATGTATATAAAGTAATTGTCGACTTTGTGTCAACTTATCAGGATGGGACAGATAAAACGAAAAAGCCCCGGCAATTGTACCGAGGCTTTTATCTATTTATTCTATGTACTAATATCTAAGTACTAACAGGCGATTACATCATGCCGCCCATTCCTCCGCCACCCATTGGAGGCATTGGAGCAGCTCCTTCTTTTTCTGGCTCCTCTGCTACCACACACTCGGTAGTCAATAGGAGAGAAGCAATAGAAGCAGCGTTCTCAAGGGCCAGGCGGGTAACTTTTGTAGGATCGATTACACCGGCAGCAATAAGGTTTTCGTATTTATCTTCTCTGGCGTTGTAACCGTAGTCAGCCTTACCATTTTTCACTTCGTTTACTACTACAGAGCCTTCGCCACCAGCGTTGGCCACAATAGTTCTCAACGGAGCTTCTACAGCCATTCTGATGATGTTTACACCAGTAGCTTGATCTTCGTTATCCACTTTCACTTTATCCAAAGCAGCAGCAGCTCTAATCAAAGCTACACCACCACCGGCAACCACACCTTCTTGTACGGCAGCTCTGGTAGCGTGCAATGCATCGTCTACTCTGTCTTTCTTCTCCTTCATTTCTACCTCAGTAGCGGCACCAATGTAAAGGATAGCCACACCACCAGAAAGCTTAGCAAGTCTTTCTTGCAATTTCTCTCTGTCGTAGTCAGAAGTAGTGTTTTCGATCTGAGTCTGGATTTCTTTAACTCTGGCTTCGATGTGAGCAGGATCGCCAGCACCATTTACAATAGTGGTGTTGTCTTTGTCGATGTTCACTTTTTCTGCAGTACCAAGGTACTCAATGGTAGCGTTTTCCAGCTTGTAACCTCTTTCTTCAGAAATTACAGTACCACCGGTTAGAACGGCAATGTCTTCCAACATCGCTTTTCTTCTGTCGCCAAAGCCTGGAGCTTTCACGGCAGCAATTTTCAGCGAACCTCTGATTTTGTTTACAACAAGGGTAGCAAGAGCTTCACCGTCTACATCTTCTGCAATGATCAACAATGGCTTGCCTGACTGGGCTACGGGCTCAAGCACAGGAAGCAATTCTTTCATTGAAGAAATCTTCTTGTCGTAGATCAAGATGTATGGGTTCTCCAACTCAGCTTCCATTTTCTCTGTGTTAGTCACAAAGTATGGAGAAAGATAACCTCTGTCGAATTGCATACCTTCCACTGTTTTTACTTCAGTTTCAGTACCTCTTGCTTCTTCAACAGTGATTACACCATCTTTACCAACTTTTTCCATGGCATCGGCAATCATTTGACCGATTTCCTCATCGTTGTTGGCAGAGATAGTACCTACTTGTTTGATCTCTTTAGAGTCTTTTATTTCTTTAGACTGGGCTTTTAGCTCAGATACTACAGTAGCAACGGCTTTGTCGATACCTCTTTTAAGATCCATTGGATTGGCACCGGCAGCCACGTTTTTAATACCTGCACCAAAAATGGCCTGAGCCAATACAGTAGCAGTGGTAGTACCGTCTCCTGCGCTGTCGGCAGTTTTTGAAGCTACTTCTTTTACCAATTGTGCACCCATGTTTTCGATTGGCTCTGAAAGCTCAATTTCTTTAGCTACAGAAACACCATCTTTAGTTACAGTTGGGGCACCGAATTTTTTGTCGATTATTACATTTCTACCTTTAGGACCTAAGGTTACTTTCACAGCGTCTGCCAAAGTATCAACACCTTTTTTCAAACGATCTCTGGCATCATTACGAAAGAATAAATCTTTAGCCATGTCTTTATAATTTTTGGGTTTTCAGTTTTAAGATTAAGAATTGATGATTGCAAAAATGTCAGACTCCTTCATGATCAAGTAGTCTTTTCCTTCAACAGTGATTTCAGTACCGGCATACTTGCCATAAAGCACGGTGTCACCTGTTTTCACTGTAAGAGGCTCATCCTTCTTGCCGTTACCGGCTGCTACAATAACACCTCTTTGAGGCTTCTCTTTTGCAGTGTCAGGAATGATGATACCTGAAGCAGTTTTTTCTTCAGCAGCAGCAGGCTCAACCAGAACTCTATCTGCTAGTGGAGTAATGTTAACTTTAGACATTTTTCTTATTGGTTTAAGAGTTTGATTCAAAAATTTACAGTCGCCCTTATTGCACTTTGTGTGCCAATTGCAGATTGTGAACTTTTGGCAGACAAGCAGCGTCAGCCCTGTCAGTATCTGTGTCTGCTCATTGCCTGTTGTCAGTTATTATATGACAGATTTTCACGCTTTGCTCGTTTATTCTCTTTGAAGGCTGCTCAGAAGGTGTTATCTTCTGTGTCAAATAAATCGTATTAATCTGTCAGATTAATGGTTTACGAACATTCCAATTGGCACGTCATCCCCGGGTTTATTTCTGGGGGAGAATTAAGTGGCCAGGTCTGCTACCTAAACAGGCTTGTCTGTTGGCCGACCAGCTGAGCATAACGTGCAGGATGTTTATTAGTAATGGTATTAAACTTTTCATCTATGACACAATTAAAAAAAGACTGGATCACCGATGGGCTAATAGATTTTGAGTATAAGAAGTATGTGCTATTGGCCTATCTCAAGCATGTGGAACAAAATTTTGACAAAACCAGACTCTTTCCTTTTCTAACCGAGCTTATTGAGCATTATAAGGATGCCAAAATGCTAAAGGATAAAAAGAAAACCATTCGCTCCGAAATGCCTAAAGAAATTTCACGGTTAGACCTTAGCAAGCTGGAAATCATTTATAAGGAATTGGATGAAGAAAAAGATTTGCTGAAAGACATTGAGGAGATTGTGGATTATGCCATTCCTACCATGGAGCGTACCCTTGGCAAGGGTAAGGAGCTGCATGAGTGGGTGGAGTCTGAGCTCAAAATAGACCCAATTGGTATAATACCCATGTACAAAGATGAGGGCTATGTAATGCTTGAAGTAGGAGACTCTAAACTCACCAGTGTGTTTCAGTATCAGGTAAAGAAGTTCATTATGTTCAATGAACAGATGAGAGGAGTATACTTTAAGTTTATCGACAATATTGCCAGAGGGGTGGGAGATACGTTTGAACAAATAAAACTTAGACTCATTAAAACCTACAAAACCTTACCCAATCCGGCTACATTCCTTATTCATGGAGGGCTTCCTTTGCCGCTGGAAGAAACGCTGATACCCATGAGTAAGAAATTGGTACTGAAAACCATACATCAGCTCTGATTTGCACGGTCAGAACCGTTCGGGCATAGAGTTCTCGGTTTATAACGAGTAATTTTTTAGATTAAGAATCAATTTTTTCAACTAAAACTAATCCTGCGAACACTATGCCCGCACTCAGACATCTCCTGACTATTTTTTTGTTGTGTCTTGTGGCCGCTAGCTGCCAAACCCATAACACTACCATTGAGCTTTTTAACGGAGAAAACCTGGATGGTTGGACCAATAATGGCGAAGAGTTATGGTATGTGGAAAATGGAGAGCTGGTTTGTGAGAGCGGCCCTCAAGCTCAGTATGGTTACCTGACCACCAACGAATACTACAATGATTTTGAACTGACGCTTGACTTCAAACAAGAAGCCAATGGTAACAGTGGAGTTTTTATTCGCTCTACTGTAGAAGGAACTAAAGTGAGTGGATGGCAGGTAGAAGTGGCTCCTCCAGGCAATAATACGGGTGGAATTTACGAGTCTTATGGTAGGGGCTGGCTCATTCAGCCGGAGCCCGAAAAAGATAGCGCCCTGAAAATGGGAGAGTGGAATACCATGAAAATAAGGGTGGTTGGCGATGAAGTTACCTCATGGCTCAATGGTACTGAAATGGTTCACCTGAAAGACGAGAAAATCGGGGCTGGTAAAGGCTCTATTGCCCTGCAAATTCATGATGGAGGAGGAATTAAGGTTAGATGGAAGAACATAAAGCTCAAAAAAATCAAATAACAAACTCCAAATCTCAAGCATCAACCCGAGGCATCTGGCCATTAAACGATTAACAAATAACCATTAACGATTAACTGAACTAACCCAAACATGAAACGAAATTACCTATTCGTACTACTAGCTGCAGGTGTCTTTTCCTGTGGTTCCGGCTCCAAAACAGAAATTGCGGAAACATCAAATACACAGGATGATGGCTGGATTTACCTTTTTGATGGTACCAGCACAGAGGGCTGGCGGGCTTATAATGGCGAGGAGCTTCCGCCACAATGGACAATTGATGAAGAGGGTGCTCTAACCTTTGATACAGAAAAACGACTAGAAGAAGATTGGCAGGGAGGAAAAGACATCATTTATGCTGCTGAGGAGTTCGATAATTTTGAGCTTTACCTGGAATGGAAGCTACCCGAGGGTGGCAACAGCGGTATCTTTTATCATCTCAAAGAAAACGAACCGGGAGGCCCTCCGGAAATATCTCCAGAGTACCAGCTTTTAGACGATTTAGGTTGGGAAAGAATTAATAATGCCACCTTAGAAGAATGGCAGAAAACCGGTGCCGACTATGCCATGTACCCACCCGATACTACTCAAAAAATTGTGAAGCCGGCAGGGGAGTGGAACACATCCAGAATACTGTTTACCCCCCAAAAAGTAGAACATTGGCTCAACGGAAAGAAGATTGTTGAGTTTGTGCCCTGGTCAGACGATTGGTATGAGCGTAAAGCAGCCGGTAAATGGAAAAGTTCTCCCAAATACGGATCGTTTAAGTCAGGCTATATCGGCCTTCAGGACCACGATAGCCCCCTATGGTTCAAGAATATTAAGATCAGAAAATTGTAATACACTGCTTTAGGACTTTTCATTCCAAGGCAAAAGGGTAGGTCAGATTCTTCGACTCTGCTCAGAATGGAAAAGAATTGTTGCCTACAACTCAAAGAAAGAATTATGAATAAAAGAGATTTTTTAAAGAGTGCTGCGTTGTTTACAACTGCATCGGTTTTACCCACTTCTGTATGGGCTATGGGCCAAACAGATAAACTAAGGACTGCCCATATTGGAGTGGGAGGAATGGGCATGGAAGACCTCAAAGCCGTTTCTTCACACTCATCGGTAGAAGTGGTAGCTCTTTGCGATGTAGACGCGAATAATCTGGCAGCGGCCAAGGCGCTTCATCCAAATGCCAGAACTTTCAGCGACTATAGAACGATGCTTAACGAAATGAGCAGTGGAATTGATGCAGTAGTGGTTTCAACTCCTGACCACACTCATGCACCCGCCTCTATGATGGCTATGAATATGAACAAGCCCGTGTATTGCCAGAAACCACTTACCCACCATGTAACTGAAGCCAGGGCAATGAACAAACTAGCTGCCGAAAAAGGGCTGGTTACGCAAATGGGCATTCAAGTGCACTCGTTTTACGACTACAAGCTGGCCACGGAGTTGATTCGCTCAGGAATAATAGGAAAAGTTAAAACTGTAAGAGCCTGGTCTCCCAAAAACTGGGGCTATGATGGTCCTGTTCCTGAAGGTAGTGATCCTGTTCCTTCAACACTCGATTGGAACCTATGGCTGGGAACCTCTGCCGAAAGACCTTATAAGGAGGGCTTTTATCATCCCGGAAACTGGCGTAAACTGGTAGACTATGGTTGTGGAACATTGGGCGATATGGGCGTTCATATATTCGATACACCATACAATGCGCTGGCATTGGATATTCCTAAAACCATTAAAACGAAATGTAGAAAGCCCAATGGCTTTGGTTTTCCAGAGCACAATACAGTAACCTATGAGTTTCCCGGAACGGCCTATACTACCAAGAAATTTAAATGGGTTTGGTACGATGGTGAAGGGGCACCAAAAGCGCACAAAGACCTGAGACTTCCTAATAATGATCAGCTTCCCGATCAGGGAGCCATGTTTGTAGGCGAAAAAGGAAAGCTGCTATTACCTCATTTTATGCAGTTGCCACGGCATATTGTAGATGGACAATACGTAGATCTGGACCTTGAAAAGTTTAAGTATGTGGGAGAACCGGTGAGAAACTATGAGCAGGAAGGTAAGAAGCATTACCATCAGTTTGTAGATGCCTGCCTGGGTAAAGGACAAACCACGGCTCCTTTTTCGTATGCTGCCCGACTCACAGAAACCATACTTTTAGGAGTGATAGCCGGAAGATTCCCTAATAAAAAACTGCATTGGGATAGTAAGAAGGCGCGTTTTAGAGAAACTGCTGCCAATGCCTTTCTCGACTCTCCGTATCGCAATTTTTAAGAAGCCCTTTCTGGTTAAAATAAAGAAGCCCGAACATAACTGCTCGGGCTTCGCTGTATTTTAAGCTATAAGTTACTGCTGCTCAGTGGTATCGGTAGGGATAGTGCCAATGGTAGAAGAAACAGTATCAGGAGCTATAGTCTCAGACTGTACACTACCACCTCCCTGGCTCTGCTGGGCGGCATCAATGTTAGGGCTGGTAAAGCCACTGGCTCCCCGGTCGATCATTAAACTCGATGAGAGGCTAAAAACAATAAGTGCAACAATAAACACCCAGGTTGCTTTCTCCAAAATGTCGGTGGTTTTCTTAACACCGATGATCTGTTGGGCTCCTCCGCCACCAAACTGGCTTGACAATCCACCGCCTTTTGAGTTTTGCATCAGGACGATGAGAATTAGCAATACTGCTACTATGATTGCCAAGATGATGAATAACTTAAACATTCTATTCCGACTTTAATTTTTCAATTTGGGTGGCAAAGTAAGTGCTTTTTTCAGGAAACTTCAAACGCAGCTTTTCATAAATGTCAATTGCTCGTTTTCGCTTGCCTTGTTTCACCATTAGTTTTGCCAAAGTTTCTGTTTCAAAGTCCTCATTGTGCCTTATAGACTTACTGGCCAAATCTTCCAGACCATTGGCACCTTCAGAGTCCGCAAGTTTTTGCCGATCTATCTGAGGTTCGTTTTGAATGAACTTTTCGATTAGCTCAATCTGGTTTTTTCGTTTGCTTTTCGATTGTTTGGGCGCTTTCTCAGTGGCGCCATTTTCTTCATCGATGGGGCGGCCCGAAAGCAAGGCTTCAATGCGCCTTTTGGCTTCTTCTATTTCTTTAATGTCTCGCTCAATGGTTTCGGGAGCCACAACAGGAGAGGGCTGCTTCTTTGTGGTTTCAGGCACAGGAGCTGGTGCTGCCTTTTGTTCTTTGCCGGTGGCATGGCTCTCCGCTTTTGCAGGAGCAGAAGCTGAGGGCGCAGCATGCGTGGTTTGGGCAGCGGTCTCTTGTTCAACTACCTCTTTTTCTTTAAAAGCATAGTCGCCTTCAATAATTTCTTTTAAATGGGCTCTGTTGGCAGAGTAGATAGCAGCCTTTTTTATGAAAGCTTCGGTTTTAGGGTGTTGCCTGTCTCTGAGTGCTTTGGCCACTACCACATATAGACTCTGAAAATACGGGTATTTCTTCCGGTATTCATTCAGTGCTTTAATGTCGGCATTGGTGACCTTTGAGGGGTCTTTTAGCAAGGTATTGAAGCGCTCTCGATCCACTTTACACGCAGTTGAATGACGAAAATAGAAGGAAATTTACCATTGGGCAACCGAGGCTTGGAAAATGTCGAAATATAAAGCTTCAAATATTTCTTCAACTAAGTCGTCTTCAACAGCATTTAGGGTAGTAGAGGCCGGATCATAATCGGCATAAAAAGTAAAGAGACGCTGAAAGCTTTCTTCTTCTTTCTTGGTGTTGTTGAAAACTACCTGTACACCTATAGACAATCGCATGAGGCCGGTACCATCGGCTCTCGTATTACTACCGGAAGAGCTTATGGCCTGAGGTGCCACCCGATAGTCAGAAATACTGCCTTCGAACTGCAGGTCGCCCTGGCTATTGACTACTTCGAGTTTGGTTCTGCGCTGAAAGTAGTCTTTGAGGCCTTCTGTAAAGGTTTGCGCCATGTTGGGAGGGCCTTGTCCTACTTCGTTAATAAAGTTGGCTATGCTTACGGTTTTGGTAGTGCTATAATCAATAGAGGCACCATCGAAGGAGTATATGCCGCAACCTATAAACAACAGGCATAGGGGCAGGAGAAGCCACTTAGTCAATTTCATATTGCTTAATCTTTCGGTAGAGAGTACGCTCAGAAATGCCCAAATCTTGTGCCGCGTATTTTCGCTTATTGTTATTTTTTCTTAAAGCCTTAATAATCAGTTCCTTTTCTTTTTCCTCAATGCTCAACGATTCGTCCTCTTCATGGGTAATGTCGTGTACGTTTTCATAGTCATAGGTGTCATCGTCATTGTCGGTAGACTTAATGAAGATCGGTTCACTGAAGTCCTTTTGGGCAACTTCCTGAGGCAGTGAGGGAGTGTTTTCCAGGTTGCCAAAAAGATTGGGATTTTCTTTAATTACACTCGTGTCTACATGTCCGTTTTCAATCAGATCATGAACGAGCTTTTTCAGGTCGTTCATGTCTTTTTTCATATCGAACAGCACTTTATACAGCAGGTCTCTCTCATTGAGATTTTCCGATTTTTCTGAAAAACCTCCCTTGTAAATGGCTGGAAGACTAGAGCCTTGCTGGGGAATGTATTTGAGCAATGTTTCGGCCGAAATGATTCGGTCCATTTCTAAAGCCGACATTTGTTCAACCAGATTCTTGAGCTGACGAATGTTTCCGGGAAAGCGATACCTTAGTAATACCTGCTTGGCATCTTCAGTAAGCTTTATGCTCTCTACCCGGTATTTTTCTGCAAAATCTGAAGCAAATTTTCTAAACAGCAGGTCTACATCGTTGCCTCTTTCTCGCAAAGGCGGAACGTAAATGGGTACTGTGCTTAGGCGATAGTAGAGGTCTTCTCTGAATTTTCCTTTTTCAACAGCCTCTAACAGATTCACGTTGGTTGCAGCCACCACACGCACATCGGTTTTTTGAGTTTTGGAAGACCCTACCTTAATAAACTCTCCGTTTTCCAGCACCCGTAAAAGCCTTGCTTGGGTTTGCAAAGGCATTTCGCCAATTTCATCGAGAAAAATGGTTCCTCCATTGGTTACCTCAAAATAGCCTTTTCTCGATTCGTAGGCTCCCGTAAAAGAGCCTTTTTCATGGCCAAAGAGTTCAGAGTCTATGGTGCCTTCCGGAATTGCTCCGCAGTTTATGGCAATAAATTTTCCGTGTTTTCGGGCACTGAGCTGATGTATGATTTTGGAGAAGGATTCTTTACCACTACCACTTTCGCCAGTAATGAGCACGGTCATGTCGGTAGGTGCCACCTGTGCTGCCACCTGTATGGCATGGTTGAGCTTGGGGCTGTTACCTATTATTCCAAACCGTTGTTTTATACTCAAGTATTCGTTGCTACTCAATGTTAGTTGTGTTTAGGCTACTACTTCACCAAAGAGTGTTGCAGCAGTACAGTCGTTCACCAATACGTTCACGTATTCGCCTTTTTTGTGGTTTCCTTTAGGAAAGATTACCACTTTGTTGGCGGTGTTTCTTCCTTGCAATTGCTCTTCAGAACGCTTCGAAGTTCCCTCGATCAACACTTTGTGTACTTTGCCCAAATCCAATTGGTTACGTTCCAAAGAGTGCTCTTGTTGTTTGGCAATAATTTCCTGAAGCCTTCTTTTTTTAGTTTCCAGCGGAATATCGTCTGCATATTTTTTGGCGGCTAGAGTGCCCGGCCGCTCTGAGTAAAAGAACATATAGGAGAAGTCGTACTTCACGTAGTCCATTAGCGAAAGTGTGTCCTGATGTTCTTCTTCAGTTTCTGAGCAGAACCCGGCAATCATATCGGATGAAATGCCACATTCTCGCCCCAATATGCTTCGAATAGCATCCACCCGATTGATGTACCACTCTCGGGTGTAAGTTCGGTTCATCAGTTCCAGAACTCTTGTATTGCCGCTTTGAGCGGGCAGGTGAATATATTTACAGATGTTCTCGTACTTTTTCATGGTGTAGAGAACTTCGTCTGTTATGTCTTTGGGGTGAGAGGTTGAGAATCGAACCCTCAGGTCGGGAGAAACCTTGGCTACCATTTCCAAAAGGTTGGCAAAGTTAATAACCTCTACTTTCTCACCTTTTTTCTCTTTCTTTTCTAACCAGGCTTTGTTGTTTTCGTTGGGCGACCATTTGTAGCTATCTACATTTTGCCCCAAAAGAGTTACTTCGCGATAGCCTTGGTTGAAGAGGTCTTGTGCTTCTTGCACAATAGAATGAGGATCACGACTTCTTTCTCTTCCGCGGGTGAAGGGAACTACGCAAAATGAACACATGTTGTCGCAACCTCTCATAATAGAGATGAAGGCCGTAACTCCATTTGAATTGAGACGAACAGGGGAGATGTCGGCATAGGTTTCTTCTCTCGAAAGAAAAGTATTCACTGCCTTAAGGCCGTCTTCGGCCGATTCTACAAGCTTTGGCAAGTCGCGATAGGCATCGGGTCCCACCACTACATCTACTATTTTTTCTTCCTCAAGCAGTTTGTCTTTCAATCGTTCGGCCATGCAACCCAATACTCCAATGGTCATGTTGGGCTTGCTTTTCTTTACAGCATTGAAGTGATTGAGCCTGTTACGAACGGTTTGTTCGGCCTTCTCACGTATGGAACAGGTATTGAGAAAGACCACATCGGCATTCTCAAAGTCAGAAGTAGTATCATACCCATTCTCCTTCATAATGGAGGTAACGATTTCACTATCTGCAAAATTCATCTGACAGCCATAGCTCTCTATATAGAGCTTTTTTGCTTTGCCGGTATTTTCCTCTTTAGAGGTTTTTACCGTTTCCATGGCTTCCTGACTGTTTCTGTCGACTATATCAATGTCTTGAATGATATTGCTCATACCTTTCCCTGCTCAGTTTTGAGGCGCAAATATAATCCTTTTCGGTGGGAATTGTGACAGATTGGCAGGAAACTCTGAGGCTCATTTAAGTAGGGCAGGGTAGAGCTCCGCTTGGCCGACCACGTATTTCTACGCGGCAGCATAACGCGTATTTTGTATCCTGTGTGGGGTATTTATTCTCTCTAATTTCGCATAGAACAAATTAACCTTAACATGAAAAACAAATTATTTGGCGGCATTTCGTGGGTGTTCTTTGCCTTGGTATGTCTTGCCTATTCATCTTGTGAAAAGAAAGTGGAGTTGCCAAAGTACACTTACTCGCTAAGCCTGGCTTTGAAACCTCAGCAAAATGCTCCGGCTTTGCAATCATTTGTACATGGAGTAGATGGTGACAATTGGTTGCTTTTTGCCGGACGTACCAATCAGGACTTAGATGATGGAGGTCTTCACGATCTCAATGGCAATTACACTTCTACCTCATTTGTGCCTTGGTCTTTCAATGAAAACATTCTGGTTTATAATGTGGCCACCGATAAGCTTCAGGGAATGTCTTTCGATGATATGGTAGCAAAAATTCAAGGATACAAAGCCAAAACCGGCTTACTGGCGGCTTTAAAGGCAAACGAAACCATTTTTAGAAATTCTAACCCTTTGGTAACACAGCAAGGCGAATATGTATATGTGTTAGGAGGCTATGGCACGCCCATAAACGATACGCAGAGTTCTGGTGCCTATGAAACCTTTAACCAATTGGCTCGGGTGCATGTGCCTTCTCTCATTAACCTGATAACCACCGATTCGCAAGAGGGCATTGACTGGAAGAACATATTTGCTTTTGGAGTGCCGGATACGCTGAGAAGTACCGGAGGAGAAATGCTAATGATTGGAGATTCGCTCTACGTAGCCGGAGGGCATAATTTTGGAAATAAGGCTTCTAATTTTCAGAAGTACCTGGACGGTGTTTTTCCTATGAAAATCACTAAAACGGACTCTTTCTCTTTAAAAGCAGCCTTGGGTGCTCCAATCTCCGACTTACCCGCAGCGTCTATAAGCAAGAGTTTTGCAGACAATAAGTCCACTTTTCGCAGACGAGATGGCCCAATAGTACCTGCATTGTTTAAGAATGGCAATGAACTAAATGCCGGCCTCACTTTTTACGGTGGTGTTTTTAAACCGGATAGTGTAGTCATAAAAGATAAGGATACCACGAGCTATTTATTGGCCTGGAACGATGCCATTTATGTGCACCCGGGTATAAAAGCCAATAATGCGGATACTTCGAGTGCTTATTATACTGTAGATTCAAAGTACTATCAGGCCAATCTTAATGTGTATTCCTGTGTAGATATAGAACTATACGATCCAAACACCAATACTGTAATTACCTTCTTGGTAGGGGGAATTGGGAACGGTAGCTATCAAGGGCCGGAAACTCTCTCGGAGTTTACCAACTCTTTGCTAAGCATTAGTTACGATGTAAATGGTAATTCTAGTACAAAGACTCAACTGAGTACCAATATATTTGGGACCACCAATTTTTATGGAGCTGAGTCGGCCTTTTTCTTTAAGAATGGGATCAATATTCCTACTGTAGAAGCTCTGCAGGGAGAAACAGAAGTGATTAATGCCGGTGCCCTGGAGTTTTCGAATAATGAAATTGAATTAGGTTACCTTTTTGGTGGCATTGAAGCTTTTGAAGGTGGCCCCGGTACTTATGGTCCGGGTAAGTCTTCTGCTTCTAATAAAATATGGAAAGTGACACTTTCCAGATCCAATAATTAATAGGGGTGAAACGGAAAGAGGCCTTGCTACAAAACAGTGTGGCGGCCTCTTTTTTTATTCTCCTTTCAGTATTCTGTGTAAGGCACTGGCTTTCAACAGGCATTCCTCATATTCGCTGGCCGAATCGGCATCATAAGTAATGGCACTACCTACCTGAAAAGAATAGACCCCACTTTGTGCATTAACAAACAGACTCCTGATAAGCACATTAAAATCAAAGTCTCCGTTGGGCTCAATATAGCCTGCTGCTCCTGAAAATGCACCCCTCTTGGTGTTTTCGTATTGCTCTATGAGTTGCATTACTTTAACCTTGGGAGCTCCCGTCATACTGCCCATGGGAAAGGCGTGCTTAATGGCATCTATGGAATCGACATCGGATCTCAGTTCAGCGACTACCGTGCTAATCATTTGATGTACCTGCTCAAAAGAGTAGAGGCCAAAAAGTTCTTCGACCTTAACCGTACCCGGTTTGGAGGTTCTGGCCAAATCATTCCGCACCAGGTCTACAATCATCATGTTTTCAGCAATTTCTTTTTCACTTGTGCGCAGTTGTTCTTTCAGTAGTTGATCTTCGGTTGTATTGGCCGAACGCGGCCGGGTGCCTTTGATGGGTTGCGAAATTATCTTTGTGCCTTCTTTTTTGAGGAAACGCTCCGGAGAAGCACAAACTATAAACTGATGATTGAACTTTTGAAGGCAGGAAAAGGGCTTGGGCGATATGGTGTTTAGCCTAAGGTAAGTGTCAACCGGATTCCAGTTTTGAACCGTTCCGTGAAACTCCTGGCAGAAATTAATTTCATAACAATCGCCCTCTTCAATGTGCTGTCTCAGTCGGTCTACTGTGTCTATGTATTGCTCTCTGGTAATGGAAGCTTGTGGTGAAGTAAAAATGCTGGCCGAATCGATTTTGTCGGTTAGTGCAATTTCTTCAGTTAAAGAAGGCTTCTCGGAGACAATGCGCAATCCGTCATCTTCAAAAAAAATGAGGTGCTCCGGCTCAAAGAAGGCTAATGGTTCAAATGCCAGCCGGTCGGTATTGTGGCTTTGCAGGTCTTCGATCTCATTCTTTAAATCATAACCAAGAAAACCAAAAAGCCATCGGCCGGGAGCCAAATGCCTGAGTTGCTCAAAGTAATTGTTTTTGGTTCCGAAAACCGACTTGCTACCCACAGCAAGTACATGCCTGAATCCGTCATGGGGATAGGCAATGCCATTGTTTTGGTGGTAAGAGAAATAAGCAAATTGGTTGGCCCAGCGCAGGCAATCTTCAGTCCATTGCTGCCGGTTTCTGTCTCTATATGGAATAAAGTAGGTCAAGCCAAAGTTTTGGCAAAAATGCGCAAAGCTGGGAGTATAAAAAAAGAGACACTCTTAAAAGTGAGCCTACTGTAAGTCTACTTGTCGTAGAAGAAGGCCTCTTCAAGAGTGTCTCCGGTCATGAATGTAGTAATACCTTATTCCATAGTATTGTTACCTGAACCGGCTTCTAGTTCAAAGCCCACGTTTACGGTATTGTAAATAAAATCGTCTTTTAGCTTTTCGGCCAGTGAAGCTCTTTCCTTAAACTTGAGACCCCATTCGGTGCGGTCAATGTTAAAGTTGGCAACGGCTTTTACAACACCATTTTCAATCTTTACTGAGGCCGGGAAAGAAATGTTTTTGGTAGTCCCTCTCATGGTAAGGTTTCCGGAAATGATATGCGTTGGGTTTTCAACCATAATCTCGCTCAATGATGCCGGAGTATATTCTGTTTCGGGCTCATCAAGATCGGCCTGCAAAGCGTTGGCATCGTATGCTCTGGCTCCGGTAATCTCAAAGGTTGCCGTGGGGTGATTAGCGGCATCAAAGAAGTCGTCAGACATTAGGTGACCCTTCAACTTGGCATTCCACTCAGAGTCGGACGGCAAGTCCAATACCTCTAAAGAATTAATGTCTATGGTAAAAGAACCGCCAACAACTTCCTGACCTTTCAGCAAAACCTCACCTTCGGTAACAGCAATGGTGCCATTGTGTTTGCCGGCAGGCTTGCTGCCAATCCACGTAATCACACTTTTTTCGGTATTTACAGGTACCACGGTAGCATCAGTAGATGAAGCTACTTCCTTCGCTTCAGAGGTTTCTACCGTGTCGCTGCTTTTTGAGCCACAGGCTACAGTAAAAGCAGCCAAAATAGCTAGTGCAAGTGTTGATTTGAAAATCTTCATTTTAGTCTTTAATTATCAGTTTAACTTTGTTTCTGTTTTGCGATTATCATAACCGATAATCTCATGGTTTGTTTTGAATCTGATTGCAAAACTGATAAGAGTCTCTGAAAGTTCAATGTATATACATATAAATTTTTTATGGCACTAATAAAAGGAGTTAAAGGCAAGCGACCGGAAATAGATAATAGCTGTTGGATGGCGGATAATGCCACTGTGGTGGGTGATGTTAAAATGGCAGCCCATTGCAATGTTTGGTTCAATGCGGTGATCAGGGGAGACGTGTGCTCAGTAGAAATGGGAGAGAATTGCAATGTGCAGGATGGAGCCGTTATTCACGGAACTCTAAATCTTTCGAAGACTGTAATGGGTAAAAATGTGTCCATAGGCCACAACGCTATTGTACACGGATGCACCATTGAAGACAATGTGCTTATTGGTATGGGAGCCATTGTTATGGACAATGCCGTGATAAAGTCTGGAGCTATGGTAGCAGCCGGAGCAGTGGTATTGGCCAATACGGTGGTAGAAGCTAATTCTGTTTATGCGGGTACCCCGGCAAAAAAAGTGAAAGAGGTAGACGAGCGATTGAGAAAGGTAATAGAGAATACTCCTGAGAATTATAAAATGTATACCACCTGGATAGAAGACTAGGGCGGGTATCTTCGAAAATTCTTCTATCTTCAAACATGATTCGTAAACCCCAGGTGGGTGAGTATAATGAGTTTTATGCTACCTACATCAGTAAGATAGAAGGCGATAATATGATGAAGTTGCTCAGAGAGCAGCTTACGGGTTTTTCTTCATTCTTAAGTGCCATTTCCGAAGAAACTTCGGAGTACGCCTATGCTCCGGGAAAGTGGAGCATTAAAGGGGTGTTGGCGCATATCAATGATGTAGAACGAATTTTTGCATACAGGGCTCTGTGCATAGCCAGAGGAGAAAAGACACCCTTACCGGGTATGGATGAAAACGAGTATCAGGCCGCCAGCCCTTATAAGATTAGAACTTTTTCAAGCCTTACCGATGAGTTCGTAGCCATACGCACGGCCACGCTCTATTTGTTCGAAGATATGCCGGAGTCCGATACCCTGAAAGTAGGAACAGCCTCCGGTCATCCTGTTAGTGTAAGAGCACTGGCAGCCATGATTTACGGACATTGCGAGCATCATCGGGGCATCATCCAAAACAGATACCTCTAATGTTTATTGTCGATCCTCACAAAGAATATCAGAAACAAACCGAATCGAGAATGATTATTCGGTTTCAAGATTGCGATCCGCTTCGGCATCTCAACAACGCAAAGTATTTCGATTATTTTTTCAACGCCCGCGAAGATCAGGTACCTAAACTCTACGGAGTGGAAATAATGGATCTGATCAAATCATACGAAGCTTTTTGGGTGGTGTACAATCATCATATTGCCTACCTTAAGCCGGCCAATTTGGGCGAGTGGGTGCGTATAATCACGCGTCTTATCCATTTCGATGACAATACCATTGTAGTAGAATATCTGATGACAGACGATTACAAAAGTCATCTGAAAACACTCATGTGGACCACCTTTAAATACGTGGGAATGAATACAAGCCGCACAACGGTGCATTCCGATGAAGTAAAAGCCTATCTTAGGGCCATGCTTTATGGGCAAATCGATTATCATCCGGCACATTTCGATGACCGCGTGAAAAACATCAAGTCGGCCCTACAAAGTAATCTTTGATTTTCAAGAAAAAACATTTACATTATTTCTATAACTATTAATAAACAATTTAGATTTTATGCATTCCAATCAAGGTTTTGACCCTCAGGAAATTGAAGAGCTAAAGAAGGAAATGGCTGAACTGGGGCAATCCTATGTGGTGATCGATTCCGAAGACAATTCCGATGACTTCATGAACTTTTATTTTGTGGGTAAATACGAAGGCAAAGAAGTGATTTACGATGCCGTTATCTACACCCTCAAGCTTCAGCACAGCAGTGAAATATACGAGTTGGCAGAACACAAGGTGGCTCAAAAATTCCCGAACTATAAAAGCATAGTTTACGAAGAAGATGAGAATGGAGACATTGAGCCATTGAATGATGAAGAGGAGGAGATTGGCTTATACATGACCGAAGTAATGGACGAGCTGGAAGAAGACGAGGCTGTTAAAGTTCAGGAGCATGTAGATGTAGACCCAAACATTGACTATGGCATTGGCCTGGATGTGGGGCTACATGTAGATAAAATTACCCCTCAGGTAATAGAGAAATTCATCAAAGAATTTAATGATGATACGCTCAAGCTCGATCCGACTCACTACTCCTTTCAGTTCGATGATGAAGCCTAATGAATAATTAGCAAAAACGGCAGGAGAGTAGCTTCGTATTTTTCGCCAAAGATTGAAAATGAGAAAGCTTACTATTGTAATCATAGCATTGCTCTGTGTGACCTTGGGGTACGCGCAGAGCAATTTTAATGTAAAGGAACTCCGAAATAATTTACAGAAAGAGCTGGATAGCCTGATCGCTCAACACGAAACACCCGGTGTTACTTATGCTGTGGTGTTGCCCAACAATGAGCTCATTTCGCTGGCAGCAGGCTGGGCCGATAGAGAAAATGGTGTTGCCATGACCCCCACCCACAAAATGCTTGGTGGCAGTACGGGTAAAGTATTCTATTCAGTGGTGGTAATGCAGCTGGTGAGCGAAGGTAAAATACAGCTCGATGTTCCCATTCAGCAGTACTTGGCCGGGTACGATTGGTTCAAACGCTTGCCCAATGCCCAAAATCTTACCATGAGAAGTTTGTTGAGGCATGAAAGTGGAATTCCCCGCTACGTGTTTAAGGAGCAGTTTCAGGCCGATGTGCTCAAAGATGCCGATAAGGTTTGGGAACCCAAAGAACTGCTGGCCTATGTGTTTGACGATGAGCCTTTATTTTCCGTTGGTGAAGGTTTTGCGTATTCCGATACCAATTACATCATTGCTGCCATGGTGGTAGAATCCGTTACCGGTAGAACCCTTTACCAGGAAACCATGGATCGAGTGGTGAAGAAGGCAGGGCTTAAATTTGTTGAACCGCAAGACAAGCGAACGTACAATGGACTGGCACAAGGATACAACGAAGACGATCCCTTTTTTCCCGGCCTTGCCTTAGATGAACAAGGCCGAAGCCGATATAACTGGCAATTCGAATGGGCCGGAGGTGGCTTGGTAATTACCTCTCAAGACCTGGCCATTTTGGCAAAGCAGATATACGAAGGTAAAATGTTCAATCCGGACTTACTACCAGAGTATTTCAATGGAAGAGATGCTGCGGAATTGGGTGGTCAATGGGGCCTTGGTGTGCACATAAGAAACAGCCCCTATGGAAAGATTTATGGGCATAGTGGCTTTATGCCGGGCTATATAACCAACATGTTCTACTTTGTGGAAGACGGTTTTGCCATTTGCTATCAAATTAATGGTTCGGCTGCCAAATACAGAAGTATTATGCGCGACTTACCACGATTAACAGCAATTGTTAAGGAAAGTATTCAGAACTAAAAACAACTGGGCGTACTTTTGATTTTTAAGTGATGTGTATGCTTAAAATTGCCTGGTCAGAAGTTTACGCCCATTCGTTGCCTCCCAACCATCGGTTTCCGATGGAAAAGTACAACCTGTTGCCCGAGCAGCTGATCTATGAAGGCACCATCAAAGAAGAGAATCTCTTTGCTCCTCAGCCTTTGCAGGAAGCCCAGGTACTTCGCACCCACGAAGCCGACTATTGGAAAAAGCTCAAAACCCTGAGCCTTTCCCGAAAAGAAGAGCGCAAAACGGGCTTTCCTCTCTCTGAGGCCTTGGTAAAAAGAGAAGTAACCATTATGAATGGTACGGTACAGGCGGCTCTTTTTGCCCTCCAACATGGGGTGGCCATGAATATTGCAGGTGGTACTCACCATGCCTTTACCAATAGGGGCGAAGGGTTCTGTCTGCTCAATGATATAGCCATTGCAGCCCATTACCTCTTAGACGAGCAACTGGCACGGCAGGTTTTAGTAGTAGATCTGGATGTACACCAAGGCAATGGCACAGCTCAGATTTTTAGAGAGGAACCTCGGGTTTTTACTTTCAGCATGCATGGAGAACGTAACTATCCGATGCATAAGGAGCAGTCAGACCTGGATGTTGATTTGCCCGATGGCACTGACGACAGCAGCTATTTAAGGCTGCTCGACAGGCACTTGAAAGAACTAATGGATAGGGTGCAGCCCAATTTTGTTTTCTTTCAATCGGGAGTAGATGTATTAGCTACCGATAAGCTCGGAAGGTTGGTCATGACTATCGAAGGCTGTAAACAGCGAGACCGTTTGGTACTAGAAACCTGCAAGCAACAGCGTGTGCCACTTGTGGCCAGTATGGGAGGAGGGTATTCCGAACGCATTGCCCATATTGTCGAAGCTCATGCCAATACCTACAGGTTGGCTCAAGAGATTTTCTTTTAAGGTTTTGTTGAAGGCTATAGCCCGGTGTGATGGTATTTTTTCACCCTGTGCGAGGTATCGCTTAAATAATTCAATAGCCAATTCACACCAAATCATTTACTTTGCGTTAACAAAGTTTAAAGCAATCTGTCTTTTAACAATCCTTGCACAATAGCATATTGAACGTGCGAAACTCAACGAAATTCATGCGAAACCGCTGTTATTATATACTTCTGTTAGCTTTTCTCTCACTCCTGGCCAAAGCGCAAGAGCCCAATCATTTAAAAATCGACAGCCTCAATTCCTCTTACGATGAGCACAGCCCGGTGCTTAGCCCTGACGGGCAGACACTTTACTTTACCCGTGTGGGCCACGCGGCCAATATTGGTGGAGTGCTGGACCGAGGAGATATTTGGTTAAGTCGAAAGACAAAGTCGGGCTGGTCGCGCCCCGAACATGCCGGTAAAACCATTAATCATCCCGGTTTAAATGGAGTTGTGGGTTTTAGTGCCGATGGGCAGCGTATGTATTTACTTAATTATTTTGATCCGAATGGCAATGGCGGAGGCAATATGCGCAACGGCATAGCTGTTTCGCGGCTCGAGAATGGAGAATGGTCTACTCCCGAAAGGCTGAGAATTAGCTATTTCTCAAACGACTCACCGCATATAAGTGCCACCATCAACCCCGAAGAAACGGTGTTGATTATGGCCATTCGTTCCTATGAGTCCGAAGGAAACGAGGATTTGTATGTGTCTTTTAAGCAAGCCGATGGCGAGTGGAGCCAGCCGGAGAATTTAGGCAATACCATCAACACCTATGGAGAAGAGTGGTCGCCATTTTTAGCAGCCGATAATGAAACTCTATACTTTAGTTCCAACGCTCATGGTGGCTTTGGCGGTAGAGACATTTTTATGAGTAAGAGACTCAATGGTTCATGGAAAGATTGGTCTAAGCCCACCAATCTGGGAGGAGCCATTAATACAAAAGGCACAGAGCGAGACTATTTCATACCTGCCTCAGGTACAATGGCTTTTTTCTCCAGCACCCAAAATAGCGAAGGCTACGGAGATATTTTCAACTTTCCGTTGAGTCAGGAGGAAAAAGCCTTTCAGCAGATTGAGGCCGAGGTTGATGAACCTCAAGTTGAAACGGAGATTGTTCCGGAAAAAGAAAAGTCCATTGTGGTAATGACCTTTCAGGTATTAGACAAGCGCACCGAACAACCTGTAGATGCTCAGGTAAAGTTTACTTATGGCGATAAAGAGATAACTTTAAAAACGGCCGATATAGATTCGGAAAATAAACACTTTGTTCTCTCACTTGAGGAGGGTGCCAATGTGTATGTAGCTATCGAAGCGGAGGGCTTTCTCAAATACCAGGAAACATTTGTGGCCAATGCCAGTGTGCAGGGAGTAGGTAATGAGTTTGGTGGTTCTACAGTTGAAACCTTTTACCTAACGCCTGAAGAAGTGGGTACGAAAGTTAAAATCGAAAATGTACTGTTTAACCGAGCATCTTCTTCTTTTGCCAATCCTGAAGTTGCCATGAAGCAGCTGGATCAGATTGTACAAATGATGAAGTCTAACCCGGGAATGGCCATTCGGCTAGAAGGTCATACGGATAACAGAGGAGACGCCAAACTGCTCAAAGAACTCTCCGTGGAACGCGTTAAGCGAGTTCGTGATTACCTGATAGACAAAGGGATAGAGGCCGGCCGTGTAGAGTACGTAGGCTACGGAGGTGAACAACCGCTTACTGATAATGACAGTGCCACAGGTCGGGAAATTAACCGCAGGGTAGAGTTTGTAATTATTCGTTGAAAGCTTCGCCAAAAAACGGAAGCATCATTTCCTGAGGAATACGACAAGGTTTCATGGAGGCCTTCTTTAAGAGGCACCATTCGGAAGAAGATTGAACCAGGAGTGCATTGGTTTCTTCATTAAAAATGCGAACCTGACGTATAGATTTGGCGCCTTCAAAAGAGTGTACATGGGTTTTAACCAGAAGTCTATCTCCCAAAAAGGCCGGACGTTTGTATTCAATATGATGGCTCAAAGCCACCCACACATGGTCAGTCAACCACTGATTCAGAGCATTGTGCTCCCAGTGTGCTTTAGCCACATCTTGTACCCACTGCAGGTATTGCACATTGTTCACGTGTTCCATTTCGTCCAGGTGGCTACTCCTGACGACTATTCTAAGTTCAAATAACTGGGCTTTGAGCATGGCACAAGATAGAGAATTCGCTTTTGACTGAACAAAACTATCAGGGCTTGGTTTTCTTCATAAATCCATCTCAACTTGCAACAGGTATTTACGGATATTCCGACCAAAACATCGGTAGAGCAAAAGATAGTGGCCCTTTTGCATGAGGGCGATAAACAGTCTGTCCGGCTCATTTTTAAACACTATGGGGTGGTTCTGCTCAATGTAATTCAACGAGTAGTAGGGAATAGAGCCATGTCTGAAGAAGTGTTGCAGCAGGTGTTGCTGAAGGTTTGGCAAAATGCCCAATCGTACAATGCTCAAAAAGCAGGGCTATACTCTTGGTTGGTGGCTATTAGTAGAAATGCTGCCCTGGATCAGCGAAAGACCAAAGATTTTAAGTTAACCCAAGCCTCTCGCGATGCGCTGGAAGTAATGGCTTTAGAGAACAAGGCCGATGCTTCGAACAGTATAGATAAAATGGTTACCGAGCAGTTGTTAGAGCAACTGTCCGATCACTACCAAATATTGATAAAAATGTCGTTTTTTGAGGGATATTCGCATCAGGAGATTTCCGACACACTCAATATTCCTCTAGGTACGGTAAAGACAAGAATTAGAATGGCTTTAAAACAACTGAGAGCTATTATCTAAATGGATGTGCAAAAATACATAGCGTCTGGTGTGCTGGAGGCCTATTGGGCTGGTGAGTTGAACGAGCAAGAAATGCGCGAGGTAGAAGCTATGGCCAGTCAGCACCCCGAAGTGAAGCAAGAGCTGGAAGAATTGAGAGAAGCACTTAATGAATTTGCGGCAATGAAAGATGCGTTGCCCGATGAAGATGTACTCAATGAAGCCATGAAAGAGGTAGAAGAAAGTGAGCAAAACCGATTTTGGGAAGTTTTGTCTGAAGACGATCGCAGCTTTGTAAAAAGGGCTAAATTTTCTCTTTGGGCCGTAGCGGCCACTATACTTTTATTGATTAGCCTAGGCTTTAATTTTTACTTTTTTGGACAGTTTCAGCAAGCCAGAGAAGAACTGGCTCAAGCCAAAGTAGAAAGCCAGCAGCTAGCCCAACAAATATCCGATACCCGGGAAAACCTGGAGTATGCCCAATTGCGCATTGCTCACTTTCTAAATGAAGATAATATTCATGTGAGGATGGAGGGAGAGGATATTTCGCCCGAGTCTTATGCCAATGTATTCTGGAACAAGAAAACTAATGCCGTCTTCATTAGTGTAGATAATTTACCGGAACCACCGCATGGTCATCAGTACCAGCTTTGGGCAATTAAGCCTGGTCAACCCCCTATAGATGCCGGAATCTTTGATCATAATCAACTTGTTCAGGAGTTAAAGGTAGTAAAAGGCAAGGTGCAGGCTTTTGCTGTTACGCTCGAAAAAGAGGGGGGTAGCCCGGTGGCTACTGTCGACAAAACCTACGTGAAAGGCTTTTTACAGGCCGGCTAAATCTTTTGGCTCCAATAATTCATCTGGTCTATTTCTACCTAACTAATTTTTTTAAATTCTAAGTGACTGATTATTAGATATTTAAAATTTCTTGTTTAATTTTTTAGAAAAAATATTAAACACAAAAATCCATTCAGGTAAGTGAGGTCGTAACTGGGATAGAAAACAACAACAAATAACTATCCGAATTATGAAAACACAGAGATTAATGAAAGTAGTACTGGGTGCATTTTTGTTTCTTACCTGCATGACAGGCCAAACCCAAGCTCAAACCAAAGACATCGTAGATATGGCCGCAGGCAACGAAAATCTTTCCACGTTGGTGGCTGCAGTAAAGGCTGCAGGTCTGGTTGAGACCCTGAAAGGGGATGGCCCTTTTACCGTATTTGCTCCAACCAACGAAGCCTTTGCAGCGTTACCTGACGGCACATTGGAAATGTTGCTGAAACCTGAAAACAAAGACAAACTGATAGCCATTCTCACCTACCATGTGGTAGCAGCAAAAGTGATGTCTACCGATTTGTCCAATGGTCAGAAGGCAAAAACGGTTCAGGGCGAACAAGTATCGGTTATGATTAATAATGGCCGAGTGATGATTAGCGGAGCACAGGTAGTAGTGGCCGATGTAAAAGCTTCTAACGGGGTAGTACACGTTATCAATAAAGTAATACTACCACCTAGTATGAAATAAAGACTCACGGGCTTAGTAGAGGCAGAGTTCGAAGCATTTGTCAACGGTATAGCCAAGATGAAAGCAAGTTGAGCGGCAGGTGCGTAAAGAACCTGCCTCTTTTTGTTTATGCCCTCAACCACTTTTAGGTTTTGAAGCTAAGGGAGCAATGCTTAACATTGGCATATGAAGGTAATCGAATGTCCGAGAGATGCCATGCAGGGAATAAATGAGTTTATTCCTACTCAGAAGAAAACTGACTACATCAATGAGTTGCTGAAGGTGGGGTTCGACACTATAGATTTTGGAAGCTTTGTTTCTCCTAAGGCGATTCCTCAGATGCGAGATACTGCCCAAGTGTTAGAAGGGCTTCACTTGTCAAGCACTACCTCTAAGTTGTTGGCCATTGTGGCCAACCTTAGAGGAGCCACCGATGCTGTTAGCTTTGAAGCCATAAGTTATCTGGGATTTCCGTTGTCAATTTCAGAAACCTTTCAGCAACGCAATACCAACAAAAGCATAGGGGAGGCCCTGACCCAATTGGCCGAAATTCAGAACCTGTGTGTTAAGCATAATAGAGTACTCGTTACCTATATATCAATGGGCTTTGGTAACCCATATAATGAGCCGTTCAATGAAGAAATTGTTTCGGCCTTTGTAGAGAAGCTTGCCAATCTTGATATTAGAATAATTAGTTTATCTGATACCATTGGAGTTGCTGAACCACAGGTAATTAAACGTATTTTTAAAAATAGTATAACCGCCTACCCAACTATAGAATTTGGAGCACATTTTCACTCCACTCCGCAAACGGCCAGGGAAAAAATAATAGCTGCATTAGAGTCCGGGTGTCAGCGCTTCGACTCGGCCATAAAGGGTTTTGGAGGTTGCCCTATGGCCAAAGATGAACTTACGGGAAACATCGCTACCGAGGTGTTGTTAGAGACACTCGGAGAAAGAGGGGTTGCTCCCGCCTTTAATCAAGAAGCTTTCGACCGCTCATTAATAAAAAGCCTGGAGGTATTTCCGTCATGAAGAAAGTAAGCCTTGTTATAATGATACTCGCCTGTAGTGCGAGTGTAGGCCTTGCACAAAAGAGTCTGAATAGAAGCATGGGAGGTTTAAGCTACGGCAGCCCGGAGCAGGTAGGTATAAACGGAGAAGTGCTCAGTAGGGAAATTGAGCGAATAATTACTCAAGCCATAGACTCTATGGCATTTCCGGGAGCTCAGGTACTGCTGGCCAAAGGAGGCGTTATATTTTATCAGGGAACCTTCGGATATCATACCTATGACAGCTTACAGCCTGTGCAACCCACCGATCTGTACGATCTGGCTTCGGTTACTAAAGTTACGGCAGCAACTCTTGCGCTCATGAAACTCTACGATGACGGTTTGTTTGACTTAGATAAAACGTTTAGCCATTACTTTCCAAGAATTGCTCGCGGAGCTAAGAAAGACTTAACCATGCGCGAAATATTGGCCCATCAGGCAGGACTTAAGGCATGGATTCCTTACTGGTCAGAGTCGCAACGAAAGAATGGCAAGTGGCGCTGGAATACCGTTAAAACCGACTCTTCCAGGCGTTTTCCTCATCGGTTGGAGGGAACAGACCTATGGTTGCACAAGAATTTTAAAGAAAGGAAAATATATAAGGCCATTAGAAAATCAGAAGTAAGCGAAGAGAAGAAGTACCTGTATTCCGGATTGGTATTTTACCTTTTTCCTGACTTGGTGGAGAGGCTTACGGGAGAGCCATTTGATGAATACCTGAGAAAACACTTCTATGAGCCTCTTGGAGCGGAAACACTCGGTTTTAATCCATTGAACCGCTTTCCTTCTGAACGCATTGTGCCTACCGAGAAGGATACTTTTTTCCGAAAAACACAACTGCATGGAGTAGTGCACGATGAGGGTGCGGCCATGATGTTGGGTGTATCGGGAAATGCTGGCTTGTTTAGTAATGCCCACGATTTGGCCAAGGTGTATCAAATGTTGCTGAATGGCGGAGAATACGAGGGGAAAACCTATTTAAGCACTGCTACAATAGAGGAATTTACAAGAGTACAATTTCCGGAAAACGGCAATCGAAGAGGACTAGGTTTTGACAAGCCCTTGTTAGAATACAACGAACGAATTAGTAGTGTGGCGAGAGGGGCCATGCCTTCCAGTTATGGGCATACGGGCTATACTGGTACACTGGTTTGGGCCGACCCTGACTACGACTTGCTCTTTATCTTTTTATCGAACCGAGTATTTCCAACCCGAAACAACAGTAAGATATACAATTTAAATGTGAGACCTTCTATTCACAACTTGGTGTACGAGCTGTTGCGAATTGCTGATGGTACCTATACCATCGGTACCCATTGGAACTAATCAGTCAGCGTAGTAGGAGATAAGAATATCTCTTTTGTGTAAAGTATCTAGTACCACCGGTAAAGTTTCTTGTAGTCTTTGAAGAATCTTTTTACAGTTTTTCTGGTGTATTTGAGGTTGCTCCTGAAGTCTCTATACCCTTCAAGCTCATCTAACTGCAGGAAGATATTTATACCGTCAAGATTTAAGCTTCTGCCACACATGGACGCACTCTGTTGTCCTTTAAACACATTGCTAAAAATATACCAGGTCTGACCAATTTCAAACCCAAGAGAGCAAGACGTGTTTTGACTGTCGGTTCTGATTTCAATGAGATCCTTGTCTGCGTTAAAAAGATCTTCATCGACACGAAAAGTGATGATTACCTTCCATTCGTTGTCCGGTATTTTTTCTACGGAAGCAACAGTACCTATGAAAACAGATGTGGAGTCGGTGAGCATGGCTTTTTTTAAAGGCTTGGCTTTAGAACAACTGCAAGCAAGGGAGGTTGAGTTTAAAGAAACCAGAAGAAGAATGATTAAGGATGTCCGCACGTATTAGAAACAATCAGTACGAGTCAAACCAGTATTATCTTAGGGAAGAATTGTTATCAAAGCCCTTTAGATACAATCAGTATTAACTTCCATAATCTTTAGCTAAACCAATCGATATTCTTTTCCGGGGAGCGGTTTTACAAGGCCTTCGAATTCCAATTGCAACAGAATGGAAGCCAACTGATTTAGTTGAGTTTCACTTTGCCAGCTAAGTTCATCAATGTGCATTTGCTGGCCATTTCTCATAAGAATATCCAGCACCTTTTTTTGAGGCGGAGGCAAATGGTCAAAGCTTCTGGCCTTAGGCTTGGAGTCTGTAGCCGATTCAAGGTCCCAGTTTAGACTCTCTTCTATGTCTTTAAAACTCGTATAAATGCAGGCTTTGAAGTTTCGGATCAGCAGGTTGCAACCCTCCGAATAGCTTTTGCCTAGTTCGCCAGGTACGGCAAATACCGGTTTGTCATAGCTATAGGCGATATTGGCCGAAATGAGAGCGCCTCCTTTGGCAGCAGCCTCAACCACTATAAGTGCATCGGAAAGGCCTGCAATAATACGGTTTCGGGCAGGGAACAACCGGGCATCGGCTTTAGTGCCAACCGGATACTCACTAATGAGGCCTCCTCGGTCCAGCATTTTTTCGGCAATGTGGCGATGGGCGGTAGGGTATATGGTATCGAGACCGCAAGCTAACACGCCAAAGGTAGCCAGGTTGTACTTCAGTGATGCTTCATGGCTTTTTACATCGATTCCATAGGCCAACCCGGAAATTATTACAGATTCAGAGCTCTTCGCATTTTCGACAATTCGCTCGGTTTGAGCCAGTCCGTATTTGGTGGCTTTGCGAGTACCAACAATGCCGAGAATACGCGCAGTGTTGAGTTTAGGGTTTCCCTTGGTATAAAGCACTATTGGGGCATCGAGAATAGACTTTAACCGGCTCGGGTAAGAGTCTTCTTTGTAATAGTGGGTGTTAATGTTAAGCTTTTCCGAATGCTCTAAAATGCGGTCTGCTTTCTTTAGCCATTGCTCTTCACCGCTGATAAGGTCGGCAAGTTTTTGGCCCAGGCCGTTTACCTTGGTTAGGCGGCCTTTGGTAGCTTTAAAAATGTTTTGAGGGGTCTCAAAGTGGTTAATCAATTGCCGGGCCAGCACGGGGCCAATTCCTGGAATAAGAGAAAGCGCCACCTGATAGCGCTTGTCGTCACTCATGGAAGGTTGTTCTTCATTTCCATTAAAAACTCCCGAATACGTTTTAGTGAGGCAACCATCTCTGCTTTGTCGTCTATACTGTCTTTGCTGGCCTTTATGTGTTCATAGGCACCTTGAAGAGTATACCCTTTTTCCTTAACCAGATGGTAAACGAGCTTCAGCTTTTTGAGATCGTCTTGTGTGTATTTACGGTTTCCTTTGGCGTTTTTTTTGGGGCGGATAAAATCAAACTGTGTTTCCCAAAAACGAATTAAAGAGGTAGCCACCCCCAACTCTTTGGCCACTTCACCAATGGTGAAATACTTCTTCTCTATAGGCTTCTCTTTGTACGGCATATCAACTAGTTACGAAAATAACCAAAACAATTACTTTAAGAATAAGTCTGTCAAAGAATCTCTAAAAAAGCTTATTGGTTGGCATAAGAACCCAGCGATTGGTTTTCGATAGAAGCAAGTCTGAGAATCTCTTCGTATTGATTAGAATCCAGATCCATGTAAAAGTAGTTTACGGGGTTTACGGCTCTGCCGTTAATGTGTACTTCGTAGTGTACGTGCGGGGCGGTAGACTTACCCGTGTTGCCCACATATCCAATGACCTGACCGCGTTTTACGGTTTCGCCATTGCGCACGTTGAACTTACTCATGTGTCCGTATACTGTTTCAAAACCAAAGCCATGATCTATTTTGATGTGCCAGCCCAATCCGCTAAAATCCCTTTTGGTCAATACCACTTTACCATCGGCTGTGGCGTAAATAGGGGTGCCCTGTTCGGCAGAAAAGTCTACTCCGTAGTGCATGCGTTTCACTTTCAGAACAGGGTCGGTACGCATACCAAAACCAGATGAAAATCTTCTCAGGTCATCGTTAGAAACCGGCTGAATAGCTGGCATGGCCGCATAATAAGCATCCTTATTTTTAGCCAGTTGCATTATTTCATCGTAAGATTTGGTTTGGATATACATTTTCTTCTTTACCCTATCCAACTTATCCAGTGTGCCAATCACCAGGTCTTTGTTCGATAAGTCACTTTCCAGTAAGTTTCTGTATTTTAAAACTCCACCCGAACCCGCTTCTCGCACGGTCTCAGGAATAGGTTCGGCCTCAAAAACCGTTCGGTATACCTGGTCATCTTTTTGTTGAAGCACCTTTAGCATTTGGTCCATACCTTCCAGTTGCTCTTGAGTAAACTCATAGTAGAGCTTCAGTTCTTCATTTTCTTTTTTCAGCGCCAGCTCCTTAGGAGAGTCGAAATATTTGGAGAGAACTACGATAATGCCAATGGCTAAAACAATGGAGAGGGAAATAAAGCCCAAGGCGTTGATCACTACATCTCGTTTTTTTACCTTGATCCGCTCGTATTTGCAGGTCTCGGTATCGTAGTAATATTTTATTTTTGACATTAAGAATCCTTTTTGAAAATCTCCTAATTTTGTGCCCTTGCGCAGCTTTTTAGGCTTCAACAAAAGTAACAATTTTATTCTAACACAAACCACCTAATCAACGGTTCTGCTATGCTAGCCAAAGAGATCAGATCTAAGTTTATTTCCTATTTCGAAGAAAGAGGCCACAAGTATGTACCCTCAGCTCCAATGGTTCTTAAAAATGACCCTACGCTGATGTTTACCAACGCGGGTATGAATCAATTCAAGGATCTTTTTCTGGGCAATGCAAAGGCCGATTATACCCGGGCGGTAAACAGCCAAAAATGCCTGCGTGTGTCAGGTAAGCACAATGATTTGGAAGAGGTAGGTATAGATACCTATCACCATACCATGTTTGAAATGCTGGGCAACTGGAGCTTTGGCGATTACTTTAAGAAAGAAGCCATTCAATGGGCCTGGGAGTTGCTTACAGATGTATATAAACTACCAAAAGATAGATTATATGTAACTGTATTTGAGGGAGATGAGTCAGAAGGTTTAAAGTTTGATCAGGAGGCCTTTGATTTCTGGAGAAGCTATGTCGATGAGTCGCGCATTTTGAACGGAAACAAGAAAGATAACTTTTGGGAAATGGGCGATACAGGCCCATGTGGTCCGTGCTCGGAAATTCACATAGACCTGAGAACAGAAGATGAAATTGCGCGGGTTCCCGGAAAAGAACTGGTGAATAACGACCACCCGCAAGTGGTGGAAATATGGAACCTGGTATTTATGCAATTCGACCGAAAGGCCGATGGTCGATTGGAATCTCTACCAGCCCAGCACATCGATACAGGAATGGGCTTTGAGCGTTTGGCTATGGCCTTGCAGGGTAAAAAGTCTAACTACGACACCGATGTGTTCACCCCGTTGATCGACAAAGTGGCCCAGTCGGCCGGAGTGAAGTATGGTGAAAAGAAAGAAACAGATATTGCCATTAGGGTAATAGTAGATCATATCAGAGCCATTTCATTCGCCATTGCCGATGGTCAGTTACCGTCTTACAATAAGGCAGGGTATGTGATCCGTAGAATTTTGAGAAGAGCCGTTCGCTACGGTTATACGTTCCTCAATTTCAACAGTCCGTTTCTATACCAACTCGTAGATGTGTTGGCCGATCAATACAAAGGTTTCTTCGATGAGCTGGATAGCCAGAGAGAGCTCATTGCCAAAGTGATTAAAGAAGAAGAAAACTCCTTTTTGCGCACTTTAGACAATGGTTTAAAGCGATTGGAGCAAATAAAGGAGAGACTTGTGTCTCAAAATGAAACAACTATAAATGGGCGTGAAGTATTCGAACTTTATGACACATACGGCTTTCCGGTAGACCTGACAGCTCTGATTGCACGGGAGAATGGTTTCCAGATCGATGAGCCTGGATTTCAGCAAGCCATGGCCGAGCAGAAGAACAGATCGAAAGCCGATGCGGCTTCTGAGAAGGGAGACTGGACTGAACTGTTGCCCGATGTAAAAGTGGAATTTGTAGGCTATGACCATGAGGAAGCGGAGTCGCGAATTATCAAGTACAGGGAGATAAAAGAAAAGAAGCGCACGGTGTTTCAGATTGTGCTCGATAAAACACCCTTCTATGGCGAGAGTGGCGGACAGGTAGGTGATACCGGAGTTATTAAAAGCCAAGAAGAAACCATTAAAATTCTCGATACGCAGAAAGAAAATGACCTGATAGTTCATTTTACCGATAAGTTGCCTGTTAATCCGGCTGCTGTGTTTCATGCCAGAATAGATAAGAAACGCAGAGCCTTGATTAAGTTTAACCATTCTGCCACCCACTTGCTTCATGCAGCTTTGCGAGAGGTGCTCGGCCACCACGTGCAACAGAAGGGCTCATTAGTAAGCGATAGCGTATTGCGCTTCGATTTTTCGCACTTCTCTAAAGTAGAGCCTGAGCAAATAGAGCAGATTGAGCAAATAGTGAATGAGAAGATCAGGGAAAATATTAGGCTCAACGAAAAAAGATCCGTGCCCATAGAAGAAGCAAAGTCTATGGGAGCGATGGCTCTTTTTGGAGAGAAGTATGGAGATTTTGTCCGTGTAATTACCTTCAATCCTGATTATTCGGTAGAGCTTTGCGGAGGTACCCATGTGGAAGCTACCGGGCAGATTGGACTTTTCAAAATAGTTTCGGAAAGTGCTGTTGCCGCAGGGGTAAGACGAATTGAAGCCTATACCGGCCCCAAGGCTTTTGAGTATGTCCAAGATCAGGAAAAGGAACTTAAGTTGGTTAAGGAGCTGCTTAAAAATCCGAAAGACCTGACCAAAGCCATTGCCTCGCTCTTAGACGAGCAGAAAAAACTAACCAAGGAGATTGAATCGCTACATGCACGGCAGGGGGCTGAGGTTAAAAGAAATCTATTGCAAAAAGTAGAGGCTAAAAAGGGCATCAATGTACTGATTGAGCAAATCGATATTCCTTCGGCCGATGCTTTAAAGAAACTCTCCTTTGAGCTTAAGAATGAGGTAGATAACCTTTTGGCAATACTAGCCGCCAATGTTTCCGGTAGCCCGCAGATTTCTGTTGTTATCAGCGAGAATTTGGTCAAAGAGAAAAGCCTGAATGCCGGACAACTGGTGCGCGAATTGGCCCGGGAAATTAAAGGTGGAGGCGGAGGTCAGCCGTTCTTTGCTACTGCCGGAGGAAAAGACATAACTGGTTTAGAACGTGTAGTCACTAGAGCTACAGAAATGTTGGAGAGTTTTGCTTGACGTACTTAAAAAACTGGAAGAGGAGGGCTATGAGGCCACTATTGGTTTAGAGGTGCACGTTCAGCTGAACACCGTTTCCAAGATTTTCTCGGCCGATGCCAACCACGAAACAGAAGAGGCAAATACCCATGTGAGCGTAATAAGTCTGGGACATCCGGGTACCTTACCGGTACTTAATGCCCAGGCTGTGGAAAAGGCTGTCTTAATGGGGCTTGCTTGTGGTTCTCAGATTAGTCGTTACAATACGTTCGACAGAAAAAGCTATTTCTACCCCGATCTGCCCAAGGGCTATCAAACCACGCAGGATAAAACGCCAATCTGCATAGGAGGAAAAATTCCGTTGTTTGGAACCAACCTCTTGCAAGAGCAAGTGGAACTGCATCATATCCACCTGGAAGAAGATGCAGGAAAATCTATTCATGATGAAGAAGCAGGTACACTCATTGACCTTAATCGTGCCGGAACTCCGCTCATTGAAATAGTGACCAACCCCTCGGTGGCCGGACCGGATGAGGCGGCTGCATGCCTTCAAGAAATTAGGCGCATGGTGCGCTATTTGGGTATTGGCAATGCGAATATGGAAAAAGGAGAGCTCCGGTGCGATGCCAACATTTCCATTAAAAAGAAGGGAGACTCACTGTTGGGCGAGAAGGTAGAAATAAAGAATATGAACTCCTTCAGCCATGTGAGAAAAGCCGCCATTTTCGAATTGGAACGCCAATTGGCTTTAAAACTGGCCGGAGAGCCCGTGGTGGTAGAAACCCGAACCTTCGATCCTGCCACAGGCCAGACCTATGGTATGCGTTTTAAAGAGACCATGAATGACTATCGCTACTTTCCCTGCCCCGATTTGCCTCCGGTGGTTCTAGATGATCAATACCTGGCTGGTTTGCAGCCCCGGGCCAATGAAAACCCCCGGGTTTATCGCCAGCGATTGACTCAGAAATATCAACTGTCTGACTATGACTTGGGTATTTTAACGGAAGAGAAAGAAACTGCTCAGTATTTCGAAGCATTATGCCAGCAGGGCGTGGAACCCAAATCGGCTGCCAACTGGATGAATGGCCCTTTGCGAAGCTTGCTTAATGAAGAGGGAAAAAACCTATCAGAGATAGCCATTGGTACTCAACAATTGGCAGAGCTCATAAAGCTTGTAGAAGAAGATAAGCTGGTCTATCAAACGGCTGTGCAGCAATTGTTACCTAAGTTACCAAAGGCCACAAAAAGTCCGCTTAAATTGGCTGAAGAACTGAATTTGCTGGTTTCTGAAGACAAAGCCGAACTAGAGGCCATAGTTCGTGAGGTATTGATATCTTTGCCCAAAGAGACTGAAGCATTCCGTAAGGGAAAGAAGAAACTATTGGGGCTGTTCATTGGCGAAGTAATGAAGAAAAGCAGAGGTAAGGCAAACCCAAAAGTGGTTCAGCAAGAACTTTTAAAAGCATTAAACTAAAGATGAAAAAATACATTGGTATATGGGCACTGGCTATTTTGAGTGCCTGCGGAAGTAATACACCGGGTAAAGTAACCATCTCCGGCACCATTGAGAATGCTATTCCTCAGGGAGAGGTTGTTTTAGAGCGATTCGAAATAGGTCAGGTTAGTCCTGTTAAAACAGTGTATTCAGATCATGAAGGCAACTTTTCAATGGATCTGGAACTTTCAGAGCCAGGCTTTTACCGACTGAATATCTACGGAGAACAATTCGAAACCCTGGTGTTGGATAATGAAAATATAAAGGTAAAGGCAGCCGGAAAGGCCGGAGAGTTTATTGAAGCTACCGGATCGGATGATATGGACAACCTGAAAGAGGTTTATGCCTATTTGGATACTTACCAGGCGAAAATGCAAGGTATCAATCAGCGATTTTTGACCGCTCAGAGCGAGGGCAATCAGGAACTGATGGAGGAGTTGAGAGCACAAGCCCTCGAACTTGAGACTGCTAAAGTAGACCGACTAAAGAAGATGGCCATGAGTTTCGAAAGTTCTCTGGTGAGCTTACTGATTACTGACTTTATTAGCAATAAGACTGATGAATTCGCATTTCTTGATTCGTTGGCTACCAAGCTTCAAAAAGAAATTCCTAATTCTTCAGACGTTCAATACTTCGCAGAAAATGTAGAGGCCTTTAGGCCGGCTGTGGCCATGGGAGAGGTGGCTCCTGACATTACCATGGAAACTCCCGATGGAGAAATGCTAAGCCTTTCCGATTTGCGTGGTAAATATGTGCTGCTCGATTTTTGGGCAGCCTGGTGCAAGCCTTGTCGTATGGAAAACCCGAATGTGGTGCGCATGTATGAGAAGTACAACGATGAAGGTTTCGAGGTGTTTAGCGTGAGCCTGGACCGTTCCAAGCAGCAATGGATAGATGCTATTGAAAAAGATGGCTTGGTGTGGCCTTACCATGTGTCCGATCTCAAGTATTTTCAGTCGGCAGCAGCCATAACCTATAAAATTAATGCCATTCCTTTTGCCCTACTGCTCGACCCGGAAGGCCGTGTAATTGGCAAGAACTTACGAGGCCGTGCCCTCGAAGCCAAGTTGGCGAGCATTTTTGGTGAATAACCATTTCTACAGAATTTTGAGAAACGGCCTCAAAAACTAAGCGTCATTCCCGACATCGATCGGGAATCCCTTTAAATTAAACAAGCATTCAAAGAGGTTCACGGTTGAGCTTGGCCAAGGATATCAAAAATAGTTGGCGTTTGAGATCGTTTCTTTTTCGCCCTAAATATTGCCGTCATAAACAGCCAAATGCAATTACGTAGCATTACGTATTCCCCGGTAGTGTCAATAAGCCTTATCTTAGCGATAACTACCGGGTAGACATGAACCACATTTCCATTGTATTGGCAGACGATCACCCTTTGCTACTTGAAGGGCTTGAGGCGAACCTTATATCAAAAGGTTACAACGTGCTGGCCACTGCAAAAGACGGAAAGTCAATTTTGAAGATTATTACTGAACGAGTCCCTTCAATTGCTATTTTAGATATAGAAATGCCTGAGATGGATGGACTTTCTGTAGCTAAGTATTGCATGGAACACGGTTACAACACCAAATTCATTATCCTTTCTTATCATAAGGAGACAGAGTTTATTGCCAGAGCCAAGAGCCTCAATGTTTCCGGGTATCTTTTAAAGGAAGATGCACTGGAAGAAATTGATAACTGTATTCAAGAGGTGGAAAAAGGGGGGCAGTATTTCAGCAAAGCGTTTCAACTAAAGGATGTGAAGAATGCGCAGTCTGCGCTGGAACGCGTAGAGTCGCTCACTCCGTCTGAACGCAAAATTCTCAAACTCATTTCCAAAAATCAATCGACCCGTGATATAGCCGAAAGCCTCTTTATTTCGGAGAGAACGGTAGAAAAGCACAGGAGCAATATTATTCAAAAACTGAATCTTGAAGGGAAGGCTAATGGTTTGATTGCCTGGGTTTTGCAGAATAAACATCTATTGAACTAGTGAATAGCCCTAAACACTATCTGAAACCCTTGTTTTGGCTGTGGCTGCTTTGGGGTACCTGCTCACTTTTGGCACAAACTGATAATGACAAAGGGGTTCTTTCACTGCAAACCTATGGTGTAAAAGACGGGCTGGAAGTTGGCGACATTCACTCGTTAGTCTATGACAATAATGGCTGGCTGTGGATTAGCGGTCTTGAGTCAGATTTAGGAGCCAGTACCTTTTTAAAGAACGTGCCCAAGCTGCAGTGGTTCGATGGATATAACTTTCACACCGTGCCGTTGCCGATTTCCGAAGAACTTTCGCCCATTAGCTTTTTGCTAAAAAAGCGAGCAGATGGGCTCTTCTATTTATGGTTTTCCTCCAACGGATTTGATGAGATTTATCTCTTCGACCCTTCCACTTTCAAAGTTCAGTCTGTACCTATTCCCACTTTGGATGGTCATGTAGATATTTCAAACATCTTTGTGCAAGATACATCCACTTTTATATCGCTGGATGCTTTTGGAAAGTCCAGCCTGTTTCGCCTAAATGACGATTTAAGCTTTGATAAGCTATTCGATTTAATGTCTGAGCGAGGTGAGTCTCACTTGCATCAGGTTATCCCTTTCAAAGATCATTTCCTTATTTCCGAAGCCCGCATGGGCATAACCGCTTATGGACTCAAAGGGCAAATTTTGAAGGAGTTTGACTATGAAGACTTCGGTCTTGAAAAAGTGGCTAACCCGGAAGTTCTGGCACTTGTTGGTTCGTTCTTGTTTGAAGGAAAGTATCAGTTTGTCCTAAAAAATGGCTACGGAACCTATCAATACAACGACCATGAAATGACATGGTCAGAGAGTAATTTCAAGCCGGCCCGCAGTGCAAAGAAAACACTCATAAATACCGGCCTATACCAGAAACTCTATGCCATCAACGACAACCATGGAAATATAGCATGGTTCAATGTGGCGGAAGGTCAACTCATAATTAAAAGAGCGTATGTAGATGAGGCGCATGACCAGCCCGATGTTCGGGTAAATAGGGCCAATGCGATCAATGCCGCAAGTCGTGATTTAAAGAAAGAATTGTTTTTGACCGAACCGGGAAGGCTGGCTCATGTTGTTTTTAAAAATTTTGGTGTAAGCACTTTTTTAGAAGACCACAGCCTAAGGTGCATAATACCTTATGGCCCCAATAGGTATTTGGTGGCTACAGAAGCCAGTGGTTTTTATTTGATAGATATTGCTGAAAATACGGAAGAACCCTTTCCGATCTTTCTCGATGGTCAGCCATTTTCAGCTTCGGAGATCCGAGGTGTTTTTATGGACCAACGCGGCATCTGGACCAACTACAACGAAGGTGTCTTATTCATAAACCCTGATACAAGGGAAGTTGAGAGATTCAGGCACTATCCTGTCTCTGCAATGGTAGATGATGGAAATAGAATAGTCTATGGAGCCGCAAACTTTCCGCTAATGGAATTCGATAAGTCCAGGAAGGTTAACAGACCCCTGACAAAAAACGATTCACTGAACGTGATGGATCTGACGAAATTTAATGACAGCTTTTATGCCACCACAACCAGCGGTCTGTTCAAATTTAAACAGGGGGAAGAGGTTTATGTAGATATTCCCATATCATCAGACAAGTTGATGATGCTGAGTGTGCTAAAGCGGCATGGGCTGTTATTTACAACTGTCGATGGCAGAGTGTATCAAATAAAAGAGGAAAACAGCCGGCCCGAATTGTTTTTTACCGATCCTGCCGGGAGCCCTATAGCATCGGTATTTGAAGATCAGGAAAAAAACCTGTGGTTTGCCACATTTTCAGGACTTGTAAAGTTTAACCCACAAACCGGAGAAACAGAAAGGTTTGTGGAAGACGATGGCCTGAGCAATAATGAATTTAACCGATTCAGTTTTCTTCAATTAGAAAATGGTGGAGTGTTTCTTGGTGCCATAAAAGGGCTTAACTATTTCTTTCCGCAAGACCTTGAAAAAGTGGAGAAAGGAGGTGAGGTGGTACTTACCGGCCTTACTTATTTCGATAGCAAGGTAAAGTCAAACACCACCATAATAGCTCCGGCAGAATTGACAGAGTTAGGCAGTGTGTCTCTACCCGCTGAAAACAAATTCTTGAGAATTCAGGTAGCCCCGGTAGGGCTCACTCAGCCCACAAAGGTGAACATGGAATTTAAGTTGAACAATGGTGAATGGCTACCCATAAAGCAGCCTGGCGAAATTCAGTTCAATAACCTCGAAGCCGGCCAGTACCTGCTAAAGGTTAGAATGGTGGACTCGGAAGGAGCCTCTTTTGGGAAGGAGTTGTCACTTCACATTCATGCCAGAGAGTTTTTCTATAAAACCTTATGGTTTGGATTCTTGTGTTTGCTGGTTGTTATTGTCGTGAGCTATTATTTTATAAGGCAAGCCAACAAAGCAAGAGCCTTAGGGCAACACTACTCACGAGCACTTCTGAGAGTTCAGGAAGAAGAGCGAATGAGAATATCCCGTGATTTGCACGATAGTGTAGGCCAACAGCTGATTTTACTAAAGAATCAGGCCAATGCCAGCCGCGATCCGCAGATGGTAAAGAACGTTAGTGCAACTTTGGAAGAGGTAAGGAGCATAACCAGAAACCTACACCCGGTAGTATTGAGTAGGTTAGGACTTACGGCCGCCCTGGAAGAGTTGATCCGTAAGCTCGATGAAAATACAGAAGTGTTCTTTGCTATTGAGCTGGAAAATATTGATGGTATTTTCGATGCAGAGGAAGAGCTCAATCTGTATCGCATTATTCAAGAAGCTCTAAATAATATTGTAAAGCACGCCAATGCCGTTTCGGCCAAGCTTACCATAGCACGAAAAAAGAACAAGGTGCTAATTAATATTCAAGATAATGGTAAAGGCTTTTCGGTAGAAAATGAACAACAGTCGGGAGGTTCATTAGGACTGAAAACACTGCACGAAAGAATAGCCATGCTCAAGGGCAAGATAAACATTGAGTCAGATGCCCATGGTACTCGCATTGAGTTAGAAATACCTTTACAATAGCTCAAATCCTAATTTTTGACCAATGTTCCACGCTTGGATTGTCTCACGCAAGGGTTAAAATACGTATCGCTACGTATTTTTTGGGTTACATCTCAGGTTTAGCTTTGTATTGCTTACCCATTATGAAAGTTAAATCAATCAAATCAATTTTCTATTGTAGAGCTGTTTCGAACTTCGAGCCTTTTTTAGAGAGGATGAGTATAAGAATATCACTCACCTTGGTATTTGTGGTTTTAACTATTGTTAATGGGAATGCACAAGAATGCGCTACTCTGTCAGATGAGTGGCTAAACCCAGCTCCATCAACAGTTGTTTATAACTACTTAACGGGCAGGCTTACAGGTATACCAGATCCGGCCAACTCAAATAATCCAACAGACTCAAAAACAATCTTTGAAGGGTTTACCAGTCCCACTCCGGGTACAACTCCAGTGGGTGCGGTTACATTGGGCTTAGGCTTTCTGTCTGATGCAAATAATAATGCCCGATTCGATGTAATGGTCTATAATGATAATTCTGGAAAGCCTGGGACTCAGGTTGGAGGAGTTACAGGCTTATCGCCTACGGCATTAGGGGTTCCGAGTAACTCTTTTAAAGAAATTTTTATCGAGTTGCCCTCTCTTCCTGTTCCCACTACCAGTAGGTTCTATGTGGGAGTAGTCATGCATCCCGGAGATGCGAATGATCAATTAATAGTTCAGTCTAATGCCCATGGACAAGGAAATGGAGATGGTTCAAATAGCATTACCACAACCAAGTTCGGAAATGAAAAGATATTAAGTGTATATAGTCGGGACGTGGACTTGAAGATACTTCCTAAGCTTGGGACAGTAGAAGATGCTTCTTTCAGTTACAGTAATAGTAGTTATTGCTATAACGGTACTGATCCTTCTGCTACAATTACAGGTGATGCAGGCGGTACCTTTACGAGTTCTCCTGGAGGGCTTGTTATGAATAGTTCTACTGGCAGGATAGATTTGTCAATCAGTACTCCCGGTACTTATATCGTAAGGTACACGACTAACGGTAGCTGTCCCGTTTCTGAAACAAGAACGGTGACAGTGGTAAACGATACTCCTGTTATTTCCTGCCCAACAAATAAAACGATTAATATAAATGCGGCTACAACAACCACGGTTCCCGACTATCGGGCTATGGCCGCGGTTACTGATAGTTGTGACCCAAGTCCGACTGTCACCCAAAGCCCAGCTCCAGGAACTGTTGTGGGCTTAGGTAACCATACAATTACATTAACCGCTACAGATGCAGCTTCCAATGTTGATAATTGTACTTTTAATCTTTTGGTAAGAGATGTTACGGCTCCCACGGTAATTATATCTAGTTCTGTTAGCGATCCAACTAATACTGCCTTTACCGCAACTTTCACATTCTCAGAAGATGTGACTGGCTTTACCATTGGCGATATCACCTTAAACAATGCGACAGCCTCTAATTTTACGGCTACCAGTGCCTCGGTTTACACGGCCGATATTACACCCACAGCTGACGGAACAGTAACCATTGATGTAGCGGCTAATGTAGCGCAGGATGCTGCAAGCAATGGAAACACGGCCGGTACACAGTTTAGTGTAGAAGCCGATATTACATCACCAACTGTGACTATTACCACCCCAGTGGGCGATCCTACTAACGAAATCTTCAGTGCAACATTCACATTCTCAGAAGATGTAACAGGTTTTGTGATAGGGGATATCACCCTAGGCAACGCCACTGCTTCGAACTTCTCACAAACCAGTGCCTCGGTCTATACGGCCGATATCACACCCACGACAGACGGAACAGTAATCATAGATGTAGCAGCCAATGTGGCTCAAGATGCGGCTACTAATGGAAACACTGCAGCCACTCAATTTAGTGTGGAAGCTGACTTAACGAATCCAGATATTACAATTACAAGTACTGTAGCTGACCCTACAAACGGAACTTTCACAGCAATATTCACTTTCAGTGAAGATGTAACAGATTTTACCATTGGCGATATCACCTTAAACAATGCGACAGCCTCTAATTTTACGGCTACCAGTGCCTCGGTTTATACGGCCGATATCGCGCCCACAACTGACGGAACAGTAACCATTGATATTGCGGCTAATGTAGCTCAAGATGCGGCTACTAATGGAAACACTGCAGCCACTCAATTTAGCGTAGAAGCCGATTTGACCAATCCGGGGGTCGTCATTTCAAGCACCGTACCAGACCCAACCAATAACACATTCACCGCAACATTCACTTTCAGTGAAGATGTAACAGATTTTACCATTGGCGATATCACCTTAAACAATGCGACAGCCTCTAATTTTACGGCTACCAGTGCCTCGGTTTATACGGCCGATATCGCGCCCACAACTGACGGAACAGTAACCATTGATATTGCGGCTAATGTAGCTCAAGATGCGGCTACTAATGGAAACACTGCAGCCACTCAATTTAGCGTAGAAGCCGATTTGACCAATCCGGGGGTCGTCATTTCAAGCACCGTACCAGACCCAACCAATAACACATTCACCGCAACATTCACTTTCAGTGAAGATGTAACCGGCTTTACCATTGGCGATATTACCTTAAACAATGCGACAGCCTCTAATTTTGCGGCTACCAGTGCCTCGGTTTATACGGCCGATATTACACCCACAGCTGACGGAACAGTAACCATTGATGTAGCGGCTAATGTAGCGCAGGATGCTGCAAGTAACGGCAATACTGCAGCTACTCAATTTAGCGTAGAAGCCGACTTGACCAATCCGGGTGTTACAATTACAAGTACTGTAGCTGACCCTACAAACGGAACCTTCACCGCAACTTTCACTTTCTCAGAAGATGTAACCGGCTTTACCATTGGCGATATTACCCTGGGCAACGCCACTGCATCGAACTTCTCTCAAACCAGTGCATCGGTTTATACGGCCGATATTACACCCACAACTGACGGAACGGTAACCATTGATGTAGCAGCCAATGTGGCTCAAGATGCGGCTACTAATGGAAACACTGCAGCCACTCAATTTAGTGTAGAAGCGGACTTGACCAATCCGGATGTTACAATTACAAGTACTGTTGCAGACCCAACAAATGGAACCTTCTCTGCCACCTTCACTTTTAGCGAAGATGTAACAGGTTTTGTGATAGGGGATATCTCCCTGGGCAACGCCACTGCTTCAAACTTCTCACAAACCAGCGCCTCGGTTTATACGGCCGATATCACGCCCACGACTGACGGAACAGTAACCATTGATGTAGCAGCCAATGTGGCTCAAGATGCGGCTACTAATGGAAACACTGCAGCCACTCAATTTAGCGTAGAAGCCGATTTGACCAATCCGGATATTACAATTACAAGTACTGTAGCTGACCCTACAAACGGAACCTTCTCCGCCACCTTCACTTTTAGCGAAGATGTAACCGGTTTTGTGGAAGCTGATATTACCCTGGGCAACGCCACTGCTTCAAACTTCTCACAAACCAGCGCCTCGGTTTATACGGCCGATATTACACCAACGACTGACGGAACGGTGACCATAGATGTAGCAGCCAATGTGGCGCAAGATGCTGCAAGTAACGGCAACACTGCAGCCACTCAATTTAGTGTGGAAGCCGATTTGACTAATCCGGGTGTTACAATTACAAGTACTGTAGCTGACCCTACAAACGGAACCTTCACCGCAACTTTCACTTTCTCAGAAGATGTAACCGGATTTACCATTGGCGATATCACCTTAAACAATGCGACAGCCTCTAATTTTACGGCTACCAGTGCATCGGTTTACACGGCCGATATCACACCCACGACTGACGGAACAGTAACCATTGATGTAGCGGCTAATGTGGCGCAAGACGCTGCAACTAATGGCAACACGGCCGCTACACAGTTTAGCGTAGAAGCCGACTTGACCAATCCGGGTGTCCTCATTTCAAGCACCGTACCAGATCCAACCAATAACACATTCACAGGAACATTCACTTTCTCAGAAGATGTAACCGGCTTTACCATTGGCGATATTACCTTAAACAATGCGACAGCCTCTAATTTTACGGCTACCAGTGCCTCGGTTTATACGGCCGATATTACACCCACGACTGACGGAACGGTAACCATTGATGTAGCGGCTAATGTGGCGCAAGACGCTGCAACTAATGGCAACACGGCCGCTACACAGTTTAGCGTAGAAGCCGACTTGACCAATCCGGGTGTCCTCATTTCAAGCACCGTACCAG